>NC_019954.2:252500-2761252 GCF_000328765.2 Tepidanaerobacter acetatoxydans Re1
CCTGAAACCGTGTGTCTACAAGCGGAGGGAGCGCAAGCGACCTCGTACTTTTTGTAGAACGGACCGGCGAGTTACCGTATTAAGCGAGGTTAAGGAGTAAAGCTCCGCAGCCGAAGCGAAAGCGAGTCTTAACAGGGCATAAAGTTTAATGCGGTAGACCCGAAACCGTGTGATCTACCCATGGACAGGGTGAAGCGAGACTAACCTCTCGTGGAGGCCCGAACCGTGTTGACGTTGAAAAGTCATGGGATGAGCTGTGGGTAGGGGTGAAAAGCCAATCGAACACGGAGATAGCTGGTTCTCCCCGAAATAGCTTTAGGGCTAGCCTTAACCGAACGCCCTCGGAGGTAGAGCACTGAATGGGCTAGGGGCCGAAAAGGTTACCGAACCCTATCAAACTCCGAATGCCGAGGAGCGCTAGTTAGGAGTCAGACTGTGGGGGATAAGCTCCATAGTCGAGAGGGAAACAGCCCAGACCGTCAGCTAAGGTCCCCAAGTGAACCTAAGTGGGAAAGGATGTTGCATTGCGAAGACAACCAGGATGTTGGCTTAGAAGCAGCCATACATTCAAAGAGTGCGTAATAGCTCACTGGTCGAGTGGTACTGCGCCGAAAATGTAACGGGGCTCAAGGTTCACACCGAAGCTGCGGCTTTGCAGCGCAAGCTGCAAGGGGTAGGGGAGCGTTCCTATGAGGTAGAAGCATAGCTGAAAAGCTATGTGGACTTATAGGAAGTGAGAATGCCGGTATAAGTAGCGAGAGGCAGGTGAGAATCCTGTCCGCCGAAAGCCTAAGGTTTCCTGAGGAAGGCTCGTCCGCTCAGGGTAAGCCGGGGCCTAAGCCGAGGCATTACATGCGTAGGCGATGGACAACTGGTTGAAATTCCAGTGCCACCTAAAGCCGTATGAGCGAAGGGGTGACGCAGGAGGGTAAGCTGAGCACGCGGTTGGTAGAGCGTGTCCAAACACAAAGGCAAACCCGGTAGGCAAAACCGCCGGGTCATGGCTGAAGTGTGATGGGGAGTGAAAATAAAGTAACGAAGCGGCCGAACCCATACTGCCAAGAAAAGCCTCTAGCAAGGCTAAAGGTGCCCGTACTGCAAACCGACACAGGTAGGCGAGGAGAGAATCCTAAGGCGAGCGGGGAAAACTCTTGTTAAGGAACTCGGCAAACTAACCCCGTAACTTAGGGAGAAGGGGTACCTGAGTAATCTTAAGCACAACTTAAGATGAAAAGGTCGCAGTGAATAGGCCCAAGCGACTGTTTAGCAAAAACACAGGTCTCTGCTAAGGAGAAATCCGACGTATAGGGGCTGACGCCTGCCCGGTGCTGGAAGGTTAAGGGGAACACTTAGCGCAAGCGAAGGTGTGAACCGAAGCCCCAGTGAACGGCGGCCGTAACTATAACGGTCCTAAGGTAGCGAAATTCCTTGTCGGGTAAGTTCCGACCCGCACGAATGGCGTAACGACTTGGGCGCTGTCTTAACAAGAGACCCGGCGAAATTGTAATATGAGTGAAGATACTCATTACCCGCGACAGGACGGAAAGACCCCATGGAGCTTTACTGCAACCTGATATTGGATTTCGGTATCAAATGTACAGGATAGGTGGGAGGCACAGAACCAGGTTCGTCAGGATCTGGGGAGCCACCCTTGGGATACCACCCTTTTGATACTGAAGTTCTAACCACAAGCCGTAATCCGGCTGTGGGACATTGTCAGGTGGACAGTTTGACTGGGGCGGTCGCCTCCCAAAAAGTAACGGAGGCGCCCAAAGGTTACCTCAGCACGGTTGGGAATCGTGCATTGAGTGCAAAGGCATAAGGTAGCCTAACTGCGAGACCAACAAGTCGAGCAGAGTCGAAAGACGGGCTTAGTGATCCGGCGGCACTGAATGGAAGGGCCGTCGCTCAACGGATAAAAGCTACCCTGGGGATAACAGGCTGATCTCCCCCAAGAGTCCACATCGACGGGGAGGTTTGGCACCTCGATGTCGGCTCGTCGCATCCTGGAGCTGAAGTAGGTTCCAAGGGTTGGGCTGTTCGCCCATTAAAGCGGCACGCGAGCTGGGTTCAGAACGTCGTGAGACAGTTCGGTCCCTATCCGTCGTGGGCGTAGGATACTTGAAGGGAGCTGCCCCTAGTACGAGAGGACCGGGGTGGACGGACCGATGGTGTATCAGTTGTCGTGCCAACGGCATAGCTGAGTAGCCAAGTCCGGCAGGGATAAGCGCTGAAAGCATCTAAGTGCGAAGCCCACCTTAAGATAAGGTATCCCATCCCAAAAAGGGAGTAAGACTCCGGGAAGACTACCCGGTAGATAGGTCAGAGGTGTAAGAGTTGTAAAGCTTTAAGCCGACTGATACTAATAAGTCGAGGGCTTGACCAAAACCTCACTGTGTAATTTTGAAGGTGCAAAAACGCATAAAAATTCTCGGTGGCCATAGCGGAGGGGAAACACCAGTTTCCATCCCGAACACATAGGTTAAGCCCTCCAGCGCCGATGGTACTAGGCAAATGCCTGGGAGAGTAGGTCGCTGCCGAGAATTTATATATATTTTAACATATTTACACCTAACCGTTCCTCGATAGCTCAGCGGTAGAGCATTCGGCTGTTAACCGAAGGGTCGTAGGTTCGAATCCTACTCGAGGAGCCATATTTATACTCGATATTTTGATAATCAAATAGTTTATGCTTAAAATAAATATATTAAAAGAAATATTAAAAAGGTATACATAAAAAAGTATCCCAAGATACAGTGTCAATTTTACCAATGACTCGGATATACTAAGAGAAGAAGATGTTATACTTAGAATAGTAGCAGCATATTATCTTTCTTAATATACTTTTTCAGCTCAACTATAGCATAGCTTAAAACCGATTGAAGAAGGTGGTTGCCATGACCAATGATAATGACCGTAAACTGGCGGAAAGCCTTGATACACTTTTGCGTTCCATAACTCGCTGGATGAAATATATACATAGACAACAGCTAGTTAAAGCTGATAACCTAGACATAACTCAGAAGCAATATAGAGTTTTATGTATTTTAGAAAAAAATGGTCCATATAAAATGTCGGATTTAGGTGAAATAGTCCATACATCTTATGGTAGCCTTACTGTAATGATAGACCGATTGGTAGACAAGAATTTGGTTGAGAGGTGTTTCTTACCTGAGGATAGGCGAGTTGTAATGGTTAAAATTACCCCGGCCGGAAGTCAGATTTTAAAACAATACAGGGAAGATTTTTTAGATTTAATAGAGAAAAATTTGGAAAGATTAAATAGTGAAGAAAAAAAACGCCTGCAAGCGGCTATAGACGATATTAAATCCATAGTTGAAGAAAATTGCAATTTTTTATTATGAGACAGAAACAAGCAGGATTTTCTATAGGTGATGTCGAAATTTTATAACAGAAATTTTATAGCAAGCATGTGATGAGAATAAATATAAAAAATACAAAGTGGGTATAAGGAGGCTAATAAATGCTTACAAGAATTTGCTCTGGTGGTGTAGTTTTTTTTAAAGACAAGGTCCTGATATTAAAAAATGAAAAAGGTGAATGGGTGTTACCAAAAGGAGTTATCAGACCAGGCAGACTTGCTCAGGAAGTGGCGATAGAGCGAGTAAAGTTGGAGGCAGGCGTAAACGCTCGCATTGTTTCATGTGTAGGAGAGACCTGCTATGAATTTTATTCTGTTACAAGACAAAGACCGGTATGCAATCAAATTACATGGTTTTTAATGGAAGCCTTATCTGAGAATTGTAATCCAAATGTAGAACTTAATTTTTCAGATGGAGGCTTCTATCCAATTGAAGAGGCCCTGGATATGATAACTTATAGCCAGGATAAATCTCTTGTAAGAACATCGTATAAGCGGTACTTGGAGTATTGCAAAGAAAAAGAGAAAAATGAAGATGAAAAAGACGAAGTGATAGTTTAAAAAAAGCAGCTTAGCTGCTTTTTTTAAATTGTATGAATTTTAATTTGCTCTTCTGAAATAGCATCCAAGGTCTGAGCTTTAAGAGCTACATCATTACTACATATTATTCCCTTTTCAGTCAAGACCTCAATAAGGCTCACTATAGTTAAAGTATTTCTATAGTCTATTATTTTCATATCTGAAAGTTCAGCCAAGATATCTATTTCCACCATAAGCTTTCCTCCTAGAGAAGGTTATATAAATATTTTAACCATCCCTAGGAAGTTTTATACAAGCAGTATAAAAAAATAATTAGCTCATAATTGATTATGAACTTTTTCGATAGCGTTGTACAATTCATCTCTTTCAAAAGGCACAATTGGACATTTTTTGCCTGAGGAAACAATAAATTTTCCCTGTTCTTGAGAAGTAACCTTGCCTATTACAGCGGCATCAATTTTACTTTCATTTAAAGCGGCAATAACTTCATCGGCAAAAGGCGTGCATATGAACATAGACCCGCTAGAAATAAGGCCTAATGGATTTATACCAAAAGCTTTACAAATATCTTGAGTTTCAGGCAAAATTGGAAGTAAATCCTGATATATTTCTACGCCTACCCCCGATGCCTCGGCTACTTCATAACATGCCCCCAACAATCCGCCTTCTGTGATATCATGCATAGCTGAAACACCAACTTTAGAAGCAATGATACCATCATCAACAACGCTTATTTTTTCTATGAAATTCTTAGCTTTTTCTATGGTTTCCCTTGGAAGCTTTTTAATGAGAAATTCTTCAAAATCTGAAGCAAGAATAGCAGACCCCTCAAGACCAAGGGTTTTTGTTACTATTATGGCATCACCGGGTTTGGCACCTGAAGACGTTACAAATTTATCCTTGCCGGTAATACCGATGGCGGTAGTAGAAATAATAGATTTTGATACTGCCGAAGTAATTTCACTGTGTCCGCCAAGAATTTCTATGCCAACTTTATTGGCAGCTTCATTTATTTCTTTCATCAATTCTTTCAAAAGCGACTCATTAGAACCTATCGGCAAAAGTAATGTAACAAGAATTCCAATAGGTTCTGCACCACAGGCCGCAACATCATTACATGATACGTACACTGCAAGATGACTGCTGTGAATATCTGCACCGGTTATTGGATCGGTGGAAAGGACAGCTACTGAATCACCAAAATCTATAATACTGCAGTCTTCTCCAAAACCTGAGTGGACCAATACTTCTTTTCTTAGTTTACCTACATAAGGATAAACACTTGATTTTAAAAGCTCCGGCGGGACTTTTCCTGCTTTCAACATTGACTAATCACCTCAGAATTTATCTTCATCATTAAAAGTAATATCCTTAAGCCTGTTATGCAAAAACAAGGAAATAGCGGCTCCTGCGGATACCTGTACAAAGTCCCCGGCGAGTTCTACCGGCACAGCGGCCATCCCATAGAGAATACCGGCTGCCAATGCATAACCTGCCATCATTGTCAAACCACCGAGTGCAACAGCAACATATTTATTCCTTTTAGAGAGAGCCCCCACTATATATCCTTCAAGGCCCTTAATAATAAAAGTAATAGGTGCCCATACAGGATACCCTCCGATGATATCGGAAAGTGCCGACCCTACTCCTCCTATAACAGCGCCCGGGCCCGGACCGTAAAGCAGTGCGGTTAAATAAATTACAGCTTCACCTAAATTGAAATAAAGATTAAATGTAGGAACTGGGAAACGCAATACTACAGTAGCTATGACTAATAATCCGGAAAAAAGGCCCATAAATGCAAGTTTTTTAATTTTATCATCCATAAAAACTTATCCTCCCCACGCTGATATCTGCTAAAATTCTAATGGTATTATATCAGAAATAAAAAGCCTTTGACAAATATTTTGATGTCTTGCTGCAACTAAATAGAAACCAACCATCACGTTTAACGAATCACATTACGAATCTAAACCTTATAACCTGGATTTACTGCAACCACCGCCTTAAAAATAGCATTAGCTATTGATTTTCTCGGCATTGTCCGATATAATAAAAAGACAACAGAGAAAGCTAGTAGCTATGATGGGGAAAAGTAAGCTTGGTTCTTTTTTTAGAGAGCCGGCGGATGGTGAAAGCCGGTAAAAGACTTTGCCTAATTCCACCCCGAAGCTGCATCTTTAAAAAGATGCCGGGATTTTATATGATTCCGTTAGATGAATTGAGTAATATATAAGGGTGGCAACGCGAGTCCTCTCGCCCCTTTAGGGGTGAGAGGACTTTAATATTTTCTATTTGGATTAGAAATGATATATAGTAAAAACTTGTAGCATAGGAGGTAAAAATATGCTT
The DNA here is from genome assembly GCF_000328765.2 of Tepidanaerobacter acetatoxydans Re1. NCBI lineage: Bacteria > Bacillati > Bacillota > Clostridia > Thermosediminibacterales > Tepidanaerobacteraceae > Tepidanaerobacter > Tepidanaerobacter acetatoxydans. The sequence continues at coordinate 258,775 of NC_019954.2, forward strand.
GATGTAAAGTTTGTAAGACAAAATCCGGATATAGTTAGGAGGTCGCTTCAGAATCGAAGAACTGAAGCGGACCTGGACAGATTTTTGAAACTTGATGAAGAACGCCGAAATCTTCTGTTTGAAGTGGAAAAGTTAAAGAACCTGAGAAACTCAGAATCGGAAGAAATTGCACGTAAAAAGAAAGCCAAAGAGCCTGCTGATGAGCTCATCGCTCGCATGAAAGAGGTATCCCAGCAGATTAAAGAAATGGATGAGAAGATAAATGAGGTAGAAAATAGTCTTGAAGAAATTCTGCTGACAATACCAAATATACCGGATGATTCAGTGCCTATAGGAGAAAGTGATGCGGATAATGTCGAAGTTAGAAGATGGGGTGAGCCGACTAAATTTGATTTTGAGCCTAAACCTCATTGGGACATCGGTGAAGATTTGGATATTTTAGACTTTGAGCGTGCAAGGAAAATTACCGGCTCAAGGTTTACTGTTTACAAGGGAGCGGGTGCTAGGCTTGAAAGAGCACTAATTAATTTTATGCTTGACTTGCATACACAAAAGCATAATTACAAGGAAATATTCCCGCCATTCATAGTAAATCGTGACAGCATGACCGGTACCGGCCAATTGCCAAAATTCGAGGAGGACGCTTTTAAGCTTGCTAACAATAATGATTATTTCTTAATACCTACTGCCGAAGTGCCTGTGACTAATTTGCACAGAGATGAAATCCTGTCGAAGGATGATTTGCCTATCTACTATGTTGCTTACAGCGGATGTTTTAGAGCCGAAGCGGGTTCGGCGGGAAGAGATACTCGAGGCCTTATAAGGCAGCACCAATTTAATAAAGTGGAACTGGTAAAGTTTACAGATGCGCAAAGCTCAATGCAAGAACTGGAGAAGCTGACAGCCGATGCTGAAGAGGTTCTCAAACTTTTAGGCCTGCCTTATCGCGTAGTAGTTTTAAGCACGGGAGATTTAGGATTTTCCTCCGCAAAAACCTACGACATAGAAGTTTGGATGCCAAGCTATAATCGCTATGTAGAAATATCCTCCTGCAGTAACTTTAAAGATTTTCAGGCTCGGCGTGCACGAATCCAGTACCGACCGGAAAAGGGAGCAAAACCCGTTTATGTGCACACATTAAATGGTTCGGGTCTTGCAATAGGAAGGACTACGGCAGCCATACTTGAAAACTATCAGCAATCTGACGGCTCTGTAATAATTCCTGAAGTTTTGCGTGAATACATGGGAAGAACAAATAAAATAGAGATATGACTCTTATTGCACTCACAGCGTTGGTAAAGAATTTTAAGCGGCTCAATTGTAGAATTTGAGCCGCTTTTTGAATATGATAATATAAGTTTTGTCTTTAAATACAAAGGGGTGATTTGCATGGATAAGTCTTTGCAATTTGATAAAGACAGAGAAAATTTTTATAAAAACCTCTTTAAGGAAAAGAATATGAATATAAAAAATATAAAAGATGAAGCAGAAATCTATGCGGAATATATAAAAGAATTTACTTGGGTTAAGACCTGATTTTAGTTACAATAAAAAGATAACGGCTGTCCTTTCCTTATAACGGTTAATTCCGGCTGATATTATACAACTTAACTTATTATAGTAATGACTGCAAATTTATAGCTTACTTGAGGTGAAATAAAAAAAGCGGGGATGATGAACCCCGCTTTTTATTACATCAAAAACAAAACGGCTACAATTGTGGATACTATCAGACCGGTAATAACCGGTATAAGATTCTTTCTTGCTAAATCCATCACAGGTACACCTACAATACCTGCTACAGCTATAAGGGAACTCCATGCTATAATAGTTCCGCCGCCAGACCAGATATTGCCCATTTGGCCTATAGCAGCCAGAGCTGCCGCTACCTTGACATTTCCACCGGCCATTGCACCTGCCAAGGTTCCCGACATGGGCAAACCGGAAAAACCAGAGCCGTCCAAACCACCGATAATGCCTAGAATCAGCATACCAAAGGCGGAAAGAAAGCCTTCAGGAGGAATGGACTGAGCAATCATTTGTCCGATATCAAAAAGAAATCCGGGAGCTCCTTCTCCTAAAATACTAGCGACGACTTCAGGATTTCCAAGAAAGAAAAATCCTGCTATAGGTAAAATTTGACCCATTACTTTAAATGCAAAAACCAATCCATCGGTTAAATAATCAGCTATAACATCAAGACTCTTTACACCTTCTACGAGAATAGTTGCTATAGTCATAATTAAAACAGCAGTGCCACCGAGAAGTGCTGAAGCGTCACCACCTTTTATATCGAAGCGAAACATGGCATATATGACACCTATTAATGCAATAACAGTTAGCCACATCAGAAAGGGAGCATAAGCCTCGCCACGATGCTCCTCGCCTTTCATTTTCATTTCCGGTCTTGCTTCATTTACGGCAGCTGTTTCTCGTTTGCCTTCCTTTTGGAACAGCGCTATTTCATCTCTCATCATATAATAAGCCATTACAATAGCAACTATACCTGTGACAAGGGAAAGAATAGCACCATAACCTGTCACAATTGAAACTGGGATACCGGCAGCTTTAGCCGAAAGACCAGGTGCACCCTGAATAACCATATCACCGGAAAGGGCCATACCCTGTCCTGCTAAAGCCATAGCTACTGCTCCTGCCATGGGTGGTAGACCCACTTCAATAGCAGCTGGTACCAATAAAGCGCCGATTAAGGGCACGGCTGGGGTTGGCCAGAAAAAGAGAGATATAGCATAGGTTGTAACAACAAGAACAATATAACTTACCGCAGGTGAAACCATCAGCTTTTTCATAGGAGCTACCAGCATTTCATCAGCTCCGGTTACACTAATGGATTTTAGCATTGCGAACATCAAACCAATAATTAAGAAGATACTTCCTAACTCGACCAGAGCTGCTATTTGAGCACTAAAAACCGCTGTAACAGCTCCCGCCAAACTCCCCTTGTAGATAAGTGCAATCAAAAAAGTAGAAACAATACATGGGATGAGAACATTGCGACGAAATAACATAGCTGCTACAACAGCAATGGTACCCAAAGCATAAATCCAATGAGCAAGAGTCACGTTAAATCCTCCAGTTCTTTTAAGAATTTGCGTTACGTGAAAAAATAATGGAAAAACTACTTACAGCTAAAAAAATTACCACCTCCTCATCAATGATGAGTGACTAGCTATTTCTATACTAATTCGACAGAAAAAATAAAAATCCTCCTTATAAAACAGAAGTATTAAAAAAAAGAAAATGTTTTCAATGATAATAATAATCATATCAAAAAATTAATCTTCGCCAATATGCGGTAAAAACCTTCTGCTAAATATTATGAGCTATATGGCAAAATCTATTCTTTATAATGAGTTATTTTTAAATATTGATACATATAAAAGAGCATTTTTAGGGTGCTGTTATGAAAACTGATGATAGATTTGTAATAATAAAAGCCATATACATAAGCATATAAGACGATTTTGTCATAAAATTAATGCATGGCTTTAGAGGTCTTATGCATTATATAGAGGCGGCAAAACTAATAACGGTATCAATGGTTTGGCCGATGATTTTCAGCTTAGTAATTCATTGTTTTGTCAAGCAAAACATCCCATCTCTTATAGGTAACATTTTACTAGAATAAATATATGTTATATTATCATTACTTGACATATGTCCATAATAATGATAATATAAAATCAAAAGTAATGAACATATGTCTATAAAATTTTAAAGGAGGTGAATTTATGCCTAGAGGAGATGGAACTGGTCCTGCCGGATACGGTCCTATGACCGGCCGCAGCAGAGGATTTTGTGCTGGCTTTTCAGTGCCTGGTTTCCTCAATCCAATTGGAAGAGGATTCGCGGGTAGAGGTAGAGGCTATAGGCATCAGTTTTATGCAACAGGTCTGCCTTTTTGGGCAAGGGAAGCCAACCCTTTTAAATTTGCTCCGGCTTATAACGCAAAGTATAGTCAAGAAAGCGAAGCCGAGGCTCTTTTACGGGAGGCAAACTTCTTAAAACAAGAACTTAAAGCCATAGAGGACAGGCTAAATCAATTAAAAGCGACAGAAAAAGAAAATCCCACTGATGATTAGCAAGATTGAAATCGGACAAATTATATTTGTTGGGTGGCCTTATACCACCCAACGATTCTTTTTGCAAGATCTGGTCTAAGCATATTATTTTACTGAAAATGAGCTATTAATTATAATAAAAAGTAATCAGAAGTATTGAAAAATACTACTTGATTTAAGGAGGAGGAATAACCTTGAAAGTAGCTGTAACTTCTGTTGGCAAAGATTTGGATTCTATGATTGATGAAAGGTTTGGGCGTTCAAGTTATTTTATTATTGTTGATACTGATTCTGATGAATTTGAGGTATCTGAGAACGAGGGATTAAGCAGTGCTCACGGCACAGGTGTCCAGGCAGCTCAGTTTATAGTGGAAAAAGGTATTCAAGCCATAATAACCGGAAACATAGGGCCAAATGCTATAAAAGTCCTAAAAGAATCAGGCATAGATGTATTTACTGCAAATTCCATGACTGTAAGACAAGCTCTAGCAAATTTTTCAGAAGGTAAACTTGAGAAGATTTCCGGCAGCACTACAGGACAGCATAATAAATAGAACTAAAAAATTTATATATTATCAAAACGGAAAACCCTAAATATTTCGATGACATATAAATAAAAGGAACCGTACTTAATTATTTACTAATTATTTAATGGTGGTGAGATTATGATTGTTGCGGTTGCAAGCGGTAAGGGGGGCACCGGAAAAACAACGATAGCAACGAATCTGGCTGCTTCTTTAAAAGATACACTATCTGTGCAGCTTTTGGATTGCGATACGGAAGAGCCTAATGTGCATTTGTTCATTGATCATGAGATAAGCCACAGTGAGGATGTTATGCTTGCCGTTCCTACTATAGACTACGATAAGTGCACTCATTGTGGTATATGTGTTCAAAAATGTGCCTTTAATGCACTGGCAGATATTAAAGTAAAGCTTTTAGTCTTTGAAGAACTCTGTCACGGCTGTGGCGGCTGCGTGCTGCTTTGTCCTGTCGGAGCTATTGCAGAAACTGACCGAAAAATTGGGAGTGTAAAGAGCGGCCATGCCTTCGGCATGAGCTTTATATATGGGATATTGGAAGTTGGAGCGGTTTTAGCTCCACCGGTAATTAAGAAGGTAAAGGCACATATCAAAAACAATACTGCCGTTATAATTGATGCACCGCCAGGCACATCCTGTCCTATGATAAATGCAGTATCAGGAGCAGATTATTGTATATTGGTCACAGAACCGACGCCTTTTGGATTAAGTGACCTTAAACTTGCTCTGAAGGTTGTCCGGGAACTTGAAATCCCATTCGGTGTTATTATAAATCGGGTGGGGATGGAATATCCCGATATGGAAAACTATTTTTCAAAGGAAGATGTCCCAGTTTTAATGAAGATACCCTTTGACCGGCGATATGCTGCATGCTATGCCGAAGGGAAATTACTTACAGAAGAATTTCCTGAGCTCAGAGAAGAATTCAAAAACTTGTGGGATGCCATAGAAAGACAGGTGAAGGCATGAAGGAATTGGTGATAATCAGCGGAAAAGGCGGAACAGGGAAAACCATTGTTACAGCTTCACTGGCAGCTCTTTTAAAAAAATCGGTTTTAACCGATTGCGATGTGGATGCGGCTGATTTATATCTGATTTTAAAACCCGAGATAAAGCAAACTTTTGAATTTTGGGTGAGCAAGAAGGCCCGTATTAATCTTACAAAATGTACCAGATGTGGGAAATGTGTAGAGGTTTGCCGTTTTGATGCTATAACTAATTACAAAGTGAACGAGCATTTTTGTGAAGGCTGCCAAGTGTGCTATAACATTTGTCCTGAAAAGGCCATAGACTTAATTGATAACCTTTCAGGCCATTGGTATATTTCAGATACCCGATATGGGCCGATGATTTTTGCAAAACTGGGTATTGCTGAAGAAAACTCAGGGAAGTTGGTGACTGCTGTCAGAAAAGCTGCTAAAGAAATTGCCGAAAGAAAAGGATATGACCATATAATAACCGATGGGCCTCCAGGAATAGGATGCCCGGTTATCTCGACTTTATCAGGAGCTGATACGGCTTTAGTTATAACGGAACCTACAGTTTCGGGCAAACATGATCTTGACAGAGTAATCAGGCTTTCAAAGAATTTCAAGGTAAAAGTAAAAGTCATTATTAATAAATATGACCTTTCCCTTAGAAAGAGTTTTGAAATCGAAAAATACTGTAATAATATAGGTATTGAAGTTATAGGTAAAATTCCATTTGATGAGGACGTAGTAAAATCTATTGCTAAGGAAACTCCATTGGTAGAATTTTCTCGAGGTCCCGCAGCTAAGGCGTTGGCAGATATAGCGAAAAGGCTTATTGACATATGTTCATTACAGTAGTAAAATACCTTTAGAATTAGAGTGAGAGGAGTGTGAGCGTGGCAAGACCACCTAAATGGCGTCATGTGGAGTTTATACCTGATATAACATATTTTAAGCCTGCCGGAGTGCCTTTACGACAGTTGGATGAAGTGGTTTTAACGGTAGAAGAGCTTGAAGCATTAAGGTTAAAAGACCTAGAGGGCCTTGAACAGGAACCCTGTGCCGAAAGAATGAATATCTCCCGGCCGACTTTTATCCGAATTATAAATTCAGCTCGCACAAAAGTTGCCGAAGCACTTGTTAAAGGTAAAGCCATTCGAATCGAAGGCGGAACATATCAATTTGTCAGGCCTTTAAAATGCTGGGATTGCGGAAATGAATGGAGTCAACCACAGGACGAAACCAGCAAGGAATGCCCTAATTGCCACAGCACTAACTGGGCGCCCAAAAGGATGCAGAGAGGTCGATGCCATGGGCATAACCGGCAAGATATACCGGATTAAAGCAAGAATTTCAAATATTTTTCTCAGAATGAAAGGGTGTATTTGGTGAAACAACAGGAAGGCAATGAAAGCAATAAAGAACAAACAATCAAAAAAGAGCCTCAAGAAGCATCAGCAGCGGGATTAAACCGCATAAAAAAAGTAATAGCTGTTATGAGCGGAAAAGGTGGCGTAGGCAAATCAACAGTGACAGGTCTTTTAGCAGTAAGCCTCAAAAAACAGGGTTACAGTGTGGGCATAATGGATGCGGACATAACAGGCCCAAGTATTCCTCGCATGTTCGGTATAAACAAAAGACCTGAAAATCTGGAATTTGGGCTTATGCCGGCAGAAAGCTCAACAGGTATCCGTATTATGTCTTTAAATCTTCTGCTGGAAAACGAGGATGATCCGGTTATTTGGCGAGGACCTTTGATAGGCAACGCCATACAGCAGTTTTGGAATGATGTAGTGTGGGGCGATTTGGACTACCTGTTGGTGGATCTGCCGCCTGGAACAAGTGATGCGCCTCTAACCGTAATGCAGTCACTGCCCGTGGACGGCCTTATCGTCGTTTCATCACCACAGGAATTAGTGGGCATGGTAGTCAAGAAAGCTGTTAAAATGGCAAATATGATGGATATTAGAGTAATCGGCCTCATTGAAAACTATAGTTATATGGTTTGTCCCAAGTGTAAAGAAAAAATAGAGGTATTCGGCAAGAGCCGGGGCGAAGAGGGAGCAAAAGAAGCAAATGTCCCTTATCTAGGTTCACTGCCTATTGACTATAAGTTAGCCAAGTTTTGTGATGAAGGTCGAATAGAAGAGTATGAAAGCACAATTTTCACAGACTCCCGTTTTTAGTGGCGGTTCCAAATTATTCACGTTGCACGTAAATATTCATTCCGAGAGTCATAAGAGGGTAAATCCGATGTCATTCTTCAGTGCTTATCATATGTATATAAGAGATGCTAAGGGAAAAGAAGAATGATAAAGTAGATTGCCAAAATATAGAAAGAGGAGGAATTGATTACTTATGAAAATAGCCATACCTACGGATAAAGGTCAAGTTTCCGCCCATTTCGGGCATTGTGAAGAATTTACCATATATGATGTAAATGAAAGCGAAAAAAGGGTAAACTCAAAAGAGTGTATTACTAACCCGGGCCATCAACCCGGATTTTTACCGAGATTTTTAGCAAAACAAGGTATTAACTGTATAATTGCCGGAGGCATGGGATTAAAAGCCAAGCAGCTCTTTGACCAAAATAACATACAAACCATAACCGGTGCTGCAGGTATAGTTGATGAAGTAATACAGGATTATCTAGAAGGAAACCTTATCAGCAACGAAAGCTATTGTGACCACCATGAATAATTAGGGACGGTTCCAAATTATTCATTGACAGCTGTTCCTGGAAAGTGTTAGAATAAAATTAACATCTGATGTTTCGGCGGCTTCCGATACAGAAGATGAAAAAGTCCATAACTTCCTGATTGCAAGGAATGTCTGAGCAAAAAGGTGAAGGACCGAGTAAAAGCATGTTTATATACTAAATGCAAAAATACCTTCGACTTTTTGTCGAGGGTTTTATTTTTATAAAGGTGGAGGTAAGTTATGGACAAAAGAATTGGTGTTGTAGGTATTGTTGTTGAGGATTTAGAAAGTGCTAATGCAGTCAACTCCATACTGCATGAGTATGCGCAAATTATTGTAGGTAGAATGGGGATTCCTTATAGGGAAAAAGGTGTTTCAGTGATATCACTTATTGTGGATGGCACTTCAGATGAAATTAGTGCCATGACAGGAAAACTTGGTAAAATCAAGGCTGTTTCTGTAAAGTCCGCAATGACTAAAAAGGCCTGACATTTAACCGAAAATTGCCTTCTATAGTGAAATCAAAATTTAAATAAGGGGGTTTTGTGTATATGGATAAAGATGCTCTTAAACCTTTTAGTATTAGATGGCTTACTAGAACTGCCATACTTTTGGCTATAACACTGGCTTTTCAAATGCTGGGTTTTCCTCAGATGGTAACCGGTCCTGCCGTAAATGCCATGCTGCTTATTTCCGGAACATATGTGGGTATAATTGGAGCGGTAATCATCGGCATGCTAACACCGCTTATTGCCTTTGTCAGAGGCATTTTAGCACCGCCGCTGGCACCTATGATTCCGTTTATTATGCTGGGGAATGCTGTATTAGTGATTGTATATGTGGCAGCTCGCTCTAAATTAGGTAAGGGCTATGCGGGTACTGCTATCGGTCTTATTATAGGTGCAATAGTTAAGTTTTTAGTGCTCTCATCCGCAGTTAGATTTATTGTAAGTGTACCACCTCCCGTAGCAAAGGCTATGCAGATACCCCAGCTGTATACTGCATTACTAGGCGGTGTGGTTGCATTTATAGTAGAAAAAATTTTAGATGCAGCTATTAAGCAAAACAGCTGATAGATAAATAAAATACAAAGATAAATTAGATTAAGGAAGGACGATAAGTTCCTCCTTTTTTTATGTGGCTAGGTTCGCTGTTGATTACAATATAGGCTATAATAGAATAGGCTCTTATAGTAAATAACTGCTGGCTTAGTACGACGTCCGGGCATCTGCCCGTAACCATCTTAATAGGTAATTTAAAACTTGTTACCGGCTTTTATATAATTTGCTTGGATATAGCGGACCGCTTGGCAGTTGAAAAGAGGGGATGTATTATGGGAAAAATAAGAACTCCGGAGCCAGTAACACCGGTAGCCAGTGTCTTTACATCAGATAAGGAACTATTTGAACCGGTAAAAGAGGCTTTGACCAAGCAACTTGGACCCGTGTATTTATGCTAGTGCAGTGCTGCCGTTTAATCATACAGACTATTATACTGATGAAATGGGAGATGGGCTGAAGCGCCAGATTTTTGCTTTTGCCAAGTTGATTGACCCAGGTGAGCTTTCCGATCTTAAGCAGTGGTCGAATTTGCTTGAACAAGACTGGTCAATAGATGGCAAACGCCGAGTAAACATTGATATAGGTTATATTAGCCTAGCAAAGCTAGTATTAGCCAGCACTAAAGATCACAGCCACCGCTTATACTTGGGCGGGGGAATCTATGGAGAGGTTACACTGCGTTTTGTAGATGGCAATTTTAAACCATGGCAATGGACTTACCCGGATTATGCTAGCATAGAGTACCGCAGAATCTTCGAGGATATTCGCAAGCTCCACAGCAAGAAGCTTCGCATTTGTTAATAATAGTTATACGAATTCTTTTCAACTTCTAAAAACAAGGTGGCCGATATGAATTATAAGTTATTACTTATCATAATAGTATTGTCAATAGTAGTAGTATATGGCTGCGAAAGCTATAATAACCAAGCAGTAAAAGACCAAGATCACATCATTGACCAAGATGCTGATATTGTTGATCCGTTAAAAGAACAGATTGCACAGATGACAATAGATGAGAAAGTGGGCCAGATGGTCATGGTAGGTCTTGAAGGATATGAAAAAGACCAATATTCTCAGGAAATGATAGAGAAATACAAAGTTGGAGGATTCATATTTTTTGAACGAAATATAAGGGATGCCTATCAGACATTGACTCTTATAAACTCATTAAAGGAAGCAAATAAAGAAAATGCAATTCCACTTTTCATTGCCGTTGATGAGGAAGGCGGAAGGGTCACCCGGATGCCGGAGGAATTTATAAAACTGCCTGCAAGCAGACTTATTGGCAGAATAAACAATGAGGAGCTTTGCTTTAAAATCGGAAACGTCATAGGTGAAGAACTAAAATCGCTGGGCTTTAATATGAATTTTGCACCGGTTTTAGATATAGACAGCAATCCGGCAAATCCTGTCATAGGCGATAGGTCTTTTAGCTCTAATGAGCAAACAGTCAGTAAACTAGGTACTGCCACTATGAAGGGAATCCAAACCAATGTAATCTCAGCAGTCAAACACTTTCCCGGCCATGGAGATACATCGACAGATTCTCATATAGGACTGCCTGTTGTAAATTGTGATTTAGAAAGGCTTAAAAGTTTTGAACTTGTGCCTTTTGCCAGTGCCGTAGAAAACGGTGCGGATATGGTGATGGTGGCGCACATATTACTACCTGAGATTGATGAAGAAAACCCCGCTACGCTTTCAAAAAGTATAATAACCGATATTTTAAGATCCGAAATGAAATTTGACAAAGTTGTAATTACTGATGATATGACGATGGGGGCAATAACGGAAAATTTCGATATAGGTGATGCAGCAGTGAAATCAATAATGGCAGGAGCGGATATTATCCTTGTGTGTCATGATCATGAAAAGCAGGTAAAAGTCTTGGAGGCATTAAAACAGGCGGCGGTAGACGGGATTATTACCGAAGATGAGCTTGATATGCATATATACAGGATATTAAAGTTAAAACAAAAATACAATTTAAACGATGAGAAGATAGAGTCAGTGGATGTAGAAAAGATAAATGAAAAAATCAGAGATATTTTAGGAAAGGACTTTTGTGCCCTTAAGTTTCTTTAAGAATGTAATGAAAATGAACAATGCTTATGTATTTGAAGGGCAGATAGTAATAGATAATGAAGAGGTTATGCAATAACACCAATGCGTAAAGCCTCAGATAAAATTAAAGCCATGCATTGATACAGTAACGAAACTGTCTTATATGTATGGCTTTAATTTATATAAATAAAGTTAAGCAACAACTTATTATTACAGAGTTTCAAAGATTTAAAGCTCGACTTCCTTTTGCAGTAATAGTTAATGTCTTTATCGGGGTAGCACCGTTTGCTACCGGGCAGCCTGCACATTGTCTGCACTTACCATTACAAGCTGTATTCAATACTTCTTCTTTAATATAACCCATTACCTTAAGTTGCTCTATTATATGAGAGGCCATACTCCTATCTATTTTAAGCTCGTTTGCAAGCTGCGAAAGAGAATAAAGCTGCATTTTACTGATTTGCTTTAAGGCTTCTAGCAGCATTTTCACCACCCAATTCTTTACTATTTCAGTTGATTTTGACTGACCGTCATATCAAATTCATATTCTAGTTTTAGCTAAATCCCAAAAGTATGCCGATTTGAAACACTAGAACTGCTCCAAGCCAGCCTACTAAAAATGTATAAACTACCGTAAACAATGTCCACTTCCACGAATTTGTTTCTCTTCTTACGGTACCTATAACAGCTGCACAGGGTGTATAAAGCAATGTCATAATCATAAAGGAAAAAGCACTTAAGGGAGTAAAGGCCCGCTGAATGGATGCTACCAGCTCGGCGCCTTCTTCTACGCCTGCATATACCATACCGAGTGTTGCGACCACCGCTTCTTTTGCAACAATTCCTGCAAAAAGCCCCACAGACGCCTGCCATGTGCCAAATCCTGCCGGCTTGAAAATGGGAGATATAAAGGAACCGATTCTACCTAAAATGCTAGCCTGACTGTAAGGCTCTACACCATAAGGCAATATAGATAATACCCAAAGCATCGTAACTACGGCAAATATAACTGTCCCAGCACGCTTTAAAAATCCTCCGACTTTATCCCACATGTGTATCAACACACCTTTTACCGTAGGCATACGATACGGCGGAAGCTCCATAATAAAATATGAAGTCTCACCTTTAAACAGCGTTTTACTGAAAAGTTTTCCCATCAATATAGCGACGATAAATCCTGTAGCATAAAGGATAAATAATACTGTACCTCCATGATTGGGGAAAAATGCTGCAATAAACACCAAATATATAGGCAACCTAGCACCGCAGGATATAAAGGGATTAATAAGTATTGCTATCATCCTATCTTTTCTACTGTCAAGAGTTCTTGTAGACATAATTCCCGGAACATTACAACCTACACCAATCAGCATTGATATAAAGGTTTTACCATGAAGCCTAATGCCCTCATTATCCTGTCCATTACGTAAGCGGCTCTTGCCATGTAACCGCTGTCCTCAAGTATTCCAAGAAAAATGTATAGCACCATAATTAGAGGAACAAATTCCAGAACCGCACCAATTCCACCAAAGATACCATCAGCTACAAAAGATACCAACATATCTGGAGCATTGATGCCTTCAAGCCATGCCGCTGTATTTTCGCCCAAGGTTTCCAATAAAAATGCTACACTACCGCCTAAGACATCTCCGCCAATGATGAAAGTCAGCTGATAAATGCTAAATATTATCAAAGCAAATATAGGCAGTCCAAACCATTTATGTGTTAATACCTTATCTATTTTGTCGGATGTTGTCTTGATTTGCTGTTTTGGCTTTATTATGCTGCCGCTAACAACATCTTTAATAAATTCATACCTCTTGTCAACAATTGCCATTTCAGGCTCGACCCCTAAAGACTTTGTTAAATCATTTATATAAGCGGCAGCCTTATCTGAAATATGCGGTGCTTGTTTACTTACATAGTCCAGTATATATTCATCATTTTCAAGAAGCTTTAATGCCACCCAGTCAGCAGGGTAATCATTGATACCTGCACTTTGTTTTATTATTTGTGCTAAAGATGCAACCGCTTCATCAATCTTGCGGCCGTACGTAATTTTTACGGGCTCTGCCGCATTTTTCTTTACAGCTTCCGATATTTTTAACTTCAAATCATCAATACCTTTTTGTCGTGATGCAATCATAGGGACAATAGGTACACCTAACTGTCTTTGAAGGGAATCTACATCAATCTTAATTTCCCTTTCTTGGGCCTCATCCATCATGTTAAGAGCCATTACGACATTAGCACCCATCTCCAAAAGCTGAACAGTAAGATATAGGTTTCTTTCGATATTTGTTGCATCAACTACACTTACAACCAAATCCGGCTTATCTTTTAATATAAAATCCCTAGCCACTATCTCATCTTCCGAATAAGCTCCTAAGCTATATGTGCCGGGCAAGTCTACAATATTATATTGATTGCCGCCAAATCGCAACATTCCCTCTTTCTTTTCTACAGTAACCCCGGGCCAATTTCCAACATGCTGATTGGCTCCGGTGAGAGCATTAAAGATGGTGGTCTTGCCGCAATTGGGATTGCCAGCCAATGCTACAGTAAACATATAAATCCCTCCTAATAATTGAGAATGATTCTCAACGAATTTTAAAAAAATAAAAACTAAAGCTTAATCAATTATCAATTGTATCTAATAATATCTTAAAGGCCATACCTCTACCAACTGCGATTCTGCTGCCATTTAAACCGACCACTACAGGTCCGGCATCATTTTTGACAACTTCGATCTCCTGCCCCTTATTTAATCCCATTTCAAAAAGACGCTTAGAAACTTCTCGGCCGCCACAGATATCATAAATCCTACCACGGGTTCCTTCAGAAAAAAACACCAAAGGCTGAGCCATAAAATTACTCGACCTCCTTTTCCACCAAAATGCTTTGTGCTTCATTCTTTCTAAGTGTAAGTTTATACCCCCTTACCAAAATTTCAATAGGGTCCCCCAGAGGCGCCTTGCCTTCTACCGATATTTCCAAACCGGGAACTATCCCCATATCCATCAACCTTCTCTTGATACTTCCGTCTGAAATACCTTTAACCTTTACTGTTTGACCTATAGGAATATTGTCTAGACTTGTAGTCATTAGGATACCCCCTTGAGTATTATTACTTAATTAAAAGATAACGAAAATCATTTTCAAGTACAGAATATCACCCAACACAAAAAATGTCAATAAGCTGGATGATAGGAAATTTACCTAAAGATAATGAAGAATTAACCGCTATTTCTTTAACTTTTACCTTAAAAGTGATTCTTTCTTACAAAAATATGCTTCTGAATATAAATAGTTTTACTGTAAATATATTTTGGGAAACAATTAACAAAAAAGCTTTCGGCTATCCCGAAAGCTTTTGGTTTCACATGGAGCTGATGGCCGGATTTGAACCGGCGACCTGCGCATTACGAGTGCGCTGCTCTACCACTGAGCCACATCAGCCTGCTTTTCTATTTTACAATGTTTAATCCTGTAAGTCAACAACTTGCAAAAACAAGTGCCCTTGACCAACTGAAGGCAAAGTCAAGGGCGTATGGCTGTCATCATTTGGCAATTATCTTGAAGGCCGAAAATAAAGCAAATCCGAATTTGTTAAATAAACAATGTTATACCTGCATTTTCGTTTCTTGATATATATGTGGCCACACCGCCGAGCTTGACGCCGTCAATGAGCTCTTCTTGTTTTATGCCCATAAGGTCCATGCTCATTGTGCATGCGACAAATTTTACGCCTAAATCCATCGCGGATTTTATCATTGTGTTGATATCATCGACATTTTTGCTTTTCATGATATTTTTAATCATAATAGGTCCCATACCCAGCATATTCATGTTTGAAAGCGGCATCTTTTCTGCACCACGAGGCATCATGAAACCGAACATTTTTTCAATGAAGTTCTTTTTAACCTTAACAGGCTTATCTTTTCTCAGTGCATTAAGGCCCCAAAATGTAGAAAATACTGTTACATTCTTACCCTGCATTGCCGCCCCTTGAGCAATAATCATAGCAGCAAGAGCCTTATCAAGGTTACCGCTGAATAGTACAATTGTTGCATTTTCCTGGGTGCTTGTCGGGGCTGATAAAGGGCAGCGGTTGTCTTTATTGCCCTTTTGTATCTGAGCAATATATTTACCATTATCGTGAGTCAGTGAAATAAGTTTATGTCCGTTTGTACTGCACCAGTTTTCAATATCTGCCGCAAAACCGTAATCGGTAGCAATAACCTTGATTTGCTCACCATCTTGGGCCGCTTTTATGGCGTTATATACGGCAAGAAGCGGGCCGGGGCATTGCAGTCCCGTAGCATCGATTTCCTTTACAATTTGTGGTGATTTCGATATATCAGTCAAGATACTATCTGGTCGTTTTTCCTCAAAAGATTTATACGGTCCGATATTCCCGGCATTTTTTATGACATATTTTGCCCCCTTATAGGTTAAGTAACCGCCGGAAAGATTATACACATTTTTAAATCCGTTGGCTTTTAATATCCTAATTGCAATATATGCCCTCAAGCCTACCTGGCAGTTAACGTAAATCGGGATATCTTTGGATATCGTAATTTCATCAATCCTGTTTCTCAGCTCATCAAGTTCAATATTTACAGCGCCTTCTATATGTCCTGCATCAAATTCAAGGGGCGTCCTTACGTCTAGAAGATAGCCGCCATTTTTTACGATATCATCAATTTCATTCCAGTGAACCACATCATACACGCCATCTGCTACATTACAGGCAATATAGCCTAAAATATTTACAGGGTCTTTGGCCGATGAATAAGGAGGGGCATAACAAAGTTCAAGGCCTGCTAAATCGCGGATTGTGCCGCCGAGTTTTATGGTGGTAGCAATTACATCTATTCGCTTTTCAGTGCCTTCTCTGCCAACAGCCTGTGCTCCATATATTTTGCCGCTATCTGGGTCAAATAAAAGTTTCATGGCGATTAGAGATGAGCCAGGGTAATAAGTAGCATGGTTTGCAGGGTGGGCATGTACAGCTTTGTATTTTAATCCTTTGGCTTTTAACTGGCGCTCATTATTTCCAGTTGAAGCTACTGTCAGGTTAAATACTTTAAGGACTGAACTTGCCAGTGCACCGGGATAAGCTGCATCCAGACCGTTTATATGGTCTGCGGCAAGGCGTCCCTGACGATTGGCAGGGCCTGCCAGAGGTACTGCTGTTTCATTTCCAGTAACGTAGTCTGTTATTTGAGCCACATCGCCTATAGCGTATATATCTTCGATGACTTGACCGGTTTGAGCATCTATGGTTTGAAGCTGTTTTGTAGTTAATATATGTCCTTTCTTTCCCAAAGCAAGGCCGCAGGACTTGGCCAGAGGGTTTTCAGGAACAGTTCCCCTTGAAGCAAAATCCATAGGAGCATATTCCAAGCAGGGAAGCTCCGGAACAACACCTATTGACAATATAATCATGTCTGTATCAATTTCCTTGCTACTTTCAAGAATAATTTTTTTTCCTTTATCCCTAAAACCGGCCACACCATCTTCCAAAATCAGGTCAACACCATTTGCATTAAGCTCTCGATGGACAAGCTGTGCCATTTCAAAATCTAGGGGCGCCAAAACCTGGTTGAGTTTTTCAACTAAAGTAACCTTTATGCCTTGTTCTGTCAGATTTTCAGCCATTTCAATACCGATAAAACCACCGCCGATAACTACTGCACGATCTGGCTTGTTTTCCTCTATAAATTTTTTAATATCATCTGCATCGGGGATGTTTCTAAGTACAAACAAATTCGCAGCATCATCTATGCCGTCAATGTTGGGCCTCAGCGGCTTTGCACCAGGAGATAAAATTAATATGTCGTAGCTTTCCATATAGGTTTCTCCGGTTTTCACATTTCGCACTTTCACAGTTTTATTTTCCCTGTCAATACTAATGACTTCACTAAAATTGCGTATATCAAGATTGAAGCGTTTGGACATTCCTTCTATTGTCTGCACTAAAAGTTTATTCCTATCCGAAATAACGCCGCCAATATAGTAGGGAAGCCCGCAGTTAGCAAAGGAGATATATTCACCACGCTCGAAAATTATTATTTTATCTTCTTCGCTTAACCTCCTAAGTCTTGCAGCAGCAGTAGCACCGCCAGCAACGCCGCCTACTATCAATATTTTTCTCAAAGCAATTACCTCCCTTAAATTATTTTAAAACACAGTTATCGAAGATAGATACAATTAGTTTCTTAATATCATCATTGGCTATTTTGTAATAAACTTCATTGCCGGATCGTTCTTTTTTTACAATTCCGGCAGATTTAAGCTTTGAAAGATGCTGAGAAATGCCGGATTGGGACACATCTAGGCACTTTTCCATATATGAAACATTACAGCTGCCTTTTTCTATCAATCCATGGACAATACAAAGTCTTACAGGATGCGACAGCGCCTTTAAAACCTCTGCAATTTTTGCAAATCTATCCATATCAATATCCATTTGTGCACTCCCTCACAAATTAGTATATTTATATATTATAATATTCTAATATACTTGTCAATCTAATCATTAAAATAACCGGAAAAAATAATTCTATCATAATCCGTTTTATAGGTCAACTATTGTGATATTATAGTAATATAGGAATTTTGCGTTATTTAGTACAGGGGTTAGGGGGGGCAAGGCGTGGCAAGGCGTTCAAATCAAAAATTAAAGATACTTTACCTTTTGAAGATACTATGGGAAAACACTGATGAGGAAAATGCCATGACGCTAAAAGATATTATAGCTGAGCTAGATAGATATGGTATTCCTTCCGAAAGAAAGTCCATTTACGATGACATTGACACATTACGTTTTTTTGGTGTTGATGTAGTTTCCAGAAGGGCTAGGACCACAGAATATTTTATAGCAAGTAGAATTTTCGAATTGCCTGAATTAAAGCTACTTGTAGATGCTGTCCAATGTTCAAAATTTATTACTTATAAAAAAAGCGAAGAACTTATAAAGAAGATTTCAAGCTTTACAAGCAGACACAGGGCAAAACTGCTTCAACGTCAAGTGTATGTAGCAGATAGAGTAAAAACAGTAAACGAAAACATCTACTACAATGTGGATAGGATTTATCTGGCAATTGCTCAGGACAAGCAAATTTCATTTCGGTATTTTGAGTACACCATAGATAAAGAAAAGAAATTCCGCAAGAATGGCAAAAAATATATAACCAGCCCTTATGCTCTGTCATGGGACAATGAAAACTACTATCTAATAACCTTCTCTGAAAAGTACCAGGACTTTACACATTACCGAGTTGATAAAATGAGCGATATCGAAATTATCGAACAGCCCAGAATAGTCCTGCCGAATAATGAGAAATTTAATATAGCTGAGTACTCAAAGAAAGTTTTTTATATGTTTGGCGGGGAGGAGAAAACTGTAGAAATGCAGTTTGACAACTCTTTAGTCAATGTAGTAATTGACCGTTTCGGCCAGAATGTATATTTGGGAAAAGCCGACGAAAGCAGCTTTATAATGAGGGCTGAAGTAATAGTTAGTCCTACCTTTTTCTCATGGGTTTTCCAGTTCTGTGATAAAGTAAAAATAATAAATCCTAAAGAAGTGGCTCAGAAGTATAAAGAATATTTAAATGAAACATTAAGTCGATATTAATCAAAATACAATACTTTTAAAATGGGATATCTTATATTTTAATTGAAAATAATACAAATTTAGAAATTAGCAGAAAAGAAGGAGATTACTATAAGAGTATAGAATATTATGTATAGTAAAATATATTTGGAAATATGCATAATCAGAACTAACAGCAATGAGAATAGAGGGCTAATATAAACCAATATACCAGAATCAATTTTATATCAAAAAAAAGGGGGGATTAGCTTTACATGGTTCATATTTACTAACTTTGAAAGGAGGTCGAAAATTCAAGTCATCAAAAAAAGACCCTGCTGCATGTGATATTTATTAAATATCGTTTATCGTTGAAAGGGGAGTTTAGTTTGGCGAGTAAAAGAATAAGATACTGGGTAAGTTTAATTCTCGTTTTTACATTCGTAATAGGGCTTATCTTTCCGGCAGTGGCAACAAGTGCCAAGGCTGCTGCTGGATTAACTGACATCAGTGATCATTGGGCTAAAGATAAAATAACCCAATGGGTTCAAAAAGGTCTTGTAAGCGGATACACTGACGGGACCTTTAAACCGGATAAGAGCATAACCAGGGCAGAATTTATGACATTGGTGAATAAAGTCCTTGGCTTTAGCGAAAAAGCCACTATAGGATTTTCTGATGTTACATCTACAGATTGGTTCTATGAAGAAATAGCCAAAGCGGTGAAGGCAGGATATATATCCGGCTACCAAGACGGTACCGTAAAGCCAAACAGGGAAATAAGCCGTCAAGAAGCAGCGGTAGCCCTCTGCAAGGCCTTGAATCTAGAAATCCAAGGCGATGCTACTGAATTTACCGATAAAGATGCCATCCCTAACTGGAGCAGGCCGTATATCGCTGCATTAGCAGCTAAAGGCTACATGGGAGGATACCCCGACGGCAGCTTTAAGGCAGAAAGACACATCACCAGGGCCGAAACCGTTACAATACTGGATAAAGTATTAGCAACACTTCAGATATCCTACGATGTGTCAGGTGCTTATGGGCCTGAAGAAGGTATCGAAACTATATCTCAAGACGTTGCCGTTAATGTCCCAGGGGTAACCTTGAGAAATATGATTATAGAAGGCAACTTGTATTTAAATGAAGGTATCGGTGAAGGAGATGCTACCTTAGACAATGTCACAGTTAAGGGGATAACCACAGTCCGCGGGGGCGGAAAAGACAGCATCCATCTTGTAAACTTTACAGGTGAGGAAATAATAGTAATTAAAGTTGGCGGGAAGGTCAGAATAGTTGCTTCGGGCAATACAAAAGTCGGTGAACTGAAACTGGAATCCGGCGCTCATATCGAAGGTAATGGGATTGTATCTGTAACCGTACTCAAATCCGGAGAAGATATTATCCTAGATGGGGCCTTCGAAAATGTTATCGTAGAAGCCAAAGCAAAGATAGAAGTCTTGAAAGGTACAACCATCAACAATCTGAAAGCAAATAGTAAATCAGATATAAATCTTGCCGATGGAGCAACCGTAAAAGACCTAACCTTGGAGGCAGCTGCTACTATCACCGGAAAAGGCACTATAGAAAAGGCCAAAATCAATGCAGATGGTGCAAAACTGGAAACTGAGCCGAAGAAGGTGGAACTTGCTAAAGGCGTTACCACCGAGATTGCCGGCAAAGAAGTCAAAGAAGACAAGACCTCGTCTAAAAGCGGCGGAGGTGGCGGAAGCGGAGGCGGCAGCGATAAACCGGAAATAATAAAAGTGCAATCAGTTTCTTTAGACAAGTCATCAGTGACTCTTGCGGTTTATGAGTCAGTCTACCAAAAGACAACTATTACTGCTACTATACATCCTAATAATGCCACTAACAAAAAAGTGACTTGGAAATCCAGTAATAATGGTGTTGCCACTGTTGCAGGCAATGGCCTAAATGCTACAGTTAACGCTGTGAGCGAAGGCCGGGCAACTATTACGGTTACTACTGATGATGGAGGTAAGACCGCTGAGTGTGAAGTGACAGTGGTTGCTGGTGAAGTGCCAGTGGAGTACACCTTGACCGTAGAAGCCAATCCGGTAGCAGGTGGAGAAGTAACTGGAGCAGGCGACTATGAAGAAGGTGCAGAAGTACCAGTGACAGCAACAGCGAACGCAGGTTATGAGTTTGTAAACTGGACAGTAGAAGGTGTAGAAGTTAGCACAGACGCGACATTTGATTACACCATGCCAGCTGCAAACACAACCTTGGTAGCGAACTTTGAAGAAGAAACAGTGGAGTACACCTTGACCGTAGAAGCCAATCCGGTAGCAGGTGGAGAAGTAACTGGAGCAGGCGACTATGAAGAAGGTGCAGAAGTACCAGTGACAGCAACAGCGAACGCAGGTTATGAGTTTGTAAACTGGACAGTAGAAGGTGTAGAAGTTAGCACAGACGCGACATTTGATTACACCATGCCAGCCGCAAACACAACCTTGGTAGCGAACTTTGAAGAAGAAACAGTGGAGTACACCTTGACCGTAGAAGCCAATCCGGTAGCAGGTGGAGAAGTAACTGGAGCAGGCGACTATGAAGAAGGTGCAGAAGTACCAGTGACAGCAACAGCGAACGCAGGTTATGAGTTTGTAAACTGGACAGTAGAAGGTGTAGAAGTTAGCACAGACGCGACATTTGATTACACCATGCCAGCCGCAAACACAACCTTGGTAGCGAACTTTGAAGAAGAAACAGTGGAGTAAACACAGAATTAAACACAGGGGGACGGTTCGAGACCACTGAAAAACTAGCCTTTTTTATCCCGGTTTCATCAAAAAATATCAAAAACCAAAATTTGCTTTGGAAAATATGGGTTTTTTTAAAAAACAAAATAAAAAAGAGGATACTATTGCTGCTATCCTCTTTATATTTACCGCTATTGCGGCTAGTTTCGATTGTATAGACACGCTTAACAGACCGTATCCCCTTGCTCGATACAGCCCGTGAAATCGTTTAAGTTCGGCATTTTTGCCTTCAATAGAAGCCCTCTTTTTGGAGGTAACACAGGGGGACGGTTCTGTTGTGTTGTACTGTTGTGTTGTAAGTCGACCTTCTAAGCCGTTGCAGTAAAGAACCTAACACGCCCCGTGGGAAAGCAAGCAATTAAGCGCTCTCTCACGGGGCGTTTTTTATGCGAAGGTGTAATCAAGGCTGCAAATAAAGTAATTACATTACAGGTAGGAAATAAGGTTTTATTAATATATATGTTAATATGATAAAATGAAAAGAAAAAGCAGGTGCTGATATGGAGATTGAAGATAGAGTGCAAACACAGCCTATGGAATTTTATAATATGTCGGATTTTTTGCAGGGACAATCTTCGAAGTTAATCACTAGATTGTCAGAAGATGAAAAGATTGCTTTTGTATTAAAAAACGGGAAGCCTGTTGCTATATTGATGTCCAACGATCGATATGAAAGGCTCTTGAAGGCGGGAATTAGAAGGTTTGCAAAATTATAGGGGTAGCGTCAAGCGTCAAACAAATAATGAAAAAATGATAATTCAAGCTCATGAAGCAAAAAACATAACTTGAACCCTGAAAACCAAACAGACAAATAAAAAATGTGCTGGAATGAGATCAAATAGCAAATGTTTCCTTCCTAAGCACATAAAAGTACCAAAAAAGGCATAACAGAAGAAGCCAACAGAAGCCATATTCAACTATACAAACCGATAACCCATTACTTATGCCGACCTTTGCAGATTCTCCAAATGACCATAAGAAAGCCTAAGCAACCTTAACCATTTGGACGGCATATAGTTAAACCAATAACCTGCTTAACATCAAAATAAATACCATGCTGCGCAAAAAAGTGCTGAGCTAAAACATAAATAGGATTACCATCAAAAACAAGAGTCAGGTCCTCAGGTAGTTTCTTGAACTTAGACAAAGTAGAATAAATAGCCTTAATGGCTGCAACACCATCCCTATTTAAAAAATGGGATAGGAAGTAATAATTTTCTTGACAGCATCCATCATAAAAAACACATAGTGCTTTTTACCTAAAATCTTAATATAAGTTTTATCACCACAAACCGCTACAGAACTAGAAAGCTCATAAGGATAATCATCAACAAAAGGCTTAATCGCCCTAGCGGCAGAAACAGCATAATTAGAAGCAGTCTGGTGAGAAACTTTATATTATGTATATCCTAAAGGATAGAAGCCGTCTAACAGGTACTAAGGCCATAATTAATATGATAAGTAAGAACAAAGCCCAGCACATACCCCGCATTTCTAATACGAGAAAGATCAACAGCAAAAGGAATACAAGTGTCCGCCTTAAGAGACTCCAATTTAATATCAAATACCCTATAGTAATAATGCAGCTTGTATTTATAAGGATTCTTATCAAAATCGGTCTTCTCATCCTTTGATATAGAAGTTAGATTACGGACATAAAAAGGGCAGCACCTATTAACACATGTATAAACAAAGAACTGCTTACGATCACGCTTTTTGCAAAGAGCTTTACTACAATGCGGGCATTTAAGCGTAAGCTTTTCCAAATAAGCCTTATCAGGATAGAAAGTAGATTTACACACCTTACAGCTAAGCTGCCCCCTACCGCCGGCGTTATCATAGATATACTCATAGGGAGCGTTACAAATAGGGCATATGATATAAGGTGTTGGAAGATACTTACTCCTTCTATCTATTAACAGACTTTAAGGCTTACCACGTTCGATACTTACCTAATAACTGTCTATAATCAAGATACTTTCTTTTTTCAATAATGGGCATAGCATTGGCACTTAAAGCAAAAAAATTAGTAGACAGGATTAAGGGAAGGTAAAGGCTTAAATACTCGCGAAAGCGAGTTGATAAAGTTTTTAGGTCATTAGCACTTTTGACACCACCTCATGAATTTTGAATGGGTAAGCGATAAGTCGGTCTATGATGAACGGGGGCTGTTGATTTTATAATTTATTTTGAAATTCCCTTGAAAAAAAATCGCAACTAGGCTACAATATAATTAACCAATCGGTTAAGTTAACCAAAAGATTAAGATAGGTGGGATGTGAGGTGTGAAATTAGAATATGAAAACCCATCAGTGGAAAAACACTTCAACGATTTTAATTTAATGAATAGGAAAATAGGGAAAGATTTAACTAGGACTACTAAAAAGCGACACGATCAATTAAAGGCGGCAGTTAATTTTAGCATTTATCTTAGCACAGGTCTTGGGAAACCCCACCCACTATATGGTAATTTAAAAGGGTGTTATTGGATTAGTATTACCGGTAATGTTAGACTTGTTGTCGAACCAGATGCGGAAAATTTAGACCCCGCTTCTTTAAAAAAATGCGATTCAGTAATCATAAAGGGGGTGATGGATTATCATGGCCAAAAACATGAGTGGCTTATCCCGTGAATTTATTATTCATCCCGGCGAGACTTTAAAAGAAATTCTTGAGGATCGGGGGATGAGTCAGAAAGAATTGGCTTTAAGAACTGGCGTAACAGAATCACATGTTAGTAGTGTGGTTAATTGCCAAAAAGACATCTCGGTTAGTTATGCCAAAAAACTGGAATATGCCTTAGATATTGATGCTAGTTTTTGGATTAATTTACAGGGCAACTATGATAAAGAGTTGGCTGATTTTGAGGATGTTAATAAGATTTCAGATGAGGAGTTTCGGATTCTTAAGCACTTAAATGGTATTATAAAACACCTTAAACAAATAGGGCTATTGGAACAAAAATTACAGGGGCCGATGCTTGTCATTCAGCTGAGGAAGTTCTTAAATGTCAGTAGCTTGATACGGATACCGGAGCTTTCACAAGCTGGGGCTTACCGTCTGGCAACGGAAACCAAGGTGGATCCGTATGTTTTGTTTACATGGCTTAGAATGTGTGACTTGATAACAGATAATCAGCAAATTGAGCAGAAGTTGGATGTTAGCAAACTAAAAGAGAAAATTCCTCCAATAAAAGAGTTAATGTTTGAAGATGTGGTTAAGATTCAACCCCGGCTAAAATCCTATTTGGCTGAATGCGGAATCAGGTTTTCCATTGTCAAGCATTTTCGAGGTGCTCCCGTGCAAGGTGTGATTAAAAAGAACAGTGATGGCACCTTAAGTCTGCTCATGACTACAAGACGTAAGTTTGCTGATATTTTCTGGTTCACGTTTTTTCACGAAATCGGGCATATCATTCACGGGGATATCGAAGATAAATTGATTGACTATGAATTTATAAAAAATGAGGCAGAGGATAGGGCTAATAAATTTGCCGAGAACATTTTGATTGAAGCGGAAGGATATAGTGCTTTTATAGAAAAAGGAGATTTTTCGCTGCCTTCTATTAAAAGGTTTTCAGTTGAACAGAATATCCCAACCTATGTTTTAATCGGTAGGTTACAAAAAGATGGGCACGTTAGGTACTATCAATACCGGGGGGAAAAGGTAAAATATGTAATGGAGGAAGGTTAAACAACTTTGACAGAATTAGGGGGAGGGAAAGGTGACAAAAGAACAAGGATTAATGCAATATCTTCACGAAAAAGTGTTTGACCCAATTTTTGAATTCGCCAAATGTACCTTTTGAAATAAGAAGTGGTGTAAACCTTACAATAGCAAGAATGAATAGCTTAGGCACTGAAAAAATGGTTCAATATTTTTGGTCTGCACTTGCCACGGAAAATGCAATTAAATTTTCTATGCCCCTCGCAAAAATACGAATTTGTAACACAGTAACAGTAACACAGGGGAAAGTAACACAAGGGGACGGTTCGAGACCACTGAAAAAGTCCCCATAAAAAAAAATCGAATTCTAAAACTAAACACAAAAAAATGATTAAAAGCCTTGGAATATCTAGCCTTAAGGTACAAAAACCCCTGAACGGTTAATGAAACATTTAGGAAAAAAGATCATTAAAACATATACAGAAGAAACAGGAAAAACCTTAGAAGATATGCCTGAAGCACCGGCCTACAAAGAAATTGAAGATCATAAAGAGGCTAAGGCAGAAATGAAAGAATACTTATAGAAACTGTAATAGATAAAGTAAGCGAAAACATATCCGCAAACAAGCAAAAGACCAAGGAAGCCATAAACAAAGCTAAGGAAATATTAGACGATCCTAAGTTTATCAATCAAAAAGGCGTGCGTTCACTAATAGACGAAGATGCAAGAGTCGGCTATAAAACCGAATTTGCCATGACAACAGATGAACGCATCATCACTTGCGTAAGAACAGCAAACGGAGCATATACCGATGGAAACCACACAAAAGAAATGCTTGAACAAACAAAAAAAGCCGGCATAAGAATTGATGAAGTTTATGCAGATAAAGCGTATTTTAGAAAACCCATATTAGATGATATAAAAGAAATAAATGCAAAAGCCTATATACCTGTAAGCGAATCAGTCTATAGAATCGATGAAAGTGAATTTACATATAACAAAGACTGTGACCAGTGGCAGTGCAGCCAGGGCAACATAACAGAAAAAAAGAGGCATTTTAAATCTAAGAAAGATAAAAAAGAAACCTACAACAAATACTACTTTGAAATAAATCAGTGCAAGGCATGCCCCATACACGATAAATGCTGCAAAAAAAGCTCGCGTAAAATTCTTAATGTAGGTTTAAACACACCAGAGTTTTATGAAATATCGCAGTACCAAAAAACCCAGGAGTTTAAGGAAAAATACAAAAAGAGGGCTTCTATTGAAGGCAAAAATGCCGAACTTAAACGATTTCACGGACTGTATCGAGCAAGGGGATACGGTCTGTTAAGCGTGTCTATACAATCGAAACTAGCCGCAATAGCGGTAAATATAAAGAGGATAGCAGCAATAGTATCCTCTTTTTTATTTTGTTTTTTAAAAAAACCCATATTTTCCAAAGCAAGTTTTGGTTTTTGATATTTTTTGATGAAACCAGGATAAAAAAGGCTAGTTTTTCAGTGGTCTCGGAACCGTCCAAATTTATTCATTTATTTTTTGGCAAATAAAGAGCCTGGAGAAATTCTAAATTTATCATCCCAGGCTAATAGCAATTTTACTTTATTTGTCTATTGATATTGTTAAATGGCTTTCCCCGC
The DNA here is from genome assembly GCF_000328765.2 of Tepidanaerobacter acetatoxydans Re1. NCBI lineage: Bacteria > Bacillati > Bacillota > Clostridia > Thermosediminibacterales > Tepidanaerobacteraceae > Tepidanaerobacter > Tepidanaerobacter acetatoxydans. The sequence continues at coordinate 285,885 of NC_019954.2, forward strand.
ACTCCCTAAAACTTTCATAAAATGCATCGCTGTTTCTATATAGCCTTTGGATAATACCGGAAACAGATTATATATTCTGTTGCCTTCCATTCCATCTGATATCAATGCATTATATGCACTTCGATATAAATCATTTACTATATTGACTTTGCAGATACCCTTTCTACACGTTTTAGCAAGATTTTCGTCTCCGGTGCCTGAGCCTCCATGAAGCACTAAAGGAACTGTGACTTTCTGTGCTATTTTTTCCAATAAATCAAAGCGCAATTTAGGTTTACCTTTATATACACCATGAGATGTTCCTATAGCAACTGCTAAACAGTCCACATCGGTTTCCTCAACAAATTTTAATGCCTCATCAGGTACAGTAAGAGCACATTCACTGTCTTGTGCATCACTACCCTCCATGCCAACATGCCCTAATTCACTCTCAACCTCTACATTTGCAGCATGAGCAATTCTGACAAGTTCTTTAACCTGAGCAACATTTTCTTTATAAGGAATCTGTGAACGGTCTACCATGATGCAATTAAAGCCAGCTCTGATACCTTTGATAGCAGATTCAAAACTCGTAGTATGATCATAAACCAATGCTACCGGAATTTGGGCTCTAATGGCAAAGTCATTAATCATCTTCCCAAAATAACACAAATCTTTGTTGCCGTTTTCCATGCAAAGGAGAATTACAGGGGACTTCATCCGTTCGGCAGCTTCTATGGCGGCTCGGCTCGTCAATTCATCAACTGCAGCTAAGGCTGGTACTGCATAACCTTCTTTTTTGGCATACTTTAACATTTCTGTTATTCTTACTAACATTTTTATCCCCCTTAATCAAATTTGACAATAATACGGAACGTATCAGGCTTAATAGCTTCTTCAAATGCTTTGCCAGCCTCTGTATAATCAAATACTCCTGATATGAGCTTTTCCGGATTGATAAGATTTTTTGTCAATAAATTAACAGAAGCATCAAAAGAACGCACACTGGGACTTACAGCTCCTGTGATAACTGTTTCCGAATAGTGAAGCCAATTTGGACTTATATTGATAGGTTTATCCGGATGTTGGGAGCTAAACATAATACACCGCCCCATACTTCCTGTTAATTGCACTGCCTGCTCAGCCACTGCTGAAATCGGTGTTGTATTAAACACAACTTCAGCCCCTCTTCCATCAGTCAGATTTCTTACCGCTCGTATCGGGTCTGTATGCATAGGGTCTATTGTAATATCGCAGCCTAATTCGTGTGCTAATTTTCTGCGCTCTTGGACGGGTTCCAGCATTATGACACGAGTACCCCGCAGCTTTGCACAAAGCAAATGCAGCATACCCATGATACCGCCACCGATGATGACCACATCATCACCTAATCCCGGATTTCCCTTTTCAAAGCTGTTTACCACGCAAGCCACAGGCTCAGCTAATGTGGCTTTCTCTAATGAAATGTCATCAGGCAATACCCATATTTGCGAGGTATCTACAACAACATACTCGCTTAAACCTCCAATGCCCGATATCCCCTGTTCATTCACTAAAAGTGTATTTGTTTCAACACAGAGATTTTCTTTGCCATGGCGGCAATAATAGCATGACCCGCATTTATATAAGATTCTTACAGCAACCTTTGAACCAATCTTGTATTTTTGGGTATCAACATCCCTGCCGATTTGTACGATTTTACCTGCGATTTCATGTCCCCCTATAAATGGCAACGGCATTTTTGAAATACCTAAGTATACTCTTTGCTCATGCGTGCATAAAGCACAAGCCTTGATTTTGATGAGAACCTGATTTGATTTAGGCATTGGCTTAGTTAGATTGATAAGCTCAACTTTTTTCTTTTCAACAATCGCAACTGCTTTCATTTTTTCACTCATTTTTATGTCCTTTCAAGTAAATTATATTCTATATGTGGTGCTGAGTTTTCAGCACCACATTTGTCAAATGTTACAAAATACCTGTCAACCCGCCAATAACACCTACTGCTGCAATAATAAGAATAACTTTCACTGAGGAAACTCCTTTTTTTAGCAAAAAGTAGCATGACATCGTTAATGCCAGTGGCAGCATGCCAGGCATTATTTGGTCAAACAGTGAGGTTTGTAAATCAAAAATCTGGCCTTCAGCCTGCTCAAACCGAATAGCGGTACTTACCGAAACGTAATTTGCCACAAGTCCGCCAATGACTGCATTGCCAAGAATTCCAGCCCCAGTAATAACTTTATTGATGACTCCGCTTTCCATCAAATCTAATATAGTTTCACTGCCTTTGTAGTATCCAAGATTCAGCAACCAATATCCAACACCATAATACAATGCAAAGAAAATGCCTGAGTAAAAAATAGGTGCAATAACGTTACCTTCTATGGCAAGGCCTGTAAAGAAAACTAACAGCAGTGGTATAACAACACCCTGCCACAGTGGGTCTCCGACACCGGCTAATGGCCCCATCAATCCGGTTTTAATGGCAGTAAATGCTTCATCATCCAATTCTGCACCCTTCTTCTTTTGCTCTTCCATGGCTGCCGTAAGGCCTATAACTGCCGAACCTAAGGCATTTTCCGTATTAAAGAATTGTGTATGACGCCGCATTGCATTTTTTCTTTCTTCAGGGTCATTATCGTAAAGCCGCTTTATGATCGGTGACATTGAATGTAGGAAACCAATGCCCTGCATGCGCTCATAATTGTAGCACGATTGGAAATAGTACATCCAATTAAGCCACGCTGTTCTTAAGTCCTTCTTTTTTAACAAATATTGTTCTTCATTATCCATTATTGGTAGCACCTCCTTTTTCTTTAAGTTGCATATAAATAATAGTTACACAAAGAGAGATTAGGCATAACGGTAATATAGCAACTTTAAAGTAGGCAGCCAATAGAAATCCCAGGAAAAAGAAAACTTTTGCTTCACCTTTGAAAATAGTCAGCAAGATCATTCCAATTCCGACTGCCGGCAACATACCGCCAATAATGCTCAGAATTCTGAGGGTTTCTCCGCCTAAAGCATTAATTGCATCCTGTATATATGTACCGCCAAAATAAACCGCTAAAAAGCACGGTATAAAGGTCATGACAAATAGCAGTGCTTGGGGTAGCAAGACGTTCACTATCCAGACCTTTTCCGGTTTACCTTCGTCCGCATATTTTTCGGCCAAAGGAACAAATGCGGTGTTGATTGTCATACGGCCAACCCAAACAATAGAGCCAAGCAATCCTAAAGGTACTGCAATTGCTACAGCTGTATTTACATCCATACCCCCTGTAATGGCCAGAGCCGTACCCAATATACCTGCAAGTGACATATCACTTGGCATTGAACCGCCTGCACTGATAAATCCAATATACATGAGGTTAATAGTTGCACCGATTATCGTACCTTTTACAGGGTCACCTAAAATCAGTCCAACAACAAATCCGTTAACTAAAGGGCGATATAGTATTGCATAGTTTCCCATACCTCCAAAAGGCCATGGGCTATTTGCTAAGTAATAGACAAGTGCTACTAAAAAAGACTGAAGAACACTCATGATTGCCCTCCCCTATATTATTTTTTTTACATCAACCGCTTTCTCACTAGGAACCATCTGGTAATACATCGGTACGCCTTTTTCAAGTATACGCCTTATGCATTCCACCTCCTCTGAACTGGCGGATACGTTTTTATTAAACCTACTCCTCCCTTTCTTTGCACCCATTCCGCCAAGAATAACTTTGTTCAATACAACTCCGCCGTCGATTAACGCTTCTATGACTTCAGGAACTTTTGCAAGAATAATGATATTTTCTCCGGCATCTGGATCTTGTTTTAAGAACTGCACGGCATCTTCAGTGGTAAATATATTAACGGAAATTCCCGATGGTGCAGCGGCTTTAAGCAATCTTTTCATAAATACATCTTTTGTGAGTGTGTCATCAACAATAATAATTCGATTTGCATTTGTCTGCTTTACCCAAGAAGTTACTACTTGCCCATGAATAAGACGATCATCTATTCTGACTAAAACAATATTTCTCACTAATTCATCTCCTCTAAAAATTTATTTACATCAATTATCGTTTCTTTTCCCTTATCTAAAATCATTTTACATAACTCATCCACACCGACAGATTCTCGGGATGTCAATATTTCCAATAATAATGGCAAATTTACACCTGTAATGTGGCGAAACGAATAATACTGCATCAATGAATATGTAATGTTAAACGGGCTTCCAGAAAACATATCCGTTAGAACCAGAAGCTCACCGTTTCTCTGTGCCTTTTCGATAGCCTCTGTTAGTTGTTCCCGCAGCTCATCTACATCGTCACCTAAATGTAAGCCAAATGTATGAACATGGTCCTGCTCCCCTACAATCATTTGAGCACTTTCTAACATAGACTTGGCATAATCTCCATGAGAAACCATTATAATTTCTACCATCAAATCACATCCCCCCTATATAAATTCTATAACCGTTTCAAAATCAGATTTGCTGTTATGCTGTCAGTTACAAGTATGTTATAAAAGCCGTTCCGGGCTGCTGTAATAATTCCGTCCACCTTAGCGGGCCCTCCTGCCAAACATATTACTTTTTTAATATCTCTGAGTTTGTGAATTGGAAAAGAGAATTGTTCATAATGTGATTTAAAATCAATTACTGAGCCATCTGGGTAAAAGAACTGACATAATATATCTCCAATTGTATTGCTATTAGCCATCATTTCCTTATATTCACTAGACACCTCACTTATAAGGAATTTACCAACATTTGGAGGAACTCCTAACCCTATAATGGCAGCATCAAGTTTATTCCAATATTGTTGAAGTTGAGCATAGCGTTCTTTTTCAATCTGAGGTAATTCACTATCGTTTTCTCTGACTGCGGGAATATTGGTATAGAAACTATCTGCATCAAATTTTTCTGCAAAGCGATCTAAGATTGCATTGATCTGAAGATATGGATTGTCTACACCTGAGAGGCCTATCAAGGGAATGAATGTTACATTTTTACAGCTGTCACAATAGGCAAGCTGTAGTGAAGTCTGATACATTGTAAAGCCCCATCCTATTCCCACTTTGCTGCAATCTTTAATCATGTCAGGAAGATTTCTGGCAGCAATGGTAGCTATACTTATAGAAAGCTTTTTACTATCTTGGCTGATTGCTGCCGGTATTGGAGCCATGATCACCTTATTTAACCCAAGCTCTTTCTGTAGCGTCTTTCCAATTTTCGAAACCTGTAATTCATCAGGTGGAACGACTTTTATTTGAACTATTCCAAATTCACGAGCTTTATCGAGTAATCTTGAAATATGAGGGCGCGATACATGTTCTATCTGTGCTATTTCACTTTGTGATAGATTATCCTTGTAATAGTATTTAGCAACACGATAAAGCATTGTATAATCTGTCTTGTCCAGCATATTACCGCAACTCCTTTTAGCTTATGTACATATGTGCTTAACATTTGTTCTCTATATAAATAGTACATCATCGTTAATATCAAGTCAACCATTTTAGAATAAGATGTACAAAAGTTCTTAATGTTTTAAAAGTCCTTACATTGAGATTTCAGGCTTGAACATTTCGCTGAAAATAAAAAAACCTGTCCTTGCATAAAGGACCGGTTTTCTGCTTTATTCTGGCTCTGCTGTAGCAAGCACAAGTCTTATCTGCTAAATATCACTCATTTAAACCTTAGGTTGCCCATCGGCTCCAAGACTAGGTAATGGCGGATGGTTAGTCCTCACCATGCAGGATTCGCACCTGCTATATGCTGTGTGCCTCGTGATGCACGGAACCGTCCCCGTTTATTCCGCTTACTTCTTTTTCACTGTTGCCGAACCGTCCGAAACCACTGAAAAAAGTCCCCATAAAAAAAAATCGAATTCTAAAACTAAACACAAAAAAAATGATTAAAAGCCTTGGAATATCTAGCCTTAAGGTACAAAAACCCCTGAACGGTTAATGAAACATTTAGGAAAAAAGATCATTAAAACATATACAGAGGAAACAGGAAAAACCTTAGAAGATATGCCTGAAGCACCGGCCTACAAGGAAATTGAAGATCATAAAGAGGCTAAGGCAGAAATGAAAGAATACTTATAGAAACTGTAATAGATAAAGTAAGCGAAAACATATCCGCAAACAAGCAAAAGACCAAGGAAGCCATAAACAAAGCTAAGGAAATATTAGACGATCCTAAGTTTATCAATCAAAAAGGCGTGCGTTCACTAATAGACGAAGATGCAAGAGTCGGCTATAAAACCGAATTTGCCATGACAACAGATGAACGCATCATCACTTGCGTAAGAACAGCAAACGGAGCATATACCGATGGAAACCACACAAAAGAAATGCTTGAACAAACAAAAAAAGCCGGCATAAGAATTGATGAAGTTTATGCAGATAAAGCGTATTTTATAAAACCCATATTAGATGATATAAAAGAAATAAATGCAAAAGCCTATATACCTGTAAGCGAATCAGTCTATAGAATCGATGAAAGTGAATTTACATATAACAAAGACTGTGACCAGTGGCAGTGCAGCCAGGGCAACATAACAGAAAAAAAGAGGCATTTTAAATCTAAGAAAGATAAAAAAGAAACCTACAACAAATACTACTTTGAAATAAATCAGTGTAAGGCATGCCCCATACACGATAAATGCTGCAAAAAAAGTGGTGAGTTTATTTAAAAAAAATAGTTGTATAATGTATGATATACTGATATAATGCAAATACTGACTGTGTGCAGGATATTTTTTCATGCAGAATCAGTATAGAAAAATTGAGAGGAAATGTTAATGTCACAAATGAAATTTGAAGAACTAAATTTATCCAAGGAACTGCTCAGAGCCATAAATGATATGGGTTTTGAGGAAGCCACACCAATTCAGTCCCAAGCAATTCCCTATATTTACGAAGGAAGAGATGTCATAGGCCAAGCTCAGACCGGCACAGGTAAAACTGCAGCTTTCGGGTTGCCGATATTGGATATGATAGACACTGATGACAAAAATCAGCAGGCGATTATCCTTTGTCCAACCAGGGAACTGGCCATTCAGGTGGCCGAAGAGCTAAAAGCCCTTTCTAAATATAAAGAAGGAATGAAGATTTTGCCTGTTTATGGTGGTCAGCCAATAGAAAGGCAAATCCACGCTTTAAAAAGGGGTGTTCAGATTATCATAGGAACCCCCGGCAGAGTTATGGACCATATGAGAAGGCATACGCTGAAACTGCAAAATACAAAGATAGTAGTTTTGGATGAAGCGGATGAAATGCTGGACATGGGTTTTAGGGAAGATATTGAAAAAATTCTGGAAGATACCCCAAAGGCAAGACAAACTTTAATGTTTTCCGCAACTATACCTAAACCTATTTTAGAACTTGCCGAAAGATACCTGAATAATCCCCAACTTATAAAAGTAGTGCATAAAGAGCTTACGGTTCCCAGCGTTGAACAGTACTACTTTGAGGTTAAGGAAAGAGATAAGGTTGAAGCCTTATCACGCCTAATTGACTTTTATAATCCGAATTTAGCTCTAGTGTTTTGCAACACCAAGAAACGTGTTGATGAGCTGATGGAGCAGCTGCAGGCCAGAGGATATTCTGCTGACGGATTACACGGCGACATGTCACAGTCTCAACGGGACAGGGTTATGACCAAATTCAAAAATGGTACAATCGATATCCTGGTAGCTACAGATGTTGCAGCCAGAGGGCTGGATGTAGATGATGTAGATGTTGTAGTTAACTTTGATGTGCCGCAAAACGATGAATACTATGTGCATAGAATAGGCCGGACAGGCCGAGCAGGAAGGTCCGGGAAAGCTTTTACCTTTGTAATAGGAAGAGATATTTACAAATTAAAGGATATACAAAGATATGCCAATACCAAGATACTTCGCCGAGAGATACCGTCGCTTCTTGATGTAGAAGAAACTCGAATAAATCTGCTTCTTGAGAAAGTAAAGCAGGTAGTGGACGATGGAGGCCTTGGCAAGTATAATCAATGGATTGAAAGGCTTATGGAGGAGGAATATACATCCTTGGATCTCGCTGCTGCCTTGCTAAAAATAGTACTTGGCAAGGACGGTGAACAAGAACAGCCTGAGAGCTCAGAATTGGATATAGAAAGCACCGGAGGAGATTCGGGGATGGCTAGACTCTTTATAAATATCGGTAGAAATCAAAAGATAAGAGCAAAGGATATAGTGGGGGCCATTGCCGGAGAAACCGGTATGCCGGGAAAACTCATAGGCAGTATTGATATCTATGATAAATTTACCTTTGTTGAGGTACCTGCAGAATATGCAGTAGATGTCCTCAATACTATGAAGAATAATCAAATTAAGGGTAAAAAAATAAATATAGAACCAGCTAATAAGAAATAAGTGATTTCAAAAAAAGGATTTCCCTTTTTTGAACTACTTTTTATCAAGTAAGCAGTGGAAGCAATAACCGAAATTTTTTAGAGGTTTCCAAAGCACCAATCGAAATAGAGGTTGGTGTTTTTTGCTGTTATCTAAACACATAAACTTACAAATTGATTCTAATGCATGAAGTTAATTTCGACCTAGAAATGTCAATGCAGTGCTCTTGACTATAATAAGGTATGCTATGTACTGATTATGAATTAAGGGAAAAGGAATTTTTTGCACTAAAATTATTTGATTTTAATGTAAAAAACCAGTTTTCTCCAATGATGGTCAACGTATAGCGTTTTTATTAAATCTAAAACAATATATTGATATTTCTGGGCTAAAATTAACTTTCTACGGTAGAATCTAAATTTAGAAATTCTAAAAAGAAAAAGTTAGCTTTACAATTCAGTATAGTATATAATAAATTAGTACTACAATTTTACATATCATAAATATCCACCATATGCGATGCGTTTTAACACTGGCACAAGTAAATATAAAGGAACCGTTGATATAAACTAAAAAGAAAGATAGCATAACAAGCATTATATTAATAGGATAATGCTGTCTGAGAGCAAGTGTTTAATAAAAAGTCAAAGGAAAGCAGGCTGATGATATGATTCCGCTAAGAGATACTGCGGCTAGCCGAAGAATACCCATAGCAACTTTATCTATAATTATTGTAAACATCATAATATTCTTTAATCAGATAACATTGCCGAGTGAACAAGCATTAAACATGATTCTTGCATATTCTTTTATACCGTCAAGATTACTTGAAGGCCTGAGCGATCCAAAAAGTTATATTCCATTGTTTACAAGCATGTTTTTGCACGGGAATTTTTCACACCTTGTCAGTAATATGTGGTCATTGTGGCTGTTTGGCGATAATGTTGAAGACAGGATGGGGCCGATTAGATTCTCTATTTTTTATATTTTAACAGGTCTTATAGCCGGCTTTGCCCATTTTATTTTTAATCCGTTTTTAAATGTACCGACAGTAGGTGCATCTGGGGCTATCGCAGGCGTTATGGGAGCTTATTTTCTAATGTTTCCGCATTCCAGAATCATAACATTGATTCCGTTTTTCCCGTTTATAATACGTGTGCACGCTCAGATTTTTTTGTTTATATGGTTCCTGACTCAGCTTAACTCAGGCATTATGTCAGGAATTTATGGCAGGACAATAGGCGGTGTGGCCTGGTGGGCTCATATCTTTGGATTTATTGCAGGGGCCGTCCTATATAAAAAATTTGTATATAATAAAAAATATAGATAAAAAATAGAGGAAATAGGCGAAGAGTGTAGAATATCAATAAATATAATGATAACTATTAATAAATAAGGAGATGAATATTGTGGAAGATTTCTTAAAAACTGCTTTGAAGTTTGAAGAAAACGGCTATCAATTTTATACAAAAATCTCCGAAGAAATAAATCAGCCTCTTGCCAAAAGACTTTTTGAGTCATTGGCGATACAAGAAAAAGATCATGCTGAAAGAATTAAAGAAATATACAAGAATATGCAAGAGGGCAGCAATGTAGAGCCGACTGCCAGACAAAAATATTCGCTGGAACCTGAAGTTAAAAAGATATTCTATGAACTAGATAAAGAGAAAAAGAATATTCCGCTGGATAATATTGAAGGGTACAAGCTGGCTATGGAAATGGAGAAAAAAGGATATAATATGTATAAAGAATTTACAGAAAAATCCAAAGATAAGCGTGAAAAAGAGTTTTTTCATCTACTTATGGAAGAAGAAAAAGAGCATTTAACTTCTTTGGACAATGTTTATCGTTTTCTCACAGGAACTGAAGATTGGTATGCTGAAGAAGAGAGTAAGGTCTGGAATTGGATGAATACTTAAAATGAGCGGTAGTGAACAACTACTAAGCTATTCTAACGTAAAAAAGAGGGCAGCGCCCTCTTTTTTAAATTTCGGCTTTAAGCTTTATACTTTTAACCTATATACCGGATAGCCTTTCCAAAGTCCTGATCTTTTTTAAGCGCATAGCAAAATAAATCTAATTAGTTTTTGATTCAGTTACCAGCAGCAATCATCAATATAAAGGTTCATGGGATATGCCAGATATTTGGCGGGAGGCATTTTTTCCGTAGTGTAAAAGCCTGGAGGAGCCATAATGAGCTGCGGAATTCGGTTGACAATGGTGGCACATGTCAGCTCAACTGTAGCAGGCTGCTCTATTTTGAGTGTAGTATTTGGTTCACCATAGATTGTCCAAAGATTAGTGTCAACCTCGCCTTCTGGATACACCTTACCAATGCATTGGGTCTCAAGGATGGGTCCTTGATTAGTGACTGTGGTAACTACTGCAGACATTCCTAAAGCATAGCCGGCTTTTATAGTCTTTCCCAAAGTTTCAGAATAGATGTCCTTATCGTGGAATAAGGGTACTAACTTTTGCTCCATGGATTTTATACTCCAGCCCAGCTGTGAACAAAGCCACTGATTGGCGTTCCACATGTAAGATGGCAGGGAGTCATTTTTTGCAATTTTTTCTTCAAATTCTTCCGGGCTAAGTCCGGCACCATGTACTTCGGCTAATGCAATGCCATATTCTTCAACATTGTAGCTGGAGGAACCTTCAATCTTTGTTATATTATGAGTAGCTCCGGCAAGGGTTGTTATAAGATTTCCCCAAAATACATCCTGGTAGCCGGAACCGGTGAGAGTGCAGTTGTTATCCTTGGCAAGTCTGTCTAATTTGTTGATGAGGGCGGGAGAAGTGTTCCAGGGATAAAAAGCTTCTTCACAAGTGCTGATAGCGTTGACACCATAGCGAGCTGCCAATTCGAAGGGTTCGTATACTTCCGAAACAAGACTTCTGGTTGCAATTATGCATACATGGGCATCACATTCGGCAAAGACCTTTTCAGCATCGGAGCGAACCGGCACGTTAAGTTTGCAGCCGAGCCCCGCCACCTCTCCTACATCTTTACCTACTATGGCAGGATTCATATCAATTGCTCCTACGATTTCCGCCCCTTTTTCATAGAGGTAGCGCAAGAAGACCTTACCCATTTTACCACAGCCATATTGAATTACCCTTACTTTTTCCATCATTTGAACATTCCCCTTTCATAATATCGTGTTTATTTTAATTATAAACCTTATACTAAGTATAGAGTCAAGGGGTTCAATCAAATTTCGTGAGGATTTTCAACTTTTTAATAAATAGGATAAAATACAGAGGTAAAGTTTAGCGAAATTCTATAGGAATCTGCAATCTTATAAACATATTTCTCTCGTTTTGCTTGAAAATGGGCAGTTCAGCCACTACTTCACATATATAATCGCCAACTATTCTGTAGTTATTTTGTTTGATATGTTCAAGAAGTATACCCGCATATTTCTTTTCCTTGTAAAAACTAAAACTGTCAAAATAAATACATGCGAAGGTTCCTGCGGGAATTACCTCTACGCCATTACTGGCTTCAAAATCGTCATCGATAAACAGCAAAATCTCATTTGATGCAAGTTTTCCTTCTTCTAAGACGTCTTTACGGATTATAGAACCTACATTGCAAAAATATATCATAGGCAAATCATGTAGCAGTATATGGCTCTTGAGCTCTCTTAGCATGTATTCATAAGCATCCAGTTCATGTTCGTAAATATTTATGCTGCAGCTATAACAGTAAATTTTTCGTTGAGGCAGTTGTTCTATGGATACCACACCTTCTCTAGGAGAGGCAGCGTAGCGACTGTAGTTTTCGATGGAACGCACGATTGCCTTCTGCTTTTGCTTTAATTTTTTAATGTTTTCGTCTATTAAAATTTTTTGACGCTTCAACACTTCATGTATCACATCAACATCTTGGCGGTCAAGATGTTCTTTTATTTGCTTTAAGCTCATTCCAAGCTCTTTCATATATGAAATCATATCAAGTCTTGCGCACTGTTTTATATTATAGTATCTGTACCCGGTTTGTTTATCCACGTAATCAGGCTTTAAAAGGCCCATCTTGTCATATAAACGCAGGGCTTGCTCAGAAATATTATTCAGTTTTGCCATTTTGCCTATTGTCAGCATATCCATTTTGCTACCCCCTTTTATAGATTATTATATAATAAAAACTTTTCTGTAGAAAGTATTCTCAAAAACGACGTTTTAAGTTAGATGTTGAGCTGAATGGGAAAGTGCCGCATTTTCGCTTAAGTAATTTTCGGTATCAAGATAGATAATTAATGTTTTTTGCTCTATAGTAAACTCTCTTTGTTGTTAAGGACTATTTAATATGATATTATCTTTTTGGTATATAATTTTGATTCTAAGTAAAAAGCCGGTTTTGACCTGGCAGTATCTGCATGCTATTATTATTTGTAATAATGAGCGAATGTAGATAAAGAAGGTTTCTGCATTAGAATCAATTTTTATTTTGGTTTATATAAACTTTTACAGGAAAGCTTTAAAAAGTGGTGACAGATATGGAAGGTATTCTATATTTTATTGAAGGTACAAAGGACTTTTTTATTCAAAACGGTGCATGGGGACTTTTTATTTTAGCTTTTGCAGAAGCATCTTTTTTCCCTATACCACCTGATGTAGTGCTGCTGCCATTAGCTCTTTTTTCGCCGGGCAGAGCTTTATATTATGCACTTATAACTTCTGCGGCGTCTACCCTCGGCGGAATTTTTGGATATCTTCTTGGGAAAAAGGCAGGAAGGCCTATTCTGTCTCGGTTTGTCAAGGAAAAAAATTTAAAAAAGATTGAAGCCATGTTTTCTCGCTATGGCGGCTGGGCTGTGGCAGTGGCGGGGTTTACTCCCATCCCTTATAAAGTATTTACCATTGCTTCCGGTGTATTTCATATGAATTTTGCCACATTCTTTATCGCAACAATTCTTAGCAGAAGTGCCAGGTTCTTTCTAGAAGGAATAGTAGTCTTGAGTATGGGTGAAGATGCCATGATCTACGTAAACAGGCTTTTAGGTCCGGGTTCCTTTGCGCTGCTGGCTGCTGCTGCCTTTATATACTTTCTAATGAAAAAAAGCGGTATTAAAATCAACTTTAAATTGGAAGAAGAAACCGTATCGTATTTAATAAAACAAAAACTAAAAGATTTTTTAGCTCATTATGGTGAATTCGGAATATATTTGGCGGCAGGTTTTAGCACTGCAGCTATCTTCGGCATATTATTCTTTAAATTGGCAACTGAGGTTTTTGAAAAAGAGATGGAATGGTTTGATAAAGGTATAATGCACTTTATAAGTAGAATAAATTCAGGCTTATTAGCAAATATTGCATATATCCTTGATAAGATGCAGCAGCCTGTAATTTTTATGATTGCGATAATTTTATGCTTGATTTATATTAAGACTCTTTACAAAAAAAATATTTACCCTGCTATGACTTTGGTTACATTTTTGGGCAGCTTTCTTCTGCAATACGGCTTCAAATCATTTTACAAAAGGCCGAGGATACTGGCAGAAGTAAATGCAAAGGATTTCTTTTCTTATAGCTTCCCCAGCGGCTTTATCGTGCTATTTACCGCACTGCTTGGGTATATAACGTTTTTACTTTTAAGAAAGAAAGACAGGGCTAAAAGAATTATCATTATAAGTATTTGGATTTGCCTTATGTCTATAGTAAGCATTAGCAGGATTTACGCCGGTATAAGCTATCCAAGCGACGTGTTGGCGGGATTTTTGCTGGGCGGACTGTGGCTTGCCGTATGTATCGTAGCTACCAAAGCTCTGGAATATTACGAGTAAAGGTATTAGCCTTAGCCGTAGGCTTAAGACCTCAGGCGTATTTTTGCTTGTCATAATATTAATCAATAGTTACAATCAATATGTTTTTTAACGGAACTTAAACCGATTTCCATGTTGACAAAGATGTAGTATGAAGATAAAATAAGGTGAATATATACCGTATATATTCATAAGTTCATAATATAGGGGTGAAGTAATGGCGAGGGGGTTTACCGACAGGGAGAAGGAGATTATTAGAAGTGAGCTAATCAATGCCGGGCGAGAGCTTTTTGGTACATATGGGCTTAAAAAGACGAGTATAGAAGACCTGACGAAAGCAGTGGGTATTGCTCAAGGTTCATTTTATACCTTTTTTGATTCTAAAGAGGATCTCTACTTAGAAGTTATGGATAGCGAAGGAGAGGCTATTAAAGAGAAGTTTTTAAAGCAGGAGAAGAGTTTTGGGCGTTTGACCAGGAAGAATTTTAAAGCCTTTTTTAAAAAAGTTTTAAATGTCGTAAATACGAATCCAATAATTAAGCAAATGTTTTTGGAGGAGGAAGTGGATCTTTTAGTAAGAAAAATTCCTCCGGAAAAAATGAAAGAATATAACAAACGGTTTGTGCGTGACTTTTTGCCGCTGATTGAAAAATGGCAGCGGGAGGGAGCCATTATTGACAACTACAGGCCTGAAGTGATTGTAGCAGTATTGCAATCTATGTATTATCCTATACTACATAAAAAGGATTTTGATGATGGTATTTTTGAAGAAATGATAGAGTTTTTAGTGGATATTGTTGCAAAAGGACTTGTTGTTGAAGCATGAATTCAAAAACGTCCGGGGCATAGATTTATGTATTGAAACTATGCCTTCAATAATACTGACCGGTCGGTACAAATTAGCAGAAAAAAGGAGTGTATCATGAAGATGAAAAATAATGGATTACCATATGTAATAATTTTTGCTTTAATATTTTGTCTAATACTTTCCGGTTGTGGTTCAAAAACTGCTACAACTGAGGTAGAACAAGAAAAGGTCGTGCCGGTAAAAGTGGCACTTTCAGAGATGGAAGACTTACCGGAATATCAATCTTTTCCAGGGGAAATAACTGCTGTTGATGAAGTTAGCCTTTCACCTAAAATGGGTGGTAAGGTGGAGCAGATTCTTGTAAAAGAGGGTGAAACGGTAAAAGCCGGACAGGTCATAATAAGGCTTGAACAAAAAGATGTGGTATCACAGGTAAACCAAGCCCAAGCAGCTTATGAGGCTGCAATGGCACAACTTAGCAGCTTGGAAAATGGCCAGCTGCCCCAGCAGATTGCCCAATTGGAATCGGCAGTAAATCAAGCCGAAGCAAATTTTAATAATGCTAAGGAAAACTATGAGCGGATGAAAGCGCTTTTTGAGCAAGAAGCCATTACAAAACAACAGTTTGAAGGTGCCGAGCTTCAATATAGTATAGCGAAGGAGCAGTATGAATCGGCAAAAACACAGCTTGACTTGACTAAAGAAAAAACCGCTCCGGAAAGTTTGTCTATGGCACAAGCCCAAGTGAAGCAGGCAGAAGCTGCGCTTACTGCGGCAAAGACGGCTTTAGACAACTGCCTTATTACATCGCCCATTGACGGTGTGGTGGGAGCTATCAGTGCTACTGTAGGTCAGCTGGTAAGTGCCGGCTATCCTGTGGCAACTGTTGGGAACTTGAATAGTGTTGAGATACAAATTAATGTTACCGAAGACCGTGTAAGTGGTTTGAAAGTTGGGCAGGAAGCGGAAGTTACGGTAGATGCGGCAGGTGATTCCGTTTTAAAGGGAGAAGTTATCAGCGTAAGTCCTTTTAAGGATTCAAGGACACAGGTATATCCGGTAAAAGTATTGGTACAAAATGAAAAAAATCTTTTAAAATCCGGGATGTTTGCAAGAGTTAAGCTGATGGTAGCATTACATTCTAATGTTGTGACAGTGCCGGAAGATGCTGTGGTATCATATGACGGAACTTCGGTAGTATATACTGTGGAAGATGGTAAAGCCAAAGCTAATGAAATTGAAATCGGGCCGGCATCTATGGGAAAGGTAGTTGTGACAAAAGGATTGGCATCCGGCAAAGAAATAATAGTGGAAGGCCAAGAATTTGTAACTGATGGTATTAAAGTTAAGGTAGAGGGCCGGGGTGATACAAAATGAACCTAGCCAAATTTTCCATAAAAAGACCTATAACCATGCTGATGATTATAGCAATTGTTTTGGTTTTAGGTATTATATCCTTTTCAAGGCTTGGGATAGATTTGCTCCCAGACTTTTCATTACCTGTGGGCGTGGTTATAACTCAGTACAGCGGTGCATCTTCTCAAGAAGTTGAAAGCATGATAACAAAGCCAGTTGAACAGACACTTGCTACCTTGAGTAATGTTAAAAATATTATTTCGCGCAGCAGTGAAGGCAGCTCGATGGTTATGGTGGAATTTAACTGGGGAACCAATATGGATGTAGCTGCTCAAGATATGCGTGAAAAGGTTGATTTAATAAAAGGCTTTTTGCCGTCAGGATCTCAAGCTCCCATGGTTGTTAAATTTGATCCGACAATGATGCCGATGATGCAAATTGCTCTTTATGGCGGCGATAATATTGTCCAGTTAAAAAATATAGCAGAAGATACTATCTCAGACAGGCTTCTACGCATTGAAGGGGTGGCTTCTGTTGACATATTAGGGGGTCTTGAAAGACAAATAACCATAGAAGTTGACCCTGACCGATTAGCATCATACGGTTTGAGCATGAGTCAGATAGCAAGCAAGCTGCAGGCAGAGAATATTAATCTTCCCGGCGGCAATGTAAATCAAGGGAAAAAGAGATATACCCTAAGGACCGAAGCCGAGTTTAAAGATGTGGAGGAAATTGAAAATTTACCTATTCCACTGCCGCAAGGCGGCAGTGTTTTACTAAAGAATATTGCTAAAGTGGAAGATACTCATAAAGATATATCAACAATAACCCGCTATAACGATAAACCCTGTATATCCTTGAGCGTGCAAAAACAAAGTGGTTATAATACCGTTCAAGTAGCTAAAAAGGTAAAGGCCGAAATGACAAAACTTCAGTCGGAGATTCCTGTAGATATAGGATATGATGCGATTCTTGATCAATCGGATTATATAGAAATGTCTATTGATAATGTGAAAAGCAATGCGGTAATGGGAGGTATTATTGCGGTAATTGTAATATACCTGTTCCTTCAACATTTGCGCAGTACGCTGATTATCGGCATTTCTATACCTGTGTCAATCATAGCAACATTTATATTGATTTATTTTAATAATTTTACCTTGAACATGCTGAGCCTTGGAGGATTGGCATTAGGTGTCGGTATGCTGGTGGACAATTCCATCGTGGTTTTAGATAATATTTTTTCACACCGTCAAGCAGGGGAGGAACCGGTTGCTGCAGCTATATCCGGAACAAATGAGGTAGCACTTGCGATAACCGCATCTACTCTTACAACTGTAGCAGTATTCTTACCAATTGTATTTGTTCAAGGGATAACAGCTCAACTGTTTAACGAATTGGCACTTACAGTTACTTTTTCCCTTCTGTCTTCGCTCTTGGTAGCCTTGACTGTGGTTCCTCTTTTATCGTCTAAATTAATGGTTCAAATAACGGATAGCGGGTTATCGAAAGAAGAAGGAAGCGGAAAGAAAAAAACATTTTTAGCTTCACTCCTTAACAGCTTTAAAACCTTTTATGAAAAAACAGAAGTAAAATATTCCGGTTTTCTTAAATGGGCATTGTGTCACAGAAAAATTATCGTTGTTTCATCAGTAGCATTGTTTATAATAAGCATTGCTTTGGTTCCCCTGGTAGGGATGGAGTTTTTTCCGCGTTCTGACGCAGGTTCTATAAGCATTTCAATTAAGTTGCCTTACGGTACTAACTTAGAACAAACTGACAAATTTGTTACTCAGGTAATAGAAAAACTCGAGCAAATTCCAGAAATAGATGGGATACTTGAAACTACCGGATCAACTACGGCGATGTCTATTGGAGGTGCTTTTTCCGAAAGCAGTGAGGCCGGCATTTCAATTAAACTTGTTCCACTGTCGGAGCGCAGTCGCACTTCAGAGGAAATAGCGGAAAATATAAGAAATCTGACAGCAGATATGGCCGGTGCCGAAATTAACGTGCAAGCACTAAGCGGTATGGGCTTTTCAGCGGGAAATTTATTAACTCCCATTTCAATAAAGGTAAAGGGTGATGATTTAGAGCAGCTAACTGAAGTCTCGAAGAAAGTTACAGAAATTGTTAAGGCAGTCCCCGGTACCAGAGAAGTCGAAAGCAGTTTAGAAGATGGTAAACCTGAACTTGTCATTAAAATTGATCGAGATAAGGCTACTATGTACGGCTTGTCAAGTGCACAAGTAGCACAGATAGTAAATTCCACCATATCGGGCAGTACCGCCACAAAATACAAGATTGGCGGTGATGAAATAGATGTGGTGATAAAAGCCGATGAAGGATTGATTGATGACATATATAAGGTAAAGAATCTTCTTATTCCTAATACTTCAGGAGCTTTTATAACATTGGGGGATGTAGCGGAAGTAAGTAAAGGTATAGGTCCCGTAACCATAGCCCGTGAAAATCAAACGCGCGAGGTAACGATAACCGGTGATGTTTTAGGTAGAGATACAGGCACGGTAAACCGCGAGATACAGCAGAAGTTAAATGAACTTCAGTTACCGGAAGGTTATAGCACAGAAATGGGCGGTGAACAGCAACAAATGGCAGAGTCCTTTAGTGATTTAGCATTGGTTTTCTTGCTTGCTGTTGTATTAGTATATATGGTTATGGCTTCTCAGTTTGAGTCTCTAAAACAGCCGTTTATTATAATGTTTACCGTACCGCTGGCTATTATCGGTGTTGTCTTTGCCTTATTATTAACGAGGCGCACCATAAATATGACATCACTTATGGGAGTAATCATTCTGGCAGGCATAGTGGTCAACAATGCAATAGTCTTGATAGACTTTATAAACCAGCTTAGAGAAAGAGGAATTCCAAGAAATGAAGCTATAATTAAGGCAGGACCGTCAAGACTCAGGCCGATACTCATGACCACATTGACTACTATTCTCGGCTTGGTTCCGCTTGCATTGGGCTTAGGTGAAGGAGCAGAACTTGCAGCTCCCATGGCCACGAGCATAATCGGTGGATTGACTGTTTCTACCATCCTAACTTTGGTAGTTATACCTGTAGTTTATACGATTTTTGAAGATTGGGGAGATATCGTAGCACGGTATAGAAAGAATTGGAGAAATAAAAGAAAATCAGCTGAGGCTTAAGTAAGACAATTCGGGGTAAACTTTTAAGATGTTGACCCCGAATTATAATTCAATATTTATGGATTTTTGCGACAAAGCCCAGCTACATATAATTATGTCTTGTAAATTAGTAAGAAGCATCGCTGCGAATAAATGGCGCAGGTTCGAATCTTTACTGATGCGTATAAATTCGAGAATCAAAAGGAGGATTTGTAATGCCAAAAGTTTGGTTGAACAAGAGTGTAACTTTGCTGCTCATATTAATATTAATAACCGCAAGCTTTGCTTTTGCACAAGAAAACAATGAAAGCGAAGATGAGATTTTAAAATTATCGCTGGAAGACGCTGTAAAAATCGCCGAAGAAAACAACCAACAGGTAAAACTGTCAAAATTGGGCTTGGAAAAGGCTGAATTGGCAAGGAAGGAGTATAGATATCAGGATAAAAAAGTAAGAGATGCTGTTGATTTGTGGGAAGGAATGCCTGCAGAAGAAAAATCTAAGTTAAATGAAATGTTGCGTATAGAAATGGAAAGCCTTTCAGGTTTTGAAACTAGTAGTACTATGGATATTTTGGGAAAACAGGCTGAATTTGCGGTTAATATGGCGAAGCTCGGAATAGATGTCACTATCAAAGGTATTAACTTTGGCATAGAAGCCGCCTACTACGGAGTTCTTTTAGCTGAAGAAAATACTTCCATAGCCAAAGCGGCGGTAAGTAGATATCAGGACATGCTAGGAATTGCCGAGGCAAAATTTAAAGCAGGCACAATAACAAAAAATGAAGTTTTAGATGCTCAGGTGCAGCTATCCAAGGCTGAGGCAGATTTATTAAAAGCTGAGTCTGAAGAGGAAAAAGCTTATGTGAATCTAAAAAAACTTATAGGATTGCCTTTAGACCGTGCCATTGAGCTTACAGATTCTTTTAAAGACAAGCCAGATGATTTTGATAAAACTTTAGATGAACTGCTTGAAGCAGCTGAAAAAAATCGAATTGACATTATGAGCGCTGAAGGTGCTTTTGAGATAGCCAAACTTGATTTTGAACTTAGCAGCAAAGCTTATCCGTCAAATACTTTCATTTATAAAGAAAAAGAATATGCTATGGAGGAAGCCAGGCTTCAGCTGCAAGACACAAAAAGCGCTGTTGAGGCCCAAGTCAGGGGGATATGGCTTGACTTTGAGGATGCGAAGACAAATATTCCGGTTATGGATAAGGCATTAGAGATGGCTGAGGAAAGCCTGCGGCTTGCAAAACTCAGCTATGAAGCAGGGCTTGTCCGAAGTGTGGATGTAGCTGCGGCCGAAGAAGGCTTAAAGCAGGTCCAATTACAGAGATTAAGTGCCATATATAACTATAACCTTGCACGACTAAAACTGGAAAATGCTATATATTTTAGTGTTTCTGGTGATTTAACTTCCTAGTTTTGAGGGAGCCGAGATATAAAGCTACTGTTGACAAAGCTATTTAAAAAACTTGTTTTGGTTAGCAAACTTGCTAGCTAAAACAAGTTTTTCTATTGCAATTAATTATGTCATTAATATTACAAAACGGTTACAATATCACAATACCCTCATAATTCTCCTCATCTTTTCGATATTATGTGTTAGATAAGACAAAATCATAATTTAGAATTATGATTATATTGGAGGAGGAGAGTATTGATGAAAACATATTCAAAAATTGCAGCACTGCTTTTGGCTGCAATAATGCTTGTGACTTTTGCAGTGCCTGCAGCTAATGCAAAGTCAATGAATATTCCGCGGGGGCAGTTGAAAAAGATAACAAGATTTAAAGATGTGGATGATACACTGGAGTGGGCAAACTTAGCCATAGACAGGATGTATGCAAGGGGTGTTATCAAAGGGTATCCGGGTGATGCGTTTAAACCAAAGAGCAACGTTACTCATCTTGAAGCCATCATTATGTCGCTTAGGGTTATGGGCTGGGAGGAAGAAGCAAAGAATACGAAAATAAATGATGACATTAAAAAAATCAAGCTTCCGTGGGACGATGCTTATTATTATGTGGCTTTGGCCGTAAAAAAGGGTCTAATTAAGCCTGAAGAGCTTAAGAACTTTAATCCTAATGCTCCCGCAAAGCGGTATGAAATTGCACGATACATAGTAAGAGCATTAGATTTAGAGGATGAAGCAAAAGAGCATATGGGAGAAAAGCTTTCATTTAAAGATGCAGCAGCAATTCCAAAAGATGTCACAGGATATGTATATGTAATGCTTGACTTAGAGCTGATGAAGGGTGATGACAACAATAAATTCAAGCCAAATGAACCTATTACCAGGGCAGAGATGGCAGTAATGCTCAATAGGCTTGACGGTTCTCTTGAATCGGAAGATAAGAGCGAGCTAGTAGGAACCATAAAGAAAATAGACATTGATAACCTTACCATAACCCTGCAAAATTCTTTTGGTACGAAGACATATAATCTGTTAAAGAATACACCGGTGTACGTAGACGGTAAATATAAAAGTCTAAAAGATTTGAAAGTCGAAGATAAGGTTGAACTGGTGCTTGATGCTGATAAATACGCAGTATTTATTCAAGTTATAGAAAAGGCAGAGAGTGTAACTACAACGACCGAAGGCCTGATTGTTGATGTAGATGCCTCGAAAAAATCAGTAACTTTGTTTACTTATGGAAAATACAAAGAGGGTTTTGTAGGGACATTGAAGTTAAGCAGTATTGAAGGTAAACATTATGAACTGGAGACCAAGCGAGACCGTTATGTACTCGTGGGCGATATTGATGAACTTGAAGATTATGTAGATGAAAAGATTGTTGTATTCGGGGAAATTAGTGATGATGAATCTATTTACATGAGAGGTTTGCTTATCGATGTTGAGGATGTCTATCCCTTAAAGTCTAAATATATTACAACATTTTACATCGATGGCAACACTAATATTACAATTGATGGTGAAAAAGCAGGATTTTTTAACTTAACAGAAGGAGATTATGCCGAAGTAAAAGCAGAAGATAAAATGGCTTTAGAGATCAAAGCAAAGACTCCTGTAGAACCTAAAAAAATTGTAGTTTCTGCCGATGGTTTGGTTGTAGAAGTAAGCAAAAAAAGCATTTCTTTGGTAACGTATATACAAGATTTAGATGAAGGCTTTATCGGAATACTCAGAGAAAATGATGTAGAAGGTACTCACTATGAATTAGAAACTAATCAAGGAACATTTGTGTTAAAAGGTAATGTAAAGGGATTGAAAGACTATATAGGAGAAAAAATAGTAGTTAAGGGAGAACTTACAGATGAAATCTCTATTTTTATGAGGGGTTATATTATTGATGTGGAAGAATTTTATCTGCTGCGAAACCGGGATTTTGTGGTTTTTGATGTAGATGACAGTACAAAAATCACTATTGACGGGGACAAAGCGAAACTTTCTGAAATAGAAATAGGCGACTATGCCGAAATTTATGCTGATGCAGATAATATTGCCGCCGAAATTAAAGCTTATAGCCGTACAAATAGAATAAAAGAATGGGAAAAAGAAATAAAAAATACAAGGGATGGTAAACTCACAGGTAAAGTAGTTTCTAAAGAAGTGGGTTCAAAATGTCAGCTGGTCATACAAAATGATGATGGGAAATTTACTCTGGTCATTGATAAAGATGTGAAACTTAAAGGCTTAAAGAGTTTAAGCCGTATCAAGAAGGGCATGCAGTTGGAACTGTCAATAAAGGACGGAAAGATTATTGAGATTGCAGCTGTGGATTAGATTGCTTAGTGATAAAAGAGCGGAACATT
This sequence comes from Tepidanaerobacter acetatoxydans Re1, assembly GCF_000328765.2. Taxonomy (NCBI): domain Bacteria; kingdom Bacillati; phylum Bacillota; class Clostridia; order Thermosediminibacterales; family Tepidanaerobacteraceae; genus Tepidanaerobacter; species Tepidanaerobacter acetatoxydans. The sequence goes on from NC_019954.2 coordinate 309,104, forward strand.
TCCGCTCTTTTTTATGTAATGTGCTCCGGCGTAGGCTGCAACTAACCGGTGAAATAATCAACTACCTCCTGCCTAATTGAAAAATTTTGGGGAAATGAAAAAAAAGCGATTATTATTGACAAAAATGTTTTAAAATTCTATAGTAATAAATAAGTTGTATATACAATATATTATGAAATTGACGGAGGTGGGATTGTGGATGATGCTGTTATAATTGCATGCGAAACCATACGGTATGAGTTAAATGCTGCTATAAAAGAAACAGGGGAAAATATAGAAGTCATTTGGATAGACTCACGATATCATAATGACCCGGATGGCCTTAGAGAAAAACTTCAGCAGGAAATAGATTCAATAAAAGATAAAAAAACTATATTACTGGGTTTTGGATGCTGCGGGAATGCACTTGTAGGAATAAAAGCTACTACTGCTGATTTGATTATTCCCAAAACCGATGATTGCATTTCGATGATGTTGAGTAAGGAAGGGGAAAAGTTTGAGCGCATAAAAAAGACTTATTTTTTAACCAAGGGCTGGATAGAGTCTCCTAAAAGCTTGGTGGTTGAGTATAACAGGGCATTAGAAAAGTATGGTGAAAAGAAAGCTCAACGAATCTTTGATGTAATGCTTAAGAACTATGAATATTTAATGTTAATTGATACGGGATGCTATGAAATAGACCAGTGCATAGACCAAACAATAGAAATAGCAGATTTTACACATTTAGAGCTTATAATTAATAAAGGTGATATCTGGTTCCTAAAGAAACTTCTAACAGGTCCGCATGACGACGATTTTTGTTTAATACCGAAAGGAGAAAAAGTGAAAATAGGCCATTTTGGATATATAGGGATTGATGCATCAAGTAAAATACGGAATATCATTTAAACGTGATTGCAATCACGTTTTTTTATTTCAAACCGGTAAATATTTTGAGCAGTTGCCAAATCAACAACAATTAGAAATAAATTAATGTTCAAAAAAATATTGACAATACATAGCAACTTGTATATACTGATAGTATAAATATGTATATACAATTATTTCGTTACTATCGTTACGTCAAGTCGTATTTATATCATAAACTTTTCAGTGTTGCCGCTTAAAATACATTCAATTTATTATATCTTCCTTGAACAACAGCTCAAAATCATATCGAATTTCAGGTTATCTCCCACAAAAATAACATAAATTTTAGCGCTATTCATGCTTGATAAAAATTTCAACTTTATGTGTAAATTAATTCGATTAAAAATTCATGCGCAATACGAATGCCAAGCGATTCAACTAAGAAAAAAGCTTCGCATTGCTGTTGTTTTATATTAACTATACCTACTATTACAATATTGACAATTGGTAGACTTGACACGCACTAGCATAAAAGCATTTAACGAAGCTAGTTCGGGAGAAATATAAGGGAAATAGACAAGGGGGGACGAGCGGATGAGGAAGTAAAACAGTTTTAAGAAACTGATAGTGTGGTGGAGGTGATGAGGGAAAAGTTATTAGGAATTATTAGATTGGAGGGTTGATGTAAAATGACTACAACGAGTGCACAGGAGTTTGCAAAAGAGCGTCTTGCACGTGTAGAGGCGGCAATTAACCTCAAAGAGCCGGACAGGGTTCCGTTTTCAGGTCTTGGTGGGGACATAATACCGGTTTATGCTGGTATTACACATCATGAATTTTGTTATGATTATGAAAAAACACGCAGAGCGTTAGCAAAATTCAATAAAGATTTTCCGTGTGATTGGACTTTCGCTGCCGGATTTACAGGTGTCGGAGTTCCTCCTCTTACTTATGCTTTTGCTGAATATCCGGATTTGAGTACAGTTTTCGGAATGTTCGGTACTATCCATGATATATTGAACGATAAATGTACACGATACCCGGGCAGAGAATTAGAAGAAAACTGCTCGCCTCAATTTGTCGGCGGCACTTTTATGGAACCCGATGAATATGACGAATTGATTAAGGATGCCGTTGGATTCATCGCAGAAACCGTACTCCCAAGGATATGCCGAAACTTGGAAACTCCGATAAAAGCAATGGCAACTTGGGTGAGAATGGGAATGGAAGCCGAAAAAATGGCGGCTTTTATGCAGGGCGTAAATGAAGACATGATTAAATTAGGTATTCCTCCCATACCTACTACTTTAGGAATGGCGCCGCTGGATCTAATAGGAGATGGCTTAAGAGATGTGACCAACGTAGTACTTGATATTCACAGATGTCCGGAAAAGGTAAAAAAGGCCTGCGAGGCTTTGATTGAACCAATATTAAAAGTCGGTTTAGCCCTTAAACCTTTTGGGGTAAAAATCGCCTTCATACCACTTCATCTTAATGAGTATCTTTCACCTAAATTATATAATGAATTTTACTGGCCGTATCTTAAAGAGGTAATTAACGGATTTGCAAAAGAAGGTATAAAATCAATGGTATTTTTTGAAGGCAGACATGATGCTCATTTAGAAACCATACTAGAACTTCCTGCAGGTTGGGGTATAGCATACTTTGAAAAGACGGATGTGCGAAAAGCAAAGAAGGTTTTGCAAGGTCATACCTGTGTTATGGGAGGAGTCCCGATAAGTCTGATAATAAGCGGAACACCAGAAAAGATTGATGCTTATGTGAAAAATTTGTTAGAAGAGGTAAAGCCGGGTGGAGGTTATATTTTAACTACAAGTGTAGGTACAGCTCCACGCGAGACACCGATAGAAAATATGCATGCGCTAATTAATGCAGTCGAAAAATATGGCAAATACTAAGAATTTTTGCAAATAACTTAATAAATATTTTAAAATTAAATAATTTTTACATATGATTTCTTGCGTTGAACTTTTTAATGAAAATGGCCAAGAACCAACCGGATAGAATTAATGAGGATTCTGTTTAAAAAGCATTACTTATGTGAAAGGAAGAGAGTAATGAGTAAAAAAAAGGTGACATTTGCCATAATGTCAGTGTTTTTTATTGCTATGGGTGTAGGCACGATTACTCCGGCAATACAAAATATAGCAGAAGCTTTTCCGCATATTAATTTTAGCACTATTTTACTTGTATCTACATTGCCATCTTTGTTTATTATTCCATCTACAGCTCTGGCTGGGGTAGTGGCCGGTAATCAAGTAAGGTACAGAACACTTTTGATAGTCGGTATACTGCTTTTTACGGTAGCGGGGGCTGCACCTGCTTTCATGAATGATTTTGCAACGATACTAATAGCGAGAGCTTTTTTTGGAATTGGTCTTGGCGTAATCATGCCCCTTGGCAATGCTATGATTCTAAATCTCTTTGATGGCCAGGAGAGGGCAAATATGCTGGGATTGTCGGGACTTGTTATGAATCTCGGGGGCATAGTACTGCAGTTACTGGGCGGGATTCTATGTTCTATTAAATGGAATTATGCTTTTTTAGCTCATCTTTTAGGAGTAATCTCACTTGTAATGGTTATTTTCATGCTTCCGGAACCGGAAAAACAAAAAGAGGAAGATAAAGGGAAAATAAGTATACCCTTTTCGGTTTATTTAGCATCTATCTTGTTTGGAATTGCTATGATGCTTAACTATCCGTTGCTTGTAAATATGTCTACAATAATAATTACAGATAATTTAGGGGATGCGGCTTCTGCCGGGATTGTCCTATCGATGTTTACCGTGGGAGGAATGCTAGCTGGTGCTATATTCGGAAAACTATATCAAAAAGCTACCCGCTTTACCATTCCCATAGGGCTTGCAATTATGGCAATAGGTGCCGGCTTTGTATATTACGCAAATAATCTTATGTTGTTAACTTTTGGCATGACCCTTGTGGGAATAGGGTTTGGTATTGTAATGCCTGCTGTAATGATGATTATCGGTATGATAGTTTCTCCTGCGTCATTTGCCGCTGCTTCAGGAATCTTAATGGCGTTTATGAATTTGGGCGGTTTTGTATCCACATACTATATTGCATTTCTTTCAAATATAAACAGTGCGATACGTTTTCCTATCTTTGTAGCTATGGTTGCCTATGGAATTAGTGCCGTAGTCTATGCGCTTACGCAACTTAAGACTCCACCTTCAATTACTCAAAAAGTATAAATTTAGCAATTCTAAACTGCGCTATTACAGTCTAAATTACTTTTTCAGGAAGGAGGCGAGGCTTTAGGTTTAAAAAACTTTTTAGCACTAAAAACCAATAATTTACAAAAGGAGGAAGATTGATGCTTGAAGAACTTTTCGACAAAATAGTAGACATGGACGAAGAAGGATCGATAAAACTTGCTAAAGAGTATTTGGACAGTGGCGGAGATGCTCAAAAACTGCTTGAAGTATGTAGAGATGCAATGGCTGTCATAGGAGATAAATTCGAAAAAGGTGAGTATTTTCTTTCCGAGCTGATTCTCGGGGGAGAGATATTTGGAAACATTATGGAATTTACAGTACCCTTAATTAAAGAAGGAGATGCCCAAAAGCTTGGGAAAATGGTACTTGGAACTGTAAAAGGGGATATACACAACATAGGCAAAGATATCTTTAAAGCATTTGTAGAAGCGGCAGGATTCGAAGTAGTCGATATAGGTGTTGACGTACCTGAAGAGAATTTTGTAGAAGCAGTAAAAGAACATAAGCCGGATATAGTTGGCATGTCTTGCTTAATAACAGCAGGCATAAGCTCGATGAAAAATACCGTAGAAGCATTAAAAGAAGCCGGACTAAGAGATGGCATAAAGATAATAATAGGTGGAGGCCGAGTAGACGAAGAAGTAAAACAGTTCTCAGGCGCAGATGCCTGGGCAGATGATGCGGCAAAGGGAGTAAGGCTTTGTAGGGAACTATTAGGAGTAGAGGGGTGATGGAAATGACTACAAAGAGTGCACAGGAACTTGCTAAGGAGCGCCTTGACCGTATGGCGGCAGCTCTTAACCTGGAAGAACCTGATAAAGTTCCATTAAGGGGGTTTGGCGGAGATATAATTCCTGCATATGCCGGTATAACTCAAAAAGAATTTTGTTATGATTATGAAAAATCCCTAAAAGCAATTGAAAAATTCTTAAAAGATTTTCCTTTTGATTCACCGGGCGGTTCGATTCCTGGGCTAGACGGCCGTGCATTCAGTATAGCTTTTGCAGAGTTTGATGATATTGCTCCGAATACTACATTTATTACCGGACCGATGCATGACGCATTAGGCGATAAATACTACAGGTTTCCCGGCAGAGAAATTGATGAGGATGCCACACCTCAGTTTCTTGGCGGAACATTTATGGAACCGGACGAATATGACAAACTAATTGAAAATCCTGTAAAGTTTATTGCGGAAACTATACTTCCAAGAGTATGCCGTAATTTAGAAACCCCGCGACAGGCCATGGCAACCTGGGTAAGATTAGGTATGGAGTTCGACAGGTTTTCCGCTGCAGGCCGGCAACTAGGTGCAATTTCTGCTCAGTTAGGATATCCGCGTTTTCCTATGGGAGGAGCATATGCACCGTTAGATATTATAGGTGATTTTTTAAGAGGTATTAGTAATGTGGTTTTAGATATCCGAAGATATCCCGATAAGGTTAAAAAAGCTGCCGAAGCACTTGTCGACCCTATAGTAAATTATGGGTTATCTTACAAAAAAATGGGTTTTGATTTAGTAATGATTCCTTTACACTTGAATGAATACTTATCGCCTAAGCTTTATAAGGAATTTTACTGGCCGACTCTAAAAGAAGTCATTCTTAGGCTTGGTAAGGAAGGTATTAGGTCTTGGGTGTTTTTTGAAGGCCATCATGAGCAACACTTAGAAACTATACTGGAATTGCCCAAAGGTTGGGGAGCAGCGTATTTTGAAAAGACTGATGTCGTGAAGGCAAAAGAAGTATTGCAAGGGCATACATGTGTAGTAGGTGGCATACCTATAAGTTTGATAGTGACAGGTACACCGGCTAAAATCGATGAATATATCAAAAGTTTATTGGAACAGGTAAAACCCGGTGGAGGTTTTATGCTTTCAACAAGCATAGGAAGTGCACCGGCGGATACACCACTTGAAAATATAACTGCTCTAATTGAAGCTGTGGAAAAATACGGTTGATGGGTTAAAAATAATTAGAAAAATTCAAGAGATAAAGGGGGTTAATTACCCCCTCCTACTCTATTGGTGACAACGGTACAAAAATGCACAAGAAGGGAAGGATTATGCCATGAAAAAACCATTAAGCGATACTATAAAAAAATTTTACGGTATCGGTGATTTTGGTTTTAGCCTTATGACACAGGTTGAGCTTTATTTCTTTATGTTTTTTTTAACAAACGTAGCAAAGCTTTCACTGCCCCTTGTTGCACTTATTGGTTCTATAACAAGTATTGTGGATGCTGTTTTATCCCCTTTCTACGGTGCTATAATTAGCGGCACTAAGCCGCTAAAATGGGGAAGAAATCGTTCTTGGATGTTAATAATGCCGCCAATTGTAATAATACTTTATATGTTTCAATTTACTAAAATTGGTCCGGATCCGATTGCGGCATTTATTATTTGTGCCGGATTTATTCTAAGCCATATTGCCTGGAATATTCCATGGGTTGCGAATGTAGCTTTAATACCGCTGCTGGCCACAAATCCGGATGAGGCTGCTTTACTGGCATCACGGCGCGCTACTTATACCGCCTTAGCCGGTATAGTCTTTTCTTATATGGGATCCCCTCTTGCAGAATATTTAGGGCAAGTTACAAATAATGAAGTACTTGGATACACTTTACTAGCAGGATTGACGGCTTTAATAATGACGATTTGTTATTGGATTGTATTTAGAATAACCGAAGGATATGAGCAAACGGGTGCAGAAGTAACCCAAAACGCTTCGACAGCTCAAAAAGTTTCGCTGTCTGTAATGTGGAAGAGCCTCGTCCAAAATCCCCCTCTCATTGTTTTATTGATATCAGATTTCTTCAGATATATGGTAAACTTTGTAATGACAGCAGCAGCAGCTTATTATTTTACCTATGTTGCCCAGGATATGGCATTGCTGCCCATCTATCTGCTGGTAGGAAGTATAGCCCAGATGGTAGGTTCACATATAGCCGCATCAGTTGCAAAAAAGTTGTCAACAAGAAATGCATCTATTTACGGTCTCTTTGGTTTGGCCGCATCATTGATATTATGTAAATTTGTAGCTATGAATCTGACAATGTTTTTTGTGGTTGTGGTGATAGCCAGAGTGTTTTTGGGAATACTGACATCTGTTATGGTGGGCCTATACTCAGATGTTTCAATTTATGCACAATGGAAAACAGGTGAAGATGCATCGCCGTTTGTTATGGGTTTAATGACCGTTTCACTGAAACTAGCTGTAATATCAAGAGGAACAGTAATCCCGTTTGTACTTGCTGCAGTGGGTTTTACCCCTGAAGCCGATCCGATGACTGCGTCATTGGCACTTAAAACAGCAGTAATAAATGTGTTTTTATTTATTCCGGGGATTTTTGCTCTAATAGCTGGCGTAATACTTGCATTAGGCTACAACTTGACAAGAGAAAGAGTAGTTGAAATGCAAAATGAAATAAATCAGAGAAAAGCAAGTCCTGAAGGTGCAAGCAGCTAGTCGAACTGTTGTTACTGGCAATTATAGTTCTAAAAGAACATTAAACCTTTCTCCAAATGAGAAGGTTTAATGTTCTTGCTTTTACATTCTTTAGTATACCGATGCCTGATGAAAAATGGGATATAAAGTCTATTATGGGCATAAAGCCGTGCCGAAATTTTAGCAAAAATATTTTACGGTATTAACAAAAGCAGCAAAAAGCATTGAGGAATGTTATATACTTCATGCAAGGCCGTAAGGAAATATGTTTATTTATAGTTTGTAACTGCTTTCTAACAGCGGCAAAAATATAGATATATATTGACTTTTCTATATTAAAATTGTTATTGTAAATGAAATAATGTTCAAAAAAGTATTGACAATAGGCAATAACTTGTATATACTAAAAGCATAACTTGTATATACAAATACATACTATATTAGGAGGTTTTAACATGACTGATTGGAAAAACCTTACTGAAGCCGTAGGGGAGCTGGATGAGGAGCAGGTATTACAGATTTTAGAAGAATTTATTGCATCAGACCCAACAGAAGAAGAGGCTCAAAAGGCTATTGCAGCATGCCAAAGTGGCATGAACATTGTAGGAGACAGATTTGAAGCCGGTGAATACTTTGTTGGCGATCTTATCTTTGCCGGAGAGCTATTGAGTCAAGCTATTGAGAAGCTTAAACCTATAATTGGAAGTGCAGGTGAGCAAAAAATTGGAACTATAGTGCTCGGAACAGTCCATGGTGACTTGCATGATATTGGTAAAAACATATTTCGCAGCATGGCAGAAGCCGCAGGCTTTGAAGTGTATGATTTGGGAATTGACCAGCCGGTGGAAGCTTTTGTTGAAAAGGTAAAAGAAGTAAAGCCTGATATAGTAGGTATGAGCGGAGTTTTGACATTAGCTCTTGAGGCAATGAAGGAAACGGTAGACGGTCTCAAAGAAGCTGGTCTAAGAGATACGGTTAAAATAATAATCGGCGGCAATCCTGTAACCAAAGAAGTTTGCGAACATGTGGGTGCCGATGCTTGGACAACTAATGCTGCTGAGGGAGTAAAGATATGCCAAAGGTGGGTGAGCTAATTGAGTGATGTAAAAAAATTACAACAGGAAAGGATAAATATCTACCAAGATATATTCGACAATAAAATTCCTAAAAGAGTTCCGGTTAATGTATCTCTACCTCTTGAAGTAATAGCACAGTATGGCAAGATAGACTTAGTTGAAGCTCAGTGGAATCTTGAAAAACTTGAAGAATCCGCTGATAAGATATGCCAAACCGTATATTCTGATACATGTGTTTTTATGGGGACTTTTAGGCTCCCTTCTTTTTATCAGATACTAAAATCTCAATCTTTTGTTATGGCTTTAAACGGATTTATCCAACATCCTGAAGTAACAGGTATGCTTCCGGAAGATTATGATTATCTTATTGAGAAACCTTATGATTGTATAATGGAAAGAGTTCTTCCGAGACAATATAAAGCACTTGATTATAACAATGATCCGATAAATAGTGCGATTAGTCTGACAAAAAGCATGCTAGCATATAACAATGATTTTATGCAGATAGGAATGCTCATTGGAAAACTTACCGAAAAATATGGATACTATCCAGGATCATTATCCGGTGGCGGCTTTACGGAAGCACCCTTTGACTTTTTGGCCGATCAATTGAGAGGTTTTAGAGGTATTAGCATGGATATAAGAAGGATGCCCGAAAAAGTAGCAGAAGCATGTGAAGCTCTGTATCCCATAGCATTTAAAAAAGGCCTTCCATCAAACCCGTCAAAATATGCTCCTGTATTTATACCATTGCATATGCCTACATTCATGAGAGAAAAAGATTTTGAAAAACTTTTCTGGCCAACATTTAAACGTATGGTTGACGAATATGCATCTATAGGAGTCCATTGCAATTTATTCTGTGAGGATGACTGGATGCGGTATCTGGATTACCTATATGAGCTGCCTACAGATACTGTTTTAATGTTCGAATACGGCGATCCCAAACTTATTAAAGATAAACTTGGCAAAAAGCATATAATAACCGGGCTATATCCTATCATGAATCTTAAAACAAAGACTGCCAAAGAATGTGTGGATGAATTAAGAAAATATATTGATATACTTGCACCCGGTGGTAAATACGTATTTGGTTTTGACAAAAACCCTCTATTATTGGATGATATTAATTTAGAATCATTGTGCGCAGTGGCCGAGACCGTGAGAGATTATGGTGTTTATAGCAATCCGGGCGAAGTTGCAGGTATGGAATTTAATAAAGAGGATTATAAAGTGGAGTCTTCAAGAAAGATTGAAAGCAAATACTATAAAACCTGGGAACAGTATAAGGCGTTGAATCCTGAAGTATCTGATTTTGCAAAGACAAAGCTGCAAGGCTTTGAAGAGGCACTATTTCAATACTTGATGTATCTTTTACTGTAAAATAATTGGCTAAGATTATTTTACAGTTTGGAGTTCCATAGTATGGAGCAAATTTCATAATTAATCTGTTGGAAGAAGTGGAACAACTAATGCACTCAGCTGGATCCGAAATAATATGCCTACGGCTATTATGCGGGTTATTAGTATTCCACTTCTCTTATTTTTTCAGCTGCAATCATTTAACTACCATATGTTTATATTTTTCAGACCCGGTTTAGTGGTGTTTTATCATAATATTTAAATTTGGGGAGGGTATTAAATGATAGCGGTAGAACCTAAGAAAGTAACCTCCAAGCTTATAAATAGCTATGGGCTGGTAGACTTTACTTTCAATCTGATGATGATGGTAGCAGTATCGTATTATGCTTACTTTCTCACGGACATTGCTATGATAAGTGCTGCAACAATGGGGACCATATTGTTAATTGCTCGAATTTGCGATATGATTTCCGTTCCGATTACAGGAGGAATTATTCAATCTGCACAACTTAAGTGGGGTCAGTTTCGGTCATGGATTTTAGTTGCACCTCCGTTTACTTGCATATTTTTCATCTTAATGTTCACAAATCCCAGTTTCGATCCTGCAATCAAGGCAATCTTCCTTGGCACATGCTACGTGATAGCACATGTTTGCGTAAACCTAGCTTACAATGCTCATATGGGTATGATGGGAATCCTGGCCAGAACCCCGGAAGATCAGATGAAACTTTCCCAGAGAAAAATACAATTTCAAACTGCTTCAAATATAGCATTCGCCCTTACATGTATGCCACTTGTAAGATTTTTTGGAATGGGTGATGAAGGAAGAGGTTTTCTCATAACCGTAACAATATTTGCCGTAATCCAAGTATTAGGCTACTGGAATCTTTTCCGTATTAGCGAAGGATACGATGTATATACTCCTAATGAAAATACTGGAAAGGGCAGAACAAGTCTATCGGTCAAAGAAATGTTTGAGCAAATATATATGAACAGTCAGTTATTGACACTGCTTTTTGTAAATAGTATGACCTCAATGAGCATGTTTGCAATATCGGCCTTACTATCATATTACTACAAATATGTTATAGGAAACCTAGACATGATTTCAGTTCACCTTTTCTTTATGTCTTTATCAAGCTTTGCAGGCAGCTTAATAGCTCCGGTTATCGTAAAAAAGCTTGGTAAAAAGCCAACATTTATATTTTCGACATCGATTAATGGGATAGCTTATATAATATTACGTCTGACCGGTGGCAGGGATCCTGCGATATTTATTGCACTTGTGAGCTTAGGTGCTCTTTTAGGTGCAAGTGGAATGTCTATTGGCCCTGCGCTTTATTCTGATACGGTTGAATATGGAAGATGGAAAACAGGAAAAGACGGAAGGGCATTTATAATGTCAATGTTTTCAATGCCTATAAAAATAGGCGTTGCACTAAGCGGAGCAGTTGTAGGTTACGGCCTTGCCTTAATCGGTTACGATCCTACAGCGGAAGTGACTGCTGAGCTTGTGAATGGTATAGTTAATTTAACTACATTAATACCAATAATATGTGCAATAGTATCTGCATTGCTGTTTGCTTTATTTTATAAGCTTACTGATGAAAAAGTGGTAGAATCAATAAAATTAAACGAAGAAAATTAAGAATTTATAATTATTACACAATAAATAGACCATTACAAATTTAACGGTTGTGTAAGTTTTTCTGATAAAACCATTTTAGAAATCTGACAAATATTAATATGGGAGGTTTTTTCATGAATGCACAACAATTAAAAGAGTATCGCACCCAGTTATACAAAGATGTATACTCTGGTATTATTCCGGATAGATTTCCGGTACACGATGGTTTGAGTGCTGAATATTTAATAGAATATGCAGGTAAAGACTTTCTAACAACACAATATCAATACACAACTGAGATACTGGAAGAAATCGGCGAAAAGGCAATGGAACTAGTACGTGGTGACAGCTTCTCATTGGCTTGGGTTAGAAATCCGATTTCACTTATGTTTCAAAAGTCAAAGGCATTTGTGATGAGTAAGACTGGATTTTTTCAACACCCTGAGGTTTCCGGTTTTGAACCGGAAGAATATGATGAGTTTATCCGTAATCCTTTTGATTTTATGGTGGAAAAAATTGCGCCCAGGTTAAACCCTGCATTAGACACAGATCCAATTTCACGTAGTGTTATCTTTGCAAGTGCCGTTCTCGCTCAAATGGAACATCAGCGAGTATTTGACGTGGCTAATAACATGTTAGCCGAGAAATATGGTTTTTTTATAGCGCCTCCGGGAACAGTAGGACTTCAACTAATTCCATTTGATTTTTTGGCTGACTTTAGCCGAGGCTTTACTAAGATAGTTTTAGATATCAAGCGCTATCCGGAAAAAGTGCTTGAAGCACTGGAAGCATTGGTTCCATATGCTATTTGGCTTGGCAGAACTCCTAAGACTTCAATATTGGGTGCCAATATGATCATGACCCATATGGCAACATTTTTAAACCGAAAGGATTTTGAAAAATTTTACTGGCCGACATTTTATAAGCTCTGTCATATTTGTGCGGAAAGAGGGCAGTCCATGTCCATTTTTTGTGAGGATGACTGGACTCGCTATATTGAGTATCTGCAGGAACTGCCGCAGGGGACACGTCTTCTCATGGAATACGGTGACCCGCAAAAGTTTAAAGACAAACTTGGGAAAAAGATGGTGCTCAGTGGTTTTTACCCTGTATCTTTGTTAAAAACGGGAACTAAACAGCAGTGTATTGACAAAGCAAAAGAGCTAATCGATATATTAGCTCCAGGCGGGAATTATATATTTGGGTTTGATAAACAAGCATTAAGATTATCCGATATAAATCCGGAAAATTATGTGGCTGTTATGGAATACGTGCTAGATAACTCTAAATATACCAATGCAGGTCAACCTGTTACAACTGCTAAGAGAGAAGATTCGATTGTAAAATTCTCACATACTTATCCTGAATTTAAATCAAAATATATCGTTTCCTTTGATGAATTTATCGAAGATTACCCACCGGCAGATGACAGAGCTGAACCGCTAATGCGTGCAGCGTATGATAAATATACCAGCATGGTGGTGCCTTCTTTAGGTGGGGTTTTTTAACTGATTTTATAAAAACTTTAATAAACATGATTACCAGAGTACTTTGCAAGTACGCACTTTACAGATGTAATACATAATAATAAATATATTGCAATTTAATCAACTTGCTTCATATTTTGGTAATTATTTAGCTTTACCGAATACTTTAAGAAGCAAGTTTTTATAAGAGAGGAGGAAATATGCATGGCAAATATTAAAGATGTGCAGCGTAAAAGGGCACAATTATTTCATGACCTTTCTGACGGGAAAATTCCCGAAAGGGTACCTGTAGGTGGTAATATAGGAATTGAATTTTGCATCCAGTATTCAGGCCTGCCGTTGGCAAAAACTCAATGGACACTGGAAAATATTGAAGAAGCAATGGATAAGGCTTGCCAAATAACGGGTTCTGATCTATATCCTTTAGGACCGGCAAGACCTCCAGCACCGTATCAGATACTTGGCTCAAGAACTAATGTTATGGGTTCTAAAGGATTCATCCAACATCCTGAAGTATCGGTTATGGAGGCTGATGAGTATGATGAATTTATAAAAAACCCTCATGAATTCATAATGGAAAAAGCTTTGCCGAGAATGAATAAAGAATTAGATACTGATCCGGTAACTCGTTCTATTGTGTATGCAAAGGCAGTTAAGGCGTTTTTTGATTATACGGATGTCTATGCACAAATAGATGCTAAGTTAATCGAAAAGTACGGGTTTTATAAAATTCCACTAGAATCGGCAGGAATGGCTCTTTCCCCCTTAGATTTTATTGCTGATTATCTAAGAGGTTTTAAGGGAATAATAATGGACATGAGAAGGTATCCTGAAAAAGTTGCAGAAGCTTGTGAAGCACTGATGCCTTTAATCTTAAAGATGGGAACACCGCCAATGCCTTCGAAATATGGCCAGACTTTTATGCCACTTCATATGGCTCCTTTTTTAAGAACAAGTGATTTTGAAAAAATATATTGGCCTACATTTTCACGGACAATCCAAGCATTTGCGGATCGAGGTCAAACAGTTTTTATGTTCTGTGATCACGATTGGATGAGATATCTTGATCATCTCTATGAGCTTCCTGAAAATACATGGATGGCATTTGAATTTGGTGATCCAAAAGTAGTAAAAGAAAAACTCGGTAAAAGGCATGTTGTCGCGGGTTTATATCCAATGACATATCTCAAAACGGGAACAAAACAGCAATGTATAGACAAGGCAAAAGAATTATTAGATATTATGGCGCCGGGAGGTAGATATTACTTTGACTTTGACAAGAGTTTGATTTCAATTGATAGCGCGAATATAGAAAACTATACTGCAGTAACCCGCTACATGGCTGAGAACTCCTACTACAATAATGCGGGAGCTGCTGCTGCCAGTGACGGAAATGCAGGTAGAAAGTTTATAGATGTTGGAGAAATAAGGCCATTCAGGTCGAAGTATTATAAAACGTGGGATGAATATAAAGCAAAACACCCGGAGATTAATCCTGAACTAGAATCTATAATCGCTGAGAAACTTCAAGTATACGAAGAAATGCTGTTTATGTTTTTTTAACTGAAAACCAAAGCTCCCAAACCTCCCAAACCTTTGATAAGTCTTACCAATCAAATTACAGGGTTGGGGGCTTTGGTTTTAAAATCAAAATGACTATATTGATTTAACAAGTGTTAACAGTCTTCCGGCTTGTGTTTAGGGAAATTTACATTTTTAAAATATTCATCTCGGAAGTCCGGATTTAAGGCGAGTTCTATATGACTTATGTTCTTTATCAAATCTGCAGTTTGATTCTGGATTTCTCGGGATAACAAAAACCTCTGAACCCCGGCACCTGCAGCATTGCCGATGGAACGGACAGGAACACCTTCAAAGGAAGGCAAAAGTCCGATATACTGCCCTTTCTTAACATCAATATAATTGCCGAAGGCGCCTGCAATGAGGATTTCTTTTAATTCTTTCCCGCTTATACCGTATTCTTTGAGTAGTAGCATGCAGCCGGTATAAATTGCACCTTTGGCTAACTGGACAGCACGTATATCCTTTTGAGAGATATAAATATCTTTACCATGCTGCGTCTTTTCCGCAGGCACCAAAATAAAAACAGATATTCCATCTACTTCTGTCAGATAATCTGCTAAACCTCGGTAAAGCGGCAGACATTTGGCAAGGTATTCCTCTCTTTTTAGTAACCTTCCGTTCTCATTGATTATACCAACTTTTAACATCTCGGCGATAACGTCTATTAACCCGGAACCGCATATACCCTGCGGCTTTTCATCCATAATTATCTTTAATTCAATTTTACCATTACAAAGGTTTACTCTTTCAATAGCACCGTTTGTGCCTCTCATGCCAAATTTTATACCTGCGCCTTCGAGAGCGGGGCCGGCAGCAGTGGATGCGGCAAGCATTTTACTTCTATTGCCCACAACAATTTCTCCATTGGTTCCCAAGTCAATAATCAATCTTTTTTCGTCACAATCTTTACCGAGTTCAAGCAGTGAAAGAAGTACAGCCGTAGTATCAGCACCCACAAATCCACCAATTAAAGGAAGAAAATGAACTATACCCTCAGTATTCATATCTAAACCAAGCTGTTCTGCTTTAACAGTCATATCGCTTTTTACGACACTAACAAAAGGTGCTTTTCCGAGGCTTTCGGGGTATAAACCCAGGAACAAGTGCTGCATGGCGCTGTTGCCGCATAAAGCCATAGCATAAATATGTTGTTTGTCAATTTTTTGTTCCGTTACGGCTTCCCTTAATAATGAATTAATAGTTTCAATTATTTCATTCTGAAGTACATTAAGACCATCAGGTCTGTTGATACATGCGACAATTCTGGTAATTATGTCGGCACCTTCTGCAATCTGACCGTTTAAAGCTGAGTAAACACCAATCCTTTCGCCGTTTGCGAGATTATATAAATAAGCAGCAACTGTGGTTGTGCCTATGTCTATGGCAAAACCGTACAATTTGTCGACGGTGTTGTCTTTTTCTATTGCAATCAACTGCTCATTGTAAAAAATGAGAGTCATTCCATGAACATCTTCATTATTTTGAAGGAAAGCCAGCCTTTGTGCAAGAGAAAGGCTTGGTGTTTCAACCTTAAAATCTAAATGCTGTATAATGCTTTCCCAAATTCCAAATCCAATAGGCATATCCAGACTTTTTTTATCTATATAAACTTTTTTTAACGAAGGATTAAAGACGCACTCGCTAGAGGTATTCTCAGTGAGTACCTTTATTGTTTTTTTGATTTGATTTTCTCTTAAGAATACCTTTAATTCAGAGTAAACTTTCTCCTGACATGCTAATGTCGTTTCCCTTAGCCCGTTTCGTTCAATTTCAACACTGCACTTGCCGCATTTCCCCTTGCCGCCGCAAACAAGGTCCAGAGGAAAGCCGGCGCTCGCACAAGCTGTAGCAACAGTCGCGCCTTTTTCAATAAAAACCTGTTTTTGCTGAAGCGGAAAAAAAATTTTTACTTTTTGACTCATACTGACCCTCCTTTTAAAACTCAGATTCATAAAATTTATATATTTTACATAAAATCAGTTAATTATGTATATTAGCTATTATACTATATAATTGTCTTACAAACTACTATTTTTTATCCGGTGTTTTTTCATCGTAAAAAACCTCATTGCTGTATCTATATAAAACTGTTAATAAAAGATTAAACATTGTCAAATATCTAGTATTAAAAATTAAATTAAAAATTCTCAATGTGTTGACAATTCAACCGGGCTCGTATATACTGGTTTTAGAAACATGTATATATAAGCATATAAAAATCGATAGGGAGGTGGACGAAGTTTCGGCCTCGTATTTTCCGACTATTAAAAAAATAGTTTACAAAAGGAGGAAGATTGATGCTTGAAGAACTTTTCGACAAAATAGTAGACATGGACGAAGAAGGATCGATTAAACTTGCTAAAGAGTATTTGGACAGTGGCGGAGATGCTCAAAAACTGCTTGAAGTATGTAGAGATGCAATGGCTGTCATAGGAGATAAATTCGAAAAAGGTGAGTATTTTCTTTCCGAGCTGATTCTCGGGGGAGAGATATTTGGAAACATTATGGAATTTACAGTACCCTTAATTAAAGAAGGAGATGCCCAAAAGCTTGGGAAAATGGTACTTGGAACTGTAAAAGGGGATATACACAACATAGGCAAAGATATCTTTAAAGCATTTGTAGAAGCGGCAGGATTCGAAGTAGTCGATATAGGTGTTGACGTACCTGAAGAGAATTTTGTAGAAGCAGTAAAAGAACATAAGCCGGATATAGTTGGCATGTCTTGCTTAATAACAGCAGGCATAAGCTCAATGAAAAATACCGTAGAAGCATTAAAAGAGGCCGGACTAAGAGATGGCATAAAGATAATAATAGGTGGAGGCCGAGTAGACGAAGAAGTAAAACAGTTCTCAGGCGCAGATGCCTGGGCAGATGATGCGGCAAAGGGAGTAAGGCTTTGTAGGGAACTATTAGGAGTAGAGGGGTGATGGAAATGACTACAAAGAGTGCACAGGAGCTTGCTAAGGAGCGCCTTGACCGTATAGAGGCGGCTATAAATCTCGAAGAGCCGGCTAGGGTTCCATGTTGGGGAATCGGCGGGGAGATTGTTGCAAGTTATTCAGGCTTTACGCAATATGATTTGGCTTATGATCCTGAAAAATCCCTAAAAGCAATTGAAAAATTCTTAAAAGATTTTCCTTTTGATACATCAATGGCTGGACTTGCAGGGTTAGACGGGCGAGTATTTAGTATAGCATTTGCAGAACATCCCGATATATCACCTGCTGTTACGTTTATAACAGGACCTCTGCATGATATTTGGGGCGATAAATATACCAGATTTCCGGGTAGAGAGATTGATGTAAACGCTACTCCCCAGTTTGTAGGCGGAACATTTATGGAACCGGACGAATATGACAAACTAATTGAAAATCCTGTAAAGTTTGTTGCGGAAACTATACTTCCAAGAGTATGCCGTAATTTAGAAACCCCGCGTCAGGCTATGGCTACTTTTGTGAGAGTCGGCATGGAAGTTGCCGGAAGCGCTTCTACCATGGGTAAACTAGCTGAAATTTCAGCCAAACTCGGATATCCTGACTTTCCAATGGGATGGGGATATGCGCCGTTAGATATTATAGGCGATTTTTTAAGGGGAGTCGGAACTGTGGTATTAGATATTCACAGATATCCGGATAAGGTTAAAAAAGCTACGGAAGCACTGCTGGAACCTGTTACAAATTATGCATTAACCTCCAAGCAAATGGGAGCCAAGTATGCGATGTTCCCGCTGCATTTGAATGAATATTTATCTCCTAAGCTTTATAATGAGTTTTATTGGCCAACTTTAAAATCAATCATTTTAAGACTTTATGAGGAAGGTATTAAATCGATAGTATTTTTTGAAGGTCATCATGAACAACATTTGGAAACTATATTGGAATTGCCCAGAGGCTGGGGTGTGGCATACTTTGAGAAAACTGATGTCATTAAAGCAAAAGAGGTCTTAAAGGATCATACATGTGTCATGGGCGGTATACCTATAAGCCTAATAGTTAGCGGTAATCCGGAGCAGATAGATGAATACATTAAGAATCTGTTGGAACAAGTAAAACCCGGCGGAGGATTTATACTTGCACCGGGTGTGGGAGCTGCTCCTGCTGAAACACCGCCGGAAAATATAACTGCGGTAATTGAAGCAGTAGAAAAGTACGGTTAGCTTGCAAAAATTGGGCACTGATAAACATATCGGTGCCCAATAAAATTTAGAATAAAAGTCAAGTGATATTTGTATAGGACTAATTTTAAGACTAAAAACAAAATCAACACAAAATAATAAAATATAAGAAAAGTAACAACAAATCTACATTGACAAATAATTAAAAAAATGATATTATACAGACACACTAAGAAGATATACATGTATATACAAACATAATTTTCACATAAATTTGTTATACATAAATTATGAAAAAATTTTAAGGCTTTTTATGTTTATTCATCCATGATTCCGCTGCAGAAAGCCGATTCCGACCTAAAAAATCAGTATATCCTTCCTGGCCTTAATAAATGCGACATGCCGTATTGGCCATAAGTTTAGCAAAAAAGGTTTTCGCAATAAAATAGTTTCATATTATTTAGATGTAAACAAACTTTTGTTTTAATTAACAAAACTAAAATTTACGAAAGCTGAGGTGCCTTCTAAAAAATGATTATTATTGGGGAAAAGATTAACGGGACAATTCCCAGCGTAAAAAAAGCCATAGAGGAAAAAGACGAGAAAATTATTCATGATCTTGCTGTCAGGCAGGCGGATGCTGGTGCCGACTATATTGATGTGTGTGCGGGTACCACTCCGGAAATCGAAGTCGAAACGTTGAAGTGGTTGATGAGCATAGTGCAAGATGCTACGGATAAGCCGTTATGCATTGACAGTCCAAACCCCAGGACTATCGAAACTGTATTTGGATATGCCCGAAAGCCGGGGATAATAAATTCGGTGTCGTTGGAAGGTGATAAATGCGAAGTGATTTATCCGCTAATCCAGGGAACGGATTGGCAAGTCATTGCACTGACTTGTGACAATAAAGGGATTCCCTCGGATGTAAAGACTAGGATCGACATAACAGAAGCATTAGTTGAAAGAGCTGAAAAGTACGGAATTACGCCAGACAGAATCCACATAGACCCACTAGTTATAGCCCTTGCCACAGATAACCAATCCTTGATTAAGTTTATTGAAACGATGAAGATAATTAAAGCAAAATATAATAACATCAAAATTACTTCAGGATTGAGCAATATTTCCTTTGGCATGCCTTTAAGGAGAGTTATTAATCAAACTTTTTTAACTTTGGCAATATACGCAGGCATGGATTCGGCCATTATGGATCCTTGCAATAGGGATATGATGGCAACCCTATTGGCCACCGAAGCCTTGCTGGGGCGCGATAGATATTGCCGAAAGTTTACAAATGCATATCGAAAAGGCAAAATAGGACCTAAAAAGGATTAAAAATGTAATTTAAATTCATTTAATCTTTATAAAAATCTTAAAAAAACCAAGGAGGCAATTCTAATGACTTTTAAATCCGACATTGAGATTGCTCAATCAGTGAAACTCCAAGATATCAGAGAGATTGCGGCAAAGCTAGGTCTTACCGAAGACGATATTGATTTGTACGGCAAATATAAAGCAAAGGTCGACTATAATTTACTAAATAATTGTAATGGTAAAAAAGCAAAGTTAATTTTAACAACTGCCATTACTCCTACACCTGCAGGGGAAGGCAAAACTACAACCACAATCGGTGCTGCGGATGCACTTACAAGACTTGGGAAAAAGACTATTGTTGCATTACGTGAGCCGTCATTGGGTCCTGTTTTTGGAATTAAAGGTGGTGCGGCCGGGGGCGGATATGCACAGGTTGTTCCTATGGAAGATATAAACCTGCACTTTACCGGGGATATTCACGCTATTACGGCTGCCAACAATCTATTAGCCGCCATGGTGGATAATCATATTTTCCAGGGGAATCAATTAAATATCGACACTAGGCGTGTTGTTTGGAGACGTGCTGTTGATATAAATGATAGGCAATTAAGATTTGTCATTGATGGTCTTGGAGGAAAAGCCAATGGGGTGCCAAGAGAGGACGGCTTTGATATTACTGTTGCTTCGGAAGTAATGGCTATTTTCTGTCTTGCTAACGATATTATGGATTTGAAAGAACGGCTGGCGAAGATTGTTGTAGCATATGATCGGGAGGGTAAGCCCGTTACTGCGGGAGATTTAAAAGCACAAGGTGCCATGGCGGCTCTACTCAAAGATGCTTTAAAACCCAATCTGGTACAAACATTAGAAGGTACTCCTGCTTTCGTGCATGGTGGTCCCTTTGCAAATATAGCACACGGATGTAACTCGGTAATTGCAACTAAAATGGCAATGCATCTTGCTGATTATGTGGTAACGGAGGCCGGCTTCGGCGCGGATTTAGGTGCTGAGAAATTTATAGATATAAAATGCCGATTGGCTGGGCTAAAACCTGATGCGGTGATTATAGTTGCAACGGTTAGAGCCCTCAAATA
This sequence comes from Tepidanaerobacter acetatoxydans Re1, assembly GCF_000328765.2. Lineage (NCBI taxonomy): Bacteria > Bacillati > Bacillota > Clostridia > Thermosediminibacterales > Tepidanaerobacteraceae > Tepidanaerobacter > Tepidanaerobacter acetatoxydans. The sequence goes on from NC_019954.2 coordinate 330,320, forward strand.
CAATGGAGGTTTGGCAAAGGCTGACTTGGAGAAGGAAGACTTGAATGCACTAGCCAAGGGTATTCCGAATCTATTAAAACATGTAGAAAACATCACACAAGTATTCAAACTTCCTGCTGTTGTAGCAATAAACAGATTTCCTCAGGACACCGAAGCCGAATTGAAACTGGTTGAAGACAGATGTAATGAGCTTGGGGTGAATGTAGCATTATCTGAAGTATGGGCAAAAGGCGGGGAAGGCGGAATAGCCCTTGCGGAAGAATTAATAAGGCTAACAGAAGACAATAAGGCAAGTAATAAGGGGTTGGCGTATGTTTATGAGCTAGATATGCCAATAGAAGAAAAAATACGTGCAATCTCGCAAAAAATATATGGTGCAGATGATGTGATGTTTACAGATAAGGCATTAAAGGAAATTGCGAATCTTGAAAAACTCGGTTTTGGTAAAATGCCGGTTTGTATAGCAAAAACCCAGTACTCACTGACTGACGATCCTAAAAAATTAGGTAGGCCGTCAGGATTCAATATTACCGTAAGGGATGTTTCAGTATCGGCTGGAGCCGGATTTATAGTGGCTGTTACAGGCGATATTATGAAGATGCCGGGCTTGCCTAAGGTACCTGCAGCAGAAAAAATTGATGTGGATGAAAAGGGTGTTATTTCAGGGCTATTCTAATATTTTTTTACTGAAAAAACAATCAGGGCGGTATAGGATGCTGCTGTTTACCCGGTTTTTACAGGGTCTGAATTAAAATTCATTCTATGGCATAATCTTATACCCCTGCTTTAAAAATTACATTTAATATATATTTTGGAGAGTGATGCCGGTGAAGTTAGCCGATAAAACTTGTAATGAATTTGTAAATGAATTGGCGTCAAAAAACCCAGTACCCGGAGGCGGAGGAGCTGCTGCATTAGTGGGAGCTATAGGAGTAGCTCTAAGCAGCATGGTATGTAATTTAACTACAGGAAAGAAAAAGTATGCACAGTTTGAGGATGATATACAAGACATTCTAAAAAAAGCCCAGGAGCTGCAAAATTCTCTTATGCAGATGATTGATGAAGATGCAGAAAACTTTCTCCCTCTTTCCAAGGCCTATGGTATGCCAAAAGGTACGGAACAAGAGCGTAAACTTAAGGAAGAAACCCTGGAAAAGGCATTAAAACAAGCTTGCGAAGTTCCAATAAAAATAGTAAAAGCATGCTATGACGCAATTAAGCTGCATGCCGAATTGGTGGATAAAGGTTCAAGGCTTGCTATAAGTGATGTAGGCGTAGGTGTACAGTGCTTGAGAGCTGCCATAATAAGTGGCCAGTTAAATATTGTTATAAATATCAATTCTATTAAAGATAGTGTCTATGTTGACAGAATAAAAAAGGAAGTAATGCCTTTGGTTAAAGAAGGTGTAAATCTTGCCGATAAGGTATACGAAAAAGTAGAGCAGATATTAAGCCGTTAAATGCAAAATATTAAGCCGATATCGGGAACAGGCGGCTTGCATCAGAAATAAGGTAAAAACGTCCCATTGCCTTGCTTTATTTAGCAAAGATTATGATAAAAGCACCTGTTCCCGTGTCTTAATACTGAGATGAGGGAGGATTTTAATTGGGTATATTAATGAAAGGCAAACCAGTCGCAGATGCAATAAAGGAAGAACTTAAGGCAGAAGTTCAGGATTTAAAGGCAAAAGGTATTATTCCCAAATTAACGATTGTTAGAGTTGGAGCAGATCCGGGTGATATGTCATATGAACGCGGAGCCCTTAAAGCAATGGCAAATATAAACATAGATACGGATGCACGGGCTTTGCCTGAAAATATTGAGCAAACTGATTTTATAAGTGAATTAGAAAAGATAAATGCTGATACGTCAACTCACGGAATATTGATATTAAGGCCTTTGCCAAAACAGCTGGACGAAAAAGTGATAAAAAATTTCATTGCACCTGAAAAAGACGTAGATTGTTTTAATCCCATAAACGTGGCAAAAGTTTTTGAAGGCGACGAAACCGGATTTCCTCCATGCACTCCGTCGGCAGTAATGGAAATCCTGAAGTTTTATAATATCGAGCTTATGGGTAAAAATGCGGTAGTCATCGGCAGATCTATGATAGTGGGGAAACCTGCAGCTATGCTGCTATTAAAAGAGCATGCCACTGTCACGGTGTGTCATTCGAGAACAAGAGATTTGCCATTGGTTGCATCAGGTGCCGACATACTAGTGGTTGGTATAGGAAGAGCCAAAATGGTTAACTCCAACTACATTAAAGATGGAGCAGTTGTTATCGATGTAGGGATTAATATGGACGAAGATGGTAGGCTATGCGGGGATGTGGATACTGATAACTGCATAAACAAGGCTTCTATGATAACTCCGGTTCCGGGTGGAGTAGGCTCGGTTACAACTTCTGTTTTAGCAAAGCATGTTGTTCAGGCATGTAAAATGCAGTTGAGTTTACTATAAGCCAAAGGAGGTAGGATAGCCTTGATAATTTCGCAAAATAAACCCTTTGAAGAAATAACTGAGTATTTAAAAGACTGCGAAAAAATTGTATTAATAGGTTGCGCTCAATGTGCTACTGCATGTAAGAGCGGCGGTGAAGAAGAATTAATAGCCATGAAAAAGAGATTAGAAGAAATCGGTAAGCAGGTTTTAGCTTTTATTGTGCCTGAAACCAGTTGCAACTATCTTTTGATTAGAAGAGATCTTAAGAAGATAAAAGATGAAATAAATGAGGCGGATGCCATTTTATCATTTGCATGCGGAGATGGGACTCAAACTATCGCAAAGCAGGTAAAGATTCCGGTCTATCCAGGTAATGATACATTATTTGTCGGGGAAGTTGAAAGGGTTGGTCAATACAGCGAAGCATGTAGAACTTGTGGAGAATGTGTGTTGGGATTGACGGGAGGTATTTGTCCGGTGACTCGTTGTGCCAAATCTTTGCTGAATGGTCCATGCGGTGGTGCAAAAGATGGAAAATGTGAAGTAAATCCGGAAAATGACTGTGCTTGGATTTTAATATATAAAAGGCTGAAAGAATTAGGGCAAGTAGAAAACTTAATTCAAATACAGCAGCCTAAGGACTATTCTAAGACCACATATCCGAGAAACCTCAACTTACGAGAGAAAGATGGGGGTGGAAGGCAATGAGTTTGTTGCAAAAAGCTCTTGAAAGCGGTGAGTTTGCAGTTACTGCCGAATTGGCACCACCAAAAGGAACTGATTTTTCTCATGCCCTGCAGAATGCAGAATTATTTGGAGATAGAGTTCATGCTATAAATGTTACAGATTTTCAATCATCATCATTGAAAGCAACTTCTTTAGCTATGTGCAAAGCTTTAATCGATTTAGGATTAGAGCCTGTCTTTCAAATAACCGGGCGTGATCGAAATAGAATAGCGATACAGGGAGAAATGCTGTCGGCGGGATTTTTTGGGGTAAAAAACCTGTTAGCCCTTACCGGAGACCATACTACCGTTGGTGATAATCCAGGTGCAAAGCCGGTATATGACTTAGACAGTATTGGGATTTTGCAGGCAGCTACAATGCTGGCAAGTGGTGTTGATATGGGTGGAAATAAGCTTGAAGGAAGCCCGTCCTTCTTCTTGGGAGCAAGTGTAACTCCGGAATATGATCCCATTGAACTGCAATTAATCAAAATGAAAAAGAAAATAATTGCCGGAGCAAAATTTTTTCAGACTCAAGCAGTATACGATATCCGGACAATGGAAAAATTTAAGGAAATAACAAAACATTTAAATACTAAGATACTAGTCGGTATTATTCCACTAAAATCAGCGGGCATGGCAAGGTTTATGAATAAAAAGATTCCGGGAATAAATGTACCTGACGAATTGATTGACAGATTAAAGTTGAGTAAAGATCCGGTGCAGGAGGGTATTAAAATTGCCGGCGAGTTTATCGTTGAACTAAAAAACCGGAATTTATGCGATGGTGTTCATATAATGGCAATTGGTGCGGAAGAAAACGTACCCTTGATTTTAGATGCAGCGGAACTTTAAATATGGGAGGAATCCAAATGAGATTAGTAGTAATAGGAGCAGGGCCGGGTGGGTATGAAGCAGCTATAAAAGCAGCCAAACTAGGAGCTAAAGTGAGTATTATCGAAAAGGATAAAGTTGGTGGTACTTGCTTAAATCGCGGCTGCATACCTACAAAATCTTTATTGGCTTCTTCAGATGTATTTGGGATTGTTAATAATGCCCAAAAGTTTGGAGTAAACATAACAGGTCAAGTGAGTGCCGACTTTTCCGAAATGATGAACAGAAAAAATAAATTAGTTTCGCAAATGGTAAATGGTATCGAATTTCTGCTTAAAAAGAATGGCATAGAGATTATAAAAGGCGTAGGTAAACTTATAGATAAAAACCTGGTTGAAGTTACAAAAGATGACGGTTCAAAGGAAATCTTAAGAGCAGATAAGATAATTCTTGCAACTGGGTCGATACCTGTATGTCCCGGATTATTTAACTATGATGGAAAATATATAATTACCAGTGATGAAGTGTTAAACCTCGAGAAAATTCCTGATTCTATGATAATTGTCGGTGGCGGCGTAATTGGCTGCGAAATAGGCCAGTTTTTGCGGCGGCTGGGAACGGAAGTGACAATAGTTGAAATGATGCCGCAGATACTGCCTATGGAAGATGAAGATGTAGCAAAACAGTTAATTCGGCAGTTTAAGAAGGATAAAATCAAAATAATTACAGGGAAAGGCATTACTTCCGTTAAAGTAGAAAACAATAGGGTAATTGCAGGCGTGGAAAATACTATGCTTGAAGCTGACATGATGATGGTTTCCATCGGAAGGAAACCATTTACGGAAGAATTGGGACTGGAAAATGCAGGGATTGAAACAGATAAGAGAGGCAGGATTCCCGTAAATAGGAAATTGGAAACATGTGCAGAAGGTATTTATGCAATAGGTGATATTATTGATACACCGTTTTTGGCTCATGTAGCTTCAAAAGAGGGTGTAATTGCTGCCGAAAATGCTCTGGGTGGCGACAAGGAAGTTGCATACCATGCCGTCCCCAGATGTGTCTACACAGAACCAGAAGTTGCTGCTGTAGGATTGACTGAATCTGAGCTTAAAGTTGCGGCTAAAGCATATAAAATCGGAACCTTTGACTTTAGAGGTTTGGGCAAGGCCCAAGTTATTGATAAAATACAGGGATTTGTAAAGGTTATAACAGATGAAAATGATAAACTAATCGGTGCTTCAGTGGTAGGTCCCAATGCAACAGATTTGTTGGCAGAACTGACATTAGCAGTTCACCTTGGACTTTCTGCTGAACAAGTGGGCGATGTTATTCATCCGCATCCAACCCTGAGTGAGGCTATAATGGAAGCCTTGCACGATGTACACGGTCAAAGCGTACATAAAGTATAATTCTGCAGGCAAAAATCATGTAAAAACGAAAGAGGTTTAAAAATGGATTGTAAAGTAATGCACCGGAAATTCGACATTTGTTTGACTTTTAGCATTAAAACTTATAAACATTAAGTTGGAAAAGGAGAGAATCGAATGAAGTTTCCCGATAATTTAATTTATAACAAAGAACATTTATGGGTGAAGGTAGAAGGTAATACTGCCTATGTAGGCATTACCGACTATGCTCAAGATCAACTGGGAGAAATACTGTACGTAGACTTACCGGAAGTCGGCCAAGAGTTTTCCAAGGGCGATCAATTTAGCGAGGTGGAATCCTCGAAAGTAAATTCAACACTAATGTTGCCTTTTTCCGGTGTCGTATTGGAAGTCAACGAAAAACTGGATGACGAGCCTGAATATATAAACGCGGCACCTTATGACGCGTGGATTGCCAAGTTTGAATTGAATAGTCCTGAAGAACTGAATGATATGATAAGTGCATCAGTATATGAAGAGGGATTAGAATAAGGTATTATATTCAGCAGGGCGGCGCAAAGCTATGCTCAAAGACTGCTATTGTGTATATTTACCGTTATATTTATTGAATTTTGAGTCTGTGGTTATCATCTCGGTTTTATTATTTGAAAAATTTAGCATATAGTGATATTATTATGATGACAAGATTGAAGATATTTCTGACTTTTGTGCCTGGGCTTGTGAAGGGAGGGGCATAATGGACGAATTAATAATTAAAGCAGTGGAAGAACTAGACGAAGATAAGGTTGTAAAATTAGCCAATAAAGCGTTGAATGATGGTATGGAACCTTTCTATCTATTGAACTTAATTAAAGAAGGGATGAACAGGGTAGGTAAATTATACGAAAATAAGCAGTATTTTATAGCAGATCTTATTATGGCAGGACTTATTTTTAAAGAGGTTTTGAAACTTGATAAGATGGCGGCTCAACTTCATAACGATGACAGTAAAAAAATCGGAAGAGTATTAATCGGAACTGTAAAAGGTGATCTGCACGATATTGGTAAAGATATTTTTAGAGGCATGATGGAAGCAAATAAATTCGATGTTATTGATCTTGGAGTCGACGTAGGTAAAGAGTCATTTGTGAAAGGTGTACAAAAATATCAGCCGGATATTGTCGGCTTAAGTGGTGTGCTAAACTACACAATAGAATCAATGAAGGAAACGGTAGAGGCGTTAAATGAAGCCGGTCTGAGGAGTAATATACTAATCATTTTGGGAGGTAACCATCTTACTAAAGAAGCATGTGAGTATGTGGGCGCTGATTATTACACAAAGGATGCATCGGTTGGCGTTAAATACTGCAAAAAATGGATAAAAACTAAATATCAAACAAGGAGTATCAATAATGGGATTACCGATTTATCTTCAAATCGTTGAAGACATAAAAGAAAAAATTAATACAGGACAATTAAAACCTGGTGACGCCATATACTCTGAAAACGCTTTAAGTAAGGCCTATAATGCCCGTCTAACCCTGCAAGTCCAGCCATTGATGTATCAAAAGGAAAATCTTTTAAGAATTTTTCAATTGCTTTTAGGGATTTTTCAGGATCATAAGCCAAATCATATTGCGTAAAGCCTGAATAACTTGCAACAATCTCCCCGCCGATTCCCCAACATGGAACCCTAGCCGGCTCTTCGAGATTTATAGCCGCCTCTATACGGTCAAGGCGCTCCTTAGCAAGCTCAAGCCGCATGACGGTGAGAAAAGGACTGGCTATTTTAGCCAGCGAAGGGTATATATATTCTATTCCGGGTAAAGGCAACTTTGTTCAGCAACCTGATAGCAGTATATATACCCTTTATTACGATGAAATGAATAATTTCATAAATAGTGTTGACAGAACCAAACTTTTAGAAGTTAATATTATAATGCCGACTTATAAGCTTATTAATGAATTAAAAATAACTAAAAATAAAAAAGTAATACTGATTCGAAGATTGTTTTATACCGATGGTGAACCGGTAGCGTATGACGTGAAATATTTACCTTATTATAAAGGCATGCCGATCGTAGAAAAAGAAATACGATATGCGACATTCCCTGAAATGGTATCAAAGAATACATCGCTTTTTGCAATAAAAAAGGAACTAATTATTTCAGCTCAAGTACCGGATGAAGAAATTCGAAAATATTTAAACATATATAATGAAGTTCCTCTGATGGTAGTTGAACAAAAACTTTATGATATTGATAACAAACCTATGGGACTGGGAATAACGTATTTCAGGAGTGATTATTGCAAACTCTATGCTGAGGCGTCATTTAGTGATAAAACAGCTCAAGAAAAAGTTACAACTTAGCAGAAAAACCAAAACCTTTGCAATTATAATTGCAAAGGTTTTTTAATAAAAAAAGAGGACAAATATAGGTAGTTGTAGAATACTAATGAGATAAAGCTTTATTTAATGGAGGGGAAAATTAATGAGCGGTAGAAAAACAAGAAAAGCATCTATAGTATTTCTTACAATAATTCTGATTCTAGCATTTGGTTCAACTCAGGTTATGGCTGCCGGTTTTACGGATATAACCGCTACAAAATACGATTGGGCACGACCGTATATAGAGAAAATGAATCTTTTGGGAGTTGTAAAAGGTGTGACAGAAACTACTTACGGCCCTGATGATTCTGTGACAAGAGAGCAACTTATTACCATGTTGGTCAGGCTTATGGGGTGGGAAAGTCAGGCAACTGGCAAAAGTCTGCCTTCAACTTTTCCCAAGGCTAATTCAGTGGCACCCTGGGCACGAGGATATGTGGCGGTGGCTGTGGAAAAGGGGATTGTATCCGATGAAGACTTGGAAAATTTCAGACCGGCAGATGCGGCTACAAGGTCAGAAGTTGCTGTTTTTGCGGTAAAAGCCATAGGGCTTGGACAAGAAGCCGAAAGCCGTGAAAATTTAAATGCCTCTTTAACTTTTAACGATGGTTATTTGATCGAGCTGAAAGCCAGGCCGTATATAGAAATAGCTGTTGAAAAGGGAATCATGAAGGGATTTCCGGACGGCAGCTTTAAACCTAATGATAAGGTTACCAGGGCTCAAATAGCTACAGTACTTCATAATATAACCAAACTTGAAAAAACTAATAATATCATGGTTCAAGGTGTAGTCAAAAATGTGGATTCAACATTACTGCCTTCTTTTGATTTAAAATTAGGTGACGGCAGTTCTAAAACATATACTGTGGATACCAATACTTTAATCTATAAAGAAGATGCAGATGGCAATTTAACCAGCGCACAGCTAAAAGACATAAAATCTGGCGATACTGTCAACATAATAGCTAGCAGAAATACGGCACAATATGTAGAGGTTGCTTACGGTAAACAGGCTACCATTGTTGAGGATGAGGATGAGGATGAAGACGAAGACAAGGTCATAAAAGGAATAATCCGAGGAGTTAACATATCGGCGAATGTTCTTACTATTGAAAACCAAGATAATGATAAATATGAAAGCTATAATATAGCATCAGATGTAAAAATAAGACGTGATGGCACAACCTCCGACATCTATAAACTAATGATAGGGGATACCGCTGCTGTTACTGTAACAGACGGCAAAATAGTAAGAATAGAGGCGGAAACTGCTACTAAAGAAATTATGGGTGTAATAACTGACATTACATTTATTTCCAAAAACCCCACAATTACAATTGAAGATGAGGACGGCAAAGAGAATGACTACGAATTAGATAAGAATGCAACAATACGCAAAAACAGCAGAAGTGCAGATGTCAGCGACCTCAAAATTGGTGATGAAGTAAAGCTGACTTTAGAATATGGCGTAGGTACAAGGGTTGTTGCCACAAGCACAAAACAGGATATAAGCGGAACGGTGAAAGCAGTAACGCTTGCTGATATTAATTCTGTTACCGTGATAGACGACAAAGGCAGGGAACACATACTTACAATAACCAGAGATACCGAAATAACAAAAGATAGAAAGCAAATAGATGTAACGGATATTCGGCCGAACTACTATGTGGATATAGAAGCTGAAAATGATGAGGCTATAAGCATAGATGTAACTGTTCGAAGTGTCAAGGAAACAATAAGGGGCACTGTAGTTAATATAAATGAAGATGTTAAAGTTATAGTAATCAGTATAAAAAATGATGATGGCACAAAAAGCACGCAACATGTGTATTATACCAGCGATACCATATTATACAAGGAAAATAGAGAAGTTAGGATAAGTAGGATTGCTGAAGGCGACGAAGTTATATGTATAGGCAGTTATGAGGGAGGCCTGTTTTTCGCAGATACCGTCCATGATCTTACTATTTCTGATTAGAATTGGAAAACAGATTTAGATATCAATAAAATATATTTAGGAATTGATATTAATGAAAAAAAAGTTATGTTTACTGATAATAATTTTTATAGTGTGTTTTACAGGCCTAGCCAAAGGGCAAGGCCTTAATTTTAATGTAAATACTGGGATGGTTGAGGCTCTCAGGTCGATTAAAGCAGATGAATTCCGAAAGCAGTACGGTGTTGACGGTAATGGTATTAAAGTGGCGGTGATAGATACAGGTGTTGATGTAAGTCATCCTGATTTGCAGAGAACTCCGAATGGCAGCACTAAAGTCATTAACTATATTGATTTAACCAATGAAGGATATGTCGATACGAAAGCTACGGCTATTCCTGAGAAAAATCTGGTAAATATTGAAGAACAAAAATATAATGTCGAGGGCATACGGTCAATGAGCGGCTCATTTCATGTAGGTGTTTTCAAAGAGCAACAACTGGACAAGGACAGCCCTATTTGTCAGGATGTAAATCGAAACAACAAAAATAACGATGCTTTTGGGGTTTTAGTAATTGACTCGGTTTTGCCAAAAATCTATGATACTGTCTATGTGGATACCAATAAAAATTTTGACTTTACTGACGAAATACCCCTAAGGGTTTATTCGACGGATTATAAATGGGCCAGCTTTGGCAGGGACAATCCGGCAACAGACTATGTCGAAGAATCATCTTTTGTTATTACAAATGTTGATATAAACGGCAGTTTTGTAAAACTGGGTTTTGACGGCAACGGGCATGGCACTCACGTAACCGGAATCATAGGAGCTAACGGTAATCTTATGGGAACGGCACCTGGAGCGCAGATAATCGCAATAAAGGTAATGGGATCATCTGGGGATGGTAATTGGGAAGATATTTTCAAGGCCATTGAATATGCCGTCAAGCAAGGAGCGGATGTCATAAATGTAAGTATCGGCAATCTTGCATCATCTAAAGAAGGCCATAAAACTCAACTGGAGCTTTTGAAAAAATTATCGCTTGAAAGCAATGCGATTATTGTTATCGCCGCAGGAAACAGTGGTCCTGGACTGGCAACGGCTTATGATGTGGGTGGCGCTGATAATATAATTACCGTTGGAGCATATATGTCCCCCAGACTTTGGGACATCAACTATAATGCAAAAGTACCGGATGAAACACTTTGGTATTACACAGGTGTGGGTCATAGTTCCTCAAGACCGACAGTGGTTGCACCGTCTAGTGTAATTTCAACCGTTAATCGATGGGACAGCGGGGGTTATTTTCTAATGGACGGGACCAGTATGGCAGCACCGTTTGTTTCAGGCAGCTGCGCACTACTGCGTGAGCAAGCTAAAAAAGAGGGCATAGAGATTTCTCCTGCAAACTTAAAAAAGGCTATAGAGGCTGGAACACAAAAAATAGAAGGTTATCTTGAAATCGAACAAGGGAATGGTCTCATAGATGTCGTAAAAAGCTGGAATGTATTAAAACATGGTACGGGTGATTTATTCGGTTTACCGCGCATAGCCATAAATTTAACAGATTCATCGGAAGATATAGATGGTGTTACTTTCCGCGACCAATTAAAAGCACAGCTAAAGCTGCTGCTTACTAACATGTCTCCCGGCTCACAGGTAATAAGGCTGGAATCTGATCAAGAATGGTTAAGTATAGGTGAAAATAAAAATGAAGTTGTACTGCCGCAAGGGAAGCCGCAAAGCATGATGCTTTCGTACAGGTTTCCCCAACAACCGGGCCTATATACTGCCAGAACTACCGGCTACAATATAGAAAGCGGTAAAGCCGTAATGAATTTTTTAACTACTGCGGCTGTGCCCTATGACTTGGCAAAGACCTGCAATATATCTATAAATGGAGAACTTTCGCCATCTCATTGGGAACGTTATTTTTTCAAAACAGTTCCTGGAATGTCGGAGATTGATTTGACCTTAACTGTTCTTGAGAAAAATAATTCCATGGGGCGGGCACTGATATATGTTTACGACCCGGAAGGCCATAAAGTATATGAAGATGTGGCAGGAGCAGATTATATATCGACAAAGCAAAGCAGTTGCTTCAAAGCAGCTAAACCAAAACCCGGCATATGGGAAGTCGTAGTAGTTTCAGATTATAATTTGTCGGATTTTGGTGCGGATGTAACATCTTATCGATTATCGGCTAAGGCTTTTGGAATTTTTACGGATATAAAGGAGTTGACTTTTGCTGTAAAAAAGGGTGAAAGTTATATTTCCCAGGAAATTATGTTGAAAAATGGAGATAATGTGTTTGACGGTCGCTTAGAGGGTGTAGGTTTGGCTGAAAAGAATGAAGGGATTTCCTTCGCAAAGGTAAAAGTAAAAGATGGTGAGCTTACAAAGGGCCCTATTATTAAAGTGCCGGTAAATGCAATGGACTTAAATATAAATTTAATTCCCCAAAATAATCAAAAATGCGACATGGATTTATATCTTTATAAAAAGAATACCGACGGTTTATATGAAGAAGTTGCGCTTTCTGCAAAGATTGATGTTCTGCAAGAAAACATACATTTGACAAGCCCTGAGCCGGGAGAATATATAGTATATATAGATGGATTTTCTATCCCGGAAGGAACGGCAGATATTGAGGTCAAAACTCAAATTTTAACAGATAAAATGAACGTATATATACAAGATATCTATGGAAAGTTAAATCCTAATCATCAATGGAATGCCGGGTTGTTTGTTAATATTCCGACTACAGGTTCCGAGTTTATCGGGTATATTGCTGTGGAAAACGCAAATGGTAATGAAATTTCACATATACCACTTAAATTTGTGGTTGGCAGAAAAATGTTAGAAATAGAAATAACCTCCGATGGATACATTTTAGTAAAAGAGAAGGATACAGGCAATCCGGTTAATACCGATATTATAGTAAATGGTATTGAATATCTTGTCATAGATGGAAAAGCTGTTATACCTATTGATACTGTTGTAGAAACAATTGAAATTTATGATGAACGTTATGCACCGCTGGTATTTAGAAAAAACTTTTAAAAGTCTAAACTGAAATATTTATTGTGTGGTAAAGAAGGAAATCTATGATTCATATAGAATAAAATAATTATAACAGTTTAAATTTCTGTCAATGTAACTGGGAACTGAGAGAAGGCAAATCTTTGATTTATTCGGATGCATTCTTTAGGTAGGGGAATTCCATGCAAAGTTATAAAGTACTGATTGTAGATGATGAGTATTGGGTTAAAATAATGTTACAGGAAGTACTTATAAATTCTGGGTTTACAGTTTTTACAGCATCAAATCATATAGAAGCCGTTGAAGTTGTTAAAAATGACCAACCTGATATTGTTATACTGGATGTTAACCTTCCGGAGATGGATGGTATTAGCCTTTTATCAAAGATTCAAGAGATAAAATCTGATATAAAAGCAGTATTCATTTCAGGTTATTCAGATGCAGGCTGCGTAGAAATGGCTAAAGCACGTGGTGCTCTTGGTTTTTTTATTAAGCCCTTTGATATTTTAGAATTTGCAACCTTCTTAGTAGAAATATCAACATCAGGCATGGCTTCGAGAGGAGAAGGTAAATGGGAGATGAACGGCGGCACGGCACAGTGAACTCTGCAAAATCGGGTAAGTGTAATTGCGATTATTTTACTAAAAGTACTTACACTATCAGGCAGGACCCTCCGTTATATGTTAGGGAGGGCAGTCATCGAATTCTGATTAAATATGACGATGATAAAGTAAGTAATAATGTCTATGCGTATGATGTAGACTTTTCAGTTATAGAAGATTCAACGGGTATATTAGGGTGTTTTGCAACGTATGAAGAAGCAGCGGAAACAAAACGAAAAGAATCGCAAAGAGAAAAGGTGCAAAATGAAAGTCTGACGGCAGAAAAGCAAATGGCAGCAAGTTATATCCATGAGATTAAAAATCCTATTTTTTCCATAAGGGGCTTTCTGCAAATTCTGCACCAAAGTTTTAGTGAAGATGATAAAAGAAAGGAATACGTCAATATAATAATAAGTGAATTGGACCGAATGAACAGCCTAATAAATGAATTTCTATCAAAATATAAGGATGATTCTTTCATTAATGGCGAAGATAAAGGCGGTACTTCAGTTAAAAAGACAATAGAGGAAGTTGTAGCATTTTTCCAATATGGTTTTAAACTTAAAGATATAACTTGCAAGTGTGATCTTAGCAGTGATGAACTTGTTATTATGGTTGATAAAGAACAGTTAATACAAATACTTATCAATCTTATTCAAAATTCCATTGAAGCTATGAAAACCGGAGCAAATTTAAGCATTAAAGCATATGCAAAAGATAAAACAACATGTATAGTTGAAATAAAAGATGAAGGTATTGGAATAAGGCAGGATGACATTGATAAAATCTTCAATCCTTTCTTTAGTACAAAAGAAAACGGAACCGGTTTAGGTCTGTACATTACTAAGAAGATTATAAATAATTATGGGGGCAGCATATATTTAGAATCAACGGAGGGAAAAGGAACCACTTTTTATCTTGAATTTCCTCTGATAAGCTGCTAAACATACCCAAAATAAATCGGTGATGCAAATGATAGATGCGAGGTTTTTTATAGCCCTATATAAAAGCAACAATAATATTGATATTATGCCTATAAGCCTCTTTCGTGAGTATGCTCAGAAGCCGCTAATTGTATATCACAATAAAAAAGAGGTGATAATAGAGCTATATTGTGATGAGTGCAAAAAATATAATAAATCAAGCCTTACTCTGAAATCCTTAAAGAGGCCCGGGGGTCATCGCTTATACTGCTATGGATGCGGCCGTGAATTAGCTTATCTCGGGTCAAAAGCCGATGTAGAAGCGATGGTATCAAAACATCAGCATGAGGTGGAATTGCTGATGCATGAGATGGGTTTTGACGACTATTTTACTGAGCCTTTTATCATGTATGAACTGATAAACCATATACATGATATGGCCGAAGACAAGAAAATACGTTGTCAATGCGGGAGTAGGAATGTAGCTGCAAATATTGGTACTGATAAGATAGAACTCATTTGCAAAAATTGTGGGAGTGTTTATATAGTAAATGCAGCAAATCAAGAGGATTTAGAAATGGTTAGAAAAATGCAATCTATTACCATAAAATCCAAATCCTGTCGCAAGCTTACTAAATATTGACGATATGACACGGAAATGGTATAATATCTAACAAAAGGCAAATCCTCCTCGGTGTATCTTATAAAAAGAGCCCTTTGAGGGCTCTTTTTATCCTGATTTATTTGTAATTTTCCGGTAAAGAAGAAATATTTTCTCATCATTGAATATGATTTTTCAGGATTACTTTCTTCCATTTATTTCCTATTCATCAAGAATTATCATTGAATTTTATTTTCCCGAGAGTATTCAAAAATATCAGCATGATAGTTTCTATAGAGTAATAATAGAATAATAATTTTGTAATTTGTTTGTACAGCTTTAAAGAAATCTAAGGGGTGAAGCATTGCTTATTACAGAACTGGAAAAAAAGACAATAGCGCAGCTACATGAAATTGCTAAAGAAAAGAAAATACCGGGGTATTATAAATATCGAAAGCGCGAGCTTATTATTAAAATAATGGAAGCAGCTAATGAACGTGGGGATGCGGTGGCAGAAGGAGTACTGGAAGTTTTGCCCGATGGCTACGGCTTTTTAAGAATTGAGAACTATTTGCCTTCAGATGAGGATATATACATATCACCATCGCAAATACGTCGCTTTCATTTGAGAACCGGTGATATGATTGCCGGAAATGTAAGACCTCCCAAGGAAGGCGAGAAGTATCGAGCGGTGCTTCAGATTTCTGCGGTGAACGGTTTAGATCCGGAACACGCTGTTTGCAGATATCATTTTGATTCACTGACTCCAATCTTTCCCAACTCACGCTTTATACTGGAACATGATCCTCAAGAGCTTTCTACGCGCATTATCGATATTATTGCTCCAATAGGAAAAGGCCAGAGGGCACTAATTGTATCTCCGCCAAAAGCGGGCAAGACCATGATGCTTAAGAATATAGCTAACAGCCTTACACAGAATCACCCGGAAGTTCAGCTCATAGTGCTTTTGATTGATGAAAGACCTGAAGAAGTAACAGATATTAGACGCTCTGTAGAAGGCGAAGTGGTAAGTTCTACATTTGATGAACTGCCTGAAAATCATTTAAGGGTTGCTGATATGGTATTAGAAAGGGCACAGCGCTTGGTGGAGAGCAGAAAAGATGTGGTTATCCTTCTAGACAGTATAACCCGCTTAGCTAGAGCCAACAACTTAGTGGTACCTCCTACAGGCAGGACTCTTTCCGGCGGTCTGGACCCCAGCGCGCTTCACAAACCAAAGCGCTTTTTCGGATCTGCCAGGAATATTGAAGAAGGCGGCAGCTTGACAATTATAGCTACAGCATTAGTAGAAACGGGAAGCCGAATGGATGATGTGATTTATGAAGAATTTAAAGGAACAGGAAATATGGAGATACACCTTGATAGAAAACTGGCAGAGCGCAGGATATATCCTGCCATTGACATAAAAAAGTCCGGTACGCGTAGGGAAGAATTATTGTTATCCAAGGAAGAATTAGAAGCTACATGGGTTTTAAGAAAAGCCTTGGCTTCTGTTGACAATGTGGAGGCTACATCTATTATCATAAATAAATTAAGAAAAACAAAAACAAATAGAGAGTTTTATGAAAGCTTGGCAACGTTTGTTAATGAAATGCAAAACAATAAAGGGACATATTAGTTTAAATACTATTACTTGATATACCCTTTTGATTTGAGCTTTGCGATATGCTGTTCCAGTTTCTCCTTAAGGTTAATATCATAATTTTCTTCAAGGACGAACATCATTGAAACGGCTACTTGAGCTACATCCAATAGTTCCTGCGCCATCTTGTCGACTACTTTTTCTTCATCCATCCATACGGTCTCCCCGCTCTTACCACGAAACTTTCCTATTGCTTGAGCAAGTTCACCGGCTTCTTCCATCAGCTTTAAAGCGGTTGATTCAAGAGTCGGAGTAAGACCGTTAAGCTTAGGCAAGCTGATTACTTTATAATCATGATTTTCTGACGGCATCATTCTATATCACCTCACTAGAATTCTGTAAAAGAGTATCATCGGGTTTAATCCATCGAGAAGCAAGAAATGTAAACAATGCGGCTACTACTAATCTTGTAACAAGAAGCAGCAGACCGTTTACACCAAATGCCATAAAAATGGCTGTATCTTCAAAAACAGCGTGAGCAGCTACTAGAAAATATGTTAGTAGATAGAGATCACGGCGGGTAAGTTGGTCTTCCTTTGCTGACTGGAAAATAATACCTGCACCATAAGACAATCCAATGACTATACCGATAACTAAAGGGAATCCTGCTTCTTTTTTCATGCCGTATATTTTCACTAATGGAGAAAAGAGTTGAGCTATTTTATCAAGCACACCCATATCTTTTAAGATTTCCATGACTAACATCAGAGGAATTACTATAAATGCTATTTGTTTAACTGAGTTAAAGCTACCAATAAAAGCTTCTTTAAAAATAATAAACATAATTATTTACCTCCAATAATCTATAACAAAATCTATAACAAGATGTTGAAAACCAGCCCTGAAACTACAGCTAAGGCTACTCTTACTGCTATTACTTTAATGGCGGAGAGGCCTATTTTTTTTGCTAAAGCAGTTTCAACAAGAAGACTGTGGCAAAATGAGAGCATTATCGCCAAAATGGATATCTCTTTAATAGAAAGTGCAAGAGAAGCCATGGCCCCAACGGCAGCATATAAGTTTACGGCATTACCCATAACCAAAACTATCGCTGCCTCTCCCGGCAAACCGAATAAATTCATAATAGGTGCAAAAAGATTCGAAATCCAGCTGATAATCGGGGTATATTTTAGGAATGTGACTATAAAATAAATAGGAACCATAATTTTAGAAAGTTCCCAAGTGATATTAAGCCCTGACATAAGTCCCCGCTTTAATGTGTTTGGTGAAAAACCCTTATTAACATCCTGCAAAAAAAGTTCCTCCAATCCGTATATCCTATTAAATAATTATAACATGGAAGTATCAAAGCGAAAAGTAAATATTTATGAATATTTCGCCTGAATATTTAGGGACGGTTCCTTTTTATTCACCAAGCCATAAAAAACTGTAAGGGTGCCTAGTAGGCACCCTTACATTACTCCGCTGTCGACAAAAGTTCTGACAAAGACACAATCTCAAAACCCTTTTCCCACAGACCTTCGATAATCCTGGGCAAAGCCCCCAATGTTCCTTGTCTCCCTTCGTGCAGCAGTATAATAGCTCCGTTATTCGCCTTTTCTATCACGTGTCGAGCTATTTGCTCCGAATCATCTTTTTGCCAATCCTGCGGGTCTACACACCATAAAACTGTGGTTAAATTATGTTTTTTAGCTGTTTCTATTACTGAGTCATTAAAACTACCGAATGGCGGTCTAAAAAATCTTATATCAGTTTCCCTGGCAATTTTTTCAATAGTTTCCAGACTTTTTATAAGGTCAGTTTCAATTGAATCTATGCTCATGTTTGTGAGCTTTTTATGGTTATATGAGTGAATTCCGATTTCGTAGCCGTTGTCAATAATCATTTTTGCATCATCAGGGTATTTTTCTACTTGAACTCCAATTAGGAAGAAAGTAGCTCGGATATCATATGCTTTCAGTATTTCAATATATTTTTCGGTCAATAAATAAGGTCCGTCATCGAAAGTAATGGCAACCTGCTTTATATCTTCAGAGCCGTGACGAATAAATTTTGATGCCAGCACAGATTTTGAAAGTGGGGGCAAAGCTTTAGGCCCTCGGTCTTGAAGTTGCTTTAACTGCTTAAGCTCCATTTCGTCCAAAAAAGCAGTATTATTTTCATCATTTATGTTTAATTGTTGCGCTGATGTGCTAGCTACAATTTTATCAGCCTGTCCGGTACTGATTTGACAGGGGAAAGTGCAGAAGGAAAAGAATACTGCAAAGAGAATGCATATGATATATTTCAGATATGAGATTTGAGTTTCTTTTTGCTTTTTAAGATTTAACTGCATCTTTTTTAGCCCCCTGTTACTTACCAAAATATAAATGAAAAATATGCTCTCTATCTTTATAATACTGCATTATGGGTTAAAAAGCGTTGGTATTTTATTACATTATCATTACAAAATATAAATTTAATTTAATTTATTTCAAAATTTGTGCTAAGTATTGTATAATTTATCCAGAGCAAATAACTTTTTATCAGTTAGCATCAAATATGAAATATTCGTCAAGAAAAAGTTCCAAAGCATGGATGTGCTAAGAAGGGATAGACTGCCGGTATTTGCAAAATCAATCGCGGATAACCGGATAAAAACTCATTGCTTGTATCGAAACACGTTTAAAAAATAATAAAAATAGAAGGTGATACAATGAAAAAAATACTTATTTTAATCTTTACCTTATTACTGCTTATACCTACACCGGTGTTAGCTACAGAAACAGACGACCTGATTCAGATTCACAAAGATATAACAATAGATTCTAATGAGGTTGTAACGAGTGATATTATTGCCATAATGGGTGATATCAGAGTAGACGGTAAGGTAACCGGAGACGTAGTGGCGATTTTAGGCGATATAAGAGTTAATGGCGAGGTCACAGGCGACGTTACTGCCGTAGGCGGACGGGTAATTAGAGGGGAAACCTCTAAAATCTACGGCAAGACAACCGAAGTAAAGATATCAGGGGTAAAAAATATAGTAAACGATATTACACGGCAAGGCACAAACCGAAGATACATTTGGTTTAAAATTGTGCGATTTCTCGGGCTTTTGGCTGTAGGAATTCTTGTTATAATCCTATTTCCCAATAGCATAAAGATGGCATCCGGTGCTGTTGAAAAAGAAGTGGGCAGAAAGATGCTCATTGGTCTTGCAATTCTCTTACTAACACCCGTTATGTTGCTGCTCTTATTTATTACGTTGATAGGAATTCCTTTAATTCCCATATTGTTGCTACTTCTGTATGCCGCGGGATTTTTCGGGTATCTGTGCATCAGTATCTTTATTGGTAGAAAATTAAATGAGCACTTGAAAATGAAATCTGAGATTTTGCTTGAATTTGCACTTGGTGCACTGCTTCTTTGGCTGATTAATTTAGTACCTTTCATAGGCGGTTTAACTTCTGCAATAGTTTTGATTACGTCTTTGGGCATTACTGCGGAAACTCGATTTGGGACAAAAAGGTCAACAGAATAGACAAAAGCAAAAAAATAACAGTTATAGAAATATACTAAATCAAGATTAAATGCTATAATATTTATAATGATAAAAAGGTATGCTGGGGTGGGGAAATGTCATTACAGCTTTTTGAGCTTTTCAAAGGTTTTCGTTTAATGGACTTATTGGATATAGCTATTGTAGCTTTTGTTTCATATAAAGCCATACAATTAATTCAAGGAACCCGAGCTGTACAGCTTTTAAAGGGTTTGGTTGTGCTGGTCGTTTCTACAAAGTTAAGCGAATGGCTGGGACTTTATACAATAAATTGGATTTTAAGAAATGCTATGACAGTAGGTGTTATAGCACTTCTTGTTGTTTTCCAGCCAGAACTCAGGAGAGCCTTAGAACAACTGGGAAGAGGGAGGTTTTTCTCAACACCGCTATTAGGATTGGGCGAAGTAGAGATGAACAAGGTTATTGACTATATTGCAAGCGCTGCTGAGGAATTATCTAAGGAAAAAACCGGAGCACTTATTGTAATGGAAAAACAAACAGGGCTTAATGAATATATTGAAACCGGTGTTAAAATTGAGGGCTTTGTTTCGGCTGAACTCCTGATAAATATATTTGTACCAAATACTCCTTTACATGACGGTGCGGTTGTAATAAGAAATGACAGAATAATGGCGGCAGGATGTTACCTGCCACTTACCGAAAATCCAAATCTAAGCAAGGAACTGGGTACCAGGCATCGTGCTGCTTTAGGCGTTACTGAAGAATCCGATGCCGTAGCCATTGTTGTTTCAGAAGAAACCGGTGTTATTTCAGTAGCTGAAGATGGTAAACTCAGCCGTTATCTTGATATAAAGACTCTTAAGAATATGTTAAAAGACATATATGAAATAAAAGATAAAAAACCATCCCTATGGTACTGGAGGAAGGATAATGCATAAATTTTTTGCTAATGATACGGCTGTCAAAGTTCTTTCAATTATTGTTGCCATTGTTATGTGGCTGTATGTAATGAATGAACAAAACCCCCAAGTTACCTATGTAGTCAGGGATGTACCCGTTAAACTGTCAAATCTGGATGAGGATAAGTTTGCCTTAAAAGACGAATCATCTCAATTTACAGTAAATGTGAAAGTCAGGGGGCGCCGCAGCTTGGTGACCGATCTAAAACCAAATGATATTAGTGCTGAAGTAAGCATGCGGGGACGTATGGAAGGCGATAATTTAATTCGCGTTGATGTGGTTGTACCGCCGAACATAGAGCTTATCGATGTCTTGCCAAGGGAAATTATGGTGACTTTAGAGGCTGTTATTGAAGAGCAAAGACCTGTTACGGTAGAAGTAGTCGGAACACCGGCACAAGGCTTTGCGGCAGGCAAACCGCAAGTCAAGCCTCAGGAAGTTGTCATTAAAGGTCCGCGAAGCATTGTTAATGCAGTAAAGAAAATATCAACGACAATTGATATATCGGACAAAGACAGTACAGTTATCAGTACCCTTCCATTTATGGTTCTTGACGGCCAAGGCAATGAACAAAAAAGAATTACATTTAGACCTGATGTGGTCGAGGTCACGGTGCCTATTGTTCCCGTCAGCAATGTGCAAGTTTTACCGAATATAAGGGGTAATCCCCCCGAAGGCTATATAATCAGAGATGTAAGAATAGACCCACCGTCAATAACGGTGACCGGAAGTGCCGATATATTAAACAATCTTCAGTCCATAAACACCGAACCGATAAATATTCAAGGTGAAATGTCAACGGTTTCAGTGAATGTAAATTTAATTTTGCCAAAAGGGATTACAATCTTTGATGAAGAAGTTCAATCAGCACAGGTTACTATTGAGATTGAAAAATTGGCAACTACTACTTTGAATATTAAGTCGGATAAAATTGCTATAGAAGGTGCTGATTCAGGATTAAATGCAGAACTAGAACATGATAGAGATATTATATTGACAGTAAGTGGTCCTGAGAGTATTATTGATAAGGTAAATGAAAACATGGTGAAGTTAAATGTAGATATTACCGGCCTTACAGAAGGCGAGCATTTGGTAAAGATTCGAGCGGATATATCAAGACCCTACAGAATTATTAAAATAGAGCCAAGCGAAATTATTGCTACTATTAGCAGTCTTTTACGGTAAAAAGGAGGAAACTCAATGAAGTCCAGGCTATTTGGAACAGATGGGGTTAGAGGTGTAGCAAACAAAGACCTTTCACCGCTTTTAGCTTTTAAGCTGGGTCGAGCAGGCGCACAAGTTTTATCTAAGCTTCACAAAAAACCCATTATGGTAGTTGGTAAGGATACAAGGATATCGGGAGATTTACTGGAAGCTGCATTGATAGCCGGTATGTGTTCACAAGGTGCGGATGTTTTAAAGGTAGGAATTATGCCAACTCCTGCCATTGCCTATCTTACACGCCACTTTAACGCAGATGCCGGTGTAGTGATCTCTGCATCTCATAATCCATTCGAATATAATGGGATTAAGTTTTTTGATAAAAATGGTTATAAATTACCTGATGCCATGGAAGACGAAATCGAAGCACTGCTTGAGGATACTAATGGAGAAATAAAAAACCCTATAGGCTCAGATGTGGGAAAAACTTACACAGAAGATGCAATAAGACCCTATGTGGATTTTATAAAATCGGTGATAGATAAAAAACTTAAATTTAGGGGTTTAAAAGTAGCCTTAGATTGTGCCAATGGAGCATCTTACCAAGTGGCACCCATAATTTTAGAGGAATTAGGCGCAGATGTTCATATAATAAACAATCAACCTGATGGTACTAACATAAATGTTAATTGTGGTTCCACACATCCTGAGAGCCTTTGCAAATATGTTAGAGAAATAAGGGCTGATGTAGGCCTATCCTTCGATGGAGATGCAGACCGACTGATAGCTGTTGATGAAAAAGGTGAAATAGTAGATGGAGACCATATAATGGCCATTTGTGGGGTGCACCTGAAAAGTCGCGGACTTTTAAAAAATGAAACCGTAGTTTCCACTGTAATGAGTAATATGGGATTAGAAGTAGCCTTAAAGAATGCAGGTATACAAATGATGCGGGCGAAAGTAGGTGACCGCTATGTTCTTGAGGAAATGTTAAGCAGTGGTTACAATTTTGGCGGGGAACAATCAGGTCATATCATTTTTCTGGATTATAACACTACCGGTGATGGAATCCTAACCGGAGTGAAACTTATTGATGTAATGGTGAATGAAAATAAAACTCTTTCAGAGCTAAGGCAGATAATGAAGGTATACCCTCAAATACTTATAAATGTGACAGTGGCAGACAAATCCGGCTATGATAGCAATAAACGCATTCAAGAAATCATAGCAGAGAACCAAGAGCTTTTGGGTGAAAAAGGCAGAATTCTAGTTCGCCCGTCAGGTACTGAACCGCTGATTCGTGTAATGGTAGAAGGTGAACAGCAAGATTTAATTGAAAAAGTTGCAAAATCTGTTGCTGAAGTGATAGAACAAGAACTGAGATAAATAAAAAAAGAAGTGAATAATTGGGGCCTGACCCCAATTATTCACAATTTTATATAGGTGGTGTCAAAAGTGAAGGTAATAATCGCCGGAGCCGGCGATATAGGAACTGAGCTTGCAAAACGGTTAATTGCAGACAATCATGATGTGGTAGTTTTGGAAAAAGACAGTGAAAAGATTTCAAGCCTTTCAAATAAATTGGATGCTATGTTATTACAGGAAACCGGTGAACGCATCTCTGCTTTAGTTGATGCCGGCGTTGAAGAGGCCGATGTATTTATTGCTGTTACTGATAGTGATGAATTAAATATTATGTTTTGCATGATTGCAAAAAAACTAGCTAATATCAAAACCGTAGCACGAGTGAGAAACCCGGAATATACCAGCCATAAAATGTTGCTTACTAGCGAGCAGCTGGGCATAGATATTATGATTGATCCTGAAGGATTGACGGCTCTGGAGATAGCCAAACTCATAAAAAATCCCGATGTCAATGAAATCGAATACTTTGCCGGAGGAAAAATAGAACTCATAGCTCTTAGGGTCGACAAAGAATCCGAGCTGATAAATCAGCCGCTTACGATTTTACCGGTATCTCCGGATTACTTTGTTGTTGGAATTTTCCGCGAAAATGGCCAAATTGTCATTCCGAAGGGTGAGGATAAGTTTTTGCCTAATGACATGGTGTATGTCATAAAAAAGACCGGCACGCTTACTGAATTTAGCAGTATGGTAAGAAGTGAAAAAAAACGGGTTAAAAATGTGATGATTCTGGGCGGAGGGAAAATTGGGTTTAAGTTGGCTAAGATTTTGGAAGGTTACAAGAAAAATTCAATGACTATAAAACTGGTAGAAAAATCTGCCCAAAAGTGTCACATTCTAAGCGACCATCTTAATAAGACTCTGGTTTTAAATGCAGATGTAGCGGATATAAATTTTTTAAAAGACGAAAATATAGAGAGTGTAGATGTATTAGTATCTGTAACAGGGTCGGATGAATTAAATATTCTTACATCTATTTTAGGTAAAAAACTAGGCACATCTAAAACAATTGTCGAGATTAACAAACCGGACTATGAAATACTGATGCAGACACTGGGCATCGATTCCTATATAAGTCCGCGGTTATTAGTAGCAGGAAGGCTTTCTCAGCTTTTTAGAAAGTCAAGTATCATATCAGAGACATTTTTAAAGGATGGAAGAGCTGAAATAATTGAACTTGCCGCTGCTGATGATTCTCCTTTAATCAATCAGCAGTTAAAAGCGCTGCGTCTATCAGCACAAGGCATTATTATCGGTGCAATACTAAGAAACGGCAAAGCTGTCATCCCAAGAGGAAACGATGTTATTTTACCTAAAGACCGATTAATAATCTTTACTCAGTCTGAAAATGTCAAGCAGGTGGAACGGCTTTTTTGTGCCTTCGGAACAGCCAAGAAGCACCAAGGAATACATGAAGGGATGATAGCTAATTGAACTTAAATACTGTACGCTATATTCTTGGCACTTTACTGATCGTTTTAGGAATTTCCATGGTTCCATCTCTGGGATGGTCGATTTATTATGGTGACAGCGATATCAATGCTTTTTTATTTTCAATCGTTGCCGCAATAATAGTTGGAGTGTTGCTGCGAGTGAAAACTTACTTGAGAAAAGATTTAGGCCTTAGAGAAGGCTTTCTTATTGTCACATTAGGTTGGATATTGGCCGGTATTTTTGGAGCATTGCCATTTGTGTTTTATGGCGCGGTGGATACTTTTATCGATGGATTTTTTGAAGCGATATCAGGTTTTACGACTACCGGAGCCACGGTAATAAACAATGTGGAAGCACTTCCTCACGGAATACTCTTTTGGCGAAGTTTTACTCACTGGCTGGGCGGCATGGGAATTATAGTGCTTTTCCTGGCTATCCTTCCGGGAGTAGGTGCCGGAGGATTTCATATGTTTCGTGCAGAGGTTCCCGGGCCTTCAGTTTCGAAACTATCTTCCAAGATAGCAAATACGGCAAAAATATTATGGCGCATATATATGGGGTTGACGATACTTCAAACCATATTATTGATGGTAGCCGGCCTTGATTTATTCGATTCACTGACACATACATTCGGCACAGTTGCAACCGGAGGTTTTTCCACGCGAGCTTTGAGCGTAGGTGCCTTTAAAAATCCTGCAGCAGAAATTATAATATTAATATTTATGGCAATGTCCGGGGTAAATTTCAGCCTTTATTATTATCTGCTTAAGCGCCAGTGGGATCGAGTATTTGGAGATGAGGAGCTGAAATTTTACTTAGGAGTAATCATCGTTACAACTCTTTTAATTGCATGGAATATCAGAGGATTAATTCCATTAAAGACCGACCTTTTTAGGACAAGTGCGTTTCAAGTGGTTTCAATAATGACCACTACCGGATATGCTACTGCAAATTTTGACCTTTGGCCTGCATTTTCTAAAATGTTACTGTTGCTGCTTATGTTTTTTGGAGGATGTGCCGGTTCTACCGGCGGTGCCATAAAACAAATCAGGATGCTGATTTTATTCAAATACTGCAGGCGAGAGTTAACCCATACACTTCACCCTAAAGCTGTAGTCCCGGTAAAAATAGGAGGCAAACCTATTCCCGATGATGTCCTGAGAAATATTTTGGCATTTAGTTATATATATATAGCCTTATTTGTGCTAGGCTCGTTATTCATAGCGATGTTGGGCGAAGACATGATAACATCGGTTTCATCTGTAGCAGCTACACTGGGCAACATAGGTCCGGGGCTTGGCAGTGTGGGTCCCGAATCTACTTTTAGCGAAATCCCACAAATTGGAAAACTTGTCCTCAGCTTTCTTATGTTAATGGGAAGGCTTGAGATATTTACAGTGATGCTGTGCTTTACTCCAAGTTTTTGGCAGGGAGTTACAATCTTTGGTAAACCCAAGGACTATTCACTGCGGAAAGACCACTCAATTTAAAATTGAATATTTTGGGTCTATGTTAAAATGAAAACAACTTGTCATCCTGAACGCAGTGAAGGCTCTTTGCAAGGATTAAATAAGATTCTTCGCTGCGCTCACAATGACAGCAGTATATAGCAAAATGACAGACCTCTGAATAATAACGACGTTATCATGGAACGAATAAATATAATTTTTTTTTGGTGTTGACAAGAAAACAAGCAAATGTTAAAATTTTATCAAATGGTCATGAAGGCCATAAAGTGTTATACAGATGTAAAAATATAAGGCATGCAAAAACTACCATAAATTATATTATTTAAAAGCTATTATAAAAATCTTATAAATACTTTGAATTAAACCATGAAGGTTAAGCTGTTTGGCTGAATGAAACGGCTTTGTTCATGGTTTTATTTTTCCCTAAATAATAAATCAGATTGGAGTGTTTGAACTTGAGAAATGATAATCTATACCAGATAGCGCTTGCTGGTGTGTTTACTGCCTTTGGAATTGTACTGCCGATGATGTTTCACGTGCTAGGGCTTGGTTCAACCTTTTTGCCAATGCACATACCGGTTTTACTTTCGGGATTTTTCTTGGATGCGCCTGTTGCGGGAGCGGTAGGAGCGTTGACGCCAATTTTAAGTTCTGTTTTTACCGGCATGCCTCCGGCTTTTCCGGTAATGCCCTATATGGTTTTTGAACTTGCAGCCTATGGTTATATGACAAGTTTTATGTATAGAAAACTGCGTCAGAATGTTTATGTATCCTTAGTCGGCAGTATGGTTTTCGGACGCATTGTATCAGGCATTGCCGTATGGGTGCTTACAGCCTTTTTCGGCGCCAAATTTCCCACGCCCGTAGCTTTTATTGCTGCAAGTATTACAAATGGCTTGCCCGGAATAGCAATTCAACTGATATTTATTCCGGCAGTAGTTTTGCTGCTTAAAAAATATCAAATGAGGGCAACCGGGAGGGATACCCTTGAACCATAAGGACTTCTTCAATGAAGTGGCGGATAAATGGGACGAAATGTGCCATCATAATGAAGCAAAACTTAGATATATAACTAAGATGGCAGGAATATCTAATGGAGATTGCATTTTGGATGTAGGTACAGGAACCGGCGTGATGATCCCATATATATATGAAATGATAGGCGATGAGGGAGAAATTATAGCCATCGACCTTGCAGAAAAGATGCTTGAAGTTGCAAGACAAAAATATCCTTTTAACAATGTTCGTTTTGTTCTGGGAGATATTTATGATGCAGCTCTCCCTGAAACCCATTTTGACGTTATAATGTGCTACTCGGTTTTTCCTCACTTTCAAGACAAACCGACAGTGATATCTCATATGGCAGGCCTTCTAAAGTCCGGCGGCAGGCTTGTAATAGCTCACTCTCAGAGCAGGAGAGCTATAAACGAGCTTCACGCAGAAAGTTCTGATGCGGTAAATAGCGATGACCTTCCTGAAGCAGATGTTATAAAAGGATTTATGAAAGAGACAGGGCTTAAACCTGTATTTGCCGAAGACAATGATGAGATGTTTATACTTATCGGTAAAAAATAAATAATTAAGTCGCAAAGACTGTAATAATGAAACTGTAATGAGCAGTCTTGAGATTGGTGAGCTGTGCTCATATCGATATCATTTATACCAAATCATTTAAGGAGAGATTTTTTATGGATGAACAGCTTTGGCAAAAATGTGTAGAATTTCACGGCCACGAATGTCCGGGCCTTGCTATCGGATTTAAGGCATGTGAGGCGGCAAGGAAAAAACTTGGTATTAGTTTTTCTAAAGATGAAGAAATAGTTTGTGTGACAGAAAATGATGCGTGCGGAGTTGATGCAGTTCAGGTTATTACAGGATGTACATTAGGCAAAGGGAATCTAATATACCGCGGTACCGGCAAACAGGCATTTACCTTCTTTCGCCGGGATACAGGGCAAAAATTGCGTATCATATTAAAACCCAGGGATGATAATGATAAACTGTCAAAGGATGAGCGTAAGAAAGTTATCATGGAAAGCCCTGTTGAAGAACTATTTGAATTTAAGAATCCCAGTTTTGATTTGCCAAAGAAGGCTCGCATATTTAATACAATAAAATGTGTAAAATGCGGTGAAGGAGCTCCGGAACACAAAATACGCATAACGGATAATAAGCCTGTGTGCCTAGATTGTTTTGAGGATTATTCGAGAGGTTGGTAAGCCTTGAAAGTGGATTTAGATAACCTTGATGAAAAAACAAAACATTTGAGCAGGAGATTTAATATGAAAAAATCAAAAACAAGTAAACTGTTTGCTGCATGCGTGCTTACGATTGTAATTTTTGGCATGGCCGGCTGCGGCACAAAAACCACAGAAAAAAGTTTAGGCGGCACCGGCGAACAAAGTGCGCCATTGGTAATATGTCTGGAAGGCGGGGATTGGGGGTTTCCTTCTCCATTTGCTCACTATTCTCGGGGACCGGGTGCATCAAAAATGCGTCTTATCTATGACAGCCTTCTGGAGAAAGGAGAAGAAGGTCTTATTCCATGGCTGGCAAGGGAATGGACTATATCCCCGGACGGTAGGGAGTATACCTTTGTTTTAAACTCTAAAGTCAAATGGCATGATGGGAAGATGCTTACCGTCCAAGATGTAAAGTTTTCTTTCGAGTATTTTATGAAACATCCTCCGGTTTCCGATAGTTTGTTTATTGACGGAAAACCATTTATTGAAAAAATAGAGGTTATTGATGAAAGCCAAGTAAAAATAGTGGTAAAAGAGCCTAACGCTACAGTATTGGATAGATTGGGGATTGTCAGGATAATTCCGGAGCACATCTGGAAGGACATAGATGACCCCAAAAAAGTAATGGATTTGGATAAATTAGTAGGATGCGGCCCGTACATACTTACGGATTATAGTCAGGAGCAGGGCAAGTATCGATTCCAAGCATTTAAAGATTACTGGGGACGGAAGCCTCGGGTAGATGTAATTGAATTTATCCCGGTAAGCGATCCGGTGCTGGCTTTCGAAAACGGAGAAATAGATCTTTTGGATGTTCCGCCGGATATAATTGATCGGTATGAAAACAATAAAGAATTTAAAATCCTTAAAAGTCCGGCCTTCTGGGGTTATAAACTCCTGTTTAACATGGAGAAAAAACCGGAATTGGCGGATATAAACGTAAGAAAAGCTATTGCCCATGCCGTAGATGTTGATGAACTTATCGAAAAAGTAGCACGAGGTGCGGCGGTTTCGGCAAGCTCCGGATATTTGCCAATTGATCACATATGGTATAATCCCGATGTTACGCGATATGATTTTGATATAGAAAAAGCTAAGGAACTTTTAAACAATAAATTATTAAACCTAGTACTACTAATATCGGACAGTCAACAAGAAGCCAGGATTGCAGAACTTCTTAAAATCAACTTCGCAAAAGCCGGAATCAATATTGATGTTCGCGCAGTGGACATGAAGACCCGTGACAACTGTGTTAAAAACTGTGATTATGAACTTGCCATAATTGGACATGGTGGCTGGGGACGCGATGCCGATTGCCTCAGGGAAGCTTATGCGGCAACTGTAGCTCGTGATGCCGGTCCCGCATCCAATGTAATTTGCGGTTACAGCAATCCTAAGATAAGCCAACTTTGCAAAAAGCAGCTTATAGAACTGGATGAACAAAAAAGAAAATCTATGATAATGGAGCTTCAAAAACTTATATCAGATGAGATACCAATGCTGCCCCTTTACAATACAATTGATTATACGGTCTTTAAACCGGAAAAGTACGACGGATGGGTTCATGTTTTTGACCATCATGCGGTAACTCACAACAAATTATCATATTTGGAACAAGATAAAAAATGAGATATCAAAAAGCCCTGAAATATCTTGTAACATTTTTCTGTATAATCACATTGAACTTCTTCTTGCCCCGAATTATGCCGGGGGACCCCTTCTATTTTTTATCAAGCGAACAGGGAGAAGTAACTGTGACTTATTCTCAAGAAGAAATTGATCGATTTAAAGCATATTACGGTCTGGATAAGCCTGTGCTTGCCCAATACGGTAGCTATCTGAAGGGTATTATCAAAGGGGATTTGGGATATAGCATATATTTTGGCAGTGATGTAAGGACAATTATTAAAAACCGAATCCCTTGGTCTGTTTCCCTGGTATTGCTGTCAGTAATAATAGGAGGCGGTGCCGGCACGCTGTTGGGCTGTTTGTCGGCATGGCAAAGGGGGAAAGGCTCAGATAAGGTCCTCTACGGTATAATGGTCGTAATTTCTGAAATCCCCGCATTTTTAATAGGCATATTTTTCCTGTTTTATTTGGCGGCTCGGCAGGGAATTTTTCCTCTTTCAGGTGGCGCAAAACCCTTTGCAGACTATGCCTCTTGGGCTGATGCGGTTTTAGACATAGTGTATCACGGTTTTTTACCTACTCTGACACTCTCTGCGGTTCAGATGGGCGGATTTTATCTTATAGCCAGAAACAGTATGATTACGGTAATGTCCAAAGATTATATAATCACAGCTAAAGCTAAGGGACTTAGCACAGGGCGCATACTCTTTCGCCACGCCTTATCCAATGCTGCCTTGCCTATTGTAACTCAAGCTTTTTACAGTTTGGGGCAAGCAGTGGGAGGGACTCTATTGGTAGAAAATGTATTTAAGTATCCGGGCCTCGGTTCATTAATGCGACAAGCCGTAATGGTAAGGGATTACCCTTTGATTCAGGGGATTTTTTTGACCGTAACGTTTTTTGTAGTTATCATGAATGCTGTAGTTGATATTTTATATAAAAAGCTTGACCCGAGAATAACTTGATGGTGATAAAAAATGCCTAAAATTGTGAAACAATTTTCCATAGCAGGTAAATTTTCCTTGTCTTTCATAGTCTTAGTATGTTTTATCGCCATATTTGCCCCGATGCTTACGAAACACCCGTGGAAT
The DNA here is from genome assembly GCF_000328765.2 of Tepidanaerobacter acetatoxydans Re1. Classification (NCBI taxonomy): domain Bacteria; kingdom Bacillati; phylum Bacillota; class Clostridia; order Thermosediminibacterales; family Tepidanaerobacteraceae; genus Tepidanaerobacter; species Tepidanaerobacter acetatoxydans. Next base: position 361,727 of record NC_019954.2, read on the forward strand.
CAGCCAACGGGCGCCTCTTTGGAACCTCCGAACAAAGCTCATATATTGGGCACTGATGATTTGGGTATAGATTTGTGGGCTCAAATATGCTACGGAACGCGAAACAGCATTGTAGTGGGGATTGGAACAGCAATAATTACATGTTTTCTGGGTATAGTACTAGGCGTTGTATCCGGGTATTATGGAGGTATAATTGACCTTGTAATCACAGCCTTAATAGATATGCTTACATCCATACCCAGTTTGCCTATAATGATTGTGACAGGAGCTTTTTTCGGACCAAGCATAAAAAACATTATATTAATATTATCTATTTTATCTTGGGCTATGCCCGCGCGGATTATACGCTCAAAGATTATTTCAGTAAAACAGGAAACTTACATAAAAGTAGCCGAGGGGTATGGAGCAGGATTTTTATACATAACTTACAAACATTTTCTGCCACAGATTTTTCCAATTTCACTTGCAAGTTTTATTAAACTTATAAGCAAGGCCATAGTATCCGAGGCCAGTCTTTCATTTTTAGGCCTAGGGGACCCTACAAGCAAAAGCTGGGGACTTATATTAAATTATGCATTGAATTTTCCCGGCGTATACTTTACTGATTACTGGAAATGGTGGGTTGTATATCCACTATGTTGTATCATATTGCTTGTGCTGGCTACGGCCATTATAGGCAGGGAGTTTGAAAAAATATTAGATACTAAAATTGATTAGATTTTAGAAACCAAAACCGGATTTTTTTAAATAGGGGTATTGCCATGTTAAAAGTTGAAAATCTATCAGTAACCTATAGCGGGGACGGTCAAAAAACCCATGCTGTAAGGGAAGTATCTTTTTCACTAGAGCAGGGGCAATCCATGGGAATCATCGGAGAATCAGGAAGCGGTAAAACCACACTGGGCTTAGCTATAATGGGTATACTCAGCTCAACCGCAAAGGTTACAGGGACAATAGAATATAATAAAATCAATCTAAGAGAGCTTTCCGCAAGTCAGCCGGATATGTATCGATGGAAACACATTGCCATGGTATTTCAAAACGGCCTTGACATATTAAACCCACTTATGACCATAAATGAGCAGATAAAAGAGTGTATTATCCGTCATCTGAAAATAAAAAATCATGAAGCAGATTCTCGAGTAAAAGAACTTCTTGAACAAGTAGGGCTGGACGCCTCGGTGGCAGATAACTTGCCTCATCAGCTGTCGGGAGGTATGCGGCAGAGAGTGCTTATTGCCATGGCCTTGGCATGTGATCCTAAAGTGCTTATAGTTGATGAGCCGACCTCTTCTTTGGATGCCATATCCAAAGCCGAAATCATTGAGCTCTTATCTCGCCTCCAACACCAAAAGCGGTTTGCTATGATTGTAATATCCCATGATTTTTCCGTAATTACACGACTTGCCAGTAAAATGTGTGTGATGTACCGGGGCTGTATCCTTGAAGAAGGATTGACAAGAGATATACTTGAAAACCCATTGCATCCCTATACCCGGGGGCTTATAAATTCATCGCCTTCTTTAAATCCATATCAGGATTTATGGGGAATTCCCCGGGCAGGTGAGGCGACAACCGATGAGGGCTGTTCTTTCTTTCCTCGGTGCAGTCAAAGGTCACAGATATGCAAAAATCAAAAACCTAAACTGGAATATGCATCACTTGAGCGTAAAGTTGCCTGTAATCAAGGTGGAATTATAACACTTTTAGAAGCCTGGGGAATAAATAAAACCTACTCTTTTAAAGGTAATAAGATTTGTGCATGTAAAGACTGTCATATGAGTATTCGTGCAGGCGAGATTATAGCATTGATAGGGCAATCCGGATCAGGTAAAACTACCCTGGCAAGTATTCTCTCGGGTTATTTGGAACCTGAAAGCGGGAATATTGAATTCTTGGGTCAAACAATAAAACAGCATGAATTTACCAGCAAACCAAAAGGCATTCAAATGGTGTTTCAAGACCCGTTTTCATCAATAAACGACCAATTTACAGTACTGCAAGCTGTAAAAGAGCCTCTGGACATATTAAAGCTCTATAATACAGACGAGCGAACGTCTAGAGTAAAGCAAGCCCTTATCGATGTAGAGCTGGCCAGTGATGATACTTTTTTAAACAGGCGATGTTTTACATTAAGCGGTGGGCAACGGCAGCGGGTTGCTATCGCCCGCAGCCTTGTCCTTGAACCAAGACTCCTCATTGCCGATGAGATTAGCTCTATGCTGGATCCCTCCACACAAGCCAATATTTTACGGCTTTTAAAGGGCCTTCAAAACACATTAGGATTTGCCATGATTTATATTACCCATGACCTAGATATTGCAAGAAAAATTGCCGACAAACTGTACATAATGCATAAGGGTGAAATAGTGGAAACAGGTCCGGCCTGGAAAGTATTTGATAATCCCAAAAGTGAGTATACCAGGAAGTTAATGAACAAAGCGGGATTGGCATAAATACATAGTTTTTCATGGAGGGGAAAAGTTTACATTACAAATACAATTTAAGCAGGAAAAATAAATATTTTGTTGAACATTATAATTTAAGTAATAAACAAAATATTATCTTGATATAGAGCATTTGCTAGTCAGAGCCTTATGCACAGAAATCTCCTCAGCGTCATATATGAAAGAGGTTGAAATCATGGGGGAATTTGCGGCGGTAATCACTGCCTTTCTTATTATTCCAATACTGAGCAAGAAAAGAGTGTCTATCGGTATTGCCATCTGCATATCTGCTGTGATTATGGCTCTTTTGGGTGGCTTGGGAATATCGGGATTATTCGCTGTTATCATCAGCACTTTTGCAAACTTTAACAAACTGCAACAATTTATTGTCATTATAGAGATAAGTGTTCTGGGAGCTCTGCTCAGACAGTATAACATAATTGATAAGGTTATTGAGCATTTAACAAAACTTGTGCGGAGCAATCGTGTGACACTTATGTTTATTCCTGCACTGGTGGGATTTTTATCGGTGCCGGGAGGTGCCATTATTTCAGCACCTTTTATAGATCAGCTGGGAGAAGAATCCGGTTTATCAAAAACCTACCGAGCAATCATAAATCTGATTTTCCGCCATATTGCTATGCATATCATGCCGTATACCACAGGCTTTCTACTGGTAGCTTCTCTTGCCCCCGGGATTTCTGTTTATAAGCTGATAGGATTAAATTCTATATTTGTTGTTTTCTATGTTTTATCCGGATACTTTTTGTATGTGCGTCAAGTAAAAACCGAAGCAGAGCCTGCCATGACCGATGCATTGTCAAATCTTTTAAACCTACTAAAATACACTGCACCGGTGTATACCAGCGTCCTGTTAAATCTCATATTCGGCATGCCATTTTATATCGGAATGCTTGCAAATCTTGTTATTGTATATTGGATTAATCCTGAAAAAAGTTTTCTTTCCGATGCGGTCCGGGTTGCTAATATCAATGTAATATATTCGCTTATGGGCGTATATCTTATTCAGGGAATTATCGGTCAAATGGAGTCGCTAATGTCCTTTTTTACTTCTATTTTCAATAACCCTAAGACGATTTTGCCGGGGATTATTGGAACTGCATTTTTTCTAGGCCTTACAACTGGTTTTCAAGCCACATCCTTGGGGGTTGTGCTTCCTATTTTGGCAAGCTTGCCCATATCGGAAAATCGTCTTCTGCTATATTGCCATATGACCTTTGCCTGGGGTTTTGTAGGTTATTTCTTCTCGCCACTACACCTTTGCCAACTTTTTACCTGCGAGTATATGAAGGTGTCAATACAAGATTTATACAAGGATTATTATAAATTTTTTCTGTGCCTTACTGCTACTTTGATAGCAAGTTATTTCATGTTGGGTATGTGGCTGAAATAACTACAGACAAATATAAAACACATAAGATAATAATATGGTAACAAGAACAGGCAGAAAACTAAATGCGACAGCGGTGTTGCCTCCGCTGTCGCATTTAGTTTCTCATCTTTTTATCCATTCTTCATATCTTTCAAAGGGTTCATCGAAGATAACATGACCTGCCAAAGTCTGTTCCTTATTACCTTCTACCAGAAACTGAACTTTTTTTATTCCGGGAAGTTCTGTAAGGGAATTTACTATAGGAATTATAGTCATCATTTCACCTGTAGAACCACCAATGTGTTTTTCAATAAGCTCTTTGGAGAAATTCACATAGGCGATTTCATCCTTTACTTGTACCGATAAAAGCTTGGCTTCTTTTGGTATAGCCGGTGATGCCAACCCGGGCGTTTCAGGTCCCCGCATCAGTTCCTTTATCACAATTACTTCAAGAGGTTCGCTTTTAACGACTTCTCTTTGTTCGGGTACTACGTACATACCCTGCTCATCCGGGAAGTAGAGTGTAATGGTTTCCTTTTTATTACTGATATCCTGATTAATTTGCTTAATATCGTAGCTTTCTAAAAGCCCGTAAGGATTGCCGCTAGGTGCGGTAAGTTCTTCGCCATCTATTAGTATATGAGCTTTTTCTATTCCTTCAAGGCTTGTAACTGTGTTTACCACAGAAATTACAGCCAAACTTTCTGCCATCATTCCCGGAAAATTTGTAAAGTCGTTAGATAAATTTACTGTCGCAATATTATTCTTAACTTCTACATTTAAAAGCTTTGTCCCTTCCGGTATGGTCGATTTCAAACCTTTGGTTTGAGGCCCTTTCAACAACTCTTCCAATGCCAACCTTGGTATTGATTGGCCTTGAGCAGCTTTGATTTCTCTTGTTTCAGTTAGAATCTGGCTGTTATCTTCATTCGTATAATACAAGGTGATTGCCAATGTCTTATTGTTGATTGAGCAGGCGGATACTGCTAATAAAAGACTTAGAACGACAAATGCTACTAAAATTTTTTTCATTTATTTTGCCACCTCTAATCCTTTTTATTGGATATATATCTAATACTATTATATCAAATAATATCAGATAAGGAAAACATAACTTGATATAAAGCATAAACGGCATTGATTGACAAGTGTCATAAAAAATTATTAAATATAAGTGAATGTATATAAAACCAATTATTTGTGCCGCAATGGCATGCCGTGCGGCGGAATGGAGGATAAAATGGATTTTAAAATTAATAGCAATGTAACCTGGGTAGGCAAGATAGATTGGGAACTTAGGACCTTCCATGGTGAGGATTTGTCAACACACCGCGGTTCAAGCTATAACTCTTACCTTGTTCAAGATGAAAAGGTAGCACTTATCGATACGGTTTGGGAGCCTTTTGCCGATGAGTTTATAAATAACCTGAAAAAAGAGATTGATTTAAGCAAAATAGACTATATTATCGCAAATCATGGAGAAATCGATCACAGTGGTGCATTGCCGGCTCTTATGAAGGAAATTCCTGATACGCCGATATATTGCACTCAAAACGGAATTAAATCATTAAAAGGCCAGTACCATCAAGATTGGAATTTTGTGCCTGTAAGAACCGGAGATAAGTTGAATCTCGGCAAAAAAGAAATCATTTTTATAGAAGCTCCGATGCTTCACTGGCCTGACACCATGTTCTCATATCTTACTGGGGACAATATCCTGTTTAGCAATGATGCTTTTGGTCAGCACTATGCGTCAGAGCTCATGTATAATGACCTTGTAAACCAGGCTGAACTGTATCAAGAAGCCATTAAATACTATGCAAATATATTGGCACCATTTAGTAAACTGGTGGGCAAAAAAATAAACGAGGTTTTGAGCCTGAATCTGCCGATTGATATAATATGTCCAAGTCATGGCGTTATTTGGCGAAAAGATCCGATACAGATTGTTGAAAAATATCAAGAATGGGCTGATGACTATCAAGAAAATCAAATAACGATTATATACGATACTATGTGGAACGGCACTAGAAGAATGGCCGAAGCCATAGCTTGCGGAATAAAAGAAGTTAATGAAGATATAACAATAAAATTATTTAATAGTGCTCGCTCAGATACGAATGATATTATTACCGAAGCTTTTAAATCTAAAGCCATCCTAGTAGGTTCCCCTACTGTAAACCGTGTCGTACTTCATTCGATAGCAGGTTTGCTGGGGGCACTGCGAGGGCTTGGCTTTAAAAATAAAAAAGCAGCGGCCTTTGGAACCTACGGTTGGAGCGGCGAATCGGTAAAAATAATTACAGAAGAACTTGAAAGGGCCGGCTTTGAAATAATCGATCAAGGCATAAAAACACTTTGGAATCCTGATGAAGACAGTAAACAAAAATGTGAAGAATTTGGGAAACGGATTGGCGAAATACTAAAGGCATGAACGATTGAACTATATGAGACGGTAATCAATTAAAAACCGTCTCATATCTTTTTTAATGATTTTTTAAAAAAGTATATTGTTTTTTCGCAGTCTACATGATAAAATAATTATACAGGAACATTTGAACAGTTGCTCAAATGTAAAAACGATGGAAGGAGGCTTCCAAACAATGATATATGAACTGGAAGGTCTTGATTGTCCTAATTGTGCAGCTAAAATCGAAAGGGAATTAAAGAAGGTTGAGGGTTTATCGGATGTGACGGTGAACTTTTCTACTCGAACTATTGATATAGAGCAGGAGCTTGAAGGCGAAGTAGTAAAGGTGCTTGAAAAAATAGAACCTGATGTAAGGCTTGTTCCTGAAAATTCAGTTACGGATAAAAATGATAGTGATCACGGAGATAGTAAATTTCTGTTAAAAACAAAACTTTTGAATATAATTTTATCAGCAGTTTTTTTAGGATTGGGGATATTTCTTGCTCCTAAACTTCACGGGCAATATGAGATATTAGAATATGTGCCATTTTTAGCGGCATATATTTTGGCGGGAAGGGATGTGGTTCAAACTGCATTTCGCAATATTGTTCGAGGACAAGTCTTTGATGAGAACTTCCTCATGACTGTGGCTACATTAGGGGCTTTTATTCTGCACCAGCTGCCTGAAGCTGTAGGTGTTATGCTGTTTTATTCTATAGGTGAATATTTTCAGGCATTGGCGGTGCAAAGATCACGTCGTTCTATTGCAGACCTAATGGACATTCGACCGGATTATGCAAATCTTTTGGTAAATGATGAAATAAGTCAAGTTGCCCCGGAAACAGTAAATATTGGTGAAACTATAGTAGTGCGACCTGGGGAAAAGATACCTTTGGACGGAGAAGTGTTGGAAGGTACCTCCTATTTGGATGCATCAGCATTAACCGGCGAATCGGTTCCATATCGGATAAATCCGGGAGAAAAAGTAATGGCGGGTATGGTTAATATTCAGGGATTGTTAAAAGTAAAAGTTGAAAAGACCTTTAGTGAATCCTCTGTTTCAAAGATACTAAACCTGATTCAAAACGCATCTTCACGTAAGGCAAAGACAGAACAGTTTATTACAAAATTCGCCAGATATTATACGCCTGCGGTAGTAACGGCAGCGGTAATTATAGCATTACTGCCTCCGCTGATAGTTCCTGGGCAAAGTTTTAGCAATTGGTTGTATAGGGCTTTGACGATGTTGGTTATATCTTGCCCGTGTGCTCTGGTAGTATCAATCCCATTGGGGTATTTCGGCGGAATTGGCGGAGCATCTCGTAGGGGAATCCTTATTAAAGGCGCTAATTTTATAGAAACCCTTGCAAATTTGGATATTGTTGTATTTGACAAAACAGGCACTCTTACAAAAGGCGTTTTTAAAGTTAATGATGTAAAACCTGCAAACAATTTTGCGGCACAAGAGGTTTTACGCATGGCTGCATATGCTGAGACTTACTCAAATCATCCTATAGCAAAATCAATTGTGGAAGCTTATGGAGATACTATCGAGAAATCACTGGTAACTGATTATAAAGAGATAGTAGGACACGGTATAATGGCAAAAGTCGAAGGGAAACAGGTATTGGCAGGCAATGAAAAGCTGCTAAAGAGCAGAGGCATAGAAATAAAAATTAATGAGGATGGTTTAGTCGGCACCGTAGTCCATATAGCAGTTAACGGTATCTACGCAGGAAGAATAACTATCTCAGACGAGATTCGTTTAGATTCGGCCAAAGCCGTCAAAGAACTCAGAAATTTAGGGGTAAAACGAGTCGTAATGCTCACAGGTGATACAAAAGAAACGGCTAAATATGTATCTGAAGCACTCAACCTTGATGAATATTATGCAGAACTGCTGCCACAGGAAAAAGTTGAAAAGTTGGAAGAACTTAAAGGCGATGATAGAACCAGGTATAAGGTAGCTTTCGTAGGAGATGGTATAAACGATGCTCCGGTTATAGCATGTGCCGATGTAGGCATTGCTATGGGAGGATTAGGTTCTGATGCCGCTATTGAAGCTGCTGATGTGGTTATTATGGAAGATATGCCGTCAAAAATTGCTGAAGCGATAAGGATAGCAAGATATACCAAGAATATCATTGTACAAAACATAGTATTTGCATTGGGAGTAAAGGGCATTTTTCTGACTCTTGGAGCAGCAGGAGTAGCCAGCATGTGGGAAGCAGTCTTTGCTGATGTAGGCGTAGCTCTTCTTGCCGTATTAAATTCTACAAGGACTCTGCTACGAAAAGCATAATAAAGCTAAAAAATTGCGATAAGGGTGCATCCTTCCGTCCTTATCGCAATTTTTTAATAGCGGGCGGTCGAAGACTGCCCTAATAGGCATTGATGGCGTTTGCGGTTGCATCCTTTGAAATTTCCGAATATAATTGGTATAAAGTACAACTCCTAAAGATTCTTAAAATAAAACCAAGAGGTGACTTTAGTTGTCTGTGGAATCGTAAGAGAATATTTTAAAACAAAAAACATGGATGTAAGCATTAAATTTTTCGAAGATACCAGCACAGTGGACAAAGCTAGTCAATCACTTGGTGTTACACCGGGTGAAATAGCTAAATCGCTTCTTTTTAAAGTGAAAGAAGACTATATAATGGTGCTAATGGCCGGAGATAAGAAAATAGATAACCGAAAATTTAAGGACGCCTTTTTTTGCAAGGCTAAGATGCCTAACCCGGATGAAGTTATGGAGATAACCGGTCATCCGGTGGGAGGTGTATGTCCTTTTGGCTTAAAAAACCCAATAAATGTTTATCTGGACATATCATTAAAAGCTTATGATATAGTATATCCTGCTGCAGGGGAAGCTAATGCAGCCGTGAAACTTTCTGTTCAAAAATTAGCCGAATTGACTGGAGGTAAGTGGATAGACATAAGTAATTAGCACTATTTTTGACAAATGGCTTAGCTGAAATTTTTATCTTTAGTAGACTTCCCATCATATTCAAATGTTGTGCAATTGGTAGATTTATTGTATTCATTATTCTTTTTATAGGTAATTTCAATGCTGTTAATTTGGCAAAGGTCGTCTTTATTATTATGATATTTACATGTATCAACTATGCAGGTTACAGTCGGATTTAATTGGCGTCCGATGCCTACCAATTCTTCAGCGAATTCAACCCAATTTATATTGTCAGCAGAATCAATAAAACCATCTAAGCCTTGTCGCTTTTCGAAAGTGCTGCATATTGTTTCCTCTTTAGATTTTGATGTTGTATTTACTGTTTCATTCAAGATGTTGATGTTACCAGCACTGCAAATATTTCCGGGAATCCAGTGAGTGCAAGCATTTACACTACACTTGACTTCAGGATTAGGAATTTTTGTATTATTAGACATAAGTACACTCCCCAACAGTTATTTTAGTATAGTATTTACTTTGCTTGGGAAAATTATTATGTTTTTCGCTTTAATATATTGATTGAATATCCAATTTAAGGTAAAATGAATCTGAATAAGATGAATGATTTTTTATAAATCTCACTGTTTTTCATATTTTAAAATAAATGTAAGGTTAGGTGATTTTATGCTCACAAAAAGCGAACTGGCTAAATACATAGACCACACCTTATTAAAACCCACTGCCACATTTGAAGAAATTGAAATATTGTGTTTAGAAGCAAAGGAATATGGATTTTATGCAGTATGTGTTAATTCATGCTATGTAAAGCATGCCGTAAATGTTTTAGACGGTTCAGATGTCAAGGTTAGTGTAACCGTTGGATTTCCATTGGGAGCTATGGCAACTACCGCAAAAGTATTTGAAGCGACAGAAGCTATTAAAGCAGGAGCAATGGAAGTAGATATGGTTATGAATTTAGGTTTGTTAAAAAGTGGAGATTTCTATGGAGTTCAAGAAGACATTGCAGAGGTTGTAAAAGCTGTAAAAGCGATTAATTCCGGCGCCAAAGTCAAGGTAATCCTAGAAACCGGATATCTTGATGAAAATGAAAAAGTATCGGCATGCCAGTTAGCTAAAGCTGCTGAAGCTGACTTTGTGAAAACTTCGACCGGCTTTGGACCTGGTGGCGCTGCTGTTGAAGATGTGAGGATTATGAGAAAAATAGTTGGCGATGCTATGGGTGTAAAAGCCTCCGGCGGCATAAGGGATGCAAAAACCGCACTTGCAATGATTGAAGCAGGGGCAACGCGAATAGGAACTAGTTCAGGGATAACTATAATACAAGACTATAAATAGTAAATGAAATTATGGAGGTTGATATATATGTATTTCGAGAAACCTGGCAAGCAAAATACAGAAAAAACCCTTGAAATTGTTAAAAAAGCTGTAAGAGAGCATAATATAAAACATGTGGTAGTAGCGTCATGTAAAGGTCATACCGCAAAACTTTTTCAAGAAGCAAATCTAGGGGTAAATCTTGTTTGTGTAACACATGCAGCTGGTTTTGAGGCACCAGGTGAAATGGAAATGCCTGAAGACATCAGGAAGGAACTTGTAGATTCCGGGGTTAAAGTTCTTACAACTACTCATGTGCTTTCAGGTGTTGAAAGGGGCATCAGCCGCAAGTTCGGCGGGGCATATCCTGTGGAAATTATAGCACATACCTTAAGAATGTTGGGTCAGGGCACAAAGGTGTGTGTTGAGATAGCTGTAATGGCATTGGATGCCGGTCTTATTCCATACGGAGAAGATATAATAGCTGTGGGTGGTAGCAGCAGAGGAGCTGACACAGCAGTAATCTTGCGGCCGGCTCATGCATCAAATATTTTTGATACGTGGATTTCAGAGATTTTATGTAAGCCCGCAAGCAAATGATTTACAAGAAGTTGATTGACAAGAGAAAGATTTTATGATATGTTTTATAAAATTGAACATGTACCTCATCTCGCAAAGAGTTGAGGTAGAGGCGCGATGTATCAAGAGTAAGCTCGTGGAGGCGGGGAGGCCGATGAAACAAGCCAAAAGGGATTATCGCCGAAGTATGGTTTATCCCAAAGACCATGCTGGGCCTATATCGAATAGGTATAGGACTGTCACCGAAGTAATTCGGTGGAGAGCTACTTCAAGAGAGAGGTATTTGCCAAGGAATAAAACAACCGGCAAATGACCCCGGTTGTTTTTTGCTGCAAAAAACCTCTTAATCCAAACATACAGAGGGAGGAATAAATGTGTCAAAATCCAGAATTGCCGTAGTAGGTTTTGGCAATGTAGGAAGAGAAGTAGTACCTGCTATTAAGGAAAGCCCAGATATGGAAGTGGCGGGAATTGTCCTAAGGAATCCCAAGAAAATTGATTCAATTAAAAAAACAGTTAGCGATATCCCGGTAGTAACAGATATAAAGGAACTGGGGAAAATTGATGTTGCAATTCTAAGTATACCCAGCCGTTCTATTCCTGAGGTTGCTCCACAGTATCTAAAAATGGGCATTAATACTGTTGACAGCTTCGATATTCACGGTGATTCCATCATGAGTCTGAGGAAAAACTTGGATCAGATTGCAAAAGCCAATGATGCCGTATCCGTAATTTCTTCAGGCTGGGATCCGGGTTCGGATTCTATTGTAAGAGGTTTATTAGAGGTAGTTGCTCCAAAAGGGTTGACCTATACTAATTTCGGCCCGGGTATGAGCCTTGGACATACCGTAGCAGTTAAAGCTATTGAGGGCGTAGAAGATGCCCTGTCGATGACGATACCGGAAGGCACCGGCCTTCATAGGCGTTTAGTATACGTAAAGATTAAGGAAGGGTATGATTTTGAAAAAATTTCCGAGGCAATAAAAAATGATCCTTATTTTATCCATGATGAAACCCATGTTTATAAAGTAGATGATGTAAAAAGTCTCATAGATAAGGGTCATGGTGTGCATATGGAAAGGAAGGGTGTATCCGGCACCACCCATAATCAGCGAATGGAGTTTATAATGTCTATATGCAATCCGGCGGCCGCAGGTCAGGTAATGGCAGCTGCTGCCAGGGCAAGCCTTAGGCAAAAGCCCGGATGCTATACCACACTAGAAATTCCAATTATAGACTTTCTATGCGGAGAAAAAGAACAACTATTACATCGATTGATATGAGCAATTTCTCAAAAAAGTGTTGAAATCGTCAACACTTTTTTGATATAAAATAGATTTGCGAACAAGCGAGATTATAAGTAATCTTAATCTTAGCTATTAGAACATATTTAAGTAATCAAATTTTAAACTTGCATATAAATGATATAATTAATAGTATGAAACTATTATATAATAAAAATATCTAGCCGGGAATATCAAGGGGGTGAGCCATGAGTATCGGCTATAATGAAACAAAGTTAGACGGGGTGTAAATAAACTGATGAAATACGATGATGATAACAAAAGCATAGCAAATGCTAATATGGAAACCAAAATAATAATCGATGAGGATGAAGAAAAAGACTTGCGCAAGCGGGTAATACAACTTGCTATGCCCTCACTTGTTGAGCTTTTGCTGGGAACTCTATTCGGCATGGTAGATATGGTTATGGTAGGGCGAGTAAATAAAGAATCTTTAGCAGCGGTAGGTATTACCAACCAGCCAACTATGTTGGCTTTGGCAGTGTTCCAAGCTCTAAATGTGGGCAGCACGGCTCTTGTAGCTCGCTTTATGGGAACCGATGATAATGAATCGGCAAGCAGTGTTGTAAAGCAAACCCTTATTTTGACGGTAATCTTGGGTACAATAGTAAGCATATTGGGTTATATTTTTGCAGGTAATGTAATAAATTTCATGGGTGCAAAACCTGATGTATTTCCCCTTGCTGTCCAATATCTAAAAATTATTTCACTTGGGGGTATATTTATTTCCACCAGTATGGGAATAGCCGCTGCATTAAGAGGCGCAGGGGATACTGTTACACCCATGAGATACAATTTAATCTCGAACCTTATAAATGTAGGCTTGAACTATATCTTGATATATGGCAAATTGGGATTTCCGGCAATGGGTGTCGCCGGCGCTGCTATAGCAACAACAGTTTCACGTTTTGTGGCAATGATTATGGCAGTTTTAGCGATATATCATCCAGATTCTTTGCTGAGTCTTTCAAAAAGAAAGGGTATCTTCCTTGATTATGATATAATAAAACGCATATTAAAAATTGGGATACCTTCGGGCGTAGAACAGTTTGTACTGCGCTTAGGCCAGGTAGAGTTTGCAAGAACTGTGGCAGGTCTTGGCACAACGGTATTTGCGGCTCATCAGGTAGCTTTAAACGTATTTGGCCTGTCCTTTTCACCTAGTCAGGCTTTCGGCATGGCAGCTACCACTTTGGTAGGGCAGAGTCTTGGAGCCGGGAGGCCGGATATGGCTGAAAAATACGGATTGGAAACACGGCGAATGGGGATGTATGTTGCAGTTGCCATTGCATCTACATTCTTCTTTTTCGGCAGACAAATTGCAAGTATATATACTAATGATCCTCAAGTTATTTTGCTGGCAATGGGTTGTTTGAAAATAATTGCTATTATGCAGCCTATGCAGTCAACTCAATTTATTCTCGCAGGGGCATTGCGAGGTGCAGGTGATACGCGGGGCCCGCTTTTTGCAACTGTCATAGGAATATGGGGTATTCGGGTTATGCTAGCGAAAGTATTTATCAAGATGGGTTTCGGCCTTACGGGTGCTTGGGCGGCACAGGCATGTGATCAGGTGTTTCGCTCGATTTTTATCTACTTAAGATATAATTCAGGAAGATGGAAAAGACTCAGAGTATAGAGCAGTTCGAATGCACGAAATGTATATCAGATTTTTCACAAGTTCCCATATATTTTGGCTCAAAGGGAAAATTTATTTTTTCCCTTTGGGATTTTAAATCATAGTCGTGTGATAAAATAGTCCCATAGGACATATTCAACCTCATACATGGTGTGATAATTGAGAATTATCCTTTGTCCATTGAGAGTCTTGTAAAATTTTAAGGAAACTGTTATGATTATGATAAAGAAAAAGTTCATATGGCATATGATGGTATGAAGAGGATGAGAGAGGCCTTTCTAAAAGGCGCCGAAGGGGTAAACCAGATCCAGGTGAAACTCTCAGGCAAAAGGATCATCTTTGGACCAACCTCTGGAGAGCTTTGGCGCCGACGAGGGAAATCTTTCAGGCAAAGGGACAGAGGTTCTAGGTATAAGCTGTTTTTATTGTTTTATACTTAGAACATTTTTTTGTCACTAAAATAACTAAAAATTTACGCATTACTGAAATATTAAAAAGGAGGGATGAGATGCTTAAAAGAACTCCGCTCTATGAAGAGCATTTAAAATTAGGGGCAAAAATGGTGGATTTTGCAGGTTTCGAAATGCCTATCCAGTATTCATCGATAATCGATGAACACATGGCTGTAAGGACAAAATCGGGCATCTTCGATGTGTCTCACATGGGAGAAATCTTGGTCAAAGGAGAAAATGCCGGAGATTTTCTAAATGATATTCTCACAAATAACATTCATAAAATCAAAGAAGGCCAGGCCCAATACACCATCATGACATATGATGATGGTGGAACCGTGGACGATCTCATGGTTTATAAGCTGAGCCTAACTCGCTACTTGCTGGTAGTAAATGCGGCCAACAAGGACAAGGATTTTGAACACATCAAAAGTTTGGCTCCTGCGGATGTTGTGGTGGAAGATGTGAGTGATGATTATGGTCTAATTGCCATTCAAGGCCCGGAAAGTGCCGGATTTGTAAAAGAACTCTTTGGAGAGATACAACTCAAACCATTTAATTTTCGAACCATTGAATTTGATAGTGATTCACTGATTTTATCCCGTACCGGCTATACCGGCGGTGAGGGTTTTGAAGTGTACGGCTCTCCGGAGATGACGAGAAGGCTGTTTTGTAAAGCAGTTGACTTTGGAGTAATTCCCTGCGGGCTTGGAGCAAGGGACACGTTGCGTTTTGAGGCAGGTCTGCCGTTATACGGCCATGAGCTAGGTCCGGATATTACGCCTGTTGAAGCGGGACTTAGCAGATTTATAGATTTAAGTAAGCCTTTCAAAGGGCGTGATGTGCTGCGCACTCAAAGCGAGCAAAGAGATAGAAGACGTCTTATCGGGCTTAAACTTCTTGATCGTGGAGTGCCAAGACCTGATTATCCTGTGTATTATGACGGCAAACAGGTTGGAAAGGTGACATCCGGCGGTTTTGCGCCATACGTTAAGGAATATTTGGCTATGGCTCTGGTAAAAATACCTTTGGATGATGCTAATGATAAGTTATTTGAGATTGAAATTCGCGGAAAAAAACATCGAGCCGAAAAGGTATCTACGAACTTTTTAAAAGGATAAAAGGAGGACGGATTATTATGAGTAATATTCCAACAGATTTAAAGTATACGGAAGAACATGAGTGGATTTTTGTTGAGGACAGTCTTGGAAAGATCGGCATTACCGACCATGCTCAGGAAGAGTTGGGTGACGTGGTGTATGTAGAATTGCCGGAAGTGGGCGATAAAATTGTCAAAGGTGAGCCTTTTGGCTCGGTAGAATCAGTAAAAGCTGCTTCAGATTTGTTTGCTCCGGTTTCCGGAACGGTAGTGGAAATAAATGAAGCCCTCATTGACAGACCGGAATTGGTAAATGAGAGACCTTATGATGACGGCTGGATGATAGTGGTGGAGGTGGAAGACGAAAGCGAGCTTGATGATTTGCTGACACCTGCGGAGTACAAAAAATTAGTGGAAGGTGAGTAGTGATGAGATACATTGGTCATTCGCCTTCTCAAATCGATGAAATGCTTGAAACTTTGGGCATTTCCAGTATAGAAAGTCTCTTTAATGATATCCCCGATAATGTGAAACTTAATCGAGAAATGAATCTTCCCCGTCCGCTTGATGAAATAGAGCTTAAACGTGAATTACTTAATATCAGCAAAAAAAATAAGGCTGCTGATTATGTAAATTTCATCGGAGCCGGAGCTTATGACCATTATGTGCCTGCGGTGGTGAAGGCTTTAGTAAGCCGTTCTGAGTTTTATACCTCATATACGCCGTATCAAGCTGAGCGCAGCCAGGGGACTTTAGCGGCTATTTTTGAATATCAGACGATGATGGCAAGACTAACCGGAATGGATGTAGTAAATGCATCAATTTATGATGGGGCATCGAGTTTAGGCGAGGCTATTCTAATGGCCTGTAATATCAAGAAAAAGAATAAGGTAGTGTTTTCCGGCGCTATACATCCGGAATACTTGACTACTGCTAAAACTTATGGTTTTGGCAATGGAATAGATATTGCATCTTCAGTATATACTTCATCCTGTGAAACCGACTGGAAACAGCTCGAAAAGCTGGTTGACGACAACACCGCAGCTATTGTAATAAGTATGCCTAATTTTTTTGGGGTAGTTGAAGATGTTAAACAGGTCGAAAAAATAGCTCAAGCAAAGGATGTTATGCTTATTGTATCGACAAATCCCATTACCTTAGGGCTTTTAAAACCTCCATCAGATTATGGGGCTGATATTGTGGTGGGAGAAGGGCAGCCTTTAGGCAATTCATTAAACTTTGGCGGTCCATATCTTGGATTTATGGGAACAAGAGCTAAGTATATGAGACGGATGCCCGGCAGGATTGTAGGGGAGACAGTAGATGCTGATGGCAAGAGAGCATTTGTGCTTACACTTCAAGCTAGAGAACAGCATATTCGACGGGAAAAGGCCACTTCCAATATTTGTTCAAATCAAGCTTTAAATGCCTTAGCTGCAACTATATACCTTGCATATCTTGGCAAAAACGGCTTTAGAGATGTGGCATATCACTCCCATGCAAATACTCAATATTTCATTAATGAAGCAAAAAAATCCGACCATATAAAAATCATCAACCCTAAAGTTTTCAATGAAGTGGTGGTAGAAGTAAACGACCTTGACAAGAAATATCAGACGGCCATAGAACATAAAATGCTACCAGGCCTGAAACTTAATAAATTCTATCCCGAACAAAAAAATAGACTTTTGATAGCTTTTACCGAAAAACGCACCAAACAGGAAATCCAAGAGCTTTTAAAAGTGCTGGGGGTGAGTTAGATGGAAAATGTTTCTCTGATTTTCGAAAAGTCAAGGAAAGGGAAAGAGGGTTTTAAATTAAGTTCCCTCAAGGTGCCGGAGATTGAAGTATCTCAAACATTGGGTGAAGACCTATTAAGGGACGAATTGGATTTACCGGAAGTATCAGAAATTGATGTGGTAAGGCATTATACTGAACTTTCCAGAATGAATTTTGGAGTTGATAATGGGTTTTACCCTTTAGGCTCTTGCACCATGAAGTATAATCCTAAAATAAATGAAGAAATTGCGGCTATGTCCGGTTTTACCGAACTGCATCCCTATGCACCGGAAGAGCTTTCTCAGGGTACGCTTGAGATTATGTATGACACACAAAACCTGCTTGCAGAAATTACCGGTATGGATTATTTTACCCTACAGCCTGCCGCTGGTGCTCATGGCGAACTTACAGGGATATTGATTATTAAAAAATACCTTGAGAACAAGGGCGAAAAACGCACTAAAATTATCGTACCTGATTCGGCCCATGGCACTAATCCGGCTTCTGCAAATCAGGCAGGTTTTGATATTGTCAATGTAAAATCCGACAGTGAAGGCCTGATAGACATCGAAGCATTAAAAACAGTGGTTGATGAAGATGTGGCGGCACTTATGCTTACAAATCCAAATACCTTAGGACTTTTTGAAAAGAATATACTGGAAATATCTAAAATCCTACATGATAAAGGTGCTTTATTGTATTATGACGGGGCAAATTTAAATGCGGTCATGGGCATCGCACGGCCGGGAGATATGGGCTTTGATGTAGTTCATCTCAATCTTCACAAGACCTTTTCCACACCTCATGGCGGTGGCGGCCCCGGTTCTGGGGCGGTAGGTGTGAAGGCGTTTCTCCGAGACTTTTTACCCAAACCTTTAGCCGCTAAAAATGATGAAATGTATTTTTTGGACTATGATATACCTTACAGTATCGGCAAAATACATGGTTTTTATGGAAACATCGGAGTGGTTCTTAAGGCCTATGCATATATAAGAAGCCTAGGAGCTAAAGGCTTAAAAGAAGCCAGTGAAATTGCTACATTAAATGCCAATTATCTATTGAAAAAGATTGAGAATATGTTTGATGCTCCTAAAGATGCTCTGTGCAAGCATGAATTTGTAGTAAGCTGTAAAAACTGGAAAGAAAAAT
This sequence comes from Tepidanaerobacter acetatoxydans Re1, assembly GCF_000328765.2. NCBI lineage: Bacteria > Bacillati > Bacillota > Clostridia > Thermosediminibacterales > Tepidanaerobacteraceae > Tepidanaerobacter > Tepidanaerobacter acetatoxydans. The sequence goes on from NC_019954.2 coordinate 380,221, forward strand.
ACGGTGTAAGAGCTTTGGATGTAGCTAAACGTTTACTTGATTACGGCTTTCATCCGCCCACAATTTATTTTCCGCTGATAGTTGATGAGGCTTTGATGATTGAACCAACGGAAACCGAGAGTAAAGATACCTTGGACTCTTTTGCCGATGCACTGCGAAAAATATATGAAGAAGCCAAACAAACACCGGATATATTAAAGTCAGCACCACATGCTACACCGGTCAGACGAGTTGATGAAGTAAAAGCTGCTCGAGAGATGAAATTAAAATATCAGGGCTAAAGCCCGACAACGGATTTAATTATCCGGCAATATGAATAACTGCCAATCTTAACAATAACCGGCCGAAATATTGATTGTTCAAAAATGATAAACACTGTTTTCAGCAATGTATATGTATAAGAAGCAATTTAAAAATAGATGCTGAAAGAGTATTAAACCGCATAAAAACAGGTGTCAGGTATATACCTGACACCTGTAACTGTAATAAATAACTACTCTGCAAATACATGATTACCGATTCTGTAAATTATGGGCTTCGAAAGCAGCCACTTATTCGATATTTTATATGGATTAAAGAAGAACAGAGCACCTCCTGTAGGATCTAATCCGCCCAGTGCTTCATCGGCTGCTTTATATGAATCGCTACTGACAACTACGGTAAAAAGTCTTCCGTCAAGCACCGGCTCAAATTGATATGCACCCGTTTCATCCACATGGTATATTACATCTTTAATAGTATTTGGGAATTTATCGCTTAAGACCCGATTAACCACAACTGCTCCAACGGCTACCTTTCCAATATACGGCTCACCTTCGGCTTCTGCTTCAATAAGTCTTGCCAAAAGAGCTCTTTCTTCTAGAGTATGATATACGCCTGTACCATATTTTATGTATTGTCCTCGACTAATACCTCCTCTGGAAGGCAAATCCGAAGTTTTTTGTGTAGAAGATGATGCTTTTGATGGAATTAAAAGTTTCATCCCAACATAAATCTCGTTTCCCCAAAGCCCGTTAATGACTTTTAAATCATCTATTGACACGCCATAATTTTTAGAGATTAGATAAAGAGTATCTCCCTTTTTTACAGTTATCTGCTGATATAGACTTCTCTGAGGAATATATAAGGCTTGTCCCGGCCAAATAACTTCGGAATTCAGGTTATTTAAAGCTTTAAGCTCTGATACATCTATACCAAAGCTTTGACTGATGAGATAAAGGGTATCACCGGATTTTACCGTGTATCTTTCCGGAATGAGCAAAGCCTGTCCAGCTGTTACGGAATCCGAGTACAAATTATTGCACTGTTTTATCTTGTCTATTGGGACTCCTGTAATTTTGCTCAAGGAATATAGAGTATCCCCGGCTTGTACGGTAATAACTTTAGCTTCAGCCCTTCCGGAGAGCAATATCAGAAAGGCAAATAAGAAAATTGCTATATTCAGTTTTCTGACAAAATACACCAAATACCAACCCCTTTCCTTTGGATGATTATACTATAAGTCCGCTGTAGATTTCATCAAGTAAAATTCACCAAAGAAAAATATGGGAAAAATAAGCCGCCGGGCCCAGCTTTTCAAGCGACCCGGCGTAAGTGAGTGCCTTTACTTTTTGAAATTTATTATAAGCTTTCCGTCCCCGGTGTTTACGGATGTTATTTTTAAATCATAAGGCAGAGGCGGCGGTGTAAAAGTCATATCATAATCGGCCATCAGTTCTTCTATGACCTTGGCAGGCAGTATTACACCACTGAATTCCAACCTCTTAGGAATAAATTTTATTTTCTGTTTTTCAGTAAGCTGTATACCGCATGTAATAGAATAGGTAGGGGCATCGCTATCGGGCTTTTTTTCGGCAACCGTAATTCCTTCTGAATTAAATGAGAAATATACATCCTTTAAGTTTTCATCTTTAGACAACAGAATTCTTGTGACACTGGTATCAAAAAATTCAGCACGAGCTGTCATGGCAAAATAGTTAATTTTTAAATTGTCAGGGCTTAAACTGGACCATGGAAGCGAAGACAAATTCGTTAGTAAATAGTCCAATGAAGGCAGAGACTTCTGCCAATCCTTGCTGATTTCTTCTAAAAATTCAGTGTCTTTCAGGATAATCCTTGCACGCTGCAGCTCTTTTTGCTTTTCCGATATCGTCTGGGTTATTTTTTCAAGAGCCAACTCGGCCTGCTTTTCTAGAGACTGAATTTCCCGCTGCTTTTCCATAATATCATTTTCCTCCTGCCGGCATTGAGTGATGAGAGCTTTGGTTTCGAGAATTATATTATTATAGTATTCCATGAAGAACATAACGTTGTCAAAACGCCGAAAAAAATCTCCTAAATCATCAGCTCCGATTAAAACTGCAAACAGGTTGCCCACACCACCCTTGAAAGAAAATACTATCCAGCGGGATAACTCCTCCTGTCGCTTATTAAAGCTGCTGTTTAATGAAGAGAGTTCTTTTTGCTTTATCTCAAGTTCCTTCTTAAGCTCCTGATTCTGAACAGAAAGCTTTTCAACTTCTTTTTTAAGTGAAAGGACCCTGGCGTCTAAAGTCAAAATCTCCTCTATTAGTTGCTGCTCTGTCTCAGATATTTGCGCTCCCGGCACGATATCTACAAATATTAGATTTAAGAAAAAAATAATGACTATTAAAAAAATATGCCATTTAGAAATTTGCATCATATTCCTCCTGGCCTGAGCAAACACTATATTTTATAATATTTTATTCTACAAAAACCGCAAATATCCTCTACATTATCTAATTTTCCGGAAGACAGCATGTCTAGTTGGAATGATACGACTATATGTGAAGTCAAGCTCAACTTTACTTTTAACAAAAAATAGGCTTAAATCGCTTTCGCTGTGGTTTACATAATTGGCTACATAGCACAAACCGATGTTTCCTGTATAATTTTGACTTATATAATCAAGTGTTCAACATGCAGCGTGTCTTATTGTAATAAGGAGCAGGATGCTGATATTCTTAGGTCAAAATTGACTTTTTACGGTGGAAACAAATATTTAATGAAGTATAATATATGCATATTAAAGTTTTAGAAGGGGAAATAGCATAAATGTTCTATAAAAATATCAAACAAGCAAAATTTATAAATCGACCAAACAGATTTATTGCAAATATTGAGATTGAAGGTAGAAATGAAGTCTGTCACGTTAAAAACACAGGTCGATGTAAAGAGTTATTAATACCGAATGCAACCGTATTTGTCCAAGAACATGACAATAACACACGCAAGACAAAGTATGATTTAATATCGGTGTATAAAGGTGACAGACTGATTAATATAGACAGCCAAGCACCGAACAAGATATTTCATCAGTGGATGATGGATTCTGATTTATTTAAAGATATATCATTTATAAAGCCTGAAACAAGATATAAAAACTCTCGCTTTGACTTCTATGTAGAAACAGCCAATGCTAAAACATTTGTGGAGGTTAAAGGCGTTACTTTAGAGAAAAACGGCGTTGCGTTGTTTCCCGATGCACCTACAGAGCGGGGAGTGAAGCATATAAATGAGCTTATTGACAGTATAAGCGATGGTTATGACGCGTGGATTGCCTTTATAATTCAGATGAAAGATGTAACTTATTTTACACCAAACATAAACACACATAAAGCCTTTGGTGATGCACTCATAGACGCAAAAAGGCATAGTGTAAATATTGTTGCTCTTGACTGTGATGTAACAAAAAACTCTATAAAGGCAAGGGATTTTGTAGAAGTAAGATTATAAAATTGCCAAGGTTATGATATACTGAAGCGTTTTTTAGTGCATGCACAGACTGCTGCTGATAATAAGCTCAAAGCAAATTCCTTGATTTACAATGGCTGCCTTCATTACATTATACTTGGACACGCCCATAATATAATATAAGTGTATTGTAATAAAAATCACTTAAATATCCTATGTGATATAAAGTATCGAAGGCGTAAAATTTTAAAAAAGGATTTTGCAGTATTATGTAGAATATACTATATATATAATTAATGAAACAACATTCCGTAAAGTGGTACAATATTTGAGATTTATGTAAATTCCATGTAGAGGTGAAATTATGGCTCAGGATAATACGGTACAATCAGTGGAAAGAGCGATTAAGATTCTGGAAGAGCTGGCTGCAGAAAAAGAAGGTCTAGGTGTTACGGAACTTTCCCAGCGAGTCAATTTGCATAAAAGCACTGTACATCGCATGCTTACGACACTCTTAAATCTGGGATATGTTGAACAAAATGCCTTGTCGGAAAAGTATCGTTTGGGAATGAAAATTTTATTTTTAGGCGGAAGCATTCTGGAGCGGATGGATATTCGCCATGAAGCCCATGACTTACTTGAAGAGCTTTCGGGAAAAGTGAATGAAGCTGTGCATTTGGTTATACCTGATGGTTTTAAAGCCGTTTATATTGATAAACTGGATAGCAATAAGACAATTCGCATGTGTTCACAGATAGGCCGTATAGCACCTTTGCATGCTTCGGCTGTGGGCAAGGCTATTTTAGCATTCTCGAGCCCGCGATTTGTAAATGAAGTAATTGAGCAGGGACTTGCAAGATATACTGCAAATACTATAACAGAGCCGCGAGAATTGATGCGGCATTTAGAAATAATAAAAGAGCGTGGTTTTGCAATTGATGATGAAGAGAATGAGAAAGGCATAAGGTGTATTGCGGCTCCGATATTTGATTACACCGGAAAAGTAATAGGAGCCATAAGCGTATCGGGTCCGACTGTTACTGTTACTAAAAAACAGGTAGAGAAAATCAGTGAAGATGTAATGGAGTGTGCACGAAAAATATCCCAAAGAATGGGGTGGAAGGTGGATTAGATACACTTGGTATCTTAGCAAAGGCTTTAACGAATGAACTACCTGCACAAGTCTTTGCCTTAAAATATAAGGAGGTGCTTTCTCTTAATGGATTTTGAATTTTTTATGCCGGCACAGCTTATTTTCGGCCGGGGAAAAGCTAAATGTATAGGCTCATATGTTAAATCCATAGCTAATAGAGCCTTAATAGTTACTGGTAAATCTAGTGCTAAAAAAGCCGGGTATCTGGATTTGGTGACAAAAAGCTTGGAAAAGGAGGGAATAGACTGGGCCTTATTTGATGAAGTTGAACCAAACCCTCTCACTACAACCATAGATCGAGGAATAAGTTTAGCTCGAAAAAGCAAAGCAGAGGTTATTATCGGATTGGGCGGCGGTAGTGCTATGGATTCAGCTAAGTGCATTGCTTTTGGAGTAAAAAAAGAGGATTCTATTGCTAACTACTTTGGTACTCAACCGGCCGGAGAAGTGCTGCCAATTGTACTTATTACTACCACTGCCGGAACGGGAAGTGAAGCTAACAATTATGCTGTAATGACCAACCCAGAAACACATGTTAAAAAATCCCTATCGTCTCCCGATATGTTTGCCAAGATTTCAATTATTGATCCTGAACTTATGCTTACAGTTCCTAAAAAGGTTACGGCATCTACCGGAATAGATGTTTTTTTCCATTCAATGGAATCATATCTTAGCAAAAGGTGTCAGCCTATAAGTAGGCCATTATCTCTTGAAGCCATGCGTTTAGTAGTGGAAAATCTAAAAGGTGCATATGAGCATGGGGATAATATTGAGTATCGTGAACGTATGGCGTGGGCCAACACGATTGCAGGAATAGCCATAAACCTTGCGGGTAATTGCGGAATACACGGTTTAGGACATCCATTAAGTGCCTATTATAACATTGCACACGGTGAAACCCTTGCGGCAGTTTCTCTTGCGTTTCTGCGGTTTTCCATTCCGGAGGCTTCTGATAAATTAGCAACGATAGCAGAAATTTTTGGAGTAGAAACTAAGGGACTTTCAAAAGATGAAGCCGCCGAAAAGGCTATTGAAGCGCTAGAAACCTTCATGGAAAGCTTAGCTCTGCCCACAAAAATATCTGTTTTTGGCGTTAAAGAAGAGGATATCGACAAATTAGCACAAAATGCTTATGAAAATTCGATTGGCAATTTCAAAGCTAGTCCCCGCGAGATAACTTTAGATGATGCAAGGAAGATATATAGGGATTCCTTATAAGGTCATTAGTTTTCATGCACAAAAAACGCATAAGGTTTAGTTGCCCATATGTAAAATGTAATTTAATTATATTTTGGAGGCGGTAAAATTGAATAAGTATGTGAGATTTGATAATGGTAAGAGTATCGAATATGGACTGCTTGAAGGTGAAAAAATAATTGCACTGGAAGGTTCTATCTTTGAGAAGTGGGAAAAAACTGACAGAATATATGATTTGAAAGACGTAAAATTGCTGGCCCCCTGCGAACCCAGCAAAGTTGTGGGCATAGGAATAAACTATAAAGAAGTAGTAAATAAAAAAGGTGATGCGATGCCTGAAGAGCCGGTGATTTTCCTAAAACCAAGCACATCGGTTATAGGTCCGGATGAGGCGATAATTTCACCTAAAGGCGTAAAAGAATTAAACTATGAGGCTGAACTTGTTGTAGTAATAAAAAATAGGATTAAAAACGTGAGTGTAGAAGATGCCAAGAGCCATGTCTTAGGCTATACCTGCGGCAATGATATTACCGCCAAGGACTTCATGATAAAGGGTAAACCATGGACTAAGGCCAAATCCTATGATACTTTTATGCCCATAGGTCCTTGCATAGCGGAAGGACTTGATGGTGACAATCTGAACATTAAGATGTATCACAACGGAAAAATTACTCAAAACAGCAACACTTCGAATATGGTATTTAATGTTGCACAAATCATATCTTTTGTTTCCAATATAATGACATTAAATCCGGGAGATGTTATCAGTACCGGTACACCTCCAGGAAAAGGAAATCTATTGTCCGGTGATGTAATCGAAGCCGAGCTAGAAGGCATAGGCAGATTAAAAAATATAGTAAAATAAAATTAGAGGTGGTTGCCGGTAGTTTCGAATAATTGGCAACCACCTCTAATAATTTTCGTAGGATTAGGACAGGACCTTCAAAAATTCTTCAAAACTGTTCTTTTGTATTATTTCATCAGGAATTTGTATACTTGATTTGATAGCTTTAGAAATCTTCATAGCTGGTTTTGTATCACCGAAAAGAACTGCGCCGACAGGGATGTTGTTTCTTAAAAATACAACACTGTAAATATTATCTTCCTTATCAAATTTTTTTATAGTGCTACAAGAACTGTCATCTTTACACAAATCACCTACTGAATATATTTCTACTCCAAATACTTTTAAATAATTGGAAGGAATTACTTCATTGTATGGAATTTGTTTTCCAGCTAAGTTAAATCCGGCAGTTTTACCTTGCTCCCTTGCTACTGGCCATATTCCGTAAACCTGTCCCTTATATTCGGCAATATCGCCGGCCGCAAATATATTTTCAACCGAGGTCTGCATATACTCGTTAACTTGTACACCTCTTGTGCTCTGTATTGAAGTATTTTTTACAATGTCGATGTTAGAGCGGACACCGGTAGAGAATACTACAAACTCTGTTGAGATAGTCTGATTATCATTTAATTGAACAGAGGTAACTGCCTTATCTCCTATAATCTGTGAAAGCCGACCTTGTGTAATGAAATTAATTCCGGCCTTTTTGCCCAAGGCCATTAAGAGTTCTGAGGCAGTTTGATCTACCTGCTTAGAAAGAATATGTGGAGAACCCTCTACGACACATACATTTTTACCTTTATTTGCTAAAGACCAGGCTACTTCTAAGCCAAGGAGTCCGCCACCAATAACAATACCCCGCGTTCTATCATTTATAAATTTATTGAAATTATTCACATCATCCAATGACCGTATTGAAAACACCCCTGGAATATCTGTACCTGGAACAGGCGGAATAAACGCACTGCTGCCGTTTGCAAGAAGAAGTTTTGAGAAATTAACGGCTTTTCCGTTATCAAGGGTTACTGACTGTTTTTTGGTATCAATTTCGCTTGCCTTATGACCGAGCCATACATCTATATTAAGGTTGCGGTACCATTCCGGTTTATGAATATATAATTTGTCTAAATCAGGTGTTTTACCCAGCAAATCTGATAATCGCAAACGGTAATAGGCATAATACGGTTCGCCACTAATTATAATAACAGGTGTATTCTTGTCATGCTCGCGAAATACTTCGGCAGCAGAAACGGCAGCTATACCATTGCCGATAATAATAACGGGATTCATATTCATCCTCCCTAAATAGTTTATTTAGACACAATAAGGCCCGCTCTATCGGGCCTTAAAAAGTTTAAGCTTCCTCAAACATATCTTTTCCAACACCACATTCGGGGCATACCCAATCATCGGGGATGTCTTCAAAGGCAGTGCCGGGAGCAATTCCGCCGTCCGCATCTCCGACTTCGGGATCATAAACATATCCGCAGATAGTGCAAACCCATTTTTTCACGAGATTCATCCTCCCTGTTTCTTGTTTAATAATATTATGGTATTAACCCCATTTGTTTTTACTAATATGTCCCTTGATTTCGGCTTTTATCCTCTGCTGAATATCAGTAGCAAAAGCTTTCGTTGCTTCAAATATTTGAACACAAGGCGGATCCAATTCATCTTCAATGCCTTTCTCGCTAACTTCTTTTGCCTTTTCCAGCAAAGTTAGCAGTTCCATATGCAGGTTATTGGTATACCTGGATCTTTCCACTTTAGCGGCAGTATCATCATCTAATTTTTGAAATTTTTCTTTAGGTGCACCACATTTAGGACATTTTTCAGGAGCTTCATCTCCGTCGAATATGTAACCACAGACACCACATTGCCATTTAGACATTAAAACGACCTCCTTATTATTAATTAATAATTTTAAAAATTACTACTACAACCTCATAATTAAAACTTGATTCTACTGTAAAAACCTTCTTTCCTAAACTTATGGCAGCATATAGTATGTCGTGCTATAATCGGGAACAATGTGTGTTGGTATCTAAGGTCAAATTTGATTTTTACAGTACAATCAAACTTAACAATAGAAACATTTATATTATTAATACTTTTGTAACTCCAATCATATTATAATAATAATTACTATTACATGTCAATACATAAATTAAAAAAATGCCGATTTTCGGCATTTTGGACTTGGAACAAAATTCGAAACAATATAAGCTATTTTGCGGACAAATGTGAAACAAGCTCCATACTTACGCTAAAGTCAATTCATTCTTCTGCCTGTGGCGTTCAAAAGCAAGATTAATTAGTTTATCTATAAGGTCTTTATACGAAAGGCCGGAAATCTCCCACATTTTAGGATACATGCTTATTCTGGTAAATCCTGGAATAGTATTTAACTCATTTATATATATATTACCCGAAACCTTACTCATGAGAAAATCGACTCGAGCCATACCGCTGCAGTCTAAAGTCTTAAAGGCTTTAATGGCTAACTCTTGGATTCGTGTTATATCTTTTCGTGAAACAGGGGCGGGAAGCAGCAGCTTGGATTTATCACCGTCCAGATACTTTGCGGTATAATCGTAAAAATCACGGCTGGGGATTATTTCTCCAGGCAATGAAGCATTAGGTTCGTCGTTGCCCAGAACCGCACACTCAATCTCACGGGCATCAATAAACCTTTCTACAAGTATTTTTGTATCATACTGTGTCGCCAATCTCATAGCCGACTCCAATTCGCTAGGGCCGCCAGCTTTACTGATACCAACACTTGAGCCTAAATTGGCGGGCTTAACAAAGCAAGGATAACCTAAGAACTCCTCTACTTCTGAAATGATTTCAGGCATTCGAGCAAGTAATTCTCTCTTATAGAACGCCTTATAGTCTACAATGGGCAGGCCGCTTTGTTCAAGGATTTTTTTGGAAAAAACTTTATCCATACAAATGGCGGAAGAAGTGACACCACAGCTTACATAAGGAATGTTCATCAACTCGAAAAGACTTTGAACTGTGCCGTCTTCGCCGCGAGGGCCGTGCAGAACAGGGAAAACCACATCAAGATAGTAGCGGCTTTCCATTCCATCCTTTAACGTAATAACACATTTGCAACTCGGATCAGGTGACAGTAAGGCTGGAATAGCTTCATCTTCCCAACTGCCGTTTTCAATTTTAGATATGTCACCTAAAAAAAGCTTCCAATTTCCCTTTTTCGTTATTCCTATAGGTATAATGTCGTATTTTGTTTTATCCATTACTTGAATAACCGAAACACAAGACATTAGCGATACCTCGTGTTCCCCGGATTGGCCTCCGAATATAATGCCGACCTTTATTTTTTGCACTGATAATACCCCTTTCAATTTAACATAAAAACGGAAGACTATCTATAATAACTTCGTATTTGCAATCTGTAATCATTAATATAGTATTCATTATAATATAAAAAAAGTCTTATAACAAACCAAAAATACCTCACATAGCAAAAATTCTAAAAATGTCTTATAGACTATTGACTTTTTGATAATTTTGACATAATATATTATTATACAATCGATATTGAATTGCATTATCAGTGACACAGAAGGAGGATGTTCTATGGCAAGAGATAAGATATCCATGCTCAAGTTAGAAAGAGAAAGCCTTTTAAACCAATGGACAAAAAATGAAGGCAGCAGGATAAACCTTTTGGTTCGTATTATGGAAATCGAAGAGCAGATAGATGAATTAAAAAAAGGTGCATAATTTGATAATAATTAACCTTTTAATCCAACTAAGCAGGCTTAAAAGGTCGATTGCCGTCATATAAAAACCGTGAAAATTAGGTGTAGAGTAGTTGACAGCAGTTGAAATATTTGTTATAATCCCGTTTTCGACACTTGCAAAAATGCATAATTAATGGAATCCGCTATAATAGTGAATTCCATTAATTCTTAGGTTTTTTAAAATGTTGTATGGGAATTTTACTTAGAGATTTTTTTAATGATTTTATTTAACTCCTTCGGCTTGTAGTATTTCTTATCAAGCCCCAAGACATATATGCCGTTTAAAGCGGTACACACCTTACTTGCCGTGTATGTTGCCATATAGCACATATCATTCATGTTTGCAACATTCATGTTCTTTAACGTCTCTAGAATATTTTCCGTTGTAAAGTGTTTGCAGTATTGATCCAGTTTATACTCCAATAACCTGTAAATCAGGAGTGCGGTGTAGCAAATCATAAAGTGCGCTATTATCCTTTCCTTGTTTCTGTGGTAGATTGGCCTTGCGCGAAAGTTGGTCTTTAGTACCCGAAAACAGTCTTCAATCTTATAGCGCCTTGAATTTATCTCAAGTATTGATTTTGCGCTATCTTCCAGATTTGTCGCAACTGCATAGTAGCCGTCATATTTTTCCTCTCTTTCAATTGCGGCTTTATCGAGTTCATAACAATCAGAGGCTTTTTCCCCACTTTTTCCGACGGATATCTTCCTTATGAAACGGGTCACATCATGCGGCCCTTTTTTTACATCCTCTACGGCATTATGCTTTATGATGTCCTTTGCTCTTTCAATCTGCCTATTCCTTATACTTCGCTGGTATTCCATCATTTTCCTTGAAAATGTGACGATGATGCGCTGCTTTAAAGCAGCCTTGGACTTTACATTCTTGCTAGTGCCATTCTTAAACGTCTTTTCCTCATACAGGCCGACATCTACCGCCTTTGACGCATCTATTACCTTATAGGCGACATCGTTGTACAAAGAAAGGTTTTCTTTATTGAATCTGTCAAACTCCTTCATATGGAAAATCGTAACAGGAGAGTCATCTGAAAGAAGCCTGTAGCCGAAATCGTTAAACATTGCATCCTTTAGAGGTTTGGACAGTTTCTTTACTGATTGCGTTACAATGAAAGCCCTTCTCCCGAATGAATTGTACTGCCTTATATCAAGAGAGCCAAGGCCTGCATCTGCACAGTAGATGAACGGCTTTCCCTTAAACATCTTTGTGATTTTCTTTTCTAAAGGGATGGCGGATTTTTGCTCATTGTCAGAGCCGGGATTGATGCACATTGATATAGGGATGCCGTTACCGTCCATGAAAAGCCCCATTTGCACAAGAGGGCTGGGCTGGTGCTGCTTTGAAGGGCCATACTTGCGAAACCCTTTAATTATCTCCCCTGTTACCTCATCTACAAAGTCCTCGTCCTCTTCTTCGGTTTCAAAGTAATAGTTTGTACAGTCAAAATAGCATACCGATGTATTCCTTACAGCGATATTTTCACTGTTTAAATAAAGATGCTCTAAATACCTATCATAATTATCTTCCAATATATCCATAAAACGCAGTATATGCTGATACTCAAATGAGGGCTGCTCAAAATATGTATCCAGCTTATCAAATGTCCCCCATTTGGATTTAGGGTCAAGTATCCTTGCAAAGGTAAAAAATCTGTTTATGTCATTACAGCTAAATGTAACCTTACTATCTGTCTGAATCTGTTTAAAAAAATCAGCGATCTTAAGATCATGATAGATTTTCTGTAGAATAAAGTAGCCGATATTTACGAGAGTTGACTTTGATGCAATGTAATTAGCAGCCGTCAGCTTCTCACTAAAATCAAGTTTTATGTCCATATCAGCTTTACCTTTTTTGTATTCCTCATTATACTTACGCACCTGTTCCTTAGCATAAGCAAGGGGATCAGAAGATATTTTAAGAAGCTCGGAATGTTTGCCGATTCTCTTTACATTTTTAGTTGTTGTCTTTTTACCGTTGCGAAACCCCATCTGGATAAAATATGTAGGATCCTTAGACTTCTTATCATAATATAGTTTCATATATTCACCATCCTCTGCTAAGCTTACTATATCATGGATAAGATTAATATACAACACCATACAACAAAATATATTAAAAATTTGACAACAAAAATGTTGTGATATCGGCCTTTGTAAGGTTTTTATTCATGCGCAACTGTCAAACTCCCGTTAGGTGTAGAGTAGTTGACAGCAGTTGAAATATTTGTTATAATTAACTGAAATCAATAAAATCTAAGCTCTCAATCTGAGCGCTTAATTCTTTCAGTTAGAAAGAAGCGGGGGAACCAATATTTTGGGGTGAATCCCCTTCGATTAAAGAATAATGATTCGTTCTTAATCAAAGGGGTAGGGTTAGACTCTTCAATCCGAACCCGACAGCTAACCTCGCAAGCGTGGCAAGAGGAGGTTGATAGTATTGAGTGCTATTAAAAGTAACTCAGAAGCTATGGATCTCCATAGCTTTAATTTTGTCCAAAAATATATTAAAAAGGAGGGGTATTGTGATGATGAGCCCTATGGATGTAAGCTATGCAGTTGTAGGTGCAGGTAATGGCGGATTGGCCATGGCAGGTTACTTGGCCTATAAAGGTTTTTCAGTTAGTCTTTACAACAGAACTCAGTCGAAAATTCAAAACTTAATAGATAATCCTCGTATTGACTTAAGCGGTTCCATAGAAGGTACAGGAGTACTCAATTTAGTCACAAGCGATCTTAGAGAGGCTATACAGGGAAAGGATATCATAATGGTGACCACACCTGCTACAGGTCATTATGACTTAGCTCGGCTAATGGCACCCTACTTGGAAGATGGTCAGATTATAGTATTAAATCCAGGCCGCACCGGTGGGGCACTAGAGGTGTATGAAACCTTGAGAAATTTTGGATGCCAAAAAGAAGTAGTGGTTGCAGAAGCTCAAACGTTTATCTATGCCTGCAGAGCAACAGGACCTCAAAGCGCTAAGATATTCAGCGTAAAAAACGAGGTAGCCCTAGCGACAATTCCGGCTATACACACAGAAGAAGTCATAAGACTTTTATCCGGGGCTTATCCTCAGTTTACTCCTGCTGATAATGTAATGGAAACCAGTCTCAACAATTTTGGTGCAATATTTCATCCTGCACCGACATTGCTAAACAGTGGTCATATTGAGCGAGGACAGACTTTTGAGTATTACATTGAAGGTATAACTCCATCAATAGGTCAAATGCTTGAAAAGCTCGATTCCGAAAGAATGAAGGTGGCTACGCTGCTGGGCGTAAAAGCCGTTTCAGCCAGACAGTGGTTAGAGGAATCATATGGAGCAAAGGGCGATACCATTTATGAAGCAATTCAGAACAACCCGGCTTATAAGGGGCTTACAGCACCTAAAGGCCTAGATACGCGATATATATATGAAGATGTGCCATGCAGTCTGGTTCCTATTGCATCTATTGCTAAAGAACTCGGTGTTGAAACTCCTGCCATAGACACCATTATTAGATTGGCCAATATTATAACGGGAAAAAACTTCCTAGACGAAGGCAGGACAGTCGAAAAACTTGGCCTAAAGGGTATGACTGCATCACAAATTCTTGAGCTTGTTCACTCAGGAGAAGTGATTACTACTTCAAGTGAAGATGAGGAGGTGGTAGCATGATGAAAAAAGTAATTGCTGCCTCAATAGGCAATTGTGTCCATGTTGCAGGTATAATGAATTTTTTATCTCTGGCAGAAAGGGAAGGATATAGTACCCACTTCTTGGGAGCTGCGATTTCCATTGATGAACTTATCAAAGCTGTGAAAGAGGAAAAACCTGATTATGTCGGAGTAAGCTATAGACTTACACCTGAACCGCTGGAAAAAATCTTAGCAGAACTAAAGGAAAAAATATCTCTTGAACACTTAGAGGATGTAAAGTGGATTTTCGGTGGGACCGAACCTACGGCTAAAGTTGCTGAAGAAAGCGGGATATTTAACTTTATCTTTAATGGAACAGAAGACCCCGATGAAGTGATTGGATTCTTAAAAGGTGTTACATTTACAAAGAGCGATGACTATCCACAAGACCTTGTTTCAAGGATTTTGTCAAAATATCCGTATCCGATATTGCGCCATCATATTGGTTTACCTTCACTGGAGGAAACCATTGATGCCATTAAGAAAATAGCTGAATCCAAAGTTTTAGACGTTATATCAATAGCACCGGACCAAAATGCACAAGAGCACTTTTTTGAACAAGAGAAGATGGATCATAGATTGGACGGTGCGGGCGGTGTGCCACTGCGTTCCAGAGAGGATTTTGAAGCAATCTATGAGGCATCCCGCCGTGGAAATTATCCAATCCTTCGTTGCTATAGTGGAACTAAAGACCTTATTCCATTCGCAGAGATGCTAAATGAAACCATAAAAAATGCATGGTGTGCGGTTCCACTTTACTGGTACAGTGTTTTAGACCGTAGAGGTCCCCGCACGGTTGAAGAAGCCATTAGAGAAAATCAGCAGGTTATGAAATGGCACGGCGAGCGGTCAATCCCGGTTGAAGTTAATGAGTCCCACCATTGGAGCCTGCGAGATGCTCATGACACGATAGGTGTGGTCACTGCATATTTGGCGGCATATAATGCCAAGAAAATGGGAGTTAAGGATTATGTTGCACAGTATATGTTCAACGTTCCCCCTTCCATCTCACCGGCAATGGATCTTGCAAAAATGCTAGCAAAAATTGAAATGATAGAGGGATTGCAAGATGAAAACTTTACCGTATACCGTCAGGCTCGGGCAGGTATTGCCAGCTTGCCTGCGGATCTTGCTCAGGCTAAAGGACAGCTTGCAGCATCTGCTTATCTTGCTATGGCCATAAAGCCGCATATTTATCATGTTGTAGGTTACTGTGAAGCTCACCACGCGGCAACTGCCGACGATGTCATCGAAAGCTGCAAAATAGTGCGGGGCATTATCAGAAACACGATGTTGGGGGCTGTGGATATTACTAAAGACTCCAAGATACAGGAACGAAAGAATGAGCTGATCGAAGAAGCGAGTATTACCTTACAAGCTATAAGGGCATTAAGTCCTGATGTAAAGGACCCATTGACAGATCCGGCCACTCTTACTAAAGCTGTGGAAATCGGAATACTTGATGCGCCACATCTTAGAGGAAATCCTGCTGCTAAGGGAGATTTAGTAACACAGTTGGTTGATGGGGCTTTATATGCATACGATCCGCAGGAAAAACGCATCATTAGCGAAAAAGAACGTATTGACAGGATATTAAATAAAAATAAAGTAAGCTGTGTGGCAGTATAAACCGGCAAAAGCCGGTTTATAATTTTTCCTTTATTCTCCTTAGCAAAAATTGGCTTTATGTGAGCTGCTTTCTGCGCTGAAATTAAAATTTATTAATAAAAAATCAAAGTTTATGCTTTGATTTTTTTATATCTGTAGAATCAGTGTTCTCATTTTTGTGCTGCTCTTGTTTTTATAGCGGTATTCTGCTAATATTATAAAACAAGATTACTTTTAAAGTAGAAACATATTTACTCAAGCATGTCAAGATACTATATAAAAATACAGAAAAACAATTGCTTTTTAAAACGGAGGTTGTCTATGACCACAAACAATGGAGTAACAATTGATTTTTTGAAAAATATAAATTCCCCTTTTGACAAGAAATTAGGATTAAGAGTGGTTGAGGTGGAAAGGGGCAAGGCAGTTATAGAGCTGAATATAAAGCAAGAATTTTTGAACAGCAACGGTATAATTCATGGTGGGTTAACGGCCAGTTTATGTGACACAGCCATGGGTGCTTCGGCAATGACACTGGGTGTTAATCCCTTAACTGTGGAGATGAAAGTAAATTACCTATCTCCAGGCGGCACTGATGGCAAATTTATCGCTGTGGGCAGAGTTATTAAAGAGGGTCGCACGTTGATATTTGCCGAAAGTGAAATATATTATAACGATAAACTTATAGCTAAAAGCATTGGAACATATATTGTAAAACAACCAAGGGAAATTGTAGGCTGACTAGTGTATTTACACGCTATTTTACTGATAAAACCTTAAATATAAGAGAGCCTAAAGGTGGGTTATCCATTACCTGGATATTTTTATTTTACAAGGAGGTTTATTTATGCTGCTTGATTTAAGTCCCTATGCTTTTAAGATAGGGCCTATCGCTGTGCATTGGTACGGAATATTCATGGCAATTTCATTTTTGGTGGGTTCGTATCACTTATTAAAGATGGGCAAAAAGAAGGGTTTTGATGAAGATTTTTTACTAAACCTTGCTATGACGGTAATCATTGCAGGGATAATAGGGGCAAGACTGATGTTTGTACTGTGCAATTACCCGCAATGGTTTATTTCGGCGCCTTTGAATGTGATAAAAATATGGGAAGGCGGCTTGGCTTGGCATGGCGGACTTCTTGGCGGCCTTTTAGCCGGCTGGTCTTATTGTAAGAAAAACGGAGTAAACCCTTATGTTTTGGCTGATTGGACAGTGGTTGGCTTATCTTTCGGGTATTTCCTTGTAAGAATAGCCAATATTTTTAATCAAGAAGTTTTAGGCAGGATGACTCAATTTTCATTTGGCCGTTGGCCGGCTCAGCTTATAGGTTCTTCCATCGGCTTGATACTGCTGATACGATATATTTATCTCCAAAAAAAGGAGGTTCCTCCGGGATATCAGTTCTGTTCATTTATTTGGTATCACCAACTGCTTAGAGCTGTTATAGAAGAGACAGTGAGGGAAAACCCGGTGTATTTAATAAAATATGTAAATCCACGCTGGGGCTTGGGAGTGGTAACGCTGACACAGTGGTTTACACCACTTGTAATGGGCATTGCATATTATATGTATAAAAGCTCCAATAAAGGCAATGTAAAAAGCGATAGTTAAATCATTGACTTGCAATGAGAATTGAGGTATCATTTTATATGTAGCATAAGCGCTATGCGCCTGTAGCTCAGCGGATAGAGCACCGGCCTCCGGAGCCGGGTTTTGCGGGGGTTCAAGTCCCTCCAGGCGCACCAGAAGATTAGGTCAAAATTGATGCAGGGCTGAAAAGTCCGGTATCTATGCGGCTTTGCGAGGGTTTTGAATGGAGAATTCAAGGCCCTCGTTTTTCATAGAAACACCTCGCTTTTTAACAAAAAAGTGAGGTGTTTCTCGTTTTAGGCCGGAATCAGTCTGTCAAAGCATTGCATAAAGCCAATGCCCTATAGGACAACTTTGAAGCGATTATAGATTAAAGGCTACATGTACCATAAAAATGAAACGAAGATTTTATCCTGTATGAGCGGACAAATGTCGAATGGATAGAGGAAAGATCAATTCCGCCCAAAACAAAACAATAAGATTAATAGCTGACGAAAATTTAATAATTAAATAAAAGTATTGACTTTCACGTAACGTGATAGTGTATTCTATAGACAGAGATGAGATTATTACAAAAATACGAGGAGGAGCTAAAATGTTAAAGAAAATGTTAACCATCTTACTTAGCGTAATCATGACAATGTCTATGGGAAGCGCTGCTTTTGCGGCTGAACAGCTTAACAATATTAATAACGTTAGTAAACCTGTTACAATGAGCATGGATGAATTGATTAATTATCTAAATTCTATTGATTTCGGATCAGATATCACCTTTGCACCATTAATGCAAACAAAGTCAAGCAATCAAGATTTGATTACGTTTGATTCTTTGTATGAAGTTGAAATCTATTTCAAAGAACTTCTTGTGAAACGAGCCGAAACCACACAATTTGGACAAAGTAAACCCCAATCTGAAAATCACACCACCAGAGCCAACACAGCAAACACAGGATGGTATACAAATACTTGTTGGTGGTGGGGGGGCGGCAACACTAGCCTGCTTTCACGCACTAATGCAGAAGTTCGTTTTTATTATAACAATGGTGTAGCTTCAAATATATCTGTAACTGATTCTTATATGACAGGTATTGTCGGGGCCACCTGGACACACAGAAGCGGTTCTGCAACCTCGAAAGGTGGAATAAATGCAGTAATTAAAGTGACCGAAACTTGGCTCATTGGTCTGGACATATGGGGATTTCCTGTAGGTGCGTCTTTTAATGAAACGCTAACAAGCCCCACCCTATCAGTGCGGTAAATAATATTGTCATGAGATTTACTTAGTATCAACACTACAATCTAAGTCGCTGTAAATGTCTTGGCCCTAGTAGAATTGGCAGAACAGAAATTGAGGGTGGGTACATACCTAGGATGCATCTAGGAATTGTATCCACCCTCATTATTATGGTATACTAATTATATATAACCATATTATAATTTTCGAGGTGAAAAATGAAAAATTCTTCAAGACACTACATTGGGAAACTATTCATCCTCGCAATGGTAATCTCCATTATTTTAGGGGCATTCACAGTAACAAGAAGTGATTTAGAAAATGTTTACTATTTCGGATTTCCTGACACATTTATTACTCTAAACAAGCAGAATTCCGAATTTCTTTTTGGTATTTTAATTAATCCTATACAATTCATAGGAAATATAATTGCAATCTGGTTAATTTTATTTTGTATGTCAAAAGTATTTCGCAAGTTAATCTTAACGATACGTAAAATTAAGTACAGGATACATAAAACTGATTGAGCGCGGTGTCACACCCATGGACAATTGTATGTACCCAGTGCAGAGTCTGAAAACGAAGCAAAGGTATTATATGCAATCCGGCTGGTGCTATCAGACTCCATAAAAGTCTGTGCCGACTTGCTAGGGTTCTCTGAAAGGTAGTCCTCCAGTGTGATTTCTACAATGCGGTCGGCAAAGCAATATTATGCAGTGCCTTCGCTGAATTTGTTCAGGTCAAAGTCGCTGCCTTTATAATTCTTTATGTTGCTTTTCACCACGCTTGTTTATAGAACGACCGCAATATTCTCTGATTTTGGAAATTCTGATTGCTGTCATCATCAAAAATCTTCCTTACACCGGGGCATACGCCTCGGCGATATATGTTCGTCCGGCATGTTTACCAAGCCGATGGGTTGAAAGAAACCCTATCGCCTAACCAGCAGAAAGATAACCCGTAAGCAAGGGCATCACTGGCTAACGGTGGTGTCTGAAGGAAGTTGAAGGGGGAATTTGGACGGATGGATTCAAATTCAGGCAGGCAAACTTAACCGGAGAAGCCCGGCATCATCCTGCATAAAGGTAAGTCCAAACGAGTGGAGACACAAGGGCGGGAAGAAGTGGTGTGGGGTGACCGTGGAAGCAAACGCCCGCTTGGAATACCCACCGAAAAGATCGGGTAGTCCAACAAGCCCTTCTTAACATTCTGCAACCAATCTTTGATCCCGACTTTCATCCATCAAGCTATGGGTACAGGCCGGGACGCTCCTGCCATCAGGCGGTAGCCAAAGCAGAAATGTTCATGAACAAATACGGTCTAAGGCACGTGGTAGGCATGAATCTATCCAAATGCTTTGATCGACTGGACCATGAGCTAATCCTCAAAAGAGTTAACCGAAGGATCAGTGATGGCAGCATCCTAAAACTAATGAAGAAATTTCTCACCGAAGGGGTTATAGGGGCTCGTTTGAGAAAATATCCATGACTACATGGAGAAACTCAGCTAGTCCACTAATAAGCATGGCCTTACCGAATGCGTGATTTGATGAACTTAGACTAATAAATCTGGAGAAATATAAAGTCGGCATTTTGCATAACTACAGAGAGTAGTTACTGAGATTTATCAGGAGCCGTATACGAGGCCCGTACGTACGGTTCTGTGAGAAGGATAAAGCCGAAGCAAATTACTTCGGCTTTACCTTACTCGATAAATGGGCAACCGCATCTTGCAGTGCCGATTCATATGTTATAACACAATTTATATAAAAGTAAATACTCGAAGCGTCCTTGACGTAATCAATGGCTGGATTCATTTGTAATTTTATGGGGAAATATCATATAATGAAACTGAAAATTAGTGGAGGAGGTAATATCGAGTGGATATGTTGGCCGAAGTCGAGAAAGCCAAGGAATTAGTAGATATGGCATTAAGTTTTAACGGTATTGTCGAGGCAAAGCTAATACATTCAAGAGATATTGTAGTGGATGAAAGAGTAAGATTTCAGTGCAGCTATTCAGGTTGTAGGGATTATGGAGGAAAGCTTATGTGCCCTCCGCATACTCCCGGCGTGGATGAATTTAAAAAGATTTTATCAAACTACTATATGGCTGTTTTAGTACAATTAGAAGGAGCCATAGTAAATAAAGATAATTGGGAGCCTGAAACGGATCGGTGGGCATTGCAGCTTCATGATATTATTTATAAATTAGAAAAAAAGGCTTTTTCACTTGGATTTCCTTTTGCAGCAGGATTAATTGGAGGTTCATGTAAACTATGCAAGGATTGTCCGGGAGAAAACGATACTAATGCTAAGTGCCTGCATCGGGAAAAGGCAAGACCTTCAATGGAAGCCATGGGCATCGATGTGTTATCGACTTGTAAGAACACAGGAATAAAAGTGGAGTTTTCGCCGACAAAGGTCATATGGACGGGAATGGTGTTGCTCGCTTAATAAGATAAATACCGATAAAATATTACAAAAACATTACAGTTATGTTTAATTAGCCACTTTCCATAAAAGAGGTGTTATAATTAAATAGTGCTGCATATTTTCACGTTCGGAGTACATAAAAACAAGGAGGATGTATAATATTCAAAAAATTATGCACGTATAAGCGGCATGTAACAAGTCCTTATCGACAAGTATATGCCGCAGTTTTTCTTACTTAAAAGATTTGTATTATCTGAAAGGAAGATAAATATGACTAGCAGTCGAAGTTGGAGAAAGTTTATTACATGTATTCTTATTACCCTACTTATTTCGGCAATTTTTGTACCGATAAAAACTTGCTTGGCTGCAGCCCAGGTTAAGGTATTATTAAACGGAGAGAATTTGGACTTTGATGTGCCGCCGATTATAGAAAATGATCGCACATTAGTGCCTTTTAGGAAAATTGGCGAAGCACTTGGCGCTCAAGTCGAATGGGATCAGGAGACCAAAACTGTTACGGCTTATAAGGAAGATAAAACAGTAATCCTGCGTATTGGAGACTATACAGCCTATGTAAATCAAACTCCTGTAGAATTGGACATGCCTCCTGTACTCAAAGACAATAGAACCTTGATACCTATAAGGTTTTTTAGCGAAGCTTTTGGAGCTACGGTTATGTGGGATAATGCCATTCGAACGGTTGTGATAAATACGGGCGAAAAGCCTTCAAAATACATAATGGGCTATTACTACTCCCAATCTTATGAAGACTTTTTAAAAAACCTTGATAAAATGTCGGCTATAGCAGTTAAATGGTACACTTTAGACGATAGCGGCGGCTTAACTAATAAAGATAATTTGCGCCATATAAATGTTCCTGAGGGTTATGACAGCGTGACTAAACTCTCTAAAGAAAATGGCATAGAGATTCACATGCTTGTATTTGAAAGCGATAAAACCAGGCTTCAAACTGCATTGGCAACTCCTGAATCTCAAGCAGGCTTGATAAACCAGATAATTGCAACAGTTGAAAGCGAAGGTTTCGATGGAGTTAATATTGATTTCGAGGCTGTAACGAGTGAAGAAAAGGAGCAGTTCAATGAATTTATAAAGAGCCTTTACGAAAACTTAAAAGCCCGAGGCAAATCGTTAAACCTTTCACTGCCAGTTAAGACTGAAAAAGTTGATTGGAGACCGGGATATGATTATGTAACACTTGGCAAGTATTGTGATTTTGCAGTTTTAATGGCCTACGACAAGAATCCGGGTACACCCGGTCCCCAATCGGGAATCGATTGGGTGGAGGAAGTTGTAGATTATGCCATAGCCCGCATTCCGGCAGAAAAAATAGTATTAGGTATAGGCTGTTACGGATATGATTGGGCTAATGGGGGAAGAAGCACTGTTATTTTAGAAAACAACGGTGCAACCTACTTAAAATTCGCCGATGAACTTTTGAAAAAATATGGTTTAAACCTCAATCTTGATCAAAATTCAGGACTTCTTAACGGAAAATACACCGATGAGAATGGACAGATACACGAAGTTTGGATGGAAAGCGATTATTCGATAGATGCGAAGGCTAAAATGGTTTTGCAAAAGGGCTTAAAAGGTATTGCCATATGGAGATTAGGCTATACTACTCCATCGTTTTGGGATACTTTAGAAAATAATTTTGAACCTGTGAAAATGAATTAACATACATCTGTTTTTATCTGTATATTGTATAGCAAATTAAGACCCTTATGTCATTAGGGTCTTAATTTATATCTTAGCTGATATGCTTTTAATTAATCAATGAAATTCAATTTAAAAGTTTATATGGCAAGATAACAGTTATCATGTATACAAATATCTTTAAAAAGATGATATAATAAATGAGATACATATTTGGAGGCACAATCATGCGAACTTTAGCTCTCATAGGAAAGAGCGGTACAGGCAAAAGCCATAAAGCTCAAATAGTCGCAAAAAGAAATGGAATAAATTTTATAATAGATGACGGTCTTCTTATACATGGCAGCAGGGTGCTTGCCGGCTATTCGGCTAAAAGGGAAACTACACGGGTAGGAGCGATTCGTCGAGCTATCTTTCAAGATCCGGCACATGCAGATGAAGTAAAAAGCAAGATTTCAGAGATGAAGGTAGACAGCCTTCTTATTCTTGGCACGTCATATTCCATGATTGAAGTAATATGTAAAACTCTTGATATACCAATGCCGGAGCAGATTATCAAAATAGAAGATGTTTCTTCACCGAGGGAAATTAACACTGCTATCAGGATACGCGAAACAACCGGGAAACATATAATCCCCGTCCCTACTCTGGAAATAAAAAAAGACTTTTCCGGATTTCTTTTAGACCCTTTACGAATATTTAGAAAGGGAAAGAGCAAATATCCGGAAATGTTGGAGGAAAAATCCGTTGTAAGACCCACTTACAGCTATATGGGCAGGTATACCATAAACGATACTACTGTAAATCAGATTGCTCTATATACTGCTCGACAGGTGCCGGGAATCGGTCCTGGAGGGAGAGTTTTTATTGAAAACAATGCAAATGGAGTTATATTAAAACTTGAGCTATCTGTTGAGTATGGTATACAAATGCAGCCAGTCCTTACTAAGGTAAAAAAGAAAGTAACCGATATGATTGAACATATGACAGGATTAAATGTTTTAAGTGTTGAAGTAATTGCAAAAAATCTTTATTTTAAGTCTGAGCCGAAAAATAAAAACTAATATAAAATATATTAAAATTTAAGGAGGTTTACCATGTTTCAGATAATAGACAAAAAAGACCTAGCACCATCTATCAAACAGTTTGTTGTAGATGCGCCGCTAGTAGCTCAAAAAGCCCGGCCCGGGCAGTTTATAATCCTGCGGATAAAAGAAGGTGGAGAAAGAATCCCCCTTACGATAGCTGACTATGACACACAAAAGGGCACTATAACAATAGTATTTCAAGAAGTGGGCAAAACAACCAAAGAACTAGGAACACTTAAAGCTGGGGATTACTTGGCAGACTTTGTAGGTCCATTAGGCAAGGCAGTAGAATTTTCAAACCACAAAAAAGTCCTCGGAATTGGCGGAGGACTTGGAGTAGCCCCACTATATCCAAAACTCAAGATGCTGCATGAAAATGGAGCTGAGGTAATCAGCATCATTGGTGCAAAAACAGCTGATATGCTTATAATGGAAGAAGAAATAAAGGCGGTCAGTGATAAAACATATGTGTGCACAGATGACGGTTCAAAAGGGCGTCATGGCTTTGTCACTGTAGTTCTTAAGGAGCTGCTTGAGCAGGGAGAAAAATTTGATGAAATCATTATCATAGGCCCGCCAATACTGATGAAAATTGGGACAGAAATTGCTAAACCATATAATATACCTATAATGGTCAGCTTAAATCCAATTATGATAGACGGTACAGGCATGTGCGGAGGCTGCAGGGTGACAGTGGGTGGAGAAACTAAGTTTGTGTGTGTAGATGGTCCTGCATTTGATGGAAGTAAGGTAGATTTCGATGAACTTATGAAACGGCTCCAAACATATACAAGCGAAGAAAAATTAGCATTAGATAAATATCATAGCGAAAGGGGTGCCTGCAAATGCCATCAATAAACAGAAGCAAAACAAAAACCCCCATGCCTTCACAAGATGCAAAATTGCGCAGCAAAAACTTTAATGAAGTTGCCCTAGGCTATACAGAAGAAGATGCAATAAATGAGGCCCAGAGATGTCTAAACTGCAAGAAACCTTCATGCATGGAAGGTTGTCCGGTACAGGTTCAAATACCTCGTTTTATTAAACATATAGCAGAAAAAAACTTTGAAAGCGCCATAAGCGTTATAAAAGAAACCAATAGTCTTCCGGCAGTATGCGGAAGAGTTTGCCCTCAAGAAGAACAGTGTGAGCAAAAATGCGTACTGGCAAAAAGAGGAGACCCGGTAGGCATTGGGAGACTTGAAAGATTTGCGGCTGATTGGGAGCGGCAGCAGGGGGTAAAAATTCCTGATAGAGCTAATCCCATAGGTAAAAAGGTGGCAATAATAGGTTCCGGTCCTGCAGGTCTTACTTGCGCCGGAGATTTAGCCAAGCTAGGCTATGATGTTACAGTATTTGAGGCTTTTCATGAACCTGGCGGAGTCTTGATTTATGGTATACCTGAGTTCCGATTACCGAAAGAAATAGTAAAGCAAGAAGTAGATTTCTTAAAAAAACTTGGTGTAAATGTACAAACAGATATGGTTATGGGTAAGGTATTGACAGTAGATGATATTTTCGAGAAGGGATATGAGGCTGTATTTATAGGAACAGGTGCAGGCCTGCCCAAGTTTATGAAAATTCCCGGGGAGAACTATCTAGGTGTATATTCGGCTAATGAATTTTTAACGAGGATAAATCTCATGAAGGCCTACAAATTTCCTGAAACCGATACACCGGTGAAGGTTGGCAAGAAAGTAGCAGTTGTAGGTGGAGGCAACGTAGCTATGGACTCGGCAAGATCTGCTCTTAGAATGGGAGCTGAAGAGGTATACATAGTTTACAGACGATCGGAATCAGAAATGCCTGCAAGAAAAGAAGAGTTTGAACATGCTAAGGAAGAGGGAATTATTTTTAAATTCCTGACAAATCCAACCCGCATAATCGGCGATGAAAAGGGATGGGTAAAAGGCTTGGAATGTATTCAAATGGAACTTGGCGAGCCTGATGCCTCGGGCAGACGCAGGCCGGTTCCCATAAAAGGTTCGGAATTCACCCTGGATATGGATACGGTAGTGATTGCCATAGGGACCGGTCCAAACCCTCTACTAATTGAGGCTACGGAAGGTCTTAAGCTCAACAAGTATGGGTATATTGAAACCGATGAAGATGGCAGGACTTCAAAAGAAGGAGTCTGGGCAGGCGGAGATATAGTTACTGGTTCGGCTACGGTTATCTTAGCAATGGGTGCCGGCAAGAAAGCTGCTCAATCGATACATGAGTATCTGCAAGGTAAATAAGCAGCGCAAAGCGATAAAATATAAAAGATAATGCATAAAGGGCGGAACCGTTTGATAATTAGTGTAGTTACTTTTTCCGCCCTTTTATGAATCTGATGAAGGAATTATTAAATCCTCGTTGAAATATATTTAATAAGGCGTAATTTAGAGGAGAGATAAGGATGAAGATAGGTATTCCTAGAGCACTGGCTTATTATGCCTACTACCCGTTTCTGGAAACATTTTTTGAGAAGCTGGGTTTTGACGTGGTGGTATCTGACGAAACAACTAAAGAAATTATGGATTTGGGTATTGAAGATGCTATCACTGATGCCTGTGTTCCTATTAAATTATTTCACGGTCATGTGCGGAATCTCAAGGATAGAGTTGATTACGTGCTAGTTCCACGGCTAGTGAAGATAAAACATGATGCTACCTTTTGCCCTAAATTTTTAGGATTGCCGGACATGCTCTCTTGTTCCATACCGCAGTTTAAAAATATGTTAGAAGTAAGGGTGGATTTAAAAAGAGGCAGACTTGACTTATTTATGCTCTGCATGAAATTTGCCAAGAAGTTTAAGAAAAGTTTTTTTAAAGCATATAATGCATATTTAAAAGCATTACTCAGTTTTAAAAATTACACTCATCAATTTCTGCAAGGAGGTATCCCGCCTCTGGGAATTGTTGGGCAGAAAAAAAATAGTCCCATATGTCTTGCGGTTTTGGGCTATCCATATATGCTCTATGATTCATACTTAAGTTTGGATCTTATAAAAAAACTGATAAATATGGGTGTATATGTGGTTACTCCTGAGATGCTTAGGGAAAAGGATAAACAAAAACAAGCAGGTAAACTTAAAAAAACGCTTTTCTGGACATTTAGCAATGAAGTTATAAGGTCGGCATACTGTCTTTTTGAAAATCAAAATGTTGATGGAATAATACACGTTACAGCCTTCGGATGTGGCCCTGACTTTATTGTTGATAAACTTATGGAAATTGATGCTAAGAAGTACGAAATGCCATATCTGACTATAACACTTGATGAGCAAACTGGTCAGGAAGGTTTAAATACAAGGCTTGAAGCTTTTGTTGATATGCTGAAAATAAAAAAAGCAAAGAAAGAGGCGGCAATGGCATGAGAAAGGTTTCCTTTCCTTATATGGGAACATCTTATATCCCGTTTGAAAGATTGTTAACAGCATTTGGGAATGAAGTGGTAGTTCCTCCAAGACCTACTGAAGAAACAATCAGCTATGGGACTAAATATGCTCCCGAATTTGCCTGCTATCCTTTCAAGATTGTCTTAGGAACATATATCCAAGTGCTTGAAGTAGGAGCCGATACTTTGGTTTCTTCCGGTGGTGTCGGACCTTGTAGAGCAGGCCTGTATACGACTCTACAGGAAAAAATATTAAAAGATTTAGGATACGAATTTGAAATGATTACATTAGAGCCGCCAGGAAGACATCTCAGGGATTTGATAGATAATATAAAAAAACTGATAAACGACAGGCTTAGTTTAAAGGATTATATATCTATAGGCCGATTTGCATGGAAACAATTAGTTCTTTTGGACAAGGTGGAGAGGTTGTCACACAAGATGAGACCCTTGGAGGTCAAAAGAGGTGACACCACTCAAACATATAAAAAATGTGTAGAATTAATTGCAGGAGCAAAAAAATATAGTGATTTAAGGGAAATAGAACGTGAAGTGGAGCTTTTATATGATGCGATAGAAAAAAAAGATTACGATCCGATAAAAATTGGAATTGTAGGAGAAATCTATGTTCTACTGGAGCCCTCTTCAAATTTGGAAATCGAAGAAATGCTGGGAGAATTGGGAGTTTATGTTGAGCGTTCCATGTTTCTATCAGAATATACCATATCTAATGCAGTAATGGATTTATTCCATATTGCAGGCGATAGAGATGCTAAGAAAATGGCTGCTCCTTATTTTAAGGAAATGTGCGGAGGTCATGGCAGGGAATCGGTAGGAAACTCGGTGCTCTTTGCAAAAAGAGGCTTTGATGGGATAATTCAGCTTTCACCTTTCACCTGCATACCTGAAATCGTAGCAAAGAGTATTCTTCCAAAGGTATGTAAAGAGCATGGGCTAGGTTTTTTAACCATAAGTCTTGATGAACAGACAGGGAAAGAAGGCTTACGAACCCGGCTGGAGGCTTTTGTAGATTTACTTATGGCTAAACGAAAAAAAGCCGAGTCTTTTAGGGTTAAATCACAGTATGTAAAGGAGATGGCTTAATTGTCCCATTATCTAGGTGTTGATGTGGGTTCGGTTAGCACGAACCTTGTTTTAATAGATGAGGACGGCTTTTTAGAAGAGGCAATATATATCAGGACACAGGGCAATCCCATAAAAGCTGTTCAAGAAGGGATGGAACAGCTTTCATTTCGGAATAAGGGTAAATGGAATGTAAAGGGAGTTGGGGCTACCGGAAGCGGCCGCCAATTGGCAGGTGTAATCGTTGGTGCGGATGTAATAAAAAACGAGATTACCGCACATGCGGTAGCGGCTCTGCGAGAAGTTCCGGATGTCCAGACGGTTCTTGAAATAGGCGGTCAGGACTCTAAAATTATTATTCTTAGAGATGGAGTTGTGACTGATTTTGCCATGAATACGGTATGCGCCGCAGGGACAGGTTCATTTCTTGACCAACAAGCCAATCGGTTGAATATTCCTATAGAGGAGTTTGGCGATTATGCTTTAAAGTCTGAAAGTCCTGTGCGCATTGCCGGCAGATGTGCTGTTTTTGCCGAGTCGGATATGGTTCATAAACAGCAGTTAGGATATAAAACCCAGGATATCATTCGTGGCTTGTGTGAAGCTCTAGTAAGAAACTATTTAAATAATATTGCAAAAGGTAAAGAAATTCGTCCCCGCATAGTTTTTCAAGGTGGGGTAGCAGCAAATACTGGTATGAAAGCAGCCTTTGAAGATGCTCTTGAAGAAGAAATATACATTCCAAAGCACTATGATGTTATGGGTGCAATAGGTGCCGCATTGTTGGCAAAGGATGCGGAGATATCCAAAACCCGATTTAAGGGATTTGGATTATCAAACATAGAATTTACTGCCGACAGTTTCGAATGTAGCGGTTGCCCAAACCATTGTGAGGTTGTTAATATAAAGATGGAGGGCAAGGTCATAGCTCGATGGGGAGATAGATGCAATAAGTGGAAAATCGTAGATAACGGAGTAGCATAATAATATACTTTGAAAAGTAAAGAAAGAGTGAAAATGATAAGGGGTGCCATTTGAGCGGCACCCCTTAAATGCTGGGTATAACAGTAATACCTTTCATACAGCTTAGCGGTTGCATTGCCACATGTGTAAGTACTCTTTTCGAGAATTACTCATCGCCTAAATAGTCATTATATCCTATTGTTTCAAGCCTTTCGGCCTTAGCCGTTACTTCGGACTTCATATTTTCCTTATATTTTTTTATGTGGTCTCTAATGGCAGTATATTTAATTCCCAAGATTTGTGCCGCAAGCAAGCCGGCATTTATTGCATTATTTATTGCTACAGTAGCAACAGGAACGCCGCCGGGCATTTGAACTATTGAAAACAGTGAGTCAAGACCATTTAAAGTGGAGGTTTTGATGGGCACGCCGATGACCGGTAATGTAGTAATAGCTGCTACCATTCCGGGAAGGTGAGCAGCCCCCCCTGCACCTGCTATAATTACCTCGATGCCTCTTGATTCCGCATATCGAGCGTAGTCAAACATCCGCTGAGGGGTTCGATGAGCAGATACTATGGTAATCTCATAATTTATGTTGAATTTCTCTAATACTTTAGCAGCTTCCTTCATTACGGGAAGGTCTGAGTCGCTACCCATGATTATACCTACCAAAACCTTATCATCCATTTTCTATCCCTCCGAAATGACTTTTATAGTTTTTCTTACCATATCAGCCTTTTTTAAAGCACTATCCAGATTTTTGTCAACAATGGTGACATGCCCCATTTTTCTAAAAGGCTTTGTTTCCTTTTTTCCGTAAATATGAAGGTTTACGCCTGGTATGCTCAGTATATCTTCCACACCCTCAAAACAAGGTTTGCCTTTGTAGCCTTCAGCACCAAGAAGATTAACCATCACTGCCGGTATTATTAATTCAGTAGAACCGAGAGGTAAACCTGTTATTGCTCTTAAATGCTGCTCAAATTGTGATGTAATACAGGCCTCAATGGTATAATGCCCGGAATTATGAGGCCTAGGAGCTATTTCATTTACAAGAACCTTTTTATCCGGTGTCAGAAACATTTCTATACCAAAAATACCGACACCATCCAAAGCCTCGACACATCTCATAGCCAAATCCAAAGCTTGTTTTTTGATAGATTCTTCAATGCGGGCCGGAGCTACTGTATTATCACATATATTGGCCCTTTGGTCAAAGGTCATTTCTACGACAGGGTAACATTTTATTTCCTTATTTGTGTTTCGCGCAACCATTACTGCTAATTCTTTTTCAATAGGAATAAGTTCCTCTAAAAATGAGTCGCATTTTAAGGCATTTGAAATATCTTCAGGTTTTTCAATTACATAAACACCTCGGCCATCGTAACCGCCCTTACATGCCTTTTGAACTGCGGGAAGCCCGAAATTCTCAATAGCATCGGACAAATCATCATTTACCATGACCCAGCGGGCGGTAGGTATTCCGTTTTTGTCCAGCATCTGTTTTTGTTTAGATTTATCCTGTATAATTTCAAGAACATGAGGAGAAGGGAATATTTTATGTCCTTTTGCGCTGAGTTCGTTAAGTATACGAGTATTTATATGTTCTATCTCAAAAGTAGTAATGTCGCTATTTACGACAAGTTCACGAATTTTATCCTCATCATAAAATCCTGCTACGATTTGGCGGTCTACTAATGAATAGGCTGGACACTCAGGCGTAGGATCGAGAACAGTTACGGTAAAATTAAGTTTTTTTGCTTCCTGTGCCAGCATTTTCCCCAGTTGACCGCCTCCGATAATGCCAATTTTAAAATCCATTGGGTGAGCCATAAAGTAGTTCATCTCCTAAAATAATTACTTTGTTTGAAAAGTATTATATCATAAACTTGGACAATTTTATACAAACACAAGAAACCTGTTAATGACTAACTATCGATACCATTAGGTAAAAGTACCTCGCTAGTCATTAACAGGTAATATTATATTTCCCAAAAAAAATAGAGTTATAACGATAATTTGATGGATATTTTACCAAATGCTATAATAATAGATGAGCGGCCCATAATCATTTTAGCAGACTGTAAAAGCTGCCGGACAATATTATGTATATTCAAAATTGACATAATAAAACTAAATTAACTCGGAGGTAGTAAATTGATGGAATTACCAATCGGTCCAACATATTTGGAAATAAATTTGGATACGATAGCAAGTAATACGAACAATATAAAGAGATTAATTGGAAATAAAGAACTGATGGCTGTTGTAAAAGGCAATGCCTACACACATGATATGATTGAAGTTTCCAAAACTGTTCTAAAGAATGGTGCATCAAGGTTGGGTGTTGGAAGACTTGAAGAAGGAATTTACTTGCGGAAGGCAGGTATAACCGCGCCAATCTTAAATATGTGTTTGAATATGGAAGGTCAAGAAAGAGAAATCGTTAAGTATGATATTGCACAGACGGTCTGCGATTTGGATACCGTACACAGGCTTTCCTGTGAAGCGGCAAAAATGAATAAAAGTGCAAAAATCCATGTTAAGATTGATACGGGTATGGGCAGAATAGGTATTTTCCCGGAGGATGCATTGAATTTCATCAGTGAAGTTAGCGCAATGCAGAACATAGAGATAGAGGGTGTATATACCCATTTTGCCACTCCTCATGATAAAGAATTTATGAGTTATCAGTTAAAACTGTTTTCAAGTGTTTTGAAACGGCTTAATCAAGAAGGGTATTCAATACCGCTTAAACACTGTGCATCGAGCGAAGCATTTGTTGCCATGCCAGATACATGGGAAAAGTTTGATATGGTTAGAATCGGTGATCTTATATATGGTGTTTATAACTCAGAAGAAGAAAAAGATAAAATCAAAGTTAATTTTGCTCAGACCTTTAAAACAACCATAGTATTCCTAAAAAAACTGGGCCCAAACACCAGTATAGGCTATGATAGAACATACATAACCGATAAAGATACAATTATTGCAACACTGCCTGCAGGATATAATGACGGATATACTAAGCTATACTCAAATAATGGTATTGTGCTCGTAAGAGGCAAAAAAGCTCCTGTGGTGGGAAGAGTATGTGCAGATCAGATGATGATAGATGTTACAAATATTCAGGATGCTAAGGTCGGCGATGAGGTTGTTTTGTGGGGAAGACAAGGCAATGAAACGGTGCTGCCTGTATATGATTATATTTTTATGGGTGACAAGCAGAGAGTTCCAAAAGTGTTTATAAAAAATAATAAACCGTGGAAAGTCAAGAGCATATTTGGGGAAAAGGTATTTTAAACGCATTAAAAATAATTTACTAATACCAAGATCAACGGAGGTGATTGTTTGACCAAAATTTTAGTTATAGGCGGTGGGCCGGCAGGGCTTACAGCAGCCATTGAAGCTGCTAAGCAAGGATTTGATGTAACACTCTTTGAAAAAGCTAAAATCGGTGAAAATATAAAATGTGCCGAAGGCTTTTTCGATACCATGAAATTGTTGGGAAAACCATGTGCAGGTGTATTGTTTAAAGTGGAACAAATTATAGTAAAAGCTAAATCAACGTATAGCTTTGATGCCAGTTATTTAAATTTATGGATGATTGATAGGGCAGTTTGGCAAAAAGCATTGGCAAAGCAAGCAGAAAATAATAAGGTTATAATTAAACAAGATTTTCCTGTTCAGCATAGAGAGTTAGAACAACTAAGAACAGCATATGATTATATTATAGATGCAAGCGGTGCCCCCTCTGTTACATCAAGGTTATATGGTTTTTCAAGTTTTCATAAAGAAAATTCCGCAAGGACAGTTCAGTACACTTTAAAAGGGGATTTTTCTCATATCGGTAATTGCCTTAAAGTTGGTCTGATGCCGGATTTTTGGGGATATTATTGGATTTTTCCGAAAGGCAAGGATGTTGCAAACGTCGGTGTCGGAGATTTCTATCCGGTGCAAAGTGAAAGCCTGTGGGCACGCCTTGATAAGATAATTGAACAAGAAGGTTTAAGCGAGTATGAAATATTAAAAAAAATCGGCGGTATATGCCCGACGGCAATACCTGAAAGTTTAAAGTATGATAATATATTATTGGTAGGCGATGCGGCGGGTCTTACATCTCCTTTGCATGGTGGCGGACTTGATATGGCTGTTATAAGTGCCATGGAAGCCGTAAAAGCCATAGCTTCTAATGCTCAATCCTATGATAAGAATTTGAGAGCAGTTTTTGCTGCAAAACTGAAGTTTGAAAGGTTTTTAGCTAAACTATGGTGTCAAAGGAATCTCGATGAAATGGATGAGTTAATTAAGAATTTAGAAAAAAATAGAATATATGGTTTTATGCTAAATCCTCATCTGATAAATGATACCACGATAACTTTATTAGAAAAGTTTTTTTGCAAAACAGCAGTCTGTTGAATGCTAAAAATATTATTATAAAGTAAATATATCATAGAAAACGAAAATTTTTGTGTTAATAAAAAATATTTTTTAATTTTTCTCAAAAAAAAAGGAAGTATCGCAAGTTACTTAAAAGCAACCATACGACGCTTCCTTTTTAGATTTACTTTGTTTTGGTTTTTGGAGTTATTCTACGAGTAATTTCAGCTATTTCGTCAGCAAAGCTAGAGATCGGCTTTCCTTCCTTTATACCTTGGGCTACTTTTTTTAAACGAGTGATTAGGTTCGGATCTGTTGTGATACTGACTGTTTTAATACTAGTATCGGCTCTTTTGATTTCATCGGCTACTTTAGTCTTAATTTCTTCGGTTTTTTTAGCTTCAATATTCGGATTTGTTTCCAAACCAACCATGGCTGTAGAATCAGTTATAACAACAGTAGCCGATTTAACACCTTCGAC
This sequence comes from Tepidanaerobacter acetatoxydans Re1, assembly GCF_000328765.2. Taxonomy (NCBI): domain Bacteria; kingdom Bacillati; phylum Bacillota; class Clostridia; order Thermosediminibacterales; family Tepidanaerobacteraceae; genus Tepidanaerobacter; species Tepidanaerobacter acetatoxydans. The sequence goes on from NC_019954.2 coordinate 414,526, forward strand.
CTTCTCCGCTGCCTTAGCTAACTTAGTAGCTCTTGTATGAGCTGAAGTTGCCGGCTTTTTAGCAGGCGACGGCGTAGGCGTTATTTTGGCAGGAGGAGCCGGCTTTGGAGCTGGTTTTTTAGTTGTGCTACAACCACCAAGGGCCAATGAAAGACTTAAAGACAGTATTAAGCTTAATACCAATATTTTTTTCATGGCTTTTTCCCTCCTATCTAGTTTTATCATAAGAAATTTGAAGGTATTTTATACTGTAAGTTTAAGGGTAAAATTATCAGCCAGAGTTTACCATGTGTGATTTGTGGTATAATATACTTGAGGTGGTTTTAGTGTTTGAACTGCTGTCACGAGTTTCAAAATATATTTTTATTGCTCTCATATATTATTTTTTGTTCAATTTCCTAAAAATAATGATGGCAGATTTAAGAAGAGAAAAAAACTATCCAAAGGAAACTGGATTTATCTTAGTAGAAGAAAATGGCAAAAAACACATGCTGTTTGACATAAATACGATAGGCAGAGCTGATGATGCGGATATAATTATTGACGACCCTTTTATTTCCAGCAAACATGCGTTAATTGCAAAAAGAGGTTCAAAGTTAGTAATTCAAGACTTAAACAGTACAAATGGCACCTTTTTAAATGGCAAAAAAATTAAAAAGCCGGTTAGGTTAAAGGAAAATGATGAAATCCGTTTGGGCACAAAAAAATTTACATTTTTAAGAGGTGAAACCATTGGAACCGGGGACCGAAGCTACTTACAATAAAAATATAGCAATAACTGCATTAATAGGACTTATAGCATCTCTGCTGCTCTCAGTGCGTGAAGGTTCTTTTTCCCCTGTGCCTATTTATGGTGATATAATTTTTATGGTGATTATGTTTTTTGGATATTTTTTAAGTAATATTTTATTTCCCGAACAAGATCCAGCATTACTTATTCTTGTAAGTTTTATAGCTCAATTAGGATTGATAATGCTCTACAGAATAAACCCCGAATCGGCTGTCAAGCAACTAGCTTGGTTTGGGATAGGTTTATTTTTATTTTTTGCAAGTACATTTATATCTAAAGCTTGGGTTGAAGTTAGGATTGGTTCATTTTACCTTTTTGTGATAACTGCATTATTATTGGCATCACCACTAGTTTTTGGAGTGGAACGATGGGGTTCTAAAAGCTGGATATCATTTCAAAATTTCTCGTTTCAGCCTTCAGAGTTGGCAAAAATAACATTCAGCCTTTTTTTGGCTGACAGCTTAAAAAATAAAAAGATAGAGAATCCATTGCGTTTTTTTGGGCAAATTTTTATAATCCTGGCTCTTTTGGCAGCAGCCAAAGATTTAGGTGGAGCAATGCTTTTTTATTGTACGGCTCTTGCAATTATTTTCGTAGCTACATCTCGCATAGATTTTACAATAATCGGCATTGTCATTGCATGTATTGCAGGCCTTTTAGGCTATGAATTTTTTGGACATGTACAAGTTAGGGTAAAGGCGTGGTTAAATCCTTGGGAAGATGTCCCAGGTAAGGGTTATCAAATCGTACAATCACTTTTTGCTATAGCTGAAGGCGGATTTTTTGGTACCGGGTTAGGTCTCGGGCGTCCTGACTATATACCGGCTGTTACCACGGACTTCATTTTTTCGGCATTTTTTGAAGAATTTGGTTTTTTAGGCGCATCGGCATTAATTGTGGTATATTTTTTATTGGTATATAGAGGGATAAGGATATCATTATCCATAAAAAACAGCTTTCTAAGTTTGTCGGCTTTAGGTATTACGTCTTTTTTCGGAATACAAATTTTTACTATAATAGGTGGAGTGATAAAACTCATTCCAATGACGGGAGTTACATTACCTTTTATGAGTTATGGCGGCAGCTCCATGGTTATGAGCTTCATTTCCTTGGGGATATTGAACGGCATAAAGATAAGGGCTTCAGGCGGTGAAAAGGATGGATAAGCTTGAAAGAAATATAAAACTCCTATTTACTGTTTTTTGTTTCCTTTTTATTTCGCTTATAATATATTTAACATATTTTACTACTGTCGAGCGGGAAAGGCTTATCAAAAGCTCATATAATCGTAGACTATGGGAGCAGGAAGAAAAAGTAATGAGGGGGACCATTTATGATAGGAAAGGCAGACCTTTAGCCGAGTCAGGCATAGAGGGTGGAAATAAAAAAAGGATATATAATGGCGGAAAAGCTATAGGACCGCTTGTAGGATATTCGGACCGAATTCTAGGCAGAGCAGGGCTTGAAAGTATTTTTAACGGTGAATTGCTGGGAATATCTGAGCAGGATCCGGTTGCACTTCTGCGCCAAAAGATATTAGGAGTAAATGAACGCGGAAGTAATTTATATCTTACCATAGATTTAGATTTGCAAAAAAAGGCTTATAATTTGTTTCAAGGTCGTAAAGGAGCATTGGTAGCACTAGAACCGAAAACCGGCCAAATTTTAGCATTAGTGAGCTCTCCGGGCTATGACCCGTCAATGATTAAGCAAGATTGGGAAACCATTTCCAATAATGAGGACAAACCTCTAATGAATCGAGCCACACAGGGTCTTTACCCTCCGGGTTCAATTTTTAAAATCATAACATTAGCAGCAGCGTTAACACATAATCCTGAAATAGAGACTGAAACCTTTTATACTCCTGGATATATAAAAGTTAATGGAAACATTATAAGAGATTCAGAACATTTATGGCCTGGTGAGTATGATTTGTCCACAGCTTTTCGATATTCGAGCAATACTGTTTTTATTCAAATAGGGCAGAGGGTGCAAAGGGAAAAAATGATATCGATGGCTGAAAGTTTTGGCTTTAATAGCTCCAATAAATGTGATATTCCCGTAGCCAAAAGCACTTTTCCCAGACCTTCTATGGTTGGAGGTGATGTTGAAATGGCCGAGGCTTTTATAGGCCAAGGGAAGATTTTGGCTACACCAATGGAGATGGCTCAGGTAGCTGCGATTATTGCAAATGAAGGCAGAGTAGTAACCCCATATATTATGGAAAAAATTATTTCTCCGCTGGGGGATGTAAAAACTGTAAAATCTAGCACAAGCACGACTCAAATAGTGAGCAAGCAAGTAGCCGATAAGATAAAAGCCCTTATGGTAGAAGTCATAAGAAACGGTACCGGAACCGCTGCAGCAATAAATGGAATTGAAGTTGCCGGTAAAACAGGAAGTGCTGAAAATCCGCATGGTAGGGCACACGCTTGGTTTATCGGCTTTGCTCCGGCACAAAACCCCGAGATTGCATTAGCGGTTATAGTGGAAAATGCAGGTTCAGGAGGTGCGGTGGCCGGCCCTATTGCGCGAGATGTAATCTTACAGTATTTAAACAGCTTAAAATAGTTAGCTCTATATAGCTGAATTTACTTGCACTTGTAAAACCTAATATAAATGACTAAATTTTATTGTAGAAGTTAGAGGTGAACAATTTGAAAAAAAGTACGATTGCAGACATAGCATTATTTTTCGTGGCTCTTGGCTGGGGGCTGAATTTTGTTGTAGAAAAGAAATCTTTAACAATGATTACTCCACTCATGTACCTGGGCTTAAGGTTCATTCTAAGTGCATTGCTTATGGCCGTAATATTTCATAAACAATTAAAAAATATAACTAAGGAAGATATTAAGGGTGGCCTAATCATTGGACTGTTTGTGCTGTTGGGTTTTGTAACTCAGACCGTTGGTCTTGTTTATACAACCCCGTCAAAGTCCGGATTTATTACTGGCAGTAATGTGGTTATGGTTCCATTTTTGGCTTACTTTATAACAAAAGAATTTCCCCAACTAAACCAAATAGTCGGAGCAATAATAACATTTGTGGGTTTAGGATTTGTTTCTATCGATGAAAACTTAGTTATTGGCTGGGGGGATATACTCACATTATTGTGTGCATTATGTTTTGCATTGCAGATTACCTTTACCGAATACTATGTAAAAAAATCCAATCCGATAAATATAGCATTTATACAAATAGCACTGACAGGCATAATAACTATGGGTATTGCAATAATCCAAGAACCTGCCATATCTTTAAGCTATGACCTAGAAATATGGGGTTCAATTTTATTTGGCGCGGTATTCTGCACTGCTGGAGCTTTTGCTGTTCAAAATGTTGCTCAAAAATATACCAATTCTACACATGCTGCTGTGATACTGTGCACTGAGTCAATTTTTGCAGGCATCTTTTCTTACCTGTTCTGGGGAGAACCCCTGGCTTTAAAGACAGTAGTTGGTTTTGTTTTAGTTCTAGCAGGAGTTTTAATTACAGAAATAGTTCCCGCCAGAGCAACCGAATGCATTAAAGAATCGGCAGAAACAACAACACTGTAAGAGGTATTTAATTTATATTAAAAAGTGAGCGTCTCAAAACTATTTAAAAAATAGTTTTGAGACGCTCACTTTTTTATTCTCCAAGATAGGCTTTTTTTACTTCTTCATTTTTTAAAAGATTTTCTGCAGTATCTTGTAGTACTATTTTACCTGTTTCTATGACGAAACCTTTATTAGCTATGGATAAAGCCATTCTGGCATTTTGTTCTACTAATAGGATAGTGGTTCCTTCTTTGTTTATTTCTGTTATTATATCGAATATATTTGCTACGATTTTAGGTGCAAGTCCCATGGAAGGTTCATCCAAAAGCAGCAATTTTGGTTTGGCCATTAATGCACGGCCTATGGCCAGCATCTGCTGCTCACCGCCGGAAAGTGTGCCGGCAATTTGCTTTTTACGATTTTTAAGAATAGGAAAAAGCGTAAAAACTTCTTCAAGATAATTTTTTACTTCCTGTCGGTTTTTATTAAGGTAAGCACCTAACTGAAGATTTTCCAGTACGGTCATCCTGGGGAAAACTCTACGCCCTTCGGGAACCATGGCTATACCTGCTTCTACTATATCCGAAGTTGCTTTGCCCGTTATATCCTTATTTTGAAAATAAACCTTACCTGAAGTAGGAGATATAAGGCCACAGATGGTTTTTAATGTAGTCGTCTTACCGGCTCCATTAGCCCCTATGATTGTAACGATTTCTCCTTGCTTTACCTCGATAGATATTCCTTTTAATGCTTGAATGTTACCATAATGTGTTACAATATCATCTAGCTTTAGCATGCACGGCCCTCCTTGAGGGAACTTTCCCCAAGATAAGCTTTTATAACCTTTTCATCATTTTTTATCTCGTCAGGAGGTCCATCGGCTATTTTCTTACCATAGTCAAGCACCATAATTCGCTTAGAAATACCCATGACCAATTTCATATCGTGCTCTATTAAAAGCACTGTTTTACCCTTGTCATTAAGTTTTTCAATAAGCTCTATGAGTTCGTTGGTTTCCTGAGGATTCATACCTGCAGCCGGCTCGTCAAGTAAAATAAGTTCCGGGTCTGTAGCTAAAGCCCTTGCCATTTCCAGACGTCTTTGCTTGCCGTATGGAAGGTTTTTGGCCTTTTCATTGTGCAGTGCTTCAAGACCGACAAACTTGAGAACATCCATAGCCTTTTCCTTAACGAGTGCCTCTTCTTTCTTGGCTGACGGGGTTTTAAATATAGCGCCAAAAACGCCTGTCTTAGTGCGGCAGTGCTGTCCTATTATAACATTATCGAGGACACTCATTTCACCGAACAACCTTATGTTTTGAAAGGTTCGAGCAATGCCCATTTTTGTAATTTCATAAGGCTTAAGATTTTTAATCTCTTTTTTTCTAAAGTATATTTTACCTTCTGTAGGTGAGTATACTCCGGTTAAGAGATTAAAGAGAGTAGTTTTGCCGGCACCATTGGGACCGATAACACTTAAAACCTCTCCCGTATTTATTTTAATGTCAACTGAGTTTAATGCTGAAAGACCTCCGAAAACCATAGTAAGATTATTACCCTCTAATAGTTCCATTGATTATTGACCTCCTTTCTCGAGCGAGTTTTTGTATTCTTTTTTATTTGAAGATGGTGCACTTATTATCCCTTCAGGTTTTACAATCATCATTATAATAAGCAGCAAACCATAAAAGACCATACGATATTGAGCGATTACCGGTGATATTGATCGTAAAAGCTCAGGCAGCACAGTTATTATACATGCGCCTAAAACAGCACCATAGGTATTACCCATTCCGCCCAAAACTACCATACACAGTATTTCAATCGACTTCATAAATCCGAAGTCTTTCGGATTTATGTACCGGAATAAGAAAGCGTATAGCCCTCCTGCCAATCCGGCATAAAATGCACCTATAATAAATGCGAGAATTTTAAACTGAGTAGTATTTATTCCCATTGCTTCGGCCGCCAATTCATCTTCGCGGATTGCAATAAAAGATTTCCCTACACGAGAATTCATTATTCGATTTAGAGAAAAAATGACCAAAAACAGTGCTACTGCTGCTATATATATATTTGTAACCTTTGGGATACCTCGAAGACCCATGGGACCGCCTGTAATTTTAAGGTTTAAGAGAATATTTTTCATAATTTCGCCAAAGCCGAGAGTGGCGATAGCAAGATAATCGCCTTTTAATCTTAATGTAGGCACTCCAATGATGAATCCAAAAAAAGCTGCTACAGAAGCACCTAAAACGATGGAGATTAAAAAAGGTAAATGCAGCTTTAACGTAAACAAGGTTGCAGCATATGCTCCTATGCCCATAAATGTTGCATGACCAAGAGAAAGCTGACCGGTATATCCCGTTATTAAATTAAGGCTTACAGCTAGTATAGAATTTATCATAATAACTGTCAATATTTGAAGATAGTAATTCAACCTTGCTTCACCTACACTTTCTCTTGTACACTACGGCCCAAAAGCCCGGTAGGTTTAAGTAATAGAATGAATATCAAAACTGCAAAAGCAATAGCATCTTTATATCGTGACATATAAACCGCTCCAACCATTTCGACAAGTCCGAGAATTAAACCACCAAGCATTGCACCCGGAATACTGCCAATTCCCCCTAGTACAGCTGCTACAAATCCCTTTAAACCGGGGAAGAATCCCATCATTGGATCAACTGAATCAAAATAAACTCCGACAAGTACTCCTGCGGCCCCACCTAATGCCGAACCTATGGCAAAAGTAAAGGTAATAACATGATCGATCTTTATTCCCATTAACTGAGCAGCTTCTTTGTCTTGAGCAGTAGCCCTCATAGCCTGACCAAGTTTAGTTTTTTGTATCAAAAAGTGCAATCCTACCATAAGAATAATAGATACAAACAAAATTAAAAGCTGTAATGTTGAAATACGAAATCCTCCGATATTCAAAGTTGTTATATTAAGACCGGAAGGAAATGCCCTGGCTTGTGGGCCTGCTATCATCAAGACGGCATTTTGCAAAAAGATAGAAACTCCTATTGCACTAATCAGCGGAGCTATTCGATTAGCTTTCCTTAACGGTTTATATGCGGCTTTTTCAATAATAATGCCTAATATACATGATCCTATCATACTAATAAGAAGTGCTACAAAAAAAGGCAGCTTATAAACCGAAACCATTGTAAGGCCTATAAAGGCTCCAATCATATATATTTCGCTGTGTGCGAAGTTAATAAGTTCCAAAATTCCATATACCATTGTATAACCGAGAGCTATTAATGAATATGTGCTGCCAAGTGTTAGACCATTTATTATTTGTTCGAAAAACATTTCTAAATCAATTCCTTTCTAAAGGGCAAAGTCAATGGATGGACTAGTCCATCCATTGACAAATTTATCTAACATCAACTGTTATTGTTAACGAAGCTTGGTAAATTTCCCATCTTCTACTTTTAATATAATTATATCTTTTATTGCATCTCCAACATCTGTAAAAGATGTATTTCCAGTGATACCTGGGAAATCCTTAGTTTTTGCCATTTCCTGTTGAAGGGCTTCTCCGCCTTTGCCATCAGTGTTTTTAATAGCAGTTAGCAGTATCATTGTTGCGTCATATGCTTGGGCCGCAAACATATCAGGTTCACTGTTGAATTTCTCTTTATATACCTTAACAAAATTCTGTGTGTTTTCAGAAGGATCATCAGTAAAGAATCCGGCTGTAAAAACTGCACCTTCCACGGCATCACCGCCTAATTCAAGTAATACCGGGGAATAAAAACCGTCTGCGCCGAGAATTTGAACATTAAGACCCTGGTCTTTTGCCTGTTGGGCTATCTTGGCAGCTTCGGTATAATAACCTGCGATGTATAAAGCATCAGGATTTGTTCCTTTAATCTTAGTGAGCTGAGCCCTGAAGTCTTTCTCGCCATCATTATAGGTTTCTATGGCTGTTATTCCTGCAAGTTCTTTAGCTTTTGCCTCAAAAGCTTCCTTGAGGGAAAGACCATAATCATTGTTTGTAAACATTATGGCAAATTTCTTAAGTCCCAATTCTTTAACGGCGTATTCAGCTAATTGTATAGCTTGAACTTCATCTGACAGGCAGTTTCTGAAAATATAATCACCAATTTCCGGAACTCCGGCTGCTGTTGATGAAGATGAAATCATAACAACTTTAGCATCATTGGCTATCGGACCGGCAGTGAGCGTTTCCGAGCTTATTACGCCTCCGACAATGGCTACTACCTTATCCTGCTCTATGAGTTTTGAAGCAGCATTAGCAGCTTCGGTTTGTTCGCCGCGTGTGTCTTCCGATATTAGCTTTATAGGCTTACCGTTGATTCCACCGTTTTGGTTAAACTCTTCCACAGCTATCTCTACACCGTTTTTAGTACTTAGACCATAAGTAGCAATATTTCCGGTAAGAGGACCTATAGTACCAATTTTAATTGTTTCATCAGCTTTTGCTGGTTGTGATGTATCAGGACTTTTTTCCGACTGATTTTGGCTACAGCCGGATAAAAGTGCTGCTGTCAACATAATTATAAAAAGTATGGTTAGAAACCTTGAGTGTTTAGACATAAGCATAAAATAACCTCCTGCGAGTATTTTCAAAATGATATTAATGATATTAATAAAAATAAGCTTTCTTCAGACAAGTAACTCAATTCGTAAATATTTAAACTACTTTAGACTTCAACCCTACTATATTATACACCACCCCCAAAGTTCCAAGTATAAAAAAATAGCAGATTACTCATGACAAAGCCATAAGTGGAACCTGCCGCTAGAGTCTTTTATACTCACGGTGTACTAGAAAAAACTAGCTGTACCGCTTGGACCAGACGCAATATAGCCGGAACCCTAGGTACACTCCCACATCCTATATATAATAAAACATTAGATTTTATATCATATTATAATCTAAATCAATCAAAATGTCACTAACAAAAATGATAATTTATAAATATATTCGCATAAAACATGCATATTTTTCTTCTATAAGTGGAAAAATACAAAAGTGGATTTTATTTAAATAACGCGAAAAATAAAGAAAAAAGCAGCATAATCGGCAAAAATACAATTTATTCAACTAACAGCGAGAATAAGAGAAATTGATTTTAATGGAAGCTTTGTATATCATATTAAATGAAGTTAGCACTCATCACGATGGAGTGCTAACAACTTGCTTAATAGAATTTAACAGCAGTGTCCTTCATGCTTTGTTAAAAGCTTTTGCTTTAAACAAGATTGATAAATAAAATCATAAAAGGAGGGTTATACAATGAATATTAAACCACTAGGTGATCGAATTGTCATCAAAGTTTTGGAGGAAGAAGAGAGGACTAAGGGAGGCATAGTATTGCCAGATACTGCGAAGGAAAAACCTCAGAAAGGTGAAGTAGTCGCAGTTGGGTCCGGTGAAATCATTGATGGGAAAAAGGTTCCATTAGAAGTAAAAGTAGGAGATAAAATTATTTTCTCCAAGTATGCAGGGACAGAAGTTAAACTAGATAGTGAAGAGTATTTGATATTAAGACAAAGTGATGTTCTAGCTATATTGGAATAAAAATGCGAGGAGGGATTTTTAAATGGCAAAACAGATAAAATTCGAAGAAGATGCTCGTAGAGCTTTATTGGAAGGTATTGATAAGCTTGCTGATACTGTTAAAGTAACTTTAGGACCTAAAGGACGTAATGTTGTTTTAGAGAAGAAGTTTGGGACACCCACTATTACTAATGACGGTGTTTCCATAGCAAGAGAAATAGAACTTGAGGACCCCTATGAAAATGCAGGAGCTCAACTAATAAAGGAAGTTGCTACAAAGACACAAGATGATGCAGGTGATGGAACTACTACAGCAACCTTGCTTGCTCAGGCCATTATACATGAAGGTATGAAAAATGTAGTGGCAGGCGCCAATCCTATAATTTTGAAAAAGGGTATTAAAAAAGCTGTAGATGCAGTAGTCGAAGAGATTAAAACCTTCAGCAAACCCGTTGAAACGAAAGAGGCTATAGCGCAAGTAGCATCAATTTCGGCAGCCGATGAAGAAATCGGAGAACTTATTGCCGAAGCTATGGAAAAAGTAGGTAAAGACGGTGTCATTACTGTTGAAGAGTCACAGACAATGGGAACTACCCTTGAAGTAGTTGAAGGAATGGAATTTGATAGGGGATACATATCTCCCTACATGGTAACCGATACTGAAAAAATGGAAGCTGTCCTTGATGATCCTTATATTTTGATAACTGATAAAAAGATTACAACAGTTCAAGACCTGCTACCCATCCTGGAGAAAATAGTACAGCAGGGCAAGAAACTCGTTATAATTGCAGAAGACGTAGAAGGCGAAGCACTTGCAACACTAGTTGTTAATAAACTGCGCGGAACATTGACATGTGTAGCAGTTAAAGCTCCTGGCTTTGGAGATCGCAGAAAAGAAATGTTGGAAGATATAGCTATTTTGACTGGTGGACAGGTGATTTCCGAAGACCTTGGTATGGATCTTAAGAATATTGATATGAGCATGCTGGGCAGGGCAAGACAGGTAAGAGTAGATAAAGAAAATACTACAATTGTCGAAGGCTCCGGCAAAACTGAAGATATTAAGAAGCGTATTAGCGCAATCAAAGCCCAGATTGAAGAAACCACATCCGATTTTGATCGGGAAAAACTTCAAGAGCGCTTAGCAAAATTAGCCGGCGGTGTAGCTGTCATTCAAGTCGGTGCCGCTACTGAAACAGAACTTAAAGAGCGGAAGCTTCGCATAGAAGATGCTCTGTCTGCTACAAGAGCTGCTGTAGAAGAAGGCATAGTTCCAGGTGGCGGAACAGCCTTTATTGATGCCATACCAGCGCTTGATAAAATCCAAGCAGAAGGCGATGAAGCTATTGGCATAAAGATAATAAAGAGAGCATTAGAAGAACCGGTAAGACAAATTGCAGCAAATGCCGGCTATGAAGGCTCAATTGTTGTAGAAAAACTGAAGGCCAGTGAAAAAGGCGTTGGATTTGACGCCCTACGCGAAGAATATGGCGATATGCTTACTAAGGGTATTGTAGATCCGACAAAAGTAACGAGATCGACACTCCAGAATGCGGCTAGCATAGCATCCTTGGTAATTACCACAGAAGCTGTTGTAACCGATATTCCGGAAAAAGAAAAACCAATGCCACCCATGCCCGGCGGAGACATGATGTATTAATAAAACGTAAATAAAAAGACTCGCAAAGTGATTTGCGGGTCTTTTTGCTTATTGCTGGCAGATATTTAAGAAGGAAAAATCATGAGAATTATCGAAATGTAATTCAAGAAACAGTTTGCTTTAAGTTTACGATTACACAGGGAGGTTATTTCAAATGACTTCGATTCAAAGTTTAGAATTTAAGGACGGAAAACTTTACTTGATTGATCAGAGAAAATTGCCGGAAAAACTTTCTATGTTTGAATGTAAAGAATATAAAGATGTGGAGTTTGCCATAAAGGACATGATAGTACGTGGAGCCCCGGCCATAGGAGTTGCCGGAGCTTATGGCATAGTCCTTGCCGCTAAAAAATTTTTAGATTTGCCGAAAGAAAAGTTTTTAGAAAAAATAAAAGAAAGTGCTGCAATTGTAGGAAATGCAAGACCTACAGCGGTAAATTTGATGTGGGCTGTTCGGAGGATGATGAATGTTTTAGAAGTAAATAGAGATAGAGCAAATAGTGAAATCTACGAGATTTTATTAGATGAGGCGAAAAATATAGAGAAAGAAGACTTAGAAACAAATAAAGCCATAGCCAGGTATGGAAATGAAATTGTTCCGGAGGGAGCTACCATACTGACTCATTGCAATGCCGGTGCCCTTGCTACCACAGGATATGGCACAGCACTAGGCGTTATAAGGGAAGCTCACTACATGGGTAAGAACATACGGGTTTTTGCCGACGAAACAAGGCCGCGGCTTCAAGGTGCCAAGCTTACGGCATGGGAGCTGGTGCAGGAGAAGATTCCAGCTAAGCTCATCCCCGACAGTGTAGCTGCCGTGCTAATTAGAGATGGAAAAATTGATGTAATTATTGTGGGAGCTGACAGGATTGCGTTAAATGGCGATACAGCCAATAAAATAGGCACATTTATGCTGTCACAAATGGCAAAAGATTTTAAGGTTCCTTTCTATATTGCAGCGCCTATTTCAACTATTGACTTTGATATAAAAAGCGGCAAAGAGATAGTAATCGAAGAAAGGGCTGCAACTGAGGTTACTCATATAAACGGCGTAAGAATTGCTCCGGAAGGCATAGATGTTTATAATCCCGCCTTTGATGTGACACCTAATGAGAATATAACAGGAATAATAACAGAGAAGGGTATTATGAGGCCGCCATATTTAGAAAATTTAAGTAAACTTAAAGAACGGCATTAATAGCAATTAAATAAAAAAGGAGATTGTTAAACTTGAAGATAGATTTTCATGTACATGTAACACCGCCGGATATTATAAAAGACTGGAAGAAAATAGCTGAAAAAGAGGACTACTTTAAGCTTCTAAGTGAAAGTCCTGTAAATAAGTTTGCTACGGCTGATGATGTTGTAAGAGAACTTGAAGGCTCAGGGGTTGATAAGGCAGTCATCTTTGGGTTTGCCTTTAAAGATATGGGTCTTTGCCGTTATGTCAACGACTATACGGCTGAAGCCGTAAAGAAATATCCCGAAAAACTAATAGGATATATGGTAGCTATGCCTACAGCGACGGAACTGGAAAAGGAAATTGACAGATGCCGAGCTGCCGGACTTAAGGGCGTTGGAGAACTTTTTCCTCAAGGGCAGGGATTTGATATAGCAGATTCTAAAGAGATGTCAAACCTAGCTAATTTATGTATAGAGCGAGAACTTCCCCTGATAATCCATACAAATGAGCCTGTAGGCCATTACTATGCCGGAAAGACTAACACCACTCCAGAAAAAGCCGGTGCCTTTGCTCAAAATTTTCCCGACATTAAAGTTATATTTGCCCATTGGGGCGGTGGGCTTATGTTTTATGAATTGATGCCTGAGATAAAAAAACAAAATCAAAACGTATATTATGATACGGCTGCATCTCCTTTGCTTTATAATAAAAATATATATAAAGCAGCCGGTAATATCGAAGTTTTACATAAAGTGCTATTTGGAAGTGATTTTCCCTTGCTGCCTATGAAAAGGTACCTTAAGGAAATATCAGAATCCGGCCTAAGCCAAGAAGAACAAGAGCTAGTAAGCGGACAAAACGCCTGTCGCCTCCTAGGCCTTTGAGCATGAAGCTAATCAAATAAAAAGGATTTAATCACAGCAAAATATTCCCGTATGTAATATAGAGGCTTTAAATATCTGGGATATGCCGGAGTGGGCGCACATATCCCGTATGGGATAAATCCGTATCGCCTTGCTAAAAACTTGGAACGGAACATATGATATTCACTGGTTACAATCATGACCTTCGGTCTTTCTGCCTTACCTGTATATTTAATTACTTCTCTTGCAAAAAGTAAATTTTCACCGGTATTTGTTGAGCAATCTTCTTTTATTATTCTTTCTTCTTTGATTCCGTGTTTCACCAAAAAGCGCTGCATTGCTTCAGCTTCACTTATCCATTCATTGGAACCTTGGCCGCCGGATACTACTATGGGCACTTGAGGGTATTTATTTGCGTATTCTAAAGCTTGCTGCAGCCGATACCTCAGAGACGGTGACGGTTCATCGCCATATAATCCTGCACCCAAAATTATCATATAATCAACGGGCATATCATCATTAGAAAATGAGTTGACTATAATCAAGCTTTCAATTATCAGAAAAGAGAACAGCAAAACAAAAACTATTATAAACAAGAGCCGTTTGAGCATTAAATCAGATATTTCCCTGACCCCTTTACTTTTTTATTTTTCCCTGCAATTTTCTATTCTTTAACTATGCCGGCATCAAATTACGAAGTTACCGTCTTTAGTTTATCATTGTCGTAAATTTTATCAACCTTAAAGTTATGTGTTCTATGGATAAATGAATTTATCGAAGCTTTTCCGATCTATTATTACAATGATGTAATTTATGCTATAATTAAGTTCAGAAAACTTTACCGAGCAAAATGCATTGTTCAAATCTTGCTGCTGACGCGCTTAAGGAAGCGATAAATGATTATAAAAAAAGTAGGGGTTAATATTGAACAAAAATAAAGTTGCAGTAGCGATGAGCGGAGGGGTAGACAGTTCTGTCTGTGCATATCTGTTAAAAGAGCAGGGATATGAAGTAATCGGAATAACTATGCAAATATTCGATGATGCGCCACGCAAAGTCGAAGCTAAAGAAGGCGGCTGCTCTAGCGAAGCTGTGCAGGACGCCCGGCTTGTAGCAGAAAAACTAGGCATACCGCATTATGTGGTAAATTTAAAACACTGCTTTAATGAAAAAGTCATAAAATATTTTGCAAACGAGTATTTGTCCGGCAAGACGCCAAACCCTTGCATTGTTTGCAATAAATATTTAAAATTTACCGAACTTCTAAAAGCGGCTTTTGAACTTGGCGCTTTTTATCTTGCAACCGGTCATTATGCCAGGGTAGAATATGATGATACTCTAAGCCGATATATTTTAAAAAAATCTGTCGACAGCGACAAGGACCAATCTTATGTTTTATATGGTTTGACTCAGCGCCAACTTGAGCATGTCCTTTTTCCGCTGGGCAATTATACAAAAAAGGAAATTCGCCAAATAGCTCAAAAAATAGGTCTATCTGTTTCGGACAAACCTGACAGCCAAGAGATTTGCTTTATCGATACCAATTACCGTGATTTTCTATATAAGAAAGTCCCGGACAAAATCAAAGAAGGGCCATTTATAGATATAAACGGCAAGGTAATTGGAAGGCATAAAGGCATTTCGTTTTATACAATAGGCCAAAGGAAAGGCCTTGGCATCTCTGCCGGTAAGCCTCTTTATGTAGTAGATATAGATGCTCGGAATAATGCCGTAATTTTAGGGGACGAAAAAGACCTTTATATAAAGGAGTTTACAGCCCATCAAATTAACTGGGTATCAATAGATGCACCTTACGAAAAGTTTAGTGCAAATGTAAAAATAAGGTACAATTTTGCTGAAAAGCCGGCCGAAATCATCCCACTTGATATCGATACGGTAAAAGTAATTTTTGAAAATCCTCAAAAAGCCGTTACCCCCGGCCAATCAGTGGTATTTTATAACGGTGATAAAGTATTAGGCGGCGGCGTTATAAAACGGCGCTGTCTTTCTGAAAAATCTTTTTAGAAAGACCTTACATTAAACAATTTCTTGGTTTATCGTTATATTGCAATTACCGACTAAATATGTGATAAGCTATATTTGAGGTAAAAAAATCGGGTAGGAGGTAGATAAAATAATTGTCTATCTACTACCCGATTATTGTTTTAAAGAAGGGTTTTAAAACAAGTTTGTCGAATTACTAAATAATTCAGTCATAATTAACAGGATCAACAGGGGGTATACTTAAGGGGGTATACTTAAGGGGGCATACTTAATGAACGCAAATTTACAGGAAATCTTGATAGACTGTTTGGAAGTCTTAGCTAGAATAACCGGAGGTTATGCCACTGTAACTGATAGAGATGGAGTAAGATTAAAAACCGTTGACTCATCTGGTAATGAAATAGAATCTTTAAAGGGTGTAGTATTTGGGCTTGCAAAAAAGGCAGCTCAAACAGGCAAAGCTATTAGTGGCATGTCTCAACTGGAAGATGGAGCGGAATCGTGGTGCCTGCCCATAAGTGAGTATGTCTTAGCTTGCAGCAACATAGAAAGGGTTAAACGAAATAATGATTTGAAATTATCCCTTATAGAGTCTCTGCCCTTTATAGCCCGTGTAGCAGGGGGAGAAGCGGTAGTATTTGACAGTCAAGGTAAAAGAATAGCAACTGTTGATTCCAAAGGCAATACAGACCATAAAAATTTGGGGTTAGTAAGCAAGGGCGCCAGAGAATCAATGATAAAGCAAAAACCTGTTATCGGAGAATCTTCGTCTGTCAGCGGCGCCATGGCTGTGCGAATACCAATAACCAAAGAATTTGGCTTCGGATTTAATAACGAAGAAATGGTCAGGCGCAGCAATAAACTTGTAAGTGAAGTAAGAAAACATCAAACTGCGAAGTACAACTTTTCAGATATTATAGGGGAAAGTCCGGCAATGAGAAAATTAAAAGAGACTGCAAAACTAGCGGCAAAATCCAATTCAAATGTCCTAATTTACGGTGAAACAGGGACGGGCAAAGAGTTATTTGCCCACTCGATTCATAATGCCAGCGAGCGGCATAATAAACCCTTTGTGGCTATAAACTGTGCTGCTCTACCGCCTACTTTAATAGAAAGTGAGCTTTTTGGATACGAAAGTGGTGCTTTTACCGGTGCAAAAAAAGGTGGTCACCCGGGAGTATTTGAACAAGCTAATGGGGGTACATTATTTTTAGATGAGATCAGCGAGATGGACATTGATTTACAGGCAAAACTTCTAAGAGTTCTTCAGGAGCGGGAAGTAACACGTTTAGGCGGAAGAAAGGCTATACCACTTGATGTTCGAGTAATAGCTTCCACTAATAAGCCCTTAGATAAAATGGTAAAAGATGGTAAATTCAGACAGGATTTATTTTTCCGATTAAATGTATTTGACATTAAATTGGTACCCTTGCGGCAGATAAGGGAGGATATACCTCTCATAGCTAGTGAGATAGTAAAAAAAATGAACGTGATCTTTGGAAAATATGTAGAGAAAATTGATGATGAGGCTACAAGGCTGCTTATGCAATATGATTGGCCAGGAAATGTCAGAGAACTTGTAAATTGTCTTGAAAAGGCCTTTAATATCTTAGGAAATGATAAATACATTACTAAAGATCACCTAAGCTTTAAATTCAATATGGATGATATAGGGGATGCAAGTCAAGGATTGTCGGCTATGTTGGCCGATTATGAAAAAAAAGTAATAGAAAAAGTGCTAAAAGAAACAAAAGGGGTAAAAGTACAAGCTGCAAAGATCCTTGGAATAAGCACTACTACTCTGTGGAGAAAAATCAAAGAATTAAATATTGAAGTCTGAAAACATTTCATTTTTGAAATTACATAACAAAAACGAAATGATGCAATCTTCAATTATACTGTGTATTCTGATAAAAGCCCAGGAAGCATTTCATATTTGCAATACTTTCTGGGCTTTTTGTTGAATATGTGGCCTTTTTTAAGGCTGTTTTAACGGCATAAAACTTGCAAGTATATATTATTGACTGTTTAAAGCATAAAGCCTGTTATGTTAATTAAAAACAATATTGGAGGTCAAAAATGAAGATAGGTTTTATCGGTTTAGGTGTAATGGGAAGTCGCATGGCAAAGCGCATACATAATGCAGGGTATAATCTAAAAGTTTTCGACGTAATGGAAGATGCGGTTATGGAATTTGAAAAGCTGGGAGTCGAAGTCGGAAGCTCCCCCGGCGATGTAGCTATTGACACTGATGTAATATTAATGTCCTTACCCAATTCACAAATCGTAACCAATGTAATACTAGGAGAAGACGGCATTCTTTCTAAGGCAAAACCCGGCACTATATTAGTAGACTTAAGCAGTATCACTCCTAAAGCTATCCGTGATATTTACAAAAAAACAAGCCAAAAAGGGGTAGAAATTCTAGATGCACCTGTCAGTGGAGGTTCTGCCGGGGCGGAATCTGGAAACTTGACTATAATGGTGGGAGGAAAAAAAGAAATATTACACGAAGTAATGCCAATTCTTGAAACTATGGGTAAAACTATCTATCACGTTGGCGATGTAGGAGCAGGAGATACTGTAAAACTCGTGAACAATCTTTTGCTAGGAGCTAATATGGTTGCTGTGGCGGAAGCTCTAACACTGGGTGTAAAAGCAGGTCTGGATCCTGAAGTAATGTTTGAAGTTATCACAAACAGTTCAGGCAACTCTTATGCACTCAAAGCCAAGTATCCGAAATTTATATCACAGGGTAACTTTGAACCGGGTTTTATGATTGATTTACAATATAAAGATCTGCAATTGGCAGTTGATACAGCAAAAGACCTAAACTTACCTCTTGTCATGGGAAATATGGCTCAGCAAATTTATGAAATGGCTAAGGCTGAAGGCTTGGGACAAAAGGATATTTCCTCAGTTGTAAAACTTTATGAAAAATGGTCTGGCATTACGGTAAGGAAGGAGGAATGAAGTGGCTACTGCTAAACTTAAGAGTCTAATTGAACAAAAAATGCCTTTAACTTTGGGAGAAGTAATAGAGATCGCTAATGAGACCAAATCAAGTCCAGCAGTTGTGGTCATTGAAGAGGCGCAAAATCAGACGGGTAAAAACAGAGGAGAAGTCTTAGACCTTGTCCTAAAACAGTTTGAGCATAATCTTAAAGCTGTAGAAATTGGTATGACTACAGGAGAAAGCCTGCTGTTTGGTAAAGTGGGTGCTGAACTTGCAGCTATTGATGGGTCTAAAATCTTTGAAGATGAATTTATCGATAAGGCATTAATGTATACCTTAGCAGCCCAAGTGGGAAATCATACTATAGGCCTTAGGCCATGTGCGGGTACAGGAGATCCTTGCCCCTATACGGGCTTCATAAAAGCCATGATGGATAGCGGTTATGATCAAGATCGAATTGCTCAGTTGGCCAGCCTTATTTTGAAGGTAGGATCCGTATTCAGAGTGGGCAAAATTGGCACCGGCTGTAATATGGAAGGCTTCGGTGCAGGAGCTTGTGCCATGGCTGCAGCTTTTGTAGAACTTAAAGGAGGCAGCCCCCAGGCAATGGAAAGAGCTATGGTTTTAGCCTTGTCTCCTACAATTGCAGTTCCGTGCACTCCTAGGGTTATGGTGCCGGGTTTATGCGCCACCCATATCGGTGGAGCCATATTAATAGGGGCAATGGCTGCAAGTCTAGCAATAAATACTAACATCGAGGTGAATGTTCCGATAGATGTTATGGTATCTATGGCTGCAGAGATTCATCCTATTTCAGCCAAAGAGATTGTTCCTACTGTGATAAAGTTCATGGAGCCTTTTTTCAAAACAAAGCCCATGGTGGAAGAACTGATAGACGACACAGTTAAATCAAAAGAAAAAACAAGAATTGAAGAAACCATAAAGGAAGCCAAGGAAATTTCAAAAAGGCTTGTCACCGGTGCAAGACCTATTACGGAAACCTTAGGTGAAGCTGTTGTAGGCGGTAGCAGTCAAGCAGTGGGTTCTCCTACTAATGCAGCACGAATTGCCCACTTTTTATGTAAGGGAAATATTAAAAAAGTAAAGATAGAGCTTTATCCTGAACTTTTTGCCCGGCGAGGGATAAATATCCCTGGCATACTGATGGCTGCTGTGTTCGGATCCTCTACTGCTGATTATGAGATGTACGGTAAAGTTATGGATAAAGTCAAGGAAAAAGGAATAGAAGTGGAGATTTTAGAAACCCAGGAATATCAGGTGCAGAGAATTACCATAGTGGCAGAAGAAGTGACTTCTATGGTAGATACTTTAAATAGAGGCGGGGGACGATTAGTTCTAAGAGATGCAAGCCCTTCTAAAGATGAGGCTTTAAAGATAGCAAAAGAACTGGGTATAGTAGTTATAAATCCTTAAGGGGCGGTGAACTAAGCTTGAATATCATTGAACGGATTATAGCGCAAAAGACCGGAAAAGAAACAGTGAAAGCGGGAGATGAATTGTGTGTGCCTGTAGATCTGGCAATAGCCCATGATGTTACCGGTCCGATGGCCATAGAACAATTTAGAAAAATCGGTGCCGAGAAAGTTTTTGACAAGGACAAAGTAGTATTTGTCATAGATCACAACATACCTTCTTCTTCTGTTGATTCACGATTGCAACATAATAGTTTAAAAAGCTTTTACAAAGATATGGGAATTAAATTGTACCACCAGGGAGATGGAGTCATTCATCAATTGGCGGCTGAGAAAGCCCTATACAAAGAGGGAGATATTGTGGTAGGCGCCGATTCTCATACATGCACAGCCGGTGCCTTCGGTGCCGTAGCTATTCCCGTAGGAGCAACAGAACTGGCAGCGGTAATGGCTTTAGGAACTATAGATATAGAAGTGCCCCAAACTTATCTAATTGAGGTTGAAGGGCATT
The DNA here is from genome assembly GCF_000328765.2 of Tepidanaerobacter acetatoxydans Re1. Taxonomy (NCBI): domain Bacteria; kingdom Bacillati; phylum Bacillota; class Clostridia; order Thermosediminibacterales; family Tepidanaerobacteraceae; genus Tepidanaerobacter; species Tepidanaerobacter acetatoxydans. Next base: position 435,006 of record NC_019954.2, read on the forward strand.
TAAATCCCGGCGTATATGCCAAAGACGTCATTCTTTATTTAATAGGCAAATTTGGCACCCACGGTTTTACGGACAAAGCGGTGATTTTTGGCGGTAATACTATCACAAACATGTCCTTTGATGAAAAGATGACTATATCCAATATGGCCATAGAGATGGGGGCCATGATAGGGTATGTGAACCAAGGTGAGCCCATAGGAGAAGTTGAGGCAACTTACAGGATACAAGCATCGGACATACAGCCACAAGTAGCCTGCCCTTATTCTCCGGGCAATGTCAAACCGGTGAAAGATGTAGAGGGGACACCAATAACTCAAGTTGTTATAGGAAGTTGCACTAATGGTCGTGTTCAAGATATGGAGATTGCTGCCGAGGTTTTAAAAGGAAAAAAAATATCCGATATGGTGACCATGATAGTAGTTCCTGCATCCAAGAAAGTTATCGAACAAATGGACCACAAAGGTATAACCAAAATATTTCGCGATGCTGGTGCTATTGTGGTAAATCCGGGATGTGGGCCGTGCTTCGGTGCCCATCAAGGTTTACTCAGTGAAGACGATATTGCCGTTTCCACTACAAACAGGAACTTTCCCGGTCGCATGGGCCACAATAAAGCAAAGGTTTACTTGGCTTCTCCCAGAACGGCTGCGGAAAGTGCCATAGCCGGATACATTGTAAGTCCGGGAAGCGTTTTGCCATGGAGGGATGATTGTGAAAAAAGTTAAAGGTCGAGTATTTTTTCTGGGAGATAACATAGATACAGATCAGATTTTACCCGGCTATGCCATGTCGGTTCCAGCTTGTCAACTAAAAAATTATGCATTAAAGGGAAGCTCAATTCCGGATTTTGTCGAAAAAGTAAGACCTGGGGATGTGATCATAGGAGGCAAAAATTTCGGGTGCGGTTCAAGCCGGGAACAGGCACCTGTGGCCTTAAAGGACGCTGGAGTTGGTGCCGTTATAGCCGCTTCTTTTGCTATGATATTCAGAAAAAACTCTATAAATATCGGGTTGCCGGTAATCACATCTGAGTGCATAGACCTAATGAAAAGAGAAATTCAAGAAGGCGATCAAGTAGAAGTTGATATTGAATCGGGAATTTTACTGCATATTGATTCAGGTAGGGTCTATGAGTTAAAAAAACTTTCCGAACCGGCTTTGGCTACACTGAGAGCCGGCGGTCTTATAAATCGTGTAAGGGATATACTGTGTGAGAGAGGTGAGCTAATTGACTGTAAAAAGGCCTAATACTGAAAGAATTATCAAAGAAGATATGGAGCGAATAAAAGCCTATGAAAAGGCATTTGATGTTAAAATGCCATATATCGATGAAAAAGGAATTATTCAAGGGCTTCCAGAGCCTTATCCCCGGGAAGTTAACGGAGTGATGAGAAGCGGGTACCGGTTGACGGAATTAGGAAGAAAGGCCAAAAAAGACAGCATTCCTATAATGAATCCTATACTGGGCAGAAATACCGCGGAGGAAACTTACAGAGAATCAAAACATATGTACGATATGGCGGAAAAACTAGGTACTACTCTTTTTCACTTCGTACACTCGGAAGCGACTCGCCATATAGATCCTTTAGACGGCATCGAACTGATAGAACAGTCCCGAGGTAAAGGTGGGATTACACCTCTTGGTGAGCGAGAGTTTGTGAAACTGGGTGGGGGTTCAAAACACCCAATGCGGATTAATGCCACCGGCGATACTCCACACTTATCCATATTAAACTCTTTTATAGCTGGTTTCGATGGTACTGATATAGGGCCGGTTATCCACGTGCATTTTGGAGGTCGAGGTATTCATGATTATAAAACCAAGGTGTTAAACGGTTTTAAAGCTATTCAGATTTGTGCGGAAAACAATATTTTCGTCCAACTTGATTCTCACAAACATATAAACAATATTGAAGGTACCGATGGAATGGCTCTAGCAATGTGCTTATTAGCTGAAGGATTAGCAGTTTTGGGGGGTCTTGACCGGGCTTTGAGTTGTATTCAAATGAATGTAGCCGGTATAAACCTTATGGCAGATCTAGCACTGATGAAAGCCTTCAGAGAGATGATATGGAGTGAGTTCATTGTTGTAGTTCCCGAAACCTTCCAGAATCCTCCTGCTGATTTAACAGTGGAACAAGCCCACTTTGCTAGAATGGCTATAAGTGCAAAATTGGGCGGTGCCAATTTCTATAGACCAAAAGCTGCCGAATCTGTGGGAATACCTACAGGGGAATCTATGGCAAAAGCCATTTGGGCCACTATGAATGTATTTGAAAACACTTATAAAATTGATATCCATGATGAATATATCACGCAGCGCAAAAACGAAATAAAACAGGAGGCCTTGGCAGTATTAACAGCTGCTTTAGGTGAATCAACCATGCTTAAGCCAGAGCAGATCACTGAGGATTTCTGGAAGCGGTACAATCCCGAGGAGCTTATAGAGCTAATAGTAAAAGCCGGTAAAAGCGGTATATTAGATACTCCCCGAGCCGGAGGGTGGGACTTGAAGCGATTTGTAAAAACCCATCGGGATCCTGATGGAATCAGACGATATGTACCAGGCTATACTCCACTGGGAGTGGACAAAAAATATATGCCTGTTACTAAAGAGAAAGTTCAAGTTCCTAAACAGGTTCCAATTACTAAAAAACATAAAGTAGTACTTGCCACAGTTGGAGCCGATGCTCACGTAGTTGGGATAAACCAAGTTCGAGAAGCCATCCAACAGGCAGGTTACGAGGTTATATTCTTAAGGGGCATGAACCTACCGGAAACTGTAGCAGAAGTGGCTGCAGAGACTAAAGCCAGTGTAGTGGGAGTCAGTAACCTTTTGGGTCTTGGAATTACCTTATTTCCACGGGTGAACCAGCGTTTACAGGAACTGGGCATAAGAGACGATGTTGTGCTAATGGCTGGGGGCAGGATTGCAGAAAAGGAAGAAGACCACAAAGAATACGAGGATAAAATTAAAAATGAAGGCCCCGGTTTTCTTGGAGTTGACGGATTTTTTGGTCCTGGTTCCAAGTTGGATGATATTGTGGCATGGATTGATGAAAAGACTCAAAAATAATGTTTTCTAAAATACTTACAGGAGGAGAACTCTATGGAACAGGAAAAAATAAGGGCTGTAATAATGAGGGCGGGAACCAGCAAAGGTATATTCTTAAGAGATGAAGATTTGCCCAAGGATAAGGATAAGAGGGATGAGACAATTTTGAAGATATTCGGAAGTCCGGATGTAAGACAGATTGACGGCCTTGGGGGCGCAGACCCATTAACAAGCAAAGTAGCCATTATTGGTCCTCCTTCAAGATCTGATGCCGATATCGATTATACATTTGGGCAAGTGTCTTATGTAGCGCCTACCATTGATTATTCAGGCAACTGTGGCAACATTTCATCAGGAGTGGGTCCGTTTGCTATAGATGAAGGACTAGTAAAGGTTGAAGAGCCATATACGATAGTAAGAGTTCACAATACAAACACTAACTCTATTCTAATAGAGCAGGTCCAAGTGGTAAACGGAAAAGCAAAAGTGCTCGGAGACTATAAAATAGATGGAGTACCTGGAACAGGAGCAGAAATTTCCATTGATTTTTCTCAAACTGCCGGTGCCAAGACCGGTAAACTATTACCAACGGGAAATGTGAAAGATAAAATCCAAATAACTAATTTAGGAGAATTGGAAGTTTCCATAGTGGATGCAGCCAATCCCATGGTTTTTGTTAGGGCTGTAGACTTAGGACTAACAGGCACTGAGACACCTGAAGAAATCGACGGCAATCAAAAGATACTGGATATACTCGAGGAAATCCGATCGAAAACTGCACAAACCATTGGAATGGTTAAGGATTGGAGAGAAGCTAAGACGAAATCTCCAGCCTTTCCTATGGTGGCCTTTGTATCTCCGGCTTCAGATTATAAAGATTTTACCACAGGACAGCAGATCAGGGAAGAAGATATAGATTTTGTATCCAGATTGATGTTTATGCAAATAATGCACAAAACTTATGCCGGAACGGGGACTATTTGTACAGGTGCTGCTGCAAGAATTGATGGAACTGTAGTAAATGAAGTGATGAAAGAAAAACATCGGGGCAAAGATCCAATTCTAAGAATAGGGCATCCTGCAGGAATAATTACTATTGATGTATGTGCAAATCATGAAGAGGGAAAGTGGAATCTTAAAAAGGCTGCCATAAGTAGAACTGCAAGAAGAATCATGGAGGGATACTGCTATATACCTAAAGAAAGGTGATATTCGTGGCCAAATACGATTATTTTGTTATCGATATAGGCAGCACCTATACAAAACTAAGATTGTTTAAAGATTGTCGATTGGTAGCTACAGCTCAGGCACCTACTACTATTGAAAATGTATACAAGGGAATAACTCTGGGAAAGACAAAAATATGTGCAGCTACCGGAGATACATCTATCGATGCTTGTCATGTGCTTGCTACCAGCAGTGCCGCCGGCGGCCTTAGAATGGTAGCTATGGGTTATATGGCCAGAGTTACAGCAAAAGCTGCTAAAGAAGTAGCTATGAATGCGGGAGCCCGAGTATTGGAAATAGTATCACAAGAAGATCCCCCAGAATACCGAGTAGAAATTTTAAAAGAGATAAATCCAGATATAATTTTGTTGGCTGGGGGAACTGACGGCGGTGACGAATCTTCCATCATTGAAAATGCAAAATTGATACTGGAAAGCGGGATAAAGGCTGTTGTAATAATAGCAGGAAACATCAACTCTCAATCAGAAGTAGCTGGGATCTTACATGATGGCGGAGTTGCCTACGAAAGAGTACCAAATATAATGCCTACAATTCATGAACTTAGAGTTAGGGAAGCTCGGGAAGCCATTCATCAGGAGTTCATACGACAGATAACAAAGGCTCCAGGCCTTGCTCCCCTGAAACAAGAGATAACCACTGACAAGATAATACCTACCCCTGGAGCGGTACTTATGGGAGCCGAACTTCTCGCAAAGGGCGTATATGATGAAAAAGGCTTGGGCGACTTAGTGCTGGTTGATTTAGGAGGTGCAACTACAGATGTACACTCGGTGCTTCCTAGCTTAGAAAAACTAGCTGATGAAGAGAAAGGATTAATAGTGGCCAATGAAAAGCAGGTCGCCTATAGAACCGTAGAAGGAAATTTAGGTATGCGTGTCAGTGCTCAAGGTATTCTCGATGTGGTGGGGAGTAAAGGTTTATTAAAGAAAAGAAATATTGATGATAAATCCGTTGAAAGGGAAGTTACTCAATATGTACGCTTTTTAGAAAAGAATCCGGGGCATCTGCCTAAGAATGAAAGAGAAAAACTATTCGATGAACTTTTGGCAGAAACCGCTATAGAAGTTGCCTTAAAACGTCATGCGGGATTCATAACCCAAGAGTTTGATCCAATTATGGGTACAGTACCTGGGATGCCTATTGGCAGAGACCTTAGAAAGGTAAAGTACATAATAGGGGTAGGCGGATTTTTTGTTCACAACAAATTAAGTGATGCGCAGAAAAGAATAGAAAATGCTATCAAAAAACCCGAATTTTCCCTGCTCCCGGAGAATCCTGAAATCCTTATCGACCAAAACTATCTTTTGTATGCAGCAGGTGCTATATCACAAATCGATCGAGAATATGCGTTTACATTACTTAAAAATTATTTTGGAATATGAGCTTTAAGGAGGAACTGAAGTTGAAGAAAACAACTTTACTAAGAAAACTAATCGAAGATGAACAAATTCTTGTAGCACCCGGTGCTCATGATGTATTAACAGCTAAAGTCATCGAAAAAGTAGGTTTCAATGCAGTGTACATGACAGGATATGGCCGGGCTGCCAGTTATCTCGGCAAGCCCGATGTAGGACTGATAACCATGACGGAGATGCAGGATCAAGTCAGTAAACTTGCTGCAGCAGTGGATATACCAGTTATAGCGGATGGAGATACAGGCTTTGGCAATGCAATAAATGTTATGAGAACCGTTAAAGAGTATGAAAAAGCAGGAGCAGCTGCTATACAATTGGAAGATCAGGTTGCTCCAAAAAAATGTGGACACATGATAGGTCGTCAAGTAGTTTCAATGGATGAGATGTTAGGGAAAATTGAGGCAGCAATAAGTGCTAGACAGGACCCAGACTTTGTGATTATAGCACGTACCGATGCTAGGACATCTATGGGTTTTGAAGAGGCATTAAAGCGGGCAAAAGCCTATGCTGAAGCTGGAGCAGATGTTATATTTTTTGAATCCCCGGAGAGCAAAGAAGAGATGATAAGGCTCAACAAAGAGCTTAACGTTCCTACACTGGCAAATATGGTGGAAGGCGGGAGAACCCCCCTGTTTAGCGCCAAAGAGCTGGAGGAAATGGGATATGCGCTAGTTATATTTCCTACAGCATCAGTTTATACCACTGCCAAATCAATGATGGAGCTAATGCAGGAATTGAAAAGTAAAGGTACTACACGGGATTCTATTGAAAAGATGATCCCCTTTCAGGAGTTTAATGATTTAATTGGATTGCCTGAGATAAGAGAATTAGAAAACAAGTATGTAAGAGGAGGGGTGTAGATATAAAAAATAATTAAACAGTTGGATAAATACTAAACCAGATCAATAATTTTGTCAGCAGAGTTTATTTTACTTTTTTAAAAAGCTAATAGGAATGTATGTGTTGTTTGTATTAAGAACTAGCAGTAACCCATGAGTGACTTTCATTGTGAAAAGGTGTATTGGCAGCTAAAATAGTATTTGTGAAAGTGCACTCCAACTCAGCTCCCAATATTAAGTATTTTAATGAGGAGGAAAGTTAATGCAAACAGAGACAAAAAAAGTTGAGCAAAATACCGATATTTATGAAAGCGCATTTGCACCAGTTCCGGAATCTCAAAGAAAAACTTTATTAAGCCTGACCGCTGTTTTAGCAGGATATCCTATAGCCTTATCCAATTTCGTTATCGGAGGAGCGGCTGGAGTTGGATTGACCTTTGACAAAGCACTATTAGCGTTATTTATTGGGAACGGGATATTGATTGCGATAGTTATAATTACGGGTTTAATGGCTTACGAGACAGGATTGTCCACTGCATTTCTATCAAGAAGAGCTTTTGGCAAAAATGGTTCTAGCATATTTTCTTTATTGTTGGCAATGTCTTCAGTTACATGGATATCATTGAATGGTGACATATTTTCAAGGCTTATAAAAACTACATTCCCTTGGTGGCCGATTAGCATTCCTATTACCGCTGTAATTGTAATATTAATATGGATGCAATCCGCAATTAGAGGCTATAAAGGGTTAGAAGTTGTAAGCTTTATTGGTGTTCCTGCCGCACTTATCATGTCTTTAGTTGGTGTTATTGCTGCATTCAATGCAACGAATGGTTTTGCTGGGCTAACAAGTTATATACCTGAGAAACCAATGTCTTTTACAGCTGCTACAGCTTCAATAGTTGGTGGCTGGGTATTTGGTGCAACAATTACACCGGATATCTGTCGTTTTGCAAAAAGCAAAAGAGATGTAGTAATAGCCGGTTTAGTAGCATTTATAGTTGGTTGTTTTGGTTTACAGCTTGCAGGTGCGCTGGTAGCCCTTGCTACAGGACAAGGTGATTTTACTTTAGCAATGGCTGAGCTAGGTCTTACAGGTGTTGCTTTTGTGGCAGCTATATTCTGCCTTTGGACTACCCAAGACAATAACATATACGGGGCAAGCCTTGCAATACAAAATGTTTTAAGAGAAACTTCAGCAAAAGGAAAAGTAAGTCACATGCAAATAGCAATTGCAGTAGCAGGTGTTTCAGCTGTATTTGCTGCCTTGGGAATTTATAAATATATACTGCCTATAATACAATTCTTATCAGTTCTAATACCACCTGTACCAGGGTTACTTACAGCCGAATATTATTTTGTAAAAAATTCAAAAGAAAATATTACAACAAATTGGTTAGCAATGTTAGCGTGGGTTTTAGGTGGAACTACAGGATATATTTCACTTAAAACGAACTTCTTCATTCCCCCTGTTGTAGGCATGGTTGCCGCAGGTGTAATTTATACAGTCTTAAGTAAACTGTTTGATAAATAAACAAGTTGAAAAAGAAGTTCAACAAAGCAATAGTGAAATGAATATATAGTTTTTCAAAGCATTAAAATTCAAACCTGTGTAGGGAACTGCAAAAGGTTGTCCACAGGCAGTAGTAAGTGACTAATTATAAAGTAACTTTTCAAAATTAACAATTAATAAGGAGGCAGAAGAGATCATGTCAGTTTTAGCCATTAAAAACATAGGGATCTTGGTTACCGGAGATATTAATAATCCTATATCAGAGGCAAATACCGTTGTTGTAGAAGATGGAAAAATCAAGAGGATTGGCGATGAGAAACTACTAGAAAAGTTTCAGTGCGATAAAGTTATAGATGCTCAAGGAACAACTGTAACACCGGGGCTTATAGACTCTCACGTACACCCTGTTATAGGTGATTTCACACCAAGACAAAACATGTTAGGGTTTATTAACAGTTCACTTCACGGTGGAGTAACAACCATGATATCCGCAGGTGAATGCCATACCCCGGGAAGACCAAAAGACGTTGAAGGAACAAAGGCCCTTGCTCTACTTGCCTATAAGTCTTCTAAAAATGCTAGACCCGGTGGTGTTAAACTTCACGGTGGTGGATTAATATTAGAAAAGGGATTGACGGAAAAAGATTTCGAGGAATTAGCAAAGCAGGGCGTTTGGATAGTTGGCGAGATAGGCCTTGGTACAGTTAACAATCCAAAGGAAGCAGCACCAATGGTAGAGTGGGCTAAAAAATACGGTTTTAAAGTCATGATGCATACGGGAGGAACCTCGATTCCGGGTAGCACTACTATAACAGCGGAAGATGTTATGACAGTGAATCCAGATGTTGTATCACATTTAAACGGTGGTCCCACAGCGATTTCTTTAAACGAAGTTAAAAAACTTATAGACGAAACATCCTATGCCTTAGAACTTGTCCAGTGTGGAAATTTCAAAGTATTAAAGCAAGCAGTAGAATGGCTTAATGAAAAAGGGCAACTTGATAGAATAATACTCGGTAACGATTCACCATCAGGCACAGGAATAATAACACTTGGAATATTGAGATCAATTGCCTATATAGCTTCTATGGCGGGGATTCCTGCTGAAAAGGCCATATGTATGGCTACAGGTAATACGGCAAGGATATATGGGTTAAATGTTGGAATTATCGAAGAAGGCCGTGAAGCTGATTTTGTAATCATGGATGCACCTATGGGGTCCGTAGGAGAAGATTGCCTAAAGGCACTCGAAGCGGGTGATTTACCTGGAATTTCAATGGTTATAATCGATGGAAATATTGCTGTTTCTAAAAGTAGGAATACGCCACCACCTGTAACCAAAGCGGCAATATGCTAAGAAAACAATATATGTTTATATGAGTGTTTAAAAGGGAGCAAATAGATTATCACATGATTCTAATTAATAATGATAAATGCAAGCGATGCTACACTGAAATAAGCCATAGAATTGGGTGCAACTAGAGTTTATAGTAAGCAATGGAGGTGATAGCACTTTTACATTTAAACAGACGCGTTTATTAATGTTGGAATTATCAAAGAATTGGTCATTTGCCTTGGGAATGAAATTATAGTCATCCCCAAGGTATAGCTTAAAAAATAATGAAGGGAGTAATTTGGATTATGGATGTAAAAATAAGAAAGTTTTACACCATTGTTGAAGAGATCAAGAGCGATGGCGGAAAAGAAATTGAAGGTAAACCCCACAAACGGGCTGCTGCTGCAGTAGTAATTGAAAATCCATTTGCAGGTAAATATGTAGAGGATTTATCGCCATTGACAGAGTGGAGCGTAGAAATCGCACCAATACTGACCCAAAAAGCCCTTGCTGCCGCTGGCATGAATAAAACAGAAGTGGAAAGCTATGGAAAAGCAGCTATAGTCGGCGGAAATGGAGAGTTAGAACACGCAGCGGCACTTCTTCACCCAAAACTGGGCAAACCCTTTAGAGACGAAGTTAATGGAGGCAAGGCAATAATACCATCAGCTAAAAAGATGGGATATCCAGGGTGCGCCATAGATGTACCACTGCATTTCAAGGATGCGGCTTTTGTCAGATCGCATTTTGATGCTATGGAAGTAAGAGTACCTGACGCACCTAGAGACAATGAGATAGTTTTAATACTTTCTGTTACTAACTGTGGCAGGCCTCACCCGAGAGTTGGCGGACTTACAAAAGAAGAAGCCAAATGCGAAGATGGTTTATGGTAATACCATTGCCAGGCGGGGGATTTCCCTACCTGGCAAAACAACATTTCTTATTTAAGGAGCAAAAGCATGCTTCAAATAATGAATATAGGAATTACAGATGTAGCAGTAATAGGTGGTGGGCTTGCAGCCATGTATGCAGCTTTGGAAGCAAGCAACTATGATAAATCCGTAGTCATTATATCAAAAAAACCTGTGGGTAGATCCGGTGCTTCTGTTATTTCTAAATCGGTTCATAGGTTTCCCCCTGACCATTTAAAGGAGAAGCTTTCATATAAAAATAAGATTATTGAGGCTGGCAGATATATTAATAATAGGGATTTAGTAGATACTTTCGTAGAGCATGCCTCACAAAAAATGGATAATATTGAAAAGTTAAAAGTCGGATTGAACTTTAAAGAAAAACTTATAGATGGCAAGAATCATAAATATTTTGCTGCATGCAAGCCTAAGATGGGCAAACATCTTACTATACCGCTTTCGAACATTATAAAAACTAAAGACAACATAAATATAATGGAAGGATACATGGCAGTTCAGATAGTAATAGAAAGAGATACTGTCTGCGGAATTTTAATAGAAAATAAGAATCGCCTATATTTTCTCGGTGCAAAAGCTGTGGTAATTGCGACAGGTGGAGGAGGATATAATTACATCCAAACTAGCAATACCAATGACTTAACCGGGGACGGGTATGCTATGGCCTTAAGAGCTGGCTTGCCTTTGATAGATATGGAGTTTATTCAGTTCTACCCATATAGAACAGTATATCCCTTTCAACACGATATTTTCCCAGATATTTTTAGCCATGGGGCTAAATACTTAAACGAAAAAGGCGAAAGATTTATGGATAAGTATCCCAAAAAGGAGCTGGAGAACAGAGATATTTTATCTCGTGAAATGTTTTTTCAAAAGGAAATATATCTTAATATAGAGGATTGCGACAAGGATTTTATGAAAGAAGAATGTGATGACTTATACGACAATTATTTAAAATATAAAGGTGAGCAAATCAAAGTTTCACCTGTTGCTCATTTTATGATGGGCGGCGTTAAAATAAATGCAGATACATCTACAGATGTAAGAGGATTATTCTGTTGCGGAGAAGTAGCCGGAGGTTTACATGGAGCAAATCGGTTAGCGGGGCATGCCCTTACTGAAACTGTAGTATTTGGTCATATTGCAGGAGAGGAATCCGCTCATTATGCTGGAAGCAAAACAAAGATTTCTGTAAACTTTGTTAAAGAAGAAACTGCTAATTGGGTTCCTAATATAGGCGAGGAGAGTCCAACGAATATAAAAAATATATTAAGAAGAAATATGTGGGAATCAGCAGGAATTGTTAGGAATGAAGATGATCTGCAACGAGCAAAAGATAAAGTAGAAGAACTAGAACAACAAATAAAAAACTTAAAACCTCTAAAATTGAGAGATTGGATTGAATGCCAAAATATGATCCAGACCTCAAAAATGATAATAGATTCTTGTATTTTAAGAAAAGAGAGTAGAGGAGCACACTATAGATCTGACTTTCCTGAAGAAGATATTAATTGGCAGCGGAATATAATAATAAACTAAATAAATACTTCAAACCACATATAAAAATGCTCATTTTCAGCCTTAGCAACATTACAATTCATAGTAGAAAAATTTAAAAAGAATTACCCATTCATGCTTATTAACCTACATCTATCAATCTCATAATCATTCTTAACGCTATTAAACGATTGTTCTGAAGCAAAATCCCATAACTTAGTTATACCTAAATTCAGATAAAGGACCCCAAACTCGGTCAAACCTATAATAATAGTTACAAAAAATATTTTAGCAATTTAAAAATATCAAGTTTGTTTTGGAACGTATATTCAAAATAATATCTTAGATTTAAATAATATCTCACAAATTATGCGAATACAATCAATTTAATAACAGCTACGAGTAAGTTCGGAAACAGGAAAAAATGCCTGTAAAAAACCAATAAAAGCACTAAAAATAACAAAACAAAAACTTTTAAGCTGTGAAAGCAAAAAAAAACAAAATGAGAGTAAGGAAACAAATATCAGGCTAAAAAAATGCAAAAAGAAATACCAATTCTTGCGGCTTATTACCCGAGAACATTCAATCTCATAACTCTTAGAGCAAATAGGAACACATACCCATTAACACTTGCTGCTGCCGTTAAAACATAAGGAGGTGGTACACTCAAAAAAAGAAGTTACCAAAAGGTGTAACAAGGAGAGGCTGTTTTTTCCATAATAATACTAAGTATTATTATGGAAGACCCCTGATTTGTGTAAACGGTCTTTAGTTATAAAGAGAAAAAATGAAACTTTTTTAAGAGGCTCTAAACCTTGCGGTTATTAGGTTTAATTACTCTGGATTTAAACTAATTTTATTTTATACAAGGAGGGTATAAAATGTCCGAACAGAAAGAAAAGGGTTTTTCTGCTTATCTAAAAGAGCAAAACATCGAACTCACTTTTGACAGAATTGGTATCAAAGCTCTTGGTGCTATGGCTCACGGTCTATTTGCGTCATTATTAATCGGTACAATTATTAACACCCTGGGCAATCTACTTAAATTCCCGTTTCTTAACGAAATTGGTGCCTATGCCACGGCAGGTACCGGCGCAGCCATGGCAGTATCCATCGGTTACGCTTTACAAGCACCTCCCTTCGTTCTTTATTCTTTGGTGGCTGTAGGTCAGGCTGCTAACAAATTAGGCGGCGCTGGCGGCCCTTTGGCCGTATTCTTCATTGCCCTTATTGCTGCCTTTTGCGGTATGCTGGTTTCCAAAAGAACGCGTATTGACTTAATTGTTACACCTTTTGTTACGATTGTTGTAGGCGTCACAGCTGCCTATTTTTTGGCTCCGCCCATCGGTGCCTTTGCTTCTTGGATTGGCAACATCATTATCTGGGCAACAGAAATGAGGCCATTCATAATGGGAATTCTGGTTTCCGCTATTATGGGTATCGTTCTTACACTACCAATTAGCTCTGCGGCACTGGCTGCCGCTTTAGGGCTGGTTGGTCTGGCCGGCGGCGCTGCCCATGCTGGCTGCTGCGCTCACATGATTGGCTTTGCAGTCGCCTCTTACAGAGAAAATAAAATCGGCGGTTTAGCAGCCCAAGGTCTTGGTACATCCATGCTGCAAATACCTAATCTGTTGAAAAAACCGGTTCTATGGATACCAGCAGTGGTTGCTTCTATCATCAATGGCCCTGTTGCTACTGTTGTTTTTAGGCTTAAACAAAACGGACCTCCTATCTCCTCAGGTATGGGCACCTCCGGTCTCGTCGGTCCCATCGGCGTTATCACCGGTTGGTATACGCCTTCGGAGCAAGCTCTTGCCCACGGCGAGGTAGCCATGATCCCCACCGCCATGGATTGGATTGGCTTAATTATGGTCAGTGTCGTGATCCCGGCGGTAGTAGCTTGGATTGTCTCTGAAATTATGCGCAAGAAGGAAATAATCGAGCCCGGCGATTTAAAAATCGAGGTCTAAAGTTAAAGACTCAACCAAAACCCAGAGTAAAGGTAAATAGCCTTTACTCTGGTAAAAAAATACTTTTTATAATATTGTAATAAACAAAGGGGGTAGGGTTAGTGCAGGAATTCAAATACTTTGCGCCTTCAGATATAAATCAAGCCTTAAAAATTCTTGACAGTGTAAAAGGTGATAAAAGAATCTTAGCTGGAGGAACTGATCTAGTCATAGCTATTAGAGAAAGGAAAATAAACCCTGAAGTAGTAATTGATCTAAAGAATACCCAAAATTTGAATTATATAAAACAGGAAAACGGATACATCAAGATAGGTTCCATGAGCACCTTTACCGATGTTATTGAATCAGAACTCATCAAAAGAAAGGCAAGAGTACTTCATGAATCTTGTTATTCAATGGGTTCCCCCCAGATTAGAAACTGGGCTACAATTGGGGGTAACATTATCAATGCTTCACCGGCTACAGATTCTGTACCAGCCTTATGGTTCTTGATGCTACAGTTAAGCTTGAGAGTGTTTCGGGGATTAGAGAATTCAAGGTTCAAGATATTTTAAAAGGTATAAATAAGACCAATTTAAATGAAAATGAGATACTGACAGAAATATCATTTAAGATACCGTCAGAAAACACTGTAACAGGTTTTAGAAAACTTGGTCGGCGTGCCGCTTTATCCATTGCCAGAATAAGCATAGCATGTCTTATTGAAGTTGAAGAAAACACTATGAGATGTCGAGACGCTAGAATAGCCTTGGGAGCAGTAGCTAAAAATCCTATAAGGGCGACTTCAGCCGAAGAAGTGCTAATCGGAAAAGATATCTCACAGAAGCTTATTGATGATTGCGTTGAAGTAATATCAGAAATAGCGGTGAAAAATATAGGAAACAGGCCATCGTTACCTTTCAAGCGACAGAGCATAAAGGGCATTTCAAGGGAATTACTGAATCGACTTTACATGGAATTATGGTCAAACTGATGGAGGTGACAGGTTTGGAAGAAGTAAAAATATCTTTTATTTTAAATGATGAAAGTGTATCGGTGGAGGTAGATCCGAGAAAAAGACTCTTGGATATGTTGAGAGAGGACTTTTTGCTCACAGGAGTAAAAGAGGGTTGTTCTGTGGGAGAATGTGGTGCTTGCACAGTTTTGATAGATGGGAGAGCGGTAACATCATGCCTTGTTTTGGCACCACAGGTCAATGGACATAGAGTTACAACTATCGAGGGTCTACAAAAAAATGGAGAGTTACACCCACTTCAACAGGCTTTTATTGATTCCGGAGCAGTGCAGTGTGGATTTTGCACACCGGGGATGATACTTGCTGCTAAGGCTCTTCTGGACAGAAATCCACATCCAACTCGTGAGGACATAAAAACTGCAATTTCAGGAAATCTCTGTCGGTGTACCGGTTATGAAAAGATTATAAAGGCAGTCGAAACAGCTGTAAAATATCTTGAAGGGAAAGATGAAAATAACAGGACAAATGATAGAAAAAAGACTGAAACTTTAAAAAAGCTAACTGAAGAAGCTATTTCTGATGATATAAGAGTGATAGGGAAAAGTATTATTCGAAAAGACGCCTTAAAAAAGACAACCGGAGAAGCTCTTTTTGCTGGCGATATGCGCTTTGAAAATATGCTTTACGGAAAAGTCCTTAGAAGTCAGGTTCCTCATGCAATTCTGAAGAATATAGATACAACAGATGCTAAAAGTTTGCCCGGTGTAAAAGCGGTTCTGACTTACAAAGATATTCCCGGAGCTAATCGTGTAGGAATCATACTAAAAGATGAGCCTGTTTTAGTGGATCATAAAATTGCCCATATCGGAGATCCCATAGCTTTAGTAGCGGCAGAAACTCAAGAGATAGCCGAGGAGGCTCTAGAACGGATTAAAGTTGAGTTGGAAGAATTACCGCCCGTAGTCGATGTTAAAGAAGCTATAAAAGAAGATTCTGTAAAAGTTCACGGAGATACAAACATAATAGCAATAAAAAACCTTATTAAGGGCGATGTTGAAGAAGGGTTTAGAAAAAGTGACATCATTGTAGAAAACCATTATAAAACTAATTTTGTTTCACATATGTTTATTGAACCAGAGTGTGGTATAGGTAGTTATGAAAATGGAGTTATAACTGTGTGGTGCTCTTCACAAAATGTTCACTTTGATCGAGCTGAAGTAGCTCGTGTTCTAAATATGCCAAGAAGCAAGGTTCGAGTAATCCAGGCAGAAACCGGAGGGGGATTTGGTGGAAAACTAGACATATCCACTCAGTGTTATGCGGCTTTATTAGCTTATTATACAAAGAGACCAGTAAAAATCATTTACTCTCGAGTAGAGTCTACTATGGCTTCATCTAAACGACACCCAGCTATAATCAGATGCAAAACAGGTGCTACCAAGGAAGGAAAGCTGATGGCCTTGGATGCTGATATGATTCTGGATACAGGAGCTTATGCATCTTATGGGCCTGGAGTAATCACTAGGACTGTGGTTCATATTACAGGCCCTTATGATATTCCAAATGTAAAAGTTAAAGGTCATTTAGTTTATACAAATAATCCTATGGCTGGCGCTATGAGAGGTTTCGGTGTCCCTCAAGCAGCGATAGTTCACGAAAGTCAAATGGATATACTGGCAAAAGAGCTAGGGATAAGTCCCTATGAAATAAGAAAAAGAAATGTTCTAAAACCTGGATCTTACACTGCTACAAACCAACTGCTTACCTCAAGTGTTGGAATAGAAAAGACCTTAGATGCAGCAGTCGAAAAGGCAAAAGAAATGTTAAAAGGATGGGAGGGGATTCTGTGATAAAAACTGGAATAGGTATCGGATGTATGTGGTACGGTATAGGGAACACCGGCCTACCCAATCCTGCTGCAGCTTTTGTCGAGGTGCATAGTGACTGTTCAGCGACTTTACTCACCGGATGCGCAGATATTGGTCAGGGTTCCAATACTGTTCTTGCCCAGATCGTAGCTGAGACTTTAGGTATAGATTTTGAAGATGTATTCGTAACTTCTGCTGATACTGGGGTAACACCCGAAGCCGGTGCTACATCGGCCAGTCGACAAACCTACATTTCCGGCAATGCGTGCAAGCGGGCTGCAGAAATGGCTCGGCAAACCCTTGTAGATCTAGCTGCAGATCTGCTACAGGATGATAAAGATAAAATCCTTTTAAAAGATAAAATGGCTTTTGTAAAAGATACAGATAAATCCATCAGCATGGCAAAACTCTTAGAGGAATGCGACCGGCGTGGGATACTAGTAATAGGCAGCGGTTCCTTTAACCCGGATACAACTTATTTGGATGCTCAAACAATGGCTGGCATACCATATGCTACATATGCATTTGCTACTCACATAGCGGAAGTGGAAGTTAATACAGAGACTGGAGAAATTAAAGTTAAAAAAATTATAGCTGCTCATGACGTAGGAAAAGCTGTAAACCCGTCGCTGATTGAAGGACAAATTGAAGGGGGGTGTTTAATGGGTGCAGGTTATGCCCTTTTAGAGGAGGTTTTGTTGTCGAATGGTCGAATAACCAACCCGAATTTATCTAATTATCTATTATTCACAGCAAAGGATGTACCTGAAGTATACCCAATCATTGTGGAAGAGAAAGAAGAAACGGGTCCTTATGGAGCAAAGGGTGTCGGTGAACCGTCACTAATTCCTACAGCCCCTGCTATACTAAATGCCATTTATAATGCTACAGGTGAACGGTTTACGGATATTCCGGTGACACAGGAAAGATTTATCGAACAGACCTATTATAAATTTGACAAATAAATTGATTGAAGACAATTTTACTTTATATAAATCACCTAATTACTTATCAAAAATATAAATAAAAAGGAGTCTTAAATATGACTATTATAGCTATTAAAAACATAGGAACTTTGGTAAGTGGTGATATTAAAAAACCAATTTCTTCGTCTAACACAATTATCATTGAAGACGGGAAAATTGCAAAGCTAGGGAATGAGGAATTATTAAAGCAATACCAATGTGACAAGGTAATTGATGCAAAAGGCATAACCGTTACTCCAGGCCTTATAGACTCACATGTGCATCCGGTTATAGGAGATTTTACACCACGCCAAAACACATTAGGGTTTATTGATAGTTCCCTTCATGGAGGAGTAACCACAATGATATCCGCAGGGGAATGTCATACTCCTGGCAGACCGAAAGATGTAGCAGGAACTAAGGCATTAGCTATATTGGCACACAAAAGTTTCCAAAATATGAGACCTGGCGGTGTCAAACTTCACGGTGGTGCCCTCATATTGGAAAAAGGCCTTACAGAAAAGGATTTTGAGGAACTAGCCCGGGAGGGAGTATGGTTAGTAGGGGAGATAGGCCTAGGTAGTATTAACAAACCTGAAGACGCAGCCCCTATGGTAGAGTGGGCGAAAAAACATGGATTTAAGACAATGATGCATACCGGAGGCACATCGATTCCCGGTAGCACTACCGTTACAGCTGCTGATGTAATGCAAGTCAATCCTCATGTGGTATCTCATCTGAATGGAGGTCCTACTGCTATACCGATAGAAGAAGTAAAAAAGTTGATCGATGAAACATCAATAACCCTGGAAATGGTTCAATGCGGTAATTTCAAAGTATTTAAACAAGCTATTGAATGGTTGAAAGAGAAAAATCAATTAGACCGGGTCATCCTTGGTAATGATTCGCCGTCAGGAACTGGGATTATACCCTTGGGAATCTTAAGATCCGTATGTTTTATAGCTTCTATGACAGGTGTATCAGCTGAAGAAGCCCTATGTATGGCTACTGGCAATACTGCTCGTGTTTATGGCCTTAATGTAGGGATAATAGAAGAAGGTCGGGAAGCAGATCTTGTATTGATGGATGCTCCTATGGGTTCTGTAGGCAAAAATTGCATTCAAGCACTGGAAGCCGGAGATCTCCCCGGGATTTCCATGGTAATAATTGATGGAAAGCTAGTGGCAACAAAGAGTAGAAATACTCCTCCTCCCGCAATAAAAGCGGTTGTTTGCTAAAATATATACGGAGGTAAAGTGATTATGATTGTGATTGATTTGGAAAAATGCAGGGGCTGTAGTTTATGCGTTAAAAATTGCCCCCTTGAAGCAATCAAAGTTATTAACAAAAAGGCAAAAATAAATGATAATTGCGTTAATTGCGGAATTTGTTTCAGAGTCTGCACATTTGAAGCTATTAAAAGGACTGAAGAAAGGGCACCGGAGAATATTACATGTACCCACTGCCCTGTAAACTGTTCAATTCCACCGGAAAAAACCGGTGCGTGCAAGCGATATACTCATGTAAACGGAGAACTAATGAGAAATAGAAAGCTGGTAGTGGAAGCCATAACAGCCGAAACGGAGACAGCCAAGCTGCCTTATAAGCCGCTCATTACTGCTGTAGGCAGTGGTACCAACTACCCTTGTTCCTATCCAGCACCATATATTGTCAGTGAGTCTATTGATGGAGTTGATGTGATTACCGTAGTCACTGAAGCACCTCTTAGTTACAGTGGTGTCAAGGTTAAAATCGATACAAATCTTCACATTGGGGAAGAGGGGGCAAAAGTTCGACGGGATGGGAAGATTGTAGGAATGGTTACAACGGAGGAATATGGTTCTAAGATGCTGACTATTGGTGGTGCAAATCTCTTAAGCGGTAGCAATGATGGCTTTATAGTAGCCAGGACCATAGTAGACTTAGTTAATGGCCGCAGGGTTACATTAAAAGTGGATAAGGGAAGTACTATGGAAATTCAACATGGTTTTCCTCCAGTAATTGACGGTCAGGAAGAAAAACTGATGCGGGTAGGTTGTGGCAGTGCTACTGTAGGTATGTTTGCCAGGCAATTATCTAAGGTAGTAGACGAGGCGATAATTCTTGACTATCACATAATAGGGCTTTTATCGGAGCATATGGCTGGTAAGGCGGTAGGCATGGCTTATAGCGGTGTGGTTCCATACGGCCGCAAGAGTACCAACGGTAGATATTTTGGAAAACCGGGACACGGCTGGGGAGGAACGGAAATTACCGATCCAAGGGATGCCATAAAGTCCATAGATATGGGTATCGCCCGTCCTGGTATGAAAATATTGGTGACCGAAACTACAGGTCAGCAAGCTGCCCTTTTTGAGATACAAGAGGATGGTACTGTAAAATCTATAGAAATGCTCCCATCGGTGAGGGATGCAGTAAAGATCATTGCAGATACATGTGAGCGGTCAATGGTTTCGGTTATATATACCGGTGGTACTGGAGGAAGTGCCAGAGCCGGGGTGACTAATTTGCCCAAAGCACTTACCGATGCTATACATAGGGAAGAAATAAAATTAACTATCGCAGGAGCTCCAACTTTTGTGCTTCCCGGTGGTGGCATAAACTTTATGGTGGATGTTTCAAAAATGGTTCCCGAACCGTTAACTTGGGTGCCGACGCCAGCTACCGTTGCACCGGTGGAATACACTATGACTCGTGAAAAATACGAAGAAATCGGTGGCCATGTAAACCATGTTATGTCAAAACAAGAACTTCTCAAGAAACTGAAAGAGTCATAAAAAATGATGAACCAATTGGAGGACGGTCGAGTATTTCTTGAATATGGACCCATACGCATGTTAATGGATGTTTCAATTAAAGTACAAAGACAACCAGAACTGGCGTTTATGGTAGGCTTAGATGTTATTGAAGAGTTCAAAAGAGCTTGTGAATACATGTCTCTTATTAAAGGTCAAGATCGTGTAAGGGAGTCTGTACAAAACTATCCCATATCAGTACAAAAGATGCTAGCTGCAGTCAAGAGAGTAGGGGATGAAACCCTTACTCCTCTGGCGGCAGTAGCAGGTGCTTTTTCCGATATTGCCCTTGAAAAGGCACTTGCACTTGGAGCCGAAAGAGTCATTATAAACAACGGCGGAGATATTGCATTTAAAGATATAAGGGGAAATCCTATAAAGATAGGTATTCCTGTGTCAAAAAATTCTCCTACCCCCTTTTTAACCCTGATGATTTCCGATAAGAATGTGACTGGAATTTGTACCAGTGGGATAGGAGGTAGGAGTTTTACTAAAGGCATAGCTACTGCAGCGGTAGCTATAGCTGAAAATGCTACCTTGGCAGATGCTTGCGCTACATATCTTGGTAATGAGACTAATGTGGAAGACCCTGAAATAATTCGATGTTATGCAGAGGAGATAGATTCAGAGACTGACATACCCGGCCATCAAATCACACTGAAAGTAGGATGCCTAAGCAAGAAAAAGATATATAGTGCTTTGTTAAATGGTATGAAGGCTGCGGAGGATATATATGAACGACACATAATATGGGGTTCTATATTATGCATAGATAAAGAGATAGTAACTGTGCCATCGGAAATTAATATCTCTTGAAATACTGCATACTATTCATAATATAATGATTATTTACCGTATAACCTATTTTTATAATTGTACGGTCAACATCTAGTGCGTTTGATTATAATTAGAATAATGTAGAAATAATTGACTTTTGATAGTAGAATAAACAATAAGCGTAGAGTATGCTTTCTAATGATATAATTTACAAACGTGTCTTGTTCTTTTTATATAATCAAAAAATGTGGGGTAGCAATATGCTGCTTAATGCTTTAAACATAATTGAGAATAATGAAGTAATA
Source organism: Tepidanaerobacter acetatoxydans Re1 (assembly GCF_000328765.2). Taxonomy (NCBI): domain Bacteria; kingdom Bacillati; phylum Bacillota; class Clostridia; order Thermosediminibacterales; family Tepidanaerobacteraceae; genus Tepidanaerobacter; species Tepidanaerobacter acetatoxydans. The sequence goes on from NC_019954.2 coordinate 456,476, forward strand.
TCTCTAGTAGGGGCAGGAGGTAAAACCTCTTTCATGTATGCCTTAGCCCGTGAACTATCCTCATTGCAGAGGAGAGTCCTTATAACAACTACAACTCATCTCAAAAAACCTACGGGAAAAGCTTATGAACTAATGATTCTAGAAAATTGCCCCAAAAGAGCCGCCAATAAAATAAACCAAATATTTGATGCATCGAACGTGGCTTTTTGGGCAGATAACGAAGTGTCTGATGGAAAAATACGTGGGTTATCCATGGAAAGTATTGATATTATCGCCGATATGGGCATTGCCGATAATATACTAATAGAAGCTGACGGATCCAAAGGCTTGCCTATAAAAGCGCCTGCATATAATGAACCTGTTATCCCAAAGAAAACAACCATATTGATAGGTGTAATTGGGATTGATGCTCTAGGTCGCACTATAGATGACAAGACTGTACACCGGCCTGAATTTTTAAGCATGATATCAGGGAAACCTTTAGGTGGGATTATCGATGAGGCGGTGATACAAAACCTAATATTTTCTCCATATGGTCTGTTTAAAGGTGCTACAGAGCAAATGAAGAAAGTTGTTGTGATAAATAAAGTTGATAATAATCAAATATTAGACCTTGCAATAAAGTTGGCGGAATCCATAAAAAACGTAAGCAATATAGAGATTTTTCGCATTTTACTCACATCTTTTAATTGTGAAACTTCTAGAATCAAGGTGATTTTATAATGGGAGAATCATCAAAAGATAGTATAAAAATATGCGGTATTATTTTAGCGGCAGGGGAAGGGAAAAGGGCCGGTGGAGGCAAGTTGAGTAGGGATATTCAGGGAAAGCCCATGCTACAGTGCGTTGTTGAGATGGCAGTACAATCTAGTCTAGATGATGTCCTATTGGTCACTGGATATGAAAGAAATTTAGGTGAAAAAATAGCAAAGCGTGCTGGTATTAGATCCTACTATAATGCCGACTATCCATTGGGTATGAGCACATCGCTCAAGCTGGGGATATCTAAGGTGCCCCAAGGGATTTCTGCTGTTGTAATAATATTAGGAGATATGCCGTATATTCAAAGGGAAACCTTAGATTCTATTATTGATTTACATAAAACAACTAGGAGTAAGATAATCATCCCTGTCTACAATGGAAAGAAAGGCCATCCGGTTTTAATGGCTTGCACTTACAATGATGAAATATACAATATCTCAGGTGATAGGGGAGCACGGGAAATTATAAAAAAGCATATAGATGAAGTTATGTACTGGCAGGCCGATGATCCAGGTATATTAAAAGACATTGATTATTAATGATGATTATTATGAGGTGATGGTATTGGAAGGTTCTAAAGTAATAGAGAAGCTTGCTTGCATGATAGCTCAAAATGAACCTGCGGCACTAGTAACGGTAGTGGAATCTTCTGGTTCTACTCCCCGAGGGCCAGGAAGTATGATGTTAGTTGATAAAAAGGGTGTGCTTTTGGAAGGGACTATTGGCGGAGGAATTCTCGAAGAAAGGGCTAAAAGCGATGCGGCCGAATGTCTCAGGGTAAAGGAATCGAAACTTTTTTTCTATGAACTGGGTGCGGAAAATGAAAAATCATTGCCTATGATTTGTGGTGGAAATATTAGGTATTTTGTTAAAGTATTTCCCAAAAAAAAACGGCTTATAATTATAGGAGCCGGACATGTAGGGGAAAAACTATGTAAAATGGCTAATATTTTAGGATATACGATTATCGTTGTTGATGATCGGGAAAACCGTGCTACGAAGGAGAACTTTCCGGAAGCAAGTCAGCTTCTTGTGGGTGATATTCTGGAGAACTTGAGGAAAGTTTCTATCGATGAGAATACCTGCATAGTAATAGTAACACATGCTCATAAATATGATCAAGCTGTCCTGGAGGCTGTAATTGATTCAAATGCATTATATATAGGTATGATAGGGAGTGTTTCTAAAGTTAGGACATGTTTTGAGAATTTACGGGAAAAGGGTATATCCAATGAACTCATTGGTAAAGTTTACTCTCCTATAGGTTTAGATATAGGAGGTGAATCCCCTGAAGAAATAGCCCTTTCCATTATGGCTCAAATTCAGGCTATTACTTATAACAAGAGCGTGCCGCACATGAAGTATATTATGAAACAAAAAAATCAGGAGGGCTGAGCTTGCAAGATTTGGTGGTTTTAATAAAGGGTGCCGGCGAAATGGCGTCTGCTGTAGCGCACAGACTATACCGATCGGGATTTCAAATTATTATGACCGAAGTGGAAAAACCCTTGATGGTACGAAGGCATGTATCTTTCGGAAATTGCATATTTGAAGGCAATTGGCAGGTAGAAGGTGTGGAATCAAAGCAGGTCAGAGATTTAAAAGAAATCCGGGATGCTTTAGCAGGAAGAAAAATACCAGTATTAATCGATGAAAAATGTGAAATTTCTCGAGCTTTAAGTCCAAATGTAATAGTCGATGCAATCCTAGCCAAAAAAAACACTGGTACAACTATAAAAGATGCACAGGTGGTAATTGGATTAGGGCCGGGTTTTGAAGCAGGCAAAGATGTCCATGCAGTGATTGAGACCATGCGGGGACACGATCTGGGACGAGTGATTCTAAAGGGAGCCGCACAGAAAAATACAGGTACTCCGGGCCCAATTCAGGGTATTACAGATGATCGAGTATTGCGGGCACCTAGAGCGGGAGTGGTTAAAAATATTCTAGATATAGGGAGCCTTGTAAAAAAAGGTGACATCATAGGTAGTGTAGCAGATCGACCGGTTTTTGCAAAAATTGATGGGGTGTTGAGAGGATTAATTTATGATGGTTTAACCGTTATAGCAGGGCAAAAAATTGGGGATATAGATCCACGGGGACAGATAGATTACTGTAATACCATAAGTGATAAAGGCAGAACTATTTCCGGAGGAGTATTGGAAGCTATACTGTTTCTTTTAAATGATGTAAATCCGTAAGAGGTGGAGAAAAAGTTGAAACTGGTTTATAAGATATGGATCGAGGGGAAGACCAAGGCCTTTGGTGAAGGGCCCCATATGCTTTTAAAGAAAGTTGAACAACTAGGTTCTTTAAATAAAGCGGCCCAAGATATGAATATGTCTTATAGTAAAGCTTGGTCTATAATAAAAAGAGCTGAAAGGGAATTAGGTATTAAGCTTATCGAAAGCAATACAGGGGGTGCTGGTGGTGGCGGTTCATGCCTTACATCTCAAGCCAAGACCCTGTTAAACCAATATGACGAATTTTGCAGTGAAGCTGGGGAAATACTTACAAAACTATATAATAAATATTTTAGTGAGTTGCTTTAGAGCATTTTTTAATGAAAGCGTTATTCGAACATAAATACAACGCTAAGGAGACTTGCTATGGGATACAAGAATTTGCTACTGCAAGGCGATATCGGCATAGGTAAATCTATAATTATAATGGATTCAATAATACCTTATATCGACTTTGTCGGAGGTTATTATACTCAAAGGATATTGAAAAATAAACAAAAGGTAGGTTTCTTGATAAATCCCATAGAGAGTGTAAAAACCTATGGTTTGAATCGGGATATCAAAGACATAAAGCCGGAAGGAAGACAGCGGCTATTTATATATAAAAACCCCAATGGGACTTGGTCTTTTGATAACGAAGTCTTTACATACTTTAGCATAAAATATTTATCAAAGGGTCTGCAGCAGCGTAAAAAACTGCTTATAGCTGATGAACTTGGAGGTATGGAGTTTCAAAGGGATGATTTCCTTCAGGAGGTAGTAAAAATTTTCCTAAGCGATGTGCCTGTTTTAGGTGTATTAAAATCCCATAGCAATTTTCAAAAACTAAAAAAGACCACTCTTTTAAAAACAACCTATAAAAACGTGGAGCAATTCAAAAGCTTGGTAAGCCAAAAGACTCAAATAATTCTGTTAACTCCAGGGGCGAATAACAATGAAGTTGTGTCACAGGTGCAGGCATTTGTGAAAAAATCTATCACAGCAGTAAATTAATTAAACGGAAGGAAAGACATCTATGGATATAAAAATCAATGAAGTCAATAATAAAAACCTCATCTCAATAAGGCATACACATATCAAAAATAAATTTACATTTCTCACCATAATATTTGCTGTAGTCTTTATAATATCTTTTACAGTAGGTCGGTATCCTTTGACAATAAAACAGCTTTTGGATTTTCTTATACTTAGATTTTTCCATGTTTCCAAAGAAGTACCTGATGTAGTCGAGACCGTTATAATGAATCTGAGGCTTCCTCGAATTTTAGCAGCAGTTTTGGTAGGGTCATCTCTGGCAGCTTCAGGCGCAGCTTATCAAGGTATTTTTAAAAATCCTCTGGCTTCGCCGGATGTTTTAGGGGCTTCAGCCGGTTCGGCCTTTGGGGCAAGTCTTGCCATTTATTTTTCATTTAGCCATTACGGAATACAGCTTTCAGCTTTTATCTTTGGAATAATTTCGGTGTTGTTGGCCTTTATCATAAGCCAAAGGATTCGCACCGATTCGGCGGTGGCATTGGTTCTAACCGGCATGCTTGTAAGCACACTCTTTTCATCGGCAATATCCCTTATAAAATATGTGGCTGATCCTTTTGATAAGCTTCCCACCATAACCTTTTGGCTAATGGGAAGCCTATCAGGTATGAGCATGCGTAGTGTAAAATTTGCGTGTATTCCCATATTCATAAGTTTAACGGTGCTTTGCCTATTGCGTTGGCAAATAAGTGTGCTGTCACTGGGAGATGAAGAGGCTAAAGCCCTTGGAGTCAATACACAACGTCTGCGGCTGATTGTTATCATTTGCTCCACTGTTCTTACGGCAACATCCGTATGTATAAGCGGTGTTATCGGTTGGATAGGGCTGGTGATACCAAATTTAGCGCGATTACTTGTTGGCTCTAATTATATGCATCTTCTTCCTGCAACCATAGTCATGGGCGGTACTTTTTTGCTGGGAGTGGATTGTGTTTCTCGGGGCCTTTTTCCTGTGGAAGTGCCATTGGGAATACTTACGGCCTTTATAGGTGCTCCCTTCTTTTTAATACTATTATACAAGGGTTGGAGGGAATAAAAGTGAAGTTGGACCTAAACGAAGTTGCAGTTGGGTATAAGGGTATAGCGGTTTTAAAGGATGTATCCTTTACCTTAAACACCGGAGAAGTTTTATGTATATTGGGTCCTAACGGCTCGGGCAAGACCACGCTTTTTAAGACAATCATGAAACTTAAACCGCCTTTGTCCGGTGTTATTTCCATTGACGGCTGTGATATCTCAAAATGGCCTTATGACAAAATCGCCACTTATATCGGATATATTCCTCAAAACTATAGTACAGTTTTTCCATATACAGCCTTAGAAATGGTACTTATGGGAAGAACTCCCGGACTTAGCATATGGTCAGTACCTAAAGCGGAGGATATACAAATTGCATTGGACTCTATGAAAGCATTAAGCATACTTCATTTAAAGGATAAAATCTTTACAAAAATAAGCGGTGGAGAAAGACAACTGGTTTTAATAGCGCGGGCAATAGCTCAACAGACAAAACTTCTGATTATGGATGAGCCAACTAATAACTTAGACTTTGGAAATCAAGTTTTAATACTAAACCAAATAAAAAAGCTTTCCCAAAAAGGCATAGCGGTCATTATGGCTACTCATGTTCCGGAACACGCCTTTTTGTATGCTGATAAAGTACTTATGGTCAAAGACGGGTATGTTTTAGCATATGGCAAAAGCAAAGAAATCCTATCCGAAGAGAATCTCAAAAAACTATATGGTGTAAATTTAAAACTAATGCCGGTTGCAAGTGAATGTTATCCTAGTTTTAAAGTGTGTATTCCAGGAGTTGTTTAGGTTAGTGGTAAGCAAATTGAGATTATAATAAAAAAAGGAGAGATGAATAAATGATTTTAAGAAAAAGAACAACTGTTAAAATACTCAGTATTACTTTATTAGCGGTGATTTTATTATCATTAGCTACAGGGTGTACCAATAATCCTCAAGGGACAGCCGAGATACCTCAACAACCAGAGCCAGAAGTAAATGAAAATGTGATTACAGATATGGCCGGCAGAGAAGTAATCCTACCCGAGAAAACAGAAAAGATATTTTCCTTAAGCCCCGTAGGGACCATCATGCTATACACCTTGTGTCCGGAAAAACTTTTGGGTTGGAACTACGAATTAAGCGAAATGGAGAAATATTATATACTTCCACAGTATAAAGATTTGCCAAATCTGGGCGGAGCCGGTAAAAACCCCCCAAATGCTGAAGAAATATTAAAGCTAAAACCTGACATAATTGTTTATGTTACCGATATAAATGAAACAAACATATCTACGGCGGAGCAGTTTCAAAATGAGCTGAATATTCCTGTGGTAGTCCTTGATGGAGATATAGAAAAAACTGCAGATACATATGCCTTGTTGGGGAAAATTATCGGAGATGAAGCCACAGCGGAAAATTTATGTGCTTATATAAAAGAAACGATACAAGAGATTCAGGACAAAGCAAAATCAATATCTGAAGATAAAAAGGTAAGGGTTTATTATGCTGAAGGGAATGATGGCCTGGAGACTGATCCCAGGGGTTCGGGGCATGTGCAAGTCTTAGATATGGTAGGTGGGATAAATGTTGCGGAGGTTTCAAAAATAGAAGGCTCCGGCCGACTTAAGGTCTCTTTGGAACAGCTTTTGAACTGGAATCCGGATTTGATAATTGCATGGGCTGATGATCGAGGAGGGTATTACTCAAACATTTTTAAAGATGAAAATTGGAGCGGACTTAATGCGGTGAAAAATGGTGAAGTTTATGAAATACCCAATTTTCCTTTTAGCTGGTTTGACCGCCCGCCATCTGTAAATCGAATTTTAGGTCTAAAATGGCTAGGCAATCTTTTGTATCCTGAGGTATTTGATTATGATATAAAGAAAGAAGTGAAGTATTTTTACGAACAATTTTACCATTATCAACTGACGGAGGAAGAGCTGGCAAAACTGGTTGATACTTCTACAAGAAGGCAATAAATCAAAAAATACCAAATTTATCGTTTTATTTATGACAGATGAATAATTTAAACTTATAAGATAGAGAGAAACATAAAGGGATAGTAGTGGATTATAGAAAGTTTCAAGAATATATGTGAAATAGATCTTATTGAGTGTTGACGTTCCATATATAAATAAGTCTAAGCTGGGAAAAGGTGGTGTGCAGTGTGCATGATGAAATTGTGTTTTGCAAAGGTGGAGGTTGCACAGCTAAACTGGGGCCGGGAATTTTAGCTTCAGTGCTTGAGAAGTTGCCTAAGGCTACTACAGATTCTAATTTGCTGGTGGGTTTTGACAGCTCTGACGATGCAGCAGTATACCAATTGACACCTGATTTAGCAGTTGTTCAGACTCTGGATTTTTTTCCACCAATGGTAGATGACCCTTATACTTTTGGACAAATTGCAGCAACTAATGCACTTTCTGATATCTATGCAATGGGCGGAGAAGTTAAGACGGCTCTAAATATTGTCTGTTTCCCTGAAAATATGGATCTGAATGTTTTAGGGGAAATTATGCTTGGGGGCAATGAAAAAGTTCAAGAGGCTGGAGGAGTCTTGGTGGGGGGACATTCCATTGCAGACATTGACGTGAAATATGGCCTTTCTGTAATGGGTATTATTCACCCAGATAAGATTTATAGGAACAATTCTTGTCAAGAGGGTGATCAGCTACTCTTGACAAAGCCTCTGGGTGTAGGCATTGTATGTACTGCCCAGCGAGTAGGTAAAAGTTCTAATGAAGCTATGGATATTGCAATTCGCTCCATGATAACACTTAATAAATATGCAGCAGAAATAATCAAAAGGTATCAAGTACATGCGTGTACAGATGTGACAGGTTTTGGCTTTTTAGGTCATCTTCAGGAGATGTTAGGATATGATTTTGGAGCAGAGATTGATAGTTTACAAGTACCACATATTCCGGAATCATTACACTATGCAAATGAGTTTTTCCTCACAGCAGCAGCTCAGAGGAATCGCAATCACGTAGGAAATAGGGTAGATTTTAGGCATATTCCGTTTGCAATGGAAGAGGTACTTTTTGATCCACAGACATCTGGTGGACTACTAGTAAGTCTGCCGCCTGAAGATGCAAAACTTGCTTTAAAAGAGATTCAATCGTTGGGATTGCCTTGTGGATTGGTCGGAGAAGTTACACGAAAAGATGATAAGCGAATCATTGTAAGATAAGCAATATGGAAGTGTAATGGGTTTGCCGGGCATGCCTAGCATAGGAAATAAAACCATTTTTACATTACTGTTTGTGCTGCTAGTAGTTGCGGCGGAATGGAGGTTAATATGAAACAAATTATTGATGCTAGAGGGAAAGCTTGTCCAATACCTGTTGTAGAGACAAAGAAAGTATTGGAAACACTTCATGAGGGTGATACCATGGAGGTGATTGTAGATAATTTTATTGCTGTACAGAATCTAAGCAAGATGGCTGAGCAAAAGAAGTTACCTATTGCTTCAAAAAAAATCAATGAAAATAACTACCTTGTGACGATAACAGTGATTGGCGCTTCAAAAAATGAAACGGTAGAAACTGCAGAAAAAACTGTTTGTTTACTAGATAATAGATTAGCTGAGACAGTTATAGTAATTTCGTCAGATAAAATGGGAGAAGGAGATGAAAAATTAGGCCATATACTCATGAAAGGGTTTATCTACGCATTGACCGAACAGGATAAGCTGCCTGAGACAATTCTATTATATAATCGTGGAGCATACTTGTCTGTAGAGGGATCAGATTCTCTGGCAGACTTGAAACTTTTAGAATCCCAAGGCGTAGAGATCTTAACTTGCGGAACATGTCTAAATCATTATAGTTTGACTGAAAAATTAGGAGTAGGTTCTGCCACAAATATGTATGCTATAGTGGAAAAACAGTTGCAGGCAAGGAAGGTTGTGAAAGTATGATTTACTTAGATCATGCAGCAACTTCTTTTCACAAGCCGCCAGAGGTTGCAGAAGCAGTTTATCGTGCTCTGCAAGGAACCGGTAACAGCGGACGCGGTGCACATGGCGCTTCATTGGATGCAAGCCGAGTGATTTATCGCGCCAGAGAGGCTATATCTGGTATGTTTAATTTAGGGGATCCTTCTCGGGTGGTGTTTACTAGTAATGCTACCGAGAGTCTAAATATTGCTATTCAAGGTCTTCTCAGACCGGGAGACCACTGCATAACCACGGCTATTGAGCATAACAGCGTGTTAAGGCCACTTTATCTGATGGAGGAGCGTGGCGTTAAACTGACAATTATTCCTGCAGATAAAAAGGGGAATATTGATGTATCTCAGATAGAATCAGCAGTTCAGGCAGAAACGAAAGCAGTAGTTTTAACTCACGCTTCAAATGTAACAGGGAATGTCCTGGACATTGAAGCGATAGGTAAGATATGTAGCAAGCATGGTATTTTATTTATATTAGATGCTTCTCAAAGTGCAGGCTTAATTCCTATAGATATGCAAAACATTAACATATCAGCACTTTGTTGTTCAGGACATAAAAACCTTCTTGGACCTCAAGGCACTGGAGTGCTGTGCCTTGCCAAGGAAGTTTTTCCTACACCTCTTAAACTTGGCGGAACAGGGATTGACAGTTTTTCACATACAATGCCAAAATTCCTGCCAGAAACCCTTGAAGCAGGTACATTAAACATTCATGGATTAGCGGGACTTTTAGCGGCCTGTGATTACTTGAACAAATATGGGCAGTTAAGGATTTTTAAAGAATCCATTGGATATGCAAAGCTGTTTATAGAGGGTGTCAAAGATATACCCGGAGTCACCTTGTATGGTGATTTTGAGTCTGAGTTAAGGACTCCGGTTGTTGCACTTAATATAAGAGACATTGATTCAAAAGAAATAGCAGATGAACTTTTCCAGCGTTTTAGAATTGCAACCAGGGCAGGTGTACATTGTGCCCCGGGCGTCCACAGAACCTTTGGAACTGAAGACCAAGGCATGGTGCGTTTTAGTTTTTCACATTTCAACACCAGAAATGAGGTAAATGAAGCAATAGATGCCTTGAAGATTCTGGAGGAGGAAAGCCGATGAGACCAAAGAAATTGCAATGTGTTGTGACATTTCAAACAACCACGGAAGCCATGACATTTGAGAAAGTTGCCAAAGCGGCAGGTCTTAGCGGTCGTATTATTCCATTACCAAGAGCTATTGCAGCTGGATGTGGTCTGGCGTGGAAAGAAGATCCAAAATACAGAGTCTTACTTGAAAGGCTTATTAATGAACATAATCTTGTATATAATAAAATCTATGAGCTAGTGATTTAAGTTAAAGTGTGTTAGGGTCAAATTTTGACTTTTGAACCAAAAATCAGATAAAAATGGCCTGAACCCCAACAAATTGGACATACCTTATAAACCAATTCGTACTCTTCGTGAATACACTCGTTATCATTCAAAACTTGTTTCTTGTAAAAGTAGTGGAAAAAATAGATTCCAAATATATCCGTGGCATAGGTTAAGCTTAAATAAAGTAAAATTTTTTGAGACCTATGTAGGCCTTTAGTAAGTGTACCCTTTTTTACTATATTCCAGATTGTTTTTTACGCTAATATCCTCTGTCAATATGAAAAATCGGATTGGCATTAGGTGCTACAGATGAGCAATACCGAGAGTAAGAAAAGACACTGATTGTTTGTTCAGTGTCTTTTCTTGCATTAAAAACCATTATCAAAATTTACAATTACTTTTTAAAATCCGGTTCAAATTCATCAATTGAAACCTTGAGCAATGATACGCTATAGGCCATTGAAGGGCCGCCGCCAAAAGCCACGGCTACCATTGCAGTTTCCGCGAGTAGCACTTGCTACAAGTGCTTTATAAACATGGCAAGTGATGCAATATTTACAGCGGTTTTATTAGTAATAAAGGCTACGCATTCATCTAAGTCAAACAATCTATTATCAGCCCCTTCTGGTTTAAGAACCTTCAAAGCACAATCATATTATTGTTTTAAGTGGAAAGAAATGCTCCCATATAAGCCTTAGATATGATTATCTATTTTTATGTAAGATTATGATAATGGGAGGAAACCTTAACTTTAGAGTATATATTTAATCGGGATAGGCTTAGAGCTCTATATAAATCTTATATATTAAAATTGACAGTAGTTATTTTGAATGATATTATTAAAATAAGTTTTACAAATGTAATGCTACGTTACATTTGTAAAATTAACCAATTGAAGGAGGTTCTTCATGTCTAAGATAAATAACATAGCAAAGAATGTAAACGATGACAAAATACAAGCTTTACGCGATGCTTTCGGTCATCGTGCAATGTGGTTGTATTACCTTTTGGACGAAGTAAAAAAAACCGGGTGTGAAAACTGGAAAGATATTGGGTATAAGGCAACATTTCGCTGTGGATGCTTTCATGGTGAACATTTTAAGACATTAATCAATGGAACCACTCTGAAAGATTTTGAAACTGAGTTTGCAGAGCCAAACGGAAACGGAAGAAAAATCTTCGAAATGGAAGAGATTCTCAAAACAGATAACGAGTATTATTTGGATTTTCACTACTGTCCGCTTGTTGAAGCATGGCAGAAATTGGGTTGTACTGACGAAGAAATTGAAGTGTTATGCGATATAGCCATGAATGGTGATCGCGGGATTGCAAGCGTTTTCAACGATTTCGAATTTACCTTGGGGAAAACCATTGCACAGGGGCATAATTGTTGTGAAATAAGGTTTAACAAGAAAAAATAGTTCTTATTAAACCTGTCAATAAACGGTTAGGGCATCAGACTGTTGCAAGTTTATATCCTAATGACTGAGGAAGGCTTGGCCGATAATTGTCGGTACAAACTTGACGAAGTACTAACATCCTTAATTCATCCTGACGCCTGTTTATATCTTTAATTTGTATAGCTTTAACCGATATGCTCAATACAGAATTTTTCTTCTTGTCGGCATTTTGCTAGGATTTATGTGAGTTTTTCTAACAAAATCAAAATATTGTTAATCTTGATTTAAGGGGGTATGAATGGGGTGGATGAAATGGAGGATATCAATAAAAGGAATTTAATAAAGATTGCACACTGGTATTATAACGAAGGAATGACACAGGAAGAAATTGCAATCAAGTTGAATTGTACACGTCAAAAGATTAATAAGATCATTAATTCACTGGTAGATATGGGTGTAGTAACAATTAGCATCAACGGCATGGACGATGATAAATATGTGAGATTGGAAAACGCATTAGAAAAGGAGTTTTCAGTCAGCCAGATTGTAATTGCAGATATCGACCATTGTCCAAATCAAATGCTTAGACAGCTCGGGAAAAAGGCTGCTTATTGGTTAGATGAGTTCATAAAGAATAAACAGGTTGTTGGTATTTCGTGGGGTGAAGCCTTAAGTGCAACAGTTTCCAATATGCGTGTGCAAAACAAAAGTTCTTGCAATGTAGTGCAGTTGGTTGGCGGAATGGATATTGACCATAATCTTCGAATGATTAAACCGGATGAGCTTACCCGCCTACTTGCGCATAAACTGTCATGCAACCATACACTGCTTTATGCACCGGCCGTAATGGAAAGTAATACGGCTAGAGAGGTTATTATAAATGATATTACTGTTCGTAAAGTGTTTGAAATGATATCCAAATGTGATGTGGCCATTGTAGGTATAGGCCAACTCAGTGCTGAATCCACTGCTGCTAAATTGGGATATCTGTCTGAAGATGACCTTAAAACATATGAGGATGAAGGATATGTAGGGGAAATCGCATTTAATCCTTTTAAACAGGATGGACAGTGGCAAAAATCTGCTCATCATAGTAAGGTGATAGGCATAGATGCAGTTATGCTGGAAAAAATTCCATATGTTGTTGCAGTAGCCGGTGGAATAGATAAAATCAATGCAGTTCTGGGAGCACTTAAAACAGGTTGTATCGATGTGCTGATAACTGACAGTATTTTAGCTAAGGGGCTTGCAGATCGAATTGGACTATCTTATTAAGTGTATTTTGCGAGAGGGGCAATGACATGATTTTACAGAAAAAAAGAGAAGAATTAATTGAATACGGAATAAAGATGCTTGATAACAATCTTACCGTAGGTACAGGTGGAAACTTAAGTATCTGTGATAGAGCATCAGGAATGATGGCAATTACTCCAAGCGGTATTGAATATCATGAAATTAAGCCGGAAAACATTGCCATAATTGAAGTTGAAACTGGGAAAATGGTGGATGGAGATAAAGTGCCGTCAAGCGAGCGTGATATGCACCGCATTTTTTATAAGTATAGAACGGACTTGGATGCCATTATCCATACACATACAACGTTTGCGGCTACGATATCCTGCTTGAATCAGCCACTACCAGCAGTTCATTATCTGGTTGCATTTGCCGGTGAAGATGTTCGCTGTGCCGAATATGCTACCTACGGAACAGTTCAACTTGCAAAAAATGCTTTTGAGGCAATGAAAGGCCGTAAAGCAGTATTGCTAGCTAATCACGGTTTGTTAGCTGGAGGTGCAAGTTTGGCAGAAGCCTATGCAGTAACAGAACAAATAGAATTCTGCTGTGAGCTGTATTATCGTGCAAAATCAATTGGTGAGCCGGTTATTCTTCCATCGGAAGAAATGGTTAGGATGATTGAGCGATTTAAAGGCTATGGGAAAACAATAGAGGATCACCAGGAAATATAGATAATAAAAATAAACAGAGTCGAATTCAACTTAGGAGAGGTAATGTATGAAGGCTTTAGTTACAGCAGAGGTTAATTCTGACATCATAAAAGAGCTGGAAAATTTAATTGATATTACTTATGAGGGTTGGGAAAAGGAATACCGAGTTTTAACCGAAGAAGAAATGATTTCTTATTCAAGGGATAAAGATATTATTATTACTAGCTATGATCCAATTACAAAAGAAGTCATAGGTCAGTGCCCCAATCTAAAACTGATTGTGTGCACCCGTTCAAATCCGGTGAACATAGATATTAAATATGCCAGAGAAAAAAATATTAAGATCAGCTACGCACCTGGACGAAACTCCGATTGCACAGCGGAATTTACCGTAGCATTAATGTTAGCTGTAACTCGCAAGATTCCTATGGCCTATAAAGCACTGAAAGACGGTAAGCATGTCGGGTTAAAGGAAAAACAGCAGACAATTAAAGCGGGATTAAGAAGAGATGTGACATGGGATTTAAATGATAAATCTCCCTATGTTATGTTTAAAGGTACGCAATTGAAGGGAAAAACAGTAGGAATTATAGGTTATGGAAGTATTGGAAGAAGGGTGGCAAATATTTGCAGAGCATTTGGGATGAATGTTCTGATAAATGATCCGTTTTTCAAAAATACCGATGAAATCACTGGTGTCACATTTGTATCTTTCGATGAGTTGTTAAAACAAGCAGATATAGTTTCAGTCCACTGTAAGGATTGTGAGGAAACGCAAAATCTGATCAATGCTCGGGCGTTTGAATTAATGAAAAAAACAGCATTTTTAATTAACACTTCAAGAGGGGCATTGGTAGATGAGCAGGCTCTGATTGACGCGCTGGCCAGTAAAAGAATAGCCGGAGCAGCATTAGATGTATTTAGTAGTGAACCAATTGCAGCAGATCATCCTTTCATCACGGAACTTGATAATGTGGTAATTACGCCTCATCTGGCGGGTGCTACATATGATGCAATAGATAACCATACACATCAATTGGTGGAAGATGTGAAACTGTTTTTAGAAGGAAAGCCTTTAAAGTATGAATATAAATCGTAATAAAGTAAACATAGTTTAAAAGGAGAAATTAAATGTTTGCAAATATTAGTGCAGGCGCATGGGTCTATGGAACATGCAGTGACCGATATGTAAGTGATGGATATAAAGATAAGATGGACTTTGTTTCCCGAGTTGAACGTTTGTCAAATATTGAGGAAGTTAAAGGTATTGAGATTACCTATCCATTTGACATAAACGAAGAAAACTATGATCATTATAAAACCTTGTTGGAAGAGAAAAGCTTAACCATTTCCTGTATTGGTGTTGAGCTTGTATGTGATAGAAAGTGGAAGACCGGTTCCTTCTGTTCTCCACATAAGGAAGTTCGTGAGGAGACTATCAAGCTTGTAAAAAAAGCCATGGATTTTGCCAATCAAATTGGCGTAGAAATTGTAAATTTATGGCTTGGGCAGGACGGGTTTGATTATTTAATGCAGACAAATTACGTGGATGCGTGGAAATTCCTGATAGAAGGCCTGAGGGAATGTGCCAATCATAATACAAAGGTTAAACTGGGTTTAGAGTATAAAGCCAGTGAACCCCGTCTTAACTGCTTTTTAAATTCCGGCGGTAAAGCTTTAGCTGTTGCCCAGGCAACAGGCTGCAGCAATGTAGGTGTAACTTTGGATATTGGGCATGCTCTAAATGCCAAAGAAAACCCGGCAGAAATTGCAAGCATTTTAATGGCCGAAAACAAGCTGTTTCATCTGCACTTTAATGATAACTACTTTATAGCTGATGATGATATGCCTGTAGGCAGTGTACACTTCTTACATTTTGTGGAATTAATCTATTGGCTGAAAAAACTAGGATATTCAGGTTGGTATTCTCTTGACCTTTATCCATATAGGGATGATCCTGACGAAGCCTGTAAAACATCCATTCATTTTATTAGAATGATCGAAAAGATGGTGGAAAAGAAACTAAAGGATTTAGATTTTCATGAAATGGCAGAAACTGCAGCAAGCAAAAATATGTGTAATTTATTTACTAAAATGTTTGATATGGGGGAGTAACGGATGAAAGCTGCTGTTTGGCATGGCTACAAAGATGTAAGAATAGAAGACGTTCCTGAACCGAAACTGAGCCCAGATTGCGTGAAAATTAAGGTTTACTGGGCAGGCATATGCGGTACAGATCGCCATGAGTATGTTGGCCCAAATTTTATTCCTACAGAAAAGCCCCATCGATTAACTCAGCGAACAGCTCCATTAATAATTGGGCATGAGTTTACAGGAATCATCGTAGAGGTAGGGGGAAATGTTACTGGATGGAAAGTGGGAGACCGGGTTACTGCAAATGGAAGTTTAACCTGTAAAAGCTGTGAAATGTGCAAAACAGGACGGTACAACATTTGCTCAAAACTGGGATTTCTAGGTGTAGGCGATGATGGAGCATTTGCCGAATATGTCACTGTAGAGGCTGATAGGCTGTTCCGTATTCCGGATAATGTTACACTTAGACAAGGCCTACTGGCTGAGCCCATCGCTTGTGGCATACATTCTACAAATCTTATAAATGACGTTCAAGGTAAGGATGTCGTTGTCATTGGTCCCGGTATTATTGGATTAGGATGCTTTTTCGCGGCAACTCTCAAGGGCGCATCAAAAGTTTTGGTTGCGGGAATAGGTGATAATCGGGAGGCGTTAATTCGCCGTTATAATGGCGATTATGTTGATACCCAAAAGACAGATTTGGCTGAGTATGTTAAAAACTGGTCTAATGGTAAAATGGCAGATATTGTTTACGAGTGTGTTGGAGTTCAACAAACATTAAACAATGCAATAAGCATCTCAAAACCTGGAGCAAAAATAATGGTAATGGGTGTTTTTGGCCAGAAACCGCTGATTTCCATGAATGATTTACAGGAGGGCGAGCGGGTGCTGATGACATCACAAGCCCATTTAAATGAGATAGAAACTGCATTGGAGTACTTTTCTAAAGGAAAAATTGATGCAGATGAACTAATTACAAGAGAAGTAACACTTGATACTCTTGTAGAGGACGGGTTTGAAGAGCTTTTGAAAAACGCTTCTAAACATATTAAGGTCGCTATTAAGATTGTAGATACAAAATAAAATTTATAATGGAGGCTAATCATAATGAGTTCAAATGAGCATAAATTTGCTACAAAAGCCGTTCATGCAGGTCAACATGGAGATCCTGTAACAGGCGCAGTAGTTTCACCCATGTTTATGACAAGCACATATGAGTATACACCTGAGAAAATGGCACGCTATCTGGCGGGCGATAAAAAGGGCATCTTCACATATGGGCGTTCAAGGAACCCGACCCAAAATGAACTGCAGAATAAGATCTGTGCACTATCAGGTGGAGAGGCAGCGCTGGTTACTGCCTCTGGAATGTCGGCAATTTCACTGGCACTGCTTAGCTGTGTTCACTCCGGTGATCATGTAATCAGCTGCAGTACGGTTTATAGTGGCACTTACAACTTGTTCACCAAAATATTTGAAGAGCTAAATATTGAGGTAACATTCCTTGAGGAAATGACAGAGGAAGCATTAGAGAAAGCTCTAAAGCCAAATACAAAAGTACTGTATGCAGAAAGTGTATATAACCCAACCCTAGTTGTATCTGATTTGAAGTTTATTGCAGAATGGGCAAAATCCAAAGGCGTTATTTCAATGATCGATAACACCTTTATGTCACCATATTTACTTAGACCGCTGGAGTATGGAATTGATGTTGTGGTACACAGTACAACTAAATACTTGAACGGACATGGAGATTTAATCGGTGGTGTCATTATCAGTAACAAGGATTTTATTGAGAACATTAGAAGCTCTATCTATCAGGAGTTGGGGCCCACTCCCAGTCCATTTAGCTGTTGGCTGATGCTCAGAGGCATGAAAACCCTTCATATTAGGATGAGAGAGCATTGTAGTAATGCCATGACGATTGCCAAGTGGCTTGAGAAACAGGATAAGATTGAGAAAGTCATATATCCCGGGCTGGAGAGCCACCCACAGCACGAACTGGCAAAAAAGCAGTTCGGAGCTAAAGGATACGGTGGGATGGTATCTTTTGTGGTCAAAGGCGGAATGGAAGGAGCTACACGTTTCATCAGTAATATTAAACTTGCAAAGTATTGTGTGAGCTTAGGAGATTTGGATACCATGATTCAACAGCCTGCCACCATGACCCATGGAAAGATATCGCCGACAGAAAGAGAACGCATGGGAATTCCCGATGGAATGATAAGACTTTCGGTGGGAATTGAAGATTCCGAAGATATCATTCATGATTTAGAACAAGCCCTGGAGAGTGTATAATCTCATGAAAAAAGTGTTTTTGGTGATAGATTCCGGCACTACGAAGATTAAAGCTGCTTTAATTGCATCTAACGGTATGCAGGTCGATATGGTCAGTGAGTATATCACCACACACTCCCCGTTAACAGGTGCCAGCGAAATGGATATGAATGAGGTGTGGCAAACAGTTTGTAAAGCTGTTGGCCGTTTGCATCAAAACAATCAATCTGTCTGGAACAACATAGTTGGAGTTGGGGTAACCGCTCAGGGCGATGGTGCATGGTTGGTTGATAAAGATGGAAATCCGGTTTGTAATGCCATTTTGTGGAATGATACCAGAGCGAAAGCCATGGTGGATTTGGACTATGATGCCATTAATAAAATGTGTTCCGGATACTGCACCACTCCACTTTTTGCTGGCGCGGCCCCGATAATTCTTAAATGGATGAAAGCAAATCATCCTGATAAATATAAAAAAATACACATGGTGCTGCACTGTAAGGACTGGATTAATTTTAAGATGACCGGACAGTTGTCAACTGATTGGACTGATGCATCTACATCGCTGACTGATATCTTTACTAATAAATATGTATACGAAATACTTGATGCACTGGATATAGCAGAAACCAAAGGTAAGTTTCCGCCGATATTATCTCCTGCTGATGTTGTTGGCCGGATTACTCCTCAAGCGATGAAACAGCTTTATGTGAAAGCCGGTACGCCGGTAATAGCCGGTGTCTTGGACGTAATTGCTGTTGCAGTAGGCTGTAATGTAACGGAATCCGGTGAAAAAGGAAGCATATTAGGCACAACTTTATGCAACTATGTTGCTCTTGACCGGCAGGATGTCAAAAATGATTATTCTGTTGGGAGTATTCTCTGTCATATAAAAAAAGGGAAATATATTCGATTAATGGCTGCATTGAGTGGGGCATCAACGTTGGATTGGGTGCGAAAAGAGATATTAAATAAGGAAAACTATGCGGATATTGAACTGAAGGTTGGCAAAATCCCCATAGGAAGCCAAGGCGTTTTTTATCATCCTTATATTTTTGGAGAGAGAGCTCCATTTCGCAATGATTTTGCCTGCGGCGGGTTTTATGGAATAACCGCATCACATACAAAATATCATTTGGCACGAGCAGCTTATGAAGGGCTTGCCCTCTCTATGTACGATTGCTACAATCATTTACCTCAGGGCAAGAATGGTATCAATGTGGCGGGAGGTGCTTCTCAAAGCGATATGCTTTGCCAAATTATAAGTGACTGCTTAGGGCAACCTGTCATTCGAAAAAACAGTAAGGAACTAGGTATTACAGGTATAGGGGAAATGATGAGAACAGCATGGGGATTTAGCGAAATCACAAATATAAGTGACGAGGATAATATTTGCTTCAAGCCCAACTATGCAAATCACAAAAAATACAAGCAGTTATACAGAACATTCACCAATCTCCAGCAATATATTGCTCCATTTTGGGAAGAGAGAATGATATGAAGTTCTATCGGAGTAGGAAATTCTGTACAGGAATAGGAGGAAAAATGGGAAGATGGGAAAATACGTCATAAAAAGATTGCTGATTGCAATCCCGACTTTCTTTGGAATAACAGTTTTGGTGTATATTGTTTCATCTCTTGCACCTGGCAGCCCTTTGGATCTATTACTGCAGGATCCATTCATAACGGCAGCGGAAATTGAAAGAAAAAGAATCGAGTATGGTCTTGATCAGCATGTAATTATCCAATATATCAGATGGCTCGGGGAACTGCTCCAGGGAAATTTGGGATTCTCATATAGAACACATTTACCTGTATGGGGGATGATTGTAGAGCGCTTAGGACCAACACTGGTTCTCACGTTTTCTGCCACCATTTTTTCCGTGCTGGTTGCGGTGCCTCTTGGTATTATGGCCGCATATAAGCCCTATTCGCTTTGGGATTATGCTTCATCAGGCCTATCTTTTATAGGTTCTGCTACACCTAACTTTTTTGCCGGTTTAATTTTGATTTACTTTTTTGCAGTTCGGTTAAACATACTGCCTATCGGCGGTATGTATGATACATCCGGTATACGAACTTTGCCAATGCTTGTAAAGCATCTTATTCTTCCTGCGGCAGTGTTGTCCATTCAGCAGGTGGGCAGACTGATACGTCAAACCCGGGGCAGTATGCTGGAGGTTTTATCAGAGGATTATATAAGAACAGCGCGAGCAACAGGTCTGAGAGAAAATTTAGTTTTGGTTAGGCATGCACTGAGAAATGCTCTGATTCCAATTGTAACCGAGCTAGGTTTGATGATCCCCTTTTTAATCGGAGGAGCAGTTGTTACTGAACAAATCTTTGGATGGCCGGGTTTAGGAAGTTTGATGGTGCTGTCCATAACACAGCGTGATTATCCTGTTATTATGGGAATAACCGTCTTTGTTGCAGTGGCTGTATTAATAGGAAACATTGTAACAGATTTGATATACAGTGCAATCGATCCAAGAATACGAAACAGATAATACTGAGGTGAAAAAGTGAAAAAGCAGGGAAAATCCAGTTCATATTTAGGAGATGTATTCAGACGATTTAAGGCACATAAACTGGCAATGGTTGGTCTGTGTGTGATTATATTAGAAGTTTTATTAGTTTTTTTGCTACCTATGATTTTTGACATTGACCCATATACTTCAGATATAAATGCATTCGGTGCCGCTCCAAGTGCTGAACACATTTTGGGAACTGATGATATTGGAAGAGATATCTTTGCAAGGCTGATATATGGTGGACAGGTTTCGCTGTTTGTAGGTCTTGTATCCACTCTCATCAGTGTAGCAATTGGTGTACCCCTTGGTGTTATTGCTGGATATTATGGAGGTACTTTCGAAACAATTGTTATGAGATCTGCTGATGTATTTATGTCTTTTCCATCAATTATTCTAATATTGGTATTGGTTTCAGTGGTGGGACCGTCTATTTTTACGGTGACACTTGTCATAGGAATAATGGGATGGACACAATTTGCACGGTTGATTTACGGAAATGTATTATCAGTTAGAGAAAAGGATTATGTTGAATCAGCAAGAGCAATTGGTGAAAAAAACTTTCGTATCATTACAAAATATATATTACCTAACACTTTTGCTCCAGTACTAATAGCACTTACATTTTCCACTGCAAATGCTATTATCATGGAATCCTCTTTAAGCTTTTTGGGCATGGGTGTTCAACCTCCTCAAGCATCCTGGGGAAATATTTTGTATGATGCACAATCCATTACAGTTCTTTCACAAAAGCCGTGGTTGTGGGTACCTCCTGGAATTGCATTGGTACTTACTGTTCTTAGCATAAACTTTTTTGGAGACGGTGTAAGGGATGCTCTTGATACAAAAATGAAAATTTAACAGCATATTTGACTTATTATTAAACCTTCTCAAACTTGTTAGATTTAATGTATATATAAATGAGTTTGGCTAGTGCAATGAATTATTTGTTATGGAGGTGACCAGCAAAAAACACATAATCTATATCATAAAAATCAAACCAAGAAAAGCACAAAAAGAGGAGGCAAATCAAATGTTTAAATCCACAAGAAAAACAGCAACCATGCTCGTGTCATTACTATTGGTGCTACTTATTGCACTCACGGGTTGTGGAGGATCAGGTGCAAATCCGGATTCTGAGGTAACATCGCAAAATGCTGACAAACAGGGCCCTAAAGTAGTAACCATGGCAATTGTTTCAAATTGGGATTCTCTTATTCCTCATGATACCACCAGCAGCTACAGTGATGTTATAATAAACCAGATCTTTGATAAGCTGGCTATTATCAGAAGTGATGGCACTTTTGCACCAAGGCTGGCAGATAGCTGGGAGATGAACGAGGATAGCACAGTATTTACATTTAAGCTGAATGAAAACGCTAAGTGGCACGATGGCAAACCGGTTACAGCAAATGATGTGGTATTTACTGCACAGGTGATGTCCAATGCCGACGTACCTGCAGCACGCAGAAGTACAAGATACTTTACAGGTACAGATGACAGTGGTATAGAGACTTCCGCCGGTTCAATAGGAGTGGAAGCTGTAGATGAGAAAACAGTTGCCTTTCATTTGAAATCACCTATGGACCCATCTTACTTCCTCGCAATTTTTAATAGAGACTTTTATATAATTCCGGAACATGTTTTTGAAGGTGTTGAAATGGCAGACATCAACAAAAATGAGTTTTGGCAGAAACCAATAGTTGGTTCCGGACCATGTAAATTCGATAATGTTATAACAGGTGAAAGAGTTGAATTAACTGCTAATGAAAACTATTATCTAGGGAAACCGGATTTTGACAGGTTGGTAATTAAAGTGGTTGGGGCACAAAACCTTCTATCAGGTTTGATAAGCGGAGACATTGACATTATCGCAGAGGGTTCAATCTCACTGCAGGACTGGGATATGGCACAAGCACAGGAAAATCTTGTTACAGTATCAATACCTTCATTGGGCTATCAGTACATGACATGCAACACCTCTAAGCCATACATGACACAAAAGATTAGACAGGCTATTGATTTGGCTATTAACAGAGATGTCATTATCAACCAACTTCTTAAAGGTGAGGGAGTTCCTGCTACAGGTCCCCTACCCGAAACCCATCTTTATTTCAATAAAGAATTGCTTCCTATCGAATATGATGTGGAAAAAGCAAAGCAAATGGTTGAAGAAGAAGGTTGGGACGAGTCTAGAGAACTACTGCTGATAGTTCCTCAGGGTAATCAGGTTAGAGAGAAATCTGCTCCCTTGATTCAACAGGATCTTCAGAAGATCGGTATAAAAACAAGAATTCAAATAACAGATTTCCCAACATTGTTAACCATGCTTCGTGACGGCGATTACGATCTAGGTCTAATCGGTTCAGCCGGTTCATTAGACCCCGGTGAAAGTGTATTTAATGTAACAGTTGGACATATGAATAATTTCGCACATCTGACAGATCCTACCCTTGGAAACTTAGGGCAAAAAGGCTCGAGGGGAACATCATTTGAAGAACGCAAGCCGATTTATGATGAATACCAGATGGTCCTAAATGAGCAGATGCCATTTGTATGGCTGTATTTTCCCAATAAGCTTCAAGCATACAATAAGAGATTAAGCAACGTGCCTGTTGAAGATTTTGCTTTTATGAACTGGTGCGTATGGGAATGGAAAGTTGACTAATTGCTCCGATAAAAAAGAATAATAATAATATAATTTAATGGTAGTATAAAGGGGCTGTGAAAATAAGTATATACAATCTTCCAGCCCTTTTATCTAAACTATGGAGCAGTTTAAACTTGACCAAAAAAACAGATGTTCTTTTATTCGCGTCCAAATTGAATCCCTATTTTTGTTAGCAAGTGTATAAATCCTGATGCTACATTGAATCAAGATTAAAAAAGTTTTTAACCATTACTTGATATACACAGACAATGTGCATCTGACTGGGGGTCGAAAGATGGCAAATACATTACTGGAAGTTAATAACTTACAAGTACAATTTAGTACAATAGACAGCACAGTGACTGCAGTTGACGGAGTAAGTTTTTCTGTCAATAAAGGTGAGACACTTGGAGTTGTTGGAGAATCGGGATGTGGGAAAAGTGTTACATCTATGGCAATCCTTCGACTTTTAGGTAAGACCGGGAAAATCACACAAGGTGAAATCCTCTTTGAAGGTCAGGATATTCTTAAAAAATCTGAATCTGATATGTGCCAAATTCGCGGGAAAGAAATTGCAATGATTTTCCAGGACTCAATGACAGGGTTAAACCCTGTAATGACAATTGGGAAACAGTTAATAGGAACCATCACTGTGCATGAAAAGATGAATAAAAAGACGGCGGAGAAAAAAGCAATTGACATGCTTAAAAAGGTGGGGATTCCTTCTCCAGAACAGAGAATGAATGAATACCCCCATCAATTGAGCGGAGGGATGAGGCAGAGAGTGATGATAGCCATGGCATTGTCATGCAACCCATCTTTGTTAATTGCAGATGAACCGACTACTGCTTTAGACGTGACAATACAAGCACAAATTATAGAATTAATGAAAGATCTTAAAAAAACATCAGAAGCTGCTATTATAATTATTACACATGATTTGGGTGTCGTAGCCGAGATGGCAGATCGTATCATGGTTATGTATTCTGGTCAGGTGGTAGAATACGCTGATGCCAGAAGTATCTTTATAAACCCGCTCCATCCTTATACAAGAGGGCTATTGTCATCAATTCCCCGTTTGGATAAAGATGTAGACGTTTTATATGCGATTAAGGGTTCTGTGCCTAGTCTTCAAAACGTGCCAAAAGGATGCCGTTTCTGTGAAAGATGTCAAGATGCAATGGAAATATGCAAGAATAAACCACCTGTTCTATGTACCGTCGGAGATTGCAGTGTCAGGTGTTGGAAATATACTAAATGAACAGGAGAAGACGGAAATGAAAGGTATCTTAGAGGTAAAAAATTTAAAAAAACATTTCGTAACTCCAAAAAGTTTTTTCAATAAAGAGGAAAAAAGAGTCAGGGCTGTAGATGACATCAGTTTGTTCATTAGCAAGGGTGAGACACTGGGGTTGGTTGGAGAAAGCGGATGCGGAAAGTCCACTTTTGGCCGTGCTGTACTGAGGCTGACGGAACCTACATCCGGTTCGGTTCACTATAATGGTGTTGATATTTTAAAATTGAACAAAAATGATATGCGAAATATGCGTCAAAAGATGCAGATAATCTTTCAAGATCCATATGCATCCCTCAATCCAAGAATGACAGTGTTAGAATTAATCAGAGCACCACTTGACGCTTTTAATATTGGAACGGAAAAAGAAAGAGAAGAAAAAGTTATTGATATACTGGAGCTTGTGGGATTGGACAAACAAAATCTACGCAAGTATCCACATGAATTTTCAGGTGGTCAGAGACAGCGTATTGTAATAGCGAGGGCATTGATTTTAAATCCTGAGTTTATTGTATGTGATGAACCTGTTTCTGCCTTAGATGTATCCATTCAATCACAGGTACTGAACCTGATGCAACAGCTGAAGCAGGAGTTGAACTTGACCTTTTTATTTATCTCACATAATCTCAGTGTGGTAAAACACATAAGTGACCGAGTGGCAGTTATGTATTTAGGTAAAATCGTGGAAATTGCAGAGAAAAAAAGTCTGTATATTGATCCTCTGCACCCGTATACCAAAGCACTCATGTCCTCTATTCCTATACCTGATATCGATGCACCTGAGAGAAAAATTATTTTGACAGGTGAAGTGCCAAGTCCCTTGAATCCGCCAACAGGATGCAGATTTCATACTAGGTGTTCTCATTGTATGGAAAAGTGCAAAGTACAAGAACCGGCCCTTGTTAACGTTTCAGACAAAACAATGGTTGCCTGTCATTTGTATGAATAGCCTTTGGAGGAATGGAAAATGTTAAAAAATCAAATTGATATATGGATTGAAAACAACAAATCTCATTTGATAGAAGATATAATTTCACTTATTAACATTAAAAGTGTTAAAGAACCTTCCTACGGGAAATATCCCTTTGGAACAGGTTGCGGGAAGGTCTTGGATAAAGCACTTGCCATGAGTGAGAAATATGGATTTTCAACAAAAAATCATCAGTATTATTGCGGTACAGCGGTGCTTGAAGGAAAAACAGATAAAGAAATCGGTATTTTTACTCACTTAGATGTTGTTCCGGAGGGTAATGGTTGGGAATATAGTCCCTATGATGCAGTTGTAGAAAAAGGGTATATTATCGGACGGGGTTCGGGGGACAACAAAGGGCCTGCTATGGCTGCGCTCTATGCCGTCCGATGCTTACATGAATTGGGTATTGAGCTGAATCACTCCATCAGAATATTTTACGGATGTGACGAAGAGACCGGTATGAGTGATGTGAAATATTATTTAGACCACCACCAGGCACCAAGTTTTTCTATTGTACCTGATTGTGCCTTTTCAGTTTGCAATGGGGAAAAAGGTATTCTTCAAATGGAACTAGCAGGCAAAATATCTGATTCTAATTTGAAAAATTTCTATGGTGGAACCGTATCAAACATGGTTCCTGATACCGCCTGTGCTGTTTTGAGTTGTGATGACAAAGAACAAATTATAAATATGATAGCAGAGCAAAAAACTGAAGGTATTTTCGCTTCCTGTGAGGGCGAATGTCTAAAGATTACCGCAAAAGGAGTTTCAGGTCATGCGGCTTTCCCGGAAGGAACGATTAATGCCATTCAAAAACTTGCTGCATTTCTCAATAAATACTCACTGGTGGAAGAAAATGACAGTAAGGTTCTTTATTTCATTGAGGATGCTTTTCACGATGCTTATGGCGGCGGGTTAGAAATTGCCTACAGTGATGATATATCAGGTAAGTTGACACATGTCGGTTCTGTTGCCGAGATGGAAAATGGAGAACTGACTATTAAAATAAATATTAGATATCCGATTACAACTGATCAAGAAAATATGATTCGTAAAATACATGAAGTTGGTAATCGTTATGGTGTATATGTAAAAAGCTCAGATAACAATCCACCATCATATGTATCAGCAGATAGTGAAGCAATTCAAGCAATGAATGACATATGCAATGACGTTCTAAATACCGACTATGAACCTTATGTAATGGGCGGAGGAACCTATGCACGAAAATTGCCTAGGGCAGTTGGATACGGCCCCGGAATTTTAAATGACCCAAGTCCTTTTGGGACTAAGCGAGGCAACGGTCATCAGCCGGATGAATGTGTTAAGATTAGAGATTTGACAAATGCGATTAAGATTTATGTACTGGCTCTGATACAATTAGATGAAATTTTACCATGATATATAAACAACTCTTTATTTTGATGTAATAAAATTTAAAGAGGCTGCTTAACCTGTTAAAAAACGGAGGGGTTAGAGTTGGCTTTAGACAAAGAAAAATATCAAGCTTATATTTCTATTCTTAAAGAAGAACTGGTGCCGGCACTGGGATGCACTGAACCGATTGCAATTGCTTATGCTGCGGCTAGAGCCCGTGAGATGCTTGGAAGCTTTCCAGACAAGGTGATTGTAAGATGTAGCGGGAATATTATAAAAAATGCCAAGTCAGTAATTGTGCCCAACACCGGGAATTTAAAGGGCATTATAGCTAGTGCTTTGGCAGGTATTCTTGTAGGAGATAGCACAAAAGAAATGAGTCTGTTGGAGGAGCTCACAGAGTCAGATATTGCAAAGATAAAAGAATTAATGCAGACAGACATCTGCCGGGTTGAAATGCTCAAGTCCGATGCTAACCTGCATATTGTTATACAGGTTATGTATGCAGATAATGAAGCTTCAGTTGAAATCAAACATACCCATACCAACATCACTAGAATAGAGAAAGACGGAAAGCTAATTTTTCAAAAGAAATGCAAAGGGGAAAACCTTAATGGGTTTTCTACAGATAGAAGCACACTCAATGTAAGGGACATATTTGATTTTGCAAACACAGTGAAACTGGAAGATATAGTTGATCTTTTAAAGGGGCAGATTGAGTATAATCTGTCGATAGCACGGGAGGGGATTAACGGTAATTATGGATGCGGTGTAGGTAAAATGCTTATAGAATGTTACGGAGATAACACATTTACCAAAATCCGCGCTTATGCTGCAGCCGGCTCAGATGCAAGGATGAATGGGTGTAATTTACCTGTTGTTACCAATTCCGGCAGTGGAAATCAGGGGATGACCACGTCACTACCGGTAATTATCTATGCACAAGAAAAAAAGATTGATCAGGAAAAGATGTACCGTGGATTAGTGTTATCAAATCTTATTACTATCCACCTGAGAAGTGCGATGGGCAGGTTATCAGCCTATTGTGGAGCTGTCTGTGCAGCCTGTGGAAGTGGAGCCGGTATAACATATCTTGCCGGTGGTACCCTGAAACAGATTGAAAGAACTATAACGAACACTCTTGGCAATGTTTCGGGGATCGTTTGCGACGGAGCAAAAAGTTCCTGCGCAGCTAAGATTGCATCAGGACTTGACGCAGCAATTATGGCACATTTTCTGGCAATGAGGGGCACGGCCTTTGAAACCAATTCCGGTATCATAAAAGAAACTGTGGAAGATACCATAGCTGCTGTTGGAAGATTAGGGCACGATGGAATGAAAGCAACTGATGTTGAAGTATTGAAAATTATGCTAGGCCAATAGCAATATTATAAAATTATTAAAAGGACGACAATGGGTCATGAAAGATTTTAGCATACCTAAAAAAACCCTGTAGACACGATTTGATAATCGATTCTAAAGCCAAATACTTCACCGCTAATCATCAGTTAAATCATCACGATATAAGTTGGAATATAATCTTCCCACTTAACTTGAAAAAACTCCATTTCTCTAAGCTTTGATAAAATTTGATATAAAAAACCCATTGGCTGCAAGGCTTTGAGTAGTGTTTAAAAAGTTGTAACTGTCAAAGACCCGTATTTATTGTATATTAAGAAAAAATCGTCTTGTATTAAACGATGTTTATTGTTATAATGAAATTACTTTAGAAAAACAAATATTTCAAAGGTGTAGGCGTCAACTTAAGATTGACTAAAAGGGAAGTCGGGTGAAAACCCCGCGCGGTCCCGCCACTGTAAAGGTGAGCTGCCTTATACTGAGCCACTGGGAAACTGGGAAGGCATAAGGAGCGATGAACCTGAGCCAGGAGACCTGCCTATGCTGATTTCACTATCCTACGAGCGATAGGGAGGTGTAATCTTTGAACTGCTTAGGCGATAAAGCCCCTTGATGTTGGTAGTCGAGGGGCTTTTAAAATGGTAAAAGATAGGATATTTAATTTATGAGATATTTTATTAGAGCAAGGTTGGCAATCTGCTTATTTTAAATAGTAATGTTAAAAAAGAAGGCACGAAAATAAAAGTTAAATTTGGAGGTATTTAAATGACTAAAAAGATATGCTTAATTGCCGTTTTACTATGTATAATGCCTAGCACAGCTTTTGCCATGCACATAATGGAAGGATTTTTACCGCCTGTGTGGGCTGCCGTATGGTATTTATCTGCAATTCCCTTTGTAGTTGTCGGTCTTTCATCAATAAAGAAGTTAATCCGTGAAGATCCCAGCAATAAAATGCTACTGGGATTTGTTGGAGCATTTGCCTTTGTGCTGTCGGCCTTGAAACTGCCTTCAGTGACAGGAAGTTGTTCTAACCCTACAGGTGTTGGGCTAGGAGCTATCTTGTTTGGGCCTTGGGTTATGAGCGTGATAGCATATAAACTTGCAAAAAAGATGGGAGCATCAAGAAGCGTAGCTGTATTTTTGGCAGCAGCTTTAGGAGATCTTATGACATATGTTGTTACATCTTTTCAACTGGCAGCGGCCTTTCCAGAGGTCTGATTATTTTGCTTATGGCATGCATTATAACCATCAAAGGTAAAATATCGCCAAAAACGTATTTGAACTTAATCTTCCTTCCCCTTGCTTTCCTTGGGATGAGCATTTTACCTATAGTGATAAATTTTGGGGCAAGCGCCGAGCAAAGTCTCATATATTTCCAGGTTTTTCAAACAACCATGTGTGTTATAATATTCAACGAACCTACAGCCTATCTAGATCCTAAGCACTGCCGGATTCTCCTTGAGACCCTTGATTTGCTACATCAAAGCGGAAAACAGATAATCCTTTCAACACATGATGTTAATTTGGCTTACAGCTGGGCGGATAACATATTAATTGTCAAGGATGGCAAACTCTTAGAATCGGGAGCACCGGAAGAGATTTTTGAAAATGATGAAATTCTAAATCGGGCTGACCTTCAAAAGCCTATGCTTTTAGAAGTATATCAAATACTTTTTGAAAAAGGACTTATAGGCAAAAGACAGGCAAAATCAATAGAGGAATTAAGGTGCATACTTTAAATAAAAGGACTGGTTATTTATGAACAGAGGTATAATGATAGCCGGGACCAACAGCGGTTCCGGCAAGACCACCATAAGTCTTGGAATAATGGGCGCTCTTTCCAAAAGGCTTAAAGTCGTGCCTTTTAAGGTCGGCCCTGACTATATCGATCCTGCTTATCATAAACTCGTAAGCGGGAGTCCATCCTACAATTTAGACCTTCATATGCTGGGTGAAGAAAGGCTTGTAAAATTATTTTATGAAAAAACCGCGCGGGGAGATATCTCTATAGTAGAAGGTGTGATGGGGCTTTTTGACGGCAAAGATTCTTCGGGATTTGCCAGTAGCGCTCATGTGGCTAAAATTTTAGGCATACCGGTGATATTGGTTGCGGATGCCGGCGGCATGTCTAGGAGCGCCTCGGCCATGGTTAAAGGCTATAAAGATTTTGATCCTGAATTAAACTTAGCCGGAGTTATATTTAATCGTGTGGGGGGAGATAGTCATTTTGAACTTTTGAAGGAATGCGTAGAAAAGGATACGGGGCTTTGTGTCCTGGGCTATCTTCCAAAGGATGAAAAACTTGTAATTCCAGAGCGGCCCATGGGTCTTATGCCCCCGGAAGAGATGAAAAACCTTGAAGCAGGTCTTGAAAGATTAAATTATTTAGTGGAAAAACATATAGATTTAGCCAGGATTTTTACAATTGCAGAGAGTGCTCATATACCTGCCCTGTCTAATGAATATAGCAAATCCGCAGATACCGGCGACAAAAAGCCCAAGATTGCAGTTGCCATGGATGATGCCTTTTGTTTTTACTATAACGCTTCCTTAGAGCTTTTCGAAGAAAAAGGTGCCAAGCTTGTGCCGTTTAGTCCTTTAAAAGATGCCGAGCTTCCGGAAGGGATATCCGGCTTGTACATAGGAGGAGGTTTTCCCGAAAACTTCGGCCGGCAGCTTAGCCAAAACAATTCTATGAAGGATTCTGTATTTTGTGCCATCAATGCAGGCCTTCCCACATATGCAGAAGGCGGCGGTCTGATGTATCTTGCAAAGACTGTTTATGATAGATGTGGCAAGGCTTATCCGATGGTCGGTATATTTGATTGCGCAACAGTGATGACAGACAGGCTCCAGAATTTTGGATATGTGACGGCAGAAGTGGTAAAGGACAATGTTATTGCATCTTCTGGCACTATAATAACAGGCCAGGAGTTTCACTATTCTAAGATAAATGGTAATTTGAACAGCGCAAGCTATATTATAAGAAAGCCGGAACAAAACCGTAAGTGGCAATGCGGCTACATTTATAAAAACTGTCTTGCCTCATATATGCATATAGATTTTTATGCATATCCTAAGCTTTTGGATAATTTTCTAAGTAAATGCAGGCAAATGGATGATAAGGAGTAAAACTATGGATAAAACTTTACTTATTCTAGCTCACGGCAGTAAAGCCCAATCTACTACTGAAGTAATCTATCAAGTTCGCGAAGAAATTGCAAAAAGGAATTTATATAAGGATGTAAAAATGGCCTTTATGGAATTTAACCACCCGAATATTTGCGAAGCTTTTGATGAAATTTATAAAGAAGGCTCTAGACAGGTGGTAGCAGTACCCATGTTTTTATTTGAAGGAAACCACATACGGTATGATATTCCAGAGGAACTTATGAAGGTGAAAAATGCTTATCCAGATTTGGAAATTTCACTTGCAAAGCCAATAGGCTTTGATAAGCGCATTGCAGATATTTTAATCGAAAGGGCTGCAGAAAAACTATGGGAAATTTAAGCTATGTGAAAACACCTGAAGGCATAGAGAAAAAGAGCTTTGAGATAATAGAGGAAAATGTTGACAAATCAAATTTTGATTCTAAGGACTGGAATATTGTTCGAAGAGTTATCCACACTACGGCAGATTTTGAATTTGCTAATTTGCTAAAATTGTCACCCGGTGCAATCGAAGCAGGGATTTTGGCAATACAAAAAGGATGCCGTATCTATACAGATACCAGGATGGCCGAAGCAGGAATTAATAAAAAAGCGCTTAAACAGCTGGGATGTGAGGTTCTATGCATGGTAGACGACGTGCAGGTGCTAGAGATGGCAAATCGCGAGGGCATAACCCGTTCCATGGCCTCCATAATAATGGCCTCCAAATTTCCAGATATAAAGATTTATGTTTTAGGGAATGCCCCTACGGCATTGTTTAAGCTGATTGAACTTATAAGGGAAGGGAAAGCCTGCCCTGATTTAATAATCGGCGTTCCAGTAGGATTTGTGGGAGCGGCGGAATCAAAAGAGGAGCTTTCTAAGCTTTCGGTTCCACATATAATTACAAAAGGACAAAAAGGAGGCAGCACTATAGCTGCTGCCATAGTTAATGCTCTAATGTATATGAGTCTTGAGGAGAAAACCATTAAAAATGGATAAGTACATCGTAAAGAACGGAAAAAAACTTCGATACGGCTATACTACCGGCAGCTGCGCAGCCGCTGCCGCAAAAGCTGCAACCTTTGCGCTTTTTCACGACAACATCCCCCAGGAGATTGAAATTGACACCCCAAAAGGCTGGCCGCTTAAACTTCCGATAGCCTATTTTGAAAAAGGGGAAGATTGGTCAAGCTGCGGCATTAAAAAAGATGGCGGCGACGATCCTGATGTGACGGACGGCCTTATTATCTACTGCAAGGCAGAGCGCGCCGGAATAGGCATTGTCACAAAACCCGGACTTCAAATAAAGCCGGGGGAACCTGCCATAAATCCGGTGCCGCGGGCTATGATAAAAAACGAAGTTTGCAAAGTACTTCCCGAGGGCTGTGGTGTAAGGCTTACCATAAGCATTCCCGGCGGTGAAGAAGTTGCCGAAAGGACTTTTAATCCGATGCTGGGAATTAAGGGAGGGCTTTCGATTATCGGCACTACAGGAATAGTTGAACCTATGTCCACCGAGGCCCTAAAGGATACACTGGCAGTTCAATTGTCAATACTTGCAGCCCAAGGACATAAAAAAGTAATCTTGGTGCCGGGCAATTACGGCAAAAATTATGCACTAAAATCCGGTGAAAATCCGGAGCTTATCGTATCCTATGGCAACTACCTGGGGTTTGCCCTGGAAAAAGTAGTGGAATATGGTTTCAAAGATGTTTTGTTAATCGGAGATATCGGCAAACTCATTAAAGTAGCCGCAGGCATATTTGATACAACGGGGAAAGTTGCCGATGCCCGCAGTGAGATAATGACAGCATATGCAGCATGTTTTGGAGTCACAAAGGATGTGGCGATAAATTTGCTAAATTCTGTTACAACTCGGGAAGCTCTAAATATTATCGAAAAAGCAGGCATAGATATGGAGAGTTTTAGTAAATTTATTGCTGAAAGAATTGTCGCACGTTGTATGTGGTATACAGGGAAAAGTTTGGATATAGGAGTTAAAATTTTTTCATTAAATCAAGGTTTTCTGGCAAAAGCCCATGGGAAAGGGGAAAATTCCAATTGATAACTGTGGTAGGCATCGGTCCGGGACATCCTGACTATATAACTCCAATTGCTCTAAAAAAGATACAATCTGCCGATGTTATCATAGGCGGCAGGCGGCAGCTTAAAATGTGTGAAGGGGTTTCGTGCGCAAAAATATTGTTCGATGGCAAATTGGATTTAGAAAAAGCCTTGGATAATCCCGGCAATGTGGTGGTCTTAGCTTCAGGCGATCCGGCGATATACGGCATCCTTGATAAAGTGCTCAGCTTGCGAAAGAAAGAGGAGATTGAAGTGATTCCCGGCATAAGTTGTATTCAATATATGCTGGGGAAACTTAAGATGCCTATGAAAAATGTTTGCGCGATAAGCCTTCACGGCCGAGAGCAGGAGCTTGCAGAAAAAGTCAAGCAATATAAATCGGTAGTAGTACTTACCGACAAAATACATACCCCTTGCTACATTGCTCAAAGTTTAAAACAGGCAGGTATTGTTGATGTAAATATATATGTGGGAGAAAATCTATCTTATGAAAATGAAAAAATAAGGGAATTTTCGGTTAAACAACTTGCCGAAAGTACTCAAAATTTTGACTTAAATGTGGTGGTGATAACAAGGTGTGGCAGTATGGATTCGGCATCCCTGACGAGCTTTTTATAAGAGGCAATGTGCCCATGACAAAGCAAGAGATAAGGGTTTTATCTCTTTCAAAAATGCGGCTCAAAAACGACAGTATAGTTTGGGATATAGGCGCAGGCACAGGCTCGATTTCGGTAGAAGCAGCAGTGCATTGCAAAGAGGGAAGGGTCTTTGCGATTGAGAAAAATCCGGAGGCGGTAGAGCTGCTCAAAGAGAATCGAAATACCTTTGGACTTAAAAATATGGAAATAGTTTGCGGACAAGCGCCTGATGCCCTTTTAAATCTTCCTTGCCCTGATCGCATATTCATAGGCGGGACCGGGGATTTTACCGAGGAAATTTTAAAAACAGCCGCCGAAAGACTTGCGCCCTGCGGCACTATAGTGGCAAATGCCATAGCCATAGATACCGTATGCAGCTTGCAGGGGTTTTTTAAGGTAAGATGCTGGGATGAGGATATTACCCTGGCAAATATTTCTACTTCAAAGCAAGTAAAGGGAAAAACAATGATGCTTGCCCACAATCCCATTTATATATTTGCAGCAAGAAAACCCGAAGACAGCAAGAAAGCAGAGGAGCCTTTATATGAATAAATCAGGTAAGTTTTATGGAATCGGAGTGGGACCGGGAGATCCGGCGCTCATTACTATGAAAGCCGCACAGATTTTATCTAAAGTGGATATGGTCATAGCTCCTGCGGCAGACAAAGAAAGCTTGGCTTTAAAGATAGCCCAGCCCTACATCAATTGTAAAGTTATAGAGATGAATTTTCCCATGATTAGCAATAAAAATACACTAAATGACATTTGGGACAAAAACGTTAAGACCATTCAAGAAATTCTCCAAGAAGGCAACGACACTGCGTTTATAACATTGGGAGATCCCATGATATACAGCACTTATACATATATATTATCCCGCCTTTGCGGGTATGAAATTGAAACAATTCCGGGAATAACATCTTTTTGCGCCGCCGCATCTAAGGTCAATATCCCCATAGCAGAAGGAGATGCTCCCTTTGCCGTAATACCTGTTAAAGATAAAAAATTACTTGAAAAAACTCTAAAGGATTTTGACAATGTTATTTTGATGAAAATATCAAGAAATTACGATGAAGTAGTAAGAGCTCTAAAGGAAAACGGCTTTTGCGCAGTGCTCATAACCCACTGCGGTCAGGAAGATGAAAGGATAGAATTTGATTTAGATAAATATTTGGGCAGGGGCGTAAGCTACCTTTCCCTGATTATTGCTTGGAGGTATAGAAAGTGATTTATTTTATCGGCGCCGGTCCCGGTGATGTAGAACTTATTACTATAAAGGGTAAAAAGCTTTTGGAAAATTGCGATGTAGTTATATATGCAGGCTCGCTTGTAAACCCTGAGCTGCTAAAATATGCGAAAGGCGAAGCAAAGATTTATAACAGTGCTACGATGAATCTTGAGGAAATCATCGATGCCATGAAAGATGCTTTTGAAAAAGGAGCAGATGTGGCAAGACTTCATACGGGAGATCCTTCTATTTATGGGGCAATAAGGGAACAGATGGAAGCTCTTGATAAACTTGCGATACCCTATGAAGTAATTCCGGGTGTCAGCTCATTTAGCGCTGCCGGTGCAGTATTAAAGCGGGAACTTACCGTGCCCGGACAAAGCCAGACCATCATACTGACCAGAGCAGAAGGCAGAACACCGGTTCCCGAAGAGGAAAGCTTAGATGCTTTGGCAAAACATAAAGCAACTATGGCTATTTTCCTCAGTATAAATCAGATTGGAAAAATTGCAGGAGACTTGGCAAAGGTTTATGGTCCAGATGCCCCTGCCGCTGTTGTATATAAAGCCACCTGGGAGGACCAAAAGATTGTACAGGGCACTCTTTCAGATATTGCAGAAAAAGTAAAAGAAGCGGGAATTTGCAAGACAGCACTGATATTGGTAGGAAATTTCTTAAGTGATGAATATGACTTCTCATGCCTCTATAACAAAACATTCAGCCATGAATACAGGTAAGAAAATGAAGACAGCCATTATTGCTATAACAAAAAACGGAATAAATATTGCCGAGAAAATCAGAGCAGGCGTCGGCGGCGATGTTTATGTAAATAGTCGGTTTTTAAATGAGGCTAATTTTAAAAACTATTTTCCGATAAAAACCTCATTTAAGGATTTTGTCCGCCAAATATTTTCAAGCTATGACGGCCTGATTTTTATAACAGCTGCCGGTATTGCGACTCGGGCGATTGCGCCGGTAATTTGCGACAAAAGAACGGATCCGGCGGTTGTAGTGGTGGACGAACAGGGGAGATTTTCTATAAGCTTGCTTTCCGGGCATCTTGGCGGGGCCAATGAACTTGCATCAAAAGTGGCTCAGGTTCTAAAATGTATGCCGGTAATTACTACTGCCAGCGACATTCAGGGTTTTGAGAGCATAGATGTTTTGGCCAAGAAACTTGGCCTTTATATTGACAATTTCTCGGATTTGCCGAAGGTGAGCGCCTGCCTTGTAAATGGTGAGAAGCTGGCATTATCGGTGGAAAAAGGCTTCCCATATGAAAAGCTGGCACATCTTATAAAGCGGTCAGAAGTATTTTCACATGATTTGCCTAAAGATGCCAAAGCTGCTGTATTTGTAACGGATGAAGAAATATTGCCTCCTCCCGTACCTTATGTAATCTTACGGCCTCAAAATACGGTGCTCGGTATAGGCACAAGAAAGGGCGCGCCTTATGAGGCACTGCTGGCGCAAGTCAAAATGGCTTTAAAGGATTTTAACTTGAGCGAAAAAAGCGTGGGCTGTATTGCGTCAGTGGATATAAAAAGAGAAGAAAAATGTATACTGCAATTGTCTGAGTGCTTAAATGCGCCGCTTAAACTATATACCGGCGTACAGCTTGCAGAATACGAAAACCGTTTCCCTTGCTCCCCATTTGTCAAAAAAACCGTAGGCGCAGGCTGTGTGGCAAGACCGGCAGCTTATATGGCAAGCCGAGGAGGAGATGAATTGGGGTATTATACATCGAAGGGCATTACTTTGGCGGTATATAAAAGGAGGACATCATGAGCTGGATAAAAGCGGTGGGTATAGGACCGGGTTCTTTGGAACACATGACTTTGCAAGCCATGGATGCTTTAAAGGAATGTGATGTGGTAATAGGATATAATACATACTTAGATTTAATAAGGCCGATTATTCAAGAGAAGCAAATCATAGGCTCAGGTATGCGCCATGAAGTTTCAAGGTGCAAGAAGGCCATAGAGCTTGCAAATGAAGGGAAAAAAGTCTGTGTAATCAGCAGCGGCGATCCCGGAGTATATGGCATGGCAGGTCTTTTGCTGGAACTTTCAGCAAAGGAGGGCTTAGATATAAAAATTGAAGTGATACCAGGCATTAGCGCCGTAAATATGGCGGCGGCCCTTTTAGGGGCTCCTCTAATGCACGATTTTGCACTGATTAGCCTTTCAGACCATCTGACGCCATGGGAAGTTATAGAGAAAAGGCTGGATTCGGCAGCTCAGGCAGACTTTGTCATAGCCTTATACAACCCCAGAAGCCATGAGCGAGAATATCATTTGGATACTGCGCTTGAAATTATATCAAAATATAAGCCTAAGGGTACTCCTGTGGGCATTGTGAAAAATGCATCCAGAGATAAAGAAAAGGTGATATTTGCAACACTGGAATCGGTGCCGATAGAGGATATTGATATGACGAGTATTGTAATTATCGGCAACAAGAACACATTTACGATAGGTGGCAAAATGATTACACCGCGAGGGTATAAGCTATGATAATGGTATTGGCAGGTACGAAGGATGGGCGGATTTTATCTGAAAGGCTTTGCAAAAAAGGACTTAAAGTTTTAGCCACAACGGTTACTGAATATGGCAGCCGCCTGTTTGGTCACGGAATCGAGCTTAAGACAGGTCCTTTAAACGAGGATAGTCTGGAACAAATAATCAAGGAAAACAATATAAAACTCATCGTCGATGCAACACATCCTTATGCAAAAGACATAAGCGAAACAGCCATAGCCGTATCCTGCAAATGCAATATAGAGTATCTTCGCTATGAACGGGAAAGCAGCAAAACCGAATATTCTAATATGATATATGTAAAAGACATAGCTGAAGCCATAAAGGTTTTAGAAAAATATCAGCGAATTTTCCTGACCACAGGCAGCAAAAATCTGGACAAGTTTGCAAAGCTTATGAGCATGGGTAAATACCTTATTGCGCGAGTGCTGCCAAAGAGTGAAGTCCTAAAAAAATGCGAAGATTTGGGGTTTGCTCCGGAAAATATCATAGCAGCAAAAGGGCCTTTCAGTATGGAAATGAACTGTCAAATGTTTAAGGAATACAGGGCGGATGTAGTAGTTACAAAAGACAGCGGAGTTATCGGCGGTGTGCCGGAAAAAATCACAGCCGCCTCAAAGCTTAATCTTCCAATCCTGCTGATTGAGCGGCCATCTGTAAATTACCCCAATGTAGCAAATGACATGGATAAAGTTATTTGCGAAATTTGCAACAGATTTCTTATGTGAAACTATTTTATTTCAAAAAAAAGGTTTGGTGTAACGGCAATGGGAATTGAGCAACTTTTAATGGTAGGTATTAGCCAAGAAGCTCCAATTTGGCTTAGGGAAAAGGTATGTTTTGATAAAAGAACAAATGATGCCCTGGCAAAACTTAAAAAAATTGATGGCATACTTGAGGTAGTTATCTTGTCAACCTGCCACCGAAGTGAGATTTATGCAATTACGTCCGAGCCTAAAACAGATGTGCTTACAAACTTCTTTGGCGATTTTTTTGCTTTGGATGATGCCAAGCTTGCCCCATATATTTATGCACTTGATGGAATTTGCGCAGTAAAGCATCTTTTTCGAGTCGCCTGTGGCCTTGAATCAATGGTGGTGGGGGAAGATCAGATTTTATCTCAGGTGAAACAAGCTTGGGAAATTGCGAAAAAATGTAAATCGACCGGAAAATACACGAACAAACTCTTTAGAGAAGCGGTTACTCTGGGGAAAAATGCCCGAAGTAAAACCGGAATTACAAATCATTCGCTTTCTGTAAGCTATATTGCAGTTCTGTTTATACTAGATGTTTTCAAGGATTTGCATGACAAAAATATTTTTGTAATAGGCGCCGGGGAGATGGGAAAGCTTGTCATAAAGCACCTTGTGGCAAAGGGAGCAAGATGCATTTATATCTCTAACAGAACCTATGAAAATGCGTTAAAACTCAAGGAAGAAATCCCGGAGGTAACGGTTGTGCCATATGAGCAAAAGTATGAATACATAAACCGAAGCCATGTGGTTATAAGTGCTACAAATGCGCCGCACTATACGGTAAACCTTGAGAAATTTACGGCCTGTCATCATCCGGACGATAAAATCTGCATGGTAGATATAGCGCTTCCCAGAGATATTGACCCGCGGATAGGCGAAATAGGTGGAGTGACACTGTTTACCATCGATGATTTAAAAAGAACCGCTATGGAAAATCAAAAGAAAAGGGAACATTTAGTTACTATAATTGAAAATATGATCGAGGAGAGTCTAAACGATATTATCAGATGGGATAATGCCATTTATGCCGAAAAGATGATACGGCATATGAATGAATATGCTGATGAAGTCTGCCGCAGCGAATATGAGCGAGTTAAAAATAAGCTGCAGGATTTGGATGAAAAAGAAAAGGAAAAGATTAAGTATTCACTTGAAAGGGTTGCAGCAAAGATAGTGAACAGATATTTAATTGGACTAAAGACATTAGCTGAGGAAGAAAAGCTGGACGAATCAGTGGTCAATGTATTTGCAGGGGGCATTTTTGATGAAAAAAATTGTAAAAGTCGGGAGTCGGCAAAGCCAGTTGGCATTAGTGCAAACTGAGCTAGTTATCAGCCAATTAAAAGAACACTTTCCACAATGGGATTTTAAGCTTATAACCGTAAAGACTACAGGAGATAAGTTTTTAAATTCCAATATGTATGAATTGGGCAAGGGCGCTTTTGTTAAAGAAATAGAGGAAGCACTGCTTTCCGGTGCTATTGATATGGCAGTGCACAGTTTAAAAGATGTGCCACATGAATTGCCTGAAGGGCTTGCAATTTCAGCGATTACTCGGCGGGAAGATCCCCGAGATGTGTTTATATCAGCAGATGACAGGAGATTTTCCGAGCTGGATACAGGGGCTAAAATAGGAACTTCCAGTATGCGGCGGATGTGTGAATTAAATAAGCTAAGGCAGGATATCGAGTGTGTTCCAATAAGAGGAAATATTAACACTCGCATAAAGAAAATAAAAACCTGCGGGCTGGATGGCATTGTGTTGGCTGCGGCAGGCGTAAAGCGGCTGGGTATGGAAAACCTCATAACCGATTATTTTTCGCCGGACGAAATAGTACCGGCGGTAGGGCAGGGTGCATTGGCTGTGGAAACTCGAGCTGATGATGAAATGTCCTTGTTTGTTAAGTATATAAATGATGATGAGACCACTTGCGCAACAGGAGCCGAAAGGGCATTTATGAAAGTTGTAGGCGGCAGCTGCAAGCAGCCTATGGGAGCATATGCCGAGATTTTTGATGATGCATTAAAGCTTATAGGTATGATAGAAAGGGATGGAGTAGTAAAGTGGGGAAAACTTGAAGGCAGAAAAAGCGAAGCAGAACAAATCGGCATCCGCCTTGCTGAGGAATTGGGAGGTAAACTATGAAGGGCAAAGTATACCTTATAGGTGCAGGACCCGGAGATTCGGGCTTGATTACTTTAAAAGCTGTAGAGGCTTTAAAACATGCCGATACGGTGGTTTTTGACCGCCTTATAAATCCTGATATTCTCAAATGGGCATCTCCCAGTGCAGAATTTATTGATGTGGGTAAATTTCCGAAAGATCATCCGGTGCCTCAGTCCAAGATAAATCATATTCTTTATACAAAAGCACTGGAAGGCAAGAATGTAGCAAGGCTTAAGGGCGGCGATCCCTTTGTGTTCGGACGAGGCGGCGAGGAAGCCCTTTATCTTAGGCAAAATCAAATACCCTTTGAAATAATTTGCGGGGTTACATCAGCAGTGGCGGTGCCCGCTTATGCCGGAATTCCGATAACACACAGATATGCAGCTTCATCCGCCCATATTATAACAGGGCATGAGAAAGACGGAGGAAGCTCTATTGATTTTGAAGCATTGGCAAAGGTTGAAGGAACTTTGGTATTTTTGATGGGGATTTGCAACCTGGACAATATCACAAATAGTCTTATAAAGTATGGCAAATCAGCACAGACGCCCGCTGCAGTCATAATGAAAGGAACAACAGCCGGCCAGAAGACGGTGGTAGGCACATTATCCGACATAGGCGATAAGGTAAGGCAAGCCGGTATAAAAAATCCCGCTGTCATAGTGATAGGCCAGGTTGTAAATTTGAGAGATGAACTATCATGGTATGAAAAAGGCGAGCTTTTTGGCAAAAAGATTCTCTTTTTAGGGACGGGTTTTTCCGATGAGCCGATGCCGAGGCGAGACTCTCCGTTTTATAAGCTAAAGCAAGAGGGGGCAGAGGTTATTATGTGCCCCACACTTAAAATAACTTTTCAAATGGAAAATATGAAACAATTGATAAACGAAATTAAGGACTACGATATCCTGATATTTACAAGCAAAAATGGCGTCAATGCCTTTATTTCATTTATGAAAGAAAATAAAATAGATGCACGGCATTTGGCAGGCAAACAGATATGGGCCATAGGTGCAAAGACAGGTGAAGAACTTTCAAAAGCACATATATATCCTGATGTGGTGCCGGAGGTTTATACATCAAAAGCATTGCTGGGCTGCATAGAAAAAGAGCATTTTGGAAAGAGTGCCGCAGTCATAACGTCGGATATAGGGGGAGTGGAACTGATAGCCGGTCTTGAAAACTGCGGAATTAAAGCAAAAAAAATTACGGCATATAAAAACGAACCAAATTTTGAGATTAAAGAAAAGCTGCTTGAGAAAGTCCAGGATGGCATCGATGTAGCAGTGTTTACCAGTCCATCGTCCTTTGACTTCATGCGCAAAATACTAAATGATGATATGGCAAGTTTTAAAAATATAAAGACAGCTGCAATCGGTCCTGTTACAAAAGCGGCCTTAGAAAAAGCAGGCCAGACCGTTGATATTATGCCTCAAGAGTATACTCTTGAAGGACTGTCAAGAGCTATATTAGCCTATTATATTGATGAGGAAGGTGATTTTAAATGAAGGCAGAACTTGTGAAAAGACCGCGGCGGTTAAGACTTAATCAAAATATCAGAGATATGGTAAGAGAAACTTCACTTAATGTAAAGGATCTCATATATCCTTACTTTGTCGTGGAAGGCGAGAATGTAAAAGAGGAAATCGAGGCTATGCCGAAGGTATTTCATTTTTCCATAGATAAACTGGTCAAGGATGTCAAAGAAACGTATGAGCTTGGAATACCGGCAATTTTACTTTTTGGCATACCCTCTTCGAAGGATGAGGTAGGAAGCCAGGCTTATGCAAGCTCAGGCATTGTGCAAAGGGCTGTAAGGGCCATAAAAGAGGCGATACCTTCCATGATTGTCATAACAGATGTATGCCTTTGCGAATATACCAGTCACGGGCACTGCGGAGTGGTGGAAAGCGGATATGTGGATAATGATAAAACCTTAGAACTTATAGCAAAAACCGCCTTATCTCATGCAAAAGCCGGAGCAGATATGGTAGCGCCTTCCGATATGATGGACGGAAGGGTAGGATGCATACGACAGATATTGGACAGCGAAGGCTATGTGACAGTGCCGA
Source organism: Tepidanaerobacter acetatoxydans Re1 (assembly GCF_000328765.2). Lineage (NCBI taxonomy): Bacteria > Bacillati > Bacillota > Clostridia > Thermosediminibacterales > Tepidanaerobacteraceae > Tepidanaerobacter > Tepidanaerobacter acetatoxydans. The sequence continues at coordinate 499,378 of NC_019954.2, forward strand.
TTATGGCTTACAGCGCAAAATACGCCTCCGGGTTCTACGGGCCATTCAGGGAAGCGGCTCAGTCGGCTCCTCAGTTTGGAGATAGAAGAAGCTACCAAATGGACCCTGCAAATTCAGATGAAGCTTTAAGGGAGATAGCATTGGATATAGAAGAAGGTGCTGATATCGTGATGGTAAAGCCGGCGCTTGCATATCTTGACATAATAAGGCGCGCAAAAGACAGCTTTAAGGTTCCTCTTGCTACATATAATGTAAGCGGGGAATACTCAATGATAAAGGCTGCGGCGCTGAAAGGATGGCTTGATGAAAAAGTTGTGGTGCTAGAGTCGCTGACATCCATGAAGCGAGCAGGTGCCGATATGATAATAACCTATTTCGCAAAGGATGCGGCAAAATGGCTTACTACCCGGTAATGCTCGATATAGAGGGTAAGAGGTGCCTGGTGGTAGGCGGGGGAAAAGTCGCATGTAGGAAGATAAAGTCTTTGCTGGAATGTGGAGGGAAAGTAACCGTAATTTCAGACAAAATATGTGATGAAGTGGGTGAGCTTTCCAAAGAAAATAAGATCGATGTAATACATAGAAGCTATATTTCAGGGGATGCTGCCGGCTATTTTTTAGTAGTTGCTGCATGTGATGATGCCCGTATAAATGAGCTGGTGGCAAATGAAGCTAAAGAGAGCGGCATCCTCGTAAATGTTGCAGATAATCTTAAGCTTTCTTCATATATAGTTCCATCGGTGCTAAGGCGGCAAGACCTTACAATAGCGGTTGCAACGGGGGGTAAAAGCCCTCTTCTTGCCAGGAAAATACGCGAGGAACTTGAAAAAACAATAGGAGACAGGTACGAAAAACTGCTTGATGAGCTATCAAAGGCAAGAGGAGAGATAAAGCATCAGAATCTTACAATCGAAGAAAAGATAGAAATCTATGAGAACATAATTGAAAAAGGTGAGAAAATATGAAATCCCAAGAGCTTTATACAAGAGCCTTGAAAGTTATGCCAGGCGGTGTAAATAGTCCCGTGAGAGCCTTTAAATCCGCAGGGCTTACGCCGCCGTTTATAAAAAAGGGAAGTAAAAGTCATATCTGGGATGAGGACGGCAAAGAGTACATTGATTATGTGCTTTCGTGGGGTCCCCTTATACTGGGACATGCCCATCCGGAAGTGGTATCGGCTATTAAAAAACAGGCTGAGCTGGGCACAAGCTTTGGCGCATGTACAGAACTTGAAGTGCTTATGGCTGAAAAAATAAGAGAAGCCGTGCCGTCAATTGAAGTTGTGAGAATGGTAAATTCCGGCACTGAAGCCACTATGAGTGCAATACGGCTTGCGCGCGGCTATACAGGTCGAAATATTATAGTTAAATTTGCAGGCTGTTACCATGGCCATTCTGACAGCCTCCTCATCAAAGCAGGTTCAGGAGCCCTTACCTTTGGCAATCCGGATTCTGCCGGAGTGACTCAAGATACTGCAAGAGATACCATCGTTTCTAACTATAATGATATAGATATGATAAGAGATATTTTTGAAAAATATCCAAGCGATATAGCTGCCGTTATTGTGGAACCTGTAGCCGGCAATATGGGGACAGTGCCCCCAAAGCCCGAATTTTTACAGGAGCTGAGAAGTTTAACAAAAAGTCACGGAACGCTTTTGATTTTCGATGAAGTCATCACAGGATTTAGAGTTGGATATCGAGGTGCACAGGGATTGTATGATATTGTGCCTGACATAACAACACTTGGAAAAATTATCGGAGGCGGTCTGCCGGTGGGAGCCTATGGAGGGAAAGAAGAAATCATGCGCAAGGTATCTCCAGATGGTCCTGTATACCAGGCGGGAACCTTATCCGGCAATCCTTTGGCTATGGCTGCAGGGTATACAACTTTAAGTATACTTTCTAAAAATCGTGATATATACAGTGAGCTTAACAAGAAAGCGGAAAAGCTTTGCTCAGGATTAAAGGACATTATGGATAAAGCAGCTATCCCGGTTACAATAAATCGCGTAGGAAGCATGATGACGCTTTTCTTTACAGAGAGCAAAGTTTATGATTATAATTCAGCAGCCACATCTGATACAGCCCGTTATAATACCTTCTTTAAAAAAATGCTGCAAGCCGGTATCTATCTTCCCCCATCCCAATTCGAAACCTTCTTTGTGTCGACCGCACATACAGATGAAGATATAGAAAGAACTTTAAACATAGCGGAAGATGTGGTAAAAAAGATATGATAATATAAAATATAAGCTCAATAACTTGCCTAAAATAAACCTATCATGGGAATAGACGCAAAAGCTTCATTTTTGTTCTCTAATATTGCCGTATAGTGTGCATATAAAGCTTTTGAATATTTTTGGATAAAAGTATACAATAAATCGCTTTGGTGGTATAATCATTAGTGTGTTTAATTATGTAGAAATTTGGAGGGGATAGCTTTATGCAGGTATTTATTGAGAAAGATTATTCAGCCATGAGTAAAAAGGCAGCTCAAATTTTTGCTAATGAAATACAACAAAAACCTGATTTAGTTCTTGGGCTTGCTACAGGAAGCACTCCTATAGGGACATACCAGGAGCTTATCCGGATGCATAAGGAAGAAGGATTGGATTTTTCCAAGGCAGTATCCTTTAATCTAGACGAATATTATGGCCTTGCTTCTGATAATCCCCAGAGCTATAATTATTTCATGTTCGAGAATCTTTTCAACCATGTAAATATAAAAAAAGAAAATGTCCACATACCAAACGGCTTGGTATCAGATGTCGAAACTTACTGCAAACAGTACGATGAAGAAATCGAAAAATATGGCGGCATAGACTTACAACTACTGGGAATCGGTGTAAATGGTCATATAGGTTTTAATGAGCCTGCAGAGGAATTGGTTCTAGGAACACACCTAACCGACCTTACAGAAGATACAATTAAAGCAAATTCCCGTTTTTTTGATTCGCCAGAAGAAGTTCCCACAAAAGCTATAACCATGGGTATTGGCTCCATAATGAAAGCCAAAAAAATTCTGCTGTTGGCAAGTGGTAAGAATAAAGCCGAAATCATGGCAAAACTTCTTAATAGCGATGTTGTAACTACAAAAGTTCCCGCGTCATTACTCATGCTTCATCCCGATGTAACAATAATAATGGATGAAGAAGCAGCATCGCTGTGCAAGAGATAAAATAAAAGCTAGATAAAACGCCAAGAGCAATTTTCTCCTGGCGTTTTTTATTTACGAAAGTGAAAAGTATTTTTTACAATCAACCTTTCTATGGTAAAATATATTAAAGTACTAGAATAAAAACAGGAGGAAGCTTAATGAGTCTTTTTATAAAAAGTGCCAATATCATTACACCTTATGAGATATTATATGGTTTTGAACTGGCTGTTGAAGGAACTAAAATAAAGCATATAGCGCCAGCGGGAACATTAGAAGAAGGCGGTTTTGATGAAATAATAGATGCCAAAGGGAACTATCTTTCACCGGGTTTTATAGACATTCATACACATGCAAATTCAGGACATGATACCATGGATGCCACATTTGAAGCACTGGATGCAATGGCCCGATTTCACAGTAAAAACGGTGTAACAGGATTTTTGGCTACAACTATGACAGCATCAACTGCGGATACAAAAAAAGCTATAAAAAATGTATCTGACTATATGGTACAACAAAAACACGGAACCTTAGACATCTCAAACAATCCGCAGGCAGAAGTTTTGGGGTTGTATCTTGAGGGACCGTATTTTTCTTTGGCTAAAAAAGGGGCTCAATCGCCTGAATACCTAAAAAACCCGGATATTGACGAACTTGTGGATTTAATTAAACTATCAGGAAACTCTATAAAAGTAGTGGCATTAGCACCAGAACTTCCGTATGCCATGGAAGCGGTAAGTTTTTTACATAGTCAAGGCATAACGGTATCAGCAGGTCACAGTGATGCCTCTTTTGAGATTGCAAAAAATGCTTTTGATCATGGAGCAACACAGGTTACCCATATTTTTAATGGCATGAAAAGTTTTACGCACAGAGAGCCGGGAATTGCCGGGGCTGCGCTGACTGATGAAAGAGTATACTGTGAGATGATTTGTGACGGCATTCATTTACACCCGGGTGCTATGAGGCTGGTTGTAAATGCAAAGGGCAAAGATAAAGTCATACTTATCTCTGACTCTATGATGGCAGCAGGTCTTCAAGATGGGGAATACACCTTGGGCGGACAAAAAGTTATAGTAAAAGATAGACAAGCCCGGCTTATAGATGGTACTTTAGCCGGTTCAACACTTACGCTAAATCAAGCTGTGTATAACATGGTGAAAATGGTGGGGGTGCCTTTACAGGATGCTGTGCGCATGGCCAGTTTAAATCCGGCCAGAGCTATCGGCATAGATAGATACAAAGGCAGTATAGAAATAGGAAAAGATGCAGACCTTATAATTTTTGATGAAGAGCTCAACATTTTAAATGTTGTAAAAGCATACTAAAGAAAGTGTAGAGGTGATAAGATATGTTGGAAGTTATAGCGACATGTATTGATGATGCACTAAAAATAGAGGCTTGTGGCGGCCAAAGGATAGAGTTGGTGTCAAGTCTTACTGAGGGAGGGCTTACACCAAGCTATGCCCTTATTAAAAATGTAGTTGAAAAAGTTACCATTCCTGTTAATGTAATGATTCGTCCCCATGCCAAATCTTTTGTATACAGCAAAGAAGACATAGAGATTATGAGAGAAGACATAGAAATTGTAAAAGAGCTTAAAGCAAACGGAATCGTTATAGGCATGATAGATGAAAATGGCAATATCGCTGAAGAAAATTTAGAAAAATTGCTGGAAGCAGCAGAAGGTCTTGACGTGACATTTCACAGGGCAATTGAGGAAACTAATGACTTAGTGAAGAGCGTTAAAATTCTAACAAAGTACCCTCAGATCAACCGTATTTTAACCTCTGGCGGAAAGGGCAAAATTATAGACAACCTCGATGTAATCCGCCGGATGGCTGAGGCCGGCGAGGGAAAGCTTGAAATTATGGCAGGCGGAGGCATGACAAAAGAAATTTTAAGGCCTGTTATTGAAAAAACAGGGATATCTGAAGTGCATTTCGGCACTGCAGTTAGAATAAACGACTCTTGCACTTTGGATATTAGCTGCGAAAAGCTGAGAGAAGTAGCAGAGGAGTATACAAGGATTACAAGTCTCAACGCTTAAAATCTGCTGTAATTCCAAATATTAGCTTAAGGTCTTGCGAATGCAAGAAAGTATATGAAAATTTAATCTCAAATTTATCTATAAAATAACAAAACCTCTTGAAATCAAGAGGTTTATATTTATATCAATATTTAAGTTCTTTTATGGTGGAGGCGAGGGGAATCGAACCCCTGTCCGGAGGTACATCAATAAGAGCGTCTACAAGCTTATCCCTCATTTTAAATCTTGCCGGCTTTACTCCTGAGGGAAGGATTAAAGCTCGGCCAGCTCTGTAAGTTTCTCTTTTAGCACCAGAGCAATGCCAAAAGAAAATCCCGACTTTTTGACGCCCTTATCCCCGGCTCTCGGGCAAAGCCAAGGAAGGACGCACCGCTTTAATTAAGCAGCGTAAGCTAAATCGTTATTGGCGTTTAAATTCGCTTCCGGATTTACGAGTCGGAAAGCTCGGCCTGCAGCTCTTACCACTGCCACCCCCGTCGAAACCAAACGCCCCCATATGAAATTATACTACAAGTCTATTATATAACAAATGATGCAAAATATCAAGAAGCGCGGCGCCTGTAAGTTCGAAACTTTACAGGCGCCAGATAACTTTGTTGTTTGTTTATATGAGCGTTTCTATCTTGTATTCGCCAAATTTTTCTTGGATCCAAGTGCTAAATGCAGTTGACAGTTTTTCCTCCAGCAAGATATTTTTTACCTCATCCTTGCTTTCTTCATAAGTTGCTTCTTTTGCCTCTTTTTTGTCTTCAACCTTGATAATATGATAGCCGAATTCTGTCTTTACAGGATCACTAATTTCTCCTGCCTTTAGAGAAAAGGCGGCTTCTTCAAACTCTGGGGTCATTTGTCCCTTTGAAAAGTAGCCAAGCTCTCCACCCTGCTGATTATTTGAGGTGTCGGTAGAATAAGTCTTTGCAAGTTCTGCAAAATCTTCTCCGTCTTGCAATTTCTGCTTAACCTCTTTTGCTTTTTCTTCAGTGTCGACCAAAATATGGCTTGCCTTTACCTGCTCCGGCGTGTCAAAACTTGCTTTATTCTCATCAAAATAGCTCTTTATTTCGCTTTCCTCTATTTTAATTGTAGGTTCAAGCAGTTTTTTGACATTTAGATTCATTTTAATGTTCTCTTTTATCTCATCTAAAGAATAGCCATACATTTCAAGAAACTGAGTAAGTGCTTCTTCGCCGCCGTATTGCTCGGCCAGTTTATCGACTTCTTTTTGCACATCTTCTTCTGACACAGTTATATTTTGTTTTTTAGCCTCAAGCTCCACTATTTTATTGGCGATTAAGGAATTTAATACTGCGTCGCCGTTTTCTTGAACTAACGCATCATACAATTCATCCCTCGTAATAACTTCATCATTGATACGTGCAACTACATTGTTGTCAGCCTTTTTAGCCGATGTGCTCGTATTACAAGCAGATAAAATTAATGGTATTGCCAATGATAAAACTATGATCGAAGCTAGAAATTTTTTGTGCTTAATTAAAATTGTCCTCACCCTTTAACTGTAATATTTTTTGACTATCTAATAGTATATCAGTTTTTAAGTAATTGTGTCTACAGCTTATTAAAAGCTTTAATGCTGGAGATATGTGTTTTTGACCTTTAAAAATGCTTCTAACTACTATATATAATTATGTCATATAGATTGTGAATAATGATGGATAAAAATAAGTGAAAATAAGTGAAATTAAGTGAAATTATATTAGAAGTCCTGATGATGCGTGAAGTTAAAAGAAAAGACCATAAAATTCAAGAAACATATATATGTTCTTTTATATATTTTGCAACTTCTTTCCCCAATATGGCATGACTTTCTGGATCTAAATGCATACCATCTATTTTGCTGGTTGATATAAATTTAGACGAATCTAGTAAATGGCATTGCCCACTCAATACTGCTGCAAATTGTTGAGGAAAATGCTTGCTTTTTTCTACGGTTTTTTCAAACTCAGGAATCAGATAATCCACTTGCCTAGCTTCTTTAGGAATCAGAATTGGAGGCGGGATTATGACAAGGATTTCTGGTGAATCTAAATTAGGGCCTGTCTCACTTTTTTTAATAATATTTACCAGCATTTCTACACTCTGCGCTATTTCAGTAGAGGTTACACTAAACCTGTATTTTAAATCATTGCTTCCTAAAAATAATACTACCAAATCTATGGGCTTATGAGTATGCAAGCATGGCAATAAATAAGCTTTTCCATTTCTATATTCACCTCTAACCGGATCATTCCAAACAGTAGTCCTGCCATTTAAGCCTTCAGAGATAACATCATAATCTTCCCCAAGTTCATTTTGCAATACACCGGTCCAGCGTATATGCTTCGGGTATCTGCCAGTGCCATCAGGCTTATACCCCCAAGTGTTTGAATCTCCATAGCAAAGTATAGTCTTCATTAGTTTACTCACCTCATATAATAAATTTTACATTTACTTATATCATAACATGTAAATCAAGGGAAATGCATACATCTTTGCATTAGATATTTATGAAGGTTCTCAAGGCTTTTTGAGAATACGCACAGCTATGGCAGTTATAGATATTCCTAATAATAGAAATATCAGATATATCATACATTGTAAAAGTGATAACAGTCAAGAAAAGAATTTTGAATTTTCGTCCCATGCAGGAAATTGGATTTCTTTAAAGAATATATATATGATTCCACCGTAAAGAGTAATTTTTGATAGGTGGTTTTATTTTGAGTTTATCTTGCTAAAAGGTTATCATGACTAAAAATCTTAAGAATAGAGGGGTAGCTTCATGATAAAGGTTGTAATAGCTGACGATGAGGTGAGGGTATGCAAATTGATTTGCAATCTTATAGATTGGAAAGCATTAGATATGGAGATAGTTGTGGTAGCTCATAATGGCATTGAGGCATTGGAATTAATAGAAAAACTTCAGCCTGATCTGATGGTTACTGATATACGCATGCCGGGATGCGATGGGCTGGAAATGATTGAGAAGGGCAAGCAAATCAAAGAAGATGTTGATTTTATAATCATAAGCGGGTACAGTCATTTTGAATATGCTCAAACTGCTATAAAATACGGAGTCAGGGATTATTTACTAAAACCAATTAATAAAAATGAACTCTTAAATACATTAAATAAAATACGTGAAAAATACAGGCAGAAAACTCAACAATTATCCAGAGAAGAGGAATTGCAACTTCAATTAAAAGATAACATAGACAAATTGCGGTCTGGATTTTTCGTAGAGATGTTATTAAGTAAAAATGCAAATCGGGCGGATATGAAGATTGATGAAATTAACAAAAACTATCTTTTTAAATTTCAACCTGCCTGCTTTCAAGTTTTTATCGTTAAAGTGGACTGCAAATACAAGGATTTATGTGAAAATATGAATGTAGTAGGCGAGAAAATTGTACAAACACTGAACAAAAGTCTAGGCAAAGAATGTTTTGACGTAGAAACTTACCTTAAAAACAGTAGGGTCTACGGTATCCTAAACTATGATAAAGCGAAGCAGGATGTGGTACGTAAAAAACTCAAGTCAAGTTTTGACGATATCCTTGTGCAACAGCGATTATACCATGAAATAGAATTTACTGTTGGTCTTGGGAGACCTGTGGAAGATATTAGACAATTGGAAGATTCTCTCCTTGAGGCAGAATGGGCTATAAGACAGCGCCTAGTAGAAGGAACAGGAAATTTACTGGAGTATGCGGAATTAAAAAACCACCATGAAAGTTGTGACAGTATAATAGCAGAACTTACCGAAAACATAGAGAGTCCTTTGGAAGTTTTAGATTCAGAAGGTGTTATTTGCGAGATTAATTTACTAAAAGAAAAGATGCTAGATAAACCGAATATTTCCGGCCAAGAGATATTTGATTTAGTAACGGCTATTTATAGTACTTGCTTGATGTTATTGAGGAAGTATAAGTTTAATATAAGTGACTCGGAACTGCTTTATGAAACCTTTTTATTACATGCAGACCTTTGCAGCTCTGCAGAGGAACTGTTTGAGCTATTAGTAGAGAACATTTGTAAATCTTTAGGCATTATTGTAAAAGATAAAATGCAAACTGATATTAAACCAATTTATATGGCAAAGCAGTATATTCAGCAAAATTATATGAAACCCATTACACTAAAAGATGTTAGCGATTTTGTCGGGTTTAATGATTCCTATTTTAGTTTTTTATTTAAAAAAGAAAGCGGAAAAAATTTTACAGAATACCTTTCTGAAGTAAGGCTGAATAAAGCAAAGGAACTCTTGAAGGAAACGGATATGAATATTGCCAATATTTGTGAAGTAGTAGGGTACGCTGATTTAAAACATTTTAGAAAGAGTTTTACAAAATATACCGGTCTTAGACCGAATGAATATAGAAAATTATATGCTTAGGAATATGATGGTTATGAAAAATAAAAATGCTCATTATATATCTTTTCGAGTGTCCCATATGTTTGTGGTATTACTGGTCTTTATAGCTTGCCTGCTATTTGCTCTTACTTTAATATCAGTAGCCAATAACAAATACATTCCGATGCTTATAATAAGCTATGCGGTATTTTTTATTATTGCATGTGCGTCATACAAGCGGATATACCTTCCATATAAAGAAACGTCCAAGGTCTTGAAACTTTTTGCAAAGGGTTACACCATACAAGGCATTTACCAGCTTAGATGGCCACTTAGCCCGGAAATGGATCAGGCTATTAAAAAAATCAAGGCGATTTTTGATACAAGTGATTTGATAAATGCGACAAAAAAGCAGTCACAGTATCTAGCATTGCAAAATCAAATAAATCCTCATTTTTTGTATAATAGCTTAGAAGGTATCCGCGGTGAAGCCGTTGTGGCCGGCTTGGATAATGTAGCTGAAATGGCGGAAGCGTTGGGAGTCTTTTTCCGATATACGATTTCTAACATGGAGAATTTGGTTACATTAGAGGATGAACTGACAAATATTGAAAATTACTATATTATTCAACAATATCGCTTTGGAGAGCGCCTGAATTTAAGCGTCAAATATGATTGTGAGGATAAAAAAGAGGTATTAAAGTTGCGCTTGCCTAAGCTAACATTGCAGCCTATTGTAGAAAATGCAATTTTTCATGGAATTGAAAGGAAAATGGGCAAGGGCAATGTTACCATTAGAATTGAAACCACTCCCAAGCGGCTCATCATAACGGTGTCTGACGATGGATTAGGTATACAGGAAGAACAATTACGAGAACTTAACAAAAAACTTAATACACAGTCTTTTGATTATATGAGGACTGACGGTGAAAGGAGAGCCGGTATCGGCATAATAAATGTAAATAATAGAATCAAGCTTTTATTTGGAGAAAAATACGGGATTGATATTTACAGCACAGTAAATTTAGGTACAGATGTAGAAATTACGTTACCGAGAATTACCGAAAAAGGTGGAGAAAGTCCGGATGAAAGAAGAAGTTTTTCGTATGGAACGGGTAACTAAGATTACTGATGGTGTGACTTTTTTAGATAATTTCAGTATGCATGTTTTTAAAGGGGAAATTATGGGTCTTGTATGTGTCAACGCCCATGGCAAAGAAGCTTTAATTAAACTGCTTTGCCAAAATACGCCTATTCACTATGGACATATATATTTTCAAGAAAAATTAGTCAATAGCTATCAACATAGTGGCATGGATATGAATCCGGTATCCATCATTGAAAAGCAAAGCCGATTAGTAGAGGACTTAACGGTAGCGGATAATGTATTTGTAATGAGAAGAGGCTTTAAAAAATACGTAATTAATCCAAAAGTGCTTAATACTCAGTTTAGCCTATTTGCAAAAGAATTGGATATTCAAATTGATGGAGAAGAATTAGTATCGCATTTATCTTTTTTTGAAAAATGTGTAGTAGAAATCATAAAAGCAGTTGTATCAAATGTCAAATTGATTGTTCTAAGAGATATCAGCAACTTCATAAGTGCGGTTGATCTGAAAAAGATTCATGATATTTTACGCTATTACTCAAAGCAGGGCATCTCATTTTTATATATCTGCAATCATCATGAAGAAGCCTTTAAAATTTGTGATAGGGTTTCTTTAATGGAGAATGGCAGGCTGTTAAAAGTACTAAATAAAAGTGAATTTAGAGATGAAATGATAGAGCCATATACCCTTGATTTTAGTCATGTGGGTTCGGCAATTGCTTCTAGGAGTAGTAGTAAGGGCATGTTAAAATTTCAAAATGTTTGCACAGAATATATCAGCGATATGAGCTTTACAATTGAAAAAGGCGAGTGTGTTGCTTTTTTAGATATAAATAATACTACTTTAACAGATATTATTAAATTAATTAACGGAGAAATTGAGCCCAAATCTGGAACTATTTTTCTTGATGGTGATAATTATATTGAGAAGATTGCAAAATTAAATAAAAAGGTTTGTTTTATTCAAGAAAACCCTATTCAGACAATGTTATTTTATGAAAGAAGCTATTTAGATAATCTATGCTTCCTGCTGGATAGGAAGCTGTCCAATCATTTTTGGCGCAGCAAAAGTGTTAAAAATAGCATCATCCAAGAATATGAGCCATTGTTAGGGGAAGATATTTATGCGGATGACATAAGAAATTTGACTCCAAAGTCCCTATATAATTTAGTCTATTACAGAGTTCATCTTTACAACCCAAAGGTTGTTTTTTGCATGCAACCGTTTTCGGGCGCAGATATGTATCTTAGGCATCATGTAATTCAGTTAATTGACCAACTTAGAAAAAAGGGAATTACAGTGGTTATTTTAGCTGTTAGCATATCGGATTGCCTTACTGTAGCTGATCGACTTATTGTAGTAGAACAAGGGAAACTTCGAGATAAATATGACAGCGAAAAATTTCCGCTGTTTCGTGCAAGCCAATAATTAATCTTAGTTTATAACTAGCCATTGTCAGCAACCCGGATTTAGTATTACCGAGGAGCTTACAGTGGCTTTTTAATATGTAGAAGGATTTAACTTTCCAGAAAAATACATATTATTAGATTGTCATAAAATTAAATGAAGTCCCAAAGAATACCCCCCTAATTCCAAAGACTACCTCTTTGTTATGTCAAATCACAGATGATATAGTGGTAAATAGGTGAGCGAATACTAAATCTAAGAACAGGTGAGGTTCATGCAAGAATATATAGTCGAAATGGAGCATATTTACAAAACTTTTCCGGGAGTAAATGCCTTAGATGATGTATCACTTAATTTAAAGGCTGGGGAAGTTCTTGCTTTACTTGGGGAAAATGGCGCAGGTAAATCAACTTTGGTAAAAATCCTAAGTGGTGTCTACACACCTGATAGCGGCGATGTCAGGATTTTAGGCCAAAAAGTAGATAATTTAACTCCTAAAAAGGCGCAAGAGCTAGGTGTAGCGATTATACATCAAGAATTGAACATGTGTCCACATCTCACAGTAGCAGAAAATATCTTTTTAGGCCGTGAGATGAGTCAGAAAGGCATTTTGTCAAGTCGTGAAATGAATAGACGGGCAAAAGCTATTCTTGAAAAGCTTAACATTGATATTTCTCCAGACACAATTGTCGGCGATTTAGCAGTTTCTAAACAGCAGATGGTGGAGATTGCAAAAGCTCTTTCAATAAATTCTAAAATACTGATAATGGATGAACCTACATCCGCCTTAACCTCTAAAGAAATTGATGACTTGTTTAAAATAATACGAAAGCTAAAAAGCGAAGGCTGTGGTATCATATATATTTCCCATCGCTTAGAGGAATTACAGCACATTGCCGATCGGGTCATGATTATGCGAGATGGAAAGCACATTATAACTAAAAACTTCTCTGATATTACAATGCCGGAAATTATAACTTATATGGTAGGCCGAGAAATTAAGCAGAAATTCCCAAGGGTGGTTACAGATCGAGGAGAAAAAATATTTGAGGTAAAGAACTTAAATGCAGGCAGAATGGTACGAAATGTCAGCTTTGAACTGTATGAAGGCGAAATTCTGGGAATTGCAGGCTTGATGGGTGCAGGGCGCACGGAAACCACTCGTGCTATTTTTGGAGCTGAGCCCAAAGAATCAGGTGAAATCATCTTACATGGCAAGACCATAACGATTGATAGGCCGATGGATGCAATTAAAGCAGGGATAGTGCTAGTCCCGGAGGATAGAAAAAAAGACGGTTTATGCACTGAGTTAAGTGTTCGCGAAAATATTGCATTACCTAATTTAGATATACTTTGTAATAAGCAGGGTGTGGTGGACTTTCAAAAAGAAAAATCAATAGTAGACAAAGCTATAAATGATTTAAGCATTAAACTGCCAAGTCCCGAAGTAAATGCAGGCAGCCTTTCGGGAGGAAATCAACAGAAGGTTGTTGTAAGCAAATGGCTTGCCAGAAACTCTCATGTAGTGATATTTGATGAACCTACAAGAGGAATTGACGTAGCAGCAAAGGTAGAAATTTATAATATTATGAATGACTTAAAGCAGCAGGGAATAGGTGTTATATTTGTTTCTTCGGAAATGCCGGAGATAATGGGTATTAGTGATAGAATACTTGTTATGTGTGATGGGAGAATCACCGGCGAGCTTAACATTGAAGATGCCACACAAAATCTTATCCTTGAATATGCAACAAAATTCGAGACTAAAATAAACAATGCTGCTACTGCCTAAAAACAACATAAATAGATCTATAGGAGAGATATAAATGAAAAAAAGAAAAGATCAGAGTATATTTAAAAAAATAATGGCAACTAGGGGCATGGGTCAGGTCGTATCGGTAACATTCGGTCTTATTATAATTTGCATTGTATTTGGCATATTAAATCCAATATTTTTTTCAAGCAGGAATATTAGTAATCTGCTTCGTCAAATTGCTCCTATTCTGATAATCGGCATAGGTCAATCATTTGTCTTAATTACAGGCAATATCGACCTTTCTATAGGTTCTGTTATCGGTATGAGTTGTATGATTTCAGCAACAATGATGACAAAAGGAGTTAATCCATGGGTTGCTGTTGTGATTACATTTTTTTGCTGCCTAGTGGTTGGCGTAACAAACGGACAGTTGGTTGCAAGCTGCAAACTGCCGCCATTTATTGCAACACTTGGCACTATGACTATTGCAAGGGGCATAGCTCAAATTGTAAATAATAACTACAATACTGATTCGATTGGGGCTGCAGCAAATGGTTTCAGGAACTTTTTTTACTATGGTAAAATCTTAGGAATATATAATACCATATGGATTGCAGTTGTCTTGTGGCTAGTGTTTAACTTTATTCTTAGCAAAACCAGAACAGGTCGCTATATTTATGCGATTGGCAGCAACATAGAAGCATCAAGGCTTTCAGGTGTTAATATAATTGCTACTACTACAACAGCTTATGTTGTCAGTTCGATTTGTGCTTGTACAGTCGGCCTTATTACTTGCGCTATAAGCGGCATGGGTACTATGGATGCTGGTACCGGTTATGAGATGTTTGCGGTTGCTGCTTCTGTTATTGGCGGTGTAAGTACTCTGGGAGGGCAAGGAATTTTGCTGGGAACCGTGGTAGGAGCTTCTATCTGGGGAGTATTGCAGAATGGCTTACAATTTGCCGGCGCGCCGGTTGCCATACGTAATATTGTGATTGGAATCATTGTTGTGGTTTCTGTTTTATTGGACGTTATTGTTAGAGGTGGAAGTATAAGAAAGAAAAGGGAAAAGGTGATTTCAGATTCTGGTGAAATTAAAGCATGATGCTTTAATTTATAAAAACTAAAAACAAGGAGGAATAGAAAGTGAGACTTCTAAAATCTAAGTTGTTTGCGTTGTTGCTGTGTTTGGTTTTGATTGCTAGCTTTGCAGCCGGTTGTGGCAATAAAGAAGCAAATAAAGGAGCACAAGAGTCTACACCTACACAAACAAATGGAGGTAAAGCCGATTCCCAAAATTATAAAGTATATTTAATTACAATGGATCAAATGGATCAGCACTGGGTAAATGTAGATAAAGGATGTAGACAGGCAGTATCTGAGCTGGGTAATATTGACTATAAGTGGTTAGCCCCTGATGTTAAAGATGATGCGAAACAGATTGAATGTATTAATAATGCTGTAGCTGGTGGAGCGGATGCGATACTGCTTGCTGCTAACGGTCCTGTAGCAGTTCAGTCTGCACTCGAAGAAGCCCAAGCAGCTGGTGTTAAAATTGTCTATGTCGATTCTCCGGCGGATTTTCCCGCTATTCAAACCTTAGCGACTGATAACAAAGCTGCTGGAAAGACAGCCGGTGAGGAAATGCTTAAAGCGCTTGAAGCTGCGGGCATTAAGGAAGGTAAAATTGGCGTTATTAGCGTAAATGCCGCCACAGCATCTACAGTGGCACGTGAAGAAGGTTTTAGGGAAGCATTAAAAGGCAGCAGTTTTGAGGTTCTTGAAACACAGTATTGTGATGGTGATGCGGCCAAATCCAAGGATGCCGCTGCTAATTTCATAACCCAAGGCTGTGTGGGTCTATTTGGAGCTAATGAAGGTTCAACGGTTGGAATTGGCAATGCTATCAAAGAAGCCGGCAAGAATGTTATAGGAGTTGGGTTTGACAAGTCAGATGCAATTCTCAATCTCATTAAAGAAGGCTATTTACTCTGCACAATGGCACAAAACCCGGAAGTGATGGGTTATGAAGGTGTAAAAACTGCTGCGAAGGCCTTAAATGGTGAAGAAACTGGCCATGAGTTTATTGATACAGGTGTGTCGGTTATAACAAAAGACGATGTTAAGTAGTTTATAATAATTTGGCTTACAGACATAGAATACCGCAAAACTGTCCCAAGGTAGTTTTGCGGTATTCTATTTGCAAAAAAATATCACGGGTATAACCCGTGAATTATTGTTAAGGCTGTACGAATCACATTAGCACATACTTGCTTGCCTAAATAAACCTTATATATTTAGGTATGCCGTTTACATAAGGAACTTTTACCTCGCCTTGAATAAGTGGCAGCATGTAATCGATGGCATCCTGTGTAACCCACCTATTTTTACTATCTATCCACTGGCTAGGCAATAGTTTAGTACGATTGGCAACTTCGGATAGGGGAACTGTTCCAGCTTCAAAGCCGTTATCAGTGTTCTTGATAGATATCATTATATCGCTTACGCCATCCATGATTTTTTTTACAGCAGCCTCTCCAACCATGACAGCAGCCTCATTATCTGCAAGTGAAGCCGCATGAGCCGCACAGCGCTGGATAATTGACAGCTCAACAACCTTAACCCGTTTTGTTATATTTTCAGTTACAAGATGTCTCATGTAATGTCCTACGCCGCCCATTTGTACATTTCCAAAGGCATCGGCTTTCTGCTCGTTTAAATAAATATAATTACCATCCTTGTTCTTGAGGCCTTCAGAAGCTACTATAAATACTTTGCCGTTATTTCTTTTAAAAGTTGTCTTGACATCATTTAAAAATTCATTTTCATCAAAGGGTATTTCAGGGAAATATATTAAATGAGGTGAACTGACAACATTATCACGAGCCAATGCACCGGCGGCAGCCAAAAAGCCGCTATTCCGTCCCATAACTTCCACAATAGTGACGATGTCCTTTGCATAAACATCAGCATCCAACGACATTTCACGCACGCTTGTAGCTATATACTTTGCAGCGCTTCCATAGCCGGGGCAAAAATGTGTATTCACAAGATCATTATCAATAGTTTTAGGCACACCTATGACTTTAATGTCCCTACCTATCTTTTTAATATACTCCGATAATCTATGGGCAGTGTCCATAGAGTCATTACCGCCGATATAGACAAAATAACCTATCTGATACTTGTCAAAGGTTTCAATTATTTTTTCAAAATCCTCATCTTTGAGTTTATGTCTGCAGGAGCCGAAAGCTGCCGATGGTGAATATCTTAAAAGATTTAAATCTGATTCGCTGATATTGGTCATATCGATCAAATTATTTTGTAATATACCCTCGATACCGAATTTTGCTGCATATAATTTAATTTCGTATTTTCTGGCTTCTTTTATAATACCATAGCAACTAGCATTGATAACTGATGTAGGACCTCCTGATTGGGCGAGAACAAGGTTTTTTTTCAAAAGATTCACTCTCCCTACATAATAATTTTAAATAAAGTGAAAATTATGTTTTTTATAATTATCTTTATGATAGCTTATCCTGCTTTAGAAATACTAAATTTTCTTTCATCATTATAGCATTAGATTAATAGCTAAACAAGTCGAACATTTCCCTTCCCTCTTCTTAGCTATAGTATTTCATGCTTGATATATTTTCTAAATCATGCTATATTAAATTCAGCAAAATAAATATTTATATTTTATGTCCACTAGGGGAGCGCGGATAGCTGAGATAGTGAGTAAACTCACTGACCCTTGAACCTGCTCTAGGTAATGCTAGCGTAGGGAAGTGGTTTTAGTATGTAAATAAAGCCGCTAACCTTGTTGTTGGCGGCTTCTTTGCCATCTACTCTCCGGACATATTGCATTTTCACAGGGGGAGGAGGTGAGCTAAGTTGAATACTGCAGTTAATTTTTTCGAAGACTTTGCGGAAATAACTCCAATAACATGGCTTGTTTTGTTTTGCATTTTTGCGTTTGTGGTGGTGCTTAGCACCCTAGGGAAACACACAAAGTTTAATACAAAAGCTATTGTATATGGTGGTCTTTGCGTTGCAGTTGCCTTTATACTGTCCTACATTCGGTTATATCGCTGGCCGCAGGGGGGTTCTATAACTTTGGCAAGTGCACTGCCAATATTTATCTATGCCTATATTTTCGGACCGGCTGCAGGTTTGATGGCTGGAACAGCATATGGTCTTTTGCAACTTGTTCAAGACCCATATATATTACACCCGTTTCAGGTCTTCCTGGATTATATTTTAGCCTTTGCAGCATGGGGACTAGCTGGATTTTTCCGTAATAATATCAGTTTAGGTATTATCGCAGGAGGTCTTGGCCAGATATTTTCAAGTTTTCTTTCAGGAGTCATATTTTTTGCGTCTTTTGCTCCTGAAGGGATGAGCCCCATTGTCTATTCAATAGCAGTAAACGGCACGGTATTAGGAACAGATATTTTAATATGTCTTTTGATTTCAATGATTCCTAAGGTCCGAAAAGTTATTGAACAGCTAAAGAATCAAGTAAAATAAAAAATTTTTTAGCATTCATACCAATTATTGATACAAAAAAACCGGGAAAAATGATATGATACTTCCCGGTTTTTTTGTATACTATTGTATGCTATTCAATATCTATAATTTTTCCGCTCGGCTTTGAGATTTCTAATTTTGGCAAAATAACCTTTAAGACGCCATTGTTAAAGTTTGCTTTAATCGCATCACTTTTAACATTGTCTGGGATAGGAATGGACCTGGAAAAATTGCCTTGACGGCGTTCGCGTCGAATAAAATTCTTATCTTTTTCTTCGGTGGCTTCCTCATAATTTGCGTTGATTGTAAGGATGTCCCCTTCATAACTAATTTTAATATTATCCTTATCACAGCCGGGAAGATCTGCTTCAATTATATATTCCTTATCGGTTTCCCTTAAATCCACTTTAAAAGGCTTAAAATCAAACTCGTCAAAAAAATTTGTTAAATCATCAGTGTTAAAAGCCCAGTCAAAAAACTCAGGAAGTAAAGTCTTACGCCGCCTCCAAGGCATCAAACCTCTACTTTGCATAATATTTTCCTCCTTTATCAAATGTAAATATTTACTAATATTATACCATAAAGGTCAGGATAGGTCAATAAATTTTTAGTTTAAATTTAAAAAAACGAAGGTTTTTATACATAGATATAGAAACTATATATATATTTATATGGTATACGGTTGTATTGATTATTTTATGCTTATTTTAAAAATATAATTCATCTTATACAGAGGCTTGATATGCAAATTGGTGTGGATATTATTGAAATAAATAGAATAAAAAAAGCTTGTCAAAGGAAGGCATTTGAGAAGCGTTTCTTTACTTGCAGGGAGCTTAGTGAAATAAACGGCAAAAAGAATTATTACATGCATCTTTCCGGAAAATATGCCGCAAAAGAAGCTGTGGTAAAAGCATTAGGTACTGGTTTTCGCAATATAAAATGGAAAGATATAGAAATTTTAAGTGATATATCTGGAAAACCGATAGTTGCTATAACAGGGAAAGCTCTAGAAATATTCAAGTCAAAGAACTTTAAAAGCATGCTTGTTACAATTTCGCACAGTAAGGAATATGCTATAGCTTTTGCTGTAGCACTTGGAGGTGCAGAAGATGAAAGCAGTGAGTCCCTCTACTATGAGGAAGATGGATCAAACAGCCGTTGAAACTTACGAAATTCCCGGAGTTGTTCTCATGGAAAATGCCGGTAGAGAGGTAGCGTTGGCTGTAAAGAATATGTGGGATTGTCAAAGAGAAGATAAAAGACCGGCAAACATGACAAAAGTTGTATTATTCTGTGGTAAAGGCAACAATGGCGGTGATGGTTTTGTAGCTGCTCGGCACCTAGCTAATATGGGTTTTGATACAAATGTGTTTATTATAGCAAATCCAAGCAGCATAACAGGTGATGCAGCTATAAATTTGAAAATTGCAAAGAATATGGGCTTAAAGATAAAAGTCATTGATGAAGAAACAGATTTAAATGCAGTAATGAAAATGACAAGCAATGCCTCAATCTTGGTCGATGCCATACTTGGCACAGGATTAAAGGGTGATGTGAGAGGTATTGCTCGAAATGTAATCGAAATGATTAACAAATCAGAAATTCCGGTAATTGCTGTGGATATACCTTCAGGGATATGTGGCGAAACGGGGAAGGTGCTTGGAAATGCAGTGAAGGCTGAGCAGACGGTTACTATGGCTGCTCCTAAAATAGGTTTACTACTCTATCCCGGAGTTGAATATGTAGGTAAGTTAATTGTTGCCGACATAGGTATGCCGATAAATTTAATTGAATCTAATGAAGCTGAGGCTGAATTTCTGGATTGCAAGTGGGTTTCGAATTGTTTTAAAGAATATCCTCCTGACGCCCATAAAGGCACTTTTGGCAAAGTCTTTGTTATTGCCGGCTCCTATGGAATGACAGGAGCAGCGGCTCTGTCGGCAGAAGCCGCGGTGAGAAGTGGAGCGGGCCTGGTAATACTTGGAATTCCCGAAAGCCTGAACGACATCCTTGAGGTAAAACTTACGGAAGCTATGACAATACCGCTTCCTGAAACGCCAGAACGCTGTATTAGCATTGCTGCTCTTGATAAGGCATTACAGTTTGCAAACCAAAGTAAGGTTGTAGTCCTGGGGCCGGGTCTTTCTGCAAAAAATGAAACAAAACAATTTGTAATGCAGTTTATTCTAAACTGTAAAGTGCCAATGGTTATCGATGCTGACGGCTTAAACGCTTTGGCAGAATATCCGGAGACCTTAAATAAAGCACAAGCTCCGGTGATTATTACTCCACATCCCGGAGAGATAGCCCGACTTCTTTCTATAACTTCATCGGAAGTTCAACAGGACAGAATATCTTCTGTTAAGACAGCAGCCAAGAGGTTCGGCTGCACAGTAGTCTTAAAGGGTGCCAGGACTTTAGTCGCTACTTCCGAGGGAAAGTTGTTCATTAATCCTACGGGTAATGCTGGGATGGCTACTGGCGGCAGTGGCGATGTACTTTCAGGTATTATTGGAGCTTTTTTGGCTCGCGGCATGAAACCTTATGAGGCTGCAGCAGCAGGTGTATACTTGCATGGCTTAGCCGGTGACCTTGCAGCCAGGGAAAAAGGAGAAATATGTCTTGCAGCCGGAGATATTATTGATTATTTGTATAAAGCAATAAAGGATATTAAGGAGTATAAAGATGCCCAAAGAACTTCTAAATATCAGACCTACTTGGGCTGAGATTAATTTAGATGATTTACGACATAACTTATTGGAAATTAGAAGAATTACTTCCACCAACGCCAAATTATGTGCGATAGTAAAGGCAGATGGATACGGACACGGAGCCGTAGAAGTTGCACAGACTGCTCTTTCTTGTGGAGCACATTATCTTGGAGTGGCATTTTTGGATGAAGCAGTAGAACTAAGGGAAAAAGGCATAAAAGCACCCATCCTTATTTTGGGTTTTACACCTGAAAATCAATTTGATACAATAATAGAACACGATATTACTCAGACCGTATATAGTCTAAAATCTGCAATTTTGCTTTCTGAAAAGGCTTTAAAGCGAAAGAAAAAAGCCAAAGTTCATATAAAACTTGATACGGGTATGAGCCGGATAGGTTTTCAAACGGATGCATCTTCTATTTCAGATATCAGAAAACTGTTTCAGCTTGAGGGCCTAAAAGTAGAAGGCATTTTGACTCATTTTGCAAAGGCAGATGAAAAAGATAGAACAGTTACTGAAGAACAATTTCGAATTTTTACTGAAGCGGTAAATACTATTGAAGCAAAAGACTACAAGATACCAATAAAGCATATTGCTAATAGTGCGGGTATTATAGAGTATCCAAATACACATCTTGATATGGTTCGACCAGGCATTATCCTTTACGGCATGTATCCTTCAGATGAAATTACCAAAAGTAAAATCCATTTAAAACCCATACTGAGTTTAAAAACTCGAGTAGCTCATGTTAAGTCATTGCCGAAGGGCAAAGCAATTAGCTATGGTGGAACATATATAACTGAAAGGCATACCATTATTGCAACACTACCGGTGGGGTATGCTGATGGCTACTCAAGACTGCTTTCGTCCCGAGCCCAGGTACTGATAAATGGGCAACGAGCTCCGGTTGTAGGACGTATTTGCATGGATCAATGCATGGTAGATGTTACTGACATACAAGGTGAGGTAAAACCGAAAGATGAAGTTACATTAATTGGAGCCGATGGCAGCGAGAGAATCGAGGCTGAAGACATAGCAAAAATCATAGGAACTATAAATTATGAAATAACTTGTGGTATATCAAAAAGAGTGCCAAGGGTATATATTAGTAATGGTAAAATACAAAATATCAAAAATTTTTTGGTAAAATAGGTATATTTTTCTTGCCCGATTGACATAATTATATTGATATATATAATAAATTATGTACTTGCACGTTGCTTTAAAAATTTAGGGGGTGCCGGTATGGCGGAATTAAAACGCATTGTTGTTAGTTTGCCGGATAATTTATTAGAAGAGGTAGATTATTTCGTTGCTTTGGAAAATAGAAATCGCAGTGAATTTATTCGCGATGCAATGAAATTATATATTAAAGAAATGGAGAAGATAAGGATAAGGGAACAGTTAAAAGCCGGTTACATGCAGATGGCAGAATTAAACATAAAATTTGCAGAAATGGGGATATGTGAGGATTACAAAGACTTTGTACTATATGAAACAAGACTTTCGGGGTGTGAATAATGTGCTGGTTAGGCGTGGTGACATATTTTATGCAGACCTAAATCCGGTAGTCGGATCGGAACAGGGCGGCATTAGACCGGTATTAGTGGTACAGAACGATGTAGGAAATAAATACAGTCCTACTGTTATTATTGCTGCAATTACTTCGCAGATCGATAAGGCAAAACTGCCCACACATGTAGAATTGCAAAGCAAGGATTATGGTCTTGAAAAGGATTCGGTAATTTTGCTTGAACAGCTTAGGACAATAGATAAGCGAAGGCTAAAAGAAAAGATTACAATTTTAGATCAGGATATAATGAAAAAAGTCGATGAAGCATTAAAAGTTAGCCTAGGGCTTGAGGAACTGTAATGAAAATAAGAAGATAAGGCTTCCGTATTCCCTTAATGTATACAGTTTTATTACTTTAACTGTCTACTTCAAGGAGAGCATTTCAATAAAATAGCGGGAGCCTTAATTTTATGTCAATCATTGTTAAATTAAACATGATTTTTCTAAAAAAAGGAGGATTATGTAATATTATTTAGAATATATAAAATGATAAAATATAGAGTGACGTTGGGGGATAAAGATGAAGATAAAGACAAAGACGAAGACCCGGTTTTTTACGGAGCTCATGATGGCACTGTCTTTAATGATGGATTTAGATGAAAACAGGAAAATCTATCACGCATGGAGGGTTGCAATTTTAGCTGAAAGAATGTCGCGAAAAATATTACCCGAATATAGAACTCAGATATTTTATGCAGGACTTTTGCATGATATAGGTGCAATATCTTTAAAGGAGCACGTGATTCACTACACAGATATAGAAGAACATTTTAAAAATCCCGTACTGTTAAAACATAGCGAAAAGAGTGCTCAAATCGTAAGTGAAATAGGTCCGCTAACTATTGCGGCAAATATGATAATAGAGCACCATGAGTATTGGGACGGCAGGGGATACCCGAAAGGCCTAAAAGGCAACAACATAAACTTGGGAGCACAGATATTAAGAATTGCCGATACCTTTGATATTTTAGCTAGAGTAAAGCCCCCGCTGGATCTAAATGGAGTAAAAACTATTCTTTTCGCACGCAGAGGCTCGGAGTTTTCAGATTTAATGTGTGAGCTAATGATTGCGACCCTGGAAGAGGGTAATTTTTTTGATGAAATTATGGATGAAAAAAGAGTTTCAGAAATGCTGCCGAAAGCTATGAGGGAGTTGCCTCCTTTTGACTTAACAGCATGCAACATAGATATAAGAAATGCAGTCAAAGTGTTTGCTCAAGTCATTGATGCCAAGCACAGTTATACGGCAGGTCACTCGGAACGTGTAGCACTTTATACATATAGGCTTGCTAAGGGTATGGGTTTATTTGAGGAAACGGCTAAAAAATACGAGATAGCCGCATATTTACATGATGCAGGGAAAGTAGCAGTACCCAAGAGTATATTGGATAAACCCTCAGCCCTGACGCTGGAAGAGTTTAAGCTTATGAAAAGACATCCGGTGTATACAATGGAAATTATCAGCATGATAAGCGAACTAAAAGATTTGGTACCTGTGGCGGGAGGCCATCATGAAAGATACGACGGCAGAGGATATCCTGACGGTGCTAGTGGAGAAAATATTCCATTGGGTGCACGAATAATGGCAGTAGCGGATTCCTTCGATGCAATGACGTCTTTTAGACCGTATCAAAAAACTAAGAGCAAGGATGAGGCTAAAAAGGAACTGATAAAAAATGCAGGAAGTCAGTTCGACCCCGAGATAGTCAAAGTTGCGACGAGGGTGTTATGAAGTATAAAATATAAGAAGGGACGTATATGAAATGCTGCCTCTTATAGGAATTACCATGTCTTTTGATTATGATAAAAATCAGGCTCAACTAGGTGAAAAATATTTTCATGCGGTACAATTAGCCGGAGGGTTACCGGTTGCAATACCGCCGATTCAAGATGAAACGGCCTTGAAAGCCATGGTTGAAAAGCTTGACGGTATAATCTTATCCGGAGGGCCCGACATAGACCCTTCATATTATAATGAAAAACCAAGTACTAATCTAGGAGATGTAAATCCCTGCAGAGATACTGCTGAAATGTTTCTTGCCGATGAGATGCTAAGAGTCAAAAAGCCTTTATTGGGGATATGTAGGGGTATGCAAGTTTTAAATGTAGTTTTGGGTGGAACATTATTTCAGGATATCCCCACCGAGTTTAAACAGCCTTTAAAACATGTTCAGAGTGCACCTCGCTGGCATGGCACACATGAAATTGAAATTGTCGAAGAAGATTCTGCTATTTTTCAAATTTTAAGGAAAAAACACTTATGTGTAAATAGTTTCCACCATCAAGCGGTAAAAGAACCGGCAGCTAGCTGTAAAGTTTCTGCATTGGCTTCGGATGGAGTTGTCGAAGCCATAGAACTAAGGGAAGTGGATATGTTTTGCATTGGGGTCCAGTGGCACCCGGAGGAAATGATGGGGGATGCTGCATTTTTACGCATATTCGAATCCATGATAGATGCTGCAAAGCGGTGTTAAAACAAATAAGCCGACGGTTGGAGGAGGATTATTGTGAAAATATATATTTCAACTGATATGGAGGGAATTTCCGGAATTACTTCCATGCATCAAATAAATTCCGGCGCACGTGAGTATGAAAGAGCAAGAAGGATGATGACAAGTGAGGTTAATGCCGTAATTGAAGCGGCCTTTGAAAACGGAGCAAAGGATATTGTCGTAAATGATGCCCATGGAGATATGGATAATATACTTATTGAAGAATTGGATTCTAGGGTTTCACTTATCAGTGGAAGCCTCAAACCGCTTAGTATGATGGAAGGTATTGATGAATCATTTGATGCGGTCTTTTTTGTCGGATATCACGCTCGAGCAGGAAGCAGTGAATCAATAATCGACCATACATATACTTTTCGCGTATTAGAGGCAAAGATAAATGGCAGGCCTGTAAGCGAAGCAGGATTAAACGGGCGACTTGCGGGGTATTATCATGTTCCAGTAGCTTTTGTGTCAGGAGATCAAAATGCCATAAGATGTGCTCGAGAGGAACTGAATGAACATGTGGGAGTGGCGGTGAAACGTGCATTAGGGCGCACTGCTGCTGTGATTTATCCATTTAGTCGAGTTGAAGCTCGTTTAAAAGCAGGTGTGGCTGAAGCCATGAAAAAAATCCCATCATTTAAACCAACAGTGGAAAAAGCCCCCGTGGAATTAGAGGTAACTTTTACCGTATCTGATATGTCGGCAATGGCGCAGCTTATACCAGGTGTAATGAAAAAAGATGCACGTACGGTAATTTATACAGGAAGAGATTACTTAGAAACTTACAAAGTATTTAGGGTTATGCTTGCCTTAACAAGTGGTATAATATGATAAGCAGGAGGAAAAACATGTTAGCTATTGTAAATGGTAAAATATATACTATGACCGGTAAGGTTATTGATAAGGGAAGCTTACTAATCGAAGACGGCAAGATAAAGGAAGTTGGTCAAGCAGTAGAGATTCCTAAAAATGCCGATGTAATTGATGCGTCCGGGAAATATGTTTTTCCGGGTTTTATCGATGCTCACAGTCATATAGGCATTTTTGAAGAAGGAGTAGGCGATATAGGGGAAGAAGGCAATGAATGCACCAATCCTGTGACACCTCAACTTCGAGCTATTGATGCAATAAATCCCGGTGACCAGGCCTTTAAGGATGCAATAATGGGAGGCATCACATGTGCCTTCACAGGCCCCGGAAGTGCCAATGTTATCGGTGGACAGTCTATTATTATAAAGACATATGGGAAAATTATAGACAAAATGGTTGTAAAAGAGCCTGCAGGCTTAAAAATCGCATTTGGGGAAAATCCCAAAAGGGTATATGGTGAGCAGAAAAAAATGCCCGCTACCCGGATGGCAACGGCAGCTTTGCTCAGGGAAGCCTTGGTAAATGCTCAAAACTATAAAGTAAAATACCAAAAGAGTTTAAACGATCCGGATAAAGTAATTGAAAGAGACCTTAAAATGGAGATTTTATGTGATGTTCTTGATAAAAAGCTTCCATTAAGAGCACATGCTCATAGAGCAGATGATATAATGACTGCTGTGAGAATTGCCAAAGAATTCGATGTGGATATGGTTATTGAACATTGTACAGAAGGTCATTTGATAGCTGATGAATTAGCAGAATTAGGTATTCCTGCAGTGGTAGGTCCTTCGTTTTCATCTCGTTCAAAGGTAGAACTTAGAAACCTGAGTTTTACCACACCGGGAATCCTAGCAGATAAAGGTGTAAAAGTAGCCATAATGACCGATCATCCGGTTATACCAATACAATACTTACCTGTTTGTGCCGCCTTGGCAGTGCGTGAGGGCATGAAGGAAGAAGATGCTTTGGCAGCTATTACTATCAATGCAGCTGAAATTTTAGGCATTGCACAACGCCTTGGCAGTCTTGAGAAAGATAAGGATGCCGATGTAGTAATATGGAACGGATATCCGCTTGACATAAAATCTAAACCCCATTGCGTCATAGTTAACGGTGAAATAGTCTATGAAGAGGGCTGCTGATTTAGTCAAGTTTTCTTTCAATTTATTGTATTATATTTTGTGATATAATAATTTTACAAATAATTTTTAGCGGATAAAATTAGGATGAGCACAATGGAAAAAGTCTTTGAAACAAAAAATGTTGAGCAAACAGAAAAGCTAGGAGTATCGCTGGGAAAACTTCTTTCCAAAGGGGACTTTTTGGCTCTAACCGGAGATTTAGGTGCGGGCAAAACGGCTTTTACTCGAGGTATATCAAAGGGATTAGGCATAGACCACCCCGTTACAAGTCCCACTTTTACTATAATAAATGAATACCATGGTCCTGTTGCCCTTGCACACATGGATGCATATAGACTTAAAACTCTCGAAGAGCTTGAAAATATTGGGTTTGATGATTATCTAGAAGATTTTATTATTGTTATGGAATGGGCCGACAAAGTAAAGGAAATGCTGCCTGATGATGTATTATGGATAGATTTCAAAGTTGTGGGAGAAAACCGCAGGCAAATAAGATTTACAACAAAAAGTCCTCGTTATGACAGGATTATTCAGGAGCTGAGCATATGACACGGATTTTAGGAATCGATTCATCTTCAATTGTAGCGACTGCAGCCGTATTAAGCGAAAAAAAGCTTTTCTCAGAGTATATTGTAAATAATAAGAAGACCCATTCGGAAAAAATGATGGCAATCGTTGACCAAGTGCTGAAAGATTCAGGGTTAACCATAAATGACATAGATGCAATAGCGGTGGCTAAAGGGCCGGGGTCATTTACAGGAATCCGCATAGGCATGGCCTGTGTTCAAGGCATGGCACATGCCTTGAACAAGCCTTTGATAGGAGTTAATACCCTTGATGGTTTGGCATATAATCTTATGGGCACAAAAGATTTACTGTGCCCAGTGATTAATGCTCAGCGGCAGGAAGTTTATACATCTCTTTACCGTTGGGAAGACTGCAAGCTTAAAAGGCTTTGGGACTATAAATTGATTAAAGCTGATACGCTGCTTGAAGAACTTTTAGGCATTAATGAAAATATAGTGGTTTTGGGCGATGGTTTACCGATATTAGAGGATTCATTGAAAAACAGAGGAAACCAGGCAGAAGAAAATATCATTTCCGCCCACCCCGTATTTTCTATGCCTCGTGCTTCATCAATAGCAGCAGCAGCTTTGCAGGAATATATCCATGGGAATATACAAGATTGCTTTTCAATAAAACCTTTCTATATACGAAAATCCAATGCCGAGGAGAAATGGGAGGAGCATCATGGAGCAAAGAGCCGATGATGATTTAACCGTAGAGGTTATGAAAATGAAGGATCTGGATGATGTAATGGAAGTTGAACGTCAATGTTTCACAACGCCTTGGTCCCGATATTCCTTCGCATGTGAACTTACCGATAATCAATTTTCCCATTACATTGTAGTAAGGCATATTGGTAAAGTTATAGGCTATGCCGGTATGTGGATAATACTAGACGAGGCTCATGTTACCAATGTAGGGGTTCTGCCCGAATATCGTGGAAAGGGCATTGGAGAGCTGCTGATGCGTTCACTTATGGCAGCAGCTAAAAATCATGGAGCCACAAAAATGACCCTTGAAGTCCGTAAAACCAATTATATAGCCCAAAACTTATACTCCAAACTTGGCTTTGAACCGGTTGGAATCCGACGAGGATATTACATGGACGATGGTGAGGATGCGATTATTATGTGGAAAGATTCACTTTAAAGGCTTTATGGGTATTCCTCCTACAAATGCATAATCAGGCACATCCCTGTTAACCAATGAACAGGCTGAAACAGTCGAACCATTGCCGATAATAACTCCCGGCAATATGGTGACATTAGTACCAATCGTTACATCCTTTCCTATAACAACTTTCCCTTTTCCCCATTCTTTTACCATATACTCATGTGCCAATATGGTTGAGTTATACCCGATTATGGTATTATCTCCGATTTCTATGAGCTCAGGAAAGAATATGTCGAACATGGCCATTAATCCTATTGACACGTTTTTTCCTACCTTCATTCCGGTGAGCCTATACATGGAATTTTTCAACGGAAGGAAAGGCACAAACCTTGCCGTATAAATCACTATAAAATTAAAGACCGCTCTTAACGGATTAACTGTTTTATACCAAAACCACAGAGAATTAATTGGCTCTGTTCGGTGTCTTTCTACTCTACGCATAGAACCCTCCGCTAGTTATTATTTAAAATAAATTTAAGCTTGCATGAGCATTTAGAGTGAAATCATGCTTAATTCCCCGGAGAAAACGATAATAACCTGCACAAGCTATCATAGCAGCATTATCTGTGCACAGTATCATAGGCGGAAATTGAATTCTAAATTCCCCGCCGGCTCTATTGGTCAATTCATCCCTCAAGCGGCTATTGGCAGCAACACCGCCGGCCAGGGCGATTGTCTTAACGTTTTTTGCCCTTGCGGCCTTTAAGGTGTTTTCTACCAAAGCATCAACTACAGCCTTTTGAAAGCTGGCTGCCACATCCTCTACTATTATAGGTAAACCTTTTTGCTTTTGATGATTCAAATAGTTCAAAACCGCAGATTTTAGTCCGCTGAAACTAAAAGATAAGTTGTCTTCCTTAAAATGGGCCACAGGAAAAGATATGGCCGATTCATCGCCCAATCTTGCAGTTTTATCAATAAGCGGACCTCCTGGATACCCCAAACCTAAAGCACGGGCTATCTTATCGAAGGCTTCGCCGGCTGCATCATCAACGGTCCTTCCCATAAGTTCATAATCACCATAATCATTTACATAAATTAGATGGGAATGACCTCCTGACACTACAAGGCACAAAAAAGGCGGAGCGAAATCGCTTTCCAAGAAATTTGCAAAAATATGCCCTTCAATGTGATTTACGCCTACCAACGGCTTTTCAAGAGCATAAGCCAGACCCTTCGCATAGGATACCCCTACCAGCAGTGCGCCGACCAAACCGGGACCATGGGTTACCGCTACCAAATCCACGTCATCAAATTCAATGCCGGCATCTTCTACGGACTTTTGAGCTACATGGGTTATTGCTTCCAGATGCTGCCTTGAGGCAATTTCAGGAACTACACCGCCGAATTTTTGATGCTGTTTAATCTGAGAAAAAATAGTGTTCGATAATATTTTTCTACCATCATTTACCACTGATACCGAAGTTTCATCACAAGATGTTTCAATGCCTAATGTAATAAAATTTTCTTTCAAAAATATCGCTCCTTCTAACCCTCATAATCCAACTGCTCATATAAATGTTCCAAATCGCTAATTACTTGGTTGTATGCTGTATTGACCTTTTGAGAATTTTCCGGGTTGCTGTATACTTCCGGTTGGCACAGCATATGTTCAAGCTTTTCCAGTTCCTTTTCCTTTTCCAAAATACTTTCTTCTAATTGCTTAAGTCTTCTTTGCTCCTGCTTCTTTTTTTCACGTTCTTTGCGCTCCCGAAGCTTGACCTTACGAAGCAATGTTTTATTCTCTTTGTTTTCAGGGATGACCTGCTTTTTACTCTCGCTTTTTTTCTCTAAATAGTAATTGAAATTACCATTAAAATCTATAATATTGCCATTGTCAAATTCCCAAATACGAGTTGCGATTTTCATTAGAAAATAGCGGTCATGAGAAACGGCGATAATAGTTCCCTTAAAAGCCTTCAGAGCATCTTCTAGCTTTTCTTTTGACAATATATCAAGATGATTTGTAGGTTCATCCAATAAAAGAAGATTTGCCCCTTGAAGAATTGCCTTGCCTAAAGCAACCCGGCTTTTTTCTCCACCGCTAAGTACCCCTATATTCTTTTCTACATCATCATCAAAAAACAATAAACTGGCAAGAAAGGTTCTAATTTCTGTTAAACTAAGACCTGGCGCAGAATTCCATACTTCATCCAATATTGTGGCATCAGGAGAAAAGTCCTGTTGCTCTTGGTCAAAATATACCGGCTCAACATGATGGCCAAAGTGTATGAAACCCTCCTGCGGTTCAAGTTCACCTGCCAGTATCTTCAAGAGGGTGGATTTTCCTATGCCGTTTGGACCGATTATGCCTATGCGCTCGCCGCGAAACACCTTTAAATTTACATCACTCAATATATTTTTATCTCCATAGGAGAAGCCCAGATTTTCAATCTGGAGCACTTCTTTTCCGCTGGTTTCTTGAATATCAAACTTCAGCCTAACGGGAGAACTGCTATTTTTTACAATAGATTTCGGCAGCAAATCCTCCAGCCTTTTTCTCCGACTTTCTGCTTGAACATAATTCCTGTGTGAGATAAAGGTTTGAATATTGCTTTCAAGCTTTTCGATTTCCTTTTGCCTAATTTCCTCATGTTTTTGTAGAACTTTTGTCAATGCATGTTTTTTATTCACATAATCAGAGTAGTTGCCGGTATAAACAGAGATATGGTTATTTTCTAATTCAAAAATCTTGCCGACTATATTATCGAGAAAATACCGGTCATGTGACACCACCAGCAGAGCCTTTGGATAATCTTTCAAAAATGTTTCCAGCCATTGAATTGATTCTAAATCCAAATAATTAGTGGGTTCATCTAAAAGTAAAAGATCAGGAGATTCTAAAAGAACCTGACCTAAAGCAAGACGCGTTTTTTGACCGCCGCTCAGGTTTGAAATCAGTGCATCGGCATCGTTAAAACCTAAACCATTTAGAATTCCCCGTATACGACTCTGTATTTCAAATCCGCCATTTGCCTTAAAGTCTTCAAAAAGTATAGAGTATTGGTGCATCAAACCTTCTAAACGTGCTTCATTCTCATAAACCTTCGGGGAGGACATCAAAGCTTCAAGTCTATGCAGTTCTTTCTCCTGATTTTGCTGCTCTTGAAAGATAGACGAAAGGGCCTCGCCAACAGTTTGATGGGTTTCAAACTTAGCACCTTGAGCTAGATACCCAATCTTGATATTGCGGTCTATATAAATGTTACCACTGTCATAGGTCATTTGCCCTGCAAGTATTTTGAGTAAAGTAGATTTGCCGGTGCCGTTGAGACCTACCAACCCTATTTTATCCTTTTCTTCGATTAAAAAATTAATATCTTCCAGAATGGTATCTATACCAAAACTTTTATTTAAATTTGAGACATTTACGATAGCCATTTATATCACCAAATATACTATTGATTATAATGCAGAAAGCTGGATGGTGAATATGACACCACCTAATTATAAATTCAAACAATGTTCACCAAAACCATAAGTATATGTTAACACAACCTTAATATAATTGACAATAAAAGTTACGCAAATAGAGAAACACGATTTTACTGTAAAAAGTCAATTTTGACCTAAAATATGAACACCCTGTTTTTATTATAATAAGGCATACCATATGTTGACCATAAATTTATAAAAAAGAAGTTTCTGCGGTAGAATCAAATATATATAGATAAAAGAAAATAAAAAATAAAGAAGGATTTTGGTTAAATTAATCGAAGTAAATAACCATAAAATAGAATCACGCAAGCAGCTTAACACAAACAAATTAAAGAGGTGAAAATTATTAAATGAGAGAGGTAAATGCAAAGGTAATTCAACAGACTGTTAAAGAATTATTTTTAGAGGCAAATTATGTAATCGGAAAAGACATTTTGGATAAGTTGCGGCAGCAGTATGAAACAGAAGAATCACCCATAGGAAAATCAGTAATTAACCAGATAATTAAAAATGACGAAATAGCTGTGGAAGAAAAAATAGCACTATGTCAGGATACAGGTATGGCAGTTGTTTTTATAGAACTAGGCCAAGAAGTGGCAGTGGTAGGCGGAGATTTTAATGATGCTATAAATCAGGGGGTTAAACAGGCCTATACCAAAGGGTATCTGCGCAAATCAGTTGTAAACGATCCTTTGTTTGACAGAGTGAATACAAAATACAATATACCAGCCATAACACATATAACTATAGTGCCGGGTGATAAAATAACGATTAACGTAACTGCTAAAGGATTTGGCAGTGAGAATATGAGCAGAATAAAGATGTTAAAACCTGCTGATGGCATACAAGGTGTTAAGGACTTTATTGTAAAGACTGCCGTTGAGGCAGGGCCTAATCCGTGTCCCCCGATTATTTTAGGTGTAGGCATCGGGGGGACGATGGAAATGGCGGCAATTTTAGCAAAAAAAGCTACAACGAGGCCCGTGGGGGAGCATAACAGTGATGTGAGATACGCAAGGCTTGAAGATGAAATTCTAAATGAAATAAATAAATCCGGCATAGGCCCGGCCGGGTTGGGAGGCAGGACTACGGCACTTTCGGTAAACATTGAATACTTTCCCACACATATTGCCGGTCTTCCTGTAGCGGTAAATATTTGCTGTCATGCAGCAAGACATGCGCAAAGAGTTATATAAAGCGAGGAGGCAAGGAAATGGAAAAAAGCATTAGGATAAAAACGCCTGTTACTGATGAAGAGATTAGAAAGCTAAAGGCTGGAGATAATGTTTTAATAACCGGAGTGATTTATACGGCAAGAGATGCAGCTCACAAGCGACTTATAGAACTTATAAATCGTGGGGAAAAGCTGCCTATTGACCCAAAAGGCCAGATTATATACTATGTAGGTCCAGCACCAGCAAAACCGGGATATGCAGTAGGACCGGCAGGTCCTACCACAAGCTACCGAATGGATTCCTATACACCGCCTTTGTTGGAGCTGGGACTAAAAGGCATGATTGGAAAAGGCCTAAGGTCCAAAGAAGTAATTAATGCCATGAAAGAACATGGCGCAGTATATTTTGCGGCCGTAGGCGGAGCCGCAGCTCTGATTTCTAAGAGTATTAAAAAAGCCGAAGTCGTTTGTTACGAGGACTTAGGCGCCGAGGCCATACATAGATTTTATGTGGAAGATTTTCCTGCAATAGTCGTCATAGATTCATATGGCAATAATCTTTATGAAAGTGAACCCCCGAAATACAGAATTCAATAGCAAGTTCAATTGTCTTAAATAAAAAAACAAGGGAGGCTTACAAATATGGATTTAAAACAAGAGGCATTGCAACTTCATATGAAACATCAAGGTAAGATAGAAGTAATCAGCAAAGTTCCGCTGAAAAATTCAAGAGATTTAAGTCTTGCTTATACACCGGGTGTAGCCGAACCATGCAAAAAAATAAAGGAAAATCCAGATTCTGTATATGAATATACGGCTAAAGGACGCATGGTTGCGGTAGTTACCGATGGCTCAGCTGTGCTGGGTTTAGGTAATATCGGAGCTGAGGCTGGTATGCCTGTGATGGAAGGAAAGGCTGTTCTCTTTAAAAACTTTGGCGGAGTGGATGCTTTTCCTATATGCCTTGATACACAAGACGTAAACGAAATAGTGGATACTATAAAACATATAGCCCCAACTTTTGGAGGAATTAACCTGGAAGACATAGCGGCTCCCAGGTGCTTTGAAGTTGAGAAGAGATTAAAACAAGAACTTGATATTCCGGTGTTCCATGACGATCAACATGGTACAGCCGTTGTGGTTTTAGCGGCCATTATCAATGCTCTTAAAATAGTTAAAAAAGACATAAAGGATGTTAAAGTTGTCATAAGTGGAGCAGGAGCCGCCGGCGTGGCCATATCTAAACTGCTGCTTTCGGCGGGAGTTTTTGATGTTGTGGTTTGCGACAGTAAGGGTATAGTGTCAAGGGATAGAACAGATTTAAATAAGAGCAAACAGGAATTAGCTGATATTTCAAACAAGCAGGGTTTAAGTGGAGATATTTCTTGTGCCCTAAAAGACAGCGATATATTTATCGGAGTATCTGGCCCGGGTACTGTTACTAAAGATATGATAAAAACCATGGCAAAAGATGCCATAATATTTGCACTGGCTAATCCGGTGCCTGAAATATACCCAGATGAGGCTAAGCAAGCCGGGGCAAAAGTAGTGGGAACAGGGCGTTCGGATTATCCCAATCAAATAAACAATGTCCTTGCATTTCCAGGTATTTTTCGTGGAGCCTTGGAGGTAAGGGCTTCTGATATAAATGAAGAAATGAAACTTGCAGCTTCGTATGCCATAGCTTCTCTTATAACACCTGAGGAACTGTCACCGGAATACTGCATTCCAGGTGCATTTGACAAAAGAGTAGCGGCTCATGTAGCCTGCGAAGTAGCAAAAGCAGCTATGAAGTCAAAAGTTGCAAAAATTAAAATTGATGCCGAAGAGCTTAAAGAATCAATGATGAAACAGTAGAACACTTTAATTTAAAAGGCAACATATAAACCCTGCAGAGATAAAATTCTGCAGGGTTTATGTATGATGTGTAATTTAGGTTAGAGTAAAATTATAGTATGCAAAGTAGGCACAAAAAAGGGCACCCTGCAAAGCAGAGTAGCCCAGAACATGCAAATCCTGTATAATAATGTTAACACACAAAAAAATACAGGAGTGAAATGCATGTTCAATATAAGTTTACCCTTAAATGACATAGACTTCAAGACCCTAGAGAAAGAAATATACCAAAGGGTATTAAAATATGGAAGAGAAAAGATAAAATCAATCTTAGAAAAACTAGATGTAATGATAATGGAAAGTCGAGACAAAGCCAAATTTCGCAACATATGTATAAAAAAGACATCAATCAAAACAGTAATGGGAACCATTGAATACAGCAGAAGGATATATAGATACTATGACGAAGATGGAAACAAGCATTACATAAGCCTGCTAGATGAGTATCTTAAAATGGACAAAACCATAGGCCAAATGTCAGCAAACCTAGTAGAAAAAATAATAGAAAACGCAACAAACATGTCATACAGAAAAACTGCCCAAAACATTACAGAACTAACCGGCCAAGACATAAGCCATCAAGCAGCATGGGACGTAGTTCAAAAGATGGGAGAAAAAATACAAGAACAAGAAAAACAAAAATAAAAGCATATGAAAAAGGCGAACTAAAAGGCAAAAGAGAAGTAAAAGTATTATTTGAAGAATCCGATGGTCTTTACATAAACATGCAAGGCAAAGACCGAAAAGGCGGCAGTGGCAGGAAAAAAGAAATAAAACTTGCAGTAACTTACGAAGGTTGGGAAAAGCGCTATTTTGGCAAGTGTGACGAATACGTAGTAATAAACAAAAACGTAGTAGCAGGGTTTCACAACTCAAAAGAATTTGCCGATTTAAGTGAAGCTACAGTAAGCGAAGAATATAACATAGAAAAAATACAATTAAGAATATTAAACGGAGATGGAGCTTCCTGGATAAAAGAAAGCGCTTCCCTTGCCCTAAAACATTTCCAGCTAGATAGATTTCACATATTTCAAGCCATACACAAATACATCTATGATAAAAAAGAAGCCAAAAAAGTATCAAGAATGATAAAGAAATTAAAAATAGACCAAGCCCTAAACCATATAGAACAACTAAAATATAAATGTGGCGGAGAAGCCAAAGAAGTAAAAAAACTTGAAACCCTACAACAATATCTAACAAACAACCGCGATGGTCTAATACCCTATAAACAAAGAAAAAACATTAAACTACCAGCTCCTCCCGAAGGAATTAGCTATAGAAACCTTGGTACTATGGAACATAACATATGTGACATACTCTATCTCAGGATGAAAAACCGGAAAATGAGTTGGAGCAAAGCCGGTGCCAATAATTTAGCCAAAATACTAGCTTTAAAAGCCAGTGGAAAACTACATGATAAAATTAACTCACTACTATCAGGAGAGCTTTCAGAAAGACTTACACAAGAAGTTAAAGAAATTAAGAAACCTAAGCCGAAAACAAACAAGATAAAAACAAATATATATCCTGTCCGCAGGGGAGGTATGCCCTTTTCCGGATGTTCAGTTACCAATGGCCGAAAAGCAATTCAGGATTTAATAACATATGGCGGTCAAAGCATATTTTAAAATCATTTGCTTTGCACTAAAAAGCTCTTTATGCCTCGAAAGCCTATTGATATGGGTCACCCTCTGAGATACAATTTAAAATAGCGAAATAAGCTAATTACAGGGCATTTTCGCCCGATACAATAGTGTCCAGAGGGTGTAGGAGCTCCATGCCAATAGGACCGTGGAATAAATGCAAGTTTTACAAATAGAGCTTAAATATAGATACTTTAGATTATTTTCAATCAAACTTTAGCTCATACTGGGATAGTAGACCCACTTTAAAAATCATTGATTAGAGGTGTATGATTTTATTAAAAAACAACGATTTTTTCTCTATTAAAACAATAAAAAAGCCACATTATTATGCAGGATAAAAATTTGAGAGGAAAAATGCCAACTTTTACTTGACACTAACGTAATTTAGTTGCAGTTTAAATTAAAGTCATTTTTATGTTATAATAATTTTGCTCTAGTGTTACTACATAATTGGAGGCTTGGCATCAGTATGGAAAATCAATTATTCGCTTTAGTATGCCTTTTATGGGGATCAGGCTGGATGTTTATAAAGATTGGCCTGTCTTATTTTCCACCCTTTACCTTTGGAGCTTTGAGGTATTCTATTGCAGCTTTAGTACTCTATATAGTTATGAGAATCAATCATTTGTCATTACCTACCCGTTGGGAAGACGCCAAACCTGCAGTGGTTTTTGGGATACTTAACGGTCTTTCGGGAGCAATGCTAAATTGGGGTGGGCAATTCTTAAGTTCTACATTAACATCCATGATGAATACCACAACACCTTTTTTTATGGCAATATATGCCTACTTTTTATTGGATGAAAAATTTGACAAATATAAAATTATAGGCCTGTTCATGGGTTTTGCGGGTCTTATGATAATCTTTAGCGGCGGATCGGAGATTTATGCCAAATCTTTTTGGGGAGCGATAGCTGTAGTGGTTCAATCAGCTATTTATGCTTTGGCGGCAACTTACAGCAAAAAATATAAAGTAGATATAAAGCCCATGCAGGTTGTTACCGTTCAACTTATGTCCGCCGGCTTAGTAATGACTTTGCTTGGAATTCTTTTTGAAAGAAATCAACCAATTATCATTTCTACAATGGGCATAATTTCATTGCTGTATCTTTCAATTTTTGCCGGAGCTTTGGCTTTTCTCATATATTACTATCTTTTGACTCGCATTGATGTTGTAAGAATATCATATACTTCATTTATTACCCCTATTGTTGCTACAATTGAGGGTGTTGTATTTTTGAATGACTCTATTACCTTAAGGATGATTTTAGGGCTTATCTTAACTTTGTGTGGGGCCTATGTTACGAATATATTATCAGCGAGCACGCAAAAACAAGAGAGTTCACAGTAATATTTATATTTATACCGTGAACCCTCCGATGTTTATTACTGAATATTATCGCTTTTAAGCATTCTTACCAGAATTGTTGCGGCTTGTGCACGAGTAACATCGGTTTTTGGCTTGAAGTTGCCATTGTCAGCCGATAGAAGTTTAAGGCCCATAGCTATAGTGGCATGACCTTTATACTCAGGTTTTATAGAAGCACTATCCTTTGCAATGTCTTTATAAATATCAGATAGACATGCAACCTTTTCCAGACCCATAGCTCTTACAACAAAAGCCGCTGCTTTTTCACGGGAAAGGAATCTTTTAATATCAACCTCACCTGGTTTTACCCAACCCAATTTTAAAGCTACATCGACATATTTTTGAATTTCTTCGCCGGATTCTGACTTGGCAACAGGCTGCAATTCCATGTCATCGGATATTCCTTGATTTTTAGCTATTAATAAAAGCTTGATAAATTCACCTTCGGTGATGCTTTTATCAGGGTAAAATTTGTCTTCTGCAGATTTAATAACACCAAGGTCTATTAAAAGTTGAATATCATTTTCAGCCCAGTGACCTTTAATGTCGGTAAAAATTGTTTTAACATCTTCTTCAATAGGTCTACCTTTATAGTCTAAAGGCTTGAAATCAGAGGCATCGAAGGTATATGATTTGGCGGTTTTAGGTCTGTAGACCAGTCTGTAGCTATTAGTATCATCCTTCGGGTTGTATATAGATGCATAAACCAATTCTAGCCCTATATCTTTTAAGAAACGAGCTTCTGCATCGGATTTTGCTAAGATTCCATCTGTACTGGGAAAATCTCTTTCATGCCATTGCATACGGTAGCTGGTTATATTGCCGCTTTGTGCATCTACAGTTAAGTTAAATCCGTTAGCAGTATAAGGAATTCCGTTAACTATTCGCGTATAGGTAAAGTTGTGTTCACGTATTTTTTCTAGCTCATCTACTCTTTCGTTTACTTCTTCTAACTTTACTTCTTTAAAACGTTCCGGCTGGATTTTCTCTAAAAACTCTTCAGCCTTCTTTTGGGCGGCTGTTCTATCATAATTTTGCTTAAATTCCTTTGGCTGATTACTATAATCGTAAAAATCAAAACTTAGCAGCTCTGAAGTTACTGCATTGACCCGAGCGTAAATTGATCCGCCTTCTCCGTTGTCATCGCTTTTTTCCCAACTGATACTCCAAACTTTCTGGTCAGGGTTATCATAGTCCTCA
The DNA here is from genome assembly GCF_000328765.2 of Tepidanaerobacter acetatoxydans Re1. Taxonomy (NCBI): domain Bacteria; kingdom Bacillati; phylum Bacillota; class Clostridia; order Thermosediminibacterales; family Tepidanaerobacteraceae; genus Tepidanaerobacter; species Tepidanaerobacter acetatoxydans. The sequence goes on from NC_019954.2 coordinate 539,006, forward strand.
TATAGATTTGCCCAACTTTGTTTATAATCATTGGGAATGGAAACGTATTTCTTGACAATATTTACAGCGGCATCTTTTGATATGCAATTTTTTGTAATTTCGACTTCTTTTGCCTCCGCAGGCGTGAAATCGGAATCCATCGCCTTTTGTGCTTCGCCGGCTCCCATGTTGTAATTATCGTAGTACACATCATTAATCAGTTCTCCCGTTATCGCATCGATTAAAAATCTTTGGGAGCTAAGGGTATAAACGAGCTTAATATTTTCCTCCCGGGTTCTGTAGTCGTAATATCGCTGGTAAATCAGCTTTAGTCCTTCTTTATCACTAAAAATTTTTTCTGCATCTTCTGGCGAAATCACCTTTTCAGCAGATGGTAAAGGTTCCCAAGACCAATTAAAGGAATAGCTTACAACTTCACCTGTATGTGCATCTACATTAATGTAAATGCCATCGTTTTCAACAGGTATATTGCTTTCTATACGGGTAAAATTAAAGAAATAGCTGTCATCGTAATCTTTGACACTTAAAGGATAAATGATTTCTTCGCGGTTAATCAATTTAGTTTTGGCAAATTCCAAAGGCTGTAATTTTTCGGCAAAGGTTTTGGCTATTTCTATAGCCTGCTCCCTGCTGTATTTAGGAATAGCCGAAGTTTTTCTGTCAGGATCATAGCCTTTGTACATGTACATATTTAAGATATTGCCGGTTTCCGCATCAATACTTGCACTTAAGCTGCCATATGGTGCTTTTGATTTGGACCAGTATAATTCCCAGACCTTTTTGTTACCGTCATTTTCATTGTAATTTATATTGAATCGGTCATAGATAGTTGTATCGAATATTTTTTTAATCTTTTCTATCGCTTTTTCCTGGGAAATACTCGTGTCAGCCAAAGCAATAGCAGGGCTGACAATTGAGAAAGCAAAAGTCAATACTAAAACTAAAGATAATAATTTTTTCATTTTTAATTCAGTCCTCCTCTATTTTTTAAGCTATATGCTAGGAACTCTGAAAGGAATATAGAAATAACTATCACCCCCTAAATACTTCTTTGTGCCTTTATTATATTTGACGGCTATTTAGAAAAAAAGTTCCCAATTAATTGTAATACATTTCAAGGCAATAAATTTCAGCAACTTTAAATCTACAAAAGTAGTAAAATTGACCAAAAAATTAAATAGCGGTATAATCTTTTTAGACAGTTATAAAAAGACAAGAGTAGTAATGTTATGCTATATAAACCTTAAAAATCGGGAGTGAATTTCTTGAATAACGAAATCTTAGCCGATATTAAAAAATATCCCATTATAGGGGCCATAAGAGATATTGATGATGTGGATATGGCTCTGTCCAGAAAACCCAAGTGCATTTTTTTACTTACGGGAAGTATTTTAAACATAAAGTACGTGGTTCACTGCATAAAAAAAGCAGGGAAGAGGGCATTTTTGCATATTGACCTTGTCGAAGGAATAAGCAAGGACAGTGAAGGAACCAAGTATATTGTAGAGGAAATCAGGCCAGATGGCATCATCACAACAAGAAGCAATTTAGCTCTTAGTGCACGCAGGATGGGAATTTTCACCATACAACGAGTATTTATCCTCGATAGCCTTGCAGTGGATACGGCTGTCAGGACCATTGATCAAGTAGAACCTGATGCAGTTGAAATTTTGCCGGGAGTATTAACCAAGACGCTAAAAAGAATTTCAGAAAGAGTGAGAACACCTTTAATAGCGGGAGGACTTATCGAAACTGAAGAAGAAGTAAAAAATGCGTTGGCTTCGGGTGCCATTGCCATTTCAACTACGAGAAAAAGTTTATGGGATATGGACTTATCATAAAAAAATAAAAAGGGGTGAAAAAATGGTTTTAAGTAATACCGAGCTAACATTAAGACTGATAATGTCGATTGTGCTGGGCGGAATTGTAGGCCTTGAAAGGGAAAGCACAAATAAACCGGCAGGTTTTAGAACTCATATTCTGGTCTGTATGGGTTCTGCTATAATTATGCTCACATCAATATTCATTTTTACCCAGTTTCAAGGCAAGACTAATCTAGACCCGGGGAGAATACCGGCACAAGTTGTAAGCGGTATAGGCTTTCTTGGCGCAGGCACTATTATCAGAGAAGGAGCTACCGTTAAAGGCCTTACTACCGCTGCCAGTTTATGGGCTGTATCGGCAATTGGCTTGGCGATTGGAGCTGGCTTTTATTATGGCGCTGCTTTAGCTACAGTGTTGATACTTATAACACTTGTAACCTTTAATAAATTAGACCAGATAATCATCCAAAGAAAGTTTTTACAATCACTCTTTGTAGTTATAGAAGATAACCCGGGTCAGTTGGGTAGGGTAGGGTCATGCTTGGGTGAGATGAATATCAGTATTAAAAATATTAAAATGGAAACCATCGAAGAAAATAAGTTGCAGATAACTTTAATGATACCCAAAATTAATAAATTGGAATTTGAAGAAATTAAGCAAAAGCTAAAAGAAATAGATGGAGTATATGATATAACAGCAGAATTTGACTAATCATCGTCAAAATAAGATTCAAAAAAGCTTTCCCTATCAACAGAATAAATAAATGCCAGTATCTCTGCTACGGCTTGATAGAGTTCAAGAGGAATTTCCTGCCCTACTTCAAGTTGAACCAATGCTTCCACTAAAGCCGGGTCCTTGTATATTGCTATATTATGCTCTTGTGCAAGTTCTAAAATTTTTTCTGCAATTATACCTTTTCCGGAAGCGATGATTTTCGGAGCATTATCTTCGGCGCTATTATATTTGAGTGCGGTTGCTTTTTTCTTTATAAAATCAGGTGATTTTTCAGTCATGGTATTTTTAGCTCACCTCTTTAAAATATCAAACCATGAGATTTATTCCTGTCGGCATGGGCTGTTCTTTAATTTCGCCAAAGAAGAAATCATCAACAGATACCTTACCGACTTTAAGTTTTATGCTTTTAATTAAACTGCTAGCGCTCTTATTCATACTTAAAACCCTTTTAGCCGCATCTAAGGCTTTTTTATCTTCAAAGGTGGATGATGCCGTTATTTTTCCGTTGGCATATACCAAGTCAATAAGCACAGCTCCTAGGTTTTTTGTATTGATAATAAAACTAAGGCATATATGATGCGCCTGTGTATTATCACGAGAAGAGAAGTTGTGAGAAACCTTTAGGTAAATATTATGATATATAGGTACAGGTACTGTATAAAAGCAAATATTATTATTCCCACCTTCATTGTGTATGAAGTTTAAGGATTTTAATGCCAAGTAATCTTTTATTATATCTGCCTTGGTTCGATTATGTATCGTAGTTTTATTCAAAGCAGAAGTTTCGTCTTTAAGTGCTACAAATTCTTGAAGTTGTTCTAAAACCTGGTCTTCAAAAGATATAGAGTCGCTATTGATGTAATTTGACAGTGCTTTATGGAATAATAAATTTTGAGATTGAGAGGATAATTCTCTTTCCAAGGCCAATGAAGATTCCTGACTATCATTATTGTTTACAACATGCCTTAGTAAATCCATAATAAGTGTCAGACGTTCTTTTTTTATGGGCAGGTTAAGTTTTGCTAAAAGTTTTAATGCAGCATTGGTTTCTATGGTTTGAGGCATGTTAAACGGCATTAAAGGTCTTGATACGACTTCTTCCGACTCTCCTTTTGCTTCATATTGCACAACTTTAAATACAATTTGTGATGCTGAAGATTCAACTAGCTTTAATTTAAGAAAATCGCCTATATTCAGATCAAGCAAGCAGTGCGCAAAAACCTCATCACCACAAATGTTTACAATGTACCCGTTTTCAGTTTTTTGTACTATATGAGCATTTATCACATCTTGAGGTTTAAAACTTCCACTCATATCAGGGGTTTTAGGTAAATAGATTTTCACGGGAACACCTCACAAGCCAAGTCTAAATTGCAATATTTATTTGATTATACCATAATAAAATAAATAATAAAAAACCTGCAGCAAAAAGCACAAATTTTAAGATAGGATTTTACTGTTTATAATACGTAACTATAATGCTATATAGTAGAAATGAAAAAAACTTTTTACCAACATACGAACTATATATTCAGCAATTAAATATATTGTTCGTTTTTTATATTGACAAGAAGGGCTTACTTTGTTAAGATATTTTACGTACGAGCAAAACGCTATAGTTCTTTTAAAAACAAATCATATCAACTAATTGAAGGCACAATTTATGAGGAGGCTTTTATAATGAAGGAGGATATCTCTATTCCAAATGGGTCAAATAGTTGGCTTGAAAGGAGATTCGAGCTAACAAAAAATGGGACAAATCCAAAAACGGAAATCCTAGCAGGCCTAACTACTTTTGTGACAATGGCGTATATACTCTTTGTAAATCCCATTACATTAGAAGCGGCAGGGATGGACAAAGGTGCGGTATTTATGGCCACTGCTCTTGCATCGGCTCTTACTACACTATTAATGGGTCTATATGCTAACTATCCTTTTGCCCTGGCTCCGGGCATGGGCTTGAATGCTTATTTTGCCTATGTTATGGTCGGCAATGTTGGCCTTTCTTGGCAGGCAGCTCTGGGAGCCGTATTTATTTCCGGCATTATTGGAATCATAGTAACACTTACAGGACTTAGGGAACTTCTGATTAATGCCATACCAATGCCTTTAAAACACGCTATGGGTGCAGGAATCGGAATGTTCATAGCATTTATAGGTCTTAAAAATGCAGGTATTATAGTTGCAAGTGAGGCTACGTATTTAGATTTGGGCAATCTTGCAGAACCCGGGCCTTTGCTGGCTGTCATAGGCCTTGTCATAATGGCAATTTTAACAGCTAGGAGAGTAAAAGGCGGTATTTTACTAGGCATTATAATAACGACCATCATTGGTATTCCAATGGGTATAACAAAATTTCCTTCAAGCATAATATCACTTCCGCCAAGTCTTGCGCCAACTTTATTCAAACTGAACATTAGAGAGGTTATGCAGATATCTTTATTCCCTGTGGTATTTTCGCTGTTTTTTACAGACATGTTTGACTCTATCGGCACATTTGTCGGTGTTGCGAGCCGTACCGGAATGATTGATAAAGAGGGTAAACTAGAGCGTGGAAATAAAGCACTGTTTGTAGACTTTATCGGAACAGTTTTAGGTTCCCTGATGGGCACAAGTACAATAACAACTTATGTAGAGTCAACTGCTGGAGTAAGTGAAGGCGGAAGGACCGGACTTACGGCGGTAGTTGTGGCAATAATGTTTGCGGCAAGCATTATTTTTTCGCCTATTGCCTTGGCCGTTCCTGGTGAAGCAGTAGCTCCTGCACTAATCTTAGTTGGTGTGTTTATGTCCAGCAGCTTAAATAAGATAAATTTCAACGATTTCTATGAAGCATTTCCTGCCTTTCTGACTATTATAATGATGCCATTTTCATTCAGCATCTCATTTGGTCTTGCCATAGGATTCGTGGCATATGTGGCGGTAATGCTACTAGGTGGAAGAGGCAAAGAAGTGCATTGGATAATGTATGCTCTTGCTGTCATATTCATACTCTACTTTGCAGTTATAAGATAATCTATCAGAATTGGTTTTGACATAAAAATCAGAGTTGCTTTAAAACGATATTCCTGCATTAAAAAAAGATGCAGGAATCTTTTTTTGCAGCAGTATCATAGCAAGTGATGATAAATTGAGTCAGCTTTAAATATGCCAAGGATGCAGAGCTTTAGACCTTTTAGCAGTCGTAGGATTTGACGTTTCTTATAGCATATGCCATTTAGAGCAAAGCAGCAATTAAAAGATTGCTCAAGCATTTATTGCTTTTAGAAAGTTTTTTGGTGTGATTTATCAATATTTGATTGCATTTGAGCATAATTAATAATTGCATTTGAGGCATAATAGTTATACACTTAGGAATAAATTTCAAAAAACGTTTTATGCAGTCTGTCCGGCTCATATGAGCTTAGGGGCAGACTTTCAAACTTTTTTACAAATTTTAATACCTTTAAGAAGGTGGTATTTTGCAAGAACGGGCTATAACTAGGTTAATAGAGCTGGATGCTAAGGTAGAGGAAATTAGAGCAGTATGGGAAAAGCGATTGGCAGAATTGGAACGTAACTATAAGGAAGAAGAACAAAGAATAGCAGCGGATTTATCACGCAAGGCAGAAGATGAAAGTAATGCGGTTATTCGGCAGATAATGCAAGAAGCACAAGAGGAAGTTAATAATCTAAATGAAAAGGCGGCTCAAGCTTTAGAAAACATGGAACAAGAATTTCAAAATGTTCATCAAAGTTTAACTTCCAAGATAATAGAGCAGGTTTTTAATATCGAGAGGGAACGTCATGGATAAAATAACTGTCTATGCAGCAGTAAACGCCAAGATAAAGGCATTGGAAGGCGAATTTTTAAAACAAGATGACTATATGAATCTCTTGCAAAAGAAGTCAGTTGCTGATGTGGCTCATTATTTAAAAGATAACACTTCTTACGGTAAGCTTCTAGAAGATATGCGTATAGATAAAGCAGGAAGAAGAGATATAGAAGATATCTTAAAGCGCAATATGATAAATAATATGGACAAATTGCTGCATTATTTTAGACATGATTACAAAGATTTTATCCGTTCATTTTATATAAAATATGAGGCTGAAGATTTGAAAGTTTTAGCAAGAGAGATATTTAATGGGGAAAAGCTGGATACTATGGAAAGGCCGCTTTCTTTTTTAGGTAAGTATAGCAGAATTGATTCTCGAAAGCTCTTAGAGTCTAAAACTGTAGAAGAGCTCATATATGCTCTGGAAGGCTCGGATTTCTTCGAAGTACTTAAGCCTTTACTTAAATTCAAAAACGAGGACCTTTTTAGGTTTGAGATGGCTATTGATACAGGTTATTTCAGTATTATAGAGAGCAGGAGAAAATACATTTCAAAACAAGATAGCGAAGTGCTCAAAAAGTGGGAAGGCATGGTAGCCGACCTCTACAATATTCAATGGATATATCGAGGCAAAAAATTCTATGCAATTTCACCGGAAGAACTTCTAAACTATACCATTAATTTTGGGGATAAGCTTAATTTTGATGCAAGAAAAGCAATGTGTTATACAAAAAGTCTTGAGCAACTTTACCACATGGCAGCAGACTTTGGATATGGATTTTTATTTAAAAAAGAAGAAATGTCTAGAGATATTTATATGGAAAGGCGAATAAACCGATTTATGTACTATAAGTTAAGAACCTTAGCTCATGAGCATCCAATGAGTGTAATGCAGACTATAGAGTATATAATATCCTTCGAATTTGAAATACGAGATATTGTTTCAATAATTGAAAGTATAAGATATGATATGCAGCCGGAACAAGCCAAAAAATTTCTTATTAAGGTTATATAAGTTGTGGGAGATGATTTTTTATGGCAGTAGAGAAGATGAAAATCGTTGGTGTAATTGGTGAAAATGCTATTTTAAATCGCGTTCTACGTCTTGTGCTGGTAGACGGTAGCATGCATACGGTAAATGCCTTAGCACGCATAAATTCCAGCGATTTTTTTCTACCTCCTAACGAAAAAAACATAAAGGCTTTAGAAGAACTGCCGTTTTTAAAACCAAATTCTTCTAAACGTGATTTTACTCATGATGAACAGATGATTGCAGCACTCCTGAATCTCTTTAGTATGAAACCTTATGTCAGGTTAGAACATCTTGGCCAGGATTATGATTATGATGAATTCATGCAAGGGCTTTCCGATATCTATGACAAGGTTTGCCGTACTGCTGATGAGGTGGATGAAAAGCTGCGTTCTATAGAACAAAAAAGAGCATATATCGATAGCCTGAAGTATCTACGGCAATATAACTTTAACATAGATATGCTTTCCAACATGAAACATCTAAGTTTTAAACTTTTAAAACTCTCTAAGGAAAATTATACTAAGCTTAAAAAGAATTATGAAAATATACCGGCTGTGGTTTTAAAGGTAGCGGAGGAAAGTAAAGATGTCATAGTAGCTGTTATAACTCCGATAATCTTGGAAGAAACAGTTGAGAGGATATTCGGTTCTTTGAACTACACCCTTCTCTCATTGCCTACATGGATATCAGGCACTGCTGCAGAGGCTATTGATGAGCTGACAGACAGTATAAAAGAGGATCAAGACGCCGTAGAATTTTTAAAAAAATCGCTAAAAGAATATAGAGTAAAGTTTGCGGAGGAGTTTGAAAAAGGCTTTTCAAGACTGGAAATGGAAGAAAAAATTGAAGAGCTCAAATCAGATATTGCTGTAGGTGATAAATTATTTTTTATGTTTGGCTTTGTGCCTATAAGCTGTGTGCCAAGGCTGGAAAACAGCCTCAAGCAGCAGTTCAAAGATGCCGTTATTGTGCTGACAGATGAAGCGGATGCAAGCGATTCTATTATAACTCCGCCTACTAAACTGAGTAATTCGAGAATCTTTAGGCCGTTTGAAACGTTGGTAAAAATGTACGGCACACCCGCCTATAACGAGATAGACCCGACTGTTTTTTTCAGTTTGACATACATGTTGCTGTTCGGTGCTATGTTTGGAGATGTAGGGCAGGGCCTTATATTGTTTTTGGCCGGGACTTTTTTGGAAATTGTAATGAAAAGGACCAGTTTAGGAGGCGTGTTAAGTAGGGTGGGATTTGCCTCCACTATATTTGGTTTTATTTATGGAAGTGTTTTTGGTTCTGAAGAAATTATTGAGCCACTTGTCGTAAGACCGATGGCAAATATAAATTTTATGCTAGTAGCAGCTATAGTCTTGGGCGTTTTCCTGACTATAGCCGGCTATATATACAACATTATGAATTCCTATATTGATCGGAATATGGAAGAAGGCATTTTCGGCAGAAATGGCGTAGTAGGGCTTGCTTTTTATTTGATAGTGTTATATGCAGTAACGCGCACAGTTCTTGTTAATAGTGGTATTTCGCCGGTGATGGTTTATACATTGATATGTCTTTTGCTCTTAATGGTGTTTAAGCAGCCGTTGGCAAACAGTATCACACATGCAGGCAAGCTTTACAGTGGCTCTCCCACCGACTATTACATCGAAGAAGGTTTTGGGATAATTGAGACATTGCTTTCAATGATGTCTAATACTATTTCCTTTATTAGGGTCGGAGCATTTGCACTAAACCACGTAGGCCTTTATATGGCTTTTGCGACTATGGGAGAGATGATTGGCTCGGCATGGGGGAATATTCTGTTGCTTGTGCTGGGAAATGTGATAATAATTGGGCTTGAGGGTTTGATAGTTTTTATTCAGGCATTGCGGCTGGAATACTATGAGCTCTTTACAAAATATTTCAGGGGAGATGGCATCGAGTATGCACCTGCAAAGATAAAGCGAAAATCGTTTAACGATAGGAAGTTAGATACTGCTCATAGCAGTGTATAAATATACAACTAACAATAAGCTTTAGGAGGTAGTCAACATGTATATAATATTATTTATTGCAATGGCTATATCAGTTTTAACTGTGGCGACAGGACTTGTTATTTACTTAATGGGAGATAGAATAAAAGCAAAAAGATTTAAGAAACTTAGCAGATTTAGTGCACTGGCTTATGCCATACTCATGGCGGTTTTTCTATTCTTTATGGTTCCGAGTACTGCAAGTGCCGCAGCTCTTCCTAATCCCGCATCGGGCTTAGGATTTATTGCAGCCGCCCTTGCTACGGGGCTTGCTACCATAGGTGCAGGTTATGCAGTAGGTGCCGTAGGTTCCTCGGCTTTAGGAGCGGTTTCCGAAGATCCGAATATACTGGGTAAAACTCTAATATTTGTAGGGCTGGCCGAAGGTATTGCAATTTATGGCTTGATTGTATCTATAATGATTCTCGGAAGATTGTAGAGGAGATATCACATGAAATGTTTTTTGATAAGTGATAACAGCACGACTCTAGCGGGTATGAGATTGGCCGGTATAGAGGGTGTTGTTGTGCATGAAAGGGAAGAAGTGCTAAATGAGCTAAAGAAATTAAAAAGAAGCCGGGATATTGGTATAGTAATTATCACGGAGATTTTGGCAGAAAAAGTACAGCATGAATTAGATTTCATGAAACGCTCAAACAGTCCTCCAATTATAATTGAAATTCCCGACAGACATGGCTTTAGACGGCCCGCCGACTTTTTGACAAAGCATATAAGGGAATCCATAGGAGTTAAGATTTGAGGTGACAGTATGCCCACTACAATTGAAGATAAGATATCCCTTTTTACAAAGGTATTGATAGAAAGAATAGAGTCAGACTACACAGAAAAACAAAAAAAACTTATGAGTTATTATGAATCTCGGAAATTAGGGATTATCAAAGATTATGAAGAAAAAACAAAGGCGGCTATAGATGATGCAACTAAAAATGCCGAGATTAAAAAACAACAGATGATTTCAAAAGCCAAGTCTGATATGCACCTTGCAGTGTTAAAGCAGAGACGTGAATTTACTGAAAGAATTATGGATGAGGTAAGAAAAGAAGCCGAGGCCTTCGGCAAAACACCTGAATATGTTGAGTTTTTGCGGCAGGCTATTAAGAAAGTCAGCTCCCAATTTACTGATAATGACTTTGTAAGTTACAGTTTCAGTAGAAATGATATTGAAAAACATAGAGATATTATTTTAAACACAATAAAATTATTTCGAGATGAGGGCAACTTCAAAATCGAAGAAGCAAACAACATAATCGGCGGCGTCTTTGCCAGAGATGGCGATGGCGGTGTGGAAGTGGATTTAACAGTGAATTCTATCATAGAAGAAAGTCGCAAATTGATAGGAGAAATCCTGTCTTCGAAGTTTAATGAGAGGTGGTAAAATGTCAGGCCAAGGCAATATAATATATATCAACGGTCCGGTGGTAAAAGCCGATCATATGGAAGATTTTATGGTACGGGAAATGGTAATGGTCGGCGATAAAAAGCTCATAGGTGAAGTCATTTCACTAGAAGAAGATATTGGCACAGTTCAGGTCTATGAAGAAACATCCGGCCTTAAGATGAATGAAAAAATAATCGGCACAGGTAAGCCGCTATCGCTGAAGCTGGGTCCGGGAATCATAGGCAATATTTTTGACGGAATTGAACGGCCTCTTTCTGAAATATACAATTCAGGTTTTAAATTTATTCCTGAGGGAATCGGCCTTATATCTATAGATGAAAAGAAGCTTTGGCATGTTGATATTTTAGTCAAAAAGGACGATATATTAAAACAGGATGATGTATTTGCGAAGGTTCAGGAAACATCTATCGTAACTCATAAAATCATGGTCCCGCCCGGCATAGAGGGCAAAGTGGTAAGTGTTGTAGAAAGCGGAGATTATAATATTTGCGATACTTTAGCTGTGCTAGAGGATTCGGCCGGTCGGAGACATGAACTAAAAATGTACCAAGAATGGCCGGTAAGAACTCCCAGGCCTGTTAGCAGGCGTATGCCAATTGAAAAACTACTTGTAACAGGTCAAAGAGTAATTGATGTATTTTTCCCAATAGCCAAAGGCGGCACTGCGGCTATTCCCGGTGGGTTTGGAACAGGGAAAACCATAACACAGCATCAACTGGCAAAGTGGAGCGATGCCGACATTATAGTGTATGTAGGCTGTGGTGAGCGAGGAAATGAAATGACCGAAGTTTTAGAGGATTTTCCAAAGCTAAAAGATCCCAGAACCGGAAATCCGTTAATGGATCGGACCGTCCTTATAGCAAATACCTCCAACATGCCTGTGGCAGCGCGAGAAGCATCTATATACACAGGGATTACCATAGCTGAATATTTTAGAGATATGGGTTACAGTGTGGCTATAATGGCAGATTCAACTTCAAGATGGGCTGAAGCGCTGAGGGAAATAGCTGGCAGACTTGAAGAAATGCCGGCTGAAGAAGGCTATCCTGCATATTTGGCTTCGCGCTTGGCGGCCTTTTACGAAAGAGCAGGATATGTCGAAAACCTAAACGGCACAGAGGGGTCAGTTACTATAATTGGTGCGGTTTCTCCGGCAGGCGGAGATTTTTCTGAACCGGTTACTCAATCCACAAAAAGAATAGTAGGAGCCTTTTTGGCTTTGGATAAGGAACTTGCCCATGCCAGGCATTTCCCGTCAATAAACTGGATTTCATCTTATAGTGGCTATGTTTCAATGCTTGAGGAATGGTTTAAGGAGCATGTGGCTCCTGATATTTTAGAGCTGAGGGCCAAAATGATGAAAATACTTCAAGAAGAAAATAAGCTTATGGACATAGTAAAATTAGTAGGTGAAGATGTATTGCCGGATGAGCAGCGTATAATTCTTGAGATAGCCAAGATTATAAAAGCGGGGTATTTACAGCAAAATGCATACCATGCCCAGGATGCATACGCCCCGCTTGTAAGGCAATATAAAATGCTCAAGGTAATTGATAAGCTGTATGAACGTGCGTCATCTTGTATTAAGAAGGGCATACCGATATCTAAAGTAAAAGACGAAACCTTATTTTCCGACATTATAATGATGAAATATAATGTTTCCGATGATAAACCGAAAGTTTTTGAAAACCTAAACAGTAAAATAGACAGCTATTACGATAGCTTGGAGAGCATGTACAAAGAAGGTGATACTGATGAAAGTCAGATACCGAAAATTAGATAAGGCTGAAGGCCCTCTTATAGTCATGAGCAATGTCAAGGATGCGGTTTATGATGAAATAGTCGAAGTAGAGATGCCTGATCACGAGCACAGAATAGGTAAGGTCGTTCAAATCGACAAGGACAAAGTCATAATACAGGTGTTTCAAGGCATATCCGGTATTTCCTTAAGTGATGTAAGCGTGGAATTTAGCGGCAAACCTATGGAAATACCATTATCAAGAGAAATCTTAGGCAGGAGATTTAACGGTATAGCACAGCCTGCCGATGGCGCAGGAGAGATTTATTCGGATAAATATTACAATATAAATGGCAGACCAATGAACCCTGTAGCACGGCTTTACCCCAGAAACTATATACAGACAGGCATATCGGCAATTGACGGACTTATGACACTGATAAGGGGACAGAAACTTCCTATTTTTTCGGGAGACGGCCTGCCGCACAATCAGTTAGCAGCTCAGATAGTAAGACAAGCTAAAATCAGTGATGAAGAATCCGGCAACTTTGCAGTAGTTTTTGTGGCTATGGGCATAAAACATGATGAAGCTAACTTCTTTACTAAGGTTTTTGAAGAAGCTGGAGTTATGGACAGAGTCGTGATGTTCATAAATCTGGCGGATGATCCGGTGGTAGAAAGAATTATCACCCCTAGGTGTGCGCTTACTGCTGCAGAGTATCTGGCCTTTGATTGTAATATGCATGTGCTTGTCATAATGACTGATATGACAAGCTACTGTGAGGCTCTAAGGGAAATATCCTCTGCACGGGAAGAAGTGCCTTCCAGGAAGGGTTATCCCGGATACCTTTATTCAGATTTGGCAAGCCTTTATGAGAGGGCAGGCATGCTAAAGAGCGTAAAAGGAAGCATAACTCAAATACCCATACTTACAATGCCTAATGATGATATCACACATCCGGTGCCGGACCTTACCGGCTATATTACCGAAGGGCAGATAGTTTTAAGCAGGTCCTTATATCAAATGGGTATATATCCGCCAATTAATGTGCTTCCCTCACTTTCACGGCTTATGAAGGACGGCATAGGAGCAGAATACACCCGTGAGGACCACCCCGATGTGTCCAATCAGGTTTTTTCCGCATATTCCAATGTTCAGGAAATAAGGGCTTTGGCACAGGTTATAGGAGAGGACGAACTTTCGGATACCGACGCAAAGTATATGGAATTTGGGCGCAAATTTGAGGAGCTTTTTGCAAAACAAGGCTTCGAAGAAAATAGAGATATTAACCATACATTAGACCTTATGTGGAAGCTGCTGAAGATTTTACCAGAGCAAGAACTTAACAGAATAGACCCATCACTAATACAAAAATACCTTAGGAAGTGATTTCAATGCAGGAAAATATCGCACCTACTAAGGCAAATCTAATGGCTTCAAAGGCAGCACTGGACTTTTCCCAAAAAGGCTACGAGCTGCTGGATAAGAAAAGAAATGTGCTCATTCGGGAAATGATGGGCTTTATGGACAGGGCAGAGAAACTCCAGCAGATTATAGGCGAGACATTCAAAGAAGCCTATGAGGCCCTAATTATGGCAAATGTCACCCTCGGAATAACTGAAGTCTATGAAGTGGCAAAGTCTATACCGACAGCAGATGAAACAACTATGCTAACCCGCAGCGTAATGGGTGTAGAAATTCCTATGATAAAATATGAAAAACAAGATATTCAGCATTATTATAGTTTTTATCATACAAATACTGCCCTAGATGTAGCCTTACAGAAATTTCACGAAGTAAAGTATCTGATATATGAATTGGCGGAAGTAGAAAATTCGGTATATAAACTTGCGGTAGAAATCAAAAAAACACAAAAAAGAGCCAATGCCCTGCAAAATATTCAGATTCCCAAATATGAATTCCTCGTAAAAATGATATCGGACGTATTGGAAGAAAAGGATAGAGAAGACTTTTTCCGCTTAAAATTATTAAAGAAGAAAAAGGTTTGATGAATAAAAAAATTCTTTAAAAAACCTTTTTATAAATAAATGATGAAACTATCTTATCATTTTGGTAATCTTGTGTTATACTTTTCATAGCATGAGCCTCCATTTTGGTTTATTGGTTTGTCAATTTAATTATATCCAAAATGGTAGATTCATGTTATATTTATACCCAATAATGTTGAATTTTCAAGGTTTATATTACTTTTGAAAGTGTGAAGTTTTAGTTACAGATTTTACCTTATGAAGTTGTCAAAGTGAAGAGATGGAGTGTAGAAACATGATTTTTACACTAGAATCAATTATATATTAAAAAAACTCGTTGCGGTTAACCGCAACGAGTTTAATTGTATCTTTAGATAATTACATTGAAAGGATGATTATATGATAGATATTATTTTAATATCCCCGAATTTACAAATTGCTGAAAGTGCTATTGAGGCTAAAAAAATATATGGCTTAGATCTTACAATTAAATGTGGTTTAATGGAAGAAGCTGTAGGTATAGCAAGAGAAATTATTAATTCCGATAATAAAATAAAAATTTTTATATCAAGGGGTGGCACAGCTTTAAAGTTATCAGAAATAGAAGGGATTAACTTAGTTGAAATTAAAATAACGGTAGAAGATATATTTGATGCTTTATCAAAAGCAAAAAAGATAGGTAATAGAATATTGTTAATTGGATTTAAAAATCATATCCAAGGGTTTCATAACCTCTCAAACCTTGTTGATTTAGATATAAAGCAGGAAATTATATATAATGAAGATGATGCATATGAAAAAATTTTAAAGGCTAGACTTGAAGGCTACGAAGTTGTGGTAGGAGGAGAAGTACAATGTGGTATAGCAAAAATGTTAGGAATTCCTTACGTTTTATTAGAAACAAGCCCATCGTCCTTCTATATTGCTTATCAGGAAGCCCTAAGGATACGAAATGTAATAATTAATCAAAAGAGGAAATTGGAAGAATTCAGGGTAATATTAGATAATACTGATGATGCATATATTGCATTTGATATGAATTCTAATGTTACATTAATAAATGAAGCTTGCTGTGAATTTCTTAATGTTAATCAAGATATTATTGGTATAAATATAGATAAAATAAAAATAAAGGGATTTGAATTTAAAAATATTTTAGATCAAATATCAAAGGATACATATGAACTTTTTGAAATAAATGGAAAGACTGTTTTAGCATCTAAGCAAGACTTAAAGCTTAACTATGATGATATTGGTTATATGATTATATTTAAAGATATTGTAAACATTAGAGCTGAAGAATCAAAGGTAAGACTCAAACAAAATAATAGATGGCTATCAGCAAAATATAATTTTGATAAAATTATTGGGAAAAGCAAAGCTCTTCAAGAAACAAAAAAGATTGCAAAATTATATGCTAAACATGAATCGCCGATATTAATATTTGGCGAATCTGGGACTGGAAAAGAAATGTTCGCACAGTCCATACATCAAAATAGTAAATTAAAAAATGGACCATTTGTTGCTATAAATTGCGCATCTCTTAGTACAAGCATTTTGGAAAGTGAACTATTTGGTTATGTAGAGGGTGCTTTTACTGGTGCCAAAAAAACAGGGAAACCAGGTGTATTTGAAATGGCGCAAGATGGTACTCTGTTTCTTGACGAAATTTCCGAAATACCTTTGGATGTTCAAGGTAAACTATTGAGAGTTATACAAGAAAAACAAATAATGAGACTTGGTGACGATAAGATAATGCCTGTAAACGCAAGGATAATTGCTGCTACGAACAAAAACCTAATCGAAGAAATAAATAATGGTAGATTTCGTAAGGATTTATATTTTAGAATTAATGTTTTAAGACTTAATATACCTCCTCTTAGAAATAGAAAAGAAGACATTGAAGATTTGGTAAAATTTTTTATTACAAAATATGGCTATAATAGTGTATTAATATCACAAAACGCATTAGATTTAATGGAAAATTATGATTGGCCTGGAAATGTTAGGGAACTAGATAATCTTGTTGAAAGACTATGTGTAATTTCAAATGACAATAAAATATCTGATAGTGATATATTAAATTATTTTAGTGAGGTAAGAAATTTAGAAGGAATAAAAGAATTAAGTAATTTTAATAATAACTTAACAAAAGATAAAATTATAGAAACAATTAACTTCTTTAATGGTAATAAGAGCAAAGCTGCAGAATATTTAGGTGTTCACAGATCTACAATTTGGAGGTATTTGAATAAATAATAAATAAAATAAATGTTGCATGCAACAATCATTGTGTTGCATGCAACATTTATTTTATTTATGAATTAAAAAATCTGATACCCAATATATGCTATCATACAAGGATAATGCATGTTTTGTAATAGTTCCTATTTCTTGGCATACAAATTGCTATATTAAAGGTCGTATCAAAGATTAAGAAAGGAGCGATTGATATGGCTAGAGTATTAAATACTAGTGTAATAATACCAGTAATTGAAGAACTGGTAAAGAAAGCTTGTTACGAATTAGACGATAATTTTATTGGGGCGTTAGAGGAAGCACTTAAACATGAGGAATCTCCAATAGGGAAGAAAACCATTTCCTTGTTATTAGAAAATGCAAAATATGCAAAAGAACAACAAATTGCTGTATGTCAAGATACGGGAACTACTGTTGTATTTCTTGAAATTGGAGAAGAAGTTTCATGGACTGGTGATAGTTTAACTAATGCTGTTAATCAGGGAGTTAGAGAAGGTTACATAAATGGATACCTGAGGAAATCCATTGTTAAGGACCCATTAGTTAGAATTAATACTGAAGATAATACACCCGCAGTAATACATGTAGATATAGTTCCAGGTGATAAAGTAAAAATAACTGTTATGCCTAAAGGTGGAGGCAGCGAGAATATGGGGAGTTTTACCACCCTTATACCATCTGAAGGAGCTGAAGGTGTTAAAAACTTTGTATTAAAATCTGTAATTGAAGCAGGAGGTAGACCCTGCCCTCCATTAATAGTTGGGGTAGGAGTAGGGGGCACAATGGATCAATGTGCAATTCTTGCTAAAAAGGCATTACTGAGACCAATTGGGGAACGTCATAAAGAAGAACATTATGCTGCTCTTGAAGTAGAAATACTAAATGAAATTAACAAATTGGGAATTGGTCCATTAGGCACTGGTGGAAGGATTACTGCATTAGATGTTCATATAAATTATTTCCCTTGTCATATCACTGCATTACCTGTTGCTGTAAATTTTCAATGTCATGCTTCAAGGCATGCTTCGATTACTATATAGGGGGATGAAAAAATGAAAATTAATTTACCAATTACTAAGGAGATTGCAAAAAGCTTTAAGGTAGGAGATGAATTATATCTAACAGGATTTCTATATACAGCTAGGGATGCAGCCCATAAGAGAATTAAGGAAGCTATAGAATCTAATGGTGAGTTACCAATTGAATTAAAAAATCAAACAATATTCTATACTGGTCCGACACCTGCAAAACCTGGGTGGAAGACGGGTTCAATTGGTCCTACAACTAGTTCGAGAATGGATCCTTTTGTTGAAATCATGTTACAACATGGTGTAACAGCTATGATTGGTAAGGGACAAAGAGCGGATTATGTAGCTGATTTATGTAAAGAATATGGGGCTGTGTACTTATTGGGCATAGGTGGGTTATCAGCTTTATATACAAAAAACATTAAAAGCGTTGAAGTAGTTGCATATGAAGATTTAGGGACAGAGTCAATAAAGAAACTTTATGTTGAAAATTTAAGAGTGCTTGTGGGTATAGATACAGAAGGCAGAATACTACAAAATGAGGAAATAAAAAAGTATAGAATATCTGATTAATTTTATTCTAAATAGAATGGAGGGTTCTGTGTGTCCAAATATTGGAAAAACCTAAATTTATTTACAAAAATTATGATAGGCTTCATTTTAGGTATAGTTGCAGGAGCAATATTAGGTCCTAAAGCTAGCAAACTTGAATTTTTAGGGACTATTCTAGTTAGATTACTAACTATGGTTGTTGCTCCATTGGTATTAAGTTTACTTATTTGTGCTGCAGCAGACGTAGGTGATTATAAATCACTAGGGAAAATTGGTATTAAAACAGTAATTATATTTTTAGTTAGTACTGTAGCTTCAATAATATTAGGATTAGTATTAGCAAATATGTTTAATGTAGGATTGGGTATGAATACAAATTTAACAACTGATGCAAAAACTGTAGAAATACCATCAACATTAGATACACTTATTAATATCATACCTAAGAATCCATTCCAAGCCTTAACAGAAATGAATTTACTTCAAATTATTTTCTTTGCTTTATTTGTTGGTTTTGCTATCACAAAAATAGGAGAAAAGGGAGACGCTGTATATAAATTTTTTAGTAGCCTAAAGGATGTTATGACTACAATCACAGATATAGTACTAAAATTTACTCCTTATGGAGTCTTTGGATTAATGGCAAAAGTTGTAGGAACTAATGGATTGGGAATTTTAATCCCATATACAAAAACTATAATAGCAATGTACTTAGGTTCTATAATATGTATGTTTTTAATACAGGGCGTTATTATGGTAGGTATGTTAGGTAAAACAAATGTCTTTGAATACTTTAAGGCAATGAAAGAGGCAGCTATGTTTGCATTTGCAACCTGTAGCAGTGTTGCAACGATTCCTCTAACTCTTGATGGAGCAAAAAAATTAGGAATAAATGAAAAAGTTTCAAATTTTGTTATCCCTCTTGGTGCTGTTGTTAATATGAATGGGACAGCAATATATTCTGCTATAGCAGTAGTATTTACAGCACAGGTTTATGGTATTGAATTGACTTTTATGCAGCAATTAATGGTTCTTTTTGCCGGAACACTTGCAGCTATTGGAACTGCGGGAGTTCCTGGGTCTGGTTTAGTAATGTTAACAATTGTTTTAAGTGCAGTTAACCTTCCTTTAGAAGGCATTGGTTTATTAGCAGGAATAGATAGAATACTAAATATGGCAAGAGTTGTTCCCAATATAATGGGTGATGCTGCTGCAGCTGTAATTGTATCAAATTCAAAAGATTTACTTAATGAGGAAAACATTTCTAAAATAGCAACAGAATAATTAGTTTAACTATATCAAAATATCCAATTCAAGAATATTCTTGAATTGGATATTCCAAACCTTAATTCGAATAATCTCTGGGTATTATTTATTACACTTTTACATCGATAAAGTATAATTCTATTATCTGCTAGTTTTTCTTCTTCCATAAAAGAATTCTATCTATTTTAATAAATACATTATTGTTATTTTCAGTTAAAATTCTACACCTAAAAGGTATAGGAAAATTACCATTATTAAACCAAGCAATCATTTCTATTGGTTTCATCAACACCTTCGCAATTACCTCCTAAAGCATACTAGACATCTGGGATATTCATCTTACATCAAAACTCCTCCTAAAGTTGACTAGAGAAATAGCAGACTGCTGCAAAAAAGCAGCCGTTTTATGGGCCGCTGTAGGTGGGGCTCTTCAGTGAACCATTTTTATGCTATAATAATAAAATACAGCAAAATTATTATTGAATTCAAAACAATTACAAGTAAAATTTGGAATAATGGTAATTGGTAAAAATATTGAGGCGGAGGAAAGTAAATGGCAATAAAAAAAGCGATTTATACAGTAAGCTTTGGCAAAGCTGTGATGAATTAAGAGGCGGCATGGATGCCTCACAATATAAAGATTGTGTGTTGGTGCGGCTATTTGTGAAATATGTAACGGATAAATATTATGGAAAGCCGGATTCATTATTGGTAGTGCCTGATGGCGGAAGTTTTCACGATATGGTGAAGCTAAAAGGAAATAGTGAAATCGGCGACGGAATGAATAAGATAATTCATAGGCTTGCCGAAGAAAATGATCTGGTAGGGATTATAACAGTAGCGGATTTTAATGATGATGACAAACTGGGCAAGGGGAAGGAAAAGGTAGACAGACTGAGCTTTTAGATAGTCATATAAATATGGTATAATGGTATCCAATATGCTAGCATGCTTGTATTGCTCCGTTATTCCTTGAGCTTTGCCCGCTAGCTCTACTTTAGCTTTTGAATCAGTGTGCACCTTATCATGACATTTGCTGCACAATCCAGCTATGTTCTTATAGGTATTACTCCCGACTTGTGAGTGTGGAACTATATGATGTAGATGTTCTATCTATTAAGCCACCTAACGATAATGGACAATATATCTTAAGTATGATAATAAATATACAAAATAAGCGTTAGGAGGCGTATAAAATCATGGTACAAAGAAAATATAGTGATGAATTCAGTAATACCTGCCCTATGCCCCTTATGAGTACATATACGACAATGCCGGTGATAGAGGCCAGCCGGCTGTAAGGCATGCAAGTCTACTTTCTATCCTAATAAGGCTTATTTGGAGAAACTTACGCTTAAATGCCCATATTGTGGTAGACCTCTTCAGAAAAAAACACGACCGTAAGCAGTTCTTCGTTTATTCGTGTTATGCTACTTCTGCTGCCAGGGTGATTAAACCATATATCGATAATTATCCTTATGTGCTTTCTGATTCCATCGCTATTTGCGGTGATAAGACTTATGTTAATGCTCATGGTTAATAAAGAAGCATACCACAAGACGAGCCAGATAATAACAGCCGTTCTGTCCTATTCCGAGTCCGCAATAAAAGATTCATTTAAGCAAATAAAAGGAAACATAAAAACTAAAAAATGGCAAACAGAACCCAGAGAATATTGTATTTGGGTTCTGTTTGATAGCATGTGGGACTATAAAAATATTCCTAATCTTCGTATAGTATTATTATTATTTTGCAATTACGGCATACATATGCATGCGGCCACTGTGGGGCTAAAGACAAGAAATTTGGTGCAAGACGTATTGCTCCTTTTTTGTTCATTGCCTGTTTAGAATATAGTATTGGAACACTTTCGCCTGCGGGTAAGTAAAAATTACCACCTCTGCTTCGAAGCGTTCCCTCTTCTAAAGGATTTCCGCAATATGGGCATGTTTGTGTCGTCATAGGCTTTATGAATAGCTGCTTACACCAGGATAAGTGTACGCCCAAAAGTCACAGAACATCCAATACGCTACTGCGTTTGTACGCCAAGGAAGATAACCCTCATAATAATACTCCGATGAATAGCCCCCACCACTTAAAGCTACTTGGTATCTTTTTGCATCATAGATGTTCTCACGAGAAGTACTCACATCACGAGCTTTCACATTATAGTTAGTCGTTCGAACATAGTATTGCTTTGCAATCGCACCCTGTACAATCCCACCGACAATTGTCGTTCCTGCTGCGTATGCAGCAGCATATAGAAGATTTGTAGAAACAACCGAAAGTGCAGGACAAATAACCGTTAAAGCAGCAGCGATAACACCAATTACTATTGAAGCAACAGCACCTTGTGCGGCATTAACTGTTTCATACTCATAAGTAGTACTTCCAGTTTCCTGATAGATAGACAGTTTATCATTATATTGGTTCCCAAATGAATCATAATACGTATTATAGTTTATTCTTCCTTGATAAGAATATGAAGATATAGATTTTGGGGATTCAGTAGTTGTATGTGAATAGCTAAGATAATTTGAAAGCGGCTCAATGTAAGACCGTGACACAGCGTTAGCTATATCGTTATAAACAATGCGGACACTGCTTGATTTATTAATAGAATCAACACCGGCAGAATTAATTTCAAGAAGCGTAACATCTGCAGTATTAATCAAAACTCCATCAATATAATAATCTACATGAGCCGTACCGATTTGAGATGATGAAATATGTACGGTGTTTGTTTTACCCTCACCATCAATAAAGGACGAAACTTGAACCCCTTCAAGTGCATTCGACTCACTCGCAGCAAATGCAGGTGTTGTGAAGGTAAAAATCATAGTCATAGTTAGCAATAAGGCTATTATTTTTTTCATTATTAACTCCTTTCACAAAGCAAACCGTAACTTTTCTAATTTAAAAAGCGCACAAGCAGACCATCAGCAGTCCGGCTTATGCGCCCATATGAATGATTTTGATTTGTCCTCTCCATAACTGTGGACTGCACCAAAACTGTATTCGCCATAACCCAGACTGTTTGCCGTCAAAACGATACATGATGTTACCTCCAATCATATCAATAGTCAAATAGAATATTCTACTTGCAAGTTAAGCATAACGCATCTAAACAAATTATTCAATATTTTTGCCCGGATTAGATCGCGTCAAGTAATCTTAGGTTTTTTACAAGACCTCTACCAGCCTTGCTACAGAATAAATTAGCTCTATTTTATGCCTTAATTATGGCGGTTTACACAAAATATGGGACACATCCTAAGCGGATTTAGGAATGAATAAATATGTTTTGCAAACTGAAAAGAAACTTTCAAACAAAGGGTTTAATTTGTCTACTATAGCCTCCTCTATTTAACACCGAAAATAAGGGAAATGGCATCAGAGCAAGCTATCCCCATTATTAATAAATCAACATTTGAGACAATAGAAATCTTCCTCCCACCCCTTGAAGAACAAAAAGCCGTTGCCGAGGTTTTGCCCGATATAGATGAATTAATAACATCAATAGAGAAATTAATAGATAAAAAACAGAAAATAAAGCAGGGCACAATGCAGCTTTTGCTAACAGGCAAAAAACGATTACCAGGATTTACCGGGGAGTGGGAAGTAAAGAGGCTGCAGGATTAAAAGAATGTGCCATAGTGACATCTTACAGCCCTAATATAAATGACATTAAAGGCGAGACTACCGGAGAAAATAAAGCTACTGAAAATGTAGAAAAATACAGGATCTATCAAAAGATGCTTAACGGTAAAAGTCCAGAAGTATTTGAAGAAGAAGTAAAAAGGAAATTTATAGATGAACCTGCTCAGATGAAGCTGCTCATTGTGGTGGATAAATTGCTTACAGGTTTTGATGCACCTCCGGCAACATATTTATACATTGACAAAAGCATGAAGGATCATGCCTTATTCCAAGCTATATGCCGTGTAAATCGGCTTGACGGCGATGATAAAGAATATGGTTATATAGTCGATTATATGGATTTATTTAAAAGCCTGCAAAAATCTGTAAAAGATTATACATCAGAAGCCTTTTCAGGCTATGATGAGGAAGATGTTAGAGGGCTACTTAGCGACAGATTGGAAAAAGCTAAAGAGCATTTGGATGAAGCTTTGGAAAAGGTAAAAGCGCTCTGCGAGCCGGTAGAACCTCCTAAAGATACACGTCAGTATATCAGATATTTTTGCTGGGAAAATATTTTTAGAAGCGAAGAAGAACTGAAAGAAAAAGAAGAAAAGCGATTAGCCCTTTATAAGTATACTACTTCGCTAATCAGAGCCTATGCCAATATTGCAAATGAGATGGAAGAAGCCGGATATACCCCTAAAGAAATAGAAGACATAAAAAATGATGTAAAACATTTTAATACTGTTCGCAGAGAAGTAATGCTTGCAGCAAATGATAATATAGATTTAAAATCCTATGAACCAGCTATGAGACATTTAATTGACAATTGTATAAGTGCAGATGAAAGCAGGCAGATTTCCGCCTTTGAGGATATGACATTGATTGAGTTGATCGTTAATCGCGGAGAAGATTTTATCAAGGAACTGCCGGATGATATAAAAAAAGACAAGGAAACCGCAGCCGAGATTATTGAAAACAATGTGCGCAAACTGATTGTAGAAGAAAAACCTACAAATCCTAAATATTACGAAAATATGTCGGCGCTTTTAGAAGAAGTAATAAGACAAAGAAAAGCAGCGGCAATATCCTATGAAGAATATTTAAAAAAAGTTGTTGAGATAGCCCAAAAGTCAAAGAATCCAGAAACTGCTTCGGATTATCCCGTTAATATAAATACCAAAGCCAAAAGAGCAGAGGCAGAAGGTTTTAAAAGAGTGGTACAGACAAGAACTAAAATCCTTAATCCCCCCGCTCATAGAAAAGTGGGAGCCGATAATGGGAGTTCATGTCAAGTCCTGGGGAGTAAAATCGATGAAAACCAAATGGGGCAGCTGCAATATAAATGCCGGAAGGATTTGGGTAAATTTAGAACTTGCTAAGAAAAATCCGGCTTGCCTTGAATATATTATAGTGCATGAAATGGTGCATCTGCTTGAGCGCCTTCACAACAAGCATTTTATTTCATATATGGATAAATTCCTCCCAAATTGGCGAAGTATCAAGGCGGAATTAAACGGCTTGATTTTTGAATAAAGGTTTACAATCAATCTCGATGCTATCATCTCTGTCGGCTATAGAGTAAATTCTGTTCGCGCGACTCAATTTGGAATATGGACTACGAGAAACCCATATAGATATATTATCAGCTCTGGTGCATAAACAGAGTTTCTACACTAGAGCCGATTTTAAATTAATGCAAAACAGTGATATCATGTATTATAGCAAAAATTAAAACAGGAAGGTGAAATAATATAAAATAAGGACACTGCCAGACTAAGATGACTTGTGCTCTGAAAAACTTAAAGGGCTGTATTCCCAACAAAGAAAAGAGAAGATTTCATACTATGGGACTGCATAAACCCATTGCATACCTAAATAAAGCCGTTAAAAGCGACTTGATAATAGTAGATGGACTGGTAGGAGATTTAAACTTTGAAGAAGGCGGCAATCCTGTTCAAATGGACAGAATTATCCTGGGGTTTGATCCGGTTTTAGTCGATTCATATGTAGCAAATTTAATGGGATATGATGAAAAAGAGATACCGTACATAAAGATAGCGGAGCAAATAGGTGTGGGAAACTGCATTGCCTCAAAGGAGCAGGTAAATGAATTGAACGAAAATAATAATACTCAAAAAATACCCTACTCACGTGAAATCGAAAAACTATCCAAATATGTCAAAGAAAAAGATGCCTGCTCTGCATGCTATGGCAGCTTAATTCATGCTCTTGCAAGACTGGACGAAAAAGGTATTTTAAGAAGGCTTAAAACAAAACTCTTTATAGGCCAGGGCTACAAGGGAATTAAAGGCGAAGGTATCGGAGTAGGAAACTGCACCAGAGGCTTTACACAGAACGTGCAAGGATGCCCTCCAACGGCCAAGGATATACTTGAAGTATTAGAAAAAAACCTTTAGATAGGGTTTTTTGCTTTTTAGGGGGGATTTGACTTACTTTTGAATATGTTTGTGCTATAATAACATTAAGTAAAAGTGGCCCGAAATGAGGTAATACAATGGAAAATAAATGGAAATACAGGACGACAATTAAATCGCAATCATTTTTGTATGTAGAGATAAAAAAAGCTGCAAAGCTTGTTTTACAAGGGCAGGATGAATATCAAATCCGAAATAAATCACTTTATGACAATATATTCCAGGTAAATACTGATGCCAGAAAAGCAGAAATTGCATCAGCTGTTATAACTAGACTAAATGCACTGGATAGATTCTTCATAGAAAAGTTAGTAAATTCTGACATACAAACAAGTAAGCTCATAGCAATATATTCTATAATGAAAACTGATAGGCTGTTTTTTGAATTTATGAATGAAGTATATAAAGATAAAATCATACTTGGGGATAGATTCATTTTGGACAAGGACTTTAATATATTTTTTGACAGAAAAAAGGAGCAAAGTGCTAAGGTGGCATCCTGGGCGGATTATACCTTTTATAAGCTTAAGCAGGTAATTTCAAGGATTCTGACCGAATCCGGCCTTGTTAAAAATAAAGGTAAAAAAATAGAAATAGTAAGACCAATTATAGAACATTCTGTCGTAGATCATTTAAAAGAAATAGGAGATACTGTATATCTTGATATCTTATTAGGTAAACTGGATTAAATATTGCGATCGAAAGGAGGCAGGCTGTGGCTACAACAAAAGAAAGACTTGATAAAATACTTCCTGCAATAACCAAAAAATCTTTTAGGGAAAACAAAGGTCTTGGAAATGAGATTGGGTACTATATTTTTGACTATGAACCTCAACATGAGATGTTGGTAAGGGATTATATCAATTTTTTAAAGGACAAAGTAAATAGTGGGAACTATGGATTTAAAATAAAAGAATTCGATTTATATGAAATAATGTTAGAAATTCTTGACTCAAAAGGATATCTCGAAAAAAATTTCGAAATGGAACGAAAAAAGGGAAGTGAATATGTATTTAATGCTGCCAAAAAGGCTTTAAGACTTACAACTGCTAATGATTTAATCATCAAATACATAAAGGATCGAGTTGAAGAAGACGACATAATTTTTTTAACAGGAGTAGGCAAGGCTTGGCCTATTATACGTTCTCATACTATACTCAACAACTTGCATCCGGTAGTGGATGAAATCCCGCTGGTTATGTTTTTCCCAGGGACCTATGATGGTGGTTCTCTTGTTTTGCTTGATGAGGTTAAAGATGATAATTACTACAGGGCCTTTAGATTTATTGACGAATATCAGTAAATTGGGGGAGAGTATATGAAAATCAAGGATATGTTTTATAAAGATATTACCAGAGATATTAAAGGTGTCATCAAAATTGGTCAAAATGACGATGAAAACATATATCAAGAATTAGAAGAATATGTAGTAACTCAAGAACTGTCAAAACACTTTGACGATTTTTTCAAAAACTATAAAAAAAGCATACTGGGTTATACGGATAAAATGGGTGTCTGGATTTCAGGTTTTTTTGGTAGCGGTAAATCTCACTTTTTAAAAATATTATCATATTTGCTGGAAAACAAAGAAGTTGAAGGTAAAAAAGCTATTACATATTTTAATGATAAAATACAAGACCCAATGGTCTTGGCAGACATGAAACTTGCCGGAGAAACTCCTACAGATGTTATCTTATTTAATATTGATTCTAAGAGCGACTCTGATTCAAAGGCAAATAAGGATGCCATTGTAAAAGTATTTATGCGAGTTTTTTATGATATGCAGGGTTTTTGCGGTTCCATTCCATGGGTAGCCGATTTGGAACGACAAATGACTTTAGATGGGACTTATGATAACTTCAAAGCAGCTTTTAAAGAAATATCAGGCAGAGAATGGGTTGATGCAAGAGAAGATTTTTATTATGAAGAGGACGCAATAATCGAGGCACTTGCAAAATCAACCAAAATGAGTAAAGAAGCAGCCAGAAACTGGTACAACAAAGCTGAAGAAAACTACACTTTAAGTGTTGATAAATTTGCCAAAAGAGTTAGAGAATATATTGAAAGTAAAGGTAACAATCATCATGTGGTATTTCTCGTAGATGAAATGGGCCAATATATAGGTGATGATTCTGACCTTATGTTAAATCTACAGACTGTAGTGGAAGATTTGGGAACCGAATGTGGGGGAAAGGCCTGGGTTATAGTAACAAGTCAACAGGATATCGATTCTATGACAAATATGAAAGGCACAAAACGCAATGACTTCTCCAAAATTCAGGGCAGATTTGATACTCGACTTTCACTTTCCAGTGCCAATGTAGATGAAGTTATAAAACGAAGGATTTTATTAAAAAACGATGTTGGGAAAGACACTCTAAAACTATTATATGAGAATAAAAGTTCAGTAATAAAAAATCTCATCACATTTTCAGCAAATACACCTGAGAAGAAGATATATACAGATGCACAAGATTTTACAGAGGTTTATCCTTTTATTCCCTATCAATTTAAATTGATGCAGGAGGTTCTTACTTCGGTTCGTATCCACGGTTCATCGGGGAAACACCTATCAGAAGGTGAGCGTTCCATGTTAAGTGCTTTTCAGGAGTCCTGTATCCGCTTTGCTGACGAAGAAGCAGGAGCCCTTATACCCTTTTATGCTTTTTATGATACGATTGAAACCTTTTTAGATTCGGGAATAAAAACGGTAATATACCATGCTCAAAAAAATGAAAGATTAAAACCCTTTGATGTGGAATTATTGAAAGTGCTTTTCATGACAAGGTATGTAAAAGAAATTCCCACCAATATTGAAAATCTTACAACTCTTATGATTAGCCACATAGATGATGACAAATTGGAACTAAAAAAGGAAGTTGAGAATTCACTAAAACGTTTAATAAGAGAAACCCTTGTTCAAAAAAGCGGGGATGAATATATATTTCTGACATACGAAGAACAGGATATTAATAGGGAAATCAAAAGCATCAATGTTGAAATGGCCGAAACAATTAGAAAGATATCGGAAATAATCTTTGAAGATATTTTTCCTGAGAAAAAATATAAATACTCTCAGCAATATAATTTTCCTTTTAATCAAAATGTCGATGACAGATTATACAGAGGAAGTCAGGCTAATGATATTGGCGTAAAAATCATAACGCCTTACTATGAAACACAAGTAGAGCTGACGAGTCAAGCACTTAAGCTCATGTCATCCGGAGAAAATAATTTAATAATAAAACTACCTCAAGATACTACTTTTCTTGAAGAAATGGAAGAAGTATTAAGGATTGAAACTTTTCTCCGTCAAACAGGGGGAAGCACATCAACGGCAGAAATTGAAGACATCAAAGATAGAAAGAGAAGAGAGGCAGCCGACGGTCTGACTAGAGTGCGAGAGCTCATTGAAGAAGCACTGAAATCCGCAGAGATGTATGCTAATTCACAGAAACTCGATATCAGAGAAAAAAATCCCATCGACAGAATAAATGAAGGCTTAAAAATCTTGGTAGAAAGCATATATCATAAACTTCATTATATAGATAATTTTATAGATTCTCCCAGAGATATTGAAAATATACTGACACATAATATAGTCCAAGTGTCCTTAGAAGAAGAGAGAGATAACAAATTAGCCCTAAATGAAGTGGCAAATCATGTAGAAAGAAATACATTAAGAAATATACCCGTAACCATGCGCTCCATATTAAATCATTTTTCGAAAGCTCCTTATGGTTGGAATGAATTAGACATCGAAGGTCTTGTTGCAAAACTCTTCAAAGAACAAGAGATTAAACTTCAACTTAACAGTAAATATCTAAACATTGAAGACAAGAACCTGATAAATTATTTAACTAAAAGGGACTACGCTGAACGTTTGTTGATAGAAAAAAGAATAAAGGTTCCTCCTTTTCAGATAACCAATGCGAAAAATTTATGTCAGCAACTTTTTGGCATAATAGCTCTTCCAAATGATGAAGATGGCATTATGCGAGAACTTGATAAACTTATTGAAACAGAAAGCTACAAAATTGAAAGACTCCTTGAAGAATATAATACTGCACCTTATCCAGGTGAAGATATATTAAAAAAAGGCTTAACATTATTTAAAAAATTATTATCTATAGATGATGCCAAGGAATTTTTCGACACTCTATATCAAGACAAGGATGATCTGCTGGAATATGCGGATTATTCTCCGGAAGTCAAAAACTTCTTTAACAAAGATGGAAAACAAAGAGAGATTTTTGATGATGCTCTTGCTAAAATAAAAATTTATGAAAAAAACAAAGATTATCTAACAAATCCCGTTATAGCAAAATATATACAGGATATAAAGTCCATAGTAAACATGAAAGAACCCTATAATGACATACCCAGACTACCGGATTTAATTGAAAAATTTAATACTGAGTTTGCTAAATTATTGGAGAAAGAGAGCAAGCCTATCAAAACTTCTATAGAAGAAAGTCGCGACAAAGTTATAGAAGAACTTGCTTTATGCGATTTTGGGTATAAATATACTGCAAAATTCAAAAATAGTTTTGATGATTTATTAAATACCTTAGAACATTCTAACAACCTTGCAGAGATTTATGGGCTGACACAATTAAGTGAAACACTAAAAATTCGATGCCTCAATACAATACAAAAAGAGCTTGAATCAAGAAAGACCGAACCAACACATTCTGGACCGCTCTGCGGTGGAGAAGGAGGGACGCCATACAAAGTTAGAAAGACTGTAAACGTTAGCCTTGCCAGTATACTGCCGAGAACTAGGACTATTGAATCCCAAAGAGATATAGATAATTTATTGGCTGAAATAAAGGAAAAACTAGAAAGCAAATTAGACGAAGAGACTATAATCAAATTGGTTTAAGAAAACCGAGGAGGTTAGAGTAATGCGGGATAAGGGATTGGAACTATTAAAAAGGATTCTCGGCAGGGATGCCAATTTTCGTAAGGGCCAGTGGGAAGCAATAGAATCTGTATTAAACAGTAAAAAAACTTTAGTAGTGCAAAAAACCGGTTGGGGAAATATGTAAGACAAGATAAATATGAGAAGAACTACTTTAGGGATGAATTGGTAGATGCAAGCGTAGAATTAATAAAAAACAATTGGGACAAAGAAAGTGAACCTACATGGGTAACTTCAATACCATCTCTTAGAAGGCCGGAACTCGTAAAGAGCTTTGCGCAAAGATTGGCGGCAAAATTGGGGTTGCCATATTATGATGTGATAAAAAAGAAAAAGGATACCCCTCAACAAAAGACAATGGAGAACAGCTTTTACCAGAGCAAAAATGCCTTAGATGGGTTTGAGATAAAAGGGCAAATTTCAAATAATCCTGTATTGCTGGTAGATGATATGATTGACTCCGGATGGACTATAACTGTATGTAGTGTTCTTTTAAAGAGAGCGGGTTCAGGAGATGTCTATCCATTTGCCCTTGCATCAACATCAAAGTTAAGTTAGAAGGTGAAAAGATTGAACAATTTATCGGAAGATAGTTTAGCTACTCTTTTAATATACTCGAATTTAGTAATCAATAGTAAAGAAAAAAATATAAGACCATATACTCTAAAGCAGTGGAATACTTTAGTAGATCGTTTAATTAACTCCTCTCTACGAAGGCCTGCAGCATTTTTCCACACCGATGAAGAAGATTGGGCAAGAGAGTTGTATCTCAGTCCCGCAGAAACATACAGATTGAAACAATTGCTTTCGAATGCGGGTCAACTGGGGATCGAGTTAGATAACTTAAGCAATATGGGTATTGGTGTAACGACTAGAGCAGAAGGAAACTATCCTAAACGGTTAAAAGCTATTTTAAAGAAAAAAAGCCCACCAATTATATTTTATTGTGGCGATATAAACATAGCAAATAATAAAGGTGTGGCTATAGTAGGCTCAAGGGATGTAGACAGCCATGGGCTGGTTGCTACACATAAAATAGCTCAAAAATGTGTATTGGAAGGATTTAGCATCATTTCAGGTGGTGCAAAAGGCGTAGATACTGCGGCTCAGAATGCTGCTTTACAGAGTAACGGGAAAGCAGTGGCTTTTATTGCCGATAGTATGATACAGAGAATAAAGAAAAAAGAAATCAGAGAAAAAATAATTAGTGGCGATTTACTGATACTATCCGCTGTAAACCCGAAATCACGGTTTACGATATATTCTGCAATGGAGAGAAACAAGTATATTTATGCATTATCTAGGTATGCAATAGTAATATCATCAGATTTGAACAAAGGCGGTACTTGGACCGGTGCCACAGAAAATATAAAAAATCAATGGGTACCGCTTTTTGTGAGAAAAGAAGACAATATTCCTGAGGGTAATAAGGAACTATTAAAAATTGGGGCCAAGCCAATAGATTCAATGGTTTATGAAGATGAGCGCATAAGTATTAAAGATTGGTTCGATGAGAATGCTGTTTCAAAAAATAATCATATAGAATATGAGCAGCTTAATCTAACTAGCTTTGAAAATGCAATTATAAGAGAAGACGGTTAATATAAAAAAATTTCAGTTATCGCAAGATGTAGGGGGTTACCATGGATAAAAGCTTGATAAAAAACTATGCCGTATGGGCAAGAAATAAATTAATTGAAGATATTTCTCAAAGAGCTTATGAACTTGGAATCACGGAAAATGAAATAAAAAAGCCTGAAGAAGTATCGCAAGACTATATAAGAATAAACGGGAAAAAACTCAAGTCATTTGAAATAAATCAGCGAAAAAGCCTTGAGGCTAAAATACGCGAAAAAGGATTCGAGCAAGTAGTTGAAGAAGTTGCCTATACTTGGTTTAACCGGATTATAGCCTTAAGGTTCATGGAGGTAAACGGTTATATTCCCACAGGGGTCAGAGTGCTGTCATCAGCAGAACCGGGGAAAACAGAACCAGATATCATCACATATGCCGAGCATATCGACCTTGATTTAAACCAAGAAGTAGTTGCAAGACTAAAAGATGAAAATGATACAGAAGAACTGTTCAGATATCTTCTTGTTAAACAGTGCAACAAGCTAAATGATATTCTCCCTGGGCTATTTGAAAAGATAGGAGACTATACTGATATATTGCTGCCGAAGAATTTGCTGTCAGAAGGCTCGATTATACGCCGCCTGGTTTCCGATATACCGGAGGAATACTTCAAAGAACAAGTAGAGATAATAGGCTGGCTCTATCAATACTATATTTCAGAAAAGAAAGATGAGGTTTTTGCAGGTCTTAAGAAAAATCAAAAGATAACTAAAGAAAAAATTCCTGCTGCAACCCAGCTGTTTACTCCTAAATGGATAGTAAAGTATATGGTGGAAAACTCTTTGGGGCGATTGTGGCTGGAGAAGATTAGTGGGCAGGAGATAGTGGGCAGTGGGAAGTGGGTAGTGGATAGTAAGAAGTTAAAAGAGAAGTGGAAGTATTATATTGATGAGGCTGAGCAGGAGCCGGAAGTGGAGGAGCAGCTTAAAAAGATAAGGGCAGAAAGTAAGGATATGAAGCCAGAAGACATAAAAGTATTAGACCCGGCTATGGGCAGTGGCCATATACTAGTCTACGCATTTGATGTGCTTTTTGATATATATAAAAGCGCCGGCTATTCTGAACGGGAGATACCTAAACTTATCCTGGAAAACAATCTTTACGGGTTAGACATTGACGATCGAGCGGGCCAACTGGCCTATTTTGCAGTGATGATGAAAGCCAGAAGCAAAAACAGGCGAATATTTCGCGAAAACATAGATATAAATTTGTGCTCTATCCAAGAAAGTAATGGAATACCTGAAGAAACTATTACATACTTTGCCGGCGGAAAAAAATTTATTTCAAAGACAGAGCTGGAAGAAAAGATAAAAGGCAAAGACAACTTGTCCGATGCGGATTTTGAAATTCAGGCAAGATACCTTATCCATGTATTTCAAGATGCCAAGGAATATGGTTCGATACTAGAAGTGAAAAAGCTTGATTTTGATAAGACAGAAAACCGATTAGAGGAAATTCGGCAAAATCATCCCGGCGACGCATTTGAATTTGGGCATAAACAAATACTACTTGAAAAACTCCCGCCCCTCATAAAGCAGGCCAAGATAATGAGCAGCAAATATGATGTAGTAGTCACCAACCCGCCTTATATGGGGCGGAAGGGGATGAATAATGCGTTAAAGAAATATGTAGATGAGCATTACAAAGATTCGAAGAATGATTTATTTGCAGTTTTTATGGAAGTTGGAATAAATTATTTGGAACAATACGGTTTTATGGGAATGATAAATCAGCAGTCATGGATGTTTCTGTCGAGTTTTGAAAAATTAAGATCAAAGTTAATGAAAAATATAACTATAATTAACATTGTGCATTTAGGGCCAAGAGCATTTAATGAGATTAGAGGAGAAGTTGTTCAAACAGTCGCTTTTGTTTTTGCTAAATGGAGAGAATTATATCCTACTTCGATGAAACAATTAAAATCGTCATATATTAGATTAGTTGATTTCAGTTCTGCTTATGAAAAGAAAAAGAAATTCATTAATGCCATAGAAGATAAGAACGTAAACTATAGGTATGATAACGTAAAGCAAGAAATGTTTTCAAAAATACCTGGTGGTCCCATCGCATACTGGGTTAATAAAAAAATTGTAAACATATTTCAAAACAAACTACTAGGTGATATGGCAAAGGTTCGAAAAGGAATGGATACAGGGAATAATGAAAGATTTTTGCGATATTGGTACGAAGTGTCAAGATGTAAAGTTGGTATTGGATTAAGAAAAGGAGAAGACACAATAAAGTTTGCAAAAAAATGGATACCCTATAATAAAGGTGGCGGGTTTAGGAAATGGTATGGCAATAATGAGTATGTTATAAACTGGTTGAACAATGGGTTAGAACTGAAAGAACATAAAAGTGCAAATCTACGAAGTATTAACTTATATTTTAAGGAAGCATTGTCTTGGACTTTGATAAGTTCAAAAAACTCTTTTGGATTGCGGTATGTTCCTAAAGGATTTATTTTTGATTCTAATGGTTCTGCAATATTTATCGATAAAGATAAAATAAGATATATACTTGGTTTCGGCATTACTAAGGTAGCAAGTGAATTACTAAAAATACTTAGTTCAACCTTGGCATTTAATATTAGCGATGTAGCAAGTTTGCCAATCAAGCTTGCTAATTCAGATAAGTGTTTAAACAAAATAAATCATATTGTTGACTTATCTATCTCCATCTCCAAAACCGACTGGGACTCCTTCGAAACTTCATGGGACTTTAAAAAGCATCCAATACTCACGCACAAAGGTGATGCAGATACCATAGAGCAAGCCTTTAACAATTGGGCGGAGTTTGCGGAAAAACAATTTTATCAGCTCAAAGCCAATGAAGAGGAGTTAAACCGAATATTTATCAAGATTTATGGTCTTGAAGATGAGCTTACTCCTGAAGTTGATGAAAAAGATGTAACGGTAAGTAAAGCCGACAGGGAGCGGGACATTAAGTCATTTATCTCCTATGCAGTAGGCTGTATGTTCGGAAGGTATTCTCCTGATGTGGAAGGATTGGTGTATGCAGGAGGGGAGTGGAGCGATAAGTGGAAGATAGAAAACGGGCAATGGAAAGTCCGTAAACTAGTCAAGGATGAAGATAATGATATATTAGAAGATACATGGATTGATGCCACCTTTGCACCGGAAAGCGACAACACCATCCCCATAACCGATGAAGAGTATTTTGAAGATGATATAGTTGCAAGATTTATTGAATTCCTGAAGGTGACTTTTGGAGAGGAAAAATTAGAAGAAAATCTAGACTATATAGCTGAAAGTATAGGGAAACGGAAGTCTGAAACTTCTCGTCAGGCACTGCGCCGCTATTTCTTAAAGGATTTTTATAAAAACCATGTTCAGACATATAAACAAAGGCCAATATACTGGCTATTTGATTCAGGAAGGCAGGATGGGTTTAAAGCGCTTATATACATGCACAGATATGATGAACATATTGCAGCCCGCGTTAGAATTGACTATCTTCATAAACTTCAGAGAAAATATGAGGATGAGATAAAAAGACTTGATGTAATCATAGATTCAAACTTATCACTGCGAGAAAAGAATAATGCCCGAAAGGCAAAGGAAAAGCTGCAAAAACAGATACAGGAATGCCTTGAGTATGACCAAGTGATTGCCCATGTGGCAAATCAAAGAATAAAAATAGACCTTGATGATGGGGTAATCGTGAATTATGCTAAGTTTCAAGGTATAGAGATACCACAGGGAGAAGGAAAAAAACCGTTAAAGGCAAATTTATTGGCAAAAATTTAAGCAGGTGATTAATTTGGAACTTGATGAAGTAAAAAAAATACTGGAACAAAACTTTAACAAAGGGCTTTCTGAAGGAAAAAAGCGAAATATCATCTTTTGGTATGATGATAATGGCGAATTTAAAGGTCAAATTGACACTTTAGAGCTTTCCAATGCAAAAATTTTAAAATTGGACGGCCAAAACTATTTTTATGCAAAATATCTTCTAGAAAAACAGGATATTAAGAGCAACTATCTGGTATATGCACCTTTTTGCAAGCCTGGACCTCGAGAAAACTGGCTATTAGATATTTTAAAATATAGTGATGAATTTTCTACTGACAGGACTACTATTATTATGAGAAACTTAGGAGTCAAAAATGAAGCTTTAAAAAATATATTTGAACATTATAAAAAGTTTTTTGATAATAAAGAAAGATATAGACTCCTCAAATCCTACAATATAGAATACTGCACTGAAGAATCCGTTCATATAGCAATATTGTCAGCTTTGTGCAAACTTCCCTTTTCCGACCTTGATGAGGTGGTAAAATCTCTTTTAATAGAGTATGCCAAAGATGATAACACGTATTTTACGGAAATAGATAAGTTTGGAGATATTAATACTTTTTGGGCGCTTATGGAGAAATACTACGGATATATTTTAGAGGAAAAAACTATCGAACACCTTAGCGCTTTTTTCTTGATAACAGCTTTGTATTATACCCTTGAAGATAAAATACCAGCTCACTGGGAAAAGTTTATTTCTCCTAAAAAGGCGGACTGTTTTGTGTTTCTTAGTAACTTTATGAACAATGCTAAGGCTATGGATTATTTTGATATGCTTTCAATAAAAGTAGAAAAACAATTAAATCTACGAGATTATGCAGACAAATGGCATATTGATAATTATGTGGTAAGTGATGTATTTAAAATTTTTGATGAGACTATTATAAATAAGTTAATTGAAAATTTAATTTCTGATGCCGGTGAGTTTGAAAGATATACAGATATTATTTTGCAGCGGAGAACAAAACATTGGTATAGAAAGTATGAAAATGACTATAACTGTGTTTACTGGGCCCTAGTTATGCTTGATTCATGGAGAAAGATTAAGGATGATATAAAAGAAGATAAACCATATGATTTATTTCAAAAATATGCGGGTCAATATTACATTATAGATATGGCTTATAGAAAATTCATATATTTCTTTGATAAACTACCTAATAAAGAACCGTTTTTTGAATTAAAGGAAAAGATAGAAAATACCTATGTAAACGGGTATTTGAACCAACTGTCGATAAAATGGAGCGATAGCTTGGAGACTTTAGAGCAAAACTGGAAAATTTCTCCTTTGGAGTTGCAGCAGGATTTCTATATAAATCACGTAAAACCTTATGAAGATAAGGACGAGAGGGTATTTGTAATTATTTCTGATGGTTTAAGATATGAGGCGGCTAAGGAGTTAGAAGAGGATTTGAATACTGAAAGGAAGGGCTCAACAAAGATTACTCCTATGCTTGGCATACTTCCTTCCTATACCGCCCTTGGCATGGCTGCCTTGCTTCCA
This sequence comes from Tepidanaerobacter acetatoxydans Re1, assembly GCF_000328765.2. Taxonomy (NCBI): domain Bacteria; kingdom Bacillati; phylum Bacillota; class Clostridia; order Thermosediminibacterales; family Tepidanaerobacteraceae; genus Tepidanaerobacter; species Tepidanaerobacter acetatoxydans. Next base: position 576,656 of record NC_019954.2, read on the forward strand.
CATAATGAAATCAAAATAAATGATAAATTTCAGGTAATTGTGGACGGGCTTAGTTCTGATGGAACAGAGAACCGAAGTAAGATTCTTCAGAAGGCGCAAAAAGACAGTATTGCTGTTGGGTATGAACAGCTCAGTGGCATGAAAAGGGATGATTTCAGAAAACTTTTTGGCGGCAAAAAGGTAGTATATATATATCATAACAGCATTGATGCTAGAGGAGATAACGCCCTTACTGAAAACGAGGTTTTCAATGCTGTCGAAGATACTTTTGGCGAGCTTAAAGCTCTAATCAATGATTTGATAAATAATGTTTCAGCAACCAATATATATATTACTGCCGATCATGGTTTTATATATAAACGAGGAAATATACAAGAAAGTGATAAGGTATCCAAGGAATCTTTAGAGGATTCATTACAAAATCGGCGTTTTATTCTTACTGAAGAAGATGTAGATTTTAATGGCACTCTTACTTTTAATATGAGTCATATTGAAGATACAAAGTTAAAGTGTATAGTGCCACGGGGTGTAAGCAGGTTCAAAGTCCAGGGGAAAGGAGCTAATTATGTTCATGGTGGTGCGGCACTCCAGGAAGTGGTTATACCTGTTATTAAATTCAAACATGAGAGAGGCAAAACCGCAAAAGAAGTCAAAAAAGTTGATGTTAAGCTTACTAGTATATCTAGGAAGATAACAAATAATATTACCTATCTTGAGTTTTTCCAAGTGGAAAAAATTCAGGACAAGACTGTGCCAAGGAGACTTTCAGTTTATCTTGCAGATGAAGAGGGGAACAGGGTATCAAACGAGAATATAATAATAGCCGACAGCACATCAGATAACCCCGAAGATAGGACCTTTAGGGAAAAGTTCGTACTCAAGAGTATGAAATATGATAAAAGTAGTAAATATTATCTGGTTCTAGAGGATGAAGAGGAAACCGTTGAAAGGATATATGAGAAGATTCCGTTCATTATTGATATTGCATTTATGAATGATTTTGGTTTTTAAAGTGAGGAGAGCCGAATGGATGAGCTTAGTAAAAAATTAAATAGGTATTTCCCCGGAAGAGTCGTAAGAAAAGACCTGACTAAAAAAATTAAAGAAGGAGCCAATGTACCTGTTTATGTCCTTGAATACTTGTTAGGGATGTATTGTGCTACTGATGATGAAAACAGTATCAACGATGGTGTTGAGACAGTAAAGAACATTCTGGCGGAAAATTTCGTAAGGCCCGATGAAGCGGAAAAAGTCAAGTCAAAGGTACGGGAACTTGGCAGATTCACCGTTATTGATATGATAACAGTTAAGCTCAATGAAAAACTTGATATATATCAAGCAGAGTTTTCTAACCTCGGGCTAAAGGGCGTAGAGATTTCTCCGCAATATGTGAAAGACTTTGACAAGCTCCTCGCTGGGGGTATCTGGTGTATTGTTAAAATGAGCTATTTTTATGATGAGGAAGTTAAGATGGCAAGCCCTTTTAATATAGATTCCCTCACACCTATTCAGATGCCTCATATGGATATTCAAGAGATTTTTGAAGGCAGAAAGCATTTTTCAAAAGATGAATGGATAGATGTTCTGATGCGGTCTGTCGGTATGGAACCGACGCAGTTAGAACAAAAAGTAAAATGGCATATTCTTGAGCGGATGGTGCCACTTGTTGAAAATAACTACAATCTTTGCGAGCTGGGACCTCGAGGAACTGGGAAGTCTCATTTGTACAAAGAAATCTCGCCTAATTCTATACTAGTGTCCGGAGGGCAAACTACTGTAGCGAATTTATTTTATAACATGGCATCACGGCAAATCGGCCTTGTGGGATTGTGGGACTGTGTTGCCTTTGATGAAGTGGCCGGGATAAAATTTAAAGACCAAGATGGGATTCAGATTATGAAGGATTTTATGGCATCTGGGTCCTTTGCTAGAGGCAAAGAAGAAAAGAATGCAAATGCATCAATGGTGTTCATCGGAAATATCAATCAGAGTGTTGACGTGCTTTTAAAAACATCTCATTTATTTGAACCATTCCCCGAAGCCATGGCTAATGATGCTGCTTTTTTTGACCGTATGCACTATTACTTACCCGGATGGGAAATACCCAAGATGCGGCCTGAATATTTTACCGATGAATACGGATTTATTACTGACTATTTATCAGAATTTATGCGAGAAATGAGGAAAAGATCTTTTACTGATGCTTTTGACAAATATTTTAAGCTAGGCAACAACTTAAATCAGCGGGATGTAATTGCTGTCAGAAAGACTGTATCAGGCCTGCTTAAATTGATTTATCCTGATGGGAACTTTTCAAAAGAAGATGTAGAAGAAGTATTAAGATATGCCTTGGTAGGTCGAAGAAGAGTTAAAGAACAACTTAAGAAAATAGGCGGTATGGAGTTTTATGATGTGCATTTTTCATATATAGACATCGAAACTATGGAAGAAAAATTTGTATCAGTGCCGGAACAAGGCGGGGGTAAGATAATCCCAGAAGGGTTAAGTAAGCCTGGGCATTTATATACTGTCGGTCGTGGAAAGTCGGGCATGATTGGAGTCTATAAGATAGAAACCGAGGTAGTAAATGGCACCGGTAAGTTTGAAAAAACAGGTCTTGGTTCAGATAGAGAAGCGAAGGAAGCAATTGAAACTGCCTTTAGGTATTTTAGAGCAAATAGCAAGAATATAAGTGGCACGATAAGTACATCAAAAAAAGATTATTTAATGCATGTTGAAGATATTCAAGGCGTAGGACTCACATCAGAACTGGCATTGGCTGCATTTATTGCATTATGCTCAGGAGCTTTAAGCCGGCCGGTGCAAAGCCAGCTGGTAGTGTTAGGTTCTATGAGCATAGGAGGAACTATCAATAAAGTAGAAGAATTGGCAAATGTCCTTCAAGTATGTTTTGATTCAGGAGCAAAAAAAGTTTTAATTCCAATGTCATCAGCAGCAGATATAGGCACAGTACCTCCGGAATTGTTTGCAAAATTCCAGATATCCTTCTATCAAGATCCCAAGGATGCTGTTTTTAAAGCTTTGGGGGTTGAATAGGTCTTATTTTAGCTAAGTATCAATGCGAAATTGCACCGCTTGATTTTTGAATGAAAAATGAAAGCAATTTATTGTAGTTTAAGAAAAAGTATGAAATCATTAGAAGATGAGCTCACCTTGCTATATAGAATGTTCATTAGATAGGAGGTAAGAATCATTGTGGTTGATAATTTAATTCTACTCTATACAACGGAAGACTGAGATGCTAAAATAGACGTATTTTTTCAAGATGAGACTGTTTGGCTTACCCAAAAGATGATGGCTGAGTTATTTGATGTTGATGTAAGAACGGTAAATGAGCATCTATAAAATGTCTATCAAGAAGGTGAATTAGATAAAAAAGCAACTATCCGGAAATTCCGGATAGTTCGAAAAGAAGGCAATCGGGAAGTAATGCGTGAGATTAACTTCTATAATCTCGATGCCATAATCTCTGTCGGCTATAGAGTAAATTCTGTTCGCGCGACTCAATTTAGAATATGGACTACGAGAAACCCATATAGATATATTATCAGCTCTGGTGCATAAACAGAGTTTCTACACTAGAGCCGATTTTAAATTAACGCAAAAACAGTGATATCATGTATTATAGCAAAAATTACAACAGGAAGGTGAAATAATATAAAATATGGTAAAAGATAAAATCTACGTGATATACGGCAACAAGCCAAAAGAAATGATTCACGACGCACTGTCAGAACTTCAAATCGAAAATTACATAAAAAAGGATGCGCTTATAGGCATAAAGCCCAATCTAGTAGTTGCAAAACCTTCCACATCCGGAGCGACAACATCACCGGAACTCTTGGAAGGGACAATAGACTATTTAAAGTCAAAGGGTTTTAACAATATTATAGTCATGGAGGGCTCCTGGGTTGGAGATAAAACCTCAAGGGCTTTTGAAGTATGCGGATACACAAAGATTGCCGAAAAATACGATATCCCTTTGATCGACTTACAAAAAGATGCGTATAGGGTATGTGACATAGAGGGTATGCAAATAAACGTATGCGAAAAAGCGCTGGAAGTGGATTATCTGATAAACATGCCGGTGCTTAAAGGACACTGCCAGACTAAGATGACTTGTGCTCTGAAAAACTTAAAGGGCTGTATTCCCAACAAAGAAAAGAGAAGATTTCATACTATGGGACTGCATAAACCCATTGCATACCTAAATAGAGCCGTTAAAAGCGACTTGATAATAGTAGATGGACTGGTAGGAGATTTAAACTTTGAAGAAGGCGGCAATCCTGTTCAAATGGACAGAATTATCCTGGGGTTTGATCCGGTTTTAGTCGATTCATATGTAGCAAATTTAATGGGATATGATGAAAAAGAGATACCGTACATAAAGATAGCGGAGCAAATAGGTGTGGGAAACTGCATTGCCTCAAAGGAGCAGGTAAATGAATTGAACGAAAATAATAATACTCAAAAAATACCCTACTCACGTGAAATCGAAAAACTATCCAAATATGTCAAAGAAAAAGATGCCTGCTCTGCATGCTATGGCAGCTTAATTCATGCTCTTGCAAGACTGGACGAAAAAGGTATTTTAAGAAGGCTTAAAACAAAACTCTTTATAGGCCAGGGCTACAAGGGAATTAAAGGCGAAGGCATCGGAGTAGGAAACTGCACCAGAGGCTTTACACAAAACGTGCCAGGATGCCCTCCAACGGCCAAGGATATACTTGAAGTATTAGAAAAGAACCTTTAGATGGGTTCTTTTGCTTTTTTTAGGGAATTTCAGAGCGCTCGATATTTGAATATTTGAAACAAACCATGTATGATAAGTAATAGATAGGATTTATAAGATTAATTTGAGGCAACATGTAATCGCTTTAAATGGCCAGGCGAGCTAATAAAACTAAGAAAAGTATGAGCAAGTTCAGTTTAAATGTAGCGAAAAGCAGGGTATTAGAATGGATTAAGGCATATGTCTAGTCAAAACTTAAACATAATTAAAAATGATAAAAAAAGGAGGCTGTAAAAATGATCGAAAAATATGTTTATCATTTTTCTCCGGACAATAAACCGGTAGAAAGAGTAAGAAAAGGTGAAACAATTGTATTTAAAACCTTGGACTGTTTTAGCAATCAAGTAAAAAGTGAAGAGCAATTAGTTACATCTATAGACTTTAATCGGGTAAATCCTGCTACCGGCCCTGTTTTTGTAGAAGAGGCCGAAGCGGGGGATTTATTATTAGTAGATATAAAAGATATAAAAGTAGATGACAAAGGAGTTATTTCTACTCTGCCGGAAACTGGTCCTTTGAGTCATAAGGCTGAGCCTAGAACAAAGATTGTTTCAATCAAAGACGGTAAGGCTGTATTTAATGATATTGAATTTTTCACTAAGCCAATGATAGGAGTCATCGGCGTAGCGCCTAAAGAGGGGGAAATTCCCTGCGGATATCCGGGAAACCATGGGGGCAACATGGATTGTAATAAAATCACGAAAGGAAGTAGGGTGTATTTTCCCATACGAGTGCCTGGTGCACTATTTCAGCTGGGCGATTTACATGCATCAATGGGAGACGGCGAAATTTGCGGAACAGGAATTGAAATAGCGGGAGAAGTTACTGTAAAGCTTGATTTAATTAAAGATTTCCTCTTAGAATGGCCTGTATTAGAAACCGATAATGCCTGGTATGTTATAGCAAGTGATGATAAGTTCGAGTCAGCTTTAAAATATGCATGTGAGCAAATGCAGTTACTGATTAGTAAAGCCTATAATTGGGATATGACGGATGCGTATTTATATATGTCTGTAAAAGGCTCCTTTGAAATATGTCAAGGATGCAAACCTTCAGACCTTCCGGTGGTCGTAAGATTTGGAGTTCCTAAAGTTGATGGAAAACCGGGATTAATCCCACTTAAATAATTATAGCAGGAGCGATACTTAAAGATTCCGGTTAATTGAGCGGATACCGCTTTGCTATGCAGTTATTCCGGAAATTTTACGATTATGCTTCCTTTATACTAGACAGTTAAAACATTAAAACTGTAGAGCATAAAGGAAGCATATTTTTACAAATAGGTTATAATCCATAAGGCTTGACGAAAAAAATAATCTGGCAGGAATTATAAAAGTAGTAGATTTTAATGATGGCGATAAACTGGGCTTTACTATACTAAAAGCCATTATGCCGAGTCAGGAAATAAACCTCAACTGACAAGCTTTCTATAAGAAAATACAACAAGATCGACTATTATGCGGTAGTAAAGGGGCATGTATCAGGTCTTACATTGCGTATAGCGCGGAATATATTTGGATTACTGCCGATAAAAACTATGAACTACAAAAAAGAAAATGGTAGTTGTGCAGAGGTAGAAAAATCAGTTGGCTCATTTAATGTTGATATTTTAGCAGAAGATATGTCAGGTAATTCTGTTGTCATAGAAAATCAACTGGAAAAAACTGATCATGATCATTTAGGGAAATTAGTAACATATAGTGCAAACCTTGAAGCAAAAACTGCCATTTGGATAACGTCAGACCCAAGACAGGAGCATATTACAGCAATAACATGGTTAAATGAGTATACCCCCATTAGTTTTTACCTCCTGAAAGTGGAAGCAATTAAAATTGGAGAATCAGAACCTGCACCGTTGTTCTATAAAATTGTTGGACCAAGTGAAGATTCTAAAGATATTGGTTCGGAGAAAGCTAAGTTGTCTGAAAGACACTATAAACGAAAAGAATTTTGGAGCTTACTTCTAAAAAAGAGTAAGGATAAGACTTCATTATTCTCTTCAATTTCACCGGTTACTTCAAATTGGATAGCTACAGGCATAGGACTTACTGGGCTGTCTTTACAGTATGTCATCACATATGATGGTGGAACGGTTGAACTTTACATTGATCGAGGACCTGGTTCTGAGGAAATTAATAAGAAAAGATTTGACTATCTTTACTCTAAAAAACATGAAATTGAGAATAATTTGAAAACAGAGCTGGAGTGGGAAAGATTAGATAATAGAAGAGCATGTAGAATTAAAAAAAAGTTTTAGTGAAGCGGGATTAGGTGATGAAGATAAATGGGACGAGTTACAAGACAATATGATAAACTTTATGATAATTTTTGAAAAAGAATTTAGGAAATACGTTCCAGCCTTAAGAAAAATTGTGTCTGAGACTAATTAAACTTCATCCATTATAATTAAGAGGATTTATTATAACTTACAGTAAATATAAACATGACAGTAATAATATTTAGGGTGATGCTTGACCCTAGTTTGTACACAGACTGAAATGAGCACTCCTTTGTTACTTTTGTAATTATTTTACATATCTATGCTATAATCTCATTTTCGATAGTTGGAGTGCAATAGTCCTTGCAAGTTTTACGAATAGTGATTTTAAAATGTTTATTATTTATAAAAATAAAATTTAACGTAAAAATATCACAGTGAATTAGAATCTGGGTTTATGTCATTTTGAATGAAACGAAACGGAATGAAGAATCCTAAAAATCGCTCTAACATTAGATCCTTCGCTATCGCTCAGGATGACGGTTTTTGTTATTTACAATAATGTTTCACTTCTTCAGAGGCTTCCCAGTCACTAATTATGATGATTACTACGTAAGTCTTATGGACAGATACTTGGAAAACGAAAAGAAAAAGAGCGTTACAAGGCGCTCGCTGCCTACAATTGATGTAATGCTCCAGCGGTGAGCGGTAAAAGCTGGCGGAGGCTCTTGATTAATTAGGGAGCCGAAAATTACTCGACGCAATCTTATATTAAAGCTTGAATTTAAAGCAAATTCAATATTTGATTATAATTAATATTAATATAAAAGCCAATCTAGCTTACTTTAGGAGGGGTTGTCATGTTCCAAGATCGTTATGATGCAGGGATACGATTGGCAGAAAAACTGCAAAAGTATAAAGACGACTCCAATACAATTGTATTTGCAATCCCTAGGGGAGGCGTTATCGTAGCAGATGTCGTATGTGATCAATTAAATCTTCCCATGGATATTGTAGTTACCAGGAAGATTGGGGCCCCCTTTAATGAAGAATTTGCAATAGGAGCAGTAGATAGTAAAGGTGGTAAGATTTTAAATCACAATGCAATAAACATGATTCGTGTAAATGATGAATATATAGAAAAAGAAGCTAAGCGCAAGGCGGAAGAGGCACGAGCCAGGCTGAAAAAGTATAGGGGCAGCGATGAATATGGCTCATTGTCAGGCAAAAAGGTTTTACTTGTCGATGATGGGATAGCCACAGGTTATACAGTTATGGCGGCTATAAATTTTCTAAGGGAATTAAACCCGATAAAGTTAATTTTGTGCACACCGGTTATAGCTCCTGATACCCTTACGGAAATGGAAAAGCTGGTAGATGAGCCGGTATGGTTAATATCCGAAGAACCATTTTATGCTGTAGGTCAGTTTTATAAAAACTTTTCCCAGGTATCGGATGAGGAGGTTATAAGAGTCTTAAATAAGAGAAAATTTTCTCGGGATAACTGAACTATACTATTTGGTTCAATTATCAGATAAAAAGATAAAACAGGACAATATTACAGAAAAATCGAACTTGACATAAAAATATAATTAAACTAAGATTTATTATATAAAGACAAAATTAAAGCAGGGAGGGGTTATAATGACAGTGGAAACAATGGAAGGAAAGTTTAAATCCTTTGATGGGACCGAAATTTTTTATCGAAAGGATATTCCTAAAACAATTAAGGCAATTGTAGTTATAGTTCATGGATTATGTGAGCATTTGGGAAGATATGATTATGTGACGAATAAGTTTAATGAAAGGGGATTTGGTGTCTACAGGTTTGATAATCGTGGTCATGGGCAATCAGGTGGTGAGCGAGGTTATGTGGAGGATTTTCAAAATTTCTTTGATGATGCCGATAAAGTTATAGATATGGCCTTGGCTGAGCATAAGGGCCTTCCTATATTTATGTTGGGACATAGCATGGGAGGTTTTATAACTGCAGGCTATGGCATGAAATATCCCGGAAAAATAAAAGGGCAAATCTTGTCTGGACCTGCTTTACTTGAAATTGAAACTTTAGTAAAAGACATAAAAAAGGATAATTTTTTCGAAAAAAATCCAAGGGGAAAAGCTCCTAATGCTCTAACGAATCTTATATGCAGGGATCCTGAAGTGGTCAAAGCTTATGATGAGGATCCACTGGTGTTAAAAGAAACAAATTTAAAATTATTGGGAGAAGCCTTTGTTAAAGGGCCGATATGGCTATCGGAAAATATTGATAAATACCAATATCCATGCCTTATACTCCACGGAGGAGAGGATAAAATAGTTCCTCCGGAATCATCTAAATGGTTCTATGAAAATACACCATCAAAAGATAAGACTATCAAAATTTATAAAGATTGCTACCATGAAATATTAAATGAAAAAGCAGAAAAGGATCAGGTAATAAAAGACATTATTACCTGGATGGAGGATAGAATTTAATTAGTATTTAAGGCAAAGCCCTAGACAAACTAACGACCTAGGGCTTTTAAACGGGAGTAATAACCATCTGTAGAGGAATACTAATCCTGACTGATTTCCTGCTTTATTATGCTCAAATCTCATCTTCTTCTAAGACGTATTAGCTGACATTAATCCGGGGAATATTTTCGGAAATTATAAATTAGCAAGACTTTTTCCCTGTAGCAGGGATTATTTGAACAGATATAGAACTTTACAATACAGATTTTTGCATGTCTTTTGATATTCAACAGAAGGCTGGGAAATAGAAAATGAAAATTAAAGGGGTATTATCTGTAATCATATCTGCATTTTTATATGGATTTACACCAATATTGGCAAGTTTGACATATGAAATGGGCAACAACTCACTGTCAATGACTTTTTATCGTAATTTATTTGCTATTCCATTTTTATTTGCACTTCTGAAATACGATAATGTAGATATTAAAATTCAAAAACATGATTTAAAAAACATAATTAACCCGTGGTGCTAGTTCAACTAAAGATAAATACAAATAGAAAACTCCGAAAGGATATGTTAACCTATTTTATATATGATTAACTAAAACAATAGAAAGGTTAGCATATGTCGGAGTTTCCTAATAAGTATTCTATCAAAGAAATAACTGAATTAAAAGATTTTATCACAGTAGCATATGTCATTATTGACGATATTTACCAGGATGTTACTCCTATATATATTAAAAATCGTCGCAATATCAAAAACGCTATACTCAGCGATAGTGAAATAATTACCATTGCAATCGTGGGTGAGTTACTTACCATCGACTCCGAAAGAGCTTGGTATAGTTTTTGTAGCAAAACTGGCTTTAATGGATAAAAAGGATGTAACAGCAGTTTAAATACTGCCGGCTAGAAATCATTCTCCATATATTTTGCCAAGGCGGTTGCATCCTTAATTTCTAAATTATTTTCTCCTGCAAGAGATTCCAGGTGATGTGTAAATTCGTGCAGAAGTACATCCTTTAGTTTTACCTTTAAAATCTCTAAAGGCATATCATGGTATACTTTTTTTAGAGAACCATAATATATCCTAATTTGCCTGCCGGTTATATCTGAGCTATATTCCCCCATGACGTATAACTTATTAGGGTCTTTACTGTTTTTATGCAGTTTATAATCAGGCAATAAAATAATCCCCTTGTTTAATCTGCGAAAAAATTCTCCGGGAATTTCTTCTGCAATTTCATTCAGAATCTCTAGAATTTCATTTATAGATGGAAAGGCATCCATTATAATAATTCCTTTCAATTTAACCGGTTTTTAATCGTTGATATCAGAGAGTTTAATTTTATAGGTTCAAGGATAATTGGGAAACTATATGAAACGGAAAACAAGAAGATAATTATTTGCGATTATCCGCAGGAAAGACCACTCCCATCTGCCTTCTGGCCTCGTCCAGCACACTCATGATCGAAAGGGAAAGCTTGTGTGAGTTGATATCGGACTCGATTTTTCCGGTCTTTATCAAGTTTATAAATTCGGCTGCTTCATAATACATATCGTCTTCTATCTGAGGTCGGGAAATATTTTGGACACCGTCTTTTCGGTAATGTATTGTAATTTTTTGTGGCACTGAAATCTTATCGATAACCATACTTCCGCTTTCACCCTGAATTTCGCTTGGGATTGCCGAATCGGTTATCTTTGAATGTATTATCACAGCTTCCATTTCATCATATTTGAGGCAGACAGTGCCTTGCCCGTCTACTCCGGATTCCAGCATTGTACCAATTGCTATGATGTCTTTAGGAATACCGAATAAATTTATTACAAAATATGTGCAGTAAACACCTATGTCCATTAATGAACCGGCAGAAAAGGCGGGGTCAAAAATATTATAACGATTTCCTTGCTTAAATCCATCATATCTGGAAGAATACTGACAAAAGTTCGCTATTACTCTTCGAATTTTGCCCAATTTATGTAAATTATCTTTTACTGCAATAAAATTAGGAAGAAATCCGGTTTTTAACGCCTCCATTAGTACAACATTATTGCCTTTGGAGGCTTTTATCATGTTTTTCACTTCGTTACTATTAGAAGCCAAGGGCTTTTCACATAAAACATGTTTTTTGTGGTTCATAAAAAGTATGGATTGCTCTGCATGCAAAGAATTTGGGCTTGCTATGTAAACGGCATCAATTAACGGACTTTTTGCCATATCATCTAAATCTGTGAATATATTTTTGACAGAGTAATTTGCCGCAAACTTCTTGGCTTTTTCCTCGGTTCTGGAATAAACAGCAGCAAGTTTGAAATCCTCATTTAGACTTGCTCCCTTTATAAATGCATCGGTAATCCAGCTTGTACCGACGACTCCAAACCTAATCATGAGCAATAACCTCCTTTGATAGGCTGAAATTTTAATTACAGTTTTCCCTTAACGCCATTACTATGATAATATAGTAAATTCGTGGCTTTTTCAATATAGCAAAATATACCTACTAATTTATTTTAAATCATATTGACAAATATTTATCAATATTGTATCATGAATTCAGGGATTGTGAAAATAATAACAAATATAAAATATTAAAACGAAGAGGGGTATTTAATATGGTAAAGATTCTTTTTGAAAAAGACCTTTGCCTCGGATGCAAGACCTGTGAATTAGCTTGTGCGGCAGCTCATTCTGAAACTAAGAGCTTAGCCGGTGCTATAAAGGAGAACAAAATCTCACGACTTAGAATAAGGACAAAAGGTGGCAAACTGAAATTAGAGCAGTGCATGCTTTGCACAAATCCTCGCTGCATAGCTGCCTGCCCGACCGGTGCACTGTCGAAGGATGAGGAGTCAGGAATTATAAAGGTAAATAAGATGGCATGTACAGGCTGCGGTCTTTGCGAAGATGCATGTCCCTTTGGTGCTATTGAACTACATACATTTCCTACCATGTGCGACAGATGTATGCATTCGGGTAAGCCGCTATGCGCTATGTCGTGCCCAACAAGAGCGTTAAAGGTAAAGATTGTATAAAAAAACATGAGGTGATGTTATGTCTGAAGATTTTAAGTGTTTAAGTTGCGATAAAGCCAATTACAAATTGATAGAGAAAGCAAAAAACGAAAAAATCGAAACAGTCTGGGACAGGGCTGAAGCAATGCAGCCCCAATGTGGTTTTGGAGAAATGGGCCTTTGCTGCACTAATTGTTCTATGGGGCCATGCCGCATAGTTAAAGTAAGTGAAGACGGTCCCAAAAAAGGAATATGCGGTGCAGATGAAGACACTATAGCTGCAAGAAATCTTGCTCGTTCGATTGCTGCCGGCTCGTCTGCTCACTCTGACCACGGCAGGGATATTGCTCATGCCCTGTATAATGCCGCAAAAAATCCCGAATCAGGCTACAAAGTAAAAAATCCGGAGAAACTTATTTCTCTTGCAAAAGAATGGGGTATTTCAACAGAAAATCTCGATATAAAAGATATAGCTGCAAAGGTCGCTGAAACAGCACTTCAAGAATTTGGCAAACCTTTTGGGCATCTTAGATTTGTGGATAGAGCACCTGAGGATAGAATTGATATTTGGAAAAAGATGAATGTGGTGCCTCGGGCCATAGATAGAGATATTGTGGAAGTTTTACACTCAACACATATCGGCTGTGATGCAGACTATAGGAATATTATGGTTGCGGCCACAAGAGCGGCGCTTAGCGATGGATGGGGCGGTTCCATGATAGGAACAGAGCTTTCGGATATCTTATTTGGCGTACCCGAGCCTCATGAGATTGAGGCAAATCTAGGAGTGTTTAAAGAAGACGAAGTAAACTTAGTAATACATGGCCATGAGCCTACCTTATCAGAGGCTATACTTGTCGCTGTAAATGATCCGGAATTAGTTGAGCTTGCTAAAAAACAAGGTGCTGAAGGAATCAACCTTGTCGGCATGTGCTGCACAGGAAACGAAATTGCCATGCGGCACGGTATACCGATGGCAGGCAACTTTTTTCAGCAGGAACTTGCGATAATTACCGGAGCAGTAGATGCAATGGTAGTTGATGTGCAATGCATCATGCCGGCTCTGTCTCAAGTAGCAAAATGCTATCATACAAAACTCATAACTACCTCACCTAAGGCTAAAATCCCAGGTGCCATTCATATGCAATTTAATGAGGAAGAGGCTATAGAATCGGCTAAAAAAATTGTAAGAGAGGCTGTAAGCAATTTTAAAAACAGACGTGGAAACATATTGATTCCCCAAGAAAAATCCAAGGGCTTTGTAGGCTATAGCAATGAAGCCATTATAAATGCCTTGGATGGTGTTGCAAACAGCGTTGCCCATCCCATGGGTACGGTAAAACCCCTGGCAGATGCCATAAAGTCGGGAGTATTACGGGGAGCGGCAGCTATTGTGGGGTGCAACAACCACAAGGTTTTACACGATAAAGGCCATGAGGAACTTGCCAAAGAACTTATAAAAAATGATGTACTGGTTGTAACCACAGGATGCGGTGCTTATGCCTGTATAAAGGAAGGTCTTATGTCAAAAGAGGCGACTAAATTCTGCGGCAAAGGACTTGCTACTGTTTGTGAACTGGTAAAGATACCTCCGGTACTTCATATGGGCTCTTGTGTGGATATAAGCAGAATACTGCTGCTGCTTTCGGAGTTGGCTAAGTTTATGAATGTGGACATAAAAGATCTTCCGGCAGCAGGAGCGGCTCCGGAATGGATGTCGGAAAAGGCGCTTTCAATCGGGACTTATGTCGTTGCTTCGGGAGTATATACCATGCTGGGAGTGGCACCACAAGTGACAGGTTCCGAGAACCTGACAAGATTCCTCACAGATGATATTAAAGATATATATGGCGGGTGTTTTGATATAGAGGCAAATCCGCAGAAGGCGGCAGAAAAAATAATTGACCATATTGAGAAAAAGAGAAAATCCCTTAACATATAAAAATAACAAAAGTAACTATAAAGAACTAAAGGATGTGCTGCCCATGAAGATAGCAATTACCGGTAAAGGCGGTGTAGGTAAAACCACGTTTGCCGGAGTTCTTTCGAAAGTATTGGCCGAAGACGGCTATGGGGTGCTTGCCGTTGATGCGGACCCAGATGCAAACCTTCCAATGGCTTTAGGTATTCCTGAAGAAAAATTATCATCTATAACCCCTCTTTCAGAAATAAAAGATATTATCGCTAAAAGAACTGAAGCTGTTCCAGGGGTATTTGGCCAGATGTTTAAGCTAAATCCGAAAGTTGATGATATACCTGAAAAATATTGTATCGAACATGATGGCATAAAGCTTCTTGTAATGGGCACCGTAAAAGCAGGAGGTTCGGGGTGCATATGCCCTGAACATGCTTTTCTGAGGGCATTGATGCAGCACCTGCTATTAACACCTCAGGAGGCATTGATAATGGATATGGAAGCGGGTATTGAGCATCTGGGAAGAGCTACGGCAGATTGTGTAGATGCGTTTATTGTTGTAGCAGAACCCGGCCAAAGGAGTATACAAACATTAAAAACTATTAAAAAGCTGGCTTTGGATATTGGAATACAAAAAATCTTTGTGGTAGGTAATAAAATAAGGACTAATGAGGAAAAATCGTTTATAATAAATGCATGCGAAAATATTTCAATATTAGGCTTTCTTCCTTATGATGCGGCTCTAATTGAAGCGGATAGGCAGGGAAAAACACCTTTTAATAAAGGCGAATGTTATACTGATGAAGTAAGAGCTATCAAGGATAAAATTTTAAATTTAATAAATAATTAAAATTAAGGAGGAAATGAAATGAGTTATAAGAGTGATATCGAAATTGCCCAAGAGGCAAAAATCGAGCATATTAAGGATGTAGCGACAAAAATTGGCCTATGTGAGGATGATATCGAATATTACGGTAAGTATAAGGCAAAAATCGATTATAATCTACTGAAACGCTTTGAAGATAAAAAAGATGCCAAGTTAATACTTACAACAGCTATTAATCCAACTCCTGCAGGTGAAGGCAAAACTACGACTACCGTAGGCTTAGGTGATGCACTCAGAAGGCTCGGTAAAAATGCAATGATAGCTCTGCGAGAGCCATCTCTCGGACCGGTATTTGGTATAAAAGGCGGTGCCGCAGGAGGCGGATATGCACAGGTAGTGCCTATGGAGGACATAAACCTTCATTTTACCGGAGATTTTCATGCCATTGGTGCGGCAAACAATCTTTTAGCAGCAATGATAGATAACCACATTTATCAGGGAAATGAGCTCAACATCGATCCTCGTCGCATTACTTGGAAGAGATGTGTGGATATGAATGATCGACAGCTCAGATTTGTGGTTGACGGTCTCGGAGGGAAAGCCAATGGGACGCCACGAGAGGACGGTTATGATATTACGGTAGCTTCTGAGATAATGGCTGTATTTTGCCTGGCAAATGACATGGAAGATTTGAAAAATAGGCTTGCAAGGATAATAATTGGTTATACATATGATGGAAAACCGGTTACAGCCGGACAACTAAAAGCTCAGGGAGCTATGGCCGCACTTTTAAAAGATGCCTTTAAACCTAATTTAGTGCAAACCCTTGAAGGAACACCTGCATTTGTTCATGGAGGGCCTTTTGCCAATATAGCGCATGGCTGCAACAGTATAATAGCGACAAAAATGGCTCTAAAACTTGCTGATTATGTGGTAACTGAGGCAGGCTTCGGCGCAGATTTGGGTGCGGAAAAATTCTTGGATATAAAATGCCGCATGGCAGATATTAGACCGGATGCCGTGGTAATTGTGGCAACTATTCGGGCCTTGAAATATAATGGCGGGGTCAAGAAAGAAGACTTAAATCAGGAAAACCTTGATGCATTAAAGAAAGGTCTGCCAAATCTTTTGAAACATGTGGAGAACATTACCGAAAAATATGGCATACCGGCAGTTGTTGCTATCAATCAATTCCCCACTGATACCGAAAGAGAGCTGGCACTGGTTCAAGAAGAATGCAATCGTCTAGGCGTAAATGCAGTGCTTTCCGAGGTTTGGGCAAAAGGCGGCGAAGGCGGCTTGGAACTTGCAAAAGAAGTTGTGAGAATTATTGAAGAAGGTAAAAACAACTTCAAACCCATCTATGATTTAGATATGGGTATTGCAGATAAAATAACTACTATAGCTAAAGAAATATACGGTGCTGATGGTGTCGAATTTGCCCCTGCAGCATTAAAAGAAATAAATACATTGGAAGAACTAGGATTTAAAAATGTGCCTGTATGTATAGCAAAAACCCAATATTCTCTAACCGATGATCCTAAACTACTAGGACGACCAACCGGATTTAAGATAAATGTAAGAAACGTAAAAATTTCTGCAGGCGCAGGATTTGTTGTAGCACTTACCGGTGCTATCATGACAATGCCCGGCCTACCAAAGCGTCCGGCAGCAGAAAAAATAGATGTAGATGTCAATGGAAAGATAGCGGGACTCTTTTAAACCTGTTTGACATAAAGGTGGTTTTCTGATGAAACGTCTAAAACTTTTCATAGCAGCAAGCGAAGATACTACTGATCGTCCGGGTTTTTTCCAAGTAAAATATGGTGGAGAATTTGCTGCAAGAAAATTTTTGCCGCACCTGACAAACTTTAAAAATAACCCGGATTTTTGTACAAAACAATGCTATCAATTTAGACAAAGGTTTGCATTAGATTTTACTGAAGATATCGCCAAGATTATGCTTTTCCCTTCGGTTTTGCCAGAACTTATCGATGATGCACAATCGTATCTAAAAGATGCAATTCCTGCCCATGATATTCTCGTTGCCGTAGGGGTACATCCTGATATACTTATCGAACTTATCAGGAAAGCTATAAGTGCCGGGTGTAAAGCGGTAGTAATTCCTCGGGAAGACCCGGATTGGTTGACCACCTCTTTTGTAAATAAATTAAAGAATATGTGCGAGACTAAAGGACTTGAATATGCCTTCCCTCGCCCCTTTTGTTCTCTTTCAAAAGGAAAGTTTATATATATCAATGCTTTTATTGACCAATTTAAAATAGGTAAACCTAAGTACGAAGTTATAACTGATGAAAAAGAAAATGTAATAGATGTAGATGTCAAATGTTCATCGCCCTGTGGTGCAACATATCATGTAGCTTCTGGTCTAATAGGTATAAACAGGGAAAATATGGTTGATGCTGCCAACAGACTATGGCATGTCTACCCTTGTCTTTCCAGTAGCCATATGGATCCTGAGATAGCAGATTCGCCCATGCATTTGGCAGCGTACATCAACCTTTATGCGGCAAAGGACGCTCAAAAAAATCATGAGGAGGACAGCTATGCTAATTGAAAAAAGCTGTAAAGATTTTGTAGAAGTTCTTTCTTCCAAGGAACCGGTGCCCGGAGGAGGTGGAGCGGCAGCTTTGGTTGGGGCTATAGGTATGGCCTTGGGCAATATGGTGGGCAATCTTACAGTGGGAAAAAAGAAGTACAAGGATGTAGAATCTGAGGTTTATGCAATCATGGAAAAGGCCACAAAGCTGCAAGAAGCTCTGCTGTCGATGGTAGATGGCGATGCAGAGGTTTTTGGCGAAGTAGCAAAGGTGTATAGTATGCCGAAAGAAACACATAAAGAAAAAGAAGCTAGGGCCGAAGCTATGGAAAAGGCATTAAAACAAGCCTGTACTGTGCCGATGGATATCATAAGAACGGCCGTAGAGGCGATTAAACTTCAGGCAAGACTTAGTGAAATAGGTTCAATTATGGCTTTAAGTGATGTGGGCGTTGGCGTCCTGTGCTTAAAGACTGCATTACTAAGTGGAAAGCTAAATGTAATTATAAATTTGAACGGGATAAAAGATGAAGATTTTGTCTTAAAAATCAGCAAAGAAATGGATGCTTTAGTAGAGGAAGGCGTTAAGATTGCTGATGAAACTTACGATAAAGTAGAGCAGAGAATTAAAAAATAAGCTAAGGAGGATAATTGAATGGCTAAAATACTTAGTGGTAAGGAAGTAGCGGCAGCCTTAAAGGATAAACTTACTGAAGAAGTTAAAAAATTAAAAGAACAGGGAAAGGCTTTAGGTTTATGCATAGTAATGGCTGGAGACAGGCCTGACTCTGCATCTTATATTAAAGGCGCCGTAAAACGGTGTACCGACGTAGGTATTGACTGCCAGGTAGAAAAGCTTCCTGAGGAAATAAGCCAAGATGAGTTTTTAAAGGTTCTTGACAGATTAAATAAAGATTCTAAATAAATGGCATTATTATCATGAGACCATTGCCACGTCAGATTTCGGAAGATGTGGTCAAATATAAAATAGCACCGGAAAAAGATGTAGATTGCTTTAGTCCTATTAATGTAAGTAAGGTAATGAGCGGCGATAATGACGGTTTTGCTCCATGTACTCCTGCTGCTGTAATTGAAATACTGGATTATTACGGTATCGGGCTTGAAGGTAAAAGAGCCGTTTTGATTGGAAGGAGTATGGTGGTAGGTCGGCCCCTTGCGATGATGCTCTTGAAAAGGAATGCTACTGTGACTATTTGTCATACGAGAACGAAAAATCTGCCACAAGAAACTCAAAGAGCAGAAATACTTATCGCTGCAGCAGGGAAAGCCCGAATGGTTACCAAGGATATGGTAAGCGAAGGTGCTGTGGTTATCGATGTTGGAATCAATTTTGATGAAAACGGAAAGATGTGCGGCGATGTGGACTTTGATAGTGTAAGCCCTATAGCGGGTCAAATAACACCTGTTCCAGGAGGGGTTGGCTCTGTCACATCAACAGTGCTTGCCAAGCATGTAATTGAAGCCTTTAAGCTTCAACAAGGCTTATAGGAGGCAGTTGATATGATTATATCAAAGCAGAAGCCTTTTGAAGAAATACTGGAATTTTTAAATGGTAAGAATAAAATTTTTATAACAGGCTGCAGTCTATGTGCTACTTCATGCATGACAGGCGGCCAGCAGCAGATTGAAGAATGAAGGAAAAACTTGAGAAACAAGGGAAAATAGTGACTGGCTCTGTGATTCTAGACCCATCCTGCCATAAGCTGCAAGTAAAAGCAACTCTAAAAAAACAAAAATCTCAAATTAACGAGGCGGATGCCGTCTTATGTATGGCTTGTGGTGACGGCACCCAGACCGTGGCAAATTGCATAAAAACTCCGGTATACCCTGCAAATGATACGCTATTTATCGGCGAAATAGAGAGGATAGGCCAATATCAAGAAGCCTGCAAAGCTTGCGGCCAATGCGAATTGGGCTGGACAGCAGGAATATGCCCAATAACAAAATGCGCCAAGAGTTTGCTCAATGGTCCATGTGGTGGCGCGAAAAATGGAAAATGTGAAATTAATCCGGAAAACGATTGTGCATGGATTCTAATTTATAATCGACTAAAAGATTTAGATATGCTGAATACGCTTTTAGAAATAAAGCCGCCCAAAGATTACAGCAAATCTTTACATCCCAGAAAGCTTGCGGCAAGCAAATAGTTAAATACAAGGAGGAACGTTAAATGGGTCTAAAAGAAAAGTTAGAACATAATGAATTTGCAATTACTGCTGAAATGGCTCCTCCTAAAGGCATTGATTTTGGCCGTATTAGAGAGTGCGCCCAAGCTGTGAAGGGCAGAGTGGATGCGGTAAATGTAACGGATTTTCAAAGTGCTGTGGTAAGGTCCTCATCACTGGGTGGAGCTAAGGTTTTACTTGAAGAAGGCCTAGAACCTGTAATGCAGATAACGGGCCGTGACCGAAACCGTATAGCTATCCAGGGTGAACTGTTATCGGCAGCGGCCTTGGGTATCAAAAATATATTAGCTTTAACCGGAGACCATCCAAGCATAGGCGATCATCCGGAAGCCCGAGGAGTCTTTGACATGGATTCGGTAGGCATTCTTCAGGCTGCTACAAAGTTGATGAACGGAGAAGATTTTAATGGTCATGAACTTTCTGGTATTCCTGAGTATTTTTTAGGTGCCAGTGTTACACCGCTGTATGAACCCGTTGAGCTGCAAATTATAAAAATGGTGAAGAAGATTCAAGCAGGAGCTAGATTTTTTCAAACTCAGGCTGTTTATGATATAGATGTTATTAAGGGTTTTATGGATAAAATAAAAGATTTGGATGCAAAAGTACTTGTAGGAGTAATACCGCTTAAATCTGCCGGTATGGCAAAGCATATGAACAACAATGTTCCGGGTATTCATGTGCCGGATGAAATAATTGATAAAATGAAAAAAGCTCAGGACAAGGAAAAGGAAGGTCTTAATATTGCTGCTGAATTTATTAAACAAGTGAGAGAAGAAAAAATTTGTGCAGGAGTTCATATCATGGCGGTTGGAGCAGAAGAAAATTTGCCGGTATTATTTGATATGTGCGGATTTTAGAAACTGACGGGAGGATTTATGATGACAAAAAAGATTGTCATTATTGGTGCAGGCCCCGGCGGATATGTAGGTGCAATAAAAGCTGCAAAAATGGGAGCCGAGGTAACCATAGTAGACAAGGATAAGGTTGGAGGGACCTGCTTAAATCGTGGATGTATTCCGACTAAAGCGCTGCTTGCATCAAGTGATGTTCTGACAAATGTAAAAGAAGCCAAAGATTTTGGGATAATGATAGAAGGAGAAGTAAAGCCGGATATTAATTTTATGATGGATAGAAAGGATAAAATCGTTGAGCGCCTTGTAAATGGCATAGAATTTTTACTTGACAAAAACAATGTCAAATTTGTTAAAGGCTGCGGAAGAATTACTGATAAAAATCATGTAGAAGTGGTTAAAGACGATAACTCCATTGAAGAACTTGAAGCTGATGCTATAATCATAGCTACGGGTTCGCTGCCGGCTCAGATTCCTATATTTCCTTATGATGGTAAAAAAGTTATTATTAGTGATGAGGCGCTAAATCTCAGAGAAATCCCAAAGAGCATGATAATAGTAGGAGCCGGTGTAATAGGATGTGAATTTGGAATGTTTTTCAACAACTTAGGTACATCTATTACAATGGTTGAAATGATGGATCATGCTTTGCCTTTGGAGGATAAGGAAATTGGCAGGGAAATGGAAAAGGTTTTAAAGCGAAAAAAAATAAAACTGCTGCTTAAATCTAAAATAGAAAAAGTCGAAAAAACCGATGCAGGGGTAAAGGCTATACTGGACAACGGCAAGGAAATCCAGGCAGATATGATGCTAGTAGCCATTGGTCGAAAGGCGAACACCTCAGATATAGGTCTTGAGCAGCTAGGGATTGCTATGGATCGAGGCCGAATCCTTGTAAATGAGTATATGCAAACGAATGTAGAAGGTATTTATGCTATCGGCGATGTAGTTCCGGGGCCGCAACTTGCTCACTTGGCTTCGGCTGAAGCTGAATGTGCAGTGGAAAATATTTTAGGGAATGCATGCAAGATGGATTATCGAGCAGTACCTCGGGGAGTGTTTACAGATCCTGAGGTATCGGGAGTAGGCCTTACTGAAGAAGAAGCATTGGCCGAAGGATATAGTATCAAAAAAGGCGATTTTGCTTTTAGGGCTCTTGGGAAAGCACAGGCTATGGGACAATTTTTTGGTAAGGTTAAAATTATTGCAGATAAAAAAACTGACAGATTGTTGGGTGCTTCTATCATCGGACCTCATGCCACAGATATTATTCATGAATTGGTTGTAGGTGTAAAATACGGCTTAACAGCCGAGCAATTAGGAAAAGTTATTCATTCCCATCCGACTTTAAGTGAAGCAGTCATGGAAGCACTTCAGGATGTAAACGGACAATCGGTGCACAAATTGTAAGGAGATGATTTAAATGGCTTATACCATAGCCGTAGCAGGAAAAGGCGGTACAGGCAAGACGACCCTGGCCGGTTTTCTAATTGATTATTTAGTGGAAAAAAAGTTTGCACCTGTTTTGGGCGTGGATGCTGACCCTAATGCCAATTTAAACGAAGTACTGGGCGAAGATGTAGAAATAACTTTAGGCGATATAAGAGAAGACATAAGCGTAAAGAACAGGGATGGAAAACTGCCGGGCGGCATGAGCAAGACCGACTATATTAATTACAAACTTCAGCAGGCAATTATCGAAGGCCATGGTTTTGATTTGTTGGTTATGGGAAGGCCGGAAGGGGCAGGATGCTACTGCTTTGCAAATGGCATTCTAAGAGAAGCTACAGACCGCCTTTCAGACAATTACAAAGTGATGGTTATTGACAATGAGGCCGGTTTGGAGCATTTGAGCAGGCGCACCACGAAAAGTGTAGATATCATGTTTGCGGTAAGTGAGTGTTCAAAGCGTGGAATAGAAGCTGCAGCAAGAGTTAAGGAACTTATAGAGGAGCTAAAGCTTGATGTAAAAGAGCTTTACCTGATAGTAAACCGTGTTCCTGAAGAGGGACTGTCCGATGATATTAAGCAGGCTATAGAAGGTTACGGCTTAAAACTTGCAGGAATCGTTCCTCTGGATGCAAAGGTTTTTGAATATGACAACAAGGGCATACCCCTTGTTCAACTTCCAAAAGATAGTAATGCTGTAAAGAATGCAAGGCAAATTTTTGACAAGATAATAATTCCACAAATAAAAATGTAATATCTAGTTTGCTAAATTTTATTGGAGGCGATGTAAATGGCTTACAAAATGCCTACACAAAAATATTCTGGAAAAATTCTAGAAGTTAACGTAGGCTCTGATTTGAAGCTGGGCGGAGAGTCAGTTCTACCCTTTTACAGTTTTGACGGGGATATCGGAAATAAACCGGCTATAGGCATGGAGATATGGGATATTTTTCCTGAATCTTGGCCTGCAGGAGTCCTAGATGTATTTAAAGAAGTTGCCGATGATCCTGTAAAATGGGCAAAGCACTGCATAGAAAAGTACAATCCGGATTTTATCTGTATTAAATTTGAAGGTGCAAGCCCTGACGGTCTTAATAAATCTGTCGAAGAATGTGCCAAAGTTGCAAAAAGATTAGCAGAGAATGTAAGCGTACCTCTGGTTATAGCCGGATGCTCAAATAATGAAAAAAACGCTAAACTTTTTACAAAAATTGCAGAAGCTCTTCCAAATAAAAGCTATGTGTTTTTATCGGCGGTAGAGTCAAATTACAAAGAAGTCGCAGCTGCCGTAGGGCTTGCTTATGGCAATATTGTAGCGGCAGAGTCATCTGTTGACTTAAATCTGGCTAAACAGCTAAATATTTTGATAACGCAATTAGGCGTAAAACCGGATAAAATGGTTATGAATCCCGGCTGCGCAGCCGTAGGATACGGCTTCGAGTATGCAGTTACAACTATGGACAGAATAAGGCTGGCAGCATTAGAACAAAATGATGCAACGCTGCAGATGCCGATGATTCTGCCTGTGTCTTTTGAATCGTGGAAAGTGAAAGAATCTGTTGTTTCTGAAGAAGAAATACCAGAATGGGGCCCTCAAGAAGAACGAGGCATAGCCATGGAGATATCTACTGCAGTAGGAGTTTTGACTGCCGGAGCTAATGCAGTAATACTTCGGCATCCGCGTTCAGTGGAAGTTATCAGGAACTTCATTACTGAAATGACTGAATAAGTAAAGGGAGAGATGATTTATGGCACTTAATGGAATGCAAATATACAAACTGCTACCTCGGAAAAATTGCAAGGAGTGCGGTTTTCCTACATGTTTAGCTTTTGCCATGAAACTTGCACAGGGCGGAACCGAAGCGGAAAAATGCCCTTATATGTCAGATGAGGCAAAGGCACAGCTGGCTGAAGCTACTGCACCGCCGATGAAGACGGTAAAGTTCGGTGCAAATGATACGGAATATACATTAGGCGGCGAAACAGTCCTGTTTAGGCATGAAAAAACCTTTGTAAATCGGCCCAGGTTTGCGATAATGTTTTCTGATATTATGGCTCAGGAGGAAATAGAAAAAAAGATAAACAACATCAATACCATTAATTACACCAGAATTAATGAAGAGATGTATGTAGAAATTGCTGCTTTTAGATGTGAAAGCCAAGACAAGGATAGATTTATAAGTCTTATTAAAAAAGTCACAGAAAGCTGTCCAAAGGTAGTACCCATGATAATTACAGAAAGTCCCGAGATTGCCGAGGCAGCAGTGGGCATTTGTGCCGACAAAGGACCTATACTTTTTGGTGCAAATGAGCAAAACTATGAAGCTATGACAGACCTTGCAAAAGAAAATAAATTGCTTCTTGGAGTTACTGCCGACGGCAAGGAAAATCTATACACTCTTGTTCAAAAGCTTCAAAACACGGGCTATAAAGAATTGCTGCTTGATGCCGGAAGCCGAAACTTAAAGGGAGCTTTTGACGATATGGTCAACATCCGCAGAACGGCGCTTTTATCAGGTGATAGAACCTTTGGGTATCCTGCGGTGGCTTTTGTGTGCGATATGTCACAGGATAAGATGATGCAGCTTGCATGTGCATCGTTATTCATCGAAAAATACGCTTCTATAATTGTTTTAAGCGATATGGATTATTCGATGGCACTTCCGCTGTTTGCTTTAAGACAAAATATTTTCACAGATCCACAGCGCCCGATGCGCATAGAACAAGGCATTTACAAAGTAGGTTCTGCTGATGAAGAATCACCGCTTCTTGTTACTGTTGATTTTGCCTTGACATATTTCATAGTATCCGGAGAAGTAGAGAGGTCAAAAGTGCCGTCATGGATTTTAATACCCGATGCGGGAGGATATTCAGTACTTACGGCATGGGCTGCTGGTAAGTTTAATGCCAAATCAATTGCAAAGGCTGTAAAAGAATTTGAAGTTGAAAACAAGGTAAAGACTCGAGAGCTAATAATACCGGGCAAAGTGGCAGTACTCAAGTCAGATATCGAAGACGAACTGCCGGGATGGAAAGTTACTGTCGGTACGGAGGAAGCAGCGGCATTACCTAATTTCTTAAAAAAATACAAGGCTAAAGAAGCCGCATCATAAACAATGCTGAAACATTGTTTATGATGCTAACCATATAATTATCCAGCACATTCACATATAATCTTAAAAAAATATAACTTTAACCCAAAAAATGATGAAATTAGTTAATAAAAATAGAAAGAGGAGGAAAAGCAATTGGCAAGATTTTTAACTATCGGTGAGAGGATTCACGTTATTTCCCCTACCATCAGAAAAGCGCTGCAGGAAAGAAATCCTGAGCCCATTATTGCAAGAGCTCGCGAACAGGTTGAAGCTGGCGCAAACTATCTCGATGTAAATATAGGTCCTGCCGACAGGGACGGAGAAGAGCTGATGCCTTGGGCAATCAAGATTCTGCAGGAAGAGTTTCCTGATACGCCTTTGTGTTTAGATACCGCTAACATGAAAGCCATTGAAGCCGGGATTAAAGTCTATGATCGCAAAGCTGGTAAGCCTATTATCAATTCTGCCGATGCCGGGTCCAGGCTTGACATGGTGAATCTTGCAGCAGAATACGATGCGATGGTTATCGGATTGTGCGCAAAAGAAGGTATTCCAAGGGATAATGATGAGCGGATGATGTACTGCACCCAGATTTTAGAAAGGGCTATGGAAGCCGGCCTTGACCCGGAAAACATTCTCTTTGACCCTCTATTTGTAGTTCTAAAAGGCATGCAGGATAAACAGCAGGAAGTACTGGAAGCCGTAAGACAGATTTCAGAGATGGGACTTTTGACTACCGGCGGCCTTAGCAATGTTTCCAACGGATGTCCTAAAGAGCTCAGAGGCTTGATTGAAGCCACTTTTTGTGCCATGGCTATTCAGTGCGGCCTGACCTCAGCTATAATCAATCCCTTAGACAAGCTCGTTATCAATGTGATTAAAACTGCGGATTTGATAAAAGGAAGAACCTTGTATGCAGATTCCTATTTAGATCTATAATTTGCCTGAAGGCGAAAAAACATCCTTGGAGGGATATGTATTATGACATTATTTGATATTATCTTTACCGGCTCCGAGCAAGCACTGGAGGCTTGCAAATCTGTTGTCGAGCAAACCATCAAAGAGTATGGAGAAAACGAGAAAGTAAGTTTTCCTAATACCGCCTATAGTCTTCCTACTATATATGCTGCTACGGGACAAAAAATCGGCACTTTAGCAGATTTGAAAGGCGCTATAGGGGTTATCGAAAGCCTGATAGTAAAAGAGCAGAATCTTGAGAAGGCTTTAAATGCAGGGCTTGCAACAGCAGTTGTGGCAGAAGTCATCGAGGCGTGTAAGTATGTAGGAGGAAAAAATCCCTATGAAGAACCCTGTGTCGGCTTTATCCCTGATACCGTGATTCGCTCCATGGGTGTGCCACTTGTAACCGGCGATATCCCGGGCGTAGCAGTTGTTATCGGAGAAGCTCCTACAGCAGAAGATGCTGCTAAGATTATAAAAGATTATCAATCAAAGGGTATTTTAGTGACATTAGTAGGAAAAATCATCGACCAGGCTATCGAATCAAAAGTAAAGATGGGACTTGAATTTAGAGTTGTGCCTTTAGGTTATGACGTAACCTCGGTTACCCATATAGTTTCTTTTGCCATAAGAGCGGCGCTGATTTTTGGAAATATAAAACCTGGAGACCTTCCGGAGCTGTTAAAATATACAAAGGAAAGAGTGCCGGCTTTTGTGAATGCCTTAGGACCTTTGAGCGAATTGGTAGTATCTGCCGGTGCCGGTGCAATTGCCTTAGGATTTCCGGTAATTACTGACCAGGATGTCCAAGAAGTTCCGATGAACCTTATAGTTCAAAAGGACTATGACAAGCTTGTCCAAACATCATTAGAGGCTCGCGGCATAAAAATCAAGATAACCGAAATTCCAATTCCCGTTGGTTTTGCTCCGGCCTTTGAAGGCGAAAGAGTTCGCAAGGATGATATGTTTGCGGAGTTTGGCGGCGGCCGCACGACTGCATGGGAATTGGTTAGAAAACGCGACCTTTCTGAAGTTGAAGACCATAAGATTGAATTAATAGGGCCTGATATCGATACACTGGGACCTGACGGCGGTAAGCTGCCGCTGGCAATTATTGTAGATGTTGCAGGGAAAAACATGCAAGAAGATTTTGAACCTGTTATGGAACGGCGAATTCACTATTTTACAAATTACACTGAAGGCGTTATGCATATCGGCCAAAGGGACATTGCGTGGATAAGAATTAGTAAATCTGCCTATGAAGCCGGCTTTAGGCTCAAACATATAGGTGAAGTACTATATGCTAAGATGCTCGATGAATTTGGCAGCATTGCCGACAGGGTACAGGTTACCATCATTACCGATAAAGAAAAAGTAGAGGAACTGCTTGAAGAAGTTGCGCGGCCCAGGTATGAAGCCCGAGATGCAAGGCTTGCAGGTCTTACTGATGAAAGTGTTGATACCTTCTATTCTTGTCTGTTATGTCAATCCTTTGCACCAGCACATGTATGCATAGTTACACCTGAGCGGCTTGGCCTGTGTGGTGCTGTCAGTTGGCTCGATGCAAAGGCCACATATGAACTGGATTCTACCGGACCCTGCCAGCCTATAGTTAAGGGCGAATGCGAGGATGAAGTCAAAGGCAGCTGGGAATCC
The DNA here is from genome assembly GCF_000328765.2 of Tepidanaerobacter acetatoxydans Re1. Lineage (NCBI taxonomy): Bacteria > Bacillati > Bacillota > Clostridia > Thermosediminibacterales > Tepidanaerobacteraceae > Tepidanaerobacter > Tepidanaerobacter acetatoxydans. Next base: position 604,684 of record NC_019954.2, read on the forward strand.
ATAAATAAGAGAGTGGCAGAACAGTCGCATGGTGCTACAACAAAAGTAAATATATACACAATAATGGAAGACCCAATGACATCCTGCGGATGCTTTGAATGTATCTGCGGGATTATGCCGGAAGCCAATGGTGTAATCATAGTAAATCGCGAATACCATGGCATGACTCCGCTTGGAATGACCTTTGGCGAGCTGGCATCTACAACCGGCGGTGGTGTTCAAACACCGGGCTTTATGGGGCATGGCAGGCAGTTTATAACAAGCAAAAAATTCCTATATGCAGATGGCGGATTAGCACGAGTAGTCTGGATGCCCAAGGAATTAAAAGAAGCTCTCAAGGAAAAATTAATTGAGCGTGGAAAAGAAATCGGTATCGAAAACTTCTACGATATGATTGCGGATGAAGAAGTAGGAGTAGAGCCCGATGCAGTAGTGGAGTTTTTGACAAAGGTTGGCCATCCTGCCCTCAGTATGGATCCTATGTTTTAATTAAGTCTGTTAAACACTTAAGCGCTAGAAAGGAGCTTTAACATGGAATTCCCTTCTGATTTAAAATATCATAAAGAACATACATGGGTTAAAATAGAAGACGATATTGCTACAATAGGTATAACCGATCATGCTCAAAATGCGCTTGGAGAAATTCTATTTGTAGATTTGCCCGAAGTAGGCGAAACTATAACTCAAGGCGAAACTTTCGGCACTGTCGAATCGGCGAAAGTAGCATCAGACCTTTACGCCCCAATTAGTGGAGAGATAATTGAAGTAAATGAGGAACTGGATGATGATCCGGAGCTTGTGAATAATTCTCCATATGAAGACGGATGGATGATAAAGGTCAAAATAAAAAATCCTGATGAACAGAACAACTTACTTAGCAGCAGTGATTACGAAAAATCTCTTGAATGATTATTGTCCACACAAGCCACTTATATAAGTGGCTTGTGTACTTACAAGATAAGGTGGTGATACGATTATGGAAAAATGCACCGTAATTTTTCAGCCAACAGGTAAAACAGTTGAAGTTGCCAGAGGAACTAACTTGATGGAGGCAGCACGAAAAGCCGGCGTATTTTTAGATGCACCCTGCGCAGGTAAGGGACACTGCGGTAAATGCCGGATTAAGATAAAATCAGGCAAACATAAACATGAATATACCCCGCTCCTTGCTGCCGAAGAGATAGAGCAAGGCATTAGACTTGCGTGCCTAACATGGATACAGGATGATATGACCATTGAAATCATGGAAGTAGATATAATTAATGACATAATGGTCGAAGACATAACATCTGCCTCAAAGGGAAAATTAGCAAAAAGGACTTTGGATATACTTAGTGCTTCAGAAATAGAAGTTGGAACTGGTTTTACAACTGTTACCCTAACACTTCCAAAACCTACGATAGATGATAATATTCCAGACTTTGAAAGAGTTAAAAGAGAACTAAAGCAGGTTTTGGGTTGTGAAAAAATAAGCTGCTTTATAGAAGTGCTGAAAAAATTGCCGGCAATTTTAAGAAAAAATGATAATGAAATTACACTCATGCTTTCAAAGAATGATAGTGGCTATGATATCATCAATGTTGCCGATAAAAAAGAAGCTAAGCCCTTTGGACTTTGCGTAGATATCGGCACTACTACAGTAGCCGCCTGCCTGGTGGATATTCAAACCGGAGAAATAAAAGCATCTGCCAATAGCGGAAATCTTCAGATGCAGTATGGTGCTGATGTAATAAGCCGAATAATTTATTCTACAAAAGATGATGGCCTCAAAAAGCTGCAGCAGGCGATAGTTGAAGGCACCTTAAATCAACTTATTAATAAAATGATATGCAAACTAGGTATCAGTAAGGATGACATAGTTTTTTCAGTCTTTGCAGGCAATACCACCATGACTCACTTATTATTAGGCGTACCTGCTGAAAATATCCGCATTGAACCTTATATACCTGCATTTAGAAATGCTCCGGTATTTAGAGCCGGCGATATTTTGCTTGGCATTAACAAAAATGCTCCGGTATTTACCCTTCCAAATGTAGCAAGCTATGTAGGTGGCGACATAGTCGCAGGCGTTTTAGCATCAGGGATTTGGAAAGGTGACGAAACGGTGTTATTTATGGACTTAGGCACAAATGGCGAAATAGTCCTTGGAAACAGGGAATGGATGCTGACATGTGCCTGTTCTGCAGGACCGGCCTTTGAAGGCGGTGAAATCAGTTCCGGCATGAGAGCATCTTCCGGTGCCATTGATGAGGTAAAAATCAATAAATATGACTTAAAACCCAGAATTAGTGTTATAGGAGAGGTTAAGCCAAAGGGCATCTGTGGCTCGGGGATAATAGATGCTATTGCTGAAATGTTTTTGACAGGTATAATAGATATGAAAGGAAAAATAAACAAAGCAATCAAATCTGACAGAATAAGATATAATCACAATATCGGATGTTATGAATATGTAATTGTTTTTGGCGGGGAAACGGAAGATGGAAGAGATATAACCTTAAATGAAATTGATATCGATAACTTCCTTCGGGCTAAAGGTGCTGTATATTCCGGTGCAAGAACACTTTTAAACAATGTAGGAATGAGCGCGGCAGAGATTGACAGGGTAATTATTGCCGGCGGCATAGGCCAGAATCTTGATATAAAAAATTCAATTACAATTGGCTTGCTGCCCGATATACCCCATGACAAGTTTGAATTTATTGGCAACAGCTCCCTTGCCGGAGCATATGCCTGCATCATCAGCGATGAAGCGAGGCAAAAAGCAGCGGAAATTGCCGATAATATGACATACATCGAGCTTAGTGCAGATTCCGCATACATGGAAGAATTTATCAGTGCATGTTTTCTCCCCCATACCGATACCACTTTGTTCCCCAGCTTAAAGAAGGCTATGAATTTATAAATCTCAAAGGAGGCATTTGCCATGACAGAGAACAACTGCAACTGTAACTGCAATTCTTATAAAGGTAAGGACAAGGAAATAGAGACTTTAAGAATTCTCTTAGCTCATTGGATTGAACACAACAATTCCCATGAAGAGGGTTTTAGGGAGTGGGCGGAAAAAGCTGAAAATCTTGGGAAAACCGAGGTTTCCAAACTAATATCAAAAGCTGCCGATTCCCTAAAAGCCGCTAGTGATTACCTGTTGGAAGCCAAGAAACATATGTAATGGATGGAGGTGTTTTTAAATGTGTGAGTCAAAAGTTTACCTTTTGGAAAATGGCGAGGAAAAAAAGATTATGGACAATGTTATTCATATAGAACCTCAAAATGGCAAATTGTTTATGTATGATCTTTTAGGCGAACAGAAGATTATAGATGCTGCAATTAAAGAAGTTAGGCTTCTTGAGCATAAGATAATACTTGAAAGCGAGAAGGCCAAATGAATATAGCTGTAGTCGATGGCATGGGAGGAGGTATCGGCAGCCAGATTATTTCTCTTTTAAGGCAAGACTTGCCCAGTGATGTCACGATTTATGCTCTGGGTACCAATTCTGCCGCTACATCCAGCATGATGAAGGAAAAGGCTAATAAAGGTGCAACCGGCGAAAATGCCATTACATTTGCCGTAAACAAGGCGGATGTAATCGTAGGATCACTAGGAATTGTCATCCCTAATTCCATGTTGGGAGAAATAACCCCGGGCATTGCAAAAGCCATAGCGTCTTGCAATGCAAAAAAAAATTCTCATACCTATCATAGACAATGAAGACATTACGCTTTTAGGTATAGAAAAAAAGCCGTTGTTTCTTGCCATAAAAGATGCTATAGAAAAAATTAAAGAGTTAAAGTAGGGGCGCGGCCCGTGGTCACCAGCGGGCGGTCGAGCGGGCGGTCGATGACCGCCCCTACAAACCTGCTACATAAACGTTTCCAATGACAAAGCCCTCTTTATGCGGCTTTTTTTGTTTATAAAGACATAAATTGAATTAAACATAAATACAATACAACAAAAGAAGTAAACCAGTTTTAAATAGCTAAAATGGTTAAAAAAACTGTTTGACTTTTAATGGAACATAATGTACAATATATTAAGTGAATTACAAATTGTTAAAAATCTTTTGAAAGGTGGGCAGCCTTGATAAAAACTATCATATTTTTGATTGTAAGTTATTTAGTAGGTTCTATCTCTTTTGCATGTATTATTTGCAATAAATTCTATTCGACTGATATCCGCCGATATGGTAGCGGCAATCCGGGCTCTACCAATGTGCTCAGGGTGCTTGGCGTAAAACCTGCCATGATAGTTTTTACTGCCGACTTATTAAAGGGTCTAATAATGGTTTTACTGGGAAGATTTTTCGGCGGAGAAAATTTGGCATTGCTATCTGCTGTTGCAGTTGTTGTAGGGCATGACTGGTCTGTTTTTCTTGGTTTTAAAGGAGGAAAAGGCATAGCAACAAGCTTCGGAACGATTATAGGCCTTTTTCCAAAAGTAGGATTGATACTTTGTATAATAGGTGTGTTGGTTGTTGCCATATCGCGTTATGTTTCATTAGGATCCGTAACTGCTGCAGTCTTATTACCGATACTGTTGCTCATATTTAAATATCCGGCAAAATATGTAATAACAGGGCTAACCCTCGGTATAATTGCCATATATAGACATCGCGATAATATTAAGAGACTAATGGCAGGTAAAGAGAATAAACTGGGTCAAAAAGTAAAATAGAAATAGCCAGTTGGTAAAAAGTATCAGGAAACTTATAAATAACAACAAAAAGTTGATATTTTTTACCAAGGCAAAAACCTCGAACTGTTAGAAAATCAATAAGACATTCTTGGCACAGTTTTTGCATAATATATTCTATAAAGATGTGATAATTGAATAAATTTTTCAGGGTATTACCGAGGCGAAACAGAGGTGATTGTTTGAACGAAACAGAAATAACAGAAGATTTGAAGAGTTTCCCGGTGATACCGGCTATACGAGATGTTAATAGGCTCGATACAGCCATATCGAAAATGTCCAAATGCATTTTTTTGCTGACAGGTAATATACTAAATATCAAGAATATAGTGGAACATGTGAAAAGAGCAGATAAAAGAGTTTTTTTACATATAGACCTGCTTGAAGGTATAAGCAAGGATGGTATGGGCATAAAATATATTGCTCAGGAGATTAAACCGGATGGAATTATCACAACGAGAGCAAATCTAGTAAATTATGCTAAAAGTGAAGGCTTGTTTACTATCCAGAGAATATTTGTCCTCGACAGTCTAGCTGTAGATACCGCGGAAAAATCTGTAAGAAATGTGAATCCTGATGCAATAGAAATTTTGCCGGCGGTTATACCTAAAGTAATTGCAAGAGTATGCCAAAGAGTAAGACATCCGGTTATAGCCGGAGGGTTAATTGAGGATATAGACGAAGTAGAGGCAGCTCTAAGAGAAGGGGCTTTGGCCATATCAGTTACAAAAGAGGATATATGGGATTACACCTTTTGAGGACTTGGAGATTAGGAGAAAGTCCTTCCGGGTAAATAGTATGACAGCATCTTTTTGTCAAATTATTTGCCTTGGAAGGATTTTTATTTTACCTAAATTTATCTAAAAAGGAGGTGGATTATGTAATATCATAAAGAGTAGGGGATATTTTAATCTATTGTAATTACTAAGAGGTTAAAAAAATGGAGGTGACATTAGTGAAAAACCTTGGATCAATCATTGGTTTTGCAATTGCTGGTATTTTCGTAATGTCAGTATGGGGAGCTTTTGCAGATGCATATGGTATTGTGGGAGGCTGGTTTGCAGGTTTTATAATTATCTCGGTTATGTGGTTTTTAAACCACTTTTTGGGTCTTATTGCTAATGAAGGTGCATTTGTTGACATGGCCCTTGGCATAGGAATAACCGGTACAATGAGAGATGTATTTCTTAAAGGTTCTGCAGCTGGAGTGGCTTCTCTGCCGACATTAGCTTTCGTGGTTATCGGTGGTATTATAGGGGGTAGCGTTGCAGTTGCAGTCGAGAAGACTTGGGCGGAAAGAGATGCCTCAAAAAAAGATGTTTCAATGTAATTTGATTAAAAAATAGGGGAGGTCATAAAATGGCATTTCCAAAGATTATTGCTACTATGGCTGGTGGTTTTATATTTCCGTTTTTACTCAGACTCGTATGGGGGAAACTCTGTGATAACTTCGGACCTATCGGTGGTTGGCTTGCTGCCGGCTTTATAGTTGGGACAACATGGACTCTCAACCACGGTGTGGGTTTAATCTTTCAGTCTGGTGATGCTTGGATAGATATGGCATGGGCAGCCGGAACAGGATTATTTGTTGCTTCGGCTCTATCAGGTGACGATGTAGGTAAAGGTATAGGTATGATAATAAATGCAATTATTGGAGGAGTTTTAGGAGGATTTATTCTTTATTGCCTATATGTGTAAATCTTAAATACACAAAATTATAACAATTATTATTATATAAAATAATATTGCACCATGAATGATGCATAATAATTAGATTATTATAAGTTTTCACATATTTCAAATAAAATAATATATCACAGGGAGGTAATGTATAGTGCCTAAGTACATTATGGCTTTAGACCAGGGAACAACCAGTTCGAGGGCTATCATTTTTGATGAAAATGGCTTGATCAAGGGTGTTACCAATCGGGAATTTACACAGATTTATCCCAAACCCGGCTGGGTCGAGCACGATGCTATGGAAATTTGGGGAAGCCAAATAGGTGTTGCCAAAGAGGTGCTTTTAAAATGTGGCCTATCGGTGAATGATATTGCCGCCATAGGCATTACAAACCAGAGAGAAACTACGGTTGTATGGGATAAGAATACGGGAAAACCTGTCTATAATGCTATTGTATGGCAGTGCCGCAGAACCGCTCCGATTTGTGATGATCTGAAAGCTCGCGGCCTTACTGAAAAAATTCGAGAGAAGACCGGCTTAGTCGTTGATGCTTATTTTTCAGGAACTAAAGTAAAATGGATTCTTGATAATGTTGAAGGTACCAGGGAAAAGGCTGAAAAGGGTGAATTGTTATTCGGCAACATTGATACATGGCTTATATGGAACCTGACGGGCGGTAAAGTCCATGTTACCGACTATAGCAATGCCTCCAGAACAATGTTATTTAATATCCATAAACTGGATTGGGATGATGAAATACTCAAAGAGTTGAATATACCAAGAGCAATGCTTCCTAAAGTTATGCCGTCAAGTCACATTTATGGATATACAACTACGGAAGTGTTTGGCGGAGAAATTCCAATAGCCGGTGATGCAGGCGATCAGCAGGCTGCTTTGTTCGGTCAGGCTTGCTATGCTCCCGGTATGGCTAAGAACACCTATGGAACAGGTTGCTTCATGTTGATGAATACCGGTGAGAAGGCTGTTGAATCCAAGAGTGGTCTTCTTACTACAATTGCCTGGGGTGCAGATGGAAAGGTCGAGTATGCTTTAGAAGGAAGCATCTTTATAGCCGGTGCTGTAATACAGTGGCTGCGCGATGAGCTCAGAGTGCTTGATAATGCTGCACAGAGCGAAGAGCTTGCAACAAAAGTGGAAGACAACAATGGCGTATATCTGGTACCTGCGTTTGTTGGGCTTGGAGCACCTTACTGGGATATGTATGCACGTGGCGCTATTCTTGGACTTACCCGCGGCGCAAAAAGAGAACATATTGTCAGAGCAGCTCTGGAGTCTATTTGCTATCAGACCCGTGATGTACTGGAAGCCATGCAGAAAGATTCTGGTATCACTTTGAAGAGTCTAAAAGTTGATGGCGGAGCAGTTGCCAATAACTTCTTGATGCAATTCCAGTCTGACATCTTAGGTGTGCCTGTTGACAGACCTAAGGTAATTGAAACTACGGCACTAGGTGCTGCCTATCTTGCCGGCCTTGCAGTGGGCTACTGGAAAGATAAAAATGATATTTCGGCTAAATGGCAGATAGACAGAACTTTCAAACCTCAAATGGATATTGATACAAAAGAACGCTTATATAAGGGTTGGAAGAAAGCCGTAAAACGGTCAATGGATTGGGAAGATAAATAATAAAATCTACTTTTTCAGTGAAAAAAAAGATGCAATAGGATTTAGAAGCTGTGGCGGAGAATAAGGAGAACCACACCTTTATATAGGGTGTGGTTTTCCTAATTTGGGGAGGAATAAAATGGAAGACATAGTAATTATTGGGGCAGGAGTAACTGGTTGTTCAATTGCTCGTGAGCTGTCTCGCTATGATATCAATATTACTTTAGTGGAAAAAGAAGAGGATGTGGCTTGTGGCACCAGCAAAGCTAATAGTGCTGTAGTGCATGCTGGTTTTGATGCAACACCGGGTACATGGAAAGCAAAACTCAATGTAGCGGGAAATAAGCTTTATCCTGCGCTGTGTGAAGAACTTGATGTACCATTTAAAATGAATGGCTCTCTTGTTGTTGCTGTAAACGAAGAAGAAGTGAATGCTCTTGATGAATTGCTTAAGAAAGGCAAGACTAATGGCGTAAATCCTTTAAGAATTATTGGAAAAGATGAACTACATGCTTTAGAACCTAATCTAAATCCCGATGCTCGAGCAGCACTTGATGCTCCGACCGGTGGACTGGTTTGCCCGTATGAGCTTACTATTGCTTTAGCGGAAAACGCCAATCAAAATGGAGTAAAATTTTGGCTCAATGCGCCGGTAACTGATATAGAAGTAATGGGAGACTACTGTTTTTTGGTAAAAACTCCAAAGGGAAACATTAAAACAAAATATGTGATAAATGCCGCCGGCCTATTTGCCGATGAGATTTCAAAAATGGCTGGCGCCGAAGAATATACTATAACTCCTCGCAAAGGTGAATATCTCATATTTGATAAGCAATTTGGAAACATGGTAAAAAAAGCAATTTTCCCAACTCCGACTAAAATATCTAAAGGTATTTTAGTATGCCCGACTGTTGATGGAAACATATTTATAGGCCCCAATTCAAACGATATTGAAGATAAATATGACACAAGTGTAAATGCTGCCGGGATCGAAGAAATTATAAGCGGCGGAAGGAAACTTGTGCCTAATCTGCCTTTAAAAAATGTAATCACATCTTTTGCAGGATTAAGAGCAGTGTCTAACACTAATGACTTTATAATTGAAGCATCTAAATTGGTTAAAGGCTTTATCAACGTGGGCGGTATACAGTCACCTGGCCTAACTTCAGCACCTGCTATAGCACTTATGGTAAAAGATATACTGCAAGAAGCAGGCCTTGATTTAAAAAAGAAAAAAGATTTTATTCCTCATAGGCCAAAAAAATACAGGTTTAGGGAATTAGGCAGTGAAGAACGTAGAAAGCTTATTGAACAAAATTCTGCATTCGGCCATGTGATTTGCAGATGCGAAACTGTTACCGAAGCGGAAATTATTGATGCTATAAGGAGGCCGGTAGGTGCTCGCAGTATAGATGCGGTAAAAAGGAGAACTCGTGCCGGCATGGGACGGTGTCAAGGAGGTTTTTGCTCTCCGAGAGTGCTGGAAATATTAACAAAAGAACTTGGAGCAGATCCTTTGGAAATAACTAAAAAGGGTCCGGGTTCAAATATGCTGGTTGGTCGTATAAAGGAATTTCTACAGGACGAAGGCGGTGACCAAAATGATAACTAAAGAACTTGTAATAATAGGCGGTGGTCCTGCAGGGCTTGCTGCTGCAATTGAAGCAAAAAAACATGGTGCAAAGGATATTTTGCTTATAGAACGGGATTCCGGTCTGGGAGGAATTTTACAACAGTGTATCCATAACGGTTTTGGTCTTCATGTTTTCAAAGAAGAACTTACAGGTCCCGAATATGCCGACAGATTCATTAAAGAGCTTGAGGAAATAGGTATAGAAGTCTTGCTAGATACTATGGTTATAGATTTGACAGAAGATAAGCAAATAATCGCTGTCAGTCATAAAAAAGGATTGCTCCAAATCAAAGCTGATGCAGTAATACTTACCATGGGATGCAGGGAAAGAACCAGGGGTGCTATAAATATTCCGGGCTACCGTCCTGCAGGGATTTTTACGGCAGGCACCGCCCAGAGATTTGTAAACATCGAAGGCTACATGCCCGGCAAGGAAATAGTTATTTTAGGCTCAGGTGATATAGGTCTTATCATGGCGCGTCGCTTTACTCTTGAGGGGGCAAAGGTAAAATGTGTAGCGGAAATAATGCCTTACTCAAACGGCCTTACGCGAAATATTGTCCAGTGCTTGGAGGATTTTGATATTCCACTGCTTTTAAGCCATACTGTCACATACATCCATGGCAGAAATAGAGTTGAAGGTGTAACAATTGCTCAAGTTGATGATAAACTAAATCCTATTCCGTCAACCGAAAAATTTATTAGCTGTGATACTTTACTGCTATCAGTAGGATTGATTCCGGAAAATGAGCTCTCAAAGATGGCTGATATTCAAATAGATAATGTTACCGGGGGGCCGGTGGTAAATCAGAGAATGGAAACCTCGGTACCTGGAATTTTTGCATGCGGCAACGTAGTCCATGTTCATGACTTAGTAGATTTTGTTACTATGGAATCAAGGCTTGCAGGCCGTGGCGCCGTAAATTACCTGAAAAATAAGATGCCACAGCAAAAATTCATTAAGGTTTCACCAGGTTCTGATATTAGATATGTTGTGCCGCAATTGATTGATGCTGAAAATATTCTGGATGAAAAACAAAACTTTTTTATGCGTAGCACAAGACCTATGGAAAAGGCACGTTTATTTATAGAATCGGAAGATGGCCTTATCCGTGCAAAAGTACTCCAGCACATAAAGCCTAGCGAAATGATAAATATTGAACTTAAAAAAGAAGAACTTGCAAATAAAGATATTAAGACCTTAAAATTTTCCCTTCAGGAAGAAGGTGTGGATAATGGAAATTAATAAAACAGTGACTTGTATTATTTGTCCGAAAGGATGTCAAATCGATGTAAAAGTTGTAGACAACGAAGTTGTCAATATAGAAAATTATGGTTGTAAACGCGGTATAGAATATGCTAAAAATGAAGTATTAGACCCGCGAAGGATACTTACTACAACGTTAAAACTTCAAGGTGGCAGAGTACTGCCGGTAAAGACAAAAGAGCCTATTCCTAAAAAATTATTGAAGAAAGCTATGTTTGAATTAAAAGATATTGTAGTAGCTCAACCTGTTAAAGTTGGTGATGTAGTTGCAGAAAATGTAGTTGGAACAGGCATTGATGTAATTGCTACGGGAAATGCTGAATAAAAACATAAATATAATTTTTGGACAGAAGCGAAAGGGTGAAAAGCCTTGTTTCAAAAAAATGCTGTTTTTACCCATCCTAAAGGAATGCATATCAGAGCTGCGGCAATGATAGTCCAAAAGGCTTATGAGATAGAAAATACAATGGGCACAAGCGTATATATCCGCAATCAAGCCGGAAGGGAAGTGCCTGCTACTGCATTGATGGCTATTCACTCATTGAATATAAAACCCGGAGAATGTATTACAATAGTAGCAAAGGGGCCAAATGCAAATGATGCAATAGAATGTTTTGAAGAATTGCTCAAACGCGATTTATTGCCTCAGAATTCTGCAGAATTAGAGCAGGTGGATGATATTTTAGAAGAAAATATGATTAAAGCCGATAAAATCTTTGACAGTATAGGTCTTGGCCTTATCGTCACAAATAAACAAGGCACCATAATACAGTGCAATAGGATTGTAGAGAATTTAATGGGTATAAATAAACAATATATCATTGGTAATTCGATTCAAGAAGTCATTCCAGGTATAGATTTGAGTGGTGGGTCATTTAACAGGATTAGGGTTAAGGGATCGGCAAAAAAAGACGAACAAAAAATTATATCGGCAGATGTTAATCCAATATTTGTTGAAGGTGAAATCGCCGGATATTCTATAATTTTTAACAAGCATGCTTCCCAAATGGGATTGCCACTTTCTGAACAATTATTAGATTATAGCCAAAAGAACGAGTTAGGTTTCAAAATATCTCAAAAAGAAACATTTAAACTTGATGAAGCCTTTAGCAATATTATTGGTCGCAGTGAAAAGTTATTGGCAGCTTTAGGTATTGCCGCTAAGGCAGCCAAAACTTCTTCTACTGTTCTTTTACAAGGAGAAAGCGGTACGGGAAAAGAATTGGTAGCCGAAGCAATCCACCGTGCTAGCAGCCGCTGTAAAGGGCCTTTTATAAAGGTAAATTGTCCCGGTATACCGGCCAATTTAATGGAAAGTGAACTTTTTGGCCACGAAAGAGGTGCCTTTACCGGCGCTATTTATCAAAAAATCGGTAAGTTTGAATTAGCAAATGGCGGCACTATATTTCTTGACGAAATAGGTGAATTGGATAAAAATTTACAAGCAAAACTTCTTAGAGTCTTACAGGAGCGGGAATTTGAAAGAGTAGGAGGAAATCAGGTTTTAAAAACTGATGTCAGAATAATAGCTGCAACCCATCGAAATTTAAGGGAAATGGTAAGCAAAGGTGATTTTCGTGAAGATCTCTACTATCGATTGAATGTGGTACCTGTAATGCTGCCAAGTCTAAGAGAGAGAAAAGATGACATTCCTTTACTTGTCGAGCATTTTCTTGAAAAACTCTGTAAAAAGTTAGGCTTGAAAAATAAAATTATGTCGAAAAGAGCTATTGGATATTTATACAATTATGATTGGCCCGGAAATGTTCGAGAATTGGAGAATATTATTGAACGAGTTATAAATCTGACCGATAGCGAAGTGATTGATGCATGGGATCTTCCCCAATATATAACCGGTAAGATTATAGAAAAAAAACAACCTCTTATAAACTTAAACATGGATGGAGAGTTGGCTACCTTTGATGATTACGAAAAGGCCATAATAAAAGTGGCTCTAAAAAAATATAAAAGCTTTAATGCCGCCGGTAAGGCTTTAGGGATAACCCATAAAACCGTTGCGGCAAAAGCTAGAAGATATGGTATAATTGAGTAAAGTATACTGAGAAGGGGTCAAAAAATGGTAAACTTGAAATCTCATATTGATAATGCGGTTATGACCTCGAACAGCCAAGCCAATCAAAGCGAAATACTTCATCTGAGTGAGCAGGTAGGTTATGATGCTCATGAATTAAAGTGGATAGTTGCAAAAAATGCTGATACAGTAAAAAATTTGGTGAGGCTTATTGACGATATATCTTGTAATTCCCAGGAGATAAGTGCCAATGCGGCCAGCGGGTCTGAAGAGCTCAAAGGTCTATCGCTTTTGGCATCAAAATTAAAAGAAACGGCTGCAATGGTTTCTCAAATATCAAGGGATTACTCAAAAAAAGTGGAAGAGGGAAGTACAGCTATAAGTGAAGTAGAGTATGCCTTAGCACAAGTTACTTCTCAAATAGACAAATCTTCCGCTGAAATTGAAGCCTTGTTGGGGCTTACAGAAAAAGTAAAGGATTTTGTAAGTTTTACTAAGCATATAGCACAGCAGACGAACCTGCTCGCCCTAAATGCGGCCATAGAAGCAGCCAGAGCCGGTGAGGCCGGTCGAGGCTTTAGCGTTGTGGCAAATGAAATTAGAAAGCTTGCAGAACGGAGTAGAGAAAAAGCTCAAGAGATACATGACACTGCAGATATGATAAATGAAGGTATAGTTAAGGCATGCCAAATATCTAAAGAAGGTGTTACCGGATTACAAAACACAAATGCAAAGATGCAAATAGGAAAAGATGTAATGAATGAAGCTGTTGCTGTATTTGAGGATATATCAGAGCTTAACAGTAAATTATTTGATTCTTCTGAAGAACAAGCAAAGGTTTCCGAATACTTAACGGAAATATTTATGACGCTTTCAGAAAAGACTGCATCAACTGCAGATTCCACCACAAAAGTAGCTTTTCTAATAAAGGATCAAGAAAAATGCAATGATGAGCTTTTGGTGATAGCCGAGAAACTAGTGCAAAAAGTGTACTCTCTGCAAAAACAGTCTACTTATCTAAAAAGCAAAGATGAAATAATTTTTGGCATAAATCCCGCACTAAGTCCTGAAGTTATAAAGTCTTTATACCTTCCTGTAATTAATGCTATATGTAATAAAATCGGTCTTATCCCAAGAGTTCTGGTAGCTACCGACTATGACGCACTGTCTAACAGCTTAATCGACGGTATCGTTGATGTGGGATGGTTTTCGCCTTTAGCCTATGTAAATGCCAGAAATAAGGCTCCGATTATTCCATTAGTAACACCTGTTGTAAATGGAGCACCCAGCTATTTGGGATTTATTATTACAACTGTAGAGTCCGGCATAAAAGATTTAAAAGACGTAAAAGGGGAGCGGGTAGCATTTGTAGACCCTAAATCAGCTTCCGGCTATGCTTATCCAAGGATGCTTTTGAAAAAGGCCGGGATAAATCCTGACAGAGATTTACAAGAACAATTATTTCTTGGAACACATAGTAATGTAGTAGAAGCGGTACTGTCGGGCTCAATTAAAGTAGGCGCTACTTATTCCGAAGCGATAGATGATGCAAAACATAGAGGCCTTGATGTAAGTAAGCTTGTATATTTAGCTCAGACCGATCCGATACCGAAAGACTGTATAGCAGTTCGTCCCGGTTTGGAGCCGGAAACAATAGAGAAACTAAAGAATGCTTTCATAAATTATAAAGATAACAAGAAAGGCAGCTCGGTGATTAACGGTTTTGTTGTTGCTTACGATGATAATTACGATATTATTCGAGAAGTAGTAAAAGACGCAGGTTGATAAAAATTACCAACTATTATTTTTGAAAATTATAAAAGGCGCATGTATTAAGGCTTTTAACGTTGGTATGATTTATGCTATTATATAATAGTATAAATCATTTTTTTTAGGAGGGTTTCTATGAAAAAGATTATTAATAATCCCGAAAATGTCGTACAAGAGATGTTGGAAGGTATGGTGGCGGCCTACCCACAGTATGTGCGAAAACTCGATGGATTTGATGTTATTGTAAGAGCTAATGCTCCAGTGAAGGGAAAAGTTGCACTGGTATCAGGCGGAGGCAGTGGTCACGAGCCTTCTCATGCGGGTTTTGTGGGTAAGGGCATGCTTGATGCCGGAGTTGCCGGTGCGGTCTTTACATCTCCAACCCCGGACCAAGTTTTTGAAGCAATAAAGGCCGTTGATGGCGGTGCCGGTGTGTTACTGATAATAAAAAACTATACCGGTGATGTTATGAATTTTGAGATGGCAGGAGAAATGGCTGAAGCTGAGGGAATCAAAGTGGCAAGTGTGCTGGTAAATGATGATGTAGCCGTTGAAGATAGCCTTTACACAACAGGTCGGCGCGGCATTGCCGGAACAGTTTTTGTGCACAAGATTGCAGGAGCAAAGGCTGAAGCCGGAGGAACTCTGGAAGACGTAAAAGCGGTGGCAGAAAAAGTTATTAAAAACACTAGAAGCATGGGGATGGCACTAACACCTTGTATAGTACCTGCTGCAGGGAAACCTACTTTTACTCTGGCAGAGGATGAAATGGAAATAGGAATGGGCATTCACGGAGAACCTGGAACTAAGCGTACACATATTATGAAAGCTGATGAGTTAGTGGATCATCTGATGGATAAAATAATAAATGATATACCGTATAAATCAGGGGATGAAGTAGCGGTAATGATAAATGGCCTTGGTGCCACACCCCTTATGGAACAGTTCATAATGAATCGTAGAGTGAGTCAAATATTGAAAGAAAAAGGAATTTCAGTATACAAAACCTTTGTAGGAGAATTTATGACCTCAATTGAAATGGCCGGAGCATCAATCACCTTATTAAAATTGGATGATGAATTAAAACAATTATTGGATGCCCAGGCCGATACTCCTGCTTTAAGACAATTATGATGCATCTTTTGAAAGGAGACGGGAGACTTGGCAGTAAATAGTGCAGAATTAATCGAAATTATAAATCTGATAGCACATGATATTCAGGAAAATAAGGATTTTTTGACGGAACTTGATTCAGCTATTGGTGATGCTGATCACGGTATAAATATGTCAAAAGGTTTTAAAGCTGTCAATGAAAAAATATCCACAATGGGTGATAAGGACTGTGGCAGTATCTTGAAAACCGTAGGAATGACGCTAGTATCGACCGTCGGTGGCGCTTCCGGCCCCTTGTACGGTACAGCATTTATGAGGGCAGGTCAAGCGGTTGGAGCCAAAAAAGAACTTGATTTTAATGATTTGCCAATAATTTTGGATGCTGCTCTTGAAGGCATTAAGATGCGTGGGAAAGCCGAAAAGGGCGAGAAAACCATAATAGATGCTTTAGAACCTGCGGTAGAAGTATTGAAAAAATCATCACCTGTAGATATAAAACTCATGGAAGAGGCAGTAAAAGCAGCAAAAGATGGGGTAGAATACACTAAAGGCATAATTGCAAAAAAAGGAAGAGCTAGTTACCTAGGGGAAAGAAGTATTGGTCATCAGGACCCGGGTGCTACTTCCTGCTATATTATGTTAGCGGCAGTATACAAGGCAATACACGATAAAAATAATTGATAAATATTGTCAAAGTGAAATGGGGTGATGCATTGGTTGGTATCGTGTTAGTATCACATAGTAAAAAAATGGCAGATGGAGCTAAGGAAATAATAGAGCAAGTGATAAGAGGCAAAATAAAAATTGAAGTAGCTGCCGGCACATCAGATAACAGACTGGGCACCGATGTCTTTCTAATTGAAGAAAAAGTTATGGAGGTCTTTGACGGTGACGGTGTATTGATTATTCCGGATCTGGGCAGTGCGGTAATGAGTGCAGAAATGGCTATTGAAAGTTTAGAAGAGCCTATAAAATCCAAGACACAACTAGCAGATTCACCCTTCTTTGAAGGAGCTATTTCAGCGGCTATGGAGGCAAGTTTTGGGAAGAGCCTCGAAGAGGTCAAGCAAGCGGCAGAAAATACCAGAGGCATGAAGAAAATAGCGTGAATAATTGGGGACGGTTCCGTCCCCAATTATTCAGTCAATCCCTAGGTAATGTCCAATATTTGCTTTATCATTAAAAATACCTTTAATTTTAGTCGTTTTAGAGCTCATGATTACAGTTACTCCGGGGCCATGTCCGGACAGCACGCAATCGCTGTGAATAACAACTCCTATGGATACCGCACCCTTTAAATACTGTCTTCCATTGGTATTATCACAGTCTCTTAAGAGAACTAAATCGCCAAATTTTAATTTATCTATACCGAATGTCTTGTTTGCTTCTTTATCACCCGTCATTATATCATAATCGCCCATAAATGCCGTAGAGCTGCCAATACCCGACCCCATAAGATATGCAGGTATTTCTGCTACAATAGGCACTTCCAAAGTTCCATTTTGGTCTATCTTTAAATCTATTTTTTCAAACAGGTTCGGGTCCAAATTCATGCATGTAACATCTTCGAAACCTTCGATTTTTAAACCCTGTCCAAATGCCTTAACAAGAATGGTATCTCCTATGGCCATTTTATTCATATCTTCATCATTAAAATATATCAAAACATGATCAATTCCGCTGTGCATGCCTGTAACAATACCTCTAGCATCCTTAGCGTTTCCGCTTATAACCACAGCTTCATTGCCTATACATGAAAGCATCATTAGAGCATTGTTTTCCTGGGTATTTTCATTTTTTATGCTTACACCGGGCTCGATATGATCTCCCACCAAATTCATGCAAGAATCTCCGAGCTTTACATTGTAAGTTATTCCACCTGTAGCCGGAAGGATTCTGCCTTGACCATTTCTGTCAACTCTATAAGGACTGTTTACCGTAGGGCTGTGAATTTTGCCCTGCACAGACTGCATTACAAGTCTTTCTTTATTTATTTTAATCAAGATTTTTGTCCCCCTTAGATTATATGTTGTGCCTATCTTATCGTATTCTACTTTAAAATAGATTATCCTTCAATTTATAATAATGGTAAAGGATTTTTTGTTTTGTGTAACGAAATATAATTACATACTTTCTATAGCATAGATTGAAATCTTGGAGGTAATGTGTATGAGAAAAATCGCAATTAAGACCGACCGGCGAAATCAGATGTTGGATATAACTTCGATTGTACAAAAGAGTGTCAGCGAGTCAGGTGTCAAAAATGGAATTTGTTATATTTTTGTACCACACACAACTGCTGCAGTTACCATTAACGAGAGTGCTGACACAGATGTTGCCAATGATATATTGGAAACTTTAAGCAAACTAATTCCATACAAAGACAGTTACAGGCATGTTGAAGGAAATTCCGATGCCCACATAAAAGCTTCATTGATTGGAGATACAGCGATGCTTATTATCGAAGATGGAAGATTAGTTTTAGGTAGATGGCAGGGAATCTTTTTCTGCGAATTTGATGGTCCTAGGAATAGAAATCTAATTATAAAAATCGTAGATGATAAGAAGACGGAAAATTAGTTTGGCTTAAATAGATATAACTGAACAAAAGTTGCAATTGGCAGCATGAAAAAAGTTGATAGTCTAAAATCACCTTAGGTCATATAACATAACTTGACATAACCATAAAAATTTGAAGTATTGACAATAAAGGTAGAGTTTGCTATTTTATATTTATTATGTGTAAATTTTAAAAAAGATTAAAGAAATTGTATCATGGCAGAATACAGGATTTCAGATGTGATTTAATAAATAAAAAATGTAGCACGGTAGGATGGACAGTGATTAAAATTAGACTTTTAATAATCTTCCTCCTGCTGTTAGTCGTGTAAATATATTTATCTTAAATGATTCATATAAATTATAGCTGCATAAAAAAGGAGGAGGGGCCAAGTGCCAATAATTTGGAATAAAAAGTGGGAGTGTGCACCACGAAAGGACATTGAAGAAATCCAGTTAGAACGGCTAAAAGCAACAGTAAAAAGGGTTTACGATAATGTGCCTTATTATAGAAAAACTCTAGATTCAATGGGGGTTCACCCTCAGGATATTCGTAAACTGGATGATATTAGAAAACTTCCCTTTACAACAAAGGATGTCTTGAGAGATAATTATCCTTTTGGACTTTTTGCTGTTCCCAAGGATGAATTATTACGAGTGCATGCTTCTTCAGGCACCACAGGAAAACCTACGGTAGTGGGTTATACTCGTAATGACCTTGAAACCTGGTCTGAACTCGTTGCCAGAGTGGTAACTCAGGCAGGTGTAACTAATAAGGATATGGCTCAGGTTGCTTTTGGCTACGGGCTTTTCACAGGAGCCTTTGGCCTTCATTATGGGCTTGAGAAAGTAGGAGCGGCTGTAATACCTGTGTCGGTAGGAAATACTGAACGACAAATTATGCTTATGCAGGACTTTGAAGCTACAGCATTGATTTCAACTCCGTCATATGCCTTATATATGGCAGAGGTGGCGGAAAAAATGGGCATTTATCCAAAAAAACTTCCATTAAAATATGGCCTCTTTGGTTCTGAAGCCTGTACTGAGGAAATGCGGCAAGAACTAGAGAAACGATGGGGAATTCTGGTTACCGATAATTATGGGCTTAGCGAAGTGATGGGACCGGGGGTTTCCGGCGAATGTCAATTTCAAGACGGTATGCATATAGCAGAAGATCATTTCATTGTTGAAATCATTGATCCCGTAACTGAAGAGCCTAAGGATTATGGAGAAGAAGGGGAGGTAGTCATTACAACATTGACAAAGGAAGCTCTCCCTATAATCCGATATAGAACAAGAGATATATCTTCATTAAATCCGGAACCATGCCGCTGCGGCAGGACGAGTATGCGCATGAAGAAGATATCGGGGCGAACCGATGATATGCTTATAATCCGAGGTGTGAATGTATTTCCATCTCAAATAGAAAGCGTTTTGGTACAATCCGAAGGTCTTACCCCTAATTATATGCTGGTTGTAACTAAAAACGGATATATGGATGAACTAGAAGTTCAAGTGGAAGTCACTGAAGAAATTTTTACCGACCGCTTTAAAGAACTGGAGGCTTTAGAAAAACGTATTGTTCATCGACTTTATACGGTGTTGGGGCTAAATGCCAAGGTAAGATTGGTAGCACCCAATTCCTTGAAACGTTTTGAAGGAAAAGCCCAGCGAGTAAAAGACTTGAGATAATTGCGAATGACTAGGTAATAGCTATAAGGGAAGGTTTAATTTGTTAAGCTTAACAAATTAAACCTTCCCTTATCTTCTTCCTTTATCTTAAGATAAAGTGTTATTCTTGCCTCCAAATGAAACTTTTACCAAGTCTCATCAAGTGCCCTTATAAATTTGCTGTTAAATTTTGAGTAATTTTTTATGAAAACCGAAATATCCCCTTGCCGGTCTGCCACATCCGAAAAAAATTTCCAACTTTTGTATGACACTGACTCGGGTACACAGCATATTGATTTTAACGTAAGGGGATGATAGAATAATAGCAGAACATATGTTTGGCAGAGGGTGGTGTCAATGCTTCCTATTTTACATGTGGACATGAATGCCTTTTATGCTTCCTGCCATCAGGCAAAGGATCCAAGTCTTAAAGGTAAGCCTGTCATGGTGGCGGGAGACCCGAAAAAGAGAAATGGTATTATTTTAACGGCATCATATGAAGCTCGCCGATATGGAGTAAAGACGGCCATGCCTAAATGGCAGGCAGAAAAGCTATGTCCGCAAGCTGTTTTTATAAAACCCGATTATGATTTATACCTAAGAACCAGCCAAAAAGTGATGAGCATTCTGGGAAGATTTTCTCCTCAGATAGAGATTTTCAGCATTGATGAGGCTTGGCTTGATGTTACCGGATGTGAAAGACTCTTTGGCGATTCTGTGGCTATTGCACGTAAAATACAGGCTGCTATTGCCAAAGAGCTTGATTTATTATGTTCCATAGGAGTATCATGTAACAAACTTTTGGCTAAAATGGCTTCAGATATGAAAAAACCTAATGCTATTACTGTGTTGACTACGGAAGATGTACCAAAACTGCTTTGGCCCCTACCTGTAAATGAATTATTCGGAGTAGGAAGGCGTATGGCAGAAAAACTTAAACGAATGAATATAAAAACAATAGGAGATTTGGCAGAAGCTCCACAGGAGTTTTTAGAGAAGGCCTTCGGTTTAAACGGCAGTTATTTACACCTTTGGGCAAATGGTATTGATGATAGTGCTGTAAACCCACATTCTATGGATGACGCCAAGTCTATGGGCCATTCTATTACCCTGCCCAAAGATATAACATCCTTTGATGATGCGGAGATAGTGCTGCTGTTCTTGTCAGAGCAGGTGGGGCGAAGGGTCCGTAGGGAAAACTATATGGGCCGTACCGTTACCGTTACATTAAGATATGCTTCCTTTGATACTATTACACGCTCAGTTACTATTTTTTATACAAACAGCACCGAGGATATTTATAATGCTTCCAGAAAACTCCTTTACAGTAATTGGGATGGGAAAACCCCCCTAAGGCTTTTAGGGGTGAGCCTTTCTAATCTGGTCAAGGAATTCGATCAAGTATCTTTGTTTGATAATGAAGATAAGAAGCGGAAATTAAACAGAGTTATGGATGAAATTAAAGACCGGTTTGGTGATGACGCAATATTCCGGGCAAAATTGCTGGATGATAAGGAACTTAATGAACGAAAACTAAAAACTAGGTAAAACTGAAAACAATGCTCCGGCGATTCCCGTTATGCTCTGCACTAAAGACCTATTGACTTGATTATAACTATACTAAAAATAAAGAACCTTGAATATAAAAATGCATTATTTAAGGTTCATTTTAGTCTTTTACATAAATTACTAATAAGTGTAAAATAAAAAACGGGTCTTCGTTTTTGATTGAAAAAATGTGGTAATACGATATAATAAATTATATGATAGGGTTTAAGGAAAAGGAATGAATTAATGATGTGTAAAGGAAATACTTGCAGGTTATTTAATGGCGATTTTAAATTGATTGCATTGGATATTGATGGTACTCTTATTAACAGTGACCATATTATTACTTCTCGAACTATGCATGCAATTAAAAATGCAAAAGATGCAGGAATAAATGTAACTATAGCAACCGGAAGACATTATATTAGTGCAATTAGAATAGCACGAAAAATACAGATAAGCGCCCCGCTTATTTGTGGTGATGGAGCAATTATAAAAGACATAAATACAAATCATACGATCTATAATCTTCTTCCAAAGGAAATAGCAGCAGATGTTATGAGAATGGCTGCCGGTTATGAAGATTTTAAAATTCAAGTTTTCACAAGAGAAGGAAAGATATACCTGGGGTCCAATTATCGCAATAATTATTTCAAAAGTTTTTTACGTGCTCCATTAAAACATTCATTGAGAGGATATTTTAATCTATTAAGGGATTTTGTCTTTATACCGGTTAAAAATACGGGAAATATTGAAAAAACTATTGCAGCTATGGATGATGCACCGTTAAAGATAGTTGTCTATGGGAATGAAAGACGAGAAGATTTAAAAGATTTTACTGATAAAATCATAAAAAAATATGGTGATAGAATTTCAATAACATCTGCCATAGATAATTGTATTGACATTTTAAAAGGCGGTGTGTCAAAAGCAAAAGGTCTTGCTGTTTTATCTGAAAAACTCAATATAAAGCCTGAAGAAATAATAGCTGTTGGAGATAATATCAATGATATAGAAATGATTGAATACGCAGGCTTAGGAGTGGCGATGGGAAATGCCCCAGATGAAGTAAAGAGCAAAGCAAATTATGTGACAGATACCAACAACAATGATGGGTTGGCAAAGTTTCTTGAAAGCCTACTTTCGGTTCGAATAAAAACAAAGGAATTTCCTGTTCCTCAAACAGGGCTTTGCCGAGGCCAATGAGCTTTGGACTATTTCACAAAAAACTAAGTGCTATAGCGATTTCCAAACTGTTTTTAGTTTTTTATAAAATTACTCATAAAGAAGAGAGCGTCTTAAACTGTTTTAAAGTTGGCAAGGATGCTCTCTTCTTTAATTATAATTGGTAATGAACGAATATATCGGCTATGAGGTTAATGCATGAGCTTCTTTAAGTCTGCAGCGCTCTATGCATGCATATACAAAAAAGTCACTTTGCTTGTCACAGCTTGGAGAGTGGGAAAGAACTTTTCATAAATATTTTAATTTAATTTTTGTTAGAAAATTTGATATAATGTAGTTATGGGTATTTTTAGTAAGTAAAAAGGCATGTATAAATTATAAACATATTTTAACCGAAATTTTCTTTAATTAAAAACCAGCTAAAACCTTTAAAGCAAATAAGTAAAAATCTGCCAATATATAATTTAATGGGGTGATGTTAATGGAGAAAATTCAGGTTGTTTTAGGTGATATCACGAAGATTGAGGTTGATGCCATTGTAAATGCGGCAAATAATACATTGCTCGGTGGCGGCGGCGTTGATGGCGCCATACATCGTGCTGCCGGACCGGAGCTTTTGGAGGAATGCCGCAAATTAAATGGCTGTAAAACCGGTGAGGCAAAAATCACAAAGGGATATAAACTGCCAGCGAAATATGTAATACATACAGTGGGGCCAGTATGGCAAGGAGGCAATGCGAATGAGGATGAGCTTCTTGCCTCGTGCTATAGAAATTCTCTTGAGCTTGCAGCTAAGAATGGTATAAAAACAATTGCATTTCCATCTATAAGCACAGGAGCATACAGATTCCCCTTAAATCGTGCAGCTAAAATTGCTATTCGAGAGATACTTAATTTTTTAAAGGATAATGAAAGCATTGAAAAAGTGTATATGGTTTGCTTTGATGAAAAAACCATGAATGCTTATGCTGAAGCCTTACAGGAATTGAGTCAATGATTACTACATTGTTTTTGTAAGAGCAACATTGTTAGCAATTAAAGCATTTTAATTTCAGTGATTTTGATAAAATATAAGGAGGAAGTTAAATGTCAGTTTGTAAAGAAAGGATAATTATCGGTTTCATAGGCACTGGTGTTATGGGCAGGAGCATGGCGACAAATCTATTAAAATCCGACTATAAAGTAATGGTTTACAACCGGACAAAGGCCAAGGCAGAAGAACTGATTAAGCAGGGTGCTATATGGAAGGATACGGTAGCGGAAATTGCAGGGGAAGCTAATGTTATTATAACAATGGTGGGGTATCCTAAAGATGTAGAAGAGGTATATTTTGGCGAAAGCGGAATTATACAAAATGCTAAGGCAGGTTCTTATCTCATTGACATGACTACATCAAGCCCTAAACTGGCTCAAAAAATTTATGAAGCAGCAAAAGCTAAGGGATTGCATGCATTAGATGCGCCTGTTTCCGGCGGCGATGTTGGAGCGCGAGAAGCAAAACTTTCTATTATGGTAGGTGGCGAATCAGCAGCATTTGAAGCGGTAAGGCCTATATTTGAGGCAATGGGCAAAAACATTGTTTTACAGGGCGGCTCTGGTGCCGGACAGTACACGAAGATGTGCAATCAAATTGCGATTGCTTCTAATATGATAGGTGTTTGTGAAGCTATGGCATATGCTAAAAAAGCAGGTCTTAATCCCCAAAATGTTCTAAAGAGCATAGAATCAGGAGCGGCAGGCAGTTGGTCCCTTAGCAATTTAGCACCTAGAATGCTATCGGGAGATTTTGAACCGGGTTTTTACATAAAACACTTTATTAAAGATATGAGAATCGCTCTTGAATCAGCTAAAGAGATGGGGCTCAAAACTCCCGGACTTGAACTGGCCCTTTCCCTATATGAAGAATTGGCCCAAAAAGGTGAAGAGAATAGCGGAACTCAGGCATTGTTCAAGTATTATATATGTGATTAAAACGCATCTAAAAAGTAATAAATAAAGTTATAGGATGTAACATATTTTACAAATAAGGATACAATATCCTTATATTGATAATAAGATACGGGAGGAAACGTATATGTATGGAGTAATTATGGCCGGTGGGGGAGGAACTAGATTTTGGCCATTAAGCAGGGCAAATACGCCGAAACAGTTTTTGAATATAACCGGCGAAGACACCATGATTAATGATACAATAAAAAGAATTAAAAGTATCGTTCCGACTGATAAAATAATAATAGTTACCAATAAAATCCAAAAGAAAATGCTAAGCAAAGTTATTCAGGAAGATATACCTGAAGCAAATGTTTTGGCAGAACCTGTTGGGCGCAATACTGCAGCGTGTATCGGTTATGCGGCTATGGTTATTAAAAAACGCTGCGGCGATGCTGTAATGGGCGTTTTCCCTTCAGATCATTATATAAAAGACGCTGATGAATTTCAAAGAGTTTTAAACGCTGCTTACAGTATAGCCGAGAACACTGAAAAGCTGGTAACTATAGGAATCAATCCCACCTTTCCGTCTACGGGATATGGCTATATAAAATACGACAGGGAACGCTCCATACCTGCAGAGGGTAAAATAGCATATGAAGTTGTAGATTTTGTGGAAAAACCTAATCTTGCCAAGGCAAAAGAATATTTAAAGAACGGAAACTATCTTTGGAATAGTGGAATGTTTGCATGGAAGGCATCAGTTATTCTTGAGAATTTTGAAAGATTTTTGCCAAAGCTTTACAGAGGTTTATTAGAACTTGAGCCGTTTATAGATACACCTAAGGAGAAAACTGTAGTTGAAGAAATATATCCTGCTTTACAAAGTATTTCTATTGATTATGGTGTAATGGAAAGATCTGATAAAGTCGTTGTTATTCCGGGAGACTTTGGCTGGAGTGATGTAGGATCTTGGGATTCCTTAGGAGAAGTGTTTCCTCTTGATGAAAATGGCAATATCACACGAGGTGATTTTATAGCCATCGATACACGAAATTCTATAATTTATTCCAACAGCCGCTTAGTAGCAGCGGTAGGTTTGGAAAATATGATTGTTGTAGAAACCAATGATGCCCTATTGGTATGCCCAAAAGAAAAAGCTCAAGATGTTAAGAAGGTTGTAGAACAGCTGAAAGAAATGGGAAGAAATGAACTACTTTAAAAACTATGGTGTGTTTGCACAATTTTAAGGAATCACTAGAAAAAGTCATTTAAAATGAGATGAATTTTCATTTTTATGGCATCATTAAAATTTCGCAAATCCAGTCCTGTAATGGTATAAATTTTATCCAGTCGATAAATGAGCGTATTTCGATGAATATAGAGATGTCGAGCTGCTTGTGCTATGTGAAGATTGCAGTCGAGGAAAACTCGTATTGTATTTATGGTATCACTATCTAAGTCTTTAAAATTCATTTCCATTTCATTTTTATAGTTATGGCGAATTTCTGAAGGCAGTAAGGAAATAAGCAGCTCTAAAGCCATTTCCGGATAATGAAGAACACCGAAATTTTTTCGAGAAGCAAATATCAAAGCTTTTTTAGCATCATTGAAAGCTCTGATTAGCTCAGATTGAGAATGTGCAATTCCTCCAAGACTGATGACGGCTTTTTGAGAAACTTCTTCAGCTATAGTTTGATATAATGCTGTAGAAGTTTCTTTTAATTCATCTAAATTGCTCATAGGTAAAAATGACAGTAATATATCATCGATTCTAGCAGTCATGCCTTCTTCGAAAATTGTATTAATAAACCCTTCTATTTCTGCAAGAAACTCACTTTGAATCAAAGCCAAACCACAAGGAAAAGGAAAATCAGTTAATATGGAATTTTTTCCGTTGATGAAAGCTGCCAGTTCTCTATCGAATTTTGCTTTAACCGTAATTTCAAGAAAAAAGCATAAGTCTTCCAACTGATTTTTTGGCAGTAAAGCTTGTAAAGTATAAATTTTATTTATTAGAAATATATTTTTTTCACTTATATTATCGCCCTTTAAGTCTTGACCAAAAATCTTTTGACCATGCTTATCAAGCAATACAAAAGGTGTTTTTATATTTGAATTTATTTCAGATAAAATCGATAATAATAAACCTTCCATACTTATCACCATAAATATGATATCCTATTTAAAACAAAAATAAAAGATATAAAAAGACAATTACCCTATGAACTTATTGCAAGGAGTAATTGCCTTTTTACTAGTTTTGACAAATTAACAACTAAACAAGATTTAAATCAGCTTAATATTCGATTTTTTGTAGTCTTGTCAAAGAGATGGAGCTTATTCATATCAAAACCGATTTTAATGGTATCGCCTACGCGAGCATTGCTGCGCGGGTCAACTCGTGCAGTAAGAGAATTTCCTTGCACAGTAAGATAAAGAAAGGTTTCTGAGCCAAGCAGCTCTATGACATCTACTTTTGCATTCAAGCAGTATTCTGGAAAGTAATCAAGAAATGCTGCTTCATCATGGATGTCTTCAGGGCGTATTCCCAAGATAATTTCTTTATCTAAATATGAAGGGTCAATTTTTTTAACAACGCCTTCCGGGATGAGTAGTTTTACGTCATTTAAGCTTACATAGACTTTGCCGTTTTCCTTTAAAAGCCGTGCATCAATAAAGTTCATTTGGGGGCTGCCAATGAACCCTGCAACAAATGTGTTAATCGGATAATCATAGATATTTTGTGGTGTATCTACTTGATTGATGTATCCGTCCTTCATTACAACAATACGGCTGCCCATGGTCATAGCTTCGGTCTGGTCGTGTGTGACGTAAATGAAAGTAGTTTTAAGTCTATCATGAAGTTTTGCAATTTCAGTTCTCATTTGAACTCTAAGCTTTGCATCTAAGTTGGATAATGGTTCATCCATCAAAAAAACTTTAGGTTCCCGCACGATTGCTCGTCCCAGTGCCACTCTCTGCCGTTGCCCTCCGGATAATGCTTTAGGTTTACGATCGAGAAGGTTTTCAATGCCAAGTATGGAGGCAGCTTCCTTTACCCGTTGGTCAATTTCAGATTTGGGTATTTTTCTTAATTTTAGGCCGAAAGCCATGTTGTCATAAACATTCATATGAGGATAAAGAGCATAGTTTTGAAAAACCATTGCTATGTCACGATCCTTTGGAGAAACATCATTTACGAGTTTATCGCCAATATATAATTCTCCTGAGGAGATTTCCTCAAGCCCTGCTACCATTCTAAGAGTGGTAGATTTTCCACAGCCGGAAGGGCCTACAAGCACTACAAATTCCTTGTCTTCAATTTCAAGATTGAAATCTATAACGGCTTTGATGCCGCCAGGATAAACCTTATTTATATTTTTAAATATTACCTTGGCCATAAGTCCTTTTCCCTCTTTCCGATATGTTTTCTATACTTAAATGATAATATAGTTGACTGTTTTATGAAATTGAAAAAATAGCAAAAAATTTTTATGGAAATTCTACACTTTATACAAAACAGAGCTTATTTATAGAAATCTCTAAAGCTGTAGTTACTCTGTTTTATTTGTTTATTTTTTTAAAATAATATAATATTATAGCAATATAGGACGTGCATTTAAATTAATAGAGGGTATAAGATTCAAAAAAAATTGTTGTATGCCTAAAGCAGTATGAGGAAAGAGGTTGCTTTAATGAAAAGAAAGAAAAAAGCATTTTACAGCTCTCAGGTTGCCTTGATTATTTCAATTATTATTACCATTAGTGCCGTTGCATATATCTACGCTGGTTACAAAGGCTTAAGCATCTGTGAACTTTTGGGTATAAATATGCCGGAAACAGAAATAATTGGCGATATGACGCAAAACTTTATCGAAGAACAGCTCCCGGAAGAAAAAGAAGACTTGCCAAATCCAACTGTGACTCTACTTGCTGTGGGGGATGTAATGATGCACGATGGTCAGATTTGGGCAGGTTACAATGAAAAAAATGATAGTTTTGATTACTCGGAGTTCTTCCATGTAGTAAAAGATGAAATAACTTCAGCCGATATAGCTATGGCTGACCTTGAAACGACATTGGCAGGTAAAGAACAAAAATATACAGGCTATCCCATGTTTAATAGCCCTGACGAGTTGGCTGATGCTCTAAAAGACGCCGGCTTTGACATAATCGTTACTTCGAATAACCATAGTCTTGATCGGGGTGCTAAAGGAGCTCTTCGAACTATAGAGGTTCTAAAAGAGCGGGGTCTAACGCCTGTCGGAACTTATGAATCTGAAGAGGACAGAGAGAAAATTCTGGTGAAAGAAGTAAATAATATAAACATTGCTTTCCTATCCTATACCTATGGCACTAATGGCATACCTGTTCCCACCGATAAAAAGTATCTGGTGAATCTTATTGATGAAGAACTGATACTGGGGGATATAAGAAGGGCTCGAGAAAAAGCCGATGCTGTGGTAGTATATCTTCATTTTGGCGAAGAGTATCAGCAATCGCCTTCTAAAGCACAGAGAAATTTAGCACATCTTGTGCTCAAAAACGGTGCCGATATTATAGTAGCCAGCCATCCCCATGTAATTCAACCGGGTGAATGGATGGAAGTCCAAGAGACTGATGGCCGGATAATCAAAAAATATGTAATATATTCGATGGGTAATTTCATTTCTGCACAAAGATTTCCGCATACTGAAGAAGGATTGATGATGAAATTTACGTTAGAAAAGGATTTGGAGCAGAATAAGGTTTATCTTACCGATGTAAAAGAAACCGACACATGGGTGGATAAATTTGTTCGAGACGGAAAAATGCGGTATGTAGTAAGGTTTGGAAAAAAACCTTAGTTCTACTAATTCGGCTGCAGCAATTAAACTATGTATGATATTATCCATAAGTTTTAAAGATATGTATTAACACTTGCAGGATATTTGATGCTAACAATTTTTTCATAAAGGCTTTGTAAAAAATTATTTTGTGTTATAATAAATAGGTGGTTTTAGGTTTTACAGCTTCAATTGAGAAATATTAATAGCGATATAAATTTGGGGTTCGGTGAAGTGTATATGCAAAAAGACATAAAATCAGAGGTAATAGAATGGATTAAAGCGATTGTATTTGCACTAGTGCTTGCTCTTATTATACGGGGTTTAATTTTTGAACCTATGATAGTGCCTACAGGTTCTATGATTCCTACGATTGAAATAAATGATAGGATTCTTGTTAATAAGTTTATATATCGATTTCAGGTTCCGGATTATAATGATATAGTAGTTTTTAAATATCCTGATGATCCGCATCAGACTTTTGTAAAGCGTCTTATTGGTAAGGGCGGGGATATAATAGAAATCAAGGATGGAACGCTTTATAGAAATAATGAGCCAGTCCAGGAAGCATATATAAAAGAACCTATGTATAGTGATTCCGGGCCATATAAAGTTCCTGAAGGCCACTACTTTATGATGGGTGATAATAGAAATAATTCTAAAGACAGTAGGTTTTGGGAGAATAAGTATGTTTCACAAAATCAAGTGATAGGGAAAGCAACCTACCGAATATGGCCGATAAATAGAATAGGTCAATTAAAATAAAAACAGCCGGCCTTGAATTTTGATGAATTTTATATTATAATCCCGTTTTCGACACTTGCAAAAATGCATAATTAATGGAATCCGCTATAATAGTGAATTCCATTAATTCTTAGGTTTTTTAAAATGTTGTATGGGAATTTTACTTAGAGATTTTTTTAATGATTTTATTTAACTCCTTCGGCTTGTAGTATTTCTTATCAAGCCCCAAGACATATATGCCGTTTAAAGCGGTACACACCTTACTTGCCGTGTATGTTGCCATATAGCACATATCATTCATGTTTGCAACATTCATGTTCTTTAACGTCTCTAGAATATTTTCCGTTGTAAAGTGTTTGCCGTATTGATCCAGTTTATACTCCAATAACCTGTAAATCAGGAGTGCGGTGTAGCAAATCATAAAGTGCGCTATTATCCTTTCCTTGTTTCTGTGGTAGATTGGCCTTGCGCGAAAGTTGGTCTTTAGTACCCGAAAACAGTCTTCAATCTTATAGCGCCTTGAATTTATCTCAAGTATTGATTTTGCGCTATCTTCCAGATTTGTCGCAACTGCATAGTAGCCGTCATATTTTTCCTCTCTTTCAATTGCGGCTTTATCGAGTTCATAACAATCAGAGGCTTTTTCCCCACTTTTTCCGACGGATATCTTCCTTATGAAACGGGTCACATCATGCGGCCCTTTTTTTACATCCTCTACGGCATTATGCTTTATGATGTCCTTTGCTCTTTCAATCTGCCTATTCCTTATACTTCGCTGGTATTCCATCATTTTCCTTGAAAATGTGACGATGATGCGCTGCTTTAAAGCAGCCTTGGACTTTACATTCTTGCTAGTGCCATTCTTAAACGTCTTTTCCTCATACAGGCCGACATCTACCGCCTTTGACGCATCTATTACCTTATAGGCGACATCGTTGTACAAAGAAAGGTTTTCTTTATTAAATCTGTCAAACTCCTTCATATGGAAAATCGTAACAGGAGAGTCATCTGAAAGAAGCCTGTAGCCGAAATCGTTAAACATTGCATCCTTTAGAGGTTTGGACAGTTTCTTTACTGATTGCGTTACAATGAAAGCCCTTCTCCCGAATGAATTGTAATGCCTTATATCAAGAGAGCCAAGGCCTGCATCTGCACAGTAGATGAACGGCTTTCCCTTAAACATCTTTGTGATTTTCTTTTCTAAAGGGATGGCGGATTTTTGCTCATTGTCAGAGCCGGGATTGATGCACATTGATATAGGGATGCCGTTACCGTCCATGAAAAGCCCCATTTGCACAAGAGGGCTGGGCTGGTGCTGCTTTGAAGGGCCATACTTGCGAAACCCTTTAATTATCTCCCCTGTTACCTCATCTACAAAGTCCTCGTCCTCTTCTTCGGTTTCAAAGTAATAGTTTGTACAGTCAAAATAGCATACCGATGTATTCCTTACAGCGATATTTTCACTGTTTAAATAAAGATGCTCTAAATACCTATCATAATTATCTTCCAATATATCCATAAAACGCAGTATATGCTGATACTCAAATGAGGGCTGCTCAAAATATGTATCCAGCTTATCAAATGTCCCCCATTTGGATTTAGGGTCAAGTATCCTTGCAAAGGTAAAAAATCTGTTTATGTCATTACAGCTAAATGTAACCTTACTATCTGTCTGAATCTGTTTAAAAAAATCAGCGATCTTAAGATCATGATAGATTTTCTGTAGAATAAAGTAGCCGATATTTACGAGAGTTGACTTTGATGCAATGTAATTAGCAGCCGTCAGCTTCTCACTAAAATCAAGTTTTATGTCCATATCAGCTTTACCTTTTTTGTATTCCTCATTATACTTACGCACCTGTTCCTTAGCATAAGCAAGGGGATCAGAAGATATTTTAAGAAGCTCGGAATGTTTGCCGATTCTCTTTACATTTTTAGTTGTTGTCTTTTTACCGTTGCGAAACCCCATCTGGATAAAATATGTAGGATCCTTAGACTTCTTATCATAATATAGTTTCATATATTCACCATCCTCTGCTAAGCTTACTATATCATGGATAAGATTAATATACAACACCATACAACAAAATATATTAAAAATTTGACAACAAAAATGTTGTGATATCGGCCTTTGTAAGGTTTTTATTCATGCGCAACTGTCAAACTCCCGGTCAATTAAAATAAAAACAGCCGGCCTTGAATTTTGATGAATTTTATATTATAATTACTTCACATTGCATTTCAATCAGTTGTTTAATATGATGCTGTATTTATGGGGATATAGCTCAGCTGGGAGAGCGTCTGGTTCGCAATCAGAAGGTCAGGGGTTCGATCCCCCTTATCTCCACCAAAGTAAGGGCGCGTAGCTCAGGGGGAGAGCGCTTGATTCACATTCAAGAGGTCGCAGGTTCGAAACCTGCCGCGCCCACCAAAAGATACCTTGACATTTTTTTTTAAAACCTATTATACTAATAAATGCTTGTGGATTAACAGTTTTGTCATAAACCAGGAGGGGAATTAGCTCAGCTGGGAGAGCGCTTGAATGGCATTCAAGAGGTCAGGGGTTCGATCCCCCTATTCTCCACCAAAGCGAAATTAGGACGTAGAGCGGGATATACCGTTTCTACGTTTTATTTTTAAGTAAAAAAGTTGTAAAGTTAACGATAGCAAGTTATAAATAGCAACTTTAACTTCAGCGTTATATGTTGCTTTATAATTGTTTTAAGGATAAAATATATATTAAGGATTTGTAAAACCACAGCATTGGATTTAAAAGTTAAGAGGTGATTTGTTAAATTGAAGGTTGGATTAGTTGGATTACCTACTGTAGGTAAAACTACTTTTTTTAATTTATTGACAAACGCAAAAGTAGAAACAAGTGCATTTCAAAGCGGAAAAATCAACGCTAATTTCAGTCTTGCAAGGGTGCCTGATGAAAGAGTTGATTTCTTGGCAGAGGTCTATAAACCGAAAAAGGTTACATATGCTCAGATCGAAGTTATTGATATACCGGGTTTAGTAAGCGGAGCCAGTGAAGGGAAAGGTTCCGGCAACCAGTTTCTTGATAATATAAGAAAAGTTGATTGTCTTGTCCATATAGTCAGGGCATTTTCAGATGAAAGCATACTGCACCCCGAAGGGTCAATAGATGTAATCAGAGATATTGAAAATATCGGGATGGAATTGCTCTTGGCGGATCTTCAGCTTGTAGAAACAAGAATTGAAAGAATAGATGCCGGTAAAAAAATTACTAAAGAACTTACAGCGGAAAGAGAAGTTTTGCAAAAGCTTAGAGAGTCCTTAGAAAATGAAATCGGACTTTCTGATATTGAGCTATCCGAGGAAGAACAACGGATAATTGAACATCTTGACTTTTTGACCGTTAAACCTGTAATTATAGTTATTAATGTTGATGAGCAGCAATTGGCTGAAGGTTATGAGAGCAGGGAAAAAATTTTAAACTATTGCAAGGAAAAAAATCTTCCCGCTTTTGAAGTAAGTGCCAAAGCGGAAGCAGAAATCAGCGAACTGGACGAGCAGGACAGGGCAGTATTTATGAAAGAACTGAATATTAAAGAATCAGGTATAGATTTACTTGCAAGGGCTATTTACGAGAAACTTAATTTAATATCCTTCTTAACTGCCGGAGAAGACGAAGTAAAGGCATGGACGATTACGAGAGGTACAAATGCAAAAGCTGCTGCGGGTAAGATACACTCGGATATCGAAAGAGGATTTATAAGGGCGGAGGTAATAAACTTTAAGGATTTTAAAGAATGCGGCAATATGGTAAAAGCAAGGGAGCTAGGCAAGCTTCGCCTTGAAGGAAAAGAGTATATCATCCAAGATGGAGATATAATTAATTTTAGATTCAATGGTTAGAGTAAAATTATAGTATGCAAAGTAGGCACAAAAAAGGGCCACCCTGCAAAGCAGAGTAGCCCAGAACATGCAAATCCTGTATAATAATGTTAACACACAAAAAAATACAGGAGTGAAATGCATGTTCAATATAAGTTTACCCTTAAATGACATAGACTTCAAGACCCTAGAGAAAGAAATATACCAAAGGGTATTAAAATATGGAAGAGAAAAGATAAAATCAATCTTAGAAAAACTAGATGTAATGATAATGGAAAGTCGAGACAAAGCCAAATTTCGCAACATATGTATAAAAAAGACATCAATCAAAACAGTAATGGGAACCATTGAATACAGCAGAAGGATATATAGATACTATGACGAAGATGGAAACAAGCATTACATAAGCCTGCTAGATGAGTATCTTAAAATGGACAAAACCATAGGCCAAATGTCAGCAAACCTAGTAGAAAAAATAATAGAAAACGCAACAAACATGTCATACAGAAAAACTGCCCAAAACATTACAGAACTAACCGGCCAAGACATAAGCCATCAAGCAGCATGGGACGTAGTTCAAAAGATGGGAGAAAAAATACAAGAACAAGAAAAACAAAAAATAAAAGCATATGAAAAAGGCGAACTAAAAGGCAAAAGAGAAGTAAAAGTATTATTTGAAGAATCCGATGGTCTTTACATAAACATGCAAGGCAAAGACCGAAAAGGCGGCAGTGGCAGGAAAAAAGAAATAAAACTTGCAGTAACTTACGAAGGTTGGGAAAAGCGCTATTTTGGCAAGTGTGACGAATACGTAGTAATAAACAAAAACGTAGTAGCAGGGTTTCACAACTCAAAAGAATTTGCCGATTTAAGTGAAGCTACAGTAAGCGAAGAATATAACATAGAAAAAATACAATTAAGAATATTAAACGGAGATGGAGCTTCCTGGATAAAAGAAAGCGCTTCCCTTGCCCTAAAACATTTCCAGCTAGATAGATTTCACATATTTCAAGCCATACACAAATA
This sequence comes from Tepidanaerobacter acetatoxydans Re1, assembly GCF_000328765.2. Lineage (NCBI taxonomy): Bacteria > Bacillati > Bacillota > Clostridia > Thermosediminibacterales > Tepidanaerobacteraceae > Tepidanaerobacter > Tepidanaerobacter acetatoxydans. The sequence goes on from NC_019954.2 coordinate 639,851, forward strand.
CATCTATGATAAAAAAGAAGCCAAAAAAGTATCAAGAATGATAAAGAAATTAAAAATAGACCAAGCCCTAAACCATATAGAACAACTAAAATATAAATGTGGTGGAGAAGCCAAAGAAGTAAAAAAACTTGAAACCCTACAACAATATCTAACAAACAACCGCGATGGTCTAATACCCTATAAACAAAGAAAAAACATTAAACTACCAGCTCCTCCCGAAGGAATTAGCTATAGAAACCTTGGTACTATGGAACATAACATATGTGACATACTCTATCTCAGGATGAAAAACCGGAAAATGAGTTGGAGCAAAGCCGGTGCCAACAATTTAGCCAAAATACTAGCTTTAAAAGCCAGTGGAAAACTACATGATAAAATTAACTCACTACTATCAGGAGAGCTTTCAGAAAGACTTACACAAAAAGTTAAAGAAATTAAGAAACCTAAGCCGAAAACAAACGAGATAAAAACAAATATATATCCTGTCCGCAGGGGAGGTATGCCCTTTTCCGGATGTTCAGTTACCAATGGCCGAAAAGCAATTCAGGATTTAATAACATATGGTGGTCAAAGCATATTTTAAAATCATTTGCTTTGCACTAAAAAGCTCTTTATGCCGCGAAAGCCTATTGATATGGGTAAACACCCTCTGATACAATTTAAAATAGCGAAATAAGCTAATTACAGGGTATTTTCGCCCGATACAATAGTGTCCAGAGGGTGTGTAGGGGCTCCATGTCAATAGGACCGTGGAATAAATGCAAGTTTTACAAAATAGAGCTTAAATGTAGATACTTTAGATTATTTTCAATCAAACTTTAGCTCGTACTGGGATAGTAGACCCACTTTAAAAATCATTGATTAGAGGTGCATGATTTTATTAAAAAACAACGATTTTTTCTCTATTAAAACAATAAAAAAGCCACATTATTATGCAGGATAAAAATTTGAGAGGAAAAATGCCAACTTTTACTTGACACTAACGATTCAATGTCTGAATTTGACTGAGGAAAAGTGATATCTTGACTTTTACAGCAAAAACCAAGTAAAAAAGCCTGAACCTTATAAATAATAAGGCGTCCAGGCTTTTTATTTTAATCATAAAGTTGTAGTGAAATAACTCATTTTTTTGTTTGAGCTATAATTTTTTTAATTTCTCCTAATGTCATAAATCTCTTTGAAAAATCAATACCTGCTACCTTCCCTAAATCTTCAACAATTTCATTAAAATAATCAAACATATAATAGTTCTCATCCACATAAGTCCCAGTGATATTTTTCATCTCGTTAATTAAGGTTTTAGTAGAATACTTATACTCCGTCTTGATCTCAAGCAATCTAAGTAAAAGCAAAGAAACAAAACATATTAAAAAATGAGCTTCAATATGTTCCTTAGTGGATACATATACAGGTCTGGTTTTTAGTTCACTCTTTGTAATTTTAAAAGATTCCTCAATCCTCCATAGACCTCTATAAATATCAATAATCTCACGGTCAGGCATATCTAGTTCACTTGTAACAATAGCATAGAAACCATCAAACTTTTTCTCTTCTTCAATTTTCTTTTCATCAATAGAATAAAAATCTACACATTCATACAACTCTCCGGTTTCCCTATCACAAGGAGTAGACATAATGTACTTAAATGAACCCTTAGCAGGCAATCTGCTGCTTCGAATAAGTTTCTTAGCTTTTTCAACAGCTTTTGCTCTCTCATATCGTGCTTTTTTAGCATAATCAGGGCTATAAAAAACCACCTGTTTTTGTTCAATAGGAACTTTAACCCTCTTACCCGATACATTTGTCACCCAAATATATGTTGGGACTATACGGGACTTAATCTTGAAACCATCCCCAAACTGTACATATCCTTCATCAGATAAAACAAAGTTTTTTAAATCAGCATTAGCACCACGAACCGTCTGAGAATAAATATAACCATTCTTATGTAAAATATTGTAAGCAATATTTTCTCCAGTATTCATACCTTTATCAGCAACAACAATAATACGTTTTAAACCAAAATCATCTTTCAAATCATCAAGAACAGGCATTAAAGTCTCGCAATCATTAGTATTACCTTCAAACAACCGATAGGTAATAGGTAAACCGGAATTATCCATCAATAACCCCATTTGAACAATAGGATTAGGTCGATGTTCTTTAGAAACGCCCTTCTTACGTAAACTATCAGATTCATTAATCTCAAAGTAATAATTGGTCACATCATAATAGACATTACTCATATCCCTTCCATATACCATACGAACCATCTCATGAATATGTAATAATAAATCATCTTTGTAGAAGTTAAAATAATCTAAAGCGCGATACACATCAGCCAATTCAAAGTCAAAATTTAAAAAGAAATCATCCATCTTCTCAAAAGACTGTTTCTTAGAACACGGATACAAAACCCTTAAATACACAAGCATTTGGAAAATGTTATTAAGAGAATAATCAATATCTAAATTCCGCTGCCGATTAATAAGAAATCCATCAATCTTTAGCTGATGATAGAAAAAACTCAACACAGAAAAACCCAAATTCTTTCTTAGGGTAAAAGAAGTATCAATAGTCTCATCGGCTAAAAAATTAAAAGTTAAAGGCCTTACAGCTTCTTTAGCCTCTTTAGTCATTTGTTTGGCAACCTCTTTAAAATGAGCAATAGGATCTTCAAACTCTTTTTTAAGCTCATCCAAATAACCTAAACTCTTAACAGCTTTTTGTTTAACCTTCCCCGTACCTGGTTCTCTGTAGCCTTGCACTATAGATAGATAAATCCTTCCATTGGGCCTTTTATCTTTTTTCAAAAACACATTCATCACCATATATATTATATCATAGAATAACATAGAATAACAGTAAAAGGATTAAAATTTGACAAAAAATATTCCTTATAAGTATTAAACTTACAAGGTTTTAGTGATTTCTTATTCATGTTTTTGCTGTAAAAGTAGGGAGGAAAAGTGATATGATATATTTATGTTAAAATAATCACAAGCGGGGTGATATTTTGGAACAACCCGGTGAGATAAAGAAAGTATCCATGGCCGTAATTAAACGGCTGCCCAAATACTATAAATGTTTGGGGAATCTTCTCAAAAATAATGTAGAGCGAGTTTCTTCTCAAGACCTCAGCAAGATTTTAGGCTTTACCGCATCTCAAATAAGACAAGATTTAAACAATTTTGGTGAATTCGGTCAACAGGGCTATGGATACAATGTATTACAGCTTTACACAGAGATTTCTAAAATTTTAGGTTTAAATACTTTACATAAAATGGTACTTGTAGGAGCAGGTAATCTAGGGCAGGCCTTGGCAAACTACAGCGAATTCAGAACTCATGGCTTTGACATTATTGCTATTTTCGATACAAATCCCAACTTAATAGGTCGTAAAATTAACAACACTCCCATATATTCCGTAGAAGATATGGAATATTTCATTAATGAAAATGATGTAGACATTGCAATACTGACAGTACCTAAAGACAAAACCGAAAAAGTCGTTGAGGTTTTATCAAAAACTTGCATTCGAGGGATATGGAATTTCACACCGGCAGAAATCACAACAGATGATGATACAGATGATATAATAGTAGAAAATGTACATTTGATAGATAGTTTATTTACTTTAAGTTACCGTATAAATGAAGACAAACTTCAGGAAAGACTTTTAAAACAAAAAAGAAAAATATTTCCCGACTGTAGATAAAAAAAGCCCATTATGGTAAAATAAAATAAGGCTGGACTATGGGAGGGATATTTTCTTGAAGAGATTATTACATGCGGTTTTAATCACGTTTATTATATTTATACTTGCAGGATGTAACGCTGAATCATCTCCTATAGACTCAACATATTCCACTCCATCTATATCATCCGGAAAAATGGTTTCGGTCTACTATATAAAGTCAGGACTTTTGACGCCTGCTACTTATAGCGTAGACACCAATGTCGATAACTATATAACTCAGGTAAGCACTGCTATCGATTTATTATTTTCGAAAACTGTTCCTGAAGGATTTGAAAATGAACTTGCTAATATAAAATTAAATAGTTTGGAGATTAGCGGCGATACGGTATCTATTGATGTTTCCGGCGAATTTCTGGCAGGTGGCAAAACTGATACGGCAAAAAAACAGATTATTTACACATTAACAGAATGTGATAATATTTTTCATGTAAATATTACTGTCGATGGTAAACCATATGCAACAATGTTGGAAAGACCGCAGTTCATAAATTTGTTAAATCCTGACGAATATGAAAAAGATAAAGGAAATCCTGATGAAGTAAGTAAGTACTTAACAATTTATTATACTGATGAAAATAAAAAGTATTTAATTCCGGTTACGATAAAGTCGGATAAAGCAAAAGCGGAAGATAAAGCTAAGTCAGCATTGCAGTACTTGAGCGAAGGTGCCGGCGATATAGAAAATTTGCAAATTTTTCCCAAGAAAATAGAAATCAAGAATCTTCGTGTTGCAGATGGTATGGCTGAAGTCGATTTAGACTTAAATTATCTACTTGAATTTATTAACGAAGCTCAATATGCGGAGATTGCGATTGAAGCTGTAAGCCGAACATTGACTAGCATTGATGGTATTGACAAAGTGCAGTTTCTAATTAATGGCAAGACTATGGATTATGTAACGAGTAATGTAAGCATAAAAACCCCCATAAAACCTGAAAGATGGTATAATTTAGTAAAATAACGTTAGTAAAAGTCAAACAAAGGTTGTTCCAAATTATAGCTTTTGGAACAACCCTTCTTATTTTTTAAGATGTGTTTAAATTTTACAATTTCATTACACTTGTCTTTTTCTAGAGGATTTTGCAAGACAAGGTCGAAGTTATAATTATATATGAATACAGGTTAGAAGTTGCAATTACTACAGGAGGTTTCAGAACAATGTTAAAAAAAATATTCGCTGCAACTGTAATCTTTATCTCGATGCTGTGTATCCCTGCTTATGGAATGGCAGCTTTGAATCCCATTGAAATTTACATAAATGATACAAAAATCGATTCGGACGTACCGCCGGTGATTATAAATGACCGGACTTTAGCTCCTGCCCGTGTAATTTCTGAAAATCTTGGAGCAGAAGTTTACTGGGATAATGACAATAGGCTTGTTCAAATAATAACTTCTACGAAAACAATTATTTTAAAAATTGATGACAAAAAAGCCTTAGTGAATGGGCAGGAAATTCTTTTAGATGTTCCCGCCACGATAATAAATAACAGGACTATGGTTCCACTGCGTTTCTTAGGAGAAACTCTAGGAGCAGAAGTAAAGTGGGATAATGATCTGAGAAGAGTTATAATTAACCGAAACAGAGCAAAAATAATAGATTTTTCCTATGAAGTAGTAGAAGGCAAGCCATCAGTAATAATAAAAGGCGATGGACCGTTAGAATATACTGAAGTCGAAACACAAATTGCCAATAAATTGGCAATTGATGTAACCGCGAATCTGGATACCCTTAAAAATGCTTTAAACATAGATGATGATTTCTTAGATAAGGCTGTTGCAGGTGAAATATCCAATGAACCGGCTATAACAAGGATTGTTTTCGACTTAAAGCCCGAGGTTTCCTCGCGGATATATAGCTCATCGGACAAAAAAACCATTTTTCTGACTTTTGATGACTTCCTTGAGGATGTAACAATCGAAAGTCAGCCAAATGAATTACTAATTAAACTTAAGGCGACAAATGCTTCTGACGTGAACTATTTCTTATTATCAAATCCTGACAGGTTAGTGTTGGATATAGACGGTCTTAAGCTTTCTGAAATAGCACCGCTGGAAATTCCTAAAAATGATTTTGTAAGCGATATCCGCTTTGGACAGTTTTCTGAAAATACCGTACGTGTTGTATTTGATTTAAAAGATGATATTAACTACCAAGTATTTCGGGATGATAATGTTTTTTCAGTAATATTTTCCGAAGTGCACACTGTGGAGAATATACAAATAACGAGGGAGGGTGATGCGACTTTTGTCGAAATTGCCGCAGATGGCAAGATAGGCTACGAATTAGAAGCTGATAAAAGTAAAAAGCAATTTAAGATTGTAATGCCGGGTGTAGCAATTGGAGAGAATTTACTTAATCAAAATATAATAAAAATAGCAGATGATGTCATAGAATATATCGAACTGGTTAAAGTAAAGGATACTAGGAGCTATAACCTTGAGATAGTTTTTAATCTAAACTCGTTTGTTAACTGTGAAATGTTATCATCACCTCCTTCGTCTCTTGTAAGACTGGAAATCTATAAATCTTCCCTTAAACCGCTCGAAGGAAAGCTCATAGTAGTTGATCCGGGCCATGGCGGCAGTGAACCTGGTGCCGTAGTTAATAATGTAAAAGAAAAAGACATTAACCTAGATATTGGTTTAAAATTACAAAAACTTTTGGAAGATAATGGTGCTAAAGTTTACATGACAAGAGACAGTGATATTTTCGTTGATTTATATGCTAGAGCCGGTATAGCTAACGAGATTAATGCTGATTTATTTGTCAGTATTCATAATAACACAGCAACAAGTACCGCTGCATCGGGAACTGAAACCCTGTATTTTCCGGATTCGGAGAAAAAACTATTGGCACAGGCAGTGCAGAAAGCTGTGGTAAGTTATATCAATCTAAATAACAGAGGAATAGTTGAACGACCAGGACTTGTTGTTACAAGGGAAACAAAGATGCCGTCGGTTTTAGTTGAAGTAGGCTTTATGACTAATGAAAACGATTTTGCACTTTTGATGACTGATGACTTTAGACAAAAAGCTGCTGAAGGAATATGTCAGGGAATAATTGATTATTTTAGCGGAAAAATCGATTGACATAAAATTTACACTTTGATATGATAACCTTGATTTTTAACAGGATTATGGGAATAATAGCGGGAGGGATATGCTTTGTTATCGCTGCTTGGGGGATATCTGCTAATCTTTATTGCTCGCGTTTCTGATGTTTCTTTGGCAACTTTAAGGACTTTGATGATAGTCAGAGGGAAAGGCCTTATTGCCGGATGTATCGGCTTTTTTGAAGTTATAATCTACATAACGGCTTTAAATAGAGTGGTTAGTGGTTTAGATAACCCGATAAATTTACTGGTATATGCTCTGGGATTTGCGACAGGAAATGTTATGGGAAGTTTTATCGAAGAAAAGCTTGCCATAGGCCTTACAACTGTGCAAATAATCACGGAACAAGACAACCTTTGCTCATTGATTAGAGATATGGGTTTTGGAGTAACTGTTTTGGAAGGTAAGGGTAAAGAGGGTTCAAAGAAAGTTTTGATTGTATCTTTACCAAGAAAAGAACTGGATAACCTTTTAAATGTTATAGAAGAAAACGACAGTACAGCTTTTGTTACCATCATGGATACCAGAGCAAGTAAAGGGGGATACTTTAAACGAACTATGAAAGATAAATAAATCATCTTCCTTTACCGGCATAAAAAACCTCTTAAAAAATATATATTAATTAGATTAAAAAAAGAGGGGGTTTATTTATGCCGAAAAAGTTAATTTATTGGCTGATTATATTTATTTTGCTTACAAGCTTTACAATGGGATGTGATTTATTTAAGAGAGAGCAGCCTCAGAAAGAGGTAACGGAAACTGAAAAAGAACCTGAACAGACTGCATCTCATCTTCGAAGAACAGTTTTTTATTTTGTGAACGAGCATAACTTTTTAGTGCCTGTAACACGAGATATACCTTGGGTGGAAGGTATTGGGAAGGCTACACTGGAAAACTTAGTGGACAATGCTGAGTTGAGAGCAGAACTGGCTGAAAAAGGGCTAAGGCCAACACTTCCTGAGGGTACAAGAGTATTAGGTATGAGTATTAACGATGGCTTGGCTAAGGTGGATTTTAATGCTGATTTTTTACAGTTTTCAGATAGAACGGCAGAGCAAAATGCCATTAATTCTGTGGTATATACATTAACAGAATTTCCTGCTATAGAACAAGTGCAGATATTGATTGATGGCAAAGTATTGGAAAAAACTCCCTATGGTGATGAGATAAAAGCACTTGAGCGAAAAGGCATAAATCTTGAAACGCTTGAAGCATCAGTGATTGCATCAGCAGAAATGATACCGGTGACCTTATATTTTAAATCCGGAAGCAGCAGCGGAAATTTTGATTATTTTGTTCCGGTAACCCGCATGGTATCAAGGACTCAGAATCAAATCAAAACTGCCTTAGAAGAATTGATTAAAGGCCCCGCCGACGATAATGCGCTTGTGTCGCCCCTGCCAAAAGATACAAAGGTACTTGATGTGATTCAAAAAGACAGCGAAGTCGTAATTAATTTTTCCAAAGAAATTGAAGGATATGGTGGCGGCATTGAAGCTGAGCAATCTGTTGTGAATTCGGTGGTGTTGACCGTTTCCGAATTTCCGGGTGTTGAATTAGTAAGTATACAAGTGGAAGGCAGAGCCGGTGTTTTACCTGAAGGTACAGTTCTGGAAACCCCTATTTTTAAGCCGCTTTATGTCAATCCAAATAGTATTTGATTATTTATTGCATACATTACATTCATAATAATTATTATATACAAATGTTTACTAAGAGAGGATGAAAATTTTTGGCAAGAGTAGACGGAAGGGCCAATGATGAGATTAGGCCTATAACTATCACTAGAAACTTTAATAAATATGCCGAGGGTTCTGTGCTTATTGAAGCCGGAGATACGAAAGTAGTATGCACGGCAACGGTGGATGAAAAAGTTCCACCTTTTTTAAGAGGAAAAGGCCAAGGATGGATTACTGCCGAGTATTCTATGTTGCCTAGAGCTACTGAAGTGAGAAATATACGTGAAACACTAAGACCCAGTGGTAGAACGATGGAAATTCAGAGATTAATAGGAAGGGCCTTAAGATCAGTTGTGGATCTTTCAGCTCTGGGTGAAAGGACTATTTGGTTGGACTGTGATGTAATCCAAGCCGATGGAGGAACAAGAACAGCTTCAATAACCGGAGCCTTTATTGCTTTAGGTGATGCGATAAGAACTCTTAAGGATAATAAAGAAATTGAAACAAATCCCATTAAAAGCTATGTGGCTGCCATAAGTGCAGGAATTGTAGACGGGGAAAAAATGTTGGATTTAAGGTTTGAGGAAGATTCTCGTGCACAGGTAGATATGAACTTGGTAATGACCGATGAAGGTCAGATAGTTGAAATACAGGGGACCGGGGAGGCTTTTCCATTTACACGGCAAGATATGAATGATTTAATAGATCTTGCCTTTAAGGGGATATCTGAGCTGGTATGCATACAAAAGAAATTACTGCTAGATCTTTAAAATAAAAAAGGAATAACAAAATGGGAACTTTAGTTATTGCTACAAAGAATAAAGGAAAGTATTTAGAATTAAAAAAAATGCTAGGAGATATCTCCTTTACACTTTTATCATTGGAAGCCTTTCCTCATATAGAGATTAGAGAAACAGGCGCATCTTTTGATGAAAATGCACTCATAAAAGCGCGTGTTACAGCTAAAGAAACAGGTTTACCTGCACTTGCAGATGATTCGGGCCTTGAGGTAGATGCATTGAAAGGGGAACCCGGAATTTTCACAGCTCGGTATGCCGGTGAGCACGCTACCGATGAAGATAACATAAAAAAACTGCTTGAAAGATTAAAAAATGTTCCTTTCGATAAAAGACAGGCTCGATTTATGTGCAGCTTAGCCCTTGCTTTTCCTGACGGTAAAATATTTTTAGAACATGGGATACTTGAAGGATTTATTACCTTAAAACCTTGCGGGATAGAGGGTTTTGGCTATGATCCGGTTTTTTTTGTTCCTGATTTAGGAAGAACCCTTTCTGAGATTTCTGTTGATGAAAAAAATAGGATAAGCCATCGAGCAAAAGCCTTGGAAAAAATGAAAAAACATCTTTATATGTTATAGGAGGCAAAGTTTGAAGATAGGTGTATTAAGTGATACTCACGGGATGAGAAACATTGCTGAAAAAGCTTTGAAACATATGAAGGATATAGATATAATTATTCATGCGGGAGATTTAGTCTCTGATGCTCGCTATCTTGAAACATTAAAATACAAGGTATTTTGTGTAGCGGGAAATTGCGATCCTTTTGCCATTGAACCTACTGAAAAGATTTTAGAACTTCAAGGGAAAAGAATCTTTTTAACACATGGACATACCTATAGGGTAAAGTATGGGTATAAGGAACTTCTTACTCGAGCACGACAAATTTCAGCAGATATAGTTATTTTCGGCCATACTCATTTACCTGAAAATGCATATATTGATAATATATTATTCTTTAATCCCGGCAGCACGGCTTTGCCTAAAAAAGGCGGCCCGGGAACCTATGGAATTTTGGAAATCATTGATGGCACTATTAAAGCATATGTCAATACAATATAATTAGATGTAAACTGTTAAAAAAACATGTTTGAAATACTGAAAGAGTTATGTTAAAATAATCTTGACTCAAAAAACTATTTAATGTATACTATACATTGTCTTTGAAAATGTCGGGGCATAGCGCAGTTTGGTAGCGCACATGGTTTGGGACCATGGGGTCGGGGGTTCGAATCCCTCTGCCCCGACCATGCGGGAATAGCTCAGTTGGCTAGAGCGTCAGCCTTCCAAGCTGAATGTCGCGGGTTCGAATCCCGTTTCCCGCTCCAAGCGCCCGTAGCTCAGCTGGATAGAGCAACGGACTTCTAATCCGTAGGCCAGAGGTTCGAATCCTCTCGGGCGCGCCATATAAAGTTTATATGGTGGGTATAGCTCAGTTGGTTAGAGCGCCAGATTGTGGCTCTGGAGGCCGTGGGTTCGAGTCCCACTATCCACCCCATAATATAAAATAAATTAGAAGTTGGATGCCGAAAATCTGAGGTTAGAATTTTTCTGACGCCCGGTATCTAACATCTGATAAGTTAGTGGGGCGTAGCCAAGCGGTAAGGCACAGGACTTTGGCTCCTGCATCGTAGGTTCGAATCCTGCCGCCCCAGCCAAGGGTCATTAGCTCAGGCGGCAGAGCACCTGACTTTTAATCAGGGTGTCGGAGGTTCGAGTCCTCCATGACCCACCATGCGGGCATGGCGGAACTGGCAGACGCGCCAGACTTAGGATCTGGTGGATTAATCCCATGGAGGTTCAAATCCTCTTGCCCGCACCATTACCATTTCATATTGAAATAGTTATTGGATTTCATACCTCGGTCCATGCCGAGGTGTTGTTTTATTAGAAATTATTCTTGGATTGCATAATTTTTTTATGCTATAATATAATTGCATCGATGAGGATGAAATCGTATCAATGGTAATTGCAAGGAGGAGCATGATGAAGGTCAATCTGGAAAAGATAGAAAAAAATACTGCATATCTAAATTTTGAGGTAGATGCCGAACAGTTGGAAAAAGCAATACAGCAGGCATACAAAAAAAATGTTAAACGTTTTGCTATTCCCGGCTTTCGGAGAGGTAAGGCACCTAGAAAACTTATTGAGATGCACTATGGTCCTGAGGTTTTTTATGAAGAGGCAATGCAAATTCTGTTACCTGAAGTCTACCAAAAGGGAGTAGAGGAATATAAACTTCAACCGGTCGATCAGCCTAAATTTGATGTTCAGCAGATTGAAACAGGTAAACCTTTGCTAGCTTCAGCTGAAGTTGTTGTTAAGCCCGAAGTAAAAATTGAGGAATACAAAGGTTTAGAAGTAGAAAAAGTTGTGCATAATGTAACAGAAGATGAAGTTGAGAAACAATTACTGATAATGCAGGAAAAAAATGCAAGGTTAGTGGCAGTAGAAGATAAAGCGGCAGAAGGAGATATTGCCATTATCGATTTTGAGGGTTCTATAGATAACGAACCATTTGAGGGCGGTAAGGCAGAGAACTATCCCCTGCAATTAGGTTCCGGCATGTTTATAAAAGGTTTTGAGGAACAGGTTATTGGAATGATGCCGGGTGAAACAAAGGACATATCAGTTACTTTCCCTGAAGATTACAATGCTGAGGAATTAGCCGGTAAAAATGCTGTTTTTACGGTTACACTAAAAGAACTCAAAAGAAAAGAACTGCTGCCGTTAGATGATGATTTTGCAAAAGACGTTAGTGAGTTTGATACCTTAGCCGAACTCAAGGAAGATATTAAAAATAAATTACAACTGGAAGCCAAATCTGTCGCGGAAGACTCTTTAAGGGCATCAATCATTGACAAATTGATTGAAAAAGCGGAAGTTGACATTCCAGAAGTAATGATAAATCAAGAAGTTGATAATATATTGTTAAAGTTGGCAATTAACCTAAAACAGAGCACAGGCTATGATTTAACAACATATCTGGAATCAACAGGAATGACGCTTCAAGAGTTAAGAGATCGTTATCACGATGTAGCTGTACGAAATGTAAAAACATCTTTAGTTTTAGAAGAAATAGGTAAGTTAGAAAACATTACGGTCACAGATGAAGAGCTTGATAATAAAATCAAAGAACTTGCAGAAATGTATAAAAAGCCATTAGAAGAATATGAGAAGAGTTTGAGCCCTGAGAATAAAGAGAGTATTAAAGACTTGGTTTTGACAGAAAAGATCTTTGATTTCCTTATTGAAAACTCGAATATTATTGAGAAAGTGAAAGACAATACAAAAGATGATACAATAGAAGCAAAAGAGGCAGACATTGTTGATGATGAAAGCGATAATAGTGAAAAAACGGTATAATCAAGGAGGTTATTTAAGGTGAGTTTAGTACCTATAGTGGTGGAACAAACAAACCGTGGTGAGAGAGCATATGATATTTATTCTAGACTTCTGAAGGAAAGGATTATTTTTATAGGGACATCTATCGATGATACTGTTGCGAGTCTTGCCATAGCTCAAATGCTTTACCTGGAATCGGAAGATCCTGACAAAGATATTCGCCTTTATATCAATAGTCCTGGCGGTTCCGTCACAGCAGGTCTAGCTATTTATGATACCATGCAGTATATTAAACCCGATGTTTCTACTATTTGCATGGGGCTTGCGGCTAGTATGGGAGCAGTGCTCCTTGCGGCAGGAACTGAAGGTAAACGCTATGCACTACCGAATTCAAGGATTATGATTCATCAGCCTTGGGGCGGAGTGCAAGGAAAAGCTGTTGATATTGAAACACATGCAAAGGAAATTCTTCGCTTAAGAGAACTATTGAATGAGATTCTTGCAAATCATACAAAGCAGTCTATAGAAAAAATTGAGAAAGATACAGACAGGGATTACTTTATGTCATCAAAAGAAGCTCTTGAATATGGCTTAATTGATGAGGTGATCCATAAGAGGAAGTAAAAGCCGGAAAGGAGTGGGCAATATGTTTAAATTTACTGATGAGAAAGGTCAACTTAAGTGTTCTTTTTGTGGCAAAACACAGGATCAGGTACGTAAATTAGTAGCAGGCCCCGGCGTTTATATTTGTGATGAGTGTATTGAACTTTGCAACGAAATAATAGAAGAAGAATTTGGCGAAGAAGCGGAAATTGATTTTACTGATATACCTAAGCCTCATGAAATCAAAGATATTCTTGATCAGTATGTAGTAGGCCAGGAACAGGCCAAAAAAACGCTTTCTGTAGCAGTTTATAATCATTACAAGAGGATAAATTATCAAAATAAAATTGATGATGTAGAATTACAAAAAAGCAATATTGTAATGCTTGGACCTACAGGAAGCGGAAAAACTCTTCTGGCTCAAACGCTTGCTAGGATTTTAAATGTGCCTTTTGCAATAGCCGATGCTACCTCGTTAACGGAGGCCGGCTATGTAGGAGAAGATGTAGAAAACATTCTTCTAAAATTAATTCAAGCGGCTGATTACGATGTGGAAAAAGCAGAAAGAGGCATAGTTTACATCGATGAGATAGATAAAATAGCACGAAAATCAGATAATCCTTCGATAACAAGGGATGTATCCGGTGAGGGCGTACAACAGGCTTTGCTTAAAATACTGGAAGGCACCGTAGCCAGTGTTCCTCCGCAAGGCGGCCGTAAACATCCTCATCAGGAGTTTATTCAGATTGATACTACAAATATCCTGTTCATTTGCGGCGGAGCATTTGAAGGAATAGGGGATATTATTCAGAATCGAATAGGCAAAAAATCTATAGGTTTTGAAGCTGAAATTCAGAGCCAAGAGCAAAAAAACATAGGAGAAATTTTGAAACATTTAATGCCTGAAGACTTGCTAAAATATGGTATGATACCGGAATTTGTCGGACGACTCCCTGTGATTGTAACACTATCTGCTCTTGATGAAAATGCTCTTATAAAAATACTGAAAGAACCTAAGAATGCATTGGTAAAACAATATCAAAAACTATTCGAAATGGACAATTCCCAATTGGAATTTACAGATGATGCCCTTATGGTTATTGCTCAAGAGGCAATACGGCGAAAGACAGGAGCTCGAGGTTTAAGAGCTATACTGGAAGAAGTAATGTTGGATATTATGTATGAACTTCCGCACAGAAATGATATTGCTAAATGTGTAATAACCAAAGAAGTAGTGTTAAATCGTGAAGAGCCAATTATAGTTACATCGGACCGAAAAAAAGGCAAGAAGAAAGAAGTAATAGCGTAAAAGTTTAGCATAGTAAATAATAGGAAGCAGTTCCAAAATATTTATTTTTAGATAAATATTTTGGAACTGCTCTTTTTTATTTTTAAAAAATATGGTTATAAAAAAACTGTTAATAATAAATAATATAGACAGTGGCTATTTAGATGTTGAAAGTTGTCAAGGGAGGAACTACCAAATGAATGTAACAGTAAATATTTTAAGCATGATTCAAATATTTTTTGCTATTGTTATCGGGCTTTACTTTTTAAATTTGTTAAAAGGACAGCAAGGAAGTAAGATTGCGGTTAACAAGGAGTCTAAGAAAGAAATTGAAAAATTACAAAAAATGAGACAAATTTCACTTACAGAGCCCTTGGCAGAAAAAACCAGGCCGTCTTCTTTCAACGAAATTGTTGGTCAGGCTGATGGTTTAAAGGCTTTACGAGCAGCGCTGTGCGGTCCAAATCCCCAACATGTTATATTATATGGTCCGCCGGGTATAGGCAAAACTGCTGCTGCACGGCTTGTGCTTGAGGAAGCAAAGAAAACTCGCGGTTCTCCATTTGGTCCTGAAGCAAAGTTTATTGAGGTAGATGCGACTATTGCCAGGTTTGATGAAAGAGGAATTGCCGACCCGCTTATTGGATCGGTGCACGATCCAATATATCAGGGTGCAGGGCCGCTTGGAGTTGCCGGAATACCACAACCTAAGCCCGGTGCGGTGACAAAAGCCCATGGGGGAGTTTTATTTATTGATGAAATAGGAGAACTTCATCCGATTCAAATGAATAAACTTTTAAAGGTGCTAGAGGACCGTAAGGTGTTCTTGGAGAGTGCATATTACAGCAGTGAGGATACAAATATACCTTTGCATATCCGCGAAATCTTTGAAAAAGGCCTGCCGGCCGATTTTAGATTAATAGGCGCTACAACCAGGAAACCGGAAGAAATACCACCGGCCATACGCTCACGCTGCCTTGAGATATTTTTTAAACCTCTGTCACCGGATGATATTGATATAATTATAAGGAATGCGGCAAATAAAATAGAATTTGACATTGATGAATTATCGGTGAATATTATAAAAAAATATGCCAATAACGGCAGAGAATCGGTAAATATTATACAGATGGCAGCAGGATTGGCAACGACTGAAAACAGAAAACGAATCGAAGCACGCGATGTGGAATGGGTAATAAATAGCGGCCAGTATTCTCCCAGATTAGAAAAAAAGATAAATCCGGTGCCTCTAGTTGGTCTAGCTAATGGCCTTGCCGTATATGGACCCAATATGGGAATTCTTTTGGAGATAGAGTCAACTGCTATAAAAACCGAAAAAGGGCAAGGGACTTTGCTGGTTACAGGTGTGGTAGACGAAGAAGAAATGGTAGGAAATGCTCAACGGCTAAAAAGGAAAGGTACTGCTCGCGGCTCTGTGGATAATGTAATGACTGTACTCAGAAAGTATTTGGGATTAGATCCGCGAGATTATGATATACATCTAAATTTTCCCGGCGGGATACCGATGGATGGTCCTTCAGCGGGGGTAACTATAGCTGCTTCTGTTTATTCATCAATAAAGAATATTCCCGTTGATAATTATGTTGCAATGACCGGGGAATTATCGGTGCGTGGTTATGTGAAGCCTGTTGGGGGCATATTACCAAAGATAGAGGCTGCAAGAAGTTCTGGCGCAAAGACTGTAATAATTCCAAAGGAAAACTGGCAAGATATTTTTAAAACCTTTGATATTAATATAATTGCTGTTGATCGCATTGAAGAAGTTATAGAGCATGCACTGTTCTCCTTCAAACATGAAGTTAAAAGCAACACTGTCTAAATCACATATCGAAGAATGTAAACCGCAATTGCAGAAAAAACCTTTCTTACTTGCAAGAGGCTGCTATATAGTAGCCTCTTTTCGCTTAAGTAAACCTAAAACACAATAAAAAATTTCACAATTATAAAACTTTATACATAGCATATATTAGATTACTTATTAGTTCTACCATTGTGCCTATTATATGTTAGGAGGGATGCAATCGTGATTAGATATATAGTGCGTAAGGGAGATACGCTGACATTATTGGCCGCCAGATATGGCACCACAGTAGAAGCTATTATGACAGCAAATAATTTAGTGGATCCTGATTTAATCATTGTTGGGCAAGTATTATTAATTCCGGTATCAGGTTCAACTGCCCCATCTACACCACCAGAGTATCCATCATGCCCGCCATGCCCACCGTGCCCACCTTGTCCACCAACACCAACACCACCAACGCCAACTCCACCAATACCCACTCCACCAATACCCACTCCACCAACTGAAAGGCCGGTTGTTAAGCGAACTTTTGATGGAATTGAATTTACATTTTCACTTAATAAAAGCATATATAAAATTAAAGAGCCAATTGTAATACGTCTTAAGAAGAAAAACATATTAACGGTTCCGCTGACTCTTACTTACAGGACATCACAAAAAGTCGACTTTAGGGTAACTAGTGGAGATAGATTAATATGGCAGTGGTCAAAAGATAAAGTTTTTATGCAGGTTGTTACTAACGACAGAATGCAACCTGGTGAGGAAAAGATTTATCGTGAGGTGTGGGACCAAAGGGTGGATAGCATGATTGTCAGGCCTGGACTATATAGAATAACAGGATGGAATTTAGCGACACCTGGTATAAGGCTTATTCTAGATTTTGAAATAGAAGCATATAAGTAAATATGAAGTAATAGTAGTTATTAGGGGCGAATTTGAAGATTTGATTAATCGCCCCTATCTTAATTTGACGAATAAAGTGCAGATATTCAAACATAGAATAGTATAAAAATGCATATTGCAATCAACTTGCATTGCGAAAACCTATTATTTCATATATAATAAAAAAGAATAGTCACAAAGACAAGAGAGGAGATTTGCCATGATGGTCGTTTTTGACCCTGAAGTGCAGCACAGAATTATGGTCTGTGTAACACCCCAAAAAAGTTGCGAGAGATTGATAAAAAGAGGTGCTGCTAGGGCAAGAGAGATAGACGGCCAGTTTGTAGTAATATATGTAAATAAAAAACAGGCTCTAAATAGGGAGTTAAAAGAACACAAGATTTTACTGGAGCTGTTTGAGTTAGCTAAAAACTTGGGAGGGACTGTTTCTATACTTTCAGGAGAAGAGGTCTATGATACCCTTGCAGACTTTTCTAAGAATAATAAAATTACTCATATAATAGTTGGGAAATCTTTACGTTCGGCTTTTGAAATTCAAAAAAGCGGTGAAGTTATAAATCCTTTGATAAACGCAGTAGAAAAAAACGGTATAACAGTTGAAGTCGTTGATTAAAAACTGGTGAATAATTAGGGACTGTAGAAGGACTGAAAGATTGTGGGGGCGGTTCCAAAATATTCGTGAATGAATATCTTGGAACCGCCCCCAATTATTCACCAGGAAAAAAGGATTTGAGATTTAAAAGTTGAATATAATATTTTAAATGAATATCCTATTTGAGAATTGGAGGAACATATAAATATGGATATAGAGAAGTTCATTAAATCCAATGAGAATGATTTACTGGAAGCTACGCGTGAGATTTTAAAAATCAAGAGCGTTAAGAGTTCTCCCTTACCAGGCATGCCTTTCGGGGGAGGTCCTGCCATGGCTTTGCAATATGCTTTAAATCTAGCTGAAAGTTTTGGCCTTAAAACAAAAAATCTGGAAAATTATGCAGGCTGGGCAGAGTGGGGGGAGGGTGATGAGCTAATTGGGATTTTAGTACATCTTGATGTAGTTCCTGAAGGCAGTGGCTGGACTTATCCGCCTTATGGTGGTGAAATTCATGATGGTAAAATATACGGAAGAGGTGCGATAGATGACAAAGGTCCTGCCATGGCAGCATTATTTGCACTAAAATCTTTAAAAGATTCAGGAATTAAGTTAAACAAGAGAGTTCGAGTTATTTTTGGCACTGATGAAGAGAGCGGCTGTGAATGCATGAAATATTATCTAAAACATGATGAAAGGTTGACCATGGGTTTTTCACCCGATGCTAATTATCCAATTATCAATGGTGAGAAAGGAATACTTACATTTTCATTTACTAATTCATTTGCGAACGAAGAAGGAAAAAGCGGTGTGAAAATAGTATCATTTAAAGGTGGGCATCGTCCCAATATGGTTCCCGATTATGCAGAAGCACATCTTTTAGGTGATATAGGGGAAATTAAAAGTATAGCTGAAAATTATAAAGATGAAATACCGGGAGATTTTAAGATAGAGCAGCATGATAATGAAATCATAGTAAAGTCATATGGAGTATCTGCACATGCCAGTAGACCCCAAAAGGGTAAAAATGCAGCTATGCTGCTGGTAAAGTTTCTTGGGAAGATAAAACTCATTGGTACTCAATATAAGTTTATTGAATTTTTAAATAGCATGATTGGCTTGGATAATACTGGAAAAGCTTTTGGCATTGATTTCGAGGACGATATATCAGGTCTTCTTAGTCTCAATGTAGGTATTGTGGAGTTTGATCAAAACAGAGCTATCGTTACCGTAAATATACGTTATCCCATCAGATATAGCAGTGATCAGGTCATAAGCCAAATTAGGAAGAATACCCCTGATTATATAGATATTGTAGATATTTATGACAATAAACCCCATTATGTTCCGGAAGATAATATCTTGATACAAAAGCTTAAATTGGCTTACGAAAAAATCACCGGAGAGAAAGCTTATTGTTTGTCTATTGGAGGCGGCACTTATGCGAGAATGTTTGATAATTGCGTAGCTTTTGGCCCCAATTTTCCGGGTGACCCGGATTTGGCTCATCAAAAAGATGAGTATATCGAAATAGATAATCTCTTAAAGAATTTGAGAATTTATACCTATGTTTTAAAAGAATTAGCCCAATAGCCGATAGTACGAAATATGGGTATTAGCGCTTAAAAGCAAGCAGGATAAGTGCAGCTTGTGCAAGGAGGTATGCGGCATGGAACTTAAAAAAATAAAAGACCCTTATATAGAGAGACTTTTTGATGCCATATTACTTTTGGAGAACAGAGAAGAGTGCTATCGTTTTTTTGAAGACATATGTACTATAGGAGAAGTGCAGGCAATGGCTCAACGGTTGCAGGTGGCCGAGATGTTAAAAGAAGGTCGGACGTATACCGATATTGCTCAAGCTACGGGAGCCAGTACTGCTACAATAAGTAGAGTAAAGAGGTTTTTACATTATGGCTCAAATGGCTATAATATAATTTTAGAGAGACTTGAAAAGACAAAGCAACAATAAGATTAGCGTGGTCTCCACGCTTCTTTTGTGTCAGGGAGGTTTTCAATGAATTTTTTAGATGATTTAAATCCACAGCAGAAAAAAGCTGTCACACATCCATCCGGTCCGCTGCTTGTACTTGCAGGGGCAGGCAGCGGCAAAACTCGAGTTCTGACATACCGCATTGCCTATTTGATAAGAGACAAAAATGTAAACCCTAAAAATATAATAGCAATTACTTTTACCAATAAAGCAGCACGAGAGATGAAAGACAGAATAAAGCAATTGCTTCCCGAAATCGAGGACATGTTTGTCAGCACATTCCATTCTGCTTGTGTAAGATTTTTACGCATGGATATTGACAAATTGGGTTACAATAGAAATTTTATAATATTTGATACGCAAGACCAACAGGTTCTAATGAAAGATTGCCTTAAAACCTTAAATATTGATGACAAAAAGTTTGCTCCGACTGCAGTTTTAAACTATATAGGCAGGGCAAAAGACCGTCTTCTTGTGCCTGAAAAATGTCTTGACAATGCTAAAGATGTTCGCGAAAAGACTATGGCACAAATCTATGCTCTATATCAAAAGCGCTTAAAGGAAAATAATGCATTGGATTTTGATGATATTATCATGAAGACTGTAGAACTGTTCAAGACATTTCCTTCTGTGCTTTCTTACTACCAAAATCGTTTTCCATATATTCTTGTAGATGAGTATCAAGATACTAATATAGCCCAGTATGAGCTTATACGAATGATGGCGGCAAAACACCGAAATTTATGTGTAGTAGGTGATGATGATCAAAGTATATATAGTTTCAGAGGTGCTGACATTCGAAATATATTAGAGTTTGAAAAAGATTTTCCTGATGCTACGGTAATACGTCTTGAGCAAAATTACCGCTCAACTCAAACCATATTAAACGCCGCCAATGAAGTTATTGACCATAATTTTGGCCGTAAGAAGAAGACGCTTTGGACTAATAATGGACAAGGTGATAAAATAACTTTGGTTACTCTGGAGGATGAACATCAGGAAGCGTATTTTATTGCCCGGGAAATTAATGAATTAGTCTTCAGAGAGGGTATAAACTATGGAGATGTGGCTGTACTCTACAGGACTAATGCACAGTCAAGAGCATTGGAAGAAGCTATGGTAAAAACTGGTATTCCATATAAGATAATTGGAGGTCTAAGGTTTTACCAGCGCAAGGAAATAAAGGATATTTTGGCTTATGTACGAGTTATAGCTAATCCGTCTGATGATGTAAGCCTTATGAGAATAATAAATGTTCCGAGAAGAGGCATAGGGGATGCTACGGTAAACAAGCTGAAGGCAGCAGCTGAAGAAGGGAATAAAAGCGTTTTTGACATAATAACAAATATAGACCAGCTATCACTTTCCCCATCACTTAAAAACAAACTGCAAAAGTTTCGCCTAATGATGGAAGATTTTATACGTATGTCAAAGACAATAGCTATACCGGACTTAATGAATCATATTCTTGAAGAAACCGGGTATATGGATGAATTGGTAAACGAAAATACAACCGAGGCTTTGAGCCGAATAGAGAACCTTCAGGAAATGATAGGTGCGGCTAAAGAATTTGAACAAAGGTCATCAGACCTGGGACTTGAAGATTTTCTTACGGAATTGGCTTTGGTATCGGATGTGGATGACATGCAAGAAATGGAACAGGCCGTTGTATTGATGACTTTGCACAGCGCCAAAGGATTGGAATTTCCGATAGTATTTCTATCGGGGATGGATGAGGGTATTTTTCCGCATTCCAGGTCGCTTTTAGATGATAATCAGTTGGAGGAAGAGCGAAGACTGTGTTATGTAGGCATTACAAGGGCTCGAAAAAAACTTTATCTTACAAGAGCCTGGCAAAGAAGCCTTTATGGAAATACATCATATTATATGTCTTCAAGGTTCTTAAATGAGATTTCTCCAGAATATCTAATAGAATCATCAGGTGATACAAAAAATAATATAAATACTCGATCATCCGAAACTAAAGTTCTTAAAGACAATACAGAATCTCCCCCGGAGAATAACGAACAAATTGGCCCCATTAGGCCCGGTGACCATATAAAACACTCTAAGTGGGGCGAAGGTATTGTTACAGATATAGACGGCATTGATGAGGATGCTCAAATATCCATAAACTTCCCTTCAGTAGGTGAAAAGCATCTGATATTAAAGTACGCTCCCATAGTAAAAATATAATTTTCATATTTTAAAAAGTCAATTTTCACCTAAAAATAACAGCATACTGTTCAAATTATAATAAAGTGCAACTTATACTGACCATAAATTTAATGAATAAGGTTTCTATGGCAGAATCAAATGCAATTTAGCAAAGCATTTTTACAGAAATTTTAACAATAACAATTCCAAAATAATAAAAAACAAAATGTGAAAATGAAAGGGTGAGACTTTTGGACATAGTTCAGGCCGAAAACCGCATAAAAGAACTGAGAGAATCAATTGATTACCATAATTATCGCTACTATGTGCTGGATAACCCGGAAATTACAGATGCTGAATATGATAAATTGATGAGAGAATTGATTTCCCTTGAAAGTCAGTTCCCACAGCTTATAACACCTGACTCACCTTCCCAACGTGTAGGCGGCGAACCGCTGGAAGCCTTTAAAAAGGTTACTCATCGAGAACCCATGATAAGCCTTGCCGATGCTTTTAGTGAGGAAGAACTCAGAGATTTTAACCGCCGTGTTACAGAAAATGTTGGGAATCAGGTAGAATACGTCGTAGAACTTAAAATTGATGGCCTGGCTGTTTCACTCACTTATGAAAATGGTTTATTGGTTACGGCTGCTACACGAGGTGATGGTGTAGTAGGTGAAGATGTAACCCAAAATGTAAAAACAATTAAAAGTGTTCCACTGCGCTTGAATATACAAAAGGATAAGATTCCCATGGTAATAGAGGTTCGCGGAGAAATATATCTGTCTAAGGAAGGATTTAAAAAGCTAAATGAAGAGCGGGAGGAAATGGGACTTCCTACATTTGCAAACCCGCGCAATGCTGCTGCCGGCTCTATAAGACAGCTTGACTCGAAAATTACTGCAAAAAGACCTCTGTCTACCTTTATGTATGCATTGGGGTATGTAGAAGGAATTGAGTTTAATACACATTTAGAAGTGCTCGAATTTTATAAAGCTTGCGGATTTAAGGTAAATCCACATATAAAGTCATTTAATAACTTTGATGATGTGATAGATTATTGCATGAGCTGGAAAGAAAAAAGGCACTCACTGCCCTATGAAATTGACGGAATGGTAATAAAGGTAAATTCACTTCATTTTCAAAAAATATTGGGTTCTACTGCCAAAACCCCTCGCTGGGCTATTGCTTATAAATTTCCTGCAGAACAAAAAATTTCAGTTATCGAAGACATAGTTGTAAGTGTGGGAAGAACAGGGGTTTTAACTCCAAATGCCGTTTTAACTCCTGTTCAGATAGCAGGTTCTACCGTTAGCAGAGCGACACTTCACAACGAGGATTATATAAAAGAAAAAGATATTCATATTGGCGACAGCGTCATTGTACAAAAAGCAGGAGATATTATTCCGGAAGTTGTTGCAGTGATTAAAGAAAAGCGGACAGGTAATGAAAAAGAATTTAAGATGCCTCATCGCTGCCCGGAATGCGGCTCTGAAGTTATCAGACTTCCAGGCGAAGTGGCATATCGCTGTACCGGAGTGTCATGTCCTGCACAAATAAGACGGAGGATAATCCACTTTGCCTCAAGAGATGCCATGGATATAAGGGGATTAGGGCCTGCGATTGTATCCCTGCTTTTATCGGAAAACCTTATTAAGGATGTTTCAGATATATATTTTCTTAAAAAAGAAGCATTGATACCACTGGAAAGAATGGGCGAAAAATCAGCAAATAATCTTATCAAAGCAATCGAAAACAGCAAAAAACAGCCACTAAACAGATTAGTATATGCGTTGGGCATACCGCTTATCGGTTCTAAAGCCAGCCTGACTCTTGCTCAAGAGTTTAAAAGCATGGACAGACTGCAGAATGCCACTTATGAGGAACTCATAAAAATACCTGAAATCGGGGATAAGATGGCAGAAAGCATAATCGCCTTTTTCAAACAGGAACAAACAAAAGCATTAATAACGCGATTAAAAGAAGCCGGAGTAAATATGCTATATGCAAAAGAAGAAATCGGTCCTAAACCCTTGGAAAATCTCACGTTTGTCTTGACAGGAGCTTTAGAAAAATACAGTCGCTCCAAGGCCCAAGAGCTTATTGAAAATTTAGGCGGCAAAGTTACCGGCAGTGTCAGTAAAAAGACGGATTATGTAGTGGTAGGAAAAGATCCGGGCTCTAAATACAATAAAGCACTAGAGTTAGGTGTAAAAATTTTAGATGAACAACAATTTGAAGAAATGATTTCAAATGCTCAAGCAGAAACGAGCATCTAAAAATTAATTTTCAGTGCGAAAATACTCAAAAATGGAGGAGAAAAATTGAAGGACAGAGAATTCAAACAAGAAGTTGTTCGCACAGCTAAAAAAGCCGAACAGATGGGTTTATGCCAATACAAGTCCGGTAATTTTAGCACAATCGATCGAAATAATGACTTGGTTTACATTACTCCATCAGGCATATCCAGAGAAGAACTTACGGCGGATATGATAGCGGTGGTAGATATGAATGGCAACATTGTGGATGCTCCTTATAAACCTTCTATAGAGGTTTCAATGCATATAAATACTTACAATATAAAACCTGAAGCTCTTGGTATAGCTCACTCCCATTCAAGGTATGCAACTTTATTTGCATGTATGGGGAAAGAAATATTGCCGGTGACGGTTGAAGCGATTCATTATGGTGGAAATGCCGTAAAAGTGGCTGAATATGCGCCACCCGGCAGTCAAGAACTTGCCGAAAGCATAGTCCATGCCTTAAAGGATTCGGATGTGTGCCTTTTGAAATATCATGGTGTATTGGCTGCCGGTGAAAGCGTGGAAAAAGCATTGCTCAATGCAATATATGTGGAAGAAGTAGCATTTCTATATTACCACTTATTGGCAATAAACCAAACCCAGTTCATGCCACAGGAGCTGCTTACAAGCCTAAAAAATGGTTGATAACACTAAAATAAGATGATTTTAGGATTAAACCAATTTAAGTTATTTTAAATGCATAAAAGCCTTGATACTGCGTCTGTTAAATTAAATATAATATCTATGCCTTACATATTAAGTTTCTTAGAAAGAACCTCTATGTGAGGTTTTTTTTATTTTCAACGGAAAGATTAAAGTCAAAATGAAACTTTGATGTCTCTATATAAAGTATCTGATGTTCTAAAACTCGTTTAAAGACAAAAAAGCTTGCTCAAAAGTTAGCAATTGTTCGCATCAAATTAATTACTCGGCAAATAATACGAGTGGTAGATTTTGCGGCATATAATGTTAGATAGAAGTATGCTGAATAATCTCAAAGCTGACTGCAGTAACTAACTACAAAATCTTCAAACATTTCGGCATGAATGTTGCATAAATTGTGTATAGAAATAAGATTACGATTATTAAAGTCCAACTAGCAAATGTCAACAACTGAAACAAAATATCTGATGCATTAATCAAACTAAAAAGGAGTAGCTTTAATAAGCTTTTTGAAAGGTGATGAATTTGTGAAAGAGAAACTTAAAAATCTTATTAAAACCGAAGACAAGAAAAATCCATATACCGATGAACAATTAGCTGAAATTTTAAATTTACGAAGGGATGCAGTCACTGTTTTAAGGGGCGAACTAAATATCCCGGACTCGAGAGAGCGACGGAAACCCTATCTTACTCAAGAAATAAAGGAAATACTCTCAAAAAGCAGCAATATATCCAACAGGCAGCTTACAAAGATAATCCAAGATAGGGGTTTTGATGTATCAAGATTTCTTGTATCTCAAACAAGGGATGAGATTGAAAGGGATGCGGCTGAAACTGCTCCGAAAGAAATTGGCCGAGCTCAATATTCGGATGATGTAAGACAAAAGATAAACAGAAATTTTCAAAATATGCCAAAATGCCCTGAGGAACTAACTGCTTTCAGAAGCATAGTCGGTTTTGATGGAAGCTTAAAACCACAGATTCAGCAAGCTAAGGCTGCCATATTATACCCACCACGCGGCCTTCACACTCTAATTTTAGGGGCTACTGGAGTCGGCAAGAGCAATCTGGCTGAGGCTATGTATGATTATGCTATTGAAGTCGGAGTTCTCCCAGATAAAGCACCTTTTGTTATTTTTAATTGTGCAGATTACGCAGAAAATCCGCAGCTTCTCTTATCACAGCTCTTTGGCCATGCAAAGGGATCCTATACCGGAGCTGCTGAGGCAAAAGAGGGATTGGTTGAAAAAGCCGATGGAGGTATTCTGTTTTTGGATGAAGTCCACAGGCTGCCTCCTGAAGGCCAGGAGCTGCTGTACTACTTGATGGATAAGGGGAAATTTCGACGCATGGGAGAAACTGAAGCGGAACGTACCGCAAATGTCTTAATCATTGCAGCTACTACCGAAGATATAGAATCTGCACTTCTTTTAACCTTTCGCCGAAGGATACCGATGACTATTGAGCTTCCTCCACTTTCCGGAAGGCCTCTTGATGAAAGATACAGTATATTACGGAATTTTTTCAATGAAGAAGCCAATAGAATAGGAGTTAAAGTTAAAGTAACCCAAGAGGCGCTAAGGGCTTTACTGCTGTATGACTGCCCGGGAAATATAGGGCAATTGAGAAGCGATGTTCAAGTTGCGTGTGCACGAAGCTTTCTAACTTATGTAGGCGGCCAAAAAGATTATATAGAAGTTGATTTAACAGATTTACCGGCTCATGTCCGAAGAGGCCTTCTTAAAATAGAAAATCGCAAGCCCGAGGCTGAAAATTTTCTAAAAGGGGATTTATTGGCAATACCTGGCCAAATAGATATTAAAGTCGGGCCTAAAGAAAACCTTTATGCATTACCTCGTGAAATTTACCAGTATATTGAGGAAAGATTTCAAGAACTTGAAAAACAGGGCTTAAAACAGGATGTAATAAACAGGGTGATTGGTGGAGAACTAGAAATTAAATTTCAGCAATTAATAAGGCAAGTGGAAACCAGCCATCAAACTCTTGCAAAACAGGACTTGGTAGGTATAGTGGGGCAAAATGTCGTTGAGATGGCTGAAAAAGTCACAAGAATAGCCGAGAGGCGGTTAGGAAAAACGGACGATCAACTATTTTACTGTCTTGCCATACACTTGAGTGCAACCCTTGAAAGAATTGAGCTTGGGAAACCTATTGTTAACCCTCGACTGGATAGAATCAAAAGTGAATATAAGTTGGAATACAGTATAGCTGGTGAAATGGTAAGACATATTGAAGCATTATCAGGATATAAATTGCCTCCTGATGAGATTGGATTTATAGCCATGTATCTTAGAACGATTACAAAACCTATTGATATTAAAAAGGGAAGAGTAGGGGTTGTTGTCCTTTCTCACGGTAGGGTGGCTCAAGGAATGGCAGATGTTGCAAACCGTCTGCTAGGCGTAAACCATGCCGTTGGAATAGAAATGTCTTTAGACGAAAAACCTGAATCAGCTCTTCAACGAACCATTGAAGCAGTAAAAAAAGTTGATGAAGGCAAAGGCGTTCTACTGCTGGTAGACATGGGCTCGCTGATAACCTTTGATGAGATAATTACTAAAAAAACAGGCATTCCTACAAAAACCGTCGGCAGAGTCGATACAGTTATGGTGTTGGAGGCAGTAAGGAGGGCGATTTTACCGGATTCTCAGCTGGACGAAATTGTGGAAATCATTGATAAGGATAAAATAGGCCTTGGAAGATTTATACCTTCTGATATCGCTGCAAAAGATAAACGGGCTATCATAACCTTGTGCATCACAGGAGAAGGAACTGCTGTAAAAATAAAAAGACTTATAGAAAAGATGTTGCCAGGTATTGAAAAAGAAGTAGAAATTATTCCTGTAGGGATTGCGGGAGATGAAGATATATCAAAAAAAATAGAGAGGCTCAAATCAGAATATGATGTGGCAGCAATTGTCGGTAGCATTAATCCCCAAGATGATTTTATACCCTTTATCCCGGTGGAGGAAATAGTAAATGGAAACGCAGTAGGAAAATTAAAAAATATAATTGGAAATGTATTACCTCAAGAAAGCCCAATAAATGATCCTATTGTTAAGTTACCCTTAGCTTCTGCAATTCATGAAGAACTTATAGAGATTGAGCCTGATTACAAGACTAAGAACGAAGCATTAGATGGACTTGCCAAGATTTTAGTCAAAGGCGGATATGTAAAAGAAGGCTTCCTGCTTGACGTGTATAAGAGAGAGATTATGGGTCCTACATTAATAGAAGGGAAATATGCTATACCCCACGGAAACCCCGAAAATGTCATAAAACCTGCTATAGCCATAGCTATATTAAAAGAACCCGTAGAATGGTTGGAAGGAAATGCGGTTGATTTAGTTTTCATGCTGGCGGTAAATGAGCAATCGAAAGATATTGTTTTAAATTTATATAAATTATTTCAGAATCCTAAATTTGTACCAAGCCTGCAGGTTTCCCGCAGTTCAAAGGAAGCAAAAAATATAATTTTGGAGCTTTTGTTTTAAGAAACAAAACCTACCAGAAGTGTTGGAATGGAACTTGCAATAATTACATAACGAAATAATTAATTAAAATTAGCGGAAATTGCTGACATTACTTAATTTCATTGTAAAAGTGGTTCTAAAGGTTGAAGGAGGTTACATTCAGTGGAAATTTCAGAGCTCATTAACGAAGAATTAATTATCGTAAATGCAAAGGTAACAAGCCAAAAAGAGATATTTGAAATGTTATTTAAAAAATTACTAAATAATGGATATGTAAGGAAAAGCTTTTTAGTTGGAATTATGAATAGAGAAAAAGTTTTTCCTACAGGATTATTTCTTGGAAGTAATAATATTGCAATACCGCATACAGATGCTGAACATGTAATAAAACCAGCTATTGCATTAGCTACTCTAGAAAAACCAGTAATTTTTAAAAATATGGCCAATCCCATTGAAGACTTACCTGTAAATATAGTATTCATGCTAGCGCTAAACTCGCCACATGCTCAAGTTAACATGCTTCAGCAGTTAGTAAGCCTCTTTCAAAATAATACTTTTCTGCAAAAAATTTTAGAAGCAGAAGGTGGTGATGAGATAGTAAGGGTTATAAAAGATTGCTTAAAAATGAAAAAGTAATGCTAAAAAGGAGAAGAGGTAACATGAGAAGTAACGGCAAAAGGGTTGTACTAGTAGCGTGTGGTACAGGAATTGCCACTTCTACGGTTGTCGCAGAAAGAGTAAAAAAAATAATAGAAGAAAATGCGATTAACGCAGATGTTGTTCAATGTAAAATGTCTGAAGTAGCATCAAGAGAAAATGAAGCAGATTTATTGGTTACAACCTCAATCTTACCAAAAACTTATAAAATTCCTGTAGTTAATGCAATGGGATATTTAACAGGAATGGGGGTTGAAAAGTTAGATCAACAAATTTTAGACTATCTAACCTTAAAAAACTCGGAGGTGAAAAAGAGTAATGGATAATTTATTAAATATTGTCCAATACATTTTAGACCTGGGCCCTAGTGTAATGTTACCGCTCGCGTTGACAATTATTGGTATATGCTTTGGGCAAGGTTTTAGCAAGGCATTCAGGTCAGGCATTACTATAGGTATCGGTTTTGTGGGTATAAATCTTGTAATTGACTTACTTGTGAGTAACTTAGGCCCGGCAGCACAAGCTATGGTAGAAAGATTTGGATTGCAATTGCAGGTAATAGATGTAGGCTGGCCAGCAGCTGCGGCTATAAGCTGGGCATCACCGATTGCTGCTTTTATTATACCCTTAGCATTAATAGTAAATCTTATAATGCTTCTTACTGGGACTACCAAAACTATGGATATAGATATTTGGAACTATTGGCATTTTGCAGCGACAGGAGCTTTTGTATATGTTGTAACTGGAGGAAATGTGATGTTCGCACTCATAGCTGCAATTCTCAGAGAAATAATTGTACTGAAAATAGCAGATTGGACTGCTCCTATGGTTCAGAATTTTTTCAATCTGGAAGGTATATCTTTACCAACGGGTTCAACAGTTGCTTATGCAGTATTAGGGATTCCATTGGGGAAAATCATAGGAAAGATTCCTGTGCTAAAGGATATAAAAGCTGATCCGGAGACAATTCAAAAAAGATTTGGTATTTTTGGAGAACCCATGATGATGGGATTGATTCTAGGATTATTATTAGGTATTCTTGCTGGTTACGATTTTGCTAGTGTAGCACAAATTGGTATATCAATGGCTGCTGTTATGCTCTTAATGCCACGGATGGTTAGGATTCTGATGGAAGGATTGATACCTTTTTCAGAATCAGTAAGGGAGTTTTTGCAAAAAAGATTTAAAAATGCTGACGATATTTATATTGGATTAGACGCGGCAGTTGTAGTCGGTCACCCTTCAGTAATAGCTACCGCTCTAATTTTAATTCCTATAACAATCTTTCTAGCAGTTATTCTACCTGGAAATAAAGTATTGCCTTTTGGCGATCTCGCAACAATAGTATTCTACATTGCATTTATCGTAGGAGCTACAAATGGAAATATAGTTCATTCTGTTATCACTGGTGTAATATTAATGACTACAGCATTATATATGGCAACTGATCTTGCACCACTACACACTATAATGGCAAAGCAGGCTAAATTTGCTATTCCGGCAGGTACATCTATGATTTCAAGCCTAGACGAAGGAGGAAATTTGCTAAACTGGCTTATTATAAAAATGTTTCAAGTATCTTGGGGATGGATTATATTAGTAGTAATAGCAATAATTGGATTAATTCATTATTTTTCAAAGATAAACAAAAGCACTGTAGGACAATAAATATCATTAATTATTATTCGAATCTTGCCTCATATTAAGAATAAATAATAAAAAATAATGAATTAGAGAGGTTACCTCCTGACTTCCGATTAAAAGGTGCAGGAGGTAACTGCTTTAAAGATTTTATCGAAAGGAGATAATGATGTATGAAAGCAGGCGTTTTGTACGGAGTAAATGATATTAGATATACAGATTTTGATGATCCTGTGTGTGGAGAAAATGATGTAATTATAAAAGTAAAAGCCTGTGGAATCTGTGGCTCGGATTATCCTAGAATATTAAAAAAATGGAAATATAACTTACCAGCTATTCCTGGTCATGAATTTTCAGGAGTAATTGTGGCAAAGGGAGAAAAAGCTCAGAATGTTAATATGGGAGATAGAGTAGTAGCTGTTCCGTTAGTATCTTGTAATAGATGTGATAACTGCTTGGCGGGAAACTTTTCATTATGTGATAACTATAAAATGCTAGGAGCTGATTTGTACGGTGGTTTTGCAGAATATGTCAGAGTACCTTCAACTAATGTAATTAAAATTGGAAATATTGATTTTGAAAGCGCCGCGATGATTGAGCCCCTGGCGGTAGCCTTACATGGAATTTTAGGAATCAAACCGAATATTGGTGACACTGTTGCGGTGATGGGGAGCGGAACACTAGGGCAGCTTGTTATGCAATGGTTAAAAATTGGAGGTATTTATAACATAATAGCTGTTGATATTTCAACCGATAAACTTAATAAGGCAAAGTCACTGGGCGCTAAAGCTTGCATTAATGCTAAAGAAAAAGACCCTGTAGAGGAAATTTCAAAACTTACTAGGGAAAAGGGTGTTGATATAACTTTTGAATGTGCTGGTTCTACAGTAACTCAAGAGCAATCCTTATTAGTAACTAGGAAAAAAGGTAAGGTCAGCTATCTAGGTATAGCTTATTCGGACATTCTTCTTTCGGAAAAAGCTTTTGAAAGCATTTTTAGAAAAGAATTAACGCTAAAAGGCTTTTGGAATTCCTATTCAGCACCTTTTCCAGGCCAAGAATGGTATAGAAGTATTGATTTTCTAAAGAATGACTTAATTAATTTGGAATCATTGATTTCCCATCGCTTTGAATTAAGTAAAATTAGGGAGGCAGTTGATTTGGTTATAAGCGAGAAAGAAGATTATAACAAGATAATGATTTTACCCAAATAATCAGGAGGTGGATCTAAGTGAAAGCTCTTTTAAAAAAGACAAACAAATATGGCGATATGGAACTTGTAGAAATTGAAGAACCAATAACAAAAGATGATCAAATAAAAATAAAAGTAGCCTTTTCAGGTATTTGCGGTTCGGATATTCATTCTTATAAGGGAGAATATAATAACTTACGACCTCCGGTTGTTCTAGGTCATGAATTTTCGGGAATCGTTGTTCAAGTTGGCAAAGGCGTAAAAGGAATAAGCATTGGAGATAAAGTAACAAGTGAAACCACATTTTATATTTGCGAAGATTGCGATTACTGTATAAACAGAGATTACAACTTATGTTCTAATAGAAAAGGTTTAGGGACACAGGTAAACGGAAGTTTTGCCGAGTATGTTGTCGCAAGAAAAGAAAGTGTTCACATTTTACCCGATAATGTAGATCTATTATCGGCTTCTATCACAGAACCATTAGCTTGTGCTGCCCATGCTGTGTTAGAGAAAACAAACGTAGAATTAGGAGACATTGTCCTTGTTTGTGGGCCTGGTCCTATAGGGCTACTAACTTCTCAAATTGTTAAAGCAAGGGGAGGGTATGTTATTCTTTCAGGACTAACAAATGATGAAGAGAGACTAAAAGTAGCCGATGAGTTAGGAATAGATAGAACTGTAAATATAGAAAAAGAAGACTTAGGAAGTATAGTAAGAAGTCTTACCAATGGGTATGGCGCAGATAAAATATTTGAGTGCTCTGGATCTGTGAAGGCCTTAGATACAGGAATTTCCCTTATAAGAAAAAAAGGAGAAATAATCCAGGTTGGAATTTTTACGAAACCCTATAATGAAATAGGACTGGAAGAAATAATTCAAAAAGAAATATGCTATTCTGGATGCAGAAGCCAAAAACCAAGTTCTTGGGAATTAGCTTTATATTTAATGCAAACTGGAAAAGTTAATACAAAGGCAATAATAAGTAATGTCTATGATCTTGATGATTGGAAAGAAGCATTTGAAAAGGTAATTAATGGGGAAGGACTCAAGGTTGTCTTAAAACCATAACTACAAAGCTACAAAGATAATTGCGGTTTATATTCCATAGTTTAATGCATACGAAGATGACCTAATATGATATTTACAAAAAGTTATTTAGCATTACAAAGGCAATATGAAGTAGTGAGCAAATTATAAAAAGCAAGATAATACATGTTTCAACATAAAAAGGCTGCTATTAGAGATAAATAATCTCGTAGCAGCTTTTTATTTGGAACTTCTTGGAACTTATTGTATTCATATAGAAGGATTTTTATGAGGTTATATAGAATTATTAAAATAAGCCATTAAAATCAAAATATTTGATAAAAACTATCTTATTATAAGAATGCAGCGAATAGGCTTCTTTTAGACATAATAATGCTTTCTTTTTGGTAAATGGATTTTTACTATTTAATCTGCATATCTTGGGGGAGCATTGTTTCATATAAGACTTTTTATTGCTTTTCATCAATAACCAATCTTATTAACTATCTACTAAGCCTTTATTTTCTGTCTTTTCCTTGATGATGTTTTAGAAATAACTGTATAAGATTTTTAATCATAAAAAGGAATACTATATATTGATTTTAAAATTAAAAAAAGGAGGTTTTTGTAATTAAATCACTAATATGTTAAATACTGACAATTAAATATGTCCTATCGAAGGGGAAGTATTTGAAGTGCTAAAAACGGAGCACTTCGCCAGGTTTGCATGAATTCTGCCATATCTTGCAAAGAAATGTTGATGTAGCATTTGAAGGATTAGTTTTATCCATAGTTCAATTAGTATTAGGATAAAAACACATTATACAAGGAGGCTGTTTTATGAAAGCAAGAGTTTACGGCTATATTCGTGTATCCTCAAAAGATCAATGCGAAGATCGCCAGCGGATTGCCTTACAAAACTTCCCGGTTCCATCCAAAAATATTTTTGTTGATAAGCTTAGCGGCAAAGATTTTAATCGTCCCCAATACCGCCGGTTGATGCAGCTTTTGAAACCAGGCGATATGTTGGTAATTCATTCAATAGATCGCTTAGGACGCAACTATGAGGAAATACAAAATCAATGGCGTATTATTACAAAGGAAAAAAAAGCAGACATTGTAGTTTTAGACATGCCTCTATTAAATACGCAGAAGGCAACAAAGGATCTTACAGGCACCTTTATAGCCGATCTGGTGTTGCAAATCCTTTCTTATGTGGCACAAACTGAGCGAGAAAATATTCGAAAACGTCAGGCGGAAGGTATTGCCGCAGCGCGACTGCGTGGGGTGCAGTTTGGCAGACCTCGTAAAGCAATTCCAAAAGAATTTTGGACACTTAAGGAATCTTGGGAAAAGCAAGAAATTGCCTCTAGGGCAGCAGCAAAACAATTAGGCATATCGCAGGATACATTCTTAAGATGGGTCAGAGGAGACTAAAATAAAAAAACAAAAAAAAATTTATCAAAATTTGCAAGAAAAGGTAGACATTTCCGTGCTTACCATAAAATTACATAACCCTTAAATTTTTATATTTTGATAGAAATTTTACATAGTGTCTTTAATATGACTTAAAAACATGTGAATCGCTATTCTCAGGCATTATAATACATTCTCATCTGCATCATTTTATTTTCTATGACTAAAGCATATCACAAGCGCTCGAAAATGTCTACATTATCGGGCACAACACGGTTTAAGTGATTTGAACTGATGGCAGTGCCGATGAGAATGTAATAAGAATGACCGGACTTACCCCGGTCGTTCTTATTTTTAAAAGGGGGTGTTGGAATGAAAAACGTAATTTTTGCCGCTATAGGAGGAATTCTTGGTATAGGAATTGGTTTATTCCTGCCGAAAATTGTTAGTCATATCCTTAGATACAAATGTAATCAGCGAAATATTGAGATGCCTTTGCTCAAACTATCGCAGCAAACTAAGCTTATACTTTTCATTTTGCATGCTGCACTATATGCAGCGGCGTTTTGGTTGATGCCGGTTACAAGTGCTGTATTGACTTGTGTCTTTATCACTGTGGCAATTGTAAGCGCAATAATTGACTATCATATTCATATAATTGCAAATGAAATTGTCCTATTTCTACTTATGACAGGTATTGTCTACAGATTTATTGACGGCGGCATCACCTCTCTTATTGGCGCTTTATGGGCATTTCTAATCACAATTGGAATTTTTGGCGGTGCTGCAGTCTTTACTTATTGGCGGAAAGGCACTATAGGCATTGGGGCAGGAGATTTGAAGCTGGTGATGGCAATCGCCGTTACTGTCGGATATCCTGGAGTCTTTTATTTCTTAGCCGGCATTGCAGCGGCTATTATACTCTATTGCTTTGTCGGGCTTAAATTTCGGATGTTGACATGGAACAGCAGCTTTCCTATGTGTGCACATATTATGATTGGATTTCTCACAGGCCTCTTTTACCCTTACATAACGTCATTTTAGCCTCTATTTATAGGATAAGGTAGGTGTATGTATATGATGTGCATAAAAAAGCCTTTCTCTTGTATTTCAAAAGAATGTGGACAAGCCGCTACCGAGTATGCG
The DNA here is from genome assembly GCF_000328765.2 of Tepidanaerobacter acetatoxydans Re1. Lineage (NCBI taxonomy): Bacteria > Bacillati > Bacillota > Clostridia > Thermosediminibacterales > Tepidanaerobacteraceae > Tepidanaerobacter > Tepidanaerobacter acetatoxydans. Next base: position 675,451 of record NC_019954.2, read on the forward strand.
CTGATTATTGCTGTAGTTGTAATTATGGCTATCGGTGCGGTGGCAGGAACGAGCGGTGCAATCAGCACTGAGGTATATTGTAAGATTTTGGATGCAGTCAATGGCGTTGTAGCTCAGCTTCCTTAATCATTCTTTGCTTTGGGGTGCCCAATCAAATGCCATGTAAAAATTTTTTCTACATATTTTATAAAAAAGGCGGTGATAGTATGCGCAATTTTCTAAATTGGTTTACTTCGGAAGAAAGTGGACAAGGCATGGTAGAATATGGTCTTATTATTGCCTTGGTTGCTGTGATTTTGATTGTTGCTCTGCAGGGCATGACTGATGGTCTAGAGAGCATTTTTGGAGAAGTCACAGATGCTCTAGAAGAATCTGCAGGAACTCCTTAATAGTTTGCAGCCGTAAGTTTATACCTGAAAAAATTGGCATTTGATTGTTACCTATAAATATCAAAGCGGGCATTATTGCACCGTCCGCAATGTCCGCTTTGATTTATTCCTAACTGTGATTATTTTAGAAAATTCAGCCTTTGGGCTTTGCAAAAAAATTATGTATCTATTCATATTAAATGACTATATAAATATATGCCAGAGGTGAACATATTGTCGCTTAAAAAAATCCGTCTTATCGCTCTAATAGCGGCGCTCGTAACATGTATAAGTTTATATTTGATTGTTTCAAATTTGCAAAAGGGCGGGAGTATTGCCCTAAATTCAAAAACAATTACTGTTGTTACTGCTACGCAGAATATTGCGCCATATACAAAGATTACGGCGGAGATGGTGTCGGCACAGAATATTACTGCAAGTGATGGAATTCAAAATTATTTTACTCAAATAGGCGATGTAGTAGGAAAAATTTGCAAATCAGATATTTATGCAGGAGAAGTAATCACGTCCAATCGTATTGCCGGAGAAAAGGACATTTCTTTGGGACTTGCAACTCAGCTTGAAAACGGTATGCGCGCTGTAACTATTGCGGTAGATGTCGAGCAAGGGGTTGCCGCAACAATAAAAGCGGGAAATTATGTAGATGTCATTTATGTCAATAAAGTTGATGGAGGAAGCGGTGACACTACGGCATCTTCGTATCTTAATTCTGCTGCGGGTGCCAAAAACCCTGTGAACTCTCAGACACTTTATCATAATTATGGACAGTATTTTGCGGTTACGGCTTTGCAAAATGTTAAGGTAGTTGCTTTGGATAATGTTTTTTATAAAGATGATACCAAGACAAGTTATCAAAGCGTGACTTTAGGAGTTACTCCTGAACAAGCAGCTCAACTTGCTCTTATGTGCGATGGAGAGGGGACAATACGATTGTCGCTGAGACCGCAAGAAGACAAGACTATGATTTCAGAACCAAGAGGTGAAGTCTTCGAAAATACGATCAAATAAAATAAGCAAGTAAAATAAGCAAGGGAGGGGACTCGAGATGAAAGTAAAGGTTTTGCTTCTTGGGAGTGAAAGCGAATGCCAGCGCTTAAGAATATATCTTAGGGATGATGAAATTTCCGTTGTAGGAATTGTATCAGACGAAAACAGGGTTCTTGAAGAAATAAGTAAAACAGCAGCTGATCTAATTTTGGTAACAAATACATCTCCTATGTCTCTTCGTGCTTGTCAGCAAATTTATCTGCTGCGTCCCCGTTCTGTCCCTGTTGTACTTACACAAGAAAATGATTTAGACGCTTTACAAAAAATCATTGAAACAGGTGTTCATTATATTCTTCCGGCGCAAATGGAGCCGGCTGCATTGATTAGCGAGCTAAAAGGGATTTTTACCAATGAGGTGAACAGAATTTTATCTCTTGAAAACAGTTCTGCGTCTCCAAGTAAATCCAAGGTTGTTTTAGTATTTGGAACTAAGGGTGGTATAGGGAAATCAACAGTTGCCGTCAATCTAGCGGTAAAACTTGCACAACGACAAAATAGAGTTGTAATTTTGGACTACAGCTTCCAATTTGGATGTGTAGGAACTATGCTAGGGCTTTCCAATCGTAGTACCATTTCAGAGCTAGTTCAGGAGCAAGTAAGTCCCAATGCGGATTTAACTCGCCAATTTCTAGCTCTGCACAGTTCAGGGGTCAGTGCATTATTGGCTCCAAATAGTCCTGAGGACGGGGCAGCAATCACTGCCAGGCAAGCGGAACAAATTATATCAGTACTTAGGGTTTATTACGATTATATTATTATTGATTCTGCTCCTGTGTTAAATGACATTACAACAGTATGTTTGGATTGTGCTTCCGTAATTGTTTTTATAACAAAATGCGATATCGCCTCTCTTAGAAATGCAAAAAAGGGTCTGGCAATTGTGGAAGCCCTTGCTGATTCTGAAAAAATTAAACTGGTTGTTTGCGATGATTTGAACGGACAAATTAGAGAAAGTGATATTGCAAGAGTGCTGTCAAGGCCTATTTGGCAGGTAATACCGCATGATTATAGGGCTGCAACAGAAGCGGTTAATCTTGGGAAGCCTGTCGTAGAAAGCTATCCCATGAGCAAATTAAGTAAGGGTCTCGAGCAACTTGCATTGAAAATTGATGGTGGTAACCTTATGGATTTAAAAGGGGCAAAAAAGAACTCTTTGATATATAAGTATAAACGGCGGTGATTTTAGATGAGCGGTAGTTGGTTGGAAAGATTAGAAAAGATAAAGACCGGTGACTCAGCTCTATCATCACCGGTTTCGTCTGAACCATTAAAAGAACCAGCAGCAAAAATAGATAAATTTGCGTCACTTCGTGAAGTAGTTCACAGGGAAGTAATCGATGAGTATAATCGGCAGTTTGCAGACGGCATAGAACATACTTCAGATTCAGCGGACATAATGGATATTATTCATCGCTCTATTAGCCGACAGGGGCAATCGCTAACACGGGCAGAAGAGGCAAAGGTAGCACAGGAAGTTTTTGATGAAGTTATGGGTCTTGGGCCATTAGAACCCTTACTGCGAGATGAAACCATATCGGAAATTATGGTTAACGGTGCCAATCAAATTTATATTGAACGCGCAGGCAGACTGCAATTAACAGGGACACGTTTCCGGGATGATAGTCATGTACTTAAAGTAATTAACCGTATTGTATCTCCTTTGGGAAGACGTTGTGATGAGTCTAATCCTATGGTAGATGCTAGGTTATCGGATGGTTCGCGTATTAACGCAGTGATACCGCCGATTGCTATTCACGGTCCGTCTATAACTATACGAAAATTTTCGTCCACACCTCTTAAAATTGGTGATTTGATTGGATTTAACTCGTTATCACAAGCTATGGCTCACTTTTTAGAGGCAAGTGTTAAAGGTCGGTGCAATGTCGTAGTTTCCGGCGGCACCGGCTCAGGTAAAACAACGCTTTTGAATGTGCTGTCTGGATATATTCTGGATGAAGAACGAATAGTTACCATTGAGGATGTGGCAGAACTCCAATTAGCACAAAATCATGTAGTATCCTTAGAAGCCAGGCCGAGTAATATAGAAGGAAAGGGTGCAGTGACTATTCGTGATCTGGTTCGTAATGCACTGCGTATGCGGCCTGATCGAATTATTGTCGGAGAGGTACGCTCTGCAGAAGCCTTGGACATGCTGCAGGCCATGAACACTGGTCATGAAGGTTCATTAACAACAGTGCATGCCAACTCTCCCAGGGATGTGATATCCAGACTGGAGACAATGGTTATGATGTCGGGGATGGAACTTCCGGCAAAGGCTATTCGAGAGCAGATTGCATCTGCGGTGGATTTGATTGTGCATCAGGCCCGTTTTAGAGACGGGAGTAGAAAAATAATCAATATTTCAGAAGTTATTGGTATGGAGGGTGACATGATCACGATGCAGGATGTTTTTGTATATCATCCTCAGGGCTATGATGATTCTGGCAGAATCAGCGGAAAATTTGTAGCAACAGGGATTGTTCCGAGAGTAGTGGAAAAGATACGCAATAACGGGACTATGTGTAAAGAGGACTGGTTTAGGAAGGAGTGATGGCTGTGAGCTGGCTACTGGTGATTCCCGCTTCGGTCTTTATGTATTGTGTTGTGAGGTCGGTATTGGTTTTGTTCAATCAAAAAACGTTGGTTGTTCAAAAACGGCTGACTGAGATTGGAGCCAATATGGCCAAGGATCGGCAAAACAGGCAATGGGTAAAGAAGAAGCCAAAACTTTTTAATATATATATATCCCAGAGCTTGCAAAATGATATGAGCTTATCTGGGATTAAAATGCGGCCAGAAGAATTTGTTCTCACTTGGATATTTTTGGCAGTTGTTCCGGCTGTCCTGCTTTACACCATTACTGAGAGCGTAATTAGAAGTATGGCTTTGGTTCTAATTGGCGCTATTATACCGCCGCTTTATCTGAAAATGTCTATAAATAAAAAGCAAATACAGTTTGAAAAACAACTTGGTGATGCATTGCAAATACTTGCCAACGGATTGCGGGCGGGGTTTTCTCTGACGCAGGCAATAGAAAGTTTGGCTAAAGATATGCCGGATCCTCTTGGTTCTGAATTTCGTACAGCAAGTCGTGAACTGCTGCTAGGAATGGATATTGAAACGGTACTGTCAAAAATTGCAGATCGAATGAAGAGTGAAGATATGCGTCTACTCACTGCCGCAGTTGTGATTCAACTTCAGGTTGGCGGTAATTTGGCAGAGATTTTGGACAATATTTCACAGACAATACGCGACCGTTTGGCAATCAAAAGGTCTGTGCGTACGCTGACCGCTCAAGGACGAATTTCCGGCCAAATTGTAGGCATTATACCAATTGCATTGCTTCTTATTATTTCGATTATTAGCCCTGACTATACCAGTATATTTTTTACTACTACATACGGGCACATCATGATATTTATATCAGTGATAATGGAGTGCCTGGGATTTCTGGCCATTTATAAAATTGTAGACATTAAGTACTGATGCATAAAACCCTAGATTTGGTGGTGAAATACAAATGAATACACTTTTTGCTTGGAGTGGGGCGCTATTAGTATATTGCTTGATTTATATGACATTTACAACCATATTTAGTAAAAAAATTACAATGCAGCAGCGTTTAGATGAAAAGTCTAAGGCTGGAAATAGACAGGTTGAAAATGATGAATTAAACAAACCATTTGAAGAAAGGTTTGTGAAACCGACTTTAGGACGAATTATCAGTTTTTTTGCGGTTTTGATTCCAGTAAATGCTGCTTCTGAGGAGCGCTTAAACCAGCAACTCAAACAGGCTGAAATCCGAATGGGCGCCAGGGAATACCAGGCTGCAGTTTTGCTGTTTACCTTTGTCTGTGTAGTGGGCATGGTACTATACAGCACCATGCTCGGGTTATCTGTAAGTTTGCGCATTTTATTTGGTATGCTGGGAATTTATGCCGGTTTGGTTTTAAGCAGGTTCGATTTAAAGCGAAACATTATTAAACGGAAAACAGCTATCTATCATCAGCTTCCTGATACTTTGGACCTGCTAAGTGTCAGTGTTTCGGCCGGGCTCGGTTTTGATCAGGCATTGTCTTATGTTGTCGAGCACATGGAAGGTCCTTTGATTCAAGAATTAGATACAACTCAAAGGGAAATATCCATGGGAATACCACGTAAAGAAGCTTTGGAACGGCTGGCAGCGCGCTGCGAGTGTGATGAAATTTATATTTTTGTGGGGGCAATTAACCAAGCGGATGAATTGGGGGCATCTATAAAGAATGTAATGGAAACTCAGGCTGCTGCAATCAGACTTACACACAAACAAAATGTGGAGGAGCAGGCACAAAAGCTTTCGGTAAAGATGATGGTGCCTATGGTGCTTTTTATTTTGCCGGTGACTTTCATAATAATATTAGGTCCTGCTATTCCTTCGGTAATTTCTGCGCTTAAGGGAGTTTAATGAAAAAGCAAATAATCGTAGGGTCAAATGTGATGGACATTGAGATTGCAGATAGCTTTTTAAGGAGATTTATAGGGTTAATGCTGAGAGCCGAACTACCATCGAATCAAGGCCTATTGCTTTCACCATGTTCAAGCATACATACATGTTTTATGAGATTTCCTATTGATGTGGTTTATTTAGATGAGAAAAACATTGTATTAGCAAAAGAAACCATGAATCCATGGAAATTTGGGCGACGAATCAAAGGTACAAAAAAAGTTCTTGAGGGGCCGATAGGATTTGCTGAAAATATAAAGATCGGAGACGCATTGCTGTCTTTAAATGAACATGGACAGATGTAAGATAGGCTTGGTTTCGAGGCGATAACAGTATAGCTTATATATCCGCAGGCAAGCAGGGTAAAGGAGGTGAAATGGCGTTGGCAGAGAAAAAGCAAACAAGCATTGCAAAGGAGAACGGACAGTCGATAGTGGAGTTTGCATTGCTGCTACCTATTTTAATGCTTTTGCTGCTCATACCTGTGGATCTTTATCGCTATGCAAATGCCAAAATGATTCTCAAGAGTGCTGCAAGCGAAAGCATCAGCCAGCTGACATATGCCGATGTCAGCACCGGAGATACTGCAAACGCACTTAGGCAGACGGTTGAAGATTATTATGGAGATAAGCTTGACACGGGCAGAGTAACAATAGCGCTTTTAAATGAAAGCCCTCCTTTTGCGGAAAATTATACCTACTATGTCTATTCAAGCGAAAAGGCTATTGAAAATCCAACTAATTTCTGGAATCAATTTGAAAGCCGAAATTCTAGCTATAAATGCATGGAGGTGCAGGTGCAGATGACTTATACCCTAAGACCAGTTACTTTTTGGGGCAGCTTATTGTTAGGCAATTCTTTTGATGTCGTTACGCCGGTATATTCAAGAGATGTATATGTAACCGGTTATATGCCGTAAACCAGGCAGGATTGGGGTGATTGCGGTGTTTTATACCCAAAAAAGGATAAGTTCAACTGAATCAGGACAATCGATTGTAGAGTTTGGGCTGGTCTTACCTCTCTTTTTGTTGATTTTATTCTTTATTATTGATTTCGGTTGGTTAGCGTATCAGCGAGCCTCTTTTGAATATGGCTACATACAGGCAAGTTGGTCTATTTCGGCGGCGGATTTGGGTGATACTGATTCCTTAGAAGATGTTCCTTCGGAAGCCACTTATACCGGTGCTATTGTAGCGGATACGCTGCGTAATGATTTAAAAAATAGCTGCTGGGGTATTTCTTCAGATAATCTCAGTGTAGCGAATGCTCAGGCAGTGCTTTACAATATTGAGGAAAGTTTTGCTGTACCGGGACGAAAACCTAATGAGCCGGTGATGGCTGTGAGCAGAACACGCTATATGAATCTCAGTGCTGTACTTCGATATGATGTGCAGCCGATTACATATGTAGGGAAACTTTTTTTCGGCAATACGGTTTCATTTGAAAAAGATTTGAACAGAACCAGAGTTGTGAGGACACAAAGCCGAACAGAATGAGGCAGAACAAGAATAGGTGGTGGATATGGGAAAAATGGCAAAAAAGTTCTTACAAAAAGAGGATGGGAATATACTGCTCATTTTTGCCGGATCAATGGTTTTAATTGCATTTTTCATTGGTATATGCCTAGATGTCAGCATGATTTACGTTAAGCGCAACTCCATGCAGAATATATTGCAAATTATTCGTGAAGAACGATTTACTTACCAGGATACTATTCGCTATTCGGATAATCCGGCACTGACCACATATCATATTGCGTATAGTGCGGCAGCGGAAAATGGATTTGACGGAATAGTAACAGTTTATTTTCATGAAGAAGACCCAGAACCGAACTATCGTAGTTATCAAGTTAGAATTTTACTAACAGATGAGTGTCCTTTCTACTTTGGAAGGATATTTGGTCTTGATACAGTGCCGCTCAACGTAAGTTTAGACGGCGGTGAATCCTATGGCGAGGGTTCTGCTGATGTAATCTGGCATTCCCCACTTCCTGTTTCAAACTATAATGGTGCCTATACCGGTATTATAGGCGATATGCAAGTAGTATATGACGGCACAGACCTGCCTTCGGATTGGTAGAGAAATGCATAATAGAAAATGACAGGTTAAAAAAGGAGATGAAAAGCTAATGGGCAAGATTATAAAAAAAGCAGTTTTAGTATTTGTGCTATTGACAGCTTGCTTAACCATACTAGGTTCAGCAGCTTTTGCAGCTGCCCCGGCATTGAATTTGCAGGTAACAACTGTAATTGATAACATTGATGAATATCCTGGGCTCAAAAATGCATCGTTTTATTATGATGCAAAAAGAATTATTGAGATGACCAGCAATAATACGTATCCTGCATTATATCCGTCAAATAGCACAATAAAAACATTTTCATGGAAACATGGGCAGACCGCAAAGGTTTCATGGAATAAATCAAACGGCTCATCAAACTGTGACTTACTTTGGTTTGGAGCCAATTCAAAAACAGACTCGCATATAAGCTTAGCGTCTGTTGAATATAACGCTAATGGAAATCTCAAACAATATACTTATGATGATAACGGAAGGGCGAAGGCTATTACTTCGTATAACTGGCTTCAAGTAATTAACAGCTCTAAAGGTGAAGCAAAGGTTACACTGCATTTTCGATATAATCCGGACATTGATGAGGTTGAGCCGGATCCAGATCCCGAACCGGAGTATGCGAAGACTATTGATTATCTCGGAGACGGTATTCCTAATCCAGATACATCAGCAAATGGTTTAAATGATTACCGCATTTATTTGGATGTAACCACTGAGGCATCTGAAACAGAAACCGATAGAGATATAATCTTTGTCTTGGATGTCAGCAATTCCATGGACACGGCTCTCGGTAATACGACAAGATTTAATGTGTTGAAAAACACTGTGAAAAGTGCGGTCAATTCTTTAGTACAGAATCCAAGCAACCGTATTTCAATCATTACATTCGGTACCAGGGCGCAAATAGTTACTACAAGGGAGACTGATCGAACCAAATTAATCAATTGTGTAAATTCTTTATCTTTGCCTGGCGGAACTGCCGGCGGAACAAATTACTATGAATCTATGCTGCATGCTGCACAAATTGTCAATGGGAGTATTAACGGCAGTCATGAAAAAGTTATTTTCTTCGTGTCCGACGGTGAGCCGACAGCGTCACTCCCTGCGGCCAATGCAATGGGATATGCTGCTTATGCTGAAGTTGCCACGATTTACGCTTACCATGCCGCACAAGAGTTTCAAAATGTTGATAGATTTTACTCGGTTTTTATCGGAGATGATTCTGGCAGTGCCTCGACTCTCCAAACTATTACGCAAATGGTAGAAGTGAACAATGAGAAGTATATGGTACAGGCTTCTAGTGCAGAACAACTTACAAGCGCTTTTAATCGTTTTGTATCCAAGGTCGGCAATTCTCTCTATGATGTTACCATCACTGATGAATTATCCTCCTATGTTTCTTACGCAGGAGATTTAAAGGTATCAAGGAAGACCGGAGATGCTGAAGCCGTAACCTTAACAGCAGGAGTTGATTACTCCGTAACATCGGTTTCCGATAAACTGTCTATTCAACTTTTAAAAAGCACAATACCTGACAGCCGATATACCCTTTCGTTCAATGTACGAGCCAGTGATGAAGCCTTAGACTATTATGGGCAGTATGAGAGCTATCCGAATATCGGCGACCCAAATACGGACTATGAAGGCAACAATACCAGTTCAGACAAACCCGGATTTTACTCCAACACCCTTGCTGAATTAAGTTATTCCTTCGGAGGAAATGGTAGTGCAGTCAAGCACTATAATAAACCTGTTATTCAAGTAGTAGAGGCGAATGCTGTTCCGGCAGAAATTCAGCTTCGCAAGGTTTTGCAAGGAAAAGACCTTGTAGAGGGCATGTTTGAATTTGAAATTAGGCAAGTGATCCAAGGTGAAAATCAAGAAGAAACCAAAACTGTTCCGATTGCTACGGTAAAAAATGACAAAGACGGGTTTATTACATTTAATTCCATCAGTTTTACCAAACCTGGTAAATATTTGTATGAGGTAAAGGAAATAATTCCAGATGTGCCTGAACAAGGAATGACCTATGATACAAAAACTCTTACTGTTGTTGCAAATGTTGTGAGAAATAGCGGTGATTTAGATGTAAAGATTACCTATCCAAATGGGACGGCCTTTACTAATGTTTATAATCCGAAACCTGTTTCTGTAAACTTTGAAGTCAAAAAGAAATTGACAGGTCGCACCCTTTCGGCAAATGCTTTCCAATTCAGATTACTTAACGGCAATGAAGATTCGATTGAGGTGGTATCAAATACAAGTGATGGCAGGGTAGTTTTTTCACCGATTGAATTTACGAAAGTAGGAACATATAATTTTATGGTGCGAGAAATTGTACCAATGCCGGCAAATTCCAATATTATTTACGATACAAAAACCGTTCCTATTGTTGTAAACGTTGCCGATGCCGGTGGTTATTTGACGGCAGATGTAAAGTATTCCAACGATACGACCTTTACGAATCAGTTTGCTTACAGCCCAATAAAAGCAAATATTGAATTAAAAGTAGTCTTATCCGGAATGCAGCTGTCAACAGGAATGTTTAAATTTGAGTTAACTGACAGTAATGGCAAAACCTATTCAGCAATCAATCAATCAGATGGGAAAATACGGTTCCCAATTGATTTTACAAATGTTGGAACATATACCTTTGTGGCACGGCAAATAATACCATCAGAACCGATGCGCTATATGACCTATGATAAACAAAATATCCGCATTACCGTGAATGTGACCGATAACGGCAGCGGAAAGCTTGTTGCCAATATACAATCTTCTTCGGATATGACTTTCTATAACAGCTATAAAGTTCGAGGAGGAATATGGTGAAGTGCCGTGAAGTGATATATGGATTGTCCTGAGAGCTATTATTTCACGGTAGTTCCGGAAATCCAAATTATTATTAATGGAGGTGCAAAATGAATACCATATTTCCCACTGAAGATGAAGGATTGTACTTCAATAAAAACTTGAAAGATTTGCTAAACGAGCGTTTAAAGCCTTCTTTAGTCAGCGGTTATTCTAAAAGCAGCGTTCAACAGTTTGTGGAAGAATTATATAAATCTTCGGAACAAATGAAGGTTAGCTTGGAAAAGCAAATTCAGGATTTGCTGGGTGAGAAAGCTGCACTTTCTCAAGAATGCAATATACTCAGGCAACAGCTTTCGGAGGCAGAGAAAAAGTCTATACAGCAAAAACATGAATTGGATGCCTATTTAGAGTCTCGTAATGAAGATACAGGAAAAATTGAAAATCAATTATCACAACTCAAATCAGAGAACTATAACTTGAGCCTTCAATTATCTCAAGCGCAAGAAGCTCAGAAGCTTTATCATTCATTAGAGGCAAAATTAGCTGATAAAGAGAAAGAACTTGCTGAAAAGGAATCTCAGTTATCCGAGTTGTCTCAACAATTATCTGCTAGCATGCAGCGGATTAAAATGTTGGAAGAACAGGTTAATGTATTGAATCAGCAAAAAGATGCAAATTCAAAAGCAATTGAAAGAACAGAAGAAATAGAACAAATGTCTGCCGAAATCAAAGCACTTAAAAAACAAGAGTCTGAATTAAATAACAGGATAGCTTTAGAGCAGGAAAAAGCCTTTGCTGCTGAAAAAACAGCAAAGGAAGCGACGATGAAGCTTGAGTCAATGATGTCGCGGTTATCAACTCTTGAAAAGCAGGAGACAGAATTTAACGAAAGGATTGCGGCAGAGCAACAAAGGGCTGCCGTTGCCGAAGAAGCAGCAAAAGAAGCAACAAAAAAACTCGAATTTCTACAATCACAGCTAGAACAGAAACAAACACAAATTCATGATTTGGAAGAAAAATATCGTGAACTTCAAAAAGCACAAGAAGCATTAGAACAAAAATATGATACATTACACCGCAATTACACATCTACTGTTCAAAAAAATGATACACTTTCCGCTGAAAAGGAAGCTCTTTCTGACTTGCTCCAAAAGTATCAAAGGAAGGAGCAGAAATATGCGCTATTGCAGAAACAAAATGAGGAGTATCGCAAATCTATCTTTGCATTTGACGCGGCAATAAAGCTGCTTTTACAGGAAATGGAAAATCAGATGCAACTTTTTCAAAATACTGTTGATCAATATCATGAAGGTGAAGCTCAAATTCATGATTTAGTACAAGAGAAAACACAGCTTCAAATAAAGAATGTTGATCTACTGGATCAGATTAGCGTTCTTACGGCAAATTTATCAAAAGCAGAACAAGAATGTAAACGTCTTACTAGAATGATTCGTTTTTCAAAAAATGATGCTGACATCACGCAGGAAGACTTAGACGATGACTTTGAAGAGGCTCAAGTTTTTGACTTGAAAACTACTGCAGACGGCACAGATGAATTTGTAGCTAATGCCGTTAAAAAAGCAAAGGAAATAAGCAAGATTTACACTTTGGACAAACAGGCTGAAGTACATTCTTCAGCAAAGTGATATTAAAGCAAGACAAATGAAATGTTATAATCGGCAGTAAAATACCTCACAGGATTTCCCTGTGAGGTATTTTTTGTCAATAAACAAGCAAAGGAGCGTAATTATACTTTTTTTAAATAGTTTCATGACACTCTTTTTATATGTTTCACAGCAGAAAGGAAAATTATGTGCAGATAATTTCATATTACAAAATCAATTCAAATTACAGAATAATTAATATCCAACTCTTGACAAACAATAAGATCTATGCTAATCTAATCTTGAACAGAAGATTACAGCTTGAACAAATGTTCAAGAAGGGGAAGAAAATGATGGCAGATAACGAGAAGAGAATATTAACAAAAATAGCACATATGTATTATGATGAGAATATGACACAGCAAGAGATTGCGAATAAATTTGGGATATCACGGCCGTCAGTTTCGAGATTGCTGCAAAAAGCCAGACAGGAAGGTATAGTGGAAATAAAAATTCACTATGAAGGCAGTTATGCAAAGTTAGAGAATATTTTGGAAAAAAGTTTTGGCTTGCGAGAAGTTATAATTACTCCCACAGAGGAAGGTGATGGGCTAAAACGGTATTTGGCTGAAGCTGCTGCAAGTTATTTAGAAAGGACAATAAAAGAAGGGGATATTGTTGGAATTTCATGGGGAACTACGTTGGTACATATTCCAAGCTATATAAAAACCAAGATTAAGAACGTGACATTTGTTCCGCTGGTTGGCGGAGCAGGACAAACTAAACTTGATATACATGCTAATGCTATTGCCATAAATTTTGCTGAAGCTTTTGGAGGCAGGGGGCGCCTTTTACATGCACCGGTTACTGTTGACAGCATAGCAGTGAAACAGACTCTCATATCTGATAAAAACATAAAACAAATTTTAGAACTGGCTGCTAAGTCAGACATAGCTGTAGTCGGCATTGGCTCTCCTGTGGACCCTGGTTCAACTATTCGGCAAACAGGCTATTATACTGAAACAGAATTAAACAGCCTAAAAGAAGCAAACGCTGTATGTGATATTTCGTGGATTTTTTTAGATGAAGAGGGAAATTTATGTCCAATAGAACTGAATAAGCGAGTAATTGGTATTTCAATGGAAGACTTGAATAAGATCCCGACTGTAGTAGGAGTGGCTGGCGGCCAAGCAAAGCATAAAGCTATTTTAGCAGCTATCAAAGGCCATCATATTGATGTGTTAGTTACAGATGAGAAAACTGCCGAGTTTTTATTAGAAAACATAGGGGGATAAGATGCTATGTGGGCTAAAACTGCACTGCTTATTTTTATTGTATGGGTTATCCAAGGACTTTTGTCTTATTCGCAAATTAAAAACTTTAAACTTAAATTAGCCGAGTTTAAGAATTATCACAGGTTTGGAATAGGACAAGTTAAAGGCCGATTTAGCCGAGGTGTTATTGTGATTCTCGGCGTTGATAGCAATGATATTATTGTCAATGCAGAAATAATGTCGGGTATAACCGTTTTTGCCAGATTTAAACCATTTGATACATTAAAAAATCAGAATATAAATCATATTAACGCAATAACAAAGAGTATGAACAAATGTACAAGAAATGCGGCAATCGAAGCTATAAACTCTCTAAAACACACAAAAATATTGGAGAAGGAGGTTGTAGAATCTGTGTAAATATTTTTTTATAATTGTTTAAAAAATATTTTAAGTAGGAGGGAAATAGTAAATGGATGTGTTAGCAAATTTTGCCCAAGCTTTTATTGGTTTATTTCAAGAAGGCGGCAATCAATTCTTAGGACTTGCCGGAGGAATTTTACCCACTCTTATAACTTTGATGACTGCTGTTAATGCTCTAATCAAATTTGTAGGTCAGGAAAAAATTGACAAAATTGCTCAAACTGCAGGTAAATATACCATTTTGCGCTATACGGTTATGCCTGTTTTGGCGGTCTTTTTCCTGACAAATCCCATGGCTTACACTTTTGGAAGATTTTTGCCCGAAAAGTACAAGCCGGCATTTTATGATGCTGCTGTTTCATTTGTACATCCCATTGTGGGATTGTTTCCCCATGCAAATCCTGCTGAGCTTTTTGTGTATATGGGAATTGCGCAAGGTATTGAACAATTGGGACTACCACTGGGACAGTTGGCAATAAGGTATTTTATAGTCGGCGTTATAGTTATTTTAATAAGGGGAATTGTCACTGAGAGGTTAACGTTAAGAATGATGAGACAGAGAGATCTGGCGATTTAATAAGGAGGGCTGAGAAATGAGATATAAGGCAGTTAAAGTGGAAAAAGGTCCGGGAGGATGGGGAGGGCCTTTAGTAATAAGGCCCGTTGAAGGTAAAGATAAGATAGTATCAATTACCGGAGGCGGCATAGATTCTGTGGCACGCAGGATTGCTGAGATGACCGGTGGTGAGGCTATCGACGGTTTTAAAACATCGGTGCCAGATGAGCAGATATGCTGTGTAGTTATTGATTGTGGCGGAACAGCCAGGTGTGGTGTCTATCCCAAAAAACGCATTCCCACCATTAATTTAACACCGGTGGGGCAGGTAGGACCACTGGCAAAATATATTGAAGAAGACATATATGTTTCAGGTGTTAAACAGGAAAATATATTTTTTGTATCCGAACTGGAGACTGAGAATTATGTTAAAGCGGAAGGAATCCCAGAATTTGGCGAGGCTCAAGAAGCGACAGTATACAAGACAGAATATGCTAAAAAGCCAGGAATCATAGAAAGAATTGGCAGAGGCATGGGCGGAGTAGTTGGGATTTTTTATCAATCAGGTCGTGAAACAATTGACCAAATCATCAAAAATGTGCTTCCATTTATAGCTTTTGTTGCAACGTTAATAGGTATTATTTTAAAATCCGGCGTGGGTGACTGGATAGCAAATACCATTGCACCTTTTGCAGGAAGTTTGCCAGGATTATTGATTATTTCACTTGTTTGTGCGATACCTGTATTATCACCTTTGCTAGGGCCGGGAGCTGTAATTGCACAGGTTGTAGGTGTTTTGGTCGGTGTTGAAATCGGTAAAGGGAACATACCTCCACAGTTTGCTTTGCCGGCACTTTTTGCCATAAATCCCCAGGTTGGATGTGACTTTATTCCCGTAGGCTTAAGCCTTGGAGAAGCAAAGCCTGAAACAGTTGAGATTGGCGTAGGTGCAATACTTATTTCACGGTTGATAACCGGACCGATTGCGGTATTAATTGCCTATGTTTTTAGTATAGGTCTATATACTGGATAAAATAAGAGTTCTGCCGCAATAGCACAATAACGTATTGCGGCAGACATGCTTTTATTATAGCCTGCAAGGGGTGAAGTTATGACAAAATATGAAGTAAAGGTCATCGAAATAGGGGTAATGGTAGATGAGCTATTGCGGCAGGGAATATTAATACTGTTTGACAAAACCGCACCACCAGAACTTCAGGAAATATCTCTAGTCCATACAGGTGGCGATCTTATAGAGGAAATAGAAGCCGGCGATGTAGTGATTCTAGGGAATTTGACATATATGATCACTGCCGTCGGAGAAATTTCAAACAGAAATTTAAGAAATATTGGTCATGCTTGCCTTAAATTCGATGGCAGAAAATTACCGGAATTGCCCGGAGATGTTCATTTATCTGGTTATGAACTACCGTTTTCACTGAAAAAGGGTGACTATATCATAATTAAGAGCAAATAAAAATCTACAATTTTTAAATAAATAATAATAGGAGATGGACATATGCTAAACTTAAACACTAAACTTAAAGAGATTGATGAGCAAGGTAAAAAAATAAATGCCGGTATAGTTGGTGCAGGCCAAATGGGACGTGGTATGGTAAGCCAGATGTTTTGCATGAAAGGCATATTGCCGGCGATAATTTCCGACTTAGATTTAGAAAGGGCAAAAAAGGCTTATCTTCTGGCCGGTGTAAATGCCGCTGACATTATAACTGCAAATAAAACTTCAGAGGCAGATGCCGCTATAAAACAGGGTAAGTATGTTATAACGGAGGACTTTAACGTAATAACTAAGTCCTTGCCGATTGATGTAGTTATAGACCTTACCGGCGTTCCTGATGCAGGAGCCCGTATAGCCTTTGATTCTATTTATAATGGTAAAAATATCGTAATGTTAAATGTGGAAACTGATGTTACCGTAGGACCATTATTAAAAAAGATGGCAGACAGCGCAGGTGTTGTATATACGGTTTCTGCAGGAGATGAGCCGGGGGCTGTAAAAGAGCTGTATGATTTTGCGGATGCAATGGGCTTTAAAATACTAGCAGCAGGCAAAGGTAAAAATAATCCACTGGATACAGGAGCTAATCCTGATACTGTTCGAGAAAAAGCCGAGGTCAGCAATATGAATCCTAAAATGTTAGCTTCATTTGTAGATGGAACCAAAACTATGGTTGAAATGACATGTGTTTCAAATGCTATCGGTTTTTTACCTACAAAAAAGGGTATGATGGGTCCTAAATCTACTGTTAAAGAACTGCCAAAACTTTTCAGCTTAAAAGAGCAGGGAGGCATTCTTGATAGATACCATGTAGTTGAGTTTGTTAACGGCATAGCCCCCGGTGTCTTTGTCATAATAACCACGGATCTTCCGGCGGTAAAGGAAGAAATGGCTTATCTTTCGATGGGTGAAGGGCCTAACTATGTTTTGTATAGGCCATATCACCTTACAAGCATCGAGACTCCTCTGTCTGCAGCGCGGGCGTGCATATATCACGAACCGACAATAGCGCCTAAAGGTGTGCCTATTTCTGAGACTGTTGCAGTGGCAAAGAGAGATTTAAAGGCGGGAGAATACCTTGATGGCATTGGCGGATATACGGTATACGGGTTAATTGATACCTTTGAAAATGCAAGAAAAGATAATGCATTGCCAATAGGTCTAGTTGGCCCTAAGATAAAACTAAAAACCGATGTAAAAAAAGGAGAAACTCTAAAATATGATATGGTAGAATTAGATGAAGACTCATTCATTTTACAGCTTCGCAGGCTGCAAGATAAAATCTTATGAATCACTTGTAATTATGGTTAACATGAAACATTCCATAAATATTGGTGACTAATGCACAATGAAAAATAATAAATCTACCGTAAAATTCTTGAGTTATTACTAAAAGGAGCTGGTTTAATGACCTTATCCAAAGACAAGAAGCTATGGATGTATCGGAAAATGTGCGAAATAAGGAACTTTGAACTAGAGGTGGATAGGCTGTTTAAGGCGAACCTTATATGGGGCACATGCCACCTTTCAGTTGGAGAAGAGGCGTCTGCAGTAGGTGCTGTGGCTGCCTTAGAGAAGGATGATATGATAACAAGCACGCATAGAGGGCACGGCCACTGTATAGCAAAAGGCGGTAAGCTTCCACAAATGTTTGCTGAGCTTTTGGGGAAAGAAACCGGGTACTGTCGCGGCAGAGGCGGTTCGATGCACATAGCCGATCTTGAAATGGGAAACTTAGGTGCAAACGGCATAGTAGGTGGAGGAATACCTATAGCAACAGGTGCTGCGCTGGCGTCGAAATTAAAAAATAATGGAAAAGTGACGTTGTGCTTTTTTGGAGATGGAGCCACAAATCAGGGGGTATTTCATGAAGCCGTAAATTTAGGAGCAGTTAAAAAGCTGCCGATAGTATATTTATGTGAAAATAACCTGTATGGCATGTCGGTGCCTTTTGAAAAAGCTAGTGCTGCAAAGAACGTTGCAGATAGGGCAGCAGCTTATAACATACCCGGTGCTGCAGTGGACGGAAATGATGTAGAGGCAGTATATGAGATTGTAAAAGAAGCCGTAGAAAAAGCAAGAGAAGGCGAAGGCCCCTCCATTATAGAAGCCAAAACCTATCGCTGGCTTGGACATTCAAAAAGCGATCCAAGGGTATATAGGACAAGGGAAGAAGAAGAGGCATGGAAGCAAAAGTGTCCTATAAAAAGATACAGACAGAAACTGATTAGCGAGGGTACAGCTACCGAAGAAGAGCTTGACGAAATTGAAAAATCGGTAGAAAAGATTATACAGGAGGCCCTAGAATATGCTCAAAACAGTCCTGAGCCTAAGGTGGAAGAAATTATGGATGGTGTATATGCATGAAGAAAATGCAGCAAAATGAAATCGGAGGCGAAATAAGTGGCTGAAAAACTTTATATTGAGGCTCTAAGGGAAGGACTACGAGAAGAAATGCTAAGGGACGAAAATGTCTTTATTTTAGGAGAAGATGTTGGACTTTACGGTGGAGCATTTGGAGTCACTAAGGGCCTTTTTGAAGAATTTGGTGAAAACAGAATAATCGACACACCCATATCTGAGGCTGCGATAGCCGGTGCTGCTGTGGGAGGAGCCTTGTGTGGTATGCGGCCGGTAGCAGAAATCATGTTTTTTGACTTTTTTACAATAGCCATGGATCAGTTAGTAAATCAAGGTGCAAAAATAAGATACATGTTTGGCGGAAAGGCTCAGGTTCCGATGGTTATTCGAGGGCCGATGGGCTGTGGCACTGGAGCTGCTGCTCAGCATTCACAGAGTTTTCCGGCGGTATTTGCCCATTTTCCGGGACTTAAAGTAGTTATGCCATCAACAGCTTATGATGTAAAAGGCCTCATAAAAGCTGCCATAAGGGACGATAATCCCGTGGTTTTTGCTGAACACAAGCTGCTTTACTGGACAAAAGGAGAAGTGCCGGAAGAAGACTATATTGTTCCTTTAGGCAAAGCTGATGTAAAAAGAGAGGGTAAAGACATTACCATAATTGCCGGTTCCATAATGGTGCAAAGGTCACTGGAAGCTGCTAAAGAGCTGGAGAAGGAAGGAATAGATGTTGAAGTGGTTGATCCTAGGACATTAAAGCCGTTGGACTTATCCACTATCGTAAATTCAGTCAAAAAAACCGGCAGAGTAGCGATAGTGGAGGATGATCCCATAAGCTATGGCTGGGGAGCTGAAATAGCCGCATTGATTGCCGGCAGTGAAGCCTTTGACTATTTAGATGCTCCGATAAAGCGAGTGGCAGGTCTTGACATACCTATTCCCTACAACCCAATTCTTGAAAAGCATGCAGTTCCCCAAGTTGACGATATCATAGAAGGTGTAAAAGAACTGCTAGGATAAAGGAGGATACCCATGGCTACCATAGTTAAAATGCCCAAACTCGGCACTACCATGGCCGAAGGTGCAATTACAAAATGGTTAAAAAAAGAAGGTGACCCCGTCCGGAGAGGAGAAATATATGCAGAAATTCAAACAGATAAAGTAAATATTGAAGATGAAGCGCCGGCTTCAGGAGTAATTAGAAAAATCCTTGTTGAAGAAGGTGAAACCGTTCCTATTGGACAGCCTATAGCCATAATAGCTGATGAAGATGAAGATATATCCGGGTATTTTTGTGAACAAAAGGCAACATTGCAAAAAGAAGACGACAAAGTCGAACATATGCTTCAGCAGGAAGAATCATTATCGCAAGAAAGCAAGCCAGCAGGTAAAATCAAAGCATCTCCTGCGGCAAAAAGGGCTGCAAGAGAACATAATGTAGATTTATGGGAAGTTGCCCCGACAGGCCCGGACGGTAGGATAGTGGAAAAAGATGTAATATTATATATCCGGGGAAATAAAGTAACGGCTACTCCCGTAGCTAGAAAAATAGCAGAAGAGAAACAGATAGACCTGAAAACTTTAAAGAAAACTGCCGGCAAGCGAATAACAAAGCAAGACCTGTTTGAAACGCAGAAACCAGAAACCGAAGAATTTACTGTAAAATACGCCATTCCCGTTACAGGAATGAGAAAAATAATTGCCGAAAAAATGGCTTACAGCAAAAAGATCGCACCACACATATATCTGTCTTTAGAAGTAGATATGACAAAAGTTATAGAGCTTAGGCAAAAACTTTCGATATTTATTCAGGAAAAGTATAATGTAAAGCTTTCATACAATGATATATTGATAAAAGCTGCAGCAGTTGCTTTAAGGCAAAATCCGATAATAAACTCAAGCTTTTCAGAAGAGGAGATAATCTTAAAAGAGGAGATAAATATTGGTCTTGCCGTAGCCTTGGACGGCGGCCTCATTGTACCTGTAATAAAAAATGCAGATAGAAAAGGTCTTGCAAATATCGCAAGCGAAACTTCAGAACTTATCCAAAAGGCAAAAGATAAAAAACTTATGCCGGATGATTATCATGGAGGAACTTTTACCATATCAAATCTCGGTATGTATGACATAGAAAAATTTAGTGCTATAATTAACCAGCCGGAGACGGCAATACTTGCGGCAGGGAAGATATTGAAAAAACCGGTGGTAGCAGAAGATGATGAAATAGCCATAAGGCCAATGATGAACCTGACTCTATCCTGTGACCATCGAGCAATAGATGGTGCCGCAGGAGCTAAATTCCTGCAGAACATTAAGCAAATTCTTGAAGAACCGATGAATATGCTGCTTTAAAGGAAGTGATGTTATGCATTATGATATAGCTATTATTGGCGGAGGGCCGGGCGGCTATGCGGCAGGCATCTACGCAGGAAAAAGAAAGGCAAAAGTTGCGTTAATAGAGAAATGCGAATTAGGCGGCACATGCCTGAATCGAGGCTGTATACCTACAAAAGCCTTAATTCACAGCGCAAGACTTTTCCAAGATATAAAAAACGCAGGAAAATTTGGTATTGCAGCAGATAATGTGACGATTAATTGGAATGATATGCAGAAAAATACTGTCAGTATTGTAAAAACCCTTACAAAAGGTGTAGAAAATCTCTTAAAATCCAATAGTGTTACGGTCTTTAAAGGCACTGCGAAACTAGCCGATAAAAACACCATATTGATATCGGATAAAACGGAGCAAATGACCATTACCGCTGATAATATAATTATTGCTGCAGGTTCCGTGCCAACAATTTTACCGATTCCGGGACATGATTTTCAAAATGTTATAACAAGCGATGAAGCTCTTTTCTTAGAAGAATTACCCTCGTCCATGCTGATTATCGGGGCAGGAGTGATTGGCACGGAGATCGGATATATATATAATGCCTTAGGTACTGAAGTGACCATAGTAGAAATGCTGCCTGAAATTCTTCCAAAGCTGGATGACGACATATCTCAAGAACTTATTAGACATCTTAAAACACAGGGCATCAAAATATATACTGATGCAAAAGTAAAAGAAATTAAACAAAAAGAAAACACGCTGCAAACATTTTTTGAAACTAAGGAAGGTATAAAATTTATCGATTCAGAGAAAGTCCTTATAGCAGTAGGCAGGACACCAAACACAGCAGCAATTGAAAAATTAAGTTGTAATATAGATAAAAAAGGTATACTTGTAAATGATTATCTTCAAACAAATATAGAAAATATATATGCTGTTGGTGATATCACAGGTAAATCCATGCTGGCACATGTGGCATCGCATCAGGGAATAGTTGCGATAAAAAATATCATGGGCGAGGAACATAAGATGGATTATAAAGCCATACCTTATTGTATCTATACCAACCCCGAAGCGGCATCCGTTGGGATGAGTGAAAAAGAAGCAAAAGCGATTTATAAAGATAATATCAAAGTAGGAAGGTTTCCATACACTGCTAATGGCAAAGCCATGGCCATAGGTGAAAAATCAGGTTTTGTAAAAATTATTGCCGAATCAAGATACAACGAAATTTTAGGAGTTCACATAATAGGACCCTGTGCAACGGAACTCATAGCAGAAGCTGTACTTGCAATAAAGCTTGAGTGTACTGCGGAAGAATTAGCAGATACCATTCATGCCCATCCAACGCTTTCGGAAGCTGTTATGGAAGCGGCATTTGATTTATTGAAAGAACCGATTCATAAGATGTAAGATAAAAAAGGCAGCCGGCCGTCTTTTATGGGGGATTTTTAGCTAAAAGCAGTATTGATTCAAATGTAAGAACCCTCTTTTCCTAAGTTGATGGTCAACATATAGTGTGACTTATATAAACAGGAACAATATGCTAGTATTTAGTCAAAATTTATTTTTTATAGTTGAATCAAAATTCTAATATTTATAAATGACATTTAAGTGTTATAACCAATCATTTAGTTAAGTTAAGAGGGGTAAGAGGTGCAAAACTGACTTAATTATTGTTTGTGAAAATATTTTTTCTATGTTAAACTATGTATACAATGTACAGAATACAGGCATTAAAATTATTTGATTTTATCATATTGAAAAAATTGAGGAGGGTAAAAAATGGCTGCTTTTAGAATGGAACATGATTTAATTGGTAGTAAAAAGGTGCCTAAAGATGCTTACTATGGGATACAAACCTTAAGGGCAGTAGAAAACTTCAATATAACCGGATGCCCCTCACATCGTAAATTAATTTTAGCTGTTGCAATGGTAAAAAAGGCGGCAGCAATGTCAAATATGAAGCTGGGCTTACTGAACGAAAAAAAAGGCAGTGCGATTATACAGGCCGCCGATGAAATATTAGATGGAAAATTTGCCGATCAGTTTGTAGTTGATGCAATTCAAGGTGGAGCAGGGACTTCGGTAAATATGAATGTAAATGAAGTAATAGCCAATCGCGCTATTGAGATTTTGGGCGGTGAAAAAGGAGATTATGACATTATTTCTCCAAATACCGATGTAAATATGTCTCAATCTACAAATGACGTATACCCAACGGCAATACGCATTGCAACCATATCATTGGCTAAGAATTTGTTGAGCGAGATGGAGCTTTTGAAAAATGCACTATTAAAAAAGGCCGATGAATTTGATGATGTGGTCAAAGTAGGGCGCACACAGTTGCAAGATGCTGTTCCCATCCGGTTAGGTCAAGAATTTGAGGCTTACGCACAAGCTATAGGCAGGGACTTGGCTAGAATTAAATCTTCCCTTGAAGCTTTACATGAAATAAATCTTGGAGCAACTGCCATTGGGACGGGCCTTAATGCTAAAGTTGAATATATAGAGCTTGCCATTGAAAATCTAAGAAATATATCGGGCATTCCACTTAGGAAAGCAGTAAACTTAATAGATGCAACTCAAAATACAGATGTTTTAGCAGCCTTTTCTTCAACCCTAAAAATATTAGCTATTAATTTATCGAAAATAGCCAATGACCTAAGATTGATGTCATCGGGTCCTCGTGCAGGAATAGCGGAAATCAAACTTCCCGCAATGCAACCAGGATCTTCGATAATGCCTGGCAAGGTAAACCCCGTAATTCCCGAGGTTGTTAACCAAGTGGCATTTCAAGTAATAGGCAATGATCATACTATCAGCTTGGCGGTAGAAGCCGGGCAGCTTGAATTAAATGCTATGGAACCTGTTATTACATATAACCTGCTACAATCCATAGAAATCCTAACTAATGCGATAAAAACATTTAGAGAAAAATGTATCGTTGGAATTACGGCTAACCGTGAGCGCTGTCAGGAAATGGTAGAAAAAAGTGTTGGCATAATCACAGCACTGATTCCTCATATTGGATACGAAAAAGCATCTCAGTTGGCAAAAGAAATAGCAGCAAGTGATGAAACAGTTCCTGAATTAATTGCAAAGAAAAATCTCTTACCACAAAATGTAATAAATAATGTTCTCTCTCCTAAAGCCATGACTGAACCCGGAATTTTATGCGGATAAAGAGTCTTGACTTAAGCCAAACAATAGTATATATTTTATTTAAGCATTCTGGTAATCTTTTTTCCCTGCTTAAAGCGAACGGAGGACAGTGTAAGCTCCGTAGCATAAAAAAGATTTGGGAACAGAAGTCAGAAATGAAATCAACCTTATATTGAGTTCCAAAAAAGTGGCAGGATAATGCCTGCAACTAGGGTGGAACCGTCCTTGAATAAAAGGACCCCTAGACCATCAATGATGGTTTAGGGGTTTTTGGTATTTTTGAATAGCAAAAGGAGGAAAGAATTATCATGTCAGAAAATGTTGAAAAAAGTATGAACAAAATAGTTTCATTGTGCAAACGAAGAGGCTTCATATTTCAAGGCTCTGAGATATACGGAGGCCTGGCCAATACATGGGATTACGGGCCTTTAGGTATAGAGCTTAAAAGGAATGTAAAGGATTACTGGTGGAAAAAGGTAGTCCATGAAAGGGACGATGTGGTAGGTCTTGACAGTGCAATTTTGATGCATCCTAAGGTTTGGGAGGCTTCAGGTCATGTGGCAGGCTTTAATGATGCCTTAATCGATTGCAAGCAGTGTAAATCCAGGTTCCGTGCCGACCACCTGATCGAAGACTCCTTGAATATACATGTGGAGGGTAAAAGTGTACAGGAACTTACAGAAATAATCCATGATAATAAAATTAAATGCCCCACTTGTGGTAGTGTTGCATGGACCGAAGCCAGAGTATTCAACCTGATGTTTAAAACCTATCAGGGTGTTACCGAAGATTCTAGCTCAATAGTTTATCTCCGCCCTGAAACGGCCCAAGGAATATTCGTTAATTTCAAAAACGTGTTGGATTCATGCCGTATGAAGTTGCCATTCGGAATTGCTCAAATTGGAAAATCTTTTAGAAACGAGATAACTCCCGGCAACTTTACCTTTAGAACTCGTGAATTTGAACAGATGGAACTAGAGTTTTTTGTAAAGCCCGGCGATGATCAAGAATGGTTTGAATACTGGCGGCAGTTTATGGTGGATTTTTTTGTATCATTAGGAGTAAAAAAGGAAAACTTACGATTAAGAGACCATTCTCCCGAAGAACTTTCTCACTACTCAAAAGGTACTACAGATTTAGAGTATAAATTTCCCTTTGGATGGGGTGAGCTGTGGGGTGTTGCTAACCGAACCGATTATGACCTTTCTCGCCATATGGAATATTCGGGTAAATCGCTTACCTATTTTGATCCAAAAGAAAACAAACAAATTGTGCCATATGTAGTAGAACCATCTTTAGGTGCGGACAGAGCAATACTAGCTGTTTTATGCGATGCATACGATGAAGAGGAGGTTCAAGGCGATACTCGTGTAGTATTGCATTTAAAACCAGAGATTGCACCTATAAAATGTGCTGTTTTACCACTTTCCAAAAAAGAACCACTGGAAGAACTGGCATGCAAAGTATACCATGACCTTAAAAAATATTACCACATGGAATACGACAACACAGGCAGCATAGGTAAACGCTACCGCCGCCAAGACGAAATCGGAACCCCATTTGCCGTTACCATAGACTTTGACAGCTTGGAAGATAATAAAGTCACCATAAGGGATAGAGATACTATGCAGCAGGATAGGATAGAAATCAATCAAGTAAGAGACTATCTCAAGGAGAAACTCAGATTTTAATTACAGCACATTTTTTTAAGATAGAAGGCTGCTATTGGAGATAAAAATCCTGTAGCAGCCTTCTATTTAGAATTTCGGGTGTTCTTTATAGAAGGATTTTTATAAATTAACATAGAATTATTGATTCCATTGTAAAAAGTCAGTTTTGCTGTAAAAATATCCGTATGTTGTTTTTTGTATAAAGAAAGTATGCTATATATCGAAATTAAATTAAAGAATGAAGGTTTCTGCACAAAAATCGTTATTGAATAAGTCGCGTGAAACCAAAATGTTTAATAAATTTTCTTGCAAATACAAAAGAAAGCGGTTACAATCTATAGTAAAGAAATGATGTAAAGTGACTTCAAGGTATTGAACTTAAAAAATCAAGAGATATATCACAATGAGTAGCATCTATAATAAAAGGCAACTAAAGTTTTTTATGGAGCGGTGATTCTAATGTCTGTAACTATATATGATGTAGCAAAGAAAGCCGGAGTTTCAATAGCTACCGTATCAAGAGTTTTGAATAAAAGCAGTGCTGTTTCGGATAGAACTCGGCGGCAAGTTGAAGAAGCTATCAAAGAATTAAACTATGCACCGAATTTTATAGCATCTGCATTAACAAAAAAATCAACTTTAACTTTGGGTCTTTTAATTCCTGACATCACAAACCCCTTTTTTTCTGAGTTAGCCAGGGGAGTTGAGGATGCCAGTAATGATTTTGGATTTAATATTATAATATGCAATACAGATTATAGTCTTGAAAAAGAAGCCACATATATAAGTCTTTTAAAACAAAAAAGTGTTGATGGATTTATCATTTCAACAGCATATTATAATGACAAGAATATCATTGAACTGCTAAAAGATAACGTGCCATTGGTACTTTTAGGAAGAGATATCGACTGTTCCGAAGAATATCCCATGGATGCAGTAGTATCCGATAATATTAAAGGTGGGTATATTGCTACGAAACATTTGATAGATTTAGGCCATGAAAAAATTGCATGCCTTTTGGGACCGGCAAAGATAAAAGTTAACTTAGAAAGAGAAAAGGGATACCTAAAAGCTATGAAAGAAGCAAAGCTTAAAGTTTATAAAGAAATACTAACACATGGAGATTTCAAACTTGAATTTGGATATAAAGAAGCACTTAGAATATTTAAGGGTTCGATTAGACCCACTGCATTTGTTACCGGCAATGACCTTACAGCTCTTGGCGTAATGAGAGCACTAAAGACAATTGGTCTTTCTGTGCCACGAGATGTATCGGTTGTTGGGTATGATAACATAATCTTGGCAGAAATGTCAGACCCGCCGCTAACTACCGTTAATCAACAGATGCAGAAAATGGGTTATTTAGCAACAGAGCTTCTTATAAAAAGAATAAAAGGTGAGAGAAATGCAGGCAAAAAAGTTGTTTTAGATATTAATCTTGTAGTTCGAAAATCGACAAGCAAAGTGCCTTCGACAAATTAGAATACTAAATTTAAGATATTAAAATCTGACGATGAGATTTTTTAAAGGCTACCTGTTTTATGCTTTATAAACATAGTATACGGCAGCCTTTTTTAATTAAATAATTAAATGAATTAACAAAAAATAAAATATAGCAACTTAAATCATAAAAAATTAATTAAATTATTTTTTTAAAAAAGAAGGACAAATCAATTTTATGTAGAATAAAATAAATATAAGTACCTAATTTTTAATTTTGTTATTTAAAATGTAAGGGCTTACAAATAATTATACTATTAGGGGATGTCTTAACTATTCTAAAACAAAGCAATAAAAACAAAAATTTATCAGAACATCATAGACGTTATATTTTTATACAAAATTGTAACCGCTTACAATAATCTTAATAATTTTTTTTTACAAGTATCAAGTAATGAAATACTTTAAGTTCGATAGCAATATGTCAAGTCTTAAGATTACAAACTAAATGAACTTACAGGTTCATTTCACAAAAAGCTTGTTATCCAAAAACATTAGCATTAGAAAAATAAGCTAACTACATACCTGATTCGTAGTATCACATTGATTAAAAAATCCGTTTTCAAGTTTAACCATTAAATTCAAAACATTTTAAACTATTTTTATAGAGCTTCAATGCATTAGCCGTTCAGCATGATAATACGGTGTGGCCAAAAAATATAACTGGCTGTAATGAATAATCATAAGAGGAGGGATTGTAGAGGATTATAGTGCAAAGGATGCAAACTTTACTAAAAAATTAATAGGGGGAATGAAATTGAAAACAAAGCGGTTTAAAATGTTAAGTTTGATAGTCGGGATTACGCTAATTTTTTTACTTATTTCTGGATGCGGCCAGCAGCAAGAATCTCAGCCTAGTGACAGTGAGCAGGTACCACAACAAGAAGCAGAAGAACCCATAAAAATCGGAGTTGTTGTCAAAGCATTAAACAGTGATTTTTGGAAAACAGTAGAAGCTGGAGCAAAAGCTGCGGGAAAGGATTTAGGTATAGAAGTCGAAGTTTTGGGACCATCGGCAGAAACTGCTGTATCAGAGCAAATAGATATGATTGAAGACCAGATTACCAAGCGAGTATCTGCTTTAGCTGTGGCGCCTTCACAACCAGCATCGGCAATTCCTGTATTTGACCAAGCTAAAGCTGCCGGAATACCTGTTGTGCTAATAGATACAGATGCTCAATGGGATGACAAAGTTAGCTTTGTGGGAACAGGAAACTACAATGGAGGTAAGCAAGCAGGAGAATTTATAGCAGAAAAATTAGGTAAGGGTGGAAAAGTTGTAATACTTAGAGGAGCTGTAGGGGATCCAACTCATGATGAAAGGTCAAATGGTGCTATTGAAGTTTTAAAAGAAAAGGGATTGGAAATACTTGATATTCAACCAGCCAACAGTGAAAGAGGCTTGGGAATGACTGTAATGGAAAATATGCTTCAGGTTCACTCGGATATCCAAGGGATGTTTGCCACCAATGATGAGATGGCTTTAGGTGCCCTCAGAGCGATTCAAGCCGCGGGTAAAGAAATAATAACTGTTGGTTTTGATGGTTCGCCTGACGCATTAAAATCTATTGAAGAAGGAGAATTAACTGCATCTGTTGCACAAAATTCTTTCAATATTGGTTATCAAGGTGTTGTTGCAGCAGTAAAAGCTGTGAGAGGAGAAGCAGTTGATAAAAGGATAGACACTGGGACCAAAATTATTTCAAAAGACAACGTAAAAGAAGAACAACAAAAACTAAAAGAAATTTTAGGTCAATAGGCTAATAATAGCATTGATTCCAGGGAGCTTTTTAAGCTCCCTGGAATAAAGGGGCGATTAAAAGTGACAAAGAAACCTTATCTTAAAATGAAGGGCATCTCAAAGCAATTTCCGGGTGTGATAGCACTTGATTCGGTAAATTTTGAAGTTGCTAAAGGCGAGGTTCATGGTCTTGTAGGCGAAAATGGTGCTGGAAAATCAACTCTGATAAAGATATTGACCGGAGCTTATGAAAAAGATGAGGGTCAAATTTATATAGACAATAAAGAGATACATATATCAAATCCTAAACAGGCGATCGACATGGGAATTGTCGCTATATATCAAGAATTGAATTTAAGTCCGCATTTTTCAGCTGCAGAGAATATTTTTCTTGGGCAAGAAATAAAAATGGGGAATGTTATTAATTTTATTGATTGGAAAGCAACAAAAAGAGAAGCGATGCGTCTTTTAAATGAATTGGGTCAGGATTTAGATATTAATATACCCGTAAAGCAATTAGGTATAGGTCAGCAGCAAATGGTAGAAATAGCTAAGGCATTATCAAAAAATGCTAATATTATTATAATGGATGAACCAACCTCAAGCTTAAGTCTAAATGAAACTGAAGAATTATTGAAAGCTATTGATAGATTAAGGGGAAAAGGAATTTCTGTCATATTTATATCGCATAGACTGGAAGAAGTTTTTGAAATATGTGACAGGATTACAGTCATGAGGGATGGTAAGAAAATAGTGACAGTAGAAGCTAGGGAAACTAATAAAGATGAGATTATAAAGTATATGGTAGGCAGAAGCTTAGAGCAGCAATATCCCAAAAAACCAACTAGGCGGGGTGCTGAGGCGTTAAGAGTAGAGAACCTTAAACGAGCGGGTATTTTTGATGATATAAGCTTTGTTGCATATAGTGGTGAGATTTTAGGTATTTCAGGACTTGTAGGCGCAGGTAGAACTGAAATCGCTAGAAGTATTTTTGGTGCTGATATAAGAGATAAGGGTGATATTTATGTTTATGGGAAAAAGTGTAATATTTTATCTCCTAGAGATGCAATGAAGGAAGGAATAGCTCTTTTGACTGAAGACAGGAAAGGACAAGGCTTAATTTTACAACAAGATATAGTAACCAATATTACACTGCCTAGTTTGCCAAGATTCAAGGAAAAATTTTTTATTGATTTAAAAAAACTATTCCTCGCATCAAAAAGTTTATCAGAAGAATTAGATATAAAAACGCCGTCACTATACAAAAAAGTAATGGAATTAAGCGGTGGAAATCAGCAGAAGGTGGTAATTGCAAAATGGCTTTGTTATAATGCAAGAATTTTTATTTTTGACGAACCAACGAGGGGCATTGATGTAGGTGCGAAAGTTGAAGTATATAACATAATGAATGAGCTAGTATCTAATGGCGCATGCGTTATAATGATATCTTCTGAACTTCCTGAAATTTTAGGTATGAGTGATAGGATTATTGTATTACATGAAGGAAGAATAACAGGTGAATTTTCTCGAGAGAATGCCAATCAAGAAATAATCATGAAAGCTGCAACTGGAGGTGTGTAAGAATTATGAAAGTTGAGTCTAAAGCAGAAAAAAATGTAGTTCAAGAAAATCAGCAACAAAGCGAAAAAGTTACAAGTTTTTTTTCGCAAATAGGATCAATGGCTGGGCTAATCGTTCTATTCATATTTTTATCAATTGCCACCCCACACTTTTTTGAGGTAAAAAACCTCATGAACATTGCAAGACAATCAGCTATTAATAGCCTTGTGGCAGTGGGAATGCTTATGGCTATACTAACTGCAGGAATTGACCTTTCAGTAGGGTCAATCTTAGCATTATCTACTGTCGTGATGGGCATCCTAGTTGTGAAGTTAAACATGAGTCCTATTATTGGTATTTTAGCCTGTTTAGCCATGGGATCTTTGTTGGGCATTATAAATGGTTTGTTACTTACAAAACTGCACCTTCCTCACCCATTTATATCAACGCTTGGAATGCAAAACATATGTAGGGGTCTAGCATTAATAGCAACCAAAGCATCTCCTATTTCAGGATTTCCTCCAATTATTCAGTATTTGGGCTCTGCTTTTTTAGGACCAGTGCCTGTTAGCTTTATATTAGTTATTGTTATTTATGTGGTTTTTCATATATTTTTAACCCGTACTGCCACCGGCAGACATATATATGCAGTTGGAGGTAATAAGGAAGCTGCAAGATTATCAGGCATCAACGTAGATGCAATACTGATAACTGTATATACACTTAGTGGTCTTATGGCAGCTATGGGAGGTTTGATATTAACCGGAAGAGTCAATGCCGCATATCCACTAGCGGGTTTAGCATATGAAACAGATGCTATTGCCGCTGTGATCATTGGAGGAGCAAGTTTTATGGGTGGCGTTGGAACGGTGTGGGGAACATTAATTGGTGCTATGATAATGGCGGTCTTGAGAAATGGCCTCAATCTTTTAGGCGTTTCTGCAGAATGGCAAACTGTTGCCATCGGAGCTGTTATTATTGGTGCGGTTTATGTTGACGTTATAAGAAGAAGAGCACAAGTTAAAAGTTAAACAGCAAAAACAGTATTTTATAATTTTTTGTAATACATTAAGTCAATAAATTATAGAAGGGAGTCTTTATAATGTCAAAAATGAAAGCGGTTACACTGTTTGCAGATTGGGACCCGCGTCCCGAATTTAAATTAGGGCCTAAGGATATTGAAGGGAAGCAGACCTATTTAGGGAGTAAAGTATGGAGAAACCCGCGTATAGAAATTGTAGAGCACGACATACCAAAGCCGCAAAAAGGAGAAGTTCTAATAGAAGTTAAAGCATGTGGAATCTGCGGAAGCGATGTCCATATGGCTCAGCCGGATGAAGATGGTTACATACTCTATCCCGGCCTTACAGGATTTCCTGCCATCTTAGGCCATGAACTTTCCGGAGTAGTAGTAGAAGCAGGCCCTGATGCAATTGACAAAAGAATAAATAAACCCTACAAAGGTGGCGAACTAGTAACAGCCGAAGAGATGATGTGGTGCGGCCAGTGCCAACCCTGTGCCGACGGGTGGCCCAACCACTGTGAGAGATTAGATGAGATAGGCTTTAATGTAAACGGAGCATTTGCAAAGTATATTGTCTTACCGGCTAAACTCCTGTGGAGCTTAGAACCCTTGAAAGCACGATACAAAGAAGAAGACATCTTCCTTGCCGGAAGCCTCGTAGAACCCACATCTGTAGCATATAATGCCGTAATTGAGCGTGGAGGGGGAATAAGGCAGGAGATAATGTGGTAATATGCGGTGGTGGTCCCATAGGCCTTGCAGCATGTGCCATACTAAAAAGGCATGGAGCAGCCAAAGTAATTCTATCAGAACCCTCTGTCGGTCGAGCAGAACTTGGCAAAAAATTAGGGGCTGATTACGTAATTGACCCGACAAAAGTAGACTTTACTGAAGAAGTACTACGACTTACAGACGGTTATGGGGCAAGCTTATATCTTGAAGCTACAGGATTACCCACTGCAGTGTATCCAGGAATAGAAAAAGCAATATGGGAAGGCAGGACATTAAATTCGACCATAGTAGTAGTTGCAAGAGCTGATGCCAAAATGCCTGTTACCGGTGAAGTATTACAAGTAAGAAGAGCAAGAATCATCGGAGCACAGGGTCATTCCGGCCATGGTACCTTCCCCAGAGTCATAGAATGTATGGCAAGTGGAATGGATATGACACCTATGATAACCAAGAAAATAAGCTTGGAAGAAGTGCCGGAAAACATAATTATGTTAAGAACAGATAGAAAAGAGTGCAAAATAACCTGTGTAATGGACTAACAAATATTTTAACAAATAAATAAAAGCTGCTATGGGGCGGATACAAGACCACCTCGCCCCATAGCAAAAACATCAAAGCAAGGAAGAGGAGATATACTATGGAAAAACCAAAGGACAAAAAATGGATATTGACTGACAATCCGGCCATAAAGTTTGAAGACAATACCGTAGGAAGGCTGAAAAAACAAATATGGGATGCAAGTGAAGAAGAGATAGATGCCATACTAAAAGAATACGATATCCCATCGGAACCGGAACTAGGCAAAGCAGGCACATATATTCAAAATACTCCTAGAGTAAAAGTTATTGAAAAGCGCAGCAAAAATGATATAGTATTTGTACCCATAGGATGTACAGAAAACCATGGCATGCATGCTAATTCTGGTCTTGACACATTCATGGTCACACAAATTCTAGAAGGTGTCCGCCGATACACTGCAAAACAGGGAAGAGAAGTAAGCCTTGCTTTCCCACCGCTAAACTACGGCGGCCATCCATACCACCACCTTGGCATGCCTGGCACAGTTATCATGCCAAAAGAGGTAGTAGAAGAAACCATCATATATATGATGTTAGGACTGTGGAATGACGGCTTTAGGAAAATAATCTTAGTAAACAATCATGGACATCTGTGGATGCTAGAATCAGCTATACAAGAATTCATGAAGAGATTCCAACTTCCGGGAATATTCCAGGTATTAGACTGGCATAGGGCCGTTAGAGAGTTTTTCTATCCTACAGACAGAGAAGACAGCCTAGAGACACACTTTGTCCACGCAGACGAAGCCGAGACTTCAGTAGGACTATTACTTTTCCCTGACATGATTGACATGAGTGTAGTAGAGGATGCCGAAGGTGAATCATTCCTTCCAGATGGCCACTTTGATAAATCAGTAGACCCCTTTGGAAGACCCCATCGCTGGTCTGAAGGCGAAGGTCATGCTGCCATAGAACGGGCCGCTACACCTCAGGGAGTTGTAGGTAAACCAAGCATAGCCTCAGTTAAAAAGGCAAAACGTCCTATCGCTGCAATACTAAAATACTTGACTCTAGTACATGACCAGATTCTAGATGCCTTCCCGGCGGGAACAGTGCCACCGGTAGAAAAAATTACATTGCGAACCGAAAAAGAGATGGAGCCGTTTTTGAAAGAACCCTTCAGCGAAGGTTGGAAATCTGTTTATGAACTGCCGCCTATGGGAGTATTCTATAAATTATAAACATTTTGCTTAAACGAGGCAGCGACATAATAAACAATAAACCTCCTGTATACCATCCTGTAAAGAAATAAATATCTTTACAGGATGGTCTCATAAAATAAAAATACTAAATGGAGGAGATGTAAACCGTGAAAAAAATTAAAGTAGGATTAATTGGAGCAGGAAGAATAGGAAGATTTCACGCCGAAACTATCAAAGCTAATGTAGACTTTGTAGAGATTAAATCTGTTGCAGATATATTTGCTGAAAATATCAAAGATTGGGCAGAAAATCTTGGGATAAAAAATGTCTATAAAGACGCAAACGAAATATTAGAAGACAAGGAAATAGATGCGGTTCTCATATGCTCATCAACCGATACACACTCTCAATTAATTATAGATTCGGCAAAAGCAGGTAAACATATTTTTTGTGAAAAGCCCATTGACTTTGACTTAAATAGAATACATAAAGCCCTAGATGAGGTAGAAAAAGCAAATGTTAAATTACAAATAGGCTTTCAACGAAGATTCGATCCCAGCTTTAAACGAGCACATGATATTATAAGAGCAGGCAAAATAGGCGAACCTCACATATTAAAAATTACTTCACGTGACCCCAGTCCACCACCGATAGAATATATTAAAGTATCTGGTGGCATCTTTTTAGATATGACTATACATGACTTTGACATGGCAAGATTTTTAATTGGAAGTGAAGTTGCGGAAGTGTTTGCTACCGGAGAAGTAAGAGTTGATCCGGAAATCAAAAAAGCAGGAGACATTGATACTGCCATTGTTACGCTAAAATTTTCAGACGGCACCATAGGCGTCATAGATAATAGTAGAAAGGCCGTTTACGGCTATGATCAAAGAGTAGAAGTATTTGGCTCAAAAGGAAGCATAGCTGTGAATAATGACCATTTAACAAATACTGTATTAAGCAATGAAGACGGAATTATAAGCCACAATCCCAAGAACTTTTTCATGGATAGATACAAAGATGCATACATAGCTGAAATTAAGGCGTTTTGCGATAGCATATTAAATAATATCAAGCCTCTTGTAACAGGCAAAGACGGCCTTGAACCGGTAATTATCGGCCTTGCTGCAAAAAAATCACTTGCTGAAGGAAAACCGATAAAAATAGAAAGATAGGTGTTTATAAAATGAAGCTCAGCATTACCATGGCAAAAGAAGCGGCTAAGAATGCACCGATTGTTTTAAGGGGCAGCTATACTGAAAACATTAAAAAGGCAGCAAAAATGGGATATGATGCGGTAGAAATTCATGTAAATGGCCCAAATACATTGGATATCGAGGAGATACAAAAGGATTGCGAAGAAAACAATATTGTAGTTTCTACTATCGGAACAGGAATGGGCTATGGAATTGACGGGTTAAGCTTTACAGATCCGGACGGCACTGTTCGAGACAGGGCTGTAAAGAGGATATTCGATCATATTTGCACTGCTAAAGAACTTGATGCAAAAGTAATAATAGGTTCAATGAGAGGTACAATTGCCGATACAAATGACCGTAAAAAATATGAAGAATATGCACTTAAATGCTTTGACAAGATTATGAACTCTGCAGAAAAAAATAACGTAATTATACTAAATGAAGCAATAAATCGATATGAAACCAACTTCATTAATAATATTGAAGAAAGCCTTGAATTTATTGAGAAAATAAATTCACCATATCTCAAGCTGCACTTAGATACATTTCATATGAATATAGAAGAACAGGATATGGTAAAAAGTATATTGAAAGCAGGAAAATCCTTAGGCCATTTCCATTTTGCCGATAGCGACAGGTGGTACCCTGGCCATGGCCATGTAGACTTTAAAAGCATTATTAAAGCACTAAAGGACATAAGCTATGATAACTATATAGCCTTTGAATGTCTGCCACTTCCTACACCTGATGAAGCTGCGAGAAATTCCTTAAGAAACATTAGGCCTTTATTATAAACAGAAAACAGATGGATTGAATATCTACAATAAATAATAAAGCCCATCCGTTGTTTCAAATAAAGTCTCAACAATGGATGGGCAAAAAGGCAAACAGACAGCGTTATGTCAAAAAAGTTTCAAAGGCAGCAGCGCTTTTTGAATCTCATTTTTTATCTTGTCAAGGCCGTCCTTGCTTGTTGCTTCACATCTAACGATGAGTTCCGGGCCGGTGTTAGAGCTTCTGACAAGTCCCCAACCATCGGGGAAGATTACCCTCGCCCCGTCTACATCTATTATAGGGTATTTATCCTGAAAGTAGCGTTTTACAGCTTCGACCTTATCAAACTTTTCTTCATCCGGGCACGGCACGCGAAGTTCAGGTGTAGAATAATATTTGGGCACATCTGCCAGCAGCTCGGAAAGCTTTTTATCGGTATTTGACAAAATTCTTAAAAGCCGGGCAGCAGCATATAGAGCATCATCGAAACCATAATATTCGTCTGCAAAGAACATATGGCCTGACATTTCACCCGTAAATACGGCACCGATTTCTCTCATTTTTGCCTTTATTAATGAATGGCCTGTTTTATAGAAGATAGGTTTACCGCCTAATTTTTTTACTTCATCTACGAGGGCTTGTGAGCACTTAACTTCAATAATAGCCACAGCCCCGGGATATTTTGGCATGATCTCGCGCCAATATAGAATCATCAACATATCGCCATAAATTATATTTCCCTTATCATCAACTACGCCAATGCGGTCCCCATCACCATCAAATCCGATTCCTAAATCCAGTTTTTCCCTTAAAACTAATTCTTTCAAGTCTGTTAGATTTTCAGGCTTGACCGGGTCGGGAAAATGATTTGGAAATTTGGGATCAGACTCGCAGTATAGAGGGTAAACATCAACACCCAATCGGCGGAAAAGTTTTTCGGCAAAGAGCGAAGCAGTGCCATTTCCACAGTCTATTCCGACTCTGAGCTTTTTTGAAAGGTGTATTTTTTCGCAAATCATATCAATATAATCCTCTGAAGGGTCCTTATAGGTAAGCGAACCTTGACCTGACAGGAAATCTCCTTTTTCCATCATAATCCTTAAATTTTGAATTTCGTCACCATATATAGTGCCCGGACCAAATGCCACTTTAAAACCATTAAATTGTGCGGGATTATGACTTGCAGTTACCATTATTCCTGGATTTATATTAAAATGTATTCTAGCATAATAAAATATAGGAGTTACAACCGTACCTATGTCGACTACATTACATCCGGTAGACAGCAGACCTTCTGTAACAGCTTTTTTTAAAGATGGTGAAGAAATGCGATTATCACACCCAACAATAACTGAAGTTTCGTTATTTTTTAAGGTATAGGTACCAAAAGCCTGACCAAGCCTCCTTGCAAAATTTTCATCCAAATCTTCACCAACAACACCTCTTATGTCATACTGCCGAAATATGTAAGGATTTATTTTCATTAACACTTTCCTCCTTGGCACCAGGCAAGTTATTTTAATTTTTTGTAATTGTAATGTATCTGAATTATATCATAAAACTTTTTTGAAGCAAAATATCTCATCTCACATAGATGACATTTTACTAGAATAAATTCAACATGATATTATCATAGAATAACTATATTTTACCTACTTCATGTATTGACAAATCCAAATTTGATGTTATACTTAACTAAATACTTAGTTATATTTGGGGGATTTTATGAATAAGCGAGACGCAATAGAAACCAAAGCAAGGATTTTATCCGCTGCAGAAGACATTTTTTCAAAGGTTGGCTTTGATGGTGCCAGAGTAGATGATATTGCCAAGGAAGCCGGTGTAAATAAGGCGCTAATCTATTACTATTTTAAAAGTAAAAATGAAATACTGGAAACGCTCTTTTCAAGCCTTATTGAAGATGCTAGAAGAATGCTTGTCAAATCAATGGAAGGTACACCAGATGTATCTGGAAATGACGGGTATAGAAAGCTATTTGATATATACATCCGGTTTGTATCTCAAAAAAGAAAAATTATTAAAGTAGCTGTTGCAGAGTCTGCTAAAACAAATGTATCAAGCTCTATTATAATGGAACTTGGCAATTTAATTATTAATGCAGAGATTGATGCTCTTCGGAAAGAATATGAAAAGAAAGGTCTACATTTTCCCGAAGATAAACAAGAGCTGTTGGTGATGGAGTTCTTTACAGGTCTGACTCCTTTCCTAAGCTATGCATTATACAAAGATCAATGGGAAGATCAATACGGTATGAGCGAAGAAGTATTGCAGAATTACTTTTATCAGGCCTTTAAAAAAGCTCATTTAGAGGCTCATTTGCGGTGGTAAAAAATTTTGCGTATCACTAACTAAGTAGTTAGTATAAATTATATAAATAATTGAGGAGGTTTTAGTAATGAAAGTAAATAAAAGAATTGACGAGCTTATAAAGGAAACAACGCAGGTGATTGATCCCCATCGCCAGTTTTACAAGATAAGATTCGAGGACAACAGCATGGATTTTGCATTTCAATGGGCGTTGGGGTGTATTCGAAATGGAGGCGGAGAAATTGGTGAAATGTTTTGTACGGCTGCCCAAATAGAGGATTACAATCCGGATAGTTGGGCCGAAGAGTGGCCCAAAATTGCACATCGTGTAGAGAAAAGGGCACAGACTGCTGAAGCGGAAGGACATAAAATAAGCGCACGAGAATTTTATATGCGGGCAGCCGGTTATTATAGGGCTGCACTGACATCCTTATTGCCGCGTAACGAGAAGTATATGGAGTGGTACGAAAAATCCATGGAATGCTTTTCAAAAGCAGGTGCTTTGTCTGATCCGGAAATCGAATTAATACGTGTTCCCTTTGAAGACACATATCTGCCTGGTTGTTTCATAAAAGCTGCAACGAGCGAGCAAAAGTCAAAAACAATAATAGCAATCGGTGGTGCGGAAACCTTTTTTATGGATCTATACTTTCAAATCGGCCCATCAGCAATAAAACGTGGCTATAATTTTATCACTGTTGACATACCGGGGCAGGGGATTCTTCCTGCCGAAGCGCAATTCTTTAGGCCGGATACAGAAAAGCCAATAGGGGCGATATTAGACTATGCCTATAGCAGACCGGAAGTGGATACAAATCTTATCGCTGCATATGGAATAAGTGGAGGCGGATATTATGTACCCCGTGCATCAGCTTATGATAAAAGAATTAAAGCATGCATATCAAATTGTGCAGTTACGAATATCGGAAAGATAATGGGAGAAATGGCCATACAAAACCAGAAAGCAGCAAATGGTATTAAAATGTCCGCGTTTAATGTGAGGATGTTTCAAATCATGGCGTGGAGACATGGTATAGCAACTGATGACATCCCGGGTCTTTTAAACAAAACGAGTGCATTTGCTTTTAATCCTTCTTTGATTACATGTCCTGTACTAAATATATGTAGCAATGGGGAATATCTCAATCCGGCAATCAAAGCAATGGAAGATGATTTTATGCAGTCTTTGCCTAATTTAAACAAAAAGATGATTGTAGCTTTATTTGAAGATGGAGGCGGAACTCATTGTCTTGGTGAGAATACCGGACTGTTAAGTGCGCTAGTATTTGATTGGCTTGATGAGGTTTTGAAAAGTGAGGGAATAAATATCTGATGGAAAGATTACAATTTAA
Organism: Tepidanaerobacter acetatoxydans Re1; assembly: GCF_000328765.2. Classification (NCBI taxonomy): domain Bacteria; kingdom Bacillati; phylum Bacillota; class Clostridia; order Thermosediminibacterales; family Tepidanaerobacteraceae; genus Tepidanaerobacter; species Tepidanaerobacter acetatoxydans. The sequence goes on from NC_019954.2 coordinate 715,095, forward strand.
GATACCTGTTGGGTATTACCATTTCCATGATGATGTTGGATTGAATTTTCAATTTAACAGGGCTCTAATCAACCAATGTCCTATGGAAGAAATGATGGAAGCTGCACAAAGTATTCGTAAATATGAGGATGTCAGGAGCATAATGACCTCATTAGCAGAAAAAGCGTTCAAAGAAGGCCGAACGCTGAATGCGGCTTTCTATTATAGATTTGCCGAATTTTTCTGTTTTGGCAATACGGAAGAAAAGAAGCGGTTGTTTAATCAGTTTATGCAGCTCTTCTATCAGGCATTAGAAAACGATAGAATTGAGCGCCATAAAGTTCAATATTATGGAGGTTATCTGAAGGCTATCCGAATCAAAAACAATGCTTTGCCCAAGGGAACAATTGTTGTTCATGGCGGCGGCGATTCATTTGTTGAGGAATTTTACCTGTCAGTTCGATGGCTCGTAGATGTGGGGTTTGAAGTTATCATGTTTGAAGGGCCCGGGCAGGGAGAGCCCTTGCAAAAGTACTACTTAAAAATGACTCATGAATGGGAGAAACCCACAAAGGCAATTCTGGATTATTTTAATCTGGATGCTGTAACATTAATTGGTATATCATTAGGAGGGTATTTTGCCCTGCGTGCTGCGGCATTTGAAAAAAGAATCAAACGAGTTATTGCATGGAATGTGGTGTATGATTTCTTTGAATGTATCATGGGAAGAAACGGAATGCTTAAATATTACATCATAAATGGACTTGTATCAGCCAATGCAAAAACATTAATAAACTATATTGCTCGAAAGCAGATGCAAAAGAGTGAAATGGAAAAATGGATTTATGATCAAATGATGTATGCATATGGCGTTGAAACTCCTTTTGAATATCTAAAAACACTGAAAAAATATAGATGTACAAAACATGTTTCGCAAAATGTTACACAGGATGTGTTAATTTTAGCCGGAGCCGAGGATCATATTATTCCTTTAAGGATGTATGAACGGCAGTTAAAGGCGCTGACGAATGCAAATAGCGTTGCAGGCCGTGTTTTTACGAAAAAAGATCATGCATCAAATCATTGTCAGGTTGGAAATGTCGTGTTGGCATTGCATTTTATTGTTGACTGGCTTAATACGAAATCATAATGCAGCAAAAATTGAAAGTTGGCCACATGAAGCAAGCTACATACCACATATAGCGTCCACTTTCGGCCGAATTTTAGCCAATCAATAACTGTCTATTGCATCATGACGTGTGGGTAGGTAACTAAATGCGTGCTTTTAATTACCTTCCAGTGGCAGTTATGCAATTGGAGGTTCTTTTATGAATTAATATCTCTCTTACCTGTAAAAGGTGGGGCTGCAACCTTACCGTAGCAGCCGAATGTAGCAGAAGTTTTATTTTTACATAACTTTGGAAAACTAAAAGAATATTCGGAAAGATACTGCGCACACTTTTTGTTTGATACCTTTCAGGGATTTTCCTCAAAGGTGTTTTTTGTGCTCTTTTTTGACCGCCTTTTTACCGGACAATCCTAAATACCACTTCGGGCCGACTTGGCACGAAGTAAGCCGAAAGCTCTTTGCTTTAGAGGTTTTGCGGAATCAACAACATTGTTCGCATTTCTCAAAACAAGCTCCCAAATGGCGGTTGGGGAAATATCTGAGGCTTTCCAAAGACGATTTCAAGCGTGGAAATGCTAAGGACAAAGAGAATGTAAATGTCGTTTATGTTTCTGTTTTATTGGCTTTTATAAAAAATGGGGGAATTCTACAAAATCACTATTGATTATTTAAAAGCATTATGTTAATATTCCTTTAAATACTTTAGATACTTTAATGATTTAATATACTAAAGGATTATTGAAGGATGTGTATTAATGACCAAATACTTTCGAAAGCCTGCAGGTGTTAAAGATTACTTGCCGCCGCAAGCTCGTAAAAAAAGGCGGATTGAAAAAATAAGCAGTGATATATTGGAGAAATGGGGCTATGAAGAAGTAATAGCACCATCTTTTGAATACCTAGAGACATTTGTAAAAAGCGGCCAACCGGGGTTTGCGGAAAAGGTGTTCAAGTTTTTTGACAGGCAGGGTGGGGTTATGGCTTTAAGACCTGATATTACCACATCAATCGCCAGAATGGTTGCAACACATTACAGCGAGCATTCTATGCCTTTAAGATTCTATTATATGGCAAATGTTTTTAGATTTCAGGAGATGCGCAAGGGCAGAGAGCAAGAATTTTATCAAACTGGTGCTGAACTTATAGGCATTTCAGGAATAGAAGCTGATATTGAAATTATAATATTAGCATCTTTCATATTAGAGGAGATAGGCATAGATAATTTTATAATAAATGTAGGGCATATAAAATTTTTAGAAGGGCTTTTAGATGAAATAGAGGATGATCCGCTACTAAAGGATGATATAGCTCAAGCAATCAAGAATAAGAATTTTGTGCTGCTCAAAAATTTAATTGAAGCAAATGTACTCAAATCTAACACCAAAGAAATATTTTCAGCTCTACCGTATTTTTATGGTGGCCCGGAGATATTAGATGAGATTATAAAGTTTCCGCTTAACGACAAATGTGTTGAGGCCATATCGGACCTTGCCAAGCTATGGAAAGTACTAAAAAATTTCGACAATATTAATCTTACTTTTGATCCCGGCCTTGCTCGCGGCATGGATTATTATACAGGGATAGTATTTGAGATATATTCACCAAATGCAGGATTCCCTTTAGGGGGCGGGGGACGATATGATACACTGCTCGATAAGTTTAACGGATCTCGACCGGCAACGGGTTTTGCCTTAAGTGAGGATGTGATTCTTTCGGTTTTAGATAAAGACATGAAAGACATCTATGAACCTACATACTTATTTTATAACCCCAAAAGATTTGTTGAGGCATTAGATAAAGCAGAAGAAATGAGAAAACACGGTATTATAGTTAAAATGATACCTTCAGAAAAACATAATTCGCATAGTTAACATCAGATAATTTTTTTTAAAAATAATAGTTCACTAATCAATAAAGGAGAATTTTCTTGGATTTATTAAAAATTGCCCTATCAAAAGGCAGAATTTTGTCGGAAACTCTTGAACTTTTTAAAAAAATACAAATGGATTTTGAAGGAGTAAGCGAAGATTCCCGCAAGCTTTTTTTTGATTTTGAAGAATATGGCGTAAGGATGATTTTGGCAAAACCTTCGGATGTTCCTACTTATGTTGAATATGGTGTGGCGGATATTGGAGTGGCAGGTAAGGATGTGCTGTTGGAAAACAAGAATGATGTTTTTGAGCTGATGGATTTAAAACTGGCACAGTGCCGTATGGTAGTTGCTGTTCCGGATGGCAGACCTTTAAATACTCCAATTTACAGGGTGGCAACCAGTTACCCGTGTATTGCAGAAGAACATTTTGTAAAACAGGGATTTCCCATAGAAGTTATAAAGCTTCATGGTTCTGTAGAATTAGGTCCAGTGTTGGGACTTTCGGATGCGATTGTAGATATTGTATCCACTGGTAAAACCCTTGAAAAAAATCACTTGAAAATCTTAGAAGAAATCTGTCCTATCAGCAGCAGACTTATAGCAAACCAAGTGAGCTTTCGAATAAAATCCGATGTAATAATGAAATTGATGGAAAAACTTAAAGAGGTTGTATGATGCAAGTAATTATTAAGTTGGATTTATTATAGCCATTTATGATAGAATGAAGCTGTGCAAAGGTGTATATTTATACATTGAATTAGAGCTATAATTTTAACCTTTGTTTAAAAATATAAAAATTTTTCCATCAGACTTGATACTGAATCAATGTTGAATCGATGTTGCATTAGGGAGGAGATTACTATAACATCACCAATACACTTCGTAAGGGAAGATATATTAAAATTAACACCATATATGCCCTCAAAGGAACAATGTAGAATAAAGCTTGATGCTAATGAAAGTCCTTATGATGTACCAATTGAAATAAAAGAACGTATATGGAACAGATTGAAGGAGGAACACTTTAACTATTACTATGACCCGAGCTGCGATATTCTTAGGGAAAGTTTATCTGGATATACCGGAGCAGACCCTGACCAAATTTTTGTAGGCAGCGGCGGTGATGAAGTCATAAATGATATAATTATGGCTTTTGCTGGTCCGGGCCGTGATGTTATAATTTTAGTTCCAACATTTTCCAGTTATGAGATATTTTCTACCGTAGCCGGTTCCAATATTATTAAAGTGCCTCTTGTAAAAAAACAGGAATATGGCAGATACTTTTGGGATATTGACACTGCAGGAATAAAACAACACTTTACAAAAGACAAGCCGCAGCTGATGTTTCTGTGCTATCCCAATAATCCTACGGGCGATTATTTTAATGATGAGAAATTAGAGGATTTGATAAGGGATTTCAACGGTATTGTGGTCGTTGACGAGGCTTATTTTGAGTTTGGCGGCAAGACTTTTGCAGACCGAATTGCAAAGTATCCACATGTTATAGTTATTCGCACTTTTTCCAAGATATTTTCTTTGGCAGGTCTTCGGGTAGGATATGCCATCGGCCATGAAGATGCAATAAAACAGCTGTTTAAAGTTAAACTGCCATATAATGTGAGCCTTTTCTCACAAATTGCTGCAGTAGAGATTTTAAAGGAAACCGATTGGCTAAAAAACATGCGAAACCAATTTATAGATGAGCGAAAGCGTCTTAAGGAAGGCTTAGAATCCATTGATGGGATAATGGTATATCCAAGCTCATCAAACTTTTTTTTATTTGAACTAAAGAAACCAAGAGATATGGTATACAACGAGCTTTTAAAAAGAGGCATACTGACTCGTCGCTTAGATGATAAGATACTGGAGAACTGTTTGAGATTTTGCATAGGTACTCCTGAACAAAACCAGTTTCTTTTGTCTTGCTTAAGAGAAATCATGAGTTAAAGGTGGTAGGTTTATATGCGCATTGCTGAGAATTATAGGAGCACCAAAGAAACACAGATAAAAGTTAAAATTAATTTAGATGGTGAAGGCGAAAGCAACATTAAAACACCGGCATTTTTTTTAAATCATATGTTAAACCTGTTCTCTCGCCATTCCCTTTTTAATTTGGATATTGAGGCAGATGGCGATGTTGAGGTTGACTTTCATCATCTGACGGAAGATATAGGCATAGTTTTAGGCGAGACATTTTTAAAGGCCCTTGGCCAAAAAGAAGGTATCAAACGCTATGGAAGTTTCTATGTTCCCATGGATGAAGCACTGGCATTTTGTGCGGTGGATATAAGCGGCAGGCCTTTTATAGTTTTTGATGCCGTTTTTGGTAGGGATAAAGTAGGAGATTTTGATGTGGAGTTAGTTGAAGAGTTCTTTAGGGCATTTGCGAGCAGTGCACGAATTACACTTCATTTAGAGGCAATACGCGGTCAAAATACTCATCACATAATCGAAGCGCTTTTTAAAGCATTTGGCCGTGCATTAAAAGAAGCTGCAGCTGTCGACCCTAGAGAAAAGGGCATACCTTCAACAAAGGGCGTACTTTAAGAATTTTTAAGTCTTAGAAAGGGTGGGTCAATGAATATATATCCGGCAATTGATATTAGGAAAGGAAAGTGTGTGCGGCTTAATCAAGGAGATTTTTCCAAGGAAACTGTTTATTTGGAAGATCCAACAGAAGCTGCAAAGCGCTGGCAGAATAAGGGAGCTAAATGGATTCATGTTGTAGATTTAGATGGTGCAAAATCAGGCAATCCTGTCAATATAGATGTAATTAAAAGGATTCGCAAAACCGTAGATGTCAATATCCAACTGGGCGGCGGCATAAGAGATGAAGAAACGGCGGAAAATTATATAAATCTGGGTATAGATCGCATTATTTTCGGATCCTCTGCTGTTAAAAATTTATCTTTAATAGAAACAGCAATAAAAAAATTTGGAGCTGAAAAAGTTGCGGTTGGTTTGGATGTACGCAAAGATGAAGTCGCAATCAACGGATGGGTAAAAGATTCCGGAGTCAAAACGGAAGAGATGTTAAAAAAGCTTAAGAATACCGGTTTAAAAACTATCATTTACACGGATATTTCAAAGGATGGTATGATGCAAGGACCGAATATTGCAGGCATTGAAAAAGTGCTCAGTTTTGATGATTTTTCAGTAATTGCATCAGGCGGTATTTCCTCTATGCAAGACTTGGAGCAGCTGGCCCGATACGAAAAAAAGGGCCTTGACGGAGCTATAATCGGAAAGGCTTTGTACAATGGAACGCTGAATTTGAAGGCAGTTTTAGAACAGTTTAGTTTACAGTAAGGAGTGAGATATGATGAGCAAAAAGCGATTGATCGTTTGCCTAGATGTAAAAAATGGACGAGTGGTAAAAGGAGTTAATTTCGAAAACATTCGAGATATTGGAGACCCGGTTGAGTTAGCAGCTTTTTATGACAAGCAGGGGGCAGATGAAATTGTGTTTTTGGATATATCAGCAACTTTAGAAGGCAGAAAGACTACCTTGGAAATAGTAAAAAGTATTGCCCAAAATGTTAATATACCTTTTACGGTAGGTGGTGGAATATCTACTTTAAAAGACATTGAGAATTTGCTAGCAGCAGGTGCCAACAAGGTTTCTATCAGTACAGCAGCTGTTGAAAATCCCGAACTGATTCAAGAAGGAGCACGAAAGTTTGGAAGTGAACATATTGTATTGGCTTGTGATGCCAAAAAAAATAATAACAGTTGGGAAGTTTATACACATGGCGGACATGTAGCTTCAGGCCTTGACGTCATTGACTGGTGCAAAAAAGCTGTAGACTTAGGTTCTGGAGAGATACTTTTAACGAGTATGGATGCAGATGGTACTAATGATGGGTATGACATAGCTCTTACCAATACTGTGGCAGAAGCGGTTAATGTGCCTGTTATAGCTTCAGGGGGTGCAGGAAAGCTTGAACATTTCAGGGAAATATTTTTAAAAGGTAAAGCCAGTGGCGCCTTAGCGGCATCTGTTTTTCATAAAGGGCTTTTCAGTATTAAAGAAGTTAAAGAATATTTAAAATCAGAAGGAGTAGATGTAATCAATGATTGATATAAATTATGATGAAAAAGGTCTAGTCCCTGCCGTGGTTCAAGATGCGAAAAGCAAAGAAGTCCTAATGGTTGCATATATGAATGAAGAATCATTAAAAAAAACCATTGAAACAGGAAAGGCATGGTTTTACAGCCGTAAAAGAAAAAGCCTTTGGCAAAAGGGAGAAACCAGTGGCAATGTTCTTGAAGTTAAAAGTATTTTTTATGATTGCGATAAAGACACATTACTTCTAAAAGTAGATGCAAAAGGGCCTGCCTGTCATACTGGGCATAATTCTTGTTTTTATCGCAGTTTGTCAGATATTCAAGATAGCGATAATGAAAAAGACGAACCGCAGGAAAATACGCTAAATTTTTTAAATGAGTTAGTAGATATAATTGATTCGAGATTTGAGGAAAAGCCGGAAGGTTCATATGTGGCAAAACTGTATAATGGCGGTAGGGAGAGAATATTGAAAAAGGTCGGTGAAGAAGCCGCAGAAGTTGTAATAGCATCCATGAGCCAAGACAAAGATGCGACAATATATGAATCCGCCGATTTATTTTTTCACATGTTAATTGCACTACGATATGACGGAATAACAATTGAGGAAGTTATAAATGAGCTTAAGAGAAGGCATAAGTGATTTTCTTGACAATTAGTCAATAAATTTGTATAATTGCTTTAACAGATGAGCTTACACAAGGCTTACAATTTCAATAAGGTGTAATTGATAAACAAAGCAACTAAGAGATACACCTTGTATAAAAGAAATAAAGCTTAATAATTCGTTTTAATGATTTTTGACACTGATTCGATTCTAATGTATACTAAGTATTGTCTTTGGGCGGATAGCTCAGCTGGGAGAGCACGTGCCTTACACGCACGGGGTCACAGGTTCGAGCCCTGTTTCGCCCACCAAATATGCGGCCCAGTAGTTCAGTTGGTTAGAACGCCAGCCTGTCACGTTGGAGGTCATGGGTTCAAGTCCCATCTGGGTCGCCATTATATTAGCCTTGGTAGCTCAGTCGGTAGAGCAGAGGACTGAAAATCCTCGTGTCGGTGGTTCGATTCCGCCCCAAGGCACCATAGATGTGCGGAAGTGGCTCAGTGGTAGAGCATCGCCTTGCCAAGGCGAGGGTCGCGGGTTCAAATCCCGTCTTCCGCTCCATTTGTATCTTTAGGCGGCATAGCCAAGTGGTAAGGCAGAGGTCTGCAAAACCTTTACCCCCAGTTCAAATCTGGGTGCCGCCTCCAACTAATTAGTTCTGCCGGGGTGGCGGAACAGGCAGACGCACAGGACTTAAAATCCTGCGGGAGTCAAATCCCATACCGGTTCGATTCCGGTTCCCGGCACCAATGATGTGGGCGCTTAGCTCAGTGGGAGAGCACTTCCTTGACGCGGAAGGGGTCGTAAGTTCAATCCTTACAGCGCCCACCATTTTTATACAGAAAAAATACTGAAAATTCAAAATGCATTTATTGGAACTACTTCCTTTGTTTTGTTGTATATGGTATAAGCTACATACATATAATATATACTACAAAAATAAAAGGAGTGGTTGAGGTGAGAATACTGTCAATAGGTTCTATTAAACCTGTAGAAGGTTTTGAAGATAGATTGAAATTGGAATTGGACCTTTTAAGTAAACAAGGATTTAATGTAACCCTGAAAAAGAATTATAAAGGTAATGCCGTATTTTTTTATTGTTATATAGAGGATGAGATAATATTAAAAGACAATCATTATGAAAATATGCGGCAAATATTTGTTAATTCTATAGCTAATGCACTTTCAGATATTGTAATGGATTATTGGGAACCGATTTTGATTAAAAAAATCATAAGAGATAACTACTTTTATTTCAATGAAATCGAGCAAAACCGAATATACGATTTCACGATGGATATTGCAAACAGCGGTGAGTTAAATTTAACTCAAGATACCTCGAGCAAAGTAAAACGTAAGATTTGCGTAGTACATAAAATTAGAGAATATCTTGCAGATAATAATATAATTATGTTGGATGGTTTTATTGACTTTCGCTTGAGAGAATATATGGAACAGTTGGAAGAGTTGGTGGACACAGCTATTGATGAGTATCTTATTGATAGGGAGTATAAGGAATTTATAGACTTACTTCGCCATTTCATCGACCTCCAAGAACCTAAAAAAGATTTAGTTAATGTGGTATTTTGCAATACCAAAATAATACTGATGGATGAAGACTCTAAATTTATAGAGAATGATTTGAGTTTGGATTTACTGGCACAGGAAAATACTGAAGTAAGTACAGATGACATAGTTGTAAGCACATTGATAAATATAGCTCCAAGGAAAATCATTATCCATGGGTTTACTGGAGAAGATAAAATAGAAGTTATTAATACCATTTATAATATTTTTGAAGGACGAATACACTTTTGCAATAGCTGTAATATATGCCTGCAATCAAAACCTTTAACGACAAAGTAAGGGCCAAAGGCCCTTTTTTTTCTATTGAAAGTATGCTATCATAGTTAAGATTGCATTAAAGCTAATTTTAAATATTTTGCTTGAACTTTAGTTAGAACTTCAGTTAGAACTTATCTTATTATTTAGAATTTTAAATCGGAAAAATGGTGATACTTTTATGAATGCATACATTCAGTTAGCATTGATGCCGCTAATCGGAGCATTTATTGGTTGGGGAACTAACCTTTTTGCCATAAAACTTATCTTTCGGCCTTTAAATCCCATTAAAATTCCCTTCCTTGGGATTGAAATCCAGGGTTTGATTCCGAAGCGAAGGCTGGATATATCTCGAAGCATTGGAGAAGCTTTAGAAAATGAGATTATTTCTACGGAAGAAATTATAGAAAGCTTGGCTTCCGACAAAAATAAAACTGAAATAATAAAATATATAAAGGATGTTGTGGCAACAAAGATTGATGATAAGCTTCCCGGATTTCTGCCTTCAGGCCTTCGCGGGTCTATAGCAAATTATGTTGGCGATATAATTGATCGTCATGGAAATGAGCTTTTTGATGAGATGAAGGCAACACTTATTCAAAAAGCAAAGAAAGAATTTCAACTGAAGGAGCTCGTGAAAGAAAAGATTAACTCATTTGATTTAGAAGAACTGGAAGATTTAATTATCAGACTTTCAAAGCAAGAATTAAAGCAGATAGAAGTTCTCGGAGGTATAATGGGATTTTTTGTTGGTATAGTACAAGCATTGGTTTCTTATTATTTCTTATAATATTTACAGTAAAGTTTATTGGCATTAGTTGTTATAGTATACGGTAAGTATGCTCTTGACAATAGTAATCATTAGAATTATAATAAATGAAATTCTATTTATATAAAAACTATGAAGGGAAGAGTAAGTTTACGATTTTCTCTAAAGAGAGGGGCCGGAAGCTGCAAAAGCCCTGGGAATAGTAGACCGAAGACCAACTCGGAGTTTTATGGCTGTAAGCCTTTATTAAAATGAGTTTAAATTAGGGTGGAACCGCGGGAAAACCTCTCGTCCCTTAAGGGATGCGAGGTTTTTGATTTTAAAAAATAAATTATATTTGCAACATACCTGTACTTAAGGACAAAAGGAAGGGGATATTATGGAACAAGTAAAAGTGAGTTTAAAAGATGGAGTTGAAAAAGTATATCAAAAAGGTATTACATTACTTGAAATCGCCGAAAATATAAGTAGGAAATTAGGCAAGGAAGCTTTGGCTGCTAAAGTTGACGGCGCTATTAAAGACCTTAGTTCGAAAGTTGATAAAGATTGTAATGTAAAGTTTTTGACATTTGAAGATGAAGAAGGGCGCAAAGTATTTTGGCATAGCTCGTCACATGTTATGGCACAAGCCGTAAAACGATTATTCCCCGAAACGAAATTAGCCATAGGTCCGGCTATCGATGAAGGATTTTATTATGATTTTGACCGGGATGAAAGCTTTACCCCATCGGACCTTGAAAAAATAGAGCAGGAAATGGCTAAAATAATTGCCGAAGATTATGCTTTTTGTCGTAAAAATGTATCTAAAGAAGAAGCTATAGAAGAACTTAATAAAATAAATGAACCATATAAGGTAGAATTGGTAGAAGCCCTTCCGGAAGGAGCACCCATTAGCTTTTATCAGCAGGGCGAGTTTAAGGACCTTTGTGCAGGGCCTCATATTCCTTCCACTGGAAGGATAAAGGCATTTAAACTTACGAGTCTGGCAGGTGCTTATTGGAGGGGCGATGAACATAATAAGATGCTCCAGAGGATTTATGGCATCTCATTTCCAAAAAAATCTATGCTGGACGAATATTTAACACGCATAGAAGAGGCCAAAAGACGCGACCACCGAAAACTAGGTAAAGAATTGGATCTTTTCAGTATTCACGAAGAAGGTCCTGGATTTCCGTTTTTCCATCCAAAGGGCATGATAATATGGAATTTGTTGACAGATTTCTGGCGCAAGGAACATAGTAAAAGAGGCTATCAAGAAATAAAAACTCCAATCATATTAAATGAAGAGCTTTGGAGAAGATCTGGCCATTGGGACCACTATAAGGAAAATATGTATTTTACAAAAATTGATGATATGAATTATGCTGTAAAACCCATGAATTGCCCTGGAGGCATACTCATGTATAAAACAGATTCTCGAAGCTACAGAGATCTGCCAATTAGATTAGGCGAACTTGGCTTGGTGCATCGCCACGAGCTTTCTGGAGTTTTGCACGGCCTTATGCGGGTAAGGTGCTTTACACAGGATGATGCACATATATTCATGATGCCTTCTCAAATCGAAGATGAGATAATTGGCGTGATAGATTTGGTAGACTACTTTTATCAGATATTCGGTTTCGAATATAATGTAGAGCTGTCCACAAGACCAGAAAATTCCATGGGTTCTGATGAACTATGGGACCAGGCAACAGCAGCTCTGCAAGGAGCTTTGGATAAGAAGGGCATGTCATATAAGATTAATGAGGGTGATGGAGCTTTTTACGGCCCTAAAATTGACTTTCATTTAAAGGACAGTTTAGGCAGAACATGGCAGTGCGGAACCATTCAATTGGATTTCCAGATGCCTGAGCGCTTTGACTTGTCATATATCGGGGCAGATGGTGAAAAGCACCGTCCGGTTATGATTCACAGGGTTATCTTTGGAAGCATTGAGCGTTTTATCGGAATACTAATTGAACATTATGCAGGAGCCTTTCCGGTTTGGCTTGCTCCGGTGCAGGCAAGGGTTCTTCCCATAAGTGAAAAACACATGGATTATGCCTATAAAGTAAAGAAACAGTTGGAAGAAGCCGGTATCCGAGTGGAAGTAGACGAAAGAAATGAAAAAATAGGCTATAAGGTAAGAGATGCACAGATGAAAAAAATTCCTTATATGCTTATCGTAGGTGACAAAGAAGCAAATGAAAACACGGTTTCAGTGCGGACTAGAGAAAAAGGCGATGTAGGGCAAAAACCTATTGAAACGTTTATCGACGAGGTATTGATATTAACCTCAAAATTTAATTGACATTAAAGGTAAATATGTGATATATTTACTGATGTAGCGAAAAGATAATAAAGTAATTTAAGCAGAAGATATATTCTCACCTTATGGCGAAAGCTTATAAGGTTATTATCCCACAGATTTCAACGGGGACGAGTGATTCTTCTTGTCCCCTTTTATTTTTATAATTTTGGAGGTGAACAGTATTAGCAAAGACAAAGACATCCAGGTGAACCATGAAATAAGAGACAGAGAGGTAAGAGTAATATCCCCTGATGGAAAGCAACTTGGAATTATGTCATTAAAAGATGCCTTGCATTATGCCCAGGAAGTTCAACTAGATTTGGTAAAAATATCATCTGATGCAAAGCCACCGGTATGTAAAATTATGGATTTTGGGAAGTATAAATATGAGCAGAGTAAGCGTGAAAAAGAGGCTCGTAAAAAGCAAAAAGTAATTAATGTAAAAGAAATTAGAATGAATCCTACTATTGATGAGCATGATTTTCAAGTAAGACTAAAAAATACCATTAAATTCTTAAAAGATGGGGATAAAGTAAAGGTAAGCATAAGATTTCGTGGCAGGCAGATGACTCATACAAAACTGGGTGAAGAGGTTTTAAATAGAGTGGTTGAAAACATAAGCGAAGTGGGTGTGGTTGAAAAACCGCCTAAAATGGAAGGCAGAAATATGGTTATGGTAATTGCACCAAAACAAACTACAAATAAGGAGTGATATTGATGCCAAAAGTTAAAACACATAGGGGTGCAGCAAAAAGATTTAAAGTTACAAAGACGGGAAAAATAAAGAGGTCAAAGGCCTATAAAAGTCATATATTAACCAAAAAAACTTCCAAGAGAAAAAGGCACTTGAGAAAACCTGCAATTTTAAGCAAAGCAGATCACAAGAGAATAAAACAGGTAATACCTTACATGTAATGAACGCTAAAGGAGGATAAGTATGGCACGGGTTAAAAAAGGAGTTACTGCTCGTAAAAAACATAAAAAAGTTATCAAGCTTGCAAAAGGATATAGAGGATCAAAAAGCAAATTATTCAGACCGGCAAATCAAGCTGTCCTCAAAGCTCAATCTCATGCTTACAGAGGAAGAAAACTTAAGAAGAGGGATTTTAGAAAGCTGTGGATTGCTAGAATTAATGCAGCAGCCAGATCTAACGGCATATCCTATAGTAAGTTTATTAACGGGCTTAAAAAAGCCGGTGTACAGATTAATCGCAAAATGTTATCAGAAATGGCGATAAATGATGCTAACGGTTTTACACAATTAGTAGATATCGCTAAGGCAAACAGTAAATAAAAAGCGGCTTCGGTCGCTTTTTGGACTTTTCGGAGGCGGTTGAAATCAAGATACTGCATTTCGGGTTAAGAAAGTTAAAACCTACTCAAATACTTGTATTCGGTTTTGCTGCTTTAATACTTGTTGGAGGTATTCTTTTAAATCTTCCTTCAGCTTCAAAGAGCGGTCAGAGCATAGGTTTTCTAAATGCTTTATTTACTTCCACATCTGCCGTATGTGTTACAGGTTTGGTGGTTGTTGATACACAAACTCAATTTTCCACATTTGGTCAGATAGTTATAATGTGCCTAATTCAAATGGGTGGTCTAGGAATAATGACAATGGCTACCTTGATTTTTTTGCTGCTAGGGAAAAAAATAACACTCCGCGAGCGCATTGTAATGCAGGAAGCTTTAAATCAATCTACATTATCGGGCCTTGTAAAATTAACGCGGCATATACTGCTTACAACATTTATTTTTGAGGGAATAGGTGCAATACTTTTATCTATACGATTTACACAGATATATGGTATAAGCAAAGGGATTTACTATGGAGTGTTTCATGCAGTTTCGGCATTTAACAATGCGGGTTTTGACCTTATAGGAGGATTTAAAAACTTTACCCCTTTTGTAGAAGACCCAATAATAAATGGTGTAATAATGGGGCTAATAATATTTGGCGGGCTTGGATTTACTGTAATTCATGATCTCCTACTAAAGAGAAATTTCAAACATCTTTCCCTACATTCTAAAGTTGTTATTACGATGACGTTACTATTATTGGTTTCAGGCTTTATCACCTTTTATTGCTTAGAGTATTCTAACCTTAAAACATTGGGCAATCTTTCTCCAACCGGAAAAATTTTAGCTGCGGCATTTCAATCAGTAACGGCAAGAACGGCAGGTTTTAATACACTCAATCTTTCGGACTTGACAATGCCGTCAAAATATTTCACGATATTTTTAATGTTTATAGGAGCATCACCTGCTTCTACCGGAGGAGGTATAAAAACATCTACATTTGCAATAATCATCATGATGATTTACACTATACTTGCTTCCAAAGAAGATGTTGAGATTTATCAAAGGCGTGTACCTATGGATAATATATTTAAGGCTGTGGTTATTGGAGTAATAGCTTTATTATTAGTATTTACAAGCTCATTTTTGCTGACTATTACTGAAAAAGCAGACTTTCTATCAATTCTTTTTGAAACGACTTCAGCTTTTGGGACAGTTGGCTTAACCTTAGGAATTACTACCGAACTTACAAGTATTGGTAAAATAATAATAATTTTAACGATGTTTGCAGGACGAGTAGGACCGCTTACCCTTGCCATGGCTCTCGGCAGCCGAATAAACAAGGCTATGATAAGATTTCCGGAAGAAAGAATTCTGGTTGGATAAGATGCGGAGGCGATTGTATTGAAACAATTTGTTGTTATAGGGTTGGGCAGGTTTGGATTAAGTTTAGCTGAGACATTGTATGACTTAGGCCACGATGTACTTGGAATTGACATTGATGAGGAAATAGTTCAAAATGTAGCTGACAGTATCACACATGCTGTTAAAGCTGATGCAACGGACGAAAATGCATTAAGGGCATTGGGTGTTAGAAATTTTGATGTGGCAGTGGTGAGCATAGGAAATGATATTCAGGCTAGTATACTGGTTACACTGATATTAAAAGAAATGGGCATTAAATATGTAGTAGCAAAGGCACAGAATGAGCTGCATGGAAAAGTGTTATATAAAATAGGTGCAGACAGGATAGTTTTTCCTGAAAGGGATATGGGTATCAGAGTAGCACATAATTTAACCCTCTCTAATATTCTTGATTATATAGAGCTTTCGCCTGAGTATTCTATTATAGAGATAAGTGCTATATCGTCTTGGTTTAATAAGAGCCTTAGTCAGCTCAATATGAGACGCAAGTATGGCTTAAATGTTATTGCTATAAAACGCGATGGCGATGTAATCATATCACCTAATGGTGATGATGTCATTTTAAAAGGCGATGTGCTTGCAGTAGTCGGGCAAAAACACGATATTGAAAACATGGAAAAGCATTTATGATGTATATGATATGGAAGCATCTCATAATGGCTGGGTGTCGGTAAAAAAATGATAAAACAACTTTCTAAAAAGCAACAAAAACTAGTTAAAGATTTAATAAAATCCAAGAAAGCCAGAATGAAAAATCGCTGTTTTATTGTTGAGGGTTTAAAAAACGTAGCTGAATCTATAAAATCAAATTATGAAGTTAGGTTTGTTGTCATATCTGATGATTTTTTTAAATCAAATATTGGTTTCATTAAAATATTAAGCAAGCAGGTTTGCCCAAACCGATTATATCAAGTAAGAGACAATCTATTTAACGAATTGACTGATACGGTCACACCTCAAGGCATCATGGCAGTTATAAATTTCAAGGATACAAATATCGAAGATGTACAAAAAGAAAATTTCCTGATGATTGCGCTGGATCGAATACAGGACCCGGGCAATATGGGGACGATAATAAGAACAGCTGATGCTGCCGGTGCCGATGCAATTGTTATTGGACAAAAATGTGTAGATATATATAATCCTAAGGTTGTACGCTCTGCTATGGGCTCCCTATTTCATGTACCAATAATTCAAACTGACGATTTGATAAAAACGCTCATTGAATTAAAAGAAAAAGGCGGGAAAGTAGTAACAACACATTTGAAGGCTAAAAAGCCTTATTATGATGTAAATTACATGGCTTGTACCATAATAGTTATGGGCTCTGAGGATGAAGGGGTTTCAAAAGAAATAGTTCGTATTTCCGATGAACTGGTTAAAATTCCAATGCCAGGCAGCGCTGAGTCTTTAAATGTCGCCATAGCCCATGGAATTATGGTTTTTGAAGCGGTAAAACAAAGGATTAAGCCTGTACCCACAGCTTGTAAATAGTTTTATGCTGTGCTATAATATGTGTGTGTAAACCTTAGGAAAGGGTGGAGCACAGTGCCTATAGCCGAATTTTTTTGGAATATTTTTGAGGTTACCGGGTCTATTACGGCTTATCTTATTTATAGAGAATTGCTAATGTCATGAAATGCTATGAAGGAGAGAGTAAGTGCGAGGATCCTTTTAGGGAGCGAAGGTCAAAGACTGTAAGCCTTTGCAGGGAGAATCCGCCGAAGTTCGCTCTGAAGCAGGGAGATCGAAGCCTAATAGGTAGTAAATCTCCCCGGTTTTCGCCGTTACGGAATTTGTGAGAGTTTGTATTTCAAACTAAAAAAGGGTGGTACCACGGAAGGAAACTTTCGTCCCTAGCTGGACGGAAGTTTTTTTGTTATTTAATTTTATACAGGAGGTTAGTCAACTTGAAAGAAGATTTAATGCACTTAAAAGAAAAGGCCTTAGAAATTTTATCCAAGTCTGATAATATCGATGAATTAAATGAGCTAAGAGTGAAGATATTGGGTAAAAAGGGTGAACTTACTCAGATACTCAGAGATATGGCTAAATTAACTCCGGAAGAAAGGCCGATTATCGGTAAATTAGCAAATGAAGTAAAGGCAGACTTAGAGCAAAAGATTTCTGAGAAAATGCAGCAACTAAGGAAAACTTTAAAAGATAGTAAAATGCAACAGGAATTTATTGATGTGACTATTCCCACAAAAGTTTCCTTAGGCAGCAGGCATCCGCTTACCTTGATAATGGATGAAATCAGAGACATATTTATAGGCTTGGGATATCAAGTAGCGGAAGGACCGGAGATTGAACTTGATTACTATAATTTTGAGGCTTTAAATACACCGCCGGATCACCCGGCCAGAGACGTTCAGGATACTTTTTATATAACCGATGAAATCTTGCTTAGAACCCAGACATCACCGGTTCAAATAAGAACTATGGAAAAACAACAACCGCCGTTGAAGATTATTGCGCCTGGCAGGGTTTTTAGATCTGATGCTGTAGATGCCACACATTCTCCTATGTTTCATCAGGTGGAGGGTCTTGCCATAGGTGAAGGCTTTACCATGGGCGATCTTAAAGGGACCCTTGTTGCTTTTGTACATGAGATGTTTGGCCATGATCGAAAATCCCGATTTCGTCCTCATTTTTTCCCTTTTACAGAGCCCAGTGCTGAAATGGATATATCATGCATAGCCTGTCAGGGGAAAGGCTGCCGTGTATGCTCTTATACCGGTTGGCTGGAAATACTCGGTTGTGGCATGGTGCATCCTAATGTTCTCTGCAATGTGGGCCACGACCCTGAAAAAATAAACGGCTTTGCCTTTGGCATGGGTGTAGAAAGAATAGCTATGCTTAAATATGGCATAAATGATTTAAGACTTTTTTATGAAAATGACCTGCGATTTTTAAAGCAGTTTTAAGGGAGGAGTTCAAATGCTGGTACCAATTAGCTGGTTAAAAGATTTTGTTGATATAAATGAAAAACCTGAAGAACTTTCAAAAAGACTTACTATGTCTGGTTCGAACGTTGAGGGCATCGAGTATTGGGGAACAGATATTAAGAATATAGTTATTGGCGAAATTCAAACAGTCCAAAAACATCCGGATGCCGATAAACTAGTAATAGTATATGTAAATACAGGGGAAGAAACCATTCAAATTGTAACGGGAGCTACAAACATAAAAGCAGGGGATAAAGTTCCTGTAGCCCTGCATGGTTCGACCATAACAGGCGGTAAAAAGATTAGAACATCTAAACTTCGTGGCATAGAATCGGCTGGAATGCTGTGTTCGGCAGAAGAATTAGGATTAGACGATCATGGCTTGCCTAAAGAGATGCAAAATGGAATATTAATATTACCCGAAGATGCTCCGGTAGGGAAGGATATTAAAGACTATCTTAATTTAGAGGATGTAGTTATCGATTTTGAAATAACTCCCAACCGCCCTGATTGCTTAAGCATTGTAGGTGTAGCCCGTGAAACGGCAGCGACCTTCAAATCTAATTTTAGGATACCTGAGATAAACTTAAAAGAAGAAGCTGAAGACTGTGTTAAAGATAATGTGAATATAAACATAGAAGCCGAAGATTTGTGCAACAGGTATGTAGCCCGCTTGGTGAAAGACATTGTTATAGAACCATCACCTTTGTGGATGCAGCGACGACTTCAAACCTGTGGTGTTCGTTCTATAAACAATATTGTAGATATTACAAACTATGTAATGCTGGAAATGGGACAGCCACTTCATGCTTTTGATTATGATAAAGTCGAAGGACATTCGATTATTGTTCGTCGTGGGAAGACATCTGAAAAAATAGAAACACTGGATGGCAATATTCGCGAAATAAACGAGAGTATGTTGCTAATTACAGATGGTAAAAAACCTCTGGGCATTGCCGGAGTAATGGGCGGAGCCGATTCTGAAATAACTTCGTCAACCAAGTGTGTACTTATAGAATCAGCTAATTTCTTTGGCCCTAATATACGCAGAACATCAAAGCAGCTGGGGCTGAGGTCGGAATCGTCTATGAGGTTTGAAAAAGGCATTGACCCAAATATTTGTTTGCAAGCTGCCGATAGGGCTTGTGAGCTTATAGAACAGCTCGGAGCCGGAAAAGTTTTAAAGGGATACATTGATGTTTTTCCCGGGAAAACCGCTCCAAAAGAAATACCTTTTAATCCGGATAAAATAAATAGTGTGCTCGGAACAGATATTCCTACAAATGAAATGGTAGATATATTAAACCGCTTGGAAATTACGGTTAATTCCACGGCAGATGGTATGAAGGTAATTGTTCCTACTTTCAGGTCAGATCTTGTAGAGGAAGCAGATATAATTGAGGAAATCGGGAGAATGTATGGTTACGACAGGCTACCTATTACTTTACCAACAGGTAATGTAACACATGGTAAATTAAGTGATCATCAGAAATATATAAATGAGATAAAGGATGTATTAGTGTATAATGGGTATTCTGAAATATACACATATTCTTTTATAAGTCCAAAAGTTTTTGACAACATAAATGCACCGCAAAACAGTTCGCTAAGGCAGGCTATCACGCTTTTAAACCCCCTGGGAGAAGAACATAGCATAATGAGAACTACGCTTATGCCAAATATACTTGATGTTATAAGTTTTAACTTGAACCACAAAGTAGATGAACTAAGATTTTTCGAAATTGGTGCTGCTTATTTACCTAAAGAATTGCCGCTTAAGGAGCTGCCTTATGAAAATAAGCGAATTGCTATCGGCTTATGTGATGACTCGATGGATTTTTATGATTTAAAAAGAGTAATAGAAACGCTATTTAAAAAGTTGCGGATTAAAAACTATAATTTCCTTCAAGAACAGCATTTTGCTTTCCATACGAGCAGATGCGCTAAAATTGTATTGGGTAATGATGTAATCGGATTTGCAGGAGAAATAAACCCTGATGTATTGGAGAATTACGAAATAAGTAAAAGAGTTTATATAGCAGAATTAGATCTTGATATAATATTAAGTAATGCCTCCGGTAAAGTAGGATTTGAACCACTACCTAAATTTCCAACTTCTGATCGTGATCTAGCAATAGTAGTAAATGAAAAAGTTCTTGTAGGAGATGTAATAAATACTATAAAAGAAAGTGCAGGCAATCTCTTGGAAAGAGTAGAACTCTTTGATATATATCAAGGGGGCCAGATAGCCAAAGGTTATAAGAGCATTGCCTTTTCACTGGTCTTTAGAGCAGAAGACAGGACTCTTACAGATACTGAAGTCAACGAAATCATTGAGAAAATAACAAAACATCTTCAAGATAAATTCAATGCTACTTTGAGAGAATAAAGGATTTCATCGGTATTTGAAGAATATTAATATTAGATGTTAAAAAACCGATAATAAATACTAAGGGTGGTTGGGATGCCTAATGAAGCTAAACCCTTAAATAGGGTTAAAGTAAATATAAATGGTGAAGATTATTATTTAAGAGGCACGGCATCTGTCGACTATATTAAAAAAGTAGCTCAATATGTTGATAGGGAGATGTTTAACCTTTCCAAAGATTACCCTAATTTGAGCCGCACCCGAATTGCAGTGCTGGCAGCTCTTAATATTACCGATGAATTGTTTAAACTAAAACAGGAATATGAAGAGTTTTTAGCAACATTTGGAGATGAAGCAAAGGATTGAACTATTATGAGAAATTTTGAAGTGGCTTTTATTTTTAATGATATTGCCAATATGCTGGAAATAAAAGGTGAAAACTTTTTTAAAATAAGAGCATATCGCAAAGCCGCTTATACAATTGAAAATCTTCCGCTGGAGATTGAAGATTTAGCAAAGCAATCTCAATTACAGGAAATCGAGGGTATTGGAAAGGCTCTGTCGGAGAAAATTTATGAAATTATTGATACAGGCACATGCCGTTATTATGAAGAACTTAAAAAGAATTTTCCGCCGGGCCTTGTTGAAATGCTTAAAATACCCGGTATGGGGGCCAAAAAAATAAAGCTCGTTTATGATTCTCTCGGCATATCCTCCATTGAAGAATTAGAAGAGGCTGCTCGCCGCCACAAACTCAGAACATTACCGGGTATTGGAGTAAAAACAGAACAGGCTATTTTAAAAGGCATACAGACCTTAAAAAATAATTCGGACAAGATTTTACTGGCAACAGCCTTGCCCATTGCCGAACGAATTTCATCTATATTATCCGGCATGACAGAAGTTACAAATGTTGAGATTAGCGGCAGTTTGCGCCGCAAAAAAGAAATGGTAAAGGACATAGATATAGTCATAGCTACTGAAAGTCCGGAGGCAATATTGAAGGATTTTTTAAGGCTTCCATATATTGCCGAAGTCCTTGACCAAGATTTGAATAAAGTAAGTGTAATGCTTAACATGGGTATCAAACTAGATTTAAGTGCTGTAAAAACCAAGGCTTTTTGCGCTGCACTGCAGTGCTTCACCGGCAGCAAAGAGCATAATACTAAACTTCAAAATATCGCTACAAATATGGGATATGAACTGAATGAGCATGGCATTTTAAAAAAAGAAAACAAAAAGGTATTTTATCCTAAAAGCGAAAAAGAGGTTTACGAAAAACTGGGAATGCCCTATATAATACCGGAGCTGAGAGAAGGGCGGGGAGAGATCGAGGCTGCTATGAAAGGTTGCCTGCCTGAGATGATAAAGCAGGAAGACATTCGCGGGGACCTTCATGTTCACAGCAACTTTAGTGATGGAGTAAGTTCTATGGAATCAATAGCCAAAAGAGCCAAAGCCCTAGGATATGAATATATAGCTATAACCGACCATTCCAAGTCCTTGAGAATAGCCGGTGGCCTTAATGAAAGCAGGTTAAAAGAGCAGATTGATATTATCAGGGATATGAATAACAAGCTTGAGGGAATACGCATTTTAGCAGGTGCCGAGGTTGATATATTAACCGATGGGACGCTGGATTTTGCAGATGATATTTTAAAGGAATTAGATATCGTTATTGCATCAATTCACAGTGGGTTTCGCCAAGACCGAAAAACTTTGACAAAACGCATTGTCAATGCTTGTCATAATCCTTATGTAAATATAATTGCACATCCTACGGGAAGAATTTTAGGCAGGAGAGCTCCCTATGATATTGATATGGACTTGGTATTTGAAGCAGCGGCTACAACCGGCACTGTACTTGAAATAAATGCTTCGCCCGATAGACTGGATTTGAATGATGTGATGGCAAAAAGGGCAAAGGAGATGGGCATAAAAATTGCCATAAATACCGATGCTCATGACAAAGAAACATTGACGGACATGAAGTATGGATTATGGGTAGCAAGGCGAGGTTGGCTTGAACCCGAAAATGTTATAAATACTTTTTCCATTGAAAAACTTTTGGACTTTTTAAAGGTGATGCAATGAACAATAAAGTCGAAACTATTTTAGAATATGATAAGATAAAGAGCATATTAATGGAATACGCAGTTTCATCGCTGGCAAAAGAAAAGATAGCCCGCATGAGACCTTCTTCTGATGAGGATTTGGTCAAAATGCTCCAGAGGGAAACCAGTGAAGGTTTGGCATTACTCAACTCCGGAATCAAAATATCTCTTAGAGGAATCAAGGATATAAGAAATAGCCTTAATTTGGCTAAACTTGGGTCTGTACTTTCTCCGGGGGAGCTTTTGGATATAGCATCAACTATGAGAGCTGCCAGATTAATTAAATCTGCATGGAATGAAAAGAAGCCGGCAGACAGTGTAATCATAAATGAAATAGTAAATGGCTTGCATATATTTCAATCCTTGGAGGAAAAAATAGAAAAAGCAATTGTAAGTGATGAGGAAATAGCTGATAATGCCAGTCCTAAGTTGAGTTCAATCAGAAGACAGAAGAAGAATCTGGCCCAGAGCATAAGAAACAAATTAAATGAAATAATTTCCTCTCCTTACTACCAGAAAGCATTACAGGATCCAATAGTTACTGTTCGCCAAGACCGTTATGTTGTTCCGGTAAAACAGGAATTTCGCGGCAGTATTCAGGGAGTTATCCACGACCAATCGGCCAGTGGAGCGACGCTATATATAGAACCCATGGCAGTAATGCAGATGAACAATGAACTCAGACAACTTGAGATTGAGGAAAAGAAGGAAATTGAAAGAATTTTATGGGATTTTTCAAAAAAGGTACAGGAAAATTATGATTTTATTCATGATACATTATATGGTTTGGCTCATCTGGACTTTATTATGGCAAAGGCAGGCTACAGCTTGGACATAAAAGGCACTGAGCCAATCTTCAATAATCGAGGATATATAAATATAATACAAGGAAGGCATCCGCTCTTAAAAGGTGAAGTGGTTCCCCTGGATGTGTATCTTGGTGATGAATTTAACATACTGATAATCACTGGGCCTAATACCGGAGGGAAAACGGTTGCTTTAAAAACCGTCGGCCTTTTTATACTCATGGCTCAATCAGGCTTGCATTTGCCTGCTCAAGAAGGAACTGAAGTTTCAATTTTTGAAGATGTTTTCGCAGATATAGGTGATGAGCAAAGCATTGAACAAAGTCTTAGCACCTTTTCTTCTCACATGAAAAATATAAAGGAAATCCTTGACCTAGCTACGAAAGATAGCTTAATAATTCTTGATGAATTAGGAGCTGGCACAGACCCGACAGAAGGTGCGGCTTTGGCTATGGCTATATTAAATTACCTTTATGAAAAAGGAAGCAGGGTTTTGGCTACTACCCACTACAGTGAACTTAAAACATTTGCCTTTTCTAAAGAGGGTGTTGAAAATGCCAGCATGGAATTTGATATACAAACCTTAAGCCCAACTTATAGACTAACAATAGGGATTCCGGGCAAGAGCAATGCTTTTGAAATAGCAAAGAGACTTGGCTTAAAGCAAGAAGTGGTGGACTTAGGCAAAAGTTTGATGGCTGAAGAAAGTTTAAAGCTGGAGGATTTGCTTACACATATAGAGCTGCAAAAGAATAAGGCTGAAGAAGAAAGGGAAGAACTGCGAGCTTTGAAAACGGAATACCTAAAAAAAATCGATAGGTTAGAAGAAGAACAACAAAAACTGCGAATACAGCAGGAAAAAATTGTTGAAAAAGCCAAGATGAAAGCCCGATTGTTACTTGATAATATTGAAAGAGAAGCTGCACAAATTATAGAAAGCTTAAAAGATGCCGAAACAGAAAATCAAATTCATATTAGAAACAAGGCTGTAGAACAAGCAAGGTCTTGGCTTAGAAAAACTGATGAAAAACTGCAGGACTCAAAAAATGCTTTAATTATAAACGCGGCAAAGAAATACAAAAAACCATTAAAACCCGGTCTAAAAGTAAAGATAGCAGGTTTGAATCAAGAAGGTTATATTTTATCACTGGATGAAGCCTTAAAATCAGCTCAGGTACAGGTTGGAATTATGAAAGTAAATGTTCCGGCAGAAAGTCTTATACCTATAGAACAGATAGAGTTTGAGGAGGAAAAATCCAGGTATTCATCTATCGCTATGAGTAAAGCCAAGGAAATTTCAACAGAAATTGACCTAAGAGGTCTTACGGTTGACGAAGCTTTGGCTGAAGTAGACAACTATCTTGATGATGCAATGATGGCAGGTGTGGCGAGGGTAACTTTAATACATGGCAAGGGCACCGGCGCTCTGCGTCAGGGAATAACAGATATGTTAAAAACCAGGTCGGATATCAAGGCTTTCAGATTAGGGAATATGGAAGAAGGAGGCTCCGGTGTGACGGTGGTTGAATTGTGAAAAGATTTTTGATAAGTGCGTGTTTAATCGGTTTAAATACCAAATATGATGGTGGAAATAATATAGAGCCCTGTTTTTGTGAAATGGTAAAAAAAGGTGTAGCAGTACCTTTTTGCCCTGAACAGGCAGGTGGCCTGCCTACACCCAGAGATTGTTCGGAAATAGCTGATGGAGACGGTCGGGATGCAATAGATGGTAAAGCAAGGGTAATTACAGATAAAGGCCAAGATGTAACTGAAAACTTCTTAAGAGGAGCCAAAGAAGCACTAAAACTTACAAAGCTATTAAATGCGGATAAGGCTATATTAAAGTCAAAAAGCCCTTCATGCGGATGTAAATGTATTTATGACGGAACATTTAAGAAAAGCCTGCGCCGGGGAATGGGAGTTACGGCAGCATATTTACAAGAGCATGGTATCAATGTAATAGATTCGGATGAATACCTAAAACAGAAGTAAAGTAAAATGCCGATGATGACATATTCTTCAAAAATCCTTAATACCTAATCAGCATAATAAAAAAACACTTTTTGATTCAATACGACCAAAAAGTGTTTTTTTATTTAAACAAAGTTACTTATGTGATAGTTTTTCTCAAGTTTGACAGCCCAGATTAAAACACCGTGTCATGATGTAGACAAGGAAAACCTGCTAAATTCAAGGACTGATTAATTAGTTAGTTGCTGTTATTGTTTCCATTATTATGGTTATGCTCATTATTTTCTCTGTCATCATTGCCATTTTTATTGAATCCGTTTTCCTCATTTTCATTAGTATCTTCATCATCGTCCCAAGGGAAATTCATATCAGGAGGAGTAATTACCGGTTCGGATTTGTGAACATCGCAATATTCCGTTGGCAATTCATATTTTGCATCTAATGGTATCTGACCTGAGGAAGATGGTGAATAAGGAACACGCCTCTTAATGAAAACTTGTCTTTGAACTAACTCTTCCGGGCAAAATTCTGTTGCTAAGCAATTGGTAGAGGTATCAATAAAATCTTCTATATGAACATCACAGGTTTTTACAGGCTGTGTGCCTTTTATAAAGTATTCCTGTCTAATTCTATTACCTCTTGGATCTTTTGAACAAAACTCCGAGGGTAAATCCCCTGAATCTATGCAAACAGCTATAGGGCCGACTATACCATCCGGTTTTACAAATGTTGCTTTGGGAAGGTCTTTATGTGCAACTGTCATAATTTGTTTCCACATTAAGGCCGGCTGATATCCGCCTGCTACATTGTGCATAGCTGTTGGCTCGTCATGTCCCATCCAGACTACACCTGCCAGGTGAGGAGTATAACCTACCCACCATACATCTTTGTCATCAGAGGTGGTACCGGTTTTTCCGGCTACAGGGAACGGAAAATCAGCTACTCTTTTTCCGGTGCCTTCTGTTACGACGCTTCTAAGCATATCGGTCATAATAAAAGCTGTTTGTTTGCTAACGGCACTCCACATCTCCGGCTTGTTTTCAAAAATTGTTCTTCCGCTTTTATCTACAACTTTTAAAATTGCTATAGGTTCCACATGTGTTCCCTCGTTTGCTAAAGTACCAAAAGCCGAAATCAGTTCCAAAGGCGTAACCCCCTTTGTAATACCTCCGAGGGCGGCTGAAAGCTGTCTGTCATTTTTGTCTCCTGTAAGTATGAGATTTTTTATGCCTAGTTTTTGTGCATATTCTATACCTCTATCCACGCCAATTTCATTAAATACCTTCACAGCTACGATATTTACCGAATTGGCTATGGCTTTTCTAATAGTTGTAAGGCCTTTGAAATCATTTGTATAATTTTTTGGAGACCATACTGTGCCGGACCCCGAAGGGAAAGACACAGGCGAGTCGTCGATTACGGTAGCAGCCGTATAGCCCATATCAATTGCTGCGGTGTATACTAAAATAGGCTTAAAAGTCGATCCGGGCTGACGAAAAGCTTGAGAAGCCCTGTTGAATCCTAATTTTCTCTGATGCTCACGGCCGCCTACTAGAGCCTTTATATATCCTGTATGAGGATCGATTATAACGGCAGCGGCTTGTGGCTGAACTACCTCATTGGCATCATTTTTAGAATAGGGATAATTCTTCGGGTCAGACAAGACCTTTTCGGCTTCTTCTTGAATTTCCATATCAACCGTGGTATATATCTTTAAGCCGCCGGTGTAGATTTTATTATAGGCTTCGTCTTCGGGAAGCCCCAACTCCTTTTGAAAAAGAGCCGCCAATTCTTGTATGACATAATCGGTAAAGTATGGAGCTTTGTAATCTGCAGCTACATCTTTTATTCCTACGAGCTTTATTTCTTCTTGTTTGGCTTTTTCTGCTTCTTCTTCACTTATAAATCCCATTTCGGCCATAGCATTTAAGATAATCTCCTGACGCTCCTTGGCCTTATCAAAATTAGTGTAAGGTGAATAATAAGCAGGACCCTTTGGTATCCCGGCAAGCATGGCGGCTTCAGCCAAAGTTAAATCTTCAACACTTTTTCCAAAGTAAGTATCGGCAGCTGATTCAACCCCGTAGGCAGAATGCCCGAAATAAATTTGATTTAAATAAAACTCCATTATCTGGTTTTTGGTATAATGTCTTTCCAACTGTATAGCAAGCCATGCCTCTTGGGCTTTTCGCTTTAAAGATTGTTCAGGAGATAAAAAAGCAGTTTTAACCAACTGCTGGGTTATGGTACTGGCACCTCGCCTAATACCTCCATGCACCAGATTGGTAGCGAGAGATCCGATTATTGAACGTATATTTACACCTTTGTGTGAATAAAAGTATTGATCTTCTATAGCAATAAAGGCATTTATTAGATTTTTAGGTATTTTTTCTAAAGGTACCTGTATTCGATTTTGCTCGCCGTGTAATTCGGCTATGACTTGGTTGTCTTGATCATATACTATGGAAGTTTCGCTGGGCTTTAGTTTATTCGGGTCAAACTCCGGTGCATCCTTTACATATGATGCAAATACTCCAATGCCTGTCCCAAAGCCGATAATAATTAAAACCATAATGAAAATAATTATACTGCGCCAATTAAGTATTTTTCGTTTTTTTATATTCTTTTTTTTATTTGACATGATAACCTCCCCTTGGTCCTCTCAATTAAATGAGTTTAAGCAAATAAAATTTTACAAAACCAATCTTGTTTGAGGCATATATGGTCGGTTAATATTAAATTAAAATTAGCTATGAAGCAGATAAAAACATTATACCACACAACAAAATATAAGGGAACTTATCAAATTTTTCATCATAACAGATGTGCGGCAAACAATCCAAAGCTTTTTAAGGCAGCTTACCGGCAAGGGGAAACGTTGACATTGACAATAAAATAATATATCATAAAAAAGTAATATGGGATATTTGATTAAAACTATGATGGGGACAGTAAGCATCAGGAAACCTTTTAGCGAACCGGGGAGGGTGCAAGCCCGGCAGGGGATGATGACTGAAAATCACCCAGGAGTGTGATTCTGAAACTAAAGGAGTAAGAATTGCCGGCTTATTTGCCGTTATCAAAAATGAGAGGGAAAAAGATGTAATAATATAAATTATAAATGATCTTTTTCCTATTTGGGTGGTAACGCGGGAGAAATCTCGTCCCTTTTGGGACGGATTTTTTTTTACTCTAAAGTTAAGACAGGAGGATAGTAATGTTTAAGAAAGTAGAATCGACAATGAATTTTGTCCCTATAGAAGAAAAAATCCTTGATTTTTGGAAAAGGGAACAGATATTTGAAAAGAGCATTGAAAATCGCAAGGATGCTCCTAATTATGTGTTTTATGAAGGACCGCCTACTGCTAACGGTATGCCCCATGCTGGCCACGTTCTTACACGAGTAGTAAAAGATTTAATTCCCCGCTATAAGACTATGACCGGCTATAGGGTAGACAGAAAGGCCGGCTGGGATACCCATGGCCTTCCTGTAGAATTAGAAGTGGAAAAGCAACTGGGTATTAGCGGGAAACCTCAGATTGAAAGCTATGGTGTTGAAAACTTTATTAAAAAGTGTAAAAACAGTGTCTTTACCTATGAAGAGGAATGGCGCAAGATGACTGAAAGGGTAGGCTTTTGGATAGATATGGACAACCCTTATGTCACCTATCACAACACTTATATTGAATCTGTGTGGTGGGCGCTTAAGCAAATATGGGAAAAGGGTTTATTATATAAGGGGAATAAAGTAGTTCCATATTGCCCGCGATGCGGCACATCTCTTTCCAGTCATGAAGTTGCACAAGGGTATAAGGAGGTTGAAGATCCTTCGGTTTTTGTAAAGTTTCCGGTAGCAGGGAAAGAAAATACTTATTTTCTTGTTTGGACGACAACTCCTTGGACTCTTCCGTCTAATGTAGCTTTAGCGGTAAAGGATACCTATACTTATGTAATGGTTGAACAATGCGGCGAAAGACTAATTTTGGCCGAAGGCAGATTGGAGACTTTAGAAGGGGAATATACCATAATAGATAAATTCCCCGGAGAAAAATTAGTTTCCTTGAAATATGAGCCGATATTCCCATTTTTTGAAGAAGAGAAGGATAAAGCTTACTATGTGGTTACAGCAGATTTTGTTACATTGGAGGATGGCACTGGCATAGTGCATATTGCACCGGCCTTTGGTGAAGATGACTCACGAGTGGGTCATGAGTATGGTTTGCCAGTAATTCAACCGGTTGATGCACAGGGCAAGTTTACTGAAAAGGTATCTCCTTGGGCGGGTATGTTCGTTAAAGATGCCGATAAGGGTATTATCAAGGATTTAAAAAGCAGAAACATCCTTTATAAATCACAAAAGTACAAGCACAGCTATCCATTTTGCTGGCGGTGCGATACTCCGCTTTTATATTACGGCCGCAGCAGCTGGTTTATAAAGACAACAGCTATCAGAGAAAGACTTCTTGAAATAAATAAGGGTATTAATTGGCATCCGGAACACATTCGAGATGGGCGATTCGGCAATTTTCTGGAAAATGTAATTGACTGGTGCTTAAGCCGTGAGAGGTATTGGGGGACACCTTTAAATATCTGGATTTGCGACGAATGTGGCTGCCAGCATGCGGTAGGAAGTATAAAAGAACTCAAAGATATGAGCAAACAACCTATTGAGGATATAGAACTGCATAAACCGTATGTCGATGAGGTGATTTTAAAATGTCCGGAATGCGGCGGCAACATGAAACGGGTGCCTGAAGTAATAGATTGTTGGTTTGACTCTGGTGCCATGCCTTTTGCGCAATTCCATTATCCTTTTGAAAATGAGGATTACTTTAATAAACACTTCCCGGCAGACTTTATTTCAGAGGCCATTGACCAGACTCGGGGATGGTTTTACAGCCTTTTGGTGATTTCTACACTACTGTTTGACAAATCACCTTACAAAAATGTTCTGGTTATGGGGCATATCCTTGATGAAAAGGGAATTAAAATGAGCAAGCATAAGGGCAATATTTTAGACCCATGGAAGGTTCTTAATGAACAGGGTGCCGATGCTATGCGCTGGTACCTTTATGTGGCAAGTCCTCCCTGGAGCCCCAGCCGCTTTTATCAAGATGCCGTAAGTGAAGCCCAAAGACGGTTTTTGGGGACACTGTGGAATGTATATTCATTTTTTATACTTTACGCAAATATTGATGAATTTGATCCAAGGAAGTATTCTTTAGACCCTGAGGATAGAAGCGAATTGGATCGATGGTTATTGTCAAGGATAAATAGCGTGAATAAACAAATACGCAAATATATGAATGACTTAGACATAACAGATGCTGCAAGGACTATGGAATCACTTATAGATGATATTAGCAACTGGTATGTGCGACGCTGTCGAGAACGCTATTGGAAGTCTGAAATGGACAATGATAAAATAGCTGCATATTTGACACTGTATGAAGCACTTGTAACATTTATCAAAATGGCAGCACCTTTTGTTCCTTTTATCACAGAAGAATTATATCAGAACTTAGTTTTAACACCATACCCCGAAGAGCCGGCAAGCATACATCTTTGCGATTTTCCGGAGGTCAAAGAAGAATTTATCGATGAAATACTGGAACACAAGATGGAACTTGCAAGGAAGATTGTAGAACTTGGCAGAGCTGCCAGGAACAAAGGTAAGATTAAAAACCGTCAGCCCCTTCAAAAGATGATGGTACAACTTCGAAACTTCAATGATAGAGCATTGGTTTTAGACTTGTCGGATATTATTAAAGAAGAGCTGAACATAAAAGAAATTGAATATATCGATGTAGCTGAAGAATATTTCACATACATGGTAAAACCGCGGTTCGATTTATTGGGACCAAAATACGGAAAACTCATGTCCGGCATAGCAAAAGAGATTGCTGCTGCTGAACCTATGGAGCTTATAAAAAGAGCAAGAGAAAACGGCCAAGTTGTTATCAATGTAAATGGGGAAAACATAACTATTTTAGAAAATGAGTTAGATATTCGAGCTCAAGATAAAGAGGGTTTCTGTGCCGAAGGTGAAGGCGGCTATTACGTGGTTCTTGATACTACAATTACTCCTGACCTTATGCTTGAGGGCTTTGCCAGAGAACTGGTAAGTAAAATTCAAAACATGCGCAAAGAAGCAGGCTTTAAAGTTGAGGATAAGATATGTCTGTATTATTTAGGTGACGACATTATAGATGAAGTGCTAGAAAAACACGGAGAAGAAATAAAAACAGATACGCTGTCTATTGCTATTGAAAGAGTTTTTCCGCCTGAAGACAGCTTTGCAAGAGAGTGTGATATCAACGGCCACAAGGTTAATATTGGTGTAAAGCAAATTTAATTAGGAGCGATATCATACAGAACAGGTAATACAATGGGAAAATACTAATATAATATATTAAGTTGCGGCATTTGTTTGCAGTAAATTTTAGAACAAATGCCGCATATTTATAGTGTGGGTAATTATTGAAGTAAAGTGTTTTGACTTATGGAGAGAGGATATTATGAAAATATATTTTAACAATATTCTTCCATTTAATCTTGAAATAATAGCCGACGGAGGCCAGGCATTTCGGTGGAATCGCAGCGAAGATGGGAAATATATCGGTGTTGTTGAAGATTATATTTTTGAGGTTGTCCAGGCCAATGATGAGCTAATAATTGATTCTAACTTAGAAGGCAAAGAAGAAGCATTTGCTAAGGAATACTTCGATCTGCCTAGAGATTATGAACAGATAGAAAAGGAATTGATGTGCTTTAAAGAGGTAGCTGCTGCGGTTAATTACTGCAGTGGATATAGAATCCTTTTTCAAGATCCGTGGGAAACCACCATATCTTTTATTATATCGGCAAACAATCATATTAGAAATATTAAAAGTACCATTGAAAATATGTGTAAAATCTATGGAGAGCCATTGGAATACAGAGGAAAAACTTACTATTCTTTTCCTTCTCCGGACAGACTAGCAAGCCTATCAGAAGATGAGCTAAAAAAGACAAAATGCGGTTACAGAGCCAAGTACATCATAGAAACAGCAAGGATGATAGCGGATGGTAAAGTTGATTTATATGGTTTAAGAGAACTGCCGACAGATGAAGCCAGAGAAGTGCTATTGACCTTGCCCGGCGTTGGCAGAAAAGTGGCAGATTGTATAATGCTTTATTCCATGAGAAAGTTTGATGCGTTCCCTATAGATGTATGGATAAAAAGGGTTCTTGAACATATTTATTTCAGCGGCAACCAAATACCTATTAAAAAACTCCAAAAATTTGCGGAGAAAAAATTTGGCGATAGAGCAGGTTTCATGCAGCAATATCTTTTTTACTATTCCCGAAATTACTTGCAAGATATTATAAAGTGAAATATAAAATCTTAAAAAGTGTCATATTATACACTTAAATATGCTATAATAATAGTATCAAAAAAGAGGTGGGGGAGATAAATATGAGTCCGGAACAAACTATTATTATAGCAAAAACGTGTGAAGACTATAAAAAGGGCAGCACATTTAAATATCCCGCTGAATACATTATGCAATATAGATCCTGTAAAAACTGCTCAAATTGGCAGGTTGGCCGATGTGAAAAAGCTCATGATATCTTAAATGCCTTAGATTGATTATAAAATATAGAAATCTTATCATTAAAGATGATGGCATTCAAATGGGTGCAAAAACGTATTTGAATGCCGTCTTTATGTATCTAAAACTAAAATCTTTTCCTGATAAATCAGATTTACTGCATCAATTAAATTTCATCTTCAAACAGCTCGTCTGCAAGCTTACGAATAACATTTTTTCTAATTTCGGTTTCGTTTTTATCAACAGTCATATCATCTAGGTTTACTACATCGCCCTCCTTGGTATCTTCCGGTAAAAGCTGTCTTTTAATATTTAACATTTGACCGTCATCGGTTTCCAATACAGCATATTTGTCTTCAAACCTATCTACTACGGCATACATTTTATTTCACCCTTTTTATTTCAATATTTTGGCCATCACTGGTTATCAATATATTACCATTGTCGGCAGTAGTGTATACTTGCACACCGTAATCAGATAAAAGTTCTAATGTTTCTTTATGCGGGTGACCGTAAGTGTTATCACTCCCTACGCAAATAACGGCATATTTGGGAGATACAGCCGATAAAAATTCTTTTGTTGTACCTGAACTGCTGCCGTGGTGAGCGACCTTAAGCACATCTGCACTCAGATTATAATTCTCATTTTTTAGCATTTCTTCTTCAGAAATTTTTTCGGCATCACCGGTAAAAAGAAATGAAGTATTTCCGTAAGTAAGCTTTATTACAATACTATAGTTGTTAAGGCTTTCATAGCTGCTGCTATTGGGGGCAAGTATATCTATATTCACACCTTCATCAAGAGAAAACTCCATGCCTCCTCGTGCCGAAGTGACTTTTAAGCCTTTATCTTTTACTGCCAATAGAACATCTTTGAAGGTTTTTGTGTTTGCAGTGACTTTTGGCATGAGGATTTTTCCGATATCAAAATGTTCAATTATGTCATCCATTGCACCAATATGATCTTCATGCGGATGTGTTCCTACTACAAAATCAAGTCTATGTACATTTAGCCTCTCAATATAATCGATAATCGTCTGGCCATCGTCATTGTTTCCTGCATCTATTAGCATGCTTTTTCCATCAGGTGATTTAATAAAGATGCTGTCAGACTGACCGGTATCAATAAAATGAATTTCAAGAAGACCATCATCGGCAGGTTGTAATGTATCAATTTCAATTGAGCAGGCAGAAAGTAAAAGCAAACCCAAGAGTAAAATAATAAAGTATTTGTTGCATAGTTTTTTACTTCCAACATTAGAATGTTGCAATTAGAAATCACCTCTAAAAATATGTCCATATTTTTTATTTATTTTTTTGAAAATAAGTTAAGCAAAGAGCATGTAAATAATACCATATCAAAATCCTCTCCACAAGGTAAACTGTCGTTTATTTCTTTTTAAATGGATAAAGTTGTGCTATAATCTTATTGTATCATAGAATTATTTAACAGGTCTTTGGAGGTTGTAATGGAAAAACAATTTATTAAAGATTTAAAAGTCGGAGATAAAGTAAAGACTTTATTTGGCGTAGTAAAAAAGAATTTTGCAAATTACTCGCCTTCAAGTGCTAAAGCTCCGGGTCAGTTTCTGAAACTGGTTCTGGCAGATGCGACTGGAAATATTGAAGGTAGGGTATGGGATGGAGCTTGCGATGTGGCAGGTCTTTTTGATGAAGGCGATATTGTAATGGTTGAAGGCTATGTATCAGAGTATAATGGCCTGCAGATAAATATTGTTAATATAAAAAAGTATGAGGATAATGTAGATTTAACTCTTT
Organism: Tepidanaerobacter acetatoxydans Re1; assembly: GCF_000328765.2. Taxonomy (NCBI): domain Bacteria; kingdom Bacillati; phylum Bacillota; class Clostridia; order Thermosediminibacterales; family Tepidanaerobacteraceae; genus Tepidanaerobacter; species Tepidanaerobacter acetatoxydans. Next base: position 749,952 of record NC_019954.2, read on the forward strand.
TTCAACAATCCACTTCAAAAGACCGTAAAGAGATGGTAAAAAGATTTAATGAATTAATTCAATCAGTGGAGGATACATATCTCAAAAAGTTACTATTATCAATTTTTAACGACAAAAATACATATTGGGCTTTTATAAACAGCCCGGCGGCGCAGAGAATCCACCATGCATATATAGGCGGCCTTTTAGAACACAGCCTTGAAGTGGCCCAAGTTTGTGAATTAATAGCTTCTGAATATAAGGATATCATAAACCGCGATTTACTGATTACAGGTGCTTTATTGCATGATATTGGGAAGATTAAAGAATATAATTTTTCAAGTATTTCTTTTGAAATGACAGACATAGGAAAACTCATAGGCCATTTAGTAATTGGAAAAGAAATGGTGGATGAAAAAATCCGAGAAATTCCGGACTTTCCGAAGGAACTACAATTGTCCATCAGCCACATGATAATTTCACACCATGGTGAAAAACAGTGGGGCAGTCCTGAGGTGCCAAAGACAATAGAGGCTTTTGCACTTTTTCATTCCGACCTTTTAAGTGCCAGATTAAACCAATTTTCCGGGCTTCTAAACAAACATACAGATTCGGAGTCGCCTTGGACTCCATGGGATAAGTTTTTAGAACGCAGTGCGTATATGTCAAACTACAGCGATAGTAATTCAAAAGAAAATATGAACAAATAAAAATAAAAAGGATTTTAAAATCAGTGGAGAGTAAAATGCAAAAAATAAATCTTAGGGACCTGATTGATAAGTTTAAATTAAAAATAATCGCAGATACCGATTGCGATATGCCCTGTATTACGGTGGCGGATTTAAACCGTCCGGGGCTTGAACTTACCGGATACTTTGATTATTTTGCATATGATAGAATACAAATTTTAGGAAGAACGGAAATATCTTATTTGGAAGGTCTTCCTAAAAATATCCTCAAGGCTCGCCTTGAAAAATTTTTTTCCTATGATATACCATGTGTAATAATAACCCGCGACCTTATACCACCGGAAGAGCTTACTTTAGTGGCGCGAAAATATCAAAAACCTGTTTTGGGGTCTCCTGCCGCAACCACACAATTTATGAGCAGGCTAACGGATTTTCTGGAAAGCATGCTTGCGCCGCGTACGACAATTCATGGCGTATTAGTTGACATATACGGTATAGGTATATTAATAATAGGCGAGAGCGGCATAGGCAAAAGTGAAACAGCAATAGAACTCATTAAGCGGGGTCATCGTTTGGTTGCTGATGATGCTGTGGAAATAAAACAAGTTGCAAAAAATGTTTTAGTCGGAACAGCCCCTAAGCTTATACGACATTTTTTAGAGGTGCGCGGGCTGGGAGTTATCGATGTGAAAACCATTTTTGGGGCAGGCAGTATACGAAATGATATAAAAATTGAGTTGGTGGCGGAACTGGTGGAGTGGGAAAAGTATAAAGAAGACGATAGATTAGGATTAGAAGAAGAAAAAATAAAAATTCTTGATTCAAATATAACGAAAAAAACGATTCCAATTAGGCCGGGAAGAAACCTGGCTGCTATTTTAGAAGTTGCGGCGATGGATTTCCGCTTAAAAGCTTTTGGATATAATGCCGCATTAGAGTTTAGTAAAAGACTTCTGGAGGAAATCAATAAAGACAAAAAAAATTTGCAATAAATATTAATAAAAAACAGGAGGTATTTAAAAATGTTAGACAATCTGGAAAAAATAAAGGAATTAGACAAAGGTGGTATGTTTGACCTTATATACAAATTTCCGGACCACTGCATAGAAGCTGTCAACATTACCAAGGAGTCAATATCCGGACTGCGATTTAACAATATTATGAATGTGGTAATAACAGGAATGGGAGGCTCTGCTATTGGCGGCGACTTAGTTCGCATGCTGACGACTGACAGAGCTCAGATTCCTGTTATTGTTAATAGGGATTACAAGTTACCTGCTTTTGTGGACGAGAAGACACTTGTTGTTGCTTCAAGTTATTCCGGCAACACGGAAGAAACCCTGACTGCCTATGATTATGCAAAAACTAAGAAAGCTAAAATTATAGTTATTACTACGGGAGGCAAATTAAAGGAAAAAGCCGCACAAGATGAAGTTCCTGTTATTACGATTCCGGGTGGATTGCCTCCGCGCGCGGCTTTGGGATTTTCACTGTTTCCGATTTTAGTATTGTTTAAAGAGCTGGGAATAGGATTTGGCAAGAAATCAGATATAGAAACAGCCGTTAGTCTTTTAAAACGAGTCCGTGAAAAATACTGCCCGCAGGTACCAGAAAAGGATAACCCTGCAAAAGCCTTAGCTGGAAAATTGCATGGAAAGCTTCCTTTGATTTACGGCACTTCAAATCTGACCGATATTATTGCGGTGAGATGGAAAGGGCAGATGAATGAAAATGCTAAACACCCGGCTTTCTATAATGCTTTTCCGGAGCTAAATCACAATGAGATAATGGGCTTTGAGGGTGACAGTAAGCTTTTAAAGACCTTTGAAATTATTATACTAAGGTCACCGAATGAAAGTGATCGCATAAAAAAACGTATTGATATAACGACTGACATTTTAAAAGAAGAAGTCAGCGGTATTACGGAGATATGGCCTGAAGGCGAATCATCACTGGAACAAATGCTTTATCATATAATGTTCGGAGATTATGTAAGTGCATATTTGGCGATACTAAATAACAAAGACCCTAAAGAAATAGATTTTATTGATGAATTAAAAGAACGGATGAAGGATTGAAATTTCATTTTATGAGGTGGTAATATTGAAATACGAAGTAGATACCCATTGCCACACTATAGCAAGTGGCCATGCCTACAGCACGGTTATTGAAAATGCTCAAGCTGCAGCAAAGAAAGGTCTTAAAATGATCGCCATAACAGACCATGGGCCGGCTATGGGAGAAGGCGTGAATCGCTATTATTTTGGGAACATGACAGTTATACCTCAGCAGATTGAGGGCGTATATATACTCAGAGGAATTGAGGCAAATATACTTGATAATGAAGGAACTCTAGACCTTCCCGAACGCTATTTAAAAAAGTTAGATATAGTGCTGGCGGGTCTGCATACCGGATGTTCTCCGAAAGGAACGGTTGAAGATAATACAAGAGCCGTCATTGAAGCGATGAAAAACCCCTATGTGGATATCATTGTGCATCCGGGAAATCCGGAATTTCCCTTGGACATTGATAGATTTGTTGAGGCTGCTCATGAATATAATGTGCATATAGAGATAAACAACAGTTCTTTTACTGTTAGCCGCAAGGGCAGCAAGGATAATTGCATATTAATTGCGAAAAAAGCCGCAGCAATTGGAGCCAGAGTTTCTCTGGGAAGTGACGCACATATTTGCTTTGATATCGGTAATTTTGATAAAGCCGAAGAAGTAATAAAAGAAGCCGGAATTCCTGAGGAAAATGTTTTAAACACTTCTATGAAAAAGGTCATAGACTTCTTAAAATCCAAGGGTAGGGAAGTTGTGCCTAGTTACAAAACATCAACTAAAATCTAAAACATCAAAAGGGGGCATTGTGCATGTCAACAGTGGTGTATTTAAACGGGCAAAGAGTAGATTATGAAAATGCCAAAGTATCGGTTGAAGACAGAGGTTTTCAATTTGGAGACGGTTTATATGAAGTAGTACATATATATAATGGCAGATTCTTCTATCTTGACCGTCATTTGGCTCGCTTGCAAAATGGAGCAAAAGAAATATACATGGATCTCGATTTTGGACTTAACAATTTGGAGAAAGTGTGTCGGCAGGCTGTAAAAGAGAGCGGATTCAATGATGCCTCGGTATACATCCAGGTTACACGAGGTGCGGCTGTCAGGCAGCATGCTTTTCCTAAGGAAAGCTCCTGTACTTGGGTAGTTATAGTGAGAGAATCAAAAGGAAATCCACAAGAATTTTACGAAAATGGCATTACCTGTATAACAGTGCCCGATGAGCGCTGGAGCCGCTGTAATATCAAAACGGTTCAGCTTCTGGCAAACTGTATTGCAAAAGAGAAAGCAAAGAAAGCCGGATCGTTTGAGGCGATTTTCCATCGAGGAGGAAGCGTAATAGAAGGTTCCAGCAGTAATGTATTTATAGTTAAAGATAATAAGCTGATTACACACCCTGCAAACAATAAAATACTTAACGGCATAACTCGCGGTGTGGTTTTAGAAATTGCCGACCAAAATGACATAAAGTATTCTGAAGAAGTTTTTTGTATTGACGACCTTTTTGATGCTGATGAGGTTTTTCTGACAGGAACTACTACGGAGATAATGCCGGTAGTTAAAGTTGATGGTAAAATTATTGGTGATGGGATTCCCGGCAAATTAACAAAAATAATACAGAAATATTACCAAGAGCACATCCAAACAGTAGACTGCTAAGCAAAGAGATATGGCGTAAAATATCTGTCAATATGTTTATAAAATGGGATAGAGGATTCTTCAAAGCTTCCTTTATCCTATTTTTTATGTTGCAATTCTACATATCTGAATAAGAAAAAAATAAAAAAGGTAAAAAATAGCATTAAGCAGCAGCACGGTAAAACTGAAAAGTACAAATAAGGAATGTTTATACATGAGTTTTGATAATTATGCCATCTATGATAAAATGATATTGGGTAAGCCAAGGACAATAGGGGATTTGACATTTATACCTCTTATTCATATTACTTTAAGAGCCTACTACATATTTAGCCTATTTTTGGGTATGAGCATATCGCCTGAGGCTTTTATTATAAGGGAAGCCGGTGGGATGATAAGCTTTTATAATATTTCTGATGATGCCACTCTTGCAGAGCTGCTGTCAAATATTATGTCAACAGTCGATGAAGAATAAATTATAATAATTATGAAGGTTCCTTTTTTGACATATTGCAGGAATTATAGCCTTTATATAGAAATAAACTATGTTAGAAGATAAAATTGTATTTTTATTGAAGAAGAAGGGAAGGTATCATGGACGTTACAAAAATATATGAAATTATGAGAGAATTCTTGCCTGAAAGTCAAGTTAAAATAAACGAACCAATGAAAAAACATACCTCGTTTCGTATTGGGGGGCCTGCGGACATAATGGTTTTGCCTACAAATATAGGAGAGGTAACAAGTATTATCAAAGTATGCAGGCAAAACGATATTCCCTTTTTCGTCATGGGCAATGGAACGAATTTACTAGTAAAGGATGAGGGTATTAGGGGCGTAGTAATGAAATTGGCACAAAATTTTAATGATGCCAATGTAAATAAAAATATTATTAGGTGCAAAGCCGGAGTTCCCCTATCAGCTTTGTCCAGAATAGCACTTGAAAGCAGTCTTAGCGGATTAGAGTTTGCCAATGGTATTCCGGGCACTGTTGGAGGTGCCGTGGTTATGAATGCGGGAGCTTATGGCGGAGAAATGGCTGATGTTGTAAAAAAGGTCACTGTAGTAGATATGAATGGCAGATTGTATGAGATGCAAAAAGAAGAACTTGATTATTCTTATCGCAGATGCATTCTTCAAGATGGCGATAGAATTTTATTGGAAGTTGAAATGGAACTTTTACCCGGAAATTACGAAGACATAAAAAGACAAATGGAGGAATTTGCAGCTTGCCGAAAAGCTAAACAACCGCTTAATTTGCCAAGTGCCGGCAGTGCTTTTAAAAGACCTCCAGGCCATTTTGCAGGAGCTCTGATAGAAAAGGCGGGTCTTAAAGGATACAGAATAGGCGGAGCCATGGTATCTGATAAACATGCAGGTTTTATCGTAAATGTAGAAAATGCAACTTTTAAGGATGTGATAAGCCTTATCAGTCACGTGCAAAAGGAAGTCAAAAGAAAATTCAATGTTGATCTTGAATCCGAAATTAAAATCATAGGTGATTAAAGGAGGCAGAAAAATTGATTGTTGGGCTGGATATGGGGGGAACTAATGTAGATGCGGTTCTTATTCATCAAGGCAAGATTATTGAAACATCTAAAATTCCCACCGATCACAGCAATTTACTGGAATCTATTTGGGGAGCTTTAAAGCCCTTGCTTTCAGGACAAGATCCTAATAAAATTGAGCGAATGATACTGAGTACCACTATTTCTACTAATGCCATTATAGAACAAAAGACAGATCCGGTTGGAATGATAATCGAAAGCGGACCCGGTCTGCAAAAAGATTTTCTCAGTTGCGGCCGGGAAAATATTTTTATTGGGGGTTATATAGACCATCGGGGTAGGGAAGTAAGTCCTATTGATAAATCAGAAATAGAAAAGGCAGCAAGGACCTTGAAACGCAAAGATATCTCAGCTGTAGCGGTAGCTGGAAAGTTTTCTGTGCGCAATGCCGATCATGAGATAAGAATAAACGAACTATTGAAAGATGAATTTTTCCCCATAACTTTGGGTCATACTGTATCAGGCAAATTAAACTTCCCTCGCAGGGTTTTCACTTCGTATTATAATTCTGCAGTTTATACAACATTTCTAAAGTTTAGTGAAAGCATATATAAGGCTCTTCAGCGCGAAAAAATCAATGCACCCGTAAGTGTCTTGAAAGCTGATGGAGGAACTATGAGTCTTAAAGCCGGTGAAAGATATCCGGTTAATACTATTTTGTCAGGCCCGGCAGCAAGTGTAATGGGCGGACAAGCCTTTCTTGAAACTTCTAAAGATGCCATATTTCTAGATATCGGCGGAACTACTACTGATATTTCATTTTTAGCCGATGGAGTTCCGTTGCTTGAACCGTTGGGAATAAAAATCGGAGAATTTCCAACACTGGTAAGATCTCTTTATAGCGTATCCATAGGCGTTGGCGGAGATAGCAGTGTTTGCGTGAAAAATAAAAAGATTGTTATAGGTCCAAAAAGGCTGGGACGACCACAGGCCTTTGACGGGCCATGTCCGACCCCTACAGATGCAATGATAGTTCTGGGATTAATCAGTGCCGGCAATAAAAGCAAGGCCTTAAGTGCTATGAAGGAAATAGGCGAACAACTAAATCTATGTCCTGAGGCCGCAGCATCTGCAATTTTGGATACAATGGCTGAAATGATAAAAAATAAGGCAGAAGAACTGTTGCATGAAATAAATTCTCACCCGGTATACACTGTAAAAGAATTACTTTACGGCAAAAAAATTAAGCCTGAATTAATACAAGTTATAGGTGGTCCGGCTAAGGCGATGGCTCCTATTCTTGAAAAAAGTTTTGGCATACCTTGCCGCTATCCCAAAGTTTATGAAGCGGCAAATGCGGTGGGTGCTGCGTTGGCTAGAACTACAGCGGAAATTACTATGTTTATAGATACCGCACAAAGAACCCTTGCGGTTCCCGAGATGGGTTTATATGAAAAGATAAATAAAGATTATACTTTGGAAGAGGCAAGACTTAAAGCCATAGATTTATTAAAACAGCAATCTTTGCTGCTCGGAGCTGAAAAGGGCGAAATTCAGGCTGAAATAGTAGAAGAAAACAGCTTTAATATAGTGCGCGGCTTTTACACAAGTGGCAAGAACATAAGGATAAGAGCCCAAATTAAGCCCGGACTAATATACGGGTTATGGGGTGATAAAAATGTTAGTTGCTAAGAATCGGTTGGGCGTAGTCTTATTTCCTGCTTTTGATTGGGCAATCAGTCCAACACATCCTGAACGTGAAGAAAGACTGCTATATACTCAGGATCAGATATTTGAGGAAGGTATAATGGATATAGAAAATATCAAATTCTACAACCCTGAAATAGCAGTAAAGCAAGATATCCAGAGAGTTCATTTTTGTGTTCCAAATGTAGAGCAAAGAGTTACTAAATCCCATTTAATTTCAGCAGGTGGTGCTATTAAGGCAGCACATGCGGTAATGGACAAAGAAACAGATAAGGCATTTGCCCTTGTAAGGCCGCCAGGGCATCATGCTCAGCGTGTCGTATACGGGGATAGAGGTTTTTGTATTATCAATATTGAAGCAGTGATGCTGGAAAATCTCAGGGCAAAATACGGGCACTGTCGGGCGGCAATAGTTGATACGGACTGCCATCATGGGGATGGAACTCAAGATATATATTGGAATGACAGAGATACCCTGTTTATTTCTTTTCACCAGGATGGGAGAACACTTTATCCGGGAACAGGCTTTATAGATGAATTTGGCGGCCCTGGAGCCATGGGCTATAATATAAACATTCCGCTTCCTCCGGGAACCGGCGAGGAAGGATTTTTATATGTGCTCGATAATCTTGTCCTTCCAATATTAAGTGAATACAAACCGGACTTAATTATAAATTCGGCAGGGCAGGACAACCATTATACAGATCCGCTTACTAATATGAACTTCACTGCTTGGGGTTATGCCGAATTAAATCATAAACTGAACCCTGATATAGCAGTTTTAGAAGGAGGATATTCGATAGAAGGGGCATTGCCCTATGTGAATCTTGGGATAATATTGGCTATGGCAGGCTTAGACTATTCCCATGTTAGGGAACCGGATTATGACCCGGTAAAATTAAAACAATCAAAGAAAATTACAGAATATATCAAAGAACTTTGTGAAAATATCTATAACCGCTGGCGGCAAAAAGATTTAATTGCATATGAGTTTATAAAAGATAAAGACTATATTACAAGACAGCGGCAGATATATTACGATACTGACGGCATACTTGAAAATCAAACACAAACATTCAAAGTATGCTCTAAGTGTTCGGGCGTAAATATGATTAAGTCTAATAGCGACAGAGGCATGCCCATTTTTGCGGTAACTATACCTCGTGATGCATGTTCTTCATGCGTGGACGAAGGCTATAAAATCTATAAAGATGTCGACATGCAAAAATATTTTAAAGCTTACCTACAAGATCGTGTAAATGATGCTTACCTTGATAAACAATCTTGAAATTAAATGTAAGAGATTCTTAAAGCTCGAGTATTCAAAAACTCGGGCTATTTTTTTGTATAAAAAACTTTTTTTAAAAGAAAAATATGGATGTAGAAAAGAATATACAAAAGGACAAAATATCTAAAAGGAATTAGCAAAAAAGAATTAGCAAAAAAGGAAGGTGATAACTTGGACGATTTTAAAAATCTTTGCAACAATTTTTCAGACCAAACTCTAAAAATTGAAAACTTCATCGCACAAAATAAAATGAATTTTAGCGATTTGACTAATCAATTTAAAAACACTCATCAGGATATATTAAATTTTAAAAACGAGTTAGATACTGCAATTCAACAAATTGAGATAGAAATAGAGCGAAACCAAAATCTTCTGGCCAAATGGGTATCTGGTGCTAATACTAAACTTTTACAAGAACAAATAGCCCAAAAGCGAATTGCATTGACAAATCAGGCACAGAAAATCAACGATAGTTTTGCTAAACTTTCCCAGCAAATAGATCGAATATTAAATGATTTTAATACATCATCCCAACAAATTACCATTGATTTAAAAAACACTGAGAATCAACTGCAGACTATATCAAAAGCAAATCAGGCCGGGGAATATATTTTTTCTGCTTCGGATGATACCACATATCATCTTCAACAAAATTTGCAGCAAGTTATAGATACTCTCAATTCTGCACAACAAACCATGGAGCAACAAAAGGTATTTAATGAAATAAGTAAATCTATTGATAGTTTACTTCAGTAATGGGGAAAATTTATCTATTAAAATGCAATGCACAGGGTATGCTAATATGGGAGGTTAAAATTCCTTAAGGGAGGTGTTTGTTTGACTGGGAAAAAAGACTTTAAAGATTATTTATTGGAAAAGAAAATTGACGCTGAGGTTTCCGAAGAAATAAATAATAAGCTGGAAAATAAAGGCATATATGCTGACCAAACCGGAGTAAATCAACAAGTTCAAGGGAGTGTAAACAATCAAATGACAAATCAGATACAACCGGATCAATTTAATCAATTACTGAACCAGTTAAAAAATCAAGCACAGACTCAGCAGCAACAGACGGATAACCAGATAAATCAAGCAATTCAGCAGGCAATTGATGCTCTTTCACAGGCTCAACAAAACATCCAGACCAATCAAGTATTTTATCAAATGAATCAATTATTAGATCAGTCGACAAAACAACTCCAACAATTAAATCAACAATCGCAGCAGCAGCAACAGCAGCAACAGCAAAAACAGCAGCAACAGCAGGCCGGTCAGCAGCTTCAGTAAAATGCATGAAGGGGAGGTTAGTAAAGGCAGCCTCCTCTTTATTTTTAAGTTTTCCTTGACATACATTTCAAAAAGAGATTAAAATAGTATTAAAGCAAAGGTATATCGAACTTCCCGTTAGGTGAGGCTCCTGTGCGAATACAAGCCACTGCCCGGAAATGTCGAGAGACACCAATGGGTTAACAGGTTTTACCGGATTAAGGTGGAATCTAATGTGGCTGGAATTTAAGTTCCAAAGTCGCTCAGTGCTAAAACCGATGACGAGGGGAAAATATTTTGTCATGCCCTTTCATCGGAAAGGGTTTTTATATTGATTTTTATACTTAAAGGGGGCGGTAAGGTGGACCCTGGTCCTAGTAGTCGATATTTACTAAATAAAAGAATATTACGAGAGGTTTACCCTACCGCTAATGCAGCGTTCGGGTGATCCTCTTAAAAAGGAGGTACTGTAATGCTGCCAAAGAAAGACATAATTCTTATAAAGCATCTTGTACTTAACAAAAGTGACGAAGCACATAAAATACTGGCAAATCTACATCCGGCAGATATTGCCGAAATATTAAATGAAATAAAAAACGGCAATAAAAAGCTTTTCTTGCATATGATGAGCAGCTCTAAAGCCGCAGAAGTTTTAGAAGAACTTGATCCGGCGGATAGTCTTCAAATACTTGAAGAAATGAGTGAGGAGGAAACTATAAAAATCCTGGAAAATATGTCTGTAGATGAAATTATAGACCTTATTCAGGAGATGCCTACAGCTCAGGCGGAGCGCCTTCTCATGAAACTTCCCCAAGAAGATTACGAGGAACTTAAAGAGCTTCTCAAAATGGCGGAAGATACGGCCGGCGGACTTATGACTACCGACTATGTTTATATTTTTTCTGATGAAACTGTGAGTCAAGCCATAGAAGATGTTCGTCAATTTGGCCAAAAAGCCGAAACAATTTATTACCTATACGTAGTTGATAACAAAAAACACTTACAAGGAGTTCTATCACTTAGAGAACTTATAAGCGCTCCGAGAGATAAAAAAATCCATGAAATAATGCATAAAAAAGTTATCTCGGTAAATGTAGACCAAGACCAAGAAGATGTTGCAAAAATCATATCGCGGTATTCACTGCTGGCCGTTCCAGTAGTTGATAATGAAAATCGTTTACTGGGTATTGTTACTGTTGATGATGCTATGGAAGTTTTGGAAGCGGAGAATACTGAAGATATCCATAAAATGGCCGGTATCACTACGGAAGAAGATGTGATTTTAACAAGTACAATCTGGGGTGCATCAAAAAAAAGGATTTTCTGGCTTATTGTCTGCCTTTTCGGGGATATGCTGTCAGGAAAAGTTATTGATGGATTTTCTCATGTGTTAGAGTCTGTTGTAGCTGTAGCATTTTTTATTCCGGTGCTCATGGCTACCGGAGGTAATATCGGAACTCAGTCCTTAGCATTAGCGGTGCGCGGTATAGCTACCGAAGAACTAAACAGAAAAAATATTTTTCAGTTTATTATTGGAGAAACTTTAGCAGGGCTACAATTGGGAATAATATGCGGTGCACTAATTTCAGTTATAAGCTATATATGGCAAAAAAATGCTCAACTAAGTCTGGCAGTAGGTCTTTCTATGTGCATTTCATTAATGCTTGCAGCACTCATAGGTGTCTTAATACCGCTCATTTTTAACATGTTCAACATCGACCCTGCTGTGGCTTCGGGGCCATTTATAACTACAGTGGTGGATATAACAACACTCATAGTATATTTTACATTTGCCATTTACTTTATTGATATAATTTCTCCAAACATGGTCGGCTTTGCAAGGCTTGGATTAGAGGGGGTGCTGGCATGAACGGAGTAGAAGAAATCCGAGATATTTTAGGTAAAGAGGATTATACTAAGTTAAAATCGGTAATTCATAAGTATCATCCTGTAGATATAGCTGAATTTTTCGAGGAGCTTTCACCCAAAGAAAGCCTAAATTTGTTTAAGATACTAGATTTCGAAGATGCCATACAAGTCCTAGAAGAAGTCGATTCAGATAAAAAGTACTTTATTTTAACAAACATTGAAGCAAATTATGCCTCTAAATTACTTGCAGAAATGTCATCAGACGATGTGGCAGACTTTTTAGGTGATTTAAAAGAAGAAGAAAAAAAGCAGATACTGTCTTTAATGGAGGAAAGTGCAAAATTAGATTTAAAAGACCTTCTGGCTTATGATAAAAACACGGCCGGCGGTCGTATGACAACTGAATACATTGCTTTTTCCAAAGATTTAAAAGCAAAAGATGTGCTCAATAAATTAGCAGAGCTGGCACCCGATGCGGAAACCATATATTATCTTTATGTGGTGGATTCTGAGGGCAGGCTTGCAGGGGTTATTTCCTTAAGGGATCTGATTTTGGCACCGGAGCAAACCCCAATCGAAGATTTTATGAAGACAGATGTAAAGAAAGTAAATGTGATGTCACACCAAGAAGAGGTAGCACGACTTATCAAAAAATATGGTCTTTTAGCACTGCCCGTGGTTGATGACAATGATGTTTTGCTCGGTATTGTCACTGTAGATGATGCTATGATGGTGGTTGAAGAGGAAACTACCGAAGACATATTAAAATTCTCTGGTTCCGATGTCGATGAGAAAATAGATTTAAAACAAATATCCCCTTGGATTCGAGCAAAGCGAAGACTGCCATGGATTTTGGTAGCCATTATCGGGGAGATTTTTTCCGGAAGAGTAATCAACGGCTTTTCTGCCACTTTACAGACTATAGTTGCCTTATCATTTTTTATACCGGTTATCATGGACATGGGTGGAAATGTTGGCACACAATCTGCCGCGATTGTTGTCAGGGGACTTGCAACAGGGGAAATCGACACTGCTTCTATAATAAAAAACGTTCTTCGGGAGGCTGCGGTCGGGATAATTTTAGGCATAATTAATGGTATATTAGTGACTGCAATAACATATTTTTGGCAGGGAAAAGTGCTATTGGGTCTTGTAGTAGGAATTGCCATGGCATTTAATCTCACATTAGCCGCCGCATTAGGTACATTTATTCCGCTGTTATGGCATAAGTTCGGACATGACCCGGCGGTGGCATCTGGCCCGTTTGTAACCACACTTCTTGATATTATAGGGCTCTTTGTTTATTTTTCCACAGCAACATGGATTTTAAATCTGTAAGTATGAGAAATCAACCGCCCAGCTACTGATGCGCATTTTATCGGAACAGCATAGCGGTTGATTTCCTAAAAAAATTATTTATCCTCCGTATCTATATCAAATTCTATACCTTTTATAATAATATTCTGAATATCGGTAAACAAGACTGCAAATCGTTCTTCCGCTTCTAAATACTGCCTTAGCAGTGAGTTGTTAACTGCGATATTATAGAGATTTTCAAGGCTTTTTTGAGCTTCGGCGATTGGCTTTCCGGATATACTAAGAGCTTGGACTTCGATTTGTTTAGCTCTCAAATCTTTAAGCATTTTTTCAACTTGAGGGTCTTGTTTAATAGTTTCCTTAGCCTTTTTGTATTCTAAGTATTCCTGACTCTCATTCAAACTTCGCGCAAGTTGGTGCGCAAGATCGTATACATTCATCTTATAACAACCTCCTTTTCGTAATTGCTACCTTAAATCTTATTATAGCAAATATTGCAGTTTTTCCAAACTCGATTTTATGTACATTTGTATGGAATGGATTTTATTAATAATATATATTATACTGTTACTAAGATATTATAAGATATGAAGCTGATAAACGCAGTTAGAACCAGCGGCAATATAATTAAATAAATATATGGAATTAATGCTGTTTTAATATGTAAATAAAAAACATAATTAAAGCAGGCATTGCCCATAAGGTGTTTAAGTGTTTAGCTGCCTCAAGAGCAGTAAAGGGGTGAAAATGTATGAATGACATAGAATTTGTAATTATTACCGGGCTTTCAGGAGCTGGGAAAACGTTGGCTATGAGGGTATTTGAAGATCATGGATATTTTTGCGTAGACAATCTTCCTCCGGCATTGATTCCTACTTTTATAGAACTTTGCCGACAGAGCATTAAAAAAATAAATAAGATAGCCTTAGTAATTGATATACGGGGAGGCGGCTTTTTCGACAAGCTTTTTGAGAGCTTAAACGAACTGAGTAAGGCAGGCCATAACTATGAAATACTTTTTCTTGAGGCGTCTGACGAGGTGCTCATAAAAAGATATAAGGAAAGCCGCAGACGTCATCCGCTAGCCTTTGAAGGGCGCATAGTTGAAGGCATAAAATCCGAACGTGAGAAAATGTCCAAACTTCGTGAAGTGGCCGACTATATCATTGACACATCTTTAACAACGCCGGCTGAACTGAAAGAAGAAATAGTAATCAGGTTTATTGAACAGGAAAAAGAGGATCCTTTTTTAATAAACATAGTATCATTTGGCTTTAAACAGGGAATTCCTTTGGATGCAGATTTGGTTTTTGATGTGAGATTTCTGCCTAATCCGTATTATATTGATGAACTTAGACCATATACCGGCGAAGATCCGGAAGTTAAAGAATTTGTAATGAAATGGCCGGAAAGCCAACAGTTTTTGGATAAACTAATTGATATGATTCAGTATTTAATACCATATTATATAAGAGAAGGCAAAACTCAGCTGATAATAGGCATCGGTTGCACCGGCGGCAGACATAGGTCTGTGGCCTTAGCCGATGAAATAGCCGCAAGGCTTAAGATTGACCGCTGCCGGGTGATCATAGACCATAGAGATATAGACAAAGACATAGAACGGAGTTGAGAAAACTTGTACCCTAATATAGTATGTTTAGGGGGAGGCACAGGTCTTCCAAATCTTTTAAGAGGCTTAAAATCTTATTCGGACCGCATTACTGCTATTGTAACGGTAGCAGATGATGGTGGCAGCTCGGGAGTTATCAGAAATGAACTTAAAATACCACCTCCGGGTGATATCAAAAACTGTATATTAGCCTTAGCTTATACAGAACCACTTATGGAGGAGTTGTTTCAATACCGTTTTAGCAGTGGGTCATTGAAAGGGCATAGCTTTGGAAATCTATTCTTGGCAGCAATGACTGAAATGCTGGGTAATTTTGAACTGGCCATAAAAGAATCCAGTAAGATTCTAGCAGTTAAAGGAACTGTTCTTCCGTCTACTTTGGAGGATGTAACACTTGAGGCGATTTATGAGGATGGCGAGAAAGCCAGTGGTGAGTCTTGTATTCCTAATTCGCGAAAAAGGATATCAAAAGTAATGCTAAAGCCATCCGATGCTAAGCCGCTAGACGATGCATTAGAAGCCGTGGAAAAGGCCGATTTGATAATACTCGGCCCTGGAAGCTTGTATACCAGCTTAATTCCCAATCTTCTTGTAAAAGATCTGGCTGAGGCCATATCAAAATCAAAGGCAAAGAAGATTTATATTGTAAATGTAATGACACAGCCGGGAGAAACTGATGGCTATACTGCATCTGATCATGTGAAAGCGGTTATAGAACATTCAAATCCTAATGTGATGGAGTATGTCATTATAAATACCGGTCAAATTCCGGATCATCTATTATCGCGCTATCTATCCGAAGGTTCCACATATGTAGAGTGTGACAAAGATGTCATAGAAGAAATGGGGTATACCGTAGTGGCAGATTCCATAGTTAATCCCACTGATGTAGCTCATCACAGTCCGGTAAAGCTAGCTGAAACGATTATGAAATTAATTTAATAAATTTTGTTTGAAGGTTTTTTAAAATTAATGTAGAATAAGATGGAATGAGGTGAGGATGGTGTCTTTTTCGTATAATGTAAAAGAAGAATTATCCAGACTATCCTCAAGCACATGCTGTCAGCGAGCAGAACTAGCCTCGCTTATACAAATGGCTGGAACAATCCAAATAATAGGTGGGCAGAAAAAGATACTTCTTCGGATTCAAACTGTACATGCACCTACAGCCCGAAGGATTTACAAACTTTTAAAGAAAAATTCCATATCACCGGATGGGATCGCTGTAAAGCGGAATAGTTTTCTAAAAGACAGAAGCTTATATATTATTTCCGTAGATGTAAAGCAATGCAAGACTTTACTTGAAGAACTGGGAATACTACCCATTGGGAACGATTCCGAACATCAAAGCACCGGCATCAATCCGGCCTTAATTAAAAATAAATGCTGTAAAAAAGCCTTTTTGAGAGGCGCTTTTTTAGGTGGAGGTTCTATCAGTAATCCTAAAGGCTCTTATCATATGGAATTTGTTACACAAGATAAGGATATGGCTCAAACTCTATTAAAACTTATTGGTGATTTTGGTTTAAAATCAAAGGTGGTAGAGCGTAAAAACAACTATTTAATATATTTGAAAAACGGGGACCACATTGCCGATATGTTAGGGATTATCGGTGCACACAGCAGTCTTTTAAAATATGAAGACATAAGAGTGCTAAAAGAAATGCGAAACAGTGTGAACCGCATGGTTAATTGCGAAACTGCCAATTTGAACAAGACGGTTGATGCTTCTGTCAGGCAGACTGCTAGCATTAACTATTTAAAAGAAAGTGGTAAGTTTAATGATTTACCGGAGAATTTAAAACAAGTTGCTGAACTTAGACTCAAACACCCGGATTTAAGCTTAAAAGAATTGGGACAAATGATGGATCCGATTTTAGGCAAATCAGGTGTGAGTTATAGATTAAAAAAAATTGAAGAAATAGCTAAGAAGCTACAGTCAACGAAAGGGGAATATTAGATGTTTCAACAAAATGTAACCGTTAAGAACAAAACGGGTCTTCATGCAAGGCCTGCAGCATTGTTTGTCCAAACAGCAAACAAATTTAAATCAGAAGTATTTATCGAAAAAGACGGGAAAAAGGTTAATGCAAAAAGCATAATGGGTGTTATGTCACTTGCAGTAAGTCAAGGAACTCAAATTACAATTTCTGCTCAGGGTGAAGATGAGAAAGAAGCTGTGGAAAAACTAGTAGAATTGATAGAAAGCAAATTTGGTGAAGATTAATTTAAAAGCTACCGTGACGGTAGCTTTTAAATTAGATATAATGAATTAAGGGTGAGGTTATGACAAAACATGCCCGAATTATTGAATATATTAAAAAGCTTGAGGTAGGTTCGAAAATATCGGTAAGGCAGTTGGCAAATGATTTAAATGTAAGTGAAGGAACGGCATATCGCGCCATTAAAGATGCACAGCTGGCAGGATATGTTTGTACCATGCCCAGAATAGGTACTATCCGAATTGAAAAAAAGACTGATGAAGCAATTGAACATTTATCCTTTGCCGAAGTAGTAAATATAGTTGAGGGAAGTGTAATGGGCGGTAAATCCGGCCTGCATAAACCTCTTAGTAAGTTTTTAATTGGTGCTATGGAAGTAGAAGAAATGCATAAGTTTATTGAACCAGAAAGCCTTCTTATAGTCGGCAATCGTAAAGATGCGCAAATCCTGGCATTAAAACATGGTGCGGCAGTGCTAGTAACGGGTGGCTTTGATGTGGATGATGAAGTAATTAAACTGGCAGATGATATGGGAATGCCCTTACTTTCTTCATCATATGATACCTTTACCGTAGCTACTATTATCAATCGTGCTATCTACAAAAGGTTGGTAAGGAAAGAAGTTGTCAGAGTAAAGGATGCGATGGTAAAAGAACCTGATTATTTAACCATTGATGCTACCGTAGGCGATTGGAGAAACATGTATAAAACAACCCAACACAGTAAATTTCCTGTAGTCGACAAAAATATGAAAGTCTGTGGTATTGTTACTACAAATGACATATCAAGCCTAAAGGATGATGTTTTAATAAAAGATGTTATGAGCAAGGATCCGATAGTATTGACGAAAGATACACCGGTGGCTCATGCGGCACGGCTAATGGGTTGGGAAGGTATAAAGCTTATTCCTGTGGTAGAGGATAAAAGGCTGGTAGGTATCTTGACTCGAAAAGATGCGATTAAGGCTTTGCAACATTTGAGTTTTCAGCCGCAAATAGGTGAAACGGCGGATAGTATTGTGATGAGTCGTTTTTCCATGAGCAAAACCGAAGATGGAGTGAAGCTTAGAGGAAAGACAGATCCCGTTATGTTAAATCCTTATGGTGTAGCAAGCAGCGGAGCTCTTATGACGATTATAGCTAATGCCGGTTTTGAAGCATTCAGGGCACAGAAAAGATTGGAAACAGTTTTAGATAGTTTTACGGTATATTTTTCAAAACCTGTACAGTTAGAGCAGGAAATAGAGATAGAAGCTAAAATAATCGATATAGGGAGAAAGTCGGGAAAAGCTGAAATAAATCTCATGCACGAGGAAAAATTGGTGGCAAAAGCCATTATTTCTGCGAGGGTTATTGACAGGTAGGTGATTTTAATGGGAGAGTTTGTGCATTTGCATGTCCATACGAACTATAGCCTCTTAGACGGTGCGTGTGAAATAGAGAGGCTGGCTAAACGTCTGACAGAACTGGGTATGAAAAGCGCAGCCATTACAGACCATGGTGTAATGTATGGTGTAATAGATTTTTACAAAATTATGCTCTCTTATGGAATCAAGCCGATAATAGGCTGCGAAGTTTATATGGCTGCACGAACCATGCAGGACCGCCAGCCGGGAATAGATGATGATTTATATCATTTGGTTCTTTTGGCAAAAAATAATGAGGGCTATAAAAATTTGATGAAGCTTGTTTCGGTAGGTTTTACCGATGGGTTTTACTATAAACCAAGAATAGATATGTCGGTTCTTAAAGAATATTCAGATGGTCTTATAGCATTAAGTGCTTGTCTTGCAGGCAAGATACCGACTTTGCTGTTGGAAGGCAATTATGATCAAGCTAAAAGAACTGCTGAAGATTTTAAGGAAATATTCGGACAAGACAATTTTTACTTAGAAGTTCAAGACCATGGCATATTAGATCAGAGAAAAATAATCAATGACCTTATACGTTTAAGTAAAGAAACTGAAATCCCTATTGTAGCAACAAATGATGTCCATTATATTAATAAAGTTGACGCAACGGTGCAAGATGCTCTTTTATGTATACAAACAGGGAAAACCTTAGATGATGAAAACAGAATGAAATTCCAAACTTCAGAATTTTATTTGAAATCATCGGAAGAAATGGAAAAACTCTTTTCATATATCCCAGATGCCATTGAAAACACTGCCGTAATTGCCGAAAAATGCAATGTAAAACTGGACTTTAATACAATACATCTGCCCAGCTTTGAAGTTCCGGAAGGCGTTACGCAGGATGAATTTCTGGAAAAATTGTGCTATGAAGGTGCGGCTGAAAGATATTCCGAAATTACGGATAAAATCAAACAGCGTTTAGATTATGAGTTAGATACAATTAAGAAAATGGGTTATTCCAGTTATTTTCTGATTGTATGGGATTTTATTAACTATGCACGGAAAAATAAAATCATGGTAGGACCCGGAAGGGGATCTGCCGCCGGCAGCCTTGTAGCTTATTGCCTGCATATTACTAATATTGATCCGTTAAAGTACAATCTTCTATTTGAGCGCTTTTTAAACCCCGAGCGAGTATCTATGCCGGATATAGATGTGGACTTCTGTTATGAGCGGCGTCAGGAGGTTATTGATTATGTCGTCAAGAAATATGGCCAAGATCGAGTAGCACAAATTGTAACATTTGGAACAATGGCTGCCCGAGCTGCTATTAGGGATGTAGGCAGAGTTATGGGATATCCTTACGGCGAAGTGGATATGATTGCAAAAATGATACCACAGGAGATAGGCATGACTATCGAAAATGCCTTGATAGTAAATCCTGAGCTTAAAAAAATGTATGATGAAAATGAAAGAATCAAGCGTCTTTTAGATGTAGCTAAAGCTCTTGAAGGTTTCCCGCGCCACGCATCGACACATGCTGCAGGTGTTGTAATATCAAAAGACCCAATTGTAGAACATGTTCCCTTGCATAAAATAGGCGATTCTAATGTGGCAACACAGTATACAATGACTGCTCTTGAAGAACTAGGCCTTTTAAAAATGGATTTTTTAGGGCTGCGAACTTTGACGGTTATAAGGGATGCTATAAACATTATCCGCCACACGAAAGGTAAAGAAGTAAATCTTGATAAACTTTCGTTAGATGATAAAAAAGTTTACGAAATGCTAGGGCAGGGAAACACTGCAGGGGTTTTCCAGCTTGAAAGTTCAGGTATGAGAAATTTACTTACGGAATTAAAACCCGAATCTTTTCAGGATGTGGCAGCAATAATAGGTTTGTATCGACCGGGTCCGCTAGGAAGCGGTGCAGCCGATGATTTTATAAAGAGTAAAAATGGTCAAAAATCTATAAATTACTTGCATCCTGCGCTAAAGCCCATATTAGATGAAACTTATGGAATAATTCTTTATCAAGAGCAGGCTATGCAGATTGCTCAGGAGCTAGCCGGTTTTTCTTTGGCTCAAGCCGATATCCTTCGTAAGGCTATGGGAAAAAAGAAGCAGGATGTTATGGCTGCTCAGAGGGAGTCGTTTGTAGAAGGCTGTATAAAAAATGGCATTGACAAAATAACAGCAGGTAAGATATTTGATGAAATTTCTTATTTTGCCGGTTATGGCTTTAATAAGGCACATACTGCCGCTTATGCCGTTATAGCATATCAGACGGCCTATCTCAAAGCCCATTTTCCGGTAGAATTTATGGCTGCTCTTTTGACCAGTGTGATAGACAATACCGATAAAGTAGCTTATTATATAAATGAGTGCCGCCGCATGAATATAGAGGTCCTGCCGCCGGATATAAATGAGAGTTACGAAAGTTTTACAGTAGTGTCTGATAAAATAAGGTTCGGCCTTACTGCTGTAAAAAACGTGGGTCAAAGTGTTGCAAAATCGATCATAAATGCCAGAAAAGATAAAGGCAGGTTTACTTCTTTTACCGATTTTATTGAAAAGGTTTGCGGCGAATTAAATAAGAAGGCATTAGAGAGCCTTATAAAGAGCGGGGCATTTTCATCATTAGGAGTAAAGCGTTCCCAACTTATTAGAATCTATGAAGGTACTTTAGTTCGTGTTCAGAAACAGCAAAAGGAAAATGTAAAAAATCAAATCTCAATTTTTGAAATGCTTGATGATGTCCCTGCATTTCAGGAGATTTTACCCGATATTCCGGAATATCCGAAGGCTGAATTGCTGGCTATGGAAAAAGAAATGTTAGGCATCTACTTAAGTGGTCACCCATTGCTGGAATATGAAGAAGAATTGTCGAAAAATGTTACTTTCTATATTGGGAATAAGAATGATGTAAATAATATTCAGGATAACATGCCTGTAACCATAGGCGGTATTATAACAGCAATAAATACTAAAACTACTAAAAATGATAAAATAATGGCATTTGTAGACATTGAAGATTTAACCGGGACAATGGAAGCCATAGTTTTCCCTACAATTTTTGAAAAGTACAAATCTTATTTGCTTGCGGATTCAAAGGTGTACCTAAAAGGCAGAATTAGTTATAAAGAGGATGAATCACCAAAGGTCATTGTGGATGAAATTATTCCGATGGAAAAAGATAATACGGCAAGGCTGTTGGTGATTCCCTTGTCCGGCCAGGATGATACTAATGTTATAAGTGATATCAAAGAATTTATTTCCACACATTCCGGCAATACACAAGTTGTGATACATCTGAAAGATATAGATAAAAGTTTTTTACTAAACGAGAAGCTGGACATTTCGGCTAATAATTTAAATTTATTTACTGAAAGGACTGGCTTGAGAAATTATTTATTTTGGGATAAATTAGTGGTAGGGCAACAGTAATTTACAACTATCCTTTATAAAACCAAAAAAAGGAGGCCGGTGGATTTGTGGACTGTAATATATATAGCCTCAGATAAAGAAACTGCCCTTAAAGTGGAAGAGGCAATACGAAGTGAAGGTTTCCTAGTTGCGACAAGGGAGGTAATGAAAAGCAAGAGACATGGCTGCTATATTGAG
Source organism: Tepidanaerobacter acetatoxydans Re1 (assembly GCF_000328765.2). Lineage (NCBI taxonomy): Bacteria > Bacillati > Bacillota > Clostridia > Thermosediminibacterales > Tepidanaerobacteraceae > Tepidanaerobacter > Tepidanaerobacter acetatoxydans. The sequence continues at coordinate 772,112 of NC_019954.2, forward strand.
GTAATAGTTCCCGAATCCGAAGCACAAGAAGCGCAAAATGTTATTTTGGAGAAGAATCTATAGTTGAAAGGAGAAATGATATATGAACAGAATTGGAGTACTTACAAGCGGCGGAGATGCACCCGGCATGAATGCTGCAGTCAGAGCGATAGTTAGGAAAGCTATACATTATGGCATTGAAATCTATGGTGTACATAGAGGCTTTATGGGACTAATAAACTCGGACTTTGTAAAATTGGATATAAGTTCGGTAGGTGATATTATACATCGCGGAGGAACCACTCTACTTACTGCCAGATGTGATGAGTTTAAGACTGAAGAAGGGCAAAGGAAAGCATTAAAAAATCTTGAAGCTTTTGGTATTGAGGGAATCATTGTAATAGGAGGAGATGGCTCTCTTAGAGGCGCCAATGCTTTGTCAAAACTTGGTATCCCTACAATCGGGATTCCTGCAACGATTGACAATGACATAGCATTTACAGATAATTGTATTGGTTTTGATACTGCTGCAAATACAGTGGTTGATGCACTAAACAAGGTTAGAGACACTGCAACATCACATGAGCGAACTTTTATTATAGAAGTTATGGGCAGAAGAGCAGGTCATCTGGCTTTATACACCGGCCTTGCCAGCGGGGCTGAAACTATTTTGGTACCGGAAATTCCATTCGATTTAAATGCCGTATGTGATAAAATTGAAAAAGGCTATATCAGAGGCAAACTGCACAGTATTATCGTAGTTGCCGAAGGGGCGGCCAACAGCATGGAAGTAGGAAAAGTTATCCAGGAAAAAACCGGTCTTGAAACAAGAGTTATCATTTTAGGTCATTTGCAAAGAGGTGGCAATCCTTCGGCATATGATCGAATATTGGCCAGCCGTTTTGGAGGAAAAGCTGTTGATTTAATAATACAAAACACAAAGGATAAAATGCTAGGTCTTATCAATGGGGAACTGGTTATCACTGATATAGAAAAAGTGCTTAGTGCTACTAAACCCTTGGATATGGAATTATATCAATTGTCAGATGTATTATCATTTTAAGGATGTGATTTTATGCTCAGGACAAAAATAATATGCACTCTTGGTCCTTCAAGCGAAGATAAATATATAATGAGTCAATTAATCAGAGCAGGGATGAATATTGCTCGTGTAAATCTTTCACATGGGGACCATGAAGAACATTCCAAGAGAATTAAGGTCCTGCGCGAAACCTGTAGAGAATTAAAATCCAATGCAGCATTACTGCTTGATACAAAAGGGCCTGAGATACGTTTGGGAACATTTTATGGCGGGAAGGTAACTCTGGAAAAAGGCCAGGAATTTACAATTACTTCAACTCCAATAATAGGTAGCGAAAAAGAGGCTTTTATAAATTACGAAAAGATTTCTAAAGCAGTAGTGCCGGGAGACAGGATACTTTTATCTGACGGTTTAATAGAGCTTCAAGTAAAAGAAATACGAGGCGAAAATGTTACCTGCACTGTTGTAAACGGTGGCCAGTTAAGCGATAGGCAGGGTGTAAATATACCTAACAAATCCTTGGATTTGCCTTCATTAGCAAAGAAAGACATAGAAGATATAATTTTTGGCATAGGTATGGGTGCGGATTTTATAGCAGCCTCGTTTATAAGAAAAGCTGCAGATGTAAATGAAATAAGAAAGCTATTAGATTCAAACGGCGGCAGTGATATTCACATAATAGCAAAGATAGAAAACCGTGAAGGTGTTCAGAACATTGATGAAATAATCAATGCGGCTGATGGAATCATGATAGCTCGCGGAGATTTAGGTGTTGAGATTCCGGTTCAAGAGATACCTTTAGTTCAGAAGAAAATAATAAGTAAATGCAATACGGCGGGAAAACCTGTTGTGACTGCCACTCAAATGTTAGACTCCATGATTAGAAATCCCAGGCCCACAAGGGCTGAAGTTACCGACGTTGCAAATGCCATATTTGATGGAACCGATGCAATTATGCTGTCGGGAGAAACAGCAGCGGGAAAATATCCCATAGAATCTGTAAGGATGATGGCGAGCATAGCACAGAAGGCTGATCAGGCACTTATTGAGCGTGCGAAGCATATGGCGTTAAATGCAAAACAGATAACTGCAAAGTCTGTAACTGATGCCATAAGTCATGCAACATGTTCTATAGCTTCAGAACTTAAAGCAAAAGCGATAATCACTTCCACAAAGTCAGGCTATACTGCAAGAGCGGTTGCAAAATACCGACCGGGTATTCCGATTATAGCGGTTACGTTTAAGGAAAAAGTTTTAAAAACCCTTCAAATTGTTCATGGCGTAATTCCTCTTAAAGTTGAAGAAACCTCCTCAACCGATGAAATGTTTTTTGAAGCAGTAAGAGGGGCTTTAAGTTCCGGAATGGTTAAAAAAGGTGATTTAGTCGTGATAACTGCCGGCGTTCCGGTCAATGTAACGGGTACTACCAATTTAATTCGCGTGCATGTAGCGGGAGATGAAAAGATAAGTTAGCAAGTGATATTATCAAAAAATAATTACAAGACAAGCTAACTCTCAAAGGCGATACCTTACCGGAATAAATTTAATATGACTTTATCATAAAATAACTACGCGTCCCTTTATTACTTGTATTACTTGAGTTTTTTCAAAAAAAGTAAAAAATAAAACGAGGCTGTATGAACTTATAAAGTACATAATTCTACTTTTTATTAACTGTTTACATTATAAGGCTAAATGAGGCTAAACCCATTGTTGTTTTGCAGTTTTGTAAAAGAATGCAAAAATTGAAGTGCTTGACATAATACTCTTTTATTGTTAAAGTAAAGCTCAAGTTTGATTTATTGAAGGAAATCAGGGATGGTGTGCTGTAAAATATGGAAAAATTATCATTAGTTATCTTTGATATGGACGGCTTGATGTTCGATACAGAAAGGATTTCAGCTTTGGCCTGGCAAAAAGCAGGAGAAGAACTAGGATTCAAGCTTGATCCCGATATAATTGCCGGGGCAACAGGTTTGAATGCCGGTGATGCATTACCTTATTTCAAGAAATACCTGGGCGAACGTTTTTCTTACTCTGAAATCCAAAAAGTAAAATTAGCGTATTTTAACAAATATATAAAAGAAAATGGACTTCCGGTTAAAGAAGGCCTATATGAATTGATAGATTTTCTCGAAAAGGCATCTATTCCAAAAGCGGTTGCCACTTCCACATACAGAAAAAAAGCCGAAGAATGCTTGTCTTTAGCTAATGTAAAAGACAGGTTTGATTTGATAGTATGCGGGGACGATGTTTCAAGGGGTAAACCTGAACCGGATATATTTTTAAAGGCGGCAGAAGAGTTAAATTGCTTACCTAATGAGTGCATTGTGTTGGAAGATTCGGAAAACGGCTTAAAGGCTGCCTTGCGAGCCAAAATGTATCCCATCTGTGTTCCCGACCTAAGGCGGCCTTCTAAGGAAGTCCGGAAGCTTATATTTAAAGAATTTAGTTCACTTATTGAAGTTAAGGATTTTCTGGAAAAGGAAATAAGTAATTTATTTATAAAAAAATGCGAGTGGGCCTAAATAACCCACTCTTACTCTACTAACATTAATCACAAGTTTCCTTTTAGGCCGATTTCTTCTGCGACCTTCTGCATTCCCTTTATAGTTTCATCAATTATAAAATCTCTTTCAAGGCCTAAAAGCTCTATACCTTTTTCGATTACTTCTCTATTAACCCCTGCCGCAAAGCTTTTTTGGTTCCATTTTTTCTTGACTGACTTTGTCTTAAGGTCTAATACGCTTTTGCTTGGACGTAGCAGAGCTGTTGCCGTGATAAGGCCAGTTAGTTCATCAATGGTGTAAAGAACCTTCTCCATTTTTTCAATAGGCTCCACATCTGAGCAAATTCCCCACCCGTGGCTCTGGACAGCCCTTATATAATCTTCCGGCCAACCCACTTTTGTAAGTATATCTCGGACCTTTTGGCAATGCTGGTCGGGATACATCTCATAATCCAAATCATGGATGAGGCCTATGATACCCCATTTTTCCTTATCAGGCTCCTCGAATATTTCCGCAAAATGGAGCATAACTGCTTCAACAGCTAAAGCATGTCGAATTAAAGCCTCATTTGAATTATACTTTTTTAAAAGTTCAAAAGCTTCATCTCTCGTGGGATTTGCTTTACTCATTCTAAAACCTCCATCCATTAATATAATTGCTTTACTAAATACTAAACTTTTGCCATTTATATGTCAAGGTCTCTGATTTTCTATAATACTTTGCCTTTGAGAAGTTTTTATTTCTAAATATAATAAAGGATTTTATCATTTTTTAGCGAAATAATAAACATTGAGTATTGGAGTTTTCACAAACAAGTCAAAACGGAGGATGTAAATGAACAGGATTGCTTTAGTGACTGATAGCACAGCCGACCTTACGGAAGAAATTATGCAAGAATATGACATACATGTAGTTCCTTTAAAAATAAGATTTAAAGATGAAGAGTATTTAGATTATGAAATTGCCGGCGATAAATTTTATGAGCTTTTAACACAGGCGAAGGAGCTTCCTACCACATCACAACCATCTCCTGAGGACTTTGCCTGTATTTATCGTAATTTACTTGAAGAATATGATGAAATAATATCCATACATATTTCATCGGGATTAAGCGGAACGTTAAATTCGGCCAATATTGCTAAAGAAAAGTTCGGCGAGAGAATTCACATAGTAGATTCCAAGACTATCAGCCTGGGAATAGGACTTATGGTAGTAGAAGCAGCCAAGAATATCAGAGAAGGCCTGAGCGCGTTACAGATTGTTGAAGGTCTTTCAGCAGTAAGGAAGAATGTAGAAGTCCTTTTCACACTAAATACGTTGGAATATCTGCAGAAAGGCGGTAGAATTGGAAAAGTCCAAGGCATGATGGGATCTCTTTTAAACATAAAGCCGGTAGTTAGGGTAGGGGATGATGGCATATATCACACTTACAGTAAAGCAAGAAGCCAGGAGAGGGCTATTAACAGTATTGTGCAAGCTTTTCAAGATATGGCTCGGGGCAGAAAATACAAGAGTCTGGTAGTGGCTCACGGTGCAGCTCAACAAGCCGGTTTATATCTTAAAGAAGCATTGGAAAATGCCTTGCAAATTAAAGCTAAGATATTTACACAGGTAGGTCCGATTATAGGAGTCCATACAGGTCCGGGAACTGTAGGTGCGGGAGTGCTTTTCGAGTAAAACAAAGGGGGGTTCATTCAAAGCATTTGAATGAACCCCCCTTTGTTTATTTTTTGTTATTACATAAATTCTGCAAGCAGCCAAACAGGTTGTGGCTGTGATATTCTAAGCTCCACAGGACTTGTTACCAGCACACATGTAGATGGACCTGCGGTTTTTTGTATGTCAATGGGCAGATTTTGTTTCCAATTTAGCCTTAGTCCTAAAAATGACGCCAGCATCTGGGCCTCACCTTCTACTCCCTTTGAACCTACGGGGATTATATCGTGGATATCAGGCACTTTAAGCAATTCTTTTACAAGCAAACTTGTAGCAATTTCAGTATCGTCCAGATGGATTTCATCACCCACTTTAGGCATGCCCACACAGTAAAGCTTATCATTTGCCATTGTTCTGTTTACACGCAGGTTTTGTTTTTCTGCAATTCCGATTATGGTAATTCCTAAGCTGGTTTGATATGTTTTCATATTCTTTTCTGTGCTAATGACCAGAGGCAAATCGAGGGAGACATCTTTTAACTCTTCTCTTATGCCTGAAAGCATGCCTTCGCCGGTGGGGTCAGGCTCATTGCAAATTGCAGCAGTTAAAGCCTTTGGAGCAGCTCCTACTGACAAGGTCTCCATCAAAGCAACTCGGCTGGTAAACCTGCCTACAATATACGGTGGAACTTTAACTACATCTTTTTCTTTTTCACCGGCCCCGCCGCAAGAATCGCAGGCAACCACCATATAAAGGCTTTCGTTTAACTTTATAAAACTTACGTCTCTATTTGGTGCTATCAAATCATTCTCGTGCATTTGAGCGCTAACCTCCATATTTTGTTTGATCTTTATGAACTAATATGCAGTACAGCGGATAAGAGAAATGGCTGAAACTTGATTGCACTGCAAGAAGTCAATTTTGGTCTAAAAAATATAAATATCTTGTTTCCTGATTATGATAAAAAAGTTGTATGCTGCTGTAAATTTAAAAATTTCCACAATAACCTCAAACTCAAATTAATTGTTAGAAATATCGGTTTTGATTGTACCGGAAATAACTTTGTATATCAATGCCGAAACAATGACATTTGCCGCAGAGGCTACCAAAAGAGGAACAAGCATAGATACAAAAAATGCCATTCCAAACTGAGGAAAAACTATAAATGTTGCCGGAGCTATAACGCCGTTTAAAATAGAAACCGCTACCACTGCCAAAGGCAAATTCTTTTTCCCAAGATAGCCATATACTGCAGCAAATGCTGCCATCTCCAGGGCTACAATAATATGAATGGGAAAAGTCATGGGAAATCCTGCAAAAAGACTTGTAAAAAGGTGGCCAAGAGCTGCTGATAATGCTCCAAGACCGGGTCCCAGCAAAAGTGCAGCTGCAAAACCCGGTGCCGAGTCAAAAGCTACCGTACCTGTAGGACTGGGTACTTTTATAAGGGCACCCACTGCACTTAAAGCAATAAACATACCTGTAAGCGCAAGTTGTTTTGTTTTTTGTTGTTCCATAATACATGATCATCCTTTCATTTTTTAAAATCTGCCGAAGGTGATTTTGGGAGAAAACAAAAAGTTCACAGTCTAATTTGTCATTAGACCGTGAACTTTACCATCATCCCCGGAAAATCAAACTCTTAAGGCAGGTCTCCTGGCTGGGTTCACAGCTGTTTAACCCTTCCCGATTTATCAGTGGATATTTTTTAAACAGCTCCCCTTTACAGTGGCGGGACCGCGCCGGATTTGCACCGGACTTCCCTATTCTCCCAAATGGGCACCTTAAGCAGTCTATTTACTTAACCTTATTGTAGGCAATAATACCGTAAAAGTCAACATAATAATTTTGAGATAATATTGACAAAATGATTTTATAAGAGTATACTGAGAATGTAATGGATTACATTCCATTTTATATTTTTTAAAGCAAATGTAATGGATTACATTTTACATAATTGCAAAAATTCTATCATTTATAACATATACAATTTGGAGGTTTATATGGTTAAAATTGCAGATGTTGCCAGAGAAGCCAATGTTTCAGTGGCAACAGTATCACGGGTCTTAAATAAAAAAGGTTCGGTAAGGCCCGAAACATGTGAGCGCGTATATAAGGCTATAGAGAAATTGTCCTTTGAGCCTAACATGTCAGCAAGAAATCTCAGGCGAAATGAAACCAGGGTTATCCTTATAGTAGCTCCAAATATAACCAACCCGTATTATGCCCATATCCTTGCGGGAATCGGTGATGAGGCCCGTAAGTCGGGATATAGTGCGCTTATTTACAATACCGGGGGAGATGAGGAGCGGGAGAAAAACGGCATGGATATGCTAAAGAAAAGAAGGGCAGACGGAGCAATACTCCTTGCAAGCAATATAGATTCCATGTGGGTAAAAGAATACGCTGATAAATATCCCATAGTCCACTGTTCCGAGTATGTTAAGGGATTAGATATCCCCAGAGTATCTATTGACAACTACAAAGCAACTCTGGAGGTTATGGAGTACATCATAAGTCTCGGACACAAAAAAATTGCTACAATCAGCAGCTCCAACAGTTATATTTCCACATTGTTAAGGCTTAAAGGATATAAAGACACTTTAGAGCGCCATGGCATCGAAGTGCGTAAAGACTACATTGCCTTAGCCGGTGCGGAGTATTCGTTTAAAAGCGGAAAGGCTGCGGCATTTAAGCTGCTTCAGCAAAAAGACAGGCCCACAGCCATTTTTTGTATATCAGACACCATTGCGCTTGGAGCCATTACTGCAGCCAAAGAAATGGGTCTTCGAGTTCCGGAAGATCTTACCGTTACCGGCTTTGATGATGTTGATTATACTACAATGTTTCACCCATACATCACAACGGTTGCTCAGCCGTGCTATGACCTGGGAAGAAAGTCTTTTAAAATACTACATGCATGTATGAACAAAACAAATGATATTGAAAAAAAAGTAGTACTCCCACATAAATTTATTATTAGAGAATCATCAGCACCAATTTCTACTTGCGATTAACTGCGGCGAAACATCTCGCAGCTATAACATAACCTGATGAGATAATCGTTTAACAATTAAAAAATAGCGAAATGTGGTGAAAAATTGGAAAATCATGTATCTTGTGATTATAATGGTTCGCCTCAACCGGAGGAATATGCCCGTCAGGTAAGTAATGCTTTATTAAGCACAGATTTTGATATATTACGTGCTATTGCTGATGAAATCCTGCTCAGCAAAGATTTGGACAGGTTTATCTTTACTGCAGGTAACGGCGGCTCTGCCGCTACAGCAAGCCATGCTATAAACGACCTGATGAAGGGATGCCGGGTATGGGGTAGGGAAGGCTTTTCTTCTATATGTTTAAACGACTCAAATGCCGTTATAACTTGTCTTTCCAACGACTTCTCTTACGATGATGCTTACAGTATCCTGCTTCGGACTATCGGACGTCGTGGAGACTTGTTGATTGTCTTTAGTGGTAGCGGCAACTCACCAAATATCATAAAAGTCTGCCAGACGGCTCGAAAAATGGGCATGACCGTCATTGGTTTCGGAGGTCGTGACGGCGGCCGGATGAAATCCCTTTGCGACCTTTGCCTTATAGCACCTACATATTCAATGGAACAAATCGAAGACCTTCACATGTTTTACATACATTCACTTATCTGCACTCTTCGCGAAAAGCTCAAAAATGTATGGGACATTGAAGTAATTAGCTATCCCAGTGGTGAGATTCCTGAATGTGCAATATTTGATTTTGATGGTACTGTAAGCCTTCTTAGAGAAGGTTGGCGGTCGATTATGTGTGAATATTTTACAGATGAGCTCTTAACATGTCCGAAGGCACCTGAAAAAGATAATGCAAAAGTAATAGTCACTGATTTTATAGATAGGCTTACAGGTAAACAGACCTTTTTCCAGTGCCTGGAGCTCTGTAAGATAGTAAAAAAATATGGCGGGGTTCCAAAAGAGCCAATGGAGTATAAAAAAGAATACTTGTATCGCCTTATGAAACATATACAAAGTAGGCTAGATTATCTGAAAGATGGAGGAAATCCAGCAGCCTATCTAGTTCCTGGCGTAAAGGATACCCTTATAGCTCTAAATGAGATGGGCATAAAATGCTATTTAACTAGCGGCACCGATGAAGTAGACGTGCTTAAGGAAACCGGTCTTTTAGGTGTTTCAAATATGTTTGAATCAATCCACGGCGCTACGGATTCCAATAGCATCCTCTGTTCAAAGGAACAGGTTCTAAAAAATTTGATAGAGAAAAAGAGCGTAAAGGGAAATAGGCTCATTTCCTTTGGTGACGGGTATGTAGAAATATTACTTACCAAGAATGTAGGTGGCTATGCGGTAGCTGTAGCCAGTAACGAGACACTGAAGGATACCTCGGTTAATCAGTGGAAACGGCAGCGACTTTTAGAAGCAGGAGCCGATTGTGTCATTCCTGATTTTACAAATACTAGTAGGCTTTTAAAATTCATACTTGGTAAAAGGTAGGATTGATATTATGCCCTTTAAAATGTTTGATACGTCAAAACTGAATATAAAATCCTTAGATGAGAGGAAACACGATGTAGATCTGTTAAGTACTATCATTCCTGTTGACAGTTCTCCTGCCATTATTGATGATGAGAAAGTAAGAGCCATTGCCAGAGCTATTGTCGATGCAAAAAAGAAAAATGCTGCATCAATTCTTATGTATGGTGCACATGTTATACGCACGGGTTGCTCCTTATACATGATAGAACTTATGAAGAGGGGGCTCGTAACTCACTTTGCCACCAATGGTGCAGGAAGTATACATGACTTTGAATTTTCCTTGATTGGCAAGACCTGTGAATCAGTGGCCAAATATGTAAGCGAGGGCCAGTTTGGCCTATGGCATGAGACCGGAATGATAAACGACATCTTAAGCGAAGGCGTGGAAGATGGCCTAGGCGCCGGCGAGGCTATTGGCCGCTACATATGGGAAAACGACCTTCCTTATAAAGAATACAGTGTTTTAGCAAACGGCTATCATATGGGCGTGCCTTGTACAGTACATATTGGTATAGGAAATGACATATTACATGAGCATCCGAATACGGATGGCAGAGTTCTAGGTGAAGCATCCTACCGTGATTTTCTCATATACACCCAGACTATAACAAACCTTGAAAACGGAGTATATCTCAACTTTGGTTCAGCCGTCACAGGTCCTGAAGTATACTTAAAAGCCCTTTCTATGGCGCGGAATGTTGCGCATCAGCGGGGAAAAAGAATTACTAACTTTACCACAGGAGTAATGGATATACAGCCTATACCTGATGGAGGTTACAGCACTATTCCGCCAAAGACAGACCCCGGATATTACTTTCGACCCTGGAAGACAATACTTACTCGTACCGTTGCCGATGGCGGAAAGAGTTACTATATTCAAGGCCTGCACAAAGATACTCTGCCAAGTATAGCAAAGTTTGCAATAGCTATAGAGGATGAAAAATAGCATGAATAACAAAGCGTTAATAGAAATTTTAAAGAGCCGAAAAAAGCCGGTCATAACAGTGTTTGGAGACTTTTGCATTGATAAGTATTTATACATAGATGGAGCTTTGGATGAGATTTCTCTAGAAACAGGACTTACAGCATACCAGGTAGTAAAAAAGAAAATTTACGCCGGTGCCGGAGGTACTATAGTAAACAACCTCTGCTCGTTGGGGGCAAAAGTATACTGTGTGGGTATATTGGGTGAAGACGGCGATGGATACGAGCTGGAAAAATGTCTCAAAGAGGTAGGTGCAGATACATCATTTATGATTCATACGGAAAAGCGATATACCTGCGCATACGAAAAGCCTATACGCTTAGAAAAAGATTCTGAGCATGAAATGAATAGAATTGATATAAAAAATTTTTCTAAAACCCCTATGGCTCTTCAGGAAAAGCTAATTGAAAACATTAAAGCGGTTGCTGAATTAAGCGATGGAGTAATCATATGTGACCAGTTTGAAGAAGAAGATTTTGCGGCTGTAACTTCTCATATAAGAAAATTTTTGGGTAACCTGGCACGGATATATAGCAGTGTTGTGTTCTATGTAGATTCACGCAGATATATAGATAGATTCAACAATTCTATTTTAAAATGCAATGAAAAGGAAATTTCTAAAATATTCGGCATAGATGCTCAGGTTATAGATGGAGATACGGCACTTAAGTATGCAGAGCTGCTCTATAAAAAAAAGCACATGCCTATATATGTGACTCTGGGAGAGTATGGCAGCGTCTTGTTTGACGGCAATTCCCATAAAATTCCACCATTTCCTGTGAAAGGCCCCATAGATATTGTTGGTGCAGGAGATGCGTTCAATGCTGGAGCGGTATTTGCATTAACAAAAGGAGCTACTTATGAGGAAGCTGCTTATGTCGGCAGTGCGGCATCAAGCATAGTAATAAAGCAACTTAAGGTAACAGGAACTGCAAATCTAGAAGATATTATAATATTACTCAAAAATATGTAATATCCATATATTGTTTTTATTATAAAAAAGCACACTACATATTGACAATGAAATTAAATAATGAAGATTTTTATACTAAAATCATATTTAATATACATAATTAATCAAAACAGTAAGCAAAAAGCCGACTGCTATATCAGAGTCATCAAAACCTTTTATTGACTTTGGATAATAAGGCGAAAGCCTATTATCATAAAAATAAAAACTCAAAAGGAGGATATTAAAATGAGGAGATTTTTGTCTTTAATTCTTACTGTAGCCATGGTGGTTTTGTTGTTGGCCGGATGTGGTAGCAATAATTCCGCAACTAGTCCGGAAGAACCTAAAGAACAGGCTGAAACGAAGTCGTTCAAAATCGGTGTTGTGATTCCTTCGGGAGACCACGGCTTTACTGGCGAGAGTGTTGCTCATGCCAAGATGGAAGCAGAGGCCTTAATGACGGAATATGATGGTCTTGAAATAGTGGTTAAGGATGGGCTTGAGGCTTCCGATCAGATTACTTCAATAGAGAACCTTTTGGCAGGAGGCGATGTAGATCTGATTATGTTATGGCCTATGGAAGGTGAAGCCTTGAGAAGTGCTGCTCAGAGTATCATCGATTCTGGTGTTGAACTCGTAGTTTACGACCGTCTTATCAGCAACTTTGAGGGCTTAGTCGGCGAAATCATGGGCGATAATGTGGGTATTGGCAAAATGATGGGCGAATATATTAACAAATACTATGCAGATATGGATTCAGTGCAGTATCTTCGCTTCGTAGGTGATAGTTCTACCGTTACCTCCCAGCGCAATGAAGGCATGGATGAAGTTATCGAACCCAAATTTAAACAGGTTGCAAACACCTTTGTGACCGATTGGTCTACAGAAACGGCCCAGGGTCAGATGGAAGACTGGCTCAATGCCCACACTGTTGAAGAAATAGAGGAGCTGGACCTTATAGTCACCCATGATGATGAAATCGTTGATGGCCTCATGAATGCACTTGAAGCATATTCAGGCCCGGCTAAAATCAATATAAAACTCATCACATCAGTAGGTGGTCGCGAAGACACTCTTGTAAAATTCGAAAACACCAAACTCCCCGTAAAATTCTGCACATTTTATTTTGCGCCGTCCTTTATCCGCGAAGCTTTACGGCTTTCAGTAGCACATCTTTATGGAGAAGAATACACAGGAGCCAACTTAGTAAACGGTCAGTATTTGATTCCATCTTTCTCTATCAGCAATGCAGGCGATGCTACATATGATTTTGAAGAGTACAGGAACAGTGATATCTACAAAGAAAGATATTCTATAGGGAAATTTTAATCATTATTTAGACACTGACTATAAAAGCCGGTCGGCAAACCCTGGCCGGCTTTTATGATAATCATTGAAGGGAGCAAACATAAAATGCTAGTTGAAATGAAGGGCATCGTTAAAGACTTCGGACCTGTGCGAGCTCTCGACCATGTAAACTTTACCGTGAGACCTGGAGAAATAGTCGGCCTTTTAGGTGAAAACGGTGCCGGCAAATCCACGCTCATGAATGTACTTGCAGGCAGTTATCCCCCGACTTCAGGAGAAATATTCATCAACGGCGAAAAGGTAAATATTGCTAATGCAAAGATTGCAAATCAGCATGGGATACGTCTCATACATCAAGAATTGAATTTATGCAATGACCTTAGGGTATTTGAGAATATGTTCCTTGCAAATGAAATAACTAATAAGTTTGGGTTTTTGAACAAAAAAGAGATGATAAGTCGTTGCAATAAGGTTTTTGAGCGTATGAAGGTTAAGATCGACCCTAATTCGCCGGTGGAAAAGTTGCCTGCGGCCGATAAGCAGTTGGTGGAAATAGCCAAGGCTTTGCTGTTTAAGTGTGAGCTTATAATAATGGATGAACCTACAACTGCACTTTCCACAAATGAGATAGAAAATCTTTTCTCAATAATGCGCCAGCTTAGAGATAGCGGCGTCAGTTTCATATATATATCACATAAGATACCAGAGATTTTTGAAATATGCGAAACATATTATGTCCTTCGCGATGGCAAGTTAGTGGCCGAAGGCAATTTAAAAGATATGGACGAAAACGGTATTACGGAGCTTATGATAGGCCGCCAGTTGGCTGACGATGAATTTTCGAAGCGAATAAGCAGCTTTGGGGAAAAGATAGCACTCTCAGTGAAAAACTTGACTGGCGAAGGTTTTAGAAATATTAGCTTTGATTTACATGAAGGTGAGGTACTGGCCATAACCGGCCTACATGGGAGCGGCTGTGACGCTATAGCCGATGCCCTCTACGGTATAATACCGTATAAGGGTGAAATTATAGTTGACGGAATTCATTTAAAAGCAGGGACAAATATACGTGACTCCCTTTGCCATGGGATAGTAATGGTACCGAGAATGAGGAAGGAGCGGGGTATCCACAATGATCTTTCTATTTATGACAACATTTCAATGGGATACTTTAATACCAAGCATAAGAGATTTTTTATAAACTCCAAAATCGAGAGCCAGCGTTTTTTGCGTCAAAAAAAGGCATTATCCATAAAAACAGAGCAACCCCAAAACCCTATTACCTCTCTTTCGGGTGGAAATCAACAAAAAGTTATCTTAGGCCGGTGGCTGGAAACCGATGCAAAAATAATGCTTTTTGACAATCCGACTCAAGGTATAGACGTAGGCACTAAGTTTGAAATATACCGCCTCATACTAGATTTGGCTCGAGCAGGAAAGGCCATCATCATATTCAGCCAGGAGTTCCCTGAAATCTATAAGGTAGCAGATTCCTGTATTGTGCTCTACAAGGGCGAAATTAATGCCATTTTAAATCGTCATGAGATGACCGAGAAAAATGTAATGTACTATTCTACCGGTGCAAATTTGGAGGGTGAAAGATATGCTCAAAACTATAAAAAACATGTCTAATAAAACTAAATATCCAAAAGATCTATATAAAATGCTGATTACGGAATACAGCTTTATTCTTTCTTTTATACTGCTGGTGATAATCGCTGCAAGCGTCAACAAGAATTTCTTTACATGGACGAACATATCCAACATATTTGTACAGAGCTCTATGGTGGGCCTTATTGCTATGGGCATGAGCATGGTAATATCTGCAGGCCTTATAGATATATCTGTAGGATCACAGGTGGCCTTCATCGGCAGTTTTGGCATACTTGTACTTAATAACACCGGAAGTATTTTTATTATGCTTCTCTTCTGTATCGTAGTAGGTTTTATCTTAGGAGGACTAAACGGTCTCATGGTTACAAAGGGCGGAATTCCTGCCATGATAGCAACCATGGCCATGCAAAGCGCATGCCGCTCCATTATTAATCATTTTGGCTCTGGCGGCCCGTTTACGGTAAATAAAGAATATTATGAGAGCTTGCGAATGTTGGCCGTCGGTGGGATTTACATAACACCGAAATTTAAAATTCCATACCTGATGATAATTTTCTGCGCTGCAGGTATCATATTCGATATCATTATGAAACATACCAAGTTCGGCAAGTATATCTATGCTGTGGGCAGCAATGAGACTTCCGCTCGACTTTCGGGCATTAATGTAGACTTGGTAAAGGCCTGTACCTTTATTGTAACAGGTATTATGTGCGGCATTACTTCTCTAATTTATGCTTCTCGTACTACGGCTGTGGCGGCAGCATCTGCAGCTACAGGATTTGAAATGGATGCCATTGCCGCAGTGGCAATAGGCGGTACATCCATGAGCGGCGGTAAAGGCAAAATTATTGGGACATTCATCGGTGTCCTCATGTTTAAAATGATAAGCAACATACTTACGGCTGCGGATGTTTCTACTTACTTAAATGGTGCCATAAGTGCCGCAATTATAGTAATTGCAGTTCTAATGCAGAAACTACAGAACAGCAAAAAGTCCAGTTAATATTACCACTTAAAAAACAACTTGTAATTATGAATCAAGCAAACCTTATAAAAAATTTACAAGCAGGTTCATAGGTTTACCTGTTTAAAAGCCTAAATATATTATATAAGGAGAAATCTTATGCTAAAAATAGGTATTATAGGTTGCGGCAAAATCACTGAAGTTCGTCATGCGCCTGAATATTCAGAAAACCCTAACTGTCAGATTGTCGGCTTTTTTGATATGGTGCCGGAAAAGGCTCAGGCTATGGCTGAAAAGTATGGCGGCAGAGCTTTTGACTCTCTAGAATCTCTATTGGCTTCAGATTTGGATGCAGTGAGTGTATGCACTGCAAATATATATCATGCACCTATTTCTATTCTTGCCCTCAGGGCAGGGAAACATGTTCTATGCGAAAAACCCATGGCCACTACACGGCAAGATTGTGAAGCCATGGTAGAAGAGGCCCAAAAATCCGGGAAGTTTCTCATGATAGGATTAAATCAACGGCTGGCAAAGGCCCATATGAAGGCACAAGAGATACTCCAGAGCGGTGAGATGGGCAGGGTAATTACATTCGAGACTAAGTTTTGTCATCCGGGTCCGGAGGGCTGGACAGGCAGTAAGGATTCATGGTTTCTCGACAAGCGCATAGCATCTTTCGGCGCTCTTGCAGACCTTGGCGTGCACAAGACAGACCTTATATATTACATAACGGGTCAGAAGATAGTCAAAACCTCGGCTGTTGTTACAACTTTGGACAAAAAGCTCCCTGATGGTAAACCTATATCTGTGGATGATAACGCTTTTTGTATTTATACTCTTGAGAGCGGCGCCGTTGGGACTATGCATGTGAGCTGGACCAATTACGGCGTTGAAGATAACTCGACAAAGCTTTACTGCACAGATGGAGTTATCCGCTTATATGATGATCCGAAGTATTCCCTCATTATCGAGAAAAGGAATGGAGATGTTACACCATATCAATTGGACTTTCTTACATCCAACAAAGAGCAGACCAGCGGTGGGCGAACATCCACAGGGGTAATAGATGCTTTTGTAAACAGTATTATTACGAATACCCCTTCTGCCTTAAGCGGTGAGAGCGCAATCCATGCCATGAATGTAATTTTTGCAAATGAGGAGTCGGCAAAGCTTGGCAAGACTATAGATGTAAAGTGAGAAAGGAGCAATATTATGAAAAGACCAATCACAATAACTACCGGACAGTTTGGCGATATGCCATTGGATGAACTTTGCAAAATGGTAAGTTCTATAGGCTATGAAGGCATAGAAGTTGCTTGTCATTCACACCTGGATGTCCATAAAGTTATCCGGGAGGATTCATATGTGTCAGATTTTAAAGCTACCCTGTCAAAGTATAACCTTAAAGTTTGGGCATTAGGAGCTCATCTCATTGGACAATGTGTTGGCGACAACTGGGATCCGAGACTGGATAACTTTGCACCTAGCGACTTATCAGGGAAGCCTGATGAAATCCGTGCATGGGCAATAGAAGAGATGAAAACTGTTGCAAGGGCAGCAGAGAAACTAGGCATACATATCGTTACTTGTTTTTTAGGTTCTCCTATCTGGCCGTATTGGTATTCCTTCCCTCAGACTCCCCAGACGATGGTGGAAGAGGGCTTTTGGAAAATCAAAGAACTGTGGACCCCAATATTTGACGTATTTGACCAGTGTAATGTTAAATTCGCTTTAGAGGTGCACCCCACTGAAATTGCCTTTGACTACTATACCACCGAAAAACTATTCAAGACCTTTGACTATCGCCCCACCTTGGGACTTAACTTCGATCCGTCTCATCTGGTATGGCAGGGTATAGATCCTTGTATCTTCATAAGAGATTTTGCTGATAGGATATATCACGTTCACATGAAGGATGTAAAAGTAAAGTTAGACGGGAAGGCAGGAATATTGGGCAGTCACATTGAATTTGGCGATACTCGAAGGGGCTGGAACTTTGTATCCCTAGGTCATGGTAATGTTGACTTTGATGGTATTATCCGAGAATTAAACCAAATAGGTTACCATGGTCCACTTTCGGTTGAATGGGAAGACAGTGGCATGGAGCGGACCTTTGGTGCCAGAGAAGCCTTTGAGTTTACAAAAAAAATAAACTTCGAACCATCGGAAGTAAGTTTTGATTCGGCTCTTAAGTTAGACTAAGATTTTATTTTTGCATGTCATCAAATCTTGTTCCATACCTATCGATGATAATCAACCCAGAGAAATATTTATAGGTTTTGTGAACATTATTCGTATTGGGGGATTTAGCATGACAAAGCCTGCGGTACTGGCAATAGACATCGGTGGATCAAAATACATAGTTGGTCTTGTAAGTGAAAAAGGCGAAATATATGCGAAAAAACGCTATACATGTTTTGAAAAAACAGGGAATGAACTGGTGACATCAATTATTGCCGCCGCGCAAGAACTTTTAGAGAAAAACGAGAATTACACTCCAAAAGTAATTGGAGTCACCATCCCGGGCTTGGCAGACCCTAAAAGAGGATATTGGATTGAGGCTTCTTTTTCCGGAATAAGGGACATACCTCTAGGTTCTATACTCAGCAGGCAATTTGGAATACCCGCGTATGCAGACAACGACGGACAAGCATGTGCCTTGGCAGAACGGCTTTTTGGGGTTTGCCAAAATGTATCAGATTTTTTATATCTTACGGTTTCTAATGGTGTCGGAGGGGGTATATTCTTAAAAGATAGAATATACTACGGAGCTACGGGCTGTGCCGGGGAGATGGGCCATGTGACCGTAGTTGAGCATGGGCGCCGGTGCAAATGTGGCAAGCGAGGGTGTCTTGAGATGTATGCTGCAGGTGGCGGAATAGTGAAAAATTACATTGAACTTGGTGGAAACCGGTTAATTCATGGCAAAATCACAGATGCAAGAACCATTGCAGCTCTTGCAGAAGAAGGAGACCTTATTGCACTGGAGACATTCAGATTAGAAGGTTATTACCTGGGTAAAGCCATAGCTGGAGCTTGCAACCTATTAAACCCCGCAATGATAGTAATCGGTGGAGGTGTATCCCTGTCGTTTCCTCTTTTTGAAAAAACACTATGGGAATACATACGGCGCTCCATATACTTGAGAGCAAATGAGGACTTAAAAATTAAGGCATCTCCTTTTGGCAATGATGGCGGCTTGATGGGGGCGACTGCGGTTGCCCTTTGCGGATTAAATAAAATGTATGGATGGGGAGAGCTATGATACTAACAAAAAGTTAAGATATGAATATACACTTAACTTTTTACACCAAGACTAAGAAAAGCCTGAACCTGGCAATTTAATCTAGTTTAAAATATTGGTTGCATTTTTGATATTATATTATATAATTTTACTTAACTATTAAAATCTAGTATCGCAGATAGTTAGTATGAATATTACATTCTAAAGCAAAATTTCAAGTTAGGGGGGACGCTTATGCACTGGAATAAAGCAAGAGAATGTATGAGTAGAGACCAGCTCCGTTCATATCAGTTTGAAAAGCTAAAAGAAACCATAGACAGAGTTTATCACAATGTAGAAAGTTACAGGCAAAAGATGCAGGAAAGAGGAATAATCCCTGAAGACATCAATAGCCTTGAAGATTTGAAGCTGCTGCCGTTTACCACTAAGCAGGATTTAAGAGATAATTATCCTTACAATATGTTTGCTGTGCCTCTTGAAGAAATTATCAGAATTCATGCTTCTTCGGGCACAACCGGAAAGCCGACAGTAGTTGGATACACCCGCAGGGATATAGCCAACTGGGCTGAGTTAATAGCAAGATGTCTTACGATGGGTGGCGGAAAGCGGGAATCCGTAGTCCAGATTTCATACGGCTATGGCCTTTTTACAGGCGGATTGGGTTTCCACTATGGTGCGGAAAAACTGGGTGCGGTAGTAGTTCCTACCTCTGGTGGCAATACCCGCCGTCAGGTGATGCTGATGAAGGATTTAAAAACCGAAATCCTTGCATGCACTCCTTCTTATGCTCTGTGTATTGCTGAAACCCTGGAAGAAATGGGAATAAAGCACGAGGAGTTAAACCTAAAGGCCGGAATATTTGGAGCAGAACCATGGTCGGATAATATGCGCAAAGAATTGGAATCAAAGCTTGGGCTTAAGGCATTGGATATTTATGGATTAAGCGAAGTAATCGGTCCGGGTGTAGCCTGCGAATGCATGGAGCAGCAAGGCCTTCATATATTTGAGGACTTCTTTATTCCTGAAATCATAGATCCGAATACAGAAGAACCTCTGCCCGAGGGTGAAAGGGGCGAGCTGGTAATTACAACCATTGATAAGGAAGGCTTGCCTGTTATCAGATATAAGACGAGAGATATTACGTCCATTTCCTACGAGCCGTGTTCCTGCGGCAGGACTCATGCCAGAATTGAAAAACTCTTAGGCAGAACGGATGATATGCTCATTATCAGAGGAGTCAATGTGTTCCCGTCGCAAATTGAAAGTGCCTTGATGACTGCCGGCGATGCGGAGCCTCACTACTTAATTATTGTAGACCGCAAAGACAACCTTGATTCTATGGAAGTTTTGGTAGAGGTTTCAGAAAAATTGTTTGCTGATGAAGTCAGGAAACTGGAAGAGGTTCGAAGAAAAATCATTTCGTCAATTTACACAACTCTGGGAATCAATGTTAACGTAAAACTGGTTGAACCACATACCATTGAACGAACCGAAGGCAAGTCAAAACGGGTTATTGATAAAAGAAAGCTGTAAGAGGTTTATTCCAAGCAAAATGAACGGAGGGGTTTTATGTTTGTAAAACAGATATCGGTGTTTTTGGAAAATAAACCCGGCAAACTTTCTCAAGTTACTGATATTCTCGAGAAAAATGATATTGATATAAGCGCAATATCCATTGCAGATACTACGGAATTTGGTATTCTTCGCATGATTGTAAACAAACCGGAAGAAGCAGTTGCTGCCATAAAAGCCGAGAAATTTCCGGTCAGTACAACTGAAGTTTTGGCTGTTGAAGTAGCCGATAAGCCCGGCGGCTTAAATTTAGCCCTTCAAACGCTGAATGAAGCCGGCGTGAGTATTGAGTACCTTTACTCGTTTATAAAGCGAAACGGAAAACGGGCCCTCATACTATTTAGAGTCGAGGACCCCGAAAAGGCAGTAGAAGTTCTGCAGTCTGCCGGAATAAAACTTTATACAACTGAGGAAATAAACTCCTTGTAAATTATAACTGCATCTCAAGGGAGTGTTTTGCTTTTTTATGATTAGCGAAACACTCCCTTAATGCTTTTTACTGCATAATCTGTATTATTAACAGAAATTGCATCACAGAATTTCTAATGCTATAATAAAAACAGTTTTATTGATTAATGCCGTATTTAAAAGGGGAGGGACATAAGTTGAGAAGAATCCTGGCTGTGATAGCAGCAAAAATGACCTCAGCACTTGCTAAACTGACAGGTCATCAGGGAACAAATATAGGAGGAGAATTGGCTCTTAGACTGTGCCCCGATATTCTTACATGGTTTGGTTCAAAAGTAAAAGATAAAATAATATTTGTTACCGGAACAAATGGAAAAACTTCAACAAATAACATGATATATTCCATAATTCGTCAATCAGGTCATTCCTGTGTCTGCAATCAGCTGGGTGCCAACATGAATTCGGGGCTTATTTCGGCATTTATAAACAGCAGTACCCTTGGAAGTTTTGAGTGGGATTATGCCTGCTTGGAAGTGGATGAGGCGTCACTGCCGAAAGTAATGGCTCATATAAAGCCGCATATTATTGTATTTACAAATATATTTGTAGATCAGTTAGACCGACACGGCGAGATGGATGTCCTCCTGGATAAAATTAAAACAGCCATTAAAACATCTGAAGACACAGTATTATTAATAAATGCAGATGACCCCGCATTGGTTAGTCTCGGCGATGGGCTGCCGCACATGAAGTATTACTATGGTGTTGAAACCGAAACAGACATGGGCAGCAAAGGCTTGGCTAGAGATGCCGTTTTCTGTAAAAAATGCGGCAATAGATTACATTACAATTACTGCTATTACGGACAGTTGGGTCACTATACCTGTCAAAAATGCGGCTTTACAAGACCTGTGCCTGACTTTAGAGCATTTATAGAGGATAAATCAGGAAAAAGGAAATTGATTGTTTGGGGCAAGGATAAAGACTTCATAGTAGAAACAGATATAAACATCAACGATACATATTCCATTTATAACACATTGGCAGCCGCATCTTGCGGAGCTTTGGCGGGAAATACTCCGGAAACTGTATTAAAGGGTATTGAAACCTACAGACCTCAAGTCGGGAGAATGGAAAAATTTTATATTCAAAAACCCATTACGTTAAATCTTGCTAAAAATCCGATAGGTTTTAATGAGTCAATGAAGGTCGTAAGTCGTGATTCAAGCTTGAAAACTGTAGCTATAGGCATCAATGACCTTCCACAGGACGGCAGGGATGTTTCGTGGCTGTGGGATACAAATTTTGAGATATTGCAGGAAGTTGATGAAACAATATATTGCTATATATTGTTCGGCCAACGAAGATACGATGTTGCACTTCGGCTAAAATATGCGGGTGTAGAGCCTGAAAAACTAATAATCGCAGAAAACCTTGAGGATGTTGTTGATGGTATCGTTAAATCCGAAAGTGATGCGGGATATATTTTACTGAACTACAGCCTGCTTTTTGACATCCAAAAAATATTAAAGGAGAGAAATGAGGATAATGAAACTTACCATGTGCCATCTGTATCCTGAGCTGTTGAATTTATATGGCGATACCGGCAATGTCCTTGCACTGTTTAAACGCTGCCAATGGCGAAATATTCAGTTGGATGTCATTGAGCATCACATGGGGGATAAAGTAGATTTTAAAGATGTGGATATGTTTTTTGTCGGTGCAGGTGCTGCAAGTGAACAGAGTATTGCAGTACACGATATGAAAAACATAAAAGCAAACCTCAAAGATGCAGTTGAGCAAGGCAAAGTTCTGCTTGCCATATGTGGTGGATACCAGCTTTTGGGTCAATACTATCAAGGCAAAGGAGGAACTGCTGACGGTTTGGGTCTTTTTGACTTTTATACCGAACCCGCAGATAGTCACTTTGTGGGCAATATAGTAGTAAAAACTGAAGATTATTATCTTGTCGGATTTGAAAACCACATAGGAAAGACATACCTAAATGGCTTAAAGCCTCTCGGACAAGTAATTTCCGGCTTTGGAAACAACGGCGAGGATAAAACTGAAGGAGTGCGTTACAAGAACGCCATCGGAACTTATTTGCACGGCCCGCTCCTTCCCAAAAACCCAAAGCTCTGTGATGAAATTATAGCCATAGCCTTGAAAAATAAGTATAATATCGCAAACCTTGAGGAATTGGATGATTCCTTGGAAATAAAGGCTCGGGAGCATATATTAAAATCAATGGGGCAAAAATAGGTCAAAATATATTATATAAGGAGAGATTATTATGCTAATTAAAAAAATAGAAGAGTACTACTCTAAAGAGCATAACTTAAATTGTGCAGAAACAATCCTTTATGCAGCCAATGATGTATATAAACTGGGATTGGACAAAAATGCGCTGAAAATGGCTGCGGGTTTTGGAGGGGGCATGGGCATCGACAGTGTGTGCGGTGCTCTGACAGGGGGTATAATGGTGCTGGGGGTGCTTTTTGTAAAGGACAGGGCACATGAAAGCGATAGAGTAAAGACTTTGGAAAAGGAGTTTTTGAATCGATACAGGGATAAGATGGGAGATATAAACTGTCCCCAATTAAAAGAAAAACACCATAACGATGAGGTTAGGTGTCTTAATGTCATAAAGGAAGCAGGGATTATCCTGGATGATATAGTTAAAAGAGAGTTAAGCTGCTGAAATAGCAAGCAAGAACCTTTATCGTGGATAAAGGCCGATTAAAAATTTTTTCCTGATAAAGACAATCCGGTGGAAAGCACCTTTATCAAGCCTATGGCTACAGCACTGTCGATTAAATGATGCAAAATAGTCCCAACACCTACTACGACAAAGGCAGTATACAGGTCAAAGCCCAGTGGAAGGACTATCAAAGCCTCACCCAGAGCATGGATCGGAGTTACAAGCAGCAGAGTTTTGGAAAAGGAGAATCCCTTTTTTATTAAGTAAGCGCCGACAACTCCAAAGATTACATGTATAAATGCCCTAGCCGCCACAACAGGCCCTAATATTAATAAAAAACCCAGTGAAGAACCCAACCCTACCATTACCGCTGCTGTTGGACTGATTAGCATAGATATCATTGAGGGTACATGTGATGCCAAGGTAGCCGAAAAGGGCGGAATATATATCCGAAGATATCCCCCAAAGGCAATTGGTATAAGCAGTGATAAAGCCGTAAGTAAAGCACTTGTGACAAGTTGTTTAGTTTTCATTGCACATTAGTCCTTTCAATTTTTTTTAGTTTTTGCGTTTTAATGCAAAAATTAGATATGGTTATTTAGCAACTATTATACTGTATATACACATGAATAGTCAACTAGTTTTAAAAAAATTTATTCAAGTAAAAAGCCTTTTTCTTTTAGCAGTTTTTCGGCTCTGCTGATGCAGTCAAAATTGATGGCCTCCACCGTATGAATATGGACACCATTTGTTAATCGGGAAAGCAGATTGGCCTTGTGTCGGTTTACGGCGTTTAAAAAGGTATCTACATCTTGAGAATTGGATAGCATTAGCATGCCCCGAAGCTCGCCATATAAAGGGTGCTCGACTATTACATCTATCACTTTGCAGCCGCATTCGACGAAGGTTAAAAGTTCCTCCTGAGTATCTCTTTCGTCATGGCAAACGGCTATCTGTTTAGTGCATACCGGGAAGGGTTTTTTTATCATATATCCTTGAGCGGTTGCGATAATATCCTTTCCGGAAGCCCTTAGAATGGCTATATCCTGTACTATTATTTGGCGGGTAACCTCAAAGATTTTTGCCAGCTCATTGCCGGATAAAGGTTCTGGATGCGACTGCAGTAAATCTAAGATTTTATCTCTGCGCTGTTCCGCATTCAATTTCATCACCACCATGGCATATTTACATATATTATATCAGACTTTTTACTACTTACTACGTTAAAAAAGATTTTGATGCAGTATAAGTTACGCCATGAAAGGTGTACATACAAAAAGCACCACGTATTATAATGCAGACTGAACGTGGTGCATTGATACAATACTACTTTAACTTTTTTGATATAGACTCAATAATAAATATGATTGCATCATTAGGGCTTGGTATTTTCACCTTCATAATCTGCAAAAGGCTCAAGACAAAACCAATAGCAAGAAGTACAAAAAAGGCTGTAAGTTCTCTCCAAAGTTTCTTTTGGATGAGACTTGGAACTTCTAAAAATATTATTAATAATACAAGTAAGATAATCAGACCATATTCCATAGCCATATCCTTTCTAACGCCTTATCTCACCTTGCTGGGTGCTGTAGAAACGCCGGCAGTTCTAAGCTTTGCGTCAACTTTGACCTGTATGTCGACTTTAGGGAACTCCTCTCGCCATTTCCCCTTAAGCTCTTTCCACTCTTTCGGATACTTTCGATGTATTGCTTCACCAAATCCGAAAATATCGGTTCCCCACTCCTTTTGAGCTTTATCTAAAACGGCATTTATTTCGTTTTTTATTACCTGCGCCTTTCGCTTTTCCAGTTCCTTGAAAGTCTCCACATTAGTCAGCTGCACATTCGACATTTGTTCCGCCAAGTTGCCTTCCTCATGTATTTCAACGGTAATTGTTATTTTACCGTCTCGAATTTCAGGAGTTATTTTGCTGCCGGCTCTTATTATTTCAAGTGCAACATCTTTGTTTTCTTCTTTTGGCGATTTTACAACGATAATGCCGCTGCCTACTTTGCCCAAGACCCAGTTAAGACCGCGAGTTTCAGGGCGATCCAGCCACCCTACCAGCTTGTCTTTTTTAAATACAGCGGCACCAGTAACACACATTTTTTTATCACTTTGCTTACCATCACCTATCAATTCAATGCGGCATGCTACAGGGTCCACGCCGGGAGTTGAAAGACATTTTGCAAAATCATTGAGATTGACCTGAACGGCTGTTGAGGTGGCACTACTGGCTTTTATCATACCCCTAATAGCTTTTGCCGGAATATTTTCTTGTTCATGCTTGGCTTTTATAATATCACTAGCCTCGCCCTTTGCTATTAACAACCAACTTAACCGCCTTGGTTCGGGATCCTTAAGAAAAAAATCCAAGAACGGAGCTATACCCGATTTTGCTACCTCCTCTCCGATTACAATAACCTTATTTTCAGGGAAAAATAATTTGCGGTCTGTTTGCATTGTGGCATTTCTGGCGGCATCAAAGATGGTGTATCCGGTAGATGACAAAGTCCAAACACCTTTTTGCTCACCTGAGCTTGAAGAACCAGAAGTCTTTAATGCACTGGGTTTCATTATCTGAAAGGTAGTCTGTATTTTTTCTTCAGTTTTTGATTTATCAATACCTACTGCTGTTACAATCGATATAGCATCCAGCTCACGACGATTCCAGCAGCCGTTTAAAGTCACGAGCAAAATAACTGCAAGACAGACTATAAAGCACTTTTTCATCTTGAATCTGCTCCTTTTTTACGAATTACTGCTGCCAGAAGCAAAAAGGATGGTAAAATTACCGTAAAAAACAGTACATACCAGGTATATACCTTGTATGACAGGAATTTATTAAGAGCAACCATATTCTCGGATTGCAAAATGGAAAGACTTACAATTATGATTCCCATAGGCAGTAATATGGGCCGATAGTCTTGTAACTTAAGAAACTGAGCCGTTCCTAAAACTGCAAGATAATAATGAATTGATGCATGAACAAACATGCCTGAAATCCATATGGCAACAAAAAGCACATCTATTCTTTCCAGAAAATCCCCTACACTTATAAGCTGTACTGCATAGAAAAACGGGAAATCGATGATTTTAGCCTGTTCAACTCCGAAAACACCTGCAGTTAATAACACAATAATGCAAAAATAGAAGGAGAGTATTATTAAGCCGATAATCAAATAATTTTTTAATTTTCCAGGTATATTTATGTAAGGTATCAACATGGGTATGGCCAATATCATTCCGGTTCTGGAAGATATAACAAAAGCACCGTATATGACAGGAGCAATACCGTCTTCTAAAACAGGCAAGATACATCTTAAGTCAAAAACCTTTACTAATAGTGCCATAATTAAAAGGACAGAAAAAAGTATTACAGGAAGTGCAATTTGTGCAATACGGCAAATAGTTTCAATCCCGTTTTTGACCGCATATGCGGCAAACAAAGCAGTTAAGCCTATAAAAACCAGAATGGGGGTTTCCGGATATAAAATCGCTGTAAAAAATTCCCCGAATTCCCTCAAGATTGTTGCAGTTCGGTGTATAAAAAACCAGACAAATAAAGCCGATACTAATTTTCCCGCGGGACCAAGAATTACTTCGGCCGATTGAACAGCGGACATATTCCTGAAGCGCTTTGCCAAAAAATAGGCCGGAAGCATAAGAAGTATATGCATTGGCGCTGATAAAAGAGCGGATAACCATAAGTCCTGATTAAACGGCGGAGCTTTAAAATAAGAAAGATAGGTCATAGTAAGCATCAGCCGGCTGAG
Source organism: Tepidanaerobacter acetatoxydans Re1 (assembly GCF_000328765.2). Classification (NCBI taxonomy): domain Bacteria; kingdom Bacillati; phylum Bacillota; class Clostridia; order Thermosediminibacterales; family Tepidanaerobacteraceae; genus Tepidanaerobacter; species Tepidanaerobacter acetatoxydans. The sequence continues at coordinate 799,373 of NC_019954.2, forward strand.
AACAAAAGCGCATATAAACTGCAGATTGGATATTTTTCCGTCTTCTAACATATAACATTCCTCATTTATTATCATCATCCTTATTTGGTTCAGGGATTAGATTATATTTTTGCCTTACTAGATTTTTCCAACCGATCACACGCGGTCTTGTATGCATAGCCCACCATGGAGCTCGTATAAAGACATCTTTCATATCTTGTGTGGATATGGGGGCAATTGGAGAAAGATACGGTACGCCGAAGGAACGCATAGCGGCCAAGTGTGTTAAAAACCCTGCGGCACCTATCATTATTCCGAACATCCCAAGTGAGCCGGCTAAAATCATATAAAAAAATCGCATGATCGTTGTAGTATCATTGATAGATGAAACTACGAAAGCTGAAACAGCAGTAACAGAGATAACGATGACCATTGGTGCACCTACGAGGCCTGCCGAAACAGCCGCTTCTCCCACAACAAGGGCTCCCACAATACTTACGGCTTGGCCGACGGGCCTTGGCAGCCGCACGCCAGCTTCTTTTAAGATTTCATATATGATATTCATAATCATGGCTTCTATAAAAGCAGGAAAAGGAGTCCCTTCTTTAGATGCGGCCATATTTATGAGTAAGGTCGGCGGAAGCATTTCCTGATGAAAAGTTGTTAGAGCTATGTAAGCCGCCGGAGCAAATTCGGATATAAAAAATGCTATATACCTTAATGTTCTTAAAAAAGAAGCGTAATAAGGCCGCGAGTAATAGTCTTCACTGCTTTGAAAGGCCTCGACAAAAAGGTATGGGACTGTGAGCACAAAAGGAGTGCCATCAGTTAATATGGCTACTCGCCCTTCCAGCATCTTCGCAGCAACCATATCAGGTTTTTCACTGTTTCCCACTGTAGGCAGAAAAGAAAGGGGATTATCCTCGATGTATTCTTCAATATAGCCTGATTCAAGTATAGAGTCGGTATCAATTCGAGACAGCCTTCTTTTTACTTCTTCAACAATTTTATCATTGGCAATACCTTTTATATAAGCTATTATCACATCGGTTTGGGTTTGCCTTCCTATTTTCATGCTTTCGAATTTCAGGTTAGGGCTTTTAATTCTCCTGCGCAGCAAAGCGGTATTTGTCCTCAATGTTTCAGTAAAACCCTCGCGCGACCCTCGGACAACGACTTCGGTATCCGGTGCTTCGATACTGCGCGCTTCCCAACCGCGGCTGCCTGCAATCAGAGCAGTCGATGAGCCGTCTAAAAACAATACCGTATCTCCGGACAAGACTGCATTAACAGCATCCTGCAGGCAATTTATTTCATTAACTTCACTAATAGATAAAATCCGTTCTTTTATTATAGTTAAAGCATTTTTTTTATTAAATTTACAGCCCACAGTAGTCGGATTGATGTCTACCATCAAAGGTTTCATCAGGCTTAATTGCACTATTTCTCTGTCAACAAGGCCGTCTATGTAAACTATAAATGCACCTATTTTTACATCTGAACCTACTTCAAACCGGCGAATCACTGCATCACTGGAATTAGCAAAAATGTCTTGCATTTTTTCAAAATTAACTTTGATATCTTTGGATAAAGGTTCACCCTTTTTGTCCGGGATATCTTGATCGGATTCGGATTGTTGATTTGAACTTGAATGCACTAAAGTTCTATGCAGTTTCTTCATCCAACTGAACATTACCGTATCTCCGGACAAGACTGCATTAACAGCATCCTGCAGGCAATTTATTTCATTAACTTCACTAATAGATAAAATCCGTTCTTTTATTATAGTTAAAGCATTTTTTTTAATTAAATTTACAGCCCACAGTAGTCGGATTGATGTCTACCATCAAAGGTTTCATCAGGCTTAATTGCACTATTTCTCTGTCAACAAGGCCGTCTATGTAAACTATAAATGCACCTATTTTTACATCTGAACCTACTTCAAACCGGCGAATCACTGCATCACTGGAATTAGCAAAAATGTCTTGCATTTTTTCAAAATTAACTTTGATATCTTTGGATAAAGGTTCACCCTTTTTGTCCGGGATATCTTGATCGGATTCGGATTGTTGATTTGAACTTGAATGCACTAAAGTTCTATGCAGTTTCTTCATCCAACTGAACATAACTTAAACCCCATTTAAAAAATTATCTTTGCAATATGACAAATAAAAACATATTTATGCTTAGTATTTACTAATGAGGTCTGAATATACACGATACAGGAATAAAAAGCAATTTAAAAACCAGGTTGTCAATCGACTTTCCTTCCTGATATAATTTAATATATCAAAAAAAGATAGGAGAGTTGTGATGCTATACATAAGAAATGATTCCAATGATCCGTATTTTAATATGGCTCTGGATGAATATGCGGTAAAATACCTAGATCCGTCCAATGATTATTTTTATTTTTATCAAAACAATCCCACTATAGTTATTGGGAGAAATCAAAACACAATAGAAGAAGTTAATCTGGAATATGTTAAAAATCATGGAATAACAGTAGTGCGAAGAATGTCAGGAGGTGGTGCGGTATACCATGATTTAGGTAATGTCAACTTTACTTTCATAGTAGACTATAGAAAGGAAGATTTTAATAGCATAGAAAGATTTGCTAAGGCAATTGTAAAGGCCCTTGATAAACTGGGAATTGATGCGGAGTTTTCAGGAAGGAACGATATTATCATCGCAGGGAAAAAAATTTCCGGCAATGCTCAGTATGTCGCAAAAAAACGAATACTTCATCATGGAACATTGTTATTTGATTCGGACTTGACGGTGCTTGGCAAAGCGCTGAATGTAAAACCGGAAAAAATCACATCAAAAGGCATAAAGTCTGTAAAAAGCCGTGTCGCAAATATTAAAGATTATTTAAAAACCGATATAACGGTTTCGGAATTTAAAGAAATGCTGCTCAAGTTTGTGTTCGAGGTTGAAGGCAGTAAGTTAAAGGAATATACGCTTATGCCCGAAGACATGGAAAATATCATAAGCTTAAGAAATAAAAAGTATGCAACATGGGACTGGAACTTCGGAAGTGCTCCTGAATTTGATTTAAGCCGTTCCTGCCGCTTTAAGGGTGGAGAAATTCAAGCTCACATGAATGTACAAGATGGAATTATAACGGATATTAAGTTTCTTGGTGACTTTATGAGTGTGGGCGATGTTTCAGAAGTGGAAGAACAGTTGAAAGGGCAAAGGTTTAAGCAGGAGGAAATAAGAGGAGTCCTTTTAAAAATGGATTTAAAAGAGTATTTCGGTTCCATATCCTTAGAGGAAATCATGTCTCTGTTTTAATAAATAAACTAATAAAATTTAAACCGCCGTATTTCAAGGAGAATGGCGGTTTAAATTTTACTTAAATGTTCTTTATATTTTAAAAACTGTTGTAAAATCTCCGGATAATCTTTGAAAAATTTGTTGAGAATATCGATACTCTCTACCGTATCTAAAGTCAAGTGGTGTTCAATCATTTCTGTCTGGTGAAGTATGTCGTCCTTTACACCTATATTCTTCAGAAAGGTTTCAATGATTTTATGCCTTTTCAAGAAAAAACTCCCCAATTGTTTTCCCTTATCGGTCAATTGAATTATCCCATATTTCTCATAGGCCAGCAGGCCTATTTCCGTAAGCTTTTGCACCGTCTTCGTAGCCGATGAAGCCTGGACGTTTAACTGTTCAGCTAAGTTTGTCATGCGTATATAACCTTGAGCCTTACATGTCCTGTAAATCATTTCAAGATAATCTTCCATACTGGGTGTCAGCGGGATATTTTCCTGCCGAAGCATCTCATATCCCCGGTATGTATAAAATTCCTCATCGCTTTTCATTAAAAATCCCTCCCTTTGTAACACTGCGTAGATAAACAGCATATATTAGTTTTAAAAGGAATGTTTCCCTAGACTAACTTATTAAGGAACGAGAAAAAATATGTCATAATTTATAAGGGAGGATTTTACACATGGAAAAAAACCTTATCTTATTAGATAACTTGCCTGTTGGAAGTTGCGGGAGAGTAAAAAAGCTTACGGCTAAAGGCAATATACGGCGCCGAATGTTGGATTTAGGCTTAATTGAAGAAACTCAAGTTGAAGCTCTGAGAAAAAGTCCGTCAGGAGACCCTACCGCATATCAAATTCGAGGAGCTGTAATTGCTTTGAGGTCGGAAGAAGCATCTAAAATCCTGGTAGAAATGTGTTAGATCGGGGTGAATTACCAATGGGTTTAACAGGTCAATCTACATGGCTTGGAGCCTTGAAAAACGAGTATTCGATGAATGATGCTGTCTTAGATGGTGTTGTAATTGCATTAGCAGGTAATCCTAATACGGGAAAAAGCACATTATTTAACAGTATTACAGGTTTGAACCAGCATACGGGGAACTGGCCGGGTAAAACAGTGACACTGGCCTATGGAAATTACTATTATGCTGATAACAAATTTCTATTGGTTGACTTGCCTGGGACTTATTCCTTACTGTCAAATTCAGTGGAAGAAGAAGTAGCAAGGGATTATATTTGCTTTGCAAAACCAAAGGCATGCATAGTAGTCGCTGATGCCACATGTTTAGAAAGGAATTTGAATCTGGTGCTTCAAGTTTTGGAGATAACGGATAAAGTAGTAGTATGCGTGAACCTTATGGATGAAGCCGATAGAAAAAAGATAAACATTGATTTTGAAAAACTATCGGCAATTTTAGGCGTACCGGTGGTGGGGACTAATGCCCGCGACGGCAAAGGCATTGATGAATTGATGCAATTTGTTTATAAAGTTGCTGATAATCAAATACAAGCTATGCCGTTGAAAATTAAATACGATGAAGTTATTGAAGAAGCGGTAGAACACCTAAGACCTTATTTACAAAATATAGTAAAAGATGAACTCGACAGCCGCTGGGTGGCATTGAGATTGATAGAAGGGGAATGGGAAACCCTTGACACTATAAACAGCTTCCTTAAATCCCGACTTTATAAAAATGATGACTTAAAGCAAGAATTAAAAAAAGCAAATGAGATTTTACAAGCAAAATACCATGGAACAGATGAGATAAGAGATGCTATAGTTTCATCAATTGTAAGGAAAGCCGAGGAAATCAGCAAGATGGTAGTTAGCTTTGAAAACAAGAGATATAATGAGATGGACCGGAAAATAGATGATATTTTAACATCAAAAACCTTTGGTATTCCGATTATGTTAGCTCTTTTAGGTTTTGTATTTTGGCTTACAATCTCAGGGGCAAATTACCCTTCGGAAATTATCGCAAAGGTACTTTTTCGGATAGAGGATATTTTAACCGATTACTGCTTTAGGTGGGGTGTGCCGGAATGGATTCATGGCGCACTGGTTTTAGGCGTATATCGAACATCGGCGTGGGTTGTATCTGTAATGCTGCCGCCCATGGCTATTTTCTTTCCGCTGTTCACCCTGCTTGAAGACTTGGGATATTTACCAAGAGTGGCTTTTAACTTAGACAACTTTTTTAAAAAAGCTTGTGCACATGGCAAGCAAGCCCTTACTATGTGTATGGGCTTTGGATGCAATGCCGCAGGAATCATAGGCTGTAGGATTATTGATTCTCCCAGAGAAAGACTGATAGCAATAATTACGAACAATTTTGTCCCATGTAATGGCCGGTTCCCCACATTGATTGCGCTTTCTTCCATATTTATCGCAGGTTCTTTCAGAAAATTCCAAACAGTAATTGCTGCCCTTGCTCTATTAGGCACAATAATAATAGGAGTATTAATAACTCTTGCAGTATCGAGGATACTATCGGCTACGATTTTAAAAGGCATACCGTCCACATTTACATTGGAGCTGCCGCCTTACCGTAAACCCCGGGTTGGAAAAATTTTAATAAGGTCCCTGCTGGATAGAACCTTGTTTGTACTAGCCCGTGCAGTAATCGTAGCCGCTCCTACAGGGCTAATAATATGGCTGATGGCCAATACGACCGTTGAAAATCTAAGCATTCTAAAATGGAGTGGAAAAACCCTTGAGCCCATTGGCCATCTCTTGGGGATGGACGGATATATCCTCCTAGCCTTTATTTTAGGATTTCCTGCCAATGAAATTGTCATACCTATTATAGCAATGAGCTATATGGCAACGGGCTCTTTAATCGAAATCGAAACCCTTTCAGCTCTTAAGGAACTATTAATTGATAATGGCTGGACTTATCTTACAGCAGTATGCACAATGTTGTTTTCTCTAAATCATTTTCCTTGCGGCACCACACTGCTTACCATCTATAAAGAAACCCAAAGTCTTAAATGGACAGCTATTTCCTTTCTGGTTCCGACCATAACAGGTATAATAATATGCTTTATAGTAGCTCAAACCATTCGATGCTGCCAAATAATGATGTTACTGTAAAAACCCCCTTTTTCTAAATTCATGGTCAATAGGCATTATTGCATTATTTTTGCCAAATCAGGGGAATCCTATTGGCAATTTTTTTTATTAAGAATTTTACTTAATAAAAAAATTAATAAAGTTATTAATAAAAGTAGAAGGATTTTTAACTTTAATGTCGAATATATAATACAAAGAAGTAAAAATTTTAATTAAGTTGGGGAATTTTATGCAAAAATTTAATCTTGATGAATTCAAAGCCACAACAAATGCTAACGACTGCTTGGTTCTTAATACAATAAGACATTATGGGCCGATATCTCGGGCAGCTATAGCTAAGGTTACCGACCTTACCGCACCTGCCATTACTTACATAACAAATAAGTTGCTGGATTCAGGGCTTGTAGTAGAATACAAAGTCGGAAAGTCAAGCGGTGGCAGGCGGCCTATACTGCTTACTGTAAATCCTGACATCTTAAACGTCGTAGTGATTCATATAAGTTCCAATAAGTTGAGGGGCTATCTTGTAAATGGAGATTTACAGGTCTTAACGGAAAGAGAATACCCGGTCCAAAAAGTGCCCAAGGATGATATATTGGAGCTTATGCTTACAACTATCTCTGATTTAAAGCAAGAATCTAAAACCGATATACTTGGCATTGGTGTAGTTGTCCACGGACCGGTAAAATCAAAAGAAGGTATATCCATATTCGCACCGAACCTAGGCTGGCGAAATGTACCCATTAAGTACATTGTAGAAGAAAAGATAGGCATTCCTACATTTGTAGAAAATGACGTAAGGGCTATGGCTATAGGTGAGTTTCACTATGGCACGGCACGCAGCGTTGAAAACATGGTCTTTTTAAAGGTCGGATACGGTGTGGGTTCTGCCATTTTTATAGAGGGCAAACTTTATCGCGGCCACGGAGACAGTGCCGGTGAAATCGGCCATACAACAATCGACGTGGGAGGTCCTTTGTGCAGCTGCGGCAACTATGGATGCTTGGAGTCGCTTGTTTCGGAAAATGCACTGGTCAAAGCCATGGTTAAATCAATTAAAGAAGGCAGGTCATCAGTTGCCCAAGATATGGCAGGGGGCAATCTTGATGAAATAACCCCTGAGATTATTTATGAAGCAGCAGAAAAAGGCGATGTACTGGCCGGCAGGATTTTAAGACAGGTGGCGCGATACCTTGGTATAGGTATTGCTAACACCATCAACACATTTAACCCTGAGCTTTTGACGATTGGAGGGGGAATAGTCCGAGCAAGGGCTTTTATTGAAGATACTATTTTAGATACAGTAAAAACACGGTCACTGGAGAATAGTTTCAGTTTGTGTGAAATTGAATTTTCAGATATGGGTGAAGTGGCCACTGTTAAGGGAGCTGCCGATGTGGTAATGACAGCTATCCTTTAAGTCTAAAGCGGAGGGATAAAAATGTATTTTATCGGCGTCGATTTAGGAGGTACGAATATTGCCTCAGCCTTGGTAAATGAAAAGGGCGAAATCATAAACAGCACTGTCATTCCAACAGAAGCACAAAAAGGGCCCGAATACGTGATAGGCAATATGAAAAGAGAAATTCACAAACTAATAAATAATGCTGCAGGTTCTAAAATTGTCGGAATAGGCCTGGGAATTCCGGGCCTGGTTGATATAGATAAGGGCATGTCCCTTTTTGCCGGTAATTTAGGATGGCAAAACATACCTGTGCTGGAACAATTTCAAAATGAGTTTGATGTTCCTGTATGTATGGATAATGACGTAAGAACGGCAGCTCTTGGCGAAAAGCATTTTGGTGCCGGTGTCGGAATCGATAATTTAATCTGCATAACATTAGGCACCGGCATCGGTTCAGGAATAATTCTTGACGGTAAAATCTATAGAGGTCATTCTCTCAGTGCCGGTGAAATCGGCCATATTACTATAGTAAAAGATGGCCTTTACTGTAATTGTGGAAATAGAGGCTGTTTAGAAATGTATGCTTCAGCTCCGGGAATTGTCCGTCGAACACAAAAATACATCCTCGAAGGCCATAATACGGTGATGACTTCAATGATTGACGGAGATTTAGATAAAATTACAACAAAAACCTTATCACAAGCATGGGAAAAAGGCGATGAGCTTGCTCAACTGGTAATAGACGAAACTGCGGAGTTTTTAGGGATTGGCCTTGCCACATTTGCGCACTTGATAAATCCTGAAGTAATTATTATTGGCGGCGGCGTCTCGCTAATGGGAGATAAACTATTTAATCCACTGCAAAAATATTTTGATGAACATTCTATGAGAATATTGAGAAATAAACTCCCTATTATTCCGGCCAAACTGAAAAGCGAGTCGGGTACGGTCGGAGCCGCAGCTTTAGCCATGATAAACCTGGGTATTTTATAAGTTGGAGGCGATATAATGCTGGTATCTTCTAAAGAAATGCTGCAAAAGGCTCAACAAAATAAGTATGCAATAGCAGCTTTTAATATTCATAATCTTGAAACGCTAAAAGCCGTGGTTGAAACTGCCGAAGCAGAACAAAGCCCGTTGATATTACAAACAACTCCGGGAACCTGTGAGTATGCAGGCATAGATTACCTTGCTGCCATGGCCGAAACAGCATCAAAGGCTGCAGACATTCCCATAGCCCTACATCTTGACCATGGAAATTCGGCGGACCTTGCAATAAAGTGTATAGATGTCGGCTATACATCGGTAATGATCGATGGTTCTATGCTGCCCTTTGAAGAAAATGTGTCATTGGTTAAGCAAGTAGCAGACTATGCACATAAAAAGCATGTCCAAGTTGAGGCAGAGCTTGGCCATATTTCCGGAGTTGAGGAGAATATTTCTTCGAGCACAGAGTTGCTAACAGACCCTATGGAGGCGGCAGAATTTGTAAAAAGAACCGGCGTAGATTCATTAGCAATTGCTGTAGGCACAGCCCATGGAATTTACAAAGGGACTCCCAAAATTCACTTTGACATTATCCGAAATATCCGCAAAGTTGTAAGCATTCCGCTGGTTTTGCACGGATGCTCCGGCGTGCCCGAAGATGATGTTAAGCAAGCCGTCGAGTGCGGAATATGCAAAATCAACATTGCGACAGATATTAAAATTGCATTTGCAGCAGAACTTAAAGAATTCTTTTCATTAAAACCAGATGAAACCGACCCAAGAAAATATTTTAAACCTGCGATAGAGTCGGTAAAAGAGGTAGTGAAATCTAAAATTCATATAGCAGGTTCATATAACAAGGCATAGAGGAGGCAGCAAATTGATTGATTTAAATGATGTGAAAAAAGTCAGACAAATTGACAGCATGAGTTCTTTACTTACAACGGAAAGGTATGACATGCAGTTCGAGGAAGGTTTAAAAATAGCTGAAAATTTCAAAATAGAAAAACCAATGCATAATTTCCATGAACTCGTAATATTAGGTACTGGTGGAGGATCTTCGGTGGCCGCAGGGCTTTTGAGGTCATACCTCTTTGATGAACTTGATATTCCGGTAATAATTAACCAGGGTTATAACGTGCCGGCTTATGTGGATGAAAACTCACTAATTTTTGTGATTTCTCATTCGGGAAATACCGAAGAAACGCTTTCGGCTTTTGAGCAGGTAAAATCAAAAGGCGCATATATGCTTGCAATTACAGCCGGCGGGCTTTTACAAGACAAATGTGCCGAAAATCAAATTCCCTGTCTCATAGTTCCGCAAGATATCGGCCATCCCAGAAGGGTCTTAGGCTACATATTTATTCCCATACTTGTAATATTGTCAAAACTTGGCCTGATATCGGATAAGACCCATGAAATCCAACAACTTATAAACTTGTTTTCAGAACTTAAACAAAAATATGGTGTCGATGTGCCGGTTGAAGACAACCCGGCAAAGCAAATAGCTATGGAACTATATGGATACATACCTTTGGTTTACGGCTCACTTGACTATTATGATTCGGTAGCTTGGAGGATAAAAAATCAGTTTGGCGAAAACAGCAAACTCATGGCATTTTATAATGTCATACCTAACTTGCACCATGATGAAGCCGTCGGGTGGGATATGCCGGAGGACCTTATTTCAAAATTTTATTTAATTTTACTTAGGGATGATGAACTAGACAGCCCTAAAATTAAAAAACGCAAGGATATAACCGCAGAAATGTTATCTGCCAGAATGGGCAAGGTAAGACAGGTTTATGCTGAAGGTCCGAACAGACTTTGCCGCATGTTTTCCCTAGTATATCTCGGAGACTTTATTACACTGTATGCGCCGATATATCGGGGAGTAGACCCAACGCCGGTAAATATTATCAACCTTTTTAAAACTAAAATGGCGGAGTCATAGATGATTCTTGCAGTAAACTTAAATGCATCCATAGATAAGGCATATACCGTGGAGAATTTTAAGCCCGGAACGGTGACAAGAGTAAAAGAGGTAATACCGACTGCCGGCGGAAAGGGATTAAATGTAGCAAGAGTGCTGAATTCACTGAATCAGACCGTAAGTGTCACCGGATTTATCGGTGGATTTTCAGGAGCCTTTATAGAGCAGCAGCTTAAAGAGCAAAAAATGCCTTTTGAGTTTATACATGTAAATGGTGAAACCAGGTCCTGCATCAATATTATAGATTTATCCTCAAATATTCATACAGAACTGTTGGAGCCTGGGCCATATATATCGGAAGAAGAGCTTGATGAGTTTTTAGAATTTTACACAAGCTCAGTTAAGCAATATGACGTGATAACGCTTTCCGGCAGTGCTCCTCGGGGCATTGATACAGATATATATGCAAAACTCGTATCTATCGCAAAAGATGCAAATAAAAAGGTCATACTCGATACAAGCGGCGAGTATTTGGCTAAAGGTATACAGAGTTCTCCTACTTTAGCAAAACCGAATAAATCAGAAGCGGAGCTGCTTTTAGGAAGAAAGCTTAAAGATACCGGTGACTTGGCATCTGCTGCAAAAGAACTTGTGGGCATGGGTCCTGAAATCGTTGCAATATCACTAGGTGCCGAAGGCGTAATGGTGGCAAGCGGTTTGACTAAAGAAGCCTACTTGGCGGTTCCTCCTAAAATCCGCCCTGTAAACACCGTAGGCTGTGGTGATGCAATGGTAGCCGGATTTGCCACAGGACTTTCCAACAACTGGCCTCTTACAGAATGTATTAAATATGCCGTAGCGGTTTCGGCAGCAGCGGCACTGAGCCCTGTAACGGGTGGAATTGTTTTAAAAGAAGTAGACAACATTATTGGAAGTATGGATTTTCATAATCTGTACCTACTTTGATAATTGCAGCACATTAAATTAATAGGTGCTGGATTATATAAAAAAAAATTATTTATCAGGGGGTAAGTAAGTATGAAGAAAACCATATCAATCATTCTCATGTCAGTTCTTCTAATAGGTCTTCTAGCTGGCTGTGGAGGAGGCGGTCAACCTGCGGGAGGAGATAACGAACAAGCAGAAGGCGGCGAGAAAGCCGGCAGCGAAATCAAGATAGGCCTATGCCTTTACAAATTCGACGACACCTTCATCTCCACCGTACGCCAAGCGATAGAAAAAGACGCAGCAGAAAAGAGCAAAGCCACAGGCGACAAAATCACCATCAACGCCGTAGACGGCCAAGGCCAACAAGCGACCCAAAACGACCAAGTAGACACATTCATAACCCAAGGCTACGACATAATAGACGTAAACATGGTAGACCGAACCGCAGCCTCAGTCATAATAGACAAAGCCAAAAAAGCCGACATACCCATAGTATTCTTCAACCGTGAACCCGTATCCGAAGACATGGACAAATGGGATAAACTATACTACGTAGGAGCAAAAGCCGAAGAATCAGGGACCATGCAAGGCAGCATAGCCGTAGAATACTGGAAAAACCATCCAGAAGCAGACAAAAACGGAGACGGCATAATGCAGTATGTAATGCTGGAAGGAGAACCCGGCCACCAAGACGCAATACTTAGAACCGAGTACTCCATCAAAGCCGTAGAAGAAGCCGGAATAAAAACCGAAAAACTAGCCAGCGACACCGGCAACTGGCAAAGAGCCCAGGGCCAAGAAAAAATGGCAGCATGGCTTTCCGCCTTTGGAGACAAAATCGAAGTAGTATTTGCCAACAACGACGACATGGCCCTAGGAGCAATCGAAGCACTAAAAGCCGCCGGCTACTTCCAAGGCGACAAATACATGCCCGTAATAGGCGTAGACGCCACAGCACCGGCCCTTGACGCACTAGCAGACGGCAAACTGCTGGGAACAGTACTAAACGATGCCAAAGGTCAAGGCAACGCAATCCTAGAAATATCCTATGCACTAGCCAAAGGCAAAGACCCCGAACTTGAAGGCCTAACCGATGGCAAATACTGCTGGGTACCATACCAGCCCGTAACCAAAGAAAATATGGACCAATTCAGATAACACAACAAACAACTTAGGGAGTGCATGCACTCCCTAAAATTCCCCAAACCCACATCTAACTTAAAAAAAGGTGAGAACAATGACACAAGAGCACATACTAGAAATGCAAAACATATCAAAAAGCTTTCCCGGAGTCCAAGCACTAGACAACGTAACACTAAAACTAAAACCAGGCACAGTCCACGCCCTGGTAGGCGAAAACGGAGCCGGCAAATCCACACTAATGAAATGCCTATTTGGCCTATACACCCCGGACAAAGGCCATATAATCCTAGACGGAAAAACAGTCGAACTCAAAACCGCCAAAGACGCCATAGAAAACGGCATCTCAATGATACACCAAGAACTCCAGCCGATACCCCACAGAAGCGTAATGGAAAACATCTGGCTGGGCAGATTCCCCACCAAAAAAATCATAGGCATACCGGCCGTAGACCACAAAAAAATGTACAAAGACACAAAAACACTAATGGAAGAACTAAAAATAGACATAAACCCAACCACACTAGTATCAAAACTATCAGTTTCACAAATACAAGCAGTAGAAATAGCCAAAGCCGTTTCATACAAATCGAAAATAATCATCATGGACGAACCCACATCATCCCTAACCGAAAACGAAGTAGAAAACCTATTTAGAATAATCAAAGACCTAAAAGCCCATGGTGTAGCAATAATATACATATCCCACAAAATCGAAGAAATCCTAGAAATATCCGACGAAGTTACCATAATGAGAGATGGCAAAAAGATAGGCACATGGCCTGTCCAAGAACTAACAATCGACACAATAATCACAAAAATGGTAGGCAGAGAACTCACCCACAGATTTCCACCGCGCAAAAACATACCGGGTGAAACAATAATGAAAGTAGAAAACCTTACCTCCATCAACCCCAGATCATTCAAAAACGTAACATTCGACCTAAAACGCGGTGAAGTATTAGGCATAGGCGGCCTAGTAGGAGCACAGAGGACAGAACTAGTAGAAGCCATCTTCGGCATAAGAAACATATCAAAAGGCAAAATCTACATAAAAGACAAAGAAGTCACAATAAACCACCCATTTGACGCCAAACAAAAAGGCCTGGCACTCCTAACCGAAGACAGGCGCTCAACAGGCATATTCCCCATGCTTTCCGTAGAAGAAAACGTCCTAATCGCAGCACTGCACAAATACCTAAAACTCAACTTCATAGTAGACAAAAAAACCAGCAGCACAGCAGTAAAAGCTGCAGTAAAAAAACTACAAATAAAAACCCCATCAATAAAAACCCAAATACAATACCTATCCGGAGGCAACCAACAAAAAGCAATATTCTCAAGATGGCTGCTAACCGAACCGGAAATTCTAATTCTAGACGAACCGACCCGAGGCATAGACGTAGGAGCAAAATACGAAATATACACCATAATAACCGACCTTACCAGACAAGGCAAAAGCATAATCATGATATCCTCAGAAATGCCAGAACTCATAGGCATGTCAGACAGAATAATGGTAATGTGCGAAGGAAAAGTCAGCGGCTTCATAGACGGCAAAAGAGCAAACCAAGAAACAATAATGAAATATGCGACGCAGTTTGCATAAACAAAAGATAGAAGACACAGAGGAGGTAACAAATTGGCTATTACAAAACCAAAAACAAAACCAGGCCTGCAAACCAGCGAACTAAAAACCATATTAAGCAACAACGCCATATACATAGTACTTCTAGTATTATCCCTAACAATAGGCATACTCAACAAAAACTTCCTATCACCTTCAAACATAGGCAACATACTGCGCATATCCTCAGTGCGCATGATAATAGCATTAGGAGTAAGCGGAGCACTAATCACCCGCGGCACAGACCTTTCCGCAGGCCGCGTTGTAGCCCTTACAGCATGCATATCCGCAAGCCTGCTGCAACGACCTGACTACGCATACAAAATATACGAAAACCTGCCCGACCTGCCCATAATACTACCCATACTGCTAGCCGTACTCATAGGAACCATCATAGGCATAATCAACGGCACAATAATAGCATACCTAAAAGTACCCGCATTCATAGCCACACTGGGCATGCAAGTAATAGTATACGGCTTTGCATGCATATACACCAATGCACAGCCCATAGGAGGCCTAAGAGACGACTTTACAAACCTTGCATCCGGCTCAATGCTTCTAATACCCAACCTAGTCCTCATAGCAGCAATAATAATAGCCGCAATTTGGTTTATGTATAACCACACACAATTTGGCAAATACATATACGCCATAGGCGGCAATCCCAGTGCAGCAGAAGTATCCGGAGTAAAAGTTGAGCCCACACTAGTTAAAGTCTATGCACTAGCCGGCGGTCTTTACGGTTTGGCCGGGGCACTACTTGCCGCAAGAACCGGAGGAGCTACAAACAACTACGGCCTAATGTATGAACTTGACGCCATAGCAGCCTGCACCATAGGAGGCGTATCCACTTCCGGCGGCATAGGTCGAGTATCTGGAATCATCACCGGCGTATTAATATTCGAAGTACTAAGCAACGGATTAGTTATCCTAGGAGTTTCCGCTTACTGGCAGCAAGTTATCAAAGGCATCATAATTATTACTGCCGTAGCTTTTGACATTCGCAAATATTTTGCGAAAAGATAAAAACAAAAAAACAGAGACAAATGTCCACCTGTATAATGCTGTCCCCACATCATTAAACAAAAGCGAAACAAATGTCTCTTACGGTATTATAGCAGAAAAGATAACGATAATCCAGTTATTTGTCGAAAAATATCTTAAAACCACTAGAATGCATAATATTGATTTTATAAAAGGGAGGATGATACAAACAACAGAAATAAATATATAGAGGGGGGTAATAGCAATAAGATGATAATACCGAATATATAGTGTGAGTTAGCAAAAACCGTGTAGGATTTACTGATCTGTTAAATTTTTATGCTTAGACAGGAGGAAAAAAACAAAAATGTCAAAAAAACTTATTACTAGCTTCGTTTTATTGGTTTTTATCTTGACTAATTTAGGTATAGCTGCCTTTGCGATGCCGTCGGATGGCATACAAGAATGGAATGACAATCCTACGCTATTTCAGGTAAAACGAGAACCAGCTCATGCGACATTTATACCTTTTGCTGATGTTGAAACGGCTCTAATGCGAGACAGAGACAACTCTCCCTACTTTAAACTACTTAACGGACAGTGGAAATTCCACTGGTCTAAAAATCCGGCTTCAAGACCTGTGGATTTTTATAAAGAGGATTTTGATGTAAGCCAATGGGATGAGATACCGGTTCCCAGCTGCTGGCAGCTACAAGGATATGACTACCCTATATATACTAATGTTACATATCCTTGGACAGGTTATGAAAATCCTAAACCACCGAAAGCCCCTACGGTATATAACCCCGTTGGTTCTTATCGACACACATTTACTATACCTGAAGACTGGGATGGACGCGAGGTTTTTATCTCCTTCCAAGGTGTAGAATCAGCTTTTTACCTCTGGGTAAATGGACAAGAAGTAGGCTATAGCGAAGATAGCTTTACACCTGCAGAATTTAATATCACGGAGTATTTAGAACAGGGTGAAAATACCATTGCTGTTGAGGTTTACCGCTGGTCTGACGGAAGTTGGCTGGAAGATCAAGATTTTATTCGATTAAGCGGTATATTCCGTGATGTATATCTTTACTCAGTACCAAAGGTGCATATACGCGATTTTAAAGTCGAGACAGATCTAGATGATCAATATAAAGATGCAACTTTAAACCTCAGAGTAGATTTAAGGAACCTTGGTATTGAAAATCCTGATAATTATAAAGTTGAAGCAATGTTGTATGATGCAGATGAATCTCCGGTTTTATTAGAACCTTTTTATACAACGGCAAGCTTCGGTGAAGAAGAAAATGAAGTTTCAGTAGAATTAGAGCAGTTTATAGAGAATCCGCTAAAATGGTCGGCTGAAGACCCGAATCTTTATACACTGGTGTTGAGTTTAAAAGATTCAACAGATAATATCCTCGAAACTACCAGTTGTAGAGTGGGTTTTAGGGAATTTGAAATAGAAGATAAGCAGATGAAAATCAATGGTAAGCCTATTATGTTCAAAGGTACAAACCGACACGAAATAGATCCGGACACCGGAAGGGTCATCTCAAAAGAAAGAATGATTCAAGATATTCTATTAATGAAGCAATTTAATATAAATGCTGTGCGCACATCACACTATCCTAATGATCCAATGTGGTATGACCTTTGCGATGAATATGGTCTTTACCTAATTGACGAAGCAAATGTTGAATCTCATGGAGCTAATGGTACATTACCTAAAAGTGACCCTAACTGGTTAGATGCGTGCCTTGATAGAATGAAGAGTATGGTAGAACGAGATAAGAACCATCCATCGGTGCTAATATGGTCTTTAGGTAATGAGGCCGGTAGCGGAACCACATTCAAGCATATGGCGGAATGGGCACGGCAAGCAGATCCTACACGTATCATCCATTATGAAGGGGATAACCAATGGGCTGATGTTCAAAGCAATATGTATGCTAGAGTAGGTACTGTTGAAAATTACGGTAAAACCGGCACTAAGCCATATATATTATGTGAATATGCCCATGCTATGGGTAACAGTGTAGGCAACTTATTCAAATACTGGGATGTTATAGAAAAATACCCGAATCTTCAAGGCGGCTTTATATGGGATTGGGTAGATCAAGCCCTTAGATGGCCTACGCCTGTTAAGAGAATAATTTCTGATAAAAGTAACAATAAATTTAAATCCGAGATGTTTGGTGAATTAGAAGTAGGTAGATCTGGTAATGCTTTGAGGGGATACACAATTTTACCTGATGTACCTGAATTAAACATTACAGGTCAAGGCCTTACCCTTGAAGCTTGGGTAAAACCAGAAGCTTCTGCAAGCAGTGACAATGTAATTATTGCAAAGGGTGACAGTCAATTTGCAATTAAGCATACTGCAAATTACTTGCAACAAAATAGAAGTGTAATTGAATTTTATATTTATGATGCAGATATTCCGGGGCAATGGACTCAATGGGTAGCGGCTGCTGCAGATACACCGTCAGACTGGTTTGGAGAGTGGCATCATGTGGCAGGAACCTATGATGGAACAAAATTAACGATATATATCGATGGTGAATTAAAAGCTGAAAAAGAAACCACCGCAAAAATCACGGCTAACGCATACCCTGTGGGAATAGGCCGGGATGTTGAGAGGAATCGAGGTTTTAATGGTTTAATTGATGATGCCCGAATCTATAACCGTGCACTTACTATTGATGAAATAAATAACCATGAAAGACAACCCGATGAAAGTACAGTGCTGTGGGTGGATTTTGAAGATGTAGAGGAAGATGGTTATCGTGATAGTGAATTCTTTGCCTATGGCGGAGATTGGGGAGACAATCCAAATGATGGAAACTTCTGTGCAAATGGCTTAATATTCCCTGACAGGACAGTGCAGCCGGAACTTTATGAAGTAAAAAAAGTGTATCAAAATATAGGAATTAAAGCTGTTGATTTAGAAAACGGTCAGATAGAAATACAAAATAAATATTTGTTTACAAATCTTGAAGAATTTAATATGTCATGGGAGTTATTAGAAGATGATGAAATAATCGACTCAGGCAATATAGTAATTGACCTTGCCCCCCTTTCTTCTAAAGTTATTACGGTGCCTTTTGAGACTCCACAGATAAAACCCGGTGCAGAATATTGGCTAAATATAAACTTTACATTAAAAGAAGATACTCCTTGGGCTGATGCAGGTCATGAAATTGCCAAAGAACAGTTTAGTATGCCTTTTAGCAAAGAACCATTATCCTTAAGCATATCGGATATGCCTGAGCTTGAACTTGAGGAAAATGATGAGGAAATATTAATAAACGGAGATAAATTTACCATAGTGTTTGATAAATCTAAAGGAACTATGTCATCTTATGTGTATGATGACAAAGAAGTCATTAAAGAAGGTCCAATACCCAACTTCTGGAGAGCACCTATTGATAATGATAAAGGAAACGGCATGCCGTCAAGAACTGCTACATGGCGCTATGCCGGAGAAAATAGGCAAATAAGCAATGTAACGGTAACAAGGCTTGCAGATCAAGTTATACAGATAGACGTAGATGCAACATTGCCTACAAAAGTAGAGTCAGAATACAAAGCAACATATGTTTTTTACGGCAGTGGCGATGTGGTGGTTAACAATACATTAATATCGGATTCAAGCCTCCCTGAAATACCTGAAATAGGAACAATACTAACATTGCCGG
Source organism: Tepidanaerobacter acetatoxydans Re1 (assembly GCF_000328765.2). NCBI lineage: Bacteria > Bacillati > Bacillota > Clostridia > Thermosediminibacterales > Tepidanaerobacteraceae > Tepidanaerobacter > Tepidanaerobacter acetatoxydans. The sequence goes on from NC_019954.2 coordinate 818,437, forward strand.
AAGAATTTGAAAATATTAAGTGGTATGGACGAGGACCTCAAGAAAATTATTGGGATAGAAATACAGGTGCACTTGTGGGAGTATATAATAGTACTGTGGATGAAGAATTTATACCGTATCTTGAACCTTCAGAAACCGGAAATAAGACCGATGTTAGATGGGTAACATTGACAAATGATGAAGGTTTTGGGCTGTTGGCTATAGGAATGCCGCTTATTGAAGTTAACGCACTGCATTACACACCTGAAGACTTATCTACTGCAAGCCATCCCTATAAACTGGTACGTCGCGATGATATTACTTTGCGGTTAAATTATAAGCAGATGGGATTAGGTGGTGACGATAGCTGGGGTGCAAAACCTCATTCTGAGTTTACACTTTATCCTGGCAAACCATATTCTTACAGCTATCGATTAAAACCAATTACTTTGTCAACACAATCACCTATGGAATTGAACAAGGAAGTAATAAGCCTAGATGCATTAAAAGGTATTAACATTGATGGAAAGCCGTTACCATCTTTTAATAGCCAAATACCGGATTATGAAATACAAATTTTAGAAGGAAGCAGAACCATACCACCTGTAGTTGAGCCTATACCCACGAGTGATAAAGTCCAATTAGAAGTAACCCAAGCAGAAACACTGCCCGGAACCGCGACTATAACAGCAACATCAGAATTAGGAGTTACAACTATTTATTCAATCAAATTTATTACTGTTCCAGAAATATATCTTTCCGATATTGACTGGATAAATGCTACTTGTGGCTGGCAAACCATCCAAAGAGATAAAAGCGTTGAAGGTAATCCATTAAGATTGTTAGGGCCATCGAATCAGGTAATAACATTCGAAAAAGGTATAGGAACACATGCCGACTCAGAAATCATATATGACATTGAAGGAAAGGGTTATGGTATTTTTGAGTCATATATCGGGGTAGACCGTGAAATAAGCAATGGCAGTATTATATTTGAAGTTTGGTTAGATGGTGAGAAAGTATTTGAAAGTGATGTAATGACTGCAAGAACCCCAGCACAATTTATAAGTATAGATGTAAGAGGTAAAAATGAGCTAAAATTAGTGGCCCATGACGCGGGAGATGGAAATGCGGAGGATCATGCTGACTGGGCAGATGCCAAATTTAAAAAATCAGATGAAGAACCAATTGCTGAACCAAAAATCACCCTAACAAGCCCTAACTCAGTCCAGTCAGGCATTGAATTTACAACAAAAATAGGCTTAAGCAATGTAACAGAAGCAGTCTATGCAGCAGACATAACAATAAATTACGACACTAACCTATTTGAACTTATAACATGTCAAACAGCAGATGACAATACTGTAATAAGTAAAGTCTATGAGGACGAACTAGGAAGCGTTAAGGTATCCATCGACTTTAAAGAACCGGTAACAGCTGAAGCAATAGAACTATTTGACATAGTTTTTAAAGCCAAAGAAATTACCGAAACTAAATCAGGTATTATAGGAATATCAAAAGCTCTTATAAAAACAACAGAAGTTGAAGAACTACAAGTACAGCCCATAGAAAAAACAATCGAGGTAATAGCAGAAGATATCCCAGAAAAAGTAATATCATCAATCAAACCTGTAGAAATTACAACTAAAGTTGGAGAACCTCCTATACTTCCTGACAAAGTTATAGTGATATACAGCGATAATTCAACAGCTGAAGTAAATGTAATTTGGAATGAAATAAATCCTGAACAGTATGCTAATATAGGCAAGTTTACAGTAAAAGGAACTGTTGAAGGGACAGACATCAAAGCTGTGGCAAATATAACAGTAGAAGCAATATCAGAAGAAAAGTCATTCACCATTATATCTGGAACTAAACTTGACAGAACCACAGGTATCAAAGCCAAGGTAAAAGTAAAACACAAGACAGAATCAAATACACATCCAGGTAATGAAGTAGTTCTATTCCAACTGATGAAAGGCACAACACCGATAAGCATCATTGCATTAGAGAAAGATATAGTAACTGAAGAAGTATTCACAGCTCACTTTAATGTAAAAGACTATGAAAGCCTAGCTTACAAAGTAAAAGTATTCGTATTTGATCGCTTTGACAGTGATATAACTGCTCCGTTAAATCTTGCAGAACCGACTGAACTCGACTAGAGAAAAAGTATTTATAAGCTGATATATTGAATTTTAAACATTTAAGTATAAAAAGAGATATTTTTAATACCAACACTAAATAAAGAACCAAAGGTGATTGTATCTGTTGTAGATACAATCACCTAGCACAAAAGAGGAAGGAATGAAACCATGAAAAAACGAATGACAAGCATTCTAACTCTAATAATCCTCTTAACAACACTAATGCCCTTTAAAGCAATAGCTGCTGATACTATAACCCTAGAAGACATACATAACAAAAGACCCGGTGATCAGATTACCATAAAAGGCACAACCAATCTAGGAGAAGTAACCGTAAAAGTCTTACGACCTAACAAAACAGTACTATACGTAAACGTACTAACCGGCAGCCCCTTTGAAGACAACTTCACCTTACCGGAAGATACCCCAGAAGGAAAATACACATTAATAGTAGGGCAAGGGGATATCATAGATACAAAAGAATTTAACGTAACAAAAGAAACAATAGAACCGACACTAACAATGATTAGATTAGACCAAACAAAATACACCTTAAAGATAGGCCAGACCAAACAACTACAAGTCATCGCAGCATACAGTGACGGAAGCGAGCAAGACATAACAGACAAAGCCCAATACAAAACATCCGATTCATCAGTAGCCACAGTAACAGACAAAGGAATAATAACTGCCAAAACAGTAGGAGAAACAATAATAACAGCAACCTACCAAGGTAAGACAGCCACCTGTGAAGTAAAAGTTACCAAAAAAACAAGCAGCGGAGGAGGCAGTAATAAAACAGAACAAACCGAAGAAAAAGAGCCCGAACCAACACCCAGCAAAAAGACCTTCAACGACATAACAGACTACCCGTGGGCAAAAGAAGCAATAGAAACACTAGCGTCCCAAGGCATCATAAAAGGAACCACAGAAAACACCTTTGAACCGGGAAAAAACATAACAAGAGCAGACTTCATAACATTACTAGTGAGAGCACTAAATCTTAAAACAGACATTGACACAAACTTTGACGATATTGAACCAGGCACCTACTACTACGAACCGTTAGGCATAGCCAAAAAACTAGGCATAGCACAAGGAATAGGTTACAACAAATTCAACCCACAAGCACAAATATCCAGACAAGACATGATGGTAATAGTAGCAAGAGCCCTAAAAACAACAAACAAGATATCCACCACCGGAACATTTGAAGACATCAGCACATTTGCCGATGCTGGCGAAGTTTCCAGCTATGCAATTGAAGGTGTGGCCACACTGATAAAAGAAGGCATTATTCAAGGAAGCACAGGCAACATGATAAATCCGAAAGGAAATGCAACAAGAGCAGAAACAGCGGTGATAATATATAGAATATATACCAAATATAATTTAGCAACTAGCAGCGAACAAGCATAACATAAGGTCTCTAAAAACCAATAATTAAAACGATTGTATTAATAACTTCGACAAAATTCAATGCGACAGACCGGGTAAAGATAAAACTATATTTGCATTACTTGAGATTTGTGATAGAATCCAAGTTTAACAGAAATTTAATACAGAAAGTCCTATATGTTACTATTCGGAGATTGGAAACAACTTGTCATCCTGAACGCAGTGAAGAATCTTTATAAGGATTAAATAGATAAGATTCTTCGCTGCACTCAGAATTCCCACGTGTTTCCACGCCACAATAAACGAATATTAATTGCTATTCCTTGATTATACACTAGTTATGGCATGAGTTCGAGTGTCATTGTCACAATGAGATCGACTCAGAATTTGAAAATACTCCTGCTGCAGAACCACAAATTGTCTTTGAAAGACGTATAGCAATGTAGCTATTAAGACAGGGGTAACGCCATAATAACAATAGCAAGGAATATTATTATACAAACTGTTTATGAGCGTTGTTGTGGGATTGACGTGCACAAAAAACTTATTGTTGCCTGCTTTAGAAACGGGAAAAAAGCAGAAGTACGGGAGCTTATTGGAAACCTATCTATAACATTCTGGAATTACCAAACATTGATGTGATGGTTGTTAATGCACGTCACATGAAAACTGTCCCCGGGCGTAAAACTGATATCAAAGATGCTCAATGGATAGCAGATCTTTTACAACATAGTCTTTTAAAGAGTAGTTTTATCCCTGATAAGGAACAACGCGAACTTCGTGAAATAGTACGCTGCCGTAAAAATCTAATCGAAGAGCGTTCAAGAGAACTTAATCGTCTGGAAAAAACCTTAGAAGGTGCTAATATAAAGCTAAGTTCTTTCGCTTCCAGCTTAACCGGTGTAAGCAGCCGTAAGCTGATAGAGCAACTGCTGCCGTAGCCCATTCCATGCTCATTGCAATATACCACATGTTAAAAGATAATGTTCATTTTAAGGATCTAGGTAGCGATTATTATACAAAGTTCAATAAAGAGAAAAAAGCTAATTATTACTTTAAAAAATTACAAGAATTAGGAGTGTCATTTCCCGTTTCAGTGGCTACCTAAAATATAATTTTTTTTGGGCATTGCTCTTTGAGCTGGTCGAAGGGTGATTAATCAACCACCCTTAGTTAAGTGCGTCTTTGTTTAGGTATATATTCATAACAATGACAGCAGTATATAGCAGAATGACAGACCTCTGAATTGTTACTAAAAAAACAATTTTTGACAAGGGAATTGGTTGGGTTTTTCGCTGTTACCTGCTATAATTGATACATACTCATATATAAAATATATCTTGTCCGAAAACTGAAAGGAGCTAAATAATTTGAAAGTTACCAAGACCATCGCACTAGGCGCTTTTATTGCGGCTGTCTTCATAATACAGTTTAGTGCAGGAGCGAGCACTATAGATATAGCGGCATCCGGCATGCCGAAGATTGTCTTTGAAAATGGCACCGCCTACTCCGTAAATTTGGTTGATAAAGAGCGAGAGCAAGAGCAAGTTGCGATTTATACCAGGAATTTTGGAGAATATACAAAGCCTTTTGCTGATGGCGTTGCTGAGTTTGTAGTTGTAAATAATATAGTAGCATATAAAAATACCAATGGGCTCAAAGGCACTTATATCCCGGCAGACGGCTATGTTATTTCATATACAAAAGAGAAGGCCGATTTTGTAAATAATGTTAATATAGGTGAGGAAGCAGCACTTGTAAATTTGGATGTGCCTATTCTGCCTGAGAAATATTTTAAACTAGGGAATTTGATTGTGCCGATAGATGATGTCAATTCACAAAGAAACGCAAATTGCATCGTATTATATGATTCGTCCTATGACGAGTCTACAAAGACTAATGGGTGGGGAATGGAATTAACGGTGGTGGATGGAGCTGTTTGTGATATAGCTGATATAAAAAATGACGACGGAGTAGTAGTAGACAACAACTCACCCATACCATCAAATGGAGTAGTTATATCCATACATTCCGGGAATTCCTTCTATAATAAGCTCCATGAAAACGTCAAGCTTGGTGATAAAGTAACAGTTGTAACAGATAATATGAAACTTTACAGCGCCGGCAAGACTACATATGATGCGTTTAACCCCATGTCTATTGAAGATAATCCCTTGGCTTGGGACAAGAAAAACGACAAGCCATATGATGGTTTCCGCGGTCCGGACCAGATAATAATCTACGACTCAAGTTACGGCGATTATACCGGCACAAACCCATACGGCTATGAAGTGACTGTTCAGGAAGACGGTAAAATAATAAATGTGGGCGGAAATAATCTGCAAATTCCGGATGGCGGATTCGTAATATCCGGTCACGGAACCCGAGCAGATTGGCTGCAAAGTTATGCTCGTTTAGGGTCAAGGGTAATATTGAATAAAGAGAAACAGGAAATAAGGATTATTTTAACACCGGATTCATATGTCGATACAGCCGACCTTGCCATAAAAACGGCTCAGGACTGTTTGAATTTGGCTAAAATACAATATATCGATATTGATTATGATGAAATACAGGATAAAATAGATTTGACCAAATCCCAAATGCAAAAAGTGCATGAACTGTTAAGTCAAGGTGAGTACAGAGAGCTGATACAAACCGTAAATGATATACAAAATGAGGCAAATATAGCTTATTATATGACATTTGAATCACCAAAAGTTGAAAACAGGGCGGTATGGCACAGACCTAGGGAAACCAGCATCGATGAAGTAAAACAACGCCTTGACATGCTGCAAGATATCAATATAAATATCGTCTATCTTGAAACATACTGGAACGGATACAGCATATACCCGACAAATAATGAAATTATGGAGCATAATCCTATATATGATGGTTTTGATGTGCTGCAAGCATATATTACAGAGGCACATGCCAGAGGAATAAAGCTTTATGCGTGGGTTGAGGATTTTTTAGTAGGTCAGAATGTAGCACAGAAAAAGCCCGAATGGATGATTGAGAGCAGGCAAGGTGACAGATACTTTAAAGACAGTTTGGGAACTAAATATTATTACCTGAATCCGGCCATGCCCGAAGTTCGTGATTTTATATCAGGAATGTATAAAGAACTTGTCAAAAAATATGACATTGACGGCATACAGTTTGACTATATGAGATATCCGGAGTCTGGTGATTATTCTAATGATTTCGGGTACGATTCATACACGCGGCAGCTTTTCAAAAATTACGCCGGAGCTGATCCTGCATCATTGACTCTGGAGGATAAATTGTGGCAGGATTGGTGCGATTTTAGAGTCGGCATAATAAATTCCTTTGCATACAGGGTTATTTCGGAAGTCAAGTCTATAAAACCGGATATTCAAATATCTATAGATGTATGGCCGGATTATAACAAGACTATAATGGACACATTTCAAAATCCAAAGGATTGGATATCGCAGGATTATATTAACACAATAATACCTATGTCATATTATCTTTACGAACAGCCGGTTGTTGAAGATATAAATAAAACACAGGCTTTTGCTAAAGGGCATGCACAGGTAAACGTGGGGCTTGCCACAACTACAAAACCTGATATACAGATACTTTTAAGGCAAATTGCAGCTGCAAGAGCCGCATCTGCAAATGGTGTAGGAATTTTTGAACTTCAGTCGCTTTTTAGCGGAGGATATGACAGTGCGCTAAAACTCGGCGTGTTCAGACAGCCTGCAATTACAACGGAAGATACCGAGCAATCTGTAAACCTTATGTTTTCCGATATTTTAAGAAAGATCGATGACATATATTTAAAATATGGCGGCATGGATAGCGAGGAGGCTCAGAAGTATAAAGAACTCGTCAGGAACATTAAAGTTGATTTTAAAAGTGATAAAGATGCGGTAAAAAGTGCAGGTTCAATTAAAAATAACATTGAAGATTTAGTGGATATAATAGACGGCGATGAAACTCTAAATATGCAGGTAGCCGCGAAAGTCAAGGCAGACCTTAATGCTGCGCTTAATATCTTAGAAGAATATATTTCAAATCATAGTTTTATGGCAAACCATAAAGTCAGGGAATTTCAGGCGGTGGTACCGGTAAAGATGCTGAAGGAGGAAAAAGAAGCGCCTTTGAAGGTGAAAGCCGTATTTTGCGATAACAGCTCTGCCGTTATGTATCTTGACAGCAGTCAATATAAGATAACTACCAGCGACTTCCAAATAGCCGATATTGATGATGATATCCTTAGAATCAACAAAAAAGGAAGAGCAACAGTTATAATTGAAATCTTGGATACCTTTAATTTTGACACTTACAAAGGTGCAGATAATAAGATAAGATTTACAGTAAATAAGAATAATAAAGATGTGGTAGCAAGTTCGGATTTCGGAAAACTGACCGCATCAGATGTAACTGATACACAAGCCGCCTTAAGCTTTAGCGCAGCGGTAGTTGATTCGGATATTGCAGGATATACGCTTTATCGCAATGGTAAAAAGATATCCGGAAATTTTGATGGAATCTTCACAGACGAAGACCTGCAGCCTGATACAATATACTATTATGAAATACGAGGCTTTGACGCTTCCGGAAAAAAGATATACAGAAGCAATCAAACAACAATCAGAACAAAGGCAAAAGTAATGGAATAAGGATATTTGAAACTGGTGAATTTTTATGGATTAACAAGGTACCAGTATTTTATTACATCTGGAGGCAGCGCTGTGAATATTTTAGTGCTCAATGGCAGCCCGAAGGGAGAGCAAAGTAATACTCTCAAAATAACGAAAGCCTTTTTAAAGGGGCTTTGCAGCAAGCAAAGGCACAATATAGACATTGTGGAAATCAAAACAAAAAACATAGAGCCCTGCCGGGGCTGCTTTACCTGTTGGACAAAAACGCCGGGTAGATGTGTCATTAAAGATGACATGGAAGAGCTTATTAAGCAATATATCAAAGCAGATCTTATCATATGGAGTTTTCCGCTCTATTATTTTGGTATGCCGTCAAAAATCAAGGCTTTTCTTGACCGCATGCTGCCGACAAATTTACCATATATGAGCATAAACGAAGACGGGACAACGGGCCACCCTCCACGTTATGATTTATCACATCAATGCTATGTTCTTATTTCAACTTGCGGATTTTATACTGTAAAAAATAACTATGACGCACTTTTTCGCCAATTTGAGATTATATTCGGGGATAAACTGACGAAAATAATCTGTCCTGAAGGAGAACTTTTTTCTGTGCCTCAGCTTGACGGTAAAACTTCTGAATATTTATATTATGCAGAACAAGCAGGCAGAGAATTTGCAGAAACAGGGAAGTTTTCTGAGCTCACGCAAAATAAGTTAAATGAACTCATATTGCCGACGAAAGTATTTGTTGAAGCAGCAGATGCCAGCTGGCAGATTAATGAGCCTGCTAAAAACAGTAACCAAGATGATAAATCTTATAACTTTATGCGGCAAATGGCTGCAGTATACAACCCGCAAAGTTATGTAAAAGATGCCGTGATTGAATTTTATTTTGCCGACATTAATAAAACATATCAGCTATGGCTCGAAAAAGAAAAGTGCATCCTGAAAACTGATGATTTTATGCCATATACTACACGAATTGAAACAACATTTGATTTATGGCATAAAATTTCAGAGGGAAAAGCAAACGGTGCAGCGGTCATGATGAAAAAACAGTGCAGAGTCTTAGGCGACTTTAATACAATGCTCAGAATGGATGATTATTTTGGCACAAAAAAATCTATTCCTGAGGCTGAACCTAAAACCAATATGAATATCCTTTTAATTCAATGGATAATCTTATGGGTATTACTGCCGATAAATAAAACATGGGCGGGTATTGCAGGGGTTATAATATGCTCGATTGTGCCGATTTTAACATACAAATTCAAACTGACAATATACGACAAAATAAGTATTGTAATGGTTTCTGCTTTAAGTGTTTTAGCATTGCTTAACATAAGTTTAAAACTTATAGTTTGTTTATCCTACCTGCTGTTCGGGTTAATGTGGATTTTATCGTGCCTTGCCAAAATTCCGCTGACAGCCTACTATTCAAGTAATGATTATAATGGCGACGAAGCGTTTGCTAATCCGCTGTTTATAAAAACAAACAAGATTCTAACCTTAGCTTGGGGTATATTATATCTAATTATTGCCATATACTCATATTTCTTAATGAGCAGTGCCGTGGCAAAATACATAGGACTAATCAATTTGCTCGCCCCCTTATTAATGGGGCTTTTTACAGCATGGTTTGCCAAATGGTATCCTGCAAGAATTGCAAGGGGGTAGGAAAGTTACGTAACAAAACAAATATTTCTTACGACGAGGCAAAGGCAGTGCTGGAAAAACCAATGGGATATTCTTGAAGCTATCATAAATCTTGAAATCGGAGGAGTAAAATGATTGGTATATATTTTAGCGGTACGGGAAATACAAAATATTGTATAGAAAAATTTATATCCATCTATGATAAGAAAATTTCAGCAATCCCTTTAGAAGAAGCGGAGTTAGCTATAAATGAAATTTCAAGCCATGATAGCCTTATAATAGCTTATCCCATATATTACAGTAATCTGCCCAAGACAGTTCGAGACTTTATAATAGACAACTCTCATATTTGGAATGGGAAAAAGATATTTATAATAGCTACAATGTCGCTTTTCAGTGGTGATGGAGCCGGCGTATCAGCAAGAATTTTGAAAAAGTATGGAGCAACTATCACAGGTGGATTACATATAAAAATGCCTGACTGTATATGTGATGTAAAAGCGCTAAAACGTTCTTTAATGCAAAATACGAAACTAGTCGAAAGAGCTAATAATAAACTGGATATTGCTGCCCAGAAGTTGCGAAATGGCAAACCAACTCAGGAAGGATTGAGTTTTTTCTCTCATTTAGCTGGACTTTTTGGTCAGCGACTCTGGTTTTTCAATAAAACCAGAAGTTATTCTGACAAACTAAAAATTGATAAAGAACTTTGTGTTAGATGTGGTAATTGTGTAATGGTATGTCCTATGAATAATTTATCTATGCCTTACGAGGAACCGACTGTAAGCAATAGATGCACGATGTGTTATCGCTGCATTAACCAATGTCCGCAAAAAGCAATAACTCTTTTAGGTAAGAAAGTAATTACCCAATATACGGTTGAAGATTTTCTAAAAAAATAGACCAATTTTTTAGGCTGCTGCTTCCAAACAAAATTGAATACTTATATTATTAAAATATCTGCTGCGCGATGTCAAAAAGAAAAAACTATCGTACAGCAGATACATTTTTATGCACCGATTAGGCAGTTATTACTTGTCTAAGCTATCTATTATTTTATAGATTCTGCAATTTTTATGAGTTCATCTTTGGCGATTTCGCCTCTGCCTACCAGCATATAAATTACGCCGTTATATTCCCAGTCAAGATTACTGTCACCATACAGGACGGCGTCCTGACCGTTTATCTTCAATTCTTCAACCTCATCTGCTCCTGTCACATATCCTGTGTCCTCCTCGGCAACTCTCTGCTGCATGTAGACGAATTTCCCCGTTTCTTCATTTGCAAAATACAATCCTACAATTTTACTATTTTCTACGACGCCATTTTCGTCTCTAAAAAATTCTGCCTCTGTAAATTTATAACCTTCAGGTAAATAACTTGGAAGCTTGATATCAAAACAGGTATAATTATTTAACTGGTTGGGGTCTTTTATTATCAGACACTCGTCGGCCCTAGCCTTCTCGTGCTCATTTTCGGTTACTATATTTCCATCTGAATCAATGTAAGCGATTCTTTCGCCATCAGCGGTATATACTTCCTCAGCATGTTCGGCTGAAAGTACTTTTAATGGATTGCCATCCTTATCAAAAATCTTGCCTTTTAATTTATCGGGGACAGGCACTGATTTTATGTCAGAAGGTTTACTTTCAAAAATTGTTATATGCCCAAGTGATATGGTCCTTACTATCTTGTCAACTACTCCCTGAGCAAAAGATGTTTGCATCAAGGAAAATCCCAACACACATACAAGCGCAAATGATGCAACTTTAGTGATAATACTCTTAGTTTTATTTGACTTTTTCAAAGTATCTTCTCTCCCTTTATATTTATTAATATTTCTTAAAGCTCTCTCAAAGACTTTTTGTTTATCGCTGTCCTTGCTAAAATCCTTATCTGCCATTGTTTTACCCAATTCCAAAAGCTTAATGTATTCTTCGGATTGCGTAATGTCTAATCGCTTTATGCCCTTTAAATAAGCATCTATGTCCGTAGAAAACATGTCTTCAAGTCTCTTTTTCTCCAAGATTATCCCATCCTTTCTAATTCTTTTTTCAATTTCTTCATAGTGCGAAAAAGTATCACCCCGACATTGTTTTCTGTAAGACCTAACAGCTTTGAAATTTCTACATTTTTTAAACCTGCACCGAATTTAAGTGCCACGATGCTTCTTTCTCTTTCATCTAAAATACTTAGGGCTTTTAAAAGTTCATCATTGGTTTCAGCTATTTCCACAATATCTTCAGGAGTTTTTTTCTTTGATATTAAATTCTTGATTGTATCAATAGAGAAGAATTTGTGGTTTTGCAGGTTCCTAAAATAATCATTTACTGTATTTCTGGCTATGGCGAATAGCCATACTTCGAAAGGAGACTTAGTTTCATCATAGGTGTTTATCTTAATCATTACTTTTTCGAATACTTGGCTAGTCAAATCCTCTGCTGTATAGTAATGATTTACTCGATAGTATACGAAATTAAACACCTTCTTGTAATAAGTTTCAAAAATATAGGTAAATTCTTTTTCCATATCTAATAATTCCGGAATTTCTCTTTTAGATTGAGCATCGATTAAAGCGAGCTTCGGCAAATTTTTGTTCTCCTCCTCCCAATCAATTTTTACTTAGCTAAGTAAGTCTTTCTATATGTTAATACGAATAATATTTAATTTCATTACAAAAAGAAAAATAATTTGTTGGCAAAGATTGCAACTCAAAGCATGGCATCGATGAAAATGATATATTAAAAATGACGTAAGGCATGATATATAAAACTAAGTTTTATATTGAAATTGCAACTTATATTGATATAAAAATATCGATTGTTTTCGATTTTATGTCACAAAACCGTTATTTGAATTGTTATAAGAGTACAGTCGGCTGATAAAAAGTGAAAGGAGATAATGGATGAGTGATACAGATCTGGGACAGCGGTTTGCCACCGGTGGAGAGGATGAGCTGGAAGAAGTAATCAATCTCTATGGTGAAAAACTTCTTCGCTACGCAACTGCTATCCTGTGCGACTACCATGAAGCGGAAAACGTGGTGCAGGATGTTTTTCTTTCAGCTTATCAAAACCGTAAAGCTTTTGACGGCAAAAATCTTTCCGCATGGCTGTATAAAATTACATATAATCGCAGTCTAAACCAACTAAAAAAGCGCAGAATTTTATGTTTTAGTGAAATCCGCGCCCAAGCAGTTTCGCCTATAGATGATACAGGTCTGAGTGACGAAACACTTTGTGCTCTACGGCGGCTTAAACCAAAAGAACGGGCCCTGCTTTATGGGCGGATAATGGAAGAATTGAGCTATGAGGAACTTTCCCAACTATCAGGGTGTTCTCCTGCTGCTTTGCGCAAGCGATACGAGCGGGCAAAAAATAAGCTGGCGGCCTACCTGACCGCCGGGCAATATGGAAAGGAGACAAAACATGAGTACATTTGATAAGAACGAACAAGATATACATGATGCACTTTCTCGAATCACTGTTGATGAAAGCAAGCTTGTCGAACAGGTTAAAAGGCGATTGAATGAACAAGCTCCTAACACCATACAGCGCCGAATGCGACGGCCTATGACTGCAGCTATAGCGCTAGTGATGTCGGTGATGCTGTTTGTCACGGTGGCAGTTGCAGCCCAGGGTGGCTTTGATTGGTTTATCAAAAGATTCAACCCATCCTTTGGCGAGATTGCAGAGCCTGTTGAGGCATATTGTGAAGATCAGGGAATCCGCATGGAGGTCATCGGCGCACAAAAGTATGACAATATGGCAGTTATATACCTGTCACTTCAAGATGTAAGCGGGCAAAACCGACTGACTGAGCAAACCGATTTCCAGGACGGGTTTACCGTGAAAATGAATACGCAGGCGCAAGAAGAAGCAAAGGGCCAAACAGACGAAATTGTCGCCAGCTTCGGCTACGGGCAAAAAATGCTCTACTTTGATGAGGAAACCAATACCATATATTATGAATTCACTATTACAGCCGATGCGGATTCACCGCTGTCCGATCCGTTGGAATTAGGCAGCTTTCTTATATATTTTGATAAAAGGTCATATGAAGAGCCGGTTTCTATATCCCTGTCGGACATTAAGGAGGCTGAAACTGTATCCATACGTGGAGGCCAGATTTGGGGCGGCTCGGACTTACCGGACGACCTCATTTGGGGCAGGAGCAGCTCGGACTTGCCGGACGATCTTGACGAACTGACAACGGTCCTTGCTCCCGGCAATTATGCACCCATGCCCCACGGGGAAGCCGACCAATGGATTTCAAACATTGGTATTATCAATGGAAAACTGCATGTTCAGACAGGCAAGCTTCTTCATAAAGAGTTCGGCAGCACAGACCCCAATCTAAATCTTAAAACCCCGGACGGTAACTTCATTAATCCGGACTATGTATTGGATCTTTACGGCGATAAGGACTGCCGCCTGCTAGACCTGGAAGAAAGCGACTACGGGGATGCGGTATATAGATACGAAGAAGCTATCTTTTCTATAGACACCGAGGAACTTGATGGCTATACCCTTTGCTATGCCGGCTCGGTTTATTCCGGTGTAAAAGGCCGGTGGAAGGTAGCTGTAAATCTGAGTGACACCAGCCGCAAGATGCGCATCATTACAAATGATATTCCTGTTGAAGGCCATCTTTTTGAGCATATAACCCTTAGTCCTTTGGGACTTCAAGTAATTGGATCATATAACGGTAAAGAGTGCATGGCAAGTGAAATGTCTGTGGCAGTTGAGACTGCCGATGGCGTTATTACGCTTCAAGGCGGCGGCGGCAGCTATAACTCTCAAGAACAGACCTTTAATTTGCACTGGAACACGGAAACTCCGCTTGATGTTACCACTGTCACCGCTGTCATTATAAACGACACCCATATTCCGGTCCAATAGCAAAATGACAAGCCGTTTTCAACCCCTGAATAGTTACAATGGGAGGGGAAAAGTTGTAGCTTGCTTGACGGTATAAGAAATGAATAATATTATATAACTACATTGACTGTGAAGAACACTGGCTTGCGGCAGACGGATTTGTGCGAAAGTTAATGGTAAATCCGGGCATTATTAAAGGGAGGCTGTGCTATGAAACTGGCAGAGGCGTTAATATTAAGATCAGATTTACAAAAGAGAATAGAACAACTTAAAAATAGGTTAAGAAATAATGTAATGGTTCAAGAAGGCGAAAAGCCAAGTGAAGAACCGGACGTTCTATTAGAGGAATTGGATGATTGCTTATTAGAATTGACAGATATTATTAAACGAATAAATAAGACAAACAATGCAACAAAGTTTAACAAAGAATGGACTTTAGCGGACGCATTAGCGGAAAGAGATAAGCTGTGGGAAAAAAGATTAGTTTTATCACATATAACTGAGGCGGCCAGTGTAAAGCAAGATAGATATTCCAGAACTGAAATTAAATATATTAGTGTAGTAAATGTAAAAGAATTGCAAAAACAGATAGATAAATTGTCAAAAGAGTATAGAGAGCTCGATACTAAAATTCAAGGACTGAATTGGACTATAGATTTAATCTAAACAAAGTTGGTAGCTGTAAATTATAAAAGTGAGTACAAACCTTATAACTAGGTCAAAGTTATACTGATGGTGGCTTTGGGGCAAAGCCGGTGGTTCGATTCCACATATAACAAATTAAGCCCATAAATGTTACACCAGTACAAATAGATTGTTATTGTTACTACCATGTACTAATTTATAATTTAAAGCGAGGGTGGGTAAGGGGAATCAAAAGCATAGGATGCTCTATTAGAGCTGTAAATGAACTATTTGTTCGTTTATAGCTTTTTTATTTCAAAATCACCGCTTTATCCAGTCGAAAATATGCAGAATATATCTTTTTTGATATAACAATATTAATCTTAATGAATTAAAACTTATAGGGAATTTTGTATCCCATGGTAATTATGTAACGGGAAATCTGAAAACTGCATAGGATTAATTTACTACTTGACACGTATTACGCAACACGATATTATAAACATATACTACGTTTTACGTAATATGGAGGTGTTTCTATTTTGGGAAAAGTGCAGGAATCTCCATTAACAGAAACTGCATTTCTTATTCTTCTGGCGATGTATCAGCCAAACCATGGTTATGGGGTGATGCAATTTGTGATGGAGAAGACAAATGGCAGGGTTGTTTTTGGACCGGGGACTTTATATGGAGCCATCAACAATCTATCCAAGAAAGGATGGATTAAAGCTTTACCTGCAGAAAAAAACGAAAGAAAAAAAGATTATCTTATTACTGATTTAGGGAAGTTACAAGTTGAAGCGGAAATGAAAAGATTAAAGGAAGTGTATAAAATCGGCGAGGAAATTTTAAGGAATGAAGGAGCTGAAATTGATGAGAAAGTTTAAGCTGTTTATGAATCCCGTTGAGGGCCAAGCACACTGGTTAAATGAGCAGGCTAAGAACGGCTGGAAACTGTCTAAAGTTGGAAGACTTTTCTATGAATTTGAACCAAGCAATCCCGGAGAATATCAGTATGCTGTTGATTATATCGGAAATAAATCTAACCAAGAAAGAATCAAATACGAAGAATTTATAAGTGAAATGAATATTACATATTATGAAAAGCCAATCAATCTGGGACACTTTTCCATAGGTAAGGTAAAATATCGGCCCTTTGCCGACAAAGGTGGGAAAATCGCAACATCACGAGGCATGATAAATCGAGAACTGTTAATTCTTGAAAAGAAGAATGATGGGAAACCTTTTGCTATTTATAGCAATATCACGGATAAAATCGAGGCTTTGAAAGAAAGAAGAAAACCATATATCTATTTTATAGTTTTTACTCTCTTAATGGGATTATATATTTATTATACAAGAAAGCCTTTTTTCTCATCTACATTGTGGAATTACCATAATGATGATTTTAAAGGGATTTTAGCTTTCGGCGTAATACTAGGTTTACCGAGTGTTAAGTCGGGAATACGGGTTTTACAGCTTAGCTTGGCTATTCGTGGGTTAAGAGAAAAAATGAAAGTTCATGAGGTATGACGCAGGTCTTGCTGCAGAAGATTTTATCCGATTATTATGATTTTACAAACGACAATTTTAAAAAATAATATAAAAAATGCCTGAATACAAGCTTTGAAAAAAGCATATACGCAGATCAGTATAAACATTTGGCCTGCGTGGAGCTGCATTTATTATCGGAAGCGCTGCAAGAACTGCACCGCAAGAAAAGGGCACTCTTTCCATGCTTTCATTTGATGAAATACGTGAAATGTCAAAAATCGGATTTATGGAGTTTGCAAGTCGCACATTTAACGCCCATTACTTTATAAAGGACAAAAAATCGGCATTTGTTGAAATGGATAAAGATGAGCTCGCTAAAGACTTTAAAGATATGGATAACTTCGTTTTTTAAGCCTTGCGTTGGTTAGGGTTGTAGTAAGAATAAAGCTATTGGCGTTATGCCGATAGCTTTATTCTTATTAAAATCTGAGGTTGCATACATTTTTAAATGAAATTTTTAATTCTTGATAGATTTTCTCTTCCCAATGTGAAATATTAAGTAGAAGGGTAAATAATCTACATGTAGAAAATTAGCCTATAGAAGGTGGTGCCCATTGAAAATAACCGAAGAAAATTTTATTGAACAGCTCAAAAAGGGGAATGAGAAAGCTCTCGAGTATGTTATTGACAATTATGCGTGGATTCTCAAGACAGTCATAAAAAAACATCTTTATCACCTTCCAAATTATTATGAGGAGTGTATGAATGATTGTCTACTAGGGATTTGGGAAAATATACGCTATTATGACCCTAAAAAGTCCAGTTTTAAAAACTGGGTAGGGGGAATTGCAAAATACAAATCACTTAACTATGTAAGGAAATATTTAAGAGACTTGGAAAATGAAAATATGGAAAATGTAACTATCCCTGCTGAAGATAATACACTAAAAAAAGTCTTATCAAATGAAATTAGCGAAGAGACCGAAAAAATGCTTAAGAGCCTGTCGAAAGAAGATAGGGAAATCTTTGTAAAGCTATACTTTGAAGATAAAAGTATAGACGAAATATCCAATGATATAAAACTTAGTAAATCCGTTATCTATAACAAGCTTTCAAGAGGCAAAAAGAGAATCCGTGAAGCTTTCAGTATAAAAGGAGGTTCCGGCAATGAGGGATTATAAAAACGCATATGAACTCTTGAATTACACCAAGATTAATCTTGAGGATTATGATAGAGAGGTTTTAAACGATGTTGAAAAACAAAGTTTAAAAAAATGTTTTAAAAAGAACAGGAAGCAAAGATTCAACTTTAAAAAATTTGGAATGATGGCTGCTGTTGCAGTTTTAGCTGTTGGGCTTTTAAGCCAGACAAATTTTGGGAGAAGCGTTTATGCAGCTGCAGAGTCGAAAGTTTCAGAGATTTATTATTCTATTGGGGAAGCGCTGGGCATTAAAAGAAACATCGAGCCTTATGCAAATGTAATTAATCAAATAGTGGAACATAATGGAGTAGAAATAAAATTAACCGATGTTATCATAGACAAAGATGAATTAATTTTTTCTACAATTGCAAATGCAAATACACCTGTAGATTGGGTTAATTTTGATTATGATATTTTTATCAACGGCAAAAGACTAACAAATTACGGTGCCACCGGTAGTTCTAGGAGGATCGGAAATTCCGAAACGGCATTTTCCCACATTTATGCTGTTGACACTAAAGGAATTGATTTAGAAGAAAACATAGACGTAAAAATTATACTCCATAATTTAAATTATCGTATCGGCGAATCTGAAAAGGGGATAAAAGGAAAATGGGAGTTTGAATTTACGGCAAATGGCAGCGAATTAATGGCAAATTCCCATACATTGCCAATGAATTACTCCTTCACTGTAGGTGGTCAAAAATATAGCTTGGAGGAATTTAGATACAACCCTGTAAATCAAAAATTTTTTGGAAAAGTAAAAGGCAAATCAAAAGATGCATATGCTATTGAATTAAGGGGCCATGACAATCTGGGAAATGAAGTTACATTTTTCCTGACCAGTGTATCCGGTGAAGATATAGTATTTAAATACGAAAACATCCACGGGGATTTATCTGATGAAATCACATCTATTACCCTGACTCCTTATGCTGCAAAATATCCTGAACAAAGTGGGAAGATGAGCAATGATTATAAACAGGTGGGTGAAGAGTTTACAATGTTTTTAATGAAATAGTGATAGCAAATAAGCTATATTAGGCTATGACGAAATCTAATTAACTGCCCTTTTTCTGGGCAGTCGTTTGCTTTTTATACGTACAATCAGCACTTTTTACATAACTGTAAAAATTTTTAAAGCCTATTGACCTTCACTGCTAATTTTATATGGAACTATTTTCTATATAGCAACGTCTAAAAAATAAAGAGGTGATTTTATGAAAAAGCTCATAACAGCTATTATATTGATAACTGTTTTATGCTCCGCTGCCTTTGCGGTTTTAGCAAATTCCGGACCGGTGTTTTGGAAGGGATATCCGTCTTCGGATATAATGTTAATTGAGGAAAATTCTCCGATCACAGTGAAAAACGAAAATCTTATATTCGATTTTTCTGATGATAATGGTTCAGATTATACGATAATGGGCAAAGTTACTGCCACTTATGAGATGGCTAACTCCGCGGATAAACCGCAGTCGGTACAGATGGCTTTTCCTTTTGTAGGAAGGCTTAATGAACTTTCTCCAAATGATATAACTATTGTGGCTGACGGCAGTTCTGTGCCGTATGATATTTTTATTGGGGATATAGTTGACAGCTACGGGGCTTCGGCACAGGATAAGGAACCCAGTTTTGAGTTTAAAGATATTGTAAATACCATTACATATGAACCTTATAAGGCGGAAAACTTTGCTGAAAATGAAAAGGGCAAGCTGTATACTATTTATGTGAAACCAATAGATGAACAAAGAATAAACTTTGCCGTAGATTTTAATTTCGACTCTAAAAAAACTAAAGTACTTACGTATGGATTTAACGGATATGAACGAAATGGAAATAATGTAAGAATCGACACTTGGTGTTATAAACCGGAGATTTTACAAATTTATGTTTTAGGCGAAGACATTAATTTAAATATAAATGCTTATACTGACGGAGAACTTAGCAAAAAAACCGATTTATTTACGCATCAGATTTTGACAAAAGAAGTGGAGCTTAAACCATATCTAATGGAGTATATAAGGAATAATGATTACAGAAAAAATAATGGTATGTTTTCCGATACCCAATTGTATAACCTGTACGCAAAAGTCCTTGATAATTACTTTACGAAAAATATGGGCTACAGCTCTGAACATGACCTTTATGAACATGGAAATTACCAACGAATATTAACCCTTGTTTACACCGTAAAGTTTCCCGGCAACAGTGAAAAAGAGGTAAGCGTAAGTTATAATGCATCAGGAACTATGGATAAGAGAGAAACCTCTGAACCATTATATTCCTTTGACTATATTTTGAATCCAGCCAAAAACTGGGAAGATTTTAAAAACCTAAATATTACGATTATAACACCACAAAAAGCTCCTTATATTGTAAAGAGCAGCACCAGGTTTACTAAGGGAGAAAATAATACCTATACGGCAACCTTATCTGAGCTCCCTGAAGGTGACTTGTCATTTACACTCTATGCTCATGAGAAAATCACGCTGCTCGATAAGATTCAAGGCAAACTACGGATGAATTTGTGGCATTTTACCTTTCTTTTAATATATGCAACAGTATTTATGATTATTGGAATAATCATTGTTAAGCTTATTCTTAGAAGTAAAAAGAATAGGTATATCTGATGATGCATTACAGACTCGATAACTCTTTTTATAATTTCACATAAACCTTCGATAATGATTCCATATTTTTATCAGACACTTATTAAAGTGCCTACCGAATTATGACAAACGTAGAAAAGGACGTGACGATGAAATAACACGTCCTTTTTGATATAATTTACGTGAGGTGGTGAAAAACAATGTCTTACTGTGTATATTTAGTAGAAGATGATAAAAATTTAAATTTGGTATTAACTTCTTATTTGCAAAAAGAAGGATGGCAAGTAGTATCTTTTTTAACCGGCAATGAAGCTAAGCAGGCCATTGAAAATCCTCCTGACTTGTGGATACTTGATATAATGCTTCCAGATATAGACGGCTACCACCTGCTGCAGGAAATTAAAGCAGTTTCACCACAAGTGCCCATTATCTTTATTTCCGCAAGAGATGCTGATATAGACAGAGTAGTTGGCTTAGAGCTAGGCAGTGACGATTATTTGGCCAAGCCATTTCTTCCTCGGGAACTGGTCATTCGAAGCCGTAATCTTCTAGAGCGGATATATAGTCCCAACACTCAAACACGTACAATTTCTCCATATATAATTAATGAAGCAAGTAGAATGGTGAAACTGAACGAAGAAGTAATAGACCTTACTTCAAAAGAGTTTGACCTGTTGCTTTACTTCGTTAAAAATCAAGGGCTTGCAATATCCAGGGAGCAAATACTCACCAATATATGGGGGACCGACTATTTCGGCTCAGATCGCGTTGTCGATGATTTGGTTCGGCGGCTCAGAAAAAAGATGCCTCAGCTTTGTCTGGAAACCATATATGGATATGGATATCGGCTGGTGAAGTCATGAAGAACCTCCCACTTTCTTTGCAGATTTGGCTGGTTTTTGCCGTGATTACATTATGCATTTCCATATTATTATGTATTCTGCTGCCCATGACTCTGCGAGATTTTTTTACTAAAGAAATTTATGCAACCATTGAAAGTGCTCAAGTGATGATACTGGATCGCTTTGCCAATGAAATTAGCCGGGAGACATGGGAATCTGGCAGTATATTAAATAGGCGTCCGCCTGAGGATATACGCACTGTAAACCATTTTATAATATTAAAGAAGGATCAGGTTATTATTTCTCCTGGTATTTCTATGCCTCTACCGCCTTCAGATTTATCGGACGTCCGGATAAAACATCCCGGTTTCATGCCACCACAAGAGTTATCGGAAAAAATATTAAACGAAATAAAAAATCAAACAAAGGACAGCCAGCGTTACAGTGCTCAAGTAGGCGATAGGAAAATGTTTTATGTGGCAACAAAAGGCAAAGTTTTAGGAGATGATGTATATCTTATCTCATACATGTGGGATACCTATCGTGAGGATTTGGTAAAGACTCTTTTCAAAAGGCTTTCTGCAATAATGGGTTTGGCTTTCATACTCAGTTGGCTTCCATCGCTAGGCCTAGCCAGATACCTAACAAGGCCGCTGGTAACCCTGGAAAAACGGGTAGAGAAACTGGCCGACAGGGACTGGCAAGAGCCTATTAAATTAGAGCGAAATGACGAAATAGGCAGGTTAGGGAAGTCGGTTGAACAGCTCAGACAGCAATTAGTACTTCAGGATGAAGCCCAGCAATCTTTCTTGCAGAACATTTCCCATGAACTCAAAACCCCGGTCATGGTAATCCAAAGCTATATTCAGGCCATTAAAGACGGCATATTTCCCAAAGGCGATTTGAACCGGACATTACAAGTAATTGAGGAAGAATCAGATAGACTGCAAAAACTCATTCACAACCTACTCTACTTGACCAAACTTGATTATCTGGCTACACATAAGCCGACGCGAGAAATTTTTGAGATAGATAAACTGCTAAAGCATGTTGTAGAAAGGCTGCGCTGGCATCGGAAGGAATTGGATTGGTCGCTTAAACTATCACCGATAAAGATAAATGGTGACATTGAACAATGGAGAGTAGTCCTTGAAAATTTACTGGATAACCAGATACGCTATGCCAACAGTAAGATTGATATTGATTTAACGTCCGAGAACGAAACTTCAGCTATGCTTCACATATATAATGATGGACCTAGCATAGAGCCTGAAATCATGGAAACTCTCTTTCAAAAATACAACAAAGGATATAAGGGCAAATCAGGTCTTGGCCTTGCTATTGTAAACCGCATAGTATCCCTGCATGGCGGTAAAATCAGAGTTGAAAATGAAAAAAATGGTGTTTCATTTTATATCTTAGTACCCAAAGTGACATAGAGAAGATAAATTAGCATAATGCCATTGAAACTTTAGATGCAGACCTAAAATTTATTTTATTGACTTTCATAATTTATCCCTCATATTCCGTATTAAATGAAAACTTTATAGAAAACTGTAGATTTACCGCTTTATCATTACATCAGGATTTAAAATACCTCCCACGAAACGAGCTGAGAGGTATTTTAATTTAGTATTTTAAGCTTCGGGGAAAAGGCCTTTTGTGCTTAAATACCGCTCTCCGGTATCAGGAAGTATAGTTACTACTATCTTACTAGGCCCCAAGTCTTTTGCGACTTTCTGAGCTGCCCAGACTGCAGCACCCGATGAGATACCGGCAAGGATTCCTTCTTTGGTTGAAAGCTTGCGTGTCATTTCATAGGCATCTTCATCCGCAACTGCGATAATTTCATCAATTAAATTCATATCTAAAACCTTTGGGATAAAGCCGGCACCAATACCTTGAATCTTATGAGGCCCAGGTGCTGCCCCTGATAAAACAGCAGAAGCTGCCGGCTCCACGGCGACTGTCTTTAAATGCGGTACTTCGGCTTTTAGTTTTTTTGAAATTCCTGTAAAAGTGCCGCCGGTACCTACTGTTGCTACAAATGCATCTAACCTGTAGCCGGTTTGTCTTAATATTTCGATTGCTGTAGTAGTTTCGTGTGTAAAAGGATTGACAGGATTATCAAACTGCATTGGCATAAAATAACCGTAAGATTTTGCGAGCTCTTCAGCCTTTTTTATTGCACCATCCATGCCTTCTTCAGGTGGCGTCAATACAAATTCTGCTCCATAAGCCTTTAAAAGTTTTCTCCGCTCAACGCTCATAGATGCCGGCATAACTAAAATAAGTCGATATCCTTTAACAGCACATACCATGGCAAGACCTATTCCGGTATTTCCGCTGGTAGGCTCTACAACCGCCGAACCGGGTTTGAGCAGCCCCATCTCTTCGGCATCATTTACCATATGTAAGGCAATGCGATCTTTTATACTGCCGCCCGGATTAAACGATTCAACCTTTGCCACTATAGTTGCCCCTGTTTCAGGTGAGAGCCTGTTTAATTTTAACACAGGAGTCATTCCGATAAGTTCTAGAATAGAGTTGGTGATTTTATCTTTTGTGTTATACATTTTTTCAAACTCCCTCTCTCTATAATCCTTAGATTACTTTAAATATCTCAGTTATTCTTAGAATTTCACACACCAAAAGCGAACCTCATATATAGTGCTAGACGAATATGGCAGGGATTTTGTAAAAAAGAGTAATTCTTTATATTATTTAAATTAATTATACCCTTGAAAGATATTCTGTCAAATTCAAGATGAAAAATTGATAGAGTGCTATAGCAAAAATCAAAGGTGTGTTTAAATTTGTTATAATAAATGATAAATAGCGACCTTAGTTGTTTATAATGATATTGGAAAATACTTTTTGCATTGCAAATTACTTGTAATACTAAGCACAGGGTACGGTTAAATAAGTATCTTATAAAAAAGAGGTTTTGGAGGTTGATATATGTGATTATTGATTTCATTAAAACAAGTCCGGTTCAAAACACCACAGTCCTTATAACAAGTTATTGTCCTCAAAGTTACTATTCTGCTGTTGCAGAAAAAGCTATGAATTATGATTATTTACATGCTGAACAAGTAGGATTTATAGTGCCGCCATCTAAAAAAGATTCGGTCATAAGACTTGAAATGGCAGGAGGCGAATTTTGCGGGAATGCTACTCTCTCGGCAGCAGCTTATGTTAGATATAAAGGATTGAGCGATAAAGAAAACTTTAGCATTGATGCTTCCGGGGCAGCTGAACCTATAAGATGTAGAGTAGAAAAAGTTAATACCTATTGTTATAACACGAGCTGTATAATGCCGCCAGCCAAACGAATTGATAAGATGGAATTGGAACTTCAGGGCAAAATAATTAAAGGTTATATAGTTGAATTTGAGGGAATAAGTCACTTTGTATTAGAAACAAAAGAGGAATTCGTTGAATACTCAGAGGTTACACAAGCTTTAAAGAAAGCCATTGATACAAATGCTATTGGTGTTATACCGTATGAAACCATAAGAGATGATACATATAAAATAAAACCGTTTGTATATGTAAAAGAGATAAATAGCAATGTCTTTGAACGCGGCTGCGGTTCGGGGAGCCTAGCCCTTGGGACATATCTTAAAAGGGTGAGAGGCATATCAAGAGAAATTCGAGTAGTTCAGCCTGGAGGAGTTATAAGAGTTGGAATAGCAGACGAATTTTTCATTTCAACGGATGTAATACTTACATGTGAAGGGAGAATATTGATTTAGCGTGTTTTCAAAAAGCACGCTATTTTTATTACTTTAAATCGTTAATACGTTAATGCAGAAAATTAAGAACAAACAAAAAAATTTGAAAAATAATGCTTTATACGAAGGAAATTTTGAAAAAATGTTGAATATATATAATAAACAAAAGAATAAGGAGTCAAGTAGCAGCATTTTATTTAAAAAGATTAAAGAAAGTTAACTTCAAACTTAATAAAGAAACAGGGGTGACAATATTGATAATTGACGGAGAGCATTTAACATTGGAAGATATTATAGAGGTAGCAGTAAAAAAAGGATCAGTCGAATTGGCTTTAGAATCGAAAGAGAAAGTTGAAACATCCAGAAAATACGTTGAAAAAATTATTCGAAATAATGATGTCGTATACGGTGTAACTACCGGTTTTGGAAAGTTTTGCAATGTGAATATTTCATCTCAAGATACTCGAGATCTGCAGGTGAATTTGATTAGAAGCCATTCGGCAGGTGTTGGCGAGTATCTTCCAGAAGATGCTGTAAGAGCAATGATGCTGCTTAGGGCAAATGCACTTGCTAAGGGCTATTCAGGTATAAGGTATTCCACACTTCAAACCCTTATTGATATGCTAAACAAAGGAGTAATACCGCAAGTTCCATCCCAAGGGTCTTTAGGAGCCAGTGGGGACTTGGTTCCTCTTGCACATATGGTTCTTGTTATGATAGGCGAGGGAGAGGCTACGTATAAGGGAAAAGTTATGTCAGGCAAAGAAGCTATGCAACTGGCAGGAATAATGCCTGTAACACTTGAAGCAAAGGAAGGGCTTGCCCTCATAAATGGTACACAAGCGATGACAGCCATAGGAAGCCTAGCTCTTGCCGAAGCAATAAATTTGTCAAGAATCGCTGATATATCTGCGGCACTGACTTTTGAAGCCTTAAATGGTGTTATAGATGCCTTTGACGAAAATGTTAATTTAGTAAGGCCTCACAAGGGGCAGATAGAATGTGCAAGAAACATGAGAAAACTTTTAGAAGGAAGCCAATTTGTAACACATCAAGGTAATCCAAAGGTGCAAGATGCGTATACATTAAGATGTATTCCTCAGGTGCATGGTGCCGTAAGAGACGCATTAGAACATATTAAAGAGATAGTTGAAATTGAAATGAATTCGGCAACAGATAATCCCTTAATTTTCCCTGAAAGCGATGTCGTTATTTCCGGCGGCAACTTCCACGGGGAGCCCATAGCTATAAACATGGATTATATGGGGGTAGCAGTTTCAGAGCTGGCAAGCATTGCTGAACGCCGGATTGAGCGCCTTGTAAATCCTAGCCTAAACGAGGGCCTGCCTGCATTCTTAGTAGACAATGGCGGCTTAAATTCGGGCCTTATGATAGCTCAATATACTGCAGCATCACTGGTATCGGAAAATAAAACCCTTGTAACTCCCGCCAGCGTAGATTCCATACCGTCTTCAGCAAACCAGGAAGACCATGTAAGCATGGGGACAATTGCAGCAAGAAAAGCAAGAAAAATCGTAGAGAATACGAGAAATGTTCTAGCAATTGAGCTTTTATGTGCTGCCCAGGCAATAGATTTGCGACTAAAATCTAAAAATAATCAAAGACTTGGTAAAGGCACTAAGCTTATGTATGACTTTATACGAGAAAAAGTAATGCAACTACAAAAAGATCGAGTATTAAGTAATGACATAAAAAATTTAGCTGAACTAATAAAAAGAGGGAAGTTGATAGAGAAAGTTGAAAAAGAAAGAGGGAATTTAGTTAATTAAATTATTAAAGCACAAAGGGGGGATTTGTGGATGCTATAACAAAGAAAGACAGTTTAGCATTACTAATGTTGGAGTGGCTTACAATAATTTTATTAAAAAGACGGAGGTGCCGGTATGATCTTATTAATAGTGATTATTTACATGGCAATAATGTTAGGAATTGGTTGGTGGGTTGGAAAACATTATATTCAGGGGATGACTGACTTTTTATTGGCTGGTCGAAGGCTTGGGGTTTGGATGTGTGCCGCAACCCTTGCTGCAACGCATTTCGGCGGTGGAATGGTTATGGGAGGTAGTGAATATGGCTACAATTACGGCTGGTCCGGAGCGTGGTACGGTGTATCCTGCGGTATAGGTATACTCCTTTTGGCTTTTACCACTGCGGGCAAGTTTAGAGAGTTGTCATACTATACCGTACCGGACTATCTTGAACAACGGTATGGGGGGAAGACTATCAGAATATTAGGTGCGTTACTTTCCCTTATAGCACTAATAGGAATCTTAGCTGCTATGGTGCTTTCTGCAAAAGGAGCACTAGAGATATTGGGAATAACCGGCAACGCAGGGGCAATTATTGCCACATTGGTTTTTATTGTGTATACCACCTTCGGCGGGCTGTGGGCAGCAACAATAACCGATACCGTTCAATTAATAATAGCAACATTTGGAGTTGTATTAGCAGCTGTTCTAGTACTGACTAAAACCGGAGGAATGGCTAATCTTTCTGCCATGTTAATTGCAAAGGGAGTAGAGCCAAGTTACTTTAGCTTCGGGGGTCTTGGCACATCAAGCATAATGTGGTTATTACTTCCAACTATAATGTATACCCTTATTGGTCAAGATTTTTATCAAAGGTTGTTTGCAGCAAAAGATGGAAATGTAGCCAAAACTGCATCAATAATTGGTGGTGTTTTACTGGTAATAATTAGTTTTTTTCCGACAATTATTGGTATGGGAGCTAGAGCGTTATCAGATTTGGACAGTGGAGGAAATTCCTTTCCATGGGTAGTGCAAAATCTTATGAATCCTGTAATAGGTGGAATAGTTCTAGCGGCAATACTATCAGCCATAATGTCAACGGCGGATTCCCTCTTGACGGCAGCTACATCTCATATAGTAAAAGACTTTTGGATAGAAACATTTCAAATGGATGAAATAAAAGACGAAAAGAAATTACTTAACATATCCAGAAATTTTACATTTATAATCGGGATATTAGGTCTTTTAATAGCACTGATAATGCCGGGAATAATAGATGCACTTATTTACTCATATACAATGTATAGTGCAGGGGTGTTTATACCGGTTATAGGCGGAGTTTTATGGGAATCTGCAACAAGAGAGGGAGCACTGGCATCACTAATCATTGGTTCTATTGTTGCCTTATGGGGCATACTGACAAATGCGAATGTCTTTGGTGCACCTGCGGAAATATATGCAGCTTTGGTATCATTGGTAGTATTTGTAGCAGTATCACTGGCTACACAGAATAGAAAAACGGATGGAGTGTAAAATGATTAATCATTGTGATAAATAAGATATTAAAACACCAGGGGAAGCAATTCGTTTCCCCTGATATATTCTTTTTAACAACCTAAAAATTAAGACAGAAGAATCCTAATATTAAAAAGGAGCGGGATTAAAAATGCTTAACAATTGTGATGTTTCAAAGGCAATGAAAATAAAGCTGGATGATGAATTGCCGGAAATGCCGAAATTTGTGGAAGGCATTAGGAGAGCCCCTAGCCGGGGGTTTAATCTGACAAAGGAACAGACTAAAACTGCACTAAAGAATGCTCTAAGGTATATACCGGAGCAGTATCATGAAAAACTTGCACCTGAGTTTTTAGATGAGCTTTTAACCCATGGCAGAATTTATGGCTATCGCTATAGGCCGGAGGGAAGGATATATGGAAGGCCTATTGATGAATATAAGGGCAAATGTCTTGCCGGAAAAGCCTTTCAAGTTATGATAGAAAACAACCTCGATTTTGAGGTAGCACTTTATCCTTATGAGCTTGTAACATATGGCGAAACCGGCAGCGTATGCCAGAATTGGATGCAGTATAGATTAATTAAAAAATACCTTGAGGTTATGACTGAGGATCAGACACTTGTAGTTATGTCAGGACATCCCCTCGGCCTTTTTCCCTCAAAGCCGGAAGCTCCAAGAGTAATTATAACAAATGCCTTAATGGTAGGCATGTTTGACAACCATGATGACTGGGAAATTGCCGAAGAGATGGGAGTTGCCAATTATGGCCAGATGACAGCAGGAGGCTGGATGTACATCGGGCCCCAGGGGATAGTTCACGGAACCTTCAATACACTATTAAATGCCGGTAGATTAAAACTTGGTATTTCCCATGACGAAGACCTGAAAGGCTATCTATTTGTTTCATCAGGTCTTGGCGGAATGAGTGGAGCACAACCCAAGGCAGTAGAGATTGCAGAAGGAGTCGGAATCATAGCCGAGGTCGACTATTCCCGTATTAAGACGCGCTACGACCAGGGGTGGGTGAAAAAAGTATCATCAGATTTAAAAGAGGTATTTGCTATTGCTAATGAATATATGAAAAAGAAAGAACCTATGTCTATCGCTTATCACGGCAACATAGTTGATTTGCTGGAATATGCAGTAAAAAATAACATTCATATTGACCTATTATCAGACCAAACCTCATGCCATGCAGCATATGACGGCGGATATTGTCCGCAAGGTCTAACTTTTGAGGAGCGCACCAAGCTTCTTGCAACGGATAGAGAAAAATTTAAACAGCTTGTTGATAAAAGTTTGGGAAGGCATTTTGAACTTATAAAAACCTTGGTGGATCGCGGCACTTACTTCTTTGATTATGGAAATTCATTTATGAAGGCAGTGTTCGATGCAGGCGTAAAAGAAATATCAAAAAATGGCAAAGATGAGAAAGATGGCTTCATATTCCCCTCCTATGTTGAAGATATAATGGGGCCAGAGCTTTTTGACTATGGTTACGGACCCTTCCGCTGGGTTTGCCTAAGCGGCAAGGAAGAGGATTTAAGAAAAACAGATAGAGCAGCTATGGAATGCATTGACCCAAACCGCCGAGGTCAAGATAGGGACAACTATATCTGGATTCGCGATGCCGAAAAGAATAAACTGGTAGTAGGCACCCAAGCAAGGATACTCTATCAGGATGCTGAAGGGAGAATGAAAATAGCCCTTAAATTCAATGATATGGTAAGAAAAGGAGAAATCGGGCCTGTGATGCTTGGACGAGACCATCACGATGTGAGCGGAACCGATTCACCCTTTAGAGAAACAGCTAATATAAAAGACGGCAGCAATGTAATGGCGGACATGGCTACACAGTGCTTTGCCGGCAATGCCGCAAGGGGCATGAGCCTTGTAGCCCTTCACAACGGCGGAGGCGTAGGCATAAGCAAAGCCATAAATGGGGGCTTCGGACTGCTGCTAGATGGAAGCAAAAAGACCGATGATATTATAAAGTCTGCCCTATTATGGGATGTAATGTGCGGCGTTGCAAGACGCTCCTGGGCACGAAATCAAAACTCTATTGAAACAGGTGTAGAGTTTAATAAAAATTACGATAGCCTTGGCCATATCACACTTCCTTATATACCAAAGCAAGAACTAATCGATGAAGTAGTAGATAAAAACTTTATAAGGAGGAACTACCTTGAATCCAATCGTTGAATGTATTCCAAATTTCAGTGAGGGCAGACGCCAAGAGGTCATAGAAGCTATTGCTGATACAATAAGATCTGTAGAAGGCGTAAGGCTTCTAGACTATTCCGCGGATAAAAACCATAATCGAAGTGTCTTTACATTTATTGGAAATCCGAAAGCGGTAGCAGAAGCGGCTTTTCTTTCCTGCAAAAAAGCAGCCGAATTAATCGATATGACAAAACACAAAGGGGAGCATCCCAGGATGGGCGCTACTGATGTAATACCTTTTGTGCCTGTAAAGGATATCACTGTAGAAGAATGTATAGAGCTTTCTAAGAAAGTTGGAGAAAGAATTGCGGAAGAACTTTCAATTCCAGTCTTTTCATATGAAGATTCAGCTACCAAGCCTGAGCGGAAAAACCTTGCAAATATAAGGAAGGGCCAGTTTGAAAAAATGGCAGAAAAATTAAAGGACCCTCAGTGGGCTCCTGATTTTGGAAAACCGGAAATTCATCCTACGGCAGGGGTAGTAGCCGTTGGAGCGCGCAAACCACTTATAGCGTACAATATTAATCTTGACACATCAGACATAAAAATTGCCGATACAATTGCAAAACTCATCCGCGAAAGAGGTGGAGGGCTAAAAAATGTAAGGGCTATCGGGGTAATGTTAAAAGATAGAAACCTGGCCCAGGTGTCAATTAACATGGTAGACTATGAAAAAACAGCTCTTTACAGAGCCTTTGAGATGGTCAAAATGGAGGCAAGGCGCTATGGAGTCAATATAGTGGGCAGTGAAATAGTAGGCCTTACTCCCATGAAAGCCCTTATAGATGTAGCCGAATACTATTTGCAATTGGAAAACTTTGATTCTAATAAACAGATATTGGAGAATTATTTGTTACAGTAATTGATTTGTTATATAGATTGTAGGCGGTCAGAGACCGCCCCTAGTATAATGCAGTTGTAATATAAAGCTGTGATAAAGCAACAAGGGGCATTAAGCTTTTGCCCCTAATCTTTGATAAAAATTGGTGGTGAAGTTTTGAAAGATACTGGACAACTTGTTATAAAAAATATTGGTATGCTCGCAACCCCTCAAGGGGCAACCTGTTTAAGAGGTAAAGAACAAGGCAAGATAAAGATACTTGAGAATGCTTTTATTGCAGTGTCTCAAGGTAAAATAACAGCTATAGGTAAAGATGAGGAACTTAAAGATTTTCTTATAAATGATGATACTGTTGTTATCGATGCCAAAGGCTGCCTTGCAACTCCGGGCCTTGTGGATCCACATACACACCTGGTTTTTGGAGGGTGGAGGCAAAAAGAGCTTTCATTAAAGCTAAAGGGTGCCGGCTACCTTGATATATTGAGCATGGGAGGAGGCATACTAAGCACCGTAGAGCATACGCGCAAGGCAAGTTTTGAAGAGCTGGTGCAAAAAGGCAAAAAATCCCTTGATATAATGCTAAGCTATGGAACAATCACCTGCGAAGCAAAAAGCGGATATGGCTTAAATGTAAAAGATGAGATTAAATCCTTAAATGTGATTAAAGAGCTAAATAAATTGCATTCAGTTGACTTAGTTCCTACATTTATGGGAGCACATGCAATTCCGAAGGAATATCAAGGAAGAGCTGATGATTATATAAAATTAATAAAGGAAGAAATGATTCCAAGGGTTGCAAAAGAAAATCTGGCAGAGTTTTGTGATGTATTTTGCGAGGATAAGGTTTTTGATGCAGAGCAGTCAAGGGATATACTTGAAACAGGCAAAAGACATGGCCTTATTCCCAAGGTTCATGCTGATGAGATAACGCCCTTAGGAGGTGCATCGCTTGCCGCTGAAGTTAAAGCTATTTCTGCCGAACACCTAATTCATGCATCAGATAAAGGTATTGATGATATGGCAAAGGCAGGTACTATAGCAATCCTTTTGCCAGGCACTTCCCTTTATTTAGACGAATCCTTTGCAAGAGCGAAAACTATGATAGAAAAAGGCATTCCGGTAGCGCTTGCTTCTGACTTTAATCCAGGTTCATGCCCTACAGAATCACTGCAGCTTATCTTAAATCTTGCCTGCATAAAGTATAAGATGACACCTGAAGAAGTTTTGACGGCTGCAACACTAAACGCCGCTGCGGCTATTAATAGGTCATCTGTCGTAGGAAGTTTAGAAACTGGAAAACAGGCGGATATCCTGCTTTGGGATTCGCCTGATTTAGACTTTTTAGTATATCATTTTGGAGTAAATTTAGTAAAAACTGTTGTTAAGCAGGGCAAAATAGTTGTTGATAATAAATGATTAAAAACTTTTTACAAAAAATTAATCTATACATATAAAGTGGCGGAATTTAACTACAATAATTCTGCCCTGCGGCAGAAAGAATTGATATTGATGAATCTGGAAGGATTACCGGTTTGTTTTAGCAAACACATACTTTTAACGAGGGGAGCGGTAAAATAAAAGTGATTAGCAGCAGCATAAAAGAATTTTTGGATGTTTTAGCTTCTAAGGAACCTGCTCCAGGAGGAGGTGCTGCCTCTGCGCTGGTAGGAGCTGTAGGGACGGTTTTATTGTCAATGGTTGCAAATCTGACAGTTGGAAAACAAAAGTACAAAGAGAGCGAACCGCTCATGAAAGAACTGCTTGAAGAAGCCGCAAAACTTCAAAAGGATTTAGTAAAACTAATGGAAGAAGATACCGAAGCATTTAACAAAGTTGCTGCAGCATTTAAGATGCCCAAAAACACTGAAGAAGAAAAGGCAAAACGAAAGGAAAAGGTGCAAGAAGCCCTAAAAGGTGCAGCCAACGTTCCTTTTCAAATTATGGAAAAAGCCGTAGAAGCCCTGCGTTTACACGAAAAGTCTTTAGGCCATGCAAATCCGTCGACAATTAGCGATACAGGAGTTGGCGCTCTGTGCCTGAAGACTGCTCTTTGTGGTGCATGGCTTAATGTAAAAATAAACCTTGGCAGCATTGATGATGAGGATTTTGTCAGAGAATACAACGAAAAAACGCAGCAGCTTTTAAATGAAGGAGTGCCACTTGCAGATAAAGTGTACGAAGCAGTATTAGAAAGTCTTTAGCAGATAAACCGATATAAACATGTATAGACTTAAATTAGGATAAAAAAGCCATTAGTCAAAAATCGAAAATTTTGATAATATTTTAATATACAAGGCAGAGTAGATAACTTGCGTCAAGTGCCAAGGGATGGGACGTTGCCCTTGGACGAAAAGCTGTATTGCTTGCGGTAAGTTGTCGCGTTCGCTGTCACATCAGAGGAATAAAGCCTTTTTCCATTGGTGTGGCAGAATAACATACTGCCATAAATAATGGAAGGAGGCTTATATTTTTAATGAAAAAACTTTCTACAAAACAACTAGTGTATCTGTCCTTTTTGGTTGCCCTTAACATTGTACTGTCGAGGGTTGCAAGTATCAGAATAAACATTGGTACAGTTGAGGGGATAAGGATAGGTTTTGGAGCTTTTCCAACTATCTTTGCAGGTATCGTGTTTGGGCCGTTTGCCGGAGGAATAGTAGGTGCATTAGGGGATTTTCTGGGATTTTTCATAAATCCAACCGGATTTTATTTCCCGCCGATTACTCTTTCAGCAGCTCTCGGCGGTATAATACCCGCCCTTATATTGCAGACCTTCTTTAAACAGCAAAATCAATCCCTCTGGCAATATATAATAGCCATTGGGATAGGCCAAGTTATAACATCGGTTATCTTAACACCGTACTTTTTACAGCTTGGCTTTAACATACCTTTCTTTGTCACACTGCCGGCAAGAATAATTGCACAGACAATCAACGTCCCGCTTTATTCTTTTTTGACTCTGGCAATTAAAAAGAAAGCAGATGTGATATTAAACTAAAGCCCCTAATAGGGGCTTTTTTTATATGGAACACGTCGGATAAATAAAAGTTATTATCAGCTGTCCAGTTATCTCATATTCCGATTTACCTGCGTAGGTAGAAAATCGGTTGACCTTACAAGTGGACATCCTTTTCTTATATGCTTTGGATGCTCTGCACCATGCTAATGTATAATGAAAACAAAAATGATATGTTAAAGCAGCTATGGATTGCTGCTTTTTCTGCTATCATTGTGGCTTTTATCGGTTTATGTAGGGGCTTCTCCAAAATCATTGCCATAAGCTAAACTATCTTAAAAAGCCATGTGATGACTTTACAATATTCAAGTCAAACATAAAAAGTTTGAAAGTAAAAAAATAAGCTCAAAAAATCTTCCAAAAGATTATATTAATTTGTTACATTGCATAATTTTAATGTAGGAGGTTAATTTCGACCCAGAAGTGCAATATATTTTTTTTGATTATAATTAAGCATGCTGCATGTGTTGACAATAAATTTATAAAAAGAGGATTTTTGCATTAGAATTAAACTTTAAAAGGTACAATTTTCTTGAGAATAAGTGACATACAAGTTGGGAGAATAAATATGCCGCTTAAAAAATCAGTTGAAGTATTTGAGGAAAGGACTATTGAAGAAGTTCTAAAGCTGCACAAGGTGAACATAGAAAAAACGATGAAAAGCCTTGGAATCGGCAAGACCATATTTTATGAAAATATTTTTAAAATCAAGTTATTTTGCCGTCGCAAATAAAAAAGGGGGGTTAAAATATGTTTAAAACTAGGAGATTAGCAGTGCTTACGGTTGTTTTGTTGGCGTTATCTTTAGTTGTAACCGGATGCTCATCAGGAGTCAAAGAAGATGCAGCTACTGAAAAAGATGAATATTCTACAGTTTACTCAGGAGAAATCACAACTTTGAATTACTTGATTACTTCGACTACGTCAGAATTTGCATTAGCTGCTAATATGGTAGATACCTTAATCGATTATGACAAGTATGGTGTGGTGCAGCCGTGTCTAGCAACAGAATGGAATGTTTCGGAGGACAAACTGGTTTGGACGTTTAAACTTCGCAAGGGTGTGAAATGGTTTACACATGACGGTAAAGAGTATGCAGAAGTTACGGCACAAGATTTTGTAGATGCTATGAAGTATATACTGGATCAGGCCCATGGATCACAAACCGCAAATATAGCGTATAGGGTTATCAAAAATGCTGAAAAATTTTATAACGGCGAAATCACAGACTTTGATGAAGTCGGAGTAAAAGCTGTTGATGACTATATCCTTGAATATACCTTAGAGAAGCCCATACCATATTTCTTGTCAATGCTCACATATGTGTGTTTCTTCCCGGTTAACGGGCAGTTTTTAGAAGAAGTCAAGGATAAATTCGGCACAGACAATGTCAACTTTTTATACAATGGTGCATACATAATGGAAACATTTGAACCGCAAACAAAGAGAGTTTTAGTGGCAAATGAGAATTACTGGGATAAAGATAATGTGCATATTAAAAAGCTAAATTATATATATAACAAAGAGGCAGCAACCTTGGCACCGGAATTATTTTTACGCGGTGACATCGATTATGCCGATATACCGTCATCAGTGCTTGATGAATGGATGAAAGATTCAGAAAAGAAAGACCTGATTCGGCCTAATAGAACCAACTTTTACACTTATTTTTATGCCTTAAATTTCAATCCTCATTTTGCGGAGGAATATGAGCCTGAAAATTGGAAAACAGCAGTTAATAATGTGAACTTTCGTAAATCTATATTTCATGCCTTTGACCGGAAAGCTGCAATGCTTACTTCAGAACCTTATAACCCGGAATACAGATTTAATAATAGCATAACACCAAAGAACTTTGTAGATTTAAACGGCACCGATTATACCCGGCTTAACGGGCTGGCTGAATTTTCAAACACAGATTCCTTTAATAGAGACATAGCGCTTGAATACAAAGAAAAAGCCGTGACTGAACTAAAGGGAAAGGCAATGTTTCCTATAAAAATTTTAATGCCGTATAATACAGGTGTTACTGAATGGACAAATCGTGCTCAAGTAGTGGAGCAGCAGCTTGAGAATCTTCTTGGCACAGACTATATTGATGTAATCATTGAGCCTTATCCGCCTACGGGATTTTTAGATGCAACAAGGCGCTCAGGAAATTATGCTCTGCTTGAATGTAATTGGGGTCCGGATTATGCAGATCCCGAAACATACACAGACCCCTTTAGTCCTGACAGTAACTATAACTGGCCTCAAATGGCTCAAGGTTATACAGAAGCTAATGGAAAAACTAAATATGAAAATATGGTAGATAGCGCAAAGACAGAATTGCTTGATATTGAAGAGCGGTACACTTTATTTGCCGAAGCTGAAGCATTTTTAATAGAACAGGCATTTGTTATTCCTTATTCGGTTGGTGGCGGAGGTTATTCCGCATCTCGCCTGAATCCTTTCGAATCACCTTATTCGCCATTTGGTGTTTCAAGCGAAAGATTTAAGGGGCAGAAAATTCTCGATAAACCTATGAATACCGAGGAGTTTAATGCTGAACTTGAAAGATGGGAGAAAGAGAGGGCGGAATCACTAAAAAAGGCGGCACAATAACAAAATTGGCTTGTAATAAATTATATTACTTAATTAAAGGCAATTGAAGGACTATTTTAAAATAGTCCTTCAATTGTACTAAAGACAGTGAATTAATTTTTATACAAAGATGTACTTTGGCCAAGGAGGGTTGATGATATGTTAAAGTACTCACTGAAAAGGTTATTACGCTCATTTTTTACACTAATAATTGTCATAACCGTAGTTTTTCTTCTTATGCGACTAATGCCTGAAGAGGGGTATTTTGGAGACAATTATGAAAAGCTTGATGAGGCACAAAGAGAAGCAATATTAACCAATATAGGACTTAGAGATCCGCTGCATATCCAGCTAAAAAACTTCTATACATCTCTTTTATCCGGAGATCTTGGAACTTCAATAATATACAGGCCTAAAATGCCTATAATTGATATTGTAAAAACTAAAATGCCTTATTCAGTATATTTTGGACTTGCGGCAATGGCACTTTCGCTTGTATTTGGCATTACATTGGGTATAGCTATGGCTCGAAGTAAGAATAAATTTTGGGATAAATTTGGTACCGGCTACATTGTCATCATAAATGCTGTTCCGGCAGCGGTATACTACTTATTTTTTCAATTGTACTGTTCAGATATCTTCAAACTCCCAATATTATTTAATGCAGATAATCCAAAGAGCTGGATATTGCCTGCAGTTTCCATGTCTCTTGGCGGCTCTGCATCATATGCTATGTGGATGCGACGGTATATGGTGGATGAACTGAATAAAGACTATGTTAAACTTGCGCGAGCCAAAGGGCTTAGAAGTAAAAAAATTATGACAAACCATGTTTTAAAAAATGCATTTGTACCTATGGCTCAGTACTTGCCGGCTTCTATATTATTTACTATATCAGGTTCTATATATATCGAATCCCTTTATTCGATTCCAGGCATGGGAGGATTGCTTGTAGATGCCATTCAAAGGCAAGACAATCCCCTAGTTCAAGCACTGGTTCTTATATATTCGTCAATAGGCATAATAGGACTTTTCCTGGGAGATATCTTGATGGTTTTGCTTGATCCGCGCATAAAATTGGATAAAGGGGAAGGTGCCAGATAATGTATAATACAAAAATCAATAATTTAGAAGATAAAATTGACGAATCATTATTTGTGTTTGCCGAATATGATGAATCGGAAGCAGAACGCATCGGATACTCCAATTATTCATATTGGCGTTCAACATTTCAAGTATTTAGAAAAAATAAAGTCGCTATGTTCTTTTTGAAGATTATAATAGTCCTTCTTGCATTTACAATTATACAGCCTTATTTACCGAATCAAAAATCACCGACCAAAATTTATCTTGATCCAAACACAAATATGCAATTGAGGAACCAACCTCCAAACATTGAGTTTTGGTTTGGAACAAATTCAATAGGCCAGGATTTATGGTCGCGTATATGGAGCGGGACGCGCACATCACTTTTTATTGGGCTGTTAGTGGCAATTTGGGATGCCATTATCGGTATTACGGTAGGGGCGCTGTGGGGATATGTGAGAAGACTTGATGCACTAATTACAGAAATATACAATGTTATGGATAATATACCGACTACCATTATTCAAGTTCTTTTTGCCTATATACTGCGCCCAAGCATAAAAACCTTGGTTTTTGCCATGTGTATAACTGGCTGGTTAGGAACTGCTCGATTTATACGCAATCAAATAGTTATTATAAGAGACAGAGAATACAACCTGGCTTCACGATGCTTGGGTACTCCCACCAAAAGAATCATAACCAGAAACTTGCTTCCATATTTAATTTCAGTCATCATGCTCAGAATGGCGCTGGCCATTCCTACAGCCATCGGTTCGGAAGTATTTTTGACTTATATAGGCCTGGGACTGCCTGTAAGTATTCCATCATTGGGCAACTTGGTAAATGAAGGCAGACTAGTTATGATGGTTTCGTCGCTAAGATATCAATTAATATTTCCGGCAATAGTTCTTTCCTTGATAACCATATCCTTTTATATAATCGGAAATGCTTTTGCAGATGCGGCTGATCCGAAAACTCATGTTTAGGAGGGATAAAGGTGTCAGACAAAGATATAATAATGGTGGTTCAAAATTTGGTGGTCAAATTTGAACTGAGAGGAAGAACTTTAACTGCTATAAGAGAGGCGTCCCTTGACCTTCATAAAGGAGAAAGCCTTGCCATAGTGGGTGAGTCTGGAGCGGGAAAATCGGTTCTTACCAAGACTTTCATGGGACTTCTTGATGATAATGGGTGGGTGGATTCAGGAAGTATAATATATAAGGGGGAAGACTTAGTAAAATTTAAGACAGAAAATGATTGGCTGAGAATCAGGGGCAAAGAAATTGCCATAGTATTTCAAGAACCAATGACTTCATTAAACCCACTCAAAACTATAGGAAGCCAGATAGAAGAAGCAATAGTGCTTCACCGAGGTTTAAGAGGCAAAGAAGCTAAAAAACTTGTAGTGGAAATGCTCAGAGATGTAGGAATAGCAGAACCGGAAAAAAGATATTGTCAATATCCTCATGAATTTTCCGGAGGCATGAGACAGAGGGTGGTTATAGCTATAGCCATAGCAAGCAATCCCCAAATACTTATTTGCGACGAGCCTACGACGGCTTTAGATGTGACTATACAGGCGCAAATTCTTAGACTTTTGAAAAATATAAAAGAGAAATATGAACTTACAATAATATATATTACGCATGATTTAGGTGTAGTGGCAAATGTAGCAGACAGAGTAGCTGTTATGTATGCCGGCGATATCATTGAGATAGGAACCTGTGAAGAAATTTTTTATGACCCAAGACATCCCTATACATGGGCGCTGCTTTTATCACTGCCGCAACTTGGAACTAAGGGAGAAAAGCTTCATTCAATAAAAGGTACGCCGCCAAATTTGTTTAATGAAATAAAAGGCGATGCTTTTGCACCTAGAAATCCAAAGGCACTTAAAATTGATTTTATAAAGAGGCCTCCCTATTTTTCTGTAAGCCCGACTCATAAAGTTAAGACGTGGCTGCTTGATCCCAGGGCTCCAAAAGTAGAACCGCCTGAGTTCATCAAAAAGCTTTGCTCCCGGCGGAGGGTTAGTGCCAATGAATAATATAAGCAAAAAAGTCATACTGGAAATAAAAAACTTGCGTGTAGAATTTGGAGTAAAAAAGAAAAAAATTGCAGCTGTAGATGATGTGAGCTTTTGTATTTATAAAGGCGAAACTTTTGGGCTTGTAGGCGAATCGGGGTCAGGCAAAACTACCATCGGAAGAGCTATAATGCGGATAAACGAGTTAGCCGGTGGCAAGATATTTTTTAAAGGCCAAAAAATAAGCGGAAAAATCAGCAAAGAACTGGACAAAGAACTGACAAAGAAAATCCAAATGATTTTCCAAGATCCTGTTGCTTCTTTAAATGAAAGGGCAAAAGTTGATTATATAGTGTCAGAAGGTCTTTACAATATTAAAAATTACAAGAGTGAAGAAGAAAGAAGGGAAAAAGTTGCAAAAGCGCTTTTAGATGTAGGACTGCTGCCTGAGTTTGCCGACAGATTTCCCCACGAGTTTTCAGGAGGTCAGCGACAGCGGATAGGCATTGCAAGGGCACTTGTTATGGGACCGGAATTTATTATTGCAGATGAGCCAATATCAGCCCTAGACGTTTCTATTCGAGCTCAAGTACTAAATTTACTCTCTGAACTGCAGAAAAAGAAAGGATTAACCTATCTGTTTATTACACATGACTTATCTGTTGCAAGATTTATAACCGATAGAATAGCCGTTATTCGAAAAGGTAAGATGGTTGAACTGGCAGATACGGAACAGCTGTTTACCCGCCCTTATCACCGCTATACTAAAGCTTTGCTGTCGGCTATTCCAATTCCTGATCCGGCAAGAGAAAAACAAAAAGCGTTGCAAGTGTATGATCCTTGCTGTCATGATTATGCAAATAATCCCCCCGGGTGGTCGGAGGTTGAACCGGGGCATTTTGTCCTGGCGAATCAGAAGGAATTAGAAGAATATAAAGCACAGTATGCAAAAGCCCAAAGAGGGAATACAAACAGAAGGTCATGCGACAAAAACCGCTAATATAGCTTACAGAAAAGCTGTTGTACTACTTTCCGGAATTACGAGCGGAAAAAATGCTGCGAGATAGTTTTTTCAAATGGGATGGTAGGGATTGTACAAGTAATTTAAGGACTAAACCCTTCATAAATCAATTGCTAATATCATAAAAATTATAGGAGAAGAAGGTGAGATAGGTGGAATTATTCAGGACGGAAGAAGTGATCTGGGAGAAAAATTATCAAAAAGATGTCCAAGTATCTGTCGATTTAAAACCTGCTCCTATAAAAATTACAGATATTATTTCACACGTTATAAATGTAAATTATACACTAAATGAAGGTGCCATAATAATCTCTGCAATTCTAGAGATTGATTTATATTTTTTAGATAAAGAAGGCAAGATACATTTTTGCAATATTGAAAAACCGTTGGAATATGGAATACTCCCGGAAAAGATTATAAAAGATATGAATTTTTATATAATATGTCACAGTGAACAACAAAGCCAACATTTATCAGGGAATTTACTTACCTTAAACCTATTTGTTAATATAGGGTTGCAAGGTGTTATTGAAAAGAATTGTTCCCCTTTCCCGCCTAAAAGGTTTGAAAAAGAAAAAATAACGACATTTAAAGTCATGGGAGAAAAAAGAGAGCATGCAACATTGAAAAGCACGTTCGAAAAACAGGATTGCCAACATATAATAATTATGAAACCTCATCTAAGCGAAGCTAATTTCAGAGTGCTGCGCAGTGCTGTAATGCTTGAAGGTGAAGTAACTGTTGAAGTGTTTTATTTGAGTACTCAAGGGATAGAAAAATACGGCACTATTGCCGTCCCGATAGAGAAAATAGTATCATTTGCCGAAGCTGAACCCAATCAAACGGCCAGAATAACTGTGGATTATATAGATATTTATTACAAGCCCTGCGGGAAAAACAATTGTTATGATGTAATAATTACTCTGGAATATATGATTAAGATTCTAAAAAAAGCAGAGAGTCAGGTTATTACAGACTTCAATGAACCGGGATATGAGGTTGTAAAAGAAGAATTTTTATTAAAAGAGGTTATAACTGAAGGTGAGTTTGCTTTTTTGGAACAAAAGTCTTTTTTATTCGAATCCAGCATTAAGTGTATTGTGGACTTACAGGGAAAAATAGAGAGTATATCTCATACCGTCGAGGGAGGCAGATTAGTAGTAGATGGCATTATTGGTTTGGAAATTATCTATGCGGATGAACGGCTAAAGCATATGTATAAGTACATTCAAATTGACTTTAGTAATAGTTATTTGCTGGCACAAATTGTTGAAGGAACTATTTTTGATATAAATGTAAATATAATCCATCTTTCAGGAGCATTAAAAGATGAAACTATTATGATAAAAGCTCTGATAGAAGTCGCCTTTTCCGGCAGCATTAGACGGCAGGCAACTGTGGTGACGGATGTGCTTCCCCGGGATCAGATATTACAAGAACTT
This sequence comes from Tepidanaerobacter acetatoxydans Re1, assembly GCF_000328765.2. NCBI lineage: Bacteria > Bacillati > Bacillota > Clostridia > Thermosediminibacterales > Tepidanaerobacteraceae > Tepidanaerobacter > Tepidanaerobacter acetatoxydans. The sequence continues at coordinate 861,177 of NC_019954.2, forward strand.
GTAAGTGTAGAAAAGATATTAGAGTCAAAGACTATTGATTTTACTGAAAAATATGAAATAAATATTGACAGGGATTTAAAGGAAATAGAAGATGTGAAATCAGAAATAGATTTTTTAGATGTTGTTATATTAGATTACAGATTCCTGATTCAAGGAACGCTTAATGTAGATATATATTACATCGGAACAGATGATATAGTACACTGCCAAAAAAGCATAGTACCTGTCGGAATATTGGGCAGTGTTGTTAATGGTGATACCGGTATGCAAATAAGAGTAAACCCCAAAATTTGTCATGTATCAATAGGAGCTAAGAAATCATCATCTGTTCAACTGCTTTTTTCTTTAAGTTTTGCTATAGAAGCAACAAAGCAGGAAGATATTTATTTAGTGACAGGGGTAAGAACTGAGTCTGCAGGAAATTATCGGCAAGTTTATTTTAACAAATATGTATTCAATATTAACCATACTATGCCGCTTATCTCACCTGCACTTTTCATTAGAGATATAAAGGTTATCCCAAACAAAAAGCGATATGAACAACATGCTGATGGCTTATGGGCGGTAGGAAAGCTTTATTTTGATATAGTGTATACAGGCAAAGATAAGTATGTGTACCAGGATTTTGATGAATTAGATTTTAGGTTTCACATCAAAGACGAGTTAAACATTTATAAAGGCGATTTCGATTTAGAAATCTTACCTTCTAAAGTTTTTATGACATCTGAAGGCCAAATGCTAGAATCAGAATTTCAATTGACAATAAAAACATATCACTGGGAAAATTGTGATGTAGGGAGTGACCCAATTGATACAAAAAGCACGTGATGGTATTGTAAAGTTTTTTAAAGATTTTTCCAATCAAGATGTAGAAGTGATAGATATTACCGAAGGGGCTAAGGACTTATCCGCTCTTTGTAAGTTTCCGGATGGAGAGTATCAAGTGTTTTTAAATGATGATTTTACAATAAAAGCATATTATCGGAAGAAACCATACAAGCATGACTTAGATACAGATGATAAGATTTTGGTCAATAATGATATTTTTAATAATTCAAAGCCGGCAAATCCAAGTATTTCAGACGTAAAAAAACCGGAACTATCCAATAGCGAACAAGCCGTTGCTCTTATAGTCAAAAAAAACCCCGGGATAAATGCTTATGAAATAAGAAAAGAAATAAACATGAGATTTGTCATGCTTATTCCTATATTGCAAAAGCTGCTAAGTTTTGGGGTTATAAAAAAGGATGGTGAAAAATACTACTAAATATTGAACGCCCCACAGTTTGAAAATATCAATAATCAAATTCTTTATATATCAACTTATAACATCTACCACAACATCTACCGGCTTAAAGCCTTCATCTACTACATTTAACATAAATGTTCGTTTTACAATGACCAAATCGGTATCATAAACCTCAGTTACCACATACATCTGTTTTATTTCATGTGTAGGCAACTCGGCCAGTATGAGTATTTTGTTTGTAGTAATATCAGGACCTGTTACATCGGTTACAACATATACAATTTCCTTTTTAAAACCTCTTACAGTAGCCCTGATGGTTACAAGCATACTAATTTGATTACCTTCTGGTAATATCGAAAGATCTACATGCTCCACCTCAGCCTTAACTTCGATGATGTCGCTGGGGAGAATTCCTTCTAAGGGCACCAATACAGCAAAGTGCTTTTGCCTTTCTATTTTGTAAATTAAACCTTCTGAGTCAGCATAAGAAATGCAGCATTTAAAATAGCCGGATACAATAATTTCATTTTCTAGTATTGATGTAGTTGTACTTTCAATGATACACTTATACTTACCAATGCTTGCTGCAGGCGGATAAACGTCAATAGTATTTGATACTAGAGTTTGTTTGCTGGCTGTTGATTCTGTACATACTATAATCGGGTCTTTTGTGACAATTATGTTCTCTATTATTTCAATCGGTTCAATATCATGCACCATAACCTGTGCAGAAGTTTCTCCCACCATTAACGGTAACCTCACCCTAAGGTCTTGAGCTGTTCCTTGAGCTACAGGCAATATGTCCTTTTCTACAATAGTCACATCAAAACGAATTATATTATGCTCAGTGAGTTTTCTGCTGCCGGTTAAGTCATATTTAGTATATTCTACAACCGGTACAATCACAGCATTTAGACCAGGCCTAGCACCGGGATAATCAGTGAAAGCGGTAAAGGGAATGTCTGCCGATTGATGGTAATTGACATTATCTGTCCCGACATAATATATTTGTTTATGAATTATGCCTTGAATTATCACTTTATCCATAACAACTAATGATGAGATATTATGAAGATTTACTTTTATATCTCTTATTTTAATGGCTTCATGCTCTAAAATTTCTACAGACTCTACCATATGCTGAAATGCTGTGCTTTCGCCTATTAAACCGTTTATAACATATTCTTGCCCATCTTGTGCTACGCCAATGTTTGCTGTAATCTCTTGTGTCACGGTTACATTGCATTGAATGATTGCTTTTAATTTTAGCTCATTTGGGGAAAGAACGTCTACTTTATTCATTTCTATGACCGGTTCTGCATATACATTCATTTCAGGCAATGCACCTTCAACTTGTGCAAAACAGCTTACAGGAATGTCAAAAGACTGATGATAGGATATATTATCTTCCCCAATATAAAATATTTGATTATGCAAGATAGCTTGAATTAAGACCTTATTATCTAATACGTCTGCATTATTGATAGTTACTGTGGCCCGACACTCCTCCACTTTTTGTATTGACCTATCCAGAACCAAGATATCTTCGACCAAAACCTGCTCTGAGCTTTCTTTGATTACTGTTTCGGCGATAACACTTTTATCGGTGCCTGCTACGAGAAAAATATAAGAAACATCCTCTGCAGTGGCAGTTATTTTTACAATTGCTTTACAAAAAACCCGTTCACCGGAAGGTGCAAGTTTCGCCTCAATGCTTTCTAAATCAGCGAAAATATTTACATTCATCCCCGGGGCTATGCCGGGGATGTCTAATATGGCACTGAATGGAATATTACCAGAGATATGATGTACCTTGTCGTCGATTCCTACAAAAAAGACCTGTTTATGAACGATGCCTTGTATGATTAACTTATCGTTAAGTGTTATATAATTTAATGATCTTATTTCCCCGATAACCTTTTTGAGCTTTCGAGCTATTGTAGGCTGCTGCCTTTTTAAATTGAAAGCCTTTAATTGTTTGAGCATATTGAATCCCCCTGACTTAATCGTACTTACTAGTTTATTATATTCAGCACGAGGAGGTAATGATATTAAGATTTAGCCTAAAAAAATGATAGGTTTTAAATAAATATATTGCGATATTCAATAAGTTCAATGTACATGTTGACCACTATCTGTTTTAAAATATCTTTCTCAAAAGTCTTATATGTCAAGTGGGTATCTATATTATATATAACCTCCATATGGGATTTTGCCTCAGGAATTGAAACAGAATCGGAAAACAACTCATAAAAAGCAGCATTTTTTACTATGCCATTATAAACGTAGTAAATATCTTCTAAAAACTCTATATCAAACATAACCAAGCCCTTTACTATATGAAAACTTACTTTTTCTACCAAAAAATCAACTTTTTTTATCTTTTCAGGAATATCCGGCAGAGAATTCCTAATGGGTATAAGAAATGAAATATTCTTTTTAGCTACTACCACCGGCAGGCGTACCTCGATAGGGCCGACTGGCCTTGGCGGAACCCTTATAAAATTGTTAGTGCACTTGGCAACATGTGTAAACATTCTTACCACACCTCATCTAAAGACTTGCTTAATTACTTTTTCCCATTTTTGCTTCCAACGCTCAATATCAAAAGCTTCAGCTACTTTTTTTGCATTTTTGCCCATCCGCTGTCTTTCATCTTCATTGTTAAGGAGATACTCAATGGCTTCTATTAGATTGCTTGAGGTTGGTTTTATCAATATTCCATTATAACCGTCGATTATTAAATCAGTTAGGCCTCCAACAGGTGTGGCAATGACGGCACACCCTGAAGCCATAGCTTCCAGGCACGAAAGGGAAGTCCCTTCAGTTGCTTTAGTAGGAATTAAAGCAATGTCCATTTGTGAGTAAATCTCATACATAATATGCGGGGGCTGCCAGTAGTAATATATGTTTTTGTTTTCCGATGCCCATTTGAGAGCCTCAGCTTCCAACAAATCAGAATGGCCTCTTCCTACAAAATGAAACTCTATTTTATCGGGATACCTTGATGTCAGTACTTTGGCGGCATGGCACGCTTCGTTTAAACCTCGTACGGATGTAAGCCGACGAGGGAATATCACTTTTATTTTGTTGCTAGCGTTTCCCCTAGGTTTCAAACTATTAATATCTGCGAAATTCGGTATATACTCCAGCTTATGAGAGAGGCCGGGCCATGTGGCATTTATCCAATTTATAGTATTTGTATCTACAGAAACCACTTTTTGAGGACCACTTAACGCAATATGGTATCTTCTAAGCCATTCTTTTTTAGCAGATTCTGTAGGAAGCTGTGAATCAAATTCGGGATAATCCCAAAAAACCCCGTGGGAAATTGATATACTTTTCTCTAAAACTTGCGGATATGCTAAAAAGGTTACAAAATAAATAGCATAATCTAATTCCATTGCCTGTTCATGAAAGTGCTGATTTAGGCGTGGGAAAGTCATGAATTCGTTTTTGGTTTCTCGGATTGAATTTATTTGGACACCATGTAAAAGCTCTTTTTGCCATCCGCTTCCGATCTGCCACCAAGCTACTTTATAACCTAAATCCATCAAAAGCTTAGTTAATTCAAATCCGTACCGTTCTGCTCCACCATATATCATTCTTAGGCCATCTGGGCTATAAAAATTAGTAGTTAAGATTCCAATCCGCTTTGACACATTATTTCCCCCTATTCTAAGGTTCTAAAATTAATTCTTTTATTTTTTCAGCTATACATATAGCTCGCATTTTCCAAGTGTTCTGTTTTGCTATTTCCATTCGTAATTTTATTTTTTCTTGGCTTTTTCCATTATAAACTGCCCAATCAAGGCATGATACAAAGTCCTCTGGTGTTCTTGCAAGCCTAACATCTGCCAATCCTTCCAACTGGGGCAGATTTGTAGATACCACAGGGAGACCTGAAGCGATGTACTCATAGGCTTTTATAGGATCTGCGGCGAGGGTTACGTCTTTTATCTGAAATGGAATTATTGCTACATCAAACCATTGAGCGTAATAGGGTAATATCTCGTAATCTTTCGGCCCTAAATAGAATATGTTGGATTTAATGGGAACCCTAGGAACATTTGTAGTAAATGTGCCAAGAAAAACAAAATTATAATTACTTCTAATGTCAGCTATAAATTCAATTAAAGCAAAATCGATCCAAGAGGATAAAGCCCCCCAAAAACCCACAATAGGTTTAGAACAAGCCTTAACTATATCAGCAGGCGGTTGCGAGCTTCTTGTTACACTTTTGGCAAAATGCTCAAACTCAACACCGTTGTTTACTTTATAGCATCTAGGGTGTTTTTTTGAAATGTCTAAAAATAGTTTTTCGGATGCAGTAAATACTAAATCCGCAGCAATAATTTTTTGTTCATCATAAACCGCAAATTTTGAAAACTCATCTACAGAAGCATCGGCAAAATCACTTATAACCATTTTGAGATTGAATTCCGGCAGCAATTCAGCATAAGGCCCATGTGTGAGCCACATTATATATTCCTTGTTATGATCAAGCGATTTTATGTTATTGCATAAATTGAAAGTAGCGCTTAATGGGATAAAATCCGTTGAAGTTTGAGTAACATTACAGTACATAACATTGAAACCTAATTTTGAAAGCTCCCATAAAAGGTGTTGAGGCCTTTGGCGAAAATTGAAGTAATCGAAACTGGGTAGGTATAGAATATCATACATTTACGAGTACACCTCTTTCAAAAAACTAAGCCGCTTTGCTTCTTGCCATGTTTCTAAATCATTAGACTTTGGTGTTATCATTATGCTTTGAGTATGTGGCCTGATTTGCCCAAAAATTTTTATATCCTTATCTCGATAAAACAAAAACTTCTTATAATGCTCCTTTGCATCAGCCCAACCAAAATGTTTTATTCTAATATCTGAGTAATAAGGTATAAAATTTTCACAGGGCTGTGGGAATCTGCTGCAGTGAATTTCTCTGTTGGGCCAATAATAACTTATATCGGGGTTGTATCTTATTAAAAAAGGCCAGAATGTAGTCCATGGATTCCAACCTCCGTCTATTCTGTAACAGATTTTGGATGACCAGAAATCAAATACTCTAAAATAAATTGCATCATAATATTCTTGGTTTATTAACAAAAGTATTTCATCAATAATTCTGTCTTCAAAAATTTCATCGGCATCAATAGCTAAAATCCAGTTAGGATTTTGCGCTATTGTTAGTTCCCATAGCTTTGATCTTAAAGCCGACTCATTTTCTTCAAAGATACAATGCTCATTTTTATAAGCTATAACCTTTTCATTTCTGTTGACAATTTCAAAGGTATCATCTTCTGACGCATCGTCAAGGACTACTATTTTATCAACCCATTGCGAAAGATGATTTAACACTTCACATAGATGCCGACCCGATTCATTTCTTGCAGGCATCATCGCTACAATATTATTCTCACGATGTTTTCCCATTCAAATCTCTCCTTGCAATAAGGGCCTTCTCATGAAGGCCCTTTTTTATGAAGTTGCTACAAAAACAAAATCTATTGCCAGGTCAATATCTTGCACAGCATTACCGGCATCTGTAGGTAAAGTAAAATTAAAGCTTACGTCTTCATTAGCAGTTGTTAAAGTCAACTCCCTGCCGGGGCTGTCTGGCCTATCTATCAGGTCTTCCAGTTTGCCGGCAAACAAATCTGTGTCCCCAACAGCAACACTTACATTTAAATTATAGGCTAACAGTGCTGCTAAAGAAGGTGTTGTATCATCATCAGCAGCTTTCCAATCAGCCGTAATAAAATAATATTCGTCAACGGTACCCGTATTTGATACATTTATTGTGCCAGAAACTGAATCTCCGGGCAGCATTGTGGCTGCGATTACTCCGCTGGCGGGCGATACTTCAATTGAAACAGTTTCAGTCTGAAGTGTACTGCCTGTAGAACTTGCTGTATAGGTAAAAGCCATGTCATTATCACCTCCTAATAAATTATATTCAATTTAGAATGAAGTGTTACAGAGTTAAATTTCTGTTTTTATCAACGGTTAGATTAATATTGAATACAATGAAATAAAAATAGATTTAGGAGGAGCGATAAGATGAGGGGAACATATATAGGGGGTCAAAGAATGTTGGTTGTGACAGTATATGGTGGTAAGCTAATAATACCTTCAATGGATTTGAGCCTGTCACCGGAATTAATAATTAGTGGTAGTTTGGAACTTCCGCTTACAAAATATCTAATTAAAAATATAAAACAGGGTTTTACGGTTTTTGATATTGGAGCAAACCTTGGATATTTTACAGTCTTACTAGGCATGTTGGTAGGGCCTACGGGAAAAGTATTTGCTTATGAACCGAATCCTTATTTAAATTCACTTCTTTTTGACAACTTATCCATAAACTATGTTCAGGATAGGGTAACAATATCAAATAAAGCAGTATACTCATGTATCACTAAAATCCCATTTTATATTACCAAGAGATTCATGGGTAATTCCTCTATCAATAGGCATAATGATGAGTATTTTAAGCTATATTCAGATCAAATTGATAAAATTGAAATAGATTCGGAACCTCTTGATAATTATTTTGATAAATTTGATACAATCAACCTTATTAAAATAGATATTGAAGGTGGTGAGTATCATGCTTTTTTAGGTATGCAAAAATTGATACAATCAGAAACGGTTAAAATCATTATATTTGAATTAAATAAGATGATGCTGCAAAAAGACTGGTGCGTGTTTATCCAGCTTTTAAATAAATTTCAAAAATCCAAGAGGGTAATTTTCCATAAATTATCCGATGAAGGAGATCTTGTGCCTACAAAGATAGATGAAATCGCAAAATTAGATTTTTGTGCTCATGTTGTAATGCAAATACGGCCTTAAAATTTATACCTATTAGGCTCTATATTTTCAACTGAGGTTTTTTCTTTATGAATTATAAAAAAAGCGGCAATTCTGCTTTATAAAAAGCAGCTGTAGCCGCTTGCTTTTAACATTTGCTATTGTTATATTGTTATGGCACAGGCACAGCCCCAATGTTTAATCTTACTGTTGACAATACTAACACATCTACCTTCAGCACAACTTTTTCCAACATTTCGGTTTCACTCAGCAATTCCGTTATTACGCTTTCTATAGTCGGTACCAAGGCCGCATGCATCTCAGGTTCGGCATCAGGTAAATCCACAAAGAAACTGAATTCTACGTCTTCGCCCATTTCATATTCAATATCGTCGGTGCCGATATAATATATTTGCTTGTGGATTATACCTTGGATGATTACCTTATTTGCAATGATTTGAGCAGTAATTGATGTAACCTCTGCATCAACATCCCTTATCTTTTGAGTTGGTTTATCCATTGTTATAATATCTTGTAAAAGAGTTTGGCCGGTAGTTTCGCCTACCACTTCATCTACAAGAAGGATTGGTTCTTCTGTTCCTTCGATAATATTTAGGCTGGTATTCTGTGTGACTACAACAGAAAATTGAATAACTACTTTTTGCGTTAAATCATTACTGTTTTCAAGAGCATAATTAATTGTTTCAATGGTTGATTCTACTTGAACATGCATGCCGGGAGTGGCTCCTTCCACATCTACAAAGAGACTGAAAGGTATATCTTCCGCTTGGTGATATTCTATATTGTCAAGTCCTACATAGAATATTTGTTTATGGAGAATTCCTTGAATAATTACCTTATCTGTTATCACATCAGTTAGTATATCTTGCACTACGGCCGTTATTTCGTCAACTTTAAGTGCCGGTTGATTTAGTGTTACCGTTGTTTCAACTATAAGCTGCTGCGAGTTTTGCCCCTCAATTTCAGATACATAATAAAGCGGTGTTTCTTCTTCTCCTGTTTCAACTTCAAGATTTTGAACATCTGTTACTATAACAGAAAAAGACAATATGACCTTCTGGTGCAGAGTTGTCGAATCTAAAAGCGTGAAGGCTACATGTTCCACCACAGGTGTTACGGTTGTGTTCATTCCAGGTAATGCTCCATCTATATCAATAAAGTAGCTGATAGGTATAAGTTCTGTCTGATGGTGAACAACTGCATCCTCACCAACATAGAATATCTGCTTGTGAAGTGTTCCTTGAATAATGACTTTATCCTGTATAACAGTAGTATTCAGGTTTTCTACCAAAGCCCTTATTTCCTTTACCTTAATTGCAATTTCTTCCAGCGTTACGGCGGATTCTACCATTTTTTGGATAGAACCTTCACCGATTAAAACGGGAACCTTAATTAAAGCCATTTTTTCATCCTCCCTTTTTCCTCCCATTTGATTAATTTCCAAAACATCTAATATATTTTGTGACACACTATCATGTGAGGACTCTTTACATAAATCCAACTCATCTTCCGCTTTCTTAAAATCATCTTCTTCGTTATAGTGCAAGTATTGTTCCGGCGTTTCTTCTTGAAGTTTTGAACATGATTCTAAATTTTTGTCCTTACCACCTCTTTCTGCATGAACTTCATCGCTCTTGTCAAATACCGTTAAACAGTCTAAATTGTTGACAGATTTTAATTGTTGAATCTTAACCTTATGAAATCCGCCTATAAAATTTTTTGGTTTTACCATGTAATAATAAACTACAAGAAACAGTAAAAAAATTATTACAGCAAAGCCTATTAAAATCACCACCTTCCCAAAATGCTTTAAAAACGATTAGTCTATGTATTTAATACTTAAAACACTTGTTAAAAATATTAATTAATTCCGGGTTAATTCCATTATATGAATTCAACTATCTTCCTGTTCCTATTATGCGAATAATTTTCGGAACAGTTATTTTAATAATGTTATTTTTAATAAATTGTTTTATAAGTCGTAACCGATTTATGTCCACAAGAATAATATAAAGAAAGTTATTTTTTAAAGGGGTGGTTTGTTTGAGACGTATAGCACTGCTTTTAGTTGCGGTTATGCTGTTTTCAGTAACTGTTACTGGATGTGGAGGGCAGGCGGTAAAAGAGAAAACCGATAACGTGACACCTGAAGAAGTACAAAAAGAACAAACTATCGGAAAAAAACCTGAACTTGAGCCTCTTTCCCCGCCCGTAAAGGTGACGGTTGGAATGAAGGAAGTAGTATCTGATGCAGGTGTGCTTATAGGTATGGCCAAAGGTTATTACGAGGAACTGGGCATTGAAATTGAATCTATTGCTTTCAATACCGGTCAAGATATGATAAATGCCTTGGGAGCAGGCCAGCTTGATGTAGGATGTACCGTTACGGCATCTGGACTGTTTAATGCAATTCTTCGAGATATACCGATAAAAATTGTCGGAGACAAAGGTATTAATGTCGAAGGCCAGGGATATTATCGTTTAATGATACGCAAAGACTTGGTAGATGAGATAAAAGACTTTAAGGATTTAAGAGGGCGTAAACTTGCTGTAGTAGGCACCGCTTCTCTTGATGAAATTGCCCTAGACCGAGTACTGAATCAGGGAGGGATGACTACAAATGATGTAGATTTACAAGTCATCAGAAGTTTTCCCGATATAGTGGCTGCTATGAGCAATAAAAGCATCGATGGAGGCATGGTAATCGAACCCTTTGTAGCTGCCGCTATCGCCAAAGATATTGCGGATCCGTGGAAAGACCCTTCAGAGTATGATCCTGATGCTCAAACTGCGCTTTTGGTCTATGGAAAGAGCATGCTTGACCAGCCGGAAGTTGCTAACCGTTTCATGGTTGCTTATATTAAAGCCATAAGAGATTACAATGATGCCTTTTTTAAAAACATAAATAAAGACGAAATCATATCAATCCTTGCAGAGTATTCAGTTGTAAAAGAGAAGGAACTCTATGAAAAAATGTACCCTGTTGGCTTTAATCCAGATGGTTTCGTAAGAATGAAAGGTATCCAAATGGACCTTGACTGGTATAAACAAAGAGATTTATTAAAAGGAGAATTAGAGGCCGAAGATGTGGTAGACAACAGCTATGCCGAATATGCCGTTAAAATATTGGGAAGATATTCCAAATAGGTAATATATGCGGCCGAAAATCGAATACCGGTTTTCGGCCAACTTAATGAAAAAAGGAGAAATACCATGAGCTTATTTGAAGAACATATTTACAAAAACATTGAACAGATGAATATTGTTATTAAAGAAGAAGAGTGCAAACCCAAGACAAAATTGGTGAATAAAGCGATTATATTAAAAGTCCTGACTTTTTTCTCCCCGTCGTTACTCTTGGTATTATGGGAGTTATTCGCGCGATGGGGGCTTATTGATGTTCGATTGTTTTCAAGCCCTGTAATGATTTTCAAAACTATGATTCCGATGCTTTATTCAGGGGAACTTTTGTATCATACCCTTATCAGTGCTCGAAGAATACTGCTGGGATTTATAGCCGGAGCCGTGCCTGGAGTAGTCCTAGGTTTATCAATGGGACTTTTTCCACCGGTAAGGGCCAGTCTTATGCCTATGGTAGCAGTCACCTTCCCAATTCCAAAACTGGCGATTATGCCGCTGATTCTTATTATTTTTGGCCTAGGTGAAACGTCGAAAATATTTACCATAGCCATTGGGGTGTTCTACCTAGTCTTAATAAATACCATGGCGGGTGTATTAAATATTGATGAAATATATCTTGACATAGCAAAAAACTTTGGAGCAAGCCCTTTTCAGTTTTACACAACAGTGGCTTTTCCCGGAGCACTGCCCATGATATTCGCAGGCTTTAAGCTGGGTATGGGTACTGCCTTGCTGCTGATAGTAGCAGCAGAACTTTCGGCAGCAAAAGCGGGAGTTGGGTGGATGGTCTGGCGAGCATATGACATGTTCGATATTGAGAAAATGTTTGTAGCTCTTATAACAATGGCTTTCTTAGGATATATTTTCTCATGTCTTTTAGATATTGCGGAAAAAATTGTTATACCTTGGGCAAACAACAGGAGGTGAGCTTATTGTATCCCACCGAGGTTATACGCATAGAAAAACTAAATAAAGAGTTTTATACACGCAAGGAAAAGGTTGTTGCGATTAAAGACTTAGATTTATCGGTAAGGGAAGGTGAATTTTTATGCATTTTGGGTCCTAGCGGCTGTGGCAAGACCACACTGCTTAGGATTTTGGCCGGTTTGGAAAAGCAAACCAAAGGAAAGGTGTTTATGAGGTCGAAAAATCCTGAAAAACCTTTGACATCAATGGTGTTTCAGGGCGATTCCGTATTTCCATGGATGACGGTTGCGGAAAACGTAGCTTACAGTTTGAGAATTAGAGGTTTCCCAAGTGATAAAAGATTGAACATAGTCGAGCATTATTTAAAATTAATGGGTCTGGACAAATTTGCAAATGCCTTTCCTTATCAATTATCCGGTGGGATGAAACAGAGAATCAATGTTGCACGGGCTTTTGTAAGTGACCCTGAAATTTTACTTATGGATGAGCCTTTTGGAGCTCTTGACGAACAAAATCGGCTGATTTTACAGCAAGAACTCTTAAAAATATGGGATGGCAGCGGCAAAACTTCTATTTTTATAACACACAGTATTGACGAAGCGCTTCTTTTGGCTGATAGGATAATGGTAATGACAGCACATCCCGGGAAAGTTAAAGCAATAGTTCCGGTGGATATTCCAAGACCGAGAGATATTCTATCATTACGTTCATCGCCCAGATTTGCAACATTATTTAGAGAGATATGGCAGCTGCTGCAAGAAGAAGTATTAAAAGCTAAAACCACAGAGTTTAAAGCATAAACCGGAACAACCAAAAAACAATGATGAATTCGCATAAATAAAAGGGGAGATGTCGATTGAACATTTTTACCGGAATCATACTTGCAATTGCAGTAAGTGTAGATGGTTTATCTGCCGGAATAATTTACGGAATGAAAGATATAAAAATTCCCTGGTTTTCACAACTGGTTATAGTAGCGGCCACTTCCTGTGCATTTGTGACGGCTATGGTTTTTGGAAATATTGCAATAGGATTTTTTTATCCCATCGAAACCAAATTCATAGGGTCTATACTGCTGTCGATTTTAGGTATCTGGTCGCTTTTAAAGACATACGCAAGAGAAAATAGCAGCATAAGCACAAAAACTATCGCCAGTTTTCAAATAAAGCCGCTGGGTCTTGTCATAAAAATATTAAGAGAACCGATTGCTGCCGATACAGATACTTCAGGGATTATTGATATCGGAGAAGCCTTACTGCTGGGAGCTGCCCTTGCCGTGGATTCCTTTGGAGCAGGCTTTGGTGCTGCAGCGGCAGGTTTTGGAATAATATGGACTACAACCTTGGTTAGCATAGCAAGTCTCATTTTTTTATCAATAGGCCTGTATATAGGTCGTAAAAAATTAGTATTTCTAAACCAAAAGCTAACAGAGTATCTGCCGGGAATCTTATTACTTGTTCTAGCCTTCATAAAATCATCCTAAAAGTAGGGGCGACCACTGGTCGCCCGCTCGCTCGCTTTTTTATAGCAAAAACATTAATAAATACTTTTTACAACAAAACTGACTTTCTGCAGTGGAATCAACGATAGATTTTGGTATAATATTATTTAGTAAGGTTCTTTGAAACCAAACAACTCTCCTATCAGGAGGGAGATGAAAGCTTGTCCGTTAAAAGCTATTACAAGGAAATGCTGATAACCGCAGCCTTAGCAGCCCTGACAGGGGAGCTGTATTTTTATCCTTTTGGAACTAATTTCCGATTTACCGTGGGAGTTGTTACTTTATCTTTTTTGGTATTATATTTTGATTATATACCTGAAATGGTATTGGTTCCCTTTTCCGGGCTGGTTATTATGATTTTTCGCATACTGTTGAGCTGCGTTATCGGCAAAAGCACTTTTATTTATGCAGTTAACCTTCACTATCCTGCCTTCTTTTTTTATGTAGCATATGGAATATTTTTAAGAATAGGGAATATAAAAGCACTTTTGAAGATGCCTGTAAACTTTATTGCTGTAATGACCTTAGCAGATATCGGAGCTAATTTTGTCGAGCTTACCGCAAGAGGTGAAATGAATTTGATTTACTTTCAGGAAATATTCAATAGGGTGCTTGCCGTAGGCTTGATTCGCAGCATTATTACGTTTGCTGTCTATTGGATAATAGAGCGATACAGGCTTGTTATAATGCGTGAAGAACATGAAAAACGTTATGCCGAACTACTTAAACTGCTGTCGGATTTGAAGGCTGAGTTTTTTTATATAAAAAAATCCTCAAAAGACTTAGAAGATGCGATGAGGGAAGGCTATGAAATATATCAATCTTTGGTTTTGGATATTGATGATAATGATGTTATAAGATTAAAGAAAAAAGCCTTGAATCTTGCCAAAGATATTCACGAAATAAAAAAGGATTACCTTAGAATTTTGGCAGGGGTAAAAGAACTGCTGCCCGAAGAAATAGGCGGTATGCAGCTAACGGCCGTACTTGATATAATTAAATCAAATACACAGAGATTGATAAGCGCAATTGAAAAAGATGTAAAATTAAAAATCAATACAGTACCAAATTTAGTTGTAATTAATTACTTTTCGATGTTCTCTATTTTCAACAACTTGGTTTCTAATGCACTGGATGCCATAGACGATAAAGGGGTTATTGAAATAAACATATGTTTAGACGAAGAAACGGTTATAATAACTGTTTCTGATGATGGGAAGGGAATCAATGCTAAAGACCTTCCCTATATCTTTGAACCGGGCTTTTCTACGAAATACAACGAAGACGGCTTAATTTCTACAGGACTTGGTTTAGTTAATGTAAAAAATCTCGTGGAGGATATGAGCGGCAGCCTTTCAGTAACTTCAACTCCTACTGAGGGCACAAAATTTGAAATACGCATGCCCTTAGAGGGAAATTTTACAACTGTGCAGGGGGATAAACATGAACTTTCGCGTGATGATAGTAGATGATGATAGAGCAGTAAGGCGAATTCTTTCGGGAATTATTGAAAACAACAATCTTGGAGACATTGTCGGGGACAGCGGAGACGGTGAAGAAGCTGAGAAAAAAATTTCCGTTTTGAAGCCGGATATAGTGCTTATGGATTTTCTTCTCCCAAGTAAAGACGGGCTGGAAATAATAAAGAGTCTGAAAAAAAGAGGTATTAATACACATTTTATTATGATTTCACAAGTTGAGGACCAGGCAATGATTTCCCAGGCTTATCAGGCTGGAATAGAGTTTTTCATACATAAGCCAATCAATGCCATAGAAACCGTAAGCGTGATTTCCAAAGTACAGGAAATCATAAAACTAAAAGACACCGTTAATAAAATACGAACGACAGTAATTAATCTGGATGATATGCCGCTGCTTGAGGTGAATATAAAAAAGGGTCTAAACAAAGTAGGATTTTTTCTGGCAGACCTGGGAATACTTGGCGAAACCGGCAGTGAAGATATAAAGATCATCATAGAAAACCATGAAAAGTTCTGGCAGAATATAAATAATTTACAGGATATATATCAGTACCTAAAACAATACTACGAAAATTATGATGAAAAAAAATCCACCGATATAAAGGCTATTGAAATGAGAATACGCCGAGCTATAGATAAAGCGCTTAAGAATGTGGCATCAATGGGACTTGAAGATTATAACAATGAGCAATTTATAAGGTTTGCTTCTACGCTTTTCGATTTTACAGAAGTAAAAAAAGAGATGGATTTTTTACGCGGTAAAAGCCCAATTAGCGGTAAAATTAATATAAAAAAATTCTTAGAAGGGAGTATTCTTCTATGTAAAACATAACATAATAAAAAATTGCTTATAAAAACGGCATAAAGACCGGATGTATTTTTTTATGTATATAATTAAGGTCGTCAGGTTATGCCTTATGAAGGCAAATTGGTTTACCCAACGACCTTATGTAAAACGAATATTTCTATCCCTATAAATCATTTAAATCATTCAGATTATATTTTAGTTTTCGCTATCATTTACCACATGTTTTGAGATTTTGCGCTGCTGCATAATATAGCCTAATATCAGTAGCACCAACCCGGCAAGGTCGGTTTTTAAGCCGGGCGTTACCAGCAGTATCCCGCCGATAAAAAAGATAATGCGTTCTATAAACGATTCATCAGTTATTAAGTAGCCTGCTACTGCGGAGCCCACGCCGATAATGCCGATTATGGAAGTGATGATAATTTGTATGATTCCCCATGCAGTTACATCTATTAAAAGCATGGATGGATTGTATACAAAGATATATGGTACCAGGAAAGCCGCAATGGCAAGCTTGGAAGCTTCAAGCCCTGTTTTTAAAGGGTTTGCCTTAGCTATGCCGGCACCGGCAAAAGCGGCTAATGCTACCGGAGGCGTAATATCAGCAATAATGCCGAAATAAAAGACGAACATATGAGCGGCAAGTACCGGTACATTCATCATTAAAAGCGCCGGTGCCGCTATTGTCGATGTAATAACATAGTTAGCCGTAGTAGGAACCCCCATGCCTAATATGATGGATGTTAGCATTGTAAAGAACAGTGTAAGTAACAGATTGCCTTTAGCAAGGCCTACTAAGGTAGAGCCCATTTTTAAACCAAGTCCTGTTTGAGTTACAACACCTATGATTATACCTGCACAGGCAGTGGCCGCAATAACGCCCAGAGCACTTCTGGCTCCTTGCTCAAGACCGTTTATGATATCTGCTAAACTTATTCTTGTATTTTTTCTAAGCAAGGAAGCTACTATTGATGAAATAATAGCAAAAAGAGCAGCCTTCATTGGGGAAAATCCCTTTACTAAAAGATATATTATGGCTACAAGCGGCAGCAGCAAATGCCCTCTTTCCAAGAGAATTGTTTTAATTTTGGGGAGCTCATCCTTATTTAATCCTTTAAGTCCAAGACGCTTAGCTTCCAAGTGAACTCCGGTCCAAACTCCAAAATAATAGAGAAGAGCCGGAATAACCGCAGCACCGATTATTTTCACATAAGATATCTGAGTAAATTCGGACATGAGAAAAGCTGCAGCACCCATAATAGGGGGCATCAACTGACCGCCTGTAGATGCAGTTGCCTCTACAGCCCCTGCAAATTCAGGTTTATAGCCGAGCCTTTTCATCATCGGTATTGTGAAACTTCCGGTTCCAACCACATTAGCTACGGAACTGCCGGAAACGGTGCCCATAAGACCGCTGGAAAGCACCGCAACTTTAGCAGGGCCGCCAGATGCCCAGCCAGCCACGGCATTGGCTAAATCGATAAAGAATTCTCCCATGCCGGTTTTTTCAAGAAAAGCTCCAAACAGTATAAAAAGAAATATAAAAGTGGAAGAAACCCCAATAGGTATTCCAAAAATGCCTTCAGTAGTATAAAAAAGATGCCCGACAAGACTGGGCAGAGCAATTCCTCGATGTGCCAGTTGACCGGGAATTTGACGCCCAAACAGTGCATATAAGATGAATAAAGATGCGATAGTCACAATAGGCCAGCCAACCACGCGCCTGGCGGCCTCTAAGACCAATAGTATTGCAATAAGACCTACGACATAATCCATGGTTGTAACGGTTCCTGCACGCAAAACCAGATCCTGATAAAAAATTATTATATACATAGGTACCGCGGCGCCTAAAATAGCGAAAACTACATCTACCGGATGAACTTTATTTCTAGGCCATTCTTTTCTGGCAGGATATAGTAAAAAGATTAAGCATAATCCGAAGGAAAGATGAATAGACCTTTGAATCATGGCATCCAGCACTCCGCAAACAGCTGTATAAAGATGAAAAACAGAAAAAGCAATAGCAATAGCTGCTACTATTTTAGCGGAAAATCCTGAAAGTACTCGATAATCCGATTCTTTATCAAATTTTCTCAATATATCCTCATGATTTTGAGAAGTTTCCTGGTATTTATCACTCATTTTCCCTCTCCTTGTGTAATGTATTTTTTATTAGCAACCTATCTTTTGCTCGTATGGTGAGCAGGCCCTCGGGTTCAACAAAATCAAGAAGGGGATAGTCTTTGCCGCCAACGGTTATAGAATGTTGCGGGATAGGTGAAACTCTTATAGGTATTGATTCAAATTCCCTGTGCATATTAAGGACGAATTCACCCTCTTCATTTAAAAATTCACCGTTTTCGTCTGAAAAAGGAAGACCGACTCCTAAAGAGTGGTAAGTAGTTTTTTCCAGAATAAGTTTATTATCATTGCTGATTAAAAAAAATTCATGTACTGGAGTTTTCTGCACAGAATGTATGAAGTTCAGTGCAAATCTTCTGTCTGGAACAGCTATAACCGTAACGGTCTTTTGTTGTTCATCCTCTAATATGAGAGTTTTTTCTTTAACTATCCGATAATTGGAGAAAAATATAGCCATGCAAAAAATAATAAGAAATATAAAAATTTCTAACCGCAGTTTCATAAAATCTGAGCATTGGAGTTAATTTCCAATGCTCAGCATCCTCCCTGAATTTATTTTCCTTCTTTAAAATATTTGTCAGCACCCGGATGAAGGTCGATTGACATACCATCACGACCTGTTTCAGCCTTGATTAAAGCACCCATCGAGTGGGCAGCTTTTAATCTGTCCGGGTTTTCATACATTGTCTTGAGTAAGTTGTAAGCAATTTCTTCGTCAAGATTTGAGCTTACTGCGAGCATTGACATGACGGAAACAGCTTTTACATCTTCTGCCATACCGTTGTAAGTATCGGCAGGTATGACTGTTTTGACGTAGAACGGATATTTTTCTATAAGTTTGTCTGCCAGTGCATCATCAACGGTCAGCAGTTTTACCTTATGCTGTGCGGCAATATCCTGGACGGCTGCTGTTGGAAATCCGGCAGTAACGAAGGCTGCATCGACATTGCCGTCCTTTAGATTATTTGCGGCTTCAGAAAAGGATAGGTACTGGACACTAATATCATCATAAGTAATTCCGGCAGCTTCCAGTATCTGCCGGGCATTAGCTTCGGTGCCGCTTCCTGCCGCACCTACGGCAACCTTTTTACCCTTTAAGTCTGCAAGTGAATCTATTTTTTTGCCTTCTAGAGTAATAATTTGAATAGTTTCCGGGTAGAGAGTGGCAAGCCCCTTGATGTCTTCATACTTATTGTCCTGGAACATCTCGATGCCGTTAGCTGCATAATATGCGATATCATTCTGAACAAAAATTACTTCCACTTCGCCATTTCGAAGGAGATTGACATTGGCTACCGATGCACCGGTTGTCTGTGCTGTTGAATTAACATTGCTGATATTATTTGTCCAAATGTCAGCAAGAGCTCCGCCGAGCGGGAAATAAGTTCCAGCTGTACCTCCTGTTGCAATTGTTACAAAAACCTTTTCAGTTTTTTGTTCCTTATCCTTGACAGGCTCGTTTGCATCACTGCCGGTTTTACCGCCGCAACCGGCTAAAAGCCCTATTAATAATAAAGCAGTTAACAAAACAGCAATAAGCTTTTTACTCATCTTCTTCCCTCCAAGTTATATATTACAAATGTTTATATAGTATTTATTTTATCTGTATTATATGTTTAATATAACTAAAACCAACAGATAACTACTGAATACAACAAAAAATAAATACTTGTATACAGTATAATACATTTACAAAATTCGGCAAATAAACATTTTACTATTTATTATAAATTATAAGGTGCTGTTTTTTCATAGATTTTCGTGTATAATATATAAGATACACATCGAACATGGGAGGGGACTTCATTGAAAAACGTATTTAAAATAGTAATAGCCGTACTATTAATAATCGCTATTTTGGTAATGCCTGTTTTTTTGACATACAACAGCTTGGTAGCAGCCGATGAGGCGGTTGACAGTGCATGGAGTCAAGTAGAAAATCAACTGCAAAGGCGGATGGATTTAATACCTAATTTAGTAAATACGGTAAAAGGTTATGCCGCACATGAAGAAAAAATATTAACAGAGGTTACTAGAGCCAGGGAGAAACTCATGGCCGCAGGTTCTGTAACTGAAAAGGCTGAGGCTGACAAGGAACTTACAACGGCTCTGTCAAGGCTCATTGCAATAGCGGAGAACTATCCTGAACTGAAGGCCGATGCCAATTTTCGACAACTGGCAGATGAACTGGCAGGAACAGAGAATCGTATAGCAGTATCTCGCATGGATTATAATAATGCTGTACAGGATTACAATACAAAAATAAGAAGATTTCCAACCGTAATTGTTGCAAAACTTTTTGGCTTTGAAAAGAAGGACTACTTTAAAGCTGCGGAAAATGCGAAGGAAACTCCGATTGTAGATTTTAACGATGATAGTAAATAGCTGTAATTTGCAGGCTGATTGGTTGCGAAAGCGGTGACATAAATTGATTAAAAAATTAAAATCTCATGAATTAAAAAAGCCCGTAAAAACCAAACCATTATCTTCTGTAGTTGCGGTTCTGGTTTTTAGCCTCATGCTTATAAACTCGGGTTTTGCTTCGGCTGAACCTGTGCCTGCTAAACCTGATACAAATATTTATGTATTTGATTATGCCAACCTTATAGATGAAGCTGACAAACTGGAAATGCAAAAAATTGCAAAGACCCTAGATGATAAGACTGAGGCCGAAATAGTTGTTGTCACTGTAAATGACTTATCAAATATGGAGATAGAAGATTATGCCCTCAAATTATTTAGGAGCTGGGGAATAGGCGATAAGGAAAAAAATAATGGTATATTAATCATTGTAAATAAAGAAAGTATCTTAAATAATCAAAGGGGACGCATTCGGATAGAGGTAGGGTATGGCCTTGAAGGTGCAATAAATGACGGTAAGGCGGGGGCTATTCTTGACAATTTTGCACTGTCCGCTTTTGAAATAGGAGAATATTCCAAAGGAATCCGAGATACCTTTATGGCAGTTTGTTCTGAAGTTGCCAAGGAATATGGTTTGGATTTAGCAGATGAAGAATTATCAGACCTGCAAAATTATTCAGTTGCGGAAGACGATGACATAGCTTTTTGGGAAATACTTCTTGCCGTAATAATTTTCATAATTATCCTGATCTTGCTGACTAAAAAACACAGCCGCCGGTACTACCGCAGGAATCCCTTTAATGGTCCTTTTGGTGGCGGTTTTGGCGGCGGTGGTTTTAGAGGTGGAGGTTTTGGCGGAGGCGGCTTCGGTGGCGGAGGCTTTGGCGGCGGCAGCAGCGGCGGAGCAGGAGCAAGCCGATAGTTTCTTTATAGCTTGAAATGTGCTGCAATAAGAGTTTTTGCAGGAAAAGAGGTGTACCATGAATATAACTATCAAGGGTTTTGAAAATATAAGTATTGATAAGGCAATAAAGCTAGTGGAGATAGCAGAGGATTACCAGCATAATTTTAATTCTCCTATTATTGCTGCCATAGTTGATGGGAACCTTAGAGAACTGACATATGTGCTTGATAAAGATTGTGAAGTAGAGTTTATCGACATGTCGACAGAAACCGGGATGAAAATATATCTAAGGTCATTGATATTTTTATTTGTAAAGGCTTGCCATGATATCATACCGAACTGTCAGGTTCGTGTTGAACATTCTCTTGGC
This sequence comes from Tepidanaerobacter acetatoxydans Re1, assembly GCF_000328765.2. Lineage (NCBI taxonomy): Bacteria > Bacillati > Bacillota > Clostridia > Thermosediminibacterales > Tepidanaerobacteraceae > Tepidanaerobacter > Tepidanaerobacter acetatoxydans. The sequence goes on from NC_019954.2 coordinate 882,898, forward strand.
GATGGACTGTATTCCGAGGTAATGGCTGAAGAACCGATAGATGAGGAAGAAGTAGCGGCCGTAGAGAATAGAATGCGGCAGTTGGTTGAAAAGGATGTTCCCATTAAAAAAAATAAAATACCCATTGAAGATGCTCTGGATATGTTTGAAAAAGCCGGTATGCAAGATAAAGTAAGGCTGCTGAAGTATCGGAAAGAGGAATATATCAATATATATGAACTGGACGGCATGAAAAACTACTTTTACGGATATATGGTGCCATCTACAGGTTATTTAAAATGGTTTAAACTAAAGTTCTATTTGCCGGGCATTATTTTGCAGCATCCAAGCAAAACAAATCCTACTTATATAGCGCCATATCGCGAGCAGCCAAAACTTTCTAGTATATTTAGAGAATCAAACAGGTGGGCACAGATTCTGGGGATTCCCGATGTAGGAGCTTTAAATGACTGCATAACATCAGGTAAAAGCGGTGAGGTCATAAGAATAGCCGAGGCCCTCCATGAAAAAAAGATAGCCCAGATTGCAGATATTATTTATAAAGACAGCGAACAGTTAAGAATAATTCTTATAGCCGGACCTTCCTCATCGGGCAAAACTACTTTTGCTCAGAGGCTCATAGTGCAGCTTATGGTAAACGGCCTTAAACCAATTTCTATTTCTTTAGACGATTATTTTCTAGACAGAGATAAGACTCCGCCGGGTGAGAATGGAAAACCAAACTTTGAAGCATTAGAGGCTATTGATCTGAAGCTTTTTAATCAGCACTTGACAAGACTTATTCAGGGGAAGGAAGTTATTCTGCCAAAATTCAATTTCCAAACAGGGAAAAGAGAATATAGAAATTCTCCAATAAAAATTGAAAAAGACCAGCCCATTATTATTGAAGGTATTCACGGATTGAATGAGCATTTAACGGCATCAATTCCGAAAGAAAATAAATTTAAAATATATGTAAGTGCTTTGACTCAAATCAATCTTGACAATCACAACCGTATTTCTACCACAGATACAAGATTATTAAGGCGCATTGTTCGCGACAACCGGTGTAGAGCAGCTGATGCCAAAAGAACTATATCTATATGGCCGTCTGTTATGAAAGGTGCACAAGAAAACATTTTTCCATATCAGGAAGAAGCAGATATAATGTTTAATTCCGCATTAGTCTATGAAATACCCGTACTAAAAAAATATGCGGTTCCACTTTTGAAACAAATTAAAATTCAAGAACCGGAGTATATAAAAGCAAACCACCTCTTAAAATTTCTGGAGTATGTGGAACCGATTGATGATGAACGAGATATTCCGCTTACATCTATTATACGGGAGTTTATAGGTGGTGGCTGCTTTCATGATTAGGAGTTGCTTAAAACCGAATATTTAAGTTGGAAGTTAAATTTGACTTTGTTTTTTGAGTGTGATATATTGAAACCAGATAGACATATATTTTTATTGAGTTTTTAGGAGGAATGAATAATTGCAAGGTAAAGTTAAGTGGTTTAACCAAGAAAAAGGCTATGGTTTCATCGAAGTCGAAGGAGACAAAGATGTCTTTGTTCACTATTCGGCAATTCAGCAGGAAGGCTTTAAGACCTTAAAAGAAGGAGATAGCGTAGAATTTGACGTTGTCGAAGGCCAAAAAGGTCCTCAAGCCGAAAATGTAACATTGGTTCAATAGCTGAAAATAAGCCTGGGCTATCCCCCAGGCTTTTTATGTTTTTACCGCTTGCTGGCGGAAATATAATTTGAATAAACTCGAAATATTATATATAATATATTTACATATAGCAATAATTGCAATTTCGGATAAAATGCATCAATCGATGCATTTTATAAAAAATTCCCAGAAGGGAGTTGAGCTTTATGAAATTAAACATCAGCGGTAAAAATTTTACTGTAACAAAAGCTTTAAAGGACTATGCAGAAAAGAAATTAGGAAAGCTCGAAAGATTCTTCGACAGTGAGGTAGAAGCTCAAGTAACATTAAGTGTCGAAAAAAATCGGCACATTGTGGAAGTGACTATGCCTATTAATGGCATGCTGCTGCGCGGTGAAACGGAAACCTATGACATGTATTCTTCCATCGACGCTGTAGTGGATAAACTGGAAAAACAAATAGAAAAGTATAAGACTAAAACAGCTCGAAACATCAAAAAGAAGTCTTTTGACTACAGCGGAAATGGCAAGAAAGCATCAAATGAAAATGAGCCCAGAATTGTAAGAATCAAGAAATTTGCCTTAAAACCCATGGATTTGGAAGAAGCCGTAATGCAGATGGATTTATTGGGTCATGACTTCTTTGTTTTTTCTAATGCTGAAACTGACGAAGTCAACGTGGTTTATAAGCGCCGCGACGGCAACTACGGTTTGATAGAGCCCGAACTTTTGTAATACTTAAGAATGAATCAAAGCCCGCCTAAACAGCGGGCTTTTTAATGTTTATTGATAATATTTTAATCATTATATTTACTATAGAAGGAATTGCCGAATAAAAGTCGAATTTAAAACATATTAAATGTGGGGTGATATCATGGATTATTTTTCAGAGGAAACTATGCTTATTTCCCATTGCGAGGACCTGATAAAAAAAATAAAGGACATTGTTTCGGCGAAAATTATAACAGGCCCTGATGGCAAAATAGCGGAAATTCATGTCATATCAAAAACCGGCAGAAGCCCTAAGCAGATAGCAAGAGATGTGGAATCAACACTGATAGCATTTCTGGGCTCTGAAATCGACCACAAAAAAATAAGTATTGCACAGATAAATGATGAAAAAAATGTGATGCAGCCGAGATTGAAAATATCGAAAATCGCAACAAGCAAAACCCGTAATAATCTTGAAGTAAAGGTTTTACTTGCTGATCCCGAAGGAAAAATCTTAGAAGGATCAGCAACAGGTTTGACATCACTTCAAAATCGCATGAGAACCACAGCTTGTGCTGCGTTAAATGCTGTGCGGCTTTTTTTGGCTGAGGACTTTGCGCTTTCATTAGATGATGTATATACATATAGAATTGGCAACTATCAAGCCGTATCTGTTCTTCTTTTCCTTTCAATGGACGAAAAAGAAGAATATCTTTTAGGCAGTGCTTTAATTAAACACGACATCTATGAAGCTGTAGCAGCCGCAGTGCTAGGTGCTGTGAATAGAAGAATAGGCCTGCTGATTTAAATAACACCAACTACATATTTATCTATCCAGGCTATAACTTTAAAGCCGTAGACGGCCTTATAACCAACTTTCACCTTCCTAAATCTACCACTATAATGCTTGTCAGTGCTTTCGCGGGAAGTGAAAAGATTTTAAACGCGTACAAAGAGGCAGTAAATAAGCGATATAAGTTTTTTAGTTTGGTGATGCAATGTTAATCGTTTAGTTTAGTATAAATCTGCAAGCTCAATATTCAGCACATAGGTATTGCTGTTTGTTGTAAGATACACCATACCGCCTGATGCAGCGCTGATATTAGAGATATCCTGCTCTGCGGTAATTCCGAGTGAAGAACTTGCGGCATATGTGACAACAGCCGTTTGACTGGCCCTTATTTTGGTCAAAGTCTGTTCAATATTAAATTCCCCGCCGACTATTGCTGATATGCCGGCATCCGGAATGTAGATGACAGGGGCCACAATATTATCGATTTCAAGCGGCTTTTTATGTGTATTACTCCAAAGATACCTTACTTCTGTAGACATGTTGACTTCGAATATTTTTTTATTACTGCGGATATCTCCAGCATGTTTGTCGACTGTCTTATATCTTATTTCTTCATCTGCAGGTCTACCTTTAAGTAATAAAGACACTTCCGTATCATTTATTTTTTTTGCTTCTTCAAAAGTAATTCCCTTTTGCCTGGCAATACTTGCGATATACCGGTCTTTAGTATCCGGTGCATAATTAGTCGTAAACCATGGGGACGTACCCCTTGGTTCTGCATCCACTTGATGCGCCAAGGTCAAGGAAATGCCGTCAGGTGTAGTCTTCCACAACCTAAAATACTTCAAGAATTCTTCACTGCCAATACTAATGGTCATATTCACCGGCTTTTTATATTTTTGAAAAACATAACCTTCACCATATCTGCCTCTGTATTTCCACCCCTTGTTTTCCACAAATGAAATCATTAAATCGGCACCGTCCTCATTTCTTGTGATATACCTTGCCGAATCAATAGGCACCACAATATCATTAGACAATGCGAGCCTTACGGTACCTTTAATTACTGGTATAGTACTGCCTTCACGAAATAAGGCAGGCGTCAATATTGCTAGGACAAGGGCTGCCGTGATGCAAATAAATAAAAGCTTATTTTTCATTTGATTCCTCCTCACTTTATGAAGCTGTTTTATAGAACCAAGGGGACGTACCCCCCTGGTTCTGCATCTCTTGGTGCATACGTTTTGATTTTTATTCCATCTGAAGTAAAAAAATCAAGATTACGATTTGTAAAACTTTAACTATGCTTAAAGATTTTAAATGTAAAAGAAAGAAGTATATTTAACAAGCCTATAGTAACCAGAGGAACCATCCGGTTACCTAGCCATCCACCATTTGGTTTCGCCTTTATCCTTTTAAGCCTTTGTCAGAACACCAACGTGTTTAACCGCCAGCCAGTGCCTTTCTCATATACAAACTCCATTGTTTCCTCACTGTAGGATAGTATATCGTCATCATCCATGCTGTGGGGTACAGTTGCTTCAACCTTGCACCTATTTCTAAAAACAGTTATGTGATTGATTTTCGCATTTACATAATCAGCCAGGGTGCCCACATCACTTACCGGCCTGCGTATGCGGCCGTCTATTTCTTCAAAATTTAAATCCTTATAAATCTTTTCAGAAAGCTTGCTTGTGTACACTTCATTTAGCAGATTCAAAATTTTTTCTTTGGAGTTTATCCGCTCGCCCCTTACATACAGCCAATAGCTATCACCTTCCACTTTTAATTCCGGTGATTTACTGTTAAATGATGATTGAGCATTTACTAAAGATAGGTATAGGGATTATGATTTTGACATAAGTTCCTTAGCTTGTTCCTCGGAGATTTTATTCCTGCTTAAGGCAAAACCTCTATAAAGAACAAATCCCAGTATGAGAATGATTAAGATAAATAAAAAAATAAAACGTTTTTTATATTCCATCATTGATACCCCATTTATATTTATATTCATTAAATAACTATGTCACTTCTTTATTATATACAATTACTCTTTGAATTGATTTTCCACTATAGTAAGACAAGCTGCGTTCCCTACCATTTAGAGCATCAATTATCGTAAAATCTTCTAGGGAACGACCATCACCATATACTCCTTTTATTACTACGAAATGTGATTTGTACTTACCATTTTCATACCATTCAAACCCTATTATGACTGGATTTTTATCTTCAAGAGCACCTACTGCAGTGAATAAGCAGGAACCGAAAGTTAAGAAGTAGTTCCCCATCGCTGTAGACATAAAATTTAGTCTTAAGCCTATAATCGTATCCTTGTTTTACGTAATAGCTGCCGGAAATAGAGGCTGTAGAGGCATTTAGTATCGCTTTATACAAAGGTCATGATATAAATGAAATAGAACAAAACCAATTACAGACCCGATAATGTTTGAAATAATATCATCTATATCGGTTATCCTGTATGTACCGATGATAAAAGATATAAAAAATTGGAGAAATTCCACAGTAAAAGATGAAATAAAACCAACTAGAACTATCTCATGAAAAGCGGATATTTCTCTAAACAACAGCGGAGTTAAAAAACCCATTGAAACAAATAGAATAATATTGCCAAAGACTTGTCGAAAAAGATGATCTGGACTTGGGATTTCTTATTAGTTGAATAATACTTTTAAAAGGAACAAAATTATTTTTAGGGGAATTTGGGACAGCGTTATAAACAGAAAGCTGACTATATACACAAAAAATAAAAAAATCAAGATATGTTTTGACAGTGATATTTTCTTTTTAATCCCTAAATCAAAACGGCTATATAACCTATCGACGATATAAATTGAAACAATACAGAATTTATCGTTTGCAAATCCTCCAAGTCAAATAACCTTATATAAGATTACCGGGAGGCCTGCCCATCCGCATTACGGATCGCCCCTAGTTGGGAATTTTATTTAATTCTTCATCGGTTAAAGGTTCAATATCATCTTCAGATACCATTTCATAATAAAAATATTTAAAGATTCTTGAAGAACTGCCATGCTCATCTGAAATCTGCTCTCCGGTTCCGATAAGGTATATGACTTTTTCCTTCGGATCGGTTTGAAATATGCGTGCGTGAATTTTTTCATCTATGATGATATCATGCGTATCGATCAAATTTCCATCTATGTCAAACTTTTTCAAGCCATCATCGGACCCGACGTAAATATAATCTCCATCCACTAATATATTATCCTCACTCTTACGTGCCAATACTTCCATTGACATATTAACAGATCTGCCTTTTATAATATTTCCTTCATAATCAATAATAAATAAAAAGTATGGAGACAATAAATTTTCCTCTTTTACATAGGTACTGCATATTGCTATTAGCCGTTTATGTGACGGATCCGGTTTAACTAATTCTATATTCACCTCGTTAGGTATTTCCAATATGCTTTTTTCGTTCCCGTTTGAATCCAGGAGTATTATAGAACCACCTATTATCGTATTTATCTTATCAAAGGGAGGATCCGGAGCGTTGGGATCAGCAGAGAACCATATATCACTTTGCTTGGGATCATTGGCTGCCAGTATGATATTGTTGAATCTATCTTTGGTTATATAAGAAACATATTTAAACTTTGGATTTATATACTCCCATTTAATTTCCCCGGTGAGGGCATCTATCCCATATACTGGGTTATATTCGGTAAAGCTGCTGACCGCTATTATGAGACCTTCATCGTTTGAAATGCAGATTTCCGTCACCGGTTGGTTAGTGTTTGTTACTTTATTTTCTCCGATCAATACATTCCATATTATGTCGCCTTTTTCATTAACACAATAAACTTTTCCATCCTGACCGCCAAAATATGCAAAACTGTTTTTGGTAAAAACAAATTTCGGAACGGTCATTATAAAGTTTTCATTGTATTCGAAAGGAATAGTATACTCTAATTTGCCATTGGGATTTATTATCAAAACCTTAGAATTACCAAAATCATAGGCATATATGTTTCCGTTGGGATGTAATCCCAACTCAACTATTTCCACGGAATTTAGTCCCATGTCAAAAAACTTATATTCGCCGGCGACTTCTCCGCTTGAAGCATGGATGGCAGTTAAACCTTCTTCAAAATTTGTGGTATAGAGAATGTTCTTTTCGGAGTCTAATGCTATATTTGAATGCTGAGCAAGAGTGCGATGTATGTCCAATTCAGGAGGAAATACCCATTCAATTGATTTTGACAGATTTTGAGATTTTATTCTATCGGAATTATCATTTGTGGTATTTTTTGCACCGATTTCATTCGAGTGGCTTTTGTTATCATATGTAATCGGTAATGGGTTATCTTCTTTTATTTCGGCATTTTTGCATCCACTGATAAATAAAGATAACGCTATTAGCATTGTTACCAATAATATACATGCTTTTTTCAAACGAAATCCTCCTATAAATTATATATTATATAGTAAAGATTGTCTCTCATCTCAGAGGAGAGACAATTCATGGATGATTGTTAATACACTACTATTCGACTAATGTCTTCAAGTTCAGCGTCTTTAAGATTATCAGTGAAATTAATATTTTTCCCATTTTTCATTCCGGGATCATGAATATGGAAATATTTATCATAGCTGTTGGAACTAACACTATATTTGTTATTTTTAGGAATTTTGTTTAATTCTTCATCGGTTAAAGGTTCGATTTCATCTTCCGAGACTGTTTCATCATTAGAGAGTTTGTTATAAATATTTTGACTATGTATGCTTTCTGTACCTGGATGACCATGAACATTAGACTTGGTGAAGATTATAAAATGGCCCGGAATATTTGCTATGGGATATGAACCATCATCAAGATAATCATCTAGCACTGCGGCGATATAATAATCTTCTTTGTTGCTAAGAGATTCTATTTTGGGTAGAGCGTTATCAAATTTATTTGCAATGGTGTTCCAATTTGCATTATAACTATCACCATTTGCTCTATATGCTACGTATGGATCCGCTCTAGAATACTTTGTAACACCTGAATCACCAGCCCTTTCGTCAAAGATTTTAGCCGATTTAGGATAAAGAGCCATTGCTGCACAACTTATGGCACAACCTTTTGATTTAATTTTTCTTAATGTATCGTTTGGAACACCTTCTCCCCAATAGCCACCTTCATAATCTCCCGCTGCTTGACAATAAAATCTTGGTGCAGCATTTACTACAGTTGTAAGGCTAGTGAAAACAAAAATAAGCGAAAATGCAACTTTTAAGTAAAAATAAAATCTTTTCATTAAGAAAAACCTCCTTTAAATTAAAATTTAACTTAACATGTTGTATCTACTTGATATAAAGAATCCTATAATATTTCAATTACAGTCCAATTGAACTCACCCCTTTTTCATGGATTTTCCTTAATATAAAGGAATTTGAGAGCCCAAATCTAGCCCGTTTTAAAAAAGTTAAATTATTTGTTGATGTTCACATTCGGTCTTCTTCGTGCATTATCTAAAAATGCCCGTAATCATATGTATTGTTTATAGTTTCCTTAAGTTCCCCATCGCTGTAGACATAAAATTTAGTCTTAAGCCTATAGTCGTATCCTTTTTTTACGTAATAGCTGCCGGAAACAGAGACTGTAGAGGCATTTGCTATTTTAAACATAGATGCCTTATAATTCTTGTAAAGCAGTTCAAATTTGCTGCTGTCAGCATTGCTGCCGCACATTGTCAAATATATGAGCATATATACCAGTCCTCAATCATGCAGGTGAATCTAATATATTTTCGGACAATTAACTCTTGTTTTATTGTATCATCTGCATATGGTTTACTCAATGAAATTTCCATATGAGTTTTCAAAAAAATATTTACTGTTGATAGAAAAGGCCACGGCAAACGCATGTGAAACAAGATATTACCTATGTAGCATAGAACCTGATGCCACAAAATTTGCAGTAAACATTCTTAAACTGGAAAAGTCAAAAAAGAGAAGAAGTTTGAAGGCTAAACGTTTTAAAGCATCAGGGAGTTTAAGTTACCTTGAAAAAGTATTGTCTTGTACCAGTGTTGATTAAATTTGGAGCACCACAAACATACTGCATCTCTAATACTTTTTGCCGCAATGGCATTTTTTTAAAAATCCTTTTAGGATTGTTATGTTAGGATATTTTTTCATGCGTTTGCCGTGTGTAAAAAGGCAGTATAAGATGACACAAACAATAAAATGTAATATAATTAATACTATGATTCAACTATAAAAAGTCAATTTTGACCTATGCTTTTAAGCAGATTGAGGTGGTAGTATGTTAAATATACTTAATAAAATATTAGGTAACGGCAATGAAAAGGAAATCAAAAAACTTCAAAAAACGGTTGACGTGATTAATGCTTTGGAACCTTCCATCGAAAAGCTTTCCGACAGTGAACTTCGCAGTAAAACCGATGAGTTTAAAGAACGGCTTTCCAAAGGGGAAACCCTGGATGACATTTTGCCGGAGGCATTTGCTGTGGTAAGAGAAGCATCCAAGAGAACGCTGAATATGAGGCCTTTTGACGTCCAGATTATGGGCGGCATTGTCCTCCATCAAGGTCGCATAGCCGAGATGAAGACAGGTGAAGGCAAAACATTAGTTGCTACAATGCCGGTGTATCTAAACGCTCTTACCGGGCAAGGCGTCCATATAGTTACAGTTAACGATTATCTGGCAAAAAGAGACAGTGAATGGATGGGCAAGATATATAATTTTTTAGGGCTTGAGGTGGGCCTGATAGTTCATGATTTGGATTTTGAGGAGCGTAAAAAAGCCTATAATGCTGACATAACTTACGGTACCAACAATGAATTCGGCTTTGACTATCTGAGAGATAATATGGTACTCTACAAAGAGCATATGGTTCAACGACCTTTAAACTATGCCATCGTTGATGAAGTTGACAGTATACTCATTGACGAGGCTCGAACTCCGCTTATAATTTCAGGGCAGGCCGAAGAGTCTACGGATATATATTATAAATTTGCCCGATTTGTTCCCCGACTTGTGCCAGATGAAGATTATACGGTGGACGAAAAAGCTCACAGCGTCATGCCGACGGAAAAGGGAATCAAAAAAGCTGAAAGTTTTCTAGGTGTTGAAAACCTGTATGACGAAGAAAATATGGAATTATTACATCATCTACAACAAGCCTTGAAGGCACATGCGCTAATGAAATTAGACAGGGATTATGTTGTAAAAGACGGACAGGTAATAATCGTTGACGAATTCACAGGCAGACTTATGTTCGGCCGAAGATACAGCGATGGTTTGCACCAAGCCATTGAAGCAAAGGAAGGCGTCAAAGTAGAAAACGAGAGCAAGACATTAGCAACCATAACATTTCAGAATTATTTCCGCATGTATAAGAAACTTGCAGGCATGACAGGTACTGCAGCTACGGAGGAGGAAGAATTCCGCGGGATTTACGGCCTTGACGTAGTAGTTATACCTACGAATAAACCTATGATAAGAACAGATTATCCTGATGCTGTCTATAAGACTGAAAAAGGTAAATTCAATGCTGTAGTGGAAGAAATTCAAGAGTGCCATCGAAAAGGGCGCCCGGTGCTTGTAGGCACAATTTCCATTGAGAAATCCGAACTTTTAAGCAGCATGCTGAAACGCAAAGGAATCCCACATCAGGTATTAAATGCCAAGTATCATGAAAAGGAAGCGCAAATAATAGCACAGGCAGGGCAAAAGGGTGCTGTGACTATTGCGACCAATATGGCCGGCAGAGGTACCGATATAGTATTGGGAGAAGGAGTGGCCGAGCTGGGAGGCCTTCACATAATAGGCACCGAAAGACATGAATCCCGCAGAATTGATAACCAGCTTAGGGGTCGTTCGGGACGACAGGGAGATCCGGGTTCTTCAAGGTTTTATATATCTCTGGAAGATGATTTAATGCGGCTTTTCGGAGCAGATAATATAAAAGGCATAATGGATAAGTTAGGCTTAGAAGAGGATCAGCCTATTGAACATCCGCTTATAACAAAGTCTATCGAGAGTGCTCAAAAGAAGGTTGAAGCCCACAACTTTGATATAAGAAAACATGTTTTAGAATATGATGATGTGATGAATACCCAGCGTGAAGTCATATATTCCCAGAGGCGGCATGTGCTTGAAAGTGAAAACCTAAAAGACAGTATAATGGAAATGATTGCCCAAGTTGTAGGCCGATTGATGGATATATATGCTTCAAAGGAAATTCATCCTGAGGAGTGGGATATAAGCGGTCTTTCAGAGTATTTGAAGGATATATTTCAAATAAGCTGCGACATTGATGAGAGTAAACTTGAGGATATATCGAGGGAGGATATTTGCAGGATACTCACCGAAAAGGCTCAAGCTGCTTATGAGAAAAAGGAAGCTGAGCTCGGCAGTGATAACATGCGTGAACTGGAACGGTATATTATGCTCAAGACCGTTGACCAGAAATGGATGGATCATATTGATGCTATGGATCAGTTGCGAGAAGGCATAGGCCTTAGAGCATACGGTCAAAGAGATCCGGTGATAGAGTATAAATTCGAAGGTTATGAGATGTTTCAGGACATGATAAAAAATATACAGGAAGATACCTTGAGATATCTTTTCCGAGTTCGGATAAAGGCAGCTCCGGAAAGACAGGAAAAGACTTACAATATGTCCTATTCTCATAGTGAAACCGGAGAAAAATCTCAACCGATAAGAAAACAAAAGAAAATAGGCCGTAATGATCCTTGCCCCTGCGGCAGCGGCAAGAAATATAAAAAATGCTGCGGCAGAACGGTTTAAAAGGAAAACAGATATTTAAGAAATGAGGGATAAACATGCTTGATGAATATAGAATTGAGATAGAGGCGGCAAAGCCTGTTTTAACTGAACTGAGGGATTCACTTTGAAATCGATAAAATCAAATTTGAGATAAATCAGTTAGAACAGAAGACATTTGCTGCAGATTTTTGGAACGATCAAGAATTGGCTCAGAAAACCTTGCAGCGGTTAAATGACCTCAAGGAAAAATTTGATAATTTCACATTACTTGAAAAAAAATATGATGATCTTTTGACCCTAATCGAGCTATGCACCGAAACCGATGATGAAGAACTTCGAACGGAACTGCTTAATGAAATGAAGGACTTTAAAAAGCAGTTAGAAAAAATGAAATTACAAACCCTTCTTTCAGGCAAATATGATGGTAGAAATGCTATTCTTACTCTTCATGCGGGTGCGGGAGGTACCGAAGCCCAGGATTGGGTGAGTATGCTGCTTCGCATGTATACCCGGTGGGCTGAAGATAAGGGGTATAAGGTAAGCATACTTGATATGCTGCCGGGTGATGAAGCCGGAATAAAAAGTGCCGCCGTTTTAGTGGAGGGACCAAATGCTTACGGGTATTTAAAGTCGGAAAAGGGAGTGCACCGTTTAGTCAGGATTTCCCCATTTGATGCTGCTGGCAGGCGCCACACATCTTTTGCGTCGGTAGATGTTATGCCTGAAATTGATGATGATATTGAAATAGACATTAAACCTGAAGACCTTAAAATAGATACTTTCCGATCAGGAGGAGCAGGAGGGCAGCATGTAAATAAAACCGAGTCGGCAGTCCGCATAACTCATATTCCAACCGGAACAGTAGTATCGTGCCAAAATGAGCGATCACAGCAAAGCAACCGCAATACGGCAATGAAGATTTTGAGGGCGAAACTCTTTGACATTTATCAGGAAGAACAGCAAAAAGAACTTGATAAAATAAGGGGCAGCCAGAAAGAGATAGCATGGGGAAGTCAAATACGGTCATATATTTTTCATCCGTACAGCCTCGTCAAAGACCACAGAACCGATGTAGAAGTAGGCAATGTTCAAGCCGTAATGGACGGAGAACTGGATGAGTTTATAAACGCATATTTAAAATCAATAGCAAGGTAGATATACGCTTGTTTATCAGGGAGTATCACAGCTGCTTTAAAATAGCTGCGATACTCCCTAATTTTAATTGACAAGTAAAACCTATGCGTATAATATAAAACAGAGGCTAAAACCAAATTGATGTTTACCTTGAAAGTTTATTGTAGTAAAAATATTGGGCATTATATATGATATGATTGATAGTAATAGTCAAAATCAGGGTATATAATTTCTGTTAATGCAGGCAAAATTTTGGTATCATAAACATAATCATTAAAAGAGAATTAATTTTAAAAAGCAGGTGTTCTATTTTATGGAAGTGTTAAACATTACATTAAAAGGAACTTTAGCTGGTGTATTTGGAACGGGTTTGGGCGGATTGCTGATTGTTTTACTCGGAAAGCCTAGAAAAACAGTTTTAAGCTCTGTTATTGCTTTATCCGGCGGGATAATGCTGTCAGTGGTGTTTTCTGATTTACTTCCTGAAGCCATTAAAATGGGAGGCCCTTTTTCCGCCTTCATAGGTTTATTGATGGGTGTTGTATTTCTTTTGCTTTTGGATTTATACTTACCTCACTGCCACTTTCAAAGCGGAACAGATGGCGACTGTAAACAGGCTCGCTATATGCGCGCAAGCATTCTCATAGGTTTAGGTATAGCGATGCACAACTTTCCTGAGGGTTTAGCCATAGGAGCAGGATATGCTGCATCAGAGGAGTTGGGTTTATCATTGACGTTTATTATAGGCTTACAAAACGTACCGGAAGGTATGGCTATGGCAGGGCCTATGAAGGCCGGATTTTTGAGTAATCTCAGCATTTTACTGTGGACTGCATTAGCAGGTGTTCCTATGGGAATAGGAGCATTTTGCGGTGCCCTAGCAGGAGGAGTATCAAGCTTGATTCTATCTCTGTCTCTAGGCTTTGCGGCCGGGGCAATGCTTTATGTAGTTTTTGACGAGCTTCTGCCGGAAGCTGATGAATTATCCAAGGGGCATTCAGCTACATTCGGAGCTATTTTAGGTATAATTATAGGTCTTATGGTTTCACTGTTTTAAGATATTTTATGCCAAGTTGTATAATGTGATATAAGGCAATGAAAGCGGGCGGTCGTTCGATGACTTCTCGCTTTTGTTGTTTGAGAGGGTATTTTTAAAATCAACTAAGAAGGAATCCGACAAAACACTGTAGAATTATAATTACATCTTAGTAAAAACAACGCATGCGAGTATTTAAAGTCGAGTTTGCTGTATCTGCGAAATGAGTTGAGTTTATGAGCGAAAAGGAAATCATAACAAATTTTTTTTTAGATATACTGTTTCCCCAAAAACCTTATTGCCTGCTATGCGGTAATAAACTTGCAAATACTGAGTCGATAATATGTGAAAATTGTAAGAGCAAGATTGAGCCGCTTACCGGGTCATTATGCGGTAAATGCGGAAAGCCTTTAAAAACCGGGCTTCTTTTCTGCAACGACTGCCAAAACGAGCATCATGCTTTTGTGCAAGCCCGCTCTTATGGCCGATATGAAGGGACATTAAAACAATTGATTTATGAGTTTAAATATAATGGAAGGCAAGAACTGGCAGAAATTTTGGGTCAGATGATGTTTAGTCTTTTAAAGGAACTTTCATGGCCTGATTTTGACTACCTAGTTCCGCTTCCACTTCATGCAGCAAGACAGAGGGAAAGAGGTTTCAATCAAGCATATTTACTGACGAAAGTTTTGGCTCGAAAAAGCAAGATACCGGTATTTAATGGCTTAAAAAGAGTAAAACCAACTGAACATCAGACCTTTCTTGATAAATCTTTCCGCAGGAAAAATCTTGAAGGGGCCTTTAAAGTTGTAAAAAATAATAAAATCCATGATAAGATTGTACTCTTGATAGATGATGTATATACTACAGGTGCTACTACCGGAGAATGTACCAAAAGCTTGCTTGAAGCCGGAGCCAAAGCTGTTTATGTAATGACTTGTGCGAGAGGATAAAAGACTAAAGAAAAAATACAAAGATTTCGAATATATATATAAAGGAGTGAAGCAAATATGGATCTTAGGAACTGCCCAGAGTGTGGGAAGCTTTTCGTCTATAATCATCGAAACTTATGTCCTGCATGTTTAAAGAAGGATGAAGAAGGTTTTGATCGTGTGAGAGATTTTCTTTACGACAATCCTCAAGCCACTTTAGAAGAAATATCTGAGGCTACCGGGGTGTCGACTAAAAGTATCTTGGAGTATTTAAAAGAAGGCAGATTGATGCTGAGCAGCAAAAATGTCAATATTGTTTTAAGCTGTGAAACCTGTGGAGCGCCAATTTTATATGGCAGATTTTGCGAAAAATGTACGGGCAAATTGAAAGGTGGTTTTACATCAGGGCAGCAATCAATATTCGTTGATGAAGATATGAAAGGGAAACTGCATTTGTCAAAACTGAGAAAAGATAAAAAAGGAGATAAATATAGCAAATAAAGAGCGAAAAAGGAAGATAAATCCGCACAAGCGATTTATACGCTCGTTTTATAGACTTACATATATATCAAATCTATCCGAAATATATTAATAAGAGCCTAGTTCAAGACTCTTAGAAGGGGGCTTTTTTAACATGAACATCTCAAAAAGTCAATTATTAGATGGGGTAATGAGAACCTACCTGAAAAATTCGGAGCAAATCAAAACCAAAGCTGATATAAAATCTAAAGAAATACAAGCTGATGAGTTGAGTATTTCTGCGGATGTGCAGGAATTTGCCAGGTTAGTTAAACTTGCCTCTAAGGCAGATGATATAAGAATTGAAAAAGTAAAAGAGTTAAAAACCATGATAAATGCCGGAACCTACAATATAGATGGTAAATTGGTGGCAGATAAGATTATTGAAGAACATTTTACAGAGAAATTGATTTAAGAGGCAATGGGGGCTTTGGATATGAAACAAGAGTTAGTCGGATCCATCCTTATAAATGTCATGCGAGAACAGCTTGAGATATATAAAGAATTATCGAATCTCGCTGAGGAAAAAACAAATGTGCTTATTAAGGGCGATCTTGCACTGCTCAACGAAATAACTGAGATAGAACAGACGTTAATTTTCAAATTGGGTAAATTAGAAGAAGAAAGAGTTGAGTTGGTAAAACAGATTGCCGAAGTGCACGGCAAAGATACTTCTGAAATAAAAGCGGATTTTCTTAAAAGTATTTTTCCGGACCAGCAGGAAGCCGAAACTTTTTCCGGTATTTATGGTGAGCTTAAATCGGTTTTACTCGAAGTTGACAAAAAAAATGAAACAAATGCAAAACTTATTGTAAGTGCTTTAGACTATATTAATTTTTCAATCAAACTCTTAACTGATTCCGGAGAGATAAAAACTAATTACAGTCCTGATGGAGTCAATACCCAGAAAGCATTTCATTTTATTGATAAAAAAGCATAAGGCGGTGAAAGCTATTGCAATCAAGTTTTTTAGGAATCGAAATCGCAAAAACGGCTCTGTTTGCCAATCAGCGAGCTCAACAAACCGTAGCTCATAACGTATCAAATGCCAACACTCCAGGCTATTCCCGACAAAGAGTAATTTTAGAGGCTACTCATACTGCTTATGGAATGGGAGCTAATTGGCAAATAGGAACAGGTGTAAAGGTATCCGATGTAGACCGCATACGCGATGAATTTACCGACAGACAGTATAGAAATGAAAACTCCAGTCTTGGGCAGTGGAATATTCAAAGTGATATTTTAAAACAGGTAGAGGCGGTTTTTAATGAACCGTCGGATATCGGTATAGCCTCGGTGCTAAATGAATTTTGGGCAGGGCTTGAAACACTTTCAAAAGATGCGGCTTCACAGGAAGCACGCGAAACGGTCAAAGAAAAAGGCATTACGCTGGCAAATACCATTAATCACGCCGTAACTCAGCTAAATGATATAGTAAGCGATATAAATTATAGGATTTCCATACAAGTAAACGAAGTCAACAGTATTGCCAACCAGATTGCTCAACTAAACCTTCAGATACGACAGGCTGAAACCGGCGGCGCTTCTGCTGCGGATTTAAAGGATAGTCGCGATCTCCTCTTAGATCAGCTGTCGAATCTAGTACAATTTGAATCCTACGAAGATGAGAACGGAATTTTTTCGATAAATGTTGGCGGTGCTATTTTAGTAAAGGGACCGGATAGTGCAAATATGGAATTCGACACTTCGGTTGCCAATGGAACAATAAAATGGAAAGAATATAGTTCGGATGTGCGGATTTTAAAAGGTGAACTTAAAGGCCTTATAGAATTAAGAGATGATAAACTTGAGAATTACTTAGACCAATTAGATAAGTTTACGCAAACCTTTGCAGACGAATTTAATGCGATTCATGAAACAGGCTATAACTTAGATGGTGAAACAGGAATAAAATTTTTTGAATATGCCAATGGGGTATTATCGGTAAACCCCGATATAGTTAGCAATCCTTCAAAAATAGCAGCCGCTGAAGAAGAAGACGGTATTCCCAGTGACAATCGTATTGCCTTGGAATTGGCAAATCTTAGATATAAGACTATAAGCATAGATGGCAGAAACTGCACTATTGACGACTACTATGGCACCATTATTGCAAAAATCGGGGTCGATTCACAGGAGGCTACCCGAGCAGCAGACAGTCAGGCTTTTATGGTAAGCCAACTGGACGAACGCAGGCAAATGACATCAAGTGTATCCTTGGATGAAGAAATGACCAAGATGATCCAATATCTACATGGCTACAACGCGGCCAGTCGAATTGTAACCACAGTAGATGAAATGCTGGATACCATAATCAATCGTATGGGTGTATAATTGGAAGGCGGGGATGAAACATGAGAGTAACTCAATCCATGATAAGTGAAAATTTTACGCGAAATCTTATGCAAAACTTAAAACGTTTAAGTGATGTTACTGATAAGATATTATCTGAAAAGAACATAAGACGTCCATCCGATGATCCGGTAGGTGTTGCCATGGCTATCAAACTTCGACGGCAGATTGCTGCTATACAGCAGTATAACAGCAATGCCCAAGATGCTTTAACATGGATGAAAGATACGGAAACAGCGCTTACTAATACGGGTGATGTACTTCAGCGTTTAGATGAACTTACGGTTCAAGTGGCCAACGGCACATTAACGCCCGATGACCGCGAAAAAATACTATATGAAGTTAAGGAATTAAAGGATCAGCTATTTCAAGAAGCAAATTCGACAAGCCTTGATAGATATTTGTTTGGCGGATATTCTACGAATAAACCTCCGTTTATTAAAAATGATATTACGGGCGAAATAGAGAAAAATCCTGATACGTTTAATGGAGCTATTGAATATGACTTAGGTCAATCTGAACGCATATCTATAAATTTGACGGGCTATGACGTATTCAGCGATATATTCAAAGCGGTGGAAAACCTTGAAACTGCTATCGAAGCGGATGATACCGAAGCTCTTTCAGGTCAGGTTCTGGCAGATATAAAAAATGCGACGAGCACAGTCTTAAAATATCGTGCCCAGATAGGTGCACGCAGCAACCGCTTAGAGGCTACGGTCTTAAGACTCGATGCCAATGAAGTTGATTATAAAGCACAGCTTTCAAATATCGAAGATATTGATTTAGCTCAGATGATTACTGACTTAAAAATGGAAGAAAGCGTATACAGAGCATCCCTCTCAGTAGGGGCAAGAATCATTCAGCCAAGCCTAGTTGATTTTCTAAGATAACCGTATTCTAGCCTGCAATAATATCAAGCCTCTTTATAGGAAACGGTCTTGGATTACCCAGACATCACAGTTCTTGATGATAGTTTTATCGAATAATGTATGTTGTTTTATTAAAAATGGCGAAGATATTTTTTGCGCTTCTATCGGTTAGGGGGATTTGTAATGCTCATATATGATCTTGATATCCAATTTAAGTTTGGGAAAATAGGCATTGATACCTATAATGCTTCTATAGACCCTAAAATGGATATTCAGCAGCAAGGTGTTGAAATAGAAACTCAGTCATCAGAGTTCTCTGTTGAAAATACTTTCCCGATTATCGAAGACATTGATTGTTCCCGCTGCAGGACTGATATGGGTTATCCCCAGCCGCTTGTTGCATCTACCATATGGAGGGATGAAGCTAAACAATATGTTATGGAATATCTGGGCAGCAAATCTGCCGGAGGCGATGCCTTAGGAGCAATCGAAAAGGGTATATCCATCGGCGATATAGTGGAAAGCGAGTCCTTTCAAGAACCGCCGGAAGTTAATGTAGATGCAGTACCGAAAACACCTCCGCGCATTACCTTTAGATATGGCGAAATAAGATCACAGCTTCTGCCCGGCAATGTTAAAGTAAATGTTTCGGGAAAACCGGTTGTCATTGATTGCGAAAAGGCAAGAATTAATATTTTTATGGAAGAAAATCCATACATAGCCATTAAAGCAGTTCCGAAAGGTCAAAATATAGATAGCATCGCATAGGAGTTGTATTATTATGACAGTAGATACCAACTTTGAGGATTTGAAAACTGATGAAGAAAAGGTGATAACTTTTATAAACGGCATTATGGGCTTGGAACAGTATAAAAAATACTTATTGCTGAACCATCCTGGCAGTGATACTGTTAAATGGCTGCAGGCCTTAAATGAACCCGGAATTGCCTTACCCGTTGCAGACCCATCGCATTTTTATCCTGATTATGCACCTAAAATTTCAAGAGAAGAACTTCTCAAACTAGACATAACATCGCCCCAAGAGGCGATAGTTTTGTGTGTCCTTACAATTTCCAAAGAGGCAAAAAATATCACAATGAATCTTAAGGCGCCGATAGTTATAAATCCTGCCCAACGCTTAGCCGATCAGTTTATTGCCGAAAATCCCGAATACGATATACGCCAACCTATAAACATAACAAAAAACTCCGATGATGGGCGGTGTAAATCTTGTTAGTCCTTACAAGAAAAGCAGGAGAAGGCATATACATAGGCGAAGATGTCCTTATAAAAATCTTTGAAATCGAAGGCGATCGGGTAAAAATAGGCATCGAAGCCCCGAAAACCACAAAAGTTCTCAGACTGGAACTGTATGAAGATATCAGTGGAGAAAATATAAAAGCTGCTGGTGTCAGCAAAGATGCCATCGATGAGCTTTTCAAAGGCCTGTAAATCAAAAGCCATTCAACAACCGCATTGTTTGCGGTTTTATAATGTACCTTCATGTCGGAGCTGGCGGTCGATGACCGCCCCTACTAAAATAAAAAAACAGAATTTCGAGGTGTTAGAATGTCCTTAAATTCCCGCGATGTAATCAGATACATAGAAAAATTTACTTTCAAGGATCAGAACATAAGCCTTTTTGATGATGACTCCTCCACAAAAGTTGAATATGTTGAAATAAATAAGATGAAGATACCGCGCTTTATAAACGAATTCTGGACATCAAGGCAAAGGCAGGCATCCCCCTTGCATGAAGTATCCTACAGAGCGTGTTTTAAACCGCAATTGCCGCGATTTTTCATAAACCTCCTTACAGAAGAAAAAGATACCGTTTATGACCCCTTTTCCGGGCGAGGGACTACAGTAATTGAAGCCGGAATTCTTGGGAGAAATATCATTTCAAATGATATAAATCCCCTCAGCCGAATCCTAACAATGCCAAGATTTTTTGTTCCCGATATAGATGCCGTAATCGAAAGACTTGCTGAAATCCCATATGATAAAAGTGCTAGAGCGGATATAGACCTTTCCATGTTCTACCATATCGATACCGAAACAGAAATAGTATCACTGAAAAATTACCTAAAACAAAGAAGTTTTGAAGGAAAAGAAGATTCATTGGACTCATGGATTAGAATGGTGGCTACGAACCGTCTGACCGGGCACTCACCTGGCTTTTTTTCAGTGTACACCCTTCCGCCAAACCAAGCAGTGACTCCTGACCGACAGCTGATAATAAATGCAAAAAGAAACCAAAAGCCGGAGTATAGAAACACCAAAAAACTCATCATCAAAAAATCAAAAAGCCTTATAAAGAACCTTGAAAAAGCTGAAATAAAGAATCTGCATAATGCCGGTAAGGCCGGCCTATTCCTTACAAAGGACGCAAGGAATACATCGGAAATACCCGATGAATCCGTCAGCCTCACGGTAACATCACCGCCATTTTTGGATGTGGTCCAATACGACAAAGACAATTGGCTAAGATGCTGGTTCAATGATATTGATGCCGAAGAAATCGCAAACAATATTACCATGTCAAGGACCATAGAAGAATGGTCGTCGGTCATGCTGGATGTATTTAAAGAGCTTTACCGAATAACAAAAAAAGGCGGTTGGGTTGCCTTTGAAGTAGGCGAGGTAAAAGGCGGTAAAATAAAGCTGGATGAATATGTGGTGCCACTGGGTATAAATGCAGGATTTAGCTGTGCAGGCATTTTAGTAAACCGGCAGGAATTCACAAAGACATCCAATATATGGGGAGTAAAAAACAACAAATCCGGGACAAATACCAATAGAATAGTACTTTTCACTAAAGATTTTTAACCCATTCCTTTATTATGAAAAATATGATAAGCTATAATTGCTTTACTTGAATTTACAGTGGAGAATGAGGAGGGCCTTTATGGACGATAGTCAGTTTAAAGAATTGGTATTGCAGCAATTAAAAATCTTAACTGATGGCCAAGGCAAAATGGAAACTCGTCTAACTAAACTAGAGCAAGGTCAAGCTCAATTAGTGGAAGGTCAGACTAAGTTGGAACAAAGCCAGATTGTGCTAGTGGAAAGTCAGACTAGGTTAGAACAAAGCCAGGCTAAACTGGAACAAGGTCAGGCTAGACTGGAGAAAGGCCAAAAAGCTATTCACAACGAATTGAAATACATATGGGACGACATAAAGAAACTGGACAATCGACTATGTGCCCAAGAAGAGAAACTTGCACGCCAAAGCAGGTGAAATAGAATACATAAGCTTTAGCCCCGGTGATTTCATCCGGGGCTTAAATATTAAATGAAGGAAAAAACCATATATTTGTAGAATTATAAAATCTAAGAGTATATATAAACCACCTGAGGTGCTTCTTATGGAAATAATTAACAATATCGAGAAATTACTCGGTGATGATTTAAAGCATACCCTCAAAAGAGGTTCAAAAGTATCAATTGCTGCTTCATGTTTTTCCATATATGCCAATTCAAGGCTTTACTACAGTAGATTTGGGATTTGAACGGGGGAATAATTTATCAAATATTGTCACTAAAATTGATGATTATTCTGCTACAAAAACTTACCTAGATTTGTTTGAACAGGTTTGGAACGATGATGATAAAATGGAAGATATAACAGAAGAAGTGGTGGAATACATAAATTGGAGAAATTGATAAATTTGACAGCTATGCATCCAAGGAAATTACGGCGTATAAAGAAATAGAGAATATCAACCTTGATGAAGATGATTGGCTCGATGAGGAATACAGTATTGGGGACAAAGTAAAAATCAACCTTTCGGATAGAGTTAAATCAAATCCGAGAACAATTAGAAAAAGAAATATCAAAGCTGGAAGGCAAAATAAAAAGGGAAAAACAATTTAATAAAAAAGTGGATTTAAACATACAGCTTCAAAAAAAGAAAAAAGAGTTGAAAGAACTTATAGGTGACTGAGGAGATTTCAGATGAAAAAACTAAAAATGAAATCAAAGAATCTGACTAAAGAAAACATAGAAAGAATAGGTAAACTCTTTCCTAATGTAATCACAGAAATCAAAGATGAAGATGGCAATATAACCCATGCCATAGACTTTGAACTTTTGCAGCAGGAGTTAAGCGATGAAATAGTTGAAGGCAGCAAGGAGAGATATCAACTAACCTGGCCGGGGAAAAAGGAAGCTATTGTTAGAGCTAATACCCCAATAGATAAAACCCTAAGACCGGTAAAAGAAGACAGCGTAAGCTGGGAAGATACAGAGAATCTATATATAGAAGGAGACAACCTGGAAGTCCTAAAACTACTTCAAGAATCCTACCTAAACAAGATAAAATGCATATACATAGACCCGCCCTACAATACCGGTAAAGATTTTATATATAAGGACAATTTTACCCAGGACAAAGATGAATACGCAGAAGAATCAGGCCAAGTAGATGAAGACGGCAACAGGCTCTTTCAAAACACCGAATACAACGGAAGATTCCACAGCGACTGGCTGACAATGATGTATCCAAGATTAAAACTTGCCCGAAACCTGCTATCCGAAGACGGAGTAATATTTGTATCAATAGACGACAATGAAGTGCATAATCTCAGGAAGATTTGCGATGAGATATTTGGGGAGAGGAATTTTGTAAATGTTTTTGTTTGGCGAAAATCAAAAGGTTCTGGCAATGACTCTAAATACATTATAGTTGAAACAGAATATATTCTGCTTTATGCCAAAAATTTAGAAAATGTTAAATTTAACAATCAAATCAAAAGCATTGACGATAGCAAATTTAAGTATAAAGATGAATACTTCGAAGAAAGAGGCGGCTACAATTTAGAAAAGCTTGATAGAGGAAGCAAAGGATATGTTGAGAGTTTGGATTTTGGCATAGAGGCACCTGATGGAACTTTGGTTTTCCCCAACAACCGCAACAGACAGTTTAATGACGGCTGGCGCTGGATGTGGAGCAAGGCGAAGGTAGAATGGGGAATAAAAAATGGATATATAGTAGTTAAGAAGGGTCAGGATGATAAGTGGAATGTATACAACAAAGTTTATGCAAAGGTAGATAATGAAGGTAATAAAATTATAAGAACCAAATTATATAGGAACCACATCGGATTTGAAGAAAACATCTTAAACATCCAGGCAAATTTTGAAATGAAAAGGTTATTCGGTAATGCATATTTTTCTTTTCCAAAACCCACAACTTTATTAAAACACTTATTGAACATGTTTTACTTAAATGATGAAGTTATCCTCGACTTCTTCTCCGGCTCTGCCACCACTGCCCATGCAGTGATGGAGCTTAATGCAGAGGATGGGGGAGGTCGCAAATACATCATGGTGCAGCTGCCTGAGCCTTGTGATGAAAAATCCGAGGCCTATAAAGCAGGCTTTAAAAACATCGCCGAAATAGGCAAAGAACGTATTCGCCGTGCAGGAAAGAAGATAAACGAAGAAACCGGTGCAGATATAGATTATGGTTTTAGGGTATACAGAGTAGATTCTTCAAACATGAAGGATGTATATTACAGGCCTGATGAACTTGACCAAAATCTTTTGGACCAATTAGAATCCAATATAAAAGAAGATAGAACCGGCTTGGATCTGCTAACGCAAGTAATGCTTGAGGCAGGCCTTGAGCTGTCGCTGCCAATTGAAACAAAAAAGATTTACGGCAAAGAAGTTCATTTTGTAGCAGGTGATTCCCTTGTGGCATGTTTTGATGAAGATGTAGATGAAAAATTAGTTAAAGAGATAGCTAAAACCAAGCCGCTAAAGGTAGTATTTAGAGATAACTCCTTTAAATCCTGTCCTGACAGAATAAACTTGGAAGAAATATTTAAAGCCATATCTCCCGGCACGGAGATTAAAGTTTTGTGAGGGGTGATTTGATGAAGCTTAAATTTAAACAGCAGAAGTTTCAAATAGATGCGGTAAAATCTGTCGTGGATTGTTTTAGAGGACAGTCAAATCATGTTTCCCATTTTCAACTGGATACGGGCAGGGTAAAGGGAGAAATAGAAGGTCAAGGAAGTTTTTTAGATGAAATCGGTTTCAGGAACAATCCCATAGGATTGGCAGAAGATGATGTATTAAAAAACATCAGAAAAGTTCAATTAAGAAATGGCCTAAAACCCTCGGACAGATTAGAGGGCAGATATAATCTGACAATTGAAATGGAAACAGGAACCGGAAAAACCTATACATATATTCGAACTATGTATGAACTGTATCGAGCCTATAGTTGGAATAAATTCATAATAGTAGTGCCTTCTATTGCAATTAGAGAAGGAGTATATAAATCTTTTCAAATAACTGAAGACCATTTTATGGATTTATATGGTACAAAAATCCGATATTTTATATATAATTCCAAACAACTTCATAAAATAGATCAATTTGCCTCTGATTCCGGTATCAATGCCATGATAATAAATTCCCAAGCCTTTAATGCACGGGGTAAAGATGCTCGAAGGATATATGAGGAACTGGATGATTTTGGCACCAGAAGACCCATAGACGTTCTTGCCCAGACCAATCCCATCCTTATAATAGATGAGCCTCAGTCCGTAGAAGGCAAGAAAACCAAAGAAGCGTTAAAGCTTTTCAAGCCATTATTTACCTTAAGATATTCGGCAACTCACAAGGAAGATTACAATAAGATATATAGATTAGATGCTCTGGATGCTTATAATATGAAACTCGTAAAGAAAATCAAGGTGAAAGGAATTACAGTAAAAGGACTGACTGGAACCAATAGTTACATTTATTTTGAAGGAATAGATGTAAGCACCAAGAGCAAGCCGGTAGCCAGGATAGAATTCGAAGTTAAACAAAAAAATGGAATTAAAAGAGTTGCCAGAAATGTAGATGAAGGATTTGATTTATATACTCATTCCAATTATATGGAACAATATAAGGGATACATCTTATCCGAGATAAACGGCTATAAAAACACAATAAGCTTTACAAACGGAGTTACGCTTAATGCCGGCGATGTCCAAGGCGACATCAGTGAAACCAATTTAAGAAGAATCCAGATTCGCGAAGCGATAAAGTCTCACTTTGAAAGGGAAAAATCACTCTATAACAAGGGAATAAAGGTGCTTACTCTCTTTTTTATAGATGAGGTGGCAAAATACAGGCAATATGATGAAAGTGGAAATCAAGTAAATGGGGAATATGGAGAAATTTTTGAAGAAGAATATATGAACGTACTAAATGAATACATAACCCTATTTGATGATCCATATGTAAAATACCTAAAATCCATTGATGTGGAAGATACTCATAAAGGATATTTTTCCATAGATAGCAAGGGGAGAATGGTGGACCCATCAGCTAAAGGCAAAGAGAAGATTTCCGAGGATGAGTCTGCCTATGATTTGATAATGAAGGATAAGGAAAGGCTGCTGAGCTTTGATGAACCAACCAGATTTATTTTTTCCCACTCTGCCTTAAGGGAAGGCTGGGACAATCCGAATGTATTTCAGATATGCACTTTAAAGCACAGCGATTCTATCATAAGAAAAAGACAGGAAGTAGGGAGAGGCCTCAGGCTTTGTGTAGACCAAAATGGTAATAGGATAGACGGAGAAACTCCGGGAATAGATGTCCATGATATAAATGTACTTACAGTAATAGCCAGTGAATCTTATGAATCATTTGCAAAAAGCTTGCAGTCGGAAATTGCAGAAACCTTATCCGACAGACCTCAAAAGGCAAATGTAGAGTTTTTCTTAAACAATGTAGTTAAAAATGCCAGAGGAGAAGAATTATTTATAGATGAAAGCCTAGCGAATACCCTGCACCGCTCATTTATACGAAATATGTATGTAGATGATAATGATATTTTAACTGAAAAATACTATAAGGCTCTGGAAGAAAATAAGATAAATTTGCCGGAGGAAGTAAATGATTTCAAGGAAGGGATTATTCAATTAGTAGGTAAAATATATAGTGAAGGCGTTACACCTCTTGTAGAAAATAGCAGAGCAGAAAATATTAAAGAACTAAAAGTCAATGAGAATTTTAAGAAAAGGGAATTTCAAGAACTGTGGAATAAGATAAATGTAAAAACTGCATATTATGTTGACTTTGATACGAAGGAATTGATTAAAAACTGTATTATTGCATTAGACAGAGATTTAAAAGTATCTGATATAACCTATCAGGTAAAGACAGGGGAAATGGAATCTATATCCTCAAAAGAAGAGCTGGAAAGAGGAGAAGCATTCAAAGTCAAGGAAACAGCTATGGATAAAGATTATTCAGCAGTAACCACTGCTATAAGATATGATTTGGTAGGAAAACTGGTAGATGAAACCAAACTAACAAGAAATGCGATAGTTAACATTCTTAAAGGCATTAAGCCGATGACCTTTTACTTATTCCGGAAAAATCCCGAAGAATTTATCATAAAAACTGCAAGGATTATAAATGAACAAAAGGCTGCCATGATAATACAGCATATTGCTTATAATCCAATAGATGAAGTTTTTGATACAACCATCTTCACTGAAAACACTTTAACCGGAACTATAGGCAAAAATGCTTGGGAAGTAAAAAAACACATTTACGATTATGTAGTCACTGATTCCGATGTTGAAAAACGATTTGCCGAAGAACTGGACAGCAGTGCTGAGGTATGCGTATACGCCAAGCTTCCCAGAGGATTCTTCATACCAACTCCGGTAGGGAACTACAGTCCGGACTGGGCCATTGTATTCAATGAAGGCAAGGTAAGACATATATACTTTATCACCGAAACCAAAGGGAAGCTAGAATCATTAAAATTTGACACAAGAGGCATAGAAGAAGTCAAGATTCACTGTGCGGGAGAACATTTCAAAAAAATTAGCAACGATACAGTAAAATACGATGTGGTAGACAGCTACGAAATGCTGATGGATAAAGTTATGGGGAAATAAATTTATTGCAGAGAGGTCAATTAATTGCGATGGCGCAAAGCTTGTAATTGAGACTGCGGTATGAAATCATGATTTTCTAAGTGCCTCATATGATGAAATAATAGTTAATTTACTCATATAGAAACCTCTATCTGCTGAACGCCTATGAATTCATTTGTTGTAACTTCGCTGTTATTCACTTCTAGATAAAGCTCTATAGCCTCTTTTATTCTTGGCAGCAATTCTTCAACGGTTTTAGCTTGTGTATGACATCCTCTCAATGCAGGCACTGATGCTATATATAATCCATCTTCGTCCTTTTCTATAAGAATTGTGAAATTAAATTTCTTCAAATCCATCACCTCTCAATTAGGAATAATTTAAACTATAAACTTCAAATGAAAGTATACCTTTAATCTTATTATAACATTTTTTTCTTGGCTTTTTTTAATATTATTTCCGATACGAATCTACGATAAAACCAAAGAGAAACTAAAAAGTTTTTGCGACTTTCTTATAAACATGTAAAGAAACTCTTAACCGCACTGCTGCGGTTTTTTCTCTTTCCAGGCACACGGTGCAAGGAAGCCTCTGAAAAAGTGAAACAATATTACAAATAACAAAAACTGTCATCCTGAGCGTCAGCGAAGGATCTTTCGTCGAAGCGGCTTTAAGATTCTTCATTCCGCCTCGTTTCATTCAGCATGACATAAACCCGAGATTTTCAGAGGCTTCCCTAGCATACACTTATTTACTTATTGACCCATTGCTTCTAAAATTTTGTTGTATAACGCTTCCTTTCGCTTTTCGAAAAAGGTATTAAAATCATCAGACCGTATAGCGTCAACATCTATTAGGTGAGTTTCTAAAATTTTGTTTAAGGTATCAGCATCAATATTTTTTTCTTTTTCAATGAAATCCAGATAAATACTTGGTGGATTTCCTCCTATTGAGCGGTTTGTTAAAGCTGAAAGCGGTGATTTGTTAATTATAGAATTGTATAGATCTTTAGGTATTCCCTGCTTAGCGCAATAAGCTGTAGGAAATATATGATGAATGTCTATACTGTCATTGTAGTATGTCTGAAGATCAATGGGAACGCCTGATATAAAATCCCTACACCCTTCTCTCATTAAAAGAACATGCACACCTTTATATGCAGCACTGTTTCTAGTGCGCATAGTCAAAAGCCTGTCGGAATCGAAGGTTGCTTCACTTATCGTATCCGGCTTGCTTTTACCATCTAACCAATCTAAAACCTGTGGCAAGTCTTTTGCGAACCGAGTCTCAGTAGCAGCACCATACAATTCACCAAAAACACCGCACCAATACCATTGTGCTAGTTTCTGCCTTGTTGTGTGATTGTGGGCTTTCGGTCCTAATTCAACTAAGATTGCAGTTAAAGGTATCATTTGTGAGGGATATGGTATATCTTGATGTGAGAAGATTTTTTGTTCCATTAAAAATTTAGCAGCCTCATAAAACCCTTCAGTAACTTTGTCGCTCCATGCCTTGTATTCTTCTACCGTTAAATTTAAAATATCTCTGCGCTTACAGCCTACTGCAGCTCCAGGATTATCTTTCTTTCTATTATAAGTTATTAATAGCGCAATAGTCTGCAGAAAATCTGTATTTTCTAATATCGATAAAATAGGATTATTCTTAAATGCTTTAACATCTTCACTATTGCTTGGATTGCCTTCATATCTTAATTTCCAATCATCCCTTAGTGAAAAATTATCTGCTGCAAAAGAAGCTGTCAGTAATTCAAACACCGTCAAAGTTACACCGCCGGTGTTTACGTTTTCAAATACTTGGCATACAGCTTCTTTTGGTGTTGTATTCAAAAGTGTTATTACCGGTAATTGATAATTATTAAATGCTGAAAACGCCTCTGCCATGAACTTACTCCATCGCAAAGAGCGTTCTTGGGACATGTCAATGCTAAAATATTGATTTTGCCACTGTAAAAGTTTATCAGGTTTAAATAAATAATGTACTGGAAGCAGTCCTGCTTCACATTCTTTTTCCATAGTTGAAAAATCAGCTATTACTACATTGCCCTTGCCCCTTAATATTTTGTCCTCCGGCAGCGAAATTATAGCATCATCCTTATCTGAATTTACATCTGTTGCCATATTTATATCTAAATAATACCATCTCTTGATTTCTTTTCCGCGAACATCAGTAGTTTTAACCGGCTCATCTAAGTAAAGAGCTTGATACAAAGATGTTATGCGCTGCTGTCCATCTAATATAAGCCTTTGAGGTTCTGGCAGCTGCGGTAAGCAGACTCCCTCAACTAAGCGAGGCTTAAACCTTACATCAGGGTTTCCTGTTTCAAGCAGCATAACTGCTCCGATAGGAAACGACTTTAGAACACTTACAAGCAATTTGCGAATCCGTTCATTATCCCACACCCAACCCCTTTGAAAATCCGGAAGTTGTGTTCTTCCGTCTTGCACAGAATCAAGCAAACTTTTTAACATTTCCGATGTACTGTGAAATATAGTCGGCATTTGTTGAAACCCCCTGCTAATTATTTAGTAGCTTAGTTATAAATAAATTTTTTAAATTTTTACTTTAACTATAACTATATAAATTCGCCACCTTATGCGATTTTCCTTCTTACTTCTGCGGAGCACAGAGTCAGGCACTTGCTTATACACATGTAAAAACCTTTGCGAATTAAACTTTCTTCTTAAAATGAAATATCCTAAGGTATTTGCTGCAATTAAAAAGCATTTAAAATAGATGCAATATCGGCGTAAGTAAGTGATTGGAAGAAGAAGGAAATATATAGTTAGTGTAGAAGTAATTTAGGGATAAGATAAAATAATAAAAGGATGGTGATAATTATAAAAACCTTCGGTCAAACTAAATCATTATGATATAGGTATAAATTGTAGAGATACGATATTTAAAATGTATAGGAGGAAAAATTCATGGCTGTTTCAGAAACCTTTTATTTTGATGGTACAAGCAATAATGGGGCATTTTACAAATGGAGCTATAAAGAATCCAATGAATTTAGCAATCTCTTTATACAAAAACGGAGAGTACCAGAGCAATACCAGAATCAATAGAAGTGATTATTAAATTTAGGGAAGAATTTGAACTGGAAATAATTAGAAATGAGAGAGATTTTACCGAAAATCCAGAATTAAAAGATAAGCCTATTATTAAGTATGTCAAGAGAGTAAGTTGCCATACAGATACTATTAGGTTCGATACATATAACAACTATAGACCGTTCAATATTACTTATATACCCAACTCGTTTCTTAAAGGCAATGAAGACGTCAAACTTTTACAAGTTGTAGTCAAATGGAATCCTTAGCTATAAACGTATAAAAGAGTGCATACTGCGGCGTGCAGCATAGGGAGGTGAAGTATGTGAGAGTCAAGACATTGACTCCTTTGTGGACAGGTGGGGTTAATAGTAAGGTAGACCGCATTCATGAAACCGGATTATTAGGTAGTTTGCGCTGGTGGTATGAAACGTTGGTGCGAGGACTTGGAGGCAACGTTTGTAATGAAGAACACAAGTGTGATTTTGATACGCAAAAATACATAAGCTCTAAGGCGAACAGCGAAGCTGAACGTTTAAAAGAAGCTGGCTTGTGCGATGTATGCCAAGTATTTGGAGCTACGGGCTGGAAGCGGCGTTTTCGCCTATCTGTAGTAGAAGATAACATCCGAGATGCAAAAATTCAGCATCCCATTAAAGCCTATAAAAAGAAATATGTAAGTGGTGGAAAAGAATATGTTCCTACATGGTATTTTTCGGATCCATCAAAAACTAATGTGAGTCCAGTGCCGCCAAATACACCTAAAATCGGCAATTTTGAAATTCTGCTCCAGAGCTTAGATTATGACTTTCAGATAGAAATAATCAAAGGGCTTATCCAATTTATAGCAGACTGGGCAGGCTTGGGAGCTCGTAATCAGATGGGGTTTGGTATCATAGAGCCCATAGGCGAACGCGCAGATGCTAGCTACCTTTATGAAAAGTTACTTACAAATGTCGGAAACTACCATTATGCAGAATTGCCATCTTTAAAGAATGTATTCTTAGTACAAATTAAGGTAGGTAATGCCGAAGAAGTGGAAACCTTTAATATAAAATGTGATCTGCGCCGATTGTTCTCTGACAACAAAGATGTACGTCATTTTGTCATGGGCACTGCCGGTGAGAAAAAGGACAGCGCAAAGAAAATCGCTGCAAAAATAAAAATATCTCACCCTTATAATGATAACCTTATGCGCATCTGGGGTTGGATACCGGAAGAAGCTGATTGTTACAACAAAAATTGGGACCGAGAAAAAATCGTCTCTGATATTTATAAATACTTAACTACCAACTATAATCTTGAAGTTTGGCGAGAGATAGACTCTAAGCGAGATACCGTCACACCAAACATTACAAAACCTGAAAAGTTTTTACAAAGTCTTCTAGGTTTATAAGGAGGGAAAATGTGACACTTGATTATTATGCTTATCAAAATCAGAAAAGTACTATAGATAGCGCTGCCTGCAGGGGACAGGAACTGCATATAGCTTATTTATTAAAAGAAGCGCGCGGTTTAAAAAATAAG
Organism: Tepidanaerobacter acetatoxydans Re1; assembly: GCF_000328765.2. Classification (NCBI taxonomy): domain Bacteria; kingdom Bacillati; phylum Bacillota; class Clostridia; order Thermosediminibacterales; family Tepidanaerobacteraceae; genus Tepidanaerobacter; species Tepidanaerobacter acetatoxydans. The sequence goes on from NC_019954.2 coordinate 915,193, forward strand.
GAAAAAAACAAGATACGCGATTTTTGGCAAAAAAGTTTGTCTGTAAAAGATGATCCCTGGGAGGGAACCTCCTTTGATTTTTGCCAAATGCCAGATAGTCTTGCTTTTACTTTAGATACATCTGCCATCGAGTGGTTGCCGCAGTTTAGTTTTGTATTGCAACTACCCTTTAAAATAGATAAACCTTATATCAGCAAAGATGAAAAATCCATTTATATCTTAGAAAATCCGCTGCGCCGTGAAAAGATATTTAAAACACCTATGTTGGCTGCTGCCGGTTGGAAGGGTGCCTTACGGGCAGCCATGGTACAAATGTTAGTTCAGTGGTGGAAACAACTGGACGAATCAGAAAAGAAAAAACGCAGTAATTGCAAGCAATTTGTTTCCTGGCGTCTACAATTGGTAAGATTATTCGGCACAGAGCGAGGAGCAGACATGGACGATGAAAATTACAATAATTATTTGGATAAATTAGGAGGAAAATATCAGAGCAGTTGGTTTCGCCGTTATCTAAGGAGATTTATCTCGCCAAGCGGCTCTATAGCTGGAAGGCTTCAGTTTTACCCCACTTTTTTTAAAGAAACAGCATTAGAAATAATTAATCCCCACGACCGCAAAACAGGCACAAGCATGCGCGGACCGATTTTACTTGAATGCGTCCCGGAAAATACTGAAGGAATTTTTTCTATAGTATATGTGCCTTTTGGACCCTTTGGCATGGATAAGAAAATTCACAAAGAAGCTGTAGTACAAGATTTAATATTTTTAGCAAAGGGAATAAGAGCCATGCTGACAGTGTACGGTTTTGGCGCTAAAACCAGCAGTGGCTTTGGAAAAGCTAAAGAAAGGTTTGCAGGGGAAGGCAGATTATTATTAAAATCAGCACTGTCTTTAAAGGATTTGGAAAGCGATGCTGAATCACAGCGATCTGAAGAATTGCCTCGCTATCTAGAAACAGCTGACAGATTGATTGAAGAACTACGCCGTTCGGATGGAACTTTAAAAGAAGAAGATGAATACCGCCAGTGGCTGGAAAACAATAAACTCAAATACAACAAGAAGCGAAAGCAGCTCTATAGTAAAGCTAAATTGTGGTGGGAGCGAAAGCAGCTTGAAGAAAACAGCTTGCAAGATGTAGCATCCGAACCTGAACCAAGCGCAAAAAAGGAGCCGCTTATAACTGAAATTACTTTTAATACTTTAGATGAATTCTATAACCAGGTTCAACGGTTAGCTACTGCTTTGCGTAAGGGAGGTGCAATGTGAACAATCTGGATATATTGTCAAAGAACCGCAACAACTTACTACTGGCAGAAGCTATAGGATGGCTGCATGATTATTTTAAATGCTCAGACGAGCACTTACTATTTGAGACAAATAATGAAGCAAAAGTAAAGAGTAAAACCGATTTAGTAAACCTTATAATTAGCAATGAAAATTTATTAAAAAATACAACACTATCTTTTCAAATAGATGGCAAGACCATTAGTTCTAAAATTAATTTAATGCTGCATAATTTCTTCAGCAGCGCAGGAATTAATAAGATTTTTGGTAAACCGGTAAAAAAAGACAATAATGATTTTATCGAATACTTATCCCGCTGCCATTATACGGCTCATTTTGATAAGCAAGAGCCACTTAAAGATCCGCGCCGAATCCAAACCTATTCCGGGATAAGAATCAGCTCTCCCTTTGGCTTTGAAAGAAATGTTCCAACTAATTTGACTAAAAAATTAAAGTCTCTACCCTGGAACTATTTAATAAATTATTGCCCAAAGAAACGGGAAATATTGCGACGAGAAATAGAGGAGTTATTTTCTTGTGCTATAGCAGATACCCGCCGCCCTATCAATGAGGTGGACTTGTGGAGCTGGGGCTTATTGGTAGGCTCCTTGTATAAATCTGCTCTAGCAGGCGATTTGCTCAAAGGTGAGATTTTGCCAAAAGAAAAGCTTAAATGGCGGTTGTTAAGTGTAAGAGTAAAAGGCTTAGAATACATGTTAGGCGTAACTCGCATACCGGATTTACTAGCTCGTAAGCGGCTTTTAGAGGATGGATTTGATAGGGTAAAAAAACTATTAGAAGTAGAATATCCGTTAGGAAGTGAAATCTATAGGGATGAGAACGGAAGCATCTATGTAGTTCCTGACTTGGATAATTTATTAGAGATATGTGATGCACAAGGCTATAGTCTGCGAGAATTAATCACAACCGAATTCAAACGAGGAACTTTAAAAAATGATTCTAAGCTTCAAATCGGAGGCGAAATCAAGCCTGATATTCAACTAGAAGATGAAGGCTGGTGGGGTCAAGATCCTGAATTTAGGGAAAAAACTCAGTGGGAAAAGAGTAAAAAATATGGTCAACCTTTAGATGATAAACTACCAAAAATTTGCCCTATTATTTCCTCTACACCGATGTCAAAGCCTGATTTAGATGTTATTGAAGATAACCAGCAGTGGAAGGCAGATGTTTGCACTGTTTGCGGATTGAGACAGCAAGGACCTTCCAAAAAGTCTGCTGAACGATCAATGTGTAATATTTGTGAAAAACGGCGAAGCAATCGTTCTAAGGAATGGGTCACAGAACAGCCAGAAAAAACTATTTGGACAGAAGAAGTAGCCGATGCAAATGGGCGTTTAGCGCTGCTGATGGGTCAGTTTGACCTGACGCATTGGCTCGATGGAACATTCCTAGAGACTATTTTTGTAATTTCTCCCAAGGAATCTAATGACGTTGTTACTAAGACAGCGTCACCAAGCCGATTGCGGCGCATGTGGGAAACAACGCGCCTTTTTTGGCAAGAAGTACAAAAAGACATACCGGCAGAAGCGATCGGAAATGAATTTTCGCGGTTAAAAATTTGCATTGACGGTAAACCGGATTTAGGAGATTTTCATGTTTATTCTTTAGCGCTAGGTCCGACAGAACTGGATATAGTCTGGGTACCTTCACAAGATAAAACTACAGGCTATTTTATTACTGCTGCAAATCTTAGTTACATAGCGCACCAATTAGGGGCAAAAGAGCTAGAGTATAGTAAACCGTCTGATGCTGCTTGGTATGTAAAAAATTATCTTGAGAAGTTATTTATTCAAGAAAAACAAAGCCCAATATTGTCCAGTGCCGAAGAGGACTTAAGCCAAGGTAAGCAAAATCTTCTTGAAGGTAATTACATTACCGAAATTATATATCAAGAAGACAAATACACTCCTGTGATACCTATTTTAGCAGAGCCCTCAACCTTTATGATGCTTGTGCCTGCTGATAAATCTTTACAAATGACGCATCTTATCAAAAATAAATATGAAAGAGAAATGGCTAAGGTACGGGATCGTCTACCTATAAAATTAGGGATTATATATGCTGAACGACGTATGCCAATTCGTTCAATATTAGATGCTGGGCGGGCTATGCTATCTAGGGTATTTACACTGGAAACTTGGCAAGTTAAAGAAAACGACCTCAAAAGCACAAGTGAAGAAATTAAATTTTCTATAAAAAATAAGCAACTGCTAAAGCAGAAAGACTCAACTTTTGTATGGGGTATTCCCACGAAAATGGGAGATAAAATTACCGATGACTACTGGTATCCTTATTTCTCTGTAGAGTTAAAAGAAGGTGAAAAGAGAAACTCCACACTTTCCAACCAAGAAATAAAAGCGAAAATGCCACTTGGACAAGCAGAGAAAGAAGATTGCCAGATTGTCTATGCAGCCGACTTGAATCCAGGTGAAAGGATTAATCTTTTGCCATCAATTTTTGATTTTGAATTTCTAGATACTAATGCTAGGCGCTTCGAACTTTACTATGATCAAGAAGGACGACGACCTTGCGCTACTAAACCCTATTATCTGGAAGATATAGACCGCTTTTTTGTTATGTGGCATGGATATTTAAAGCATTTATCAAAAACCCAATGTAAACAACTCGTGACTACGATTGAAACTGTTAGAGAACAGTGGTTTGGTCAAGACGATAAAAGAATATCATTAAATGATGAGGTATTCTTTCAATTTGTTGCAGATACCTTAGCAGGTGCTTTCTGGCCTGAAGAGATAAAGTGGAATGATATTCCTGAATATTGGCAGAGAGAGCTTATTAGGGCTGGAGTATGTGGCGAATTAACCGACTTGGTAGAATTGCATTTGGAGATATTGAAAGAGTAAAAGGAGGAAAAATTATCATGGCTACTTATAAGCGACAGCGCTATCTTTTTATGGTAACTGACCCTGTACATATAGGAACAGGTGGTTATCGACTGGGAAGGGTAGACAACAGCATTGTGCGTGAGCCGGGAACCCGCGTTCCTAAAATTCCCGGTACTAGTTTGCACGGAGCTGCAAGGGCTTACGCATCTCAGCTGTATGAAAATCCAGAAGCTGCCGGACAAAATCACAAGGATGTAAAAGATCCTGATCAAAATCCGATATGCTATACCTTTGGTTATATCAAATCTGATGACGAGGGCAATCAAACTAAAGCATACTCCGGAGTAGTCAATATTTTTGATGCTCATATATTAGCTTTTCCGGTATGTTCCATGGCAGGTCCGGTATGGGTAAGTTCTTATAAGCGTTTGAGTAAGGCGGGTTTTACTGTTAAAAATAGCTCTTTTAGTAATGGCAAGGAAGAAGACAGAGCTTTCTTAGATAATTGGGAGCTTGATGAGATTTTTGTAAGCTGGCAACGCAGTGAACCTCTCAATTTGGGTTGGCTTATGTTAAATGTTAGCGGCAGGGTAACTGTTATACCGCCAAAGAACTGGAATAAAGCAGCATGGAATGAGGCAGGTAATCACTTAGTTTTGGTGGAGGAAACTCTTTTTAGTCAAATAGTTAACAGCAATCTAGAAGTGCGCACGTCGGTGGCTATTGACCCTTGGCGCGGAGCCGCTGAAGAGAAAGCCTTATTTACCTATGAAGCAATTCCTCGTGCTACTTTCCTTACGGCTGATGTAGTGCTAGATGATTATCGTGAAGCTTGGCCCCTTACAAAACAAGATTGCACAAAAACACTTAAAGGTAATGTATTACCCGGGAAGCCTTGGTTAGGACCCTTGTCAGTAGTGGAAGCTGGGTTGCATATGATTGAGTGGCTAGGGGTAGGTGGTATGGGCACTAGAGGTTTCGGTCGTATGGCAATGATAGGCGATCCAATAGAAGAGAGATACGGAAAGGGGTATAGCGGTGAATAACTCAGCACAAATTCTTAACCTAGACAGATTAGCTGCCAGAAAAGGACAAGCTGTTGTGCAAAGACTGGTAGACAACAAAAAGATAAATCCGAATAGTGTAGACAATACTGTAACTAAAGCATTAGGGGTGCTGCAGGAAGACGGCGTTTATGCCTGTTTTCTCTACTTATTAGCTAAAGAGAAGGAAAATGGCAATATAGTTGTAGAAGAAATGCTAGATTTACTGAAAAATCTCGGCTTTGAGTGGAACGGACGTGATGTAAAAAAATTAGATGATGTATTAAACTTTATAAATGACGAGGTAACAGCAAAACTTGAACCATTGCTTTTAGCAAAAGATACCCTGGAAAAGATGTTAATTTACGCCCGCTACGGAGCTAAAGCCAGAGCTTAAGGAGTGAAGGTAATGTCTTGGCAAATCTATAAAATTATCTTTCAAGTCTGCTCACCTGTGCATGTTGGATGGGGCAAAATCGGTAATCTGCAGCTCGCGCGCCCTTATTTAATTGGGCGGGTATTGTGGGGAGCCCTTACTATGCGTCTTACTCGATATATGGTAAAAAATGGAGTTGCTGCCCAAGACTCCTACCAGTATCAAGAGGTTGGCAAGGAAGTTCACCGCAATCTGGCTTTCACTTATTTTTATCCGGCACTTCGCAAAGATAACAGTTATCAGATATTTTGGTCTTGGGAAAATGAGGCTGCTTTTAGATATCGGTTTTTGTCAAGTTACGCAGGCACTGCCCTTTCCTATCCTCAGCAGTCGGCATCTAGAGGTATGCTGTGGGAAACAGAGTTTCTTTCACCTAACACTATAGATACAGGAGAACCAGTATTTTTATTAGGCTACATCTTTGCAAAAGAAGGTTGTGATCTTGCCTGGCAAAAGGCTATGGAACATTTGCAGCTAGGCGGTGAGCGAGGATATGGGTGGGGAGATGTGAAGCTTATTTCAATATCTGAAAACGATGGCAATACATTATTTGGACAAGATATAAGATTTAAGGAGAAAGAAGAAAGACCTGTAGTATCTTTGCCCGATCATGCAAGGTTGCTTGCGCATACCATCGCTGATGGCTTAGATGCTAACGGTAAAATAGAGCCTTTAGTCGGTCGAAAATGGTGCTCAAATCAGCAAAATAACAGTTATGCCGGGCAATATATTGACTTTAATAATTTTTGTTTTGTTCCTGGAAGCATAATAAATAAACCTACTGATTTTTACATCGGAAATTTTGGGATTTGGGAAAAATATAACAAATTAAATAGGACATACACTGTAGTAAATCGGCTATAACTACATGAAAAATCATCATAATTTTACATAACCGTCTTACATCTTTAAATATGCATAAAACAATTTCTAAATATTCTTGGCTACATGCTAGAGACTGGCTAATAAAGCAATGCTTATGCAGCGGTTTAATACCCTGAAGAATAAAGGAGAAATTTGCGATAAAGAAAAAAATAAAGCGGTATCAGCACTATGTTCTGCTGCATACAATTTCCCACCTATTAATTCGACAGTTGACCCTTCAATGCGGCTATTCTTCAGCTGCTCTTAAAGAACGCATATACAGCAGCTTTGATGACGAGCAGGAGAATATGGAAATGGCAGGCATTTTGATATACACAGCTTCGCCTGACTCCGCAGGAAGCCTTTTCCTTAAATTACGCCGCATGTCACAGCTGCGCCCTTCTTCCAGAAACAAGCTGTGAAATTGCAAATTCATTTTTGGATAGGGCAGCTGTCATAGGAACCATTGAAGACAGAAACCTTGGGTTTTTGGGAGGGTTATAACAAGGCGGTAGAAGTGTTACATCTGCCACATTATGTAGAAGATGAAAATACTCATTACTTGCGTGAAGATTTAATATAAAAATGCTGTTAATTGAACCGGGAGATATTGATTCCTTAGCGTATGGAATAATCGAATTAATCTCCAACGGAAAATTAAGAAAATTATTATCGGAACGAGGCAGGCAGACAGCACTGGATTTTGATGCAAAAATTATAGCGAAGAAATGGGAAGAATACTTATATAATATTGTTGAAGCAAAGCAGATATAACAATGCTTTTAGATTACCTTTTAAAAAATCCTAATGATAAGTTCCAGCATGTCAATCTGGGGGTGGAATATTTCAATGCAGGTGAGTATAACGGAATGGCAAATACCACAGCAGGCACAGGAAGTTATAAAGCAAGATATATGATCGCTTTTTGTTATGAAAAATTGGGCCAACTGCATGATGCTGTACAAGAATACACCAAGTTACTTATAGCAAAACCCGGATATGGACAGGTCTTCAGGAAACTTTTTGAGATATTTGTTAAAAATGAAAAGCCTGGAACTGTAAGAGAATTTTTTGACAAGTATGTAGAAAAAACAAATCCGGCAAATCAAGAAATATGTCGGTTTATTACACATACTTATATTATTGTCCTACAACAACAAACAAAAAAACCAAGTTTTTTATAAGCACAAGCACCCTAAGCCAGGTATACCAACGATTATAGAAGAGTATTTTATGCGGGAGTTTTTTCGGAGTGCATCTTATTTAAACTCGTTTCAGGGGACCAAACATTAAAACCTGACTGGTATCTATTGTTTCTCCTTTTTCTTTGAGTAACATTTTCTATCTCTTTAATAATTTCACCTGCAGGGACTACATCTGCCAAGGAACCCAGCGCATGTTCAACCAGAGAGGGATAAATCTCCTCTAAATCTTTCCGGTTATTAAACATTATATCGGTTGCATACTCACACTGGTCTACACACCAATAATACCCCATACTAAAGGTATCCTGTATAGTAGATAAATATGGATTTAGCTTTGAAACAATTGCATCCAGCCTGCCGGTAAGCTTAACTGATTCTATTTTATTGGCTATTTCCTGTGCTTTTTCTATGTCTGAAATATATGTAAAACTGTTATCATATCGCCTGTATTCAATACCCTCTTTATCTAATTTTTTTGTCAGATACTCTCTGCCGTTTATATATACCTGAACCATAAATGGAAACCATGATTGTAGTTTAATATGCATGAAACCAAACTCTAGATCGAGAAAGTAGAAGTAGAAATATAAACATTTGCGGTTTACATTTCTTAGTTCCAATTTCTGAGTCTCTTTATTCGGTATTGCTTGAAGGGAAGAACACAACTCGACTGTTGCAATTGTACAAATTAAGCCTGATTCTATAGGATTATCTTTAAGAGCTTTTAGCGCAGTAGCTTCCTTAGATATTTTAGATGAATTTAAGTATATGTATGGCCGATTTACTAAAGATTGCTTTGCAGTCGGGGAGAGGGATGTGTTATGGGAAAAGTAAGAACACCGGAACCGGCAACGCCCATTGTCAGTGTTTTCACCCCGGATGAAGGATTGTTTGAACCTGTGAGGCAGACTCTGTCCGAACGGCTGGGATCGTGTATTTACGAAAGCTTGGTGCTGCCATTTAATCATACCGACTACTACACTGCCGAAATGGGTCATGACATAAAGCGACGTATTTTTGCCTTCAGAGCGCAGCAGCCCTTTTCCCCGCAAGGCCTGTTGACTGCCATGAGCCATTATAACATTATAATCCGCAACTTCGGCTCGGATAAAGCCACGTTCAAAGTCAGTATGAATCTTACCGGCAGCTTGAGGTGCTTTAGTGCCCTTGCTAATAGTCCAGGCACGGACTTCCTTAGACTCTACAGTAAAGAAGGTTATAAGGCCCAAAAGTTTATAACCGGCTTTTATCAGCCTGTCAAGCCCCGGTTCTTCCAGACCGTATTCTGTAAGCAGTTCCTTCCTTTCTTCTTCAGCCAGTTCTGCAAGCTCTGCCTCTATTTTAGCGCAGATTGCTATAACCTCAGCACCTTCTTTAGCAGCATACTCTTCAACTTTTTTTACATATTCATTCTCCTCGACTGACATTAAATCATCTTCAGAGACATTTGCCACATAAATCACAGGTTTTGATGTTAGCAAAAACATATGTTTTACGATTTCCTGCTCCTCAGGAGTAAATTCTAACGAATGTGCCGGCAAATTCCGTTCAAGAGCATCTTTTATTCGCTCAAGATTAATTATCTCTATATCCCTTATTGGGTCCACATTTCCATCTACATGAACAACATTCGGGTCATCAAAACACCTAACAACATGGATAGTTGCATCAACCTCTCGAATATGTGAAAGAAACTTATTCCCAAGCCCCTCACCTCGATTGGCTCCCTTAACAAGGCCTGCTATATCAACGAATTCTATACAAAAGAGTGTAGATAAAGCTGCATTACAGGGCAACAAGAAGGATACAAAGTAAACTTTATATATAAAAATGTATTTTTATGGTATAATATTCTCAGTAAGTACAGCTTCTTCTTAAAGAATTTATAAAAAGACGCCATTATAAAGGATGGTGGCATAATTGCACTTTAGAATTTCCATGCAGTGTCCGTACCACGATAAATAAAAGCATTTTTCTGTCATTCCGAAGGAGCAAAGCGTCTGAGGAATCTTAAACAAGATCCTTCAGGCAAAGCCTTCAGGATGACGAAGAAGCAGGGCTTTTATAGCAATGCCACCAAAGAGATTAACAGAGGGCGATTGTGATGAATAAAGATACAATTGTAGAAAAGTTAAAAGCATACACTTCATCTAAAGAAAGAATTGTTTTTGCTTTCCTTTTCGGATCCTTGGCAAGAGATAAAGCAAGAAACAATAGTGACATTGATTTGGGCATATATCTATCTCCTACCTGTGAAGAGGATTTCTTTAGATTGAAGATGAATTATAAAAGTGAACTGGAGCAGGCCCTAAAAATGCCTGTTGATATAGTAATCATGAACGATGCCCCACCGCTTTTAAATCATCAGATATTTACCGATGGCATACCTATAAAAAACAAAGATCAGAAAACCTTAACTAATTTTAGAGTGAGAAATTTTTATTTTTATCAAGACCAAAGGATTATTATGAATCAACAAAAAAAAGAATAAATGAAGAGTTGTTAAATGGTAAATAGAGAGATTATTTCTAAAAAAGTAAATTTGATAAGATACCACATTGACAGAATTCTCCTAAAGAGCAATATATCATTAGATGAATTTTTAAGTGATGATGATACGAAAGATATCGTTTGACATAATCTTTTCATACTATTGCAAAATACTATAGATACATGCTCACATATTATTTCTGACGAAGGCATGGAAGAACCGGCAGTTTTTTCTGATATGGCAGACATTCTTACAAAAGAAAAAGTAATACGGGAAGATTTAAAACAGCCCTTGAAAAATATGATGGGTCTTAGAAATATAATAGCTCATCAATATGGCGATATAGATTTTAAAATAATATATAAAATTGTAAAAGATGATTTAAAGGATATCTATAGATTTTTATAGGATATAATCAATTATTCGGGACTGTAGTGTAGATTCTTCATGGGAAGTATAAAAGTATATTCAATTGATGAAATTAATCAGAAAAACTGGAACCATAATATTTTCAAAAGAAATGAGGAGATGATAATGACATCGGAAGAAATGATACAATATAAAGAACACCTAAAAAAGACCGTTGAAGTTAAAAAACAATATCTGGAGAAAAGATATAAAAAAGCTTGGGGAATCGCCAAAAAAGCAGCTGCAATCCTTCATCAAAAATATAAAGCAGAAAAAGTATGGGTATTCGGTTCTCTTGCAAATAAAGAAATGTTTAATTTATGGTCAGATATAGATATAGCTGTCAAAGGGATTCCACCTGAACTTTTCTATAAATCCGTGGGCGAAGTAACTTCTCTCGCATCGGATTTTAGTATAGACGTGGTAGATATTGAAGACTGCAGCTCTTCATTACGGGAGAATATTGAAAAGGGGGGTATTCTAGTATGATTAACAGATATCTAACTCTTTCAGCTAGAATAAAGCAGGAAATGTCGGAGATCCACTCAAGCGTTGAACGTGCTAAAGCAGCATGGGAAAAAGCTTATAGTCAATCAGATTCCTTATTATTAGATAGTGCTGCTTTAAACCTCCATGATTTTTATGGCGGTCTAGAACGACTTTTCCAATTGATAGCAGAAAATATGGATGGCACAATACCGACTGGAGCTAGTTGGCACCAAGAATTACTACGGCAGATGACCGCAGATATTCCAAAAATAAGACCAGCAGTAATAGATGTTGATTTAAGAAGTAAATTGGATGATTATAGAGCATTTCGACATATAGTCAGAAATGTATATGCCCACAATTTTATTCCAGAGAAGATGAAACCATTAGTGGATAACTTAGATGATGTCTACAGCAAAATCGAAGAGAAACTAAAAAGTTTTTGCACTTTCCTTGAAAGCATTTAAAAGAATTTTGAACCGCATTCTGCGGTTTTTTTGTTTTAGGAAGAAAATAACTGGTATCTAACAGGAGAAATAACTTAAGTCGAAAACATAACAAACGAAACGTCCTCATGTCATGAAAATAAATGCTAAGGTCTTGTTAGATATTTTTTAATTTTGACTATACTATTGATGAATGGTAATTAGGAGGTGAAACATTTTATCGTTTATATACTAAATTAACGAAAGGAGGTCTTGATTGTGATAATAAATTGGATTAACGTAATCAAAATTTACTCGAGAGTTAACGGTGTTACCGTTTGTAAAGCATGGGACGTAATTTTTGAAGATAGTGAAGGTAATAAAATTTATTATCCATTTGCAAAGAAAATAGCAGTCACATATCCCGAACATGATAGCGTAAGGTATAAATATCTGCATTGTGTTCCTTCAGGTAAAGGAGATAGTCAATGGCATATTTTCAGTTCTGCGAATAAATTTATTGTTGTGCCTAAAAAAGTTGTCATAGAGCAACCTAAAAACAAGCCAAACTATGGACAAATTTCAAGATATATGCTAAAAAACGGCTAAAATCGGCATAAACCGAAGATTATGGGATTAAAGGATTACACCTATATACCGATAATAAGAGTGAATAGACAATTTTCGATCCGGCCGGTCGAAAAAAATTGCCCGCAGGGATGCGGGAAAATAAAAATAATCAGGGAGGAATAATTAATGAGAATTAATAACAACATTATGGCGCTGAATACTCACCGCCAGCTTTCAATCAACAACACCAATGTCCAAAAATCGCTTGAGAAACTGTCATCTGGCTATAGAATCAACAGGGCTGGCGACGACGCTGCAGGACTTGCCATTTCCGAAAAGATGAGAGCACAGATTCGCGGCCTTAACATGGCATCAAAGAATGCTCAGGACGGTATCTCGCTTATTCAGACTGCAGAAGGTGCATTAACTGAAGTACATTCAATTCTGCAGAGAATGAGAGAGCTTGCAGTTCAAGCAGCAAATGACACTAATGAAACGGTCGACAGAGATGCAGTTCAAGAAGAGCTAGCTCAGCTTCAAAGTGAAATAACAAGAATTGCGGATACTACTCAATTTAATCAAAAAAAGTTACTAAATGGCAGCTTGAACGCTAACGTAACAGATATTGGAGCAAGTTTGACAGCAGCAAATGGTATTTCAAACATCAAGATAACTGGTGCAGCAGCAGGTGATTATAGTATTGAAGTTAACACAACTGATAGTACCATTACACTAAGTGACGGAACTGATTCTCAGACAATTAATTATGGCAGTGTACCTTCAGATTTTGAAACAAAAGATGTAACTTTCGGTTCTTTGGGAATTACGGTTACAATTAACAGCCAAATAGCTGATATAAGCGCTGATAATGAATTTACAGTCGATGCAACCGGTCAAATCAGTTTAATGATTGGCGCCAATGAGGGTGAAAATATGACTATAAGCATTGGCGACATGAGAGCAGATGCTTTTACAGGCTTGACATCAATAAGTGTATCTGATGCGACTGCAGCCGAGGCAGCAGTTACCGTCATAAACGATGCTATTAGTAAAGTCTCAACAGAACGTTCCAAACTCGGTGCATACCAAAATCGTCTTGAGCATACTATTAATAATCTTGATACCTCCGCTGAGAACTTACAATCAGCCGAAAGTCGTATCCGCGATGTAGATATGGCCAAGGAAATGATGGAATTCACCAAGCAGAACATCTTGACTCAGGCTGCAACTGCTATGCTGGCTCAGGCCAATATGGCGCCCCAGACTGTGCTTAAGCTTTTAGGTTAAGCTTTAGCTCTTATTTAGATTTGGCATGCCCGGCGGATTTCCGCCGGGCTGCATGATATGCGGGGTGGTATGATTTGAGGATAGATTTATCTTTTTCCGGTCATATGGATGTACATCCTATCGGCAAATCTCAGGGGAATTCCGTAGAAAATGCTATCGGTTCTGCTGCTGCAGGAGAGGCAAACCCAACGGTAAAAGACTTTAAAATGGCTTTGAGCAAAGAGGATTCTGACCTGATCATTGACAGCTTAAAGAGTATTCCGACAGAGCTTACGCCTACCCGCCTGGAGTTTAAAATACACGATGAAACCAAAAGGGTTATGGTCAGGATAGTCGACAGAGTAAGCCATGAGCTTATATCCGAAATCCCACCGGAAAAATTCTTGGACCTTATTGCAGGTCTTTGGAAGCAGGCAGGGTTGATAGTTGATGAGAAGGTGTAGGTTTGATTATATAAAACCATAGGGGAGGTGAAAAAGGATGTCATACAGTCCCATGCGAATAGGCGGTTTGGTCTCGGGCATGGATATAGACCAGATTGTATCTGATCTGATGAAAGCTGAACGGACGCGGGTAGACAAACTCTACCAGCAAAAGCAAATCATGGAATGGCAGAAGGCAGACTACCGCGACATCAATCTAAAACTTCGGTCGCTGTACAATACCTCCTTTGATATGAAACTTTCGAGCTCTTATCTAAAATATAAGGCTGTAGGGACCATGAATGACGGTACGGACTTTAGCAAGTATTTTTCCGTATCACCGGGAGCAAGTGCGGTGCCGGGCGATTATAAGGTAGAGGTGCAGCAGATAGCAAGCTATGCAAGGCTTGAAAGCTCAAAGGCTGTCACAAAGCCTTTAACAGGAGCAGAACTTTCCGGCCAGATAGAAATCACCGGCGGCAGCAAGTTTTCTGTGACGATAGACGGTGTAAAAAAGACGGTTGAATTAGATGCTGGAAATTATGATACATCAAATGCCGATGATTTAGAAGCTCTGGCGCAGGACCTCGAAAAGGCAATAAATACGGCCTTCGGCTGGCAGGGCGATGGCAACGGGGATACCATAAGCGGCATAAAGCGGGTGCAAGTAAATATCCAAAACAACAAGCTTACAATTCAGCCTGCCGAAAACTTTCATAAGGTCCCCATAACATTAAATGCAGCAGAAGGCGACACTACGCTCTCAACACTGGGTTTTGCCGATGGGGCAGCTTACAGTCCCCTGAAGCTTAATACCTCTCTAAAATCTCAGATATCCGGCAGCATCGAAGGGAGTACCATATCTTTTAATATAAACGGTAAAGCATTTGAATTTGATTCTAATGCAAGCCTTCAGACTATTCTTGATAAAATCAACAACACTGCAGATATAGGGGTAACGGCGCGCTATGATACACTTACAGATAAGGTGGTTCTGACATCAAAGGAAACAGGCCTTGGAGCAAAGATCGAAATAACCGAAGACAGCGGTCTGTTTAATGCACTGGGCTTTAATGCAGCTGAAGCAGTGGGCCAAAATGCCCGTATAGTCTTAAATAATACCGTTGTTGAAAAATCTGCCAATGATTTTACTGTAAACGGCATGAGTTTCAGTTTGAAGGAAACCATGGAAGCCGGCAAAGCAGCAACCTTTAGGCTGGAAAACGATGCCGATGCGGCGGTAGAGAGCATCAAAAAGTATGTTGAACTTTACAATGAAACCATCGACATGATTAACGGAAAGCTTTCCGAGGAACGCTACAGAAAATTTCCTCCCCTTACCGATGAGCAGAAAAGTGCAATGAGTGAAAACGACATAAAGCTCTGGGAGGAGAAGGCAAAAAGCGGGCTTTTAAGGTCTGATTCGCTGCTTGACGGTATTGTGAGGAAACTTCGTTCAGCAGTATCAACTCCGGTGTCGGGCCTTGCAAAAGGAATGAATACCTTGTCTGCCATAGGTATTACTACCAATGATTGGAAAGAAAAAGGCAAGCTGTATATCGATGAGGAAAAACTTCGAGATGCCATTACAAAGGATCCGGAAGGGGTTATGAAGCTGTTTAATGCCTCCGGAGATGATTCCAGCTCTCAGGGTGTGGCAACCAGGTTTTACGACATACTTAAAGGCGGAATCCAAGATATTACCGAAAAAGCCGGCGGCGGAGAATATCAGATATATGATGACAGTATTCTCGGCAAGCAGATTCGGGACATGGAAGATCGCATTTTGAATTTGGAAGAAAAGCTGGTCCAAACCGAAGAACGCTACTGGCAAAAGTTTACCGCAATGGAACAGGCGATACAGTATGCCAATCAGCAGAGTATGTGGCTGAGCATGCAGTTTAGTAATTACAGTTAGGTCTTTGCAGAGAAAAGGGGGCTTCTTTCTTGATAAATTCCAATGCTTATGAACAATACCGATATAATTCAATAATGTCAGCATCTCCTGAACGTTTGATGATAATGCTCTTTGAAGGTGCGATAAAATTCGTCAAACTTGCCCGAAAAAATATTGCCGAAGATGATATAGCAAGTGCCAACTACAATATTTCAAGGGCACAGGATATCATAGCCGAGCTTGAATGCAGCTTGGATATGAGCTATGATTTGTCGGAGAATCTCATGGAAATTTATGGTTTTTTATACGGGCAGTTGGTTGATGCAAACGTAAAAAAAGATATCAACACATTGGATATTGTCGAATCAATGCTATCCGAGCTAAAGGATACATGGGGCGAGGCCTGTTTAAAATTAAAGAAAAATGCGTGAAAAATAATCCGGGGAGCAGCGAAATCATGGATAATGATATAGCAGGGTTGCTGAAAAGCAAACTGGAGAAGCTTGAAACTTTATATAAATATACTCAAAACATTTCCGATGCTCTTAAAAAAGATGACACCGAGGAGTTATTAAAAATTTTAAATTCACGGCAGCGGCTGATGGAAGAGGTTGACTCTCTGGACGGCCAACTGCTCTCGCTTTTTGAAGGAAATACTGATGCATTTAAGGAATATATCGCTGATGAGAGCAAAATGTTGAAAGCAGCTTATGATAATATCGGAGTTTTTTTAAAAAAAATACAGCAGCTTGATACAGAAAACACCGCAGTTATGCAAAAACTATTTTCCAAACTCAAGGATGATATCAGTAATTTAAAGCAGGCCGAAAATGCTTTGAAAGGATATGGGATTATCGGCAAAAGTGCTCGGGACGGGGCTTTTATCGATACGAAAAAGTAACCGCTGCTGCGCTTTTATATATTAAAAAGTTTTGGCTAAATATTTTTTTGTGAAGTGATTTATTTTTCTTGCATTTTCTAACAAATGCGGTTATAATTAGTGGTAAGGCATAACTTAGGTCTGTGGTTGAAAGTCGATGCCAGGGCCGGAGGCGAAGCGACTCCCAGAGTGACTGTTTCACTCGGCGGTATACGGCGTTTTTGGGAAAAACCAGGTCAGCTAAGAAAATGCCAATACAACTTTTTCAAAGTGAGGGGTTTTTTAATGGCATTTCAGGACAAAACAATAGTGTGTAAAGAGTGTGGCAATGAGTTTGTCTTCACTGCAGGTGAGCAGGAGTTCTATGCTGAGAAGGGTTTTGAGAACGAACCCATCAGATGCAAGGACTGCCGCGATGCGCGTAAAAAAAGAATGAACGGCAACGGCCAGAGAAGGCAGAACAGACAAATGTATGACGCAGTTTGCGCCGACTGTGGAGCAACCACACAAGTTCCCTTTAAACCCAGAAATGATAGACCCGTATACTGCAGCGATTGTTATCAGAACCATCGTTCGGCCCAAAACGGATATTAATAAAAGGGAAAAGCAAAGTCCGGTTTTTATACCGGACTTTTTCTATAAGATTGAAGATTGTATAATGAATTGGCGAGGTGAAAGCCTTGAATGGCGGTAGTATTCGGCTGAAAATATCAACGAAAGATAGAGTAGGTATGGTTTTGGATATTTTAAGATTGCTCTACCAATACAGGGTAAACCTCAAGGCTTTAGAGGTCAGCCCAGGCTTGATATGTATCAAAATTGACGGCAATTTTCAGATACCTTTGTCTGATTTGCTGAATGAGTTAAGAGCGCAAAAGGATGTCATTGAAGTAAGCCGTGTAGAACTTTTGCCACAGGAAAAACGTGAAAAACACATAAAGGCTGTGCTGGATGCTACGGGTGAAGGTATAATCGCAATTGATGCCAAGGGTATAATCACTACTTTTAATCCGGCGGCGGAGAAGATATTAAAGGTCAGGGCAGAAGATGCTTTGGGTAAAAACATTGCAGACCTTATTTCCGCAGATATTCCCATGTTAAAGACAATAGTCACCGGGGAGAGCTATGATAATGAAGAGATGATTATAAATACGGAGAAATTAAAGAGCCATTATATCACATCAGGCCGGCCCATACTTGACGAGGACGGCAACCCTATCGGCGCGGTGGCTTCGCTAAAGGATATTGAAAGTGTTATAGAACTTGTCCATACTTTTACACAGCCTCCCATGATAACCTTTGATGAAATTTTAGGGGAAAGCAAAGAAATTACTAAGGTAAAAGAACTTGCAAGGATTGTGGCCAAAGGGGATTCTACGGTGCTTATCAGAGGTGAGAGCGGAACGGGGAAAGAGCTTTTTGCAAGATCCATCCACATGGCAAGCCCGCGGAGAAATAAACCTTTTGTTGCGGTAAATTGTGCGGCACTGCCTGATACCCTTTTGGAAAGTGAACTTTTCGGATATGAGGAAGGAGCATTTACAGGTGCAAAAAAGGGCGGCAAACAGGGAATGTTTAAGTATGCCGACAAAGGCACGCTGTTTCTTGATGAGATAGGTGAGCTTTCGACACACCTGCAAGTGAAATTGCTCAGGGTTTTGCAGGAAAATAAAATCAGGAGGGTGGGTGCCAATGAGGAAATACCTATTGATGTAAGGATTATCGCGGCTACTAACAGAAATCTGGAAGAATTGATGAAAAGCGGCCAGTTCCGCGATGATTTGTATTATCGACTTAATGTAATTCCTCTTATAATACCGCCTTTGAGAGAAAGAAAAGAAGATATTCCCATTCTGACACATGCATTTATCAAAAAACTGTCATATAAAATGAATAAAAAGGCACCGGATATCAGCGATGAGGCTATGCAGTGCCTGATGGATTATGATTGGCCGGGCAATATACGGGAGCTGTCCAATGTCATAGAAAGGGCAATGAATCTCTGCAATGGCAAAATAGAGTCTTATCATTTATTATTTCAGCATGATGATTTTAAAACCACAGCCATTATCGGCACGGCAGGTCAAAGAACCTTGAAGGAGATAGTGGCTGAGACCGAAAAACAGGCCATAATAAGCGCACTGAGGCAGCATACAAGTATAAGAAAAGCCGCCAAGGCTTTGGGTGTATCTCATGCTACTGTAATCAACAAGATGAAACAATATCAAATAAATCAAGAAGACATTTAGTGGTAAATTTATTTTCCAATGGTAAAATAATTAACCACTAAATTTTCATTTTGTGGTTAAAATTCTTACCAGGTGGATATACACATGGCATTTCTACCGTTGGCACATATCTTGCATTATAATATAGTTGAAAGTATAAATCTATAATGGGAGGTTATATCTATGGACGGTAAAGTGAAAGGTTTTAATACAAAAGCTATTCATGCGGGACAAAAGCCCTGTCCTGTTACCGGAGCACATGTAACTCCGATTTATCAAACTTCTACCTTTGTGTTTAAGGATGTGGACCAAGGTGCACGCAGGTTTGCAGGCGAGGAGGAGGGCTATATCTACACAAGGCTCGGCAACCCTACTTTAACCGAGCTTGAGGCAAAAGTCGCCGCATTGGAAGGCGGAGAAGCAGCTATCGGCGCAGCTTCCGGCATGGCTGCAATCTCCACCGCACTTGTAACGCTTTTGAAGAAAGGCGATCATATTGTAGCAGGTGATGCCCTCTATGGATGTACCCACAGTTTTATAAGCGAGATTTTACCGCAATACGGTATTGAGGTAACCATGGTGGATACATCTAATTTGGAAAACATCGAAAACGCAATGAAACCTAACACTAAAGTAATTTATGTAGAAACTCCGGCAAATCCCACAATGAAGCTTGTAGATTTGGAAGGTGCCTCCGACATAGCTCATAAACACGGTGCAATTATTATAGTTGACAACACATTTATGTCGCCTTATCTGCAGCGCCCCATCGAACACGGTGTTGACGTAGTTGTTCACAGTGCCACAAAATATATAGGCGGGCATGGCGATGTGCTTGCAGGCCTGATAATCGGGCCCAAGGAACTGATAGATACTATGCGCATACCTTATTTAAAGGATTTTGGCGGAATTTTATCGCCTTTTGATGCATGGCTTTTACTGAGAGGACTTAAAACTCTAGGAGTTAGAATGGATCGGCACTGTGCCAATGCACAAAAGGTAGCGGAATACTTGGAAAAACATCCGTTGATTGATAAAGTTTACTATCCGGGCCTTCCATCACATCCGCAGTATGAACTGGCAAAGAAACAAATGGACGGTTTTGGCGGCATGATGAGCTTCGAGCTGAAAGGCGGTCTTGAAGCAGGTAAAGTATTGATGAATAGCGTAAAAATGATAACACTTGCCGTAAGTCTGGGTTGTGTTGATTCGCTTATCCAGCATCCGGCTTCTATGACACATTCGCCGGTGCCGCGTGAGGAAAGGCTGAAGGCAGGCATTACCGATGGGCAGGTAAGACTTTCGGTCGGCATCGAAGATGTGGAAGATATTATCGCAGACTTGGATCAGGCTTTAAAAGAAGTTGAAAAACAAACAATGTAAAATAATCTAAAGTTTTTGTGACGGGAATATCAGGATTATGGTATAATTATCTTCAATACAGATTTTAGTTTGCCGGTCTGGTTAATTGGCCGGCAAACTAAATAAAAAATTAAATAAAAAAAGGAGGATTTGAATGAAAAAAGGTAATCCAGTTGCACTACTGCCGTTAGTAGTATTTTTAGCATTGTTTTTAGGCTC
This sequence comes from Tepidanaerobacter acetatoxydans Re1, assembly GCF_000328765.2. NCBI lineage: Bacteria > Bacillati > Bacillota > Clostridia > Thermosediminibacterales > Tepidanaerobacteraceae > Tepidanaerobacter > Tepidanaerobacter acetatoxydans. The sequence goes on from NC_019954.2 coordinate 935,570, forward strand.
CGGAATCTATTTTAACGCAAAGGGTGTCGACTTTGCATTTTATCAGCTGCCGGCTCCTGTTGCGGCTGTAGTCGGTATTATTGTGGCTTTTATGATAGGTAAAGGCAGTATGGATGAAAAGATGGACACTTTTGTAAGCGGTGTGGGCGAAAGCAATATCATCATAATGTGCATAATTTACCTTTTGGCCGGAGGTTTCTCGGCAGTGGCAAGTGCCATGGGCGGCGTTGACTCAACTGTAAACTTCGGACTCTCAATTATACCGCCAAGTTTGATTTTGCCGGGACTTTTTGTAATTGCGGCATTTGTTGCTACAGCTATGGGAACTTCCATGGGAACTATCAGTGCCGTAGCGCCAATTGCAGTAGATATGGCCATGAAAGCACAGCTTCCTTTAGCAGTAGCCGTTGGAGCAGTAGTAGGCGGAGCCATGTTTGGCGACAACCTTTCAATGATTTCCGATACGACGATTGCAGCCACCCGTACCCAGGGATGCGAAATGAGAGATAAATTTATAATGAACTTCATGATAGCACTGCCTGCTGCAATAATAACAATAATAGTAATGATAATCTTCGGCACCAGCGGACAGATTCCGGCAGAACTGGAATACAGCCTTATAAAGATTATTCCATATATTGCTGTCTTAGTTCTTGCATTAATGGGAATGAACGTTTTTTTAGTCCTCATAATAGGTATTGGTTTAGGTGGAATTATTGGCCTGATTGATGGCAGTTTTACCCTTATAGCATTTACTCAGACAATTTATGAAGGTTTTACTTCAATGCAGGAGATATTCATACTTTCACTTTTGATAGGCGGCCTTGCTGCTTTGATTTCTAAGGAAGGCGGGATTGATTATCTGTTAAATGCCATCAGCAGTAAAATCAAAAGCGCCAAGGGTGCTGAGCTTGGCATTGCAGCACTGGTATCAGTTGCCGATATATGCACGGCTAACAATACGGTAGCTATTGTTATAACAGGGCCCATGGCGAAACAGATAGCAGATGAAAACGGAGTTGATCCCAGGCGCAGTGCCAGTATGCTGGATATTTTCTCATGTGTATGGCAGGGTATTATACCCCATGGAGCACAGCTTTTGCTTGCAGGACAGCTGTCAGGTCTGTCGCCTCTGCAGATAATGCCGACACTGTATTATCCTTACCTCTTGGCTGTGATGGGACTTTTGGCAATAGCATTCGGTTTCCCGAAAATTAAAACTAGGGCATAAAAATCAGGTAAAAACGCGATAATAATTACCCGGGATTAAATCTCCCGGGTTTTTCATTTCTATACATCGTATGAAGTGTTACGATAAAAGTATCTTGTGTTATAATAAAATAGAAAATCTGGGCAAGGTGTGTGAGCCAATATTAGATTTTGAAATTTGATGTAGGGAGAGAAGTTCATGGAGTTTAGAGATTTTCATGTCCATCTGGAAGAAGGACCGTTTACTGTAGACTGGATTAAAAGATTCATAGAGGTGGGAACAGCAAGAGGTGTTATTGAGATAGGATTTTCAGAACATGGACACAGATTCAAGGAGTCAGTTGGATTGCTGTCAAGTGACGGCTTTAGAGGTGAGTGGACTGCCGGGGAAGCTGCGGAAAGCATCCAAGACTACATAGAAGTAGTGGAAAAAGCCAAGAGTTTGGGTTTGCCGGTAAAATTAGGCATAGAGCTGGATTATACGCCGGAATATGAAGATGATATACGAAGATTTGCAAATTCCTATCCCTTCGATTATGTACTGGGTTCTGTACATTGGCTGGGAGATTTTGGCTTCGACCATCCGGCATTAATTCATGAATGGGAAACCTCTGATGTGGATAAAGTGTATGATGAGTATTTTGATGTATTGCTGATGGCAGTAAAGTCGGGAATTTTTGACATTATCGCACATCCTGATGTCATTAAGGTATTTGGATATAAAGCACAAAAGGACATGAGCCAGAGATATGATGAATTGGCAAGAGCCATCGACAGTATGGACTTATGTGCGGAAGTCAGCACCGCCGGACTGCGAAAACCTGTTGGAGAACTATACCCTTCACCGCTTCTTATGAAATATTTTAAAAAATATGATGTGCCAATAATACTGAATTCCGATGCTCATATCCCGGAAGATGTAGGTCGGGATTTTGATAAGGCTTTGGAGTTTGTAAAGGATTTTGGATATGACAGATTATGTTATTTTGATAAGAGAGTAAGGAAATCAGTAAGTATAACGAACTAACAAAATATGAAGGAAGATGATTTTTTAATGCTGCATGTGGTGTTATTGGAACCTGAAATACCTCAAAACACTGGCAATATTGCCAGAACTTGTGCTGCGACTGATTCGGTGCTGCACCTTATAGGGCCTTTGGGTTTCAGCTTAGACGATAAATATTTAAAAAGGGCCGGGCTTGATTACTGGTCGTTGCTGGATGTGAGATATTATGGCAGTTATTTGGAATTTGAGGAGAAAAACCCCGGCGGATGCAAATATTTTTTAACAACAAAGGCAAAGCAGTGCTATGCGGATGTAAGTTATGAACCTGACTGCTATCTGGTATTTGGAAAGGAAACGGCGGGGCTTCCGGTCCCGCTTCTTAAGGCTAACCGTGAAAGATGTATCAGAATTCCAATGACGGATGAAGCCCGCTCTCTAAATTTGTCGAATTCTGTTGCTATCGTAGTTTATGAAGCACTGCGTCAAATGGGATTTAATGGGCTTAAAACAGCGGGCCCTTCTAAAGCTTAAAGTAAAAAATACCGGCTGTGATTTACAGAATATCACGACCGGTATTTTTAATTGGAGTAAAGTTCTTTTTATACTTTAAACTTGTTAACAAGCACTAGGAGATCTTCGGCAAGCTTTGCCAAATCTTGAGATGATGCGGATATACTTTCCATAGTAGCTGTTTGTTCTTCTGTTGAAGCTGAAACCTCTTGGGTTCCGGCAGCAGTTTCTTGGGAAATACTGGATATATCATAAATCATGCGGACTATGGTATCTATATGACTATATTGCTCCGCCAATTCACTTGAAATATTTTTAGCTCTGTCTGCAACCTTGTTTATTTCTGTTATCAGGGTATCAATATGGTCATTTATGTCTTGAATGAGCTCCTGCCCTTCCTCTACTTCCTTTTTGCTGTCAGCCATGGAGTTTACGGCAAACTTACTGCTGCTTTGGATAGTCTTAACTATATTTGATATTTCTTTTGCCGCTTCACCAGACTGCTCGGCAAGTTTGCGTACTTCATCGGCTACAACCGCAAAGCCCCGGCCGTGCTCACCGGCTCTGGCTGCTTCAATTGAGGCATTTAAAGCGAGCAGGTTAGTCTGGTCTACAATCTCACTTATAATACTGGTAATATTGCCTATTTCGCGCAGTTTTACGTCAAGATCCTCCATTATTCGATTTGAATCATCGACTGATGTTTTTATTGAATCCATTTTATCTTTAGACAGGCGAATTTTCTGCTGGCTTTCCTGTGCCTTTTGCGTCATATTCTCTGCTGAACTTGCTGTTGAGCGTGCATTTTCCTCTACATTGCCGTTGGAGATAACCAGTTGATTTACAACTTCGGATATTTCTTCTAATTTTTTGGCCTGATCATTGGCTCCTACAGCTATTTGCTCCACTGCTTCAGCTACCTGTTGAGCTGATAATGAGCTTTGTTCGGCACCGGAAGCAAGCTCCTCAGCCGAAGCCGAGAGATTTTCAGCAGCAACAATGACCTCTTGAACCAAGTTTTTTAAATGTAAGGTCATCGTATCAAACGAAGCGGCAAGTGCACCGATTTCTGTGTTGTCTTTTAATTTTACAACACCTGTAAGGTCATTATTGGCCACACTTTGTGTAACATGAAGCAGAGCTTGTAATGGGTTCGTTATAATACGTCCAAGCAGCATGCTTAAGCCAAGACTGATGAGTGCAACTATCAAAGATATAGTTGCAACAGTTTTAGTTATAGACGATATATGGGCAAAAGCTTCATCTGTAGGCTGCTGTACAAATATTCCCCAGTCCAGCAGCTTATAGTTGCCAAAGGCTACGAATTGCTCTTTTCCTTCGTCATCCGTATATGTAGTAAATCCTTTTTCGGAATTTAAGGCCTTTTTTACGAAGTCATATTTTGAATAATTTTCTCGGGCTTTAACAAATTTGTAATCTTTATGAGCTACTACGGTACCATCCTTGTCGGTAATAAAAGCAAAGCCTTCTTCGCCTACTTTCATATTCATTACTATTCGCGTCAAACTTACCAAAGATACATCCGCACTGATTACACCAATAGGTTGGCCAGTATCTGATAAAATAACATTGGAAATCGAAACAATAGAGTTTCCAGACATAGAGTCTACCCTGACATTAGAAATGAAATTTCCTTTAGCCTCTAAAGCACCGTTGTACCAAGCCTCATCAGCAAGATTATAGTTATCCGGAAAAGTTGCAAAAGGCACGGCAAAAACACTTTGATCTTCAATGTTTGCAACATATATGCGGAGAACTTGAGGGTTTTGCTGAGCTACGTCATACAAAAACGAAGATATTTGGTCTTGATCCATAGTCCTTACGGTTTTAGTACTTGCGATAAAAGCAACAAGGTTTTTGTTTTGTTCAATGAAAAGGTCTATGTTGTCATTTAAGTTATTTACTATTATATTTGCCTTATCTTGGACTTCGCTTGTGATTGCATCCCTAAATATATATGTAACTACAGCACCCATGCATATAAGAGGAATAATTGACATAAGGACAAAGAAAGCTGCCAGCTTAGTTCTTAAGCTGCTCTTGACATTGGTCGTAATATTTTTTGATTTTTTTGGTTGTTTTTTGTCCCGCTTTAGTTTTAGTGGCTTAATTTTCAAAAATATGACCCCCTCAAATATTATTGTGATTATAAATCAGAAAATAAAATAAATAAAAGCAAAAGCCCTAATGGGCATTTTAATAGATTACATAAACAAAGGCAATTATAGGTTACTCCCTTAAAAGCCTTCGCTTACCAGCAGCCTGGCTGCCATAGTTTTTCGCGAAAAAGCCAGAAAAACTTTAGGCCCATGGCTTTGCGCCCACCTCTTTGGAGGAGTTTGCCAAATTATATCTTTCTACTAATTATATCTAATGCTGTAATATTATACAAGCAAAACCGCCGACAAAATATTGGATTTTTTTATTATCAATGTTACAATTTAAAAAGCAGCATTGATTAGACTGGAGGAAGTTTTTTGAAAAATAAAATAAAAGCAGCATTGCAGCTAAACGGTCGTTATGAAGTGCAAATAGAAAAGATGGCGCATGAGGGGCAGGGAATAGGAAAGATAGATGGCCTTACCGTTTTTGTGGAAGGTGCAGTGCCCGTCTTTAGACTTTAACACCATGAATATTTAGGAGCAATCAAAATATAAAACATAAGAAATCGGCGCAAATATGCGCTTTTTTTATTCTAAAAGTACTTGCAAAAAAATCTTTCTTGGTGTATGATTAATGGTGTTAAATGGTGTTCTGAGAGGGGGCGCTCTATGGCTTACTTCCTTAAAAAATCAAACCTAAAAAAAGGGGTCTATCTTCAGATCTATGAATCTTTCTACAACCGCGACAAAAAGGAGACCGCACATAAATCATATATGGCTCTCGGCTACGTACAGGACCTGATCGACGCTGGTATCCCTGACCCAATTGCCTATTATTCCGATGTCGTCAAGCAGATGAACATAGACGCAAAGCGCATTAAAGAAGAAAGTAAGGCAAGGCAGATCGCTGCATCCCCTGAAAGGCACCTCGGCTATTTTCTTTTACAAAATATTTATAAAAGCCTACATGTCTCCAATTATCTGGATCTAATGCAATCCGTTAGGGACTTCCGTTTCAAGCTTTCCGATCTAATGGAAGCCCTCATATACAGCAGGGTGGTTGACCCACGCTCCAAAAGCAGAACCTGCCATGATATTCTCCCCAAGCTGTATGAGTCTTATGGGCTTACTTATGACCAAATCTTAGATGGCGTCGAGTACATGGGCCATGAATACGAAAAAATTATTGAGATCTTCAACCACCAGGTCAACCTTAAATATCCCCTAGATGCATCTACCACTTACTTTGACTGCACAAATTTCTATTTTGAGATCGACAAGGAAGATGAATTCAGAAGGAAGGGGCCTTCAAAAGAAAACAGGCATGACCCCATCATCGGACTGGGGCTGCTGCTGGATGCAAACCAGGTTCCCATCGGGATGAAACTCTACCCCGGTAACGAAAGCGAAAAGCCCGTTATTCGCCAGGTCATAAAAGAACTCAAGGAAAGGAACCAGATATCCGGCAGGACGGTGCAGGTCGCCGACAAAGGCCTTAACTGCGCAAACAACATCATCAGTGCCCTGAAAAACAAGGACGGCTACCTTTTCTCGAAATCGGTGAAGCAACTCCCCGAAACTGAAAAGACGTGGGTCCTCTTAAAGAACGACTACAAAAAAATCACTGACAGCAATGGTACGCTACTCTACGAGATCAAGGAATGCATCGATGAATTTCCTTACACCTATACAGACGAAAATGGGAAGAAACATACCGTCAGGCTGAAGGAAAAAAGAGTTGTCACCTACAACCCCAAGCTGGCGGAGAAAAAGAAGTATGAGATAAACAGAATGGTTGAAAAAGCAAAAATGCTAAAAGCAAGTCAGGCAAAGAAGAGTGAATTCGGCGAATGCAGCAAATATGTCACCTTTGGTTGTGCCGACCCCAAAGGGAATGCCATCGACGGCAAGGTAAGGGTAACCATTAACCGGGAGGCCATTGACAGGGATTTAGAGCTGGCTGGCTATAATCTCCTTGTCACGTCAGAAACCAAAATGAAAGCAGATAATATATATAACACCTACCATAACCTCTGGAGGATTGAGGAATCGTTCAAAGTGATGAAATCCTACCTTGATGCACGTCCTGTCTACTTGCAAAAGACAGCATCCATCCATGGGCATTTCCTGGTCTGCTATCTGTCTGTACTCCTCATCAGGCTCTTGAAATTCAAAGTGCTAAAAAACAAATACTGCACGGAGAGGCTTATTAATTTCATCCGGGAGTTCCGGGTTGTAGAATTGGAACAGGATAAGTATGTGAATATCACGGCTTCTTCTGATTTCATAAAAAGCCTGGCGGCTGAGCAGGGATTACCAATTACTAATTATTTCCTTAATGAGTCACAAATAAAAAAGATGCTAAAGCACAGGTTTTGAGCTTTAGCACCATTTTTTTATTTTTATTCCTAAAGACAGGTATTATATCTAATGCTGTAATATTATACAAGCAAAACCGCCGACAAAATATTGGATTTTTTTATTATCAATGTTACAATTTAAAAAGCAGCATTGATTAGACTGGAGGAAGTTTCTTGAAAAATAAAATAAAAGCAGCATTGCAACTAAACGGTCGTTATGAAGTGCAAATAGAAAAGATGGCACATGAGGGGCAGGGAATAGGAAAGATAGATGGTATTACCGTCTTTGTGGAAGGTGCAGTGCCGAAAGAAAAATGTCAGATAGAAATAGTTAAAGTTAAAAAGGACTATGCTATTGGACAAGTTATAAAGGTACTTACACCTTCACCCGACAGAAAAGTTCCTCAATGCATAAATGCCGACAAATGCGGTGGCTGCAATCTTCAACATATGACCTACGAAGCTCAGCTTTTGTTTAAGACTTCAAAAGTAAAAGACAGCTTAAAACGAATCGGACATATTGATGCCGAGGTTATAGATACGATAGGCATGCAGCAGCCTTGGCACTATAGAAACAAATCCCAATATCCCGTTGCCAAGCAGGGCAACAGCACGGTAATGGGTTTTTATAAAAAGCGAAGCCATGACATCGTAGACTTAGAAAATTGCTTAATACAACATCCCATAAGTGATAAAGTAATGCAAATTATAAAGAGATGGTTAACGAGGTATGATATTTCGATATATGATGAGTTAAAACATGAAGGCTTAATTCGCCATGTGATGGTAAGAGTTGGCAATAAGAGCAAAGAAGTGATGGCTGCATTGATTGCAAACGGAAAAGAAATTCCTCACACAGATGATTTAATAAAAATGCTTCAGTGTGACATACCAGGTTTCAAGAGCCTTATATTAAATATTAATACTAAAAAAACCAATGTAATAATGGGTGAGAAAAACATTACATTATATGGCAGCCCATATATATATGACTATATAGGCGACATTAAATTTAGGCTTTCACCTCTATCATTTTTCCAAGTCAATCCGATACAGGCAGAAGTCTTATACAATAAAGTGCTGGAATATGCAGGCATTACCCAAGATGAAATTGTTCTCGATCTATACTGCGGCACAGGAACCATTACACTATTTTTAGCCCAAAAAGCAAAAAAAGCTTATGGAATAGAGCTGGTTTCACAAGCTGTAGCCGATGCCCGCCTAAATGCCAAAATAAACGGTATTAATAATGCGGAGTTTATAGAGGGGGCGGCTGAGGCAGTTCTACCAAAAATGGCAGAGGAAGGCATTAAACCCGATATAATAGTAGTAGACCCTCCCCGCCGCGGATGTGATGAAAAAACCCTAAAAACCATAACAAAAATATCCCCCAAAAAGATTATCTACGTCTCATGCAATCCTGCCACCCTTGCAAGAGATTTACGCTATCTCGAAGATAAGGGATACAAAACCCAAAAAGCCCAACCCGTTGATATGTTTCCGCAGACAAGCCATGTGGAGTGTGTGGTGTTGATGACAAATGTAAAAAACAAATAAGCGCCTGAAAAATGGCTTAAATTCAGGGTTTTCCGGCAATTTGCTACCCGCCGAAAATGTGCCTTTCGGCGGCGGAGATGCCGGGAAGCCCTGTATTTTTATGTGTGCGATTGTTCGCGGAAATACATCCACAGCCTTTCGGGGCGGCTTCCGGCGGGCGGGGTTGTGTAGACGGAAAAGATGGAAATTGAAATGATTTGATGAGTTCGCGGGAACATGTCTACAGTGATTTTTAGTTTTTTGTATATTTTTCTCGCCTCTGCCAAGTTATATCACGTTAATATTGTTGATAAAATGTTGATTTGTGAAAAAAGTCAGCTTACAAAAACAAATATAGGATATTTATATTTTGCGGAGTTGCGAATTTTGCAACTCCATTTTATTTATATTTGGCAGTACAAGCAATTGACGGAATTCAAAGCCAATGGTATAATTAGTTATACAATTATAACTAATAAAACAAAATGGAGGTTAATTATGAAGAACAAGTCCAAGGACAATAGTAAATATATGAGCTCGGTCAAGGTGGGGCCAAAAGGACAGATTGTAATTCCCAAGGAAGTGCGTGATATGTTTGGTATTGAATCCGGCGATACATTGATTTTACTTGCTGATGCTCAAAAGGGTATCGCAATTGAAAGAATGGGTATTTTCAGCAAAATTGCAGATGCCATTTTAAGCGGAAAAGGTAAAGAAATTTATCCCGAGCAAAGCGAGGAAGACAGCTTAACTTTTGCAAAGGAAATTAAAAAAATCAGCGATAGTGAGGAGGCAAAGGAATGATAGCAATTCAAACAATCAATCTTACAAAAAAATACAAAGGGAAAATAGCCGTCAATTCTCTGAACCTAACCATTGAGCAAGGAGAGCTGTTTGCTTGGTTGGGTCTAAATGGTGCAGGAAAAACAACCACAATAAAAATGCTATCATGCCTTACTAAACCAACAAATGGTGATGCGATAATTTTAGGCAATAGCATTATTTCAAATCCAATCAAAGTAAAAGAATTGATCAATGTTTCACCTCAGGAAACTGCAATAGCCCCGAATCTGACTGTTCGAGAAAATCTTGAATTTATTGCGGGTATATATGGAAGTGACAAGAGGCAGTCTAAGCAAAAAGCCGAAGATATCATCTCCTCTTTTGAATTATCTAGTATTACGGAGGAGAAGGCGAAAACCTTATCGGGCGGTTGGCAAAGACGACTTAGTATTGCTATGGCATTAATTTCAGAGCCACAAATTCTATTTCTCGACGAGCCTACACTCGGGCTTGACGTAGTTGCAAGGCGAGAGCTTTGGAGTGTTATAAAAAGATTGAAGAACAAGGTTACGATTATTTTGACTACCCATTATCTAGAAGAAGCAGAGTCTTTAGCTGACCGAATTAGCATTATGGCAAAGGGCGAACTAAAATCAATTGGCACACCAAATGAGCTGATATCCAAAACAAATACTGCAAGATTTGAAGATGCCTTTATTGCACTTGCAGGAGAAGGGGGTATACGGATATGAAAACTTTAGCGTTTGCTTCGCGAAACAGTAAGGAGATTTTGAGAGATCGCCTTAATTTAGCCTTTGGCATTGGTTTCCCTGTCGTTTTGCTACTACTGCTGACGATAATACAGTCTAATATTCCTGTTGTATTATTCCCAATTGACCAACTTACTCCTGGGATTGCGGTTTTCGGGCTTTCATTTATTTCACTTTTTTCGGGCTTGTTAATCGCAAAGGACAGAACCAGTTCATTTATGCTACGCTTATTTACCGCTCCACTTACTTCAAGTGATTTTATATTTGGCTATACGCTTCCACTGCTTCCGATGGCAATATTGCAGGTTGCCGTGTGCTTTGCTGTGGCATTTTTTCTGGGATTGGGCGTCAGCATAAATGTAGTGCTTGCGATTATTGTGCTAACTCCGGCGGCACTTTTGTTTATTGCAATAGGTTTGCTTTGTGGTAGTTTATTTAACGAAAAGCAAGTGGGCGGTGTATGCGGAGCATTGTTAACAAATTTGAGCGCATGGCTTTCCGGTACTTGGTTTGACCTTGATTTGGTCGGCGGTGCATTCAAAGTAGTTGCAGGTGCATTACCGTTCGTACATGCTGTTAAGGCAGGAAGAGCTGCACTTTCGGGTAATTATTCTTCCATTTTTCCGGATTTATGGTGGGTAATCGTATATGCAGTTGTTATTATGGTGGTTGCCATACTTGTATTTACGAGAAAGATGAATAGTGATAATACATAAAGATTATGAGGATCATGGGAAAATAATAATATATTCATCCATAGGGAAAGGAGAAACGGTTCATATTACGCGAATAGTCGGCAGGAATAACATCGATAAGGGAGGACAAAAAATTAGGCGTTTTTGGTTTATGTAGAAAAGAAGGCTGAAAAGCTGAGGATTTATAATATCGAAACTGTCATTGACGCGAAAGATGGTTATGACTTCACTAAACTAAAAATCCCTAGAAAAACAACCTTATTACTTTGCTTAAGAGCGAAGAAGTTAGATGACTATACACGAGAATTTTTATCCTGTTATCCAAGGAGTATTGTTATTCATTTAGGATGTGGTCTTGATAGCCGTTGCATCAGGGTCGATAAAGGCGAAGCGGAGTGGTATGATTTAGATATGCCTGGCGTTATAGACCTTAGGCGAAAGTTCTATAAGGAAACAGATACGTATCACTTGATTCCTTCTTTCGTTACTGACTTTAGTTGGATAGACGAAATTTTGTCAAAAGATCGCCCCGTAATGGTAATTGCGGAGGGGTTGTTCATGTACCTGAAAGAGGAAGAAGTAAAGGCATTGATCCTCAAATTAAAGGAAGCTTTTCCAGGATGCGATCTCGTATTTGATGCATTTAGTACTTTAACGGCGAAGAATGCCCAAAAACATCCATCACTTAACAAAACTGGGGCTACCATTCATTGGGGAATCGATGATGCCAAAGCAATTGAAGAATGGGCAGAAGGTATAAGTTTAAAGGAAGAGTGGTTTTTTACGCTAGCTAAGGAGATTAATAAGTTAGGGTTAGGATATCGACTTGCGTTCAAGATAGCTGGCCTTTTCACAGCATCTAAAAAGGCACATCGAATTTTATATTACAACTTGGGTAATCATGAAAGGAGAAATGGTTCATGTTACGCAAAGAGTCAGTAGAAATTGTATTGATAAGGGAGGTTAGTATAGAAAATTAATCTGAAAACCTTCCAAAGGATATTTTATAAACACGTTTTGGAGGAGAAAATGAATTATATCAATTTAAGAAGATACGGATTAAGTGATAGATTTGAGCAGGAAGCTGCTTGCTATGAAGGTATGTTCTTGGCAAGGGTTTCTGAGCAAAATCATTGTTTGTATAAAGTAATTAGTGAACAGGGAGAACTTCAAGCAAGCGTTTCCGGAAAACTGGCTTATAATGCAGGCGATAGCATGAGTTTTCCGGCTGTCGGTGATTGGGTTATGATTGATAGGCCGGATGGGAATGCCGGGAATGCAATTATTCGCCATATACTCAAACGAAAAAGTGCTTTTGTAAGAAAAGCAGCAGGTACATCTAATACAACGCAAATTGTGGCGGCAAACATTGATGTGATTTTTATTTGTATGTCATTAAATGCTGATTTTAATTTGCGGCGGTTGGAACGGTATTTGTCGATTGCATGGGATAGTATGGCAACGCCTGTTATTGTCCTAACAAAAGCGGATTTGTGCGATGATTTACAACAAAGGCTTATTGAAATTGCATCAGTAAGCATAGGAACAGACGTGATTGTATGTTCCTGCATGGAGGAAAATGGATATCAAAGCGTTAACTCCTATATTTCCGAAGGTAAAACTATTGCTTTCGTCGGTTCTTCAGGAGTTGGCAAATCAACTTTGATTAACCGCCTTATGGGGAGGGATATCCTTGTTACAAAGGAAATTCGCAAAGATGATGACAGAGGGCGACATGCCACGACACACCGCCAGCTTCTTATCCTGCCGAACGGAGGCATAGTAATTGATACGCCCGGTATGCGGGAATTACACCTTTATGCTGGTAATCTTCCAAAGGCATTTGAAGATATAGAGGAATTGGCTACACATTGCAAATACAAAGATTGTTCCCATGTTGCGGAACCGGGCTGTGCAATAAAAAGAGCAATTGAAGCAGGTGAACTATCGGAAAAACGTTTTGAGAATTATATGAAGCTGCAAAAGGAAATAGAATACGAGGGGCTTAGCTCACGTCAGTTGGAACAAGAAAGAATTAGAAGAATGTTCGGAAGCAAGGGGGAAATGAAACGGGCTATAAGGCGTGCAAAAAATAAAAATAACAGGTAAGATTGATTGTGTAATATTATTTTTGCAAAAGGGAGGAAGAATTGTTTGATTAAAATGGAGTCGGTTCGTTATGCGTAGCAAAGGCTATCGCATAGCATCGAAAACTTGAGATTTGATATATGTATAGCCTTTGCTCATTCCTAAAAAATCGAATTAGGAGGAGCATAATGAGCTATATTAGAGCGATTGATGTATTGCCAGAAGAATTAATAGATAAAATTCAAAACTATGTTGATGGTGAATACATTTATATTCCAAGAAAAGAAGTCAATAGAAAAGCTTGGGGTGAAATGACCAAGAGCAAAGAGGAAATTGCCGCTAGAAATATGGAGATATACAAAAAATACAAATCTGGTGTATCTATTACATCTCTTTCGGAGGTTTATTATTTATCACCTAAAAGCATACAGAAAATTATTGCAAAAATAAAAGCGGAAAACAAATGATAAAGTGCACCATGGAGTGAAAGCTGCATGGTGCATTTTTGTTTCTGAAAAGTGTTTGCGGTTGTTCTCCAAAAAAACCTTATATATAATTTACTTAAATAATAACAGCCAAACAATTGATAATGCGTATGTAATTATCCAGTAGTCATTATTTTAAATATAAAGGAGGAGTATGATAATGGAAAAAATAACAATCCACGAATTTGATTTTGCCCTCATCAATGAATTTTTCGTTGAGCTTGAACGGCAGGGACCCGGCAGCCCCGAACAAACCATCAAGGCATTAGGGTTTATCGATAATCTTTCAAACAAAACAAAAATTGCCGATTTAGGCTGTGGCACAGGCGCCCAAACAATGGTTCTGGTACAAAATACAGAAGCAACCATCACCGCCCTCGACCTTTACGACGGTTCGATTGATAAACTTAACGCAACAGCCAGAAAACTTGGTTTGCAGAACAGAGTAAAAGGTATTGTCGGTTCAATGGATAATTTACCGTTTCAGAATGACGAATTTGATATTATATGGTCTGAGGGGGCTATTGCCAATATTGGTTTTGAAAAAGGCTTGAATTACTGGAAACGCTTCCTAAAAAAAGGCGGTTATATTGCCGTAACATATGAGTCATGGTTTACCGACGAACGCCCCGCTGAAATTGAGAAGTGGTGGTTAGACGCAGTTCCTGAAATGGGCACAATAGGATATAATATTTCCATCATGCAAAAAACAGGTTATATTCCTGTTGCAGCATTTACGCTGCCTGAAAATTGTTGGATAGACAATTATTTTATTCCGCAAAAAGCAAGGCAAGAGGAATTCTTGAAAAAACATGTGGGAAATAAAACCGTTGAGGATATGATTGCATTTTTGAGGCGTGAGGCAGACTTGTATTCAAAATACAAACAGTATTATGGATATGTATTTTATATTGGGAAAAAGATGTAAATTAAGCTCTTTCAAAATTTGCCGAAGGACACCAGGGTGCGCTCATGGGTATAAACAGCGCTGTCGAAATTCTGGGCAAGGTGATAGGGCTGCTTTGGAGAGATGAAAAGGTGCCAGATGAAAAGGTGCCTGGCACCACCCGAATTTTGTCGAAACTCAGATAAGGAGAACTAACCTTTTGGGATTGGTTCTTCTTTTTTCATGCGTATTAGTTTTACTTGGGATAATATGTTAAACTGAAAAAAATCTGCTTGAACATTGATTCAGACTTTTCGTATTATGGTATAATATTATTAGATGATTCTTTCGTTTTGGGAGGAAATACAATACTTAAATGATGATATTAGAAAATTTTAAGGTTGTCTTATAATAAGTTACTTCGGCAGTAGTAGGTTATCTAGGTATAAGTTGCAATTATACAAGGGTCGGTGAAATAATGGATAAAGACACCATAATCAATTATTGGGTCGACACATCAAATCGAGATTATCAAACCATGCTAAATTTATATAAAAGTAAAGATTATCATTGGAGTTTATTCATAGGGCATTTAGTTATAGAAAAATTGCTTAAAGGCATATATGTAAAAAATGTTGACGACAATCCACCTAGGATACATGATTTGCTAAGATTAGCGGAAAAGGCCAAGATTAATACTACGGAAGAGCAGAAAGATACATTAGATCTTATTACAACTTTTAATATAAATGCTAGATACCCAGATTACAATCAAAGTTTTTATAAAAAATGTGACCATGAGTTTACCACAAATAATATTGAAAAGATAAAGGAGTTGAGGAAATGGCTTCTTTTAATAGTAAAGAAAGAATAGAAGAAATAGTTGCAAATTATAGTAGATTAGTTAAAAAGGAAATGGATGTAAAACACATTTATTTATATGGTTCATATGCGAAAGGCAACTATTCATCCGATAGTGATATTGATATAGCAGTAGTTGGAGATGATTTTAGTGGAGATCCAGTAGAAGATACTTTAAGGTTAATGAAATTAAGAAGAAAAATAGATAATAGGATTGAACCTAGGCCATTTAAAACTAGTGATTTTAGCACATCAAACCCACTAGCTAGAGAAATAATGAAAACCGGGATAAAAGTGGAATAGGATACCAGGAAGCCTTTGAAAAATGCATAAAAGAAATGGTTGTATCCGTTATGGTAGATCTATTGAACGATCTAGCCAGTTTTATTGCATTTGGTTTTTAAAGATTATCCAAAGTGTGATATTCCCAACTCTTTATAGGTGGCTGCGTCTACCTTTCCGGACGGGTAAAGCCCTTTAGCTTTTTGAAAGGCCAGAACGGCTTTTTGGGTTTCATGTTCATAGATTCCGTCATAAGCACCGTTATAAAAGCCATAACCGGCAAGACGCTTTTGCACTTCCAGCACATCAGAACCCCTAGAGCCCTGTGATAAAGTATTTAAACCGAAGGTAAAAGGTCCATCTACACCCCCAACCATAAATACTTTTGTACCGATTGTGACCCATTCGTAGACTTGCTCAACATGTGTATTATACATTCGGATACAACCGCTGGATTCAAAAGTGCCTATGCTCCAAGGCTTATTAGTACCATGTATTCCGTATATTCCCCAAGGAACGCTTAACCTCATCCAACGCGAACCAAACTCTCCGCTCCAAATATCTTTTTGAGTTATGGTAAAGACGCCTATAGGTGTCGGCGTGTTAAATTTCCCTACTGCTACTGGGAATTGTTTAAAAGGTTTGCCGTCATCCAAAACTATATATAAAGGTGCCTGGCACCACCCGAATTTTGTCGAAACTCAGATAAGGAGAACTAACCTTTTGGGATTGGTTCTTCTTTTTTCATGCGTATGAGTTTTACTTGGGATAATATATTCATAAGGGTATTATATAAAAAAACTCATTCGAAGAAAAATATTTCTAAGGTCATAAAAGATAAGATTAAAGAATATGTAAATAAAAACCATATAAGTTAGTATATCTATATGTTTTTTTGATTTGGATTTGCATACCGATATTAATAAAATTTACTAATATAAAAATTCCTAACAAATGCACTGCATACTAGATGTAGCAGTATAAACAAAAATAAAACGCAACATATTGTGGTTTTGCTTGACATTATTAATTTCATATATTAGAATGGTAATAGATAGTACATATTCCAAAATATAACAAAATTTGATATTTAGAGGTGCAAAATGGAATCTATAAATAAAGGGTTAATTTTTGAAGAAATAGGGAAACAACTTGATATTTCACCAACAATGTATAAATTAGCTGTTGAGAGATATACAGCAGTTGCTGAATATTTGGAGGAAAATGATCTCAAAGCTCATTTCTATCCTCAAGGTTCGTTTAGATTAGGTACTGTCACAAGGCCAATAAGGAACGGTATTGAAAGTGACTACGATATTGATTTGGTATGTCAGATACTAGTAGATAAAAATAATACAAGCCCATCGACAATAAAAAATACTGTAGGAAATCTGTTAAGGAAAAATAAAAGGTATAAAAAAATTCTTGATGAAGAAGGGCGTAGGTGTTGGACTCTCATATATGCAGAAAAAGATGGTATTGGTTTTCATCTTGACATTTTGCCTTCAATAAGAGAGAGCATTGAAATCATTGAGAGTTTAATAAAGGAATATAATCTAGCTCCAAGATATGCGGAATCAGCAATAGCTATAACAAATAAAAATAAGATTGATAATCTATATAATTGGGAATCTAGTAATCCTAATGGATATGGGCTTTGGTTTGATGAAATAAATAAATCTTTTTATGACTTAGTTGAAAAGAGTACAAGAAAACAGATATATGAAAACAACAGAGACATCTTTGCATCAATTGATGATGTACCACCACAATTGATTAGAACACCTTTGCAAAGAGTGATTCAAATACTCAAAAGACATAGAGACCTAAGATTTAATGGACATAAGCTTGAAGATGATAAACCTATTTCAATGATAATAACAACATTAGTTTCTCAAATTGCTAAAAATGAAAATTGCCTAACTACTGATATATTTGTATTATTAAAATTCATTGCCTTAAAATTAGCTCAATATGCAATACTTCTAAGCAATATTGAGATATCACAACAACAGTATGCTGTAATTAAAAGAGATATATATACAGGTAAATGGTACATTTCTAATCCAGTAAATCCAGCTGAAAATTTTGCTGACAGATGGCATGAAAATGATAACAGAAAAGCAAAAGCATTTTTCCAATGGGTTAATTGGGTGTATTTAGATTTAATTCAAAATATGGATAAACCTGGCTTTGATATTAATTCACTGAAGAATGTTTTAGGTAATAATGTAGTTGAAAAAGCTAATGCGAAATATCAATCTTTGCTTTTACAACATCATAACGATTGCATGCAAAGTTCATCACTTTCTACTGTAAATATAACTAGTCCAGGTAAGCCTTGGGGGTAAAAAATGAATATAAAAGAAGTTATAGAAAATCAATTTAAGGAGTTAATAAAGAAATATCCTAGTTTCATTCTTTACTGGGAAGATGATATAGGAATAGTTAAAGGAGAATTAAATTTTAAGGCTTTATATAATGGAGTTGTAATTGCAGATACTTATACTATAAAAATTGAGATCCCTTCTACTTATCCAAGCAATTTGCCAATGACAAAAGAGATTGGTGGAAGGATACCTTTAAATTTTCATAGGTTAGCAAATGATTATCTTTGTTTAGAAGTTCCAACTAAGATGAAGATTATTTTTATGCAGAACCCTACATTACTTTTTTACGTTGAGAAGTTTGTAGTTGAGTATTTGTATGGGTTTAGTTATAAAGAAAAATTTGGACGTCTTCCTTATGGAGAACATCCTCACGGAAATGCAGGAATAATAGACTTTTATAAAGAATTATTTGGTGTTACTGATATAAATAGTATTTTAAAATTTCTCAAAATACTTTCAAATAGTAATTATAGAGGGCATCACTTATGCCCTTGTAATAGTGAAAAAAAGTTAAGAAATTGCCATGGTAAAACTATTAGAGAATTAATGCAACTAGATATTGCATATATGTTTCGATTTGATTTGGATGTTATTTTGAGAAGTAAAACAAATAGATTTTAAGCTGGGGGTATTGTATGTCAAAAGCTAAGATTCCACAAAAAGTAATTCAAACTTTATGGGTTATAGCAGGTGGAAGATGTGAATTTGATGGATGTAATAAGCCACTTTGGTATGATATACTTACAAAAAGAGGTTGTAATTCTGCTTATGTTGCACATATAATTGCAGATTCACCTAATGGCCCACGAGGTGATGAAGTATTATCAAGTAAAAAATGTAAAGATTTAGATAATCTTATGCTTTTGTGCGATACACACCATAGAATGATTGATGATAAAGAAAATGTAGGAAGATATTCTGTTGAAGTTCTTAGACACATGAAAAAAGTTCATGAAGAGAGAATCGGATACCTAACTTCTCTTAAAGATAAAGATTTATCCCACATTATATTTTATACAGCCAATATTGGTAATAATGTTCTAAGGATTAACCCTGAAGAGGCTATTGATGCTATTCTTCCAGAATTTTTTCCAGCAGACAAAAACCCGATTGAACTGAGTTGTATAAATAGTGCATATAAAGATTATGAAGATAAGTTCTGGGATCATGAAAGGAATCAACTTAATAAAAAATATCAAACAAAGGTAAAAAGCAGGATAGAAGATGGTGAAATAAAGCATTTGTCAGTATTTGCATTGGCTCCTCAACCATTGTTAATAGAACTAGGTAGGCTAATTTCCGATATTCAACCAGCAGTAATATATCAAAAACATAGAGAACCGAATACATGGAAGTGGTTAGAGGATACAGAGCCATTTGATTATATTGTAAAAGAGCCTGAAAAACTTTATGATACAGTAGCTTTAAACTTATCATTAAGTGGAATAATTGATAATGATAGAATTATAAGCGTTCTAGGGAATGAAACATCTATATGGACAATAACGGTAAAAAATCCTAATAATGATTTGATTAAAAGCCGAAAACAGTTAAGCCTTTTTAGAAAAAATATGCGAGAAGCTTATAATAGAATTAAGACCGTTCATGGACAAAATAATAGGATTCATATATTTCCAGCATGTCCAGCTTCTATAGCCATTGAAATTGGAAGAGTGTGGATGCCAAAGGCAGATTTACCACTAGTTTTATATGACCAGAATAATAAGCATAATAGATTTATTCACGCTTTTACATAATTCTACTTTGGTAGCTTCTGCAAATTTAGAAGTAATATATTTATAACTATTTCTACTACTTCTTCCTTTCTCGCATTTGGTATTCTTATTTCGTATCCGTCTATTATTGTAATACTGATACCATTCTCTTTTATTTCAACCCTAGCTAGCAACAAATCTCTTTCCCTAAATGGAATATTTCCGAATTCTGCAGCTACCCAAGAAGTAACAGCATCTATGGAAGAACAAGCTGCATCAATGGAGGAGATCGCAAGTTCCAGCGGAGATCTATCACAATTAGCTCAGGATCTACAAAATACCATTTTAAAGTTTAAAATATAGTGTAGCTAGGAAATTACATTTAGGAGCTATGTACATAAAAGCATGACGGAGCAAAAAAGATAAAAGGCCATATGAGCGTATGAATAAGAGGTAAGTCGATGCAGATTTTGACCTAGGACTTTACGGCAAGATAGATGTATACATAGAAAGCAAGGATTATACATTATTAATAGTATTACAATTTTGATAGGTATCATTTTGCTGAAAAAGTCTTTTTGGAGAAGAAGAGTATGTAGGTTAATATAAAACCCGGTTATTTAAACTTATTAGAAAACGGGCGGTTACATGAAAAGGTAAAAGAAGTTAAACGGCATCTTACGAAATGTAATTTATATCCTTACAAATGCAATGTCAACAGGAAAGATCAGTTAGGATTTTGCCATGCTACAGATAGAGTTATAGTTTCAAGTTACTGGATGAAAAAGGTGCCTGGCACCACCCGAATTTTTAAACACTAATCACTTTATTGGTTTTATGTCAGAATATGATTTATGGATGTTTATATTTGGTGCTTTTTTAAGTATTATTATTAGCATTCTACTTATTCTAAAATCGAAATGAAAGCGAGTTATGTTTTTACTAATCATGGTATTGCAATTAGAATTAATAATAGGTGTCCAGTTCAACTTCGTGGGCAAAGTTTAGGGTAAGATAAAAGTCATAGGATGATAGAACCTATGGCTTTTATCAAAACTTAAAAATATCCATATGGGAGAATCCATCCACCTTATACATAACAGTTCCTAGTTCACAGTTTATTCCTTACCACGTTGCTCTATAGCCCCCTAACCAACTTAGAGAAAATCTTTGTATATGATGGTATAAAAACAGGGGGCTGGCTTAAATGATAAGAAAACAATATACAGAAGAATTTAAAGAGCAAATAATTAAAGAATGCCAGGAAGTGAGAAACGTAGCCCTAGTAGCTCGCAGACACGATATTTCATCAAATACTATTCATAATTGGATTAGGAAAGCTCAAAAAAGAGGCTCAATTACTCCATTGCCGAAAAGCGAAGAAAAACGTATCCGTGAGGTAGAGAACAGATTAGAAGCTATAAGCAAAGAAAACAATACACTTAAGAAACTATTAGGTGAAAAAGAACTTGAGCTTGCAGTACTCTAGGATTTGAGGGATAGAATAAACCCTCAGTAGCCGACAAAGTTAAAATAGCTAAAAAGTGGATCAGTAAAGGCTATAGAGCATCCCTTATACTGGACTTTGTCGGGCTATCTTCATCCACATATTATGCTAATTTATCAAGAGAAAAAAGCAAACAAGAAGAAAATAATTCATCTGTTCCTTGCAAAAATGTAAGAGGAAGGAAAGTCATGGATACTCTTTAACCAAAACCGGTGAAAAGATATCTGAAAGAAATTAAAGAATGGCTGAACGAACTAATATGTGATGACGGTTTCCCCTATGGATAAAGAAATACCATTTGCCTAACAAAGAGTATAACTTGCTAATAAACCGTAAAAAGATTTATAGGCTTTGTAAAGAGCTAAATATACTAAAGCCCCAGCGAACAATACAAGGTATGATACTTCCTAAAATAAGAACGGATAACGGTCCGCAATTTACTTCCAATCTTTTTGAAGAAACAGTAAAGGAATTAGGCGTCATACATGAGAGAATTCCTGTAAAAACTTCAAACATGAATGCTCACAAAAAATCTTCATTCAATTCTAGAGGATGAATGCTACTGTCAAAACGAGTTTGAAAGTTTTATACAGCATTTATAGATGATACAGTAAAGGTCAAACCTTTTACGGCGTAATCTTTAAACTATCAATGAAAGAAATCTAAGTCCTTAGAAAGCTGGGTTTAAATATAGTAAGGTTTGGCTATGCGAACCATTGACGTGGAGAGGTGGGCATGGCAGCCTGTCACTGGTACGCCCTTCTTGGCCATGCCCCAGGGCATAAAACCATGCCCATAGAGGCTCCATGTCAATGGCAAACCGCCAAAGTTCATGTAAGAGTATGATTTCATGAGAAATACAAGGATATTATCCGGAGTTAGGGGACCAGCCCGGTATTAATGTGTCATTTGAAAAGCAGATGAAGAATGATGACATAGTTACTATGATTAAGAAATTGGTAGATTAAGTGAAAAAGGGGTGGATGGTTTGAAGAGAACTGAAACAAAGATAAAAAGGAATATATTTTCAGGGGTAAAAAAGCAAGGTAAATATATGTCAACTTCAGAAGTAATTAAAAGTTGGGATAATGGTACTACAGAGGTAATTGCTGAAGATATTAATGGGATAGGGTTAAGACCAGCCCAGTTTGGGGCACTATCTGCAATTAGAGCACATTGGACAGTAAGTAATAAGGATGCTACAGTTGTAATGCCAACTGGAACAGGAAAAACAGAAACGATGATGGCTGCCGTAGTAACGGAAAGTATTGAAAGGACCTTGGTTGCAGTTCCTTCTGCCTTATTACGTACCCAGGTATACGATAAATTTAAAACACTTGGGATTTTATATGATATTGGATATTTAAAAGATAGGGTAGTTCCACCTAATGTACTAAAATTAAATAACAATATTAAGAACTTTGATGAATTTAGAAGGTATATTGAAAAATCAAACATTATAGTTACAACAATGGCACTATTATGTAAGATGCAGGAAGATTATAAAACATATTTATCAGACATGATTGACCTACTTATAGTAGATGAAAGCCATCATATTAGTGCAAAAACATGGATGGAAACAAAATCTTGGTTTTTAAATAATAAAATAATTCAATTTACTGCAACTCCCTTTAGAGATGATGGTAAAAAAATTGATGGGGATATAATATATAATTTTCCCCTTCATTTGGCACAAAAACAAGGTTATTTTAAAAAAATAGAGTTTGAGCCAGTAGAAGAATTTGATGAGCTTAAAAGTGATAGAGAAATTGCTAAAAGGGCAGTATATTTACTTCAAAAAGATCTAAGGGATGGATATGAACATTTACTCTTGGTAAGGGCCAAAACTATAGCTAGGGCTGAAGAATTATTTGATAATATCTATAACAAATATTATTCAGAATTTAAGCCTATATTAATAACCAATAGGCAAAGTGCTAAAGAGAAAAAAGAAAGAATGGAACAATTAAAATCTTTGGAATCTAAAATTTTGGTTTGTGTAGATATGTTTGGCGAGGGTATTGATATACCAAACTTAAAAATTGCGGCAATTCATGATAAATACAAGTCTATACCTATTACGCTACAATTTATAGGAAGGTTTGCAAGGACTGCTGAAAAACTGGGAGATGCGAAAATTGTAGCCAATATTGCTGACGATGATATTGTTGATGCAATTGAAGAATTATATGAAAAAGATACTGATTGGAATCAATTATTACCTTTAAAATCTAACGAATATATTGATAAAGAATTATCATTACAAAAGTTAATTAGGGGGTTTAGTTCAGAAGACTTAGATGATGTAAGCTTATCCCAGTTAAAACCTAAAGTTAGTATGATTGCCTATCGCACAAATGATAAAAAATGGTACTGTGATAGATGGACTAACATTTTTGACGAAAGTAAATGTAGATACTTTATAAATCAAGATGAAAAAATATTGATTATAATTGAACCTAGAGAGGTTAATATTGGGTGGACCAGTCAGCAAGATATTTTTAATATTGAATGGCATTTATATATAGTATACTGGAACAATGATAAGAATATTGTATTTTTAAACTCAACAGATAAGTCAAAAGGATATAGATTAATTAAAGAAATTTTTGATAATGAACCCATAACCATTAAATCTGAGAATGTATTTAGGAGTTTTTCGGGAATAAATAGACTAATGTTAGGAACTGTAGGTTTGAATTCTGGAATTGATGGACCAGTACGTTATAAGATGTTTGCAGGAATTGATGTGGGAGAAGGAATATCAGAGTCCCAAAAAGCAAATTGTTATAAATCTAATTTATTTGGAAATGGATATAATGGAAATGGGAAAGTTAGTATCGGTGCTTCTCACAAGGGAACCGTATGGTCGAGATGGGTTGAGAGTATTGATTACTGGAAAAATTGGTGTGATCAAACCATTGATAAAATCAATGATGATACAATTAATGTTGGCAAATTACTAGAGGGAGTATTAACACCAAAGCTTATTAGTAAGTTACCAGAATCACATCCTTACAGAATTGATTGGCCATTAGACTTTGATGTAAATATGGATAGAAGGATTATAATAGACACAGGTTTGTATGAAGTACCAATGTATGAATTAGATATTAGATTAAAGAGTGTTAACCATAAAAATAATGATATTATTTTTATGGTTAAAGGTGAGCAATTTATAGAAGAATTTCGTTTATCAATATTAAAAGATAATTATTTTATTACAAGTGTATCTAATATGATGGCTGAAATAAAGATAGGAAATTCAAAAAAACAATATCTTTATGAATTTTTTAAAGAAGAGCCACCAACGATTTGGTTTGCAGATGGTTCTTCTTTACAAGGAAATATTTTAGTGAGTATTCCCAAAAACCAAATAATAGAATTTCCTGAAAAAAATATTATTAGTTATGACTGGAATTTGCTAGGAGTAGATATAAGGTCAGAATCTCAACTTGATAAAACAACAAATCTTAAGAAGAAAAATTCAATTCAATATAAAGTTATAGAAAAACTAATTGAAGCAAATAAATATACTATCATATTTGATGATGATGGGAGTGGAGAAATAGCAGATATAGTTGCAATTAGTGAAGAAGATAATACTATTACAATGAATTTATTTCACTGTAAGTTTTTCCATGGAGATAAACCAGGGAGTAGGATAAATGATTTATATGAAGTGTGTGGCCAAGCTGAAAAATCTGTTAGTTGGAAACAAAAACCAATCGATTTGATTGACAGAATGAAGTATAGGGAAGTCTCAAGAAATAAGGAAAATAAACCTTCTCGTTTTGAAATTGGAGATCTACATGAATTATCAATAATTAGAAAAAAGTTAATGAGACAAAAATCAAATATGAATATTTATATTGTTCAGCCTGGGGTAGATAGCGCTAAAATAACTACTGATATGAATAGTTTATTAGCTACATCTCATTCATACTGTATGGATACATTTGGCATAGAACTGAAGCTAATATGTTCATAAATAACATTAATAATAGCATGAAATTGGAATCCAATTATCTAGATTATGAAAATTATTAGATAACATATAGGTATAATTTATTATAGATTATGGATTATTATACAATAATTATAAAATACATGAATAAAACTTTTAAAATTGAATAAACTTTAGTTGAATCGATTAATATTTTGTGATATAATTTAAATTACAAAAGATCGATTAAAGACTGCGGGTGATTCACTGCCCTCAGTCTTTCTATTTTATATCGATATTTCATTTCATTTTTATATAAATTACTTATAGAATAAGGGTAACATTTTATTGATTTGGTGAATACTATATGATAAAATGACATTACAAAAGATCGATTAAAGACTGCGGGTGATTTTTCCCTCAGTCTTTCTACATATTAGGGGTGAAATTGGATGGAAAAACAATTCTCTATATATAGTGAAAGGGTTGAAATTCTTAGAAAACGGAATATGAGTATTGATAATAGTAGTGAAGAGAAAATCCTTTTAAATAAATATAATTATTATAATTTGATTAATGGCTACAAAGATCCCTTTCTATATAAGGGGACAAGCCCAAATGAACGGTATATAACTGGGACACGCCTAAGTGAATTGGAGGCCTTGTTGAAATTTGATACTAGTTTAAGGCTTCTATTTTTAAGAGAAATTTTAAAGATAGAAGAAATTATAAAAAATCAAATAGTTCAGTCGTTTTATCATTATCATTTATATAAAGAACCTGGAAATACTGAAATAGAGCGTGTAAATCTGCATAGGGACAGTGAATATTTAAGAAGGAAATATTATGATCTTACTGATTTATATACTGTTTATACTAACAATAGTTATGGAGTTGTTAGTACTACTGTATCATTTAATCATCCTAGAAGAAATTGTACAAGGTGGGATAGGCAATCTACATATGATAATTATATAGCCACAGTATATAGAACCTTAGGTCAGCAAAGGAAAAATAAAAATGATTCAATTAAATCTTATTTGGAACAACATGGTTATATGCCAATGTGGATTTTAATGAATGTATTAACCTTTGGAAATGTAAGCCATTTATTCACTCTTCAAAAAAGAGATGTGCAAATGGATATAATTAATTCACTAAACTTAAATTCTACTCCATTAATTTCAGATGATTTATCAATTGTCAATACCTCAAGAATTTTACAGATTTTAAGTATATATAGAAATATTTGTGCCCATAATGAAAGATTTTATATTACAAAAATTAAAGTACCTATTGATGATATTTATATGAATTTTGGAAACAAACTTCCTAATACTGTAGGTCCTACTTTAGGTAGAAGACTAAATGACTCTCAAAGGAAAAAAAGGCTAAATGCAAGGCAAGGGGTCTATGCATTAATTTTTATAATTTCATTATTTATGAATAAAAAGGAATTAAATGATTTTGTTATTGAAATTAGAAATGAATTTAAAAAACTTGAGTATAAATTAAGCACTATTCCTATAGATGAAATTGAAAGATTTATGGGCTTAAATTTTGATTGGTTCAGCTTGATTAAGAACTAAAGGGGAAGCTTAATGCTTCCCCTTATGGTTAATTATAATTTAGTTTGGCTTTTTAAACTTTTTATAGCCGATAGAAAGCTAATAGAGCTTAAAACTAATAAAAGTATCAATACAAATATAATATCTTTAATACTAATATTTCCATTTAAGATAATAAAACGCAGTGCATTAATTACATGGGTAAAAGGATTTAGTTTAACAAGAATAGATAGTAATCCTCTAATTTCTTCTGTGGGAAATAAGGCACTACTAAGAAAAAATAATGGAAGTACTATGGCATTCATTACGGTTTCATAGATCATTTCATTTGGAAGAGTTAGACTAATACTATATGAAATAGATGCCATAAAAAAGGCTGTCATAAAGATTAATAGTATTATAGAAATTATACTAGGTACATTTAAAGGTATCGTAACAGAGAATAATAGACTGATTAAGATCATTACTGCCACTTCAAAAAAGGAACATAATACCCCTTCTAAAATCTGACCTAATACTATAGAATATCTTTTAACGGGTGCTATTAATATTCGGTAGAAACTTCCATTGTTTTTCATAATATAATTCATCATGCCACTACTACTGCATGTAGCAAAGATTACTAATACAATTAATCCAGGAAGGATAAAGGCTGTATAGTTTTCAATACCAGTATTCTTCATGGTTTCACCTGCAACAGTGCTATAGAGAACCAGCCACAAAATAGGTTGTAAAATAGTAATAAATATTGTAAATAGATTATTAAATCTTAATTTTATATTTCTATAAAGTATAGTCATAGTATCCATTGTTATTCACCTCTAAATCTTTATCAGTTAATTTTAAAAATACATCTTCTAATGAAGGTTTTCCTATTTCAATTCCATTAAAAAGTATATCATTATCTATTAAAAATCTTGTAGTTCTATTTAAATCAAATTTACCATCATCTGTATCTATTAGAACTTTATTCTCTTTTAAAAATACCTGAGTTTTAGGATATATTTTTTTTAATTCTTCTATATATTTTTTAGCTTTATCACCTTTAGAAAAACTTATCTTTAAAGTATCCTTGCCTAGAAAGCTACGTAGTTCCAAAGGGGTACCTGTAATAATTTCTTTACCATCTTTCATAATACAGATACTATCACTTAAAATATCAGCCTCTTCAAGATAATGGGTTGTAAGAAAAATAGTAGTATTAAAATCACTACGAATAGTTTTTATCATATCCCACATAGCCATACGAGATTTAATGTCCATCCCTACAGTTGGCTCATCTAAAAATAAAATCTTAGGATTAGACATCATATTGAGAGCTATATCAAGCCTTCTTTTTACACCACCAGAATAAGAGGATACAGGATAACTTCTATATTCTTTAAGTCCAAAACTATCTATAAGTTTATCCATTCTATTAATGGCTATATCTTTTGGAACTTTATATAATCGGCTTTGAAATATCATATTTTCTTCTAGGGATAGATGAGTATCAATAGAAATTTGTTGTGCTACACAGGCTATATTAGATCTTATAGCTATTGGATTTTTATTGATATTTTCATCAAATATTTTAATACTACCAGAATCAGCTTCTAAATATGTTGTAAGTATTTTTATTAAAGTAGATTTACCAGCTCCATTTTCTCCAAGAAGTGAAAAAATCTCTCCTTCTTTCACTTTTAAGTTAAAATTATTCAAAGCCTTTACACCATTTTTATATGATTTATTTAAATCTTTTACCTCAATAGCATTCATTACTAATCCTCCAATATAGGAAATTGAATTTCAGTTATATATTTATTAGGATTTCCCCTTAAAATCATTCCAGGTCCTTTTATAAAAACTTCACGGAAAGGTGGAACTATTATTATTTCATTAGAATTAGCATATTCTTTTATAGCTTTATAGCCATCTAAAAGACTTTCATAAGGTCCAATATGGGTTACACATAAAGCTTTTATTCTAGGTGTTAATTTTATCTCTATTCCATTAGAATTTGGTTCTTCTTCTGTTGGTACACATAACTCCATTTCACCTATTTTAGTCCTATGGTCTATATTTAGATAATTGAAAAATGGTGCACCATTAGTTTTTCCTCTTATAGATTTAAAGACATTTGGGAATACCTTGTTAGCTTCAGTTACAACTCCGCTATATTTCATATAGGCTACTCTTATAGGTTCAATTTCTTTGATTTCAACTTTATAATTCATAAATCAATTCTCCTTTTTATTTATTGATATCCACACTTCAGAGTGACCAGTTATAGACGAATTTTTTAATATAGGGTATACTTCAACATCAGGAAGCCAACCATATTCATATCCAGAAAAGGGAAGCCATTCAGTATAAAATCTTCTAAATACTTTTTGAATATCTTTTTTAAAATTACCCTCATTTTCAAAGATGACCCAATTAGACTCTGGAATAAAACATTCATACATTCCTGTAGGAGTAGGTTTATCGGTTGGAACTCCAATGTAGTAATGTATATCTTTTGGGTTTTTGTATACACTAACTCCCAATATGCCCTTTGGCTCCTTATTATTTAAAGAACAAATCTCTTCAAAAATACCGCTCTTTAAAGTTTCTTTCCAAAATAAAGGAACCTTTTTCTGATTAGAGTCCATATTTTCTATTAGCGGAGTACGAATACCTACAAGGCGAATTCCTTTCTTTTCCTCTATATAATAGGGCATAGGTTCGTCTCCCATAATATTTATAGAAAACTTAATTCTTGGATATGCATTTAATACAGCTCCTTTCTTTTTAGCAGAACTTGGAGTTATATTGTGAACTCCTTTAAAAGCTCTGGTGAAAGAGGTTGGAGAACCATATCCATATTTTAAAGCTATATCTATAATCTTTTCATTTGTTCTTTGTAATTCAAACCCAGCTTGTGTCATTCTACGGCGTCTTATATATTCAGATAAGCTAATACCAGCAATATATGAAAACATACGTTGAAAATAAAAGGTAGAACAACAGGCAATATTAGCACATTCGTCATAAGATATTTCACCATCAAGATTATCTTCTATATAATCTATTGCATTACTTAGATTTTTTAACCAGTCCATTTTCTCACTCCTTAACTATAAGAATACAGTAATAATTTTTATTAAACCTTTCTTTTTATGTCCTCTTTTGTAAACTTTACCTCATTAAAAAATTAGTATCAACTCTTTAATATGTTTACTCAACTTTCCCACCCATGAAATGGGCTTGAACCTTGAAAAATTCATATAAAAACGCACTTTAAAACAACAAGAAACCTCCAAAGAATGGTATAATTGAAGTAACTAAAACCCAATAATACCAGTCGCTAAGGAGGTTTCCCATGACCAGTATATCAGATTTACAAAATAATGACCAGATGCTTGATTCTAGAATTGATTATTTCTTTAAGAAGCTTAACATTTCAAAAATGTTGCTTAAATCTAATTTCTACAAGGAATCAGGGGTTTGCTGCGTTACAATATTAAAAGCATTATTTTCTCTGGTTTTTAACGGCAAAAATCTTTATCGAACCCTAGTCCTACAAAGTGAAGATTTGCCTTTTAGGAAAAATACCGCTTATCGCTTCCTTAATGATGGGCGCTTTAACTGGGAAAAGCTACTTCAATTGATAATGACACGTCTGATTTTATTCATTGACGGTCTAACCGGGGAAAACTGGCAGTCAGTACTGATTTTTGACGACTCGCTTTTTAGCCGTAACCGCAGTAAAAAAGTAGAATTTTTAGCCAAGGTGTTTGATCATACTAGCCATAAATTTTGCAAAGGTTTCCAAATGCTAACTATGGGATGGTCTCGCAAAACACCTTTATGCCTATTTCCTTCTGCTTGTTAAGTTCCCATAATGATAAAAATGTGCTCTGCAAAGCCAAGACGACGGATAAAAGGACCCTTGCCTACAAGCGCCGAAAGCTGGCTAGACAGGAAGCTCCCGATGTGGTGTTAACTATGCTTCGCAGTGCAAAGGATATTCCGGCTAAATTTGTGCTCTTTGACAGTTGGTTTACAATGCCCAAGACCGTAATTCGAGTTAAAAGGGAAAATCGTGATGTTATAGGTATGATCCGTATTACAGAAAAGATCCATTATCAATACCAAGGTAAATGGCAAAATGTCAAAAGTATCTATCAAAAGATTAAAAAGTCCTCTAATACGAAAGGCATCATCGGATCAGTTTGTGTCAAACTTAGGGAAGATAGGGTCTCCACCGCCGATAAATTTATTGATGCCAAAATTGTTTTTGTGAAAGACCGTAGTTCGGATAATTGGCATCTCCTTCTTTGCACCGACATTTCCGTAAGTGATGAAGAAGTCGTCCGGGTCTATGGAAAGCGCTGGGATATAGAAGTTTTCTTCAAGGTTTGCAAGTCATATCTAGCCTTGGCTAAAGAGTATCAGGGACGCAGCTATGACATGCAAGTTGCGGCTACAACTATTGTTTTCCTTAGATATGCTATGTTATCTATGGAAGCTAGAAATGCTACCGATGATAGAACTATAGGTGATCTATTTTTCTACCTCAAAGAAGAACTGCAAGACATAAAGCTCTCTCAGTCGCTGATGCTTTTGGTTGATACCCTTCGCCAGACGCTAAGTAAATTGCCTTTGATTAGTCAGGAGATGGCTAAGATGATTATGGATACATTTTTGAATACTATACCGCAGCCTTTGAGACAAAAATTGTTATTGTGTGCGTGACTATAGATTTTTCAAGGTTCAAGCTGTAATTAGCAGGTGGGAAAGTTGAGATGTTTATTAATCTTATTTCAATTTTTTTAACCAGAAGAGAGAGCAAATTAATGCTCCCTCTTCTGATTAATTTCAGGTTCTTGCCACTGCATATAAGTCTCCAAATTGGATTTTAAAAAATTAAGTTGGGAGACTTTTTCTTTTTGTTTTTGATAATCCTGGTAGGCCTTTTCCTTTAATTGTGTTTGTTCTTTTAGCTTCTTTTTTAAAACTGGAACAGAAACTAATATATCTTCAGAAATTGAATTCCCTAATGCTTTTATAGAAGCTTCAAAAAGGATTATTTCATCAGTATGTGCTTTATAAAAGGATTCTTTATCTTTCGCCATTGCCAGGCATCATATATAGGTTTTAATCTATTATGGGTTTCTATATTTTTGATTTTTAAACTAATATTAGCAATATTATTTTCAATATTTTTAATATTAGTAGCCATATTTGTTAGTTCTAGATTTACCTTACCTATAGCATCATAGAGTTCATCTCTGGAATTAATTTGATGAATTGTCATCAAATTTAATGTTTTAGCCATGCTTTTCAAATTATGTTGTTTTGCCCATATTTCATAACCTCTAAATTCTTGAGCCTTTGGGTTATTTTTTAAATCAATGATCCTACCTAAATTAGAATGATTTCTTGGGCTAGTGCCACGAGATTTGGGTTTTGTAGGATATTTTTCTTTTCTACATACTCGGTTTTCTATTTCTTTCTTAATATTTTCCTCTGTATAATCTTCACCAATAGTCTTAGCTCTAGTGAATCTTTCCTGCTCCTTTGCTCTGAAGGAGATATGTTTACCTTCCTTAATTTCGTAACCCATTGCTCTCATTAATCTAAGAAAATCTTCCCAATCATTAGCTCTCTTAATAGCATTATCAATAGAGTATTGGAGCTGTGCTTTCCAACTCTTTCCTCTTTTTCGTTCTTGATATTCTTTATATGACTTACCTTCTTCTTTTCCTTGATTTTCAATAATGGATAATCCATATTCCTTGCAGAGTTTATCACTAATATTACGAATCTGATGGTAGGTTTTCTTATTAGAATTATAGGCATAGCTATCGGTAAAGCTAACATTATTAAATAATATATGGTTATGAATATGGCCTTTATCTATATGTGTTGTAAGTATATATTCATATTTTCCCTTGAGGGCCTCATCTATTAATTTTTTTCCAATTTCATGAGCTATTTCAGGTGTTAGTTTATCATCTGGATCAAAAGATTGAATCAAATGTCTGGCTAAATTTTTAGTAGAACTATTCCATGATTGTCTAGTCATTTCAAATTCTAATGCAGCTGTTTCATGTCCACAGGCATGAGTGGAAATTAGAATTTCTTCGTCAGTTTTTTCAGGATTACAAATATATTTTATGCTTAAATCTAAGGTAGTTTTGATAGGATGGATTTTTGTAATTGCCATAATTCCCTCATCATCTCCTTAATTTCTTCTATATCTTCACTATAGATATTACTTGTGGAATTAACTCGTTTTGCTATTTGATTCATATTACTTCCAAATCGGGTCATGTGGAGTGCGTAATAGGAATGCAAAGGCAAGTGTCCTCCTATAATAAGCTCTTGCTTCCTCCAGAATTTCCTCTCTTCTTTCCCAATATTAAATGAGGAGAAGCAGGAGTAAAAGCAGGATTAAGGAATAAAAGCAGGAGTAAAAGGCAGGAATAAAAGGAGGTACAAGGAATAAAGATAGGAATAAAGACAGGAATAAGGGATAAGGATTAAGTATAGAAAGAATAGGAACAAGAGTTAGTGAGAGACAGGACTAAGGTGTTAGCAGGGTTAGGAATTAAGGGAAGATGCAGGGATAATACAGGAGATTCTTTATTTCTTATTTCTATCACAATTTCTTGGAGAGTACATATAGAATGTGTTATAATAATAAAGAATATATTGAAAATTATTCCAAATTAAAGATTAATATGATACATGATATTATAAAGGCTGGGAGGGCGCTTATGAAAGATAAGATTCTTAAACAAATTACAGATTATTATTTGAATTCTAGAGATTTCAATGGATTCCCATTATATAATTTTGACAAAAATTATAGTAATTTAATTTGCCAGTTAATAGATGAAGATAAGGTAGAGGTATTATCTCCTGCATTTGTTTTAAACCCACATATAAAAGCATTAAGATTAAATATAGATAAGGAGGAACAGAAAAAAGAGATTATTAAGAAAGGTGATTCAGTTGTTTTATATCCTACAGAAAAACATTTAAAATCATTAAATATAAATAGTGAAAAGCCTTTTACAAAAATGCTTTTAGATGGACAAGGACAATTGAAAATATTATTTTTTAATATAGAAATATTAGAATCATACTTTCAAGACCCGAGATATGATGTATTTTGGTCTGATTATCGAGGTAGCATTGTTGTATCTGATGAATTTTATGATGAGAACTTAGAAAGTGAATATATAAAGGATTTTGGATTAGGTTATCATAAAGAAAAGTTATATGAAGAAAAGGTGGTTGGAGTTTTTCTAGGAGACTTAGCAGAACTTTCGCTTAATGCACAACTTAAATGGAATATAAATTATTTAGAATATCAACAAGAGTATTTTATAAATGATGGCTTTTATAAAAACTTGGTGTTGGGAGAATGGATAGATGAGGTATCAATTTATGATGCTGTTCTCGATGAAATGATAGTTATAAATAGTATGTGTGAAAATATGGGTATTCCACATTTATTCAATAAAATCTATAAGCCACATACATTTGAAAAACCAGAAGATTATAGGGTAATGTTTCTTCAACTCTTAAAAATTACTATGGTTTCATGTTAGCACTTGAAAAAATAATTGTACATAATATTAATTACAAAACTTTTACATCTGCCACTAGATTTATAAAATCAGTAGAACGAAAGGATGATAAAGGAAATTTAAAGGGAAGTTTGCAATTGATGTCGGAATGGTTAAAACAAAATATTAGAACTAATGAGAATATTGACGACCTGATTATAAATCCTTTAAAATTTATTAGAAAGATTAGACAGGTCCCTGCACATGAGATATTTTCTA
The DNA here is from genome assembly GCF_000328765.2 of Tepidanaerobacter acetatoxydans Re1. Classification (NCBI taxonomy): domain Bacteria; kingdom Bacillati; phylum Bacillota; class Clostridia; order Thermosediminibacterales; family Tepidanaerobacteraceae; genus Tepidanaerobacter; species Tepidanaerobacter acetatoxydans. The sequence goes on from NC_019954.2 coordinate 970,116, forward strand.
ATCAATATGATAAATCATTATTTAAAAAACAAAATGAAATAATGCTAGAAACCTATAAAGCAGTAAGAAGTATAAGATTATTTTTTGCTAATTATCCAGGAAATCGGGATATAGAGACACCAGAATATACAGCATAACAGACCGATATTTGTATGGGTTAGATATAAATTTTGATTATAATTTTACAAAAGAATATAGATTCAAGTACGAAAGCCAATGTGATTGTGCTTATTGTATAAACTATTATAAAACCTTCAAAGAAAAGTATCCTAAAATATCTAAATTTCTATAAGAATTTGGTTTAGATATAGAGTTTCCATTAGAATTTCCATTAGAATATGATAAGCTAGCCAATAAGATGGGATATATGTCCTATTATCCAGTTAAAGGTACTATGGATGAAGATGCAGAGTAGATATCTTTGTATGGGAATAAAAATAATTTAAGTTATGAGATTTATTTACACTTATAAAATTAGGAGAAAACATATGAATATAATAAAAATAGAGGGTATATCAGAATTATATCCCGAACCAGTAGAAGGAACATCAGAGTTGTGTTGTTGCACGGATAGTAAAGGGAGATATTGTGATTTGTTTGATGCTGAAGAAATAGTCAAATCCGGGGAAAAGTTTTCTGGGATGACTTGTCATTTAGTTCATTATCCAGAAGGAACTATATACAGTCCATTTAAACTTCAAGAAAACAGATATATTAAGGAACCAGTTTGGGATAATGGTAAGCTATATTTTCTATCTGTTGATTTTAATATTGAGAAAATACAAATATATAGCTATTTACCAAATGAAGAAATAATTGAAATGATAAAAGAACTACCACTTGGAATTGTAAAAGATTGTTATAATCTTATGTTAAAAGTTTCACCTATCACTCTTACTAGAGAAGAAAACGAATGTATTCTTGAAATTGTCTGGACTGAGAATAAGGAAATTGAGGTAGGAGCAACTGAGACATTCATGTTTCGTTATGGTGATGATTTGTATTTATCAGAGTGGGATGAGAATATAGAGTACAATGAAAATGTAATTGTTAGAGATTTAAAAACAGGAAAGATAAAAGAAAAACAACCAGGCTATCTATGTAGATTACCTGATGGAGTTTATTGGAGAATATAATATATGAGAAAAGAATTTGAAATTCAAGGTTGCATAGAGGTTCCAATTGAAATAACAGAAGAAGAGTTTGTAGATAGATTCATCAGCTTCATTGAATCTAACAATTGGTGGTTTGGTGGAGGGATTAGAGAAATTATCGATGGCTTCTATATTAATCAGGATGGAACAAAAGGTGAACATGTACTTAACTCTGATTTAAAAGAATTAATTTCAAAAGATAAGAGAGCAGAAGCAATAGAACTATTTATGAATTTAACAGGGGAAAGCCTAAAAGAAGCTGAAAGACACATTGATAATTTAAGTAAATTTTTATAGAAGAAAATGTAAAAAAATTGAAGGTGATAGAGTGTCAAAATTGATAACTCCATTGGGAGCTTTTAGGATATTTGATAATGCTGTCGAGGTAAAATATTATGTATAATAAAGATTAGAGATTTGACGACGCATAATTCATAAAATATGTCGTAAAGGTAGTAAAATGGGTAGAAGAAATTATTTATATTAGGTGAGGTGTACTAGATGGTAGGTACTTTAAAAGATGAGAAACTAAATTTAGGTGTATTGATAGCACTATTCTTTCTAAGATTTGCACTAGTCTTTTTATCGAATGCAAATACTATTTATTCTAATCGGGGCTTGGTTATATATTTATTGGGGACTTTTATATTGACTGGCTTTTTCATCTGTAAAAATATACAAACTTTAAGTAAATACAACATTAGTGGATTAGCGATTTTTATTTTCTTGTTTTCGCCTATTTTCTCTGTAATAGGAGACCCCTATAATTTTGTTGCATACATAAATATTCCCATAGCCATTGCATTTGGAATCTACTTGTTTCGGAAAAGAAATGAGATTGTTTTAACAAAAACACAAACTAATAAAATTACCATCAATATTGCAATAACTTTGATAATAACCGTTGTTATTATAACTATAGGTGTATTTATAAGAGGATTTAAAGGTGGCAGCAACCTTGATCCTTTGAATCTAGAATGGATTATTCATCAGTTTTTATTTCAGCTATCCTTTGCGGCAATTATGGAAGAACCACTTTTTAGGGGTTTTTTCTGGGGGTATTTAAAGAAGTATAAATTAAGCGACATAACAATTTGTGTTATTCAAGCCCTACTATTTTGGGGTGTTCATATTTATTATATAGATACAGGACTTAATTTCTGGATTTTCCACCCTATTACAGCTTTCCTAATTGGGGTAATTATTGTTAAAACGAAGAATATTGCCTATTCTTTAGTTGCTCATGCACTTATAAATACTATTTCACAAATTTTCATGTTTTATTATAAAATATTTTGAAACTATTTAGTATATAGATTTTAGGCTAAAAATGGTTTTTTATTAATTTACTCAACTTTCCCACCAACAAAATAGGCTTGAACCTTGAAAAATTCATATAGAAACACACATCAAAACAACAAGAAACCCCCTTAACGTGGTATAATTAAAGTAAACCAAACCCAATAATACCAGCCAATAAGGAGGTGTATTATGCGAACTAAAATTTTGATAGTAGATGATGAAGCCGATATCGTAGCAATGCTAAAAGGTTTTTTTGAAAATAGAAATTATGATGTGCTGACAGCGACAGATGGCATAGAAGCCATCAAGCAATCAGAACGACAGCCGGACATTATTCTGCTTGACATTAATATGCCGCAGTTAGATGGCTTATCTGTCTGCAGACGTATCAGGGATTATGTATCCTGCCCTATCTTATTTCTGACAGCACGGATTGAAGATGCCGACAAAGTCAAAGGATTTTCAGTGGGCGGCGATGATTACATCCTAAAGCCTTTTTCTATTATTGAGTTAGAGGCAAGAGTAGCTGCTCATCTGCGTAGGGAAAAACGGCGAGGAATAGAAGCAAAAGTGAAATTCGATGAGGGGCTTACCATTGATTACTCGGAAAGATGTGTATATTGGAACAACGAGGTAATCCCATTTGTGAAAAAGGAATTTGATATTATTGAGTTGTTGTCTCAAAATGTCGGACAGGTTTTTGATAAAGAGCGTATTTATGAACGTGTGTGGGGATATGACAGTGAGGGTGAAAGCAGTGTGATTTTTGAACATATACGACGTATCCGGTCAAGATTAGCTGCTGCTCATTGCAAGCCGTATATTGAAACAGTATGGGGGTGCGGGTATAAATGGATAAAATAAAGTATAGATTAAGAAACATATCCCTCCGCAAAAGCCTTGTTTTATATATTATTCTATTTACAGTGGTCGCCTTAGTATTAAGTATAGGGATCACGCAAGGTTGCCGAATTGCAGAAGAACGGCTCAACGCAAACTATCCGCAAACAGAAGAACGATATTATTTGACTAACGAAGCCGGAGAACGCTTGGGCGAGGGCGGCTTAATCGGAACTGAAAACATCCTTTATACGGTGCAGGACAAGAGAAGTTTGCAAGCGATTAATGTGACCCAAACCTTAGCGGTTCCTCTTTCGTTTTCCCTATGTATGCTCGCTGCAGTTTTTGTTTTTTACCGAAATAAATTGAAAAATCCACTTGCCGCTTTGGATAAGGCTTCAGAGCGTATTGCGAGCAATGACTTAGACTTTACGGTTAATTATAAGAGTCAGGATGAAATGGGTAGACTTTGTGCCTCGTTTGAAAAAATGAGGTTTTCCCTGCAGCAGAACAACCAGCTTATGTGGCGACAGATGGAACAGCGTAAACGTCTCAATGCTGCTTTTGCACATGATTTGCGCACTCCGCTTACGGTTTTGAAAGGATATTCAGAAATATTGCAACTCACGAATGATAGCTTAGCTGTGAAAGAAACGGCAGTCACTATGTCAAAGCATATTAACCGACTGGAACGGTATGTGGACAGCATGAGCACTCTGCAAAGAATGGAGGATATTGTACCCGATTACCAAAGGATTGAGATAGACAAGTTTGTGGATCATGCAGAACAGTTGGTGGACATGATTTGTCAGAAAGCAGGAAGGCAATGCCATTTTTATTCTCATACCCATTCAAATGCGGCCGTAATGGATATTGAAATGTTCTTACAAGTAATGGAGAACCTCGTATCCAATGCTGCTTATCATGCTGGCAACAGTGTAGAGGTTACCGTATCAGAGATTGATAATATGCTCAGCGTAACAGTGGCTGATGATGGTACCGGCTTTTCAGCTGACAGCTTAGAGAATGCAGCAGAGCCTTACTATACGGAAAGTTCCGATAAGTCAAAGCATTTCGGATTGGGGTTATATATTTGCAAAATATTCTGTGAGCGCCATAATGGTAGCTTAAAAGTCAGAAATACGGATAAAGGTGGAGAAGTTACGGCGTTTTTCAGAAAAGAAGCTATGCAGTAGAGAAAAAATTGAAAATTATATTCTAAAATCTCCTTATAACACTAAGGAGGTTTTTTATTATGGTTATTCAGACTTTAGAACTTACAAAAAAATACAACAGAAAAGTGACTGCCTTGAATCATGTTTCTTTGAGTATTGATACAGGTGTTTTTGGCTTGTTAGGCAAAAACGGTTCAGGAAAAACAACACTAATGAGGATCCTGACCACCTTACTTACTCCAACAGATGGAAAGGTGTCCATCCTCGGAATGGATGCGGTAAAAGCAAATCAAGAGGAAATTAAGCGTAATATTGGCTATCTTCCACAGGAATTTGGATTTTATAAAGATTTTACGGTATATGAAATTATGCAGTATATGTGCTTTCTGCGTGGAACGGAGAAAGCTATGCAAAAAGCTTTAATTCACGATGCATTGGAACAAGTCAATTTATTGGATCACAGTAAAAAGAAGTACAAGCAGTTATCGGGCGGCATGAAGCGCAGAGTGGGATTGGCGCAGGCCATTATGCACTCCCCTCCGATTTTGATCGTAGATGAGCCAACGGCCGGCGTTGATCCGGAGGAAAGAATTAATATTCGCAAGCTGCTTAGCACTTATGCTGAAAACCACGCCGTGCTGTTTTCGACCCACATTGTAGAGGATATCGAATACACCTGCAATAAGTTGGCAGTATTAGACGGTGGTAATCTACTGTTTACCGGCGCATTAGATGAACTTCTGCATTTGGCAGACGGAAAAATTTACGAGTGTGCTTTTGATTCTCTTGCTGAATTTCAGGAATTTGAACAGAAATATAAAGTTATATCTTTTAAGCGTGATGGCTCCAAAACAAAGGCTATTGCTATCGTCGAATCGGCAAAATTGACAAACGCTACCCCTTATCGCCCATCACTTGAAGAAGCATATGTCTACATTACTACAAGGAGAGAATAAAAATGAAGAGCTTTCAATTATTCGGTTTTGAATGTAAAACACAGATTCGTAACATGACATTTTTAATTATACTGGCAATCTTTTCAGTGTTCGCAGTTTCACAGCTCACCGAGATTTTTCATATGCCGGTAAAAAGTGAACAGGATATACAGGCACTAGAACAAAGTGGAGATCGTGATTATATCTTTGTGAAAAATTCCGAGGCCGACCTCGCATCGAATGCCGTTCAGTTTCTTAAGGAAAGAATAGAGGACGGATCTATACCACAGAATTTAGCACCTCAATTTGACAAGGTATTTAAGATGCTCAAAAACGGTATACATAGCTTTGATGATGTTCTGTCAGAGATGCAGAACAACGAAACCGTATCACCGTGGCTTCTAGCTTGCAAAGCTCAATTTGGCCAAAGATTTGGAAGTGTACAAGAAGTTAACCAAATGATACTGTCTGACCTCGGAAATACTGGTTACAGTCCTAAGCTATATGAAAAGTATGTTACCTACATACAAATCATCGCATCTTTGATTATTTTCCCTTTATTCTTATTTCTGTTCACAAGGGATTATCGTCATGGTATGTATGAAATAGTTTATATGCAACCAATCAATTCGAGTAAGTACCTCATATTAAGATATTTGGGTGCGTTCATTCCGCTTATGCTTTATTTATATGGCCTTGGTGTGATATTAAATTTGATAAGTGCTGCACGATTTGCAACAATGGGATACACATATGAATACACATTATTCTTACCTTATTTTATGACTTACATTTTCCCTACTATTTTCTTTTTAAGCTCATTGCTTACGGTGCTTATATTGCTGATAAAGAAAGTAACCGCTGTTTTTCCACTCTATATTATTTTCGTGATTTTGAATGTAACACCTAATGTTTTTGGCCCTAATGGAGGCTGGATAAAAGCAATAAGCCCCATCATTCGGCTTGATGAAGTAACAGGTACTATACAGGCGACCATGGTAAACCGTATTATCTATCTTGTATTAAGTATGGCTTTTCTTGCAGTGGCCTGTAAGATTTATAAACGATTGAAAACTGATTTGAGAAAGGGGATTACAATATGAAATTGCAAGCTAAGCTGTTGTTTTCCCCCGTTAAATGGTTGGTGTGCCTTGCATTTGTATGTATCATACCAATTGCTATGTATGTTCCAACATATTTTGATTTTGTAAATGTATCAACTATCTATCTCCCTTTTGTCGGCATCGTCTTATTTTCAGATATTGCTATTTTGGATAAGGGAAGCAGCACGGAAGAAATTGCTTATTTATCTAGCAGGAAGCCCATAAGAGTGCTTTTGCAAAGATACCTGATTTCACTTTTACTCTTGCTCATATACATTTTATTGGCAAATGGAGTATTTCGTATCATGCAGCAGTTTAGGGGTGAAATGATGATTGAGTCGATCTCGCTGTTTACCTATATCCTTAATGTAGGAGGTGGAAGTTTGCTTATTGGTGCAATGGCTATGACAATCACCGCACTTATAAATAATGTTTATGTAGGATATGGCTTTTCAATCGTGTATTGGGTATATTGGAATATCAACTGTCTAACAGAAGCCTTCATTAACCCTTTTCCGTTTATAGCCAATCCAACATTTTATCAAATGCCGCTTGCGGTCATCTATGGACTTACGCTTTTGATAATCATAATTGCTTGTTTCCTTTCCGGAAAAAGTCCATTTTATCTTAACGATAAAATACGCAAATGGTTTATTGCAAATAAGTAAACGCTATGGTTTGAAGAATAGTACCTGCCAATAAAAAAAACGGTATTTTGGTGTGACTCTCTAAGGTGCCTGGCACCACCCGAATTTAGCTACTGTATTTAATGAAGAAAATGATAATGCCACCAATGATATTGATAGCAAATTGAAAGAATTACAGCAACAGCTTCTTATACAAGCAAAGTCCAAGAATGACTATGAAGATGTGGCTGACGAAATTTACCGCCTTCGGGAGCTGAAGCAAAATGCACTGGTTGAAAATGCAGAGCGAGAAGGAAAAAGGCAACGAATCGATGAAATGACTGATTTCTTGAATGAACAACCCTGCGAGTTGGAGGAATATGATGAGCAGTTAGTAAGGCGGCTTATTGAAAAGGTTACGGTCTACGATGATAAGCTAATTGTTGAATTCAAGTCTGGGATCGAGATAGATATAGAAGGGTAATAAATATTTAGAATTAGAAAGAGAACAGAAGAATTGTATTGATTGTATTGGATTTTTGAAGACAATATGATATAATAAAACAACTTGGAGGTGGAAGAATGTATAACTTTTCTTGCTAATTATTTGATGCATAATAAGATATTAAAAGAAACGGCGATAGAATCGTTTGTTTTGTTATGCAAATTGCAAGAAAGTTAAGTATTCTACACTCAATAATACATTACAGTAGCCTGATATATAACAAAAGGTAATAATAGTATTTGTTTTTGAGCCGTAAGAATTTACTTTCTTGCGGCTTTTAATATTTGTAAAAGAAAGGATGATAAAAGTGATAGACAGCGATACTATGTCATTCATGACAAAATCCATGCAAAGTTGGATAATATTATAGAGTATTTAATGCCGAAAACCGACTTTGCTTATAAGATTTTTATAATGTAAAGGAGGAAGAAATATATGTCTTTAATAAATGTTTCAAATCTAACTTTTTCATATGAAGGAAGTTATGATAATATTTTTGAAAATGTAAGTTTTCAGATAGATACAGATTGGAAACTCGGTTTTATTGGAAGAAACGGACGTGGTAAAACTACTTTCTTAAATCTACTGCTTGGTAAATATGCGTATTCCGGCAATATAAGGTCTACAGTTAAATTTGAATATTTTCCTTATGGTGTGAAAGATAAGAGTCTATATACAATTGAAGTAATGAAGAGTATTTGTACGGAATGTATGGATTGGGAGATTTTTCGTGAAATATCATTGCTTGATGTTCAAGAAGATGCTTTATATCGTCCGTTTAATACACTGTCAAATGGTGAGCAAACAAAAGTCCTTCTTGCAGCTTTATTCCTTACATCGAGTTGTTTCCTGCTTATTGATGAACCTACAAACCATCTTGACATTGATGCGCGTAATGTGGTGCAAAACTACTTGAAACGTAAGAAGGGATTCATTTTGGTATCTCATGATAGAAGCTTACTTGATCAATGCGTTGACCATATACTATCCATCAATAAAACGAGTATTGAAATCCAAAAAGGAAATTTTACTTCTTGGTGGGAAAACAAAACGTTACAAGATAATTTTGAACTGACAGAAAACAAGAAACTCCTTAAAGAAATAGGAAGGTTGTCTAATGCAGCAAAACGCAGTTCAAACTGGTCAGATAAAGTAGAAAAAAGTAAACATGGAACAACAAACTCTGGTTCAAAACTGGATAAGGGTTATGTCGGACATAAGGCTGCAAAAGCGATGAAACGTGCCAAAAATATTGAGTCAAGACAGCAGGAAGCTATTTCGCAAAAATCCGAACTGCTCCACAACATTGAACAATATGACGACTTGAAAATTTCGCCACTTGATTTTCACAAGGAGTGTCTTATAGAAGCAAATGATTTATCATTGTTTTATGGGGATAAAGAAGTATGCAGTGATCTTAATTTCAGAGTCAATATGGGTGATAGAGTTGCCATTATCGGGAAAAATGGGAGTGGTAAGTCTAGTATCCTAAAATTGATTAATGGAGATGATATTAAATTTACCGGAAATTTAATGTTAGCAAGTGGACTAAAAATTTCTTATATTTCGCAAGATACTTCATATTTAATAGGTAATCTATCTGAGTTTGCCTATAATAATAAAATCGATGAAACGCTATTTAAAGCGATTCTTCGTAAACTGGATTTTAATAGAGAACAGTTTGATAAGAACATGGAGGATTTTAGTGCTGGACAGAAAAAGAAAGTACTAATTGCTAAAAGCCTTTGTGAAAGTGCACATTTGTATATATGGGATGAGCCTTTGAACTATATTGATATTTTTTCACGTATTCAAATTGAAAAAATGATTTTGAAATATTGCCCTACACTATTGTTTGTAGAGCATGATGATGCCTTTTGTAATAATATTTATACGAAAAATATTAATTTGAACGGAGGGATTACATGGTAAGTAAAACTGATGCCATTGAGATAATAACATACGCTGAAGAAAATGGAATTAACATATGGATTGATGGCGGTTGGGGAGTAGATGCACTATTAGAAGAAGAAACAAGAGCACACAATGATATTGATTTATTTGTGGAAGAAAGTAATAGTAAAAAGTTTATTGAAATAATAAAAGAAAAAGGCTTTGCGGAAGTTACAGAAGCATATACCACCACATCTCACACAGTTTGGAAGGATACTAAAGGTAGGATAATTGATCTTCATATATTTAAATTCAACGAACAAGGATACATTGTTTTTGAAGGAGAAGCATATCCTCCAAAAGTGTTTAGTGGTATTGGGAAAATAGGCGATAAAAAGGTCAGATGTATTGACGCTGAAAATCAAGTATTATTTCATCTAGGCTATGAGCATGATGAAAATGATATGCATGATGTAAAACTATTGTGCGAGAGATTTGATATTCCTGTTCCGAGTGAATACAAGTAACTAACATATTCTATTTTAAAGCTGAGAGAACATTTAATTTAACTAGACTAAAATAATGAATATGTTCCCGTCTACCGATAGCACCAAAAACACTGTGGATATGTTTCCGAGAACGGGCAAACTCAAATGACATTCATTCTGTCCTCTCGAGCCATGTGGAGAGTATAATTCTGATGACGTATTGTGGTTCAGAGAGCAAAAAATAGAATCCAACCACAACATATATTAGTTTAAGGACGGAATATGGGTCAAAAATCGGTGAAAAAACACCGTTTTTTGACCCATAAAAATAGGCTAAAATATAGATGACATTGGATAATTAGAGTTATGATAGATGATAATTGACAAAATCAGGTTGATAAATAGATGGATGGTTTATATACTATAGATGAACATAAGTAAATTTATGTGACATAAAGGCTATTTGTTTTCATGACTGATAAACAATAATTTGAAAGAGAGAGGGTGAGATATATGAGATTAGAGACTGATAGAACAGTTCTTCGTCATTTTGAAGGGAAGGACTTAGAGGATTTATATGATTATTGTAGTCAAGATGGAGTTGGAGAAATGGCTGGATGGAAGCGTCATAGTAACAGGTTAGTATCAAAAGAAGTATTGCATATAAATATTAATAATAATAATATTTTTGCAATTGAAAATAAAGAAAATGGGAAAGTGATTGGTCATATAGCAGTAAACGACGATTCTGAGAACGGAAGAGAAGATACAAAAGAACTGGGTTTTGTACTGAATTGTGATTACCAGAATCAAGGAATAATGACAGAAGTTATTTATCAGGTTCTGGATTATCTATTTTCTAAAGAAATAGAGTATGTATATGCTTGTTATATTCAAAATAATAAATCGTCTAAACGTTTGATTGAAAAATGTGGTTTTACTCTTGAACAAGAAGGTACATTCTATTCAGAATCGCTTAATGAAACTTTTAAATCATTTGAGTATGTTTATAGTAAAATTGTTTGGCAGTTACAGAAGAAACATTGATAAATTTCAATTTGTAAAGTTGGGTAAAATGAGCATAGCAAAAAGTTAAGTTGATTCACATTCTTTATATAATATGTTGCAATTGTAATAATTTATGTGTAGTCGTAGAAAAATGCGAAGTAAAGATTATTTATATTTGGTGTGAAAAAGATAAAGTAAGCTTTGAAGGAGGATATGGCTATGAAAAAGAAAACAAAATTTATATGGATTCTAATTGCTTCGTTGCTTTTAATAGTAGTGGGGTATATGCGTTATTATCCTATAAAGCATGATACAATTGAATTGCGACATATCATCGAAGATAAGTTTGGTGTAAATACAGAAAGATTCACAAGCATTGGATTAAACAATAAAGATTTCTATTATTTTGTAGTGGCAGGAGATAATATTGCTGTCGTAAGAATGAAAATGGGTGTGTTTAATCGATTTCGATATCAGGGTTTGTCTTATACTGGTGCAAATTTTGTAAACGGAGTTGTAGAGAGCAAGGGAAATAAGTATCTTCTGGTAGGTGGTAAAAATCCAAATCACGAAATCGAAAAAATATCTTTTACCCTCGATAACATTCCATACGAAATAGACCTTGTAAATCCTGGTGATACATTTTTTGAATATATTCAAATTGATAATAAAACTTTTGATGACCATATATTTTTAGACAACACAATCTTATATAACGGTAACGGAGAAGATATTAGTGCTACCATTGACACAAGTAGTGGTGGATTATAAGCAACAATAAATTTAGGATAGCAAAATCTACATCTGTAGTTATTATGCATCATTCAAAAATTTCGTCGTATCGGTAGATAAGAATTCAGTAAATTTTGGGAGGTAGTTATGATGAAAAAGTATGAGTACAAGTTTGTTAAAGAAGGAATAAAAATAGGTTTCGATACTAATAAAAAAATTGAAGAAGCTGAAAATGAGTGGAATGAGCTTGGGAAACAGGGATGGAAGTTTTGTAAAGAAGGTAGTAGAGTAATGATTTTTATAAGAGAAATTAATGAATAAATTGAGCAAGTTATATTCAAGATTTGACGCATTTTTCTTATTTTGTAAAAGTAGGAATTGACATGATATTGATGTATTTTTCAGAGGCTCTGATTGACTAGCAATAAAAAAGTTTAAACAGCCTAAAATCCAAGTGTAATGGGTTTTAAGGCTGTTTTTGTTTGTAAAAATATTTTTTGTTTCTGAGCTATAAGCGTGATTATAAAGTCAGCTCTCTAAAAACTTAAAGCATAGCCCTAAACATTTTAAAAAAGCCTATAAATTTTGATGCTTTTTTATTAAAAATGGAACAGGCAGGTTATTCTATTAAACAAGGAAAACACATTGCCTTTAAAAGCAAAGACCAAAAGAAATTTATCCGGTTACGTTCTCTTGGAGAGAGATATACAGAGGAAGAAATCAAGGCTATTATTTGTGGAGAAAAGCCTATAGTTAATAGAAAAAAAGCAACTGAAAAGTCGCAAATTCATATCAATCTCTTGGTGGATATTCAGGCAAAATTACAAGCAGGAAAAGGTGCTGGCTACGAACGGTGGGCAAAGATTTTTAATCTTAAACAGATGGCACAGACTATCAATTTTTTAACAGAAAATAAACTGCTTTCCTACGAGGAACTAGAGAAAAAAGCACAGACTTCAACCGTAAATTTAAACAAGTTATTGGCTCAAATTAAAGTTATAGAAAAACGTATGACAGAGACATCAAACCTTAAAACTCATATCATCAATTATTCAAAAACTCGTGACATTTATATTGCTTATCATAAGGCAGGATACTCTAAGAAATTCTATGATGAACATGCTACTGATTTAATTTTACACAAAGCTGCAAAGACTGCTTTTGATGAATTAGAGGACAAGAAAATACCTACAGTAAAAGCTCTGCAAAAGGAGTATTCTGAACTGCTTTCTGAAAAGAAAAAAGTTTATGTAAAGTATCATTCCATAAAAAAAGAAATGAAAGACATACTGACTGCAAAGGCAAATGTGGACCGACTTTTAGGCGAGAATATATCGGAGAAAGAAAAGGAAAAATACAAAGAACAAAGGTGATTTCATTATGATTTTTCAGCTCCCAAATAGAGCGTAGCCTCACAATTTATTGTGTGTTCAATGGGGATTGGGGATACTCCCCAACAAGCAGATTTAGCAAAAATACCGTAAGGGAATTTTATGCGAAATCGCAAGGTGTGTACCACCTTGCCCTGCTTGCCACAATAATCGAGAATCTATTAAAAGCCCTTAAGATTAAGCCATTTTGTCAAGAAAATTCCTGATAAGTTTTTACATAAAGAGTCAAAAGTTAATTATCAATATCTACATTCATTGTTTTGAGTAACTGTATGATATATAAACTTTAATGATAGGACTCTAACAAGTCGATTTTTGAGTTGCCATATTTTTTAACTTACCTAAAATAAGCATGACTGCTAAAGCCATTATAGCTACGGCAATGCAGTATGCAGTTTCAAATTTTCCAACCATTATCAAAATTATTGTAATGCATAGCAATGAGAGAGAACTCCATCTGCTTCGTCTTTTATAAACAACCTGCTCTATTTTGTCTAAAGGTTTATTTTCATCTTCAACAGGAGCGAGCAAGAAAACAATACAGGTGGCTACTACGGCAACAGAAATTCCGTAGACAGCATTCCAAGGAAACCAGTATAGTAGCCCAAGGACAGCCAACAATAACAGTATAGAAAAAATATAGCAATTTCGCTGAGTTCTTGCATGATAACCTCCAGCTACTGGCCGCAAAACTCCATAGGCCAGCATAAAAATCAAACTCTGCCACAACATGTGACACAGCAATCCGATGATGACTACCGTAATAAAGTTAATAATTAAAATAGTTCCTTGCCAAAAGCCATAAGCATACAGCTCTCGATCCTCGGATTTTATAATATTCCAAACCACAAGTTTATTTGTAAGTAAATTTGCAAAATGTTTCATTGTTCCCTCCTCAGTGTTATTATTTGCAGAGATAAAGCAATACCTTTACTGTAAATTTGTTGGAATCATGTAAAATCTGTATTGCTCCATCATAGTTTTTCAAGGCTGCCTCAACGCTCTTTAAACCTAACCCATGATTTTCCTTGTCGGTTTTATAAGAAATAAAATGGCCATCTACCTTTTTCAATTTTCCATCATAGGAATTATTAATTTCAATTATCAGACGCCCTTTTGTATACTTTAATTTTATATCAATCCATCGGTCATCAATATTTGAAACTGCTTCTATTGCATTATCAAGAAGATTTCCGAGAATAACAGCTATATCAAATGTTTTCAGAGATAACTCCTCTGGGATTAGAATATCGGTGGAGACTAAGATATTTAGGTTTTTAGATGAATTCAATTTGAAGTTAATGATACTGTCTATAGTGTTGTTTCCACTGTTTACATACTCTTGATTCACGCCATAGAAAGAAGTCAAGTCAGCTCTGAAAGTTGCTTTAATAGTTCCTCGGATTGCCCAGCTTGTGCTAATCCATATAATGGCGAGAGTTTGTTTTTTAAATCATGCCGCAACATCCGTATGCTCTCAAGAGACTTTTTCATTATCTGAACTTGATGCTCATAAAAACGGCTTTGCTCTTGTGCTAATCTTTGCTCCATTTGATTGACAAGCAAAGAAGAAATCTCATCATACAGAAAAAAGGTCAGAATATTGATTGCCAAAGCACTTCCCATACAAATCAATAACATAGTATGTGAAACACTTGAAGAACTTAAAATAGAAAAAAGCAAAACAACTGTTCCTGAAGGTACAGCCAGCAAACTTAACCAATACACATTAGGCATAGGAACTTCATACTTTACATTTTTGAAACCTTGAACCAATAGAACTAAGGCAAGGGATGCAATTCGAATCACTATGATACCAAATTCTGATTCATAGGGAAACGGCTTCATAAGATTTAATTTGAGATAGCTTGTCAAAAAAGCAAATAATGTCTCGACAATCATGAGGGTGAAATAGATGACAGCTACCGTAAGTATGGATTTTTTCAAATTTCCATCATACATCAGTGTTAAAAGAAATAAAAGCAACAGATTTGCTACCATAACAATGAGTGGGATTTGTAAGAAAATATGGGTTGCCGTAATGACAAGAAAATACCCTATATATGCCATGAATTCAATCGATTGATTAACTTTTCTATCCGAATAAAAGATATGCATATATTTGTATAGAACATACGCCATAAACAAATTACCTAATATATAAATCACACAATAACTTTCCAAATTTGTATCCTCCTGTTAAATCTCATTAATTTGCAAGTTTCGGAACTCTTGCCGTTTTGTTCGGCCAATGGGTAGTGTTACATCGTTAGACATAACTACCTCCGAATACCGCAATATAGCCACATGATTATAGTTAATCAAAAAAGATCGGTGGATGCGTAAAAATTGATACCCTGCAACCTTTAATTCAATATCCTCTAATTTTCCATAAAATACATCTTCGCAACTTGTCGTTACAATTTTTATTTCCCTGTTTTGGCTCTCAAAATAAATAATGTCGTTAACTGGGATCTTATAAAAATCATGTAATTTTTGATATTGAAAAGATTCATTGATCTTTTTTGCTCGTTCCATCGCTAATTTCAAATCATCTATAACAGTTGATGCCTGTATGGGTTTTGGTATAAAATGTAGTGGCTGAACATCAAAGAGCTGGCGATCATAGCCGTCCTTACCTGATATATACACAATTTCTGTGGCATAATCTTTCATTACTTTCCTAATTTGGAATCCAACCTCTACACCATTTGTTACTCCCATTTCTATATCTAAGTAAACTAAATCATAAGAATTTCCCTGTGCCAAATATGAAAGCAGACTTTCTCCTGAAAAAAATACATCTATTTCGACTTTTATGCAATTTTTATTTGAATAATCTAAAAGAATGTTCTCAATTTGGCTACATATTTTTTTATCGTCATCGCAAATTGCTATATTCATTTTTCCATCCTCCTTGATACATAGTACATATCAAATTATACGCTATTATACCTTAAATTCATCATCATAACCAGATAATGTAATGAAAGGTATATCTCAATGTAATTAACGGTGTAATTGTCGTTTACTACATATGCATGTACATTTCGTTACATCGTTCTGTTAGAAAAGGAAATTTCTGTTAGAATATGGACAAGTAAATAGCTTGAAAGGATGCTATTTTAAATTAACTCACTATAAAATGTGACTATGAAAAGTAGGAATTTATTATGAAGAAACTGTTGATTAGAATTGGGACATCCCTGGCAAGCTTGGCGTTGATGGTTACGGCACTAAATGTAAACACAGCATGTATGCTTTTTGTACATCAGCCTAAATTGCCTGATAATGCAGGAAAGTTACGCAAATTTTAGAAAACACATATATGTATGGACAAAAATAACATTTATTTAACTAAGGAGGTATATTTATTATGAAAAAATTCACAGCTTTATTACTTTCTTGCATTATGGTACTTTCCATGTCTTCGACGGCATTTGCTATCGAAACCGAACCGATGAGCCAAGAAGAAATTAGGGCAAAAATAGTTGAAATTGTTGCAACTTCAACATCTACGGATGAAAGGGATGAGCTATTAAGCAATTTTTTAGAGGAAAACCCATTGGCTCCTGTTACAAGGTCAGGAGAAAGAGTCCAAAGAAGTAGCCAGTCTGAGGCAACTCCATCTACCGAAGTCTCTACGTTGGAGTTGGTTGACTCAGTAGCTGTAGACGAAAACACCGAAATTGACTTTTACTCCACTGGTGATTTTGGAATCAAGGAAGTAGAGGATTTGGGATATGTAGGAAAAGCCGCTCGTGCTAGTTCTTACACAAACACTTATCGAACTTCATACACTATTAAAAATCTATTTGGTGGTAAAATTGTTGAGACATACGTAAAGGGCTACTTTAAATATGACGGTAATAACACTCCAACTGCGTATCTTGAGGATGCTGGTTATTCGAAAGGAACGTTAATTTTTGGGACTGCTCCTCTTGGGACGATGGAACGGGAACTAAAGCATCAGACAAGACCGCTTATTGCTATGCAGATGCATACTACGATTGGACACTCGATGTTTCTTTAGGTGGTAGCGTAGGTGGCGATATAGATGGCGGAGTCGAAGGTGAAATTTCTGGAGAGATTAGCGACGGTCTTACCATACAAGACTGCAATGTGTACTTAAAATTAATTTGCAGCAAATCTGGCAGTGTTTCTGCAACTGTTTCACTTGAAGATTAAGCTACTTATTCGGTACAGGCACGGCTGACTGCTGTGTCTGTACTGTTTGAATTCGTATTCAACCACTGGCTCTGCCGGTAATATACTTTTTTGGGGTCATTCAAGCCTCTGGCAAGCAGAAGCTTTTGATTGCTGAATACAAAAAACGAGGAGGTGAATTAAATGGTAAATATTTTTATTGGTTTTTTGATTCTTATAGCCTTCATTACAGGAATCGTCCTACTACAAATCTTTCTCTCAAAGAAAGAAAGCAAATGGCCAGGCTTGATATTACCTATAGTTTGTCTGTTGATTTCCATCATTGCTGTTTTTAATATTGCATCCTTTACATCGGCAACAAAAATTGACGAGGAAGTCATAGATAGGAATGGAACTGTTATACAGGAAATTATACCGGAAGTTATTACGCAGGGAGATCAAAGCACGCCTTCACTGGTCTTTACTATTATGAGTGTCTTTCTTCTTTACAATATCCCTACTGCTATTTTGCTGGGAATTTATTACATATACAGAGGCAAGAGGTGCCAAAAGAAAGAAATCGAAAAATGAAAGCTTAGGATCTGCAATAGTATCTATCAGATTATTATATGCGAGTTCTAGTTTATGAAGTAACTGTTGATTAAAATTAGGACATCTCTGGCAAGTCTGGAGTTGATGGTTACGGCACTAAATGTAAACACAGCATGTATGCTTTTTGTACATCAGCCTAAATTACCTGATAATGCAGGAAAGTTACGCAAATTCTAAAAATAACCTGCATGGGAAACAACAATAAATCTTTTTAAGAAAGGGGTGTCTCCAATGGGTTAGCTTATTAAAGATACTCACTTTACTCATTATAAAATTAAAAGGAGGATTTGAAATGAAGAAGTTTTTATCAATTATTCTTTGCTTAACTATGGCTTTCTCACTTTCGGCTACCGCTTTTGCGACTGACCAACCTGCGGAAAGAACTGTCACTAACGAGTATGAAGCTATACTTCTTTTGCAAGAAAGCTCCCCCAGCGAATTATCTGCACAAGGATACTCAGAATCAGAAATTAGCACAATTCAAAATGCGGATAACTTGTTCGATGAACACATTGCTCTTTTGGCAACTCTGCCTGACACCAGCTTGAAAAATGCTGGGTATACAAATGAGCAGATTGTCGGCATTAAATCCTATAATGCCGATACCGCTACTACCAACGACAAAGTACGCCTGTCTGCTCAATGCACAACCACTTCATACATTGACAATTACACAGGCACAACAGGACGAGTTACCAGTAATTTTTCTTGGGACGGTATTCCTGCTTTCAAGATGACTGATATTCTTATCACAGCTTGGAATAACTGGCAAATTACAGGAAAAACGGCAAATGTTAAATATACTCATATTTACGGCTCTCAACCCTCTTTTTGGCAAGCTCCTACCTATCAAACTCCCGATAGCGGAATGACTTCTTATGGTAGTGGTTACAGGTATTCAGCTGCATTACAAGACAATTATTATTATGCAAGCGAAGGATATAGCATTTTTGTACTCTCCAGACAATCAAGTTCGCATTTGGAAACGATTGCTCGTGTAAGTCATCAGCAGGGTGTAGCCAGCCTGTCCTTCTCTATTTCCAGTGGCTTTGATATTGGACTTTCTTTAGGTCGTACACTTCTTGGCGATGGACACTATGAAAGACCGTAATCATAGTGCAATAATACAATAAGAACAAGAAAAAGCCGGGACTCCCGGCTTTTTCTTGTTCTTATTTATTTATCTTTTAAGTTTTCTTTCAGCTCTCTTATTTCACTAATGACTATCTGTGTTGCTCCTACTATTATTCCCGTTAATACAATAGCTGCTCCGTAGAGAGGATATATATAGCTCTGTTCTGTTCCTCCTCCAAGCAATGAAGTAAACACTATACTTACAATTCCACCTCCACCGACCATAAATATTGCCATTAACAACATTGCAATTATTGCTTTTTTCATACTGTTCTCCTTTCTATTTTCCAAAAATCTTGTTCCAAAGCCATTGTTTTCGCTCCGGCTCTGCCGGGGGTGGAGCTTGCTGCTCATTCAGCGGTTTGCCACTGATCGGCGGCCAACTCTGTGCATTGTCCCGACGCGAAGTGCCTGTGCTGCCTTTTACGATAGAGTAATGCTTTTCGACTCTACTATGCATTACTATAACACAAGACCATACAGCCCATCAAGCTTGCCCTATACTTGTATATTGATTGTGAAGGTCAAAACATTACATTGGATAGGCTACAATAAATACGACTACCGTAATAAGGAAACGGACAACAGCCGCAATGGGTATTCCAAGAAAACCGTACAGGGCAGCCTTGGCGAACTGGAGATTCAAGTACCGCGTGACCGGCAGGGAGAATTTGAGCCGCAGCTGGTCAAGAAGCATCAGACGGACGTGTCAGCCATTGAAGACAAGGTCATTTTTCTGTATTCCCAAGGAGTTTCCACCCGTGATATCCAAAAGACCATGCGTGAGATGTATGGCATAGAAGTGGACGATAGCCGGGTCAGTAAGATTACGGACAAGCTGCTGCCGGTCATCCGCGAGTGGCAGGAACGCCCCCTGCAGAGCGTGTATGCCATGGTGATATTGGATGCCGTGCACTACAGTGTCCGTGAAAACGGAATTGTCACAAAAAAGGCGGCATATGTAGCCATTGGCACGGATTTAGAGGGCAAAAAGGACGCTCTGGGCATCAAGAGCTGGCGAGTGAATTGGCCGCAGCTTTCTACCATGTTTAAGTATCCGCCGGAAATCCGCACTCTTATTTATACCACCAACGCCATCGAGAATTTCAACCGGCAGCTGCGCAAGGTGACAAAGACGAAGAGCGCCTTCGTTTCTGACGATGCCCTCATGAAAATTCTCTATTTAGCGACCATGAACATTATTGAGAAATGGACCATGCCGATTCGAAATTGGGCCACCATCTTGGACCATCTTATGATCTATTTCGGTGACAGGGTAGACATCAGAATCTAATTGCATTTCCCTGACTTCGGACTTTACACAAAATCTTACGCACTACCGGCAACCCTTTTTTCTTTGTTTTCTTTGAAAATCGACATTTTAAGGGTTATTCTATAAAAATGTTTCATATTTTTTTAAGTCCCTACTTGACACAAGGTGATGACGGAAAATCAGCAACCAATACAAAAAAGAGAGATGATTTTAATGCCATGATCGAAGATTGTATGGCTGGGAAAATAGATATGGTTATAACAAAATCTGTCAGCAGATTTGCAAGAAATACAGTAGATTCTTTACAAACTATAAGGAAACTAAAAGAAAATAATATAGCCATATTTTTTGAAAAGGAGGGTGTTAATACCTCAGAAAGTACAGGAGAATTACTTATTACTATCTTAAGCAGCCAAGCCCAAGAGGAAAGCCGAAACCTAAGTGAAAATACAAAATGGGGCATTGTAAGAAGATACGAAAATGGAATCATCTCAGTTAACCATAAAAAATTTATGGGGTACACCAAAGATAAAAAAAGTGGTGAACTGGTCATATTACCTGAACAAGCAGAGATAGTAAGACGTATTTTTAGGATGTACTTAGAAGGCAACAGTATACTAGAGATAACCAGAGCCTTAGAGGCAGATAAAATTAAAACGGTTACAGGGAAAGATAAATGGTATACCGGTGTGATTGAAAAAATGTTAGCCAATGAAAAATATATGGGAGATGCCTTAATGCAGAAGACCTACACTGTAGATTTTCTGACAAAGAAACGAGTGAAGAACAACGGAATCGTACCACAATATTATATCGAAGATAATCATGAGGCCATTATACCAAAGGAATTATTTTATAAAGTACAGGAAGAAAAGGCAAGAAGAGCCAGCCTGAATAAATCAGCAATTACAAGAAAAGCAAATAAATTAAAGAAAGAAAAAAGCAAATTCAGCTCAAAATATGCATTAACAGAAATCTTGGTATGTGCCGAATGCGGACATCCATATCGCAGACAGACATGGTCAAAATATGGACAAAAAAGTGCAGTGTGGAGATGTGAGAATAGGCTAAAGAATGGTACAAAAGCAAGTTGCAAGCACTCACCTACATTAAAAGAAGAACCACTGCATAATACCATAATGACAGCCATTAATAATGTAGTAGAAAACAATGGAGATTTTATAGGGGCATTCAGAGAAAATGTCATCAGAGTCATAGGGGGTTATTCCACAAAAGATATTCCTACAAAATATGATGAGCAGATTGAATCGCTGCAAAAAGAAATGCTAACATTAATTGAAGAAAACGCAAAACAAGGATCTGTAGCAGAAGATTTCGACGATACATATAAAAGGATATCAGATCAGATAAACGAGCTTAAACAAGCAAAATTAAAGCTTGTTAGGGAAAAGAAACAGGCAGATAGATACGAACAGCAACTAAAGGAAATAGACAGTACATTAAAGATAGTAAGACCACAGGTAAGAGAGTTTGATGAGGATTTAGTAAGAAGATTAATAAAGATCATCAAAGTGAATAAGGGTGAAAAGCTGGAGATACAGTTCGAATCAGGTATAACCATGGAACAGATGGTAGATTATTATGATTAGTAATATGAGGAGCAGTAGATAGGTTAATAAGTATTTCACTCCTCTTATTATAACAAGAACCTGCTAAGATTAAAATCAAAATCATCAGTGAAATCGAGTATTTAGTGTAGGAAGATTTACATTTAATTTATGTTAAGAGATTAAAGTACCATAGAAAAAATAATGTTTACTAATATTATCTTGAAAAAGAACATTTGAGGGTATACAATTATACTAGATTACAGATATTATCTGTTACTGTATTCAGTTAGTTGGTCCCACAATGAATTTTAAAGAATGATATATATTAGTATAATACTTTGCAGGGAACTGCCCAGCAAAGTATCCCTTACAATATAGTCATGCACATAGTAGTGGCGTACCTTTGGTTGCCCATATAAATGTTATGACTCAGTGAACTATGTGAAACATGGATTATTTCAAAATAATTAGTAAACAGAAATGGGAGAGAAAAGATGAGAGATGATATTATAAAATATCTGGGTGCTGAAGTGAAAAGAAGATGTGAATTGCCAGATAATTTTTTTGGCATGGGTTGCTTTTATCATATTGAAGCGGTAGTGAAAAACTCTGAATTGCTTGCAGATAAATATAATGCAGATAAAGAAGTTGTAATTATAGCTGCTTGGTTGCATGATATTGCTTCAGTAACAGATTATAACCTATATAAACAACATCATATTTATGGAGCAGAAATGGCAAATGATATTTTGCAACAGCTAGGGTATGATAGGAATAAAATTAAACTTGTTGAACAATGCATAAAAAACCATAGAGGCAGTATAAGTAATAATAGAAAAACTGTGGAAGAGTTATGTGTAGCTGATGCAGATGCAATTTCACATTTTGATAATATACCAAGTTTATTGTACTTAACTTATGTGAAAAGAAAAATGGGGATTGATGAAGGAAAGATGTTCGTGAGGAATAAATTAGAAAGGAGTTTCCAAAAACTTTCATCGGAAAGTAAGGGATATTATTTGGATAAATATGAACAAACAATTAGAATTTTGGTATAGACTCTTTAAAATTCAAACTGATTAGATTAATTGATATGCTAATTTGAAGGTGATATAATAGGGTGGGATTGAATTAAATAAGAAAGAACTAATGACATTTTAATTTGAGTAAGACTTTTTATTGATTAATTTTCTGATATTCGGGAAGATGTTAATAATTAATTGAAGTAGTTTAATCTTATTCTTAATTGTGAGAATAGGAATTAAGAATGAGATTATTGTTATACACCTCATATTAATTATAATTGAAATAATCTTTTTGAATTACATGAAAACTTTTATCTGAAATCGTATTATGTTTGTAGAAGTAGTACAGAAAGTTGAAAATCTGATGTAAGTTTTACTAATACTGAACTGTTTCAATGCGGTGGTATAGGTAGTGGGATTCTTCGAGACCTAAGAATTAAGCGATTTAAAAATAGCTACACACGAGTATTGGCGCCTAATTTAGATATTTAGAAACAAAATAAAAAAGTGGGAAAAGTTTACTCAAAATTAACAAGTTTCAATTGATGGGACTATAAGTATACTATTATTAAAATTATATTTGACGGAGTTGTCGAATATATTTGAGAAGATCAACTAAAGCTTGATATGAATTAGTGAAAAAAATACTCTCTTAAAAGCAATTATAAAAAGAAGCAATTTCTGTATCGGAAATTATTACAACTTTCAATATTACGAAGAATATTCTATATAATGATTGCATTTATGACCCAATTTTTCGGTGAGCTCTTAGAAACATATAATCTAAGCGCTAGTGATAGAAACTAGGAAAGTCTCTATTAGTAGTTTTAAAAAATGACCCATTATATCGCTATGAAAAGCTTTAAGAAAAATGCAAATTGTAATGAACAGAGCCTTCAAATAAATAAGTATTTGAGGGTTTTGTTGCTTACAATTTTAATAAATGCTTGAATGTATTGTCAAATTAGCAAGATAATGCTTGCCTAAACATATTGAATAATATAATGCAAGAATTAAAAAATTAAAAAACTGTGGGAGAATTGACTGAACTTCAAAAATATACCCTTTTCACCAAGGGGGTACTAGATACTCACGACATCATTATTGTACTCTCAAGGCATGTGGAGTCGGTTATTAGGATTAAAAAACAATAGAATATAATAATATCAATAGTTAAGCCATTGAGTGTATAGATGACATTTGGTGGCTTTTGTATTTGGAAATATATCTACTTGAATTTTAAAATATTAATGATAAAGTAAAAATATTATAAAATTAATTAGTGTATAGGAGGTAATTATGAATATTTTTTCAACAAGAGAAACAGCTATTATTATTTGGGCAATTGTTATTATTATTGTTATGTTGCTTAATAAGGAGATTAGAAAATCTGTTGGAAATATTGTTAAAATGATATTTTTAACAAAAATTATTCAGCCGTTTATAGGAATAATGATATATTTAAGTATAATTTTATTATCTTTTTTTAAGTTGGGATTAGTTAGATATATAAATTTAAAAGAAGTCCTGTTATGGGTTTTATTCTCAGGAGTACCTTTATGTTATGGTGTTGTTAATAAGGAACCGAATAAGGATTACATTGAAGAAATTATTAAGGATAATATTAAGTTTATAATTTTGCTAGAATTTATCATAAGTACCTTTACATTTCCATTAAAGATAGAATTAATAATAGTCCCAGTATTTACTTTTTTATTTCTATTAGAGATTGTATCTGATATGAAGGAAGAATATAAAGATGTTAATAAACTCATTTCATATATTTTGTCAATTTCAGGATTTATTATATTATACAAATCATTTTCTATAGCAGTAAAAAACTATACAGAACTAAATTATATAGAATCATTAATTAGTATTTCTACTCCTATAATATTATCAATTTTATATATTCCGCTTATATTTATATTTGGTATTATTTTTAACTATAATAATATATTTTATAGATTACAAATAAAATTAAAATATAAATATATAAAATTAAAATCGGGAAGATTTCAAAAATATGATTATAAAGTAGAAAAAGTTGAGGATATATCAAATGGATTAGCAAAGCGAAAATCTATTATGTTGATATTAAAAGAAAAATATGAGTATAAAGATATAGAAAATATTTGCATGGAACAATTTGATTTGTATAATTATAAAAATGATGTGGTATGGGTATATGTCGCTACCAGTAAAGAAAGTTATATAATATCAAACTGGATAGTACAATCTCAATGGATAAATCCCAAATTAGATAGTAGATGGAGACCAGGAGAGATAAATGGAGTCAACAGAAATGGTATTTTATTTAGATATAATGATTCAAGCTATGAAACTGAAAACTATCATAAAGTAAATACTTTTAAAGAGAATAAGTTTCTTTTAATAAATAATTTTAAATTATATGATGAAATTTCGGGGAAAGTAGATATGTTGTTAAATTTGTTTAAAAATGGTAATTATAAAGATTTTTTTAAGTTATGTAGAAGGTATGAAAGTGATATTAGTAAGATATATTTTAAATATGGCAACATAGGGATTTCAAAAGATATTGATTTTGAAGAGTATTTACAAGAATTTCAAAATTATATAACATCTGTAAGCAATATTATATTGTATGCACTGGATGAATCAAGAGAAGTTAATAATAAGAAATACTTAATAAATATGATAATCAGAGACTTACATAATATAATCCCTAAAGTAGAAGATGGAAAAAGTTATTGGATGAACAAGTTTAATATAACTGTAGATGAATATGAACAAGCTGTATTTATAGAATAAGGATTAAAATAATCACATTGCATAGGAACAGCTTTTATAAGTATTACTAAAATTATTAAAAATTTAAGAATTAATAAAGAATATGAAGAAGAGTTAAGCATATTAATAATAAAATAATGGAATCAACAGAGCAGGGGCACATCCTAAGTAGAGCAGTATTGAAAGGGTATATTGACTCTTCTATTTTTATAGAAAGATAAGCTATAAAGAAGAAGAGTAATCAAATGCTAGATAATAATGGAGTTGAAAAATAAAATATAAATACCTTAGATGGCTCAGGAGAACCGGTCTGGTCCCCTATCTCTGGACAATATCTTTGTATTTCTCATAAAATCGTACTTTTGCATTAACTTTAATAATTTTTTAAAGCTTAAAGATTATGCTGTAAAAGGTTTGACCTTAACTTTATCATCTATAAATGCTGCATAAAACTTATGCGGTGGCATGAATTTTATAC
This sequence comes from Tepidanaerobacter acetatoxydans Re1, assembly GCF_000328765.2. Classification (NCBI taxonomy): domain Bacteria; kingdom Bacillati; phylum Bacillota; class Clostridia; order Thermosediminibacterales; family Tepidanaerobacteraceae; genus Tepidanaerobacter; species Tepidanaerobacter acetatoxydans. The sequence goes on from NC_019954.2 coordinate 996,279, forward strand.
TGCCATGTCTTTTGCGCTCGTTATAGTATTTCATGTAGTCTGTTACTACGGAATAGGCATTCATAAAACTTTCAAACTCGTTTTGACTGTAGCATTCATCCTCGAAAATTGAATGAAAAGATTCTATGTGAGCATTCATGTTTGGAGTTTTTATGGGAATTCTCTCATGTATGACGCCTAATTCCTTTACTGTTTCTTCAAAAAGATTGGAAGTAAATTGCGGACCGTTATCCGTTCTTATTTTAGGAAGTATCATACCTTGTATTGTTCTCTGGGGCTTTAGTATATTTAGCCCTTTACAAAGCCTATAAACCTTTTTACGGTTTATTAGCAAATTATATTCTTCTTTGAGGCAAATGGTAAGCTTATTGTAGCCATAAGGGAAACCGTCACAACATATTAGTTCGTTCAGCCATTCTTTGATTTGTTCATCAGATATCTTTTTACCGATTTTAGTTAAAGAGTATCCCGGACTTTCCTTTCTCCTACATTTTTGCAAGGAACAGATGAATTATTTTCTTCTTGTTTGCTTTTTTCTCTTGATAAATTAGCATAATATGTGGATGAAGATAGCCCGACAAAGTCCAGTATAAGAGATGCTCTATAGCCTTTACTGATCCACTTTTTAGCTATTTCAACTTTGTCGGCTACTGAGGGTTTATTCTATCCCTCAAATCCTAGAGCACTGCAAGCTCAAGCTCTTTTTCGCCTAATAGTTTCTTAAGTGTATTATTTTCTTTGCTTATAGCTTCTAATCTGTTCTCTACCTCACGGATACGCTTTGTTTCGTTTCTAGGTAATGGATCTACGGAACCTCTTTTTTGAGCTTTCCTAATCCAATTATGAATATCACTAGATGAAAAGGTGCCAGGGAAGGCTCTGAAAAACTAAGGTTTAAAAAGTGTTTTTGCATAAATATAAATATAATTTAAAGCTTAAATTTTTATAATGAGGCTTCTCTTATAAAAATATACAAAAAAATGCCCACATTAGGGCTAAAACGTTACGTTATTAGTGATTTCCCGTTTTAAGGCTTAGCTAAACCATAGGCCTTTCTGTCATAAAGCAGATTGACCATCCTAATTATATTGCTCGCAATATTTGCTAATGTAATATGAATCTTTGCCCCAGTTAAAGTAAGATATCTACATCTTCTAATACCATGATTTAATACTTGAGTTGCAAAGCGTCTTTCAATTTTATATCTTTTGTTCAAAGCAGTTTTGAATTGTTCTGTTTGGTTATGTTTTTTATCCCTTATCATTACATCGTATCTTAAAGGTACAGTTATTTTCTTTATCGCATTTCTTTTTAGTTCATTTTTAGAATAACACTTAGGTCTTAAAGGGCATGTTTCACATATATTTCTGTCAAATTTGAAGTAAAGTTGGTCTTTAGATTGTGATACATTTTTGGTAATTATTCCGTTGGGACATTCAACACTACTTAAATCTGTGGATATTTTGAAATCGTGTAATGTGTACTTTTCAAATTTCTTGCTAGGTTCCTTGTAAAAGTCTATATTGCATGTGATATCGTTGTCTTTCAGATATATACGATTATCATAGGTTCCATATACTTTATCGGCTGTAATTTCTTCGGGAACTATGTTATGCTCTTTTTTTATCTTTTCTAAAAGCGGTATTAACTGTTTTTCATCACCTACGTTAAAGGGAGTCTGAATAGAACCTAGAATTATTTCGCTTTCTTCATCAATGATGATATTGTTTTTATATCCCCGTTTTATATTTCCTGGGGATTTATGGGCAATTCTTGCATCAGGGTCTACTGTGCTTACTATTTTATCTTTAGATTTTTCTAAGTATTGATGAATAATATCCCACAACAGTCCAAACGCTTTTATGTATTGTTTATTTTCTTGAAGTTCATCATATGTATGGAGATAAAGATGTTCTGCATGTTCTTTTGCTATTTGAGCAAAAGTTTTAACTTTGACTTTCTGGCTTTTTTCACGTTCTTTATCTAGTGCTTCCTCAAAGTCTTTTAAAATTTGCTTTGAAAGGTCATTGTTAAATTTAGACGTTTCTTTTATGGTTTTTCTAAAGGCTTGACAAATCAGTTTTTTGTCAGATGGAAAGTTTGCATTTGCTGCAACGTCTGTTGAGTCTATGATTAAATGTTTGTTTTTTACCAAGTTTTCTTCTATACACTTTTCTAATATTTTATTGAAAAATTCCTCAAAAGTTTTATCTTTTAGTCTAATAGCTCTAAAGTAGCTAATTGTAGTATCATCGGGGACTTTATCGTACAACGTAAAGGTGCCTGGCACCGCCCGAATTTTGTCGAAACTCAGATAAGGAGAACTGACCTTTTGGGATTGGTTCTTCTTTTTTCATGCGTATTAGTTTTACTTAGTATAATATGTTAAACTGAAAAAAATCTGCTTGAACATTGATTCAGACTTTTCATATTATGGTCTAATATTATTAGATGATTCTTTCGTTGTGGGAAAATTGAAGTTAACGAAACCCCTCAAGATTGCCTTGTTAGAGAGCTTAAAGAGGAGCTTAATATAAATGTTTCTATCAGCAAATTTTGTAATGAGGTAACCCACGATTACGGTAATATGAACATTAATCTAATTGCATATTATTGCACTATAGTTGATGGAAAAATTCGGGTATCTGTTCATGATAAGTACACAAGTGGGTTAAAATAAATGATTTACTAAAATACGACCTTTTACCAACAGATGTTCTGATAGATAAAAAGGTGAAGGAGGAATCTCTATAGCCCCCTAACCAACTTGGACAAAACAATTGTATATGCTAATATAAAAACATGGGGCTGAACTTAAATGACAAAAAAATAATATACCAATGAATTTAAAGAACAACTAATCAAAGAATGCCAGAAAACTTATAATGTAGCCTTAGTGGCTCGTAGACATAATATCTCACCCAATAAAAGAGGCTCCGTAAATCCATTACCGAAAAGCGAAGCAAAGCGCATCCAGGAGATAGAAAATAGATTAGAGGCCATAAGCAAAGAAAACAATACAATACACTTAAGAAACTATTAGGCGAAAAAGAACTTGAGCTTGCAGTATTGCAAGACTGGAGGGATAGAATAAACTCTCAGTAGCCGACAAAGTTGAAATAGCTTTAAAGTGGATAAGTATAGTTTATAGAGCATCTCTTATACTGGTCTTTGTCGGGTTATCTTCGTCCACATATTATGCTAATTTATCAAGAGAAAAAAGCGAACGAGAAGAAAATGATTCATCTGTTCCTTGCAAAAATGTAGGAGGAAGGAAAGTCCGGGATACTCTTTAACCAAAACCGGTGAAAAGATATCTGATGAACAAATTAAAGCTAGGTCGGGTGTTGGGGGTGGGAAAGGGAGTAATAAAAAATGTTCTCAAACAAGACAGATGAAACGTCCCCATGTCTCTGCAGGAAGTTATTATCATAACATTATGAATATGGAGGGTGAACTATTATGGAGCAGGATAAAATCTGCCAGAATTGTAGCAGCTTTTTTCAAGACAGTAGAGATTTCAATACAGATTTTGGGGTATGCATGAATGATGAGGCATTTGAACCTTTTCTAGATGAAATAATAGGAAATGATGATTTTTCAAACTGTCACGATATGTACCGGAAAAAGCGGTTTGGTGGAGGAAAAGAAGCTTGCAGTCAATATGAAGAACCTGAAATCATCGAAATTCCTGATGATGAGGATGTTAATACTTATATTCTTTTTGAGAAAATGAAACATCAAAACGTCGATGAAATTATCAAATATTTATACAACTCGAATAACGAGATCGTCAATAAGGCGATATCGTCGATTTCAACGTATGTACGTATTGGAAACAAGGACGCATATGAAGGTTTGATAAATTATTATATGAGTTTGGATTCGGCAGTGAGCCTTGAGGATGTTTACATAAGGATGAACATAGTGGATTCTCTTTCTACAAAGGAATCAGAGCAAAATACTATAGAAGCATATGTGAATGAGCTTGTCAGGACACCATCTAATAACACGACACGGCAACTATACTCGTTAATACTGAAGCGTTTAGGTAAATGTCCCGAGGAGATGATCCAGGAACCGCTTCTACAATTGCTTGAGAAAAGGCAATATAGCTATAAAATGAGGAAAAGGATTATGGAGATTGTGGGGATATAAGAAAATTGTAATTGAAAATGTATGAACTAAAAATAGAATTGAGGTGTATATGTATTACATACAGTGATGCACTTTGGCAGGAAGCTAAAAGGAAGTGTAGATTAAACAATGAGGATATTAAAATAGCTAAAGAGCTTGGTTTAAATTAGGCATTGTCAACGGAGTTGGTGACAATAAATTTGCACATGATGTGTTGATTAATCGTGAGCAGATGGCAGCTATGCTAAATCCCATTACGTAAGACAGGAGAAACGTCTCCTGTCTTTTATATTTGCCAACAAGACAGCAGAAATGTCCCCGTGTCTTTAAAAATATTAAAGTTTTGACGATATTTGTCGATAATGTATGAAAAGGAAAAATGTAACTATTTTCAAAAATAAATTTATAAAGGGGATGGCTATGAAGAATCTATCAAAATCTAAATTGTCCATGAGCAGAAGCATTAAAGTAAAAATAACCGTGTTTTTTTTAATTATTGTATTATCCATAGTTACGTTGCTGTCGGTTATACTATACTTGCAATGTGCTGCGATGGTAACAAAAGAGGCATCAGATAGGGCATATGAAACAGTTGAAGAAGCTAGCAATGCAATAGACGTTGGCGAGTTTGTTAAATTGCAGACAATAGAAGATGAAAAGAATCCTTCTTATATTCAAATGAGACAAAATCTGGAATATATTAGAAAGATAAGTGGAGCTAAATACATATTCACCATGAGAAAAAATGATGACGGTAATTTTATGTATGTAGTTGACGGTTCCGCTATTGAGGAGATATCGCATATCGGCGATACTGAAGAATCAATGCCTGCCTTTGAAAAGGTTTGGAGTGGGGAAGTTTATAAAGATGAAAAGATTCACCATGAGGAAGGATGGGGGTCATTTATTAGTTCATATTATCCATTGAAGGATAATCAGGGAAATGTTGTAGGATTCATCGCGGCTGATTATGATGTTGAAAGCGTTTATCTTGGACTTAACAAATTCAAGACTACAAGCATTATAATATTTTTGGGATTTGCTGTGATAATCCTTATATGCGGATTATTATTATCAAACAGTATTTCAAAACCCATTAAAAATGCAGTGGAATATTCAAAAGAACTTGAAAATTTAAACCTTACAAAGGATGCATCCCAAAGAAATTTAAATCGGAAAGACGAATTTGGAGATTTGGCTCATGCATTACATAGTATTACTGACAGCTTTAGGGATATTATCGGTAAAATCAGTGATTCTTCTGAACAAATGGCAGCAGCATCATAGGAATTTACAGCAGTATCCCAAGAATCAGCAACTGCAGTGGAGGAAATTTCAAGAACCGTAGAAGAGATTGCCAACGGAGCATCGGATCAAGCCAAGAATACTGAGGAAGGTGCTTCTAAAGCGGTGCTATTGGGAGAGATTATAGATACTGACATAGAATATACAAAAAATATAAACAATACTGTGAGCAACGTCACACAAATTGTAAATGAAGGTCTCGTTGAAATTGAAAATCTTTCCAGAGTTACAGATGAAAATAATATTACTAATAAAAAGATTTCCGATGTAATCCTAAAAACAAATGAGAGCTCTGATAAAATAAGTGAGGCTAGTAATTTTATTGCTTCTATTGCAAACCAAACCAATTTATTAGCGCTGAACGCTGCTATTGAAGCAGCCAGGGCAGGGGAAGCGGGAAAAGGCTTTGCAGTTGTAGCGGATGAAATTAGAAAAATGGCTGAGCAATCGGCAAATTCAACCCATATCATTGAACAAATCGTCAATGAATTACAATTGAATGCAAAAAATGCTGTAGATACTATGAAAAGGGTATCTGAAATCACAAATGAGCAGACCCAAAGTGTTATAAAGAACAAGAATAACTATAAGCTAATCGAAGAAGCAATGAAAGAATCTCAAAAGGCCATAGAAAGATTAAAAGCCTCAGGGGAAGAAATGTATGATATGAAAAATGAGATAATGTCTACTTTAGCAAATCTATCTTCCATTGCAGAGGAGAATTCTGCAGCTACCCAAGAAGTAACAGCATCTATGGAAGAACAAGCTGCATCAATGGAGGAGATCGCAAGCTCTAGCGGAGATCTATCACAATTAGCTCAGGATCTACAAAATACCATTTTAAAGTTTAAAATATAGTGTAGCTAGGAAATTATATTTAGAAGCTATGTACATAAAAGCATGACGGAGCAAAAAAGATAAAAGGCCATATGAGCGTATGAATAAGAGGTAAGTCGATGCAGATTTTGACCTAGGACTTTACGGCAAGATAGATGTATACATAGAAAGCAAGGATTATACATTATTAATAGTATTACAATTTTGATGGGTATCATTTTGCTGAAAAAGTCTTTTTGGAGAAGAAGAGTATGCAGGTTAATATAAAACCCGGTTATTTAAACTTATTAGAAAACGGGCGGTTACATGAAAAGGTAAAAGAAGCTAAACGGCATCTTACGAAATGTAATTTATATCCTTACAAATGCAATGTCAACAGGAAAGATCAGTTAGGATTTTGCCATGCTACAGATGGAGTTATAGTTTCAAGTTACAGCCCTCATTTTGGCGAAGAAGCACCATTAGTGGGTAAAAATGGATCTTGCACCATATTTTTTAGATATTCGGCACAAAATGGGTAGGAGTAACAAGGTTGACATTGTGGCATTTGTAATGATTTTGAATTACAATCGTTATCTATGACTTAGAGGGATTTTATATCCACAGTATTGCCGTTGATTGTAAGTTCATAGTTTTTACTTTTTACTTTTTTATCTCCCTCAAAGACCTCAACCGTAAAAATATGCTTACCTTCTGGTTTTATATCTATCGTGATAAAGAATCTCACATTTTATTGTCAAAAAGAATGTTTCCGCACAAGCATTATCATAGCAATTGCCTTTACGGCTCATACTGGGAATCATATAGTATTTGTTGAGTAGACTTTGGTATTCTTTGCTGCAATACTGTACCCCTCTGTCGGAGTGATGAATAAGTCCTTTGGGAGGTCTATGTCTCATTGCTGCACTTTCAAGAGCTCTTATGCATAAATCAGTCTTCATATTATTTGCTGTAGCCCAGCCTACGATTTCTTTGGTGTATATATCTTTTACAGTGGCTAAATACAGCCAGCCCTCAAGGGTGTCTACATATGTAATATCTGTCTGTAACCCATACGGTATTGGGTTTATCTATATTAAAGTCCTGGTTAAGCAGGTTTTCTGCCACAGGAAACTTGTGATTGGAGTTTGTGGTAGCTTTAAATTTCTTTTTACGCTTGGAGTATAAATTATTCTGTTTTTGCAGTCTGTAAAGTCGATGACGGCTACATTTGGGGAATTTCTCTCTTACATCTGCTAACATTTTATCTAGGCCACATATTCCTCTGTTGTGTGTATAACTTTCCTTGGCTATTTTAAGGATTTGTTGATTTTCAAGCTCTCTATTACTTGGACCTCTGTCTTTCCAAGCACAATAGCCGCTCCGGGATACTTCAAGGACTTGGCACATCTTCTCAACAGGGAACTCGGAGCTGTGTTCTTTAATAAATTCATACTTTACTTCCGATTGCTTGTGGCGAAGATGGCCGTAGCTTTTTTTAATATGGCAACAGTTTCCTCTAAGTCGGCGTTTCTCTTTGTTTCTGCCTTGAGCTAGGCCTCAAGCTCCAATATTCTAGATGCTTCGGGGTCTTGTTTTTGCCTTGAAGCATTAAGCCAGTTGCGCAGACTTTGATAGCTAATACCTAAATCTTTTGCCACGCTAGATATTGACCTTCCTTCTTTTACAAGGCTCATGGCATCAGCTTTAAATTCGTCACTATACCGTTTGCCGTTTTTATTCATTGGTAATCCCTCCACAGTGTTATTTTATACTAACTACTGTGTGTCTGGCAAATCGAGTATAGGTCAGGTAGTATAAAAATTCATGTCACCGCATAAGTTTTATGCAGTAAAGGTCAAACCTTTTACAGCATAATCTTTAAGCTTTAAACAATTATTAAAGTTAATGCAAAAGTACGATTTTATGAGAAATACAAAGATATTGTCCAGAGATAGGGGACCAGACCGGAAAAATATACTGATGAAGAACTAAGAAAGTTTCCTAAGATTACATGTAAGATAGCTTCTGAATATCTTGGAATATCCCCAATGGCAGTAAGTATAGGACTGAGAAACAATCTGCTGCCGATTGGATTTGCTATTCATAATGAAGACAGATATTCTGAAAGTTGGAGTTACCATATCATTGCCGAAAGACTGATTGCTTATAAATATGGAAGGATATCAGAAGTTCAAGTTGAAAATATAGAAAAAAATCTTAACACAATTATATCTCAATTTGAAGGAATGAAAAAAGACTTGCTTTTTATATTAAGCGGAAACGAGGAACAAGAGATTTAGAACTATTTGAGTATGCGTTTTCGCTGAATAATAAAAATAATGATTTATAAATTTTTAAGGCTTTATATTGTAACTAAGAAATTAGTAAAGAGAGGGGTACTATGGCTGATAAAAATTCATTAAAATGAACAGAGAAGTTTTATATAATGAAATATGGGAAATTTCAGCGGCGGGTACTGCAAGAAAATATAATATTCCTTATAGTGAACTTCTTAGACTATGTAAAGAAAAACAAATTCCTATTCCACCTTCTGGATATTGGACAAAATTAAGCTTTGGAAAATCTGTTGAAAAAATTCAGCTGCCGGAACATCCAGAAAAGGAAGTTATACTTCCTACTGATAACCACGGAATAAAAGCTTCTAATGGTTCAATCAGATCAGAAAATGCTGATTTAATAAATGAAGAGCATAAAGAGATAGAAACAGAAGATATGGAAGCAAAAACTGTGATTGAAGCTGAAAGTAATGGGGAAAAGTCAACAACTGAGATCACCGAAAAAAGTGATGAAATGAGTCTTGAATATTCTGGAGCATCAGACAATTTCAATGTATATAACAGAGAAAAATTATATGAAGAAGTATGGGACAAACCAGTAGTTCAAGTTGCTGCTGCATATGGAGTATCCGATGTCATGATACATAAGATTTGTAAATCACTTGATATTCCAGTCCCATCGAGAGGATACTGGGCAAGGGTGCGTGCAGGGGAAAAACTTAAAAAAACGCCTCTTCCTGCAAAGGAAGGAGTAAATCAAATTATTGGTTATAAAACTTATAAAGAAGTTAAAGTTATTAAAGAGCAAAGTCTGGATTTTTTACCAGAAGACGAGAGACAGAAAGTTTTGCTTGCAGCTGAACAAATTCAGTTAACAGATTATAAAGAAAAACTACATAAAAAAATTAGGGAATACCATCCAGAGGTAAGAGAATGGAATAAAAATGATAAGAAAGAAGAAAAAGCTCAAAAAGGCTTTAGAAATTATTCGACTCCCCCTCCATTTTTAGCAGGTGTTATTTCAAGTGAAACACTTCCTCGTATACATCGGATTCTTGATACGCTCTACCGCCAAATTGAGCTATTAGGAGGATCTGTTAATGATGATCTCTCACTTATAATTAGAAATGAAAGAGTGACTCTTAAAGTATTTGAAGGACAAGATGAAGTTAAACATGAACTTACTAGACAGGAAGCTCAAGAATTAGTTGTCTATGAGGATGCGATACGTCATAAAAAGTGGGCAAGCAAACCCAATATCAGAAAATATGATTATATTTTTAACGGTAAGTTAAAGGTATCTATTCTTAATAACAAGTATTTCAGAGATTCTGAGAAAGTAAAAATAGAATCTCAGCTTGGTGATATGCTGATAGATTTATATGAACAATCTGAAGTGGTCAAGAAAAAGCGTGAAGCAGATGAAGAAGCACAAAGAAAAAGAGAAGAAGATATAAGGATTCGTGAAGAGCGAGAAAAATTATATAGTGAAGAAGCCGATAAGATAGCTAAACTAACAAATATCGCGCAGGATTTGAATTGGCTTGTAAAATTAGAGTTTATATAGAAGCATTAGAGTTAAGAGCAGATTTGAGCGATCAAGCAACTGCTGAATGGATTGAGTGGGCAAAGAAAAAAGCAGATTGGTTTAATCCTATAATAGCAAGAGAAGATGAATTATTTGGAAAAAGAGAGCATGAAAAGAATGCGGAGCAAAAGGTTCTGAAAAAGTCTAGAGGCTATTGGCGGTAATAGAAATATTAAAATATTTAAAATTAGGTCAACATAATGAACTAACTATTATAATAAAGCTACATTTATTTGATTCAGAAGCATCAATTTCCATAATTTTATATAGGCATGATAATGTTGAATGTCATGATGATTACAACATATAAAGATAAATATTTATGCGGAGGGATTAAATGAAAATAACATTACCCGGAATAAATCTGTTTGAGGAGAAATTGTGCGATAAGATAAAAATAGCTATAAATGAAGAAATACAGAACTTGGATAAAACCTTAAAATATTCATTAACTTTGGAATTTGATGAATCGCTAATATATTGTAGTGAAAGTATACAAGCATTCTTTATCCCAGATGAAAAATTGCCTCAGTATCAGAGAGGGAAAGAATTATATGGTGATGATAAAATGTATGCAATATTAGGCTATCAATTGAAAGTAGCTGAAGAGGCTGTAGAAAGCTGTGGCATTATTATAAATCATGCCAGTATTCAAGGAAGCCCATTTGATGAAATTAATTGTATTAATGTAAGGTTGCAGGAGCAAGAAGAAAAGGATTTAAAGCTAGATAAAAAGCGTAAAAATGAAAAAAGTTTAAAATGTAATGTCATTATGCCTAGCCTTACTGGATTTGCAAAAAATGTTTATAATGCATTTGAAAAATTTGAAAAAGAAATGGATAATGTTTTAGAAAGGGCTTTTAATAGTAAGGAACTTTATAAAAAATATAAAGTACTGGTGGGTAAAGAAGAGCTATATAAAACTTATCTTGATTTTAAGAGTGAATACGGGGATATGTGGATCGATTCTAAAGAACATAGAGATGAACTTTTAAGAAAATTTCATCAAACAGTGAAGATAAAAGCAGGATTAATAACTGATGAAAAGATGAAATCAGAAGTCATAAAACCTTTAATCATACCTTCAAAAACAATATTTGAATTGAACGTGTATAAAAGGACTAAAACAGGCAATGGAATACATAAAGATATTGGGCAAGTGTCACTAATGACTAATGGTAAGATTATCAAGATAGAATATTGTGCAAGGAGAAAAAATTACGAAATAATAGATGAGAATTTTGATGATTGCTATATTGAGGTAAACGATAGATATGATAATTTCAAATTGGTAAATAGTATTCGGGAATTAGTAGAAATGGCAAATACTATATTTGAAAAATACGATTTTACTATCAATCAGGATGCTATGGATAATATATTGGATTTTATAGACATTAAACGACTTATAAAAATGGCAAGAGAGGTATAATTTATGGCACGTATAATTGAATTATCAGAACGAAACGATATGTAGATAATATGGATAATTGATAATGAAAGGGTTATGTGATAGATATTGGGGAAGAGATAGGGGACCAGACCGGTAAACTATGAAAAGACAATTATCTTTTATACGGTTTAGAACTTATGCATTATCATTACTATTAGTTTTAGTAATGATACCAACGACATTCAGCTATGCACAAACGTATGATAATGACAAATCAATTGTATCTATTGATGTGTATGAAAATGCTAAATCCAAAGAGTTGTTAAGTTATCAAGTAGATTTTGAAGGTAATATATCAGGACCAGAAGATTTCTCAATTGATGGTGATGATTATATTTGTTGAATTCGGCAAATAATTCGATTTTGAAATTGACAGAGGGTTATTTTTCAAATCAAATAGATATGGATGAAATAAAAGCTGTTAAGATTGCTGGTAAAGATGGAACTCTTTATGTATTAGGGAATGACCATTCAATAATACAAATTAGTCTAGATGATAATAGGGTTATATTACCAGTAGATGACATAAATACGGAGGCTATTACAGATTTTAAAGTAATTAATGGGGTTTTGTATATTGTAACACCTGAAGGAGATGCAGGCACAACTTATATACTTAAACTTCGCACATAAATATTGTCTATGTACCTTGAGAATTCAATATTTGGGATTAAAACAGTATCCCGATTTCTGGCCTTATGCGCATAATTATAGCCTTTTCTTTAGTTCTTTTGGGAGCGCAGCCATAAATGTTTCCACCAGTTGATCTAACTGTTCAGAAGTTAAGAATAACTTATCCGTAACTGTATCCACGAACACCTGCATCAGTAAGTGAAAAGCCTGAATCCATGTAATATCGGACATCTCATCCGATATATAGTAAAATAGTTCTACAATGTTCGCAGGTCAGATTGTTGACGATTCTCTACAGCCAGTAGCATATACCTAGTAAATACGATAGCCACATGTGCTGTCATTGCATCGTAAGATAAGGAGTTACACCCCTTGCCTAGCTTTAAATACGATTTGCATACTTTAAAAAATACCTCGATATCCCAGCGCTTCCTACATATACGGATAACTTCATCCTCACTGATGTTCATATCGGTTGTGATAATCGCTAGATAATCCTTACGCTTATTTCTATTGCGGACATATACAATCCGAGCAGGGATTGAGTAGTCATCCTTTTTAATAGTGACTTCAACGGAAAGAAGATACCTAGATCTACCTCTACGCTTTTTGTTTTTCTTGTATATCTCTGTTAGTGGTTGCATTTTTCCATCATAGAGATAATGGATTTTTGGTGTTTTCTTTGCCATTGCAATGATATCATAACCCATTTCCTTGATGGAAATCAAAGAAGATGGTGAACAGAACACAGTGTATCGTCCAGTATTAGAACATTCACTCGCTTTTCAGCTGTGAGCTTGGTAAGGGTTTCGGATGCAATTCGCGTACTAAGCAAAGTGGTAAACCTAATCCAGTTTATATGGATAGAATTTATAAATCTGTAAACCGTATCTTTTCCAAAATCAGCATAAACAGGTATCGGAAAATGGCTATTACAGAAATGCCTTTGCTTTTGTAGGCATTAGATTCTTTCAATGCGTTCTAAATCCTATATTCTTTGAAAAAACTTTTTATAGATGACGAAACCTTTGAGTTTCCGCAAAATGTAAAAACTCCAAGGGGAAATTACTCCATTAGGAGCAGGTTCAAGAAAGTCTAAAATCATAGACCAATAAAAAGATATTTTAGCATCCCCAAATAGAGCCTAAATCAGGCTCTATTTTAAACGTTTAATTCTCAAAGTGCAGTAGTTACTGTTCATTTTTTCTGCTAGAATACCTAGTAGGCCTATAGCATATGTTAGAAGTTGATTAAGATTATTGATAGATCTTAAACTTCTCACTCTGAAGTTTTTAAACCCAAAATGTTGCTTTTTAAAACGGAAATACTCCTCAATACGCCATCTAGACATATAGGTTCTAACAATATCTACAACATCTTCTTTACCTTTGATTATTTTGTTTGTTGCAAGTACTAAATTTACGGGATTTTTACTAGCCGTTAAACCTACCATTTCCGTTACTAAATAACCCTTCTCAATTTTATTGTCCTTACTGGAATCATCTTTCACCTTACCGAGTGCCTCAAACTTTTTACCATGAGGTTTAATGACATCTGTATCATCTACTAGGATGACCGGGTTATTACCCAAGACTTTTGCTATTCTTTTTGTGTAGTTTTTTTGGATATCCGGCAATAGTTGCCGCTGAAGGTTTTGACTGAGTCGGTCAATGGTGTTTTTAATTTGAATATGTTCATTTAAAGCTGTTGCGATATCTTTAAGAATAATACTTTCTGATTTTAAAATCCCATAAATTGAATCTGAAACGAATTTGGATTCAACAACATTTCTTTTCGGAACAAGACCCTTAATCTTGACAGTGTAAGGTCTCTAGATTATAATATAGACACTGTAAAGATCGGAGGATTAGTTATGGAAATGGAAAAATCATCATACCACCATAAAGACTTAAAAAATGCTCTTATTGAAAAAGGAATAGAACTTGTTGCTACAGATGGCATACACAACTTTTCCATTAGGAAAGTTGCAGCAGCATGTGGAGTGAGCCATGCTGCACCATACAGTCACTTTCAAAGTAAAGAAGAACTTTTGGATGCCATGCAAGAGCATATTACAAATCAATTTTCAGAAATATTAGAATTAACTATCAAGGAACACGAACATGACCCTGAACTTTTAGCATATATGGGCTTGGCTTATGCAACCTTTTTCATAAGGAATCCACAATATTTTTCATTCCTGTACTCTCAATCCAATTTCACGATTGACTTGTCACTGTCAACGGATGGTCAAAGTAATTATAGACCCTTTGAGATTTACAAAGATATTGTAATTTCTTTATTGGAACGCACGAATTACCCAAAAGAAAAACAAAAGGATGCAGTCATTGCCATGTGGTCTTTCATTCATGGAATTACCTCTTTGGCAACTATGAAAAATGTCCATTATGATGAAGGGTGGGAACAAAAAATAGCTGATTTCTTGGCGGTATTTCAAAGCTCTTTTTTGAATTACAGGAGGTGAAATTATGATTGGAGTTTATTTTAGTGGTAGCGGAAATACAAAATACTGTGTCAACAAGTTTTTGATAGACTGCATTGGGATATCCAACATATTCCCCATAGAGGATAGGCAGTCCTTAGAAGAAATAAAAAAGAAGGACAATATTGTTTTGGCTTATCCAATCTATTATAGCAACCTCCCTAAAATTGTATATGATTTTATTGTTGATAACCGTTCGGTATGGATACAAAAGAATGTTTTTATAATTGCTACAATGGGATTATTCAGCGGGGATGGTGCAGGCCTATCTGCAAGATTGTTGAAAAGATATGGAGCCAATATCGTCGGAGGCTTACACTTAAAAATGCCTGACAGTGTAGCTGATGTTAAGGCACTGAAACGCTCCTATGATAAAAATGTAAAACTTATTAAAGATGCTGACAAAAAAATAGAAATAGCTGCAAATAATTTTAAGGCAGGAGAGGCTGCACAAGAGGGATTAAATTTTCTGTATCATATAGCTGGACTATTTGGGCAACGACTGTGGTTTTATAACAAAACAAAGGACTATACAAACAAATTGAAAATTGATCATGATAAGTGTGTTGGCTGTGGAAAATGTGCGTTGCACTGCCCAATGAAGAATTTACAAATGGTGAATAAAAAAGCTGTTTCAAACAATCGCTGTACTATGTGTTACCGATGTATCAATCAGTGTCCCCAAAAGGCAATTACGCTTCTAGGTGATAAGGTTATTAGCCAACATTGTATGAGTAGCTATATTTAACTTTCAATTAGCTAATTGATTTCTTGACGTCCTCTTTGCATTTCTTGCTTCCTTTATCGCTTGAGTAGATCTGATTTTTAGTCAGCAAGCTAAAAATCAACCGAACTAATTTACGAGCTGTAAGTGCGAGTGCTCTTTTGTGTTGGTGAGTAGTTACTTCACCGAACTTCTTGTAGTAGTATTCCTTATATTCAGGTATATGGTTTTTAACGCTGTTTGCAGCCTTTTGAAGTAATTTAGCTGTTTCATAAGGATCACTAAAACGGTTTTTACCCTTTTCCCTTACAAAAGCTACAAGATCTTGAGTGGGAGCATATGCAATATCATCTAAAGACAAAAACTCAGTTAAAACCGCAGCCAAGGTAGCACCATAAGTATTAGAGAAAGGCTTATCATCCTTATCCAAAACCGCCAGATCACTAAACTTTAGATAAATATTAGAAACCATATAGGCCTTCTCACGAGCGATAGACTCCACCAAATGAAGCCTGTGCCGAGAAAGCCTTTGCAGAGAAAAAACTTGCCCCGCGCCAGGGTTTACAAGTGATCCTGCCGCATCTTGCAAAATCGGCGATGATAAAAGCATCGAGGGGATCAGTCTTATCCATATCAACAAAAGACTTCCTGTAGTTTGCAACGGTTTTGGGATTGAGACAGTAAACGAGAGGCTTAAAAGGCAAAAGCTCTTCACTTGAAGACAAGAAATTTGCTATATGAGTACTGTAAAAAGAAGTAGATTCCAAAGCAATAACAACATATTTTAGGCCATTAGAATTCAAACAGTCGATGATACTATCTAAAAAAAACTTAGCACCTGGCTGATTATTCGCAGCCTTTAGATTAAGAAGTTTATTACCTTCGAAATCAAGAGCACACAAGACATTAGTCTTAGAACTTACATCAAAACCAACGAATAAAGTTGAAAGAAAATTGTTCTTCATTAAAATCACCACCTTTCCAAAGAAATAGAAGAACAATTAGTAAAAGAGATATCCTAATCCCAGCCGCTAACTAACCTTACACTATTAGCATTCACCTTTGGAAACTACCATGCTGATGGTCTAATCAAAGGGATGCGGCATCTGAGTTAGCAGGTTATGACAGCTAAGTCAGGAAGCACGCTTTCCAGGCAATAACCAAATGGTTTTGCAGGAGGAAAAAGAATTATCCTTTGCTAATCATCCTGTAGCTTTATTTTAGCATTAGGATATCTCTTTTAAACTAAGTAACTCAACTTTCCCACCAACAAAATAGGCTTGAACCTTGAAAAATTCATATAGAAACGCACATTAAAACAACAAGAAACCCCCTTAACGTGGTATAATTAAAGTAAACCAAACCCAATCATACCAGCCAATAAGGAGGTTTCCCTATGACCAGTATATCAGATTTACAAAACAATGACCAGATGCTTGAGTCGCGAATTGATTATTTTTTTAAGAAGTTAAATCTGTCAAAAATCCTGCTTAAATACAATTTCTACAAAGAGTCGGGTATTCACTGCGTAACCATTTTAAAAACATTATTTTCTCTGGTTTTTCACGGCAAAAATCTTTATCGAACCTTATCTGTAAACAGTCAGGACTTACCTTTTAAGAAAAATACCGCTTATCGTTTCCTTAACGACAGCCGCTTTAACTGGGAAAAGCTACTTCAATTGATAATGACACGGCTGATTTTATTCATTGATGGTCTAACCGGAGAAAATCGGCAATCTGTAATAATTTTCGACGATTTGCTCTTCAGCCGCAACCGCAGTAAGAAGGTAGAACTTTTGGCTAAAGTATTTGATCACACCAGCCACAAATTCTGTACTCAGGGAAGATAAGACCACAACTCCTGATAGATTTATTGATGCCAAAATTGTTTTTGTGAAGGACCGCAGTTCGGATAATTGGCTTGCTCTTCTTTATACTGACATTTCTGTTAGTGACGAAGAAGTCGTCCGAGTCTATGGAAGCTAGAAATGCTACAGATGATAGAACGTTAAGAGACCTGTTTTTCTACCTCAAAGAAGAATTGCAAGACATAAAGCTTTATCAGTCTCTGATACTCTTGGTTGATACCCTTCGCCAGACTCTAAGTAAATTGCCTTTGATTAGCCAAGAAATGGCTAACAAGATTATGAATACATTTTTGGATACAATACCGCATCCTTTGAAACAAAAATTATTGTTGTGTGCGTGACTATATAGATTTTTCAAGGATCAAGTTGCTATTAGCAGGTGGGAAAGTTGAGATAGTAATATATATCGTCTCTTGAGGCAGGTAGAGATTTTTTTGAGCAATTTATTTTAAGAAATTAAACTCATTAGCTGCGACCTATTTGTTTACTGTTGTGTTTTATTTACAATATCGTAATATTATATGGTACATATACCATTAAAACAAATAAATTTATCACTGGAGGAGAGAAATGGAAAACGCTAATATAGGAAAAAAATTACAATTATATCGTGAACAAAAAAAAATTACTATGCGGGAACTGGCAGAAAAAGCTGGAATTACACCCTCTATGCTTAGCCAGATTGAAAACGGACAAGTAAATCCATCTATTAATACTCTAAAAATGATTTCTATAGCTTTAAATGTTCCTATGTTCAAGTTTTTTATTACAGACGATGACACAAAAAAATATATCGTAAGGAAGGATAGCCGTAAAACAATTGGTTGGCCTAGTGAAGAGGATATTATTTACTGGCTACTGACACCGGGTATTTCAGGTGATATCGAATTCTGCATAATGGAGATCCCACCCCATAAGAACCAAGAAGGAGTAGTACAAAGCCATGTTGGGGAGGAAGTTGCATATATTCTAGAAGGCCCGGTTAACATCTTATTAGATGGAAATCTCTATACTTTGTACACAGGCGACAGTTTAGTCATTCCTTCTTTTACAAATCATCGTTGGGAAAATAATTCCAACCATACGGTTAAAATAATCTTTGCGATAACACCGCCCAGTTTCTAATAGATAAAATTAGAATTTAGGTAGTCGGTTGTACATTATCTGAGTAGTCGATTTCCCACAGCACTGTATGTCTAAAGTCCGGCATGCGGTGCTTTTAAGGTGCTTAAGCATCAAACTCAACCACCTGCTCTGAGCAGGTGGTTGAGTTTTTAGCTGTCGAATTCCTTCCTTCATGGTCGGTGCTTTTTACAAGATATACTGCATGGGTTTAGGCAGTATTAGACCTTATTTTATTATGTAAACTTGTCCTCACTAATTGTTTATCTTTTTCTTGACTTTAATCAATATACTTGTTAATATATACTTATACTTGTTAAGTATACATTAATAAGTATTAGAAAGGGTGAATTGTGTGTTAGATACGTTAATCAAAAATGTCAAAATCCTGGATGGTAGTGGAGAAGCTGCTTATACAGGCAATGTTGGCATCAAGGATGGTAAAATCTGCTTGAAAAACTTGGACGATAAAGCCATAGAAGTAATTGAAGGTAAAGGGCGTTATCTTACACCTGGCTTTATTGATTCCCATTCACATGGTGATATGGTGGTGGGAAAAGACTTTGCTAGACTGAGTAAATCCTGTCAAGGAATTACTACTGAAATCGCCGGACAGTGTGGCTTGTCAATGGCGCCAACTAGCAGAGAATATCTTGAATATTATCAAAACAATCTACTTATTGCTCCTGACGCTGTTCCGAAAGAATCCGAGCATTGGAATGATTACGCCAATTTTGTCGAGTATGTGCAAGCACAGCCAAAATCGGCACACATCAAAATATTCGTAGGACATGCCACGCTTCGTATTGCGGTTATGGGTATGGCAAATCGTAAAGCTACTGAAGAAGAACTCAGCAAAATGAAAGATTTGCTGGTGTATGCTATGGAAAATGGTGCGGTTGGAATGTCAACCGGCTTGATTTATCCACCAAGCACTTACGCACCTACTGAAGAGCTTATAGAGCTTGCTAAAGCAATGAAACCCTACAACGGTATCTATGCATCCCATATGCGAAATGAATCTGACGAAGTAGTTGAAGCTGTTAAGGAAACGATTGACATCGGGCGCCAGGCTGGTGTTCCTGTATTTATATCCCACCACAAAGTGTTGGGCAAAAATAACTGGGGACTACAAAAGGAGACCTTGCGTCTGGTAGACGAGGCTGCCGCAGAAGGTATTCAGGTTACTTTAGACCAATACCCTTACACTCGAAACATGACCCATCTAAACGCTTGCATTCCACCTTGGTATTACAGTGATGGTACCAAGGAGCTTACAAAGAGGCTGGCAGATCCAAAGGTACGTGCTACAATCAAGGCGGAGATGACCAATCCAGAAACTAAGTATGATAACTATTATCTTAATGCCGGCGGTTGGAGTGGCATTTTAATCACTACATCCCCTGTAAGGGAAGCAGAAGGTCTTACTATTAGCGAATACGCCAAAAAACTGGATAAAGATGAATTTGAAACTTTTTTTGACCTAATGCAGGAAAGTGGCTGCTACGGCACTGCGGTATATAGTAGTATGTGCGATGAGGATGTCTTTGATATCATAAAAAATCCGAACACAGTTGTCGGCACAGATGGCATCACTCAGGCAGCTAACGAAAAAGGTCATCCTAGAGCCTATGGTTCATTTCCACGGGCACTCAACTACTTTGTCAAAGAAAATAGCATTCTCTCACTTGAGGAAATGGTACATCGCATGACTGGACTTACCGCGGAGCGTATAAGAATTGCCAATAAGGGCTTGATTCTAGAAGGTTACGATGCAGATTTGGTGCTTCTAGATTACGACCACTTAGAGGATGTAGCAACATATATCAATCCGCTTGGTCGTGCCAAAGGCATCGATAAGGTTTTTGTTGATGGCATTGTCGTCTATGAAGATGGGAAAATGACCGGCAAGACACCGGGCAAATACTTGTATCATTACAAAAAATAACGATTAGATGAGGAGATTTTTATGAATGTTTTAATTGCTTTTGTTATTGTAATGACCCTTTTGCTTATTGCTTTGATCAAGTTCAAAATAAGTCCAGGTGTTGGTCTGTTTGCTGCGGCCATTCTCATGGGCTTTCTCACCTTTATGCCGCTGCCGGATATTCTCAGCAATTTGGGAACTGGCTTCGGCAATACTATGAAGAGCATAGGTATTGTAATTCTCTTTGGTGGGATTTTTGGTGAGTTACTAGCGATATCCGGCGCGACCGAAGAAATGGCTAAGGGCCTGCTTCGGGTAGTCGGACCCAAAAATGACTTACTGGCTCTGAACCTAGCCGGATTTATAGTATCTATTCCTGTTTATTTTGGTTCTGCTTACATTATGCTGTCTCCTCTTGTAAACTCTTTGCAAGAATTAACTAAGAAGAAACGAGGTTCCTATGTAAGCGCATTGTTTGTGGGTCTGTTGCTCACCCACTGCATTGTTGCCCCAACCCCAGGTCCAGTTGCTGTAGCAGGTCAGGTTGGTGCCAATCTTGGCTGGTTTATTCTATATGGTATCGTCATTGCTCTTCCAGCCAGTTTAATTGCTGGTTGGCAATTTGGTAACCTCCTCAACCACTCACAGACTGAAGAGGAGAAAAAAGCTATGAAAGAAGGTATAAAAGCCATTCTGGAAGACGATGAGCTTATTATGCAAGACAGCAATAAGCCTTCTGCTATTACTGCGTTTTTACTTATTCTTTTCCCGATTACTCTAATCGTACTTGGTTCTATCTTTTCCATCATTCTTCCGGAAGGAAATATTATTCGCACTATTTTTACCTTCTTGGGTGACAATAACGTAGCACTGTTTATTGCTATGTTAGTAACTGGCTTTACCCTTCGCAAGTACATTGTAAACGATGGGAGGACAGTTATGGAAGCCATTGACCAATCTTCAGACAAACTGGGCAATATTCTTATGGTTATCGGTACTGGCGGATGTTTTGGTACCATTCTACAGTCAAGCGGTGTTGGTGATGCGCTTGTTGCGCTACTAAATCGCTTTAATATGCCACTTCTTCTATTGGCTTTCTTACTGGCAATGATTATACGTGCTGCCGTTGGATCTGCGACAGTTGGTATGCTGACAACTGTTTCCATTGTAGGTCCGCCAGCTCTTGCCATGGGATTCTCCCCGGTAATTGTTGGCCTTGCCATATGTGCAGGTTCTGTCGGTCTTACTCTACCAACAGATGCCGCTTTCTGGCTACCTGCACGGTATAACAATCTGACCGTTGGTGAAGCATTTGTAACTACGACATATACTACTACAATGGCCAGTGTTATATCATTTCTAATGCTTTTGATTCTACAAGCGTTTTCCAGTATATTACCCGGTATGTTTTAAAATTATAAATATATATAAAGAAAGGATTAACAGTAGAGTGAATGTTAATATAAAAACACTAATTGAGGAATTCCCAATTCTAAAAAAGTTGATGAACTATGAAGAAATCTTATGGATTAATGATAAAAAACAACCCACTCATGTCATACTTGAGCAAACGGCAATAACCGAAGACATGGTGACAGATGCCGAACAACGGCTGGATCGCTTTGCTCCCTGCTTAGAAGAAATATTCCCTGAAACTAGATTGACCAACGGGATTATCGAATCTCCAATTAAGCCTACACCTAGGCTGGGTGAGTATTTGGATACTCATTGGAATACCAATATTAAGAATACCCTGTACTTGAAATGTGACAATGATTTGCCAATTTCTGGATCTATCAAAGCACGAGGCGGTATCTATGAAGTATTGAAGTATGCGGAAGATGTTGCGCTGAAAAATAACAAGCTAAAGCGGACTGACAACTATAAAATTTTGGCTACACCGGAGTTCCGCAAATTGTTCGGTAAATATTCTATAGCGGTAGGTTCTACTGGCAACTTGGGTCTTTCAATTGGAATTATTGGTGCAGCATTAGGTTTCCAGACAACGGTGCATATGTCACAGGATGCTCGCCAGTGGAAAAAGGACATGTTGCGAGAAAAAGGAGTTACGGTGATAGAATATGAAAATGACTATAGCGTTGCTGTTGCCAAAGGGAGAAAACAGGCTGAAGGCGAACCTAACACTCACTTCGTTGATGATGAAAATTCTATAGATTTGTTCCTTGGATATGCAGTAGTAGCACGGAGGATTAAAAAGCAACTACTAGAAGCCAATATTGTAGTCGATGACAATCATCCGCTTTTTGTTTATCTTCCTTGCGGGGTTGGCGGCGGTCCTGGTGGAGTAGCTTATGGTTTAAAACAGGTCTATGGTGATTTGGTTCACTGTTTCTTTGCCGAACCCACCCACGCGCCCTGTATGATTCTTGGTATGGTTACCAATTTGCATAACCAAATTTCTGTGCAGGATATCGGGATTGATAATAAAACGGCGGCAGATGGTCTTGCAGTAGGAAGGGCTTCGAGTTTTGTTGGAAAAACATTAAAACCTTTGCTCAGTGGTTCCTATACTCTAAGTGACGAACGGATATATCGCTATTTAGCGAATGTTTATGATCTTGAGGGGATTCAGTTAGAGCCTAGCGCTCTGGCAGGATTAGATGGACCACGGAGAATTCTTACTACGTATGAGGGGCAAAACTACCTTAAACGAGAAGGTTTAGATCATATCCCAGCAGAACATTTCACCCATCTAGTATGGGCCACTGGAGGTAAAATGGTGCCAAAAGACATTTTTAAGGAATATTATAAACTTGGTAAATAGAACGGCACTGGTAAGAAATCATCAAACTGCACTTTTTTCAGTAAACTATAATTAAAATAGAAAAATTATATTTTGGGATGTTATAGAAAACAGAGAAATCTTCGTGTAATTCAAATAGTTAACTAAAAGTCCCATGGAGATTGACGACAATTCCCTCAGTTCCAAAAATCATTTTAACGCTCTTTATTTATATGGCTTATATATTATGACTCTTTAAAAGTAGTAAAATAAATATATCTGTTTATGAATAGCAAGCCAATCCTGCTATTTATCGATTGGCAAAAATAAACCTAGAAATTTGTAATGTTTCATGCGATTTAGGATAAAAATGCATCATCTTTTCTTGATGATCAGCACAAGGATTTAAAGGTGGACTTTATTATAACAAATCCACCCTCCAATCTCAAAAAGTGGCGTGATCAGGATGAACAAGTAGCAGATGAGATACTTATGACTTACAGCCAGTGAGAACTGCTAACTACGTATGAATTGTGCATATATTTTCTAAACTTGATTTTATAAATGCTATAGCCAATGCATTACTATGTTGACATAATACTACATTGGAAGATGCTCGTGTTATAATCTCATCTTTGACGGTTGTGAAACAATAAAACTCTGGAACGCCTTATTTGCAAGGTGTTCCAGAGTTTCTCGATTTTTTAAATTTTGCGTAATATCCTTTTCTTTTTCGTATCTTTTAATATTTTTTTCATTTCCCTTAAACTGACTATTTCAGTATCTGTTCTAAATCCAAATACTTCATGTAAGATATCGGTTAAGTCAGTCATTGTATATGTTGGAATATACCCTTCAGTAGGAATGTAATTGAAATCCATATTCCTTAAGCTATGAATTATCTCAGAGCTTGTAAATTCTTCGCTTAGATATTTTTCAAGATATCTATATATAAGTATTGCAAGAAAACATGTAGTAAAATGTGCTTTTATTCTATCATCACGACTCAAATAAACATCTAGCTTTGCATTCGCTTTTCATAATTCTAAAGCATTCCTCCTCCTCTATAGCCCCCACGGTAAACGCATGAAAAATTATCATTAACTGAGTTGAAAAAACGTGCAGAGCAAAATAAAAGGACGCTTTTCGCAAGCAGATGTTGACCAAGTATCTGTATAAAGGTGCTTGGCATCACCCGAATTTGAGAGAATAGTAAAATATTAGTTATGGACGAACCGACTGCCAGCTTAGATCCTCTTATTGAGAGTGAAGTATATGAGGATTTCACACGTATAGGAAAAGATAAAACGGTAATTCTTATTAGCCATAGATTAAGTGCTGCTAAGCTTTGTGATAAAATTATAGTGCTTAATAATGGTGAGATAATAGAACAAGGAAGTCATGCCGATCTAATGGGTACTAAAGGCAAATATTATGAAGTGTTTACGTTACAGAAACATCTATATACATAAACCTCCTTATGATTAGCCATAGGGAGGTTTATGTTACAACTTATTAGGATATAATTTTCTACTCCTCGCTATTAAAACAGCATTCATTAGAACCTCTGTTATTGTTTTTCTACTCCATTCAGTTTGTTATTTTTATCATAAGTTGTATGCACAACAATATCACCACCATCAGCAGATTCAAAACTGAAAGCTCCGCCGCATTTATTTTCGTCTACAAACAGCTTAACTAATTCGCCATTGTAGTAGACATTATCAATACTGCTGTTTTTCTGCTCTTTGTATTCGATTCCATAGCTTTTATATTTGGAAAACTTCTGTGCAAAAGTTTCGCCACCTGGTGCACTTTCTGAATTAGCCAACATTGTATGAGTAGCTATATTTAACTTTCAATTAGCTAATTGATTTCTTGACGTCCTCTTTGCATTTCTTGCTTCCTTTATCGCTTGACCTACTTAACCTAAAGCCTTAAAATCATATTTTTTAACTTTTCGTTTCATAATTTATTTCACCCTACTGAAATGGAGTGGCCTATGCAAACTGGACACGCAAAACGGTTCTTCCCTCATCTTATCGCAGGATATCTTATAAACATATTTTCATTTTCGTAACACCGGATTATATATTAACTGGCGGCTAACCCTTGACGAAACCAATAGTATTTCTCAAATTCCATGGGGGACATATCACCTAGGCTACTATGAATCAGCTCTTTTTTAAGCGAAAACTGGATAATAAGGAATTATACCCGTTTGGGTTGTACTATTTATTGACATTGTATTGTACCAACTTGGTATTAGTGAACTAAATAAATAGTTCACTAATACTAAAGCCATGTCAAGTATTAAAGCTAAAGCGAAATTATTACCGAATTTTACCGAATTGCATCTATTGGCTTGCTTCCGAAAACTGTAAAGGTTATAATAAAGACAAAATTTAGTGTAATGCCCGTTATAACATTAATTAATTATGGTAAATACCAAAAAATAGGAGGCACAACTTTCGTCAATATACCATTTATAATGAAAAATCTAAGGAACTAACTAAAAATATTATTTCACAATAAAAGAAGGTAGATTTGTATGGAAAGAAAATATAGCAAAATATTAAAACACATTCCGACGTTGGAAGATCATGGTCATTTATATATGTATTATGGGGATCCGTACTCTGAAGAGTGTTATGTGTATGATGATGAAAAAGATGGTAAAAATCTTATCGTATCTTATGAGTGTGACAATTTATGCAAGGCTATTGCAGATGAATTTCAATATGAATATGAATGGCTTGATATTGTGGGAGATAATAACATTAAACTTGAAGAGGTGTTTAATATAGACGTTGAAACACAAGAGCTCAATGTAATTATCGCTCTTCTGCTTTACTTGGTTGGTAGCATACCTTTCGAGGATAAATTCATAGATGCATTGAATAATGGGTACCTGCTTCGCATGTTAAAAAGATTGGAGCATTTAAGCTATGAAGCTAATTAGCCAAAAAGCAAATTGTATACAATGCCATCTTCGGCAATCGAGCTCCTGTTAAAGGAATATCTTATGTAGCTTAAGGAACAATTGTTGTTTACAAGAAATGCTTATAAAACCGCTTTGACTATTCCCGCGAACGCAAAAACGACTTAATAGGGCTTTCTAGTATTTTGCCATCTGTAAATAAATTGTTTGCAGATAGCTGGAAGACAGGAAAGCCTTTTTTATTAACATGGCAGTTCGAGAAAACACGTCCACAGACTTTTCAAGGCAGCCTTTAGCAGCGAGCCATTTTTGATGTCACAACTCTATAGCCCCCTAACCAACTTAGAGAAAATCTTTGTATATGATAGTATAAAAACAGGGGGCTTGCTTAAATGACAATAAAACAATATACAGAAGAATTTAAAGAGCAAATAATTAAAGAATGCCAGGAAGTAAAACGTAACCTCAGCAGCTTGAAGGCACGATATTCCATCTTGAAGGATGAATGCTACAGTCAAAACGAGTTTGAAAGTTTTATGCAGCATTTATAGATGATAAAGTTAAGGTCAAACCTTTTACAGCATAATCTTTAAGCTTTAAACAATTATTAAAGTTAATGCAAAAGTACGATTTTATGAGAAATATAAAGATATTGTCCAGAGATAGGAGACCAGACCGATTTTACGCTTACGTCTCAATGGGGCAGCCATCTTGTTACGGTTGTTAGAAGGCGCTTGGAATTTGTTCAATGGACATTAGCTAAAATAATTTTTAATATGCGGAACTTTTAATTATGAATTGAGTCTAAATATATTAAGTGTATTTCCGTATAAATAAGTTATAATTAAGAAAGGAAGGTATATTTGCTATGAAAATAACTGGATTGCGCAGCTTTGCCGCTTTGCTGGCAGGGCTTATGGTATTGATGTCGGCGACACTGCCTGTCACAGCTGATGTCAAGATACCGACGCTTATGGTGGACGGTCAGCTTATGGCACAAGCATCACCCATTTGCTGGGACAATGGATCGATTTTAGTATCATTAGAAGAGCTTGCTGCATATCTTAATGCCGGCTTTCAGTGGAATGAGGTTGAGGGGACAACCTGGATTCAAAAAAACGGACGCACAATTTTCTTCAGGCCTTCTACGGGAGAAGTGCGCAAAAATGGCGAGCCAATTTCCATCCCAGTACCTCCTCGATTGATCAATGGCACGTTCTATGTGCCGCTTCGCTTCGTAACGGAAAATTTAGGAGTCACTGTGGCCTGGGATAATAGTGCTTATCAGGTTCAGATTATTACAGGCGAGCGCCGCACCCCGCCGGAACGGATAAGTGATGAGGCGTTTAATGCTGTAGTAGCATATACTGATAAAGGCAATTTGTGGCTGCTTGACGGACGGAAACGGGATGTTCTACCAAAGCAGCTTACAGACTCAGGCTATGTGGAATTAATAGGCTGGTCAGCCGACGGTGAATGGCTTTCCTATAAATATGCAAGTAGCGAAAGCGCACCCGCTTATTTATGGGTGGTGCGGGCTGATGGAAAGGCTGCAAGTCAGGTGGATACGGAGCCTATTTACGGTGACCCGCTATGGTCTCCTAAGGATGACAGGATAGCCTATACTGTTATGAAAGACAGCACCGATGGCTACATTCCTGCGGGCGTTGTTAGATATGCTGATATTACAGCAGAAGGAATCAAAGCCAATACCTTGCTGGAAGAAGACTCCATTACGATTCCATCTTTGGCTTGGCATCCGGGCGGGGAAAGCATAACTATTTCTTTCCCGCGCACTGCGGAGCAACCGCCCACGCTGGTGCAAGTAAACCTTGCCGGCGAGCAGACTGTGCTTTATACTCTAAAGGATGAGGCGCCCATGGATCTTGAGGGCATTTATAGCTGGGCCTTTATTAGTCTAAAATGGTCACCGGACGGTCGTCACCTTGCCTATCATCTTGGAGTGAATTCCAGCTCCATCACAGCCGATAGCGTTGAAACGGGTGTGCTAAATGTTAAAACCGGCCAATCCCTTAACTTGAGCGGCGGTCTAAAGTATCTCCAATGGCTGGCATTTTCTCCGGATAACACAAAGCTGGCTTATATTGCCGGCGGAGGTCGGGACGTTATGCTCAACAAGAGCTTGGAAATAGTTGATCTTATCAGCGGCAAGATTACTGATTACAGTCAAAAGGGCTATGCGGATACCCAACCTATATGGCTTTCGAATAAAACTAATGAACTACTCTTTTGCCGCGGCCCCGAAGCAGAGACCTTATACCTATCGGAAATCTTGCCGGGGACTTTGGTTCCTAACCAGCGGATTTATAAGCTGAACAAGGATGGTAATGCCGTACCTGTTACAGCAGGGCCCGCCGATACAGCCGACTATTTTCCCAACCCGTCGTCCTCTGGGGAAGAAATTATCTTTCTGCGGTTGGAGCGCTATGACCAAGGGTCGCTTTACTTACAGCCGATAAATGCGCCGGAAGAGGCGGTAGAGATTTTGCGGGGCTTAAGAGGTGGGCCCGGTTACTACGGAAATTATTACCCGGAGTGGATTAGCGTCCATTGGTTTGAATAAACATAATGTGCAGTCATGTACCACCAGCTAAGCTGGTGGTACATGACTATCTCTATCCCATTCCTTACATATATCTCGCGTAATATTTTCCAGATCTCCGTTTTATACTTTCCATAGATTATTTGTCTTCTATACTTCAGTGCAAACATTATGTGTTAGAGTTCTCCCCATTTTTTTGATGAAGTTAAAAATTAATCCTTGTGGATAAGATAATTGCTAATTATATATCTTATAAAGATGTAAATTTTTGCATAATCAGATTTTAAGAGGAGATAGCGAAGGTTCTACCTGGTTTTCTGCAAATATAGAATAGAATATATTCTAAAAACGCCCGAGCGGGAGTTTAAAGTTTCCAACCTAAAAACAAGGGAATAAGGGCTCGATAAATAAACATGCTTTCCTTAGCACTATCGCCCAAGTACCTTAAAGGTTGTAATACAAAGTTTAGTGTTGGATTGTAATGAGGCAAAAATACCCCCTCCCCTTTAGGTATAGGGATACAAATTTCTACAACAGGCGTCATGTATTCATTACAATATATGCATGGAGATGAAACAATGCAAAATACAGATATCGGCAATATTATTCGTAAATTACGGATAGAAAAGGAAATTACGCAAAAACAGCTTGCGGATTAATGCGAAAATCCATACTACTGGATATCCTGAACGTCTTACTCATTATGAAAGACCAAAAAACAGATGAAGTAGAAAGCTTTATCTTAAATGCACTGTCAGGTGAAATATTGGATAAAAATCAAAGAAACAAATTGAAGCTCTTTTATAGTGGACTTGATAATTTTTCTGAAAGGGAGATTGTTATACAATTAGCAAATACAGTTCTTTGTGGGAATATGTAAAACGCAACGGAAGTCAGTCATTTAAGCTGACCTTTGATGAAATAAGGAACTGTCACAATTCTAAAAACCCTTGCTTTAGTTATATTCAGATAGGTTGTAGCAGTGAGTTGCTTATTGAAGATATTAAAAAGTAAAAAGCTTATTTTAATTAAGGAAAACCCATCTTATTCCTAAAAATGCCATCAAGTCGGAGAACAAGAGATACGGGAGGGAAAAACATGCCAAATAGAGTTTTAATCATAGACGATGATGCAGAGCTTTGCGCATTGATGAAAAAATGCATCAAACAAGAGGGATTGGAAGCGGATATTACCTATACGGGCAGGGACGGACTGACAAAAATCGCAGAGCAAAACGGTGCATATTGCCTTGTGATTTTGGACGTTATGCTGCCCGGCATAAACGGCTTTCAGGTGTTGTCCGAAATACGAAAAGGCAGCATGGTTCCCATACTTATGCTTACGGCTAAAGGCGATGAAATCGACAAAGTGACCGGTTTACGTCTTGGCGCGGACGATTACCTGACAAAGCCCTTCAGCATCAATGAACTGATGGCGCGAATAGAATCCCTGATACGGCGATACACGACATTCAATCAATCGACGCAGCTTGATATTCTCAATCTTAAAAATATGGTGATTGACAAGGAAAACCGAACCGTCTGCGTAAATGGAGAATCAGTCAATCTTACCGGCAAGGAATTTGATTTACTGGTATTTCTGGCCTCCAATAAAGGGCGCGTATTTACGAAAAAGCAAATCTACACGCAGGTTTGGGAGGGTGAATATGCCTTTGACGATAACAACATCATGTCTTTTATCAGTAAACTGCGAAAAAAGATTGAGCCTGACGTAGAACACCCCTTTTATATCCTGACCGTGCACGGCGTCGGTTATCGCTTTAACAAGGAGGTGTAAGGCATGAACTGGGCACTGATTTTCTTTTTCACTACCCTTTTATGTATCTGTGTGATTGCCTATCTTGCGACAAGGTTCTGCCGTGTCAGGGAACAGCTTTCTATTATCAAAGACGTACTGGAAGATATAAAAAAAGGGAACCTCAACCGCCGTATTCTTACAAGAAAAAACGATATGACAAAAACGATTTGCTACAATATCAATGAAATTGCTGCAAGCGATCAAGCACAGCTTATCAGACAGAAACAATCGGAGCAAGCCTATAAGCGCCTTATGACAAGCCTTTCCCATGATGTCAAAACCCCTTTGACCTCCTTGGTCGGCTACTTGGAGGCCATTCAGGAAAAAATTGTGACGGGAGAGGAGAAAGAGGAATATATCAGAGTAGCTTTAGACAAGGCCAATCACTTAAAGGGCTTTGTGGAATCCCTGTTCGAGTGGGTGAAACTGGACGCCAAAGAACAAATATTCCAATTTGAAACCTGTGATTTGAACGAGCTTTCCCGCGACGTTTTAGCAGACTGGATACCCACGCTGGAGGATAAACAATTTGCTTATGAAATAGACATTCCCGATGCGGAATACAGCATACGGTTAGACCGTAATGCGTATACGCGCATACTCAACAACCTGCTTCAAAATGTTCTTTTACACAGTGAAGGTAATGAAGTATCCATTCATATTTCAGAGGATGAAAAGCAAGCAAATATCATTGTAGCGGACAACGGCAAAGGGATACCCGAAAAGGATTTGTCCCATATTTTTGAACGGCTGTATCAGGGTGATGAATCCCGTGGGGGTATCGGAAACGGCCTTGGGCTATCCATTGTTCAGGAACTTGTCGCCGTACACGACGGCACGATTTGTGCGGAAAGTCTCCCGCATGGCGGCACAACATTGACTATATCACTTCCGAAAGCCCTGTGACGATACAGGGCTTTCCTCTTTCAAAACAAGAAATAAGCAAGGTTTTGGCAAAGTTTTGGCAAGGTTTGTACGCTATACTAAAAAGTGGCAAGGAGAAAAGCTATGTGAACAATTCCAAACGGAAATTTATACAATTACGTTGTCTGGAAAAACAGTTAGGAGAGGAAATCAAAATGGATCATCTGATGATTGAAACCCGGCAGTTGACCAAGGTATACGGAGAGCAAACTGTCGTAAGTAAAGTAAACCTCCATGTGCAAAAAGGCCGCATTTACGGGCTGCTTGGCCGAAATGGAGCAGGTAAAACCACGATTATGAAAATGATTTTGGGGCTTACTTCCATTACCTCCGGCGAAGCCTTCGTTTTCGGTCAAAACATCAAAGGCAACGAGAAACGCATTTATCCCCGGATTGGGGCGATTATCGAAACTCCCGGTTTTTATCCTAATCTGACGGGAACTGAAAACCTTGAAATCTTTGCGAAACTGAGGGGAACTTCAAAACCGAACGCCGTTAAGGAGGCCCTTGGAGTTGTGGGCTTGCCCTATAAGGACAAAAAGATTTTCAGCAAATATTCCCTTGGCATGAAACAGCGCCTTGGAATCGCCAATGCCATCCTTCATGACCCTGAGCTTCTCATACTGGATGAACCCACAAACGGCCTTGACCCTATCGGTATATCGGAAGTAAGGAATTTTATCCGGGACTTATGCGTGGAACGGGGAAAAACGATTCTGCTTTCCAGCCATATTCTTTCGGAAATTTCCTTACTGGCTGACGACATTGGGATTATCCATAACGGCGTTTTGCTGGAAGAAAACAGCTTGGCGGAGCTGCAAAAGAAAAATGGTAAGTATATCCTGCTGCAAGTTTCCGATACGGCAAAGGCCGCTTTGGTGCTGGAACGCAGGTTCCATGTGAAAGAATACTCAGTACAGGATGACCATACGCTGCGGCTTTACGAAACGGCCCTTGACATGGCTGAAATCAACAAAACGCTGATGCTTGAAAATATCTCCGTAACCAGTTCACAACTTTGCAATGACACTCTGGAGGATTATTTCAAAAAAGTCACAGGGGGAGAAGGCATTGCTTAATCTTGTTCAGACGGAGTTCCTAAAGCTCCGGCGAAGAAAATTTATCTGGCTGATGTTCCTTGCCTCATTGCTTATGCCCCTTGTTGCCATATTCTATTTTGGCACGTCGAGTATGGCAGGGGTTACGCCCATACAGTTTTACAAGTGGGCGGCCTTGTCCTATACGCCTTGGATTATCCTTCCTCTTGTGCTGGGGATGTTCTGCACTATGCTGATTTACGACGAAAACCAAAATAATATGTTAAAGCAGCTATGGATTGTTCCTGTCAGCAAAACAGGTTACTTTTTTAGCAAGTTTACGGTTGTAATGGTTTATTCGCTCTGCTTTATGCTCCTTACAGCAGTTAGCTCCATTTTGGCGGGGATTGTACCGGGGATGATTGCATTTACAAGCGACAGCGTTTCTTTTTTGTTTATCAAGTGCTTGGAAATCGGGGTTTTAACGCCTTTCGCCATGATACCCGTACTTGCCGTGGCCGTTTCGCAGAAAGGCTATATCCTGCCGGTATGTGTGACCATCGTTTATACATTCCTTGGCTTTATCCTGCTCATGGTGAACATGTACGTCCATCCTCTTTCCAGTACGGCGGCTATTATCATGCGGAATATTGAGGGAGTTGTTATGAACGAGCCAATTCACATAGGAAAAGCCTTTCTATGTATCGGCATATGGGCAGCAGCCGGGGCGGTTTGGGCGAGGATTGCGCTGGGAAAAGGAAACTAGAAAGGAAACTAGGTGGATTGAAATGAGAACATTGTTATGGGCGGAACGACTAAAGCTAAAACGCTCAGAGGTTATATGGATTGCTGTCTTTTCTGTTATCATGGTAGCATTTATCGTATTTATGCAGGGGCAGTTTCAATATTACGGCAAGCGCTATGTAGACAAAGCTACATGGTACATGACCGCGACACAATCCCTGGGGAGCTTGTATGTGTTCCCGGCCATCATTGCGCTTATGGGAAGCTACATGATTTGCAGGGGATCAGGACGATACCATGAAATCCCTCTCCCTTATCCCTGTCAGCGTTTCAGATTTAATACGGGCAAAGCTGATTATGACGGCAGTTTTTTCCGTTGTCCTGTATGCTTTTTTGTTTGCGGTCACATTGACCGTAGAAGCGGTGCTTCATATTTCTTTGCTTGATTTGGCTATGGTGCTTAACTTCGCTAAAATATATCTTTTAGAAGGGATTTGCCTGTTTCTGGCCGTATCTCCCATCATAGCCATTGTATACAGGCTAAAAAAAGGTTACTGGCTTGCTCTCGTATACGCTGAAATCTATTCATTCCTTGGCCTTTTTTTCGGGATGCCAAGCACAATGCGCTACATTTATCCAATTACAGCGGCCTTTTGCGTGGCAGGTTATTATGAAACAACACCTGTTCAATTGGTTATCAGCTTGTTCAGTCTATTAGCTTGTGGCGGTTTATCGCTGCTGTTTTTACACGGGCTGAATAGAGAGCATGATATTCATTGAAGCGGCCATCAGGCCGTGAGCCGTCGCAGGCAATTAGATTTATTGCAGCAACCTTTCTACAAAGGATGCAACAAAGAAGAAGGTAACTTCCATGTATGGAGTTACCTTCTTTTTGATTTTAGCCTAAAACTGATTTTATTTTTTCCATTGCCCAATCAATTTCTTCTTTTGTAATAATTAGTGGTGGAGCAAAGCGGATAACGGCAGCGTGGGTGTCTTTGCAGAGAAGTCCTTTTTTCATCAAAGCTTCACAGTATGGTCGAGCTTCTTCTGTCAATTCAACACCTATAAGCAGACCTTTACCGCGAATGTCTTTTATAATCGGGTTTTTGATTTCCTTGAGCTTTTCTTGAAAATATTCGCCCATTTTTAAGGAGCGTTCAACAAGATTTTCTTCTTCTATAACCTCCAGCGCTGCTATAGCACATGCACAAGCCAAGGGGTTTCCTCCAAAAGTAGAGCCGTGGGAGCCTGGCTCAAAAAGACCAAGGATTTCTTTGTCTGCCACAACGGCAGAAACAGGCGCTACACCACCGCCAAGGGCCTTACCCAGTATATAGATGTCAGGCACAACGTTTTCCCAATCACAAGCAAACATTTTTCCGGTGCGTCCCAAACCGGTTTGAATTTCATCGGCGATAAAAAGCACGTTATTTTGTTTACATAAATCATATGCATCTTTTAAATATCCATCATACGGCACATTTATTCCCGCTTCACCCTGAATGGGCTCCAAAAGGAAAGCGGCAGTATTTGGCGTGATAGCCGATTTAAGTGCGTCGATGTCACCATAAGGGATAATTTTAAAACCGGGGGTAAATGGGCCAAAACCTCTCTTATAATCCTCTTCTGAAGAAAAAGAGATTATAGTTGTAGTGCGGCCGTGAAAATTATCCTCACATACGATAATTTCTGCCGAATTTTCGGGCAATTTCTTCACATCATAGGCCCAGCGCCGAGCAGCTTTTATTGCCGTTTCTACAGCTTCTGCGCCTGTATTCATTGGAAGTACCATATCTTTACCGGCAAGATTGGCGACCTTTTGACAGAATGGCCCGAACTTATCATTGTGGAAGGCCCTAGATGTCAGTGTTACCTTATCAGCCTGTTCTTTAAGCACGGATATTATTTTTGGATGGCAATGGCCCTGACCTACTGCTGAGTATGCGCTGAGCATATCCATGTATTTGTTGCCATCCAAATCTTCAACCCAAACTCCTTTAGCCTTACACACAACTACCGGTAATGGATTGTAATTGTGGGCACTGTACTTTTCTGTAATCTCAATTATTTTTTCACTTTTAGACATTAAAAAGCCTCCTTGTTTATTTTTATAAAATATTATGCATAATTATTAAAGTTTCTGCACAACAAAATATATATCAATGAAAGTTAAGAACGATGAAAAAGTGCACAGTGTCAAGATTTACCCATAATAATCAGAAAAAATCAATATATCAAAGGATGTATATATATACAATATATTAATTAATATATCCCTTTATAGACTGGTTGTCAACAGTAAAATCATAAAATAACATCTATATTAAAGAAATGTTTTCAAGTATAATACTTCTATAGTAAGTAATTTTCTACAGTATATAAAACAAAGTAAGATAATTATTTATAGCAGCATATTAATAATTATGACAATGTGAGGTAAATCTATGGAGATATTCAACAATGATGTACAAAACAAGACTTCGCTTAATCGAATCATATTCAGATTAGCTATGCCGGCTATTTTGGAAAATATATTACATACTGCTGTATGGATGTTTGACACAGCCATGGTAGGAAGGTTGAGTGCTGAAGCACTTAGTGCAGTCGGATTTGGTTCACAACTGGCTTTTACATTGGTAAATATAATTGGAGCTATGGGGATTGGAACTTCGGCACTGGTAGCTCGCCATGTCGGTGCGGACCAGCCCGAAAAAGCGAATAAGGTTATTGCTCAATCTTTTTTGATTTCAGTAACTGTAAGTATTGTGTTAATGGTAATTAACATTTTATTAGCAAGACCATTTTTTTCTTTAACCATGAAAGACCCTGAAGTTATTTCACTGGGAATTACTTATGTAAAGATAGTTTCTTTCGGTATTATTTTTCTTATACCAACAATGGTTTTAAATGCTGCTCTAAGGGGTGCCGGTAATACGCGGCTTCCGATGCTGTCCGCATTGGTGGCAAATACGATAAATATAGTTGGCGATTATGTATTGATTTTTGGTTATTTTGGTTTTCCCAGAATGGAAATAAAGGGTGCTGCATTAGCTACAGTGTTATCACAAATAGTGGGCGGTATAATAACCTTTAGTTATTTATTATTAGGAAAAGACATAGTTAAGTTGAATCTTAAGCAAGCTGTAAAAATTGATATTGATGTAGTAAAGCAGCTTTCCAAGTTGAGCTTGCCTTCATGTTTAGAAGAATTTTCCCATAGTGGCAGCCGACTTATTTCTTCCATCTGGATAACGCGCATGGGAACTGTGCCTTTTGCAGCTCACCAGGTAGCTGTGAGCGCAGAATCTATGTCATTTATGCCCGGATATGGTTTTTCGGTGGCAGCTTCAACACTAACAGGACAGTGTCTTGGTGCAGAACGCCCCGATGAAGCTGAAAAAAGTGCCTTAGTTGCTATGAAATTAGCACTAATTTTGATGGGCGGTGTCGGCTTGCTTTTTCTACTATTTTCCCATCAATTAATGAGTTTATTTACCAATATTGATGAAGTCAAAAATATAGCAGCTGCTTGTATAAGGATTGCAGCATTTGAACAGCCTACACTTGCAATTTCCATGGTTATGGCGGGAGCATTACGTGGAGCCGGAGATACTCGAGGCACTTTTAAGGTAGGTATTATAGGAACATGGCTGGTTCGTTTGCCACTTATATTCATGATAGTATTTGTATTTAAAAAACCGATAGTCTATGTTTGGATGGCAACTGTGGTCCAGTTTGTTGTAGAAGCATTTTTTATGTTTTTAAGATTTAAAAAGAATAATTGGAAGAAAATCAAAATTTGACAACCTATGTATACTTTTGATATAAGTATTATATAATATATAAAGAGAAAGAATTAAATGGTAAAAGGCTCTTTAAATGGTAGTAAAAACCTTTTAAAAGACCTTTTACAAAGAGGGGGAATTTTGTGTTTTCGCTGAAAGCCCGATGGGCTATTGCATCCGGTATTGCAGTAATAGTTTTCACCGGAGCAGTTGTTTGTGCCACTTTGGAAAAAGAGGTGATTATTAGAGAGAAGGATAAAACGGTTGAGGTTTCAACTTTTGCTAAAACCGTAAAAGAGCTGCTCGCTAATGAGAATATAGTCTTAGAACCTGAAGATGTGGTGATGCCAAGCCTTGATACAAAATTGACGGAAGGCATGCAGATAACGATAAAAAGGGCTTTTCCGGTAAAGATTGCTGTTGATGGCAAGGAAGTGACAGTAAAAACCCAACCTAATGCTGTAGTAAATCTTTTGGCAAAGGCCGAAATCAGCCTTAATGAAAAAGATAAAGTTCAACCGTCTCTTTGTGAATTTGTATCAGAAAGCGGAGAAATAACCATAACTAGAGTCGAGCAAAGAGTTACAACTGAGGTTAAAACAATACCGTTTGAGGTTGTATCAAGGAAGGACTTTAATTTACCCCTTGGTGAGAAAAAAGTGATCCAAGAGGGAGAAGAAGGTCAGGAAGAAGTAAAAACAATAGAAGTAATTGAAGATGGTAAAGTTGTTTCAACATCAACACAATCAAATGTATTAAAAGCACCCAAGCCTCAGATAGTACTTACAGGAACAGTGCAATTGGCATCGCGTGGAGGCGTAGATTTTTCCTATACTGAAAAACGCCGAATGTTGGCTACAGCCTATACTCATACAGGAAACCGAACTGCTACTGGTACAACGCCAAGAGTGGGAGTGGCAGCTGTAGATCCAAAGGTTATCCCGTTGGGAACTAGAGTTTACGTGGATGGTTATGGTTTCGCACGGGCTGAGGATACGGGAGGAGCCATAAAAGGTGAAAAGATAGACTTGTTTTTCAACACAAGTGAAGAAACAAAGCGCTTTGGAAGGCGCTGGGTAACAGTATATGTTTTAAAATAAAAAAACAGCAAAAGTTGAAGCAATAATTAATATGCTTCCATTAAGATAGACAGTTAAAATAAAGAAACTGTTTATACTCTAAGTGGAAGCATATTTTTTATCTGTACCTTTTTACGTAAGAAGAAACATAGTGAACCCGCCTTTTATTTCTTTTGTACCGCCTTATGCCCACCATTATTCTAAAAGGTGTATATATAATAAGTAATAAGGAAACTATCCAAAACCACCAATATGTGTAGATCTTTCGTTTTACATCATTAGCGGCAATTAGATCAACGCTCCCAAGCTTTTCATTTCCTTGATAAAATATTACTTGCCCAAGAATTTCTCCTTTTATAACAGGGGCTTTTATATCCGGATTAATAACAACCTTTTGTGTGACATCTGGGCCGTTTTTTGGCAATACGGTAATAAATGAGGTGTTAGCAAGTAATCCGATTGAATCTCCATACTTAACCTTTTCTTCGGTTATTAATGTATTTTCGCTCAAAATATTTTTTCTTTCAAAATTTGTAAAACCATAGTCCAATAAGGCTGCACTGTCATGCCAAACATTAATGGCATCGGATTTCAATATAACCGAAATAAGCTGCCATCCATTTCGAGTTGCTGAAGCTACTAATGTAGAGCCGGCAGTACTGGTATATCCGGTCTTAACTCCGTCTGCTCCTTCATAATTCCATAGGAGTTTATTTAAATTTATAAGTTGTCTATCAGAGTCTTGAGCCTGCCAAGGGATTTCAGCATTTTTAGTTGATACGATTTTTCTAAATTCCGGCAGATTTAAAAGGGCATATCTGGATATAAGAGCTAAATCATAGGCAGTAGTCAAATGCCCTTTCGCAGGCAATCCGTTGGGGTTTACAAAGGTAGTATCTTTAGCTCCGATTTCGCGAGCTTTTTCATTCATCATTTCAACAAAGGCTTCAACACTTCCACCAATATGCTCTGCTATTGCGATTGCCGCATCATTGCCGGAGTTTAGCATCATACCATAGAGCATCTGCTCTAAAGTGAGCTGCTCCCCTTCTTCAAGGTAAATCCTTGTGCCATCTGCCAAGGTAGGTTGTTTGCCAGTTGTGACTACATCGGAAAGATTTCCTTTTTCAAGAGCCAAAATGGCTGTCATGATTTTTGTAGTACTGGCAGGTTCCATACGGGTATAAGCATTTTTTTCATATAGCACTTTTCCGGTTGAGGCATCTATCAATATTCCTGTCTCGCCTGATATAGACGGAAGAGATTCTGTTTGCTCCGCCCCGTTAGCAAAAGATATAGGTATCAAAAAACTAAATAAAAAAAGTACAACTGCTATTGATATTGTGTATGTATACTTTTGTCTCATATGTTTCACCTCGAAATATTGTTAAAATAAGTGCTCCTATTAATGCTAAAGTAGTTTCAATCAAAATTAAGTATATCAAATTAATCAATTTATTCCAACTGTATATTTATTGAAAATGCAGGTGCATAAAAACTGCTATAATCCTTAAAATAAATAAAAGAAACAAAGGGAAGGATAAAAAAACATGAAAAACCCGACTACGTTGGAATTTGCAGGTAATATGCTTGCATATAAAGATAATTTGAAATCCTTGACAGATTCTATAAGAGATGTAGAGAGTCAAGTTGATGACAATCTACAACAGGCATTGATTAAATCTTCAAGCCTTATAAAATTAAGTAAAGATATCAAAGAGATAGAACTTATGAGTCAGGCTTTAGTGGATTTGCCAAATGATTATAATCAATTATCTAAAAAAAAGCTTTTGATTTCACTGAGGCATATGGTATTTGAAAGTCAGTGTATGTTAATAAAGGAAGTGCAAAAATCACTGTTAAAGGCAGCCGAAGCTATGACAGACGCTGGAAATGGAATAACATTAATGTCTGATTTTAACATTATGATTAAAGCTCTTGATAAAATGAATGAAAAGGTGAAGAATACATGAGTATATTAAAAGATTTACTCCTGCATGCATATAAGTCCTTAATACTTTTTATGGTAAGTCTTACATTGGTAAGACTTATGGGTAAGCGAACAGTTGCTCAACTTTCACCATTTGACCTTGTGTTTATGATTATAATGGGATCCGCTATTGCAATACCACTGGAAGACCATGATATCAGGCTAACGCATGGCATTTTTCCTGTTGCTATTACATCCTTGCTAAACTATTTACTTGCCATCATAATTACTAAGAATCGCAAGGTGGAAAATATCTTACAGGGAACATCAAGAATTCTCATAAAAGATGGCGAAGTTGTGGTATCAAATTTAAAAAAAGAGCGAATTACAATCACAGATTTACTCGTTTTGCTCAGAGAAAAAGATGTGACTAACATCAATGAAGTTGAAGAAGCGGCCATAGAGCCTAATGGCAAATTAAGCGTTATAAAGAAAAAATATATGCAGACTGTAACTCCAAGGGATTTGGGTTTATGGTCAAATCAGGGGATTTTTCCGACTTTAGTAATAGATGGGGGTGAAGTGATTCAAGATAATTTAGATAGGGTTGGAGTGAGTATAGATTTAATGCTTAGGCAGTTAAACCAAAAAGGTATAGGAAGACTAAAAGAAGTGAAGTCTGCATGGATTGATGAAGATGGGAATTTGAGTATCGAAAGAGTGACGGAAACAACTTCTAAGTAGAGTCATGTATAGATTGGGGCGTAGTAATATGACCGATAACAGGAAAGGCTCATTAAGCAAAATAGATGTAAGTGCAAGTCAGATAAAAAAGGAATTCGGGGTGGACTTGTATCTGTTTTTGGATGCTGTGTCTTTAGGATTGAGAGATGATGAAATAGCGGATCTCATAGGCATTGATTTTGATAAGGTAAAAAAAATAAGAGAGCGTTTGGGAAATATTAGCAGTGAAATCGGTATAAACTTCAAAAAAAACATTTAAAGGTGATATAAAAGCAATAGCGTTACAGGTAACGAGGTGATTGTGAAATATTTGACAATACCTTTTTTTATTTATATAATAACTTTAGAGCAAATTCTGTTATCTGTAAATTGAAGTCTGAATAGTTTTATCAAATATGCAGGTAATTTCGCGTTATTAAAAAATTAAATGAATAGAGGGGAGAGTTTATGAGAGCTATAAGTGTATGTGTGGGCAGTTCGTGTCATTTAAAGGGGTCCTACGATATTATAAGGATTTTTAAAGAATTGATAAATGAGTATAATCTTGATAAGGAGTGGGAGCTAAAGGCCGAGTTTTGCTGTAACAACTGCCGCAATCCTGTTTCGGTCAGGATAGAAGATAGCAAGCCCTATTCAGTTGATGTAGATAGTGCTGAAGCTTTTTTTAAGGAGAAAATACTGGGGGCATAGCTGATGGAAGTAATTAACTTTTCCAGAGCAAATTGTAAAAATTGTTATAAATGCATAAGGGCATGTCCTGTAAAAGCAATCCGCATGAAAGATGACCAAGCGGAGATAGTCGATGAAAGGTGTATAACATGTGGCACATGCCTTACCATATGTCCGCAAAACGCTAAAACCGTTAAAAGCGATGTTCAAAGGGTAAAGCATTTACTTAAAAATGATAATGATATGGCTGTCAGCCTTGCACCCTCGTTTGCTGGAATTTTTTCCTTTCAGCATTATAGTCAAATAGTTTCAGCTTTAAAAAAACTTGGATTTTCGGCTGTATATCAAACTTCTGTAGGTGCCAGGCTTATTGCCAAAGATTATTTAAAGCATTACAA
This sequence comes from Tepidanaerobacter acetatoxydans Re1, assembly GCF_000328765.2. Classification (NCBI taxonomy): domain Bacteria; kingdom Bacillati; phylum Bacillota; class Clostridia; order Thermosediminibacterales; family Tepidanaerobacteraceae; genus Tepidanaerobacter; species Tepidanaerobacter acetatoxydans. The sequence continues at coordinate 1,038,035 of NC_019954.2, forward strand.
CAACAGATCGAAGCCTAACTTAATCACTACCGCATGTCCTGCTATTAATTACTTAATTCAAAAATACTACCCGGAGCTTATTGAATGTTTAGTGCCGGTGGTATCTCCTATGGAGGCACATGGCAGATACTTAAAAAATATAAAGGGACATAAGGAAGTGGCTTTTATAGGCCCATGTCTTGCGAAAAAAGTGGAGATTCACGATGAAGGCAATTATGGTATTGATGCGGTATTAACCTTTGAAGAGCTTATGGCATGGTGGGAAGAAGAGGGAATTGACCCCATTTTAGAGTCTGTAAATGAGGTGGAAAACGGTTTTTGCGATGATGCCAATTTTTACCCGATACCGGGAGGCAGTTATAAAACCATTGAACCTTTTATACAAGATAAATGGCGTGAATTTATCGAGGTCAGCGGCAAGGAAAATTGTATTATGATGCTTGATGAGATAAAAAAGGGTGAATTTCATAGAACTTGGATAGAAATGAATGCCTGTGAAGGAGGATGTATTAACGGACCTGCTGTTGGCAGCATAAACAGAGGCCCTTTTAAGCGTATTAAATGTGTGAAAATATTTGCACGAAATAACAGCTCATGCGCAGAGCCGATGATGGTAGAACAAACAGATATTCAATTAGATTTTAAAAAGTCCTATAATCCAATGCCTTTGGAAATCAAAAAGCCCAGCGAAGAAGAAATAAAGCGCATATTAGAAACTACAGGGAAGTATAGGCCGGAACACGAATTAAATTGTGGTGTTTGCGGATATAATTCATGTCGGGAAAAGGCTGAAGCTGTATATAATGGTATGGCCGAAATTCATATGTGTATGCCTTACATGAGAAATCGAGCAGAATCCCTTTCGAATCTAATTATTGAATCAACACCGAATGCCATTATTGCAGTAAATATGGATATGAATGTTCAGGTATTCAACAATGGTGCTGAAAAAATGTTTAAAATTAGCAGTACTGACATTATCCATAAACCTTTAAGTTTGCTGTTTGATGATGATGATTTTAAATATGTAAGTAAAACAAAACAAAATATTATAAACAAAAAAGTGTATTTACCTATGTATGAGTTGATAACTCAACAAGATATATATTATGAAAAAGAACATTCATTGATAATAGGTATAATCACGGATATAACAGCTCAACAACAAATCCAAGAAAGAAGCATAAAGCTGCGCAAGGAAACTGTGGAAACCGCTCAGCAGGTCATAGAAAAGCAGATGAGAGTAGCTCAGGAAATTGCAAGTGTTTTAGGTGAAACCACGGCCGAAACAAAAGTTTTGTTAAATAAGATACAGCGGCTTTTAATTGATGAGATTCCGGGTGAATAATAATGGAAGTAAGAACGGAATTGTATTGGGAAAGTAATAATAAATATGGTGAAGAGCTTTGCGGCGATAAGGTAGAGGCAGTGCAAAGCGTTGAAGAAACTATTATGGTAATGGCCGATGGCTTAGGCAGCGGAGTCAAGGCAAATATCCTTGCGACGCTGACAAGTAAAATAGCCGTGACGATGTTGAAGCAAGGATCTAGTATCGAAGAAACGGTTAAGACTATAATGGCTACATTGCCTATCTGCAAGGTGCGAAAAATCGCCTATTCTACATTTACCATTATAAGAGTAGATTCATTTGGGAATTGCTATATTGCCGAATATGGCAATCCTCCGGTAGTCCTTTTAAGAGAAGGTAGTGTTATAAAACTTAACGGAACAGTAAGGAAGATAGAGGGAAAAGAAGTAAGGGAACACCGTTTGAAGGTTCAAAGAGATGATATTTTTATAGTTATGAGCGACGGTGTCGTACATGCGGGAATAGGTGGTATATTAAATCTCGGATGGCAATGGGAGAATATAGCTCAATATATCGAAAAAGTATCAAAAGTTGAACACACTTTAGGAGGTCTTGTTAAATTACTCTCTACAGCCACCATGAATTTTTACATGGACAAAGCCGGAGATGATGCAACAGTTGCAGCACTAAAAATCATTGCCCCACAATTTGTAACAGTATTTACCGGGCCGCCTCAAAAGCCTGATGATGATGAAAAGGTAATTGCTCATTTAATGCGAAAGCCCGGGAAAAAGGTGGTATGCGGAGGGACCGCAGCTCAGATTGCAGCACGTGTTCTAGGCAGAGAAATAGAAACATCTACAGAATTCATAGATCCTGAGATACCTCCTATTGCACATATCAAAGGGATAGACCTTGTGACTGAAGGTGTTCTGACTTTGGCTCGTACAAGAGAGCTTATTATGAGGTATTTTGACCCTTGTGCCCAATATAAGGAACTTCGCCAACTGGAACAAAAAGATGGTGCTTCAAGGCTTGCGAGGATTCTCGTAGATGCCACGGATGTTATTTTTCTTTTAGGCAGGGCTATAAATCCTGCACATCAAAATCCTGATTTTCCTAAAAATCTTTCCATAAAGCTAAATGTAGTAAGAGAATTGGCAGAGATATTAGAAAAAATGGGCAAACATATAGAGATTATTTACTATTAATTGATTCTAGTGTAAAAACTTCATTTTTAATTTAGTTATCAAAATACAATTTACTAATTTAATTGCTAACATACAATTTATGAATGATTCTTATGAACGGTTCTAATATTAAAATCCTATTTTCTTAAACTCATGGTCAACATACAGCGTGCCTTGTTATAATCAAAACCAATATGTTGACATTTCTAGTTCAAATTAACTTTTTGCAATGGAATAATGGATTAGTTATCAATATATGATTTACTAATTCAATTATCCATATCCGGTAGGGGCGGTCATCGACCGCCCATTTTTTATAATATATTACTTTGCAGATTAAAACTAATTTACATTCACATCGGTTTCTTATACTAGATTTATCACATGCTGCTTTTTTTCAGTATTTTGGTATGTTATAATAAAGGACGAAGCTGTGGATGGGAGGCATTAAATGAATCTAGAACAGGTAATGGATCAGTTAAAAACCCAAGAGCGTTTTGCCAAAAACATAACATGTTGGAAAGTTATTCCTGAAAAACACGGTGAATATGAAGATTTTCCCGAATATTTGAACCCGAAACTAGTTTCGGCTTTGAAAAAAAAGGGCATATACAGGCTTTATTCTCACCAGAGAAAAGCACTTGACGAAGTAACGGCAAAAAACAATATTACGGTAGTGACTCCTACAGCTTCGGGTAAGTCACTTTGCTATAATCTTCCGGTGCTCAATGATCTTCTTGCCGATAAAAATTCCCGTGCTATATATCTGTTTCCAACAAAAGCCCTATCTCAAGACCAAGTATCAGAACTTATGAATCTGGTCAATGTGATGGGTGAAAATATCAAGACATTTACCTATGATGGCGATACTCCCGTTAATGCCAGGGTAGCTATCAGGAAAGACGGCCATATAGTTGTTACAAATCCTGATATGCTTCATACAGGTATTTTGCCACATCACACCAAGTGGATGAAACTTTTTTCCAACCTGAAATATGTAGTGATTGATGAGATACATATGTATAGAGGAATATTTGGCAGCCATACCGCAAATGTCCTGCGAAGACTCAAGCGAATATGCAGGTTTTACGGTTCGGATCCTATTTTTATTTGCTGTTCGGCTACCATAGCCAACCCTAGGGAACTTGCAGAAAAAATAACCGAAACGCCCATGGTATTAATTGACCATAACGGTGCTCCATCTGGTGAAAAAAATATCATCTTTTATAACCCTCCTGTAGTAAATCGACAGCTGGGCATCAGACGCAGCAGTTTGCTTGAAGCCAAAACGCTTGCTTTAACTTTTTTAAAAAATAAGATTCAAACAATAATCTTTGCCCGCAGCCGCTTGGCGGTAGAGGTGCTGCTTACATACTTGCGCGATGAGATGAAAAGCATTCCCGGCGGAATGAACTTGGTAAAAGGATATCGCGGTGGCTATCTTCCAAAAGAACGTAGAGAGATTGAAAAAGGTCTTAGGGATGGGGAAATTTTTGGAGTGGTCAGCACAAATGCCTTAGAACTGGGCGTAGATATAGGCAATTTGGATGCGAGTATTATAACCGGTTATCCAGGCTCAGTGGCAAGCACCTGGCAGCAGACCGGCCGAGCAGGTCGAAGAAATTCGCTGTCTGCTTCAATTCTCGTAGCTTCCAGCAGCCCATTGGACCAGTTTATAATCAATCATCCTGAGTATTTCTTTGAGGCTTCGCCGGAACATGGTTTGATTAACCCGAACAATCTTTATATTCTCGTAAGTCATATAAAATGTGCCGCATTTGAATTACCTTTTGCTGACGGTGAAACTTTCGGCAAGGAAAACATATATGAGATTTTGGATTTTTTAGAAGGAGAAAGAATTCTGCGTCATGTGGGAGGCCGCTGGCACTGGATGGCTGAATCGTTTCCTGCTGAAGAAGTAAGTCTTAGAAGTGCATCGGCGGAAAATTTCGTGATAATAGATATCACCAAAGATGCTAAAGTTATAGGGGAAGTAGATCAAAGTAGTGCCCCGATGATGATTCACGAAGAGGCAATATATATTCATGCGGGTCAGCAATATCAGGTGGAAAAGTTAGATTATGAAGAAAAAAAGGCCTATGTTCGAAAAGTTGATGCAGATTATTATACTGATGCAAATCTTGCTGTAGAAATTAAGGTTTTGGATGTGTTTAGAGAAAAGACCGTAGATAATGGCCAAAACTATGTAGGAGAAGTAATGGTTACTAGTTTGGCTACAATGTTTAAGAAGATAAAGTTTTTTACTCATGAAAACTTAGGTTTTGGTCATATACACCTGCCGCCTGAGGAGATGCATACGACTGCATATTGGCTTTCAATTCCCGAGAATATAAAGGAACTTTCTCGAGAGGAGATGGAATCAGGTCTTCTGGGATTATGCAATGTTATGGTGAATATTGCTCCTCTTTATTTAATGTGTGATCCCAAAGATATTCGGGGGGTTGTGCAAATCAAGTCGCCGTTTACACAAAAACCAACCATATATATTTACGATAATTTCCCCGGCGGTGTAGGTTTTTCCGAAAAACTCTATAATATGGAAGACCAGCTGTTAAAAGCGGCTCGACAGGTTATAATGGAATGCAACTGTGAGGATGGCTGTCCTTCATGTGTAGGGCCATATGATGAAGTTGGCTTTGGCAGTAAAAAGTTTGCTTTAAAAATCATTAAAGGGGTGCTTTCCGATTGAATCTTTCGGAAAAGTTAAGGGCATATGTATCTAATAAACAGGCAAGTGACAAGAGAAGCGATGTGCCAATTAAAACCAAGCCTTACTCAGAGATAAGTACATTACTTGGGGCAACAACAGTAAACACACCGCTTGGTGAGCACTTTGTAGTTGAAAAAAGTTATCCTGGTTCTCATATACACGGTGAAATTGAACTCAATGCCATATTTAATATTTCCGGGGAAATAGTAAAACTCATTGCTAAAAATTGTGCCTATAAAGATTTTGACTTTTCTCGAGCGATTTTCATTGACACAGAAACCACCGGCCTTGCCGGCGGTACGGGAACCATGGCTTTTTTGGCAGGAGTTGGTTTTTTTGAAGGCAGTAGTTTTAAAATTAAACAATATTTTATAAGCGATTATGACGAGGAGGCGGCAGCACTATATAGTTTAAGTGATTTGTTAAAAAATTTTGACAGCTTTGTAAGCTTTAACGGAAAATCATATGATATACCCCTTTTATCAACCCGCTATATGCTAAACCGCATGGAAAACCCGGTAGAAAAGACATTTCATCTTGACCTTCTGGCTGCTGCACGAAGGCTTTATAGAGAGCGATTGGAGAGTGTAAGCCTTTCATCGCTGGAGGAAAATCTTCTGTCACTTAGGCGTGAAGGTGATATACCCGGCTATGAAATTCCTTCAGTTTATTTCAGATTTTTGAGGGATAGAAATCCTAATTCTTTAAAGCCCATATTTTATCATAACCGCATGGATATTCTGTCTATGGTTTCACTAACAGTTAATATGGCAAAATCCTTTAAAACTCCTTTCGACTCAAAAACCTGTGTAAATCAAGATTATTACTGTTTAGGCAGAGTTTTTGAAGATATGGGCATGATTGAGCAGAGTATAAGATGTTATGAAATGGCCTTGGATGTGCCGGAAGTCCAAGAAAAATCATATAGGCAGCTCTCGCTGCTCTACAAGAGATTGAATTGTTGGGAGGATGCTGAAAATCTTTGGATTAAAATGGCTAAAGGTAATATAGATACCGTCTTTGCACTGGAAGAACTTGCCAAATATTATGAGCACAAACTTAAAGATTACGGTAAAGCTGCTCTTGCAACACAAAGGGCTTTAGAAATAATTTATAAGAAAAATACATTTATTGGATACACTTTAAAGGATGATATATGCCGGTTTAAGAAACGACTTGAGCGGATTGAATCCAAACAGGAAAAAAATAAATCATTATTTGAAAAAGTTAGCATTTTAAACAACAATTAGGAAAGTAAGAAGTCAAACTTTAATTTTATTTTATATACTGAAATGAATATTTATAAGGAGGCACTATTCTCATGAAAAATGCATTGAAAATGGCGGCTGAGTTCATGGCTTTATCTGCCAGAACCGCTCCTAAGACTGCAGGGAAAGACTATATCGAGGTCAAGGTTATAGATGACGAGGCTGAGCTTGTAAGGTTGGGAGAAGAGATGGCTGCCTATGGAGAAAAACACGGCAAACGAAATTATGACCGGGATGGACGAGGAATTGCAAGTTGCGGGGCTGTGCTGTTAGTTGCTGTAAAAAATGCGGCAACTGCCGGACTCAACTGCGGAGCATGCGGATATGACGATTGCACAAAACTTCCTAAACCCCACGATGGTGCTGAATTTGCAGGCCCGTTTTGCCCATGGAGATTTGTTGACTTGGGTATTGCGGTAGGCTCTGCCGTAAAGACCGCAAGCATGCTGAATGTAGATAACCGAATTATGTACCGCATCGGGGTTGTAGCTCGAAAGATGCAGCTTATAGAGGGTGATGTGGTGCTTGGAATTCCTTTGTCGGCTACTGGTAAAAACATATTTTTTGACAGATAGGATTTATGCCTTAAAAAATCCGAACTAAAAAATTTAATAAACATTATTAAAGAGCGACGGTGCACACCGTCGCTCTTTATATTTATAAATTCTTGATACTGATTTTCAATGAGGTAATTTCTGCTCTCAAAAGTTTTAAAGCTTGATAAGTTAAATTATTCAGCTTTACATATCCATAATAATATTTAACAATTCCTTAACATTGATATAAACTTCTCTTTTTATAATTATAGATGAGGTAAATAATTTTTTAGAATTAAAGGAGGAGAAAACATGTTAAGACATTATGTAAAATCTATTTTTACTTTGTTAATGTTATTAGCCTTATTAGTCTCGGCTGTTGGATGCGGCAGCAGCACAGATTCCCAACCTCAAGAACAGTATGATAATGATAACAATGCTGAACTTAGCGGTTCCATCCAAATAGCAGGTTCAACATCAGTTCAGCCGCTGTCGGAAGAGTTGGCTATGGAATTTATGAGCAAATATCCAAAAGTTAAGATTAATGTTGCAGGAGGCGGTTCCGGAGCCGGCATTAAAGCAGCTCAGGAAGGAACTGCGGATATCGGTGCATCTTCCCGTGAATTAAAACCTGAAGAAAAAAATGTAAAAGAATTTGTTATTGCAAAAGATGGTATTGCTGTAATAGTAAATCCGGAAAATCCAGTCAGCAACCTGACCATTGAGCAAATAAGGAGCATTTTTTCAGGTGAGGTGACAAATTGGAAGGATGTAGGCGGCAGTGATGCTTCAATAACTGTAGTCATACGTGAAGATGGTTCCGGAACAAGAGGTGCCTTTGAAGAAATAGTATTGGGTAAAGATGTAAAATTTACCGAGAAAGCCATTGTTCAGAATTCCACCGGTGCATTGAGAACAACGGTATCAACAACGCCTGATGCTATTGGATTTATATCGCTTGGCTCCCTAAATGATGAAGTAAAAGCGCTTCAAGTAGACGGTGTTAACATTTCAAAAGAAAATATTCTAAATAATTCTTATAAGCTGGCGAGGCCGTTTATCTATATGACCAAAGAAGAGCCAACAGGTTTGGTTAAAAGCTTTATTGATTTTGTTTTAAGCAGTGAAGGTCAAAAAATTGTTGAAAAAGACTTTATACCTGTAAATTAAGACATAACCTGAGTATACGCACAGACAGCAACAGGTCTTCTTAAAAAAAGACCTGTTTCTCATAAGCTCGATATTGTTCTGTGCTACTGCCCCATTTTAACAGAATAGGAGAAGCTTGGGATGCAAAAAATACTTTTTTTGTGTGCTGCTTTATCTATAGCGGCAGTCATTATGATATGCTTATTCGTTTTTATTGAAGGTTATCCGATAATACAAAAAGTTGGATTTTTTAACTTTGTTTTTGGTCAAAAGTGGAGTCCTTCAGAAGGCTTATACGGGATATTGCCGATGATTATGGGCACTTTTACTACTACATTGGGTGCAATAGTTCTCGGTGTGCCTCTTAGTATTTTTACGGCAATATTTTTAGTGGAATATGCACCAAAAAAAGTTAAAAAACTGATTAATCCTGCGATTGAGCTCTTGGCCGGAATTCCTTCCGTTATATACGGGCTTTTTGGCATGACTATGGTTGTTCCTATAATACGAGAATTTCAAAAAGCATGTTTTGGAATAAAACAATCACAGATTCAGTCGGGTTACAGCATACTGGCAGCTTCCATTATTTTATCCATAATGATTTCGCCTACTATTATAAACATCACTAGTGATGCTCTGAAATCCGTCGAACATGATTTGAAGGAGGGCTCATTAGCTTTAGGGGCAACTGATTGGCAGACTACTTGGCACATTATACTTCCGACGGCAAAATCAGGCATTATAGCCGGTGTAGTTTTAGGCATGGGAAGGGCTATCGGTGAGACCATGGCGGTGATAATGGTGGCAGGCAATACGGTAGGATTTCCTAAGTCAATATTCTCTCCCGTCCGAAGTTTGACCGGCAATATAGCTATCGAAATGGCTTATGCTGCTGCAGGCGATCACATGCAGGCATTGTTTGGAACGGGAATAGTGTTATTTATACTAATAATGGTCATAAACATATTTGCACTGAGAATATATGAAAAAGGAGTAAAGGTCAAATGAAGCCCAAAACTGCTGAAAAAGTTATAAAAGTCGTATTATGGCTAAGCGGTCTTTTGACATTTTCAATCCTTGCGACAATCCTTATTTACATTATTTCTCGCGGACTTAACAAAATCAACATAGAATTTTTAACACAGCTTCCACGTCGGATGGGTATGGAGGGAGGTATTTATCCTGCTATACTCGGAACATTTTATTTTACTGCGGTTACGATTTTCATTGCGGCACCTATGGGGATTGCTACTGCTGTATACTTAACTGAATATTCAAGACAAACTATCTGGGTAAAAGCCATACGTTTCGGAAATGATATGCTGTCGGCCGTTCCGTCTATAGTATTTGGCCTTTTTGGATTTGCATTATTTGTAGTGAAATTGAAGCCTATAACAGGCGGATGGTCAATTCTTTCCGGTGCGCTGACCGGTGTATTTATGATATTACCAATCTTAATAAGAGCAAGCGAGGAAGCTATAAAAGCCGTTCCTCAAGAATATAAGGAGGGAAGCCTTGCTTTAGGAGCAAGTAAAGAGCAGACAGTGGCTCATATAATTATCCCTGCAGCTATGCCCGGGATAATTACAGGTATTATTTTGGGGATAGGTCGAATAATAGGCGAAACAGCTGCCTTTCTTCTAACTCTCGGAGGGTCGGTACTGGTTCCACATTCAATTTTTGATCCTGCTCGAACATTAGCTATGCATATATATCTTACTGCAATGGAGGTTGGAGCATTGGATGCGGCTTTTGGAACGGCAGCAGTGCTGATAATTACTATATTAATATTAAATATGATTACTCATATAGTTTTAAGCAGATATTCAAGGCTTTCATAAAGATTATATAAAAGGATATTTTCAATTTCCACGAAATATGCTTATAATTGTAGTATGAAACATAATATAGTATATCTTTTGGAGGTATTCCATGGAAATTACCAAGAAGGCAATCTTAGTTGTTGATGACGAGAAAAATATCCGAGAATTAGTTAGGTTTAATCTTGAAAGCCGGGGCTATAAGGTAAAAGAAGCTATGGACGGCAAGGAAGCTTTAAGCATTGCAAGGACTGATGAACCGCTCTTGATTATTCTTGATCTTATGTTGCCTAAAATTGACGGATTGGAAGTGTGCCGTATTCTAAAGGGTGACCCATCTACCAAAAAAATCCCGATAATAATGCTTACGGCTCTGGGTGACGAAATTGATAAAATCGTTGGCCTAGAATTGGGAGCTGATGATTATATTACAAAACCGTTTAGCCCACGAGAGATGGTAGCAAGAGTGCGAGCAGTCATTCGACGCGTAGAAGACAGGAGAAAGCCTGAAGAGCCTGAGCATTCAGTAAACGAGTTTAATGATCTTGTTATTGATGAACAAAAACATGAAGTTTTGCTTAGCGGTTCAAGATTAGACCTTACATTAAAAGAATATGAGCTGCTAAAAGTTTTTGCTGCCAATCCTTTTAATGTATTTAGCCGTGAGCATCTGCTGGAGAAGGTATGGGGCTACGATTTTATGGGCGATACGCGCACTGTTGATGTTCATGTATGCAATTTGCGCAGAAAGTTAGAAGAAGCCGATGATAAAACAGGATATTACATTGAAACAGTTCGTGGTGTAGGTTATCGCTTCGGGTATAGGGAGTGAGTTTGTTGAGGCGAAATATTTTTATAACATATATGATCATCGTATTTATAAGTCTTTCTATGACCGGAGTTTTTACCGTAAGAGCAGTTGAACAATTTTTTACAAAGACTACTGAAGACATGCTTCTAACACATGCAAAAGTTCTGCGGACATTCTTAGCTTCCGAACTAGAACAGCAAGAAAGCCTTGATGAAACAGTGAGGGCATTGAGCAAAGATATTAATACCCGAATAACTATTGTAGATTTAAAGGGCGACGTGATTGCCGACACCGAAAAAAATCCAGAGGAACTGGAGAATCACAAAAATAGGCAAGAGATAAGGCAAGCATATATGGGTAAAATTGGGAAAAGTATACGTTATAGCAGTTCAGTAAAAACTATGATGATGTATGTCGCACTGCCTGTTCTGAAAAACGACGCAATTATTGCTGTCCTGCGTTTGTCTTTACCGCTTTCAAAAATTAATTATCTTTCTAAATCCATATGGGGAATTATTTTTTCTTCAACTATTGCAGGACTGATTATTGCTTTTTTTATGAGTACAGTCTTTTCAAAAAGAGTTACAAAACCTATGGAAGAAGTAACTCAAGCTGCTAAAGAGATGGCTCAAGGGAATTATGGCATGAAAATACCTGTCAGAGCTTCCGGAGAAATAAAAATACTTGCCGAGTCTTTTAATTGCATGTCAGATAATTTGCAAAAAACAATTAATGACTTAAAAGACGGAAGGGATAAGACTGAGGCAGTCTTAAGCAGCATGGCTGAAGGCCTAATTGCGGTGGACCATAACTGCCATATAGTTATGATGAATTCGGCGGCTGAAAAGCTTTTTAAAATAAAAAAAGACGAATTTTTGGGCAGACATCTCTTAGAAATGCTGAGAAATAAAGAGCTGTATGATTTGGTTAATACTGTTTTAACAACTTCTAAAAATCTAAGTCAGGAACTTAAAATTATTACATCAACAGAGAAAATATTTTATATAAATATCTCGCCGATAAATAAGATAGAAAACTCTGGAGCAGTGATAATACTAAGGGATATTACAGATTTAAGGAAATTAGAAAAAGTTAGGACAGAGTTTGTTGCAAATATATCCCATGAATTAAAGACACCGCTGACTTCTATTGCAGGTTTTGTTGAGACACTGCTGGATGGTGCGTATAAAAGCCAGGATCACTGTAAATATTTTTTAGGTATTATAAAACAAGAGACTGATCGAATGACGCGGCTGATTAATGAACTGCTTTACTTTTCTCATATAGAAAAAAATGGCACTGAGATTATTAAAAAACCGGTTGATATGATCGAAGTTATAATGAAAGCACTAAGTATTTTGCAAACGGCAATAAATGAGAAAAAACACAAAGTAAATCTAAAATTACCTGAGAATATCGCACATATCTTGAGTAATGAGGACAGCCTTCTTCAAATTATGATAAATCTTTTGGATAATGCAATAAAGTATACACCTGAGGGTGGCACAATTAGCATCATGGTTGAGGAAACTTTAGAAAATGTATTGATTACTGTTGCTGATAATGGCATCGGTATTGCCGAGGACGAGCTTGATCGGATATTCGAGCGTTTTTATAGGGTAGATCGGGCAAGGTCGGGTGAAATAGGTGGTACGGGGTTGGGGCTTGCTATGGTAAAACATCTGGTTAAAGGCTTGGAAGGTTGGATTAAAGTGGAAAGTGAGCTTGAGAAGGGAACTTCGTTTACCGTTTATATACCAAAGATTTAGTATGTATATTATTATTTAGCCGGGAGGATACCAATGGTAAATAAGTTTAAGGCAGAAAATCTCAATTTTTACTATGGAGAAAATCATGTACTTAAAAATATTAATATGGCTATACAAAGCAGTCAGGTGACTTCGCTGATAGGTCCTTCGGGCTGCGGTAAAACTACTTTTTTAAGGAATCTAAATCGCATGAACGATCTTATAGAGGAAGCTCGAGCTGAAGGCAGAATCTTTCTTGACAACGAGAATATTCTGTTGCCGACTACCGATGTTGTGGAATTGCGAAAAAGGGTAGGGATGGTGTTTCAAAAACCAAATCCTTTTCCTATGAACATATATGACAATATAGCTTATGGGCCCAGAATCCACGGTATACGAAATAAAACAGAAATTGACAATATTGTAGAGCGAAGCTTAAAGGCGGTGGGCCTGTGGAATGAAGTAAAGGATAGGCTGAAGGACTTAGCGTTAGGTCTATCCGGCGGTCAGCAGCAAAGGTTGTGTATAGCTCGAGTCCTTGCCGTTGAGCCTGAAGTACTATTGATGGATGAACCCTGCTCAGCCTTAGATCCAATTTCTACAATGAAGGTTGAAGAACTTATTTTAGATTTAAAGCAGCAGTATACTATAGTTGTAGTTACTCATAATATGCAGCAGGCCGCAAGAATTTCCGACTACACTGCTTTCTTTTTGAGCGGTGAACTGGTAGAACTTGGGCCTACCGTGGAAATGTTTCATACGCCTAAGGACAAACGCACGGAAGATTACATTACCGGAAGATTTGGCTAGAACTCAAAATAATAACTTGAGCGGAGGTATAAAAAATGTCAGCTCCCAGGCAGTGGTTTGATAAAGATTTAGATGAGCTTAATCAAGAGATATTGAAAATGGGAGGAATCATTGAGCAACAAATATATGATGCTGTCGAGTCTTTAATAAGCAAGGATTTAGGCTTGGCCGAAACCGTTATTAATCGAGATGACCAGGTAGACGAACTTCAACAAATAATAGAAGATAAGTGTATCAGACTTGTGATTCGACAGCAACCAATGGCTAAGGATATGCGTGCTGTTTTTGCCGGAATAAAATTGGTTACGGATTTGGAACGAATTTCGGATACGGCCGTAAACATTTCCAGAATTGCAAAACGAATTATTGATGAGCAGTATATAAAGCCGCTCATTGATATCCCTCGTATGGCAAAGGTTGCACAAGATATAGTAAGGGTTGCGCTAGATTCGTTTGTAAGAAGAGATATAAACATGGCAAAAAGTTTGTTTAATATGGAAGAGGAGATTGACCATCTCTATGCTCAGATTTTTAGGGAACTGCTTGTTATTATGATGGAAAATCCTAAGACTATATCTCAAGCCACGCAACTTTTAATGGTAGCAAGGCATTTAGAAAGAATAGGAGATCATAGCACCAATATCGGTGAAATGGTGGTTTACTTGGAAACCGGGAAAAGAATAAAATTAAATGATTAGGAATATGAGTATTTTGCTGGAACATTTTTAGAAAATAGTATAAAATAGTATAAACAGTATAAGTAGTATAAAGATAATGGGGGTTAAATTTAATGAAATTTTTTCTTGACACCGCTAATGTTGATGAGATCCGTGAAGCAGCCGCTACGGGGATTATTTGTGGCATTACCACAAACCCGACTTTGATAGCCAAAGAAGGCAGGGATTTTAAAGAAACTATTATAGAAATCACTTCAATAGTTGACGGTCCAATCAGTGCCGAGGTAATAAGCCTTGAAGCGGAGGGTATGGTCAGGGAAGCTGAGGATATAGCTGCTTGGCATCCAAATATCGTTATAAAAATACCAATGACATGGGAGGGACTCAAAGCAGTAAACGTACTTAGTAAAAAAAACATCAAGACAAATGTAACGCTGGTGTTTAATCCAAACCAGGCACTGGCAGCGGCACGAGCCGGAGCTACATATGTAAGTCCTTTCGTAGGAAGATTTACTGATATCACTCAAGACGGAATTGCTTTGGTTTCAGACATTGCCGAGATATTCAGCTTGCACGATATTTCAACACAAATTATTGCGGCCAGTATCAGGACACCTATGGATGTATTTGAGTCAGCCAGAGCCGGTGCAGATATTGCAACTGTTCCGTATAAAGTGCTTATGCAGATGATAAAACATCCACTGACAGATATTGGTATTGAGAGATTTCTGGCTGATTGGGAAAGTGTTCCAAAGAAATAAAATTATTTTAATATATTAGTATATTGTAAAAGAAACGGTCCAAAACGCTATATATTAGCATTGAACCGTTTCTTTAATTTATTTAATTCCAGATTTCTTACTCCAATTCAAACGTTTAGTATTATTTTGCTATGATATAATAACTTAATATGGTATAATAATTCACGTAGCATGAGCTGTGATGAGATGGTAAATATAAGTTAGCCGAAGCTGTTAACGAGGTTTTTAATAATATATTAAACCTGATTATATATTAGTTTAACTCATAGGAAAAGAAGGAGGCAATCTATGAAAAAATATGAAGTTACTGTAACAAATATCGGTGAAATGGCACAAAAGTTCTTTGGTCAAAAAATAATTGTGTTATTTTCAAAAAAAGAGATGCCGTTGGAAATGCAAGATATTTCTATAATGCACAGCGGCGGCGAGCTGGCAGAGGATGTTAAAACAGGTGACAAACTTTACCTTGGAAGCAGGGCCTACATTGTTACAGCTGTCGGAGAGAAAGCTAATAATAATTTAAGGTTAATGGGTCATGTATGTCTTAAATTTGATGGCAAGTCGACATCTGAAATGCCCGGCGATATTCATTTAAAGGGTAATGAGCCACTAGCCATAGATATAGGTGAAAAAATCATCATTGAAAATGCCCAGTAATCCGGCTATCAGATGATATAAGGAGTATATAACCATGCTAAATATAAATACAAGACTTAGAAAGCTTGACGAAAGCGGAGAAAAGATCAATGTCGGCCTTGTTGGTGTTGGTCAAATGGGTCGCGGAATTGTAACTCAGGTGTTAAAAATGAAAGGTATGAATATACCTATTATAGCCAACAGAACCGTAGATAAAGCAAAAGAAGCCCTTCGGGCCGCAGGCGTTGATTGTAAAGATATTTATGTAACCAATACTGTGTCTGAAGCTGAAAAAGCCATAAAAAGCGGTAAATATGTAGTAACTGAGGACTTTGAAGTTGTGGCAAAGGCTTTACCGGTGGATGTAGTTATTGAAGCTACAGGTGTACCGGAGGTAGGAGCTAATGCCGCTTTAAAAGCAATATATAATGGGAAACATATTGTTATGCTCAATGTAGAAACAGATGTGACGGTAGGACCGGTGCTTAAACAAATGGCAGATAGTGCAGGGGTCGTATATACTGTGTCTGCAGGAGATGAACCAGGTGCCATCAAAGAGCTTTATGACTTTGCGGATGCTGTAGGTTTTAATGTGGTTGCCGTAGGCAAAGGTAAAAATAATCCGCTAAATCGAGAGGCAAATCCCGATACAATGAGGCAAGAAGCCGATGCAAAGGGTATTAACCCGCGCATGCTCACGTCTTTTGTTGATGCCACAAATACAATGATTGAGTTGACTGCGGTATCTAATTCTACGGGTTTTGTTCCATCTCAGAGAGGTTTAATCGGACCTTATGCTACCTTAAAAGATATTCCAAAACTTTTTAGCTTAAAGGAGCAAGGCGGATTACTAGACAAGCATGGTGTAGTAGATTATGCATTTGGTATAGCTCCGGGAGTTTTTGTAGTTATTAATTCAGACTATCCGGTAACAAAGGAGATTATGTCTTATATTTCGATGGGTGATGGCCCCAATTATGTTTTATATAGGCCATACCATTTAGTGTGTATTGAAACACCGCTTTCGGCGGCCAGGGCATTTTTGTATGGTGAACCAACAATTTCTCCGGCAGGTGCACCGGTTTCGGAAACGGTTGCGGTAGCCAAGAAGGATTTAAAAGCAGGAGAGTCTTTGGACGGAATTGGTGGATACACGGTTTATGGTATTATTGATACGGCAGAAAATGCACGCAAGCAAAATGCACTTCCTATTGGCTTGATAAACGATAAGACGGTTCTTAAAACCGACGTAAAAAAGGGAGAAACCATATGTTATGATATGGTAAATTTAGATGATGACTCCATTGTTTTGCAGTTAAGGCGGATACAGGATAAATTTTTTAAAAATTAAGGTACAACTATAAAGGTCAAAAAGCAGTGAAACGAGGTGTATAAAATGACCTCAAAAATGAAAGCCGAACTTTTTTGCCTGCATTGCAACAAGGATACTCCACATACGGTTATATATGCAGGAAACACCTTAAAAAGTATAAAATGTTCAAACTGCGGCAGCGAAATTGAAATTAGACGAGACAAACTCATTGAAAATTATGCTGTGGATTTTATCGAGCGTATTTTTACAAAACCGTACCGAATGACTCGAGAACTAGAGCAAGACTTGACCAAGTTCATATTGTCGCTTCCCATTAGGATAATAACAAAACCTTATCGAATTGCAAAAGAGATGGGTGAAATAATTAAAGAAGAGCAGGATTGACATAGGAGGTTAATGTATGATAAAGGGAATTGCTGCATCACCTGGAATCGAAATAGGAAAGGCTCATGTCATAAAACCTCAAGAGGTTGTGATTAATACCGCATCTATTACAAGAGAAGCTGTAGATGAGGAAATAAAGAAGCTGGAAGAGGCCATTTGTGCGTCAAAATTGCAGCTTGAGCAAATTAAGCAAAAGACGGAAAAAGAATTGAGCCGAGATAAGGCTGAAATTTTTGATGCTCACCTTATGATACTTGAAGATCCGGTTTTTTTAGATGAGATAAAATCTAAAATAAAAACTGAGTTGATTACTGCAGACAATGCAACAGCCCAAGTTGTAAAAAAGTATATAGAGACTTTTGAAGATATGAAAAATGCATATATGAAAGAAAGATCCGTTGATATCAAAGATGTTGGATCAAGAATAATAAAAAATGTTTTGGGTATTACTTCCGACAGTTTTAGTTTTACCGAAAGGGTTATTATTATAGCAAGGGATTTAACACCTTCTGATACGGCTCAAATGGACAAGGATAAGGTTTTAGCCTTTGCAACTGATATGGGCGGCCGTACATCCCATACCGCTATAATGGCAAGGTCCCTTGAAATACCTGCGGTAGTCGGCTTGAAAAATATAACGGACAAAGTTAAAGATGGAGATATTGTTGTCATAGACGGCAATGACGGAATTGTCTATATAAACCCAGATGATTCCATTTTGCAAAAATATAAGAAGCTGAAACAGGATTACCTCGAATACCGTAAAAAATTAAAGGAGCTTAAAGAGCTTCCTGCCGAAACCAGCGATAAATTGCGGAAGGTAGAAATTTCGGCAAATATTGGAACACCGAAAGACGTCAAAGGTGCCATTGAAAACGGAGCAGAAGGCGTGGGCCTTTATCGTACTGAGTTTTTATACATGGATCGCGAAACACTTCCGACAGAGGAAGAACAATTTAATGCATATAGAGAAGTAATTGAAAAAATGGCTCCAAGGCCTATTATTATAAGAACACTAGACATTGGCGGAGATAAGAAACTAACATATCTTGACATGCCTGAAGAACTCAATCCATTTTTAGGTTGGCGAGCTATTCGCATGTGTTTGGATAGACCTAGCATACTTAAGACTCAGCTTAGAGCAATTCTAAGGGCTAGCGCTTATGGAAATGCTAAAATTATGTATCCCATGGTATCTGGCACCGAAGAAGTCCGCAGAGCTAATGCGATTTTAAATGAAGCAAAGCAAGAACTGAAAGCCGAAGGAATACCTTTTGATGAAAATCTAGAAGTCGGTATAATGGTAGAAATACCATCAGCGGCTATTACGGCTGATATTCTGGCCAAGGAAGTGGATTTCTTCAGTATCGGAACTAATGATTTAATCCAATATACCTTAGCAGTAGACCGCATGAATGAACATATATCATATTTATATGAGCCTCTTCATCCGGCAGTGCTAAGACTTATTAAAAATGTCATTGATGCTTCGCATAAAGCAGGTAAATGGACCGGCATGTGCGGTGAAATGGCGGGGGATACCTCGGCAACGGCTATTCTTTTAGGTATGGGATTGGATGAGTTTTCTATGAGTGCATCCTCAATACCGCAAGTTAAGAAAATAATCCGATCTCTTACGTATGATGAGGCCAAACAAATTGCCGAAAAGGCACTATCAATGAATGAAGCGGATGAAATAAGGAATATGGTGAATAAAGCCTTAGCAAAGATTATATAATAAAAAACAAAGGTTCATCGTAAAATTACTTTCTAAGTAATTTTACGATGAACCTTTTTATGTTTATATGTAATTTAAGACAAACATGTATAGTGGTATAACCAAGAGAATTGCCAAAGTTGTGAGTGTAATCATTATTGCTACATATTCGCTATCGGCTCCATATGCTTTTGAGATAATAGCTGTGTTTGTCATAACCGGCATAGCTGCCTGTATAACAAAAACATCTCTCATAAGCTTTGGAATATAAAATACATTAGATAAAAGAAGAATGGTCAACGGTGCAATTATAAAACGACCCATTAGCAGTGCGGCCATTTCTTTATTAAATCTTATATTGCGTATATTTACGGCACTGATTGTGATTCCTATAAAAATCATAGACAGAGGCGTTGTAAGGTTACCCAGATTTTTAAGAGTATCCATAAGAAAATCCGGAAGATTGATATTTAATAGAATTAACATAAGAGCTGCTAATAAACCTATAAGCGGTGGTGAAAGAATTTTTCTTACCGTGTCTATGGAAAAAACAGCCTTAGCAGGTGTATGTGTGCCATTTGCTGTTCCGTCTTTTTTTATTTCAGAAACACCCAGTGTCCAAAAAAAGAAGGAGTTAACCACATAATAAAAAAGTACATATGGCAGGCTTTTTTCACCAAATAGGGCCATATTTATTGGCAGTCCCATAAATATAGTATTTGAATTAAAAAACATGGAACGAAAGGCCCCGCGCCTGCTAGAATTAATATTGAGGATATGTGCAACAAATATGCTCATTAAATAACACAAAAGCATAGATAACGAAGGGACTATAAGTGCATTGCCTGCAGTTAAGAGGTCATCTTTTCCGAAGTTGCTCATCATATTATATATCATAAGAGCGGGTAAAGATATATTAACAACCAGCTTTACCAAAAGGTTGGGACAGTCGCCATCAAACCAGTGTCTAGAGTTTAAAAAACTTCCCAGTAAAATCATAAGCATTATACTTAGAATACTTTCACTTGCTTTTATTATAGCCAAAAGAATATCCTCCTATAAATTTCTTCTTTTTAACCACATAACAAAACCGATGATGAGCATTAGAAGTGGTATAAATATTACAGTAGTGTAGAAAATCTTATTTACCATTTCTCCTGTCAAATTTACAAAAGGCGGTTCAGTGGTTTTGGCGGGAATACTTAGTACATTCGAAGTTTGAAGCAGCCAATTCACACTGCTTGCGGCAAAATCTAGGTTTCCAGCAAGACCTATTGATTGAGAACCTAAAAAAGCAAGATTTCCAACCACAACGGCTACAGGCTCACCAAGTTCTAAATCGGGAGCTGTTATCATATTTGGTTCTAAAGGTGCTTGCCTTGATGCCTCTGCTGTTTTAGATATTGCATAAGCCAAATGCAGCGGTCCGGGAATATCATTTTTATCTAATGAAGCTTGAACTTTTTCAAGCTCTGTTTCTCCAAAAGCTTTTTTGCTCGTAATTAAGAGCGAATTTACTTGAAGCTTTTCAGGAACTTGCTGTAAAACTTCAAAGCTGCGGGCATATGGAAATACAACCGAAAGTTTCTTTTCTAAAAGCACATCTGTTACATCATGCTTTTCTACCATAGGCACCGGTGTGAGAGGATCCGAATAAAAAGACCTTTCTGAATCAGCGACTATATCATCGTGCATTTTTAAGCCCAAAGTGGCCAGCAGACTCTTCCAACCATCCAGCGGCACTTTAGGGTCGGTCGGGTCAAAAAAGATTAACATCTTACCGCCAGATTTTATATAATCTTCAAGCAAATCCCTCTCTTTAGATATCAGGTCTTTTTGCGGACCGGCTGCAATAATAAGGTTCGCATCTTCCGGAATTCTGCCTTCTACGGGTAATTCAAGCTGCTTAGAGGTGTATCCCTCGCCTTTCAAAAACAAATTAAACTTGTCCAGATCCGATATAGGACTAGCTTCACCATGACCTGAAAGAAAGTAAATAACGGCATTTGTTTGTTCTTTAAGATTAAGGATGGCTCGAGTTACAGCTTGCTCACCGTTAAAGTCCATTGAATATTGATTTGTACCTGGCGAATAAAGGTTGTATTGACTTATGGTTTGCCTGTGTTTTGCATCTTCAACAACAATAGTGTTGTATTCTTGAACATTATATTTTTTTGCAAGTGCAGGTTCTTTTTGTGGATCAAAAAAACTTACGTCAATTTTTGAAGAAGCAAAATCATATCCTTTTAAAAGATTTTTTATATCACTGCCCGTACTGCTATTTTCGGCGATAAAAGCGGTAATTTTTATCTTTTCATTTAACTGATTTATAACTTCAACAGTTTTTTTGGAAAGCGTAAATCTATGTGATTGTGTTAGATCCCAGCGATAGTGATATTGAGCTGCTGCGATATTGATGCCGACCAATGCAGATATAAGAAAAACTACGACAAATGTATATGAAAGCCCTTTATATTTCATCTAATCTTTCCTCCTAGGACCATACTCGCCTTGATACGCTATACATGGATAAAATCAGCGATACCAGTATGATGCTTATAAAATACACGATATGCGTTGTATCAATAACACCTCTTAAAAAATCCGTATAGTGTTCAGAAATCGAAAGCGTTTTAAAAAATGAACCCAGCGGTCCAGAAATACTGTCGGAAAGCCAGCTTGATATCCATAAAAGCAGTAAAATGCCGAAACCGGATATACTTGCTATTACTTGACTTTTGGCAAAAGAAGAACATAAAATGCCGATTGAAAGGTATGTGGCAATAAGTAAAAAAAAGCCTAAATAAGTAGCAAGAATAACACCCTTGTCCGGAGCTGAAAGAGCCAGTAAAATCCCAGGATATATAAAAGTCAGTACTGTTATGAAAAGAAAAAAGCCTAATGCAGCTAAATACTTACCCAGAATTAATTGCGGTACAGTAATAGGTGATGTTAATAAAAACTCCATTGTGCCATCCTGTTCTTCTTGGGCTAAAAGTTTCATTGTAAGTGCGGGAGCTGCAAATATTAAGATTACTGCAAGATTCATAAATACACCGGAAAGGTCTGCTATTCGAGTCATAAAAAGCGTCAATGAGAAGAAATAACCACCTAAAGCAAGGATGACAGCACTAATAACATATGCTAGAGGTGAATAAAAAAACCCCTTGATTTCTTTTTTAAAAACAGATATTATCGCATTCATTTAGTTCGCCTCCCTTTGTGATGCTGCAGTGGGTTCTTCGGTTACAAGTTCTAAGAAGATTTCTTCAAGAGACATAAAAGATGATTTCATTTCCAAAATAGGAAAATTATATTCTGCCATCGTATAGAAAAGCGATTCCCTTATATCTTTATCTAATTCAGATTGAACGGTGTATTCGCATAAATTTTCCTTTAAAACCTTGCTTACTGTGATGTTTTTAACACCTGAAAGACTCTCTAATGCGGTGCGAATTTTATCTTGAGGGCCTTTTATTTGCACTATGATTTCCCGATGCCCCATTAAAGATTTACCTAAATTTTGTGGTGTATTTTCTACTATTAAATTTCCCTTATTGATTATTGCAACTCTGTGACATAAACTGCTTACTTCCGGCAGTATATGAGAACTTAAAATTACTGTTCGTTTTCCGGAAAGCTCTTTTATAAGCTGCCGTATTTCTGTGATTTGCTGAGGGTCAAGACCTACTGTGGGTTCATCCAGTATCAAAACCTGAGGATTGGCTACTAAGGCCTGAGCTAACCCTACACGTTGACGATACCCGCGGGACAGATGACCTATGAGGCGTTTCTTAACATCGGGAATTCCGACTTCTTCAATGACTCTATTGACGTGATGAGCCTTATCTTTGCCCTTTAAACCTCTTAATTCCGCAGCAAAATTAATATAATCACAGACCGTCATGTCTTTATAAAGTGGAGGATTTTCAGGTAAATATCCTATATGCCTTTTGGCGGTAACAGGTTCTTTTACTACATCAAACCCAGCCACTTTTACAGACCCCGATGTTGGCAGCAGGTATCCGGCAATGATTCTCATGGTTGTAGATTTGCCTGCTCCGTTCGGACCTAGCAGGCCAAGAACCTCTCCGCTTCTTACAAATAGGGATATATTATTAATTGCGGTTTTATTGCCGTACTTTTTTGTTATATTAAAAAGTTCAATCAAATCAATGGCACCTCACTCTAATGATGTGGAATAATATTTTCCAGCAGGGACAATCTAAAACCGAGGTGAGTTTATGACTAAAAAAAATGAAATTTCCAACCTTACCGAGAAACTTAAAATAGAAGCAGCTATGGAGTTGGGACTTTTAGAAAAAGCTCAGCTTTTAGGTTGGGACAAACTAACTGCTCAAGAAACCGGTAAAATTGGAGCGTTGGTCAAAAAAATGCTAAAACATAATCTAAATTATACCACAGAATGAGTCAATTTCCAACCTTGTACATCAAGGTTTAATGCATTATTAAAGCACTTTGATTAAAACCACGGAAAAAACTTTAATCACAATTAATTTCGTGGTTTTTATCTTTACATAATTCCTTGCGACACTATTACCGTTAAAAGTTAAGCAACAGGGAGTGATAGTAAGTTATCTTAAGATTATCGTTTGTATGGTATTAATCGAAGGTTATAAAAGATTATGTCAAAAAGCTGCTATGTGATATAATTAATAATTATAAAATTTAATGCATAATAATTCATCAAAATTGAGCATATTTTATGATGAAGCGCAGAATTACTTAATGCTCGCTGCTGCATAAAAATACATTCTCAAGAATACATACTAGGAGTGATAAATTTGGCTAAAAGGAAACCTTACTTTTATGAGGCTTTTATTTCTATTGCAGGGTTGATTATTATCATGGGTATATCTTTGGTTAAATTTAACGCAGATCCGCATATTCCAATGCTGCTGGGTTCAGCCATAGCCGGTGTCGTGGCTGTTAAGGTGGGGTATGATTGGAAGTATATTGAGCAGGGAATGATTGAAGGTATAACACAAGCACTGCAATCTATCATTATTTTAACCATTATAGGTGTGCTAATAGGTGTATGGATTCAGGCAGGTGTAGTTCCCTCCATGATTTACTATGGTTTTAATATTTTATCGCCAAAAATATTCCTATTAGGCGCGTTATTGATATGCTCTATTACGTCTTTAGCTACAGGTACTTCATGGGGAACAGTGGGTACCGTGGGTATAGCCTTGATGGGGATAGGCCAAGGGCTCGGTATCCCTGCTCCCGTAGCTGCAGGTGCTATTATTTCCGGAGCTTATTTCGGCGATAAGATGTCGCCTCTTTCAGATACTACAAATTTAGCACCGGCGGTGGCAGGTACCGATGTTTTTACACATGTCAGGCATATGTTATATACAACTGGCGTAACTTACGTCATCGTTATTATATTATATCTGGTGCTCGGCTTTAAATTTGGAAGCGGTGAAATGACTTTTTCTACCATAAATGAAATCAAAGAAGGTTTAGAAGCACAGTTTTTTATTAGTCCATTACTTTTAATTCCGCCATTAGTTGTTATAACCTGTGTTGCACTGAAAGCTCCTGCTATTCCAAGCATAACCTTTGGTGTGATATTAGGTGCTGTGGAAGCGGCAATATTTCAAAAAGCTGATTTGGGAATGATTATAACTGCCGGTTACTCCGGATATGTAAGCGAAACTGGCAGTCAGTTAATTGATGAGCTTTTGACTGCAGGCGGTATGACAGCTATGATGTACTCAGTTTCGTTAACTATTGCTGCTATGATGTTCGGAGGAATTCTGGAAAAAACCGGGCAAATGGAAGCTCTAATGAAACCTGTACTCAAACGACTGAAAAGTGATGGGAGTTTAATAGCCGCAACCATAGCATCGTGTGTAGCAACAAACATGATGCTGCCGGAACAGTATATCTCCATAGTAGTTCCGGGCAGAATGTATGCAGATGCCTATAGAGAGCGGGGCTTGCACCCCAAAAACCTGTCAAGAGCTTTAGAAGATGGAGGAACAATAACGTCGGTATTGGTACCTTGGAATACTTGCGGAGCTTTCATGAAGAGTATCTTGGGAATTTCGGCAGTAGCCTATGGTCCGTGGGCATTTTTAAATTATATTAATCCCATTGTTTCAATTATTTATGGATTTACCGGATTTACAATAGAAAAAATTGATAAAACATAGTAAGTCAACAGTATAGCAGGCAAAATACTTAATATTTAGTGTATAAAAAGATATAAAAGTGAATCATAAAGTGAGATAGCAGTCAATAATTGCTAACAACATTGACTGCTATTTGTTTTGATGAGTAAAATAAAGTATAATTAGGTAGGTGATATACATATGCACATTTCACAGTATGCAAATCAAATGATATATTCTTACGGCTACTTTGGGCTTTTTATTATTCTCTTACTTGAAGGTTTGGGACTTCCTCTGCCTATTCAATTTGCATTTATGGCGACTGCTTACCTAATCCATATCAATATCATGTCTGCATTACCGGTAATTGCTACTGCCACCATGGGTAATTTGACTGGTAACATTTTAGCATATTTTTTAGGTCACTATGGTGGAGAACCGATTTTTAAAAGCATAAACCGCTTTCTTAGGATAGATGATGAAGATATTAACAAGATTAAAAAGTGGTTTGATAAATATGGGAGCATCACAAATATGGTTAGCCGATGGATAGGAATCACAAGAACTCCTGCAATATGGGCGGCCGGCCTTTTTAGAATAAATTTTTTTTCATATACTTTATTTTCATTTATTGGCGATTTGCTGTGGACGATTTTTTGGGTTGTATTATTTGACAAGCTTCAATCAAACTTAAATTGGTTTTTGACTTTGCGGTTAGAATATAAGGTCTTAGGAATATTATTGATTTTTTCTGCTTTCTATATTTCTTGGTATTGGTTTTTAAGAGTATTTAGGAGTAAAAGAGAAAAAGTATGAGTTTCTGAACCCCATCAGTTATAGCTTTTTATTAACTGTTTACATGAAATATTAAATCCATTGATGCTTAAGGAGCTTGCAAAAAATTGCGGAAGCTCAAGTCCATAATACCTTGTGAAAACAAATTATTGAGTATATAATACTAATCAAGGGATAGAAATAAATATATAAATATATGTTTTGACAGGTGCCGCGAGGTTAAAAGGGAATCAGGTGAAAGCCCTGAACGGTCCCGCCACTGTAATCGGGGATAAACTGCTATACCACTGAGAAATCGGGAAGGTGCAGGGAATATGATCCGAGAGTCAGGAAACCTGCCTGTTGATGAAGTACAAGCCTTCGGAAGAAAGGGTGGGTGTACTGCGTGATGAAATAACAGCCCGGTCTTTAAAAAGAAGGTCGGGCTTTTTAATATATTTAAAGAAGGGAAAGGATAAAAAGGATGAAAAACCATTTTAAAATAATAACAAAAACTCTGATTATTGTAATCATTATCTTATGCATAGTAGGCTGCAAAAATGAATCAAAAATATCGGAACCTAATCCCCAAAACCATAAAACAAATACGGCATTTCCCATTACTTTGACAGATCAGATGGGAAGAGAGGTAACAATTGAAAAACTGCCTGAAAGAATAATATCGCTTGCACCAAGCAATACAGAAATATTATTTACTTTGGGCCTTGAAGATAGAATTGTGGGTGTTACTGATTTTTGTGATTATCCGGAGGCAGCAAAAAGCAAAGAAAAGATTGGCGGTTTTTCAGAGCCTAATATCGAGAAAATAATATCACTGCAACCAGATTTGATACTTGCTACCAGTATGCACCAGAAAGCTGTAGAAGAATTGGAGAAATTGAATGTTCCATCGGTAGTTCTTGACCCAAAAGACTTTGAAGATGTATTTACCAGTATAGAAATCATAGGGAAGGCCACAGGGGTAGATGATAAAGCAGCGGCTGTAGTTGGCGATTTGAAGGCAAGAGTGAAAGATATAGATGATAAGGTTGCAAAACTTACAGCTGAGAGACCGAAGGTTTATTATGAAATATGGCCGTCACCAATCACTACCGCGGGGCCTGGAACATTTGTCAATGATATAATACAAAGAGCTGGTGGCGAAAATATAGCAAAAGATGCAAAAAAAGCTTACCCGCAATACAGCCAGGAGATGATTGTAGCGAAAAATCCTGATATAATCATTTTCTCTCACCACGGTTCCAGTAATCAGTCTGCAGAAGATATACTCAATCGCCAAGGCTGGGAAAGCATTGAAGCAATAAAAAATAATAAAGTTTTTTATCTTGAAGAAAATTTAGTTCAAAGAGCTACTCCAAGGCTTGTAGATGGTTTGGAACAGCTTGCTGAAATGATGCACCCGGAGCTGTTTAAATAATGATTAAAACAGCAAACAGCATTTAAGGCTGTTGACACTATGCAACTTTGCCAGCTCTATTTATTTCAGGGGAGAGAATGTTGTGAACAACCACTCTTTAAAAAACACTAAACCCTATACAGTATTTATTTTTGTAGCAGCAGTAACAGTATTAGGAGCTATCTTTGCTTTGGGGATAGGGACCGTAAACATTCCGCCAAGTAAAGTTTTTAAGATAATTGCTAGTCGATTGCCATTCTTGGCAGGTAATATATCTAAAAATTGGACTTTTACTGATGAAACAATTATATTGCAACTTCGTCTTCCTAGAATCCTTTTGACTTTTCTGGTAGGGGCCGAACTTTCTGCGGCTGGTGTAATATATCAAGGTGTTTTCCGAAATCCCATGGCAGATCCTTATATTATAGGTGCTTCATCAGGAGCTTCATTAGGGGCTTCACTGGGCATATTGTTCTTTTCGGGCATGAAAATCCTTGGGATAGAGTCAATACCATTTTTTGCTTTTGTTGGTGCGGCAGGGACAATATTCTTAGTTTACAGTCTTGCCAGTGTCGGTGGCCGCACTTATTCTTTTACACTGTTGCTTTCCGGCGTAGCCGTAAGCAGTTTTATTTCTGCTATAGTTTCTTTCTTTATGTATTTTAGTAATGAAAAACTTCACCAGATATATTTTTGGCTAATGGGAAGCTTTTCTTCCCAAGGATGGAGCGAAGTTTACCTGAATTTCCCCTACGGTATTATTGGATTTGCTTTGGCATATTGGAACTTAAGAGAATTAAACATACTGCAGTTAGGTGAAGAAACCGCCTTTTTTACCGGTGTAGATACGGAAAGGGTCAAAAAAACGGCCTTAGCCTCTGCTTCGCTGCTTACGGCATCAGCAGTGGCCGTTAGTGGTGTAATAGGATTTGTAGGCCTGATTATTCCACATATAACCCGGGTTGTCATTGGACCGGATTATAGGCACTTATTCCCTCTTTCGGCTCTTGTAGGCGGTATGTACTTAATGTTGGCAGATACCTTATCCAGGGTTATAATAGCACCGACGGAGTTGCCGGTGGGGATATTAACAGCACTTTTTGGCGGACCATTTTTCATTTATTTGCTTTTTCAGAAGAAAAACAAGGATTATAGGATTTGAAAAAGATAAGGAGAAAAAAGATGAAATCTATTTTTATAACAGGAGGAGCCAGAAGTGGGAAAAGCAGATTTGCTGAAAAAGAGGCTTTAAAGAGAGGTAATAAAGTTATATATATAGCCACAGCTCAGGCTCTAGACGAAGAAATGGCTCATAGGATAAGTATTCATAAAAAACGAAGACCTGACAACTGGTTGACGGTTGAGGAACCTCGATACTTGTCCAAGGTGCTTGATGAAATAGGAACTGACGAAAAATATAATGGTTATGATACAATTTTAATCGACTGCATGGCTCTTTTGGTTTCAAACTGGCTTCCTTTGGAGAGGGTAGAGGATACAAAGTCTTGGGATAGGCTTAGAGCTGACCTTTTAGATGAAATCAAAGCCATGATTAAAAATATGAGGGTAATACGGAAAAATATTATTATTGTATCCAACGAAGTCGGTCTTGGTTTGGTGCCTGAATATCCGTTAGGCAGATTATACAGAGATTTGCTTGGGGAAGTAAATCAAATAGTGGCGGCTGCAGTAGATGAAGCAGTGTTTATGGTTTCCGGATTACCGATAAAATTGAAATAGGGATTTGTAAAGGGGTGAAACGTTTGTGGGGTAAAGCTATATGCCCTGCCAGCTGTGGGGAAATCGTAGAGGGAACAATAGATGAACGTGATTTTTTAGTAACTTGCCCCATAGCGCTTTATACAGAGGTATCGGTTCACTTGGATAGAAATATGATTAAACATATTGATTGCAGCGAGCTTGAACATACTAAAGCAATTCAAGCCGTGGAAAAAACTCTGACATATTTTGGGATTAAAAAGTTAAAAGCCGAAATATTGATAAATACCGATATACCTTGTGGGGTAGGACTTTCATCAAGCACAGCGGATATTACGGCTGCCTGCATTGCAACGGCTCAAGCTTTGGGCAAGAGTATATCCGATGATGTCATAGCCAATATAGCACTTTCTATTGAGCCCAGTGATGGAATAATGTACCCGGGTGTAATGATGTTTGACCATATACATGGGACAGTTAGGAAAAGATTGGGTCATATGCCGGAAATGGATGTATATATAATTGATACTGGAGAACAGGTGGATACCCAGCAATTTAACAATATAAAAGATTTAAAACAAAAAAACAAGCAGAAAGAACCGATGGTCAAGCAGGCTCTGGAACTTACTTTTAAAGCTTTTGAAGAAGGCAATCTAAAGCTTTTGGGAGAGGCTATGAAAATTAGTGCTTTTGCTCACCAGTCAATACTCTTTAAGCCCCATTTATCTGATATTGTTCAGCTTGGAGACAGATATGGTGCAATTGGAGTTAATATAGCACACAGCGGATCTATTGTAGGCATTTTTTTTGAAAAAGGTTATATTATATGCCGAGATTTTTGGAAAGAAATAGGCGATATAATGCTTAAATATAATCAAACATATCGAATCATACGAACTTGCACGGATAACAATGGACCTAGAATTAGTGAAAATTGTTCCAGTGCTTAACAACTTAGTTTTAGGAGAGAAGAAAATGCAGGGAAAACCGATACACGGAGGAAATGTATATAAGGCAGCGAAGGAACTTAATATACCTTATGAGCAGATACTGGACTTTAGCGCCAATATCAACCCGTTGGGGTTTGCACCAATAGTGGAAGAAATTATTATGGAGCATATAAAGGATATCATATATTATCCGGATGTAGAGCAAAATGAATTAAAGGAAGCAGCAGCGAGCTACTATAATACCAGCCCCAAAAATCTGATGCCCGGCAATGGCTCCGTGGAACTTATAAATATAATTCTTGAAGCCTTAAGACCATCTAAAACAATAATTCCTTCACCTACCTTTTCAGAATATGCCCTATCGTGTGAAAGCAGAAATATTGAAACGGTATTTGTAAATATGAGAACAAATGACTTCAGGTTTGACCTAGAATTATTTGATAATATAAAAGGCAAGATAACCCAAAATTCCTTGTTTATTATATGCAATCCTAATAATCCCACAGGCAAACTCGTTCGAAAAGAAGATTTAGCGATAATACTGAGGGAATTACAAAATAAAAAATCTTACCTTATGCTTGATGAGGCTTTTATGGATTTTGTCGATAAAGATGAGAGTATGGTAAGTTATATTGAAGAACATGATAACTTAATTATCCTAAAATCTGTCACTAAGTTCTTTGCATTGGCCGGTCTGCGTTTAGGTTTTGTATTAGCAAATCAAAAACTTATAAAAAGATTTTATGATTTAAAAGATCCATGGAATATTAATACTTTTGCAGGATTTGTGGGAAGCAAAGTAATGAGCGATAAACCATACATAGATAGGACCCGCCAATATATTTTGCTAGAAAAAAGAAGGCTTTGGGGAAATTTAAAAGACATACCAGGCCTTGAACCATTATTTCCTGAAGCAAACTTTGTTTTTGTTAAAATAACCAAAGATGAAAAAATATCCACATTAGCTGAAAAACTTAAGAAAAAAGGGATTTTAATACGTGACTGCTCAAATTACATGTTTCTAGATGACAGTTTTTTCAGGGTGGCGGTAAAAAGCCGAGAAGATAACGATGTTCTTATTTCAGCATTGAAAGAAATAATGAATCCGTAAATTAAGAAGGGTAATTCATGAGTATGAGTATAATTATTTTATTAGCATTTTTATTGGATATGATTCTTGGTGATCCGGTAAGGCCGACACATCCGGTAGTAATAATAGGAAAACTAATAGATAGTTTTGAAAAAAACCTTAGAAAATTGTTTAAGACTTCAAGAGGTCTGAAAACTGCAGGAGTAATCCTCTGGTTTGCTACTGTTTTGTTGGTATATATAGCAACTTACTGTATAATTAAAACAACCTACAAATTTAATCCATGGTTTGGGTATGTGACTAACATATGGCTTATATATACCACTTTATCCGTTCGCAACTTAGCAGACGAGGCTATGGGCATATACCATGAAATAAGGAAAAGCAATATAGGCAGTGCCCGTAAACGTCTTTCATTCATAGTTGGCAGAGATACAGCCGATATGCCTGTAAATGAAATATGTCGTGCAACCATTGAGACAGTGGCAGAAAATACAATAGATGGGATTATATCTCCATTGCTATATGCATTTATTGGAGGAGCACCTTTGGCTATGGCTTATAAAGCTGTAAACACGCTAGATTCCATGGTTGGATATAAGAATGAAAAATATGAATTCTTAGGATGGTTTTCGGCCCATATGGATGATTTAGCAAACTTTATCCCCGCCAGAATAGGTGGTATTTTAATGCTGATGGCCGCAACTGTGATAAGGCTCGATATTAAGAGGGGAATAAAAACTGTTCTTGCAGATGCAAAAAAACATAAAAGTCCTAACAGCGGTATTCCTGAAGCCATAACTGCAGGAGTGCTCGGAATTCGTCTCGGTGGATGGAATTCCTATGGCGGTGAGATGAGTTTTAGGGAATACATGGGTGAAAAACTAAGAGAAATTGAGGCTGAAGATATAAAAACCACAGTGAAGTTAAGTTTTATTACGGCAATTATTGCATTGATTATAGGGGAAATAATACTTGATATTATTTAACAGTTCTGAGATTAATTTATGCATATGCAAGACATTTATTATTCTGTGTGCGAGGCATTTTGACTGCTCCCTACTTACAGGTGCACACTTATGGCAGGGTGTATAAAACTGCTACCCACACCACAATAAACGAAAGTATTTTTCGCCATTTCGAGGGAGCAAAGCGACAGAAGAATCTTAACAAGATTCTTCAGACAAAGTCCTCAGGATGACAATAAAACAGAGCTTTCATAAAAATGACAAGAACCCAAAAAAATGCATTTTCACACAGTCTGGCGGATACTCGGCATGGTGCAGAATTATTCGTAAATACCATATAAATGCTATCTGATATTAGGAATAAAGAGGAAGAAGTCAAATTATTTGAAAGGAGAGCCGTTTTATAATTATGGGATTTTATGTAGCAATTTTGTTTTTAACACGTATACCCTTTCCGCAGATAGAACTGGATGAAGGCAAGATTGCATCATCCTTACCATTTTTTCCATGTGCAGGTGCGGTTATCGGAGGAATTTTAAGTTTGATATACATATTAGGGCAAAAGGTATTACCACATGAAGTTGCAGCAGGGCTTACAGTGATTATAAGTATTATTATAACCGGCGGTATGCACTTAGACGGATTCGCCGATACGATGGATGCTCTTTTTTGCTATGGTGACCGCGAAAAGAAGCTTGCTGTCATGAAAGATAGTCGTATTGGAGCTTATGGAGTTATAGGTATTGTTTCGGTAATACTGCTAAAATATGTCCTTGTCGCTTCTTTACCCAAGGTTTATGTGATACAATCGCTAATCGGTTTTCCAGTTTTAAGCAGATGGATGATGACTTTTTCTATTGTTTTTTATCCCTATATACGTGAAAAAGGTTTGGGAAAAGCATTTACAAGCCAAAAAATTTCGGCATTCATAATAGCAAGCATTGCAACAATAATCATTATGTACATAATGCTGGGCTTGAAGAGTCTGATTGTGATTATAGGAGTCTTTATGGCGGGCTTGCTTTTTATTTTATATCTTACAAGGCATTTTGGAGGTATGACCGGAGATACATATGGTGCGACAAATGAGTTTTGTGAGATAATAGCTTTACTAATGTTTATCATACTATCTTATGGAACTAGGTGATATTTTGGCGAGATTTTTTCTGGTAAGACATGGTGAAACCATTTGGAATAAGCAGCGCAAATATCAAGGACAATCTGATATTCCGCTGACTGATGAAGGTAAGATTCAAGCCGAGTTACTTTCAAAAAGACTTAAGCATGAGAAGTTGGATGTGGCATATGCCAGCGACCTAGGCAGAACAATGGAAACCGCTAAAATCATAGCAGAGCAGCACAATATTGAAGTGATACCGACCGAACTGATGCGAGAACTGAGCTTTGGAATTTGGGAAGGTCTCACATATGAGGATATATTGCAGAAATGGCCGCATGAATATCGAAGCTGGATTGGTAATCCCTATTATGAGAAACCCCCGGAGGGAGAAACATTATCACAGCTATGTGAAAGGGTTTCAAGGTTTCTAATGAAAGCGGCTAATGTGCATCCTGATGGCCGTATACTTGTAGTAAGCCACGCAGGTCCAATCAGAGCAGTACTTTCAGTTCTATTGAATCTCAAGCAGAGTTTTTTCTGGAAATTTAAAATAAGCAATACCTCGCTTACCGTCATCGAGTATGACGGTCTAAAAGAGCTTTCGGACAGCGATGCCTTTATCGTTACTGTAAATGACACATACCACTTGGATAATAAAAGAAATTAAGGGGGTTGTCGTAAGACCTATATATAAATAAAAGCCATGCATATAAGATAGTTTTTCGCTATATTAATTGCATGGCTTTAGGTTTTATTCGGGCTTTTATGCATTATGCAATGGCCACTTTAATTTTCCCTGTTTAATGCGAGTAAATTGCAAAAGGTTTATCAGCATTGCTAACAAATCAATAAAACTTAAACCTGCTGCACTTCTTTGACTTCCGGTATTTCTTCTTTTAATGCCTCTTCAATACCGTTTTTCAAGGTCATGGTTGCAAACGGGCATCCGCCGCATGCACCGGTAAGCCTTACTTTAACTATACCGGCAACTTCATCTACATCGACCAATTCTACATCTCCGCCATCAGCCTGCAAGGACGGACGAATTTTATTTAAAACAACTTCTACCTTTTCTTTCAAAAGATACAACTCCCTTCAACTTCATCTTATTTAAAATCATTCCCATTATATCAGATAATATTTTAGTATTCAATGAAAAAATACAACTTCTAATTTGTTTTATCAATATCACATGTTTTTTGTGATTGCAGAGAATAAACACAATATATTCCTTTAGCATGATAAAAGGCCTTTTCACTGTGAGTTGATAAATGATATAATTAATTATAAAAGTTTTGGCATATGTTTATGGAGGATTATCATGAAGGCAGTTATTTTTGGTGGTGGAGATATTGAAAACTATGAAAAAGTCAAGAAATATTTAAGCTGTTGTAGTATAGTTATATGTGCCGACAGTGGTGCCCGCCATGCTTTTAACATGGGGGTTGTACCGGATTTATTGGTAGGAGATATGGACTCAATTAGTCCCGCTGATATGGAAAAAGTGCAAAAATGGGGCGTTAAAAAGCAAAACTTTCCTTCGGAAAAAGACTTTACTGATACAGAATTAGCTGTATGTGAGGCTTTAAAACTTGGCGCCGATGAAGCTTTACTCTTGGGTGGCCTTGGCAATCGGCCGGATCACAGCCTTGCCAATATATTTTTGATGGTAAGCTTTAAGCAACAGGGGCTTGAGCTGAAACTGGCAGACGGAAACTGGGAAATGTTTTTAATAGATGAACCTGTTGAAATAGAGGGAAAAGAGGGGGATATCTTATCCCTTGTTCCGATAACTCCTAAAGTAACAGGTGTTACGACCGAGGGATTATACTATCCGCTAAAAGGCGAAACACTTCTTATGGGACCGGCACGCGGAATCAGCAATGTATTTTTGACAAGTGCCGCCAAAGTTGAAATAGAGCAGGGACTGCTGTTGGCAGTGAAGTGTACGGAAGATGAGATTTAGAACGGAGGAGAAATATGGCTAAGTCTAGGGTAGTTGAATTGGACTTTATGCGAGCAGCAGCTATCTTAATGGTATTAGTGCTCCATGTTACGGCGGCTTATGTGGCATACAGTCCGGTAAACAGTAATGCTTTTCATCTGGGGCTTATATTAAATCAATGGTCGCGAATTTGTCTGCCTTTATTTGTTTTTGTTTCAGGTTTTGGACTTTTCTACGGATACGGTCGGAAGAAACTTGACTTGAAGGATTTTTACTTAAGGAGATTTAAAACTGTATTTGTTCCATATCTTGTCTGGAGTTTTGTGTACATGATTTTAAGGGATGTGTTCAATCCATCCTTTGCTTTTATCGGTTTACCCGCTAAAGAAGCACTTTTATCATATATCAATTGGACATTTAAAGAAAATATACATACACCAATATGGTTTGTATTAATGATTGTACAATTATATTTTATATTCCCTGTTCTTTTAAGTCTGATGGCAAGAATAAGGAAGCCCCTGAAATTTATAGTGGTAAATTTTGTCCTATATTTTTCTATAATTACATATTGCCGCTTTTTTATGACCATGAGCGGAATACATATAATCGACTGGCTTCAGAAATATTATTCCGTAAATTTTGTAGGGTGGTATTTTTATTTTATTCTTGGCGGGGTTGCAGCTCAAAACTGGAGTATTGTAAAAGAAATACATTTGAATAAATTACTCACCGCATTATTATATGTCATAACCACATTCTTAGTCATAATAGAAGCATACCTTGGATTTATAAAATACGGACAATCACATCTTGAAGCATATACTTCTATGAGGCCCACAGTTTTGATTAATTCAATGGCAGCGATACCTGCAATATATCTTCTTGCCCAAAAATTAATGAAGCAGGATAAACTTACAACGCTTTTTAACAGCATATCGCGGTATTCATATGGTATTTTCTTTGTAAATCCGCAAATTTTAACAGTAGTAAAAAAAGTTGTCGGTAAATTTTATGGAACATATACAACACGTGTCTTTCAACTGATTTTAGTATTTGCTCTTACAACAGTATGTTCATATATCTTCTGCTATATTGTAGATAGGACGCCATTTAGAATGCTTCTATTAGGTTTAAGCAAGAAGAAATAAATTTACCATGCTCTATACCGCTTGCCTGCATTGTACGCAAGGCTGCCATTTTTATATACGAGCCAATTACCGGTGGTTAGGAATACACCTGTTTCTCGATTGCCCCAAATTTCAGGGTAAGTGCCTCCATCAGCACCTACCACGATACTTCCGGTAACAGAAGAAAGTTTTTGAGAAAAACTTCCTAAATCACATCCAAATAATAAAACTTGTGAATCTGGAATAAATCTAATTTCTCCTTTATAGATTCTATCGGCTAAGTCGCTTAAATAAGCGGCTCTTTTTGTATCACTAGGTCCAGGTTCGTCATAAAACCCGCTCCAGTTAGACATGATAATACCGCGAGGATAAGAATGGCTGAAGACCTTTAGTAAATATATGGATTTCTGATACTGACATAAATCAGCCAGCATATTTAGAAACTCGTGCCCCGTACTGGGCTTAATTATTAAATGGCCTGTCATTTCTGCTCGGTAGTCAAAAGCTGCTTCGTTTCCATATCCTTGTGCCGACACAGATACGGCAATATTCATACTTTTGTTCCTCCCTGAGAAAAACTTTAGATACATTCAGTATATTCGAGTAGGTAATTAAATGGTTCAAGGATGGTTAAAACTTTTTACTTGATGTAGCCGTCTATATAGTGTAGACCAAAATGAGATACGTATCTTGAAAAAAAGAGAGGAGAAACTCGCGCGAATGAGTAAAACCGACTTGGAAGAACAAATTGCAGAACATGTAATTGAATTTAAAGACAGGTATTACAGACTAGCTTATAGTTATGTTAGAAATTCTGATGATGCGTTAGATATTATCCAAGAGTCTATATATAAAGCTTTTGCATCGTTAGATTCATTAAAAAACCCAAGTTACATAAAGACTTGGTTTTATAGGATTGTAGTAAACACTTCGCTGGACTTTTTGCGAAAGAGAAAGAAGGAGATTGTAGTTAGTGAAGTCTTTTTATATGCCAATGATGAAAGCGAATATGACAGTTACGAAGATTTCGATTTAAAGGCTGCCTTAGATGATTTACCGCCGAATTACCGCAGTATAATCATTTTGCGATATTTTGAAGACTTAAAGCTTCAAGAGATTGCCAAAATTTTAAACGAAAATGTAAATACTGTAAAAACCCGCCTTTATACTGGTCTTAAAAAACTGCGCATTAAAATGAATGATGAAAATTGGGAGGTTTCAAAATGAAAAACAATAGTTTAGAGAAACTAAAAAAAGAATACATGGATATTCCCATTCCACAAGAGCTTGACTTTGTAGTTAAAAAAGCCTTAAAGGAGAGCCGTTCAAATAGCACTACTATGGCGTCAAAAGGGAGATTGAGGAAAGCTGCTGTCGTGGCAGCGTCTACAGCAGCTTGTGTAGCTGTGCTTACAATTGGCGTTAATACGAGTCCTGCTTTTGCCAAAACCCTTTCGAAAATCCCTGTTGTCAGCAGCATTGTGAAGGTGCTTACTTTTAGAGAATATACCGTAGACGAGGATACTTTTAATGCAAACATAAAGGTGCCTGAAATCAGTGGTTTAAAAGATGAAAAATTGCAAAGCAGTTTAAACGAGAAGTATCTTAAGGAAAATGAAAAATTATATGAGCAATTTATAGCTGATATGGAAGATATGAAGCAAAATGGCGGAGGGCATCTGGGTGTAGACAGCGGATATGTTGTAAAAACAGATACTGACAGGATTCTATCAATAGGCCGTTATGTCGTAAACACAGTAGGATCATCATCAACAACCTTTAAATACGATACCATAGATAAGAAAAATGAAGTTTTGATAACTCTGCCGAGTTTATTCAAAGATGATAGCTATGTCGATACTATAAGCGAAAATATCAAGGAGCAAATGAAGATGCGGCATGAGGCTGATGATAATATGATTTACTGGGTTGAAGGTATTGAAGATGAAGGCCTTGTAGAGCTGTTTGAAAAAATATCAAAGGAACAAAATTTCTATATCAACAGTGATGACAAACTCGTTATTTCCTTTGACAAATATGATGTAGCCCCAGGATATATGGGAATTCAAGAATTTGTTATACCAACACAGATAATATCAGATATCTTAGTAAGCAATGAGTATATTAAATAGCCGGTATTAAGTAAAAATATAATGCGGTTACAAATAGGTTTAGGACTGTAAAAGCCTAAAATAATTTCGGCTATGCCATTTAAAAAAACAAGAGCTTCTCACCTGTTAAAATATTCTCGGCCAAAGAGCCTATTTTATATATAATTGTGCAAGGCTCTTGTTTTTTATTATATTTTTTAAACAAAGAGAGCACTAAATTATCTCAAATAAATTGTACACATTCATAATGGTTTATGTATAAGAATGTTTACCTGCTTTTTCTAGTGTGGTATTATTAATGTAATTAAGGCTGACGAGGAGTGATTTTGTGAAATATGAGCTTCGAGGAGATACATTACCTGTGGTGCTTCTTACTTTAGATGAAGGTGAAAGCATCTTTACCGAATCAGGTGGTATGTCGTGGATGAGTGATGGGTTTGAAATGAAAACAAATATGGAAGGTGGACTTTTTGGAGGAATAGCAAGGAAACTGGCCGGAGAGAGCCTTTTTATGACCACATATACTCTCAATAAAAGTTCAGGAACCATAGCTTTTTCATCGTCCTTTCCCGGAAAAATCGTCCCAATTTATCTTGATACAGGAGAATCCCTGATATGTCAAAAAACCTCTTTTCTTTGTGCCGAGCGAAGTGTAAAACTGGAAATACATTTAAAGAAGAAATTAGGTGCCGGCATCTTTGGAGGCGAAGGTTTTATACTGCAAAGAGTGACAGGGCCGGGATGGGTTTTTCTTGAAATAGACGGCGAAGCGGTGGAATACCAACTAGATCCCGGCGAAAAAATGAAAGTAGATACAGGGCATGTAGCCATATTTGAACCCAGTGTAAATTTTGACATTGAAACGGTTAAGGGCTTTACAAATGTAGTTTTTGGGGGAGAAGGCCTGTTTCTAACAACTCTAAAAGGTCCCGGAAAGATATGGCTGCAATCCATGCCCATCGGTAATTTGGCATCAAGGATTATACCTTTTATTCCCAGTTCGGATAAATAACCGCAAAATTTAACACAGGGAGCAATCTTCAGTAGGTTTTATGCTCAAGATGCTTTTAAGAATAATATCAGTTAAAAAGCTGTCTGGTTATATTGCATTGGCAGCTTTTATTTTTTATTGACAATATTGGTTTATTGCGATAGACTTAGAGTAAAGGTTTACTATAATAGACTTAACTGGAGGCGTAGATTTTATGGAAGATTTGAAGCTTTTTGATGCGGAGTATAAATTCATGGATATTATTTGGGAAATTGAACCTATTAACTCTACGGAACTTACGAAAATTTGCAGGGAAAAATTAGGTTGGAAAAAGTCTACTACCTATACTATGATAAGAAAGCTATCTGAGCGCGGCATTTTAAAAAATGAAAATGCAACAGTTACTGCTCTGGTAAAACGAGAAGAGGTTCAGAAGTATGAGAGTGAGTTGCTATTAGAGGATAAGTTCGATGGTTCTTTGCCTGTTTTTTTGGCTACATTTCTACAAGATAAAAAGCTGTCAAAAAAGGAAGCTGAAGAAATCCAAAAAATGATAGAGGAGGCCACAAAGTGAGCAGACTATTTATAACCGTACTCAATATGAGCATCACTGCAAGCTATGTAGCTATTGCGATTATAATAATACGTTCGTTTTTGATAAAGTTGCCTAAAGTCTTTTCCTATGCATTATGGTTTCCATTACTGATAAGACTTGTTTTTCCTTTTAGTTTTAACTCTTCGTTCAGCTTTTTGAGTTTTCTTTCACTTAAAACTCAATCAAGCCCGGGTATAGTAGAATATGTGCCCCACAGAATTGGCTTAATGCAAAAACCTTCGATTGATATCGGAATTAGCAGGATAAATGATGCTATTAACTCATCACTGCCACCAGCTACGTCGATAGCCAGTTCAAATCCCATGCAAATTTTAATAGGGATTGCCGGTTATATTTGGATTTTTGGGATTGTAGTATTACTTATCTACAGCATTATTTCCTATTTGAAGGTAATAAATAATATTAAAACCGCAACCCTTGTAAAAGACAATATATTTGAAACTGACAAAATCACTACTCCATTTGTTTGTGGCTTTATCAATCCCAAAATCTATATACCTGCTGGGATAATTGAGAAGGAATTGAATTTTATTTTAGCACATGAACAAACCCATATAAGAAGGCTGGACTATATTATCAAGCCATTCGCTTTTTTAGTGCTGATTATTCATTGGTTTAACCCACTCATGTGGCTTTGTTATTTCCTCATGTCTAAAGATATGGAAATGTCATGCGATGAGAGCGTTATTAGGCAGTCAAGTGAGGATATAAGAGCAAGCTATTCTCATTCTTTACTTTCTCTTTCGGCAAAGCAATCAGGCATTTTAATCCCACTGGCTTTTGGAGAAAGCAATATTAAATCTCGCATCAAAAATGTGCTAAGCTATAAAAAGCCGGTGCTTTGGGCTGTATGTCCGGCTGCAGTTTTGGTTATAGCAATATCAATAGCACTGATAGCAAATCCTTCAAACAAAACCGAATATTTAACTTCAGCCGAGAAATTTTTAAAATATAAGACAGATTATGTAGGTGATGCATCAAAGGTCGGCAATATCATACAGTTGTTAGAGTTCCCAGAGAAGGTAGACTATGATTATTTTGAACTTCACACAGAAAATGTTCCTTATGGTATTACAGTGCATTTGAATACCGATACACAGACAAGAAATAGATATACCGGTGCTTTGAATCAAACACCTTTTGAGAAAAATGCCGTTATCATATTTTCGCTCATAGGTAACGTTGATTATATCAACTTTAATTTGACTGACGGCAAAAATGAATATCTAATTCAATACACAAAGGATCAGGCAGATGCCATGATAGGAAAAGATGTGCGAGAGCTTTCCGCAGATAAAAACACATTTGCACAGCTTCTAAAAATAGCAGATAAGATAGAAGGAGATTTTATTAAGAAGAATGGAAATAGTTCCATTAGTACAATTGGCGGAGCAGATGGGCCGCTTAAAATGCACGAAACATATAAAGCCGATGAGTCAGACCCAATTACCGGTTTGGCATGGGAAGTAATAAACAGAGATATTGCATACTATGAAGAAAATCCGGAAGTTAAAATTATTGACAGCAAAATAACGCGTTTAGAACTTGTGAAAAGCTTTGACGACTTAACAGATGAAACTATTGAGGTATATGCATTGGAATATCGCCTGCTCCCGGAAGATTTAAGCAAGGTAGTTTTAGCGGGCGGCATGGATGTGGATGAAGACGGATGGCTTAAGGAAACCAGCAGCATGGGCAGTCCTCTGCTTGTAGTATCTCGAAAGAATGGCAATGTAAAATTAGTAGGTATTCTTATGACGGGAAGCGTAGGCGAAGAAAGCAGATTGGAAACGTCCGTAAAGGCATTATTGGAGAATAATCAATAAAGATAAAGACTGCATAGTGGGTGTAACAAGTAGGGGCGGCCATTGGCCGCCCGCTTTTTTTATGACAAAACATTATATAGATACTTTTATGGCAAAACTGACTTTCTACAGTGAAATCAAATATAACTTATTCTAAAAAAACAAAGCAAAAATCAATTTCCTTAAAATAAATGTAAAATTTAACCCCTTAAATCAGCCGCCAGTTTGTGAGCGTAGAGTCCTTCGAGCTCGGCAAGTTTTAATGCTACCGGTGCCAGTTCTTGGGCTCCTTCCTTCGTGATTTTCTGGTAGCTTACTACCTTTAAGAAGGTGCCCACCCATACACCGCCGGTATACCTGGCTGCTCTCATAGTAGGAAGAATATGATTAGTTCCTGAAACATAATCTCCAAAGACTTCTGCAGCCCAATTACCGATGAATAAAGACCCGTAATTGCTAAGTTGTGGAATTATGGTATCGGGATTCGACATATGTAATTCCAGATGTTCCGGCGCTATTTTGTTGGATAAATGAGCAGCTTCCTCAAAACAATCCACAAGGAAAATTTCTCCATTATCTTCCCAAGCCTTGCGGGCTACTGAGGCAGTAGGAAGTTGTCCTAAAAAACCTTCTAAGTATTTTAAAACACTTTGAATAAGCTTTTCATCAGTGGATACCAGGATACCTCTGGCTTGCGGATCATGTTCTGACTGTGCCAAGAGGTCAGTCGCTATGAATTCGGGATTTGCCGCATCATCTGCTATTATCAGTACTTCACTGGGCCCTGCGATGAAATCTATCCCGACATTGCCGCTGACCTGGCGTTTTGCTTCGGTTACCCATTGATTTCCGGGGCCTACGATAATATCGGCAGGAGCAACGCTTTCCGTACCAAATGCCAATGCTCCGATGGCATGGGCACCACCCATGCAGTATATCTCAC
The DNA here is from genome assembly GCF_000328765.2 of Tepidanaerobacter acetatoxydans Re1. Lineage (NCBI taxonomy): Bacteria > Bacillati > Bacillota > Clostridia > Thermosediminibacterales > Tepidanaerobacteraceae > Tepidanaerobacter > Tepidanaerobacter acetatoxydans. The sequence goes on from NC_019954.2 coordinate 1,080,637, forward strand.
AAGCTCCGGCTATATCCATGGCTACTAGTGTAGCAGGGTGAATAGTGCCACTGGAACGATCAGGCGGCGAGCAAGCTACAATCCTTTTTACTCCGGCTACACGGGCAGGTATAATCGACATCAATGCCGAAGATGGAAGAGGGTATCTTCCGCCGGGCACATAAGAGGCTGATGAAGAAATAGGAAGAATATGATGACCGAGAGTGACACCCGGAGATAGTTCGACTTCGCGAGGTAATATTGACTCCTTTTGAAACTGAGCGAATTGTTCAATCCGTTCTGCAGCTTTTTTCATAGCTTGAATGTCTTCAGAGTCGAGATTTTTATAGGCGGATTGAATCTGTTCGGATGATATTTTAAGATTGCCGCCTTCAAATCCGTCAAATTTTTGACAGAAGTTAAATAAGGCTATATCACCTTTTTTTCGTATTTCAGAAAGGATGTTTGATACCTTTTCCCTAACTTGCAGATTATCTTCAAAATCAGTTTGAGAATTTGACTGTTTTATCGGTTTTATGCTCATTTGCTTTCCTCCTAAAAACTTCTTATACATAGAATCCCTGCCGCAAACTTGGCTTAGTTGGTATTACAGCATTATATATCTAAGCTCATTTATTTTATATGAAAAGAATATCATGTGTGCATAATATTTTCAATTATATTTAGGAGTTTGTGTAGGAGAATCACCTGCAAAATATCGATTAATGCCGTTTTCAATACATTGTGCAATCTTTTCCTGATATGTAGAATCTTGTAATCTTTCACGGTCTTGAGGGTTTGATAAAAAACCGACTTCAACTAAAACAGCAGGCATGGGGCTTTCTCTTAGTATAAATAAATCTTTAGGAAGGGCTTCTCTTATATTTTCCGAATCTAATTTTTTTAACTCTTCCTGGATGAGCAAAGCAAGTAACTTGCTTTCAGGTTTTCGGGGATTGTAAAAACACTGGGCACCAAAATATTGAGGTTCGGGAAATTTGTTTACATGGATGCTAACCAAAATATCAGCATTGGCTTTTACAGCAAGGTCTATCCGACGCTGAAGGTCTTTGCCATTAGTCTGGTTCTCCATAGTTTCTTTGTCACGAGTTAAAACCACATTAAAATTTTGTTTTTTCAAGAGTTCTTTAAGCTGCAGAGCAATTGCCAGATTTATGGGGCTTTCAGTAACTCCGGTTTCCTCATGGACCGCACCTTTATCTATGGTGCCATGTCCCGGGTCAATGGCTACAGTCTGACCTGCAATGAACAATTTAAATGCAGGCAATGATCGTGTTATAAAAATATTGTAACTAAGCCCCATGATAATAATGACAAAAATAAGTGTTGCGACACGAAACTTTTGGTTTGCAAACAAGTGATTCACCCACCTTTATTTCTTTGTTATCTATTTTTTGAAAAAACTGTTGGGCTTATCCTCGATTATACTATAACATCCTACCGTTAAATTTTTATTCAAATATTATAATTTTAGAAGTATTGAACAGCTGCTGAAAGAAATATTTAAAATAATAGTAAAACTGATTTAAAATACATATAAATTGCGGCTAAATATTATGAAAATTTGGATGTGCATTAAAATAGTAAAATGAGATGTTGTTATATTTGCCAATAATGGGTAAAATATAGACAAACCTGTTCAATAGAATTTCAAAATAGAATAGGGGAGATGTATGTGCCTTTAAATGAGCAATTGTTGGACTTTATGAAGGAAAAAGCGTATAAACCTATGACCGAAGGGGAACTTATTTCAGCATTGAATATTGATAAAAGTGAAATAGATCTCCTTATAAAAACCCTTGATTATATGGAAAAAACCGGAATGGTGGTAAAAAACCGCAGGGGAAGATATGGTGTTCCGGAAAAAATGAATTTGATAGCGGGTCAATTGGAATGCCATCCGGGAGGATTTGCTTTTTTAGTGCCTAATAACACAGAACAGGAAGATATTTATATCAGTCGTGAAGATATGAATGGTGCAATGCACGGCGATTTGGTCTTAGTTCGACCTAAAATACCGGCAGACAGGACTTTGAAAACTCAGGGCGAGGTAATTCGCATCTTAAAACGAGCTAATAAAAAAATTGTTGGGACTGTAGAAAGAGGTAAGCAATTTTCTTTTGTAATACCAGATGATAAGAGATTATTCTATGATGTATTTATTCCAAAAGAAAAAGCAAAAGGTGCAAAAACAGGGCATAAGGTTGTCGCACAGATTACGGAGTGGCCTGGTAAGTATAGAAATCCAGCAGGAGAGATAGTAGAAATATTAGGTCATCAAGACGAACCCGGTATTGATGTTTTATCTATAATAAAGAAGTACGACCTTCCTCTAGAATTTCCGCCAAAGGTTATGAAACAGTTAGAACAAATTCCTGATGAAGTAAGAGAGCAAGATTTAAGAGGCAGAAAGGATTTTAGAAACTTAAAAACGGTGACCATTGATGGTGAAGATGCTAAAGATTTGGATGATGCGGTTTCTATTGAAAAAACTAATGATGGTTATAGACTGGGAGTTCACATTGCTGATGTGAGTTATTACGTAAAGGAAAAAAGCCCTTTGGATGCAGAGGCTTTAAAAAGAGGTTGTAGCGTTTACTTGGTGGATAGAGTAATTCCAATGCTGCCGCCAAAACTTTCCAATGGTATATGTAGTCTTAATCCTCAAGTAGACCGACTTACTATGAGTGTAATAATTGATTTTGACGAAAATGCCGATGTTAAGAGTTACAAAATAACGCCCGGAGTTATCAAAACCTGTGAAAGAATGACATATACTCAAGTAAATAAAATTTTGGAAGAAAAAGATCCGGAAGTTATGAAACGTTTTGATTACTTGATAGATGATTTAATTTTAATGAAACAGTTAGCAGAAAAACTGACACAGAAACGATTTGCAAGAGGCAGTCTGGATTTTGATTTAGATGAAACTAAGGTTATTCTCGATGATCAAGGACGGCCAATCGATGTAGTAAAAGAAGAGAGACGAATATCAAATCGCATTATAGAAGAATTTATGATTGCGGCTAATGAGATAGTGGCAGAGCATATGTTCTGGCTGAAAGCACCTTTTATTTACAGAGTTCATGAAGTGCCGGATGACGAAAAAATTATTACTCTGCGAGAATTCCTCTACAATCTAGGCTACACCATAAAAGGAACAAATAACATAAAACCCAAATCTCTGCAGCAAATCTTGGAAAAGGCAAAAGGTAAGCCTGAACAGCGTTTGATAAACACAATGCTGCTGAGATCTTTAAAACGAGCCCAATATAGTGAGATGAATTTAGGCCATTTTGGCCTTGCGTCACTTTATTATACTCATTTTACAGCTCCCATACGGCGCTATCCGGATCTTGCAATACACAGGATTTTACGGGAACAACAAGAAAATAAACTGGATTTAAAGCGTCAGAAAAAGCTAGGTAAACTTGTAGAAAAAATAGCTAAAATATCTTCTGAGCGTGAGCGTATCGCCGAAGAAGCAGAAAGAGAATCCGTTGATTTGAAAATTGCTGAATATATGTCTACAAAAATTGGACAGGTGTATGATGATGCTATTATTTCCGGAGTTACACCTTTTGGCATTTTTGTTGAACTGGACAACACCATAGAAGGGCTTGTGCATGTAAGCAATATTGAAGATGATTACTATCACTTTAATGAAAAAACCATGATATTATACGGTGAACGGACAGGAAGGACTTTTCGAATAGGTGATATTGTGAAAGTCAAGGTGTACAAAGTAAATGTCGCTGAAAGGCAAATAGATTTTGTGTTGGCAGACTGATAACAGAAAAGGGAACATCGCAAAACTATTTTAAAATAGCTTTATGATGTTCCCCATAGTAGTCTAACAGCCTATAAATTAATTGCATTTGTGCAACGACTTCTTTAAATATATGCTTTGGTAGCCATAGGGGGATTCGAACCCCCGTTACCGCCGTGAGAGGGCGGCGTCCTGAACCCCTAGACGATATGGCCGTGGCTGCGCATTCCATGCGGGTTACAGCCGAAAATAGGGCGGCGACGTTGGCGATGGGGCGGCATCCTTCCTTCTATAAAATTTTGCATAAATTTTCGATTTTTCCCGATGCAATTTCTCTCACGTAGTCATATCTTGCCACCTCCTCACCATAGCATAAACCTATTGCAAACATATTGGCCTGATACTCAAACTTGCTGTAAAACATGGTTTCATTCAATATAAAGAAAAAGTTTCCTTCCGGGTGCAATACAAAATGACCTAATTCATGGGCTATGACTAATCTTTGTATAGGCTCATCAAGGCCGGAATTCACGCCAATAAGCCTGTATTTTCCCAAAGAGCATGCCATGCCATACAATTCATCAAAAGGCAAATAAACAACGCTTATATCCATGTTTTTGGCGATTTCAACAGGGTTTCTGGTATTGTATTTATTGGCAATTTTTTCAGCCTCTCTTATGTAAGTCATTGAATCCTCCTTGAATGTCTATGGTAGAAGGACAGTGCAAAACCTGTAATATTATTAAATGTCCGTCATGGGTGGACGAAAATAAAAACAAAAATTATTTATAAAACATTTAAATAAAAATCTATATATCCACAAGTTATTCACAGCATTACGGACATTATTGCATCTTGAGGCTAAATATGGCCTCCTAGCCTGATGTATTTTTCTATAAAAATAGTATATACTATGATTAAATAAAGTTAACTCGTGAAGGATAAGGCTGGGTTCCCAAATGGGAGTAGGGTTATTTAACCTTAGAATTCCTTTGCCCCTGGGGTTAACTTTTATTTATTTTATCTTTGAGATGCTGAATTATATTTTCAGGGTCTTTTTTTATTTCGGAATAAATTAAATTTATAGTGGCCTGACTATATGTAAAAGTTGGTTGGCTATGTAGGTTAAATTCATAACAATACTTAATATCACTTTTCAAATTATAAAAATCTGTGAACAATCTAAAGTGATAAGCATTAAAAGTATTGTCTTTGCCTTTTGCTGGGCTTAAACTTTGAAATGCTAACCCGTCTCTTTCTATCCACTTATTTAAAATATCTACACATTTACCGGTAGTATATTTATGAGTTTCTTTTGGATCTCGGATATCTTTTATTATAAAAGCCGCATCCTCAGCACTTTCACTAAGTCTAAACTCTGCTGAAGCATGTTTTTTATTTTTAGTTAAATGTAAGTCATGAGTGATAGAAATTGAAAATCTCGGCCCATGTTCGGATGATAGCCGGTTAATTTCTTTAGTTGCTTTTAATATTTTATCTGCGATTTGTCTGGGGTATTTTGCCTTTATAGTAGTTTCAGTTATTTCGTCGATGTTAATAGATAATGTTAAAAAGTTCTGTGGAATATGAGTCGAAATATCTATATTAAAAAAATCAGCTAATTTATTAGAATAGTTAAGAACACAGGACTGGAATAATGGTATATAAATTTGCTCATATTCTTCGGTTATAAAATGAGTGCTTATATTTCTTAAATCAATTATTGTCTCTAAGTTTATTCTCAATGGGTCTTTATCATTGGTGAATACATCTTTTATACATCTATTCAATGATAAAGTGCGATCAGGGTTATCTGAATAGTATATTGAATCGTCGCCTTTACATTTGACCAAATATGCCTTTAATAGTAATTCCCAAGCGTTACATATAAAAAAACTAAATCCCTCTACACGATATTTTATAGTGGGTTTATTATAAATTTCTATACCTAAAATAAAGGCTTCAATACTTTTATTAACAAGTCTGTTCTCTAAACGTTCCGGCATAATAATTCCTCTCCCAAGTGAATTATTTATCTATTCCTTCCCAACCTCTTCCTCGGCCTTTCTCTTTTCCTTTATCATCTGGTGTGCCGCACGTAGAAACATAAGCACATCATCTTTGGCTTTTTCATCAAGCGGATCTCCCATGAGTTTAATATTGGAATTATTTTTTATAAATTCCTCTAATTCTATATCAGTAGGCTCTTCATCTTTTTCCCACCATGGTTTTGGTTCATCCGAAACGCCCATCACATATTCGACTGGCACATTGAAGAAGTCGGCAAGCCTCTGAAACATAGCTATATCTGGTTCTCTTTTCCCCAATTCATACATTGCTATAGTGCTTGGGGATATTTTGAGCATTTTGGCTAATTCCCGTTGGCTTAAGCCCTTGTCATTTCGTAGCTTTCTTATCCTATCGTTAAACATTGTAATTCCCTCCCTTCTACTATCATTCCGTGAGTAATGTACAAATATACTATCACAATAAGTGAGCCGCAGCAATAGTGCTGACGAAATGTAAAAAAAGATTGTTTTTACCCTTGACATGCTTACGAATCGTGGTATAATAGTATATGAAAGACGCTGACGAAACGTGAAAGGAGGCAGAAACATGGGTAAAAGAAGGAATAGACTGGCAATGCTAAGAAACAGTAAAGGGCTGACACAGAGAGACCTAGCAAATGAACTTGGTGTCAGCCCTAGCACTATAGCCATGTATGAGATTGGGGAAAGGACACCTGGCCTTAAAATGGCAAAAATAATCGCCGATTTCTTTGGTGTCGGCATAGAATATATTTTTTTTACCGCTGGTGCTTACGAAAAAGAAGCAAAAATACGAGATTCACAGCATGATGCTAATATCGCATGACGCTCGCCTCTCGTTTTTTTATACATGAAAGGAGGACAAACCATGCAGTGGATTACACAGAAAGTTTTCCGATTTTTATACATGAAAGGAGGGAGAAGAAGTGGAAGAGTTAAAAATGATTTCAACAGAAGAATTGGTGAAGGAACTTAAAAACAGAGGTAAAGAACTAAGTGTAGAAAAAATTTTATATGACCAGTTAGTTCAATTAAGAGAGTTAAGCAAGTCGGAATTAGTAAAAAATGAGCCTGAACTAGTTGTAAAAATATCATTAGCTATGGGTGAGATAGCTAAAGGATACTTACTTTAAGATTTTTATATTGTCGTCAGACTTTAATGTTTTATTGGCATTTTGAAGACTTGCGTAAATGTCTAAGTAGAATTTTAATATTTCTTCTTCACTGGAATTCTTTAGATCACATTTAGATTTTAGAATTTCAAGGGACAAAGCTCTTAAAGTCTCATTGTTAAACAAGGATATCACCTCCTTTTACGGGAGGTAAGTTCAGGCTCATGTAAATTTTACCACATACAAGAGGATAAGACCATGAATCAGCATGAAAGGAGGAAAGCCATGCTAGACGGCATCAAAAAAATCACATTCAAAGACTTACAAAGCGCAGTTAAATTCGCAAAATCCCAAGGCGGCTACGGCTGGATATTCAAGCCCAACGAAGGCGAGGAAGTAGTCTGGTATAACCCACAATACTGGACGCCAACACCTATACTTATGGATGCTCCGGGGAGCGGGCGACTAGAAGGCTACAGCTACTATGCAGAGATTTTAGGAGGTGTAAACAATGTATAACTACAACGAATTGGAAGAAATCAGACACGAACAAGCAGCGATGGATGAAGCTATACCGCCGTGGGAATGGAATGAAAAGTATGATGAAGTTTGTTCAAAACTTGCAAGAAGAAAACTTGAAATTTTGTTTGGAGGTGAGGAAGATTAAAAAACTAGTTTACTTATACGTCGGTAAAGCTGGTGAGATGGCAGCAAAGTTAAGGAGGGTTACAAGTGCAAAAAAGTGAGAGTATCAAAAACATTGCAAAGGCATTGGCGGCATTTCAGGCAGAGGTGAAAAACCCTGCAAATACAGAAGAAAATCCCTTTTTCAACAGCAAATATGCACCTTTAAATGACATTTTAAATACCGTAAGACCTATTCTATCTAAACATGGATTAAGTGTCCTTCAAAGCCCTTCTGGGGATGGGCAGAATGTCACAGTTACTACCTTGATTACGCACGAATCGGGAGAATGGATAGAAAGTGATCCGCTTACTTTAAAAGCCGATAAAGCCACAGCACAAGGGGCAGGAAGTGCAATCACATATGCAAGGAGATATGCACTTTCAGCAATGCTAGGAATTTCATCAGAAGATGACGACGACGGGAATTTTGCAAGTGGAAATAATGGCAATGCAAATCCGGTGAAGGCATACAAAAAGTCACCTGCCACAAAAACCGACGAAAACAAAACTCAAAAACCCGACAAAGCCACAGCAGCTCAATTGAAAAAATTGTATGCCATGGCTAATGAAAAAGGTATCCCAGGGGAAGAAATGAAGGGGTTAATTAAATTACATTATAGTAAAGACAGTAGTAAAGATTTAACCAAGCAAGAGGCAAGCGACTTAATAGAGAAAATAAATGACCTTTTACCTGAACAATAAAAACAGGGCCTTTCTAGGCCCTCCAATACCATCTCTAGTATATCAATATTGCTAGAAAAAAACAAGGAGGATAAACATGGAAGTTAAAGACGTTTTGTTGAGTATACATGAGGAAATAAAGGAGTGCAGAAGACAAATTTTATATAAGAAAAACAAGCTCGATGAATTGCAGGAATATATGAAGGTTTGGGAATGTGAGCAAATTGCTAGAATAGCAGATGAAGTGAACGAAGCAGGCAAGCCAGTTTATTCAAATGAGACAAAAAGGCAAGCAGAGCTTGAAAGAAGGAAGAAGGAAAATGCAGGCTACCAAAAATGGCTTGCAGAATACAAATCTCTAAAGCTTGAGTACGATATGTCTGTAATTATTCTTCAGAGCATGTTAGACAAGCAGGAGAATATGAGAGCCTTAACTAGAATTATGGGGGTGCAATAAATGAGAAAAGAGCGAGCATTTCAAATTAAAACACCTAGTGGCTGGAAGGTGGCCGGAAAGGTACTCAATATTAAAGGCGACTGGTGCTTCTATCGTGAGATATATAGTGCAAAACATGCCTTTCACACCTTCGAGGCATGGAGCTTACAATCAATTCTCGTGCCGGTATTGCAGGCAGACAACGTCAAGTATATCTACCAATACGACAGAGAATCGCAGAAGATGTATAGGATTTTGTTTGAAGAATTCGTGGACAAGAGCGTCGAGCGGGACTTTGGTGAAGGTAAACAGCTTTATTGCAGCACAAAATATTTTTCTGAAGTCAAAGGGATGAAGAGGATTAAGAAGTGGATAAATAGCGTAGAGCTTGTTGCATAAACAGGTCTAAATCGTTTTCGGTAAGTGGGCATTAAGTTAGCTTTATTGAGGCGGGTTATAACCCCCTACCCGCCTTCTTTTTCCTCAAGGAGGGAGCGTATGGGAGAGGTAAAGTGGATAAAAATAACAACAAATATGTTTGAGGATGAGAAAATTGACTTTATTGAGAGCCTTCCCGAGGCCGATGCCATATTGGTTATATGGGTGAAATTACTTACTTTAGCGGGCAAGTGTAATGCAAACGGCTTTATATTCCTCACAGAAAATATACCATACACAGACGAAATGTTATCCCATAAATTCCGAAGGCCTTTAAACACTGTCAAGTTAGCATTACAAACCCTTAAGCGGCTAAAAATGATTGAGTTTAACAATGAAGGATATTTAAAGATTACTAACTGGGAAAAGCATCAAAACATAGAGGGGCTTGAGCGTATAAGGGAGCAGACACGTAAACGAGTGGCTAAACACAGGGCTAAAAAAATGCTAGAAGAAGGCAAAAAAGATGAATGTAACGTTACTGTAACGTTACGTAACGCAACAGAAGAAGAAGGAGATATAGATATAGATAAAGATAAAGATAAAGAAGTAGTTAATAACCCTTTTTTGCGAGAACTTCTTAACCAACTTAAAAACATCGACAATTATCCTTTCGATACCGAAAAAGATACAGACTTCATAAATTCACTTTTAATAGATTTTCCTTCTTTAGATATAAAGGAAGAACTAAAAAAATGGAGCGTGTATAAGCTCGATAAGCCACTCGCTAAAAATTCTAATGCCCGGTCGCAATTCCGCAATTGGTGTAAAAAGTCGGCAGAATGGAAGACAGAAAAAGAGCCGCAAATCAATGCCTTTCAACAAGAATCACATCGGCCACTAAAGGAGGTGGGATGGTGAACGAACTAGAAACAGCCCTACTTGCCGCAATCATACAGCGAGGCGGGGATGATACATTAGTAAAACTCAACGAAGATGATTTTACCAACATCAACAATAAAAAAGTATTTGAAGTTGTAAAACACCTTTGGCTAACAGGCGAAACAATATCACTAGCAAGCGTCAAAGCGGCCGAGCCAAGCATTGTCATAGCTGACATAATCAAAATGGACAGCATGATTGCGGCGACAAAAGATGAAGTTGACAAAATGGCCGCTCAAGTCAAAAACATATCAGCCATACGAAAAATAAACAAACTTACATCGGCCATAAAAAGCGATATTAAGGCCGGCGAAGATGCAAAGGCCATAAAGACAAAGATATATGAGGCCCTTGACAATATTGAATCAGACATACAAAACACGAAGATAAAAAGCCTCAAGACAGTGCTTTTTGAAACTACGGAATGGATTGAAAGCCAGTTTATCAAAGCCGAGAAAAACGACTTATTACTCACAGGAATACCTGACCTTGACTACTACACGGGTGGCCTGTTTGACGGAGAAATGACCGTTATAGCCGCAAGGCCATCAGTGGGCAAGACAGCTTTAGGACTTTATATAGCCACGAAACTAGCAAAAGAAGGCCGAAAAGTGCATTTTGTCAGCCGTGAAATGTCAGGGAATGCAATTGGTATGAGGATTCTTTCCATGGCAAGTGGAATCGATACAGGCCGAATTAAGGCAGGGAAAATAAACGATACACAATGGGAGAGGCTGGGGAAAGCTATGGGTAAATATAGCACATCGGATTTAATCATAGATACAGAATCGAAAACACCAAGCGACATCAAGGCTGTTACAAAGGAGATTCAAGCCAAATACGGCCTAGACCTCATCGTCGTAGACTATCTCCAAATACTCACACCAGACGGCAAAAATAAAACAAGGGAGCAAGAAGTTGCAAGCATATCCAGAAACCTCAAAAACCTATCACTTGACATCAACAAACCGGTCATAGTCTTAGCACAACTCAACAGAAACGCAGAAAACAAACGACCAGTATTATCAGACCTTCGGGAATCCGGTGCAATCGAAGCAGACGCCGACAATATCTGGTTTTTGCATTATCCAACAGAAAACCAACTTAGTAACAGCCAAAAAGACAAATTCATAACCTGCAAACAGAACAACTGCCGGTATATGGAAATCCACATCGGCAAGCACAGAAACGGCCCTGTCGGCATGATAGATGTTTTATTCGACCCCGGCAAGATGAAATTCATCGGCTTTGCAAAGGACGAGAAAACGGCATAAAGAGTAGTATGCAATTTATGTGTAACAACGAAGGGAGAATGAGTATGAAAATATTGGGCGAATTTGCAACAGACGAGGAAATAAAAGACTTCTTACTTTACCATATGGGTGATGCAGATAATAGGAAGTCAAAAATAAATCCAATACTAACCAGACAGCAGGTATGGGATATAAATATGGGGGCAGTAATGCAAGGAGACATTACAAGAGTTAGGTCTTTAATAACTAAAAATATCACTAAGGAATTTGGAAAACATTACGAAGTTTAATTGAACATTCCATAGAAACCATGAAGGAGGAATCCTTATGAACTGGATAACCGAAAACCGAAACCGAAACAAAATAGCGGCAATAAACTTCATAGTCAGGAAAATTGTGAAAACCACGAATTACAGCGACAAAACAGAGGTGAGCTGCAATTCCAAGAGAGTTAGAAACCTTTTTAGGCAGAGAGAAAAACTTTATCGGGAGGGAAGCAGATGCAAAGACTGACTGAATACTACGAAGGCGGGGTATAAATAGTGGCTAAAGTCAAATTTAAAATCGGCGGCGACAAGCGCAAAACCCACGAATACATTAAAGGCCGCATCATCAAAGAATATAAACACTTTTACCTCATTGAAACCACGGCAGGTTACAAAGAATGTATCAGCAAAAACCTTCTAAAATGCGGCGACATAGAAAGGGTGATGTGATGTTCAACGGAGGTTTCAAACACTTCATCAATCATGACAAAGTATTAGCAGCGGTAGACTTTTCAGCAAAGTCACAGCCTATTATAAGGGCGATAAATAATGCAAAAGATATGGGGATGCTGATAGACATCACGATGGGCAGAAAAACAAACACAGTAATATTTACGGAAACAGGGCACGTGATTCTATCACATTCAATCAGTGAAACTATAGCAAAAAGAATCAAGGAGGCTAAAAATGCTTAACAGAATTATCCTTATTGGGCGTCTCACAAGAGATGTAGAACTTCGGTATACACAAGAAGGCAAGGCAGTTGCCAATTTCACCCTAGCGGTAGACAGGCCTTTCAAAAACCAACAGGGCGAAAAAGAGGCAGACTTCATACGTATAGCCACGTGGGGCAAGTTGGCGGAGAATTGTGCAAACCACATCGGAAAAGGGCGGTTAGTGGCGGTTGATGGAAGACTACAGATACGCTCATATGACGGCAACGACGGGCAACGCAAATATATAACTGAAGTTGTGGCCGATGAAGTGAAGTTTTTAGATTGGCCTAAAGACGACAATTACCCGGTATTTGAGTTTGATGGCAGTGATTGTGAGAGCATGGAAGGGGATCCGTTTTGAATTGGATAAATACGAGGCACGCAGGATAGCCACAATGAAACAATATATCAGGAGAGACATAGATAGAGTTACATTTGACGCAAAAATAGCAATTATAAACGAAGAAGAACAAAAAGAAATGGAAGAGGGAGGCGGTAAAAATCGAATGTGAAGTAAGAGAAAACTGCCACAGCTACCTACGGGACGGGTGCTGGCATTGCGTAGACTACGGCCTATACTGGCCCGAAGATAAAAGTATACTTTGTAAGCGACAAGTCAGGGAGAGAAAGGAGAGAAAATTGGCTAAGAAAAAGAAGAAACAATCGAAAGCAAGCAAACTGGGGAAACGTAGCAAAAAGAAAGGCTACGACGGCGAAAAGGAAGTTGCTGACCTTCTCCAAAAATACGGGATACAAGCAGAACGGGTGCCCTTGAGCGGGGCCCTCAAAAGCAAAAAATACAGTTGTGATGTGTATATACCGGAAATAGACAAACGTGTCGAAGTCAAGCGGAGAAAATCCGGCTTGAAAACAATTCAAAAGTGGCTAGAAGAAGACGAGAATAGCAACTATGTCTTTTTCAGAGAAGATTATGGAGAGTGGGTTGTTATTATGCCGGCAGTAGAATTTGTGGAACTTGTAAGGCCGGAAGGTTAACAAAGGATGTAAAAAATGAGAAACAATCATCTATAACCGGGGTAGGAACATGTATCGGCTTCGTATCCAACAGGAATCTAAGAAATATAAAGGAGGAACAATAAGGATGAGCAAAGGTAATCCAGACAAAGTTTCTCCTTCACTTGCAAGAAGAGCACTTGAACTTGCAGGAGGAGATAGAAAGAAAGCATATTCAGAATGCGTTAAACTTTCTTTCCAAATAACAGGCAGAATAGCACCGGGGTTTGATAATAGAGACTTACAAGCATTCTATGAGGAGGTATTTGATAGATGAATAAATTTTCATTTGTAGCAAGCCTACCGCCAATCCAATCCGCAATCAGTGTTAGCGGTCAAGGTGACGGAGCAAGAATAAAGCTCGACATACCACAGTCGGAAATGCCAGCGGTAATAAACCTACAGCTGCTATCTGGGAAAGTTTTCAAGGTGACCATAGAGCCGGAGGAATGACCGTTACAAAAAAGCAGAACTGGAGGATGGCAATGAGGGTTAATATACCGGTATTCAAAAAAGTTGTTTGCAAAAAATGCAAAAGATGTACGGGAGACAAACCGAAATAGACAGACATTACCGGAGCATCATGCAAGAGAGGCCTAAGGGAGGTAAGGGAGGGCTGCTGCAAGGGGAAAAGGAGGAGGAACTATGGACAAAGAACAACTGTCTCAAATCAGGTATTTAAAAAGCGAGATAGAGATATTAAAAAAACAAATAGCTGATGTGGATTATAAAATTGCAACAGATAGCGTAAAGGGTTCTGACCCATATTTCCCTTATAATGAAAGGTCATTTACAATTACAGGTATAAATTTCAAAGATTATAATCGCAGAGTAAGAAGATTACAAAGAAAGCTAAACAGAAGAATAGAGGAACTAATGGACTTGGTGGAAGAAACCAATGAGTTTATTGAAAGTATAGATGATAGCCTAATACGGCAAATAATAGCACTTCGATATATAAACGCCTTTCTTGGGGACAAGTGGCGGCAAGTATAGGGGGAGGGAATACAGCAGACAGTGTGAGAAAAGTGGCTGAAAGGTTTTTAATGAAAAATTGAAGTTGTCCGTTATGTCCGCTTTAAGTATGTTAATATGATATTAAGTCGAAGTGTAACAAGGCATCGGGAAACCGGTGCTTTTGTAATACAAAAACAGGCCTTCAATTATGGCCTGTCATGGATACCGAGTTTTTCTTTTAAAGCAGTTTGAAGCACCTGGGAAAAGTTAATACCAACCTTTTCAGCTCTAGTATTTAACCAGTTGGGTATAGTTAATGTTTTTTTAATGGCCCGACTATCGTTTAAATTACGATATTCTGTAGTATCAACAGAAATAAGATTTACAAATTCTTCTTTATCGCAGGATAAACTAAATATATCAGATGCCGGAGGAATGGGTTCGTTATTATCTTCAGCATCACAGAGCCATATAGATATAGCATCTTGTGCCATATCTAAAGCGTCAGGAAGATTTTTACCTTCAGTTATACAGCCGGGTAAATCTGGCACTTTGATAAAGTATTCTCCGCTTTCAAGAAGTTTAAATATAGCCGGATATACATACTTCATAAAAAAACTCCTTTCGTAATTGTTTTAAGAGGGGCCTTATTCCAGCCCCGCTTCTTTGAGGATTTGGTTTGCGGTGTATTCGTTAATTTCAGTATGTCTCGGGATTGGGATTTTAAAACCTGGTTTGCTTGGGTGTTTTGCCATGTCGTGTTTTGAACCACTTGATATTTCCCATCCCGCTTTTTTAAGTTTATGTATCAAGTTTTTACGTTTCACCAACCTCACCTCTTAGTTATATTATACACGTATATTATACGTATGTCAAGTGTTTATTTGAGATGTTTTGAACTATTGAAGTTTGAGCTGGTGCTTTTATAATTTTTCGACAATGGCAGGACTCTCCTTTCTCGTGTCGAAGTAAAAAGGGAAGGAGGTCATATAAAAAGAATAGGAGGTAGCTAAGGTTGGAATTATTCAATGATTTATATAATTTTTTGTTCCTACTACAACAATTAATTGATAGAAGCGAAACTGCCGATATTGATAGTATAGTGCAGGCCTGTAAGGCGGGTTACATAATAGGCCACATTAAGCGGAATTATGATACACAAAGTTTAACTTTACTTCCTTTAAACAGACCTGATTTAATAAATAAGTTATATTCTGAATCCTGTTCCACTGAGGACGTTATTTCAAAGAATTATAAGTTAGGTAATAACGGCTTAGTTTATTTAGTTTCATTAGGCTTTGAGAAAATGTATAATGAAATTAAAAAACAAAGGAAAGCAATTTAAGAGCCTATCAAGGCTCTTTTTTCATGCCCAAAACCCATATATACAAAACAACTCAAAATAAGCAGGTGGTGATATTGGATGTAATCAGAGAAAAAGCAAAAAAGGATTATATGAGCGGTTTAAAATATAAAGATATCTGCGAAAAATATAACCTCAGCATGAACACATTAAAATCTTGGGTGAAGAGACACAACTGGGCTGACGAGAGAAAAAACAAAGGCAAAAAGGGTGCACACAAAAACAAAAGGGGTGCACCCAAAGGTAATAAGAATGCTGTAGGTAATGACGGAGGGGCACCACCTAAAAACAAGAACGCCGAAACCCACGGATTCTTTTCTAAATATCTCCCGGAAGAGACATTACACATAATGCAGGAGATAACCGAGAAGGATCCGCTTGATATTTTATGGGAGAATATCACCATCCAATATGCAGCTATTGTTAGGGCTCAAAGGATTATGTATGTGACTGAAAAAGAAGAAATGATTAAGGAGCTCAAGAAGGAGAAGGAATTCACTACCCAATACGGCGGCGGCTCCGAAACAGAATGGGAATTTCAGTTTGCTTGGGATAGGCAGGCCACATTCTTGAAGGCTCAATCAAGGGCCATGGCTGAACTTCGCAATATGATTGCAAAGTATGATGAGTTGATGAAGTCTAGCCTTGCAACAGAAGAGCAACAGATGAGGATTGAGAAGTTGAAGGCTGAAGTAGACAAAATCAAGGAAGGCAAAGGAGATACAAATATTAGAGTTACCATTGTAGACGACATAGAAGGTGATGCGAATGAGGGTTAATCTTTCAGAAGTGATTGCGCCTTCTTTTTACGATTTACATGTAGATATAAAAAAGAATAAACACACTGAATACATGCTTAAAGGTGGCAGGGGATCTACTAAATCATCCTTTGCAAGCCTAGAAATAATACTTGGCATGATGAGAGATGCAGAGCAAAGGGAATTTACTAATGCAGTAGCATTAAGAAAAGTAAAAGATACCCTGAAAGACAGCGTATTTGAGCAATTAGCCTGGGCCATAGAAATACTCGGTGTTGGCCATCTATGGCATATACCTCAGTCAAAGCTTGAGATAACATATATTCCTACAGGTCAAAAGATCTTGTTCCGAGGTGCCGATAAGCCTAAGAAGATTAAATCAACCAAGGTTAAAAAGGGCTATATAAAATATATTTGGTTTGAAGAATTAGACGAGTTTTACGGCCCTGAAGAATTGAGGATCATAAACCAATCACTAATGAGGGGCGGGGAGATATTTGTAGTTTTTTATACTTATAATCCGCCTAAAAGCTCTAGGTCATGGGTAAACCAAGAGGCTAAAACACCTAAGCCAGGTAGAAAAGTTCATCATTCAGATTATAGGAGCGTGCCTGAACACTGGCTGGGAAATGTATTTATTGCCGATGCAGAGCATCTAAAGAAGACCAATGAAATAGCTTACAGGCATGAGTATATGGGCGAAGAAGTCGGGACAGGGCTTGAAGTATTCACCAACGTAACACTAAGAGAAATCACAGATGAAGAGATTAAGACATTTGACAGGATTAAGCAAGGGCTTGACTTTGGTTATGCTGTAGATCCGGTGGCATTTGAAAAAATGCACTATGATAAAACAAGAAGAAGGCTATATTTGTTTTATGAATTCAGCGGAATACAAGTGTCTAACAGAAAGTTATACAACAGTATAAAACCTCACACTCAAAAAATGACAATAGCGGATAGCGCAGAGCCTAAATCTATTGCAGAGTTAAAAGGTTATGGCGTGAAAATAAAGGGAGCTAAGAAGGGGCCGGACTCAGTGGACTACGGCATTAAATTTTTATCTGAAGAGATTGAAGAAATAATAATAGATCCGGCAAGATGCCCAAGGGCAGCCAAAGAGTTTATTAACTATGCCCTTGAGACAGACAAAAACGGGGAAGTTAAGAGTGAATACCCGGACAAGGATAATCACACCATAGATGCCACTAGGTATGCGTTAGAAGATGAAATGCGAGGCAGGGGACTATCAATACTCAAGTAAAGAAGGTGATAACTTGTTTAATTTTAAGAGTTTGTTCAGAAACAATATAAATATAATGACCACAGAAGAAATTTTATATAACGAAATCCAAGAGTTTAACTCTAGTGATAAAAGGGCCTGGATGGTTGAAGGCGATAAATACTACCGTGTCGAAAACGATATCTACAACAGAAGGATTACAAGGCAGACTGAAAGCGGGGAAGTTACCGATAGATCTAAGGCCAACAATAAGCTAGCCCATGGGTTTATAAAGAACCTAGTAGATGAGAAAATAGGATATCTCTTAACAAAGGATTATGCGTTGAAATGTGATAATGAGGAATATATTAAGAAGGTTAAAGATGCTCTAGGCAAATACTTTCAATACACTCTTACTAGGCTGGGCTATGAGGCGTCTAACAAAGGTATTGCATGGTTACAGGTATATATTGACGAACAGGGCAACTTTGGAACTATGCTGATACCATCGGAACAGTGTGTGCCTTTGTGGAAGGATAACACCCACACTGAACTAGATGGAATGATTAGGTTTTACGTGCAAACGGTGTATGAGGGCAAGGAGAAGAAGAGAATTACTAGAGTAGAATATTATACAGAAAATGAAGTTTATTTCTATGTGATGGATGGAGAGCATCTAATCCCTGATATCGAACAACATGAAGGAGGGCCTATATTACACTATAGAAAAGGTGAAGAAGGCAGAGGATGGGGGAAGGTACCTTTCATAGGCTTTAAAAATAATGCAATAGAATATCCAGATGTACGATTCATAAAGTCATTAATAGATAGCTATGATAAGTCCAGGAGTGATATAGATAATTTTATTGAAGAAACCAAGAACCTTATCTATGTATTAAAAGGTTATGGTGGCCAGGATTTAGGAGAATTTATGAGGGATTTAAACTATTATCGTGCTATAAAAATTGATGACGTTAAAGATGGTGGAGTAGACACGCTAACTCCAAAGATAGACATTCAAGCGGCAAAAGAGCATTTTGAACAGCTTAAAAGAGACATAAACGAATTTGGGCAGGGAGTACCGAAGGATTTAGATAAGTTTGGGAATTCACCTAGTGGCATATCACTTAAATTCTTATATGCAGGGTTGGATTTAAAATGTAATCACCTAGAAGTGGAATTCAAGAGAGCGTTTGAGCAGTTGCTTTACTTTGTGAATGTTTACTTAGCCGAAGATGGTCAGGGCGCTTACGATGAGGATGTAGAGCTTATATTTAATAGAGATATACAAATCAATGAAACCGAGGCTATCAGCAATTGTGTAGCTTCAGAAGATGTAATAAGTCAAGAAACCATTATAGCCAATCATCCATGGGTTAGCGATGTGGAAGGTGAATTAGAGAAATTAAAGAAACAAAAAGAAGAAAAAGCCAAAGTAGCAGCAAAGGCCTTTGGCACCGATAAATTTAGCAAAGTAGATGGTGAAGATGAGGAGTGATAAGTATTGGGCTAATAGAGCAAAGGAGAGAATGAATTATTATCACAGGAATAGCGATAAGACCATTCAAACTATAACTAAAGCCTATGATAAAGCTATAAGAGATATTGAGGAAGATATAAAAAATATATTTGATAAATATGCGTCAGATAGTAATTTATCTTATCAAGAGGCAAGAAGGTATCTAAATCAAAGGATACCTAATTTTATTTTAAACCTTATGAGACAATATTATCCTAATATAAAAAACGAGACTATAAAAAGATGGATGTTAGCAAAAGTCAATGCACCGGCATATAAGGCTAGAATAACAAGATTAGAAGCTTTAAAAGAAACTGTATATTTTAGGTGTAAGCAGATAGCAGATGTGGAGATAACTCTTAGCGAAAGGCAGTATATTGATACAATTAACCAAGCTTACTACAGGAACATACATGACATTCATAAAGGCTTGGGAACTGGATTCGATTTTGCTGCACTGCCGACTAAAACCATAGAACAGATACTCAAAAATCCTTGGAGCGGTAAGCATTTTTCCGAAAGAATATGGGGCAACACTGATGTATTAGCTGAAAAACTAACTGAGACAATTACTGCAGGTTTTATGAGTGGCAAAAGCTATTACAAGATGGCTAAAGAGCTTGAGGAATATACTGAATATGGCAAGTATGCAGCAATGAGACTAGTGAGAACAGAGTCTACTTATATGGCTAATATGGCAGAGATAGAAAGTTACAAAGAATGTGGAATAGAGAAATATATCTATATATCTACTTTGGATAATAGGACAAGCGAGATATGTCAGAAGTTAGACAGAAAGGTATTTAAGGTAAGTGAAGCAGAACCAGGGAAGAATCTTCCTCCCATGCATCCAAATTGCAGGAGCACAACAGGGGCTTACCTTGGCCCGGATACATTAAAGGACACCCAAAGAAGAGCTAGAGACCCAGTGACAGGTAGGACTTATCTAATTCCGGCTGATATGGATTATAAAGAGTGGTATCAAAAATATGTAGTAGATAAATACGGGCAAGACCAAGCTGAGGTAATGAAAAAGAAGATATTAAACAAAGTTAGTGATAAGAAACAGTATGAAAAGTATAAAGAGGTTTTGGGAAAGGATATGCCTAATTCCTTTGATAAATTTCAAGATTTGAAGTATAATGATATTAAGAAGTGGGAGCAAACTAAGTCGTTTTACAAGCAGAAAATTGATGGCTGGATACCGGATAACATGACTATAAAAATATGGAGCAATAACAAGAATGCCATTGATTGGCAGGCTATAGACTTTGCTCCTAAAAAGTTTAAAGATCACTACCAAAGACATAGTTCTGATTTTGGGAATATAACTGAAAAAGAATATAGTGTAATGGCCAAGGATTTACTAAATAGTAAAATTACTGGAGACATTGATGGATTTACCACAAAGCAAGGTTATATTTTTAGATATGACAAAAGCAATAATAGTTTTGCAGTTGCTAGACCCGATGGGGTAATAGCAACATTCTTTAAGCCTGATAAAGGATTGGAATATTGGGAAGGGGAGAAAAAGAAATATGAACCCAAATAAACAATGTTCATGTTGCGGCCAATATACTTTAGAAAAAGATTCCATCTTCGAAATTTGTAAGGTTTGTGGCTGGCAGGATGATGGTTTGCAAAATGATAATCCTGACTACAAAGGTGGGGCTAATAAAATGAGCCTAAATGAAGCAAAAGAAGCCTACAAAAGAAGGAAAAGCAATATAGATAAGCACCTTACTGGATAAAACGGTAGGTGCTTTTATTATGCTATAATAGACCCAGATAAAAGCTATGCAGGGGGGTTAATTATGGATTTAAGAAGGAAAGTAGAGGACATATTCGATATTGCTGCCCAGCCGACCGTTGATATTGTGTCTAGTATGTTTTTAGAGGGGGTAGCGGGTTCAGTGGTGCAGGGGGTGACGAGTGCAATGTTAGCATATAAGCAAAAGCGTTCCGAGCGAATGATTGAAGAGTTTATGATTGAAACTAGGAAAAGGCAACAAGAGTTAGAGGAAAAGTTGATTGAATTAGATGAGGAAAGGTTTATCGAGATCAAGGGCAAATATTTTGGTTTAGTCTTAGATTATGTTATGGAGACCAAACAGGAAGAGAAGATAAAATATATTACCAATGGTTTTATAAACCTCACTTCTATGGAAAAACTACAAGAAGATGTCATATTAATATATTATGATATTTTGGACGAGCTGAACATACTGGATATAAGGGTTTTAAAGCTTTACGATTACTTTAGTAGATCTGAAAGCTATGTGGACATCTTAAAAGACGCCAATATAAGCTACGATCAATATGCTCTGATCCAAAACAAACTTGAAAGGTTAGGTCTCATAGAAAGTAAAGCCCAATCCAAATATGACGAACTATTTGATAATGTAAAAAACATGGGAGATTACCTGGTGAAGCTTAGCAACGGGAAAAAAGCAACACTTAAATTCAAAAAATCAAGCTCCGGCAGTATGAATTCTTTTGTTTTAACAAAACTGGGGAGACAGTTTCTTGATTTTTTTACAGGTGATTAGCATCCTTTTAGAGGGTGCTTTTATTATTCCCTAAAGCGAGGTGAAGGTGTTGGCAACAAGTGTGCAGATAACAGCAATTATATGTGCGACTTTGATAATATTAGTATGGATGGGAAGGGGTGAGTAAATGGCAAGGTACAGGAAGAAACCAGTTATAATCGAGGCTGAGAAATTCAAAAGTGGATTAGAGGATGGATTCGATATTGTAGATATTATAAAACTCGAAGGGCAAAACCTTAACTTAGATGAACTAGAATATTTTGATACCGACTATGGAAAGAAATATCCATACATTAGGACATTGGAAGGCAAGCACTATGTTCATAAAGGAAGTTATATTATTACAGGAGTGAAAGGTGAAAGATACCCTTGTAAGGCAGACATATTCGAAATAACATACGAAAAAGTAGATTAAGACCAAATAAGGTCTTTTTTTATTGCTCTTTTTAAAAGTTTGTAGAGCATAAAGAACAAAGTAACTCCCAAGTCGGAGAGCGACTATAAAAATCTATGGAGGTATGAAAGAATGGATTGGTTAAAAGAATTGCTTAAGAAAGCAGGAATTGAAGAGGCCAAGGTTGATGAAATAGTAGGAAATATAAACAAAGAGCTGCCGAAATACTTTATACCTAAGGATAAATATAACGAGGTTAATGAGGCTAAGAAACAGCTTGAATCTGATATCAAAGAGAGAGATAAACAGCTCAAAGACCTTGGGGATAAAGTAAAAGGTAACGAGGAACTAGAAAAGCAAGTAAAAGAGCTACAAGAGACCAATAAAAGGGCCGCTGTAGATTATGAAGCCAAAATCAAAAATATTACTCTAGACAATGCTATCAGATTGGCCCTGAAAGACAACAAAGCTAAATATGACGACTTATTGATGAGTAAGTTTGACAGAGAAAAATTAAGAATCAAAGATGATGGCAGTATTGAAGGCCTAGACGAGCAGATTAAGTTTTTAAAGGAAGGCTATAAAGACTTATTCGAGCAGCCATTAGGCGGACAAACTCCCAACAATACTGGGGATAATCCTGATGGTGGCGAGTTAAAGCAAGTAGCCGATACTATAAGGCAAAATTTAGGATTTTAGAAAGGGAGAGTGTTAAGTAATGAATCTTCAACTGTTTGCTATTCCTAATGTTTTAGAATATGCAAAGTTATTTATGCAGCAGCTTGATAAGCAGGTTGTTGCACAGGCGACATCCGGATGGATGGAAGCTAACGCAGGATTAGTAAAGTATAACGGTGGTAATGAGTGTAAAATCCCTATGATTGACATGGATGCATTGGGGGATTATGACAGAACTAATGGTTTTGTGGATGGAGCGGTAACACTAGAATACCAGACCAAAACACTTACACAGGATAGAGGCAGGACATTCCAATTAGATAGAATGGATGTAGATGAGACTAATTTTGTGGCAACTGCTGCTAATGTAATGGGTGAGTTTCAAAGAACTCATGTAATACCCGAGATTGACGCATACAGGTATTCTTCTATTGCAACACAGGCCATAGCAAAAAGCGCAGCAGTAGGAGGATACACTCCAGCTGACGCTACTATATTGGCAAAGCTTAAAGAGGATATTTATGCTATATACGATGTGGCGGGGGAGATACCTCTAGTTATTACTATGAATATGCAGGTAGCTGCAATATTAGAGAACTCAACGGAATTGGCTAAACATTTATCAGTAATAGACTTCACGCAGGGAGATATTAAAACTACTGTAAGAGGAATAGATAATAACCCTATTATTAAAGTTCCTTCTTTAAGGATGAAAACCAAATACCAGTTTCTAGATGGCAAAACGTCCGGCCAAGAAGCTGGAGGATTTACACCTGATACTACAGCTAAAAATATCAATTGGATTATAACTCCTAGAACTGCTCCAATTGCAGTGAGCAAAACAGATGTAATTAGAATATTTGAGCCAAAAGTGAATCAAAAAGCAGATGCTTGGAAGATTGATTATAGAAAGTATCATGACCTATGGATTAAAGACAATCAATTTAAGGCTATTCGAGTAAATATTAAAGAAGCATTGGCGTAGGTGGTGATGATTGGTGTTTAAGCTAGAAAGGTTAAATGTAGTCAAGATTGCTGAGGCAGAGCATGAAAGAGATAAACTTATTAGTAAAGGGTTTAAAGAAGTGAAAGAGGAAAAGAAAGACACCAATAAGAAGGCTGCTAAATAGTGGCCTTCTTTTCTTAAGTAGGTGATTTCATGGAGCAATTGGATAAACTTAAAATTAAATTAGGCATACCATTAGAAGATACATCGCAAGATGAGTTATTAAATCTTTATTTAGAAGATGCTAAGGATACCATTTTGGAATTAACACATTTATCAGAAGTGCCAGTAAACCTTCTAAGGGCACAAGTAGAGTTGGCTATTATTTACTATAATAAGCAAGGTATTGAGTGCCAAACAGGCCATAGTGAAGGTGGAATAAACAGAAACTTTGAAGAAGGCATTCCTGAAAGCATAATGAAGAAGATTAGAAGCGTAAGAAGATTGCCGAGGTGATTATATGAGACTTAGGCAAAGGGATTTAAAACCTTATACAGTAAAAAAACACGGTACCTTCAAGGATGCTGATGGAACAAAATATACAGGCTATGAAAAGGAAGGCAGGGCTATAAAAGCCAATATCCAACCAGCAGGCGGGAAAATGCTGTCAGAAATTTATGGCCTGAGACTTGCCTATATGCTTACTATGTATTGTCAAAAAGGAACGGAATTAAGCGAGAATGACGGAGTTTGTGTATGTGTTGACGAAAGCCAAGACCCTGATTATAAAATAGTTGCTATAAGACCTTGGAATACCCATATAGTAGCTGACTTAGAGAAGGTGAAACAATGAGTAGTGTGCAAGGCATTGACAGATTACTAAAGAAACTGAATAGCTTGGGTGGGGATGTTAATAAAGCAGTTAAGAGAGGTGTTACTGAAGCCACAAGAAAGATCCAGAGAGATGCAAAAGATTTCGCTCCATTTAATTATGGGCAGTTAAAAGATGGCATAGTAACCGAAATAATAGAGGAAGAAGATAAAATAGTAGGAATAGTAAAAAGCACAGCTGGTCATAATCAGTATGTTGAATTTGGCACGGGGCCAGTTGGTAGAGCATCACCTAAAGACCTACCACCGGGAATAAACCCCAAATACGTTGAAGGCATGTGGTGGATACATGAAAGCCAAATAGACCCAGATGTAGCTGAAAAATATGGATTTATCAAGATAGAAACAGAGCAAGGGGTTTTTTATGGAACATATGGACAAAGACCACATCCATATATGTATCCAGCTATGAAACAAAATGAGAAATATGTTAAAGAAACCATAAAGGGTGAGGTAAGGATGGAAATAAAGAAGGTGGGTAAGTAATGTATGATGTCAAGCCGGTCATAAATAAACTAATGGAAGAGATTGTAGGAGAAGATAAAGTATCGGATGCTTACCCTGAAGATTTTACCAATCCTCCCTATATATCATTTTATGAGCAATTCAACAAAGACTATATTAAAAAAGGCCCTGAATATTTGACTGAAATAGTAATTCAAATAGATATATGGCATAACAGAAGCACAGGTGCATTAGCCCAGCAGGTGAATGAGAAAATGAACTCTATAGGCTTTAGAAGGGAATTTGCAAGGGACATACCCGACCCTAACATAAAACATAAGACTATGAGGTTTAGGGGTATTGTAGACAAGAGAAATCTATTAGTATATCAATAAAAAAGGAGTGAAGTATAATGGCAGGAATAAGTTATAATGAAACTAAAATTTCATATAAAGAAGGCAGTATGACTGACTTTGAAGAAATCGATTTGTTAATGGAAGTACCTGAAATAGGTGGAGACCCTGAGAAGATTGATGTTACTACTCTATCGGATAAACATAAGAAATACATCCCTGGCATATCTGATTTAGGGGATTTAGATTTTGTGTTTCTGTTTGATAATAGCACATCTACATCAAATTATAGGATATTGAAGGGATTGCAAGACAATGATGAACTTGCAACGTTTAAAGTGGAGTATCCTGACGGAACAGGTCATCAGTTCGATGCGTATGTAACGGTTAAGCTTGCGGGCGGTGGTGTAAATACTCCGGCAACATTTACGGCTAGTATGTTTTTGCAATCTGATATAACTACAACTAATCCGACTGAAACGTAATAGATTCAATAGAGCTTTTTATAGACTTTTCTCAAAACTGATGTTATTATAAGGACAAGGTAATCGGCAGGCAGGTGTGGTTGCCACTTTCCCTCGTAAGGGAGGTGGTGCTTATGACTACATATGAAGCATTGTCTTTGATGATAATGTTTGCAATGTTCGTCATAGCCGTTCTGAAATTCGGGACTAAAAGATAACCACCCTGCTTACCCCAGGGTGGTTATGGCTTAAACCGTAACTATTTTGGGCAACCGCACCTTGCGGTGCTGATTACCTTTACATATATTATAACACGAAAGATAGAAAAGTAAACATTCTACATAAGTATTCTTAGAGTTATATTGTAAAAAGCTGAATAATGTTGAAATTCTTTCCTGCATATGTATGCTAAAGTTAGCATACATATGGGAGGGGTATCGATGAAAAAAATACTAATAATATGTTTTATAGTCCTATTAGTTTTGACTGGATGCAGTGCCACTAAAGATGAATCAGACAACAATCAGAATGCAATAGCAGATAAAGTTGGAGAGGAAAATATAGAAAAAAAGAAAGATGAACAGGCAGAAGTCAAGGAAAGTGAAATAGGAAAGCTTACAATTTTTAAGAAAAACGAGGAAGTTGAAGCAGCCCAAGAAATAGGGCCATTTATTGTGAAGATTAATAAAATGCAAGTTGCAAAATTGGAAACCAGTGAAGACTATAAAAGTATGTTCGATGATAAAGATGCAGTCACTATTTTAGCATTAGAGGTAGAGGTTGAGAACAAGAGCACTGAAACTAATTCAATTTATCCAGACCAGGGGACAATTGTTACAAATACAAAAGAACAAAATGATGCACATATATTCCTATCAGATGATGTGGGAGGGGAATTTATAGGCGAATGGTACTATGTCAATAAATAGTACAACCCAAACGGGTACAATTCCTCATTATCCAACTTTCGCTAAAAACTTTCTTAACTGAGCATAATAATAATCTTCATACTCCTTTGGCGATAAATATCCACAGTGACTATGGCTTCTAACAGTATTATAAAAGGTCTCAATATATTCAAAAACAAGTTTATAAGCATGGCTGAAGTTCTTGATTTTAAAGCAATATAACCACTCTCTCTTGATTAAGGCGTGAAAGGATTCGATACAAGCATTTTGCCATGGACTAGCTTTTTGAGAATAGCTAGGCATAATTGTATTTAAAGCTTCAAGGTAGTTTCCACAGACATACTGAGATCCTCGATCAGAGTGAAGAACCAAGGGCTGTGTAGTACGTCTGAGTTTCTTGGCCTCAAGAACACACTCGACTACCCATTTTGCTTCAAGCGTTTTCGACAGTCGCCAAGCGATAATTTTTCGTGAGAATAAGTCCATAATGCTAGTCAAATAAGCAAATCCCTCTTTGGTGTAAATATAGGTGATATCTGAACACCAAATTGCGTTAGGTTTTTCGGGGTTGAATTGTTCTTTGAGAAGATTTTTAAGGTTGCTATCAAAGTTAGGGTCTATTGTAGTTTTAGTAAAAGGCTTGATATAACGGGCTTTAATTTTCATTTCCCTCATGTAGTGGAGGGCGGTCTTTTCTGCGATTGTGATGCCCATTTTTTCAAGCTCCTTCGTGATTTTTGGAACGCCTATATTTGCTTTGATTGTAAGTAAATGTCGAGGATTAATCTTTATCTTCTGTTTACGTGTTGGCTTATTATCTTTACTGGATTCCCTTTCCTTGAAGCTGTTGTAGCCGCTTCGAGATACGCCTAGAATCCGCAGCACCCCGCTGACATTAAGGCGGCGTAGGCCTTCTCGCTTTAATTCTTCTTCAAGCTTTGATGTTTGCGAGAAGATCTCCTTGGTCAGTCGCCCAGGATGCTGATGGCTTTTTTTAAGATTTCAAGAGCATCTTTTGTATCCTGCAATTCCCTTCTGAGGCGAGCATTCTCTTTGGTTTCATCGGATGCATAGTTTCCGGAACCTCGATGAACCTCTCCTGTCTCTTTGGCTTTTTTTATCCAACCATGGAGCGTGCTCAAGCTGATGCCTAGATTGCACGCACAAGCATTAACACTTAGATCAGAGTGATCATGGACATAGGCTAAAGCATCTTCCTTAAACTGCTTGGTAAATTGTCTTCTTACCATTTTTCTCATCCTCCTGAATATAGTTTATGGTTTCCTGGAGAAATTGTCCATGTTTAACTTGTACTATTATTATACTAGCACGGGACTGCTTTTATATCGAATCCGGAGGAAGAGAAACTCCTATCCGATGCTGAGTTTCAGGAGCACGTATCCACAGCGATAGCAAAAGGTGTGTGTAAGTATGCCGGAATTGAATACAAAGAGGTATCAAAGGTGCCAGAAACACAAAGCGACTATGCTGAAAATACTGAGGCAAACATAGTTTGATAAATTTGTATTTTAGATGGGGGGGTGAATAATGTTTGCTTTTTTAAAAGAACTTGTTTTTCCTATTGCGGTATCATTTCTGAAAGATATTGTTTCAAAGATATTTTCTCCTTTTAATGATAAGAAAATAATAAAGATTAGGATGGAAAAGTTAATTGATGTAGTTAGTCCATTAGATTTGGAACTAGTAGAATATTATATTGGGGAACTAAGGCAATACGAAAAAGAGATATCTCTCGCAGAATATAAATCTATGACAGTTGAAGATATTAATAGAGCAATTGATAAAGAAACAAAATTATACCAAGACTATATATTAAACAATGTGTCTTTTAAGAATAGAGATGCAGAAGCTCTATTTTATTGTCTTATACATGAGGATTTAACTAGTAGGAATATTATAAGCTATGGATTAATTTCTATTTATTTTTCCATAATAATGATATTACTTATCAGTATATTATACAAATTATTAATCCATTTACTTTGCTCTGGATTTCATGTTTTACGGACTTGGGTTGCGTTATTCATAAAGAAGAACAATTTTGTTTCGAATAAAATTAGTGAATTATGTGTCTCGTTTAGGCATTTTATTGATAGTCAGGCAACAGAAGGTGTTAAATTAATGGAAGTTGAGAACGATGTTGGCACTGATATTATAAAAGGCTTATCATATTTTATTGGAATTTTTATTGTAATACCAGTTGTCCTTTATTTTATTGCTGACATAATATATAACATTATTAGGCTTGATATTGTGTTAGGGTTAGTGCTTATTCTAATATTTTTTGGGCCTTTAATACAAAGCAATAAAAGAGTTTATAACATTAATAAGGATATGAGGAAAAAGGAATTTATAAATGCGCAAC
Source organism: Tepidanaerobacter acetatoxydans Re1 (assembly GCF_000328765.2). NCBI lineage: Bacteria > Bacillati > Bacillota > Clostridia > Thermosediminibacterales > Tepidanaerobacteraceae > Tepidanaerobacter > Tepidanaerobacter acetatoxydans. The sequence continues at coordinate 1,109,771 of NC_019954.2, forward strand.
AATCTTTATTGACTAAAGAGCACTTTCTCAAGAACAGTAATAATAAATTGGATTAAAACTAATCGAGCAGCAGTGCATAAACCTACTCAGAGAGGGATCTAGAGAGCCGATCCACTGCCCTCAAACAGGGGATTTTTTGTTTTGTAAGCAGGATAAATCCTGTTTATGTCTAAATAAGATATTACAGGTTCTGCTTTTTTAACAACGAAGAGAAAGGAGGAAGAGAGTTGCCTAACAGAGCAGAGCTTTTGCCAAAGGGGATACATTAGAAGTTGAGATTGAAACGACACAAATAGCAACATCTGAAGCTATTAAAAATGAACATAAAGTTCTTAAAGTGATTAATCATATATCGAAACCACAGCAAATATCACTATATTTTGACGATGAAAATTCAAAGTCCGAATAGTTTTTTCTTTTTCCCTCAACCCGCTCCCACATTTCAGCTGTAAGCGGGATTTTTAAGATAGTATGATGTATAAACACAGAACCCCTTCATAATCGGCATATGAGCGTATAAAGAGAAACCCGGCAAAAACCGGGTTATTTTCATTCCTTTTTGATATTCCTTACTCTTTTTTCATCGGCATCAATTTATTTAGAGGACTTGCCGTATAATGCACTTCATCCACATCACTTTTGCTCAAATACACATACTTCTCCGTCATTTCCATTGTGGTATGGCCTAACATCTGTTGAAGATGGAAAGCACTTCCTTTGTTTCGCAAAAATAGCAGGGCAAAAGAATGCCGGAGTTGATAGGGTGTGACCTTTTTGCCTATCTTCTCACCATATTCTATCATCCTTCTACCCCACTGATTCTTTCCCAACTTTCCACCATTCTCTGTGCAAAACACCGGAACAGTGTCAGGCCAGTATTTATGCCGGGATTGTATCAATTCAGCAATGGCAAGAACAGTTTGAGGGAGGATAGGCAGGATTCGTCTTGTCCTTGTTTTTGCCACTTCTGCCGGAATTTCTATCTGCCCTGTCTCAAGGTCAAAATCCTTTTTCAGCAATCCAAAAGCCTCACCGGGCCGGATACCGGTATCAAGTGTAAGCACAATAAGAGCATAATCCCGAAGGCCGGCAAAGGTTGTTATGTCGGGAGCCTTGAGGAGTTTTGCCAGAGTTTCTTCGTCGGATGCCCGTGGCAGTTTTTCTTCTTTTCGCCGCTTGATATGACATATAGGATTCTGTTCAATGATACCCTTTTCATCTTTCAGCCACAAAAAGAACGTATTCAGGTTTTTCCGGCGGCTATTGAACGTTGCCGGCGCAAGATGACCGATGCTTGAAAAGTATTCTAAAACAGCCATTTCTAGCCTTTCATCGTCTTTTAAAGCATTTGGATACGCTTTGAAGAATAAACCAATATTGTATTCGTAATCTTGCAATGTTCTTTCTGCTAAACCCTGAGCCTTTTTATATAGTAAAAACATCTTCAAGTGCTTTTTCCACATAATAAAAAATCCTCCTAATTTGAAGGAGGGCGGCACCCTTGAAACTATTTTAATTTATCGTCAACTTCTGTAACCTGCGCCTATACTGTATTTGGTAGCCATAGGGGGATTCGAACCCCCGTTACCGCCGTGAGAGGGCGGCGTCCTGAACCCCTAGACGATATGGCCGTGGCTGCGGGACCAGGATTCGAACCTGGACAACATGATCCAGAGTCATGGGTGCTACCGTTACACAATCCCGCATCATTGCTAAGCCCAGATTAGCTTATTATATTTTTGCCAAGTGATTAAAACCACTTGTTTTCTGTATTCATCGGCTTCGCAATTATAGATTATAAAGGATTAGTCATTATATGTCAAGTGCGAGAAATGCATGAGTTTAAAATACTTTATCATGTGTTAAGTCATTAAATTGCTGCATCAAAATCAATGCCCACATGTGCTGCAATTGCCTCCGCTGCAAGAACTGCAGGATGTGCCTGTGCTGCTCGCATTACTTTTCCTCGTAAAAAGGAAACCGGTGAAAAGCTGCTTTACCTCACCATTACATTCTGGACAGCGAACATTATCCTTATCTTTAATGCTGACAAATTCACTAAAACGATTACCACATTTTCTGCATTCAAAATCAAATGTTGGCATTTTTCTTCCCTTCCTCAAACATGTTATCATTAAAAAATAGTAGCATTATAACTATGATTTACTGCAAATTTAAGGAAAGCACATCTCTCCTGCAGCTAAATCATAGTTTATGCTTTATTAAACTCTTTGAAGGCCTTTTCTATTTCTCTTGCAGCATCTCTATGCTTTGCATCTTCACGTTTATCATATAGAGCCTTACCTTTAGCCAAGGCTAATTCAACCTTAACAAGTCCCCGCTCGTTTAAGTATAATCTAAGTGGGATGAGAGTCAGGCCTTTTTCTTTAACCTGCCCAAAAAGTCGGTTAATTTGTTTTTTATGCATTAACAGCTTTCGTGTTCTTAAAGGGTCTTTGTTAAAAATATTACCCTTTTCATATGGGCTTATATGCATATTATATAGATATATTTCGCCATTTTCAATTCTTGCAAAACTATCTTTGAGATTGCATTTTCCCTCACGCACAGATTTTACTTCGGTACCTGTAAGAGCAATGCCTGCTTCAAAAGTTTCTAATATATGATAGTCATGCCTTGCTTTTCGATTCACGACAAGGTCTCGAGATTTTTTTTCCAATATCCAAACCCCCGTTTGTTGGAAATTCTAAACTCTAAAGTTATACTATACTAATTATATCATATATCATTAAAAGCTCATATACTCGATATTTCCTAAAATCGAGGGCCAAAGTATTGATAATAATAACACTTTATCATGCCATTATATAATTTTCGGTTTTTATCTGCGATTTTTCCGAAGTGGTTTTGGAAGTCTTCATGTGGTGTGAGTATATATTGTGACCATGTATCAAATTGTTTGAAGGCTTTTTCCATTTGTTTGTAGATTTGCTCTACTTCATGTTTTTCACCCATACGCTCACCATACGGTGGATTGCATATAATACAACCATAGTCTCCAAAGGGCTTGATGTCCTTTACAGCCACATTTTCAAAAGTAATATATTCATCAACATTTGCCTTGTAGGCATTTTCCTTAGAAAGTTTTACTGATTCTTTATCAATATCCGAACCCCTAATTTCCAGCTTTTCTTTCTTTATCAGTGAATGAGCCTCATTTCTTGCATCCCACCATATTTTCTTAGGTATTTGTGGCCAACTCTGTGATACAAATTCACGATCCAAACCCGGTGCGATATTTGCTCCAATAAGTGCGGCTTCAATGGGGATTGTTCCCGAACCGCAAAACGGGTCAAGCAGCGGCCTGTCAGTTTTCCATCTGCTTAGCAGTATCATTGCAGCTGCCAGAGTTTCACGAAGTGGTGCTATGTTGGCCTTTTCCCTATAGCCTCTTTTATGCAGCCCCGGACCGCTAGTATCTATCATGAGCGTGACTTTGTCTTTCATTAGAGAAAATTGTATCTGATAAAGAGGTCCGGTTTCATCAAACCAACTTTTCTTATATTTATTTTTTAATTTTTCTACAACAGCTTTCTTTATTATTGACTGGCAGTCAGGAACGCTGTAAAGTTTTGATTTTAAGGAGTAGCCCTTTACGGGGAAAGCTCCATCTTCCGGTATCCACTCATCCCATGGAAGAGATTTTGTATTCTCAAAGAGTTCGTCATAAGTTGTGGCAGAAAACTCGCCTATCTTTACTAAAATTCTTTCGGCAGAGCGTATCCAAAGGTTTGAACGGCAAATCGCCTGCTTGTCACCTATAAAGGTAACCCTGCCGTCTTCCACTGTTACATTACTATATCCCAATCTCCTTAATTCATTTGCAGTGACTGATTCTATACCGAAGAGGGTAGGAGCTATAAGTTTAATCGGTGTCATTTTAAACCTCCGTCTATTACTTAAATTATAATGTATGATAAACTTATTATACCAAATTAAAGACTTTAAGCTACATATTGCTGTTCAATTCGATATATAATACTGAAAAATCAAACCTCTTCTGATATAATAGTTCTGTTAAAGAATAAAAAACAACAGATTAATTATAAATACTAATAAAATTGGAGGTAAAAACTTGAAGTTAATATTTTGTGGTGGAGCACAAGAAGTAGGAGCTTCCTGCTATCTTGTGACAATAGACGGAAAAAATATTTTATTGGACTGCGGTATACGGCTTACTTCATCAAAAGATACCCTTCCGGATTTTAGGCTAATTCAAGAAAACGGTGGTATTGATGCTATTATAATAAGCCATGCCCATACAGATCATACAGGTGCTCTCCCGGCCATAAGCCGTCAATTTCCTAACGCACTTATATACATGACTCATATGTCTAAAGACCTTACAAGAGTTCTTTTATATGACAGTCTAAAAATAATGGAAAGAGAACCAGAAATTCCCATATATGCAGAAAATCATGTACAGGAAATGCTGGGTAGAACCGTTTGTTTTTCACCAAATTTTAGTTTTAAATTGTTTAGTGACAGTAATATTACTGCTACCTTTTACAGTGCAGGCCATATAGCAGGTGCGGCGTCTATTTATATGGTTGGTTCTGAAGGCAGTTTGTTTTACTCGGGAGATATTTCTGGATTTAGGCAAAATACAATAGAAGGGGCTACCGTTCCTAAACTTAGGCCTGATGTGGCTATTTTTGAATCTACATACGGAGACAAGCTTCACGCTAACCGCCAAGTAGAAGAACAAAGACTTATTGAATCTATAAATGAAGTGATAATCAACGGAGGGAAGGTTTTAGTTCCTGCCTTTGCATTGGGAAGGGCGCAGGAAGTAATTCTGATATTAAAAAAAGCTATGAACAGAGGGCAGCTGCTTTCGTGTCCAATTTACGTCGATGGTATGGTGAAGGATATTTGTCGGATTTATAAGCTTAACCCAAATTATTTAAGATCAAATTTGGCAAAAAAAGTATTTAGAGGAGTGGATATCTTTTATGATGACAATGTATCCCCTGTGGCCAACCCTGAATTTCGTAAAGAAATCTTAGAATCAAAAAATCCATGTGTTATTATTGCCAGTTCAGGTATGTTAACCGGCGGACCTAGTCAAATGTATGCCCAAAGTTTAGCAACTAATGAAAACAATTTAATTGCCGTAACCGGGTATCAGGATGAAGAATCACCAGGAAAAGATTTGTTAAAAATCATTGAAACAGATGATGATGCTGATAAAAAACAGGACAGAACTATTAAATTAGGAGAGCGAGAGATTAGTGTAAAATGCCGTGTAGGCAAGTTTGGTCTTTCAGCTCATGCCGATAAGATGGAAATATTAAATATTGCTAATAACTTATACCCGCGGAGGATATTTTTAGTCCACGGTAATCCTGAAGCTATAAACAGTCTTGGCAAGGAAATACAAAAGGATATTAATGGATTTATATATGCGCCCCGGAATGGAGAACAATATGAAATAAATATAAAAAAACCTCGAAAACAAAGAGGTATATCGAAATACCCTAACATGAAACGTAATGAACCTCTAACTCAGGAAAGTATAAAAGAATTATGGGAATTTGTAAAAGACAATTTAGGCACAGAAACTGCTCTTTCCGCAGAAGAACTTATGGAAATTTGGGGGTATGAGCAGGACACATTAGAAGTAAAGGAAATACTAAACAACTCTCCGTACTTTGAACCGAACCCACGTCGTATGTTTCTATATCATGCTGTAAAGGAAAGCGAAATAGAGAAGCTGAGCGAGCTAAAGTGATGGAAGTCAATGAAATGCTGCAATTGGCAGATGAGTTTTTCGGCTACGAATCAGGTCTGTATAAAAAAGGTGCAAGATTTGATGATAAAATCGCATTACTATATTTTAACTTTCCGGATATTGCCAAGACAAAGTATTATAGTAAGATTAAAGAATTTGAGGTGCATACGGGCTGGCGTGTTGAAATAAATGAAAATGTAAACAAATCTGCCATTGATGAGATTGTTTATAATTTATTTCCTGCAGATGTGACAATAAATAAAATATCGTATATGCCTTACTCCGGTAAAGTTAAAGTTCTTGCAGAAGGCGAATTGCCTGATGGCAAAATGCTGTCTGATAAATTTAAAGAAATAACAGGCTTATCCTTAGCAGTAAATGAGGAAAATGAAACCAATCCTAATATACTTGCTGACACAAATATAAACCAAATGGAGCAAAATGAGGCTCTAAGGCATATAGATGAAAAATTTTATGCGCAACCACACAGACCTTATAAAAAAAGCATAAAAGTAACAAGCAATGGTGTGAAATACATCGAACTTTCATTTATATCAAAACCCATTGGTGAAAAATATAGTAATGTAATTAAAGAGTTGGAAAGAGAAACCGGCTATTCAATAACCGTAAGCGACTCCTGCAACCAAATAGAAATAATCAATATTACAAAACGACTCATAAATGAAAAAGGTATTAAAGCAAAGAGAAATCCGAGTGTATTTCTCGATAAAATGTCTGTACAATTGGTAGTAGATCAAGATATAGATGACTTAATAAAAAAAGAGATTGAAAAACAGTTTTTAGATATGACAGGATTAATTCTAGAAATTAAATAAAAGTAAGATGAAGCCTTAAAAAATATTAAGGAAGTAATAGAACTGTGTATTGATGATGAGGAAAATCTGGTTGGCGTATAATTATATAAATTTTCCAAGGTTAAAGCTAATAAACTCTTAAATGATGGTACAAACCGTCATTTTTTTTTATAAATTTGGGAACTAATATACTTAGAATTAAAATGAAAGGAAGGTAGATTGTAGTGGGACCAGCTTTGGATATCAGAAATCTTGTAATTCACAATCTTTCAGGAAGTAGTCGGGAGGAGATTGAAGGCTATATCCAAGAAACTATTGATACAAGAGAGGAAGAGGCACTGCCTGGGATGGGAATTCTTTTTGAGCTTGTATGGGACAAATCCAATGCAACTGAGAAAAACACCATGATGGATAAAATAATGCAAGGTATACAAACTGCTGAGATGTAGTAAACTGAAAAATCGGGGAAAGCCCGATTTTTCAGTTTACTAAGCTTGAAAACTAACCTTTAATAAGATAAGCTATTGGTAGATATTATCAGAATTAGAAAGTTGGAGACTGAAGCTGAAAAAAGAACTAAAAGAAGTTTCGAAAATGAGAGCCTATTAAACGAACTTTTTTATTATTTAGACGGTTCTTAAAGGCCAAGTCGGTAAAAGAAAATAGGTGCTCCAAATGTTAACCATAATCCAATGCTGAAATATCTTAGCATACGACAAAAATTATAAGGCGGCAAAATCAACTTCAAACCCTCATATATCAATAAAAAACCAATAATACCTATCAGATATTTTATCAATGTTTTAATCATGGTTTTACATTTTGGCTCAAAATCTATAAAGTAATTTTCCCAAACATATCCTAACCAGCTACCCGATAGCATTCCTGTGTAAATAAAATTATCTTCATGAGGGAATAAACAAATTAGTATAATTGGCACAATAATGGAGAGCACTGTATTATAAATCAGCGGTATGGGCTTACATATTCTTGATATCCACACGAAAACGGAAGATATGGATAAGCCCAAAATTATGCCTATTAAAACATCTAAAGGCCAGTGAACACCAAGATACAGCCTCGAAAAGCTGACCAGAAAAATAACCGCAGTTCCAAGTATATAGATCCATTGGTGGCGGTACCATTTCATAATAACTCCCCAAAACGTAGATGTTCCTTGAGCGTGTCCGCTGGGGAAAGAAAAGCCTCCGGCAGAGATTACGAATAAACTCCTTATACCCGGGTATCCTATTGGCCTTACAAGAGTGACAACTTCTTTTAATGATACATTAATGTACATCGAAAATAGCAGCGATGTAATTAAGGTTATACCGATTTTTTTATTAATATTCCAGTAAAATATAGGAATCATAAGATAATAGAATAGACTGCTTCCCAGATTCGTGACTGCAATAAAAAAGGCATCAAGCATTGGATTGCTAAAGGACTGAATAATTTTAATAATTTCGGCTTGCAGTTCCATGACTTACCTCCGGCTTTTGTTATTTCTTATAACTTCTCTTTTTTATCAAGAGTTCCTTCTTTACGATAATATAATATCTTGCCGAAGAAATCATTTGAAGATATAATCATAATTAAAAAATCAATTAATTTAAGGGAGGAGATTTTTTGGATTATCAGAAATACGTAACACAGCGGGCAAAAGATATTGAAATTTCAACAATACGTTATTTTTTTAATATGGTAAACGAGGTTGAAGGGGCAGTTTCTCTATGTATTGGTGAACCTGATTTTACAACACCGGCTCATATAAATCAAGCTGCTGTCGAGGCTCTTAAACAGGGTCATACCTTCTATACCCCTAATGCAGGTTTGTTTGAACTCAGACAAGAAATATCAAAGTACTTAGAAGAACGATATAAAATAAGCTATAAACCCGAAACGGAAATTATTGTTACCATAGGAGCAAGTCAAGCCATCGATGTTGTTATAAGAACATTGGTAGAATCCGGTGATGAAGTATTAATCCCCCAACCTTCTTTTGTGGCTTATAAGCCTTGTACTATTTTAGCCGGAGGTAAACCGGTTTATGTGCCTACATATCAAGAAGATGATTTTGCGCTAAGAGCCGATATACTGGAAAGGTATATTACCGACAGAACAAAATTGTTAATTCTGCCATATCCGAACAATCCTACCGGAGCAGTAATGACTAAAGAAGCATTGGAAGAGTTAGCTCCGATTATAAAGAAATATGATTTAATTGTGGCTGCGGATGAAATTTATTCAGAACTTACTTATGGTGTGGATCATACGGCTTTTGCTGGGATTCCCGATATGTGGGAGAGGACGGTTACTATAAACGGATTTTCTAAATCCTATGCTATGACGGGATGGAGGTTGGGATATATTGCAGCACCGGAGGGTCTGACTAAGGAAATGCTGAAGGTTCATCAGTACAATGTAACCTGCGCGGCAACCATGGGCCAGTATGCTGCAATAGAGGCCTTGAGAAATGGTGATGCAGATATTGTGAATATGCGAATGGAATATGATAAAAGAAGAAAATTTTTATATGAAAGCCTAAGCAGTATGGGGCTTGATTGTTTTGAACCCAAAGGAGCATTTTATGTGTTCCCCTCAATTAAAAAAACCGGTCTTTCTTCAGAGGAATTTGCCCAAAAACTTTTATGGGAAGGCAAAGTTGCAGTTATTCCCGGCGGTTCATTTGGCGAAAACGGTCAAGGTTTTGTGAGGATGGCTTATGCTACTTCGATGGAAAACCTGGAAGAAGCAGTAAAAAGGATAAGAATTTTTTTAAATAAACTCTAATATTCCGGGGGACTGCCCAATCTAATCCGACCTAAAACCGCACGATATCATAAATATTTATAAAAATGTTCGTAAAAAGTATTGCTAAATAAAGTGGCCTATGTTAATATGTAATTATCAAAATTCAATGATACTGCAAAGTTTTACAATGCTGTAACAGAGAACACCGAAAAAACCAATGGTATTGTCTGTTGCAAAATACAAATAAAATGATAAAAGGAGAGTTAAGCGTATGTTTTTGGCAAGAGTATTTACTTTTCCTAGGACTGGAGTGCTGGATCCGCAAGGCAGCGCAATAAAAGCAACTGTTTCAAATATTGGATTTAAGGATATTCAAGATATACAAACGGGCAAGTATTATGAGGTAAGAATTAATGCTTGTGATGTAGCTAAAGCAAAGGAAATAATGAAGGAATTATGTGAAAAAGTTTTAGTAAATCCTGTAGTTGAAGATTACAAATTTGAAATAATGGAGGTTTGAACATGAATTGTGCGGTGATACAGTTTGCCGGAAGTGGTGGCGATGGTGATTGTTATCATGTTTGTAAAAATATTTTAGGCCAACCTGTGGAATACATTTTTCACAAAGAAACTTTTGCCGCTCAAGACTTTGATCTCATCATTCTTCCAGGCGGAGCATCTCATGGCGATTATCTGCGCCCGGGAGCACTGGCAGCTCGTTCAAAAGTCATTAAATCCGTAATAGATGCTGCCAATGCCGGAAAGTACATATTGGGTATAGGCAATGGATTTCAAATATTATTAGAAGCTGGCCTTTTGCCCGGAACAATGCTGATAAATAAAGACCTGAAATTCTATTCTGATGATGTTTTTGTTCGGGTTGAAAATAATGCTACTCCTTTTACTAATCTTTACAAAAATGGCGAAGTAATTCGCTTGACTGTTGCATGCAAATATGGCAACTATTATGCTGATAAAAAGACAATGGAACAACTAAAGACACAAAATAAAATAGTTTTGACGTACTGTGATATAAACGGAAACGCAGCGGAGGCGTCGAATCCTTTGGGTTCAATGGAAAACATAGCAGCTATAGCAAACCAAGAAGGTAATATATTGGGTCTGATGCCTCATTCGGAAAGATGTGCCGAAGAAATTCTCGGTAACACCGATGGAATAAGAATGTTTCAGTCTATTCTGCAGTATGTAGAAGGAGGTAAAATCCATGACTGCTCGAGAAGAAGCTAAGAAGTTAGGCTTGACTGATTTAGAATTTGACGAAATATTAAAAATTCTGGGCAGGGAACCTAATTATTTGGAACTGAGTCTTTACAGTGTTATGTGGTCAGAACACTGCAGTTATAAGAATTCAAAGCCTGTATTGAAGCGGTTTCCGACTCAAGGTCCACAGGTACTGCAAGGTCCTGGTGAAAACGCTGGAATAGTTGACATTGGAGATAATTTAGCAGTTGCTATGAAGGTTGAAAGCCACAATCATCCTTCAGCGGTTGACCCTTATCAGGGAGCAGCTACAGGTGCAGGAGGTATGATTCGGGATATTTTTACTATGGGTGCAAGACCGATTGCTCTCTTAAATTCTCTTCGCTTTGGATGTCTTTGTGATGATCGGACACAGTATTTATTTGAAGAAGCAGTTGCTGGAATTGGCGATTACGGAAATGCTATGGGTATTCCAACGGTCGGCGGTGAGGTCTACTTTGACGATTCATATAAAGAGAATCCCTTGGTTAATGCCATGTGTGTTGGAATAATTAAACATGACAAGATTGTTCGTGGAAAAGCAGCAGGAGTAGGCAATTCTGTAATGGTGGTTGGTGCTGCTACAGGACGTGATGGCATGCACGGAGCAAGTTTTGCCTCAGGGGAGCTCTCGGATGACAATCCGGATCAGGGTTCTCCGATGCAAGTTGGTGACCCGTTTAAGGAAAAACAACTGATGGAAGCCTGTCTTGAACTGCTACAAAATGATTGGGTAGTCGGCGTTCAGGATATGGGAGCCGCAGGAGTAGTTTCATCTACATGCGAAACTGCTGCCCGAGCCGGAAGCGGAATAGAACTTGATGTTGCTTTGGTCACTCAAAGAGATAAGGACATGAAACCCCATGAAATTATGATATCTGAATCTCAGGAACGAATGTTGGTAATTGTGGAGAAAGGCCATGAGGATGATGTAAAGAAAATCTTTAAAAAATGGGATTTAGATGCTGTAAAATTTGGAACGGTTACCGATGATGGAATGCTGAGAATATTAGAAAACGGGAAGGTTGTAGGTGAAGTCCCGGCCGCATCACTGGCTGAAGGTGTACCTATTGTCAAACGAGAAAGTAAAAGACCGATATATATGGATAAACTTCAAATTGATTTTTTGAAAATCCCGGTAACTGATGATTTAAATGAAGTATTGTTTAAACTGCTTGATTCACCTAATATTGCCAGTAAAGCTATAGTATACCGCCAATTTGACCAGACTATAGGTACAAATACCGTAGTTGCACCAGGGTCAGATGCTGCAGTTATTAGAATAAAAGGGACAAAAAAGGGAATCGCAGTTTCTGTTGACGGTAACGGTTATTATTGCTACCTTGACCCATATGAGGGAGGTAAACAGATAGTAGCAGAAGCTGCCAGAAATCTGGTGGCAAGTGGCGCAAAACCTTTAGCACTTACTGATGGTCTCAACTTTGGCAATCCTGAAAAACCAGAGGTTTATTACCAATTTGAAAAATGTGTCGATGGCATATCAGAAGTTTCCAAGAAGTTGAATATTCCAGTTATAAGCGGTAATGTCAGCTTTTATAATGAAGGAAAGTTCAGTGCCGTATATCCCACACCAATAGTAGGAATGGTTGGAGTTTTAGATGATGTAAATAAACATTGCACGATGAATTTTAAGAAACAGGGTGATTTGGTAGTCCTTCTTGGTGAGAATACTGATGAATTAGGAGGATCTACTTATTTGCAGGAAGTATTAAACATTACTGCAGGTCCTGCACCCAGGCTTGATATTGAATTAGAAAAGAAAGTGCAAACCTGTTGTTTAAAAGCCATTGAATTAGGGCTTGTCAATTCTGCCCATGATGTTGTTCAAGGCGGTTTGGCTGTTGCATTGGCCGAATGCTGCATAGCAGGGAATCTCGGCTTTTCCGGAGAGATTGAAACCGATTTAAGACCGGATACGCTGCTTTTTGGAGAAGGCCAATCTAGAATAATATTAAGTTTACCAGAAGAAAATCTTTCTGTCTTAAATAAGCTTGCTAAAGAAATCGGTGTCAAAACAAGTGTGCTGGGATTTGTAAAATCCGGTGGTTTAAACATACAAGTGAAACAAAAAGAGCAAGTTGTTGGCAAAATAGAAGTATCAACAGAGAGAATAGCTGAAATATGGAATAATGCTATTAAACGGAGAATAGAAAAATGAGCGATAAACTAAAAGAAGCCTGCGGTGTTTTTGGTATATACAATCCACAAAAAGATGCTGCTCTCGGGCGCAATATATTTTACGGTCTTTATGCACTGCAGCATCGAGGCCAGGAAAGCGCCGGAATTGCAGTAACTTCAGGCAGCGGTATAAAATATCATAAAGCAATGGGCTTAGTTTCTGAAGTGTTTAATGATGAGATACTGGACGAACTGTCCGGGCACATAGGTGTAGGTCATGTAAGATACTCAACCACGGAAGCCAACACTCTTATTAATTCTCAACCGCTTGTAGTTAGGTACAAAAAAGGTTCTTTAGCTGTAGTTCATAATGGCAATCTGGTAAATTCCCAGGAACTGCGTAGAGAGCTGGAAGAACGTGGAGTGGCTTTCCAGACTGAAATAGACAGTGAAGTAGTAGCTTTTTTAATTGCGCAGGAACATTCTGAAGATATTATAAAGGCAGCAGAAATTTGTATGGAGAAAATAAAGGGCTCCTATGCATTGGTTATTATGACAGAAGATACCTTAATAGGCATGCGGGATCCGCATGGTATCAGACCACTGTGTCTGGGAAAGCAAAACGATTCATATATTCTTACATCAGAAAGCTGTGCATTGGATACTATTGATGCTAAATTTATCAGAGATGTAGAGCCCGGAGAAATAATTGTTATAAATAAGGATGGAGTGAAGAGTATCAAAAAGAATAAAGATAATTCAAGTTCGGCACTGTGTATTTTTGAATTTGTGTACTTTGCACGACCTGATAGTACCATTGATGGGAGCAATGTTCATATGGCTCGTTGGGAAGCGGGGAAGCTACTTGCAAAGGAGCATCCAGTGGAGGCTGATTTGGTCATAGGTGTACCGGATTCAGGAACGGTATCTGCCATGGGCTATGCCGAAGCCGCCGGGATTCCATTTGGCATCGGGCTTATTAAAAATCGCTATGTTGGTAGGACTTTTATTAAAGCTACCCAAAGCTCAAGGGAGATTGGAGTTAAACTCAAGCTAAATGCTGTAAAGGAAGCCGTTCGCGGTAAACGCCTTATAATGGTCGATGATTCTATCGTGCGTGGCACCACCAGCGGTCTCATAGTTAAGGTTTTAAAAGAAGCTGGAGCTAAAGAAGTACATGTTCGCGTAAGTTCACCGCCGGTTATGCACTCTTGTTATTTTGGCATTGATACTTCCACTCACAAAGAACTTATAGGCGCTCAACGGAAGATAGAAGAAATCAGGCAGTATATAGGAGCCGATAGCTTGGGATATTTAAGTTTGGACGGCCTAATGAAGGCCACGGGTTTTTCGGGTGAGAGATTTTGCACGGGATGTTTTTCGGGAGCATATCCGATTGAGGTTCCTCGTGAAGGAAAACGTTATGTATTTGAAAAACGTTAAATCTGAAAAAGGATGTGAGTTAAAATAAAAAGAGCCACTTATAAAAGTGCCGGAGTGGATGTGGATGCGGGTAATCGAGCAGTCGAGCTCATAAAAGACCATGTGCGTTCTACCTTCAGGCCAGGTGTGTTAGGAAATTTAGGAAGTTTTGGCGGCTTTTTTCAGCTTGACGTCAAGAAATATAAAGAACCTGTGCTGGTTTCCGGCACTGATGGAGTCGGTACAAAGCTCAAGATAGCTTTTATGATGGACAAGCACGATACGATAGGTATCGATGGTGTAGCAATGTGTGTAAATGATATATTAGTTCACGGTGCGGAACCCTTATTTTTCCTGGATTACATTGCACTTGGAAAACTTGTTCCCGAAAAGGTTGCCGATATAGTTAAAGGTGTAGCTGATGGCTGTAAGATGGCCGGATGTGCACTTCTTGGCGGTGAAACAGCGGAGATGCCAGGAATGTATGATGAAGATGAGTATGATATTGCAGGCTTTGCTGTGGGAGTTGTGGATAAAACTAAAATCATTGATGGTTCATCTATAAAAAAAGATGATGTTGTTATTGGAATTGCATCATCAGGTCTTCACAGCAATGGTTACTCCTTAGCAAGGAAAGTATTTTTTGAGTTGGGTGGGCTTTTGCCGGAAGATTATATTGAAGATTTTGGGGAAACGTTAGGAGAGGAACTATTAAAACCTACAAAAATATATTCAAAAGCGGTTAAATCTCTTGAAAATTTCGATATCCATGGCATGGCACATATTACCGGTGGGGGATTGATAGAAAACCTACCGCGTATATTACCGGAGGGCATGGAGTTTATAATCAATAAGGGGTCTTGGGAAATTCCGCCGGTATTTCACTTGATTCAAAAAATAGGGCAGATTGAAGATAAAGAAATGTATAGGACTTTTAATATGGGCATAGGGTATGTACTTGTTGCACCGAAAGAAAATGCCGATGCTATTTTAAATACTGTAAGAGAACAAGGAGAAAACGCTTGGATTATTGGACAGGTATCTATGGGGAAAGGCGGGGTGGTATTTTGCCAAAGCTGAGGCTTGGGATTTTGGTATCCGGCGGAGGTTCCAACCTGCAATCCATCATTGACAAAGCGGAAGCAGGCTACTTTCCGGCAGAAGTTGTTGTAGTCATTTCCAGCAAGCAAGATGTTTATGCCCTGGAAAGGGCAAAGAAACACAATATTCCTACAGCGGTAGTGCTGCCGAAGAATTATAAAACTAGGGAAGAATATGAAGATGAGCTCATAAAAATCCTTAATTCCTACAATGTGGATTTAGTCATACTTGCAGGATATATCAGAGTCCTATCTCCACATTTTGTCAGGGCTTTTCAAGGTAAAATCATGAATATTCACCCATCTCTCATACCGGCTTTTTGCGGTGAAGGATTTTATGGCGAAAAAGTGCATAAAGCCGTGCTGGATTACGGCGTGAAGCTAACCGGAGTAACAGTTCATTTTGTGGATGAAGGGGCTGACACAGGTCCCATAATTCTGCAAAGAGCTGTACCCGTTAAGGATGATGATACTGTTGAAACTTTGGCAGCACGGGTGTTAGAAGAGGAGCACAGAATATACCCGGAAGCAATAAAACTATTTGCCGAAGGTAGATTAGAAACTAATGGCCGTAGGGTCAAAATAATCAGCAAGGAGGATTCGCAATGATTAAACGAGCTCTAATATCAGTTTCAAATAAAGAGGGCCTAGTAGAATTTGCAAGAGGCCTTCGTGAATTAGGAGTAGAGATACTCTCTACAGGAGGTACAGCTAAAGCTTTACAAGAAGCCGGTATAGAAGTTACCACTGTGTCCGATGTTACCGGATTTCCGGAAATTCTCGATGGTAGGGTCAAAACCCTTCACCCCAAGATTCATGGCGGAATACTGGCAATTAGGAACAATGATGAACATATGCAGCAAATATCAAAGCTGGGCATAGAACCTATTGACCTTGTAGCTATAAATCTTTATCCATTTAAACAAACCATTGAAAAGCCAGGCGTAACTTTGGAGGAGGCTATTGAAAACATAGACATCGGAGGGCCGTCAATGCTGCGTTCTGCAGCCAAAAACCATAAGGATGTGGTTGTCGTTGTGGACCCTGAGGATTATTCGCTGGTGCTGGATGAATTGAAAAAGAAAGGTAATATCGACGTCAAGCAGCGAATTAAGCTGGCTTGCAAGGTTTTTGAGCATACAGCCCATTATGATGCTTTGATTTCAGGGTATTTGGAAAAACAGATTTTAGCTGACGAACCTGCTGATTTAGCAGTTACAGAGTTTCCAGAGAATCTTACTTTGGCGTACGAAAAAATTCAAGACCTGCGCTATGGAGAAAATCCTCACCAGAAGGCGGCTTTTTATGGCGAAATAGGAAGGCATTCTGGTACATTAGCCGGTGCTAAACAGCTTGGAGGCAAGGAATTATCATTCAACAACATAAATGATGCAGATGCTGCACTCAAGGCAGTTAGGGAGTTTGATATGCCGGCAGCGGTAGGCTTAAAGCACACAAATCCTTGCGGTGTGGCATGCAGTGATAATATTTATGATGCTTATGTTAAGGCATATGCAGCTGATCCTGTATCAATTTTTGGCGGGATTGTGGCATTAAATAGACCTGTGGATGCCCAGACGGCTGAAGAATTGGTTAAGATATTCTTGGAAATTGTAATTGCACCGGGATATGAACCTGAAGCTCTGGAAATATTGAAGACCAAGAAAAATCTACGGATATTGGAAGTAGATTTTGATAATAAATCCGATTTCGGCTTAGATATGAAAAAAGTGTCAGGAGGTTTGCTGGTTCAAGAGCTGGATATAAAAGATTTTGACGAAAGTGATTTAAAAGTTGTGACAAAGCGTGCCCCGTCTGATAAGGAGATGAAAGACCTGCTCTTTGGCTGGAAAGTTGTAAAGCATGTAAAATCTAATGCCATAGTTTTAGCAAAAGACCTTATTACTGTCGGTGTCGGTGCAGGGCAGGTTAACAGGATTTGGCCGACAGAGCAAAGTATTGCTCATGCAGGTGACAAGGCCAAAGGTGCAGTGTTAGCCTCAGATGCATTCTTCCCATTCTCTGATGTGGTAGAGGCAGCAGCAGATGCTGGAATAACGGCTATTATTCAGCCGGGAGGCTCATTGCGCGATGAAGATTCTATTAAAGCAGCAGATGCCAACGACATTGCCATGGTCTTTACAGGAATGAGGCATTTCAAACATTAATTCAGTAGCATATGTATGGGCGGCCTTTGACCGCCCGCTTATACGCATATTAATAAACTGTTTAGCAAAAGGAGGTAGCGCGCTTGAAAGTCCTTGTAGTTGGAGGCGGGGGCCGAGAACACACTTTGGTATGGAAGCTTGCTCAAAGTCCTAGGGTTGACCGGATATACTCCGCTCCAGGTAATCCTGGCATTAAAAATCTTGCAACTTGTGTTGATATATCGGTAAACGATATAAATAGATTGGCAGATTTTGCAAAAAAAAATAATATTGATTTGACAATAGTGGGTCCGGAAGCACCATTGGTGGCAGGTATAGTCGATGAATTTGAAAGCAGGGGACTGGGTATTTTCGGTCCCAGTAAAGCAGCAGCTCAAATAGAAGGTAGTAAAGTATTTTCAAAGGACTTAATGAAAAAGTATAAAATCCCGACAGCTGACTATCGAGTCTTTGAAAGGGCTCAGGATGCTGCGGATTATATAAATACTGCCCAAATGCCTCTAGTTGTTAAAGCCGAGGGTCTAGCGGCAGGTAAGGGAGTTATTATTGCACATGATAGGGATACTGCCAAAGAAGCAGTTAAGAGCATAATGATCGATAGAGCCTTTGGGGAATCCGGATCGCGTATAGTTATCGAAGAGTATTTAGAAGGTCCTGAAGTGACAGTGCTTGCTTTTTGCGATGGCAAAGTGGCTGTTCCAATGGTGAGCAGTCGCGACCACAAGAGAGTTTTTGATAATAATGAAGGCCCGAATACCGGGGGTATGGGAGCAGTTTCGCCTGCCCCAGCTTATACCTTAGAATTAGCAAAAACTGTAGAACATGACATTATTCAGCGGACTGTTGATGCTATGGCTAGTGAAGGTATACCATTTAAAGGAATTTTATATACCGGGCTTATGCTTACAAAGTCTGGCCCCAAAGTCTTGGAATATAACTGCCGGTTTGGTGACCCTGAGACTCAAGTGGTAATTCCTCGACTTAAAACGGATCTGGTAGATATTGTAGAATCCGTAATAAATGGAAATTTACTAAATACTAAAATAGAGTGGAAGCAAGAAGCTGCAGTATGCGTGGTTATAGCATCCGGTGGCTATCCGGGCTCCTATGAAACAGGTAAACCCATAAGAGGTCTAGCAGATGCTGAAAAAAACGGAAGTATAGTATTTCATGCAGGTACAGCCTTGAAGAATGGTGAAATTGTTACGGCAGGCGGGAGAGTTCTAGGAGTAACAGCTTTGGGGAAGGACGTACAAGATGCTCGTGAATTAGTTTATAAATCTGTTTCAAAGATATATTTTGACGGCATGCATTACAGAAAAGACATTGGTCTCTAAGAGTAAATAATTAACTTAATAATGATTTCTAAATTTATTTATAAATATTTACAATAAACCGTGCATGAAATTTAAAAGCCTCCGATCGGAGGCTTTTAAATTTAATAATTAAATGAGGCAGGCTCGTAAAATGCCTTTGGATGTGCACAAGCTGGACATATTTCAGGTGGCTCGGGACCTTCATGGATATAACCGCAATTGCGGCAGCGCCATTTGATAGGTTCTGAACGCTTGAAGACAGTTCCGTCTTGTACTCGTGAAAGCAGTTTTAGATATCTTTTCTCATGTTCGGCTTCAACTTCCGCAACTTTTTCAAAATGTGCGGCTATATCGTTAAATCCTTCTTCTCTGGCTGTTTCGGCAAATTCTTTGTACATCTTTGACCATTCATAGTTTTCACCCTTTGCGGCCTCTTCAAGATTTTCTTTGGTATCTCCGATTAATCCCAGATATTTAGCCCACATTTTGGCGTGTTCCTTTTCATTGTCGGCGGTTTCCTGAAAAACACCCATTATTTGTTCATAGCCCTCTTTTTTTGCTATTGAAGCAAAAAAATTATATTTGTTGCGGGCCATGGATTCACCTGCAAAGGCTTCTAGAAGATTTTTTTCTGTCTTAGAACCTTTTAATTCCATCATTATTTGCCTCCCTTTTTGATAATAGTTATAGTTTCTATTAATATATTATTCGACAAAAAACCAGTAATTCCTTCTTCTAGATAATAAAAAATATGAGCATAAAATTATAAAAAATATAATTGAATAACTTGAAACCAAATGATATTATTACACATAATATATATTATTAATCTATTAATATGTAAATCGGAGGTTTTTTAACATGATAAAAGTAGTTGTAAGCGGTGCTCAAGGCAAAATGGGAAAAACTGTAATTCAGTTAATAAGAAATTATAATGACATGAAAGCAATAGCCGGTTTTGATATAGCCTATAATGAAGGAGATTTAGTCATTTATGATGACTTGTTTAAAATTCCGGAAATTCCGGATGTAATAATAGATTTCTCCAATCCTTCTGCTATAAAACAACTTACTGATTATGCTGCCGCTAAAGGTGTTGCTTTGGCAGTGGGTACCACAGGCCTTGAAGAAGAGCATATAGAATTGCTTTATAATGCTGCAAGGACTGTGCCTGTATTTGTTTCACATAATATGTGTTTAGGTATTTCTCTGCTTTTGAGCTTAGCTAAGCAGGCTGCAGAGATTTTATCGGACCATGATATTGAAATTATCGAAAAGCATCACAATCAAAAAATTGATGCACCCAGCGGAACTGCACTTATGATTGCCAATGGCATTAAAGAAGTTCGTAAGGATGTATACTATGTATATAACAGAGCTGATATAAGAAAAAAACGCGATAAAAATGAAATTGGTATTCATGCAATTCGGGGCGGCAATTTAGTAGGAGAACATACGGTGTTTTTTATAGGTGAAGATGAAACCGTAGAAATTTCTCATAAGCTGACATCAAGAAAAGTTTTGGCAAATGGAGCTATAAAAGTTATCAGATTTATTGCTCAACAAAAACCGGGTTACTACATCATGCAAGATTTGATAAGCAGCTTGAGTCACTAAGAAAGCTTTTGTCCGCAAAAAGGGCAATAAGCAAAATTCGGATTTATGAAACTTCCACAGTGAGGACAAATATTGTTTGGCATTTGCATTTTTTGTAACCGGTCAAAATCTACACTATCTCCATGCTGAAGTTCTCTTACATAGTCCGGATTTACAGTATATATACTGCCACAGCATCTAAGCTGAAGAAAATATTGTTTATTCCACTTGAATATCGGTATAAAAAAGAAGTGAAAATATGTAAATGACTCTCTGAGTTCTGCTCGGGTAAGCCTTCCACACTCGGGACAAATAATATTATCGAATTCTTTTACAGGACGGTCCTTTTGCTGAATTCCAAAGATGCCAAAGAAAAACATAGACATTCCCCCGTAAAAACTTTTTTGATTTATTATTGTAAATTATATAATACTCAATAAGGAAAATAAAGAGCTGCTCAAAAAAAGAATCACCAGAGTTATTTTATCCACATTTAAAAGCAATATTGGTTTTTATAAAGTAAAAAGTAATCCCTTGCCAAGCAGCTTAGCACAGGGATTACTTAATAATTTGGAATAATTACGGGCTGTTATTTAATTTACAGTTTGTTTGAAACACCAGCTTCACTAAATGTTGACATTTCCTTTAATATTTTTAGGCTTGCATCTATCACGTTCATTGCAAGAGCTGCACCGGTGCCCTCTCCTAATCGCATATTCATCATTAGTATTGGCTTGATGCCTAAAAAGTCCAGAATTATCTTGTGCCCGGGTTCTTCTGATAGATGTGAGCCCAACATGTAGTTTACAGCTAATGGTGACATTTCTTTTGCTATAACTGCGGCAGCTCCGGAAATAAATCCATCAATTATAACTGGAACTCGGTTTGCGGCACAAGCTAGTATAACTCCGGTAAGTCCGGCGATTTCAAAACCGCCTACCTTTGATAGGACATCCAGGGGGTTTTTAGGATTTGGTTTATTTACAGTTAAAGCTTTTTCAATAGCAGCTATTTTTATTTTCAATTTTTCATCATCTACTCCGGTGCCTCTCCCTACTACATTTTTAACCGGAAGATTGCTATAAGTAGCAATAATGGCAGAGCTGGGACTGGTGTTTCCAATACCCATTTCGCCAATAGCTATTATTCCGGCACCTTCCCTAATAACCATTTCAGCAATATCAATTCCTACTTCTACAGCTTGAGTTGCTTCTTCATAAGTCATAGCAGGTCCTTCGGCCATGTTTTTCGTTCCATATGCTACTTTCCTCTTGATGATGTTTGGCACATCAGGTAAATCTGAAGCTACGCCAATGTCAACCACATACAATTTAGCATTTTCATGTCGTGCTAGTACGCTCATGGCAGCTCCGCCATTTACAAAATTAAGTACCATTTGAGGTGTTACTTCCTGTGGGAAAGGTGCTACCCCTTCTTTAACGATACCATGGTCTCCTGCCATTAAAATTGCAGCCTTTTTTGGCAATTCTGGGACCACGCTGCCTGTTATACCGGCAATTTGCTTTGCGATATTTTCTAACATACCCAAGCTTCCGACAGGTTTTGTCAGGTCATCCAGGCGAGCCTGGGTTTTTTCCATAACTTCTTCATCTAAAGGTTTAATTTGTTGTAAGGTCTGTTCAAGTTTTGTCATAAAACTTCCTCCTCAATAAGATTTAAATCATAGATTTAATTTAACTAAGTGTTTGGATGAACAAAAAAGTTCTAAGATTGAAGAAAAAAACTCAATCTTAGAACTTTACCATCATCCTAAAGATATCTTATAAACATTTTAGGCAGGTCTCCTGGCTTGCAGTTCAGTGCTTACCCACGCCTTCCCAAAAGCTTATAACTTTCAGTGGCAATTGTGGGAAACTTCCTGCTTACAGTGGCGGGTCCGCTGCAGGATTTTCACCTGATTCCCTATTCTCCCTAATGGGCACCTAAAAAGTTTACTATTTAATTTATAATTAATATAAGTATTCTCTAAAAATTTTATTTTTCCTTCTTTAAGTTTGTAAATTATTTTTGCAGTCAGCACCGAATGAATTCAAAAGCAGGATTTTCCTAATAAATCCAGAAATAACTATTGTTAAAATAAAGCTTAAGGAGTCATAAAATGTACCGACCCTTTCTGTTTTTTGTGATATTTTTCATTCCCGGTATAATGCTGGGTAATTCTGTAAAAGCTGCCGGAATGTTTATTGTTATATCTATTATAAGCTTTGCAGGAAGTATATTAATTAAAAATAAAAAAGCAAGAATGGCATTATTATCCGTGGCTATAGTATTTTTTGGAGCATTTTATCATAACTTCAGATTAGATAAAATGGTAGGAACAGTAGCTGATTTTGCAGAGCAGCAGCAGACTTTGATAGGTATGGTAAGTGGCGTTCCTACAGCAAAACAAGATAAAGTGGTATATGATGTAAAAGTTTTATATTTGCTGGATGACGAAAAGTATGAAGTTGTAACTGGGAAAGTAAGACTTTCTTCGCTCTTAGATGACGAAAGTATAATATATCGATATGGCGATGTTATAAAGTTTTCTGGTAAGTTGAAACTTCCACAAGGCCGGCGAAATCCAAACGGCATTGATTATAAAGCGTTTCTTTTGCAAAAAGGCATCTCGGCCTCAATGTTTTCCAAGGGAATAGATAAAATTGGGAGATATAAAATAAACCCTTTTGTATCAACTGCTTTTCGTTTAAGAGAGAATTTAACGTCTTTTTATGAATCCTGCCTTCCTCCAAACTTGTCATCACTGATGGTTGGTATTGCTCTTGGAATAAAGGACAACATCCCTGCCGAAACCATGAAAGCTGTAAAAAATGGCGGAGTGGCACATGTCTTAGCAGTGTCCGGCCTTCATACAGGAATCATATATGCCGCTCTTGAAATGGTTTTTTCCAGATTAAGTTTATCAAACATTATTTCTTTTATCATAGGAAGTACTGCCATTATTTTCTATAGTTTTATGGCAGGGCTATCACCGTCAGTCATAAGAGCGGCTATAATGATAATAGTATTTATGTTAGCCAAGGTCGTAGGGAGAAAAAACGACCCTATAAATACGCTTTGCCTTTCGGCAACGTTTTTATTATTTATGAACCCGCTAACTCTGTTCTCCATCAGTTTTCAGCTTTCTTATGCTGCGGTGCTTGGAATAATGCTTTTTTTCGCTCCTTTAAAGTTAATCCTTGAAAAGCTTCCAAGGTATCTTAGGGACTCAATCGCAGTCATGGTATCGGCACAACTTACTGTATGGCCTTTTTTGGCTTATTATTTTAACAGCATATCACTAATCGGATTTGTAACTAATATCTTGGTAATACCTTTAGTAAGTATAATATTAATCAGCGGACTTATTTCAGGCATTATTGGGCTCTTGTTTACCTTCGCGGGGCCACTTTTTATGACAGTTCCTAGCTTTTTATTAAAGATTGCAGAAAAAATTATCCTTATTAATTCAAAACTGCCTTTTTCAACAATAATAGTTCCCGCAATACCTCCAATAAGTATAGTTCTGTATTTTATGTTTTTGGTTTTGATGTTTGATTTTGTACCGTCCTTTGGTAAAATTGAATCAAGACATAAAAGGCTTTGTGCAGTTATTCTAATGTTTCTTGCGCTTATACCTGTCATTATACCTCTAAAAGCTTTTGAGGTGACTTTTATAGATGTAGGACAAGGTGATTCTATTCTCATTCAAACCGAAAGCAAAAAAGTTGTATTAATCGATGGTGGCGGCACACCTGTATATTATAATGGCGATTTTGACACGGGTGAAGATATAATCATGCCCTTGCTTTATTCAAAAGGAATAAATAAAATTGACGTATTAGTTTTTACTCATTTTGATGATGACCATGCAAAAGGTCTTTTATCCATATTAAATTCTATGAAAGTTAAAAGCATTGTATATGGTGTGCCTGAAGATTGTGCTATTTTCAAAGAAATGCTTAAGATTGCACAGCAAAAGCAAATTAAAACCATACAGGTTGGCAGAGGAGATCAGTTTATTATTGATGATGCTATTTTTGATGTGCTAAATCCTGTCGAAAATGAAAAAACGAATTACTCGAGTAATAATGGTTCGGTTGTGCTTAAGATGAATTATAAGGGTATAAGTTTTTTATTCACAGGTGATTTGGAATACGAAGGAGAGCAAAGCCTGATAAGTTCTGAGATTGATATAAGCTCAGATGTTCTAAAGGTTGGTCACCATGGGAGTCAATCATCCACATCTGAAGAATTCATATCAAAAGTTAAACCTTCATATGGCATAATTTCTGTCGGCAAAGATAACAATTTTGGCCATCCGTCACCACAAGTAATAGAACTGCTGAAAAACGGTGGCGTAACAGTGCTTAGAACGGACTTTAGCGGTGCAGTCAGCTTTAAAATTTCCAACAGCAGTGTTAAAATATATACAACAATTCCTGAGGAGTTAAAAGAGCCATGAAAAACTTAATTCTTTTTTTTGGAGAAGAAAAACTTTTAATAAAAGAAGAAGTTGCAAAAATAAAACAAAAAATTGTTCCCAAAAACTTAGAAGCTATCAATTTTATTCCACTTGACGGCAAAACGGTAATTGAAGAAGATATATTAAAAGCATGCAACATAGTGCCGATGATGTCAGCAAAAAAACTGGTAGTTGTTTATGATGCCAGGTTTTTTGAAAGTGAAAAAACCAAACAAGAAGATTATTTTTTAAATGAATTGGAGATTATACCTGACCATACTTATCTTGTTTTTACTGCCACAAAAGCAGATAAGCGAAGGAAAATATTTAAGATGATTAAATCCAAAGGGATCGTTCGAGAATTTAATACACCTTCACTAAAAGACAAGGCACTTTGGGTGCAGCAAAGGATAAAATTGTATGGAAAGAGTATGGATTTAAAGACGGCATATTTTATAGCTGAATATACCGCAGATTTATACCAAACTGACAGTGAGCTCAGAAAGATAGCTGCTTTTTTGGCTGAGAAACAGACTGTTGAACAGAATAATTTATCTGATATCTTTTATAAATCCTTGGAAGGTAATATATTTGAAATGATGGACTGTATAGGCTCAAAAAAGTCTACAGAAGCCGTTAAGATAATAAATCGCCTATTGGAACAAGGAGAAAAAGGCATCGTTATACTGTACATGATATCGAAACATGTGATGAATTTAATAACGGTAAAATCTTTGCAGGGCTTAAGTTTTCAGGAAATAACAGAAAAATCGGGACTGCATCCTTTTGTGATTCGAAAGGCCATAAAACAGTCCGAGAATTTTACTTTAGACGAACTAAAAAGATCTTTGAAATTATGCCAAGATCTTGATATGGATATTAAAATGGGGAAAATTCAGGAAAGAATAGGCCTTGAGCTGTTGGTGACTAATATCTCCTAAGAAGAAAAGCATGCCATCAAAATAGTGAATATTCAATAAACATCAATTCTAATTTTACAAAGCTAATTTTGACCTAAATATCATATATATCTATCGTGCACAGGCGTAAAAAAGAGAAAATGCGTAAGCTCTGCTTACGCTGATTAACTTGCTTTATTGACTTCTAAAAGTTTCTTATAAAGATTTGATTTCTTACGAGCTGCGGCATTTTTATGAATAACTCCTTTGGAAGCAGCCTTATCGATTATCTTTACGGCTTCTTTAAAACTAGTCTGAATGTTATCAAAATCAGCTGTATCGACAGCTTCTAAAAACTTTTTAATGGAATATCTCATTTGCGACTTTACTTTGTTATTCTGAAGCGTTCGCTTATTTGCCTGGCGTACGCGTTTTTTTGCCGATGCAATATTTGCCAAAATTTATTCACCCCCTTAAAACACTAGGGATATTTTATCACTTCATTGGATAAAATGCAAGAGAAGGCACAATATAAAATACTGATATAAAAAACTTGTTTTTAGTATATTATAAAAAATTAACGGTTACTATATTAATGAAAAATAAATGGAGGTGCTAATTTTATGATAGGAATGATAATTAGATTTATTGTATCTGCTTTGGTGCTTATGCTGATGAGCTTTATACTTCCCGGCTTTGAGGTGGCTGGCTTTACTGGAGCTCTGATTGCCGCAATAGTGATTGCTATTTTAGGTTTTATAGTGGAAAGCCTTTTCGGAGATAAGGTTTCCCCACAAAGCAGAGGCATAGTAGGCTTCATCACTGCTGCAGTAGTTATATATTTTGCGCAGTTTTTGGTGCCTGCTATGAGCGTAACTTGGTGGGGAGCGCTATTAACATCATTGGTTATAGGTGTGGTTGACGCATTTGTTCCAACTGAACTTAGATAAGGAGGTGATCAGGTCATAAGTATCAACATACGTACTGATCTTGCATTAGAAGCGCGAGAGCTTGCGGGAGAAGAAGAAATCCCGGGGGTTACGGTGGATACCGAAAAATCTAAGCAAATGACTATAAGCAGGGTCAGAATAGAGGATGAAGAAGGCTCAGAGAAAATGGGTAAGCCCATAGGATATTATGTAACTTTAGAAGTGCCCAGATTAAAAGAAAAAGATTCGGCTCTTACGGAAGAAGTCAGTAAGAATTTAGCCGATGAGCTTAAGAGAATGGTTGAAATCCCCATAGAAGCAACAGTACTTGTTATAGGTCTGGGTAATTGGAATGTTACGCCTGATTCCCTCGGCCCGAAGGTCATAGAAAAACTTATAGTTACAAGACATTTAATTGAATATATGCCTGAAAAATTCAATACAAAAGATGGCATACGACCCGTATGTGCGCTTGCCCCGGGAGTTTTAGGTATAACCGGCATAGAAACCGGAGATATAATCAGCGGCTTGGTGGAAAAAGTAAAGCCTGATATGATTATTGCTATAGACGCTTTAGCGTCAAGGAGTATGGAGCGCATAAGTACAACAATACAAATTACGGATACTGGTGTTTATCCCGGATCCGGTGTTGGCAACAAACGCATGGGCATAACTCAGGAAAATATGGGCGTACCGGTGATTGCAATAGGTATACCTACCGTAGTAGACGCTGCAACAATGGCTAATGACACCCTGGATATGCTTATCGGCCAGTTCACAAGACAGGCTAAACCAGGAAGCGATTTTTATAAGCTCTTGGAAACCCTTGATAAGGAGGAAAAATACAAGCTTATTCAGGAAGTTATGTCACCTTTTGTAGGACAGTTAGTAGTGACGCCAAAGGAAATTGACTCCTTAATTGATAATACTGCTAAAACTCTTGCGGGAGGCTTAAATCTGGCCCTTCATCCAGGAATACAATATAATGAAGTCAGTACTTTTCTTCAATAATGAGGCTAAATTTCGCCTCATTTTTTTATTTTTAATTGAATATGCTTATGGAGAGGATGTGATAAATTTGATAAGAATTAAAGTAATAAAAGTAAAACCCAAGATAAAGATTTTTATGTTATTTACTCTTATCTGTTTATTACTTTTGAACATTGCGGCAACTTTCGTAAAAAATCACGTAAACCATGGCAGTAACTCCGTTATAAGCGGAAGCGATGTGCAAATAAAAAAACAGAAGAATTTTTTACACAATGTGGATAATAAGGTATTTAAAAGGATATTACATATAAGTCTACCTATATTGGATTATATAAATGAAGTTGAAGGGCCTTCGATAGATTTAAAAAAATCAACAAGCTTTATTTCTCGCACACTGACAAATATCGATGTTTTAAATCCCGAAACCTATTTTTTTATGCATCTTCCTGTTATCAGCTTGATAAATACTGAGATGGCAATGACACCAGGAGTTGAGTTGCCGATACAAGATTCGGATATTATTACTGAGAATGAACATGAACCGTCGGAAGAACTGCCACAACCGCAAATAAATGAGATAGAAGATAATGAAGTTGAAAAGCTGGAACCTATTTCAGGACAGCCGCTTGTACTTATTTATCATACCCATACTACTGAAGCGTATATGCCGTCGGAAAAATTTAATTATAAACCCCGTGATAATACTTATCACACGGAAGACTTAAATTATACTGTTGTAAAAGTTGGAGAAGTCATGACAAGCCAATTAAACCGCCTAAAAATACCAACAATGCATAATAAAACAGTTCATGATATTCCAACTTATATGACATCATATGCGAACTCACTTAAAACCGTTGAACAAATTTTAAAACAGAATCCGTCCATTAAGATAATTATAGACCTTCATAGAGATGCCCCTGTAGCCGATCCGCAAAAGTCCAGAGAGATAACTACAGTTAAAATCGATGGTACTACTTATTCTCGATTAATGCTGGTTATAGGCACTGACAAAAATTTTCCTCATCCTAACTGGCAGGAAAATTACCAGTTTGCTAATTTGCTAAATGATAAATTAGAACAACTTTATCCGGGAATTTCTCGCGGCATCAATTTAAGAAGTGAGCGGTTTAACCAACATTTATCCAAAAAAGCTATTTTATTAGAAATCGGGAGTCATGGCAATACCTTGGAAGAATCAATAAAGTCAGCGGAAATATTTGCCAAAGTACTTGCTGATATAATAAACGAATTGTCAATTGCTGAATGAAAACATGAGAAATGGATAAAAATAAGTTTGACCAATTCATGAAATCAAATAAAGGAAATACAATAATGATTTATAAAGACCTTTTGACGCTTTTTGTTATATTTGCAATTATCCTTTCTCTTGGCATTCGAATTGCCGAAGAAGGCTTGAATGCTATGATGGGTCTTGATATAAGACCAAAGAGTTTTAACTTTATCATTTTCAATGATAGAACATACGATTTAAGTATATTAGGAAAAACTTTTAAATTTCAAAAGTACTATAAAGTAGGTGAAATATTTGTTGGTAAAGGCTGCATGAGCTTAAAAATCAATGAAAAACAGTTTACCCTCTATTCCTTGATTCCTGCAAGAACAATATTAAAAGACCGCCAAAATGTTGATAAAAAACCCGCAAATAGGTATAATTAAATTTAAGTTAAGGTATAAAGAGGAGGAACATAATGTTATCTATACCCCGGCAGAGAATCAGGAATTTTTGCATTATTGCCCACATAGACCATGGCAAGTCTACCTTGGCCGATAGACTCTTGGAATATACAAATACTATTTCTGAGCGTAAGATGCAGGATCAAGTATTGGATAAAATGGATTTAGAAAAGGAAAGAGGTATTACTATTAAAGCCAAGGCAGTAAGGATGATATATAAAGCAGATGATGGCAAAGAATATCTTTTAAATCTTATTGATACACCGGGTCATGTAGATTTCAACTATGAGGTATCAAGAAGCCTTGCAGCATGCGAAGGTGCTCTGCTTATTGTAGATGCCAGTCAGGGTATCGAAGCTCAGACTTTGGCAAATACGTATCTTGCTTTAGAGCATAATTTGGAAATAATACCAATAATAAATAAAATAGATCTTCCAAGTGCTGAACCTGATGAGGCCAAACGCGAAGTTGAAGAAATTATCGGTCTTGATGCTGAAAATGCGATCATGACTTCTGCTAAGACGGGCCAAGGCGTAAAAGAAGTGTTAGAGGCTATTGTACAGCGTATTCCAGCACCAGAAGGTTGTAATGAACTACCTCTGCGAGCTCTTATCTTTGATTCACTCTATGATCCATATAAAGGAGCGGTCGCTTTTGTCCGAGTAATAGATGGTCATATACGGCCAAAACAAATGATTAAAATGATGTCAACCAATAATATTTTCGAAGTAGCCGAAATAGGTGTATTCAACCCTGACATGCAGCCGGTACAATATCTGCAGGCAGGTGAAGTAGGATACGTAGCTGCCGGTATAAAAAATGTAATTGATACAAGGGTCGGTGATACCATAACCGATGCGGAAAATCCGGCAAAAAAGCCCTTACCTGGTTATAAAAAAGCTGTACCGATGGTTTTTTGCGGCATGTATCCTGCTGAAGGCGAAGAATATGAGAGCTTAAAAGAAGCCTTAGGCAAATTACAGCTCAGTGACGCATCGCTGTTTTTTGAACCTGAAACTTCTGCCGCACTCGGATTTGGATTTCGATGCGGCTTTTTAGGATTATTGCATATGGATGTCGTACAAGAACGCTTAGAAAGGGAGTACAATCTTAATATTATAACAACAGCTCCCAGTGTTATCTTTAAAGTAAAAAAGACTGATGGCAGTAAAATTGAAGTGGACAATCCTACTAATTTTCCGGATCCGGCCGAGATAGAATATATAGAAGAGCCGTATGTGGAGGCCTCCATAATGCTGCCTACAGAATATATGGGGGCAGTTATGGATTTATGCCAGGAAAAGCGCGGCACTATGAAAGATATGGAATATATTAATGAGAAGAGGGTAATTTTGAGGTATGATATGCCCCTTTCAGAAATAATATATGATCTCTTTGATCAACTCAAATCCAGGACACGAGGCTATGCATCGCTTGACTATGAGCTTACGGGATATAAAAAATCCGATATGGTAAAACTGGATATCTTATTAAATGGAGAAATTGTCGATGCACTCTCATTTATTGTGCACAAGGACAAAGCATATGGTCGTGCCCGCCAGATAACGGAAAAATTGAAAGAGGTTATACCAAGGCATTTATTTGAAGTTCCAATTCAGGCAGCTATCGGAGGGAAAATTATAGCTCGTGAAACAGTAAAGGCTTTAAGAAAAAATGTTCTTGCTAAATGTTATGGCGGAGATATATCGCGTAAGAAAAAACTTCTTGAAAAACAAAAAGAAGGCAAGAAACGAATGCGTAAGATAGGCAATGTAGAATTACCTCAAGAAGCCTTTATGGCTGTATTGAAAATGGAATAGCCATGAAAACCATAGGATTGTATATTCATATTCCTTTTTGTATAAAAAAGTGCCATTACTGTGACTTTAACTCTTTTACAACTTTGGAGCTTATACCTGAATACCTTGCAGCATTAAAGAAAGAAATTTTAAGTTTACAAAAGTGTGAATATACTGCCCAAACTATATTTATTGGCGGTGGAACTCCGACAATATTAAGATGCGAGCAATTGGCCGATATCTTAAGAACTCTACATGAAAGCGTATATATAGCTAAAGACGCGGAAATCACTATAGAAGCAAATCCCGGAACTTTAACTCGGGAAAAATTAATATCATTGAAGAGTTTAGGAGTGAACAGACTTAGTATCGGCCTTCAAGCTTATCAAAATCAGTTGCTGAAAATCATGGGCAGGATTCATACTGTTGAAGATTTTGAAAAAAATTTTGAAACAGCACGAAATGTTGGATTTGACAATATTAATATAGATTTAATTTTTGGCCTTCCAAATCAGAAAGTTGAGGATTTTGATGAAACACTAAAAAAAGTTCTACACATTTTCCCGGAACACATTTCCTGTTATTCTTTGTCTGTAGAGGAGCATACGGAATTTTATCGTCGACAGCAAGAAGGGACCTTATTACTTCCTTCTGAGGATGATGAGCGAGAAATGTACTATAGGGCCATTGAGCTATTAACAAATAAAGGCTACAATCATTATGAAATTTCAAACTTTGCAATGCCCGGGCGAAAATCAAAACATAATATTATTTACTGGACTTACCGGGAATATTTGGGATTAGGGGCAGGAGCACATTCTTTTTTAGATAATAAAAGATTTTATAATTATTCTTCCATTCAAGCATATATAAAATCTATCAATGAGAATTCAAATGCCATTGCCGACATGGAAACTATTTCCACATTGGAACAGCAAGCTGAATTCTGCTTTTTAGGTTTACGACTTTTGGATGGATTAGATAAAAAAGCCTTTCAAAAAAGGTTTGGCAAGAAATTTAAGCAGGTTTACGGGGAAGCCGTAGAAAAATTAAAAGAACAAGAGCTTATTAAAGAAAACGCGAATAAAATCAGTTTAACCAGCAGAGGATTAGATTTTGCCAATGTAGTTTTTGCAGAATTTTTGCCATAGATTCTTGACAAAAAATAATCTTAGTGGTATTTTTTATAATAGATTTAGCACTCTAATCAAGAGAGTGCTAAAAGGGGGTATGTGATATGATGCTTGAGGAGAGAAAAATTAAGATACTGGCGGCTATAATTGATGAATATATCTCAACTGCTGAGCCTGTAAGCTCTAGAACCATAGCCAGAAAATATAATCTTGGTATAAGCCCTGCAACTATAAGAAATGAGATGGCCGATTTAGAAGAATCGGGATACTTGTTCCAGCCACATACATCAGCAGGTAGGATACCTTCACACAAAGGTTACAGGTACTATGTGGATTTTTTGCTGCCGTCAAAAAAGCTTAATGAAATTGATCAGACGTTGATACGGCGGGCTTTTGAAAAACGAGTAAACGAGTTAGAAGAAATAGCAAAGCAGGCTGCACGTGTAATATCAAGACTTACTAGTTATACCGCTATAATTATGGGGCCTCAATTGGAAACCAGCCATTTAAAGCACATTCAAATTACCCGTATAGATGAAACTAAGGGCCTTTTACTAATGGTCACAAATTATGGAAATGTTAGTCATCATATTATTGATATACCTCAAAATTTTAGCGATTCTGACTTTGTAAGGATATCTAATATATTAAATGCAAATCTTACCGGAAAAACTTTTTCAGAGATTACCAATGAAATAATGGATGCCGTAAAGACCGAGATGATAGAATATGATGAAATATTGAATCTGTTATTAGAAATATTATTAGATAATCTTGGCGATATACAAGAAAATACCCAGGTTGTTTCTGCCGGTAGTTCTAAAATGCTAGAGTATCCAGAGTTTCAGGATGTGGAAAAAGTCAAGAGCTTTTTATCTTTACTGGAACATCGCGAGTTGATTATAAAAGCACTTAAGGATTTATCCAAACCTAATACTATAACCGTTACTATTGGGAATGAGAACACATTGACAGAATTGCAGGATTTCAGTATAGTAACTGCAAATGTTTCCGTAGATAAAAAAAATTTGGGTATATTCGGGATCATGGGGCCGACCCGTATGGAATATTCCAGAGTTATATCCATACTTGAACAGGTAACAGAGTATCTGATAAAAACTGTATCAGATATGTTGTAATTAAAAGAGGAGGTATCCATATTGTCATTTCAAGATAATACACAAGAAGTCGATGAAAAACTGGCAGCTTTGATAACAAATTCAAATGCAATAAGAGCTGTAGCATCGGCTGTCGAGGGAACTATTGGCCCCAAGGGCCTGGATATTATGTTAGTAGATCGTTTTGGGGAAGTGACCATAACCAATGATGGTGTTACTATCTTAAAACAAATGGATGTAAACCATCCTGCCGCAAAAATACTCATAAATATAGCGAAAGCCCAGCAAGAAGAAGTAGGTGACGGAACTACAACTGCTACTATTATGGCAGGAGCAATGGTATCTGAAGGCGTGGGTCAAATTTTAAGAGGAGTGCCTGTTGCCAAGGTAATTGAAGGTATAAAGATAGGTATAAAGACGGCTCAAAAAACCCTAGAGTACAATGCAATTCCCATAACTGGGATTGATGATATAAATCTGAAAAATATTGCACTAATTGCAGGAAGAGAAAATGAGGATATAGCGGAGCTTGTTACTAAGGCTGCAAAATTAGTGGGTGAAGAAAAGCTTAAAGATAAGAATTTCAAATTAAAGGATATCATAATGGCAAGAGCCGGTGCTGAAAATGAGGTATTTCTTGGACTTATAATAGACAAAGAAAAGCTGAACAGTCAAATGCCGCAAGAAATATCCGATACAAGAGTATTATTAATAGATGACGCCTTGGAGCCGGAAGAAATTGCTCCTGAGGCATTAAGAACTGAGGCAGGTTTTGCCCGCTATTTAGCAATGAAGGAAGAATTTAAAGAAAATCTCAAAAAAATAGTCGACTTAAATGTTAATTTGGTGTTGGTTGATAAAGGTATTAATGATGAAGCCGAAGAAATACTTACTGATGCAGGTGTTATTGCATTGGAAAGGGTATCCAGAAAAGATATGGAAAAAGTTGCAGAACATACGGGAGCTCGTATAATAAAAAGGCTTGGCCTTAATAAACCGGTTGAAGAAATTCAAAATTACATTGGCCGAGCTGAGAAGGTTTACGAAGACGAAAAATCAAAGCAGCTCAGAATTGTTGGCGGAAAAGGGAATCCTATGGCTACTGTTATGGTAGGAGCTGCCACAGAGGAAATAGCAGGTGAAAGAGAGCGTATTGCAAAGGATGCTGCATCATCGCTTCAAGCTGCAATCCTTTATGGTATAGTTCCCGGCGGGGGTTCTATTGAAATAGCCATGTCTAGAGAGTTAGAGAAGCAGAGAGCTAAAATTAAGGGCATGGCCGCCTATGGCTTGGATTGTGTCATATTAGCCCTGAAAAAACCATTAGCTCAAATCGTATATAACTCAGGGTATAATCCTTTGGAAAAAGTAGAAGAAGTTATATATACACAGACTGAAAAAGATATGAATTCTATAGGGATAAATTGTGAAAATGGGGAAGTGGCCGATATGGTGGAGCTTGGAGTATTAGACCCCGCCAGAGTAAAGTCTTATGCCCTAAAAGCAGCAGGGGAAGTTTCTGAGGCTATTTTAAGAATTAATACCATAATAAAAAAACGTGATGATGCAACTGCTGCCCAAAAAGCTCCCCAAGAGTCACCAATAGCTACCGGTGAGATGGATTTTTAAAACAAAAACGAAAGGGGGAATATAACCATTGACTATAAAATCAAAAGAAAATGGAAGTTGCAAACAAAATGAGGTTACCAATGAAGAACTCAAGCAGAATGAGTGTATTTGCAGTGATAAATCGGATACGACTGCGGAGAATACACAAAACGGAAATCAAGCTGAGCAAATAGATGATATGCAAGAAAATGTTGATTTGAAAAAGGTTTTGGAAGAAAAACAAAAGGAAATAGATAATTACAAGAATAGATGGCTTAGAACCCAGGCAGATTTAGAAAATTACAGAAAAAGAACTGAAAGAGATATTCAAGAAATTCATCTTTATGCCGGTGAACAATTAGTATTGGATATTTTACCGGTTGTAGATAATTTTGAGAGAGCTTTAGATTCAATAGAGGATAAAAATGATGCATTATACAGAGGTATTGAATTGATATATGAGCAACTTAAAAAGGTGCTTGAAAAACACGGTATTAAAGAAATAGAAGCACTAGGAAAGCCTTTTGATCCCAATTTTCATGATGCTGTGATGATGGTTGAAAGTGAGGAATACGAACCTGGTACAGTAGCTGAAGTCATGCTGAAGGGTTATATGTATAACTCTAAAGTCATTAGACCAAGTATGGTTAAAGTTGTTAAAAATAATTAAGAGGGGTGATTGCTTATGAGTAAAGTAATAGGCATTGATCTTGGAACGACGAATTCAGTAGTAGCATACATGGAAGGTGGTAAACCAGTAATTATACCTAATGCGGAGGGGTCAAGACTTACTCCTTCGGTAGTTGCTTTTACTAAAGATGGTGAGCGTTTAGTTGGTCAGTTGGCTAAGCGTCAGGCTATAACTAACCCTGAAAGGACTATTCAATCAATAAAAAGGTATATGGGTACTGACTACAGGGTTCACATTGATGATAAGACATATACGCCACAGGAGATTTCTGCAATGGTTTTGCAGAAATTAAAACAAGATGCTGAAAGTTATTTAGGGGAAAAAATTACTAAGGCGGTTATTACGGTACCCGCATATTTTTCCGATAGTCAACGGCAAGCTACAAAAGATGCTGGAACAATAGCCGGTCTAGAAGTGCTTAGAATAATAAATGAACCTACTGCTGCCGCATTGGCTTATGGTCTTGATAAAAGTAATGATCATACCATTCTGGTTTTTGATTTAGGCGGTGGAACATTTGATGTATCTATTCTTGAAGTTGGCGATGGAGTTTTTGAAGTAAAAGCCACCAGCGGTAATAACAGATTAGGCGGAGATGATTTCGACCAGCGTATAGTTGATTATATAGCTGATGAGTTTAAAAAAGAGCACGGTATTGATCTCAGAAAAGATCGGATGGCTCTTCAAAGATTAAGGGAAGCCGCAGAGAAAGCTAAAATAGAATTATCTAGCGTGATGAGCACAGATATAAATTTACCGTTTATTACAGCGGATGCGAATGGACCGAAACATCTTGAAGTAACACTTACAAGGGCTAAATTCGAAGAACTGACTCGGGATTTGGTTGAAGCCACCATGGGTCCTACCGAAAGGGCATTGTCAGATGCCGGGTTAAAACCTCAAGATGTAGATAAAATAATACTTGTCGGAGGTTCAACGCGAATTCCTGCGGTTCAGGAAGCTATAAAAAAATTAATGGGCAAGGAACCGCATAAAGGCGTTAATCCCG
Organism: Tepidanaerobacter acetatoxydans Re1; assembly: GCF_000328765.2. Taxonomy (NCBI): domain Bacteria; kingdom Bacillati; phylum Bacillota; class Clostridia; order Thermosediminibacterales; family Tepidanaerobacteraceae; genus Tepidanaerobacter; species Tepidanaerobacter acetatoxydans. The sequence continues at coordinate 1,146,435 of NC_019954.2, forward strand.
ATGAAGTTGTGGCACTCGGTGCTGCAATTCAAGCAGGGATTTTAGCAGGAGAAGTTGACGATATAGTACTGCTGGATGTTACGCCGCTGTCTTTAGGAATTGAAACTTTGGGTGGAGTTTTCACTAAACTAATTGAAAGGAATACTACCATCCCCACATCAAAGAGCCAGATATTTACAACTGCGGCAGATGGTCAAACAGCAGTAGATATTCATGTACTCCAAGGCGAACGTCCTATGGCGGCTGACAATATTACACTAGGAAGATTTCAACTCACTGGTATTCCACCGGCCCCCAGAGGAGTTCCGCAAATTCAAGTTACTTTCGATATTGATGTAAACGGAATTGTAAATGTAACGGCTAAAGATTTGGGTACCGGAAAAGAGCAAAAGATAACTATTACAGCATCTTCTACTTTAAATGAAGAAGAAATCCAGCGGATGATAAGAGATGCAGAAAAATTTGCTGAAGAGGATAGAAAAAAACAAGAAAAAATAGAAGCCAAAAATAAAGCTGATTCACTAGTATATGAATCAGAAAAAATGTTATCCGATTTAGCGGATAAAATAAGTAAAGATGACGAGGAAAAAGTCAGAAAAGAAATCGATAATGTAAAAGCGGCTATTGAATCAGATGATACTGAAAAAATTCGAAAAGCAACAGATGATTTAACAAAGGTATTCTATGATATATCTGCAAAGCTATACCAAGCAAGTGGTGCACAGACAGATTCGTCTAAGCAGGGATACACTGAAACAAATAAATCTGATTCGGCTGAAAATACAAGTGATGAAAAAGTGGTAGATGCTGATTATAAGGTTGTGGATGATGAGAATTAACGGCTCTTACGGGGCTGACTTGGATGGGGTGATGCCGATTGGCAAAGAAAGATTATTATGAGATATTGGGCGTCGGTAGAGATGCAAGTGAAGAGGAGATAAAGAAAGCATTTAGAAAGCTAGCCCGTAAATATCATCCTGATGTAAACAAAGATGATAAAGATGCAGCTGAAAAGTTTAAAGAAATAAATGAGGCGTATGAAGTTCTCCGAGATCCCGAAAAGCGTGCCAGATATGATCAGTTTGGTCATGCCGGTGTTGGTGAAGGGAACTTTGATGCGAGTAATTTCGGAGGTTTCGGTAATTTTGGAGGTTTTGGCAACTTTAGTGATTTTGGCGGTGGTCTCTTTGACGACATATTTGATATGTTCGGAGGGTTTGGCGGCGGTTTTAGTCAAAGTAGACGAAGAGGCCCGGTTCGTGGGGCGGATTTAAGGTATGACTTGGAAATAACTTTAGAAGAAGCTGTTTTTGGTGCAGAAAAAGAAATTGAGATATATCGTATGGAGAACTGTAAAAAGTGCAATGGTACCGGGGCCAAACCCGGCACCCGGCCCAAAACCTGTCCCACTTGTGCAGGGACTGGGCAGGTAAGAAAGGTGCAAAACCTTGGTTCAATGCAATTTACTAATGTGACTACATGTGGAACTTGTGGCGGCAGCGGAAGTATTGTGGAAGAAGTATGTCCGGAATGTCGCGGCTCAGGGAAAAGCAGAGTTGCCCGTAAATTGAAAGTAAAAATTCCCGCCGGCGTTGATACCGGTTCAAGGCTCCGCATGAGCGGAGAAGGTGAACCCGGTGAAGCCGGAGGCCCTCCGGGTGATTTATACATTATAATTCGAGTTAAACCTCACAAACTATTTGTCAGAGAGGGCGATGACCTGATATATAAAGCACCGATATCTTTTGTCCAAGCAGCTCTTGGTGATGAAATAGAGGTTCCTACACTGGAAGGGAAAGTAAAACTTCGTATACCTGAAGGGACCCAGCCGGGAACCAGATTTCGTTTAAAATCAAAAGGTGTGCCTCGCAGTAAAGGATATGGTCGAGGGGATATGTATGTGGAAGCCGAAGTAGTAATACCTAAGAATTTGAACGAACAACAGAGAGAACTTTTGCAAAAATTTGCTGAAATAAGCGGAGAGCATGTGAAACCAACATCAAAGGGACTTTTTGGTAAAATGAAAGGTGCTTTTGGTGTATAATTGGGAGGGTTTAAATGAACTGGGTAGAGATAAAGGTCAAGACCACGACTGAAGCTATTGAAGCCGTATCAAATATATTCTATGAAGCCGGGGTAGCCGGAGTGGTAATCGAGGATCCTAAAATATATCTTAGATCACATGACCCTGAGGAGTGGGACTATCTTGATATTCCGGAAGGATTGGATTTTGAAGTGGCTCAGGTTACGGGATACTTGATCGAGGACAGTAGTCTTGCTGAAAGGACGCAGTCAATTCGTGACCGTATAAGTGAACTTCCGAGCTATGGTCTTGACATTGGAAAAGGAGAGGTAGTCCTAACAACGATTTCCGAAACCGATTGGAGTAGTGCTTGGAAAAAATATTATAAACCTACCCATATAGGCAAAAACATTGTGATAAAACCCTCCTGGGAGGTATATAAACCCGAGAGAGATGAGATTGTTGTTGAATTAGATCCGGGCATGGCATTTGGTACAGGAACCCATGAAACCACGATGCTGTGCCTCGAAATTTTAGAAAAATATATAAAAAAGGATATAACGGTTATTGATGTTGGTTGCGGTTCCGGAATATTGTCAATAGCCAGCGGTAAGCTTGGAGCCAAACAAGTGTTAGCTATCGATAGGGATGAAAATGCTGTGCGAATTGCTCGCGAAAATATTAAGAGAAACAATTTAGAAACCTGTGTTAGGGCTGTAAAGGGCGATAAATTACAGAACATTAATTTCAAAGCTGATATTATAGTTGCCAATATAATAGCTGATGTCATAATTGATTTAAGTAAGGATGCAGCTTTATATTTAAAAGATAATGGTGTTTTCATTGCATCAGGAATTATAAAAGATCGTAAATTATCTGTTATAGAGGCACTAGAAAAAAATGGTTTTGATTTAATAGAGCAATTTGAAAAAGGTGAATGGGTTGCGTTGGTTTCAACTCAAGCCCCCATCGGTGATTGATGGGGGAGGTTATTTTTATGTCTAGATTTTTTGTATTTCAAGACTTAAATATTAATGATCAGATAACAATTTCGGGAGAAGATGCACATCATATAATTCGAGTTCTTAGATATCAAACAGGTGATGTGATCCATATATCAGATGGTGCAAATACTGAGAGTATTGGGGTTATTTTAGACATCGACACGCAAGGCCCTAGTGTAAAATTGAAGATTATCGAGAAAAATAAGGTAGAGAGTATAAGCCCTTATATAACATTATTTCAAGGTTTGCCTAAGGGAGAAAAGTTTGATTGGATACTTCAAAAAAATACAGAAATTGGAGTAAGCGAATTTATACCGATTATAACACAAAGGACAGTTGTAAATATTTCGCCATCCAAATTAGGACATCGAAAGAATCGCTGGGGGAAAATTGTCAAGGAAGCTGCAAAACAGTGTATGAGGATGGATATACCTAAGATAGGTGATGTTTTAAGCTTTGACCTTGCCCTGCAAGAAATCAAAAAATACTCATTATGTATAATTCCTTGGGAAAACGAGAAAGAAATATCAATAAGACATATAATTAAAGATATGAACGAGAATAAGAGCATTTCAAAAATTGCAGTATTTATAGGATCTGAAGGTGGCTTTTCGAAAGATGAAGTAGAAAAAGCAAAGGCTGCAGGTGCCGTACCTGTAAGCCTAGGTCCCAGGATATTGAGAACCGAAACAGCAGGAATTGTTGCATGTAGTGTGTTGATGTATGAAATCGGCGACATGGGAGGAAAATAATGCCGAAAGTAGCTTTTTTTACTCTAGGATGTAAAGTAAATCAATATGAATCTGCAGCCATTGCAGAGCTTTTTGAAAATAAAGGCTATGAAATAGTTGACTTCGATACTAAAGCAGATGTATATGTAATAAACACTTGTAATGTAACAAATGAAAGTGCAAGAAAATCGCGGCAGATTATTCGTAAAGCAATCCGTAACAATCCATCGGCTAAGGTTGCGGTTGTGGGATGTTATGTTCAAATGGCTCTGCATGAGGTGTTAAATATAAAGGGCGTATCAGTTGCTGTAGGTACAAAAGATAGGCATCGCATAGTCGACTTGGTAGAAAAGGCCGAACAGTGCAGTAAACCAATTGTGACTGTGGGTAACATAATGAAGCAGCAGACATTTGAGGAGATAGCTTTAAAGGGCCATCGTCAGAAGACTCGTGCATTTTTAAAAATACAGGATGGTTGTAACATGTTTTGCTCCTATTGCATAATTCCTTATGCACGAGGCCCTGTGAGAAGCCGCTCGATTGACAATATTATAGATGAAGCTCAAAGCTTAGCAAAAGATGGCTTTAAAGAAATCGTGCTTACAGGGATTCATTTGGGATTGTATGGTCGTGACTTTAAAGATGAAAACATTCATCTACTTGATGTTATTTCAAGAATTGCAGACATTGAAGGCATAGAAAGGATACGATTAAGCTCTATTGAGGCTATGGAATTGACAGATGAGTTTTTGAAAAGTTTATGCGGAATAAAAAAATTCTGTCATCATTTTCATGTACCACTTCAGAGCGGATGCGATACTGTGCTTCGCAGAATGAACCGTCGTTATACCACAGATGAATTTAGAGATAGAATTGATTATATTAGACAATTAATGCCGGATGCATCGATTACCACAGATGTTATTGTAGGTTTTCCAGGAGAAACCGAAGAAGAATTTAAACAGACCGAAAACTTTATAAAAGAGATAAATTTTTCGAGACTCCATGTATTCCCTTTTTCTCCAAGAAAAGGAACATTAGCTGATGATATGCCCAATCAAATTGAAAAAAGTGTAAAGGTTGAGAGGAGTCATAGGCTAATATCTTTAAGCGAAAAACTCGAAAAGGATTTTTGTAAAAGATTTGTAAACTCTATACAAAAAGTACTGTTTGAGGATAAAAAAGACGATAACTTCTATGAAGGCCTTACCGAAAATTACATTAAAGTTGGTGTGAAATCAAAGCAAGACCTTCATAATAAGATAATACATGTAAGATTAAAGAAAAATTTTAATGATTATGTTTTCGGTGAGGTCACTGAAGAGTAAAATTTTGTTTAAGGAAAGAAGGAAATACTTATATTAATGTTGAATAAATTTAAATAGAGTAAAAATATATGAAGGAGGTGGGAATTTGATGGACTGCGTTTTTTGCAAAATAATAAATAAAGAAATACCGGCGAAAGTAATTTATGAGGATGAGGAAGTTATTGCTATTAATGATATTAATCCACAAGCCCCTATCCATCTCCTTTTGATTCCAAAAAAACATATAGCATCAATTATGGAAATTAATAAGGATAATGCAGAAATCCTTAAACAAATTACTAAAGTTGCACAGCATCTTGCCCGAGAAAGCAGCATAGATAAAAAAGGTTTCAGGTTGGTAGTTAATACAGGTGAGGAAGGTGGCCAAACCGTTAACCATTTGCACTTTCACCTGTTAGGCGGCAGATTTATGACATGGCCTCCCGGATGATGTTGACGATAATCGAATCTGGCTTTATAATTAACTATAGTCACATTTTATAGTAAGACTTCTATGTAGCAGAAAGTGCAGCGGAGGGAGGGAATATAAAGTGTCGGAAGTTAAAGTAGGGGAAAACGAATCACTAGACAATGCGCTTCGGAGGTTTAAGAGAAAGTGTCAAAGGTCAGGAGTGCTCTCTGAAGTAAGAAAGCGTGAGCATTATGAAAAACCAAGTGTAAAGCGTAAGAAAAAATCTGAGGCAGCCCGCAAGAGAAAATCTCGTAAATTTTAAGGAGAGATAATAACATGTCGATAAAAGATATGTTAAACAATGACATGAAAGCTGCGTTAAAAGCTGGAGAAAAAGAAAGGCTTTCGGTTATTCGTATGGCAAAATCGGCGATTCTTTATGCAGAAAAAGAGAAGCTTCATGAATTAGATGATGAAGAAGTTATCGAAGTACTTTTTAAAGAAGTAAAGAAGCGCAAAAATGATATAAATGAATACGAACGATTGGGCAAAGCCGAAGTCGTAGAAAGTCTGGAAAGAGAAATAGCTATTCTATCCAGTTATCTCCCTCAGCAATTGACTGATGAAGAAGTGGAAGAAATAGTTCGTCAGGCTATTATTGAAGTTGGGGCGAATAGCATAAAAGATATGGGCAAAGTTATGGGAACCGTCATGTCTAAAGTAAAAGGCAGGGCTGACGGCGGCCTAATTAGCAATATGGTAAAAATGCTTTTGCAGTGATAATTAAAAAGCTTGGTATCCGAAGATGCCAAGCTTTTTATCAATGATATTAGGCTAATAAACAGATTCAGATGAATTAAGGTGCTTAGTCAAAGATCGGGGAGAGGAATATGAGATATAAAAAAATCCTGATTACAATCTTTTTAATATGCTTGATTTTTGCTCCTATGGAGCAGAGTTTAGCCGGAAATACGGTAAAAGCCTTAGAAGCTTCAGAATATGTATATATTGTTCCGGTCAGAGGCGTAATCGATAATGGCCTAGCTACTTTCATCATAAGAGGCATACGCGAAGCAGAAGAAATGCAAGCAAAAGCCTTGATTTTCGAAATAGATACACCTGGCGGTGAAGTGGGTTCGGCTATAAAAATAAGTAATGCTATTCTGAAAACTTCTATCCCTACGGTGAGCTTTATAAACAATGAAGCAACTTCCGCCGGTGTAATTATTGCCATATCATCCGAGACAATAATGGCTGTTCCGGGTGCTACCATCGGTGCTGCTGAAACAAGGCCGAATGAAGAAAAATATATTTCCTACTGGTCTTCCGCATTGAGATCAGTTGCCGAAAAGACCGGCAGAGATCCTCAATTAGTAGCTGCAATGGCTGATGCTGATGTAGTTATTGAGGGGGTTAAGGAAAAGGGGAAGATTCTCTCACTTACCACCGGTGAAGCTATAAAATTAGGTCTTGTAGATGAGCAAGCAGACAGCTTAGACCAAGTTATTCAAAGAATTACCACCGACGATATAAAAAATGTAGAAGTGGTTAAGGCTGATATGAACCTTTCCGAAAGAATTGCACACATGGTTTCAAATCCCTATGTAGCACCTGTGCTTCTAACCATGGGCATTGTAGGTATTATTACTGAAATACTGACACCGGGCTTTGGTATTCCAGGGGTAATTGGCCTTATAGCCTTTGGCTTATTTTTTGGCGGGAGTTTTATGGCGGGTGCTGCACAATCTTGGGTTTTGGGTTTATTTATTATTGGTCTGCTGCTTCTGGTCATTGAAATGTTTGTTCCTGGTTTTGGAGTTTTTGGGGTGACAGGGATATTATCAATAATCGGAAGTGTGATAATGGCCTTTCCGAGTTTAGAGCAGGCTCTGATTTCTATCCTGTTTGCAATGGTAGCCAGTGGAATAATAATATACTTCCTCATGAAGAGAATAACGGTGAATCCGATTTTTAGTCGAATTATTCTGGGAACAAAACAAGACAAATCAGAGGGATATATAGCCGTAAATAAAGATATGAGCGAGCTTTTGGGTGCCAGAGGTAAAACAGTGACTCCATTAAGACCTGCAGGTATGGCAATTATAGATGAAAGAAAAGTTGATGTTTTAGCAGAAGGAGAATTTATACCAAGTGATTCGGACATTGTGGTTATAAGAGTAGAAGGCAGTAAGATTATCGTAAAAAGTATAGAAAGGGAGAATGTATAATGGGACCAGCAATAGGTTTGCTTTTAATCATAGCTTTAATATTTATTGCACTTGCAATTGTTTTAAGCTTTGTCCCTCTGGGGTTATGGATTTCAGCCTTAGCTGCAGGGGTAAAAATAGGAATTTTTAATCTGATTGGTATGAGGCTTCGCCGCGTGCCTCCGAATAATATTGTAAACCCTTTGATAAAAGCTATAAAAGCCGGTATAGATGTAGGAGTTGATAAACTCGAGGCACATTATCTTGCGGGTGGTAATGTAGATAGAGTAGTAAATGCACTAATCGCAGCTCAAAGAGCAGAGATTCCATTGACATTTGAGCGTGCTGCGGCAATTGATTTAGCCGGCCGAAATGTACTTGAGGCAGTTCAAATGAGTGTGAATCCTAAGGTGATTGAAACACCTGTTGTTGCAGCAGTAGCAAAAGACGGAATTGAAGTAAAAGCAAAGGCTCGAGTTACGGTAAGGGCTAATATCGACCGTTTGGTAGGAGGAGCCGGTGAGGAAACAATTATTGCAAGAGTTGGAGAGGGTATTGTAACGACTGTTGGCTCTGCTGAAAGCCATAAAGCTGTTTTGGAAAATCCCGATTTAATTTCCCGCACTGTTTTGAATAAAGGACTTGATTCGGGAACGGCTTTTGAAATACTTTCCATAGATATAGCTGATGTGGATGTAGGCAGAAATATAGGTGCTCAGCTGCAAACAGATCAGGCTGAGGCAGATAAGCGTATTGCTCAAGCTAGAGCTGAAGAACGTCGAGCAATGGCAGTAGCTAAAGAGCAAGAAATGAAAGCAATGGTTCAAGAAATGAGAGCAAAAGTGGTTGAAGCTGAAGCAGATGTCCCAAAAGCATTAGCAGAAGCTTTACGGCAAGGAAAATTGGGAGTTATGGATTATTATAATATGAAAAATGTAATGGCCGATACTCAGATGAGAGATTCTATATCTAAGCTGGGGCAAAAGGGCGAAAATGCAGATAAACAGAATAAAGAGTAGGTGATTAGATTAAATGGAAAATATTATATTCCTTATCCTACTTATGATTTTTAGTAATGCAATTAAGCGACTTGGTCAACCTCGAAAAACAAAGACATTTCCAACACTTAAAAGACCGGAAAAGAGTAAGGAATACCCGCTGCCGACCTTGCAAGATTTCAAGCCGGAAACAAGTAATATAAGCGAATTAAGAACTATAAAAATTGAAGCTGATATTTCAAGCATACCCATGGAAGAAGACTTGGAAGATACAATTACTTGCGATTATACAGAGCCGAAACGACAATCACAACCCGAATCTGATAATGAAATATCCGAGTTTTTTAGTCGTGAAAATATTTTAAGAGGGATAGTATTTCAAGAAATATTATCTCCGCCAAAGGCACTTGCCCATAAGCAGCGCAGATTTTACACGTAGCAGCTTTGAAAAAAAAAATAAAACCCTGCAGTTTTATAAAACTGCAGGGTTTTATTTTTTATAGTTATTAAACCGATAATGATCGAATAAATTTTAACTAAACAAGTTTAAAAGGAGTTATCACCATGAGCGAAGGAATAAGACAAAAGATATCTGATGTCCTGGATCTGCCACAAGATGTAATTTTAAATGTACCCAAAGTGATTCTTACAGGTAGGATTGCTGCTTTTATAGAAAATCACAAAGGTATTATACAATACAACTCTGAGCTGGTAAAAATAAATACTTCAATTGGAGTAGTTTGTATAAAGGGAGCAGACCTTCTTATCAAAACTATTATTGCCGATGAAATAACTGTTGAAGGAAAAATTACAGCTATAGAGCTTGAGGAATGATTAAGGGGGTACAACGGTGCTTCTTATAAAACTATGGAATTATCTTTCGGGTTATGTTATTATTAAAATTGTAGGGGAGTATGGTGAAAGACTATTAAACCAAGCTGCAATGAAGAATCTCTATTTATGGGATGTTAAGCGAATTAATGATAATGAGTTAACCGCCAAGATAAATGTAAGGAATTTTTTTAAACTTGCCCGTTTAGCAAAAAAAAGCCGCAGCCGCATATATGTTTTACAGCGGGTAGGTCTGTTTTTCACAATATCCAAACTAAAAAAGCGAAAAGCATTTCTGTTTGGTGCCTTGCTTTTTGTGGTAGCGATTTATTTAATGTCGTCATTCATTTGGAACATTGAGATAAAATGTTCGGATAATGATTTAAGCACATCTATTATCCAGGATTTACGGGAATGGGGCTTGAGAGAAGGAACGTTTAAGTATGGGCTTGATAAGCAATATTATCTTAATAAGTTGCTGACAAAATATAAGAATATATCTTGGGCAGAAATTGAAATAAGAGGCTCAAAACTTATAGTTGAGCTTGTAAAAAAACAATTGCCACCCGAGCTTGAAGAAAATACGCCCTGTGATATAATAGCCTCAAAAGATGGTATAATAGAGGAAATAATAAACTTTCGAGGTGAAGCACTGGTTGAACCGGGTCAAACGGTAAGTAAAGGAGATGTCTTGATAACCGGAAAAATTGTTTTGGATCAGGAGCAAGATCAAGTATTACTAGTGCATGCCAAAGGTATCGTAAATGCTCGTGTATGGTACCAGAAGGCTGTAAAAGTTCCGCTTGTCAAAACAAAAATGATTCCTACGGGTAACAGTAAAAAATCTTTAGTGCTCCAGCTTGGGAAACACATCTTAAATTTTCAACTTGGAGATATTGCGTATGATTATTACAATAAGAAAACAATAAATGAATTTAGTATATTGCCTAGATTGTCAGGCGGTATACAGTTCGATATTATTGAATATGCAGAAGTGAAACCAATAAAGGAGTTTCTAAATATAGAAGAAGCATCTCGTGAAGCAGAAGCTGAACTTTTTTTGCAATTAAAGGACATTTTGAAGGAAAAAAAAGTAACCCAAAAAAAGATGGAATATATGCTGGATTCAGATCAAACATCGGTTATTGGCTCAATGATAATAGAAGTAATTGAAGATATAGGCCAGAAAAGAGAAATCAAATATGGGGAGGAAAAAATTTGAGAGACAATCTGGCAGAAGCTAGAGTTACCATAGATAGCGTAAACAATATGGTATTTTTATTTGGTAATCGCGATATAAATGTTAAATATATCGAAGAAGAATTTAATGTAAAGGTAATTACTCGTGAGGGTGAAATTGCAATACTCGGAGAAGAAAAAGATGTGGAGTCGGTACGACAACTTTTTAATCAAATGCTTGAAGTGCTGCGTGCCGGCAATTCTTTGACAACTAACGAAGTAAAGTATTTTGTAAAACTTGCAAAAAGCGGTGAGGGAGAAAAATTTAATGATTTATATGATGATATAATCTGCTATACTCATCGCGGAAAACCTATAAAGCCTAAAACTGTAGGACAGAAGCTTTACGCACTTGCCATGAGACAAAATGACATAGTTTTTGGTATTGGGCCTGCAGGGACGGGGAAAACTTATCTTGCAATGGCTATGGCAGTAACAGCTTTTAAAGAGAAAGAAGTAAACCGAATTATATTAACAAGACCGGCAGTGGAGGCCGGTGAAAAACTCGGATTTTTGCCCGGAGATCTGCAAGACAAAGTCGATCCTTACCTTAGGCCACTATATGATGCTTTATATGATATTTTGGGTGTGGATGCTTTCCGACGTTATATGGAAAAAGGTTTAATTGAAGTTGCACCTTTAGCATATATGAGAGGGCGTACATTAGACGATTCTTTCGTTATTTTGGATGAAGCTCAGAATACGACCTCTGAACAGATGAAAATGTTTTTAACGCGGCTGGGCTTTGGCTCTAAAGCAGTAGTTACCGGAGATCTGACTCAGATTGATTTACCTAAAGGGGTCTATTCGGGTTTGGAACAAGTCAGAGAAGTTTTAAAGGATGTCAAGGGAATTCAATTTATTTATTTAGATGATAAAGATGTTGTACGTCATGAGGTAGTACAGAGAATAATCAAGGCATATGAGAAGTTTGACAAGAAGCACCTACAGAATATGGGGTGATTGTGCGGCTATGATGAATTTAGCCTTTCCCAACAAAGTAGTAAAAGCTGTTTTAAACAATTCTATGTTCCAGAAAATGGTGCTGGGGCTTTTTTTCTTTGCTGTATTGACAACCATGATATTCTTTTCATCCCTTCCTCAAAAATATGATGTTAAAGTAGGAGAAGTGCTTCAGGAAAGTATTACGGCCAGAAAGGATGCCATTAATACCATTGCTACAGATAAGCTTCAGCAGGCTGCGGCCGATGCTGTTCCTAAAAAATATACTTTAAATCACACCATTACTCTTGAAGTGAAAAATCATGTTGAGGATATTTTAAATTACGTTAAAGAAGTAAGAAATCGTGATTATCTAGAAGATGAAGATAAGGTACAATTATTAACAGAAAAGATATCCGAGGATATTTCAAAAGAATCATATACCCAGCTTATATCTATGAGCGACACATCTTTAAAAGAGTTGGAAACCGTAATAAAAGCTATTATTGAAACAGTTATGGAAGAAGGCGTTAAGGAAGATTCTTTAGAGAGAACAAAGACGTATGTTATAGAAGAATTTAAAAGCTTAAAATTACCTGATGAACTTAAAAGTATCGGGGAAGAGATTGCTCTTTTGACGATAAAACCCAATATGGTCTATGATCGCGAAGCTACCGAAAAGCAGCAGCAGGAAGCTATGGAAGCTGTAGCGCCGGTTAGGGTTTTTCCAAATCAGGTATTAATTGAAAAAGGAACTGTTATAACTGCTGAGCATAAGGAAATGCTTAAAGAATTGGGATTGCTGGCTAGGGACACGAAAGCTAATGTAAGTCTTTTGATGGGAGCTTTTTGTATATCAGGCATGCTAGCGGGGACATTGGCTTTTGCAGTATATCGTTTTCATAGAGATGTATATAATAACAATGTTTATTTAATATTATTGGTGCTGATTATTTTATCAACACTTGTTATTTCTTTAGGCGTCAAAACTATTTCCAATTATTTGGTCCCATTGGCGGCAGGGAGTATGCTTATATCCATACTAATCAATCCGGAGATTGCTATATTTTCAAGCTTTACAATGAGTATAGCCATTGGGATTATGCTGGGCAGTGACTTTTTATTTACACTTGTTGCTCTATCGGGAGCTGTAGTTGGAGTTTTTTGTACTGCAAAAGTATCTCAGCGTTCTGATTTAACCAAAGCAGGTGGAATAATAGGCGGAGTAAATTTCCTTCTTATAACCGGCCTGCTGCTTTTAAATAACGGTACTTTTTTGGAAATATTACGACAGAGCAGTTGGGGTATGATAAGCGGCATATTTTCGTCTATATTGACAATTGGCACTTTGCCGTTCCTTGAAAATGCTTTTGGTATCACCAGTGCTGTAAAGCTGCTCGAGCTTTCAAATCCAAATCAATTGCTGCTTAGAAAGTTAATGTTAGATGCACCCGGCACTTATCATCATTCAATAATCGTGGGGAATCTGGCTGAAGCTGGAGCGGAAGCTGTAGGAGCCGATTCATTATTGGCTCGAGTAGGAGCTAATTATCATGATATAGGCAAATTGAAGCGACCTTATTTTTTTATAGAAAATCAACTAACATCTGATAATCCACATGATAAACTAAGTCCTACGCTTAGTGCTTTGATAATTACATCGCATGTCAAGGATGGACTTGAAATTGCACAAGAATATCGACTGCCTTCAAGCATTACGGCATTTATTGCACAGCATCACGGTACAAGCTTGCTTTCGTTTTTTTATAATAAGGCTATGGATGAAAGCAGTGAAAAAAAAGCAGATGAAACAACTTACCGTTATGAAGGTCCAAAACCTCAAACTCGTGAAACAGCTATAGTGATGCTGGCAGATTGTGCCGAAGCTGCCGTTAGGTCTATGCCAAATCCTACGGCAGGCAAGATAGAAGGGCTTATACGTCAGATAATCAAAGATAAACTTGCTGATGGTCAGTTAGATGAATGTGACCTGACATTAAAGGACCTTGATAAAGTTGCCTTAGCATTTTCAAGGGTATTGACTGGAATTTTCCATACGCGCATAGAATATCCGGACAAACTGAAAGAATTAGAGAGAAAGGATTCAAATCATGGCTAACGTAAATGTAGTAATAAACAATTTACAAGATAAAATTGATGTTACGCAAAAATTAGAAGAACTTATAAATAAGGCTGTAAATACAGCCATATCAGTTGAAAAAGTATCAGGTGATTTAGAAGTAAGTATAGCTTTGGTTGATGATGAATACATCCAAAAGCTCAACAGGCAGTACAGATCTTTAGACGAACCAACCGATGTATTATCTTTTGCTATGAGAGAAACCGTTTTTGAAGAGGGTGGAAGCTTCGAATTTCAAGAGGAAGAACTGCTGGGAGATGTAGTAATCTCACTAGAAAGAGCAAAAGAGCAAGCTGTAGAATATGGACATTCTTTTGAGCGAGAAGTCGGCTTTTTAGTTGTGCACGGCATATTGCATTTGCTGGGATACGACCATGAAGTTGGTGAAGAAAAAGTTGTTATGAGGCAAAGGGAAGAAGAAATTTTAAAAGCTATTGATTTGACAAGAGGGATTAATTAAAATGAAAAAAGCTCGAACTCTAAGCGAAAGTTTTTATTATGCCATATCCGGTATATTGTATGCTTTCAGAACTCAGCGCAATATAAAAATCCACTTTGCAACTGCATTGCTGGTAATTTTGATGAGCTACTTATTAAAACTTAGTACTTTAGAGATTTTGACAGTTTTTATGACGATTACAATTGTGTTAGTTACAGAGATGATAAACACAGCCATTGAAACGGTTGTAGATATGTATACTCAAGAATATCACCCACTGGCAGCGGTGGCTAAAAATGTAGCCGCTGGAGCCGTACTAATATCTGCAATAAATGCAATTGTTGTTGGCTACATTGTGTTTTACAAAAGAATTTTGATGCTTTTGAGTTTAAGTAAATAGCATGGCAGGAGGTACAGTTATGCTGTTTAAGCGATACCTGACCATTGTTATACTAGTTTTGTTTTTATTAATTCACGCAGGTTGCAGCGATAAAAATAGCTGCAAAGATTCCTGTGGTACACCAAGCGATTGGGGCAAAGTAACGAAATCACAAGAAAATGAACAAATTATTCCTAAAGTTAAAAATCCGCTTACCGGCACAGATATGGACATTCAGCATGAGAAGCAAAGACCTCTTGCGGTTATGATCGAAAATGAATACAATGCTCGACCGCAGTCGGGCCTAGATAAAGCGGGTGTAGTATATGAAGTTTTAACCGAAGGAGGCATAACTCGCTTTTTGGCACTTTTTCTCGGAGAAACGGTAGATGAAATTGGTCCTGTACGCAGTGCACGGCCTTATTTTCTTGATTATGCTATGGAATATGATAGCATATATATACACTATGGTGCCAGTCCTCAGGGGTATATTGATTTAAAGAAACTAAACATTGATGCAATAAACGGTATTTATGATGATGTAACTTTTTGGCGAGATAGGTCTCGAAAGGAGCCGCATAATGCATATACAAATACCAAGAACATTTTAAAAACATCAGAAAAAAAGGGTTTTATCAGGGACATTGAACTGACTTTGTGGAATTTCAATTCAGAAGAGACTCCTGCTGGGAATCAAGTCCTTGAAGAGTTTGAATTAGAATATTTTAAAAATTATGTAGTAAGCTATACATATGACAAAGATAAAAAGATGTATAAGCGTTATATTAACGGCGAACCTCATACCGATAAAAAAACCGGTGAACAAATTCTTGTAAAAAATATTATTTTACAATTTGCTGTTACTAAAGTAGTAGATGATGTTGGCAGACTTTCAATAAAGACCGTTGACAGCGGAAAGGGTTATTATATAAGTAATGGGTATTGTAGCAAGATAAAATGGCGGAGAGATGACAGAAAAGAGCGAACAAGCTATACTTTTGAAGATGACACAGAACTTGTTGTAAATCCGGGCAATACTTGGATTCAGATACTGCCTCAGTGGGGCAAATTTAATTATGACAAACCAACAAAGGGGTAAATTATACATGGCTCTATACAGAACCGATGCTATAGTATTAGGATATAGAAACCTCGGCGAAGCAGATAAAATACTCACACTTTTTTCACCTGATAAAGGTAAAATTCATGCGGTAGCCAGAGGTGTGCGCCGACCGCGAAATCCTATACTTGCAGGGAGTCAGTTGTTTTCTTACAGTAATTTTTTAATTTTAGAAGGTCGAAATCTAGATACTATTAGTCAATGCGAAATAAAAGAGTCTTTTTATAAAATACGTCAGAATTTAGAATCTATGGCTTATGGCTTATATTTTGCGGAACTTCTCAGGGTTTCTACGCCTTTGGAAGATAAAAATCAGGAATTATTCCGCTTTTTTTTAAAAACCATGTATCTTCTTCAGAAGTGGGAAAATATTGAGATACTCAGCCGCATTTATGAAGTAAAGCTTATGGCAATACAGGGCTTTGCACCGGAATTATTTCAATGTGTAGGCTGTGGAAGAAAATCTTTTGATAAAATATATTTTAGTACGGCAATGGGAGGCATCCTCTGTCACGACTGTCATGGAAAAGATACAAAAGCGATCAACATTACTTCAGATACTTTAAATGTACTTAGAAAAATGTTAATGGGAACATATGAAGAGCTGGAAGGTTTGAGAGTAAAGAAATATGTAGCTGAACAACTAAAAGACGTTTTAGATCTTTTTATATTACACCATGTCGACCATAAACTTAAAACTGCTGAATTCATAAAAGATGTAAATAAGTTAAACATAGGAAACAGCAAATAATAAGATATTACAATCCCAGATAAAATATAGGATTTATTTAAAAAATATACTTTTATTGAGAGTTTTTATAAGTTTATTTTTTGGCTGCGGTAATTGACAGTAATACCGTATCTAATGAAATTCTTTAGTAAAAAAAGAGGATTTTTTTATGTTTTGTAGTATAATAATATTTGGCAATTTGCAGCCTGTTCGAAGGGAGTGAAAACCCATAGAATTATCATCAAGGCAGGCTTTAATAGTTGATATAGTCAAGAAATACGAACCAATTACCAGCGAACAAATAGCGGACAAACTCAATTTAACTCGGTCAGCACTAAGACCTGATCTTGCAGTTTTGACCATGCTTGGTATTTTAGAAGCCAGACCTAGGGTGGGATACTTTTTTGCAGGGAAAGATCCTAAAAATCTCATATCAGAAAAAATGAATGATATAAAAGTCGATAAGATAAAGTCAGTTCCGTCGGTCATAAAGGAAGATACTTCCGTATATGATGCTATAGTAACTTTATTTTTGACAGATGTGGGAACCCTTTTCATCACTGACAAAGATGGTAATTTAGCAGGGCTGGTATCTCGTAAGGATTTGCTAAAAACAGCTATCGGAAATGCAGATATACATAAAATGCCGATAGGTATCGTAATGACCAGAATGCCAAACATAATTACAGTAACACCTGAAGAAAGTGCTTATGATGCTGCAAGAAAAATCGTCGATCATCAAATTGATGCGTTACCGGTAGTGAAAGCTGTAACAGAAAATGACCAGGAAAAATATAAGATAGTTGGGAAAGTAACTAAGACTACAATTACGAAACTTTTTGTTGAACTTGGAAAGACTTAGAAAGGAGGGGATGATTATAAAAGATAAAAAAAGCCAGCCGGTAGTGTTTGCAGTTTCCGATTCTATTGGTGAAACTGCCGAATTAGTAATTCGTGCGGCGATGGTTCAATTTAATTCCGATAAAGTTGATATTCGCAAAGTTCCCTATGTAACTGACAATGAGTATGTGGAAGATATCATAGAGGAAGCTAAAAATACAGCTGATTGTGTTATTGTATGCACAATTATTTTACCGGAAGTCAGACAGCACCTTTTAAGTCTGGCGGAGCAAAATCAGATACCTATAGTAGATTTAATGGGGCCGATGATGGATACTTTTTCAAAGATAATTGAAGTTAAACCGCATTTACAGCCGGGTTTAGTCCATCGAATAGATGAGGATTATTTCAAAAAAATAGAAGCAATAGAGTTTGCGGTTCAGTATGATGATGGCAAGGATCCCAGAGGCTTATCTCGGGCAGATGTTGTTCTCATAGGTGTTTCAAGAACTTCTAAAACTCCCCTGGCAATGTTTTTGGCTCATAAGAGATTAAAGGTTGCAAATCTCCGTTTGGTACCGGAGGTTGCTCCCCCAGATGAATTATTTCACCTTCCGCCAAAGACAATTATCGGTCTTACTATAAGCCCTGAAAAGCTGTTTGATATCAGGCAGGAAAGACTTAAAGCCTTAGGTCTTAGCACAGAAGCAACTTATGCTCAACTTAGCAGAATTATGGAAGAAATCGAATATGCTGACATGATAATGGAAAAAATTGGTTGTCCTAAAATTGATGTTTCAAATAAAGCAGTGGAGGAAATAGCCACTAGCATTTTAGAGATAATAAGGAAAGGGGAAGTATAATATGACAAAAAAATATGTATACAGTTTTCGCGAAGGCAATGCTCAAATGCGCAACTTGCTAGGAGGTAAAGGTGCAAATCTGGCAGAAATGGTTAAGATAGGCTTGCCTGTACCGATGGGTTTTACCATCACAACCGAAGCCTGCCTGAACTATTATGAAGAAGGTGAAAAGATATCCGAAGATATCTTATCTCAAATTTTCCAAGCTTTAGATGATCTCGAAAAAGAAATGGGCAAGAAACTCGGAGATAATGAAGATCCGTTGTTAGTATCAGTTAGGTCAGGAGCAGTTATTTCTATGCCGGGTATGATGGATACAATACTGAACCTGGGCCTAAACGATGAAAGCGTTAAGGGATTGGCGGCAAAAACAGGGAATGAACGTTTTGCCTATGACAGCTATCGAAGATTTATCCAGATGTTTGGCGATGTAGTTATGGAAGTTGAGCATGATAAATTTGAATCCATCATAAATGAGGTAAAGCAGAAAAAAGGTATCACCCAAGACACTGAAATGGATGCAGATGGCTGGAAAGAGGTTATAGAGCTTTATAAGGAAAAAATAAAGGACGAGACAGGCCGAAAGTTTCCGCAAGATCCCAAGGAACAGCTTTTAATGGCCGTAGAAGCAGTTTTTAAGTCTTGGAACAATCAGAGAGCCAAGGTTTACAGGAGAATAAATAAAATCCCCGATGATTTAGGAACGGCTGTTAACGTTCAGACTATGGTTTTTGGAAACAAAGGCGATGATTCAGGAACCGGTGTTGCCTTTACCAGAAATCCTTCAACCGGAGAAAAAGAAGTTTACGGCGAATTTTTAATGAATGCACAAGGTGAAGATGTTGTGGCTGGTATCAGGACGCCACAGAGCATAAAACAGCTAAAAGATATCATGCCAGATGTATATGAGCAATTTATAAATGTATGCAAGTTGTTAGAGAAGCATTATAGAGATATGCAGGATATAGAATTTACAATAGAAAACGGGAAGCTTTTTATGCTCCAGACGCGCAGCGGTAAGCGGACGGCTCAGGCTGCTGTAAAAATTGCCGTAGATATGGTTAAAGAGGGCTTGATAAATAAGGATGAAGCGATTCTTCGTGTGCCGGCGGGTCAGGTAGAGACCCTACTCCACCGCAGAATCGACCCGAATGCTGATGTTAAGCCTATAGCAAAGGGGTTGCCAGCATCTCCAGGAGCAGCTTCGGGACATGTGGTTTTTGACCCAGATGAGGCAGAGGCCATGGGCAATGAAGGTCAGAGAGTAATTTTGGTTAGGACGGAAACCACTCCTGATGATATTCATGGTATTGTTGCAGCTCAAGGAGTGCTTACAAGCCGCGGTGGCATGACAAGTCATGCTGCTGTTGTAGCTCGCGGTATGGGAAAACCTTGTGTATCCGGATGTGAAGCCGTAAAAATTGACTATGAAAAAGGCGAGTTTACAGTTGGACAGCTTGTAGTCAAAAAAGGTGATGTAATTTCCATTGATGGATCTACAGGAGAAGTTATGATTGGCGAAGTTCCCATGATTGATCCGGAACTTTCCGATGAATTTAATAAAATATTGAGTTGGGCTGATGAAATACGAAAGCTAAAAGTTAGGGCAAATGCTGATACACCTCATGATGCTAAAGTAGCTTTAGAATTCGGTGCAGAGGGTATAGGGCTTTGCAGAACCGAGCATATGTTTATGGCGCAGGATCGGCTGCCAATAGTTCAGCAAATGATTATGGCAGAAACCAAAGAAGAAAGAGAAGAAGCCCTGGCTAAACTTTTGCCTATACAGCAGGAAGACTTTGAGGGAATTTTTGAAGTAATGGAAGGATTGCCTGTTACCGTAAGGTTGCTAGATCCGCCTCTTCACGAATTCTTACCTAATCCCGAAGAACTTATTGTAGAAATAATGGAACTTAAAGCAAAGGGTTGTTCAAAAGAACTACAAGCAAAACAAGAAATGCTTAAAAAAGTGCGAGCCCTCAGAGAAATGAATCCGATGTTGGGTCTTAGAGGTTGCAGACTAGGTCTATTATATCCAGAAATTTATGTTATGCAGGTGAAAGCCATACTAAAAGCAGCATGCAATCTAACTAAAAAAGGTATTAAGGTCATACCTGAAATCGAAATACCATTGGTTAATCATGAATTAGAGCTTAAGACTCTAAGAGAAATCGTAGAAAAGACTGCGGAGGAAGTATTTGAAGAAGAAGGAACAAAGGTACATTACTTTATCGGAACAATGATTGAACTTCCAAGGGCATGTCTGACCGCTGAAGAAATTGCTAATTTTGCAGATTTCTTCTCATTTGGAACAAATGACCTGACACAGACAACTTTTGGATTCAGCCGTGATGATGCAGAAGGCAAGATACTTCCACATTATGTGGAACAAAAAATACTTTCAGATTCTCCCTTTATTGTTCTTGATAGAAAAGGTGTTGGTTCATTGATGAAGATGGCTACGGATAAAGGCAGAAGTGTGAAGCCGGATCTTTTAATAGGTATTTGTGGTGAGCACGGCGGAGAACCAAGTTCCGTTGAATTTTGTCATATGATTGGCCTTGATTTCGTCAGCTGTTCACCGTTTAGAGTGCCAATCGCAAGGCTTGCAGCCGCCCAGGCAAAAATAAATCATAAATAGTTTTTAAAGAGGCGAATTTTTCGCCTCTTTTTTACAAAATGTAAGAGGAAAAAACAACGAGAATATCGAATAGAGTAATAATGAAATAAATCCATCGGAAATCTTTTGTGAGGTGAAGCCTTATGAATTTTCGCAAAAGGCAAGAAGAAATCGAAAAAAGCTGTCTTTCTCCTTATGCATCGTTGAGCTCTAAGAGTAAAGGCAGATGTATTCCATGTGAAAAATGCAGTATACGAACCGATTTTCAAAGGGACAGAGATAGAATACTTCACTCAAAAGCTTTCCGGCGATTGAAACATAAAACCCAGGTGTTTATTTCTCCTGAAGGTGATCATTATAGGACCAGATTGACTCATACACTTGAGGTATCTCAAATTGCAAGGACGATATCTAGAAGCTTAAGGTTAAACGAAGACCTTACTGAAGCTATAGCGCTAGGTCATGATTTAGGGCATACACCCTTCGGTCATACAGGTGAACAAGTTCTAAATGAATTGTTAGAGACAGGATTTAGGCACGAAGAACAGAGTGTAAGAGTTGTAGATTTTTTAGAACAAGGAAAGGGCTTAAATCTTACATGGGAAGTAAGGGATGGTATAAAAAATCATACTACGCGCGGAAACCCTGCCACACTTGAAGGCCAGGTGGTAAGATTATCTGATTGGATTGCGTATATAAATCACGATATCGATGATGCTGAAAGAGCAGGAATATTAAAGCCGGAAGATCTGCCTCAGGAATCAGTAAAGGTCTTGGGCAAAAAACACGGTGAACGTATCGATACAATGATTAAGGATGTTATATCAACAAGTTTCAAGCAACCTATAGTAGCAATGAGTGATGATATATATAATGCAACGCAAAAGCTGCGGTCGTATTTATTTGAAAATGTTTACGTAGGTTCTTCTGCTAAAACTCAGGAAAAAAAAGTTAAAACAATGTTAAGACTTTTATTTGAGTATTATATCCAACACCCAAATTCCATGCCTCCTGAATTTATAAAAATTTCAAAAGAAGAGAATATAAAAAGAGCTGTAGCCGATTATATAGCCGGTATGACGGATATATACGCCATTAAAAAATTTCGAGAGTTTTTTATGCCTTCATCTTGGCCGCTAGAAATCTGATAGAGTAATTTATCAATTATTTTATAGGACAAAAAGAAGGAATAATTGATACTGACGTAGAATAATGTGTATGTAAATTCAGAGGGAGGAGAGAAGAATTTTACAATTTATTGCAAGAATAACTCCTCATTCTGGCTTTGAGGAGATTTTTTAAGATTTGGTGATAAAAATGGGGTTTTATTCTGAAGAGGTCATAAAAGAGGTACAGGACAGAGCAGATATAGTAGAAATTGTATCTGAATACACTTCTCTGAAAAAACAAGGAGGCAATCATATTGGTCTTTGCCCGTTTCATGAGGAAAAGACTCCTTCCTTTAGTGTAGATGCGGAAAAACAATTGTTTTATTGTTTCGGATGCGGCATAGGCGGAAATGTATTTACTTTTATAATGAAAAAAGAAAACCTCAATTTTCCAGAGGCTGTTCGATATTTGGCTGATAAGTTCAACATAAAACTTCCGGGAAATATGGACAAAGACCTATCGCTGGAGTTTCAAGAAAAACGTGAATACCTTAGAGTAAATCGCTTGGCAGCAAAATACTACAATCACTGTTTGCTGCATACCCGCGAAGGTTCTAAAGCCATGGAATATATAAAAGAGAGAGGATTGACTGCAGAAACAGTAGAAAAATTTTACCTAGGATATGCACCGCCATCTTGGGACGGACTTATAAAATTTGCTCATTTTGAGGGCGTAAAGATTGATACATTAGAGAAAATCGGTCTTATTATACCTAGAAAGGATAATAAAGGCTATTACGATAGATTTAGAAATAGGTTAATGTTTCCCATAGAAGATGTTACAAAGAATATTATTGGGTTTGGCGGGCGAGCTCTTGATGAATCAATGCCTAAATATTTAAATACTCCTGAAACGCCATTGTTTTCTAAAGGAGATAATTTATACGCTCTTTCCATGATAAAAAAAGACCCCGCGCTTGATACCATAGTGGTGGAAGGCTATATGGACTGCATAACATTGCACCAATATGGTTTTAATCAGTCTGTAGCTTCTCTTGGGACTGCTCTTACAAAAAATCAAGCAAGATTGCTTAAAAAATATACCGATGGGGTTATTCTTTCATATGATGCAGATGAAGCCGGGAAGGCTGCAACTATGAGGGGAATAGATATATTGGCACAAGAAGGTTTGAGAGTCAAGGTATTAAATATGCCAAACGGAAAAGACCCTGATGAAGTCATAAAAACTTATGGTCCCCAACATTTTCAAAAACTGTTAACTGATTCTATGGATTTTATAAGCTACAAACTATTTCTGGCTAAAAAAGATATAAATATACAAACACATGATGGAAAACTGAAATTCATTAAACGAGCAGTGGATATTTTAACAGGTGTCGATAATGAGCCGGAGCTGGAGTTATATGCCAAAAAATTAGCCAGCGAGCTCGGAATTTCAGTTCAGGCAATAAAAAAAGAAGTTCAAAGAAGAAAATTGGCAGACAATGGATATGAGTATAAAAAAAGCCATATAAGAAATAATAATAAGGAATTTCACAAAATATCGCAGGTAACAGGTTTTCATAAAGCCGAGAGGAAATTATTAAAATTAATTCTTGAAAATGATAAGTTGCGCAAAAAAATGGCAGGTCAACTTGAACCTCGATTTTTCACAGGCAAAAATACGAAGAAAATTGCTGATGTTCTCTTTGAAATGATCGATAAAAATCAAGATATAGATAGCTCATATATATTTAATTATTTGGATGAAGAAGGATGTGCAGAACTTTCAACGATACTTATGGAAAATGTGGTTTTAAAAGATGGAGAACTTATAAATTCACTTATAAAAAAGGTAAAGCAAGGCTATTTTAAAAAGTCTATTGTTCAAGTAAGAGAGCAAATCAGGAAGGCTGAATTATTGGGCCAAAGAGAGGAGATCAACAGTCTTTTGAACACTTATCAACAACTGAAAGCCGAAATGAATGAAGTGGAGGTAAGTAATACTCCAGGGAAGGAGGGAGCATAGATGGCAAAAAAAGAGCAGATTGAAAAGAAAAGCGATAAAAAACCTGTTCAGGATAAAATGAAAATAGTAAGAGATTTAATTGAAAAAGGCAAGAAAAATGGTGTGCTTTCCTACGGAGAAATTATGGATGCTTTAGAGGATATAGAAGATTTGGACACGGAACAGATCGACAAGATATATGAATCTTTTGAAGAAATGGGCATAGAGGTTTTAGATGATGGCGAAGAAATCCCGGAGGAAGAAACTTTGGAAGAAGTTCCTACTGAAGAAATAGACCTTTCTGCTCCTGAAGGGGTAGCCATTGATGATCCCGTTAGGATGTATTTGAAAGAAATAGGTAAGGTTCCACTCCTTTCGGCTGAGGAAGAGATAATGCTTTCAAAACGCATAGAAGAAGGAGATAAAGAGGCAAAGCGCCGATTAGCTGAAGCTAATCTGCGATTAGTCGTTAGCATTGCCAAGAAATATGTAGGCAGAGGTATGCTTTTCTTAGACTTAATTCAAGAAGGCAACCTGGGTTTGATGAAGGCAGTAGAAAAATTTGACTATAAGAAAGGTTATAAATTCAGCACATACGCAACTTGGTGGATTAGACAAGCGATTACCAGAGCTATTGCCGATCAGGCCAGAACCATAAGAATTCCGGTGCATATGGTTGAGACCATAAACAAGTTGATCCGCATACAAAGGCAATTGTTACAGGAACTCGGGCGAGACCCGCTGCCGGAAGAAATAGCTGAAGAAATGGAATTGCCCGTTGAAAAGGTAAGAGAGATAATGAAAATAGCTCAAGAGCCTGTTTCGTTGGCGACTCCTATCGGCGAAGAAGAGGATAGTTTTTTAGGGGATTTTATTCCAGATGATGAGGCTTTAGCCCCTGCCGATGCAGCCGCCTATCTTCTTTTGAAAGAACAGTTGGAAGATGTGCTGGAAACTCTTACACCGAGAGAGGAAAAAGTTTTGCGATTAAGGTTTGGCCTTGATGACGGCAGACCTAGGACACTAGAAGAGGTGGGTCAGGTTTTTGGTGTTACCCGCGAGAGAATCAGACAAATTGAAGCCAAGGCCTTAAGAAAACTCCGTCATCCTAGTAGAAGTAAAAGGCTTAAAGACTTTCTAGAATAACTTAAAAAATAGTGGGGATTTTTTTCTCCACTTTTTTACTTAAATCCACTTTTTATATCGAGGTTAAACATGAAACTTGGGAACAGACTGCAAACAATAACATCAAAGATTCCAAAAGGCTTAACAGTGGTTGATGTGGGAACTGATCATGCATATTTACCTATTTATTTAGTCAATAAAGGCATTTCAGAGAAAGTCATAGCCACCGAAATACTTCTGGGGCCTTATAGAAAGGCTCAGAAAAATATTACGAAAGCAGGTCTTCAAGATTTTATTGATTTGCGGTTGGGGCCGGGATTTAATACCATAAATCCTGCAGAAGCTGATATTGCTGTTATAGCAGGTATGGGAGCGATGACAATCATTAATATAATAAATGAGTCGAAGCAAGTTGCTGATTCTTTTGAAAAACTTATTTTGCAGCCTATGAAAAACCCGGCTGAATTGAGAAAATACCTTTTTAAAATAGGATATAAGATAATTGATGAAGATGTAACTTGGGAAGATAATAAATTTTATGAGATAATAGTAGTTAGAAAAGCAAACTTATCACCATTTGATGAAACTGATATTATAGTGGGTCCTGTAATCCGCAATAAAAAAAATCCTGTGATAATCGAATATATTAATTATCGAATAAATATTTTACAAGGTATTATTAAAGACTTAAAAGTTTCCGATACAAAGGCTTGCCAAAAAGCTGTTCTGAAATATGAAAAACTATTAAAAACATTAGAGGAGGTCATAAAATGATTGCTTGCCAAACAATAGTGCAGATATTGGAGAAGTGGGCTCCTAAAAATCTTGCTTTAGATTGGGACAATCCAGGTCTTGCTATAGGTGACCTTTCCGAAAATGTTTCCAAGGTTCTTTTAACCCTTACGGTTACCCTTGAAACTGTTGAATTTGCAGCAAAAAATGGTTTCGAAATGATAATATCTCATCACCCACTTTTTTTTAAACCTTTGAAATCTTTACGAAAAGATACACCTCTTGGGCAAATAGTCTATGAGGCGATAAACAACAATATCGTTATTTATTCTGCTCATACCAATATGGATGCTGCTTGCGGAGGGATTAACGATATTCTGGCAAATGTTTTAGAATTGCAGCATATAGAAATTTTAAAACAAACTTATGAAGAGAAATTAAAAAAAATAGTTGTCTTTGTACCGAAAGATTATAAAGATGCGGTAAGGGATGCAATGTGCAATGCAGGTGCCGGCCATACAGGGAATTATAGCCACTGTAGTTTTAATGTTAACGGTATTGGTACATTTAAACCTCTAGCCGGCTCAAAGCCATTTATCGGTCAAGAGGGAAAACTGGAAAAGGTTGACGAAATAAGAATTGAGACTATTGTTCCTGAAAGTTTACAAAGAAAAGTTATTAGCGCCATGTTGAAAACCCATCCCTATGAAGAAGTGGCTTTTGATATATACCCTCTTGAGAATTCTGGTAAGGCCTTTGGCCTGGGCCGGATAGGATATATTAAGGAATCTGTGTCGTTAAAGGACTTTTGCAAAACAGTTAAGCAAAAACTTGGCACATCCCATATAAGAGCGGTAGGAGATTTAAATAAAGACATTCTAAAAGTTGCCGTGTGCGGAGGTGCCGGTGGTGACTTGATTCAGGCAGCGATATTCTCTGGAGCAGATGTATTTGTTACAGGTGACTTAAAATACCATGAAGCACTTGATGCTAAAGCTGCTGGCATTGCTATAATAGATGCTGGACACTTTTCTACAGAAAATCTTTTACTCCCGGTGCTTAAGGGCTATCTTGAGCAAGAAATAAAGCTTTTGAATAAACAAGCTGAGATTACCATATTTAAAAATGAAGATCCGTTTGTAATTATATGAGAATAGGGATTATCCTATTCTCTTTATTTTTTTAAAGGAGGGAAAGCAGGCAATGATAAAGGAAGAGTTAAACAATCTTTATAAACTTCAAGAAGTAGAAGGTCAATGCAAGATGCTTGAAAAAACTATAAAAAGTCACCCTGTTTTAAAAAACTTGTCTGAGTTAAAAAAAACTATAAATAATTTGGATACGGAATTTAAAAATAAAAAGGAACGTGTTAACTTTTTAAAAAAAGAGCTAAAACGAATTGAACAGAAAACAGATGAATATTGCAATATGATAAAACAGTTTGAAGAAAGAATTTACGGTGGCGAAGTAACAACAATAAAAGAGCTTAAAATCCTTAGAGATAAACAGGAAATTGCGAGACTTAAAGTAAAAGATTATGAAGAAAAAGCATTTGAAATGATGGAAGAACTCGACGACTTGGAAACAAACCTTATACAAGACAAAGAGATAATTACAAAAAAGAAAAAAGAATACAATGAAAAACGATTGAAAACTTGTCAGGAAATTGATAGAATAAAAAAAGAGCTAGATATGATACTTAAACAAAAACAGCAGTTGGAGGCCGGCATTTCTACGGAAATTTTAAGCAAATACAACAGAATCAAGGAAGTTAAACATAACCCTGTTGCAATGGTCTCAGCTGATAGAAAATGCAGCGGATGC
Source organism: Tepidanaerobacter acetatoxydans Re1 (assembly GCF_000328765.2). Taxonomy (NCBI): domain Bacteria; kingdom Bacillati; phylum Bacillota; class Clostridia; order Thermosediminibacterales; family Tepidanaerobacteraceae; genus Tepidanaerobacter; species Tepidanaerobacter acetatoxydans. Next base: position 1,174,058 of record NC_019954.2, read on the forward strand.
ATGACTGAAATATCTGTAATGATAGCCCTAGAAGTTAAACAGTGTGTAGGTTTGGTTTATTGCGAGAATTGCGGAAGAATACTATTATAATAAGCTGAAATAGGAGGCCTTATGAGTAAAGTTATAGCTTATACAGATGGCGCTTCCCGTGGTAATCCCGGGAATGCAGGAATCGGAGTCCTTTTGCTGGATGAAGATCACAATGTTATTAAAGAAATCAGTGAGTATATAGGTGAAACTACCAATAATATTGCAGAATATACCGCGATGATAACAGCTTTAAAGGAAGCTTTAGAAATGGATTTTGACGAAATTGAAGTTATTTCTGACAGCGAGCTTATGGTAAAACAAATTAATAAAGAATATCAAGTAAAAAATGAAGGTCTTAAACCTCTCTATAAAGAAATCTGTAAGCTGCTGGAAGAATTTAAAAGTTATACGGTTAGGCATGTAAGGCGGGAAAACAATAAAAGAGCTGATGAATTAGCAAACCGTGGGATTGATGAAGCCCTTGATGAAGAAGAATTAGATATCTAAAAAATGGGAATTCATAAAACTTGACAATAATGATTCTTGTGCTATAATTATAATCCCCTTATAAAATGATAAATGATGAGTAAGTCAGATGGTCGCGGGCATTACTGCTCGAGGAAAGTCCGAGCTCCATAGGGCAAGGTGCTGGGTAACGCCCAGTGAGGGTGACCTCAAGGACAGTGCAACAGAAATATACCGCTTGGCATTTTTGGTAACGGTTTTAACCGTTCTTGCTGTAAGGCAGATTGCCAAGTAAGGGTGGAAAGGTGAGGTAAGAGCTCACCAGCGAGATGGTGACTTCTCGGCTCTGTAAACCCCACTTGGAGCAAGACCAAATAGGAGAGCTTAAACGGCGGCCCGCTGTGCTCTCGGGTATGGTCGCTAGAGGTGTCAGGCAACTGGCATCCTAGATAGATGACTATCTAAAACAGAACTCGGCTTATAGACTTACTCATTTAAGTTTTAAAACCCCAAGGCATTATGCTGCCTTGGGGTTTGTTGCTTATAAGTCAAATGTATTAATTTGACAGTGATCATAAAGTAAAGTTTTTATCCAAGCTTTCAGAGCCGCCATAGGAATAAAATAAAGCTTTTGCCCTCGGCCTTTAACTCACTCATAATATAATTCACCATAATACCTATATCATCATAGCTTAAAGCATCAACCAAATCGGATATCGGCATTCATAAGCTTTTCCAAAAGGAGATTAACCTAAAACGGCAAAGCTTAATGCGGGGCATATTTAAGCTTATCAGTCGCATCATCTTCTCCTTTTTGTTTACTTTTGAGAAACTATAAGTTTATCACTGCCTAGGATATGGTTACTTATCCAATTGATGATAAAATCCAACAATTCAAGTATGTATTGATTCTGATTCTCGTCTATTGTATCGAGCTTTACGGCGTTAAGCTTGTCAACAAAGCTATCATGAGCTTCTTTTTGTGCTGGATAGCCCTTATAATTTATACTGAGCATGTATTCTTCTTCTGACTTGAAATGGTATATTGCATAATCTCTAAGCTGTGTTAAAATCTCTATGATTCTATCGAACTTATCATAGCAAAAGTCATTTTTTAAAAGCTCATAAGCCTCATTGGCTATCTCAAATAATTTTTGATGCTGTTTATCGATTTGTTCAACACCTATCTTATATTCTTCTTTCCATTTAATCAAAAAACACACCTCCAAATAAAATTTCTCTTACTATATTACCATATTTATGTTTTTTATGGCATTAGAAAGTTTTAAAAAGGTGATTTAATTAGTAAGAAATGACCTACTTACAATGGTTTCTTTTTGCATATTTTTAAGAACTTATCTTTATCAAGAGCAGCATTTATGATAAAATGAGAACGGTTCAAAATAAAAACAGCTATTATTGCAACAATGGGAGAGGATATATTTGACAGCTCAAATCCATAAGTTCAAGGTATTTGATAAGAATCTGGTGCTCGATGTAAATAGTGGTTCGGTTTTACAGCTTGATGATTTAGCTTATGATATTCTGGATTATTACACTGAATGTTCTTTGATAACTGAAAGTGCTTTAAATGAACTTGAAATGAAATATCCTAAGCAGAATATAAAAGAAGCCCTAGAAGAAATAGAAACATTAAAGAAAGATGGATACCTATTTACCGAAATAAATCTTGATCCGATTCTGAATAGATTGGATACAAGACACTATGTTAAAGCTCTCTGCCTTAACGTTGCCCATGACTGCAATTTACGGTGTAAATATTGCTTTGCCTCAAAAGGTGATTACCATGGGAAACGAGAATTGATGAGTATTGAGGTTGGGAAAAAGGCAGTAGATTTCCTGGTGGAAAAGTCTGGTGATATGAAAAACTTAGAAATAGATTTTTTTGGTGGAGAACCACTCATGGCTATGAATACTATAAAAGAGGTTATTTCATATGCTAAGTCCATAGAAAAGTTATGCCATAAGAAATTTCACTTTACAATCACAACAAATGCCCTTTTACTCAATGACGAAGTTATGCAGTATCTTCACGAGCATATGGATAACATCGTCTTGAGTCTTGACGGCAGGAAGGAAGTTAATGATTTCATCCGTGTAAGAGCCGATGGCAGCGGAACTTATGATGAAATTGTTTCGAACATCAAAAAAATAGTTGAATTGAGAAAGAGGGATAAAAAAGAGTATTATGTGCGGGGCACTTTTACAAAATATAATCTGAATTTTGCTCAAGATGTCTTTCATATGGCTGATTTAGGTTTTAATGAGATATCTATTGAACCGGTTGTTGGAAAAGATGGTGATTATCTGTTAGAACAAGATTATTTAGAAATTCTTTTTAAGCAGTATGAAAAAATTGCCAATGAGTATCTAAAGAGGAAAGAATCGGTTAAAAATCCCTTTAAATTTTATCATTTCAATGTGGATATATATGATGGTCCATGTATATATAAGAGACTTTGGGCATGTGGAGCAGGTCGTGATTACTTGGCGATAACTCCTTCTGGGGACATATACCCATGCCATCAGTTTATAGGGCAGGAGAAATTTATAATGGGCAATGTATTTGAAGAAGAGCTTGATGAAAATATAATCGCTGAAATGAAGGATACTAACGTATTCTCTAAGCCAAAATGTACTACATGCTGGGCAAGGTATTTTTGCAGTGGCGGATGCAATGCCAATAATTTTATAATAAACGGCGATATGAAAAAACCTTATAAAATTACTTGCGAATTACAAAAGAAGCGGATTGAATATGCAATATACTTAAATTTGGTTAATTAATAAAAATTACATACAGCCTTGTCAAAAAAATGCAATTTTGCAAATTTATAAAATTTATCTATGTTCCATTTTAAGGTAATAATTTGCTGAAATTGACAAGAATAAGTAATAATAGCTAGATAACTCAACATTTTTACAGAAAATACTATATTTATGATAAAATTGTAGTTGAATTTATGAAAATGCTATGATAAAATTTGCTATATATAGGCAGCAAAGGGGTAGTGTAGATGGTGAGATTGGCACAGGAGATAGATGAAGCCAAAGGGGAATTGTATTCAGCCTTGGAGGCTGAAAAAAGCTTAATCAACAAGAAAGTATATTTTCTCAGCTCGAAACTTGATAAACTAATTCTTGAATATCAATTAAAGTTGATTAAGAGTGAAACTTAAAAAAATTTTATTCCTACCGCAAATTGCGGTTTATTTTTTTGCTTAAATCGAATATTTGTTTGAGCCCTTTACAATTTGGTCATATTAAAAAGCAAAAAACCACTTTTTGTATTCTAGTGCGAAGCGGTTTTGATTTAGTTACATTATTATTATGCTTATAAACAAATGGTCGGGGCGGCGGGATTTGAACCCACGGCCTTTCGGACCCGAACCGAACGCGCTACCAAACTGCGCTACGCCCCGATGCACCTATTATACTATAATTAACTTTTTATTTCAAACCCTTTTTTATTTTTAATATAGAAATTCAATTTTCTGTATACTTACCATAATATGGGACAATATAAAATAAAAGCAGGAATTTTGTAGAAAAGGGAGAAGATAATTTATGCCAGATAAAATTAAGGAGGTCGGTGCAGTGAAAAATACTTTTAGACAAAAAACTTTAAAGAATGGTATGAATATATATATCCATTCTACTTCAAAGTTTAAAACAACTACGTTTTGTTTATTCATCCATCAAGAGTTGGCAAGAGAAACTGCTACAAAAACTGCGCTCCTGCCATTTGTACTAAAAAGGGGTAATAAAAATTTTCCTACTTCAAGAAGCTTAAATTTATTTCTTGAAAATTTGTATGGTACTAATATGGGTGGGGATATACTCAAACGTGGTGAAACTCAGATTTTACAATTTTTTATGGAAGCGATAAATGCCAAATATGCGGATGAGAAAGATATACTAAGCAGGGGCTTGGCAGCTTTTAGAGATATGATACTAAATCCGGTGATTGAAGAAGATGGTTTTAAGAAAGATTATGTAGCACAAGAGAAAGATGTGTTAAAAAGAAATATAGAGTCATTATACAATGATAAGTTTAATTATGTAATTGAAAGATGTTTTCAAGAAATGTGTAAAGATGAAGCTTTTAGTATTTACAGGTATGGCAATGTGGAAGATTTGAATTTTATCGATAATAGGAATTTATATGACTATTACAGAGAGTGCATTTCTCATTGTCCTATAGACTTGTTGGTATTAGGAGATGTAAATGAGCAAGAAATTGAACAGATAATTGAAGATACATTTTCATTTGAAAGAAAAGAAGTCAAACAAGTTGAAACAAAGTTTACTCCTAAAACCATAGCAGAACCCAAATATATTGAAGAAAAGCAAGATGTTAATCAAGGTAAACTGGCTATGGGGTTTAGGACTAATACCAGGTATGGTGAGAAAGATTATTATGCTCTAATGGTATACAATGGAATTCTCGGCGGAGGAACCCACTCAAAGCTTTTCCAAAATGTAAGAGAAAAAGAAAGTCTTGCATACTATGCATTTTCAAGACTCGAAAAAAACAAAGGCTTAATGCTGATAAGTTCTGGAATAGAATTTAACAACAAAGACAGGGTATTAGATATAATAAACCAGCAGTTAGATGATATATGCAAGGGCAAAATCTCTGATTACGAGTTTGACAGCACAATAAAGAGCCTTACAAACTCTTTCAAGGAAGCCGCAGATAACCCATCTATGATTATAAGTCTATATTTAGACGGTATCATAAATGGATTACAAGAAACTACGGAAGAGATTATTGAAAAATTACATAAGGTAACTAAAGAGGATGTAATAAATGTGGCACAAAAAATAAGTTTAGATACTGTATTTTTTTTGAATAAAAAGTAAGCGAAAGGTGGTAAATAATGGATACATATTTAGGAGAAAGCCTTTTTTCAAAACGCCTAAAAAACGGCCTTAAGGTATATGTTATGCCAAAAAAAGATTATAATAAAATATTTGCCATGTATTCAACTCGTTATGGGTCTATAGACAGTGAATTTATAGTACCTGGCACCGGTGAACATCTAAAAGTTCCGGAAGGTATAGCCCATTTCTTGGAGCATAAGATGTTTGAAATGGAATATGGAAATGTTTTTGATAAGTTTTCTGAGTTGGGAGCATCATCAAATGCCTTTACGAATTATACTAATACGACATATCTTTTTTCCGCAACATCATATTTTGAGGAAAATCTGAAACTTCTATTGGAATTTGTGGGAACGCCATATTTTACTGAAGCTAGCGTAGAAAAAGAAAAGGGAATTATAGCTCAAGAACTTCGCATGTACGAAGATGAACCTGAATGGCAGGTTTTGTTGAATCTTTTAAAATGTCTATATCATAACCACCCTGTTAGAATAGATATCGGAGGAACAGTAGATTCCATACAAAAAATAGATGTGGATACCCTTTATAAATGTTACAATACGTTTTATCATCCGAGTAATATGGTTTTATTTGTTATTGGCTGTATAGAACCAGAAATGGTTTTTGAATTAGTAGAAAAAGATGAAAACACAAAAGCTTTATATCCGCAAGGCGACATAAAAAGGATCTATCCGGAAGAACCTGCTACTGTTCATAAATCCGCTCATACAGTCTGCCTAGATGTAACAGAACCTTTATTTTTAATGGGGTTTAAAGATGTTGATGTAGGATATGATGGCTTACCACTTTTAAAGAAAGAAATAACTACAGAAATCCTGTTAGAAATTATTTTAGGTCGAAGTTCCGAGTTTTATGAAAAATTGTATGAAGAAGGTCTGATTGATAATAGGTTTAGTTTCAATTATGAAGGGCAAAAAGATTATGGTTTTTGTACCATAGGCGGTGAAACCAGGGATCCCGATAAACTTCATAAAGTGCTTATTAAAAGCATTTCTCACAGTATAAAAACCGGTATTGACTTTAAGGATTTTGAAAGGGTAAAAAAGAAATGTATAGGAGAATTTATCCAGAATTTCAATTCATTGGAATTTATTGCTGCTGCATTTGTATCTTACCATCATAAAAACATCAATGTTTTTGACTATATGAACGTATTACGAGATATTACCTTAGAAGATGTTACAAAGCGTCTAAATAGTTTCTTTGATCTTTCCAAACATGCAGTTTCTATAGTAATGCCCAAATAAGCTAATAAAGGAAACAGGTTTTATTTTGGCTGCTATTCTACAAAATGTAATATAAGATTACGGTTTTGATACAACAAAAAGCGAGCACATCAAACTATTTTTGAGTAATTATGATGTGCTCGCTTTTTATGGTGTAAAAAAGGTGGTATATTTTTTTGTTATTTTGTTATCAAAAGAAGGAATTCTTTAACATTCATAGAATAGTTTAAGTGGGTTAAAGTGGAGAGAAGTGGCATGAAAGATGACAAAGTGGAGTGAAAACCATGTTCATGGGTCAGTTTCAGCATTCTTTAGATCAAAAGGGTAGATTAATAATTCCGTCCAAGTTCCGTGAAATGCTTGGGCAAAGCTTTGTTTTGACCAAGGGTTTAGATTCATGCTTATTTGTTTATCCTAATAGTGAGTGGATAGTGCTGGAACAGAAGCTAAAAGCCCTTCCGTTTACCCAAAAAGATGCTAGAGCTTTTATAAGGTTTTTTTTCGCAGGCGCTGTAGAAGCTGAAATGGATAAGCAGGGCAGGATTTTAATTCCTGTGCAACTTAGGGAACATGCCCATATCGATAAAGACGTGGTTGTATTAGGCGTGTCAAACCGCGTTGAAATATGGAGTCAGGAACAGTGGGAATCTTATAATGCAAAAGCTGCCCTATCTTATGAAGATATTGCTGAAAAATTGGATTTAGGTATATAGGAGATGCAACGCGCATGGAATATCATCATGTACCAATACTTTTACATAAGACTATAGAAATGTTAGACCCTAAGCCTGGTGGTGTGTATGTTGATGCTACACTGGGAGGAGGAGGACATTTTCGTGAGCTTCTAAAAAAGGCTGAGTATGAAGGAACCTTTATTGGCATAGATCAGGACGAAGTAGCAATTTCAACAGCAAAGGAAAATTTTTCTAAGTTTTCCTACGATATACGCCTTATACATGACAATTTTTATAATTTAAAAAAAATAATCAAAGAAAATAAGTTAAGCGAAATAGACGGAATACTATTTGACCTTGGAGTATCTTCATATCAATTTGATGAAGGCTCAAGGGGCTTTTCGTATAACAAAGATGCTCCATTGGATATGAGGATGGATCAGCGAAAAACTTTAAGTGCTAAAGATGTTGTCAATAAGATGTCCAGAGATGAGTTAAAACAGATAATTAGTGAATATGGAGAGGAATCTTGGGCCGGACGTATAGCTGATTTTATATGTGAAGCACGCAGCCGAAAAGAGATAACTACTACGGGTGAATTAGTTGAAATTATTAAAAATGCCATACCGGCTAGGGCTAGGCGAAAAGGTGGACACCCGGCTCGCAAGACATTTCAAGCACTTCGTATTTATGTCAATGAAGAACTTGAAATTTTAGATTCAAGCATAAAGGATGCAGTGGAACTTTTAAAGCCTGGCGGCAGGATTTGTGTTATAACTTTTCATTCGTTAGAAGATCGAATAGTTAAAAATGCTTTTAAATTATTGGCCACGGCCTGTATCTGCCCTAAAGAAGCCTTAATCTGTACATGCAATCACACAAAGGTCCTTAAAGTATTGACATCAAAACCAATATACCCATCACAAGAAGAGATTGAGTCAAATCCGCGAGCCCGCAGTGCTAAACTTAGAGTGGCTCAAAAGCTTCCTGTTCTAAAATCAGGAAAGGGTGAATAAAGTGGTAGTAGCTGAAAGAGATCTACAAAGAAGAAATTTTTACCAAAATCAACATGAAGTAAATCGTCAAAATACAAGACAACAGGAAAGAAAATCCAGCTCAAGCTATAAAGCAAAGTATATAATCAGGCTCTTATGCGTTGCTCTTTTGGCTTTTTTGCCATTATACAGATTCGCTATAATTACTGAAAGCCAATATCGAATTGACAAATTGCAGTCGGAGATTAAGGAAGTAGAATTACAAAATGAGCACTTAAAAGTTGAAATAGCTAATTTGAAATCGGTTGCAAGAATTGAAGATATTGCAAGAAGTAAATTAAACATGAAAGAGCCTGAAAGCCAACAAATAATATACTTAAATGTAGAGTAATTGTGTAGGTGAATAGAAAATGGCTGTTCCTCAAATTGTCATTAAAAGGAGATTGGTTGTACTCCTTTTATTTTCATTAGTTCTTAGTTTTGCTTTACTAGGACGTGTTTTCTGGATACAATTTGTCCGGGGCGAAGAATTGAAAAACCGAGCATTAGGTCAATGGACAAGTGATGTACCTATTGAGCCTAAAAGGGGCGACATATGTGATAGAAACAACAATCCTCTTGCCATCAGTGCTACAGTTGATACTGTTGTAGCAAGTCCTCCGGATATTGAAGATATAGAAAAAACGGCAGCATTGTTATCTGATGCTCTGGATATGGATCAGGAAGAGCTGGAAAAGACTTTAAATGAAGCCAAAACCGAAAAAAAAGGTGCTATATACATAAAACGCAAAATAACTGATGAAGAATCAGAAGCAATAAGGAACCTGAATTTAAAAGGGATATATTTTACCAAGGAAAATAAAAGATTTTATCCTGAAAGAAATCTCTGCTCTCATGTTTTAGGCTTTACGGGCATAGACAGTCAAGGCCTTGATGGAGTAGAATTGATTTATGATAAATACCTTAAAGGCAATCCCGGCAGGATTGTATCAGAAAAAGATGCCTTGAGCAGAAAACTTCCATTTGGTGTGGATAAGTACGTACCGCCGGAAGACGGATTGAATTTGGTTCTAACAATAGATAAAATCATTCAACATATTGCAGAACGAGAATTGGAAAAAGCTTTAGCAGAACATAAAGCTAAAAGAGGCACAATTATTGTAATGGATCCTAAAAACGGTGAAATACTAGCAATGTCCAATAAACCGGATTATGACCCTAATATATATAGTGAATTTTCACAGCAACTATGGCGAAATGCAGCCATATCCGATGCTTATGAACCGGGGTCAACTTTTAAAATCGTTACTGCTTCAGCTGCTTTGGAGGAAGGAGTAGTTCGTCCTGAAGATAAGTTTTACGATCCTGGATATGTCATGGTTTCCGGTGTAAGAATAGGGTGCTGGTATCATGGGGGTCATGGAAGTCAAACCTTTATTCAAATAGTTGAAAATTCATGTAATCCCGGTTTTGTTGATGTGGCGATGAAACTCGGCAAAGACCGGTTTATGAAATACATAAAAGGTTTTGGCTTTGGTGAAGCCACTGGAATAGATTTACCGGGAGAGGCGCTTGGCCTTATTGATCCATCAAAAGTCGGTCCTGTGGAGCTGGCTACTATTTCCTTCGGACAAGGAATTTCAGTGACACCTATTCAGCTTATTTCGGCTCTTGCAACTATAGCTAATGATGGTAAAATGGTGCAGCCGCATGTAGCTAAAGCAGTTACGGATAAAGATGGAAAAATTATACAAGAGTTTTCCTTCGAGCCTTTGCGTCAAGTTATATCTTACGATACTGCACAAGAAATGAAGACGATTCTAGAAAGTGTTGTTACTAATGGTACCGGTGGAAAAGGTAAAATAGAAGGATATAGAGTGGGAGGTAAGACCGGTACTGCAGAAAAATATTCTCCCGGAAAATATGTGGTGTCTTATGAGGGATTTGCACCTTGTGATGATCCTAAATTGGCTATATTAGTTATTATTGATGAACCCTCAGGTGACGTGATTTATGGCGGAACTATCGCAGGTCCTGTTTTCCAGAAAGTAATGGCAGACTCATTGAATTATTTAGGTATAAAACCTGAAATTCCTCAGGCTGAAGATAGCGACAGTGTTAAGGTGCCTGATTTACGCAACCTTTTTATAGAAGATGCTAAGAAGATATTAATTCAAAAGGGCCTGTCATCTCGAGTTGAAGGAGAAGGCTATGTAGTGACAGAACAAGCACCATTGCCGGGTGTCGAAGTTAAAAAGGATTCCACAGTAATACTAAAAGTGTCTGATTCACGTACAAATAAGGACCCAGTGACAATACCTGATTTAAAAGGCAGAACTGTTAAAGAGGCAACCGATATAATTAACGCTATTGGCTTAAATATTGAGATAGCAGGAAGCGGTTATGCCGTTAAGCAAAACCCTCTGCCAGGAGTAGGAGTCAGTCTTGGAACTACGGTAAAAGTTGAATTTTCTCAGACACCTAATATGTAGATTTATATGTAATGATTAAATTAGTAAAAAAGAGGGATTACCAGTGAATGCACAAGAACTAATACAGATTATTCCGGACATACTATCAGTAAAAGGTTATACTGATGTGCCGATTGAGTCTATTGACTATAACTCAAAAAGAATAAAAAATGGAGCAATTTTTGTAGCTATTCCAGGCTTTAATTATGACGGACATGATTTTATTCCTGAAGCTCTTGAGCGTGGCGCCGGTGTTGTAATTGGAGAAAAAGCCTTAGATCTGGGAGGAAAACTGTATATAAGAGTTAAAGACAGTCGAAAGGCTCTAGCTTTAAGCTCTGCATGGTTTTATGGATATCCTGCTGATAAATTGAAGTTAATTGGTGTTACAGGTACCAGCGGTAAGACTACTGTAACATATTTAATTAGCGAGATGTTAAAAGATATCGGTATTTGTACAGGCATAATCGGAACAATCGGGAATGTGTTAAATAATCGAAAGTTACCAACATCGCATACTACTCCCGAATCCTTAGAATTAAACCAACTTTTTTCCAAAATGGTAGAAGAAAACATTGAATATTTGGCAATGGAAGTATCCTCACATTCCTTAAAACTGCAGCGAGTGGAAGGAATAAAATTCGATGTGGGAGTTTTTACTAATTTGACCCAAGACCATTTGGATTTTCATAAGACCTTTGAAGATTATTTTAATTCAAAGAAAAAACTCTTTAGTCAATCAAAGCAAGCTGTGATAAATATTGATGACGAGAGCGGTAAAAGATTGTTAAGCATTATTAATATCCCCAGATACACCTATGGTCTGGATAAAAAAGCTGATTTAAGGGCTGAAAATATTCGGATGACAGCTAATGGAGTTTCATATGATTTGGTTTTCAGAAACAAAATTTATCCTGTGTTCTATTCTACCCCGGGATTATTTAGTGTCTATAACTCCTTGGCAGCTATAACTGCAGGAGTGGCTTTAGGTTTTCCGATAGATGACTTAATCAATACTCTCAAAAAAGCAAAGGGAGTTCCCGGCAGGTTTGAACTTGTTGAAAACAATCAAGGAATTATTGTAATAGTAGACTACGCACATAAACCTGATGGCTTGAAAAATGTTTTATTAACAATTAGAGAATTTTGCACTGGGAAAATAATTACTGTTTTTGGCTGCGGAGGCGACAGAGATAAGGGTAAAAGGCCTATTATGGGTAAAATATCCTCAGAGCTTTCAGATTATACAATTATAACTTCGGACAACCCTAGGAGTGAAAAGCCCGAAGCTATAATTGAGCAAATAGAAAGCGGAATCATCGGAGATAATTATGAAAAAATTACTGAACGTGCGGAGGCTATAAAGAAAGCCATTTCCATAGCTAAAAAGGGTGATGCTGTTTTGATAGCCGGCAAGGGACATGAAACTTATCAAATATTTAATGATAAGATTATCCATTTTGATGATAGAGAGGTCGCAAAAGAGTGTTTAAGCAAGGGGTCATTTAAATGAAGGCGCTAACTATTAAAGAAGTTATTAAATATACTAGCGGGGAGTATTTGGGTAATCAATTCAACATACAAATAACGGGGGTTTCTACTGACTCTAGAACAATCAATAAGGGAGAATTATTTGTTCCTTTGACTGGCCCTAATTTTGACGGTCACGATTTTATAGAGCGAGCCTTTGAAAAAGGTGCAGCTGCTATTCTTTGCGATAAAAATAAAAGGAGTAAAGTCGATAATTTACCAATTAAAAATATTATTTTCGTAGATAATCCACAGTCAGCTTTATTGAGTCTTTCGGCATATTATCGAAGGCTCTTCGATATTCCTTTTGTTGCGATTACGGGTAGTGTAGGCAAAACTACTACTAAAGAGATGACTGCCGAAATATTAAATATGAGGTTTAAAGTTTTAAAGACTTCGGGAAATCTTAATAACGAAATAGGTCTGCCACTGACTATTTTTAGGCTGGAGGAAGGTTATCAGGTTGGAGTAGTAGAATTAGGGATGAGTGCTCTTGGAGAGATAAGCCGTATGGCAAGTGTGGTAAGACCCAAGATTGCCGTTATTACGAATATAGGCATTGCACATATAGAAAAACTTGGAAGCAAACAAAATATAGCTCGGGCTAAGATGGAAATCCTTGAACCTTTAGGGGAGAATGATTTAGCTGTTTTAAACGGTGATTGTCAGGAATTATGGGATGCACGAAAAACCATTGTCCCTAAAACGGTATTTTTTGGACAAGAGCGTGGAGATATAAAAGCAAGGAATATAAAATCTAACAGCACAAATGAATTAGAGTTTGATATATATGGCTGCTATGGCGAAATGACATTTAAGGCTTTATTACCTGGAATTCACAATGTTAATAATGCCTTAGCCGCTATAGCCGTTGGCTTTGAAATGGGCCTTACAAAAGAGGAAATACAGCAGGGGTTTTTAAATTTAAAATTACCTGAAATGAGACTTCAGTTTAAAAAATCCTATTTTGGAGCTGACATTATTGATGATGCATATAATGCTAACCCAGACTCTATGAAATCAGCTCTTGATTTTTTACAGCAATACAGCTATGGCAAGAAACGAGCTGTAATATTAGGAGATATGCTGGAACTAGGGGATTTATCTGAAAAAGCCCATTTTGAAATCGGTAAGTATGCGGCTGAAAGGGCAGATATATTTATTGCTGTAGGAAATTACGCTCAAAGTTTTAAGAAGGGAGCTCTGCAAGGTCACTTGGACAGCCGATATATTCATACCTTTTTAACAGTTAAAGAGGCAGTCGGAGAAATAAAAAAACTTGTCGAAGATTGTGATATAATTTTAATAAAAGCATCTAGAGGTATGAAAATGGAACAAATTACGCAGACATTGGTCAGGGGGTCATGAATTGCACATTGAGTTTTATACAGTTATAGTTTCTTATGCTATGACAGCAGCTTTAGGATTATTATTAATCCCTATATTGGAGAAACTTAAATTTGGACAAACAGTTAGAGATGATGGTCCTCAACGCCATTTAAAGAAAATGGGAACACCAACTATGGGAGGTATTATTTTTATTCCGGCTATTGCATTGACAACACTGCTCTTTACCGGTTTTTCATTTGATACATTTGTGGCGATTATTTCAATGATAGGATTTGGTCTTATTGGTTTTGCCGATGATTTTATAAAAATAACCAAAAAAAGGTCTTTGGGGCTTAGAGCAAATCAAAAACTTTTATTTCAGCTAATATTTTCTATTGTGCTGGTATTATACGTGTTTATTAATTATAGCAGACCTACAGAAATTTTACTGCCTTTTTATCCGAAGATGATTAATCTTGGTTTATTTTATATTCCAATAACTATAATCTTTGTTATTATAGGTACAGTAAATAGTGTAAATCTAACAGATGGTTTAGATGGACTGGTTTCGGGTATAGTTGCTATTGTAAGTTTTTTTTATACAGTTTTTTTGATTATAAATGATTATCCAGACTTAGCTATATTCAGTGCAGCCATAACCGGTGCTTGCCTTGGATTTTTGTTATTTAATCATTATCCGGCTAAGGTGTTTATGGGAGATACCGGCTCACTTGGTCTGGGTGGTGCCATAGCATCAATTGCTGTCTTATCTCGCAGCCATTTTTATCTTGCTGTTTTTGGCATAATATTTGTAATTGAAACCCTGTCAGTTATTTTGCAGGTTGTTTTTTTCAAAATAACCGGAAAGAGGATATTCAAGATGAGTCCCATCCACCACCATTTCGAGTTATGTGGATGGAGTGAGCGCAAAGTGGTTCATACTTTCTGGCTAATTACCTTAATTATGGGAATCATAGCTTTTATGATATATAAGGGGTAATTATGAGTTGTTTTGTATCATACAATACTTTAAGAAGAAAGGGGAAATACTTTGTGGAACTTAAGGGAAAAAATGTGCTGATATTAGGGCTGGCACGAAGCGGAATTGCTGCGGCGATGGAACTTGCAAATCTTGGAACAACAGTAACTGCTAGTGATATAAAGCCCAGGAAAGAATTTAAAGATATGAGTTTCTTAGAATCTATAGGTGTTCATCTCGTGTTTGGCGGTCATCCGTTGACACTTTTGAACCAATGCGATCTTATTGTGTTAAGTCCGGGAGTCCCAGACGATTTAGAAATCTTAAAAGAAGCGAAGAAACGCAATATCCCAATTATCAGCGAATTAGAGCTGGGTTACTGGTTTGCCAAAGCACCAATAATTGCCGTTACTGGAACAAATGGTAAAACGACAACGACAACATTAATTGGTGAGATACTGAAAAATGGCGAGAAGAACATTATTTTAGCTGGTAATATCGGAATACCGCTGATAAGAGAAGTGGAGAAAGCTGAAGACAAAGATTATTTAGTGGTAGAGGTTAGCAGCTTTCAATTAGAAAATATTATGCATTTCAGACCTAAGATAAGCGTAATATTAAATATCACCAAAGATCATTTAAATCGACATAAAACCTTTGAAAAATACATAGAGGCAAAAGCAAGAATACTTGAGAATCAAATAGAAGGGGATTATACCGTATTAAATTATGATGATCCTATTGTAAGAACCTTTGCAAAAAAGGCTAAACCGAAAGTTTTATTTTTTAGCCGGAAGGAAGAGCTCGAACGAGGTGCGTACGTAAAAAATGGCGTAATAGTAATAAGAGATAATGGTAAGATATACCCGGTACTTAAAGCCGAGGAATTGGGTATAAAAGGTAGCCATAACCTAGAAAATGCTTTGGCAGCTGCTTGTGTTGCTTGGATAACAAGGATTAATTTAAATAATATGGCAGAGACGATGAAGGATTTCCGCGGCGTGGAGCATCGCTTAGAATTTGTGGCAAATATTGATGGTATAAAGTTTATTAATGATTCTAAAGCTACAAATCCCGATGCCGCTCAAAAGGCTATTGAGGCGTTGGAAGAACCTATTGTGCTCATAGCCGGCGGATATGACAAGAAGAGTGATTATAGTGATTTTATAAAAACGTTTAAAGGAAAAGTTAAAAAACTAATCTTAATAGGTGATACGGCTTCTATTATAGAAGATACTGCTATAAAACATGGTTTTTTTGACATTGAAAAAGCTAACTCATTGCAAGATGCTGTAAAATCTGCTTATAATGCAGCTGCAGCAGGTGATGTAGTGCTTTTATCACCAGCTTGCGCTAGTTGGGATATGTTTGAAAGCTTTGAAGAAAGGGGACGGATTTTTAAAGAAACAGTGCATTCTTTAAAGAGGTGAAGGAGCGATGCGTATGTCCCGAAAGCCGCCTGATTTTGCTATCCTTTTTGCAGTTTTAGCCTTAACGTGTTTTGGAATGATAATGGTCTTTAGTTCCAGCAGTGTAAGGGCGTATTATTATTTTAATGATAGTTTCTATTTTTTAAAGCGTCAACTCATCTGGTCTGTTTTAGGATTTATTGCAATGGTTTTTTTTATGAATTATGATTATTGGAAGATAAAGCAGTATGAAAAACCAATTGTTTTTGTTATGATTTTATTATTAATCTTAGTTCTCATTCCTGGAATTGGCAAAATAGTTAATGATGCACGGCGCTGGATTGGCGTAGGAAATTTAACGTTGCAGCCCTCGGAAATTGCAAAACTGGGCATGATTATATATCTTTCTTGTGGCCTGGAAAGGAAAGGAGATAAAATTAAATCTTTTTTTATAGGTATTCTCCCATTTCTAATAGTAATGGGATGTGTATGTGGTTTAATTCTTAAGGAACCTCATCTAAGTGCGGCAGTGCTTATAGGGATGACGACACTTGTAATACTGTTTGTCGCAGGGGCTAGAATTATACACATGGCAAGTTTGGGGATTGTAGGTTCCGCTTTGGCACTAGTGCTAATCGTTAAGAAACCTTACAGACTCAGAAGGCTTCTTTCATTTTTAGATCCATGGAAGAATCCCAGCGATGGAGGATATCATATCATACAGTCCTTATATGCACTGGGTTCAGGAGGCTTAATTGGGGTAGGTCTTGGCAGAAGCAGACAAAAATTTTTTTATCTTCCGGAGCCACAAACAGATTTTATATTTTCGGTTATAGGTGAAGAATTAGGCTTTTTAGGAGCAGCCTTTGTAATATTGTTGTTCATGTTTTTCATTTGGAGGGGTTACAGAATAGCTATGTCAGCCCCGGATATGTTCGGAAAATTGGTGGCAACAGGCATAACTACACTTATAACACTGCAGTTTTTAATAAATGTAGCCGTTGTAACAGCTTCGGTGCCTGTAACAGGAATGCCTCTACCCTTTATAAGTTATGGCGGTTCTTCACTGACTATTACTATGTCCCAGGTAGGTATTTTATTAAATATTTCCAAATATACGGAGGTTAAGTGAAATGCCCCCCAAAAAAAATAAGAAAATTATCTTGGCAGGTGGTGGTACAGGCGGGCATATTTACCCTGCCATAGCTATTGCAACAGGGTTGAAACAGGAATTTCCGGATTCTGATATTCTTTTTATTGGAACAAACAAAGGTCTTGAAAAGGAATTGGTTAAAAAAGCCGGATTTTCCTTAAAAACCATAAGAGTAAAAGGCTTTCAAAGAAAACTATCTTTTGATACAATTATATCCGTTAAGGAACTGGCACTTAGCGCTATAGATTCAGTTAACATAATAAAGAAAGAAAAACCGGATATAGTTATTGGGACAGGAGGATATGTAGCTGGTCCCGTAGTGTTTTTTGCCTCACTTATGGGAGTTCATACCGCTATTCACGAACAAAATGTTACACCGGGTATAACAAATAGAATTTTATCTAAGTTTGTTGAGAAAGTTTTTATCAGTTTTCCGGATTCGCTGAAGTATTTTCCCAAAAATAAGACAGTGCTAACAGGAAATCCAGTACGAAACGAAATTACTAAAAGTATACGCTCCCAAGCTTTAAAAAAGTTTGGATTACTATTAAATATTCCTACAGTACTCTGTTTTGGAGGCAGTCAGGGAGCCGCGCGCTTAAATGATGCTATTCTTTATATTATTAACGAAATTAAAGATACAAAACGATTTCAACTGATACATATCACAGGAATAAATCATTATGAAAAGACAATAGACTTGTTAGCAAATAAAGGGATAGATTTAAGTAAGTTAGGGCACATTATTATAAGGCCATATATTCATGAGATGCAAGACGCTTATGCTGTTGCTGATTTAGTTATTTCAAGAGCAGGAGCGCTTAGCATATCAGAATTGAATGCATGTGGCAAACCGGCAATTTTAATCCCACTTCCTACAGCAGCTAACCGTCACCAGGATTTCAACGCTAAGTTTATGGAGGAAAACGGTGCTGCTATAGTTATTTCTGAAGCAAGTCTTTCAGGGGAAAAGCTTCTTGACACAATTAGTAATATTATTTTTGACCAAAAACGTTTACATCAGATGGCGGCAGCTAGCAAGAACTTAGCAAGAGAGGATGCACTTGAAAAGATTTTAGCCGAGATAGTGAAATTGGTAAAGTAAGTGAAATATTTACTTAAGTTATACAGTATGTTAATATAAATTTGTACAAGTGCTATGATAGTAACACCTTAATTTTTTTTGCATAATATATTATATATAATAATTGTTTGGTCTCATGGAAGGAGCGAATGATTTGACAGGAAATAGTAATCGAATTCATTTTATCGGAATTGGCGGCACAGGCATGAGTGGTATAGCAAAAATTTTGATGAATATGGGATATACCGTTTCAGGTTCCGATTTAAAAGTATCAGAAGCCTTAATTCGACTTAGAGATGCCGGCGCCCGGGTCTTTATTGGTCATAACGCCTCAAATGTTGAAGGAGCTGATATAGTAGTTGTATCATCTGCCATACCAAAGGCAAATCCGGAATATATAAGAGCTATTGAATCCAATATTCCCGTAATACATCGAGCCGATATGCTGAGCTTATTGATGACTCCTAAAAAAGGAATTGCCATAACCGGAGCTCATGGGAAAACAACAACTACTTCGATGATTTCATTAATAATGGAAAAAAATGGATTCGATCCTACTGTCATAATAGGCGGAGAATTGAATGATATAGGTGGAAATGCCACTTTGGGAAAAGGAGAGTATTTGGTAGCTGAAGCTGATGAAAGTGATGGCTCTTTCATGAAACTACATCCACATATAGCAGTTATTACAAATATAGAAAACGATCATATGGATTATTACAAAAATATGAATTCGATGAAGAAAGCATTTAAAAAATTTATAGATAATGTGAACAAAGACGGATTTATTATTTTTGGTAATGATAATAAGCACGTTCAGGAATTGGTAAAAGAAACCAATAAAGAGTATTATACCGTTGGAATTAATTATCCGTCGGATTTTATGGCGAAAAATGTTAAAATGAATGGATTAATAACACATTTTGACGTATGTTTTAGAGAAAAATTATTGGGCAAAGTCGAACTACATGTACCCGGCCTTCATAATATACTTAATGCAACCACTGCTATAGCCGTAGGAAATCGCATAGGTATTGATATGGAAGGTATGATTGAAGCAATAAAAACATTTCGAGGGGTACAGCGAAGGTTTCAAATCATCAGTGATATCAGAGGGATAAAAGTTATCGATGATTATGCACATCATCCCACAGAAATAAAAGCTACGCTGAGAGCTGCTAGAAACTGTAATCCTAAAAAAATCTATGCAATTTTCCAACCTCATAGGTATACCAGAACTCAATTGTTGGCAGAAGAATTTGGAGCTGCATTTATAGATGCAGATGAGGTAATAATTACCAGCATTTATAGTGCCGGTGAACAGCCGATAAAAGGGGTATCTTCTGCACTTATAATCAATTCGTTGAAAAGAAATGAGAAAAATGTTGTATTTATAGAGAATAAAGAAGATATTGCGGACTATATACTTGATAGAGCTATGCCGGGAGATTATATTTTAACTATAGGGGCGGGAGATATAAATAAGATTGCCTATAATATTGCAGATAAGTTAGAAGCTTGCCCGAAGGAGGTAATTGGTGAATTTCGGGAGGTGAATTAAGCGGGATGTATATTATAAAGGGCGGAGAAACTCTTTATGGGAAAATAAGGGTTCAAGGTTCAAAAAACTCCAGTCTCCCAATATTAGCCGCAAGCATATTAAATGGACGAAAAAATACAATTAGAGATGTGCCAAAAATTAAAGATATTGCGGTAATGACTGAAATTTTGTCATATCTTGGTGCTGATATAATTAGAGATAATAATCTAATGGTAGTTGATTCTGGAAATGTTAACTGTTCTGATGTTCCCGAACACCTAATGAGAGAAATGCGTTCATCTATAGTTCTTATGGGTGCCTTGCTGGGGAGATTTGGTAAGGCTAAGGTTTCATACCCCGGCGGATGCGAAATAGGACCTAGGCCAATTGACTTGCATCTAAAAGGTCTTGCTCAGATGGGTGTGGAATTTGGTGAAGGTCATGGCTTTATTTATGCAAAAACCGATAAGCTAAGGGGTGCGGATATTCACCTTGATTTTCCAAGTGTGGGGGCTACGGAGAATATAATGTTGGCAGGAGTACTTGCACAAGGAACTACTATAATAAGAAATGTGGCAAAAGAACCGGAAATCGTAGATTTACAAAATTTTTTAAACCGAATGGGAGCAAACATAAAAGGTGCAGGTACCGATACTATAAAAATAGAAGGATGTAAAATCGACGATTTGCAGCAGGTAGAGGATTACACAATAATTCCCGATAGAATTGCTGCCGGAACATATCTTGTAGCAGCGGCCATCACGAATGGCCATATCTGGCTCACAAATGTTATTGCCGAACACGTGGAACCTATTTTGGCTAAATTGAGAGAAATGGGCTGTATGATAAATTGCAGCAATGGTGTAATTGAGTTATATGTAAATAAGCCATTAAATTCGCTAGACAGCTTGAGAACATTGCCGTATCCGGGTTTTCCCACAGATATGCAAGCACCGATGATGGCTCTTTTGTCAACAGTAGAAGGCACATCGATTCTTGTGGAAACTGTTTTTGAAAATAGATTTAAACATGCACAGGAGCTCAGAAGAATGGGAGCAAATATCTCCATAAACGGTAACACTGCAATAATCAAAGGGGTTGACAAACTTACCGGTGCCATGGTGGAAGCAAAAGATCTTCGTGCAGGTGCAGCACTTATAATAGCTGCTTTAGCTGCAGAAGGAGAAACATATGTGGAAGGTGTATGCCATATAGAACGAGGATATGAAAACATAGAAGACAATTTAGCGGCTCTAGGTGCTAAAATTGTCAAAAAAGACTAAATAAAGCATAAATATTCATAATGTGATATAATTTACTGCAAAAACAGTCTTTTTTATTTGCGGTAAATATTATTTTCTATTGAAAAAAAGGACAAGTGGTCGTTATGTACGAACGAAATCAAACCAGATATAATATTCATCATAATAGAATAAAAAGGAAAATCAACTATAAAAGACTATTGTTACCGATTAGTTTTTTATGTATAATAACATTGATACTAATAGCATCCAGCTCTCTTTTTGCCATTGAAGATATTAAAGTGAAAGGTAACAACAATATATCTACCAAGGAAATATTAAAGTCAATCAATTATTATATGGGTGTAAATTTATTAACCGTTAAACCCAGGCAGGTAAAAGAAGCCATACAAGAAACGATGCCTATTGAGGATGTTATTGTAAAGTATGAGCTTCCGCATACTCTTATTCTTGAAATAAAAGAAAGAGAGATTTCGGCTGCTTTAAATTACTTGGATGGTTTTGTATTAATAGATTCTAACGGCTTCATTGTCAAACTGGCATCAAAGCTTGAAAATTATTCAGTACCAATAGTGACTGGCCTTAAAGTAGTTAAGGCAAAAGTTGCAGAAAAACCGTTGTTAGAAGAAAATACAGCTCATTTTAAAGTACTGCTTAGTCTGATTGAATCGTTAAAACCAATATTACAAGAACTCTCAGAAATCAATATTGTGGTTGATGACAATCACAATGCAAACTTTTATTTATATACTTTGGATGGATACCAAGTTTTTTTAGGTGAATTTAATGATAAAAAAATAACAATTCTACAGACCTTGCTGCAAGATGTAAGAAAAAAGGGTATGGGAACAGGTTTGTTAGACATAAGTCATAATACACCAATTTTTAAACCCTTTCATATAGAACCCGAGGAGGAGAAGGAATAAATTATGAAAGATACTACTAAAGCACATTTTGCTATATCTGTCGTCTGCTTTATATTAGGTATGTTGCTTGTAGCTCAATTTAGAAGTGTTCAAATAAGCGGTGGTACTGCAATTTCCCTTCAAAGAGCTCAAGAGCTGTCTACACAACTAAAAACCGTTACAGAGGAACGAGATATGTATAAAAAGGAGTTATTAGAACTTAGAAATAGACTTGCTGAGTACGAAAATGCAGCCTCTAAAACAAGCAGCTTGACTGAAACTATGAAAAAGGAATTGGAAAAAGTTCGAATGTTAGCAGGACTAACGGCAGGAACTGGGCAAGGCGTAATTATTACTCTCGATGATAGTAATTTGCCACGACAGCCCGGTGAAGACCCAAACTTGTTTTTGATTCATGATGAGGACCTTTTAAAAGTAATTAATGAGTTGTTTGCTGCAGGTGCAGAGGCGATTTCGGTAAACGGGCAACGTATTATAGCCAATAGTGAGATAAGATGTGTAGGGCCCACTATTATTATTAATTCAGTAAAACTTGCACCACCTTTTATTATTCAAGCTATAGGTGATCCTGATATACTAGAAACTTCCCTTAAAATGCGAGGGGGAGTTATCGAATCGCTACAGGTTTTTGGGATACAAATAAATATAAAAAAGCAGGATAAAATTGACATGCCGGCTTATACCGGGCCGATTCAGTTTAAATATTTCGAACCTGTTAAGGCAGGTGAAATGTAAACATGATGATATATCCGTTTATAGGTTTTGCCTTGGGTTTACTGGTTGGTTTTAAATTGCCTATTTCGGTACCTGTTATATATGCACCTTATGTTTCGATTTCAATCCTAGCTGCTTTAGATTCGGTCCTTGGCGGTATAAAGGCGATGGAGGAAGATAATTTTGACACTAGTATATTTGTATCGGGTTTTTTTATCAACACTCTTATGGCAGGATTTTTAGCTTATTTTGGAGACCGACTGGGGATACAGTTGTATCTTGCTGCGATTTTTGCTTTTGGTGTAAGGATATTCCAAAATCTTGCGATTATACGCCGCAGCATAATTAAAAGATTATTTTCTAAAAATAATTAAAAATAAAAAGGAAAATTTGGTTTGCATATAGAACTTTTAATAATTAAAGCAACCTGCCCGAGAGGGAAGGGGAGGTGTAAAGTTGGGAAAAGGCAACATTATAGCTAGTTTAGACCTTGGAACTTCTAAGACATGCTGCATGGTAGGAGAAATAACTCGCTCAGGCGATATAGATATTTTAGGATATGGTATTTCTGAAGCTTTAGGAATCAAAAAAGGTGTAGTAATTAATATTGATTTAGTGGTTCAAAGTATATTAAAGGCCGTTAATATTGCAGAACAAATGTCAAATACAAAAATAAGCCATGTAGCTGTAGGACTATCAGGAGGTAATATTTCGCTCTTGACAAATCGAGGGGTTGTTGCTATTCCCAGAAATGAAAGTGAAATAACACCTCAAGATGTAGAAAGAGTGATTCAAGCTGCAAAAATAATGGCTATACCCTATGACAGAGAAATTATAGATGTAATACCACGAGAGTTTATCGTAGACGGATGTGATGGTATAAAGGATCCGGTTGGTATGGCGGGAACAAGGCTGGAGGTTTCCGCATGCATCGTTTTAGGTCTTTTGACAGCAGTACAAAACATTGTCAGATGTGTGCAAAGGGCTGGCTTATCTGTGGAATCTATGATTCTAAGACCTTTAGCGGCAGCCGAAATGCTGCTTACGGAAGACGAAATGGATATGGGGGTAGTGCTAGTAGATGTAGGTGCGGGTACCACAGAAATTGCTGTTTTTCAAGAGGGATGTATAACTGGTTATGACATGATTCCTATAGGTGGGGATCTTATTACAAATGATATAGCTATTGGATTACGATTACCATATTCTTATGCTGAAGAAATCAAGCGTAAATATGCGTGTGCATTGCCGCATATGGCATCTGACAAGCCTGATATAGAAATCCAGAGTTTAGGAGATTCTTTTTCAAGAAAAATTTCACAGAAAGATTTAACTGCAGTTGTGGAACCGCGTGTCCAAGAAATTCTATCTTATATTACCAGAAGCATAAAAGACTTTGATCTTAAAGCTATACTGCCTGCCGGCATTGTTTTTACAGGAGGAGGCTTAGTACATATACAAGGGGCTATGGAAATGTCTCAACAATTGCTGAATTTACCTGTTAGGTTAGGGACCACTGATTCCTATGACAGAGATCAGACTTTTACAATAGCTTTGGGTTTACTGAACTATCTTATAAAGCATAGGGCTTTTGATTTAAGTTCAACTACGAAAGAAAGAACGGCTTATGGACTTCTAGAAAGAGTAAAGAGGATATTAAGAGAGTATTTTTAAAGTTTGGGAGGTATTAACGTGTTAGATTTTGATGTTGAGATGGAACAATTCGCGAATATCAAGGTAATAGGAATTGGTGGTGGCGGTAATAATGCAATAAATCGAATGATAGATGCAGGCCTGAAGGGAGTAGAGTTCATTTCGGTTAATACTGATGCCCAGGCTCTTTACTTATCCAAAGCCGACAAAAAGATACAAATTGGTGAGAAACTCACTAAAGGCCTTGGTGCAGGAGCCAACCCCGAAATTGGCAAGAAAGCGGCAGAAGAGAGTAAGGATATAGTTGAAGAAGCTCTTGGTGGTGCCGATATGATTTTCATTACTGCAGGAATGGGCGGAGGAACCGGAACCGGTGCTGCACCGGTAATTGCTGAGATATCTAAAAGTCTCGGCATATTGACAGTTGGTGTAGTAACAAAACCTTTCTCATTTGAAGGCAAAAAGCGAATGGCCAACGCAGAACTAGGAATAAGTGATATAAAGAATAATGTTGATACTTTAATTACTATCCCCAATGATAGGCTTTTATCAATAGCAGAAAAGAAGACTTCAATGATTGATGCTTTTAAAATGGCGGATGACATACTTAGACAAGGAGTTCAAGGTATTTCTGATTTAATCGCTGTGCCAGGCTTGATTAATTTAGATTTTGCCGATGTAAGGACGATAATGTTGAGCACGGGTCTAGCTCATATGGGAATCGGTAAAGGCTCCGGAGAGAGCCGAGCTATTGAAGCTGCAAAACAAGCCATATCAAGTCCTTTACTGGAAACATCCATAGACGGCGCAAAAGGTGTACTGCTGAACATTACAGGAGGAGCAAATCTTGGTTTGCTTGAAGTTAATGAGGCTGCTGAACTTATATCGTCAGTTGCTGACCCGGAAGCTAATATAATATTTGGAGCAGTTATCGATGAAAAACTACAGGATGAAATAAGAATTACGGTTATTGCGACAGGTTTTGAAACCGTAAAAGAAAAGCCTTTAGAAATAGAAGAATTTGAAGTTGGACAATTTATGGACGAAGACCTTGAGATTCCTGCATTTTTGAGGAAGAATAGAAAAAGATAGGAGCGCAAAAAAGCGCTCTTTTTTTTTATGCAATAAATTAAGAAGTGACATTTTTTTAATAAACATGATGTTAAAATAATCATAATGGATTAAAAAAATGCATATAAATTTTTTATAGGCTGGTCTTGTTAAGAGGTGGACATATGATTCTTTACTTTGATGTTGTTTTGTTTATAAATCTAATTATGAATTATGTAATATTGTACCTTGTTGCCTTGATTTTGAATAAGGAAAAAGTATATTATAAATTATTTTTGGGTGCAGTGCTGGGTTGTATATTTTTGATAGGAATGGTATATCCGAAATTTGCATTCTTAACAAAGCTGCCCTCTAAAATCATATTATCAATTGCTATGGTTTTTATAAGTTTTTCTACGAAAAATATAAGAGACTTTTTAAAAACCATTAGCTTTTTATATATTATATCATTTATGATGGGCGGAGGTGTATTGGCATTCTTTTTTTTGTTAAATCTCCAAGAAAGTTCACTAATTAATAACATTATATTTAATAGTATTTCAATTCCTTGGTGGATATTACTTGTTTCTGCATTTACAGTGTTTGTATTTTTAAAATATATATGGCCTATAATATATAGGATATTGTCTAAGGATGCTCTGCTAGTTCTTATAACTATTGTTTTGGATGAAAAAACCACGGAAGTTACTGCCTTGATTGATACAGGCAATGATCTTTTTGACCCAATATCGAATTATCCGGTTATTATCGTTGAATTGAACGCTGTTAAAAATATCTTCGGTATGGATTTTGATGTTGTTTTTGAAGAAGGTATAGAAAAAAACCTCGCAGCAATCAGCGAGTTGGCAGCTAATTCAAAGTGGGCTAGTAGATTTAGAGTAATACCTTTTGAAAGTATTGGAAGAAATAAAGGCTTAATGTTGGGATTCAAACCTGATTCAGTGACCATAAAATATGATAAAAAAATTTTGACGACTAAGGATGCTGTAATTGGTATATATCAAAAAACTCTCTCACACGAAGGAACTTACAGAGCTTTATTAAATCCTATCCTCATAAACTGAATGGAAAAAGTATGGAGGGGAAATTATGATAAAGTCTACTAAAATCAAAACAAAATTGATGAATTTATTAAAAAAATTGGGAATATTACAGAAGCCGGTTATTTATTACATTGGAGGCAGCGAAACTTTACCTCCTCCGCTGACTAGTGATGAAGAAGTTTTTTATTTAAAAAAATTGCAAATGGGAGATCAAACGGTTAAGACAGTTTTAATTGAGCGAAACTTACGGCTGGTAGTTTATATTGCTCGTAAGTTTGAAAATACTGGTATATGTATAGAAGATTTGATTTCCATCGGAACCATAGGTCTTATAAAAGCAATTAATACATTTGATCCTAATAAAAAAATCAAACTTGCTACATATGCTTCAAAATGTATTGAAAATGAAATATTGATGTATTTAAGGAGAAATAATAAGACTAGAATGGAAGTATCTTTTGACGAACCGCTTAATATTGATTGGGATGGCAATGAGCTGTTATTATCTGATATATTAGGAACAGACAATGATATGATTTATAAATATATTGAAGATGAAGTTGATAGAGAATTGCTTTATACTGCTATGAAAAGATTATCACAAAGGGAACGATGTATAATAAAACTTCGTTTTGGTTTGAATGGTGGTGTCGAAAAGACTCAGAAAGAAGTAGCGGATCTTTTAGGTATATCGCAATCTTATATTTCTCGGTTAGAAAAGAAAATAATAAAAAGGCTAAAAAAAGAAATGGTTCGTATGATGTAATTTGAGTTAAATTATGCATAAAAACTCCTCCTAATGGCAAAACTTTAAATGAAGACTGGAAAGACAGGAGGAGGTTTCTATGATTGTAAATAAAGTTGAGATATGCGGAGTTGATACTTCAAAACTTCCGGTCCTTTCCAATGCGAAGATGAAGGAGCTGTTTTTACAGCTTCAAAAAGGCGATAAAAGCGCCAGAGAGAAACTAATTAGTGGTAATTTAAGACTGGTTTTAAGTGTAATACAAAGATTTAATAATCGTGGAGAATACGTGGATGATTTATTTCAAGTTGGCTGTATTGGTTTAATAAAGGCTATAGATAACTTCGATCTGAGCCAAAATGTAAAATTTTCAACATATGCTGTTCCAATGATAATCGGTGAAATACGTAGGTATTTGAGAGACAATAATCAAATAAGAGTAAGTCGTTCTCTTAGAGACACTGCATATAAAGCTCTTCAAGTAAGAGATAGCTTGGTTACCAAAAACTCTAGAGAACCGTCCATAAATGAAGTGGCGAAAGAGATGAATATGCCCAGCGAAGAAGTCGTATTTGCACTAGATGCTATCCAGGAACCGGTTTCTCTATTTGAACCAATCTATCATGATGGGGGAGATCCAATCTTTGTCATGGATCAAATAAGTGACGAGAAAAATCAAGATGACCAATGGCTTCAAGGCATATCTATTAAGGAAGCAATGCAAAGACTGGGTGAAAGAGAAAAGAAGATTTTAAATTTAAGATTCTTTGAAGGGAAAACACAGATGGAGGTTGCCCAGGAAATTGGCATATCACAGGCACAGGTTTCCCGACTTGAAAAAGCAGCACTTAAGCATATGAGGAAATTTATATAAATGGAGATGATGCAGATGCGGTTGTGTATAAATAGATGTATTGTATTAGCTGTAACATTTCTAGTTTTAATGAATTTCTATTTAGCACCTAAGAGCGTTGTTGCATATAATACCAAAAATTTAACCACGATGAATATTATGGCAAAACAAGATATAACAAAAAGTGTTAGCAAAAACTAAGGTCTTTTAAGACCTTAGTTTTTTTATTCACGTTTTTTGTATTTCAGTAATATACTTATATATGATAATATAATATAAATTACGGAGGTTGTATATATGATTAAGACATCAGATTTAAAACAAAGAGAGGTCATAAATATAACTGATGGTAAAAGACTGGGTTTTGTTACAGATTTGGATATTGATTTAGAGAAAGGTGTAGTAAAGTCTATAATAATTCCCGGACAAAATAAAGTATTCAGTTTTTTTTCTAAGTCAGGAGATTATGTAATACCGTGGGAACAAATAAAAAGAATAGGATCCGATGTTATTCTAGTGGAATTAGATTATATTAATCCAACAAGGCTAGAATGATTGAAATTGCTTTATATTTGCCGGGAGAAGCTTTATAATAGTTGTAAAAGGAGGTGGCTGAATGAAATGCCCGTTTTGCGGAAATACCGACAGCAAGGTTATGGATTCAAGGCCAACAGAGGAAGGAACTATAATACGACGGCGTCGGGAATGCCCTTCATGCAAAAAAAGATTTACAACTTATGAAAGGGTTGATGAGTTACCGCTGACTGTGATAAAAAAGAGCGGAATGCGGGAGGTCTTTGATCCGCATAAAATAATAAACGGTTTAATTAAAGCCTGTGAAAAAAGGCCCATTTCTATAGACGACCTCCAAAACATTGCAAATGATATAGAAAAAGAGCTAAAAAATACGATGGAACAGGAAATTGAAAGTCGCAGGATTGGCGAGATGGTAATGGATAGACTAAAGGAAATGGATGAAGTGGCTTATGTCCGATTCGCATCGGTCTATAGACAATTTAAAGATATAGATTCTTATATTGAGGAAATAAAAAAATTAAAAAACAATAAGTAATTATTTTATGCTTTATGGAGGCAGTTAAATGACCGGAAAGTATCAGGACAAAGTTATCATAAAAAATATTATATCCAGTGAAACAGCTTTTACGCCTGTAAAAACCATAGGATCTGTGCCTGTAAATGTTTCATTAGTATATCCAAATACTTACAGTATCGGAATGTCTAATCTGGGATTTCATTCTATATTTTTTCAGATAAATTCAAGAGAAGATGCATTGTGCCACAGAGCTTTTCTTTCTTTAAAGAATAGTTATCCTTGTGAAATTAATACATTGGAAGCGGACAAACCTATAAATGAATATGACATTATTGGTTTTTCCATATCTTTTGAAATGGATTATATAAATATTATCAAAATCCTTGAAACGATGAAGATTCCGGTTTTTTCGCAAGACAGACAAACACCATTAATAATGGTCGGTGGACCTGCAGCCACTTTTAATCCAGAACCGCTAGCACCTTTTGTGGATTTTTTTGTTGTCGGCGAAGGCGAAGAAGTAATTCATGAAATAATGGGAAAATATAAGGAATTGAAGAACAGGGAAAAACAGGAGATACTTGAAGCTTTAGCACAAATAGAGGGAGTTTACGTTCCTTCTTTTTATGATATTGAATATGATAGGGAAGGCAATGTTCAGAACATAACAACTACATCTCTTGCACCGAGGCAAATAAAAAAACGATGGGTAAGAGATATAAACAAGTATGATACCGAATCGGTTATTTTAACGCCTTATACTGAATTTAAGGATATGTTTTTAATAGAGATATCAAGAGGATGCGGCAGAAATTGTAGATTTTGTATGGCAGGATATTGTTATAGAGTCCCTCGCTATAGATCTATGGATAAAATATTGGAACGATCGGAATTTGGCCTAAAATACAAAGGAAAAATTGGGCTTGTTGGAGCGGCTGTTTCAGATTATCCCTTTATTGATGAGCTCGCCGAAAAGTTTGTAGAAAACGGTATTAAATTTTCAGTATCGTCCCTAAGGGCCGATACATTACGAGAGCCTTTGATGATGGGACTTGCCTATAGCGGACATAAAACATTAACCGTTGCACCTGAAGCCGGTTCTAATAGGTTAAGAAAAATTATAAATAAAGGGATTACAGATGAACATGTAATAAATGCTGTAAAGTTGGCATATCAATATAGCATTGAAAATGTGAAATTATATTACATCATAGGCTTACCGGGAGAAACTGAGGATGATATAGATGAAATGATAGATTTTTTAACATTTTTAAAGGATTACATGAAAGCATTGGGAAATAAGCGCGGTAACCTTACTATAAGTATAAACCCTTTTATCCCAAAACCCTTTACTCCTTTTCAGTGGCTAGGAATGGAGTCCGTGGGAGTATTAAATGAAAGGATTAAATTAATACAAAACCGTTTAAAACCCAAGGGAATCAAAGTAATTTTTGAAAGTCCCCGCCTTTCTGAAATTCAATCTGCTCTTTCCCGAGGAAATCGACAAACAGGTCTGCTGCTTTATGATATATATAAAAGCGGTGCTAGAACTTCAGCCTTTAATAAAGCAGAAATTGACGGCAAAGGGATAAAATATTATGCACATAGACAATTACGCAAGAATGATGTTTTACCATGGGACCATATTAATTTAGGTTTAAAAAAGGAATATTTTATTTCTGAATATAATAGAGCAATCAAAGGCGAAGCTACGGCAAGATGTACTGATGAAAAATGCAAAGTATGTAAGATTTGTCAGCATAAATAGAATAGGTAAAACGCATATAAAGTTTCAATCTAAGCTACATTAATTTGTGTAGCTTTTTTTATTGTTTTAAGATTGTAATTTTAGCTGCAGCATTATTTGGATTAACCATGTAATAAGTATATTTTTAAAATTCTACGGGCAACCTAATGACAGGAATTTTTCTAGAAAGGAGTAAAAAAATGCCTGTAGGAGTTATTTTACTGATTTTAATAGCGGTAATGATTTATTTCGGATTATTACAAAGGGTCTTGGACAGAATGCGTATAACGGATAGTATGGCAATAATATTTATAGGAGCAATGATAGTAGGAAGTTTTTTACCGAATATTCCCCTTGGATCTCGAATGTCTATAAATATTGGCGGTGGTGTTATACCGATTGTTATTGCAATTTACCTTATTGCTACTTCTGATGAAGATATAGAAAAGTTAAGATCTATAATTGCATCTATTATAACAGGAATTACAGTTTATATTGCCGGTAAAGTACTGCCTGCGGAACCGGGAACAATGTTTATTGAGCCAATAATAGCTTTTTCTATCTTAGCAGGTATTATAGCATACGTCTTTGGCCGCTCGAGAAGAGGAGCGTTTATAGCCGGTATTTTAGGAATAACAATAAGTGACATTATTTCAGCTTTTGGTGTTACAGGAAGAACTGCAAGCACAACTATTGGAGGGGCAGGAATTTTAGATGCAGTAGTCATTTCAGGGGTAATTGCAGTTGGATTATGTGAAATAGTCGGTGAAACCGGTGAAAAACTTAAGGGTGGCAGCTGGGCTGTTAAGAAATCAAAGAAAGAACCTCCAAAAATGAATGTACTGCTAAAACATGATGAGCCTAAGGAAGAAGGTGAAAATGATGAGAGCAGCAAGTAAGAATAAGATACCGACTAAAATAATCACAATCATTATAGTCTTAATGCTTCTGTGGGCTCCGACGGCGTTAGCCGAGCAAGAAATGGAAAAAGGCTATTACACTGTCTATGAAGAAGGAACCAATAAAAAAATATTTTCCACAGCTAGAGTCGTCAGTATAGGAGATCAATATTTGAACGAACAGAATATATTATATGAAATCGTTAAGGTATCCGGCAATAAAGCTTATGCTAAATTTAAAGAAGAGGTAGATATCGAGCAAGCGCTAGAGCTACCAGAATCACAAGTTACTTCAGAAATTTTTCAGGATAAACAGGATACGTTAAAAACGTCTGGTGAAAAGAAAGAGAAAGTTGTCGCAATATACCATACGCATAGCGATGAGTCATATATACC
The DNA here is from genome assembly GCF_000328765.2 of Tepidanaerobacter acetatoxydans Re1. Taxonomy (NCBI): domain Bacteria; kingdom Bacillati; phylum Bacillota; class Clostridia; order Thermosediminibacterales; family Tepidanaerobacteraceae; genus Tepidanaerobacter; species Tepidanaerobacter acetatoxydans. Next base: position 1,206,235 of record NC_019954.2, read on the forward strand.
AACCGATGGCAAAGCAAGTATTCCATATAAAGGAGGAATTTTTAAAGTAGGTTCGGCTTTAAAAACAGCTTTAGAAAAAAAAGGCATAAAAGTGATTCAGTCTTATCAACCACATGACCCTCACGATTCAATGGCATATCAAAGATCACGACGCACTGCAACCGAACTCTTGAAAAATGTTCCAGATGCGATTATAGATATCCATCGTGATGGGGTTCCGGCCGAAGAATATCAAGGCCAGGTAAAAGGCCAAACAATAGCTAAGATGCAGCTAGTAGTGGGCCGGCAGAATCCTCAACTGAATACTATAGATAATTTTGCTAAACAAATTAAGGCAACGGCTGATAAAAAATATCCAGGACTTATAAAAGGAATTTTTTATGGAAAAGGTGGCTTTAATCAAGATCTTTATCCAAGAAGTATATTAATTGAAGCTGGTACTTATACAAATTCAAGATATAAGGCACAAGATGGAGCTAATATTTTAGCGGATGTTATCGCTACAACTCTTTATGGCGAGGACTATGAGAAAGAAATCGATCTAAGCGGAAGAAAAACTACAGAAGTACCAAAGGAGGGCAGCAATACATTTAAGACATTACTGTGGGTAATAGGCTTGATAATTGTAGGCTTTGGAGGTTATATGCTTATATCTACAGGAGGTATAAATGAATTATCAGCAAAGCTTAAGAGCTTTTCCAGCAGAAAATCGACATTAAATGAGAAAAAGAAAGATAATGACAACGAATAAACGATAAAAACAAGAAGGAATGAGAAAACCAAGTTGAAAGTAATTTATTCTTGCTATTGGGGCAGCTACCTTGCTGTGGTAGCTGCTTCATTGCATCTGGAGTTAATTGACGTTAATAAATATAATAAAAATGATATTCTTTCGCTGCGTTTATTCAATAAAATAAGCGATATGGAGCTTGGAGAGCTTTTTTTTATAGGGATAGATGATAAAAAAAGCGAAATTTATGTAATGGGTTCAAAGAATTCCGGTAAAATATTAGAAAAAGCTTTAAAGGGTGTAGCAGAGATATATGGCTTTGGGAAAGATTCAGTAATGTTAATAGATCTCAACCCTTATTACAATATTTTGCTGTTACTTGGAATTTTATTGATTAAAAGATTAGGTTTAATTAAAACAGGAATGAAGCTAGTGTTAAAAGGTATTGCAAAGAATTATGATAAGATAATAAAGAAGGTTCAGTGTGTTAAAGCCGAACCAATTTATGAAGGAAATAAGCAAGAGGTGAATAGATGAGAATATTTTATTGTTGCTATGGCAGTACCCATTCATCAGTGGTGGCCGCTTCCATTCATCTTGGCCTATTGCCTGTTGAGCGAATTCCAACTTCAAATGAAATTAAACGTTTGCCATACTATGATAAAATAGAGACCTCTGAAATAGGAACACCTTTCTATATGGGAAAAGATGAATTCAACTCAGAGATTTTTATATTGGGCATGGCAAACCATAGAAAAATAATAAAAAAGGCTATACTAAGTTTTTTAGAACATTCAGGCTTGGATCTCCAAGATTTATTGATGATAGATACTCTAAAAAATGTAAATATGATAACTAAGGTAGGAGGTTTTTTTTCAAGGAGATTAGGTCTTGTGAGTATTGGTAGGCCGTTGACGATTATAGGTATTCAGCAAAAATACGAAAGCTTCACTTCCTTAGTAAACAATGTAAAAATGAAGGAACAAATGATGACAAATTTAACTTGACTTAAAACTGCTTTTTGACATAATATTAATAGCAGGTAATATAACTTGCTATAAAATAAACATATGAGTAATCAGGACTTATCTATTAATTTGCAGAATATGATTATGGGGGCCATAAAATGAGTTTTATTGTTGCAGTCGTTGGTAAGCCAAATGTTGGTAAATCAACACTATTTAACAGAATTATCGGAAAAAGAATCTCCATCGTTGATGATAAACCCGGTGTAACCCGTGACAGGATTTATGGAGAGGCAGAATGGAATGGCAAAAAGTTTACCATGGTTGACACAGGAGGAGTAGAACCGGCAAGTAAAGACATAATACTTAGTCAAATGAAGCGCCAAGCGGATTTTGCCATCGAAACTGCAAATCTAATTCTGTTTATGGTGGATGGAAAAGAGGGGCTTACTCCAACTGATTTAGATGTAGCTCAGATTTTAAGAAGAAGTGGTAAACCGGTCTTATTAGTAGTTAATAAGGTAGATAACTATACAAATACAGCTTATGATTATGAATTTTATAAATTAGGTTTCGGTGATCCAATATTTATTTCAGCAGTTCATGGTTTGGCTGTAGGAGATTTACTTGATAAAATAACGGATTATATAGAAGAACCGCATATTTTGTCAGAAGATGAAGACATTATTAAAGTAGCTATTATAGGTAAGCCTAATGTAGGAAAATCCTCACTTTTAAATGCTATTTTAGGAGAGGAAAGGGTTATAGTAAGCGATATTCCCGGAACTACAAGAGATGCTATAGATTCATATTTTGAAATTAATGGGAAAAAGATGCTTTTTATTGATACCGCAGGACTTAGGAAAAAGAGCAGGATAAGTGAAGATGTGGAATATTACAGCACTGTGCGGGCTTTAGGTGCTATAGACAGGGCAGATGTTGTGCTAATGGTCTTAGATGCATCCCAGAATATATCGGAACAAGATAAAAGGATAGCAGGTATTGCACATGAGGCCGGAAAAGCAGTAATAATAATCGTAAACAAATGGGATTTAATAGATAAGGATTCACATACAACTGATGAATTTAGTAAAAAAATAAAAAATGAATTGGCTTTTATGCAATATGCACCTATTGTTTACGTTTCGGCTAAAACAGGCCAGAGAGTCGGTCGCATTTTAGAACTTATAAATTTTGTCATGGACAATTATACTTTTAGAGTCAAGACAAGTTTATTAAATGAATTAGTGAGAGAAGCCACTGCCGTATCAGAACCACCGTCCATCAAGGGAAAGAAATTAAAAATATTTTATGCTACACAGACAGGAATAAAGCCGCCAACCTTTATTTTTTTTGTAAATGATATAAAGCTTTTTCATTTTTCATATGCAAGGTATTTAGAGAATACCCTTCGCCAGACTTTTGGATTTGAAGGAACTCCTATAATTATAAAACCAAGGCAAAGGAAGGGTGAAGACTGAATATGTTAAAAGTAGCTGTGATAGGTGCTGGAAGCTGGGGGACGGCTTTAGCTAATATAGCAGCCGAAAATGCTAATTGTACATATCTTTGGGTTAGGCGTAGAAAATTAGCAGATGAAATTATAAAAACACATGAGAACAGATTATATTTGCCCGGTGCAAAAATATCGACAGAAATAAATATTTCTACAAACCTCGAGCAGGTAGTATCAAAAGCTGATATTGTTATAATGGCAGTTCCATCTCATGCAGTTAGGGTGATGGCTAAACAGTTACGATATTATTTAAAAAATGATGTTGTTGTTGTAAGTGCTTCTAAAGGTATAGAACTCGACAGCTTTAAACGTATGTCACAAGTCTTGGCTGAAGAACTATACAATGGAGATAATAAAAATCTCGTAGCATTATCAGGACCCAGTCATGCCGAAGAAGTAATTAGGAATCTGCCGACTGCAATAGTGGCAGCTTCTTCTAATCAGCATGCAGCCGAAATGCTTCAGGATGCCCTTATGAATACCAATTTTAGAATCTATACAAATACCGATATTATTGGAGTTGAACTAGGCGGTGCACTAAAAAATGTGATAGCTATTTGTTCGGGGATTTCCGATGGCCTTGGATTTGGCGATAATAGTCGAGCGGCTTTAATGACTCGCGGTATAACTGAAATAATCAGGTTGGGTATAGCACTTGGTGCAAAGCCTGAAACTTTTTCGGGCCTTTCAGGAATAGGAGATCTCATCGTAACTTGCAGTAGCCAATTTAGCCGTAATCGGAAAGCAGGTATGAAAATAGGCCAAGGAAAGACAGTAAAAGAAATTACAGAATCTACTAATATGGTTATAGAAGGCTTTAATACAACCAAAGCAACATTTTTACTGGCTAAAAAATATGGGATCGAGATGCCTATAACTGAACAAGCATATTTAGTACTTTTTGAAGGGAAAAATCCTGCTGCTGCTGTTAATTCTCTTATGAATAGAGTCGGTAAGCACGAGCATGAGGATACGATTTCACAAAATTTTTTTATACGTTAAAAAACGTGGAGTTTTTTTCCACGTTTTTTTATTTTTTTTAAGTAATAAACAATATACCTTGTCATATATATATATTGTATATTGTTAAAGTAAATCACCCCTCCGCTGGAAACTCGGATAAGCTTTAGCAACAAAAGTAAGGCATTATTAATTTGAAGGGGGGGAAAGAAAAAAGGAGGGAAATGGATGGAAAAATTTGATTTATTTAGAGATATTGTTGAAAGGACCGGAGGGGATATTTATATTGGTGTAGTAGGTCCTGTACGTGCAGGTAAATCGACATTTGTTAAAAAATTTATGGAACTGATGGTTATACCTAATATACCGGATTCTAATGAACGTTTAAGAGCTAAAGATGAGCTTCCGCAAAGCGGTGCAGGTAGAACCATTACCACTGCAGAACCAAAATTTATTCCAAGTGAAGCCGTAGAAATAACCATTAAAGATAATATTAAGTTCAGAGTTAGATTAGTAGATAATGTTGGCTACAGTGTCAGAGGTGCTTTGGGATATGAGGATGAAAACGGCCCCAGAATGGTAACCACGCCTTGGTTTGAAAAAGAAATTCCCTTCCAAGAAGCTGCTGAGATCGGGACAAGAAAGGTTATTGAAGAACACTCTACCTTGGGCTTGGTTGTGACTACTGATGGATCTGTTACTGAGATTCCAAGAGAAAACTATGTTCCAGCTGAAGAAAGAATTGTTGAGGAATTAAAATCTATTGGTAAGCCCTTTGTTATTGTACTGAATACGGCACAACCTTATGATGAAAAAACCAAAAATATAAAAGAAATACTTGAGTCAAGGTATGATGTACCAGTTTTGCCTGTAGATTGTGCGAACATGGATGTGGAGGATATATATAAAATATTGGAAGAAGTTCTTTACGAGTTCCCGATTATGGAAATAAATATAAGTATACCTGACTGGATTCAAGTGCTTGAGAAGGAGCATTGGCTTAGGCAGAAATTTGAAGAGGCAATTAAAGATACCGTAAAAGACATAAAACGATTGAGAGATATGGAAAAAACTTTAGAAGTCTCAAAGATTTATGATTTTATTGAAAAAGTTCAACTAAAGGAAATGAATTTAGGTTCGGGAGTAGCAGAAGTTTTAATGGATGTCAGCAAAGACCTATTTTACCAGGTTCTTAGCGAGTTCTCTGATATGACAATAAAGGGAGAAAAAGACCTTTTACAAATCATGGGAGAACTGACCGAGGCAAAGAAAGCCTATGATAAGGTGGCTAAAGCCTTAGAAGATGTTCAGAAGGTAGGCTATGGAATAGTACCTCCTCAATTAGATGAGATGACACTGGAGGAACCGGAGATTATTCGTCAAGGAGGCAGGTTCGGTGTTAAATTAAAAGCTGTAGCGCCGTCCATTCACATGATAAGAACTGATATTAATGCAGAAGTATCACCTATTATCGGTACGGAAAGACAGAGTGAAGAACTTATTAATTATTTAATGAGTGAATTTGAAAGCGATCCATCAAAACTTTGGGAAACTAATTTATTTGGCAAATCTTTAAATGATCTTGTGCGCGAAGGAATACAAAATAAGCTCTTAAATATGCCGGAATCAGCACAAGAAAAGATTCAAGAGACACTCCAACGTATTGTAAATGAAGGCAGTGGCGGATTAATCTGCATAATTCTTTAATATGGTAATATTTTAGACACAATAAATATGGCAGACATAAAAATAAATTTTGCTATATTTAATATAAAGTTCGCTCTATCATAATCAGGAACCATGGATAGATATTTTTAAGCTAAAATCAGCTTTTTACGTCATGATCGAAATTTAAATGTATAACATTTAGTTGCAATTCAAGTAAGCAGGTAGAGGTCAGATAGGTTTACAGTAACCTGTCTTGACCTCTAATTTGTATTTAACTTGTTATTGATAAAAGAAATACATTTTCATTATTAATAATATAGCAGGATTTTTTAATAATAACATAGAAAATAACCTTATATATAAAATAAATATTCAGGGATGTTTAATATTGTTTTTTTATAAGAACATTTTCCTCTACCTATTTTACGAAAAATCCTATTAAACGGGTTCTGCTTTAGTATTTCTTAAACGTCTTGGAAGATGTGCTTACAATTTGCCAAGCCATTCTTATTGCTTGTAACAATCAAAAAGAACTTTGGATTTTTGCTCATAGAGCAGCGTTTGATTTATGCTATGGTACTTGATTTTAAATTCTTTCTAAGTTATTATTACTGGTAATATTCTAGTTGCTTGATGGCTTGATGCGTTTATTCGATGTTTCTCAGTTTGTTCTGATATAAGAGCTATTATACTTTAAATATCATAACATCTATAATTAGTTTTTGAGGTTAGTTCAAATGGTTTGTTGCAGAGGTGGCTTTTAATGAAAAAATCTGCTCGCATTTTTCTTTATGGAATAGTTCAAGGTGTAGGTATGAGATATTCAGTTTATAGAAAAGCTGTAAGTCTAGGACTATCCGGATATGTTAAAAATATGCCTGATGGCAGCGTTAAGATTGAAGTTGAAGGGGATGAAGTAGCGATACTATCATTACTGGATTATGTCAAAAATGATGTTCGATGGGCTAAAGTTGAAAGGACAAAAGTAATTTGGGAAGAATATGAAGGGAAATATAAAGAATTTAAAATCTTTGGGTGATAATAATGAATGATCAAACCTCAATTTTCGATATGGATAAAAATAAAACTCCAGGTCCATTGGCTGATAGAATGAGGCCCCAAACTCTTGATGAATTTGAGGGCCAAGAACATTTACTTGGTGAAGGAAAGGTATTGAGGAAGCTTATTGAAAGTGACAGCATTACATCTATGATATTATGGGGACCGCCAGGAGTAGGCAAGACAACGCTTGCTAAAATTATTGCAGAAAAAACCCATGCTAAATTTGAAAATTTTAGTGCCGTGCTTTCGGGAATAAAGGAAATAAGAGAAGTTATGAAGCAAGCTGAAGAACGCAGGCTGTATGGTCAAAGAACATTACTCTTTATTGATGAAATTCATCGATTTAACAAATCACAGCAAGATGCTTTTCTGCCTTTTGTAGAAAAGGGAGACATAATTTTAATAGGAGCTACTACTGAAAATCCTTCTTTTGAATTAAATTCTGCTCTTCTTTCACGGTCAAAAGTATTTACATTAAACCCTTTAAAACCAGAAAATATTATATTACTGTTAAAAAGAGCTATAAAAGATAAAGAACGTGGATTAGGTAAGATGAATGTGGACATTAGTGATGAAACCCTTGAAAAGCTTGCAGTATATTCTAACGGAGATGCCAGAGTAGCATTGAATACGCTAGAACTTTCAGCTCTAATTGCAATACCGGCAAAAGATGGTTCTATTTATATTACGAATGATATACTTGAACAAGCTTTTCAAAAGAAAACCTTTTTGTATGATAAAAAAGGCGAAGAACATTATAATCTTATATCGGCATTCCATAAATCTATAAGAAACAGCGATAGTGATGCTGCAGTTTATTGGCTTGCCCGAATGTTAGAATCGGGTGAGGATCCACTATATATAGCAAGAAGGATGATCCGCATTGCATCAGAAGATATAGGGTTAGCTGAACCGAAAGCTATGGAGCAGGCGGTTGCAGCATTTCATGCAGCACATTTTATTGGTATGCCGGAGTGCAGCACAAGCTTGGCTCAGGCGGCGGTATATCTAGCACTGGCACCAAAATCCAATGCCGTATATATTGGCTATCTTAAAGCAAGGGAAGATGCAGAAAAAACCATTGCACAACCTGTTCCGCTACATATAAGAAATGCTCCGACAAATCTAATGAGGGATTTGGGCTATGGCAAGGGCTATAAATATGCACATGATTTTGAAAACAAGGTTGCATCCATGGAATGTCTGCCGGAAAATTTAATTGGCACACAATACTATTGTCCAACAGACATGGGGGAAGAGAAGAAATTTAAAGAAATAAAAAGGAAACTTAGCTTGTTGCAAGAAAAATAGCAGAAGTTTCATGATACAAATATTAATATTCTAAGTGCAACAAACAAATAATGGTTTTTTGGGGGCAGTATGATGGAAAGAATAAGGGTATTAGTCGTTGATGATTCGGCTTTTATGAGAAAGTATATATCGGATATGATAAATAAAGAACCCGATATGAAGGTGATCGATTCTGCAGGAGATGGAAATACAGCTATTGAAAAAGTTAAGTCTTTAAAACCTGATGTAGTAACGCTAGATGTTGAAATGCCCGGTAAAAATGGGTTGGAAGTGTTGAGAGAGATTAAGAAAATAAGTTCTGCTGAAGTAATTATGTTAAGCGGCCTTACCACAGAAGGTTCGGTTGTAACAATTGAAGCACTTAGTACAGGAGCTTTTGATTTTGTAGAAAAACCAAGTCGAGCGACGATTGACCAAATGCAAGAAATGAAAAGGAATTTACTTGATAAAATACGCTATGCATGGAAACTTAAAAATAAAAAAGTAAATATGAATATGTCAAAAGTAGTTACCGAAGAAAAATATGTACACATTGAGGCGATCGGTAAGATTGAAGCAATAGCATTAGGTGCTTCTACCGGCGGCCCAAAAGTGCTGTATGATGTTATTACAAGTCTGCCTAAGGATATAGGCATTCCGGTATTTGTAGTTCAGCATATGCCTGCGGGATTTACCAAAGCGTTTGCAGACAGGTTGGACAAAAACAGTTTTCTTAGAGTAGTTGAAGCAAAACACGAAGATGTTATTAAACCAGGGGTAGTTTATATAGCTCCGGGAGGATATCACATGATCGTAAATCCCGGGAAAATCATTCTTGATACATCTCCGGCTATCCACGGAGTAAGGCCGGCAGTTGATAAATTATTCATCTCAGCTGCCGAAGTTTATAAAGACAAGATTATTTGCTGCGTTTTTACGGGAATGGGAAGGGATGGAGCTGAAGGTGTAAAAGCAATTAAAGCCAAGGGCGGTTTGACTATGGCTCAAGACGAAAGCACATCGGTTATTTACGGAATGCCTAGGGCTGCTTATGAAACTGGGTGTGTTGATTTAGTGTTACCTGACCATGAAATACCAAAGGAAATAGTAAAACTGGTAAAGCAAAAGTCGTAATGCTTAGTTTGAGAAAGGAACATAAAAATGTTAGGTTATTTGACCGATGTAAAGGGAATACAGGTAGGTCACGCACAGGATTATGAGGCTGGGACCGGATGCACGGTTGTTTTATGTAGTGAAGGTGCAGTTGCTGGTGTTGACGTGCGTGGAGGAGCTCCCGGAACCAGAGAAACAGACTTGATGGCTCCTGAAAATTTAGTACAAAAAGTACATGCCGTATATTTGAGCGGCGGAAGTGCTTTTGGCCTTGATGGTGCATCGGGGGTTATGCATTATCTGGAGAAAAAAGGGATCGGTTTTGATGTTGGGGTAACAAAGGTTCCTATTGTACCGGCCGCTGTAATTTTTGATTTAACTGTTGGAGACTTTAGGAAAAGGCCTGATTTCAACATGGGCTATGAAGCTTGTCTGAACACCAAGACAAAAAATGATGTATTAGGAAATATTGGAGCAGGAACCGGAGCTACCGTAGGCAAATATTTTGGTGATGAGTTTTCCATGAAGGGCGGTCTTGGCACTGCTTCTATCAAAATTGGCGAATTAGTGGTGGCTGCTCTTGTAGTTGTGAATTGCTTAGGGGATGTAACGGATAATGATACAGGAAATATTTTGGCAGGAGCTTTAAATAAAACGAAAACAGGATTTGCAAACACCATTGAAAGTATAAAGAATGAGCTAAAATCTAAAAACTTTTTTGGCAGGAATACCACTATTGGTGTAGTCGCCACAAATGCCTCACTTTCTAAATCCGGAGCAAAAAAGACTGCCTCTATGGCGCATGACGGCTTTGCAAGGACTATTAGACCGGTTCATACTATGTTTGATGGGGATACTATTTTTTGTCTTTCATTAGGGAACATAGAAGCAGATGTTACTACGATTGGAATCCTTGCAGCCGAAGTGGTTGCAAAGGCTGTAGTATGTGCGGTAAAAAGTGCGGAACCAATGTATGGCAGAAAGGCATATAAATCCTTCATTGACTAGTCTTGATATTTAAATTTTTCAGCTGTTATTTATTTACGAAATGTAACTTTTACATCAATTAAAACGCTTGGAAAAGTCACATTATTCCCCTTTTATGCATAAAATAGACAGGAAGGGGGGCTTTTTTATGTTTAGAGTCCGACGATTTTTAAGGACTTTAAAATTCAGGACCCTGAAAATTTATATATCAATTTTTCTATTTATAATCCTTTTTTTTGGCGTGTTTAGTTTTATTGAGTATCAATTAACCCCTAATATAATAGCTATTGCTGAAGCCCAAGCGAGAATTATTTCAACAGAAGCTATTAACGAGGCAGTGAAAAACAAAATAGCAAAAAATGTGCAATACAAGGATTTAATATCAATACATAAGGATACCAGCGGCCAGATAACTTTAATTCAGATAAATACTGTAGAAATAAATAGACTAGAGTCGGAAACCGCATTAGAAGTAATAAAGGCCTTACGTGAAGTAACTATGGACGGAATTACATTACCTATAGGTTTAGCTACAGGCAGCAAAATATTATCAAATTTTGGTCCTGCAATACATCTGTCGCTATTACCTGCCGGTACTGCACATGTTAATACGGTCGAAGCTTTTGAAGAGGCAGGTATAAATCAAACAAGACACATTATAGTTTTGGAAGTAACAACTAATATTCAAATTATACGACCTCTGCTAAGCTCAAATATAACTGTTAAGACAGATGTTCCTTTGGTGGAAACTATTATTATTGGAAATGTTCCTCACGCGATTTTGGATTTCAAATAATATTTTATAACGATGAAAAAGTGCGATATATGAAGTATATAAGAGGATTTCGGACTAGAAATTAAAAGGTGATTGTTTGCAATAATTGAAGTTGAAATCTGTTTATGATATATTATACCACGTTGGCCGTTTCCGTGTTAGACTAAAGCTGAGAAACGGTTGATGCAGATTGGATAGACTGTAAATTAATCACATGAAAAACCTTGACAAGATTATTAAAATGTAGTAAGATAAAAATCCAGTCGAAATTAACTAAAGTGGTCTTTGAAAACTGAACAGTGTTATGCCTGAGAGTTTCGAAAAGATTTAGCGAATTTTAAAAGCAATAACATGAGAGTTTGATCCTGGCTCAGGACGAACGCTGGCGGCGTGCCTAACACATGCAAGTCGAGCGAAGGATAAGCTGCAGCGACTTCGGTCAAAGCAGCTTAAACTTAGCGGCGGACGGGTGAGTAACACGTAGGTAACCTGCCCATGACACGGGGATAGCTTCGGGAAACCGAAGGTAATACCCGGTACCTTTACACATTGCATAATGTATAAAGAAAGCGACAAAGCGGTCATGGATGGGCCTGCGTCCCATTAGCTAGTTGGTGAGATAACAGCCCACCAAGGCGACGATGGGTAGCCGGCCTGAGAGGGCGACCGGCCACACTGGAACTTAGACACGGTCCAGACTCCTACGGGAGGCAGCAGTGGGGAATTTTGCGCAATGGGGGAAACCCTGACGCAGCGACGCCGCGTGAGCGAAGAAGGCCTTCGGGTCGTAAAGCTCAGTCATTGGGGATGAAAAGGACAGTACCCAAAGAGGAAGCCCCGGCTAACTACGTGCCAGCAGCCGCGGTAATACGTAGGGGGCGAGCGTTGTCCGGAATTACTGGGTGTAAAGGGCGTGTAGGCGGGGATACAAGTTACCGGTAAAAACCCGAGGCTCAACCACGGGCTTGCCGATAAAACTGTATCTCTTGAGTATAGGAGAGGGAAGTGGAATTTCCGGAGTAGCGGTGAAATGCGTAGATACCGGGAAGAACACCAGTGGCGAAGGCGGCTTCCTGGCCTATCACTGACGCTGAGGCGCGAAAGCTAGGGTAGCGAACGGGATTAGATACCCCGGTAGTCCTAGCCGTAAACGATGGTCACTAGGTGTGGGTGGTGGTCAAGCCATCCGTGCCGGAGCTAACGCAATAAGTGACCCACCTGGGGAGTACGGCCGCAAGGTTGAAACTCAAAGGAATTGACGGGGGCCCGCACAAGCGGTGGAGCATGTGGTTTAATTCGAAGCAACGCGAAGAACCTTACCAGGCCTTGACATATAGGTAGTAGAGAGCGGAAACGCAATCGACCTTAGGGAAACCTAAGGAGCCTATACAGGTGGTGCATGGTTGTCGTCAGCTCGTGTCGTGAGATGTTGGGTTAAGTCCCGCAACGAGCGCAACCCCTATACTTAGTTGCCAGCACATAAGGTGGGCACTCTAAGTAGACTGCCGTCGATAAGACGGAGGAAGGTGGGGACGACGTCAAATCATCATGCCCTTTATGGTCTGGGCGACACACGTGCTACAATGGCCTAAACAACGGGCAGCGAAGGAGCGATCCTGAGCGAATCCCTAAAAACAGGTCTCAGTTCGGATTGCAGGCTGCAACTCGCCTGCATGAAGTAGGAATCGCTAGTAATCGCGGATCAGCATGCCGCGGTGAATACGTTCTCGGGCCTTGTACACACCGCCCGTCACACCACGAAAGTTGGCAACACCCGAAGCCGGGATTAACCGTCGAAGGTGGGGCCAGCGATTGGGGTGAAGTCGTAACAAGGTAGCCGTATCGGAAGGTGCGGCTGGATCACCTCCTTTCTAAGGAGATTTGACCGGGTATAACACTGTTTAGTTTTGAGAGACCACCTCTCAATTATATGGGGGTGTAGCTCAGTTGGGAGAGCACCTGCCTTGCACGCAGGGGGTCAGGAGTTCGAATCTCCTCATCTCCACCATTAGATTCTTGGGCTTGTAGCTCAGGTGGTGAGAGCGCACGCCTGATAAGCGTGAGGTCGATGGTTCGAGTCCATCCAAGCCCACCATATAATCTTTGCACCTTGAAAACTACACAGTGAGGAAAAGAAATATTAACCTATTAAATTAAGGGAACAATTTTGCAAGGTCAAGCGAACAAGGGCACACGGAGGATGCCTTGGCGTAAGGGGGCGACGAAGGACGCAGCGAGCGGCGAAACGCTCCGGGGAGCTGCAAGCGAGCTTTGATCCGGAGATATCCGAATGGGGGAACCCACTTGAGGCGAACCTCAAGTATCTCATACTGAATCCATAGGTATGAGAAGCTAACCGGGTAAACTGAAACATCTAAGTAACCCGAGGAAAAGAAAGAAACATCGATTCCCTAAGTAGCGGCGAGCGAACGGGGAAGAGCCCAAACCATATATGTGCAAGGCCGTTACCGTTGCATATATGGAGTTAAGGAGTGTCGAGCCAAATAACGGATAGGCAGGCGAAGGTAAAAGGTAGCAGAACACTGCTGGAAAGCAGGGCCATAGAAAGTGAGAGCCTAGTATGCGAAACCTGAAGACCTAGCCGACACATCCAGAGTACTGCGGGGCACGAGGAACCCCGTAGGAAATAGGGAGGACCATCTCCCAAGGCTAAATACCACCTTACGACCGATAGCGAACTAGTACCGTGAGGGAAAGGTGAAAAGCACCCCGGGAGGGGAGTGAAAGAGAACCTGAAACCGTGTGTCTACAAGCGGAGGGAGCGTAAGCGACCTCGTACTTTTTGTAGAACGGACCGGCGAGTTACCGTATTAAGCGAGGTTAAGGAGTAAAGCTCCGCAGCCGAAGCGAAAGCGAGTCTTAAAAGGGCATAAAGTTTAATGCGGTAGACCCGAAACCGTGTGATCTACCCATGGACAGGGTGAAGCGAGACTAACCTCTCGTGGAGGCCCGAACCGTGTTGACGTTGAAAAGTCATGGGATGAGCTGTGGGTAGGGGTGAAAAGCCAATCGAACACGGAGATAGCTGGTTCTCCCCGAAATAGCTTTAGGGCTAGCCTTAACCGAACGCCCTCGGAGGTAGAGCACTGAATGGGCTAGGGGCCGAAAAGGTTACCGAACCCTATCAAACTCCGAATGCCGAGGAGCGCTAGTTAGGAGTCAGACTGTGGGGGATAAGCTCCATAGTCGAGAGGGAAACAGCCCAGACCGTCAGCTAAGGTCCCCAAGTGAACCTAAGTGGGAAAGGATGTTGTATTGCGAAGACAACCAGGATGTTGGCTTAGAAGCAGCCACACATTCAAAGAGTGCGTAATAGCTCACTGGTCGAGTGATACTGCGCCGAAAATGTAACGGGGCTCAAGGTTCACACCGAAGCTGCGGCTTTGCAGCGCAAGCTGCAAGGGGTAGGGGAGCGTTCCTATGAGGTAGAAGCATAGTTGAAAAGCTATGTGGACTTATAGGAAGTGAGAATGCCGGTATAAGTAGCGAGAGGCAGGTGAGAATCCTGTCCGCCGAAAGCCTAAGGTTTCCTGAGGAAGGCTCGTCCGCTCAGGGTAAGCCGGGGCCTAAGCCGAGGCATAACATGCGTAGGCGATGGACAACTGGTTGAAAATCCAGTGCCACCTAAAGCCGTATGAGCGAAGGGGTGACGCAGGAGGGTAAGCTGAGCACGCGGTTGGTAGAGCGTGTCCAAACACAAAGGCAAACCCGGTAGGCAAAACCGCCGGGTCATGGCTGAAGTGTGATGGGGAGTGAAACTAAAGTAACGAAGCGGCCGAACCCATACTGCCAAGAAAAGCCTCTAGCAAGGCTAAAGGTGCCCGTACTGCAAACCGACACAGGTAGGCGAGGAGAGAATCCTAAGGCGAGCGGGAAAACTCTTGTTAAGGAACTCGGCAAACTAACCCCGTAACTTAGGGAGAAGGGGTACCTGAGTAATCTTAAGCACAACTTAAGATGAAAAGGTCGCAGTGAATAGGCCCAAGCGACTGTTTAGCAAAAACACAGGTCTCTGCTAAGGAGAAATCCGACGTATAGGGGCTGACGCCTGCCCGGTGCTGGAAGGTTAAGGGGAACGCTTAGCGCAAGCGAAGGTGTGAACCGAAGCCCCAGTGAACGGCGGCCGTAACTATAACGGTCCTAAGGTAGCGAAATTCCTTGTCGGGTAAGTTCCGACCCGCACGAATGGCGTAACGACTTGGGCGCTGTCTTAACAAGAGACCCGGCGAAATTGTAATATGAGTGAAGATACTCATTACCCGCGACAGGACGGAAAGACCCCATGGAGCTTTACTGCAACCTGATATTGGATTTCGGTATCAAATGTACAGGATAGGTGGGAGGCACAGAACCAGGTTCGTCAGGATCTGGGGAGCCGCCCTTGGGATACCACCCTTTTGATACTGAAGTTCTAACCACAAGCCGTAAGCCGGCTGTGGGACATTGTCAGGTGGACAGTTTGACTGGGGCGGTCGCCTCCCAAAAAGTAACGGAGGCGCCCAAAGGTTACCTCAGCACGGTTGGGAATCGTGCATTGAGTGCAAAGGCATAAGGTAGCCTAACTGCGAGACCAACAAGTCGAGCAGAGTCGAAAGACGGGCTTAGTGATCCGGCGGCACTGAATGGAAGGGCCGTCGCTCAACGGATAAAAGCTACCCTGGGGATAACAGGCTGATCTCCCCCAAGAGTCCACATCGACGGGGAGGTTTGGCACCTCGATGTCGGCTCGTCGCATCCTGGAGCTGAAGTAGGTTCCAAGGGTTGGGCTGTTCGCCCATTAAAGCGGCACGCGAGCTGGGTTCAGAACGTCGTGAGACAGTTCGGTCCCTATCCGTCGTGGGCGTAGGATACTTGAAGGGAGCTGCCCCTAGTACGAGAGGACCGGGGTGGACGGACCGATGGTGTATCAGTTGTCGTGCCAACGGCATAGCTGAGTAGCCAAGTCCGGCAGGGATAAGCGCTGAAAGCATCTAAGTGCGAAGCCCACCTTAAGATAAGGTATCCCATCCCAAAAAGGGAGTAAGACTCCGGGAAGACTACCCGGTAGATAGGTCAGAGGTGTAAGAGTTGTAAAGCTTTAAGCCGACTGATACTAATAAGTCGAGGGCTTGACCAAAACCTCACTGTGTAATTTTGAAGGTGCAAAAACGCATAAAAATTCTCGGTGGCCATAGCGGAGGGGAAACACCGGTTTCCATCCCGAACACATAGGTTAAGCCCTCCAGCGCCGATGGTACTAGGCAAATGCCTGGGAGAGTAGGTCGCTGCCGAGAATTTATATATATTTAACATATTTATCACCTAACCGTTCCTCGATAGCTCAGCGGTAGAGCATTCGGCTGTTAACCGAAGGGTCGTAGGTTCGAATCCTACTCGAGGAGCCATATTTATACCAAATACTTTGATAATCAAATAGTTTATGTTTAAAATAAACACGTTAAATGAAATATTATAGTATTATATATAAAGTATAGTTTTTATAAAGCAATCTGATAATATATTAAGAACAATTTTTAAGTAAAAGCAAAAAAACCTAAGAAAGACTAACCTTAAAATATAGTCTAAATATTTTATACGAGTGCAGTAATGATAAGGGTGCTTAATTAAGTAATAACTATTGATTTTACTGTGGGGAGTATTCCTAGATAATTTGTAATACACATTAATGGTTTAACTACCATATCTATGAATTATAGTTTAATATTTGTTTAAGTTACATCAAAAGCCATGATGCCAGTAACTTGAGCTATTATAAGAAAAGTTAATCAACAATGCTATAATAAAATAGCATAGTTACTGTTAACAAAAAACAATCTATTTTCCCTACCTATGCTTTTTGCCAAGTCGCTAATCTAATGCTATAATCTTCACATCTCTTCTTCGGTAAAAGACCGATTTGCGGCAAATAGAATTCTGTGAAAGCCGCACTTAGTTTCCACCAAATCAGTTGGTTTTTACTAAGATTTGGCGAAAAACAAAAGGAGGGGAAAATATGCGGAAAATAATATTAGCGAAAGTATTGTTGATATCAACATTGTTTTTAATTGTTACACCGGCCGCGATCGCGGCACAGTTAGGTGATCGAGTTTTAACGAAGGGTTGTAGAGGACAAGATGTAGCTCAGCTCCAGCAAGTTTTAAACAATAAAGGATTTTGGTCGGGATATGCAGATGGCATATTGGGAAACAAGACAGTCGATGCGCTGGTAAAGTTTCAGAAAGCTAAGGGACTAAAAGCTGACGGTATTGCAGGTTTTGAAACATTCAGTGCATTAGGTGTTGATACGTCGTATCGAGGCAGTAGCGGTAGATTTTCCACAAGGGATGTAGAACTTCTTGCAAAATTAGTTTATGCTGAGGCAAGAGGGGAGCCTTATTCAGGTCAAGTAGCAGTAGCCGCAACTGTGTTGAACAGGCTAAACAATCCAGCTTATCCCAAGAGCATCCCTGAGATAATATTTCAGGTTGTCGACGGTCATTATCAATATAGCCCTGTGCTAGACGGCCAAATCAATTTAGTTCCGGATGAAACCGCAAGAAGAGCTGTTGTTGATGCATTAAGTGGTGTAGATCCTACAGGAGGAGCGACTACTTTTTATAACCCCAGTAAAACTAGTGACCAATGGGTAAGAAACAGATCATATGTAACAGCGATAGGAAACCATGTTTTTTCGAAATAGTGATAGTATATGAATAAAAGGGGCTTCTTTTTAGAAGCCCCTTTTATTCATATTTAGTGATTGTGTATAGTCCGAAGATTACTTTTATGTTATAATTAACTAGATGCATTTTTAGTGTTGTAAGTACCGAAAGAGGTTATTTAAATGTGCAAAGCTGAATTCTTAACTGTTGCGAAACCTTCCGAGAGTCTTTATACAGTTAAAAAATCCAAATTTATTTCCAATGTTGTACCTATAAAAGATAATGAAGAAGCTGAAGATTATATCAAAAAAATCCGTAAAAAATACTGGGATGCAACTCATAATGTTTATGCTTACGTGCTAGGTTTAAATGATGATATACAAAAGTTCAGTGATGATGGTGAGCCTTCTGGAACTGCTGGTAAGCCGGTTTTGGAAGTAATAAAGTCCAACAATGTAAAAAACGTGCTAATAGTTGTAACTCGCTACTTTGGAGGTATTTTGTTGGGTGCCGGCGGACTTGTAAGAGCATATAGCGAAAGTGCTTCAAGAGGCTTGAAAAATTCCAGTATAATCAAGAAAATAAGGTGTAATGCATATAAGATAACTACTGATTATAATATGCTGGGAAAGGTGCAGTGGGAGCTAAATCAAAGGAATATTATTATTAGTGATATTAGCTATACTGAAAATGTACAAATGAATATATATGTTCCGATAATTTATAATATAGATTTAGAACAGCTTATTTCAAATATAACATCGGGCAGTGCATTAATTGAATGGGTCGGAAATTATTATGCTACTCAATAATGATTTTTAAAATCAATTTATATTAGAAGCTTTGCAAGGAGTGTTTATATTGGATGTCAATGAATTATGTGATAGTTTAGTAACGTGGTTAAAGGATTACACTCAAAAAGCTGGAGCACTGGGAGCTGTTTTCGGTATGAGTGGCGGAATTGATTCAGCAGTAGTCAGCGTGCTGTGCAAAAGAGCTTTTGGTGAAAATGCACTTGGTCTTATAATGCCGTGCTACAGTGATAAAGATGATGAAAGGGATGCAAAATTAGTAGCTGATAAATTTGATATAAAATATCAAACAATCATTCTTGATGATGTTTATGATGAGTTTTTAAAAGTAATGGTTAAAAGTGAAAATCAAATGGCTAAAGCAAATATTAAACCGCGTCTGAGGATGATAGCACTTTATTATTATGCAGCGTTGAATCATTATCTTGTTGTAGGATCGGAAAATAAAAGTGAAATTACAGTGGGATATTTTACAAAATATGGTGATGGTGGGGCAGATTTATGGCCCATAGGCAATCTTGTAAAAGGTCAAGTAAAAAAGCTTGCTGCTTACCTTGATATTCCACAAAAAATTATTGACAAAGTTCCTACAGCGGGCCTATGGAGCGGTCAAAGCGATGAAAAAGAGATGGGTATAACCTACAATGAACTGGACAGATATATTTTAACAGGTGAAATTGCAAACCCTGAAATTAGAGATCGAATAAGAGCATTATATATAAAAAGTGAACACAAACGAAGACTTGCAAAAATACCTGAGTTTAAACTCGATTAATAAATATAAATTATTTTTTATGAATTAAGTCAAAGGGGGAACTTGTATGTCAGGACATTCTAAATGGTCAAATATTAAAAACAAAAAAGCTAAGATGGATGCTCAAAAAGGGAAAATATATACGAGATTTAGCAAATTAATTATAGTAGCTGCGCGCGAAGGTGGTCCAGATCCGAATACTAATTCGCGACTTAAGGATATAATTGAAAAAGCGAAACAGGCTAACATGCCTAATGATAATATTGAAAGAGCAATTAAAAGAGGAAGCGGAGAGCTTGGCGGAGCCGATTATGAGGAAATTATGTATGAAGGATATGGTCCTGGCGGTGTTGCAATTTTAATTGATGCTACCACGGATAACAGAAATCGAACTGCCGGAGAGATGAGACATTTGTTTGATAAGCATGGCGGAAATTTAGGTGAAACAGGCTGCGTTGCCTGGATGTTTGAAAAGAAAGGATTAATATTAATCGAAAAAAAAGACGATACTGATGTTGAGCAGATAATGATGCTGGCCATAGACTCAGGCGCAGAAGATGTTGAAGAGCTCGAAGATTCTATTGAGATAACTACAAGTGTTGAAAAATTTGAGACAGTAAAGAACTACTTACAAGATAATAACATAGATATTTTCTCGGCAGAATTATCATTCATACCAAACACAACTGTTACCCTGCATGAATCGGAAAGTGAAAAGCTGGAAAAGTTATTAGAAATCCTTGAAGAACATGACGATGTTCAAAATGTTTATACAAATTATGAACCTGAAGAAGAATCCTTATAGTAAGATAGTAAGCAATAAATACTACAATTGTATAATTATGTATTAAGTGGGCATACTATTCATCTGAAGAGTTAAAGGAGGAGTACGTATGCCCAGAAGCATTTTTAGGTATATTATTATAATATTTTTTATAATTGTGATAGGTTTTAGTTACGGGTATTTCAAGACTTTCTTTTCATTTAAACCGCCGGAAGAAGGTCACAGTCTTGATTACTTGGAACAAAATGTATCAGACATATCTGAAATGAAGCTTAATGCAGGTGCAAAATTGATATATATTACTTATTATGTGATATGTGGTGACGAAGTAGTTGAAGAAAAATATATTGATGATAAATATATAAATTGCACAAAAACCGAATTACAGCAGAATGAAAAAGGATGGGAGATTTTCAGTTTTACACCCGATGAAGTTAAATTAAAAAGGGAAATAAACGATATTTGCGACGACCATTATTATATCGGTGTACAAAATGGATATGTATCACTTTTTCAAGGTATTCCAGGAATAAAGTCGACTCTTATAGAGCAAACCGATATTATTGCAGATACTTTGAGAGAAGATGACAGAGCAATTCTGGAAAGAGGTCTTATTATTAAAAACGAAGAGGAATTTTTAAAAATTAGAGAAGGTTTAACAAATTAATAGTTTTTATAGTCAAGAAGGATATTCACCCTTAGATGTAGAATTATACTAAGGGTGATTTTATGTTAATTATGGGAGTCGATCCAGGTATAGCTATAAGCGGATATGGAATTATTTCTAATGAGCAGAGCAATTGTTATGTCGTCGAATACGGAGTAATAAGAACACCGCCGAAACTTGCTATGCCTTATAGATTAAAGCAAATACATGAAGGTTATATTGAACTCATACAAAAGTATAAACCTGATGTTGTAGCTGTTGAAGAATTATTTTTTAATAAAAATGCGAAGACAATAATTTCTGTAGGACAAGCACGCGGAGTGGCGGTTTTGGCTGCAGCATTGTCGAAGATTGAGGTTTTTGAGTACACTCCATTACAAGTAAAGCAGGCAGTTGTTGGTTATGGTCGTGCAGATAAACAGCAAGTTCAGCAAATGATTAAAACTAGCTTTAATTTAGAAGAGCTACCCAAACCCGATGATGCTGCCGATGCTTTGGCAGTAGCTTTATGCCACATGAACTCATATAAACTTCGAAATATAATGGATGGAAGAGGATTTTAAGTATGTTAGATTATTTAGAAGGTGTGTTGGTTCATGTCGAACCTGACTTTGCCATAATTGATATAGGTGGTTGGGGCTTAAAGCTAAACATTTCAATGTTTACTTACAATAAAATAAAAACTGAGCTTGGTAATAAATTAAAACTTTATACACAAATGGTGTTAAGGGATGATGCTGTAGAACTATTTGGTTTTTTTGACGTAGTTGAAAGACAAGCCTATGTACTTTTAAATAAGGTTTCTGGAATTGGCCCCAAAGCAGCAATTTCCATTCTCTCGTTAATGGATGTTGCACGATTAAAAACCAGTATATTATCTGAAGATGTCAAAGACCTTGTAAAGGTACCGGGTATTGGCAAAAAAACGGCTCAAAAAATCATAATCGAGTTAAAAGACCGTATAAAAGACTTACCTGTGACCTCTGATGAAGGCATGTATAATTCTATTATTGAAGCAAGAGAAGCACTTATTTCTTTGGGCTTTAATCCTATGGAAATACAATTAGTTTTAGATGAGGATTCGGTAAAAAACAATGATTCTGTAGAAGACATCATAAAATGTGCGCTGAAAAAACTGTCAAAGTAAAGGGTGGAAAAATTGGACGATAGAATTGTTACTCCGGCTTTGAAAAATGATGAAGAATTAGAATATGAAAAAAATATAAGACCTCTGAGCTTTAATGAATATGTTGGCCAAGATCGTGTAAAGGAAAACCTTCAAGTTTTTATAAAAGCAGCTTTAATGAGACGTGAAGCCTTAGATCACGTTCTTTTATTTGGGCCACCTGGACTTGGAAAAACAACCTTAGCCTATATTATAGCTAGGGAATTAGGTGTAAATATAAGAATAACCTCGGGGCCTGCTATAGAACGGGCTGGAGATTTGGCGGCAATTCTTACAAATCTAGGGAATAGGGATTTGCTGTTCATCGATGAAATACATCGGCTTCATCCAAGCGTTGAAGAAATACTATACCCAGCTATGGAAGACTTTGCATTAGATATTATGGTGGGTAAAGGGCCTAGTGCCCGATCTATGAGACTGAATTTAAGCCCTTTTACTTTAGTAGGTGCTACTACTAAGGCAGGGCGATTAACATCACCTTTGAGGGATCGCTTTGGTATGAGTTTACATTTAGACTTTTATAAAATATCAGACCTGGTAACAATTATAAAAAGGTCTGCTGCACTTTTAAAAGTTGATATCGAGCAAAAAGCTGCTGAGCGGATAGCATTATGTTCCAGAGGAACTCCAAGGCTTGCCAATAGGTTGCTCAAACGTATCAGGGATTTTGCGCAAGTCCGAGGAGATGGAGTAATTACGATGGATATTACAGAAGAAGGATTAAGACTTTTGGAAATTGATTCTCACGGCCTTGATCAAAATGATCGAAGATTACTTTTGACTGTTATTGATAAATTCGATGGAGGCCCCGTAGGTATTGAGTCGATTGCAGCAGCGCTTAATGAAGATGTTTCGACAATTGAAGATATTTATGAACCTTATCTTATTCAGGAAGGTTACATGTTCAGGACGGCAAGAGGCCGAATTGTTTCAGATAAGGCATATGACCATCTCGACAAAAAGTGCGAATAATTAATTTTACTGAGAGGAGGTAGCTGTTAAAAAATGAGAAAGTATTTTTTATTATGCCTTACGATTTTTATCATAGGTATAAGTATCTTGATACCCATAAAGGGACAAGCAATGTATCTTATTCCGGATAAAATAAGAGTGGGCCTTTACTATGACAGCTCAGCACGCAGTTCATATCAATTATATTCAGGCAGTGGGTTTAGAGTGGGATTTACGACAGATCTATCAGTAATAAGTCTCTCCGATAAATTATTAGAGGTTTATAGCGCAAATTCAACGGATTTTGTGCCTAAAAAAAATAATATAAGAGATAAAAACATCGCTATGGAATATGCATCACAATTAGCACAGATGGGTATTGAAAGTTACCTGCTTTTTGATGATGACTGGTCGGTTTGGACTAGAAGTTCAAATAAAACTACAATTTCAAGTGATTTTGACTTAGTTGTAGTTAAAGGAGACTCTCAAAACCCTGGGCTTATTTTTCCTATTACGATGGACAAACCGATATTTTTAGCAAGTAATAACATGACAAGTCCAATAACAATTGAAGGTCGGCAGTATCGTGGCATACTTGAGATGGCGCTGATTTCAGGAAAAAGTATTCAAGTAGTAAATGAATTGGGGTTAGATGAATATTTATATGGCGTTGTCCCTGGGGAAATGCCACCAAGCTGGCATATGGAAGCTTTAAAAGCCCAGGCAGTAGCCGCCAGGACTTATGCGGTTGCAAATCTATCTAAATGGAAAAACTATGGTTTTGATGTTGATGCAAGCCCCAGCGATCAACTTTATGGCGGTTATGATGTTGAAGATGCTAGAACCAATCAGGCAGTTGATGAAACAAAAGGGCAAATTATTATTTATGATGAAAACCCTATTACCGCTTTTTACCATGCTGATAGTGGCGGAAGGACAGAAGCATGTAGAGATGTCTTCGGCTTAGACTTACCATATTTACAACCAGTAGATGATATAGTCGATGTAAATTCTCCATATTCAAATTGGGAGATACACTTATCATCAGATGATATCAGCGAGCGTGCAAAAGCTGTTATGCAATCTGTAGGTGAAATTAATGAAGTTTCCATAATTGAAAACACTTCAGCCGGTAGGGTCAAGAAACTATTGGTGAAAGGCAAGTCGGGAGAAGCTATAATTGAAAACAGCAATATCAGAAGTGTGCTTCAATTAAAGAGCAATTTCTTTAATATTTCAGGAGGATCGAAACTTGATGTTGTTTCAATAACAGGGGACGGAATAAAGAAAAATGTTAAGTTAAATGGAAAAAATATTATAGCACAGGAAGGGTTAAGCCACATCTCGACGGGGTATGCTTCTATTGCAGGTGCTAATTTATTTAGAAATATTAATCTTAATACCACCGACAATACATATATATTCTATGGCCACGGCTATGGACATGGAGTAGGAATGAGCCAGTGGGGAGCTAAGGCCATGGCAGAAAATGGGTATAATTATACTGAGATTTTGTCACACTATTATACAGATGTCGAGATAGCATTATAAACATAAACTATAGCAGTTTTAGAAAGAAGTGTAAAAATGAAGCTCGAAGATTTTGACTTTGATTTGCCGGAAAAACTAATAGCTCAAGAACCGATAAAAGACCGCTCGAAATCTAGATTGTTGGTTTTAAATAAAACTACAGGAGAGATTGAACATAAAATTTTTGAAGATGTAGTTAACTACTTTGAGCAAGGTGATTGTTTGGTATTAAATAATACCAAAGTTATACCTGCTAGATTAATTGGATACCGTAAAAAAACTAATGGCAAAATCGAGGTAGTGCTTTTAAAGTCTATTGGTAGTGATATATGGGAAGTTCTAGTAAAACCAGGGCATAAAGCTCGCATAGGTGATGAAGTTATTTTTGGTGATGGCCGTCTAATAGCTAAGATAATCGACGATACTGACTTTGGTGGTAGAATTGTTAAGTTTCTTTATAGCGATTCCTTTGAAGAAATCCTTAATGAGTTAGGCCAAATGCCTACACCACCTTATATTAAGAAGAAATTACAAGACAAGAACCGCTATCAAACTGTATATGCTCAGGTTCCGGGATCAGCTGCTGCTCCGACGGCAGGGCTTCACTTTACGGAAGAACTTTTAAAAAAAATAAAAGAAAAAGGTATTTCTATAGCTTTTATTACACTTCATGTCGGACTAGGAACTTTCAGGCCTGTAAAAGTTGAGAATATCGAAGAACATAAAATGCATGCGGAATATTACGAAATAAGCAAGAAAACTGCAGAAGTAATAAATTCTACGAGACAAGCCGGCAGAAAAGTGTTTGCAGTTGGTACTACTTCGACCCGAACTCTGGAGACAGTTGCCGATGTAAACGGACAGATAAAGCCCGGCAGCGGTTGGTCCGACATATTTATCTATCCGGGCTATAACTTTAAAGCCATAGATGGGCTTATAACCAACTTTCACCTTCCTAAATCTACCCTTATAATGCTTGTCAGTGCTTTTGCCGGAAGGGAAAAGATTTTAAACGCGTACAAAGAGGCAGTAAGTGAGCGATACAAGTTTTTTAGTTTTGGTGATGCAATGTTAATAATGTAAGGTGGGTTATGTGAAAATGAAAATATCTTCGAGGATTGCAAAGGCTGTTATTATATTAGAAGCTATATTGGCATTCTTGCTTGCTCTTGGTGTTGTTATAGGTTCTGCTGATATTTTAAGATATTTCAAAATTATATATTATACGCCTGCATTGGAAACATTTCCGGTAATGCAGACTTTTTTAGGGCATATCCTAACATTGGTAATTGGTTTAGAGCTTGCGGTGATGCTGGTTAGACATACTCCTTCAAGCGTAATTGAGGTTTTACTATATGCAATAGCTCGCAAAATAATAATTGAATCTAAAAACATGTTTGATATAGTTTTAGGAATAGTTGCCATAGGTGGCTTGTTTTTTATTAATAAACATTTCGATCCGGCAAGAACCTTTATTACAGACATAAATATTGTTAACCCTGCCACTCTTGTTAGCGACTTAAACAAAAAGTTAAAAATTAATATTCCTGAAAGCCTTGGCAATACTATAGGTGGCGTGGTATCAAAAGTTTGCCAAGAAAGCGGTGAAAAACTGGTAGAGGGTAAGAGCCTAAGAATTGCTGATGCAGAAATAACTATCCTAGCTATGGACGGCGAATTAATCAGAGAATTAAAGGTAATAAAGTGCGAAGAAGAGGATGATTTACACTATGAACTTTAATATTTTAAAAAAATCTGCAAATACTTCAGCAAGATTAGGAGAACTTGAAACCCTCCATGGAAGTTTTGCAACTCCTGTATTTATGCCTGTTGGTACACAAGCTACTGTTAAAACCATGACTCCGGATGAACTAAAGGAAATAGGTGCAAAAATAATATTAAGCAATACGTATCATTTGTATTTAAGGCCGGGTCATGAAATTATTAGGGAGGCAGGAGGATTACATAAGTTTATGAATTGGGACGGCTCTATTTTGACAGATAGTGGAGGCTTTCAGGTTTTTAGTTTAGGAGAATTGCGGGAGATAAATGAGGAAGGAGTAACTTTTCGCTCACATATAGACGGTTCGATTCACTTTATTGGTCCTGAAACATCCGTAGAAATACAAAATGCTCTCGGCAGCGATATAATGATGGCTTTTGATGAGTGTATTCCTTATCCTGCTACCTTTGAATATGTTCTAAGTTCTGTTGAAAGAACTACAAGGTGGGCCGAAAGATGTCAAAAGGCACATAATAACATAGATACTCAGACATTGTTTGGAATTGTTCAAGGTGGAGTTTATAAAGAATTAAGAAGAAAAAGTGCCATTGATATAGTGTCACTTGGATTTGAAGGTTATGCGATTGGTGGGCTGAGTGTAGGTGAACCTAAAAAAGAAATGTATGATATGCTAGATTTTACAGTTCCACTTCTCCCTGACGATAAACCCAGATATTTGATGGGAGTTGGGACACCGGAGGATTTATTTGAAGGAGTTATTAGAGGCATAGATATGTTTGATTGTGTCTTACCTACGCGCATTGCAAGACATGGCACTGTATTTACAAAAAAGGGAAAACTCGTTGTTCGAAATGCAGCTTACGCCAGAGATTTTACGCCGCTTGATCCAAGCTGCGATTGTTATGCGTGTAAAAATTTTACTCGCGCCTATATTCGCCACCTGATTAATGTCGGTGAAATATTAGGCATAAGACTGACTACGATACATAATCTACATTTTCTTGTAACCCTAATGCAAGAGATACAAAAAGCAATTGAAGGCGACTACTTACTGGAATTAAAGGATGAGTTTTATGCAAACTTTGGAATATTGCAATATATGTAATTAAATTTTTATACAAAAACTAAAAAAGCGACTAAATAATGCTGTACAATAAACCCGATTTTTAAAAAATAATTAATGGCAAATTACCGGAATAAAAAGGATTTCTTATTTTGACCTAGAACTAAATAAATATCTAAATAAATATTTTAATTGAAAGGATGGAATCAAAAAAATGAATACAGCAACATTTATGCAGCAGTTTGGGCCGATTATAATCATTTTTGCAATTTTTTATTTCTTAATAATTCGGCCACAACAAAAGCGTGAAAAAGAGCGCAGAGATATGCTTTCGAGCTTGAAAGAAGGTGACGATGTTATAACGGTAGGAGGTATATATGGCAAAATTCTTAACATAAAAGATGATGTAATTACTCTTGATGTTGGTGATAAGATAAAAATAAAAGTGACAAGAACGGCCATTGGAAATATATTAAAGAAAAGGGAAAAAACCGAAGATTAATCACGGTGATAAAAAGCAAGAGAAAATCTCTTGCTTTTTATCATATTATACCTCTTTTTAAATAGATTATAATAAAGGGAGGTAGATTGATATGAAATCATCAGCAGATAGCAAAAAAATAGACTTTATAAGAATCTTAAAAGGTGTTGTTAGGGCGTATTTATTTACTTTATTCCTATTTCTAATATTAGCCTTATTAATATATTTTACAAGTGTTTCTGAAAGCATTATTCCAAAAGCTGTGATTATTATAAGTGCTTTTAGTATTTTTTTAAGCGGCATTGATGTGACAAGGAACATAGATAGCATGGGATGGCTGCATGGGGGGCTAATAGGCTTTTTGTATATTGCGATTTTATTGATGCTAAGTTTTTTAATTGTGCCATCATTTTACTTTAAATGGGATATCGCAATTGACCTTTTTCTAGGGTTTCTTACAGGAGTCTTGGCAGGAATATTGGGAGTAAATATTTAATTTTTCTTTTCAAGACCAGCATTTTATGCTATAATATTCTAAGATTACAGCGATGGAAGGAGAAACTAGTAATGAAACATATAATACCCTTATATAAAGGTTGCTTGAACAAAAAAGAAGATCTTATGTATAAAGGCTGTGGAGAATGCCAATCTTCGTGCCAGTCAGCTTGTAAGACCTCGTGCACTGTAGCCAATCAGGTATGTTCTAAGGAAAAATAAAAGGCCTGTAAGGCCTTTTTTTATGTGCATAATTCAAGTTTGTTGACAACTAAATAAAACCGGATATATAATTAAGATTGTATCAACGTAAAGAATGGGGGAAAGGACCTAAGATGAATTCACAAACAAAAAGCCTCATAAAAATTGCCGCTATAGTCATTGTTGCAGCTATTTTAGCATATGCGACACTATATGGTTTCCAAATAGCCGGATATAAGATTATCCCTATAAAAGAATCCATAAAACTGGGCCTTGATTTGCGAGGTGGTGTGTCGGTCCTACTTGAAGCTAAGCCAAAGCCTGGTGAAAAAGTAACCGATGAAAAAATGACAGGAGCGGAAAACGTTATACGTAGCAGAATCGACCAACTGGGAGTTACAGAACCTGTTATAGTAAGGCAAGGAGATACCAGGATTTTAGTAGAGCTTCCAGGAGTTGAAGATTCGCAGAGAGCGTTAGAAATTATTGGTAAAACAGCATCACTTCAATTTGTCGGGCCTGACAATGAGGTTATTCTGACTGGAGATAATGTCAAAGACGCAAAAGCAGTTTATGGCCAGCAGAATGAACCAATGGTAAGCTTGAAGTTTGACTCTGAGGGTGCAAAAAAATTTGCTAAAGCAACAGAGAAATATTTAAAACAGCCTATTGCTATAGTACTGGATGAACAACTAATATCGGCTCCCACTGTCGAAGATGTAATAACAAACGGTGAAGCGGTTATAACCAATATTCAAAGCATTGAAAATGCTGCAGAATTAGCTGCACTTATAAGAGCAGGTGCTTTACCTGTTGATCTTGAGCAACGTCAGGTAACGACTGTAGGGCCAACTTTGGGTGCTGATTCGCTGAATAAAAGTTTAAAAGCCGGTTTAATCGGAGTAGCTTTGGTTTTCTTGTTTATGTTGTTTTATTACAGAATCCCCGGTCTAATAGCAGATTTTTCTTTATTGGTATATATAATGCTTGTGTTGATAATTTTTTCAGCAATAGGTGCAACATTGACATTGCCGGGTATTGCGGGTTTTATCCTTTCGATAGGTATGGCTGTGGATGCAAATGTATTAATTTTTGAAAGAATGAAAGAAGAACTGAGAAATGGTAAAACTTTAAGAGCTGCAGTAGATGCTGGATTTCACAGGGCTCTTACCACAATTATTGATTCAAACATAACTACAATTATAGCAGCTGTTGTTCTTTTGTATTTTGGAACTGGGCCGATAAAAGGCTTTGCAGTTACTTTGATAATAGGTATTGCAGTGAGTATGTTTACAGCAATAACAGTAACCAGGGTGATATTGATAAATTTGGTTAATACGCGGTTATTTACAAACAAAAAACTTTTTGGCGTATAAGAGGTGGAAAAAGTGAAAGTATATAAGATAATAGAGAAAAAACATATATGGTTTGGTATTTCCCTCACAATAATTGCTCTGGGTCTTGTATTTATGGCAATGCACGGCTTTAACTGGGGTATTGATTTTACCGGTGGTAATATGCTGCATTTTGACATTCAGCAGACTTATGAATTGTCAGAAGCAAGGAATACTTTGGAAAAACTTGATATAGATTTTGAAGCTAAAAAAGCTGGTGACAAAGGCCAAGAGTTAATAATAAAGACAGTTAATTTATCGAAGGAAATGCAAGATGAGATTCTTGATGCATTAAAGCAAAAATGGCCGGATACTAAGCTGGTTAGGGCTGAAACTATTGATGCCGTCATTGGTAAAGAATTACAAAAACAGGCTGTTATTGCTTTGATTATAGCAAATATAGGAATGCTTATATATATAACCTTCAGATTTGAATTCAATTCGGCGTTAGCCGCAGTTTTAGCATTATTACATGATGTTATGATCGTCTTAAGTTTTTATGCCATTTTCTACATTCCGGTGGATAGTACAATCATAGCAGTAATTCTTACTATAGTTGGATACTCCATAAATGATACAATAGTTATTTTTGACAGAGTCAGAGAAAATCTTAAAAATATGAGAAAAGTTTCTTTTGAGGAAGTGGCTAATCTTAGCATTTCTCAGACCGTAACAAGGTCTGTAAATACTTCGTTGACTACGCTTTTAACTATTACTGCTTTATTTTTATTTGGCGGTGAAACGATAAAGGATTTTACACTAGCATTGATTGTTGGTATAGGTGCCGGAACATATTCTTCAATATTTATTGCAAGCCCTTTATGGTCAATGTTTAGGGGAAAACTCAAAACAGCAAAAGCGTAAGTGAGGTGAAACGATGTTAAAACAAATACTTTATGCAGGAATTGGTCTTGCTACCGTTACAAAAGAAAAGGCCGAAGAAGTCATTTCAGAGCTTGTTAAGAAAGGTGAAATGTCACAAGAAGAAGGAAAAGATGCTCTAAATACTCTCATGTACAGGATGCAGGAGGAAAGCGAAAAGTTAAAACAAAAAATCAATGAGCAAGTTGACAATGCGATTGTATCTATGAATCTTGTCAAAAAGACGGAGTTAGATGAAATCTTACAAAGAATTACCGAATTAGAGAAACGATTAGATGAAATCCAAAGCAAAAAAGAGGTTTAATTATTAAACCTCTTTTTTGCTTTATTTGTTAATGTATCTTCGAAGTAGATAAATTTAAAAAATCTGTTATTTATTTTTATAAATTGCAAACTATTGATTTTTAAATTAATATAATATATACTATTAGCATCTGCTCCTAAAAACAACTAATATTGGGGTGATTTATTGTCAAAAAGAGGGTTGTCAAAAAAAACAAGGCAAATGCTTCTTATTAAAACAATTGCCGAAGACCCTTTTTTAAATGATGAAGAGTTGGCGGAAAAATTCAATGTAAGCGTACAGACAATACGCTTAGACCGGATGGAATTAAAACTACCCGAGCTCAGAGAAAGGATTAAGGCGGTAGCTGAGGATAACTATGCTAAAGTTCGTTCTATTGATGTAGCCGAGATAGTTGGGGAATTAGTGGATCTCGAATTGGATAAAAGAGGAATATCAATTTTAGAAACGACAAATAAAATGACTTTCGGAAAGACGAAGGTTATAAGAGGTGACATAATTTTTGCTCAAGCTAATTCTCTCGCCATTGCTACCATTGATGCAAAGGTTGCATTAACAGGAGTTGCTAACATCAAATATAAATTGCCGGTCTATGCAGGCCAAAAGCTTGTAGCTAAAGCAGAAGTAACAAGGGTCCGAGGAAACAAGAAATTCGTTTTTGTCAGGACATATGTCAAACAAAAAGAGGTTTTTAGAGGCAAATTTATCCTTGTATCCCTTGAAGCGGAGGATAACAACACAGATACATAGATAAAGGAGGCAGCGGCGGTAATTGAAAATTTTAGTTGATGCAATGGGAGGAGATCATGCTCCCGAAGAGATAGTTCAAGGTGCAATTAACGCTTCAAATGATTCGGATATAGAAGTTGTTTTAGTAGGCAATGAAAATAAAATAAAACCTTACTTGCGAGCATCTAAAAAATCTATTGAAATAGTAAATGCTGAAGAAATAATTACATATGACGAGCAACCTGTAGCTGCTATTCGAAAAAAAAAGGATTCATCCATAGTTAAGGGGCTTAGACTGTTAAAGGAAGGCAAGGCTCATGCAATGGTATCGGCGGGTAGCACTGGAGCGTTAATGGCTGGAGGGTTATTTATTTTAGGCCGATTAGAAGGTATTGACAGGCCAGCTATTGCTACGTTGTTTCCTACTGCTAAAAATCCGGTTCTGCTGTTGGATATTGGAGCAAATAGTGAGATAAAACCCAAAAACTTGGTTCAATTTGCCATGATGGGAAGCATCTATACGGCTGAAATTTTAAATAGAGAAAACCCGAGAGTGGGACTGATGAATATTGGCACTGAAAAGGAAAAAGGGAATTCAGTGATAAAAGCGGCATATTCTGATTTGAACCGGTTAGAAAATATTAATTTCATTGGAAATATTGAATCTCGAAACATATTTGACGGCAATGCTGATGTAGTAGTTTGCGATGGTTTTACCGGAAATATATTTCTAAAAACAATAGAAGGATTTGGAATGTATATATTTAAACAATTAAAAAAAGAAATAAAAAGCAATATTGTGTATTCATTGGGTGCAGCATTGATGAAACCGGCAATAAATAAAGTTCGAGCGAGCATGGACTATGCCGAACATGGTGGAGCCATGTTTTTAGGTATTGATGGAGTACTGATTAAATGTCATGGCTCTTCAGACAGAAAGGCTATTGCAAATGGGATTAAAGCTGCTTGCAGATTTGCCGAAGCAAACATCAGTGAAAAATTGAAGCAAAATCTCGAAGTGACCTTATAAAAGGAGAAATAATTAAAATGAGAGCTGGAATTATTGGAATTGGTTCTTATGTGCCAGACAAAGTTATATCTAATTTTGATTTGGAAAAGATTGTTGATACATCTAATGAATGGATTGTTGAGAGAACTGGGATATATAACAGGAGAAAGGCTGATTACAATATTTGTTCTTCGGATTTAGGAGCTGAGGCAGCAAAATATGCTATCAAGAATGCTGATTTAAAACCTGAAGATATTGATCTAATTATTTCTGCTTCCTCGAGTCCTGATAGAATATTCCCTGCCACAGCTTGCATTATACAAAAAAAAATTGGTGCAAAAAATGCTGCCGCACTAGATATTCAAGCTGCTTGCAGTGGATTTATTTATGCGTTGACTACTGCAACCCAATACATCATGGCAGGCCAATATAAAAATGTCCTTGTAGTTGGAAGTGAAGTGCTTTCGAAACTAACCGACTGGGAAGATCGAAACACCTGCGTGCTCTTTGGCGACGGTGCCGGTGCAGTTGTTTTAAGCGAAGTCGAGGATGGAGGAGTGTTGGCTAGTATTTTAGGTGCAGATGGTGATGGGTCAGAACTTCTTGAATTACCGGCCGGTGGTACGAAGGAGCCTGCAAGCTTCGATACAATAGAAAATCGCAGGCATTATATCAAAATGGAAGGTAATGAAGTATTTAAGTTTGCGGTTAGGATTTTTGAGGATTGCACCAAAAAAGTTATTGAAAAGTCTAACCTTTCGTTGGAAGACATAGATTGTATTGTTCCGCACCAAGCCAATATAAGAATTATTGAAGCGGCTATAAAACGACTAAAGTTTCCACGAGAGCGTGTAGTGATAAATCTGGACAAATATGGAAATATGTCATCTGCATCCATTCCTGTAGCACTAGATGAAGCCTTTCGTACTGGAAAAATAAAAAAAGGACATAAGATAGTATTAGTAGGGTTTGGAGCAGGATTAACATGGGGTGCAAACCTTATTGATTGGAGTTTATAAAATTGGAGCAGAAAAATAGAAGCGGCAGTGATGCCTAGGAGGAAAAAAATGTTTGATACTAGAGTTTGCGATTTACTGAATATCACATACCCCATAATACAAGGTGGCATGGCTTGGGTAGCAACGGCAGAACTTGCAGCAGCAGTGTCAAATGCCGGAGGACTTGGAATAATTGGTGCTGGTAGCGCTCCGCCCGAACTGGTAAGAGACGAGATAAAAAAGGCAAGAAATCTCACGGATAGATCTTTTGGTGTTAATGTTTATTTTATGTCGCCATATGTCGATGAAGTTATAAATGTTATCTTGGAAGAAAAAGTGCAAGTAATAACTACAGGCGCCGGGAATCCTAGCAAGTACATCCCTCAATTAAAGCAATCAGGTACCAAGGTAATACCGGTTGTTTCTTCTGTAGCATTGGCACGCAGGCTGGAAAAGTCCGGTGCGGATGCCCTGATTGCCGAAGGCATGGAATGTGGTGGGCATATAGGTGAATTAACTACTATGGCAATGGTTCCACAGATAGTTGATGCTGTCAAAATACCAGTTATTGCAGCCGGCGGAATAGCAGATGCGAGAGGATTTGTTGCGGCTCTGGCCTTAGGTGCTGAAGGCGTCCAAATGGGTACTCGATTTGTATGTGCAAAAGAGTGCACAGCAAATAAAAATTTTAAAGAAGCAATAGTTAAGGCAAAAGATAGAAGCACAGTAATAACTGGAAAAACTACCGGGCATCCGGTGAGAGTTTTGAAAAATAAATTAACCAATCGCTTCGAAGAACTGGAAGAAAGATGTGCTTCGATTGATGAATTAGACGAACTTGGCAGTGGTAAGCTCAGATTAGCAGTTGTTGAAGGAGATGTTGATAATGGCTCTGTAATGGCAGGCCAGATTTCCGGTTTGATTAAGGATATAAAACCTGCCGCGGACATTATAAAAGATATTATTATGGGTGCTGAAGATTTAGTAAAAAAACTACATAATTTAATTTAACAAGGAGGTTACCGCGTGGGCAAGATAGCATTTATTTTCCCGGGGCAGGGTGCACAAAATGTTGGTATGGGTAAGGATTTATATGATAATTTCCCTACAGCACGTAGAATATTTGATGAAGCTGATAAATCCTTGAAAGAAAAGATATCAGAGATATGCTTTAACGGTCCGGATGAAAAATTACAAGAAACAATTAATACACAACCGGCTATTTTAACACATAGTATAGCATGTTTTTCCATACTAAGAGATAAAGGGATTATGCCGGATATAGTTGCAGGTTTAAGCATCGGTGAATATTCCGCATTGGTTGCCGCTGAGTCTATAGAGTTTAATCAAGCAGTGCCGTTAGTGCAAAAACGTGGCAAATATATGCAAGAAGCGGTACCTCTTGGAGAAGGAACTATGGCTGCTATTTTAGGTCTTGAAAGGGAAGAAGTATTGCAAATTTGCGATACTGCTTCAGAGGAAGGAATAGTTCAGGCAGCCAATTTCAATTGCCCAGGTCAGATAGTTCTGGCTGGTGAGGTTAAAGCAGTAAAGAAAGCAATTGAGCTGGCAAAAGCCAGAGGTGCAAAAAAAGCAGTAATACTTGCTGTGAGTGCACCGTTTCATTGCAGTCTGCTTAAACCGGCTGCTGATAAGCTAGCCAATGAATTAGAGAAAGTTGAAATAATGGATAGTAAAATTCCGGTAGTTTCAAATGTTAATGCTGAGATTGTTAGGAATAACTGTGAAATTAAACAGCTACTGATAAAGCAAGTGTTTTCTCCTGTATTTTGGGAAGACTGTATTCGATGTATGATAGACTATGGTGCCGAAATATTTATTGAGGTAGGCCCTGGTAGGGTATTAAGCGGATTTATGAAAAAAATAAATAAAAGCCTGACGGTTTTAAATGTGGAAGACGCAGAATCGCTTTATAAGACGATTAATTATTTTGGAGGCTGAGCAATGGGTATTACGGATAAAGTATGCTTAGTTACAGGCGGCTCAAGAGGTATTGGAAGAAGTATCTGTTTGGAATTGGCAAGAAACGGTGCTCACGTTATTGTTAATTATTCTTCTGACGAGAAAGCTGCAACACAGGTAGTAAATGAAATAGAGCTTCTAGGGAAAAAAGCTAAAATGTATAAAGCCGATGTATCTAGTTTTGATCAGGTAGTAAATATGGTTGATAATGTATATAATGAATTTGGAAAGATAGATATTTTAGTTAACAATGCAGGTGTTGCAAAAGATGCTTTAATTCTTAGGATGACGGAAAAAGATTGGGATAAGGTGGTCGCAGTAAACCTAAAGGGTGTTTTTAATGCTTCAAAGGCCTGTGCGAAATATATGGTTAAACAAAAAGAAGGAAAAATAATAAATATTTCTTCTATTGTAGGTATTTATGGAAATGCTGGTCAGGTTAATTATGCAGCAGCTAAGGCCGGTATAATAGGCTTTACAAAATCCCTTGCAAAAGAATTAGGTAGCCGAGGTATTACAGTAAATGCAGTTGCACCAGGCTTTATAAAAACTGATATGACCTTCTCTTTGCTTGAAAAAGATGCCGATATTAGCAAAAATATACCATTAAAAAGAGTAGGAATGCCTGATGATGTAGCTAATGTTGTAGCCTTTTTAGCATCAAAAAAAGCTGATTACATAACAGGCCAGGTAATTGTTGTTGACGGCGGTTTGACCTTATGATGGATTAACAAAGAAGAATTATTTTATAGATAAAGCTAGTTTAATATGCTAGGGCATGAAGCTGAGAAGGGAGGTGAAAAACAGTGGATGCAGAGGTATTAGACAAAATAAAACAAATTATTGCGGATCAATTAAGCATAGATGAGGATGAAGTTGTTCCAGATGCTTCATTTATTGATGACTTAGGAGCAGACTCTCTTGACATTGTTGAATTGATAATGGCCTTTGAAGAAGAATTCGATATAGAGATACCTGATGAAGATGCGGAAAAAATAAAGACTGTACAAAATGTTATAGATTATATAAAAAACCATTCCGCATAGTACTAAAACGTCCCGTAGCTTCATTTACGGGACTTTGTTTTTATATTATTTAAATGTAAATGTTTTAACTAAGTGCTATATTCGGGAGCATCCCATTTAAATAAAAATTAAGAGATCGTAAACTTTTGGGAGGATTAGAATGGATAAGAAACGAGTAGTAGTAACAGGAATAGGTGTAATATCACCTGTTGGTATTGGACTGGATAAATTCTGGAAATCACTTATAGAGGGTAAATCGGGTATTGATACAATTACTACTTTTGATACTGATGATTTGCCATCTAATATAGCCGGAGAGGTTAGAGATTTTAATCCTGAGAATTATATTGAAAAGAAGGAAATTAAAAGACTGGATAGGTTTACACAGTTTGCAATTGCAGCAACAAAAATGGCATTAGAAGATTCAAAACTGAATCTTTTGCAAATTGACAGGACAAGAGCGGGAGTTATATTGGGTTCTGGGATTGGTGGTGCCACGACATGGGAAGAACAGCATAGTGTGCTTTTAGAAAAGGGCCCACGGCGTGTCAGCCCGTTTTTCATTCCCATGATGATTATTAATATGGCATCAGGTCAGGTTTCTATGGCTTTTGACTTAAAAGGGCCAAATTTTACAGTTGTAACGGCTTGCGCTTCGGGTACTAATGCTATAGGAGAGGCTTTTAAAGTCTTGCAGAGAGGTGATGCAGACATTATTATATCAGGCGGTACTGAGGCACCTATAACAAGGCTTTCGATGACAGGATTTTCATCAATGAAGGCACTATCAACAAGAAATGATGAACCCAGTAAAGCCAGCCGACCTTTTGACAAGGACAGAGATGGTTTTGTGATGGGTGAAGGTGCAGGAATAATAATAATGGAAACACTTGACAGTGCGTTAAAAAGAAATGCTAGGGTTTATGGTGAAATCATAGGTTATGGGTCAACGGCAGACGCATATCATTTAACACAACCATCACCGGATGGTGAGGGGGCTGCTCGAGCAATGAAAGCTTCTATACTGGATGCGGGGATTTTGCCTAATGAAGTTGATTATATAAATGCGCATGGCACTTCAACGCCATTAAACGATAAGTTTGAAACTTTAGCCATAAAGAATGCATTTGGTGAACATGCATATAAACTTGCCATAAGTTCTACAAAATCTATGACTGGGCATCTACTTGGAGCGGCAGGTGCCATTGAGTTTATTGTTTCACTTCTTGCAACTTTTAAAAACGAGATTCCTCCTACAATTAACTACGATAATGCTGATCCCGAATGTGATTTGAATTACGTTCCCAATAGGGCAATAAATAGAACTGTAAATGTAGCTCTGTCAAACTCAATGGGTTTTGGAGGACATAATGCCAGTGTGATAGTTAAAAAATATAAATGAGGTAAAAGTATGTGTATAGATGAAAAAAGGTTTCAACAACTTATGATTTTACAAGAAAATATTGGTATTCAGTTTAATAATCTGAATACCTTAAATCAAGCATTTATTCACCCCTCCCTTACTAATGAAAAAGAAAAACCATATCAAGAAAATAATCAGAGATTAGAATTCCTTGGCGATGCTGTATTAGAATTAGCCATAAGTGAGTATCTTTACAGGCATTACGATTTTCTTACCGAAGGCCAAATGACAAAAATTCGAGCATTTACTGTCTGTGAATCGAGTCTGGCTCAGATTGCAAGACAACTTTTTTTAGGAGATTATCTGATTCTGAGTAAAGGAGAAGAAAATACTGGTGGCCGAGAAAAAGTTTCCATTCTTGCAGACACACTGGAAGCATTAATAGGAGCTATATATATTGATAAAAATTATAAAACCACATATGATTTTATAATTAAAAATTTAGAAGCAATTATTTTTAAGGCCATCCAAGGTGAATGGGGCACAGATTACAAAACAGATCTCCAGGAACTCTTACAAAAATTTGATGAGGACAAAATACTTTATAATGTAGTAAATGAATCTGGGCCGGATCATGATAAGCTATTTTGCGTTGAGGTTGTCTGGAAAAATAAAATTTTAGGCACCGGTATTGGAAAGAGCAAAAAACAAGCAGAACAGAATGCAGCAAAAGAGGCTTTAGATAGAATGAATAATGAACTATAAAATATAATATTGCAAAAAGAAGGAAATTTGAAACCATCATAGAATATATATTGCAATGATATAATATAATAAATATTGCTAGATTAAGGGGGATATATGAAATGGAAGTACTAAAAGTATCAGCACAATCAAAACCTAAATCTGTGGCAGGAGCTTTAGCAGCTGTCTTAAGAGAAAATGGCGTGGCAGAGCTTCAAGCGGTAGGGGCAGGGGCTGTAAATCAAGCAGTTAAGGCCATAGCCATTGCGAGAGGCTTTGTTGCACCAAACGGAATTGACCTTGTTACCATCCCGGCTTTTGCAGAAATTGATATTGATGGTGAGGAAAGAACAGCTATAAAATTTATTGTTGAACCCCGCTAGAAGTAACCTATTGAGCTAATACCTGTCTTAGGAGGCAGGTATTTTTATGTTTAAAGTCAATATTAATCTCATTGGTTCTTTTTTTTAAATTCTTATGTTAAAATTGTAGAGGTAAGGAGGGATGCTTTTGTATCTAAAAAGAATCGAACTTCATGGTTTTAAGTCTTTTGCTGATAGGGTTATTTTGGAGTTTCAACCTGGAATTAATGCCATTGTTGGCCCTAACGGCAGTGGAAAAAGCAATATAATCGATGCTATACGATGGGTGCTTGGAGAACAAAGTGTAAAGACATTACGAGGATATAAGCTTGAGGATGTAATATTTGCTGGGAGCAATAAGAAAAAGCCCATGGGCATGGCTGAAGTTGCTATAACCATTGATAATTTTGATAATCTTATTCCTTTGGATTATTCTGAAATATATCTTGTCCGTCGAACCTTTCGTTCTGGCGAAAGCGAGTTCTATTTAAATCGGACTCCTTGCAGATTAAAAGACATTCAAGAAATACTTATTGATTCCGGAGTCGGAAAAGATGGTTATTCTATAATTAGTCAAGGACAAATAGATGAAATGCTTACCTGTAAAGCAGAGGAAAGGCGAACTATTTTCGAAGAAACGGCAGGAATCGTGAAATACAGGATTAGAAAAAAAGAGGCAGAAAAAAGACTGGAAGAAACCATGGATAATATATCCAGGATTGATGATATCATTACTGAACTTTTAAACCAGATGCAACCTTTAGCTGCTCAAAAAGATGTGGCACTGAAGTATAAAGAACTTGCTGCGGCTTTTAAAGAAATAGATATTAATTTACTTTTATTTGAATTAGACAGTAAAGAGAAACATATAAAATATATAAAGGAGAAACTTGAAGACAAAGAAACATTATTAACGCAGTTGCGTAATAATATCGAATCGTCGAAAAAACAAATAAGCGAGTATAAAATACAACAAAGTACTGTTGAGGAAGCCTACGAAAAAGCGCAAGTAGAATTTTATGAGATAAACAGCAAGAAGAAAGATATCGAAAGAGATTTTCAATTGGCTACTGCTGAAAGAAGCAGAATACAGCAAGAAAATGAGGATTTATCTGACAGCATAGAAAAGAAAAAAAATGAACTGCAAACTGCTGAAGAAACTCTAAAATTAAAATCTGATGAATTAGAAGAAAAAATAGAAGCCATCAATGAGTTAAAACTTACAATAGACCAAAATGAAAAAAAACTAATTTCTGTAAATGATGAAATTAATGAAAAGCAAAGACTTATCGAAAATGCCAAGGGTGATGTGATTAACTTATTGAATTACGCTTCAGAAAAGAAGAATGTTGTTTCTGGTCTTAATAGTATGAAATTAACTTTAGAAAAGCGATTAAATCAGATACAAAATGAAGAATTGGAATTAGATAAAACAAATGCAATTACCTTAAAAGAAGTTTCAGATATTAAGGAAGAAATAACTCACCTAGAATGCTTATCTAAAGAACACGAACAGAATATAAAAAAGCTGAAGGAAGTTCTCGATCAGAAGATTGTAAAGTTTGATTATGACGAAAACATAAAAGCTCAAAAACAACAAGATTTAGCAACTATTGTTTCAAAAAAAAATACATTAAAAGAAATTACTGACAGTTACGAAGGTTATCAGTATGGAGTAAAAAATTTATTACTTGCTCTTAAAAATCAACGATATAATGACAATGGTATCTATGGTACAGTAGCTGATGTGATTTCAGTAAAACAACAGTATGAAGTTGCGATTGAAACTGCCTTAGGTGCAGCTATGCAAAATATTATCTGTGAAAACGAAGAGAATGCAAAAAAAGCAATAGAATATCTGAAAAAGCACGATTACGGTAGAGTTACTTTCCTGCCTCTTTCAGCTGTAAAACCACGGATTATGGAAGCTAAAGAGTTAAAGTTATTATCAAAAAAA
Source organism: Tepidanaerobacter acetatoxydans Re1 (assembly GCF_000328765.2). Lineage (NCBI taxonomy): Bacteria > Bacillati > Bacillota > Clostridia > Thermosediminibacterales > Tepidanaerobacteraceae > Tepidanaerobacter > Tepidanaerobacter acetatoxydans. The sequence continues at coordinate 1,247,381 of NC_019954.2, forward strand.
GACCGCGTTTCAGAGGCAATTAACTTTGTAAAATTTGATAATAAATATTATCCGGTTGTTGCGTTTCTTCTTGGAAGAGTGTTAGTGTCGAATACCTTAGACGATGCTATATATATTGCAAGACGGTGTAACTTTAGCCTTAAAATTGTTACGATCCAAGGTGAACTTTTAAACCCAGGTGGCTCTATCACTGGTGGAAGCCAAAAGAGGTCAAACTTTTTACTTCTAAGGAAAAGGCAGCTAATTGAATTTGAACAAAAAATTGCTCAATTAAAAGAGCAGCTTAATCAAATAGAACAGGCCAATCTAGAATTAAAAAATGAAATTCAAGACAACCAAAAAATTCTTGAAGAAAAGACCGATAATTTGTATTCTATAAAATCAGAGATGGCAGTTTTAAATCAACAACTTCAGGAAAAACAAGGTGTTTTAGAAGAAAGATATCAACGAAAAAAGCAGCTAATGGAAGAAAAACTACATATTGAATTTGAAACTCAAGAAATATTGTCTCAAATTTCTTCAATTGAGACAGATATAGAAAATGTAGATAGCCAGAACATATCAGGCCAATCTAAAGTAAAAAACTTACAAAAAGATATAGACAAAAGTAAGGAAATTAAAGAAGCATTATCTGAAAAAATAACTAAATTAAAAATCGAATTAGCATCATATAATCAAGAAGAAACAAGCGTTAGACAAAGCTTACAAGCTATTAGGGAAGATATCGTGGCTCGCAAAGATGAAATAAAGAAACTTGGAGAAAAGCTGGAAGAAAACAACAAAATAATCATATCATTTGATGAAAAGATTTCCGCATATAAAGAAAGCATAAGCGTTCTAACGGATAAGGAACATGAATATCAAGAACTTATTGAGTCCTTAAGGGCAAAAAAAGAAATTATAAAAACCAACATAAACCAAGTTCAAACCAATCTGAATAAGCTCGAAAAAGACTATAATCAAACGGAAAAAACATTACAAAATAGTCGTATAGATGAGGCAAAAATTATTACGGAATTAAATCAAGTTAAAAATCAATTATATGAAAGACATTCAATTTCTAATTACGAAAACTTGAAAATAAAAGATGAATTTGGTAGTATAGATGACATGAAAAAAAAGTTAGTATCTTTAAAAAGTGAAATTACAGCACTTGGTCCAATAAACATGCAAGCAGTTGAAGACTATGATAATTTAAAGACACGGTATGATTTTCTCAAATCACAGCGGGACGATTTAGTAAAAGCTAAAATTGACTTGGACAACCTAATAAAAGAAATAACTTATACAATGGAAGACATGCTTTTAGTATCTATAGAAAAAGTTAATAAGGAATTCAATAAAGTATTTTTTGAGCTTTTTGAAGGTGGCAGTGCACAGCTAATTATTGAAGGTGAGGGCAGCATACTTGAGTGTGGAGTGGAAGTTAGCGCTCAGCCGCCCGGCAAAAAGCTCCAAAGTATTTCACTCCTGTCCGGAGGCGAAAGAACATTAACCGCTATAGCCCTGCTTTTTGCTATTTTAAACACAAAAGCAACACCTTTTTGTGTATTAGATGAGATAGAGGCAGCACTGGATGATGCTAATATTGTCCGCTTTACAAGGTATCTTAAAAAAGTATCAAAACATACTCAATTTATTATAATTACACATCGGAAGCCTACTATGGAAATAGCAGATGCATTATATGGTATATCCATGGAAGATGATGCTGTTTCGAAGGTTTTAGCCGTAAAAATGGAATAATAAAAATGGAGTGAGCACAATGGCTTTTATTGATAAATTAAAGCAAAGCTTAAGTAAAACTCGGGAGAGTTTTAGCGAGAAATTTGATAATATATTAAAATTCAATAAAAAAATTGATGAAAAAACCTTTGAAGAATTGGAAGAACTGCTGATTTCGGCGGATGTGGGTGTTAGTACAACTCAGATGCTTATAGAAAAATTAAAAGAAAATTCAAAGAAGATAACTGCTGCCGAAGAACTAAAATCAGTTTTAAAAGAAGAGATTATAGATCTTTTTCCAAAAGAAAACATATCTTTGACATATCCAACTGTTATGTTAATCGTTGGAGTTAATGGAGTTGGCAAAACTACCTCTATAGGGAAATTAGCTAACATATATAAAAACCAAGGCAAGAAGGTTATTCTAGCCGCTGCGGATACTTTTAGAGCGGCAGCGATTGATCAATTGGAAATATGGGGTCAGAGAGTGGGTGTAGATGTAATTAAACATCAAGAAGGCGCGGATCCTGCATCGGTACTGTTTGATGCACTACAAGCCGGAAAAGCTAGAAAGGCCGATTTAATTATTTGTGATACAGCGGGCCGACTTCATACGAAAAAGAATTTGATGGAGGAACTTAAAAAACTCTACAGGGTTTGTCAAAAAGAATACCCACAAGCCAATGTTGTAAGTCTCATAGTTTTGGATGCTACTACTGGACAAAATGCTTTAATTCAAGCAAAGATGTTTAAGGAAGCCGTAGATTTCTCAGGAATAATTTTAACGAAACTGGATGGGACAGCTAAAGGGGGTATTGTTATTGCTATTGCTTCAGAGCTCGGGATACCTGTATGGTATATCGGAATTGGAGAAGGCATAAATGATTTGCACGAGTTTAACTCTCAGGATTTCGTAGATGCCATATTTGCATAAAAAATAATTTATGTTTGTTAAAATTGAAGATCAGCAATAAGCTTGTTGGAAGGAAGATACTTATTATAACCTTCATTTCATATAAGTTTTGGTAAGAGAGTTAAAATTAATTTTAAAAAATAGTTGACTAACATTTGATTTTTATGTAAAATAACACCTGTAAAGTATAATTGCTTTACAGGTGAATTATATGGATAATATTACAAAACTCAATCTCTTATTTGATTACTACGGCGATTTTTTGACAAAGAAACAAAAAAATATATTTGAGCAATACTACCTAAATGATTTATCACTTGGCGAAATTGCAGAAAATGCAGGTATAACCCGACAGGGTGTGCATGATGTTCTTCGCCGCTCTCAAGAAACATTAGTTAATTTTGAAGAAAAGCTTGGTATGGTAAAAAAACATATACAACAAAGAAAAGAGATTGAAGAGATACTTACACTTCTAAAAGAAATCGAGCCCGGGCTTGAACTTAGTTACAAAGAAAAATACAGGGATGTTTACAATCGTGTTTCTTCACTGTTGAAGGAAGGTGGTGTATAGGATTGGCTTTTGAGTCCCTTACTCAGAAACTAAATGATATTTTTAAGAAACTTAGAGGAAAAGGCAAGCTATCTGAAGCTGATGTTAAACAAGCTATGAAAGAAGTTCGGCTTGCGCTGCTCGAAGCCGATGTAAATTTTAAGGTTGTAAAGGATTTAATTTCCAAGATAACTGAGCGAGCAATTGGTCAGGAAGTTATGGAAAGCTTGACTCCAGCACAGCAAGTGATAAAAATCGTTAATGAAGAGCTTACGTCGCTGATGGGTTCTACTCAGAGCAAGGTAGATTTTTCAAAAGAGATTACAATTATAATGCTGGTTGGACTTCAAGGCTCCGGAAAAACTACAACTGCAGGTAAACTTGGTAAATTACTTTCCAAGAATGGCAAAAAACCTCTTTTAGTAGCTGCCGATATTTATCGTCCGGCGGCTATAACGCAGCTTAAAATAGTCGGAGAAAAAGTCGGGCTACCTGTTTTTACCATGGGACAACAGGATCCCGTTGATATATCTAAGGCATCAGTAGATTATGCAAAAAAGCACAATCATGATGTAGTAATAATAGATACAGCTGGACGTCTACATGTTGATGACGACTTAATGAACGAACTTGTCAATATCAGCCATGCTGTTGACCCCAGCGAGATATTGCTTGTGGTAGATAGCATGACTGGTCAAGATGCGGTAAATGTAGCTGAGGAATTTAATAACAGGCTGCAACTGACGGGTTTAATTTTAACGAAGCTAGATGGCGATAGTCGTGGTGGAGCAGCTCTTTCGGTTAAAGCGGTTACCGGTTGTCCTATAAAATATGTAGGAATGGGAGAAAAACTTGATGATTTAGAAATTTTTCACCCTGAAAGAATGGCTTCAAGGATTTTAGGGATGGGTGATGTCTTAACACTTATAGAGAAAGCAACCGCAGATTTTGATTTAAAAAAGGCTCAAGAACTAGAAGATAAACTCAAAACTCAGTCCTTTGATTTAAACGATTTTAAAGACCAGTTATCACAAGTTAAAAAGATGGGTTCTTTAGATCAAATATTAAACATGATACCCGGTTTTTCACAACAAAAGCTCAAGGGAGTTGAGATTGACGATAAAGAACTCAGTCGAGTTGAGGCTATTATTAATTCAATGACATTGGAAGAACGAAGCAACCCTTCTATTATTAATGGTAGCCGTCGAAAGCGTATTGCAGCCGGGAGCGGCACTGCAATTCAAGATGTGAATAGACTGTTAAAGCAGTACGCGCAAACAAAAAAGATGATAAAACAATTTGCAGGGTCAGATAAGAGCCGCAAAAGAAGTAAACAGAAATTACCGTTTTTAAATTTTTAAAAGGAGGTGAAGAAATGGCTGTTAAAATTAGATTAAAGCGTATGGGTGCTAAGAAAAAACCCTTTTATAGAGTAGTAGTAGCTGATAGTCGTATGCCAAGAGATGGTAGGTTTATAGAAGAAATTGGTTATTATAATCCTTTGACAAACCCAATACAAATAAAGATTAATGAAGAAAAGGCTGTTGATTGGCTAAAAAAGGGAGCTATTCCTACTGATTCAGTGAAATATCTATTTAAAAATCTTGGAATTTTGACTGAAAAAAAAGCAATAGAACAAGAGCCTGAAAGCGAAACTAATTCACTATAAAATCAGTAATTATTAGGAACCTAAAGGAGGAAGTATCTGTGATAGAGTTAGTCGAATATATTGCAAAAGCTTTAGTAGACCATCCTGAAAATGTTACTGTAAATCAAGTGGAAGGTGAACAGTCTATTATTTTAGAACTAAAAGTAGATCCTGAAGATATGGGAAAGGTTATTGGCAAACAGGGAAGAATTGCTAAAGCGATACGCACTGTTGTTAAAGCAGCAGCTGCCAAGGAAGGCAAGAGGGTTGTTGTTGAGATTATATAGGTTTCTGAAAGAGCGGGGCAACCCAACCCTTTTGGGATGAATGTCTTTTGGTGAAAAGGTCATTTAGAATGTTTCAAGATAAAGCCTTTGTAAACCGAAGGAGAATAGCTTTGAATGAAAAACAGTACATTGCTGTAGGCAAAATACTCTCTTCTTGGGGTGTTAAAGGTCAAGTGAAAGTTGAACCTTTGACAGATAATCCGAAGAGATTTAAAATACTTAATGAAGTTTTTATTGACTTTAAAAGCCAAGCTGTTTCTTATAAGGTTGAATCAGTTATGTTTTTAAGACAGTATTTTCCTGTTTTAAAATTTGAAGGTATTAATTCGAAAGAAGAGGCAGATACTTTAAAAGGACATTATATTAATATTAACAGGAAAGATGCTGTAACTTTATCGGAGGATCGTTTTTTTATATGTGACATCATAGGTCTTCATGTTTTCAACGAATTTGAAACATATATAGGAACTGTTATAGAAGTAATTCAAACAGGTGCTAATGATGTATATGTTGTTGAAACAAAAGATAAAAATGAAATCCTCATTCCAGCAATTAAACAAGTAGTAAAAAAAGTAGATCTAAGAAATGGAATTATGATAATCAGACCGCTGGAGGGGATGCTGTAATGTTAAATATTTATGTACTTACTTTATTCCCGGAGTTTTTTGAAAGTCCATTTAGCGTTAGTATAATAAAACGAGCTTGTGATAAAGGATTAGTCAAAATTGAATTAATCGACATAAGAGATTTTTCTCATGATAAACATAGAAAAGTGGATGACTATCCTTACGGTGGCGGATGTGGAATGGTTATGAAACCAGAACCGATTTTCGAGGCGGTAGAATATGTAGATAAAAAAATAAACGCTAAGAATCGCCGAATAATTTTACTGTCTCCACAGGGAAAAATATTCAATCAGTCTTTAGCTCAAGATTTATCTAAAGAAGAACATCTGGTTTTTATTTGTGGCCATTATGAGGGTATAGATGAAAGGGTTAAAACAATAGTGACTGATGAGATATCCATAGGTGATTTCATTTTGACAGGCGGAGAAGTTCCGGCTCTTGCTGTTGTAGATGCAGTAATTAGACTTGTTCCGGGTGTTTTAGGCAGCAGTGAGTCGCCGCATGATGAGTCTTTTTGCAATGGGCTATTGGAATATCCTCAATATACAAGACCGCAAGTTTACAGGAATCTTAAAGTTCCAGATGTGCTCCTATCCGGTAATCACAAAGAAATTGAACTTTATAGGCGCAAAGAAGCGTTAAAAAAAACTCGTGAAAAAAGGCCGGATTTATTTAATAAATTAGAATTAAACAACAATGATAATAGACTTTTAGAATAAACTTCTTGTTTTTTCCCAAGCTCAAAATAAGTTATTGATTGCCAAGGCAAAGCCTTTATGTTATAATATGCTTTGCTGTGTTGTAGTGACTATTCTGAAATACGTAATATAGTGCAGGAGGAGGGAAGGTAGATGGATTTGCTAACTTCCGTGGAACAAGAACAAATAAAGAAAGATATTCCTGATTTTAGGCCTGGAGACACCGTTAGTGTATACACCAAGGTTGTCGAGGGTGGCCGTGAAAGAATTCAGGTTTTTGAAGGAATTGTTATTGCAAGAAAAGGTGGCGGTTTAAGAGAAACTTTTACGGTTCGTAAGATATCTTACGGTGTAGGAGTTGAAAGAATTTTTCCGTTAAATTCACCTCGAATCGATAGAATCGAAGTTGTAAAGAAGGGTAAAGTGCGTCGAGCAAAACTTTATTATATGCGAAAATTAAGAGGTAAAGCTGCTAGGATAAAGGAGAGGGACTGATAACAGTCCCTTTGTTATTTCACAGAGGTGGGCATTATGGATATTCAATGGTATCCCGGCCATATGGCGAAAACAAAAAAAATGATTAAGGACAATTTAAAGCTGGTTGACGTTGTATTGGAGTTGACTGATGCTCGGGCACCGCTTAGCACACATCTTCCTGATATTAATAGTTTAATAGGTAACAAGAATAGTATCATGATTATGAACAAAGCCGATTTAGCAGATAAAAAAATCACTGATATGTGGTTAAAATATTTTAAAAAGCAAGGTATTAAAGCTATAGCTGTAAACAGTCTAAAAAAATCAGAATTAAAAAACCTTTATAACTTGCTTGGAAATGTAAAGAAGAAAACGGTTCTAAGATCAACAAGATGTATGATTATCGGGATTCCTAATGTGGGAAAATCGTCTTTAATCAACCAGATGGCGGGAAGAAAAAGTGCCAGAACTGCGGACATACCGGGCGTAACTCGAAACAAAATGTGGCTGAAAGTAGATGACAATTTGGAATTGTTGGATACACCAGGCATTTTGTGGCCTAAATTCGAGGATAAAACGACAGGCATTAAACTTGCAATCTTAGGCTCAATCAAGCAGGAACTATTGGATTTTGAGAAGCTTTCGCTAATTCTTATAAAATATTTATTAGTAAATTATCCTCAGGCTCTTAAGGATAGGTACGGAGTTGATTCTAGTACACCTGCGGAGATTCTAGAAAAAATAGCTCAAAATCGCGGTTTTTTGGTAGAAGGTGGAGTATTCGACATTAACAGGAGCGCAAAAACTCTGATAAATGAATTCCGACAGGGAAAGTTAGGAAGAATATCCCTAGAAAAACCTGAGGAAAAAGAAGGATTCTGGTTAGAGATAGCGAATCAAGATATTGTCTGAAGAAAGGGTTATTTCAAATGGATATAAAAAAAGAGCGGGCTAGAATATTAAAGCTGTATGATAGGGAACGAAAATTAAAACAAGAAGGCTTTACACTGGTTGCAGGGGTAGATGAGGCGGGTCGTGGACCTTTAGCAGGACCGGTAGTAGCAGCAGCTGTTATTTTGGTTTTGGATACAGAAATATTAAATTTAAAGGATTCGAAAAAGATAAGTGAAAAGAAACGAGAAAAAGTTTATGAGGATATAAAGGGAAAAGCAGTTGCATATGCCTATGATGTTATAGATGCTGATTACATAGATAACCATAATATTTTAAATTCAACCTTAATGGCCATGAAAAATGCAGTTGAGAAACTCCCTGTTAAACCTGAATATATTTTAGTAGATGCATTAAAAATACCAGATATTACTATACCTCAGGAATTTGTAATACATGGAGATAATATCTGTGCGTGCATAGCAGCTGCTTCAATAATTGCTAAAGTGGAAAGAGACAGGATAATGAGAAAATACGATCTTGTTTATCCTGAGTATGGCTTTATTAAGAATAAAGGATATGGTACTAAAGAGCATATAGACTCAATTAGAAAACACGGTATCTGCCCTATCCATCGCCGAAGTTTTTCCGTAAAGGGGTTGGAAATATAAAATTGAATACTAAAGAAATTGGAGCAGCAGGTGAGAAATATGCAGCCGAATATTTAAAAAAGAAAAATTATGAAATTCTTCAAATGAATTTCAGTTGTCGATATGGAGAAATAGATATTGTAGCAAGAGATAGAAAAAATATAGTTTTTATTGAAGTTAAAACCAGAAGGTCTACAAATTATGGAAAAGGCATGGAAGCAGTGAATTATAATAAACAACAGAAAATAAAAAAAGTTGCATTATATTATCTTAAAGGAAATTCCCCGGGTTTTTATGATATTAGATTTGATGTAATAGATATATTGATAGTTGATGAGTATATCGTTGAAATAGAACATATTGAAAATGCCTTTTAGGGAGTGATTTCGTGCTAGCACAGGTGAAAAGCTGCTCTATATATGGACTGGAAAGTTTTTTAGTAGACGTTGAAGTCGATATTTCAAGCGGTCTCCCGGCTTTTGATATAGTGGGTTTGCCTGATATTGCCGTCAGAGAGTCAAGAGAACGAGTAAGGGCAGCCATTAAAAATCAAGAATTTAATTTTCCCATAAAAAGGATTACGCTTAATCTTGCGCCGGCAGATATAAGGAAAGAAGGGCCGCATTTTGATTTGCCTATAGCTTTAGGAATATTGGCAGCTACAGAACAAATGCCTTCTGATACATTAAATGAATATGCAGTGATAGGAGAGCTTTCTTTAGATGGAAGAATAAGACCTGTGAATGGTGTTTTACCCATGGTAATTGCGGTTAAGGAAAACGGATTAAAGGGTATTATTGTTCCGTGGGAGAATATGGAAGAAGCTGCTGTTATAGATGATGTAGAAGCGATTGGTGTTAATTCTTTGAAGGATGCGGTTGCTTACTTTAAAGGCGAGTATAAAGCAAACAAAGTTGTGGGCAAAGATCTTGTAAGATGCAAGATGCAGGATAATGATACTGTATTTGATGGAGATTTTTCCGAAGTAAAAGGTCAGGAAAATTTAAAAAGATGCCTTGAGATAGCTGCCGCCGGACATCACAATATGATTATGATCGGCTCTCCCGGCTCAGGTAAAACTATGATAGCAAAACGTATACCGACAATTCTGCCTTCAATGACTTTTGAAGAGTCACTGGAACTTACAAAAATTTACAGCATTGCAGGTCTGATTTCTAATCATTCGGGATTAATTAAGAAAAGACCTTTTAGGTCACCTCATCATACAATTTCAAATGTGGGGATGGTTGGCGGGGGTCGTATTCCTAAGCCGGGAGAAATTACTTTAGCACATCACGGTGTGCTTTTCCTAGACGAGATTCCGGAATTTCCAAGAGACATACTCGAGCTTTTACGTCAGCCTCTGGAAGATGAAAAGGTTACAATTGCTAGGGCAAATGCAACCATTACATATCCTTCCAAATTTATGATGGTTGGTTCTATGAATCCATGTCCCTGCGGCTTTTACGGTGATCCATTTCACGAATGTAATTGTTCGCTGCACCAAATCCAAAAATATCTTTCAAAAATCTCAGGCCCTCTGATGGACAGAATTGATTTACAATTAGAAGTAGCACCGGTCAAGTTTTCAGATTTAGAAGGCCCTTCGACCACTGATTCGATGACTATTAAAAAGCGGGTTGAAGAGGCAAGACTAATACAATTAGAGCGATATAAAGACTGTAATATATACTTTAATTCACAACTTACCCCGGCTTTAATGAATAAACACTGCAAATTAGATAAAAGTGGTAAAATTCTAATGAAAGAGGCATTCCAAAGCATGAAACTAAGTGCCCGGGCTCATAGCAAAATATTGAAGGTTGCTAGAACCATAGCGGATTTAGATGGTAATCGCTTAATTAAAGAAAGCCATTTGGCAGAAGCGCTTCGGTACCGAAATATAGATAAATATTATCAAAATCTTAAAATATAACAAAGTGTAAAATGGGGAGAAATGAATGCAAAGTAAAAAAGGATTAGTTTTAGTATATACTGGAGACGGAAAGGGTAAAACTACAGCTGCTTTAGGTCTGGCTTTGCGTGCCGCAGGTCACGGAGAAAAAGTTTATATTATACAATTTATGAAAGGTGATGAAAAGTATGGAGAGGTCAAAGCCATAAAACGTTACCTTCCAAACATTGAATTGGTTCAAAAAGGTTTAGACAGCTTTGTTATAAAAGGAAATCCCAGCTTAGAAGATTTAAGTCTGGCTAAAGAAGGTTTAAACCTTGCAAAAAATATTATATCATCCGGAAAATACGATTTGGTTATATTAGATGAGATTAATGTAGCAGTAGATTATGGTTTATTATCGGAACAAGAAGTCCTTAATTTAATAGAGATGAAACCTGAGCATACAACTATAGTTTTGACTGGTAGATATGCATCAGATAAAATTTTGGAAAAAGCCGATATGGTAAGTGAAGTGCGTGAGATTAAACACCATTACAAACAAGGGATTGCCGCTCAACCAGGAATAGAATATTAACTTCGGAGGTAATTATGGCGGACAATGCGCTTTTAATAGCTTTAAATGCAATTCCTAAGCTTGGTTCTATTAAGATACAAAGTCTAGCTGAAAAGTTTAAATGCTATGATGATTTTTTAAAAGCCAAGCCTGAAGATTTATTGGAAATACCTGGGATTGGAAAAATAATATGTGAAAATATAATAAAATCCAGGGAAAAAGTTGATCCAAACAGAGAAATTGAACGAGCTAACAAATTAGGAATAAAAATAATAACTTTATTAGATAAAGAATATCCCGAGTTGTTAAAACAGATCTATGATCCACCTCCGGTTCTTTACACAAAGGGTGAGATAGCTTTTCTGAATAACAAATCTATAGCTATAGTTGGATCTAGAAAAGCATCTGCATATGGCAAAAATGCAGCTATGAAGTTTGCAAAAGAATTAGCTTCACTAACTATAAATATAGTTAGCGGTATGGCTCGTGGAATCGACTCATTTGCACATAAAGGAGCTATTGATGCCGGTGGTCCCACTACAGCAGTTTTTGGCTGCGGAATAGATATTATCTATCCTCCTGAGAATATAAGTTTAATGAAAGAAATATTAAAATGTGGTTGTGTGATTTCAAGTTTTCCCCTAGGGACACCGCCGCAAGCTGTAAATTTCCCTGCAAGGAATCGCATTATCAGCGGATTATCTTTAGGCACTTTAGTAGTAGAAGCTGCTGAAAAAAGTGGCTCGTTAATAACAGCTGACTTTTCATTGGAACAGTGCAGGGAAGTTTTTGCAATTCCCGGCAGTATTTTTAACCCATACAGTCGAGGAACTCATAAGCTAATTAAGCAGGGAGCAAAACTGGTAGAAAGCATTGATGATATATTAGACGAGCTATACTTAGAAAGTCCTAAAAACTCTAATACAAATACAGCAGATAGTGTAAATTTACCAAATCTTAGTGAAACCGAGAAGAGTATTTTAGAAGTAATAGATTATCAACCCATTCAAATTGAGCAAATAATAAACTTATCACACAGAAATTCTCAGGAAGTAAATGCTGTATTGACTTGCCTTGAACTTAAAGGCTATATATCAGCTCTTCCCGGAGGATATTTTGTTAGAAATTGACTTTTATATTAAAAAGTTATTATAATATGAGAAAGCTATTAATCAACGATAGCTATGATGCGTAAAAGGTGATTTTAAATGGCTAAATCTTTAATTATTGTGGAATCTCCAGCAAAAGCAAAAACCCTAAGTAAGTATTTAGGTAAAAATTACAAAATAGAGGCTTCAATGGGTCATATAAAGGATTTACCGAAGAGTCAACTAGGTATAGATATTGAATCAGGATTTGCGCCTAAATATATTACGATACGAGGTAAAGGCCCACTCCTTAACAATTTAAAAAAAGAGGCCGCAAAAGCCGATAAAATATTATTGGCAACTGACCCGGATAGAGAAGGCGAAGCTATTTCCTGGCACTTAGCAAATGCTTTAGACATATCGGAAAGTGAACCATGCCGTATAGAATTTTATGAGATTACAAAAAATGCTGTTTTAGAATCCCTCAAAAATCCCAGGACTATAAACACAGATTTAGTTGAAGCACAGCAAGCCAGAAGAATCCTAGATAGATTAGTTGGGTATAAGATTAGTCCTATATTGTGGAGAAAAGTAAAATGGGGTCTTAGCGCAGGAAGGGTACAATCAGTTGCTGTTAGAATTATCTGTGATAGAGAAAAAGAAATAAAAGAATTTATTCCCGATGAATATTGGACAATTGATGCTGATTTAAAAGGCGATAAAGATAAAATCAGAGCTCGCCTTCATTCAAAAAATAATAAGAAAATAAAAATTGAAAATAAAGAACAAGCAGATATGATTCTGGAGGAAATAAAGAATAAAACTTTTGAAGTTGCAGAAATAAAGACCAGTGAAAGAAAGAAGATGCCTCCTCTTACTTTTACAACCAGCAGCATGCAACAGGAAGCAGCTCGAAAGCTTGGATTTACAGCTAAAAAAACCATGATGATTGCACAGCAATTATACGAGGGTTTAGATATCAAAGGAGAAGGTGCAGTAGGATTAATAACTTATATGAGAACGGATTCTACAAGAATATCTGAACAAGCTAAGAAGGAAGCGGCGGAATATATAGGATATAACTATGGCAAGGAATATTTAGGAAGTGGGTATACGGCACGCAAAAACAATAAAAAAAATGTGCAAGATGCTCATGAAGGTATTAGACCTACATCAGTAATAAGAACACCCGAAAAGGTAAAAGACTCACTTACAAAGGACCAATATAAATTGTATAAGCTTATATGGGATAGATTTGTTAGTAGTCAAATGGCAGCTGCTGTATATGATACAGTATCTGTTAGTATTAAGGCGGGAGAATATATTTTCAAAGTTTCAGGTTCAACTGTTAAATTTCCGGGCTTTATGTTATTATATACAGAAGGTTCTGATGAAGATTCTGAAAAAGACGACAGCAAAATTCCGCAATTAAAAGAAGGTCAGGTTCTCAAGTTACTAAAATTACTTCCGGAACAACATTTTACACAACCACCACCCAGATATACCGAAGCTATGTTGGTAAAGGTTCTTGAAGAGAAGGGTATAGGCAGGCCTAGCACTTATGCACCTACTATTGATGTCATACAAAAGCGCGGATATGTGGAAAAAGAAAAAGGACGTTTTAAACCGACAGAACTAGGGGAAATCGTAGTACAAATTTTACAAGAATTTTTCAGCGATATAGTAGATATAGATTTCACGGCAGAAATGGAAGAAAAACTGGATAAAATCGAGTCGGGTCATCAGAAACGTCAGGAACTGCTTGAATCATTTTATACTTCTTTTGAAAAAAAATTAAAAATCGCTGAACAAGAATTAAAAAAGGTTAAAATTGAAGATGAAATAAGCGATGAAAAGTGCGAGTTTTGTGGAAGAAACATGGTTATAAAGAATGGAAGATACGGTAAATTTTTAGCATGTCCGGGATTTCCGGAATGCAAAAACACGAAACCTATTATAACCGAAATTGGAGTGAAATGCCCCCAATGCGGTGGTAATCTTATAGTAAGAAAATCTAAACGAGGAAGAACTTTTTATGGTTGCTCTAATTATCCCAATTGTAAATTTGTATCTTGGAATAAACCGAGCGATAAACCTTGTCCAAAATGCGGAGCTTTAATGGTAATAAAGAAAACAAAAAATGGAGAACATAAAGTTTGTACTAATAAAGAGTGCGGCTATAAGTCAAAATAGGATGTATGAGGTGAACCCATGGAACGTGTTAACGTGATCGGAGGTGGTCTAGCCGGCTGTGAAGCGGCATGGCACCTGGCACAAAATGGGATTAAAGTAAATCTGTTTGAAATGAGACCGATAAAAACAACTCCGGCTCATCTTACTGATAAGCTGGCGGAATTGGTATGCAGTAATTCACTCCGTTCCAATGAAATTACCAATGCAGCCGGGTTGTTAAAACAAGAAATGAGGGCAATGGGCTCAATTATCATGAAAGTTGCAGATATGACGAGTATTCCTGCCGGCTCTGCATTGGCTGTAGATAGGGAATTATTTTCCTCAAAAGTAACTGAACTAATAAAAAATCATCCTAATATAGAGTTTCATATAAAAGAAATATGCGAGATACCACCCACCCCTGCGATTATTGCTACGGGTCCTCTTACCTCTGAAGGCATGTCAACAGCTCTTGCCGAACTGTTAAAAAAAGAATATCTTTATTTTTATGATGCTGCGGCTCCGATTATTACTGGCGAATCACTTGATTGGGATAAAGCCTTTTGGGGTTCAAGATATAATAAAGGTGAAGCTGATTATGTAAATCTACCATTTACCCATGATGAATATGATACTTTTTATAATGAACTGATTAATGCAGAAACCTATCCTTTGAAAGAATTTGAAAAACCGATTTTTTTCGAAGGTTGCATGCCCGTAGAAGTAATGGCTAAACGTGGGTATAAAACCTTACTTTTTGGTCCTTTGAAACCTGTAGGCATATTTGACCCTGCTACAGGAAAACAGCCCTATGCTGTTGCGCAATTGAGAAAAGAAAATGCCGAAGGCACATTATTTAATATGGTTGGCTTTCAAACCAGTTTAAAATGGGGAGAACAAAAAAGGGTATTCGGCCTTATTCCCGGAATGGGAAAGGCTGAATTTGTGCGTTATGGTTTCATACACAGAAATACGTTTATAGCAAGCCCCCTTTATTTAAAACCGACTCTAGAATTTAAGGCTTTACGTGGACTGTTTTTTGCCGGTCAGATAACGGGGGTTGAAGGATATATCGAATCAGCAGCTTCCGGAATTGTCGCAGGAATAAATATGAAAAGGTTTATTAGAAAAGTAGGTCCCATTGCTTTACCACTTGAAACCATGACCGGTGCTTTGTTAAATTTTATAACATCTTCCAGTCCTGAAAATTTTCAACCCATGAAAGCGAATTTTGGTATTTTACCTCCATTACAAAATGATATAAAATCAAGTAAATTAAAGAAAATCCTCTTAAGTCAAAGAGCTTTAGATTCAATTAGACAATTTATTGAATATGAAAAAGTTTTTTCAAAAGAAAATAACAAGACAATATATAAATAATTTAGAATTTAATCTTGCATTAATTAAAATGTTATGGTAGTATATTAAATGTTATTAGTTGAGAGGTTTTAGACTTATGGATGAAGCATTGATAGACAGTTTTATAGATTACTTGAGGGCAACGAAAACTGCATCACAGAATACAATTAAAGCATACAGTGAGGACCTTTCTCAGTTTCTTGAATATTTAAAACAGAAAAAACTATCTGAACCGATTCTTGTTAATGCAACCCATTTGCATATTAGAGGCTTTTTAGCATACCTACAAGAAAAAAAGATTTCAAAAAGAACTGCAGCAAGAAAGCTCTCTGCACTAAGAAGTTTTTATAAGTATTTAGTAGTTGAGGGTTTTGTTCAAGAAAATATAGCAAAATCAATTAGCACACCCAAAACATCAAAAAAACTTCCACTTTTTTTATATCCTGGAGAAATCGAAGTGCTTCTTTCGGCACCTAAAAATGATGTTTTAGGCATTAGAGATAAAGCAATTATGGAACTTTTGTATGCAACTGGAATGAGAGTGGGAGAATTGGTTTTGCTAAAAACTAGCGATATAAATTTCGGTTCTAATTATATAATTGTTTTTGGCAAAGGCTCAAAAGAGCGAGTTGTTTTTTTTGGGCAAAAGGCTGAGGAAAGTTTAGAGAAGTATTTAAAAGAGAGTAGGCCATTTTTAACAAAAGATATTAATTGTGATAGTTTGTTTCTCAATAAAAACGGGACAGCAATTTCTGCTAGAAGTATTAGGAGAATTATCGATAAATATGTAAAAATTGCTACACTGAACAGTGAAGTCAGTCCTCATACACTAAGACATACTTTTGCTACGCATATGCTTAACAATGGTGCAGACCTAAAAACGGTTCAAGAACTATTGGGACATTCAAGCCTATCTACAACGCAAATTTATACACATGTAACAAAAGAAAGATTGAAGGAAGTATATGATAAAACTTTCCCTCATAATAAAATTAACTGAAGATGTGAAAGGGGATTAAGATGTTTTCGGCGACAACTATTTTAGCGATGGTAAATGAAAAAGGTGCTGCTATTGCCGGAGACGGACAGGTTACCTTTGGACAAAATACTATAATGAAGCATCATGCAAAAAAGGTGAGGAAAATATATAATGGTGAGGTTTTAGCTGGCTTTGCCGGATCTGTGGCTGATGCAATTACCCTTTTTGAAAAATATGAAGATAAGCTTGAAGAAACTCATGGTAATCTTGAAAAAGCTGCAGTTGAGCTTGCTAAAGAATGGCGTAAGGATAAAATGTTGCAAAAATTAGAGGCATTGCTAATTACTGCAGATAAAGGGCATATATTAGTTATTTCTGGTAATGGCGAGGTTATCGAACCGGATGATGGGATAGCAGCCATAGGTTCAGGAGGTTCTTATGCTTTAGCTGCAGCCAGAGCATTAAATCGCTATTCAGACCTGCCTGCACAAAAAATAGTTGAGGAATCTTTAAAGATCGCATCGGAGATATGTGTTTACACTAATAATTTGGAAAATCTAACACCAAAAAAAAATTATAGAAGAGCTTAATAAGTACATTGTAGGGCAAGAAGATGGAAAATCTAACACCAAAAAAAATTATAGAAGAGCTTAATAAGTACATTGTAGGGCAAGAAGATGCAAAAAAATCAGTTGCTATAGCTCTTAGAAATAGATATAGGCGACAAATGCTTTCCGATGAGATAAAAGACGAAGTAATTCCCAAGAATATTTTAATGATAGGGCCTACTGGTGTAGGTAAGACAGAAATAGCCAGACGGCTTGCAAAACTTGTAAATGCCCCTTTTGTAAAAGTTGAAGCAACCAAATTTACCGAAGTAGGCTATGTAGGCAGAGATGTAGACTCTATGGTAAGGGATTTAGTAGAAACATCTATAAGAATGGTAAAAACCGAAAAAATAGAGGCTGTTAAAGATAAAGCAGCAGAACTTGCTAATCAAAAAATTGCAGCTATACTATGCCCGATCCCTACAAAAACAGTTTCTGTAAATCCTTTTGAAACAATCTTTGGCAGCTCAAAACAGAATTATTCTACTGATAACGAAGAAATGTATACACAAAAAGTAAAAACTGCAAGAGAAAATCAGAAAGAAATCTTGGAGAAAGTAAAAAATGGAAGTCTAGATAAAGAATTAGTAGAAATTGAGATTGAAGATAATTTACCTTCTATGTTTGAAATATTTTCTGCATCTGGCATGGAAGAAATAGGAATTAATTTTCAAGATATGTTTGAAGGCCTTTTTCCGAAGCGTAAAAAAAAGTGCACTGTCACCATCGAGAACGCACGGCGAATTTTGACACAAGAGGAAGCACAAAAACTGATAGATATGGATGAGGTAATAAATGAGTCTATTCGGAAAGCTGAAGATTCAGGTATAATATTTATAGATGAAATCGATAAAATTGCCGGTAAAGAATCCTATGGTCAGGATGTTTCCAGAGAAGGTGTTCAAAGAGATATATTGCCTATTATAGAAGGTTCTACTGTAGTTACAAAATATGGTCCCATAAAGACTGATCATATATTATTTATAGCTGCAGGAGCTTTTCATGTATCGAAGCCATCTGATTTGATACCTGAACTTCAAGGCCGCTTTCCTATTAGAGTTGAACTGAAAAGTTTGACTGAAGAGGATTTAAAGAAGATTTTAACCGAGCCTAAAAATTCATTAATTAAGCAATATACTGCATTGCTTGAAACCGAAGGTATAAAAATCAGTTTTTCCGAAGATGCTATTGATGAAATAGTAAAAGTGGCAGTACATGTCAATCATGAATCTGAAAACATAGGAGCAAGACGACTTCATACAATTATGGAAAAACTACTTGAGGATATTTCTTTCAATGCACCTGATTTATTACAAAGTCAAATAATAATCGATAGAGATTATGTCAATCAAAAGTTAAAAAATATTGTTAAAGACAAAGACCTCAGTATGTATATTTTATAAAAAACATAAAAGTAAAATGTATTAAAAATTAGGAGGAATTTAAATGAGTGAAAGCTTATTAGAAAAAACAAGAAGGATTAACAAACTTTTACAGAGATCGGCGGGATATCCCGTAGATTTCAATGATGTATGTAAAACATTAGGTGAGGTATTATCGTCAAACACATATGTAGCTAGTCGTAAGGGGAAAATATTGGGATACCATTTACTGGAAGATTATGAATGTGATACCGTAGAAGAACAAATTTTAGAAGATAAAATGCTTCCTAAAGAGTATAATGATAAGCTGCTGGATATTCATGAAACAAAACCCAATATAACCAAAGATTCTCCAGAAGCAATGTTTTTTAACGAAACAGAAGATTCCTGTCCGGATAAATTTATGACAATAGTTCCTATTAACGGTGGCGGAGAAAGGCTTGGTACATTGGTGTTGTCAAGGTTTAAAAAAGAATTTACAGAAGAAGATTTAGTGCTTGCAGAATACAGTGCAACTGTAGTAGGGATGGAAATCCTCAGATCAAAAAGTGATGAAATAGAAGAAGAGGCTAGAAAAAAAGCCGTAGTTCAGTTAGCAATAGGAACCCTATCCTTTTCAGAGTTAGAAGCTGTTGAACACATTTTTGAAGAATTAGATGGCAGTGAAGGCCTTTTGGTTGCCAGCAAAATAGCTGACAGGGTAGGAATTACCAGATCAGTAATTGTAAATGCACTGAGAAAACTCGAAAGTGCCGGAGTTATTGAATCTCGCTCGCTTGGCATGAAGGGCACTTACATAAAGATTCTAAACGATAAACTCTTGGAAGAATTAAAAAAGGTAAGAGGCTAGACTCGATACTTTCTCAGTAAGATCAATTTTGCAACAGGCTTTTTGAGTATTCGTGAATATTTAAGACTTTAAATAAAAAAAGCGGCAATTGCTGCTTTTTTTTATTTGGTATGCAGGGTTTTGTTGTTTTATGTCAAATATTAAATGTAGGCTTGGTTCTGTGTAAAAAATAGAAAAAAATACCTAATATTTAATATTTCAAGGAGGATTTTGCCGTTTTTTGTCTAATATATATTCTATATGCACGAATAAGCAATAAATTCCATAATAACCAAAAAACTTACAATTTATAATTGACTTATTGTTAGATTTTGGCTCGTGATAGCTTATAAATAAGTAAAAATTTTACACAAAGTAAATATAGGAAGGTGGTAAGGCTTGACAGATTTGTTTAGCAATATAGACGTAATGGAAAAACTATTAGATGTAAAATTAAAGAGATACGAGTTAATTTCCAATAATTTAGCTAACGTTGATACACCTGGCTACAAAAGGATGGGTATGTCTTTCGAGGAAATACTGATGAACAGCTTGAATCAGCGTACCATTCCACTTGCTGCCACAAATGATAAACATATCGATCCAAGAAAAAAATTAGAAGATATAAAGCCAAAAATATATCGTCAAGAAGACTATAGCTTTCGAAATGATGAAAATAATGTAGATATCGACAAAGAGATGGTGGAAATGATAAAAAATAATTTTTCCTATAATATTATATCTGATCAAATTATAACAAACCTTAAAATTCTTCAAACTGCTATTAGCGAAGGAGGGAAGTAAGTCATGGGATTTTTTAATTCCCTGGATATCAGTGCTTCAGGGCTGACTGCGCAGAGGCTTCGACTTGACACGATCTCAAACAATATTGCTAATGCAAACACAACTCGAACTGAAGAAGGAGGTCCTTTTCAAAGAGAAAGAGTTGTCTTTCAAGAACGCAACACAACTGGCTCTTTTTCTAATTACCTTGATCAGCAAAAACCTGCAGGGGTAAGGGTGGTAGCGATAGAAAAAGATACTGCACCATTTAAGGCTTTATATGATCCAACACACCCGGATGCTGATCCGTCAGGATATGTGATGCTTCCCAATGTAAATATTGTTACTGAAATGGTAGATATGATATCTGCTACCAGGAGTT
This sequence comes from Tepidanaerobacter acetatoxydans Re1, assembly GCF_000328765.2. NCBI lineage: Bacteria > Bacillati > Bacillota > Clostridia > Thermosediminibacterales > Tepidanaerobacteraceae > Tepidanaerobacter > Tepidanaerobacter acetatoxydans. The sequence goes on from NC_019954.2 coordinate 1,267,899, forward strand.
ATGAGGCTAATGTAACTGCTATTAATTCGGCAAAAAGCATGATGAGCAAGGCTCTCGAAATTAGTAAGATATAATGGTTCGAAAGGAGACAGACCATTGAAAATAGAAGTTGATAATACAAGAGATATAAATAACAATTTCGAGGCATTAAAGACTCAAGGGGATAAATCGTTTGGCAAAATATTTAGTGATGTGTTAGAATCGGCTAATACATATCAAAAGGAATATGAATCTCTGCTTGGCCGTGAGGTTTTCAGCGATGAGATTGACCTACATAATGTTCTTATTGCCGGTGAAAAAGCCAAAATTTCACTTGAGCTTACTTTACAAATACGTAATAAAGCTATGGAAGCTTATCAAGAAATTATGAGAATGCAGATATAGTGGTAGGCTGGGTGTAACGTAATGGATTATTTTCAAAAATTAAAGCACCAAGTTGTTGAATTTTGGCAAAGCAGGGATAGGGCACAAAAAGTAAAGATCATAGTTTCTGTGATAGTTGTTATTGTAATTTTAGGTATAATGTTATACCTTATAAGTCGACCGAAATATGTACCGCTTTATACAAATCTGGATATAAGCGATGCCGGAGAAATTGTCAAGAAACTTGATGATCTAAATATATCATATGAACTTGAAGACGGAGGGAAAACCATATTAGTAGATCCGGAACAAAAATATAAGACCAGGTTGACCTTAGCGCAGGAAGGTCTGCCTAAAAGTAATTCATCTGGATTTGACGAAATGTTCAATAAAACACGGCTTGGCACCACCGACTGGGAAAGACAAGTGCAATACAATCAAGCATTACAAGGGGAACTTACTAAGGCCATAGAGATGATGGAGTCAGTTGAATCGGCCAGAGTGTATATTGTTCAACAGGAAAAATCTTTGTTTATAGAACCGGATTCAAATTATGAGCCATCTGCAGCGATTTTCTTAGAAGTTAAACCCGGTGCTCAGATGACTAAAGAAGAAATAATGGGCATAATTAATCTTGTTACTTACTCAGTCAAAAATATGAAACAGGAAAATGTGGTGGTGGTGGATCAATACGGCAAAACGCTTTCCAACGCAGCTATTTCGCAATCTGAAGATAATGAAGAACTAATAAATAATCAGCTGGTTATTCAGGATAATTTTCAAAATCAGCTTCAAGCTAGCGTTCAGTCATTACTTGAACAAATCTTTGGCCCAGGTAATGTAGCCGTGAGAGTTAATGCTAAACTTAATTTTGACAAAAAAATTGTGCAAAACAAGTTATTTGCTCCTGTTAATGAAGAAACCGGCGAGGGAATAGTTAGAAGTATTCAAGAATTAAAGGAGCATTTCAGCGGTACAGGAGGTGCCTACGGAGGGACTCCCGGAGTTGACTCAAATGTACCTGGATATAACCAGACTCAAACCGGTGAGTCGGAACAGCAAAGGTCCGAAGTTATAAGAAACTTTGAGATAAACGAAACCAACGAAAATCTTACGGTAGCACCCGGAGCTGTTGATAAACTAACCGTTTCAGTGGTTATAAATCAGGAATTAAATGATGCTGAAAAAGATTCAATTACCCAAGTGGTTGGCAATGCTATTGGTTATGATCCTGAAAGAGATCAGATTTCTATAGAAGGTATGGAGTTTAAAAATGATATGGCTAAGTTTTTTGCGGATGAAATGGCACGTCAGCAAAAAGAGCAGGCACGTATGAGGAATATTAAAATTGCCGGACTTATTTTATCAATTATTTTGGCATTTATCATAATTCGAATGTTTTTAAATCGTAGGAAAGCAATAAGTGAAGAAGAAAAGATTTCAGAAGAGATGTTAGCGATGCAGCAGGCAGCAGCTACTCAAACGCAGGACGAATCGCAAGAGATTAAAGAGAGTAGTTTTTATGATAAAATAGAGAAACTTGCACGTAGAAAACCTGAGGAAGTTGCCAAGGTGCTTAAAACCTGGCTCAAAGAAGATTAGAGGTGTATTTTCATGGCACAGCAAACTAAATTAACAAGTAAGCAGAAAGCAGCTATTTTAATAGTTTCTTTGGGCCCGGAAATAGCTGCCAATGTCTATCGATTTTTAAACGAAGAAGATATTGAGCAGCTGACGCTTGAAATAGCCAATATGAGAAAAATATCCAATGAAGAAAAAAACGAAGTAATGGAAGAATTTTATCAAATGTTACTCGCCCAAAACTTCATAACAGAAGGTGGAATAGATTACGCAAAAGAGGTACTGGAGAAAGCCTTAGGCACTCAAAAAGCTCTCGAAATTATTAACCGTCTTACATCAACACTCCAAGTTAGACCTTTTGATTTTGTTAGAAAGGCTGATCCGTCTCAATTGATGAATTTTTTACAGAATGAGAACTCTCAAACCATAGCTCTTATAATGACATACTTAGATCCTGAACAAGCGGCTTCCTTTCTTTCATCATTACCACCTGAAAAGCAAGTAGATATTGCACGGCGTGTGGCTACCATGGACAGAACTTCGCCTGATATAATTATGGAAGTTGAAAGGGTTTTAGAAAGGCAGATAGCCTCAGTTGTAACAGAGGATTATACAAACGTAGGCGGAATTCAGGCTGTTGTTAATATTTTAAATAATGTGGACAGAGGCACGGAAAAGAATATTATTGAAGCATTGGAAACAGATAATCCAGATTTAGCCGAGGAAATACGACGCCGTATGTTTGTATTTGAAGATATTCTTGCTTTGGACAATCGTGCGATACAGCGTACTCTTCGTGAAGTTGATAATCGTGACTTGACATTGGCATTAAAAGGAGCTAGTGAGGAAGTGAAAAAGAGAATCTTTGAGAATATGTCTAAACGTCAAGCTGAAATGGTAAATGAGGATATGGAATATATGGGCCCTGTTAGACTAAGAGATGTGGAAGAGGCTCAACAGAAAATTGTAAATATTATCAGAAAATTAGAAGATGCAGGTGAAATCGTCATTTCTCGCGGCGGAGGTGATGAAATCATTGTCTAATGTTTTTAAGCGTGTTGCCTTTGAGAAAGAAAATCCTATAAAGCTTAAGGAATATTATTTGACAACAAAAAAAAACAATAAAGAATATAATAAAGAAATTATAAATGGGTCTGATCTAACTTATGAAAAACTTTATGACGACAAAGCCAAGCAATTGTTGGACGAGGCCTTCTCGAAAGCTCGAGAAATTATTGAAAAATCAAAAGCAGAAGCAGCAGAGCTTATCTCTAGAGCCCATGCAGAAAAAGAAAAGATCGAGAAAGATGCTTACGATAAAGGATATATGGAAGGTATTGAAACCGCTCTAAAAGATCAGCAAGTAAAATGGAGCGAACATGTAAAAGAATTGACTGAAACCTTACAAGAACTTAATCAACAGAATAATTTATACAGAAAACATCTTGAAAAGGAATGCTTGAAATTATCACTAGCTGTTGCAGAAAAAGTATTATGTAAAAAAATTCAGGAGAACGATAATGCTTATTTCCTGGATTTAATAAGAAACGGTATGGAAAAAGCAGGTGAGGAGAAAAATATTTTAATTCGTGTTTCAGAAAATGATTTTGAGAGAGTAAAGCTCATGATTTCAGATTTAAAAGATGAACTTAAAAAAACTACCATAATAAAAGATCCCTTTTTATCCTCAGGCGATTGTATCATAGAGGGACCGCATTTTGAGATCGATGCCGGAGTACATACTCAGATAGAAAATATTAGGTTAGCATTAAGGGAATTGGAAGTAATAGATGATGCATAAAAATAACTTTGACTACGTTTATTCTCTTTTGGATGATATAATCACTATAAAACCAAAAGGCAGAATATCTAAGATTGTTGGCCTTACGATTGAGTCTGAAGGTCCTCCGGCGGAGCTGGGTGAGATTTGTATAATAAAATCTCCTAAAAATCCAAAGTCTATTTTTTCAGAAGTAGTAGGTTTTCGCGATGAAATCGTAATTTTGATGCCGTTAGGCGATATGGAAGATCTTGGTCCAGGGTGGGATGTTGAAGCTACAGGAAAAAAAATGACGACTCCAGTCGGTGATGAGCTTTTAGGAAGAGTGCTGGACGGTTTAGGTAATCCTATTGATGACAAGGGGCCTTTAAAGGCAAAATTGCACTACCCAGTTTCTAATAATCCACCTAATCCGGTTGAACGTCCAATAATCAGTGAACCGCTTCCCGTCGGAGTTAGGGCCATTGACGCATTATTAACCTGTGGCATAGGCCAAAGACTTGGAATTTTTGCAGGAAGCGGCGTAGGAAAAAGCACGCTTTTAGGTATGATTGCCCGAAATACAAAGGCTGATGTTAATGTGATAGCTTTAGTAGGTGAAAGGGGACGGGAATTAAACTCTTTTATAACAAAAGACTTGGGAGAAGAAGGTGTAAAAAGGTCTGTCATAGTAGTAGCTACTTCCGATAAGCCACCATTGGTAAGGACTCGGGCAGCTTTTACCGCAACTGCAATAGCGGAATATTTTAGGGATCAAGGAGCAAATGTACTATTAATGATGGACTCAATAACAAGATTTGCTATGGCTCAAAGGGAGGTTGGCTTAGCAGCAGGTGAACCTCCAGTAACCAGAGGATACACTCCTTCGGTTTATGCAACCCTTCCAAAACTTTTAGAAAGGGCAGGAACATCTGCGAAGGGTTCAATAACCGGGATCTATACGGTTTTAGTCGATGGCGACGATTTAAATGAACCTATCTCAGATGCGGTTCGAGGCATTTTAGACGGTCATATAGTTTTGTCAAGAGAACTTGCAAACAAGAATCACTATCCTGCCATAGATGTAATGGCAAGCATAAGCAGACTTATGAATGATATTGTTACTCCAAATCACCGGAAACTGGCAGGCAGAGTAAAAAACATACTTTCAGTTTATAAAGAAGCAGAAGACCTGATAAACATAGGGGCATATGTAAAAGGCAATAATCCTCAGATTGATGAATCGATAAAGTATATCGATAAAATAGAAAACTTCTTGAAACAGGAAGTGGAAGAAAAAATTAACTTTGAACAGACCATAAATGCATTAGAAAGAATATTTGAGGATGAAGAATTATGAAGAAGTTTTACTTTAGATTAGAGACTCCTTTAAGAATAAAACAGCTTAAAGAAAAAACGGAAAAACAAAAACTTGCTGAGGCGGTTATTAAAAAGAATAAAGAGGAAAAACATTTGGTTCAATTGGAACGGTCAAAAAAAAAGGTATGGGAAGGAATTGAAAAAAAACTATCTAATTCAGTTGAAACGAGGGTATTATCAGATTATAGCATGTATGCTTCTCATATGACATCCCAAATTGATGAACAAAAGATGGCTGTCAAACAAGCTCATGATATTTATGAAAAAAGGAGACTTTCCTATTTAGCTCATAGAAAAGAAAAGCAAATCTTCGAAAAGATTAAAGAAAAAAAATATGTCGATTATAATAAGAAAGTAAATAATGAAGAACAAAAAATTAGTGACGAGGTTGCTAATATAAATTATAGTCGTTTAGAGAGGAATACACCTGATGAAAAATATTTTTAGCGGCAAAACTATTATCATACTTGGAATAATAATAGTTTTAATTATTGTAGCAATTTGCCTTCTTTGCTTTAAATTCTATGATTTTAATAGATTACATCCCTCGGTAAAAGCTGTTTTTTCCAAGCTTCCCATTTTGAAAAATAAAGTAGACTCTGAACAATTTAGCGAAATACAAGAAGATGATAAAATCCTTGAAGAGGAAAAAGAGAGAATAGAAGACGAATGGTTAGAAATAGAAAAACAAAAGCAGGAAATAAAAAATAAAGAATCGGAGCTGCTTAAAAAACAAGCAGAGCTTGAAGCTCTGGAGCAAGAACTTGAAGTTGCTAAGGGAAAGCTGGAAACGCAAATGGAAAGTATTAAAGACTTAGCTCAGTACTATGAACTGATGGAAGCAAGAAATGCTGCTAAGATTTTAGAAAATATAGAAGATGATTTCTTAATACAGCTATTTCAGAACATGAAAAAAGAAACCGTTTCTGAAATCTTATCAAACCTTGATCCACAAAAAGCCGCTTCAATTACTAAAAAAATGAGCGGCCTATAAATAAACTATTATTATAGAAAGGGGGTGATAAACATGGAAATGGTATTGCAAGCTTTTGAAGTGGCGTGTGACTCGGTTAATAACTTCAATGAAAACAAACCGAACACCAGTAAAAGCTCAAAAAACTTTGAAGATCATCTCGAAGGTATAAGAAAAATAATTGAAAAAGACTTGAATGCTGATGATAAGGATAGCAAGATGCAAGAAAACAATGCTTTCTTGATACAGTTATTAAATTTGTTAAATATTAATGTTCAAATCGAGGATTTGCAAGCAGCAGTTAACGGCCAATTGCCCGATGCAGATATAAATCTTAATGCAGATTTGGCCAACCTTTATACTAATACAGAATTTCACCAAAATAAGTTAATTCAATGCTGGCAAGAAATATTACAAGAATTCAGTATAAACGGTGATGTGACACAAGATACTGCCGAAATATTCTATTTGGCAATGAAAAAGGCTTTTCCAACAAATATGCCGGAAATGGATTCAAAAGAAGTGCATACTTTGCTCAATGAGATGCTTACAAATACTAAGCCGGAAATAGAGCAAACCGAAGACCTCGCAAGGTATAGTAATGGTGACAAGTTTATCTGGGAGTATAATTCATCAACGCCTAATTTATTAGTCCAGGACAAGCATGAAAAGAGTAGTCTTGAAAAGTTCGATATTCACAATTTAATAGATAAAGAAGAAAATAGTTCACCTACTACTTATGTCAGGGATAATAATGTTGAAAAAGTTTTTGGAGATGAACATGGTTTAAACAACGATTTACGAAACAATCAGATTATGTATGATGATAAAAATACGGTAGAATCACTATATTTGGATGCTGCTAACACCTCTATAAAGGAATCAACCGTTGCTTTGCAGGACGATAAAATTAGTCCAGCTTCATTTTCCGCGGAAAACAGCCAAACCACCGAGATATTAAATCAATTGGTGGACAAGATGCACTTTGCTTTAGAAGGCGAAACCCAACAGGTGAGCATCAGGCTGAAACCGGATTATCTTGGTAGTGTATTAATCAAAGTATTCACAGATAAAGATAAGTTGAAAGCAGAGCTTTTTGTAGAAAATACACAAGTAAGGGATATACTAAAACTCCATGCTATAGACTTTCAACATCAAATTAAGCAACAAGGATATAGTGTTTCAGAAATAAATGTATATAAGTTGTCGGATGAATTGGAAATGGGAGCATTCAATCAGCAGTCAAATAGCAACAGCAGTTATAATAAATCCAAAGGCGTACGAAGTATTTTTAACAAACAAGAACCAGAAAATCGAGAGGTTCTGATACAGGACTACTATGATCAATGGGGAAATGTCAGCAGAATAAACTATAAAGTATGAGGATGTGATATTGTGTCTATAATCAATACTGACTATTATTACACAGCAAACCAAGAACAGAAACTGGGAACAACAAATTTGGATAAAGATGACTTTCTAAAGCTTCTGGTTACCCAATTGAGGTATCAAGATCCGTTAGAGCCCATGGACAACAATGAGTATATCGCTCAACTGGCTCAATTTAGTTCCTTAGAGCAAATGCAAAATCTTAATATACAAATGGCCAGCCTTTCCGCTATAAGCACAATAGGTAAAACAGCAAAAGCTGTAGTTGAGCAAAATGAAGTTGAGGGCACTATAAAAGGGATTGCCTTTGATAGAGGAAGTGTAAACTTGATAATTAGCAATGAAGATAGTGAAGTAAAGGTACCTATTGAAAATGTGGCTGAGATAAGATAAAAGAGGTGGGGGCAGATGCAGGATTATTCTAAAATACAATCCGGAAAGAATATTGGTATTTCACCGATTTCAACAGGGGTAAAAAAGCTACAAACGATTCCTGAAAAAGGCTTTGATCAAATTCTTCAGCAAAAGATAGAAGATAAAGAACTTAAAATATCGCAGCATGCTCAAATGCGTATGAATATGCGAAACATCAAGTTGACAAAAGATCAAAAGGAAATGATTAATAATGCGGTAGATAAAGCTGAGCAAAAGGGTGTAAGAGAATCGCTCATATTAATGAATGATATGGCTTTTGTTGTTAGTATAAAAAACCGAACAGTAATTACAGCTATGAATGGAGACAGCGTAAAAGAGAATGTGTTTACAAATATAGACGGTGCCGTAATTTTATAAGCCGGACCGTAAGGAGGCTTCAGCTCCGGACTGACTGAAGGAGTAGGCACTAAAAATAAGGAGGAGTTTTTATGATGCGGTCAATGTTTTCTGGGGTAACAGGCCTCAGAAATCATCAGGTAAAAATGGACGTTATAGGAAATAACATTGCAAATGTTAATACAGTCGGATTTAAAAAAAGCAGAGTTACATTTCAGGATACCTTAAGTCAAACTATGCGCGGAGCAGCATCGCCCCAAGGAAATCGCGGCGGTACTAATCCAATGCAGGTAGGACTAGGCATGACAATTGCATCGATTGATACCATACACTCACCAAGCAGTGCTGAATATACCGGTAACATGACTGATTTATCCATTGAAGGTGACGGATACTTTATTGTTGGCGACGGCCTCGATATGTTCTATACTAGAGCAGGAAACTTTGGATTCGACGAAAACGGCAACCTGATAAATACTGCTAACGGCCTTAAAGTCATGGGCTGGCAGGATACGGAAAAGCATGAAGTTCCTGCGGATAAATCACCACAGTCAATTCGAAGCATAGAAATCAGGAAAGGCATGATGATCCCTGCGTCAGCAACGACTGAAATCAATTTCGCAAAAAACCTTAATGCTGAAACAGAAAATAATGGAACATATTCACTGCCATTTAAAGTATACGATTCTCTGGGATGTGCTCATAACTTAACAATTGAATTTACCAAAACAAATGCTAATGAATGGAATTACAATATCACTTTCACCGATAGCAATGTTACTAATATAGCCAATAATACTGGAACAATAACATTTGACAACGATGGTAACTGTAACATTCCTGCGGGAGGAACAATGACATTTGATCTTGCTAATGGAGCTGACAATATGTCAATTAGCATAGATTTTTCAGGTACTACACAATATGCCAAGGAAACAAATGTTGATCTTTCCTATCAAAACGGGTACCCCGCAGGAACTCTGACGGATGTTACCACTGATACTACCGGAGTTATAACCGGTATCTTTGACAATGGTTATAATAGGCAGTTAGCACAAGTGGCTCTTGCAAATTTTGATAACCCAGCAGGCCTGATAAAAGCCGGACAAAATATGTACCGCTACTCGAATAACTCCGGAGAACCGCAGATCGGTGAAAGCGGTACCGGCGGACGAGGTGCTATTGCTCCTGGGTATTTGGAAATGTCTAATGTAGATCTTTCTGAAGAGTTTACTCAAATGATAATAACACAAAGAGGTTTTCAAGCTAATTCGCGTATAATTACAACATCTGATGAAATGCTTCAAGAATTGGTTAATCTCAAGAGATAAGATTAAAATAACCGGGCTTGATAAAAGTCAAGCCCGGAAATGAGGTGTCAAATAGTATGATCGAACTGACTAGGCTAAACGGCACGAAATTTGTTTTAAATGCCGAATTGATTGAAAGTGTAGAATCTACGCCAGACACCGTCGTAACATTAACCACAGATAAGAAACTTGTAGTTTTAGAGAAAAAAGACGAGATTATCAATAAAGTTATACAATACAAAAAACGTATTTTTTTGCAGTAAAACTTGTAAAATTTTGAAGGGATGTGCAGCAAAGAATGGATTTAGCTACGATAATCGGTATTATAAGTGGCATTATATTGTTTATGTGGGCCATTTTTATGGGCGGAACATTAATGGCATTCATAGATATCCCTTCTGCTATGATAGTATTTGGCGGTACTATAGCAGCCACATTAGTCAACTATCCTTTCTCAAAATTCACCAGTCTAATGAAAATCATAAGGATTGTATTTACTGAAAAACCTATTGATGCAGGTGATGTAATAAGAACCATTATAGCCCTTGCCGAAACTGCCCGCCGAGAAGGACTGCTTGCACTCGAAGATGCTGCTTATCAATTAAAAGATGATTTTATGCAAAAGGGTATATTGCTGATTGTCGATGGTACGGATCCCGAGCTGGTAAAAAATATAATGGAAACCGAACTTGCTTTTTTAGAGGAAAGGCATAGCGAAGGACAGGGAATTTTGGAAACAATGGGTGCACTAGCTCCGGCTTTTGGTTTAATAGGAACAATTATTGGGCTTATAAATATGTTGAAAAACCTGGATAGCCCTGAATTAATAGGCCCAGGAATGTCAGTAGCTCTGGTTACTACGTTTTACGGTTCATTAGTTGCAAATTTATTTTTTATACCCATGGCCGGAAAGCTTAAAGTGCGAAGCCGCGAAGAAATACTCATTAAGGAAGTAATGATAGAGGGCATGCTTTCCATACAAGCCGGTGAAAACCCAAGAATTATTGAGGAAAAATTAAAGGCATTTTTGGCGCCTGCTAGCAGAAAGCATGTGAACTCAAATAAAGATATTGAAAGCGGTGAAGATATTGCCTGGTAGCAGACGGCGAAGTAATAAAAATGATAAACAAGCAGCAGGTGCTCCTGCATGGATGACTACTTACGGTGATTTAATCACACAAGTTCTTATATTCTTCGTGCTGCTGTTTTCACTTTCAAGTGTTGACCAAAAGAAATTTGACATGGCGATGCTTTCACTGCAAGGTTCATTAGGGATAATCGAAGGCGGTATGACTTTAAGCGAAGGAGATTTTATCGAAGCAGGAGATGCAGGAAGTTTTCTGATTTCTGCAGAGGAACAAAGGGAATTTGAGTTATTAGAAGAAAAAATTCAAAAAATCATAGACGAAGATAATATAGGTGGTGTCCAAGTTAATTTAGATGAGCGTGGGCTGGTTGTAAGATTTGTCGAGGGAGTTTTGTTTGATTCCGGCAAAGCGGATATAAGGAATGATGCAAAAGAAATTCTGGATAAACTTGCGCCATTGCTTATCGAAAGCCACAGACAAATAAGAATTGAAGGTCATACGGACAACTTACCCATACATACAAGTGAATTTCCTTCAAACTGGGAATTATCAACTGCAAGAGCCGTAAATGTTGTAAAATATATGATAGAAAGGCATAACTTATCCCCATATATTATATCGGCTGCAGGTTATAGTGAATATAGACCGATAGCTCCCAATGATTCGGAAAAAAACAGGGCTTTGAATCGACGCGTGGACATTATAATTTTAAAATCCGCATCTGAAGCAGAGGAACCTAAGTAAAGGAGGATAATAAGTTTGGCAACACAGAATAACCCAGAAAAAAAGGATAAGAGCAAATTTCAAAACCTGATAATGATTATATTGCTTTTATTTGTTTTAATGTTGCTAACTAGTGGAGTTGCATATTTTGTAGCAAAAAACATAGCCGGCAACAATAAAACAGTTGTAGAACAATCCAAAAGTAACATAACCTATGATGCAGGAGAATTTCTTACAAATTTATCCGATAAGGGATATATAAGATTGTCTTTGGTTTATCTATTAAATAGTAAAGACGTGGAAAATGAACTTAAATTAAAAGAAAGCGAAATAAGAGATAAAATTTTTGTAATACTTAGATCTGAGACCTATGATTCAATTAAGGATAGTGAAGGTATGGAGAATTTAAGAAAAAAAATTAAGGAGTCCTTAAACCAAATTCTGACTAATGGAAGTATTGTCGATGTATACTTTACAAGCATTATTGTAAATTAAGTGGGTGGAGGCGGATATATTGTCTGATATACTTTCTCAAAATGAAATAGATGCTCTTCTGTCAGCCCTGTCCACTGGAGAAGTAAAAGCAGAAGAAATCAAAAGCAAAGAATTGGATAAAAAAGTCAAACCATATGATTTTAAACGTCCAAATAAATTCTCAAAAGAGCAGCTGCACACATTAAGCATGATACATGAAAATTTTGCTCGTTTATTGACTACTTACCTTTCTGCACAATTACGGACTGTTGTTCAAATAAATGTATTTTTTGTGGAGCAGATGACATATAATGAGTTTATTTTTTCTATACCTAATCCTTCGCTTATTGCTGTTGTAGATTTTTCACCATTAAAAGGTGCTGCTATAATGGAGATAAATCCATCCATTGCTTTTTCAATTATCGATAGGCTGTTGGGAGGACCAGGAGAATATAGCGGAAAATTACGAGAACCTACAGAAATTGAAACCGGTATAATTGAAAAAGTTTTTAGTAAAATGACCAGAATATTAAGTGATGCATGGAAAGATATCGCAGATATTCAAACAACTTTGGAAAAGCTTGAAACGAATTCTCAATTTGTGCAGTTAGTTTCTCCTAATGAAGCAGTTGCCTTAATTACGTTTAATGCTAAAGTTGGCAACAGTGAAGGTATGATTAATATTTGCATACCTCATATTGTATTGGAACCCATAATACCTAAATTATCTACTAGAATATGGTTGTCTACCAGTAAGCAAGAACAAGCAGAGACAACAAAACAATTCATAACGGAAAAAGTTTACGATACTAAAACAGAAATTAGAGCAGAGCTTGGCCGAACCCTTATAACCGTTGGTGAATTTATTAATCTTGCAACCGGAGATGTGATAGCATTGAATAAAAATATAAAAGATGGTGCGGATATTTTCATTAAAGACAAATTAAAATTCTCAGGTTCGATTGGCGTTCATCGTAATAAAATGGCAATTAAAATACAAAAAAAGTTTGGAGAGGGGGGCGAATTTAATGGATGATCAGTTGCTGTCATCTGAAGAAATTAAGGAACTTATGAATGGAGCAGCAGAAAATGTTCAAATAACAAGAGAAGAAATGGATGCATTAGGTGAAATTGGAAATATATCTATTGGAACTTCGGCTACGACATTATATTCTTTATTGAGAAATAAAGTGGTTATTACCACTCCAAAAGTTTATATAACAAATATTAAAAAATTAAAAGAAGCTTATCCGATACCGTTTATCAGCATTGAAGTTTCCTATACAAAGGGCCTTAATGGCAGCACTTTAATGATAATGAAGGAAGATGACGCAAAAATTATAGCAGATCTTATGATGGGGGGTGACGGGAGTAATGTTGATGTAGAATTAGATGACATTAGAATGAGTGCTGTAGGAGAAGCAATGAATCAAATGATGGGATCTGCAGCAACTTCATTATCTATAATGCTTAAAAAAGATATTAATATATCACCTCCACGTGTGACTAGGATAAATTTAGCTACAGATTCTTTAAAAGGATATTTTGATGAAGATGAAGATATAGTAACTATCTCTTTTAAAATGGAAGTTGGTGACTTTTTAAAAAGTGAAATAATGCAATTGATGCCGATTCCTTTTGCAAAAAGCTTAGTGGAACAACTTTATACCCTCTCCTTAAGTGAAACAACGACTAACACTGACAGCATAAATAATGAAAAAATTAATGAAGAACCAAAACAAATACATAGTGAGCAGACTTCGGTTCGAAATATAACAGAGCAAGAAGCTGTTTTAACTATGCCCCAAAAAGAACCTTTAAAATCAGCACAAAATGCTGAAGTTACAGTAAAGCCCGTGGAGTTTCACACATTTAAAGAAGAGCCGACTGCTGCTCAAAGCTCAAGTCTTAATTTGATACTGGATGTTCCATTGGAAGTCACTGTCGAATTGGGAAGAACAGAAAAGACCATAAAGGAAATTTTAGAAATATCTTCCGGGACCATTATAGAGTTAGATAAAATGGCTGGAGAACCGGCCGATATTTTAGTTAATGGAAAATTGGTAGCTAAAGGCGAAGTTGTGGTAATAGATGAAAACTTCGGGGTAAGAATAACAGAAATAATTAACTCTGTTGATAGGGTTAAGAGTTTACAGTAATAGGAGGATGAGTTTAATGGGAGGAATATTAATAGTAGATGATGCTGCCTTTATGAGGATGATGATCAAAGACATACTTACCAAAAACGGTTATGAAGTTTCCGGTGAGGCTGAAAACGGAGCGGTAGCAGTTAAAATGTATGATGAGCTAAAGCCAGATCTTGTAATTATGGATATTACAATGCCGGAGATGGATGGTATCGAAGCTGTAAAAAAGATAAAGGCAATGGACTCTTCAGCAAAAATAATAATGTGTTCAGCTATGGGGCAGCAAGCAATGGTAATTGATGCGATACAAGCAGGAGCCAGAGACTTTGTAGTAAAACCATTTCAGCCAGAACGAGTACTCGAAGCAGTAAAAAAGGCTCTGAGCTAAAAGAAGGTTTTTCGATGAGAAAGTACATGATATGCTTAAGTATATTAGTTGTATATTTTATGTTTTTTACAGGAATCCAAATATTTGCAGAGCCTATCAATATTGACAACATTAAAAATTATGATATTGATACTCCTGAAGATATTATTTATAAAAGTCCATCTACAATTACAAATGTTATGACATTTTTAATTTATCTAATATTTTTCATTGCTATTTCTTTACTAGCATATTTTACTGTCAGATGGATAGGTAAGCACCAAATGAGGCTAATAATAAAAAGCAAATATATGGAGGTTGTCGACAGTTTATCACTTGGTGGTGAGAAAGGTATCTATATTGTAAATACGCCGCAGGGTATGTTGATACTTGGTGTAACAAAAGAAAGTGTGGATTTACTTGAAAAAATTGGACACGAGGAAGCAGAGTTAATAAGAGCTGCTGAGGCAAATCAAGAAAGCCATGACAGGGCTTTTGCAGTACATTTAAACAATTATTTCAATAAACTTAAAGGCAGTTCAGACAAAATAGGTAGTGGTGGACCAAAATGAAAATTAATAAGAATACTGTAATAAAAATGACTTATACAAGTTTATGCTTAATGTGCTACGAGAAAATTGTATACGCAGCTCCACAAGACATTCCAATACCAGTTCCATCATTCCCTTTTATAAAGCAGGCTGAAACTACCGGTGAAACTGCTATGGCCTTACAAATAGTTCTACTGCTTACCATATTATCCTTAGCGCCTTCAATACTTACATTGTTGACTTCTTTTACTCGAACAATAATCGTGCTTTCATTTGTTAGAAATGGGTTGGGGGTTCAACAAGTTCCGCCTACTCAGGTTTTAATAGGTCTTGCTTTGTTTATCACTGTATTTGTAATGGCACCTGTTTGGACCGAGATAAATAGTGAAGCTATACAACCATACATGAATCAAGAAATTGATACTTCTGAAGCTTTACGGAGGTCTCAGATTCCTTTACGCAACTTTATGTTTAGACAGACAAGGGAAAAAGACTTGGCTCTTTTTGTACATTATGCAAAACTTGAAACCCCATTAAATACACTTGATGATATACCTACATATGTACTGATTCCCTCGTTTATAATTAGTGAATTAAAAACTGCTTTTCAAATGGGTTTTATAATATTTATACCTTTTTTAGTGATAGATATGATAGTATCCAGCACACTTATGTCAATGGGAATGCTGATGCTACCTCCAATAATGATCTCTTTACCTTTTAAGATATTGCTATTTGTCATGGTAGACGGATGGAATTTAGTTATTAATTCAATTCTTGCAGGGTTTCACTAAGCATTTAAGGATGTGAAGAAATGACTCAAGAGATGGTTATATATATAGCTCGAGAAGCACTTTCAGTGGCTTTACTTGTTTCAGCTCCTATGTTGTTGCTTGGCATGCTTGTCGGAATTATTGTCAGCATTTTTCAGGCTACAACACAAATACAGGAGCAAACCCTTACATTTGTACCAAAAATCATTGTAGTTATGTTTTCAATGGTTATATTCGGTCCATGGATGTTGACAATTATAACGCAGTTTACATATAATCTTTTTTCTGATCTTCCTAAATTTATATATTAAGTCAGGTTAATAACATGAATGTAAATTATGAGGTGGCTTTAATAAAGTATCTGCTTATTTTGTTCAGATGTTTAGGCTTTTTAACTTTAACACCGGTTTTTGGCAGACGAGAAATCCCATTTCAGATTAAGATAGGTTTAGCAGCACTGCTTTCTTTTATAGTATATCCGATCATTCCGGAACTAGAATTAAATAACAATCTATGGATCGTGTCAGCAAGTGTTTTAAGAGAGTTAATGGCAGGTATAACCATGGGTTACGCAACCTTCCTATTGTTTTCATCTCTCTACCTTGCCGGAGGAATTATTGATCTTGAAATGGGTTTCGGCATGGTTAATGTTTTAGATCCTCAAAGCAATGCTCAGGTTCCACTTATGGGAAATTACTATTATATATTAACTATACTGTTATTTTTAACGGTTAACGGACACCATATGTTGATTTCTGCTATCATCAAAAGCTATGATTTACTGCCTTTGGGTAAACCGGTTTACCAAGAAGGTTTGCTAAATGTAATAATAGTAAGTTTTAAAGATATGTTCATTTTAGGGGTTCAAATAGCATTACCGGTAACGGCAATTATTTTTTTAACAGATTTTGCACTAGGTATAATTGCTCGGACTGTTCCCCAGATGAATGTTTTTATAGTGGGTCTTCCGCTGAAAATAGCTATAGGAATGATAGGTATGATTATAGTGTTTCCAATGTATCTGGTTATTTTAGATTATATTTACAATGGAACTTATGAAAAAGTATTAATGACAATTAGAGAAATGCAGGTATTACCGTGAACTTACAGCTATTTGCCGAAGAAAGAACTGAAAAAGCTACTCCAAGACGGCGACAAAAGGCTCGTGAAAGAGGACAAGTTTTTTCAAGCAGGGAATTAAATTCTGCTTTAGTTCTTTTGGGTAGCTTTTTACTGATTAAAATAGTCGGTAAAAATTTCGTTATGAATATAATGGATTTTTTTAACCATATTTTAACTGAAACTATTAATAGAGAAGATATATTTACTCTTGAGGGAATTGAAACATTTTCATATGAAATATTGATTTTCGCTGGTAAAAACTTTGCACCTGTGGCACTGGGTTTATCCTGTATTTGCCTGATTTCTAACTATATGCAGGTAGGTTTTGTACTAAGCCTTGAACCAGTTTCACCTAAGCTTGAACGAATAAATCCATTAGAAGGATTTAAGCGTATATTCTCCCGACGAAGTTTATTAGAACTGATAAAATCAATTGCCAAGATTACAGTAGTTGCTTACGTAGTCTGCACAGCTATAATTAAATATAAAGATTTATTTCCTCTTATGCTGAATATGAATTTACTTGATGCATCGAGCTTGACTTTAAGTATAGCATTTGAAGTGGGAATGAAAGCAGCTGCTACATTATTGATTGTATCTGCTTTGGATTATTTTTATCAATGGTATGAATATGAAACCAGTCTGATGATGTCAAAACAGGATATTAAAGAAGAATATAAAGAAGTTGAGGGCAATCCGCAAATAAAGTCAAGAATCAGGCAAATGCAAAGACAAATGGCTCGCACAAGAATGATGAAAGATGTAGAGAAAGCTGATGTTGTCATTACCAATCCGACCCACTATGCAGTAGCTTTAGCTTATGATGCCGCCTTGCACTCGGCACCTGTGGTATTGGCTAAAGGTGTGGACAAATTGGCTGAAAAAATAAAGGAAATTGCAACAAAAGAGGATGTTCCTATTGTCGAAAACAAAGCATTGGCTCAAACATTATATAAAACAGTGGAGATTGGAGATATAATACCAGAGTCTTTATATAATGCGGTTGCTGAAATTTTAGCATTTATATATAGTTTAAAAGAGAGGAGGCTATAAATGCAACTAGGGGATATAGTTATGGCAGTAATTGCCATTGGAATAGTCATAATGATGATAATACCGCCTCCATCATTTCTGTTAGATTTTTTATTAACGTTTAATATAACATTAGCTTTGGTAATCCTTTTAATTTCTATGAATATGGAGAAGCCGCTTGATTTTTCAATATTCCCTTCTCTCTTACTGATTACTACCCTACTTAGGCTTTCGCTCAACATATCATCGACACGGCTAATCCTAATTAACGGTTATGCCGGTAAAGTTATTGAGTCTTTTGGAAATTTTGTAGTTAAAGGAAATCCTTTAGTCGGGTTTATAATTTTTATTATCATTGAAATTATACAGTTTATGGTAATTACAAAAGGTGCTGAAAGAGTGGCTGAAGTTGCGGCAAGATTTACACTTGATGCTATGCCGGGCAAACAGATGAGCATTGATGCTGATTTAAACGCCGGCGTTATCAGTGAAAGTGAAGCACGTAGCAGACGGCAAGAAATTCAAAGAGAGGCAGACTTCTACGGAGCAATGGACGGTGCCAGTAAATTTGTTAAAGGCGATGCAATAGCAGGAATAATAATTACTGTCATAAACATAATTGGAGGCTTTATTACAGGCATGGTATTCCAAGGCTTAGAATTTACAGAGGCACTAAATAGATATACCCTTTTAACTGTAGGTGATGGACTTATCAGTCAAATTCCTGCTCTTTTAATTTCTACTGCAACTGGAATAGTTGTTACAAAATCTGCAAGTTCCGGTCACCTTGGCAAGGATATAATAAAGCAGTTTACCGCATATCCTAAGTTATTATTATTATCCTCAGCAGCTTTAGGTCTTTTTGCAATTGTACCGGGTTTGCCTTTTGTCCCATTTATGGTTTTGGCGGGAACGCTTGGTTATGCAGGCATGTCATTACAAAAAGCATCTGATCGTGAGAAACAAAAGATTGAACAGCTGCAAAAAGAAAAAGAATTAGATGAAATGAAAAAACCAGAAAATATCTATTCTTTACTGCAGGTAGATCCTATAGAGGTGGAGTTTGGATATAATATTATTCCTCTAGCAGATGCGAATCAAGGTGGTGACTTACTTGACCGTGTAGTAATGATACGTCGTCAGTGTGCTCTTGACCTAGGCATAGTTGTACCTATGATAAGGCTTCGTGATAATATACAACTTAAGCCAAATGAGTATGTTATTAAAATTAAAGGCGTTGAAGTAGCACGATATGAACTAAGGACAGATAGCTATATGATTATGAATCCAACAGGCGGACCAATCGAAATAGATGGCATAGAAACCAGAGAACCGGCTTTTGGTCTTCCGGCTATGTGGATTTCCGATGACAAGAAAGAAATTGCCGAAATGAAGGGGTACACAGTCGTTGATGCATCATCAGTGCTTGCTACACATCTAACAGAAGTGGTTAAACAAAATGCACATGAGTTATTAGGACGTCAAGAAGTTAAAAACTTATTGGATAATTTAAAAGAACAGTATCCGGCATTAGTGGAAGATATTGTACCTAAGATGCTTACAATAGGAGAAATACAAAAGGTATTGTCAAACTTGCTTAGAGAAAATATACCTATTCGAGATCTTGTTACGATTCTTGAGACCCTTGGTGATTATGCGGCATTGACAAGAGATACGGATATGCTCACAGAATATGTAAGGCAACGATTGAAAAAAGTTATCACAGAGCGGTTTATACCGAGTAAAATCGCCCAAGTTATAACATTGGACAGCCAAATAGAAGATATGATATTAGATTCTATCCGTCAAAATGAACATGGCTCATATGTAGCCTTAGATCCGGTGATGATTCAAAAAATCAGAAATTCCTTCATAAAAACTGTTAATGACTTACATGCAAAAGGTATATCCCCAATAATTCTAACAAGTCCCATGATTAGGATTTATTTTAAAAAAATTATTGAAGATTATATTTCATTTGTACCAGTTTTATCTTATAATGAGCTTGAGCCTGAAGTTGAAGTACAATCAGTAGGGATGGTGACTTTGAAATGAAAATTAAAACTTACGTAGCTGATAACGTTCAGGAAGCTTTTTATAAAGTAAAAACCGAACTCGGCAAAGATGCAATAATCCTTCAGACAAAGCATATCAAAAAAGGAGGATTTATGGGATTCTTTGCAAAAAACATGGTAGAGGTTGTAGCCGCAAATGATATCAATCCAACATTTAATACGCCAAAAGAACCATTAAATCCAATATTACCGGATACAGCCGCAAAATATGAAAACTTAACTGATTTTGTTAAGATTGACAAGATTAAAACCGATGTTGAAGAAGTAAAAAATATACTTAATAAATTATGTTCAGAACAAAAACAGCAAGAAATTAGCACAAATTTTGGCATACCTTTGCCTTTAAAAAAATTTTATGACAGAATGTTTGAAATGCAAGTTGCATCCGATATTATACATATGGTTATAAGTAATGCTGCAAACAATCTTACGGATGCAGATATGAACAATAAAGCAGAATTGTATAAAATGGTCAAAAATGAGATTGTTTCACTCATAGATATAATTGAGCCCATCGAATTATCAAAAGAGAAAAATATCATTGCATTTGTAGGCCCTACAGGGGTAGGTAAAACAACAACGATTGCCAAGCTTGCTGCACATTTCTCTTTGTATAAAAATAAAAAAGTAGCTATGATAACAGCAGATACTTTTAGGGTTGGTGCCATCGAACAGCTAAGATTATATGGTGATCTTTTAGAAATACCGGTATTTGTTGTATACAGTTTTGAAGATGTTAAAACTATATTGGCAGATACTAACGATTATGATATCTTATTAATTGATACAATGGGATTTAGTCCCAATAATCGTATGCAGATAAAAAAAATAAAAGGATTATTAGATTATATAAATCCCAATGAGATTCATATAGTAATAAGCGCGGCCACAAAAAATCAGGATTTAGTTGACATATTAAACAATTATAAAGAACTTCAATATAAAAAAATTGTAGTTACAAAACTTGATGAAACAAAGTGCTATGGTATGCTATTAAATGCTATAAGTATATCAAATGGCTGTAAATTATCTTATTTAACAATGGGACAAAATGTTCCGGATGATATTGAAATAGCCTCGGCGGACAAGATTGCTGATATGATTCTGGGGGAAAGCGAAAATGTATGAACAGGCTTTCAAATTAAAAAAAATCATGGAAGAAAAAAATCGCATAAGTAACCCTTCTAAAAGTGTAAAGGTTTATTGTGTTACAAGCGGAAAAGGCGGAGTAGGAAAGACCAATCTGTCAGTTAATCTGGGATTAGCCATACAAAGTTTGGGGAAAAAGGTGCTATTAATCGATGCTGATTTAGGTCTTGCCAATATAGATGTAGTATTAGGGTTATATCCGAAATACAATCTTTCACATATTTTATCTGTTGGAAAAACAATCCAAGATATAATCTTGGAAGGGCCGCTGGGAATTTCCATATTGCCGGGAGCATCAGGTATATATAATCTTGCAAACGTGAGTTATGCAGAACTTGAATTATTTATTGACAGTTTCAAGATGATAGCCGATAATTTTGATATAATAATAATTGATACAGGTGCAGGCATTTCAAAGAATGTAATAAGTTTTATTCAGTCTTCCGATGAAACAATTGTAGTAACGACTCCGGAACCAAGTGCAGTAACAGATGCTTATGCTATGATCAAGATTTCGCGTAACTATTGCGATAAAATTCATGTGATAGTAAATAAAGCTGACAATTATAAAGAAGCCGAATATACTATGGATAAGCTGTCAAAATCAACAAAAAAATTTTTAAACATACATATTAACTATCTTGGCTTGGTTTTGGAAGATAAGGTGGTTTACAAAGCAAATATGAACCAGACACCATTTTTTATAAATTATCCGGATAGCCTGGCATCAAAATGTTTGATAAATATTAGCAGAAGACTAATATATGGTGAACAATCATTATCAAAATCAAATTCGACCCTTGACGGCTGGTTTTCGAAACTCGTATCTTTTATTAAGGCAAACGTGGGGGTTATGTAGTTGAGCGATAGTTTTCTGGAAATAGGGACGAAGGTGACGTTAGGCATACAGAGAGAAAATGCAGAATGTTTTTTTCCTTCAAAAGTTGAAGATATAATATCAGACCGTATTGTTTTAGGTATGCCTATAAAAGAAGGCAGGACATTCTTTGTAGGTCTTGATGAGAAGATAAATGTTTATTTTCCCCAAAAAGGTTCGTTTTATTGCTTAGAGGGTTTAATAGAGGATAAAAAATATGACCCTATTCCGGTGATTACAATATATCCTATATGTTTGCCGTATAAAAAACAAAAGCGAAGTTACTTTAGGCTGAAAATTTCCCTAAAAACGTATGTAAAATCGTCTGATTTCGATGAGTGGATTAAAGTTTATACTCGTGATATAAGTGCAGGTGGGGCTAAATTTTCCTATCCTTCTTTGATAAAAGAAGGGAGCATTATTGAAGTTGCTTTTCCTGACATTTTACCTGAAATGTCATTGACGTCAAGGGTATTGAGAACCGAAAAAAACCGCGACAGACATATAAATACATATGATGTAGCAGTTGAGTTTATAGAAATTGATGAATCTATATGTGATAAGATCGTTAAATTTATATTTGCAAAACAGAGAGAATTTATGGAAAAAGGCGTTGATGATTTATAATTTGCTGGATATAGCAATTAATGATAGAGGTGAATAGAATGAATAATCAGTATTTAGATGTATTTCTGGAAGAAGCTAGAGAGCATATAGATAATCTTAATACATATCTTTTGGAGTTAGAAAATAATGCGAGCCAAGAAGTTATTGATGAAATATTTCGTTCAGCTCATACTTTAAAAGGTATGTCGGGCACCATGGGTTATAGCCAACTTTCGGAATTAACACATGAGATGGAGAATTTATTACAGGAGATAAGGAGTCACCAAATTAGTGTTAACCCCCAAATAATTGATACACTTTTACAATGTGTAGACATTTTGGAAGAATTGATTAATGATGTTGAAGAGCAGGGCGATGAGAAGCAAAGAGATATTCAGAAGGTTATAAGTAGACTGAAGGAAAGAAATAGTTTTTTATTGAGCAATGCAGAAACAATAACCGAGAATAAGAAAAAAGATGAGATTTTCAGTTTTAACGAATATGAAAATCGATTAGTTATTCAAGCCTTAGAGAAGGGTCTTTATGTATGGAAGGTAGTTGTGAAATTAGTCGATGAGTGTCTTTTAAAATCCGCCAGAGCATTTTTAGTTTTTAAGACATTAGAGACATTTGGAGAAATAATAAAAACCGAACCTATAGTCCAAGATATAGAAGATGAAAAATTTGATAATGAATTCACGATATATCTGGTTACATCGCAAAATAAAGACGAAATATCTAAGTCACTAAGTACTGTATCGGAATTAGAGAGTGTATGTGTACAACCTGTTGAACAGGATTCAATACTTATCCAACAAACTAATCAAAATAATTATCAAATTGATGTTGATAAATCAGAGAAACTGACCTCTGCTACTACGGATATACCAACAAGAACAGTAAATACCTTCAAAAAAACCGGTAAAACCTTGAGAGTAGATATTGAGAGATTGGATATTCTGATGAATCTGGTCAGCGAATTAATTATAATAAAGACTAGATTAGATGATATCAACGGCGATAAA
The DNA here is from genome assembly GCF_000328765.2 of Tepidanaerobacter acetatoxydans Re1. Taxonomy (NCBI): domain Bacteria; kingdom Bacillati; phylum Bacillota; class Clostridia; order Thermosediminibacterales; family Tepidanaerobacteraceae; genus Tepidanaerobacter; species Tepidanaerobacter acetatoxydans. The sequence goes on from NC_019954.2 coordinate 1,291,434, forward strand.
GATTATCAAGCTAAGCAGCGTGAAGCAATTGAGTATCTGGAACGTATTACTTCTAATCTCCATGATGCGGTAATGAAAGCTAGAATGGTTCCAATAGAAAATGTATTCAATAGATTCCCCAGAGTCGTACATGACTTGTCGCGTGAACTCTCAAAAGAAATGGATTTACTGATAGAAGGTGCTGAAACAGAACTGGATAGAACAATAATAGATGAAATAGGGGATCCTTTAATACATCTAATTCGCAACGCAGCCGATCATGGTATAGAAAGCCCGCAAGAAAGAGTGAGTAAAGGCAAGCCGGAGCGTGGAACAATCAGACTGAAGGCATATCATGATGGAAACAACGTAGTAATTGAAGTATCCGATGACGGTAAAGGAATTGACTTAAATTCTGTGATCAAAAAAGCTGTTGAAAAAGGTCTAATTGATAAGGAACAATCCAAAAACTTAAAGGAATATGAAATAACCTCATTTTTATTCGAGCCGGGTTTTAGCACAAAAAGTTCGGTTACTGATGTTTCTGGAAGAGGAGTTGGTCTTGATGTAGTTAAAACTAAAATCGAATCTCTTGGTGGCTCCATTGAAATTAATAATAAAAAAGATATGGGAACAACATTTCTAATTAGATTGCCACTTACGCTAGCAATAATACAAGCGTTAATGGTTATGGTCGGAGAAGAAAAATATGCAATTCCGCTTAGCTCTATTAAAGAAACTGTTATTATACCCGAGAAAGAAATAAAAAAAGTTCAAAAAAGTGAAGTTACCGTACTGAGAGGTGATGTGATCCCGGTAATCAGGCTTAATGAAATTTTAGACATTGAAAAAAAAGAAGAAGATAATGATGAGCTAACTTTGGTGGTTGTCAAAAAGGGAGAAAAAGATGTTGGCCTGGTTGTAGATGAGCTGATAGGCCAACAGGAAATAGTAATAAAAACGCTTGGAAGCTTTTTAAAAGATATTAAATTTATTGCAGGGGCTACAATACTTGGTGATGGCGAGGTAGCTTTAATCTTGGATATAAATAAATTAGTTTAAAGAATTCCTGTGTGGTTGTCAAAGAGCTTGAAAATGACTTTCAGTGCGTCGGAAAACTAACAATATTGTACAAGGAGGAATCAAAATGGCTGAAAATATTCGTCAGTTTGTAGAATTTAAATTAGGTGATGAAGATTATGGAATAGATATTTTGCAGGTTAAGACTATTGAAAGAATGATGCCTATAACTCGAGTCCCTAAGGCACCTCCATTTGTTGAAGGGGTGATAAATCTCAGAGGAGAGATAGTACCGGTAATAGATTTAAAAAAGAGATTTGATTTACCCTTGAGTGAAACTACGGACAGCACCAGAATAGTAATAGTGTCAATTGATGATATAACAGTCGGTATGATTGTAGATTCAGCTACGGAAGTAATCCAATTATCTCAGGATGATATTGAACCGGCACCGCCGATTACGGGAAGTATAGATGCTAATTATCTTGATGGGGTGGGAAAGATTGACGGCAGATTATTGATACTGCTTAATGTAGCAAAGCTTTTGAAACCTCAAGAAATAAATCAACTGGCTCAAATATGAAGGTGAACTAAGTGTATACTGATTTAGAGATTGATGCATTAAAAGAGATTGGGAATATTGGTGCCGGCAATGCAGCTACAGCATTGTCTACACTGCTTTCAAAAAAAATAATAATTAAGGTGCCCCAAATAAAGATCATTCCATTTGATGAAGTCTCAAAATCAGTAGGCGGACCGGAAAAATTAGTAGTTGGAATTTTTATGCGCATTACCGGAGATGTTGATGGGAATATTTTAATAATCATACCCGAAAGGGATGCATATAATCTAACGGAAACATTGTTAAGCAAACAAAAGGATAGAAATGTAGATTTTTCAGATATGGAAAAGTCTGCATTGTTAGAATTAGGAAATATCGTTGGAAGTTCTTATGTCGTAGCTCTTTCGGACTTAACCAAACTTTCGCTAAAAGTTTCGGTTCCAAGTCTCGCATTTGATATGGCCGGAGCAATTATAAGTTTTCCACTGAGCTTATATGGATATATGGGTGATACGGCTTTTCTAATTGATACTGAGTTTACAGAAGGTTTAGATGGTACTAAGCTGCACTATTTCTTAATTCCTGATGATGAATCATTAAAGCTACTTTTAAAGGCTATTGGAGTGAATACTATTGAGCATATCAATCCGAGTGGGAATGGCGGAATATAAAGCTGCAAAATCTCCGGCTACCTTAATAACTTTAGGTTTAGGTTCATGTGTAGGAGTTGTATTATATGACAACTTTGCAAAAATTGGGGGGTTAGCTCATGTAATGCTTCCGGATAGCAATCTCAGCAGTAAAAAAGATTATAATCCGGGCAAATTTGCAGATACGGCCATTGATGCATTAATGCAAGAAATGTCAAAGCTTGGTGCTAACGAAAGACGTATTATTAGCAAAATAGCTGGTGGAGCGCAAATGTTTCAAATAAAATCTGAAAATAATATTATGCAGATTGGAAAACGAAATGTTGAAGCTGTTAGAACTAAATTAAGTAAATTAAATATAAAAATAGTTGCAGAAGATGTGGAAGGCAACTACGGCAGGACCATAGAATTTTTTTGTGAAAGCGGAGAACTTACAGTTAAAACTATTGGACATGGTACTAGGATTTTATAATTTGGGGTGTAAGGATGCAAAGTGAAAATACTGAGAAGCTTTGGATGAATTATAATAATACTAAAGATAAATACGTTAAAGGGCAGCTTGTTGAAAAATATGTTCCTCTGATCAAACATATAGTAAATCGAATGAATATAAATCTCCCACCTTACTTAGAATATGAAGATTTAATAAGTTATGGTGTTTTTGGTTTAATGCAGGCAATAGAAAGATATGACACCAAAAAGGGAATAAAATTTGAAACGTATGCTTACACCAGAATAAAAGGTTCTATAATTGATGAACTTAGAAAAACAGATATGATACCGCAGGATATTAGGAAAAAAATAAAAATGCTCCAGAATGCTTTTTCAGAAATGGAACAAATTTTAGGACATTCGGCAAATGATGATGATATTAGCAACTATCTTGGTATTTCAAAAAAAGATCTTTACAAAATTTATAAAGAAATATCTGCTGCCTATGGAGTTTTATCTTTTGATGAGTTAATTGAGTATGAAGATGTTGGGCAAGCCTCTGGGCAACCAGATATCCAAGCTGAAAAAGAAGAAGTTAAGGAAATTCTCGGAAATGCAATTAATCAACTTCCGCCACAAGAAAAACTTGTAATAACACTATATTATTACGAAGGTTTAAATTTCAAAGAAATAGCTGAAGTTTTGGAATTATCTCAAGGAAGAATCTCTCAAATTCATACCAAAGCTATCTTAAGGTTACGGGGACATTTAAGTAGAAAAAAGGTAAGTTTGTGATAAGGGAGTGTAAAAAAGGTGGAAGCTAATAATGATAAAAAAGCTGAGAGAATAATAAAGTGGGCGATAGAGAGGGCGAAAATTGAAGAGAATCGAGAAAAATCGGAACAAGATATAACTTCTGCTTCAAAGTCTGACTATAGCGAGAACGAAAACCTTGTTGAAGATGCAAAGTTGGAAATTGAAATAAGTAAAAATGAAATGGATGCTACTTTATGCATAATCCCTCCAAAAGGCGGTAGGATGCTCACATTTGAAGAGATTATAGAAGAACTTACAGCAAAAAACGTAAAACATGGTGTTGATAATAATAAAATTAAAGAAATGCTTGCAAAACAGTTATTTAACAAACCAATTTATATTGCATCAGGATCACCGCCTATCAATGGTAAAGATGGTTATATAAAATATCATTTCGATTTTAACAGAGATATAAAACCTAAGGTATTAGAAGATGGAACCGCTGATTATCATAATTTAGGTTTAGTGATTAATGTAAAAAAAGGAGAATTACTTGCAGAAATTATCCCTCCCACTCAGGGAATTCCTGGCAAAACCGTAACAGGTAAAATTATACCTGCAAAAAACGGTAAGCATGCGAAAATACATGCCGGTAAAAATGTGATTATTTCGAAAGATGGAAATGAGTTGTTTGCAGGGATCGATGGTCAACCTGTTATAATTAACAATAAACTGAGCGTTTTACCAATTTTAGAAATTAAAGGGGATGTTGGGCCGGCTACTGGGAATATTGATTTTTTAGGCAGTGTTGTGGTTTTGGGAAATGTGAAGACTGGATTTACTATTAAAGCCAATGGAGATATAGAAGTTAACGGAATTGTCGAAGCGGCAGAAATCGAAACTGATGGGAATATAATAATCAAAAGGGGAGTTCAGGGGCAAGGCAAAGGTATACTTAGAACAAAGAAATCTTTTGCAGCTCGATATATCGAAAATGCAACGGTTGAGGCCGGTGAGAATATAAATATTACAGATGCTGCTATGCATAGCTGTCTTTTAGCAGGAAAGAACATAAGACTGGAAGGAAAAAAAGGATTAATTGTTGGTGGAACGGCTAGAGCCGGAGAAAAAATCATTGCAAAGACTATTGGTTCTCCTATGTCTACCTATACGGAATTGGAAGTTGGAATTGACCCGTCATTAAAAATGAATTACCAAAACATTTGCAACAAATTAAAAACAATCGAAACTGATTTACATAAAATAGGTCAAGCTCTAATTGTGTTAGAAAAATTAAAGGAAAAAGATTTGTTAACTTCAGATAAACAGGCTTTGCTTGAAAAACTTATTTTTACAAAGGAAACTCTAAAGGAACAACAGCAAGAACTAATGGGGGAAAAAGAAAGACTTGACTTAATGATTTCTCAATCAAGTAAAGCAAGTATCTCTGCTTCCAACGTATGTTACTCAGGTGTTAATATAATAATCGGTAATGCCAGTTTTAAGGTCAGAGATAGAATCGACCATGTTACCTTTTATAACTATGAAGGCCAGATAAAATTTGGTCCTTATGAAGGTTAGGTGTTTTTGATGACAATAAGACCTGTTGACATGCGGACGATATTACCAAAAGCTACTGAAATATCAAAAATTCAAAGCACGTTAAAGGAAAATTCCGATGCACAAAATAGTATACTTGCTGCGGGATTTCAAGAGCAATTACAGACTTCTAAGCAAAGAGTGAATAAACGTTCAAAAAGTGAAAATGTCAAAATTGAAAAAGACCGGAGCAAGTCAAAACAAGGTAATGAGAACAGAAAATACAGCAAAAAACAAAATCGAAAAAAACTTCAACAAAATAAAAAACATATGGGTCATATAGACGTTAAGGTCTAGTCTGCTAGTTGAAAATAGTAACTGAATTTGATTTATATATTTATTATAATCATAAACAAGACCGAAATACTCGGAATTATAGAAATAAATACCTGTATTATGCAAAAATCTTATGAAATTGCAGCAGGAGATGTAGTAAAAAATCTTAAGAAGATATCTTATACAAAAACGTTGTTGCTGGTGACAATATTATGAAATGAAGAAAATATATAATCTGAAATAAATACGCAAAAGCGTATTTATTTGCTTTTTTTGGGAAAAATTATAAAAAGACAGACAGCATTTGCAGAGGTGAGGTTATTGATAGTATGTCCGTTATGTCAAAAAGGTTCTATAGGTAAAGTTGGAAACAATCAGTATTATTGCTGGGAATGTTATGTAGAATTTTCAATTAAAGAAGATAAAGTTATAATATATGAGGTTTGTGATGATGGCACTTTATTGGTTTATGATAAGGAACATAATGAGTTGTTAACGACTATTGGTAATTTAAAGAGGTGAAATAGCCATTAAAATCGTTACAAACCGGTTTTTTTTGCTTGTACTTATTTTATTTATTTTAATCTTTGTTTTTTATAATAAAGAAAAGATAGCTACAATAATTTTACCCTTTATTTTTGGAATTTTTATTACCTATCTTTTAAATCCTTTAGTTGAATTATTAACCCAGAAAAAAATTGATAGAACTGTAGCGGTAGCATTAATTTATTTTATATTAATAGCATCAATAGTTATTGCTCTGGTATATATAATTCCGATTTTACTTTTTGAACTTAATAATTTAATAGAAACAATACCGCTTTATACACGTGAAAGTCAAGAAATTATAGCAAAAATTAGAAAAAATTACTTGGCATCATTACCGATTAGCTTTCAAGAAATTATAAATAGAAATATGGATAGATTACAAGAATTGCTTCTAGGGTTTCTTCAAAATGCTGTTGATGCAATAATAAGTATTTTTTCAAACTTTTTTAGTATAATTTTAGGTCCTGTTTTAGGATTCTATTTTTTAAAAGACCTGCCAAGCATAAAAGAAAACATAATTCTTTATATGTCAATACCGTATAAAGATACAGTAATCGAATGGAGCGAAAAAATCAGCAAAACATTAGGCAGATACATTAGAAGCCAATTAATAGTTAGTTTAATCATAGGTTTTTTAACGACTTTTTCAATGCTAATATTAGGCATTGATTTTGCATTGGTGATTGGAGCTTTAGCCGGTATAACCAATATAATACCATATTTTGGCCCTGTAATCGGAGCATTACCTGCAATCATAATTGCGATATTGCGCTATCCTGAAAAAATACCATGGATAATTATTTCAATGTTAATAATTCATCAATTAGAAAGCGGTATAATCTCACCCCATATTGTTGGAGAACATGTAGGTATTTATCCTGTAACAGTAATTTTTTCCCTTCTAATTGGGGGAACCTTTTTTGGTATAACAGGTCTTATTCTTGCGGTTCCTGTTGCCGCTTTGATAAAAATTACTTTGCAGCAAAATAAAAAAGATTAGAAATGGTGAGCTGACGAAGTAAATGTAGTTTTGTCTGCTTATCCAGAAAAGAAATTATAATAAAGTTTGTTACAAAGTTATTGCACCTCAATAATTTTTATGATATACTAACAAGCGGTAAAATACACACACCGATGGATTTTCAAAGCGGGGTGCCTATGAGGTTCCTTTGATAAATGAAGTCGGCGGAGGTTATAAAACCAGGAGGTGAAAGAATGTCAATTATTTCAATGAAACAATTATTAGAAGCCGGGGTGCATTTTGGTCACCAGACAAGAAGATGGAATCCCAAGATGAAAGATTATATTTTTACTGAAAGAAACGGGATTTACATTATCGATCTTCAGAAAACTGTAAAAAAAATCGAAGAAGCATATGAATTTGTTAAAAATATTTCTGCAGAAGGCGGTAGCATTCTTTTTGTCGGGACAAAAAAGCAGGCTCAGGAATCTATTCAAGAGGAAGCTCAAAGATGCGGTATGTTTTATGTTAACCAACGATGGCTCGGTGGGATGCTTACCAACTTTAAGACTATTAGAAAAAGAATAGACAGACTTCATGAATTAGAAAAAATGGAGGAAGATGGTCTTTTCGAAATACTGCCTAAAAAAGAAGTACTTAATTTACTGCATGAGAAAGAACGTTTAGAAAAAAATCTAGGCGGTATAAAAGACATGACAGAACTCCCACAAGCAGTGTTTATTGTCGATCCAAGGAAGGAAAGGATAGCTATTCAAGAAGCTCGAAAGCTGCAAATTCCAATAATAGCAATTGTTGATACGAATTGTGATCCAGATGAAGTAGATTATATAATACCAGGGAATGATGATGCTATAAGGGCGGTTAAACTATTAACCGAAAAAATTGCTGATGCTGTAATTGAGGGTAGACAAGGCGAGCAGATGGAAGCCGAATAAGCATATTTTAGGTAAGGGACTATATACTACCCTTACCTTTTATTTCAAAAACAGGGGAGGTTTTATTTATGATCACTCCAGAACAAGTTAAGGAGTTGCGTGAGCAAACGGGTGCAGGAATAATGGATTGCAAAAAAGCCTTAGTCGAAGCAGATGGCGACATTGAGAAGGCTGTTATAGTATTGCGTGAAAAAGGATTGGCTAAAGCAGCTAAGAAGCAAAACCGTTTGGCATCTGAGGGAATAATAGAATCCTACATACACGGAGATGGCAGGATAGGCGTATTGGTAGAGGTTAATTGTGAGACCGACTTTGTTGCTCGAAATGAGGAATTTCGAAGCTTTGCTAAGGATATTGCTATGCAAATAGCCGCTTCAAATCCTAGATATTTATCGCGAGAGGATGTTCCTCGTGAGGTGGTAGAAAAAGAAAGAGAAATTCTAAAAACACAGGCTATAAACGAGGGTAAACCTGAAAAGATTGTTGAAAAGATTGTTGACGGGCGAATTGAAAAATTTTATGAAGAAAATTGCCTTTTAGAGCAACCTTTTATAAAAGATCCTGATAAGAATATTTCTCAACTGATAATGGAGAAAATAGCTATTATCGGTGAAAATATAACTATTAGTCGTTTTGCGAGATTCGAGCGGGGCGAAGTTATAAAAGACAATACTTCTAGCGTTTGAACAGTTAAAAAAGAGACACCATTTCCAGTGTCTCTTTTTTAAAAAGGAGGATTTTGTAATAAAATATAGAATTCATTTAGCAAAGAGAGGGTTCCGGATGCAAAAACCAGTTTATAAAAGAATCATTTTAAAAATCAGCGGTGAAGCATTAGCTGGCAGCAAAGGTTTTGGTATCGATCAACAAATACTGAATTCAATAGCGGATCAAATTAAAGAAGTCCATAATCTTGGCGTTGAGGTAGCGATAGTTGTAGGCGGTGGTAACATATGGAGAGGCAGAGATTCAGAGCAAATGGATAGAGCAACGGCAGATTATATGGGGATGTTAGCTACTGTAATTAATGCACTTGCCTTGCAAGATGTTTTAGAAAACAGAGGAGTTCAAACAAGAGTTCAAACTGCTATAGAAATGAGAGAGGTAGCAGAGCCATATATCAGAAGAAGAGCCATAAGACATCTTGAAAAAGGAAGAGTGGTTATTTTTGCTGCGGGAACCGGCAACCCGTTCTTTTCAACGGATACCACTGCTGCCCTAAGGGCTGCTGAGATAGAGGCGGAAGTAATACTGTTGGCGAAAAAAGTTGATGGAGTTTATGATTCTGATCCTCTACTAAATACTGCGGCGCAAAAATATGATTCTCTCGATTATATTGATGTACTAAATAAGGGTTTAGGTGTAATGGATTCAACGGCAACTTCTTTGTGCATGGATAATAATATCCCAATCATTGTTTTTGGCATAAATACGCCTGGTAACATAAAAAGAGTGATACTAGGCGAAAATATAGGCACATTAGTAAGGGGGAGTTGATTAAATTTGGACAAGAAGATTTATACTGAGATGGAAAACCAAATGAATGAGGTATTGGTAAATTTAAAGTCGGAGTTTACCACTATAAGAGCCGGTAGGGCATCTGCAGCACTTCTTGATAAAATATATGTAGATTATTACGGTTCGCCCACTCCTGTAAATCAAGTTGCTTCTGTCAGTGTCCCGGAACCTAAAATGATTCTAATACAGCCGTGGGACTTAAAAATGCTTGGGGTCATAGAGAAGGCTATTTTAAAGTCAGATCTTGGCCTTACGCCAAATAACGATGGTAAGGTTATAAGACTGATTCTACCGGAACTGACCGCTGAAAGAAGACAGGAACTTGTAAAATTATCTAAGAAAAAAGCCGAAGAGGCCAAAGTATCCATTAGAAATATTCGCAGAGAATATAATGATGTTTTAAAGAAGATGGAAAAAAACAGAGAAATTTCCGAGGATGATTTAAAGCGTTCACAGGAAGAAATTCAAAAAATAACCGATAAATACATAGATGAAGTTGAAAAGATATTAGCTAATAAGGAAAAAGACATAATGGAAGTATAAACTCAATTATATTTTTATTTACCACATAGACCATTTTATTTTTTTAAAATTACTGAGTGCAAAGATTTATCCAGTCGAGGCAGTTGACTAAGGGTAAGAATCCCCTCGGTGGAGGGGATTCTTTTGCGTAAATTGTGTAGGAGGAATATGAGATAGAATGTCTATGAATGATTCTAAACCTATGTTAGAGAAATTAAAAATGCATAATATGCCAAAACATATTGCTATAATAATGGACGGCAACGGACGGTGGGCAGAAAGTAAGAGCCTTCCCAGAATAGCTGGCCATTGGGCAGGAGCCGAAACGCTTAAGAATATTGTAAGCACTTGTTCAAAATTAAAAATCCAAATTTTAACCGTATTTGCATTTTCGTCTGAGAACTGGAAAAGGCCTGCTGAAGAAGTAAATTCATTAATGAATCTTTTATTGTATTATCTAAAAAAAGAGGTTGAAGAATTACACCGAAATAATATAAGAATTATTGTAACTGGTGATTGGGAAGAGTTACCTGATAAAGTTGCTAAACAAATTAAAAAAAGCATAATAATAACACAGAATAATTCCGGACTTGTTTTGAATATTGCATTGAATTATGGTGCTCGTAAAGAAATATTATTGGCTTGCAAGAATATATGCAGTGATGTTTTAAAAGGCGATCTGATTATTGATAAAATCGATGAAGAGCGATTTAATAAGTATTTATATACTCATGATTTACCGGATCCGGATTTATTGATAAGACCCAGTGGTGAGTTACGGATAAGCAATTTTTTACTCTGGCAAATTGCTTATACTGAATTATGGTTTACGGAAATATTTTGGCCCGAGTTTAAACCGGAGGATCTGTTAAAAGCTATATATGATTATCAAGCACGCGAACGAAGATTTGGAGGGCTAAAAAAACAAAGCAGGTGAATTGATGCTTATAAGAACTATAAGTGCTATTATCGGTATGCTGATATTGGGATATGGTATAAATACTGGTGGTTGGTTCTTTTATATAGGGATAACTGTTCTAAACTTATGTGCTATTTATGAACTTTATAATGCCTTACAAAAAGCAGATATACATATAAATTTCATTTTAAATTCAGTTTTTGCAGTTGTGCTATTATATTTTGTTAATTTTTCTTATAAATTCGATTTTATCTTAGTTTATTTTTCTATAGTATTAATACTCATATTGACATTTTTATTTAGTTTAATAAATAATTTTCACAGCCGTTTAAGTGATGCTGTTTTTAGTGTATTTTCATTTGTATATACCGCACTCTTATTTATGAGCATTATACTAGCCAGGAATCTTCCTAACGGAACGAACTTAACTTGGTGGATATTTGTTACAATTTGGGCTTGTGATACAGGAGCTTTTTTTGCCGGTATTTGGTGGGGCAGAATACCTCTAGCGCCAAATATTAGTCCGAAAAAAACTTTAGAAGGAAGCTTAGGCGGTATTTTATTAAGTGTAATAGTATGCACTATTTTCAAAATATATTTTCTGCCGGAAATAAGCAATCTATATGCTGTGATATTAGGTTTTTTAATCGCATTTGCTTCTCAAGCAGGTGATTTATCGGCTTCTTTAATTAAACGGTATTGCAAGATTAAGGATTTTTCAAATATCATTCCCGGTCATGGAGGAATTCTTGACAGATTAGACAGTGCTCTTTTCTCTTTTCCTGTGGCATATATTTATATTATATTATTACTTCAAAAAGGTGGTCTCCAATGAAAATAAAAACCACTTATACCCCGATCGTTTTTCTAATCCTTGCTATAATTTTCACTTCACTAATCATTGTTTTAGCCTTAAAACATTTACTGCCGTTAGTTATAGGGATAATTTTAGCCATATTGATTGATCCCATAGTAAGTTTCATTGAAAGAAAAACAGGCTTTACCAGAGGTGTAATTACTGCGATAGTCCTTACTGCGATATTCTGTGGATTAGGCTATGTTTTTTTTCTTATAATCGCACGCTTTACTTTTGAACTAGCAAGGCTTATAAATCTTATACCTTACCAGCGCGATTATTTTAACACTATTTTAGATAAGGTTTTTCTATTTATAAATAGCTTTTTTTCAAGGATTCCCGAAGAAATATTGACATATGTAAAAGCAAACTTAAATCAAATATTGTCAACAATTACAGGTTCGATATCGGATTTTTATAGTCTTTTAGTTAATAAGATATGGATGGTTCCTAATTTATTTGTTAGCGCCTTTGCCATAATAGTATTTGTGTTTTTATTTACTTATTTTTTGACCAAGGACAAGGATAAAATCATAGAAGCTATAAAGAACTTATTTCCAGAGCAGTTTCAGGAGCAGGTAAAATTACTCCAAGTCGAAATTATATTCTCCTTTTTTAGATTGATAAAAGCACAAATAATTTTAGTTATTATTTCTGCAGTTATAACCGTTATCGGCTTTTATATTTTAAGAGTAGATTATGCGCTAATTTTAGGGATAATTTGCGGGCTATTGGATATAATGCCTTTGTTTGGGCCCAGCTTAATATTCATACCGTGGATTATTTATTCGATTATTGTTCATAATATAAATTTCGCTGTGGGTTTGTTGCTATTATATGTTATAATTATTGGAAGCAGACAGATTTTGCAAGCCAAAGTAATCGGTCAGAATCTTGACGTAGATCCCTTGTTAACTTTAATCTCCATCTATCTGGGGATAGAAATGCTGGGTTGGAAAGGATTATTTATAGGACCTTTGGTAGTTGTCGTAGTTAGAGCTCTGATTCATTCAGGAATAATACCTCCATTGACTAAAACTACAAAGAAAGTATAAAATTACGGAAGGTGGAAATATTGCTAACCTTAGTTACTTCGATAATAGTTTTTGGTATGCTTGTTTTTTTTCATGAATTCGGTCACTTCATTTTTGCAAAATTATCTGATATAAAGGTTAATGAATTCAGCCTAGGTTTTGGACCACAAATATTAAAAATAAAGCTGAAAGAAACTGAGTATTTCATACGGGCACTTCCTTTTGGCGGTTACGTAAAAATGGAGGGAGAAGATTCTAAAACTACTGATCCCAGAGCTTTTAACAATAAACCAGCATTAGTAAGAATGGGTGTTGTATTAGCGGGGCCTATAATGAATTTTCTTCTAGCTGTACTTTTACTGGCAATTATTAGTTTTTCTTCAGGGATTGCTACAACAAGCGTTACAGTTATCCCTGGGGAACCGGCTGAACAAGCTGGAATCCGCAATGGAGATCAAATATATGCTATAAATAATGAAAAGGTTAACTCCTGGGATGAAATAGTAGATATAATTAGTAATAAACCGTATGAAGAAATAAACATAACGGTGCTTAGAAATGGCGATTTTATTTCATATAAAGTAAATACAGCGGCAGAGCCACAGACACAGCGAGGAATTATAGGCATTAAAACTGTTGTAGTCAAACATTCTTTGAGTAAGAGTCTTGGGTTTGGAGTCGAAAAGACTTTTTGGATTTCAAAAATGATATTGGTAGGTCTATCTCAAATGATAACTGGTAACGCAAAAGTCGATGTGGTAGGCCCTGTAGGAATGTTTCAAATAGTAGGTGAAGCAGCTAAGGTAGGTATTTTTCAACTTTTATATATCGCAGCTCTAATAAGTATAAATTTAGGATTATTTAATCTTTTTCCTATTCCTGCCCTAGATGGCGGTCGAGCCATTTTCTTGTTATTAGAGCTTTTAAGAGGCAAATCAATTGATCAAGAAAAAGAAGGCTTAATACATTTTATTGGATTTGCTTTATTGATGTTTTTAATGATAGTAGTTTTATTCAAAGATATAAAGGAACTGGATTTGATAAATTTGATGAAACAGTTTTGGTTAAAAATGCAATAATAAAAATTTACTGAACATATATTTTAAGCTCAGATTTATTTGGTAATTAACTGGAGGAGCTATGATGAATAATTACGGTATAAAAGATAGACGTAAGTCTAAAAAAATTATGGTTAGTAATGTCGGTATTGGAGGGGACAGCTCCATCAGCGTTCAGTCCATGACAAATACAAAGACATATGATGTAAAAAGTACCATACAACAGATACATGCTTTAGAAGAATATGGCTGTGATATTATCAGGGTAGCTGTCCCGGATCAAGAAAGTGCTGAAGCTATATCCAAGATAAAAAGGCAAATTCATATACCCTTAGTGGCAGATATCCAGTTTGATTATCGTTTGGCGATTGAATCCATTAGGCAGGGTGCCGATGCTATCAGAATAAATCCAGGAAACATCGGTGATGCCGAAAGGGTCAGGGAGATTGTTCAGCTAGCCAAAGCTTATCAAATACCTATCAGAATAGGTGTCAATTCAGGGTCCATTGAAAAGGATTTACTTCACAAGTATGGCAAACCCACACCTGAAGCAATGGTCGAAAGTGCGTTAAGACATATTGAAATTTTAGAGAACATGAATTTTAGCGATATAGTAGTTTCACTTAAGTCTTCTGACGTGCTTTCAAATATATTGGCATACAAAATGATGGCTCTGAAAGTAGATTACCCTTTGCACTTGGGTATAACAGAAGCCGGAACATTAATAAACGGTACAGTAAAGTCTTCAGTAGGTTTAGGGATTTTATTGTATGAAGGAATTGGTGACACAATTCGAGTATCTTTGACAGGGGAACCGTCAGATGAGGTAAAAGTGGGCATTGAAATATTAAAAAGCTTAAATTTAAGAGAAGGCGGAATAAATTTGATTTCATGTCCAACATGTGGTAGAACTGAAGTTGATTTAATCAGTATAGCAAAAGAAATTGAAGAAAAGCTTGCCAATGTGAAAAAGCCACTGAAGGTAGCAGTTATGGGGTGCATAGTAAACGGCCCGGGTGAAGCCAAAGAAGCAGATATCGGTATTGCAGGCGGCAAAAAAAAGGTTGCAATATTTAAAAAGGGTGAGATAATAAAGACTGTATCTGAAGAAGATGCTGTTTCAGAGCTTATTCGAGAAATAAATGAGATAGTGAACATCTAAAATATGTTATTATATTTTAAGGGAAAGTTGAAGGAGGTAATACTTGAACTATGGAAAATGACTTTGTAAAGGAAATAACACCAAAAACTGAAGATTTTTCACAGTGGTATGTTGATGTGATACTTAAAGCCGAACTGGCAGATTACTCACCTGTTAGAGGTTGTATGGTTATAAGGCCTTATGGCTATGCCTTGTGGGAAAATATACAGCAGTTATTAGATGATCGTTTTAAAGCTACTGGCCATAAAAACGCGTATTTTCCTCTCTTCATTCCAGAATCTCTTCTTCAAAAAGAAGCCGAACATGTAGAAGGTTTTGCTCCGGAAGTGGCTTGGGTTACTCACGGAGGAAACGAAAAGCTAGCCGAACGTTTGGCGGTAAGACCTACTTCCGAAACTATAATATGTAATATGTATTCTAAATGGATAAAATCCTGGCGAGACCTGCCAGTTCTAATAAATCAATGGTGTAATGTAGTTAGATGGGAAAAAAGCACGAAGCCATTTTTACGTACTGCTGAATTTTTGTGGCAAGAGGGGCATACAGCACACAGGACTAAAGAAGATGCCGAAGAAGAAGCTTTAAGGATGCTTGAAGTTTATAGAGATTTCGTAGAAACAGATTTGGCACTACCCGTAATAAAAGGTGAAAAGTCAGATAATGAAAAATTTGCCGGTGCTTCTAAGACATATACTATAGAAGCATTGATGAGTGACGGAAGAGCTCTTCAAGCGGGAACATCTCATAATTTAGGCCAGCATTTTGCTAAAGCTTATGATATTACTTTTTTAGATCAGGACGGCCAGCTTAAGTATGTTTGGCAGACATCATGGGGTATTACTACTCGATTAATTGGTGCCATTGTTATGGTCCATGGCGATGACCGTGGTTTAAAAATTCCTCCAACTATAGCACCTATACAAGCAGTTATTGTACCGATTTTTGGCAGACAAACTGAATTAGTGTTAAATAAAACCAATGAAATTTTTACTAAACTTAAAAGTGAAGTAAGAATTGAGCTTGATGATCGCGATGAATATACGCCAGGATGGAAATTTAATGAATGGGAAATGCGGGGAGTTCCGGTTCGTATTGAGATAGGTCCAAAAGATATTCAAAGACAGCAGGTGGTTCTTGTGAGAAGAGACACAGGAGAAAAATTTACTGTAAGTGAATCTGAGTTACTGCCCCGCTTAAAAACCCTATTGGATGAAATACAAGAAAACATGTTTAATCAAGCTAAAAGATTCATGCGGGAAAACATCAGGAAAGTTGATAATTTTGATGAGTTTAAACAAATAATAGATACGAAAAGAGGTTTTATAAAAACACATTGGTGCGGAAATCCAGGATGTGAAAAATATGTAAAGGAAGAAACCGGAGCCACTCTCAGGTGTATCCCTTTTTCTGAACAATCAACTTTAGGACGATGCATAGTATGTAATAAAGAATCGAATATTATTGCTTATTTTGCAAAATCCTATTAAAAAATAGCATTATAAAAAATTCCCTATTTAACTTTATGAGTAAATAAAACTAGAAATATTTAATTATTTTGTTAAAGCTTTTTAAAATCTTAGTTAGTAAATTTGTGTTTGCCAGACAAATTAAATTGCAAAGGGTGATTTACACCTATGAAAATTGCTGTGGTAATACCTGCATACAATGAAGAAAAAACCATAGGTAATGTTTTAAAACCCTTGTCAACCCACAAACTAATAGATGAAATTATTGTTATAAGTGACGGCTCGAGTGATAATACTGCAAAAATAGCCAAATCTTATAAGGCTTGCGTAATTGAGCTTGAGAAAAATCAAGGAAAAACAAATGCTGTCTTAATAGGCGTTAAAAATACGGATGCGGATATAATCCTAATGCTAGATGCAGACTTAATAGGCTTGAAGGATGAACATATTACGAGCCTTTTACAGCCTATTATTGATAAAAAAGCTGATATGACTATAGGGATATTTAAATCCGGGAGAGGAGCTACTGATTTAGCCCAAAAAATCGCACCATTTCTTTCGGGTCAGAGAGCTATATCAAGATCAGTTTTTTATAAACTTGAAAAACACAATGTAAAAGATTATGGTATTGAAATGGCACTTACTTTAATGGCCGAGAAAGAAAAAGTAAGGGTTCAGCGAGTTTATCTTCCTAATTTAACTCATGTAATGAAAGAAGAAAAAAGAGGTGCTTTTTTAGGCTTTATATCCAGAATAAAAATGTATGTGGATATAATATCTAGTGCTATAAAATTCAAATTTAATTAAAATAATTTTTTCTTTTTTGATGTAGAGGGATTATAGTATGATCAACCTTAAAAATATATTTAAAGAAGAGGATTTAAAAATATTTGAAGCTGAAGAAAAGAGATTGTTAACAAATATTATATTAGAGAACATAGTTGTTTCAAGGGAAAAGAAAGACTTAGATATTTTTTTACTTTCAGAACACGTTTTAACCGAACAAATATTAATTAAAATAAAAAATATATTATTGTCTCATTTGCCGCATACTAATAATATTTTGTTTCATTGCGTCAAAGTAGATAATAAAAATAAAGCTCAAGCGCTAGTTACAAAAGTATGGAAAGACCTTTTAGAACACATATTTACTGAAGCTCCGGCATCACAAATGTGGATGCTTAACAGCTATTGGGAATTAAATGAAAAACATCTGAATATTTATGTTGAACCTAGCGGAATAGAGTTTTTAAAAGAACGTAAGGTATGCCCTATTATAGAAAATTTTTTCACAGGTTTAGGGTATCCTTTAAAAGTTGTTTTTAAAGAAAAGACTGAGGAAAGTATAAAAGAAAACACATATGACATTTATGAAGAGGAAAAAGAAATAATAGAGTCTATCCTCAAAGAAAATGAATTTAAAGGTAATGGAATTGATGATGATAACTTATCTCCAAATATAATTGGAAGAATAATTTCAGGCAATTCAACTCCTATAGGTGATTTTATTAGTGAAACTAACGATATTATCTTTTCTGGCGAGGTCTTTAATATTGAAAAACGTGAATTAAAAAATAAGACAATAATGCTTACATTTGGTTTAACTGACTATACTGGTTCAATTTTAGTAAAAATATTTCTTTCAGGTGAACAAAAATCCTTAGAATTTAGATTTAAAGAAGGCCTTTGGTTAAAAGTTCGCGGGAAAATAGAAAAGAGTAAGTACAGTCAGGAGTATGAATTGATTCCGTTTGATGTTAATATTGACAAAAAGCCTGAAAGGATGGATACAAAACCTGAAAAAAGGGTTGAATTACACTTACATACACGATATAGTTCTATGGATGCCTTATGTTCACCGACAGAGGTTATTAAAATGGCTAAAAAGTGGGGACATAAGGCAGTTGCCTTTACTGATCACGGTGTATTGCAATCTTTCCCCGAAATATATGAGGCTTCAAAAAAAATCGGCATAAAGCCGATTTATGGGGTTGAAGCATATATATTCGATGATGAGAATCCTGTTATAATATCGCCTCCGGATAAACCAATCAAAGATGTGACATTTGTAGTTGTTGATATAGAAACAACCGGACTTTGTTTTGATAATGATGAGATTATAGAAATAGGTGCTGTAAAGATACTTAATAATGAGATTATTGATAGGTTTAGTTCCTTTATAAAACCCCAAAGACTCATCCCGACTAATATTATAAATCTCACAGGAATAACAAATGATATGCTAAAAACCGCAAGGCCTATTGAAAAGGTTCTTCCATCCTTTATGGAATTCTTAGGTGATGGAGTATTTGTGGCTCATAACGCAGAATTTGATTCTGGATTCATAAGAAGGGAAGCATCTAAGCTCGGAATTCCCTTCAAAAATAATATACTGGATACTTTAGCTTTAGCCCGAATAATTTTTTCCAAGTTAAAAAACCACCGATTAGATACTTTGGCAAAAGAATTAAATATAAAAATGGGATCTCACCATAGAGCTATTGATGATGCAAAGACTGCAGCGCTTATATTGCAGGAGCTCCTCATAAAGGTAAATGAAGCAGGTATAAATAATCTTTCTCAAATAAATGATATTTATAAATTAAAAAAGGGCGCAACAAACCTAAGTTCTTATCATGCTACGATTCTTGTAAAAGACAATATTGGTTTAAAGAATTTATATAAACTTGTATCTGTATCACATTTAGATTTTTTCTATAGGCATCCTCGTATACCAAAATCTTTACTTAGAACTTATAGAAAAGGTTTATTAATTGGAAGCGGATGCCAAGCAGGTGAGCTGTTTCAGAGCTTGCTCCATTTTTGTAGCTATGAAAAAGTCAAAGAAATATCAGGGTTTTATGACTTTTTGGAGATTCAACCACTACACAATAATGCCTTTTTAATCGATGGCGGGTATGCAAGCGGAATGCAAAGACTCGAGGAACTGAATCGTAAAATATATGATATAGGGAAAAATTCAGGAAAGCCTGTAGTAATGACTGGTGATGTGCACTTTGCTAATCCCGAAGATGAAATACTTAGAAAAATTCTTCTAAATGCTCAGGGATTCCAAGATGCTGACAAAGAATCGAGATTATATTTTAAAACTACTGATGAAATGTTAAACGAATGCAAATATCTTGGAACAGAAATAGCAAATGAAGTAGTTATAAAAAATCCAAATATTATAGCAGATGAAGTAAATGACGGGATTGTACCGTTTCCAGACGGACTATATCCGCCTAAAATTGCAGGCGCTGAACAAGAAATCATTGACATGACTTATCGGCAAGCTAAGAAACTTTACGGCGAAAAATTACCTCCTATTGTTGAAAAAAGGATAAAACATGAATTAAATTCTATTGTTAATAATGGCTATGCTGTAATATATCTTATAGCACATAAGCTAGTAAAAAAATCTATGGAAGATGGGTATCTTGTTGGATCCAGAGGGTCAGTAGGTTCTTCTCTGGTTGCTACCATGTGCCAAATTACGGAAGTTAATCCATTGCCGGCTCATTATTTATGTCCGATATGCCAAACGTCTATATTTGAAGAAGATAAGCAAGAAATAGTGGGTCCGGATTTACCTGATAAAAATTGCCCCAAATGTGGAAGTCGTATGAAAAAAGAAGGTTTTAATATCCCTTTTGAGGTATTTATGGGTTTTGAGGGAGATAAAATCCCTGATATTGACTTAAACTTTTCAGGAGAATATCAGTCAAAAGCTCACAAGTATACTGAAGAATTATTTGGAGAGCATCATGTATTTAGAGCTGGGACTGTTTCAACCATAGCACAAAAAACAGCTTTTGGCTTTGTTAAGGCATACTTAGAAGAAAAACGTATGCAGCTACCCAATATCGAGTTAACCCGTCTTTCTGCTGGGATTACGGGCGTTAAACGGACGACAGGTCAACACCCCGGAGGCCTAATAATAGTTCCAAAGGATAAAGAAATCTTTGAATTTACACCAATACAACATCCCGCCGACGACAAGGGTTCAGGGGTTATTACAACTCATTTTGAATATCATTCTATCAGCGATCGACTGCTAAAACTAGATTTATTAGGTCATGATGATCCTACAGTCATTAAAATGTTAGAGGAAGAAACAGGTATAAACGTGCAAGAAATACCTTTAGATGATGCAGAAACTATGAAAATCTTTTCATCTCTTACACCATTAAACTTGGATCCAAAGGTTTTAGGAACATCAGTGGGAACACTGGGAGTTCCCGAATTTGGGACCAGGTTTGTTAGGCAAATGCTCGAAGATACGCGTCCGACTTCATTCTCAGAACTGGTTAGAATAAGCGGTTTATCACATGGCACGGATGTATGGCTTAATAATGCACAAAACATTATAAAAAATAATATTGCAACATTAAAAGATGTAATTGCTACCAGGGATGACATAATGATATATTTAATAAACAAGGGAATTAATTCTAAAACAGCCTTTAACATTATGGAAGACGTAAGAAAAGGTAGATGCCTGAAACCGGAATACGAAAAACTATTAATGGAAAATAGTAATATAGATTCATGGTTTATTGAATCATGCAAGAAAATTAAATATCTTTTTCCAAAGGCTCATGCCGTAGCCTATGTAGTGATGGCTTTTAGAATTGCATATTTTAAAGTGCATTTTCCAGAAGCCTTTTATGCAACTTATTTTACTGTTAAGGCAGACGATTTTGATGCTGAACTAATTTTACAGGGCCCTAAAAAAATTATGGAAACAATGAATGAAATTGAAAAGAAAGAAAAAGAGGCCACCGCTAAAGAAAAAAATATTTTTACACTGTTAGAAGTAGCTCATGAGATGTATATGAGAGGTATCCAATTTGTTCCCATAGATTTATATAAGTCAGATGTGAAAAGATTTAAAATAACAAAAGACGGTATATTGCCACCTTTATCGGCATTGCAAGGCTTAGGGATTACAGCGGCTCAGAACATAAAAAAGGAAAGAAACAAAGGAAGATTTACTTCAATTGATGATTTACAACAAAGGACAAAGATAACTAAAACTGTTGTCCAGATTTTGAAGCAAAATAGCATATTAAACGGCCTTCAGGAAACTGATCAAATAAGTTTGTTTTGAGTTGCATTCGACAAGTTGCTGTGTTATAATTTAAAGGGTAGTAAACGGACATTATTTATTGAGGTGAAACTTGGAGTGGGTAAATTCCCACTCTTTAATATTATAAGACTAATTCTTCATTTTATAAGAATGTTTTTCTATTACTAATGTCATTTTAATTTATGCCAAACTAAATAAAACTTTTGGTTTTACAGGAGTGATTATACTATGCTGAAAGATGAATCTATGAAGAAACTATGGAATTTGGGTTATAAAGCCGTTGAAGCAGCAGGGTTTGAATTAATCGATATGGAATTTGTAAAGGAATCTGGAAATTGGTATTTAAGATATTATATTGATAAGCCTGGTGGGATAACCATTGATGATTGTCAGACTGTGAGTGTAGAAGTTGGCAGACTTCTTGATATTGCTGATCTAATACCATGCAGTTATATTTTAGAGGTATCTTCTCCAGGGTTAGAAAGACCGATAAAAACGGACAAGGATTTTTTAAGATACATCGGTTCATTTGTAGAAATTAAAACCTTTGAAAAGATTGGTGATAAGAAGGTTTTCACGGGGATTTTAGAGGATTATTCAAACAATACTGTTACTGTTAAGAATGGAGAATGTTATTTAATTCCGAAAGAAAAGATATCATCAGCTAAGTTAAAATTCAAATGGGACGGGGATCGAAAATGAATATAGAATTTATCGAAGCATTGGCACAAATAGAAAAAGAAAAAGGCATATCAAAAGACATTCTATTAGATGCACTTGAAGCATCATTAATATCTGCTTACAAAAAGAATTATGGTTCTTCTCAAAATGTATCTGTCAGTATCGATAGAGATACGGGGGAAGTAAAAGTATTTTCTAAAAAGGTAGTTACGGACGAAGTAAAAGATACACTCCTTGAAATTGATATTAATGAAGCATACACATTTAACCCAACTGCAAAAATCGGTGATGTTATTTCCATAGAAGTAACTCCAAAAAAATTTGGCCGAATAGCTGCACAAACAGCAAAACAGGTTGTAATGCAAAGAATACGAGAAGCTGAAAGGGACTTAATATTTGAAGAATACTCTGGGAGAGAAACCGATATAGTTACAGGTATAGTTCAAAGATTTGACAAAAAAAATGTTATAATTGATTTAGGTAAAACTGAAGCTATTCTTCCTACTGGAGAGCAAATAAGCTCTGAGGAGTATGTTCAAGGTAATAGAATAAAAGTTTATATACTTGAAGTTAAGAAGACTACCAAAGGCCCTCAGATAACTGTTTCACGATCTCATCCCGGACTTGTAAAAAGGTTGTTTGAATTAGAAGTGCCCGAGATTTATGAAGGTATTGTAGAAATTAAGGGAATAGCTCGAGAAGCTGGTTCTAGAACAAAAATAGCCGTATACTCAAAAAATGAAAACATTGATCCGGTAGGTGCTTGTGTCGGTCCCAAAGGATCAAGAGTCCAGTCAATTGTGGATGAACTTAATGGGGAGAAAATAGATATAATTAAATGGGATAAAGATGTGGCTGAATTTATTTCAAATGCCTTAAGTCCCGCAAAAGTGTTGAATGTTATTGTAGAAGAGAATACTAAAACAGCAAGAGTCACTGTATCAGAAAGTCAGTTATCATTAGCTATTGGAAAAGAAGGCCAAAATGCAAGACTTGCTGCAAGGTTAACCGGTTGGAAAATAGATATAAAGAGCAAGGATGGCAATTTTAATGCCAGTGATGATTTGAGAGGTGACGAAAGTGAAACGTAAGAAGGTTCCGATGCGTATGTGCATTGGGTGCAAGGAAATGAAACCAAAAAACGAATTAATAAGAATAGTTCGTACTACTGATGGTAAAATTGAAATAGATCCTACAGGTAAAAAATCTGGCCGTGGAGCCTATCTTTGCAAAAATGATAAATGCATTGAAGCATCGATGAGGGAGAACCAACTTTCTAAAGCCTTGGATTTTCGCGTAACAAAAGAAATGGTTTTAAACATCAAGGAGGAATTATTAAATTCATGAAATCCGATGAAGTCTTTTCTATATTAGGCATTACCCAAAAGGCAGGCAAGTTAATATCAGGCCTGGATTGTGTGGAAAGAAGCGTTAATGCCAATAAAGTTTTTTTGATAATTATATCCAAGGATATATCGGAAAACACCCAAAAAAAAATCAAGGAATTAAGCACCCGCAAAAATATAGCTATGATTTCGTGGGGAATTTCTGATGAATTAGGTAGAGCAATCGGCAAGAAAAAAAGAAAGGTGATTGGGATTACTGATAAAGGTATAGCAAAAGAAATATCTAGGCGTATTAATCTTTTAACGGGGGTGGGGGATATTGACTAAACTACGTGTATATGAATTAGCCAAGCAATTAGGAATTTCCAGTAAAAAACTCATTACGATTTTAGAAGATTTAGATGTAACTGTAAAAAATCATATGAGCACAATTGACGAAGATACAGCAAAACTAGTTATTGAACTAATTGAAGAAGAATCAGGAAAAGGTAAGAAGAAATCTGCTCAATCATATGATACTAAAAAAAGCGAGATTACCAGTACGAAAACTGAGGATAATAATAAAAACGAACGAAAAGTAATAACTATTCCCAGAAAAATAAGTGTTAAGGACTTAGGCGTTCTTATGGGAATTGAACCAGTTAAAATAATAAAGAAACTCATGGATTACGGTTTGATGGTAAACATTAATGCAGAAATAGATTTTGAATCAGCAAAGAAACTTGCCAGTGAGTTTGAATTTGACGTTACTGAAGAAAAAGAAGATGGTCAAGATCTATTAATAAAAGAGGAAAGTGATGATCCTAAAGACTTAAAACCTCGTCCCCCAGTTGTAACGGTAATGGGTCATGTTGATCACGGCAAAACATCTCTACTGGATGCTATAAGGCAAACGAGTGTTACAAAGCAAGAAGCAGGCGGTATTACTCAACATATAGGTGCTTCAGAAGTTGAAGTTAATGGAAAAAAGATTGTATTTTTAGATACCCCAGGGCATGAAGCTTTTACAGCTATGCGAGCCAGAGGTGCAAAAGTAACTGATATAGCAATATTAGTAGTAGCAGCGGATGATGGTGTAATGCCGCAAACTGTTGAGGCTGTAAATCATGCTAAAGCAGCAGGTGTTCCCATTATTGTTGCAATAAATAAGATTGATAAACCTGCAGCAAATCCGGACAGAATAAAACAACAGTTAGCGGATTATGGTTTAATTCCTGAAGAATGGGGTGGAGATACAATTTTTGTAAATGTTTCCGCAAAAGCAAAAACAGGGATAGACCAACTTTTAGAAATGGTTCTATTAGTGGCTGAAATGTCTGAATTAAAGGCTAACTACAACTGTAAAGCTCGTGGGGTTATAATAGAAGCCAAGCTGGATAAAGGTCGTGGCCCTATTGCTACCGTTCTGGTTCAAAGAGGAACCTTAAGAGTTGGTGACGGAATAGTTGCAGGTACATCTTATGGGAAGGTAAGGGCATTGTTTAACTCTCGCGGTAAAAGAATAAAAGCAGCAGGGCCTTCAATGCCTGTGGAAGTGCTGGGATTGTCTGAAGTGCCAACTGCTGGCGATATTTTAATAGCCGTATCAAGCGAAAAAGAAGCTAAGTCAATTGCTGAAGAGCAAAAGAATCTTCAAAAAGAACCAGAATATAATACACCTAAAAAAATATCATTGAACCGACTATTTGAAAAGCTTCAAAAAGGCGAAGTAAAAGATTTGAATTTGATAATAAAAGCTGATGTACAAGGTTCGATTGAGGCGATTAAACAAGCTTTAGAAAAGTGCTCGAGCGATCAAGTTCAAGTTAAGATAATTCATGGTGGTGTGGGGACAATTACTGAAAGTGATGTAATGCTTGCATCAGCTTCGGATGCAATAATTATTGGTTTTAATGTGCGACCTGATTCTAATGCAAAAAAGATGGCAGAAAAAGAACAAATCGATATAAGAACTTATAGAATCATTTATGATGTTTTAGACGATATTCAGCTAGCCATGAAGGGAATGCTTGAACCGGAATACGAGGAAGTAGTAATGGGCAGAGCAGAAGTTAGAGCATTATTTAAAGTTCCTACAATTGGTGTGGTAGCTGGGTGTTTTGTTACAGAAGGAAAAATTACCAGAAATTCACAAATCCGTGTAATACGTCAAGGAATTGTAATTCACGAAGGTAAGATAGCTTCCTTAAAGCGATTTAAGGATGATGTAAGAGAAGTTATGAGCGGATATGAGTGTGGTATCGGTCTTGAAAAATTCAATGATATAAAAGAGCAGGATGTTCTTGAGGCTTTTGTAATCAAACCGGTTAAGAGCTAATATTAGTATGAGGTGAATACTAAAGTGGACTTTTCTAGGAACGAAAGAATTGCAGAAGAAATTAAAAAAGGTATTAGTGAAATAATAAATAGTGATTTAAAAGATCCGCGCATTGAAGGGTTGATATCTGTTACTAAAGTTAAGGTAACAAAGGATCTTGGGCACGCTACAGTGTTTATTAGTTTTTATGGCGATAAAACAAAAAGAGATACTACTTTTGATGTAATTCAGAATGCAAAAAATTTTATAAGGCATGAATTAGCAAGTAAAATCAGAATAAAGTATATGCCTGAGTTATCCTTTAGAATAGATGAGTCTATTGAATACGGGATTCATATTAATAAATTACTAGAAGAAATTAAAAAACAGAAACAAGAAGAAAAAGAGGATAAATAACATGGATATTGTTGATGTTACTGCCTTTTATGAGGCTATTAAAAACAATAACAGTTTTATAATCACCTCACATATTGATCCAGATGGAGATAGTATAGGTTCTGTACTTGCATTGACTCTTGCTTTATTGAAAAAAGATAAAAAGGCAGTGCCGGTAATCAATGATGATATCCCTAAAAAATATGAGTTTTTGTCGGGAAGTAATTTAATTACAAAGAGAATTTCAGGTAATTATGACGCGTTAGTTGCTGTAGATAGTAGCGATGTTGAACGACTTGGTTTTAGAGAAGGCTTAGATAGATATGCAAATGTCATAATAAATATAGACCACCATAAAAGCAATACTAACTTTGGCAACTTAAACATAGTTGATAGCAATGCTTCTTCAGCTGGAGAAATTATATATGGGTTATTAGATGGCGAAATTGAAATAGATTATGATATTGCTCTTAATATTTTCACATCTATTGTTACCGATACTGGTTCTATGAGATATTCTAATACTACATCTTTGTCATTAAGGATTTTAGCAGATTTAGTAGATAAAGGCGTAAAACCGAATTATGTGAGTCGCCAAGTTTTTGAAAAAAGAAGTATCAGTTCTATCAATTTACTGAAACTAGCATTAGATACTCTTGAATTATCGGCTGATAATAAAGTAGCAAGTATCTATATTACAAAAGAAATGCTTGAAATTACCGGAGCCTTAGAGGAAGATATAGATGGTATCATTAATTATGCTAGAGAAATTGAAGGTGTGGAAGTAGCTGTACTTTTTAGAGAAAAAGAGGAATCACTTACAAAAGTTGGATTTAGGTCAAACGAGTGGATGGATGTAAGTAAGATAGCGGAAAAATTTAACGGAGGTGGCCATTTAAGAGCCGCAGGTTGTATTATGAAAGTTCCTTTAGAAAAAGCCCGTAAAATTGTTTTAAACACAGTAAGGATGTATATAATGGAGGGGTTTGGTGAAAGGTGTAATTAATGTATTAAAACCTGCGGGAATGACATCTCATGATGTTATAAATCATTTAAGAAGATTGTTAAAGATTAAAAAAATAGGTCATAGTGGAACTTTAGACCCTGCTGCCACCGGAGTGCTACCTGTTTTTATCGGTAAGGCAACAAAGGCTATAGAATTTTTTATGGAAGATGACAAAGAATATATATCTGAAATGCGTTTGGGAGTTACTACGGATACTGGCGATTTTCAAGGAAATATTATAAAGATTTATAATGGTCCTTTTAACATTGGAAAAATTAAATTTGAAGAAGTTCTTAAAGAATTTACTGGAGAAATTATGCAAATACCACCTATGTATTCAGCCGTGCATTATAAAGGAAAAAAATTATATGAATTGGCACGTCAAGGAATAACGGTAGAACGAAGACCTAGAAAAATATATATATATTCCATAGATTTACTTGAATTTGACGAAAAATCTGCTATTATTAATGTGGCTTGTTCAAAGGGCACATATATAAGAACTCTTTGTGAGGATATCGGCAATAAACTTGGCTGTGGAGCATGCCTTTCAGATTTGATTAGGACACGATCTGGGTCTTTTAAAATAGAAGATTCATTAACTCTTGAAGAGATTCAACAAAATCTTATAAATAATACATTTGAAAAGGTTTTAATCCCAATAGATCAGTGTTTGCAAAATATGCCCATGGTCATATTAAATCGAGAAGATAATATTTTTTTTATAAAAGGTAAAGTGTTATATGGCGATTTCGATTATCTAAGAGTGTATCTAGATAAATTTATTCGTGTTTATAACTTTAAAGAATTTTTAGGCATTGCAGTTGTGAAAGAAATCAAAAACCGAATTGCACTACAAGTATTTAAATCTTTAAAGCAGGATTGAGAGAAGCATATGAAAATATACCATGAATTGTCATCTTTACAAATAGCGAATTGCACAGCTTGCGGCATTGGAAACTTTGACGGTATACATAAAGGCCATCAAAAATTAATTAAAGAATTATTACGATCTTCTCAATTAAGGAATATCGATTCCTTAATTTTTACTTTTGAACCACACCCATCAAAAGTCTTATCTTCGGATAACAATGTAAAATTTATAATGACACCAAATCAAAAACAGCAAATAATGAAATCCTATGGAATAGACCACTTCATTTTGGCGCCTTTCACTTTGGAATTTTCCAGGATAAATTATAAGGATTTTATATACGATATATTAATCAATAAATGTAACGCAAAGGTCATAGTTGTCGGTTATAATTATAGATTTGGATACAAGAGTGAGGGTACGGCTCATACCTTAAAAGAGATATGCCATAAAGAAGGCATTGATACAATTATCATTCCACCTGTAAAATATAAAGGGCAAATTATTAGCAGTACTTTTATTCGAAACCTAATAGAAAAAGGCGATATGAAAAGCGCTGCTGAATTTTTAGGGCGTCCGTTTACCGTTGAAGGTTTTGTGCAACATGGAAACGGTATAGGTAAAAAGCTAGGTTTTCCTACTGCAAATATTTTACCAGAACAAGAACTCATACTGCCTCCCAGAGGAGTATATGCAGTTCTTGTACGTTGGAAAGATAATATATATAAAGGAGTGGCAAATCTAGGTATAAAGCCAACCTTTAATGGCGATAGTATATGGCTTGAGACGCATTTATTTAATTTTAGCAAAAAATTATATGGTGAAAAACTCGAGGTTATGTTTATTGACAATTTGCGTCGGGAAATTAAATTTAATACAGCCGAAGCTCTCGCAATGCAAATACAAAATGACTTTATAAGGGCTATGGAAATTTTAAAATTAATTTAAATTTACTTTTCTTGCATGTTATGATAAAATCTATTTGCGATATATGAACCCTTGCTCGGTTAATTGAGGTCTCCAACGATTTACTGGGCAATCGGGGATTTTATAGAATAAGGAGGTGAATGCAATATGGCATTGGTCAAGGAAACTAAACAGGCAATAATAAATGAATACAAAATTCACGAAACCGACACTGGTTCTCCGGAAGTTCAAATTGCTATGTTAACACACAGAATAAACCAATTAACCGAACATTTAAAGCAGCACAAAAAAGATCATCATTCTCGCAGAGGCTTGCTTAAAATGGTCGGTAAGAGACGTGCTTTGCTTAATTATTTAAAAGAGAATGACTTGGAACGTTATAAAAATCTTATTGAAAAATTAGAGTTAAGGAAATAAAGCGGGGTTTCCCCGCTTAAATTTTATTTTTTTTATTAAAACTCAATTATGAAGTTTAAATTGCCTTTTTATTTTAAAAGAAGGAAATACTAATTTTAGTGTCGAATAAAATCATTATTAAAAAGTTAAAAAAATCAAATAAAGGAGGATTATTTCTTGCCAGAATTTAAAACAGAAATAGGTGGTCGTAAATTAATCATAGAAACAGGCAAAGTGGCTCAGCAAGCCAATGGTTCAGTTATGATTAGATATGAAGATACTGTGTTATTAGTGACGGCTACAGCTTCTAAAAAGCCCCGAGAAGGTGTAGACTTTTTGCCGCTTACTATCGATTATGAAGAGAAATTATATGCCGTAGGTAAGATTCCCGGAGGTTTTATTAAAAGGGAGGGAAAACCCAGTGAAAAGGCCATCCTTTCGGCACGCTTAATTGATAGGCCGTTGAGACCTTTATTTCCCAAAGATTTTAGAAATGATGTACAGGTAATTGCTACCGTTTTATCAGTAGACCAAGACAATACTCCTGATATTGTTGCTATTAATGGTGCATCATGTGCATTGTGTATCTCGGATATACCATTTGAAGGTCCTGTCGGAGCAGTATCAGTAGGCTTAATTGATGGCAAATATGTAATAAACCCTACAGTGTCTGAAGCTGAAAAAAGTCGTCTCAGACTGGTAGTAGCCGGAACTAAAGAAGCAGTACTTATGGTTGAAGCTGGTGCCGATGAAGTATCCGAAAATGAAATGTTAAGTGCCATCCTCTATGGCCATGAGGAAATTAAAAAGATTATAGCTTTTCAAGAAGAAATAATTAATGAAATCGGTAAAACTAAAATGGAAATAACTGCGGAAGAAATTGATGATGAGTTAGAAAAATCGGTTCGCGAATTTGCAACTGAAGATATATTAAAAGCCATTAGAATTTATGATAAGCAAGAGCGAGAAGCTTATATTGATAAGATAAACGAAGATACTTTGCTGCATTTTCAAGACATTTATCCGGATACGGAAAAACAAATAACTGATGTATTATATGATATCCTAAAAGAAGAAGTAAGAAAGATGATTTCATATGAAGGCATTAGACCCGACGGCAGAACACCCAATCAAATAAGGCCGATTTCTTGTGAAGTAGGGATTTTACCTAGGACTCATGGCTCAGGCTTATTTACGCGCGGACAAACACAGGTTCTTACAGTAGCAACTCTCGGAGCTTTAGGTGATGTTCAGATTTTGGATGGTCTAGGTATTGAAGAGTCAAAAAGATATATGCATCATTATAATTTTCCGCCATATAGCACAGGTGAAACAAAAGTTATTAGAGGACCGGGGCGAAGAGAAATAGGTCATGGTGCCTTGGCCGAAAGAGCTCTTGAGCCAATGATTCCCTCAGAGGAAGATTTTCCATATACCATAAGATTAGTTTCAGAAGTTTTAAGCTCTAACGGTTCCAGTTCGATGGCAAGCGTATGCGGTTCAACACTTGCATTAATGGATGCCGGTGTACCTATAAAAGCACCTGTTTCAGGTGTAGCTATGGGCTTAATTAAGCAAGGGGATAAAGTTACAATTTTGACCGATATACAGGGTATGGAAGATTTTTTAGGCGACATGGATTTTAAAGTTGCAGGAACAAAAAATGGTATTACTGCAATTCAGATGGATATTAAAATAAAGGGAATTGATGAAGATATACTGAAAAGTGCCTTGCAGCAAGCAAGGGAAGGCCGTCTATTCATTATGGACAAGATGCTGTCGGTAATCCCTGAACCTAGAAAAGAATTATCTGCCTATGCTCCAAGAATATTTACGATTACTGTAGACCCGGATAAAATCCGAGACATTATAGGTCCGGGAGGGAAAACTATTAACAAGATAATTGCAGAAACAAATACAAAAATTGATATCGAAGACGATGGGAAGGTCTATATATCTGCACCTGAAGAGTCAGCGGGAATTAAAGCAATGGAAATAATTGATAAGATTACACAGGATGTTGAAGTGGGTCGAATATATATGGGTAAAATAATGCGTACGACTAATTTTGGAGCTTTTGCGGAGATATTGCCAGGGAAGGAAGGCCTAATTCACATTTCGAAGTTATCCAAAGAGAGAGTAAAACGGGTAGAAGATGTAGTAAAAGTTGGTGATGAGATCCTAGTAAAAGTAACTGATATTGATAAACAAGGTAGGATTAACTTATCGCACAAAGATGCTCTTAATGAAACACAAACTAAAAAAAGCATCGAAGCATAAACCGAATAATATCGGTTTATGTTTTTTTATGTCATAAAATATCTTTTTCAAAATACTATTTATGTAGAAACATAAAAGTAGAGAGGAAGGATATTTTATGAAGTTTTATATATTTAAGTTACCAAGAAAAACTTTTGGCATCATTTCTTTTTTTATTCTTACATTAGCATGGACTTTATTAAAAATACCATCTTCAGATATTCAAACCCTTGGCAAGTATGAGCCTATTTATGAAGGAAGAAATGATAAAAAGATAATAGCCTTTACATGTAATATTGCATGGGGCAATGAATATATACCACCATTACTAGAAGTTTTTAGTGACAATGATATAAAAGCCACATTTTTCATAGAAGGCAGGTGGGCTGAAAATTATCCCGATCTATTAAGACTGATCCATAATAAGGGACATGAAATTGGGAATCATGGATACAGTCATGCTCATCATAAACAGCTCTCCTACGAAGAAAATCTGAATGAAATAAAAAAAGCTGAATCAATTATTCAAGAAATAACAGGTAAAAAGACAACCCTTTTTGCACCTCCATATGGAGAGTTTTCAGATTTAACCGAGAAAGCAGCTAATGCAATGAACTACCACATGATAATGTGGACCATTGATACCATCGATTGGAAAAAGCCAGGAGTAGATTATATAATTAATAAGGTTCTGGATAATGCTGGTAATGGCAAAATTGTACTGATGCATCCTACCGAAGAGACTGTCAGAGCAATGCCAACAATTATTGAAAATCTACATCAACAGGGATTTAAAATTACTACGGTTGGTGAATTGTTGTCGGAAGAATAACTATAGTAAGATAAGAATAAAAGTTGAAATCTAACTATATTTCATGTATACTTTACTTGATAAAACAATAGAAGGGTAATAATCATGGCAAATCCGACTTCTTGGCTATACGTAGATTTGAATACAATATCAGAGAATATTAAAACTATAAAAAATTATATTGGCGCAACTCGATTATTGGTAGTAGTTAAGGCTAATGCTTATGGGCACGGGATGTATCCTGTTGCCGCATGTGCCGTAGAGAGTGGAGCCGATTATTTGGGTGTATCTTCTTTAGAAGAAGGTATTTTTTTGCGAAAAAGCGGGATAAAGGAACCAGTGCTTGTTTTTAATACTATACTGCCCGAACAAGCTGAAGATGCATTGAATTATGACTTAACAGTTACTGTTTGTTCTTTTGATACTGTACAAGCCCTTAATGATGCAGCCGCAAAAATGAATAAAAAAGCTTTCGTACATGTGAAGATTGATACAGGGTTAGGAAGATTTGGCGTATTACCTGAACATGCTGTTGAAATGGTTCATATAATAACAGCTAATTTCAAGAACATTTACATTGAGGGAATTTATACACATTTTTCCTTGGCAACAAACGAAAGTATTACCCGTAAACAATTTAACATATTTTTATCAATTATAAAAGAATTAGAGCATCAAGGCTATAAAATACCCTTAAAGCATGTATGTAATAGCACTGCAATGTTAAATTATGCCGAGATGCATTTGGATATGGTCAGAGTGGGGAACTTAGTATATGGGTTATGCCCCTCAAAAAATCTAAAAATAAGTAATCCTTCAAAAATCTATTCCAAAATAATCTTTTTAAAAACCTTGCCTAAAGGGCATTATGTCGGCTATGGCAATAGATTTAAAACTCGAAGGCATACTACAGTGGCTATAGTGCCTTTCGGCTATTATGACGGTCTTGAGCTTTTTATCTCTCAGCCTAATGGGATTTGGGACAGTCTTAAAAATCTTATCAAACAGATTTTAGCAAGTTTTGGGGTAATCACTGCCAATAGAACCGTAAAGGTGAATGGTATTCAATGCAATATATTAGGCAAAATAAGTATGCAAAGTTGTATAGTCGATGTCACAGATATAAAAGATAAAGTGTTTATCGGTGATGTTGTAGAACTTAGTGCCAGACGAATAAACTTATCGCATAGTATTGCTAGGGTTTATCATAAAGCGGATAATATTTTTTTAGTAGACAAGGCTGTTTCGGATGAGGATGAAGTAAATTTATCACACGGAACCGGACAAAGGAGCGAAACATCAATTGTGTAACAAAATAAAGATAATAGTATGTAAAGTTGAAGGGGCAGAAGATATTCCTTTGCCTCAGTATATGACTTCTGGAGCTGCAGGAATGGATTTGGCAGCTAATGTTTCCGAAATTACATATTTGGAGGCAGGAGAATTTAAAGTTATCCCTTGCGGAATAAAAATCGAAATTCCGACTGGATTTGAAGCTCAAATCCGCCCCAGGAGCGGCTTAGCCGTAAATCATGGCATTACAGTGCTCAATAGTCCGGGAACTATTGACTGTGACTATAGAGGAGAAGTAAAAGTTATTTTGATTAACCACGGCAAACAAAAATTCGCAATAAAGAGAGGTGACAGAATAGCTCAGCTCGTAATTGCCAAAGTAGTAGAAGCTGAAATCTGCCAAGGCCGCAATCTGTGTGAAACGGAAAGAGGGAACGGTGGATTCGGGCACACTGGTATGTAGTGAGTATGTAGTAAGTTTGCATTTTTTTACTTCTCAGGTCATAAAATATGGTTGGGAGGTAAAAAAATGAAACTAAGTGAATTGAGCGGAAAGGAAATAATCAATCTTTACAGTGGAGCAAGACTTGGAATACTTGGGAATTCAGATTTGGTTTTAGACGAAGTTTCCGGTAAAATAATTTATTTACTGATACCTAAAAAAAATTCGTGGTTTTTTACTTTTACCTTGAGAGATCGGAGCTATACTGAAGTAGTATGGGATTCGATTAAAAAAATAGGGCCGGATATTGTTATTATTGATGTGGAAGACTACAATCATAAAAAATATGATGATTTAAGAAAAAGCAAAAATTACACTTAAGTTGTTGGAGGTGTTTTGTTATTGTCAAAAAATGAACAAGACAAATTACTTATCATTCCCTTGGGTGGGATGGGTGAGATAGGTAAAAATATGACAGTTATTCAGTATGGTAAAGAGATTTTGCTAATCGATTCGGGTTTAATGTTTCCCGAAGAGGAAATGCTTGGAATAGACATAGTAATTCCGGATATAACATATCTTATTGAAAATAAAGAGTATATAAAGGGTATTCTAATAACACATGGACATGAAGACCATATTGGAGCACTCCCTTATGTACTTCAACAGATAAATGCCCCACTATATGGAACAAAATTGACTTTAGGTTTGGTTGAAGGCAAGTTAAAGGAAACAAGGCTTAATAAAAAAAATATATCGATGAACGTAGTAAAGCCGCCAACTACTATCAATATAGGCAGTTTTGCTGTGGATTTCATCAGGGTAAATCATAGTATCCCAGATGCAGTTGGATTTGCAATTCATACACCTGTTGGCATAATTTGTCATACGGGGGATTTTAAATTAGATCAAACTCCTGTAAATGGCGAAAAAGCAGATCTTCATAAATTTGCAGAATTAGGTTCAAAGGGTGTACTTGCACTTTTGTCCGACAGCACTAATGCAGAGCGCGAAGGATATACTATGTCAGAGAAGGTAGTAGGTCATACCATTGAAGATATATTTAAAACAGTTACAGGTCGAATTATAGTAGCGACTTTTGCGTCAAATATACATCGAATTCAGCAGATTTTTGATGCCGCATATAAGAACGATAGGAAAGTGGCCGTAGTAGGCAGAAGTATGGTGAATGTGGTGAATATTGCGCTGGACTTAGGTTATCTTACCATACCCAAATCTTTATTGATGGATTTAGATGAACTAAACCGTTTGCCAAAAGAAAAAGTCGTAATAATTACCACAGGGAGTCAGGGTGAACCTATGTCTGCATTAACTCGAATGGCCATGTCTGAGCATAAAAAAGTTGAGATAATGCCTGAAGACACAGTGCTTATTTCTGCAAGTCCCATTCCGGGAAATGAAAAATTCATAGCTAGAACGATAGACCATTTATTTAAAAAGGGTGCAAATGTTATATACGAAGCAATATCCGGTGTTCATGTTTCAGGTCATGCAA
Organism: Tepidanaerobacter acetatoxydans Re1; assembly: GCF_000328765.2. Lineage (NCBI taxonomy): Bacteria > Bacillati > Bacillota > Clostridia > Thermosediminibacterales > Tepidanaerobacteraceae > Tepidanaerobacter > Tepidanaerobacter acetatoxydans. Next base: position 1,327,044 of record NC_019954.2, read on the forward strand.
GTCAAGAAGAATTAAAACTAATGCTGAACCTTGTAAGACCCAAATTTTTCATACCTGTTCATGGAGAATATAGGCATCTTGTCCATCATTCGCATTTAGCTATGGAAGTTGGCATTCCTTCAGAAAATATTTTCATCGTTGAGAACGGTAGAATTTTAGAATTTACTAAGGATTCATGCAAAATGGCAGGGAGGGTTACTGCCGGTAAGGTTCTTGTTGACGGTTTAGGTGTAGGGGATGTAGGAAATATAGTATTAAGGGACCGCAAACAACTTTCACAAGATGGTATTTTGATTGTTGTAGTAGCCATAGACAAGGAAACAGGTGAAGTTGTTTCAGGTCCGGATATAATCTCAAGAGGTTTTGTATATGTAAGAGAGTCTGAAGAACTTATGGAACAAGCTCGCGAAAAAGTTAAACAAGCTTTAAGAAAATGTCAGGAAGAAAATATTAGTGAATGGTCTACAATAAAGTCTCAAGTAAGGGAACATTTAGGCAAGCTCTTGTTTGAACAGACTCGCAGAAGGCCCATGATATTACCTATTATTATGGAAGTATGACAAATCCTTTGTCATACTTCTTTTGCATATTTATTGTAAAAGATTCAAAGAATAAAATAAACATTTAGGAAGGATGATTTAATGTTACAATATGATGTTTTTTCCTGTAATGAGATTTCTGCTAAAAATCAAAACATGCAGACATCTGAAGATACTGCAACTGAAACACTACAGCAATTGGGCCAGCTTGAAATACCGAAGATGGAAAGTAACTTCTATTCAATTACTATAGTAGGACAAATTGAAGGCCATATAGTGCTACCGCCGCAGAATAAAACTACTAAATATGAGCATATTATTCCACAATTGATAGCTATAGAACAAAATCCGAAGATTAAAGGCTTATTAGTTATACTAAACACTGTAGGTGGTGATGTTGAGGCAGGGCTTGCTATTGCAGAAATGATTGTAGGTATGACAAAACCCACAGTATCTTTAGTTTTAGGCGGAGGGCATAGCATTGGTGTACCTATAGCGGTGGCTAGTGATTACTCTTTCATAGCCGAAACTGCTACTATGACTATTCATCCTATACGGCTTACAGGGCTTGTGATAGGCGTCCCACAAACATATGAATATTTGGATAAAATGCAGGACCGAGTCATAAAATTTATTGTTGAACATTCTAAAATTGGTGAAGAATCCTTTAGAGAGTTGATGTTTAGCACAGGTAAACTTGCTCGAGATATAGGAACTGTGTTAGTAGGTTCAGATGCCGTAAAATGTGGATTAATTGATGAGGTTGGAGGAATTGGTGCTGCCATAAAAAAATTAGAAGAAATAATTAAACTAGTTAACAATTAAATGTTTATGAGGTGATTTTATTGCTGTTATATACAACAATGCCTTTAGAAATCGTTCTTGATGGAATATATAAAGAGCATGAATATAAAGAGATTGATACTAATGGAGTAAAATTGATTGTAGAATGTATAGGGATAAATCAAGGTAAGATAGTAAGGCTTATCAGTAGCAACCCTCAGGATTTTTTAAATCCAAACTTTTTTCCAGGGAAAATAATAACATTTTCTCTTCAATAGACCTTATGGTCTTTTTTTATATAACAAGAAAGGATTTTTTGAAGATATGGAGAATAATAAAATTACTGAGGTGTAACGAAATGGCAAAATCAACACAAAATATTAAAAATACAAAAAGCGATATTCAGTGGGAAATTAACGGACTTCTTTTAATTTCATTTGGAGTGCTTGGGATTTTTTCAATATATACCAATGCCGTTGGCGCAGTAGGAAACTTTATAAGTAAAAACTTCAAGGGATTTGCAGGTCAAGCTGCTGTATTAATCCCTATACTAGTAATTCTTGCAGGAGTGTACTGCTTATATTATAAGAAAAAACCAAATATATCCTTCCGAACAATTGGACTTCTTATTATTTTTACAGTAACGGTCTTATTGATCCATTTAAAACCTCATGCAAACATGATCGAAAAGAATTTTATAAATCGATTGAGAACAAGTGCTGATATAGGCGTTGAAGGAGTTGGTGGTGGGATTTTAGGCGAAATAGGTTTGTCATTCCTAATAAGTATTTTTGGCACTACCGGATCTACGATACTGATGATTACTTTTGTAATTATAGGTATTATCTTGATTACCGGAAAGCCGCTAACGGGTTTAATACAAAAAATAAAGCCATCTATTAAAAATAAGAACATTCCAATAAACCCACCATCTCAAAATAAAAATATAAAAGTTATAACTAATATGATTGATGAATCTTCTGTTTGCGAAAACGATAATAGGGGAATAGAAGAAGATGCCATTTTAAAAAACCGGGAAGAAAATCAAACTAAAAAGTTGGAAAAAGATAGAGAAGTTAAGGAAGAACCAATTATTATAAATGGCGACAATGACGAGGAAAAAAAATACAAACTACCTCCCGTATCTTTGCTGCATAAAAATACTATCAAACAAGGTGGTTTCAGTGAAAAAGAATTATTAAACAGTGCACAAACACTCGAAAACACATTAGAAAGTTTTGGCTTACAGGCGAAGGTAATACAGGTTAATTGCGGCCCAACTATTACGAGGTTTGAAGTGCAGCCGTCTCCAGGCACAAAAGTTAGCCGAATTGTTAACTTAGCAGATGATATAGCTTTAAGCTTGGCTGCCTCTGATGTTAGGATAGAAGCTCCTATTCCCGGAAAAGCAGCAATTGGTATAGAAGTTCCAAACAAAGCTAAATCTCCTGTATATTTACGAGACGTACTAGAATCGACAGAATTTCGTACATCCATATCCAAATTGACTATAGCGTTGGGTAAGGACATAGGTGGAAATCCTATGGTTACAGATTTGTCAGAGATGCCTCATCTTCTAATTGCAGGAGCAACCGGTTCAGGCAAAAGTGTTTGTATAAATTCAATTATTTCCAGCATTTTATACAAAGCTTACCCTAATGAGGTAAAGTTTATGATGATAGATCCAAAGGTTGTCGAATTGGCAGTATATGATGGTATACCACATTTATTAACTCCTGTAGTCACAGATGCTAAAAAGGCTGCTGTGGCACTAAATTGGATGGTAACAGAAATGGAAAGAAGGTACCAAGCCTTTGCGAAAGAAGGTGTCCGAGAAATAGCAAGGTATAATGAAGTAAACAATGAAAAGCCAATGCCTAAAATATTGGTAATAATTGATGAATTAGCTGATTTAATGATGGTTTCTCCACGGGAAGTCGAAGATAGCATATGCCGGCTTGCTCAGATGGCAAGAGCTGCCGGTATACATTTGGTGGTGGCTACTCAGAGACCCTCTGTAGACATAATAACAGGTCTGATTAAGGCTAATATTCCATCTAGAATTTCCTTTGCTGTCTCTTCACAAATAGATTCTAGAACCATACTTGATATATCCGGTGCCGAGAAACTACTTGGTAAAGGAGATATGCTTTTCTTTCCAGTTGGGGCATCTAAGCCAACTAGAATTCAAGGGGCTTATATATCAGAAGAAGAAGTTGAAAATTTGGTAGATTTTAGCAAGAAACAAAGAGAACCTAAATACGAAAAAAATCTTTCCGACTTTAATGAAATAGAGGTTGATAATAAAAGGCATGAAGAATCTGATGAGTTATTCCATGAGGCTGTATCATTGGTGTTGGATAGCGGTCAGGCTTCTATTTCTATGTTGCAACGGAGGTTAAGAATAGGATATGCCCGTGCGGCAAGACTTATCGATGAAATGGAGGAATGCGGATTTATAGGCGGATATGAAGGTACTAAACCTAGGGAAATCTTAATTACCAAAGAATATTTCGATGAATACATTAATAACCAATAAATTTTCTAAGAAGGGCCAAATATATTAAATCAAAGTGTCATTTTATCTTAAATTTAAATTTGAAAAAGATCAGAACAGGAGGGGGCGGAAAAACTGAGCTATGACATTAATAACATCAAAACTCCAACAGAACTTGGTACGTATTTAAAAAGCGCTAGAGAACAAGCAAATATATCTATGGAACAAATACAAAAAGAAACAAAAATAAGAACAAAATACTTAACGGCTATTGAAAATGGTGATTTTTCCGTGATACCAGGTGGTGATGTTTATGTTAAAGGCTTTCTAAAAAATTATGCTGATACCATAGGCCTTGATTCCAGTGTAGTTATTGAACTTTATAAAAAGGTAACTGGTAAAGAAAATGAAAATGAAAATGAAAATGAAAATGAAAATGATGAAACAGACTCGACTGCTTCATTAACACAAGATTCGGCAAAGGTGGACGATTTATCCGGTAAACCAAAGCATAAAATCGTTAGCATTGCTGTCCTATTAGTAATATTTTTGATATTAGCAGTGACATTTATAAAAGCATTTAAGCCAAAGCATTCTCAGCATGAAACAAAACCACCTATGTCTCAAAGCTTACCTGAAGATGAAACCAACAAACCAGATGTTGAAGATACTACACATAGTATAGAAGACTTAAATGATGTAGAGGATACAAAGGATGCAGAAGTAATAGTAGAGGTAACAGAAGATTCAAAGCAGCAAACAGTATATGTTGTTGATGATGATTTTGTCGAAGTAACCATGAATGTTACAGACGGCAGATGCTGGATTTCTGTTATAAAAGACGGTATTGCCGACTTTGAAGGAACTTTAAATACAGGAGAAACGAAAACATGGAGAGCAGAAAAAGATATTAGTATAAGAATAGGCAACCCTCCTGTGATTAATTTAGTGATTAACGGTAAAGACTTTGGAAGGCCTACGGGAGAAACCCGAAACTTTATTTTCAAGAGAAGAACTTAAAAAGTTCTTCTCTTGATTTTATTTTATATTTCACTTTTAGTTCCAATACGGGATTATAAGTGAATAAAAAATTAGTGAACTTATATATCTTTACACATAGTTGTAAAATAAGTATACTATTAATGTATAATTTTGCTGTATTATCAGGAGGAGAAAATTGGCGATAAAAATAGGTTTCATATCATTAGGCTGCGATAAAAATCTTGTTGATTCGGAATATATGCTGGGTATACTTAAAAAACATAATTACACCATCACAAATAATGAAAATGAAGCACAAATCATAATAATTAATACTTGTGGTTTTATTAAAGAGGCTAAACAAGAGTCTATAGATACGATTCTAGAAATGGCTCAACTTAAAAAACTCGGTAAATGTAGATTGCTTATAGCTACAGGGTGCCTTGCTCAGCGGTATAAAAGCGAGTTATTGACAGAAATACCTGAGCTTGATGCAGTTATAGGCACGGGTGATTTTGATAAAATATGTGAAGTAATTCAACAACTAGATTCAAATAAAATTAACCTTACCAATAATTATAGTTTCATTGATTATGATGTTCATAGTCGTGTAAGAATTTATCCTTATACTTCTTTTGTAAAGATAGCCGAGGGATGCGATAATTATTGCTCATATTGTGCGATTCCATTTATAAGGGGCTCATATCGAAGCAGAAAGATTGAAGCTATCAAAGAAGAAGTTAAAATTCTTGTTGCTCAAGGAGTTAAAGAAATAAATCTTGTGGCTCAGGACACCACAAACTATGGAGTTGATATTTATGGACGACCGTCACTTCCTGAATTATTGCAAGAACTTATAAAAATAGATGGAGAATACTTGATAAGGATTTTATATGCATATCCAACAAATATTAATAAGGAACTATTAGATGTAATGCTGAGCAGTAAAAAAATAGCGAATTATCTAGATATACCTTTACAGCATTTTAATGATAGGATTTTACGACTTATGGGCAGACCTACTAATAGCCAATCCATAATTACACTCATAGATAATATAAGAAGCAGGTTGCCTGAAATAACTTTAAGAACAACTTTTATAGTTGGCTTTCCTACTGAAACAGAAGCTGAATATGAGCAACTGCTTGACTTTATAAGGGAATATAAATTTGATAAGGTAGGAGTTTTTAAGTATTCTCAAGAAGAGGATACTGTTGCAGCTGCACTTATGCCACAGATATCTGAGAAAATTAAGCAGAAAAGATATAACAAACTAATGAAGGTTCAAAACTCTATTTCAAAAATAAAAAATCAAAGATTCAAAGGAAAGATTCTTAATGTATTGATCGAAGGCTATGATCAGGCAAATCAAATATTTATTGGTCGTTCTGAAAATGATGCTCCTTTTGTTGATGGAATAGTTAAAGTTTTATGCGGTAACGGCAACTGTGAATTAGGTCAAATATATCCAGTAAAGATTCTAGAAACTTATGAATATGATTTATTAGGAAAATTGCAGTAGGGAATCTAAGTTACCGCGTTATTGGCTTAATATCTTTGTAAAAAAAGTTCAGATTGTCCATTTAAAATAAAAACTAGAAGGCATTGCTAAAAGATGCCTTTTTTTCAAAGGACAATTAAAAAATGGTATGCTATAATAATATTATGTAAACAATTGTGAGGTGAACGTTTATTGAGTCATGATAGATACAAGATTTTTCGAATAATAGTTATTTCTATCATCTTCTTGCTATTAATGTTAGCATTTCAATGGTATTATACTAAAAATGTCATGACAAAAACTTTAGAAAAGGAATTACTTCAAAATAGGTATGTAAGTAATATCAAAATAAAAGAAGGGAAAGAAAAAATTACTGTAGATGTTACTTTTAAAAATGTGGATAATTTAATGGAGGCTTACAGTACAATACACGGTATAATGGAACACCAGTTAAAAGGTCGACCGTTTGAATTAGAAATTGTTAATCAAGCTAATAAAGTGATAAGTGACTTATATAATAATGAGGTACAGTTTATCATATATGAAGCTTTGCAAACTGGAAAGTTTACTGAGATGAAAGCTAGGCTTGATGAGATACAATATGCCAAAACAAAAAACACAACATTAGAGCCAGTAGAAATTAAAGTGTTTATAGATTTAGATAATCTTTATTTACAGATAAAAGTTAACGAGTCTAGTTTTTATAAGGTAATTAGTCGAGAAGCATAAGGGGAATAGGAGGAGAAGAGAATTGCTGCTTGAATTTGGAATTGGCTTAGGAATAGCCTTTTTGGCATTTCTTTTAATAAATGGTATAAATGTGCTGCCGATAATTATCATGATAGGTTTTGCATATATGCTATTTAACATTTTAGACAGAGGAAATTTAATGAAAAATCCGGCAAGAATTATTTCTAATACTCAAGACATAACCTTTGACAAAATTGGCGGGCAAGAAGTAGCTAAAAATGAGCTGTTGGAAGCGCTAGACTTTATTAAGAACTTTGATGAAGCAAAAAAAATGGGGATTCGCCCTCTTAGAGGAATAATGTTAGTAGGAGCTCCCGGTACAGGTAAAACTCTCATGGCAAAAGCTGCTACATCATATATAGATTCAATTTTTGTTTCTGCCTCAGGAAGCGAATTTATAGAGATGTATGCCGGTGTCGGTGCACAGCGGGTTAGACAATTATTTGAAGTAGCACGTAATATGGCTAAGAAAGCATCTAAAAAACACGGTGTTGTTTTTATAGATGAAATTGAAGTCATAGCGGGTACACGAGGCAGAAATGCCAGTCATCTAGAATATGATCAAACATTAAACCAATTATTAGTTGAAATGGACGGCATTTCTTCTCATGATGATATAAATTTACTCGTTATCGCTGCAACAAATCGGCCAGATATCATTGATCCTGCACTGATGAGACCGGGCAGGTTTGACCGTATTGTAAAAGTGGATCTTCCAGATAAAGATGGAAGGCTTGAAATACTGAAATTGCATACTAAAGATAAACCACTCGATATTGATGTGGATTTAGAACAAATAGCAAAAGAAACATTTGGATTTTCTGGGGCTCATTTGGAAAATCTTTGCAATGAAGCAGCTATTTTTGCAATGAGAGAACAAAATAAAAAGATTAGTCAAAAAAATTTCATAGAGGCAATTGACAAGGTTATCATGGGTGAAAAACTTAATAGAAAGCCAACTGAAGATGAACGTAAACGAATTGCAATTCATGAGAGCGGCCATGCCTTAGTTAGTGAACATTTTAATCCTAATTCAGTTTCAACTATAACTATTACTTCCAGAGGTCAGGCTCTTGGATATATAAGGCAAACACCAGAAGATGATATATATCTTTACACAAAACAGTATTTAGAATCACAGATAGCGGTAGCCTTAGCTGGAGCGGTAGCCGAAGAAAAATTGTTAGGAGACAGCAGTACAGGAGCATCCAATGATTTTGAACAGGCTGTAGATTTAGCGAAAAAGATAATATTTTCTGGCATGTCTGAATTAAGTGTAGTAGATAAGGATTCACTACCTTCGGAAAAACTTCATAAAGTCATTTCAAACATATTACTGCAACAAAAATCAATAGTTGAAAATATCATAGAAGAAAAACAAGATGTTTTAAAATTAATTGTTGATTATCTAATGGAAAATGAAAAAATAGATGGTAACAATTTTAGAAAACTACTGCTAAAATCTCAAGTAGCATAAAATTATTTCAAAAAAATATTTATTCTTTTTCTGCGGATTAAAAAAGGAAATCATGTAAAAAACTAGAATAATGTATTTGATATAGTTTTTATTTTACTATTTAATTTAAATCTACCGCAGAAACCTTCTTTTTTAATTTGTGTCAGCACATAGTGTATTAACATCATAGCAGTATGTTGATGTCTTAGGCTGAATTTGACTTTTTACAATAAAATCAAATCGACAATAAATAAACTATTTTTATTTGAGGTGACATTATTTGAAAGCTGAAATAATAGCTGTGGGTACTGAACTTCTTTTGGGACAAATACCTAATGTAAATGCTCAAATTATATCTAAAGCTTTGCAAGAAATTGGCATAGATGTTTATTACCATACGTGCGTTGGAGATAATCAGGATAGATTGAGTGATGTTTTCAAAACAAGTTTTGCTCGCTCGGATATTATCATTTTAACCGGAGGATTAGGTCCTACCAAGGATGATTTAACTAAAGAAACTGTATCCAATTTTTTAAATCTCCCACTTAAAGCGGATGAGCATTCCCTAGATAAAATAAAGAGCTTTTTTGCTCATAGAGGAAAACCTATTGCTGAAAATAATTATAAACAGACCCTAATTCCTGAAGGAGCTTCTGCTATAGAAAATAAAAACGGAACTGCTCCCGGAGTATTGCTTAACAATAACGGAAAAATAATTGTTATGCTGCCAGGCCCACCTGCAGAAATGGAACCCATGCTTAAAGAAGTTGTTATTCCATATCTTTCAAAAATGTGCAATGCTACTATTTTTTCAAGAGTCTTAAAATTTTATGGTATTGGAGAATCAGACCTTGAAGAAAAGCTGCAAGATTTAATAGCTCAGCAAACTAATCCAACCATTGCTCCTTTAGCAAAAATGGGTGAGGTTACTGTAAGATTGACGGCAAAAGCCAAAAATAGGATTGAAGCACAGGAAATTATAAAGCCTGTGGAAGATGAAATAATAAAAAGAATTGGTAGCTTTTTATATGGATTTGATGATGATTCAATAGAAAAAATAGTAGCACAATTATTATTTAACTTCAATAAAACTATTTCTATAGCAGAATCATGTACAGGTGGTTTAACGGCTCATAAACTTACTAATATACATGGAATATCACAACGGTTTGACAGAGGTATTGTTTCTTATAGTAATAGAGCAAAACATGAATTGCTTCAAGTTAAGCTGGATACTATCAGAAAATATGGTGCTGTAAGTGAACAAACAGCTAAGGAGATGGCTAAAGGCGTAAGGCTTTCTTCTGGCTGTGATATTGGAGTATCAATAACGGGTATAGCCGGTCCTGATGGTGGCACTCATGAAAAACCCGTTGGATTAGTATATATCGGCTATTCTGATTCTAAAACTACATATGTTGAACAACACTTTTTTAATGGAAGTAGGATAAATATTAAGGAACGTTCTGCTAGCAGTGCATTACATTTAGTAAGGAAAATGATACAAGGCTTAATAAGCGATTAAATAAAGCGAAGCTTTAGGTATAGAGAATTTTCCTTTTTTCAGGAGGATATGAAAGTGAGATGCTTTATATCTATTGAGTTAGAATCTTCAATTAAGAACAACATAAACGATTTTATCTTACAAAATAATTTAAAGAAAATTTTTAGCGGTATAAGATGGACAAAACCTGACAATCTCCATATTACTCTTGCATTTTTAGGTGATATTTCCGCAGATGAAATTTCGGATGTAAAGAAGATATTAACAGAAATAGCACAAAATCATATGCCGTTTTATATCGAATTATCAGGCTTAGGTTTTTTCCCTAATCTTAAACACCCTAGGGTGTTATGGATTGGTATTAAAGAGCAATTGAATCTTTTGAAACTGAAAGATGACATAGATAAGAAACTAGATGTTTTTGACATCTCTTATGACAAGAAGCCATTTTCACCTCATTTAACTATAGGAAGAATAAGGGATACTTTAAAAATCGAACCCAAGGCTGTAGCAGAACTGGAATTTAAAGGTTCCTTTTTAGTCACAGAAATATATCTAATGAAAAGCGATTTATCTCCTACTGGAGCAAACTATACTAACTTATATAATGTGAAACTTGGCTGAAATAACTTTCTTGACTTGATTCATTTATATTAATATAATATATTAAAGAACATATGTTTGGAGGTTTATAAATGGCTGAAAAAGAAAAAGCTTTAGAAATGGCTATTACTCAAATTGAAAGGCAATTTGGCAAAGGTTCGATAATGAAATTAGGAGAAGCTGCAGCAAGATTTAATATAGAAGCTATTTCTACCGGCGCTCTACCTTTGGATATTGCTTTAGGTGTAGGTGGAGTTCCTAGAGGTAGGGTGATAGAAATATTTGGTCCTGAATCTTCAGGGAAAACTACTGTAGCACTGCATATAATTGCCGAAGCACAGAAGGGCGGAGGCACGGCCGCATTTATTGATGCTGAACACGCACTTGATCCCACTTATGCAAAAAATCTAGGAGTGAATACGGATGATTTATTAATATCTCAGCCCGACACAGGTGAGCAAGCATTGGAAATAGCAGAAACTCTTGTCCGAAGTGGAGCTGTTGATGTTGTAGTTATTGATTCGGTGGCAGCTCTTGTTCCAAAGGCTGAAATAGAGGGCGAAATGGGAGATGCACACGTGGGCTTGCAAGCAAGACTTATGTCTCAAGCCTTAAGGAAACTGTCAGGGGCAATCAGTAAATCTAATACGGTAGCTATCTTTATAAATCAGCTCAGGGAAAAGGTAGGTATAATGTTTGGAAATCCTGAAACTACTCCGGGAGGCAGAGCTCTAAAATTTTATTCTTCAGTGCGTTTAGATGTAAGAAGAATTGAAACACTAAAACAAGGCGAGGAAATGCTCGGAAATAGGACGAGGGTTAAGGTAGTAAAAAATAAAGTTGCTCCTCCGTTTAAACAGGCAGAGTTTGATATAATTTATGGCGAAGGAATATCAAGAGAAGGATGCGTGTTAGATTTTGCTGTAGAAGAAGGCCTTATTCAAAAAAGCGGTGCATGGTACTCGTATGGAAAAGAAAAAATTGGTCAAGGTCGGGAAAATGCCAAACAATATTTAAGAGAGCATCCGGAAATTTTACAAGATGTAGAGTTGCAAGTAAAACAAAAACATAATTTGATTAAATCTGAATCAACTAATGAAAAGGATGCTAAATCTAAAGAAGGAGCTTAATATGAGAATCCTTTTTTTTACCGACACCCACATCCGCGGCACTAATCCACAAAACAGGACAGATAACTTTTTGGAGACTTTGTATCAAAAAATAAGAGAAGTTTTTGATATTGCTCAAAAAAATAACGTTGATGTGCTGTTGCATGGTGGAGATATTTTTGATCGGCCAGATATTGCACCTTCCTTAGCTCGGGAATTTGTGCTTTTGATAAATAAATATTCTTTACCTGTTTACGCCGTAGCAGGTAATCATGATATATATGGACAGAATCCGCTCACTTTAAACCGAACTATGTTAGGTCTGTTAGACGGAGCTGATGTTGTTAAGTTAATAAAACCTGGCGAAAAACTATATTTCATGGCAGACGATAAAAAAATACAACTCACAGGTCAGCATTATTATTATGGCATTGATGCTGATGATGAAAAAAAAGGTTATATAATAAAAAAAGATCCAGGTTCTGATATTGCTATACATATGGTTCATGGAATGCTTTTAGAAAAACCATTTTTTGAAGGTATGGCATATACGTTAATTGATAACATACTTGAAACTGAAGCTGATATAACTTTGAGCGGTCATTACCATACTGGTTTTGGCACCAAATGTATTAATGAAAAATACTTCATAAATCCGGGAAGCTTAGTGAGAATCAATAATAGTTTAAATGAGCTTTTGAGAATTCCTAAAGTGATAATTTTGGATATTGAAGATGAAATAAAAGTACAAGAAGTCTATCTTAAGAGTGCGATGCCGGGTGAAGATGTGCTGGATCGGTCGAAAGTTGAAGCATTGGCCTTCAGAGATAAAAAACTTTCAGAGTTTATACAAAGTGTTTATTCAACGGGTCAGTATGATACTTTTGATATTAATCGCATTATAGAACAGATTTCAAAACAAGAAAACTTAAAAGATGAAGTAGTCCAAGAAGCCTTGAAGAGAATCGGCAGAGCTCAAGAGCTATTAGGGAGTGAAAGTAACCTAGAGGTGAATTGATTTGGGGTTAATAAAAAGCCTTAAACTGAAAAATTTTCAATCACATAAAGAAAGCCAAATTGATTTTGATGAGGGCCTTACGGTAATATTAGGTCAGACGGACCAAGGTAAAAGTGCTATTATAAGAGCTCTGAAGTGGGTTTTATACAACGAACCGCGAGGAACGGATTTTATAACAGCAGGTTCTAAATTTTGTCAAGTTACCTTAGAGATGGAAGATGGTTCAATAATAATGCGGGAACGAGATGGTCAACGAAATCGATATATATTAGTACAAAATGGGCAAGAGCAGGTTTTTGAGGGATTTGGCAATAGTGTTCCTTTGGAGATAACAAGCGCTCATGGCATACCAAAGATAAATATTGACAGAGACGCTACTTCAGCGGCAAATCTTGCAGAACAACTTGAAGCTCCCTTTCTTATATCAGAAAGCGGAAGTAATAGGGCTAAAGCATTAGGCAGACTTGTTGGAATTCATATTATTGATGCTGCACAGAGAACTACTCTAAAAGATATATTTGATGCTGAACAACGGCGCAAAGTGCTATACAAGAATATAGAGAACTTAAATAATGAACTTCTATCATATCAAGATATTGATACAATAGCAGAAAAAATATCTAATCTTAATGATGCTTTGAAAAAATTGAAACAAAACAAAATTAGTTTGGCAAAATTAATACAGATGCGCCAAGAGCTTGAATCGGTGGATTGTGAAATTGAAAAAAATAAAAGTATATTGCTTAAACTTGATTTTATAGACAGAATGGAAACTAATGTTACGTTAATCGATGCATTATATGTTAAGCATCAATATTTATTTGGGTTAACAAGGAAATTAAAGCAAGTCATCGATTCTGAAAAAATTGAACAAGATATTATAAGTGTTACACAAAGTCTTGCATTAATAGAGAATTCTTATTTCACTATTTTAGAGTTAAATAAAACATTAAGTCAATTGATAAGTTTTAATAATAATTTTAAAGATAATGACAAAAGCTTAAAACATGTAAACATAATCTTAGGCAAAACTCAGGATGTTTTTAATGCAGAAAAAAAATTATTAGAATCACAAAAATTGATGGAAATAGCAAAAAAATATTTATTAATATATAATCAATGGGAACTAGTAAACCAACAACTTGATTTTCAAAAGAAAGTAGTTGGTAAATATGGTCAACTAGAAAAAACTGAACAGTATTTAAATAGTTTAACCCAAAAATTGTCTGAGCTATTTTTGTTACAAGATACAAAGAAGTCAATGATAAATCTGGAATTATCAATAAAAAAGGGTAATGATTATTTACAAAAAGTTTTAAACAGCCTAAATAAAATGGCAAAAGAGTATAGTAAAATATTAGAAAAATTTGCGATATGTCCTACATGCTTAAAACCTATAGATGAAAAAACAACTCAAAAAATAGTTTTAGATATACTAAATTGATTTATTTAAGAGGTAAGAGGTGAGGAAGATGGATCCGGAAAAAGAAATTCATGAATTAAAACAAAAAATAGATAAGGCCAAGGCTATGAGATACAAAGCAGAAGCACGTTTGGAAGAACTGCAAAAACAAAGGCAACTTATTCTTGATGAACTAAATAAGCTAAATGTAAAACCTGAAAATTTAGATATGGAGATCGAAAAAATTAGCAACGAAATCAAAGATTTATTAAAAAAGACAAAAGAGTTACTTCCTGAAAACTTAGAGGTGTAAATATGATTGAGGATCTAGATGGGATTATAGCTACTATTGAAAAATATACTCAGCAACTAATTATAGAATATAGTGTAAAAAAAAGCATTAAAGAAAAGCTTGAAAATGAGTTAACTATTAAACAAAACGAGCTTGAACAAGCAACAAATCTAATTGATATATTAGAGCAGGTTAGATTTCTTCTGCAGCGAACATCCGAATATGCCCGAGAACAAATAAAACAACAAATCGAAATGTTAGTTACTCACTGTTTGCAATTCGTTTTTGGCCCAAATCTTGAATTTGAAATTGAACTGAATGAGGTACGTGGTAAAGCGAATGCCGAATTTTATGTTATATCAACTTACGATGATGTAAAAATTAAAACGAAACCCCAAGATGCGAGGGGGGGCGGAATTGTTGATGTTATATCGTTAGCACTTAGGATAGCAGTTATTCAAAGTACTAATGCATATAAAGAAGGACCTCTGATTTTGGATGAACCTGCTAAACATGTCAGCAATGAATATATAGGCAATGTGGCACAATTATTGAAACAAATAAGCGATATTTTTCACCGCCAGGTAATTATGGTAACTCATAATCAGTACTTAAGTGAAATAGCTGATCTTGCATATAAAGTAGAATTAAAAAATGGAGTTAGCGAGGTTGTGGTATACAATAGATTAGAACAGTAGATTCTGCTAACAGTGTATACTGTTTGTTTTTCTTGACATGGTTATCAAAAAAGTATAAAATTAACATGTAATGAAACCTTATTCTACTTCAGTCGGATTGGTTTGGGGGCGCGATTGTAAATTAAATTAGAGCAAACATTATCTCTATTTAATTAATAAAAGCCGAGTTCCCCTCGGTTTTTATTGTTTTATGTTAATTGTTATATGTTACAGGAGGTGAAATAGTATCGACGGTGTAAATATAATAGCTATTCTAGCTACTGGATTAATAGCTTTGGCTGTAGGATATTTTATTCGAAAATACATTGCTGAAGCTAAAATAAATTCGGCAGAAGAATCAGCAAAAAAAATTGTGGAAGATGCTGAAAACAAAGCCGAATCCATTAAACGAGAAGCTCTTGTGGAAGCAAAGGAAGAAATACTAAAACTTAAGAACGAAGCTGAAAAAGAGCTGCGCGAGAGACGAAATGAACTGCAACGTTCTGAGAGAAGATTGATTCAGAAAGAAGAAGGAATTGATAAAAAAATTGAGGCTATTGAAAAAAAAGAAGAAGCAATAACTAAAAAGCAAAATGAAATCAGTCAAATTCATGAAAAAGTTAATGAATTATATTCTCAGCAGATTGCAGAACTTGAGCGAATTTCATCATTAACTACTGAGGAAGCTAAAGAATTCTTACTAAATAAAGTTAAGGACGAGATACGTCACGATGCAGCTATAATGATTAAAGAAATTGAAACACAAGCAAAGGAAGAAGCACAAAAAAGGGCAAAAGAAATTATTTCATATGCAATTCAAAAATGTGCTGTAGATCAAGTTGCAGAAACTACTGTTTCAGTTGTAGCTCTGCCCAATGATGAGATGAAAGGACGTATTATCGGAAGAGAAGGCCGAAATATTAGAGCATTAGAAACCCTTACTGGAGTAGATCTTATTATTGATGATACCCCAGAAGCGGTTATTCTTTCTGGATTTGATCCAGTAAGGCGTCAAGTAGCTAAGATTGCTTTGGAAAAACTTATTTTAGATGGAAGAATCCACCCCGCAAGGATTGAAGAAATGGTTGAAAAAGCTCAGAAAGAGGTTGAGAGCATAATTAGAGATGAGGGCGAAAAAGCAACATTTGATACCGGCATTCATGGTCTCCACGGTGATCTCATAAAATATCTTGGAAAATTATATTATAGGACAAGTTATGGCCAAAATGTATTGCATCACTCTATAGAGGTTGCACACTTAGCCGGGGCTATGGCAGCGGAACTGGGAGTAGATGTTAAACTTACAAAAAGGGCCGGTTTATTGCATGACATAGGAAAAAGTGTTGATCAAGAGACAGAGGGTCCCCATGCGTTATTAGGAGCTGAATTGGCAAAAAAATATGGTGAATCTTTCGAGGTAGTAAATGCTATAGCATCTCATCATAATGATGTTGAACCTCAGACTGTAGAAGCAATATTAGTTCAGGCAGCGGATGCAGTATCGGCTGCAAGACCTGGTGCCAGAAGAGAAACTTTGGAAGCATATATAAAACGCTTAGAAAAACTTGAAGAAATAGCTAATTCATTTTCCGGCGTAGAAAAGTCCTATGCAATACAAGCAGGACGTGAAATTCGAATTATGGTAAAACCCGAGGACGTTGATGATCTAGGTGTTTTAGAAATAGCTAGAAACATTGCTAAAAAAGTAGAAGATGAATTAGAATATCCCGGGCAGATTAAAGTAAATGTCATAAGAGAAACTCGGGCTACAGAATATGCAAAATAAAGTGCGCAGCTTTGCGCACTTTTTTAAAACTCATAAGGGAGTATTAAAATAAATGCAGGAGCTGAAATAATTGAAGGTACTAAGGATATTTATGATTGGAGATATAGTAGGCAGACCAGGAAGAACCATAATTAGAGAAAAGCTATTATTTTTAAGAAAGAAATACGAAGTAAATTTTATTATTGCAAATGGTGAAAATGCCGCAGGAGGAAACGGTATAACAGAAAAAATTGCTCAAGAGCTTTTTATAAGTGGCGTTGATTTTATAACCACAGGCAATCATGTCTGGGATAATAAAGATATTTTTAATTTTATAGATACGGAAAATAGGATAATAAGACCAGCCAATTATCCGAATAGTCCAGGAAAAGGTTATCAGATAGTTCAAATTGGGGCAGGCACGAAAATCGGTATTTTAAATATTTCGGGCAGAACGTTTATGCCTCCTCTTGACTGCCCATTTAAAACAGCCGATCTAATAATACAAGAGATGAAAAACATGACAAAGGTAATTGTAGTGGATTTCCATGCGGAGGCTACTTCGGAGAAAATAGCTATGGGATGGTATCTTGATGGCCGAGTTTCTTTAGTTGCTGGAACTCACACCCATGTACAAACTGCTGATGAAAGGATACTTACTAATGGAACAGCCTATATAACTGATATTGGAATGACAGGTCCGTGCAATTCAGTTCTAGGCATAGAGAAAGAAAGAATCATAAACAAATTTATATCTCAAATGCCGGTGAGATTTGAAGTTGCCAAAGGACCTGCTGAAATAAATGGAATAATTGTAGATATAGATGAATCAACAGGAAGAGCTTTGAAAATTCAAAGAATTAGGGAATCAACATGAAATTAAAATATTCCCTTAAAACTTTTTCAAAAAACAAGGATTTTTCATTAAAATATAGAATAGAATATTAAAAGCAAATTATGCAGGGAGGAATTAAACAATGGAAGTGTTAAAGGTATCAGCTAAATCCAATCCAAATTCGGTAGCAGGAGCACTGGCAGGTGTCCTACGGGAAAGAGGGGGAGCCGAAATTCAAGCGGTTGGTGCGGGAGCATTAAATCAAGCTGTAAAAGCCGTAGCTATTGCGAGAGGATTTGTTGCCCCTAGCGGTGTAGATTTGATTTGCATTCCAGCTTTTACTGACATTGAAATTGACGGTCAAGAAAGGACAGCAATAAAACTGATTGTTGAACCTCGTTAGTTCGGATGATTTAGTTCAAGGTTTAACTTGACAGCTTACAAAAAATTATAAATTTATTTATTCAATAAATAATAAGAACAATGAGTTTTTAGTTTGACAGCTTTTATAAAGATTGTGTTTATTAATATAATTTTTACAGGTACCAGCGGCATTTAGCTTTATTAAGCTTGAATGCCGCCTATATTTATTTTAAAAAATATTAGTTTTTCTTTACAAATGCGGAGGCTTATACATGTGCATAGATCTTCATATTCATACAACTTTTTCAGATGGGTTACTTACACCTGAACAAGTTGTTAACAAGGCTATAAAGCTTAATTTAAAAGCCATAGCAATTACAGATCATGATACTGTTGATGGCATAAGGCCAGCATTAAATAAGGCAAAGAACTATACAGAATTTGAAATTGTTCCGGGCGTTGAATTGAGCACAGATTGGAATAGTGAAGAAGTACATATTTTAGGATATTATATTGATTATAATGATTCGAACTTAAAGACAGTTCTCTTAAGTTTCCAACAAAAGAGAATGAAAAGGGTTGATAAAATTATTGCAAGGCTTAAAAATATGGGCATTGATATATCTATTGAGGATGTATGCGCTAAATCAAAGGGATCTTCTTTAGGAAGGCCTCATATTGCTTTAGTGTTAGTAGAAAAAGGTTATGTCTGCTCAGTTCAAGAGGCATTTAAGGATTACCTAAGCAAGGGAAAACCTGCATATGTGCCAAAAGAAAAGTTAACTCCTTTTAGTGCTATTGATATAATAAAGCAAAGCAGCGGTATCCCAGTCCTTGCTCATCCGGGGCTACTGGAAGACGACAGTATTATTAATGAATTGATTTCCTATGGAATTATGGGTATTGAGGTGATTCATAAAAACCATAACAAGGCTCAAGTAGATTACTACACTCGGTTAGCTCTTGACAATAATTTATTATTGACCGGAGGTTCGGACTCTCACGGAGAAACCCCCCTTCTCTTAGGAAGTTTCGATGTCCCCTTGAATTATTTCTATAAATTAAAAGCAATAAAAAAATTTCTACAATATGAGTAATATATGTATTTATGCAGGATTATTAATACTTGTGTCGAATTATTATTAAATCAAAACAAAGAGTAACTATCCGATAGATATTATATTAATTTAGACAATTACAAAAATAGAATTACACAGGAGTGAGACAGCTTGGCTGAGAAGAGTATAAGAATTTCAATTGATGAAAAGGCTTGCAAAAAATGCGGTTTATGTATAGCATTTTGTCCTATGAAAGTCTATCTTTCTGAAGGCGGAAAGCCAATAATAGTCAATCAAAACGCTTGCAATAATTGCAAATTATGTGAATTAAGATGTCCTGACTATGCTATAATAGTCGGAGGTGAAAATGTTGACTAGAAAAATCATGCTCATGCAAGGTAACGAAGCTTGTGTTGAAGGGGCTTTAGCAGCAGGTATGCGTTTTTTTGCAGGGTACCCGATAACGCCTTCCACTGAAATCGCCGAAATTGCAGCTGAAAAGCTTCCGAAGGTAGGAGGGAAATTTATACAAATGGAAGATGAATTAGCTAGCATGGGAGCAGTAGTAGGAGCATCACTTGCAGGCCTGAAGGCTATGACTGCAACAAGCGGACCAGGTTTTTCATTGAAGCAAGAAAATATTGGATTTGCTTGTCTTACTGAAGTGCCTTGTGTTGTAGTAAATGTCCAAAGAGGAGGGCCGAGCACGGGCCTGCCAACATTACCGGCTCAAGGTGATGTTATGCAAACCAGATGGGGAACACATGGCGATCATCCGATTATAGTTATATCTCCATCTTCAGTAAGAGAAGTATATGATATGACAATAAGGGCTTTTAACTTATCGGAGAAGTATAGAGTTCCTTGTATCTTACTCATGGACGAAGTTGTGGCACATATGAGAGAAAGAGTAGAATTACCAGAGGAATCATGTATCAATATAATAAATCGAAAGAAGGTTAAATCAACTTTATCTGACTATAAACCATATATGGATTATGATGGTGATGGAATTCCACCTATGGCAAATTTCGGAGACGGAACACCTTTTCATGTTACAGGACTAATTCATGATATTTCCGGATTTCCATCTACTAATCCAAAAGTTACTGAGGATTTGCTAAACAGATTGATGAACAAGATTAATAATAATATCGGTGATATTATTGAATATGAAAAGCTGTATGTGGAAGATGCCAAAACTGTTATAGTGACTTTTGGTTCTACGGCACGTTCAGTGTTAAGTGCAATAAGAATTTTAAGGCAAGAGGGATTTAAAATTGGAATGCTAAGATTGAAAACCATATGGCCTTTTGCGCATATAGCTATTGAAGAATTGATGCAATCATCCGCTAATACCCTAATAGTGGCTGAGATGAACTATGGTCAGTTGTTGGAAACGGTTAAAGCATCCGCTGAAGGAGCTTTTAGAATATATGGTTTGAATAAATATAATGGAGAGCTGATTACGCCACAAGAGGTTATAGATAAAGTCCGGGAGGTGGCTGAATATGCGTAAAGAATTAGAAAAGTATTTTAGAAAAGATAAACTTCCACATATATGGTGTCCCGGTTGTGGGCATGGTATCATAACCGGAGCCGTTGTTCGTGCTATCGATAATCTAAAACTAGAGCAGAATAAAATATGTATAGTATCTGGAATTGGTTGTTCTTCTAGAGCTCCAGGATATTTAAATTTCAATACTTTGCATACAACTCATGGCCGTGCTCTAGCTTTTGCTACCGGTATTAAAATGGCAAATCCTGAACTAAAGATTGTTGTGCTTACAGGTGATGGGGACTGTTCGGCGATAGGCGGTAATCATTTTATTCATGCAGCTCGAAGAAATATTGATATTACTACAGTAGTTTTTAACAACAGTATTTATGGCATGACTAGCGGACAATATTCCCCTATGACACCTAAGGGAGCATTTGCAACTACGGCACCATACGGAAATATAGATAGAAACTTTGATTTATGCAAATTGGCTCAGGCTGCTGGAGCTACTTATGTAGCAAGAGGAACGGTTTACCATGTTCCGCAACTAATAAGATTGATTGAAAAAGCTCTGAAACATAAAGGCTTTTCGCTAATAGATGCAGTAGATATATGTCCAACATATTTTGGCCGTAGAAACAAAATGGGGTCGCCCGTAGTTATGATGGAAAAAATTCATGATATGTCAATCACGGCAAGAACTGCGGCAAAATTGTCACCTGAAGAGCTTTCCGAAAAAATTGTTATTGGAGAATTTTATGAAGAACAAGCTCCCGAATATACAGAAGAATACGCAAGAGTCATAAAAAAGGCTCAAGGGGGAAGACAAAATGAATGAAAGAATAGAAATAAGATTAGGGGGCTCTGGAGGACAAGGATTGATTTTGGCAGGTATTATATTGGCTGAAGCTGCTATTCTTGACGGTAAAAATGCCGTGCAATCACAATCTTACGGTCCGGAAGCCCGTGGAGGAGCTAGCAGATCAGAAGTTATAATAAGCAATACGAGTATTGATTATCCGAAAGTGTCTAAACCGGATGTCTTTCTTGCATTAACCGAAGAAGCGATGAATAAATATAAAAACGATCTAAAAGAAAATGGGCTGCTTATTATAGATGTTAGCATGAAAAAACCAAAGGATTCTTATAAGATTCTTAGCATTCCAATATTAAAGACTGCCCAAGAAAAAATTGGTAAGGTCATTGTTGCTAATATAGTTGCTTTAGGAGTATTAATACAAGCTACTGAGGTGGTTTCAAAAAAATCCATAGAAAAAGCTGTATTAGACAGAGTTCCACAAGGCACTGAAGAATTAAATAAAATGGCTTTATATAAGGGGTTTGAATTGGGGAAGTCTAAATAAATATTTAAAAAAAAGAAAGGAGTTTTATAAATGTCTAAAACTATAAATCCAGTTGAATCAGTTCAAAAAGAAATTAAATTTGCATGTGAAAAGCTTGGGCTAGAGGATTCCTTCTATGAACTACTAAAAGAACCTGAAAGAGTGCTTATAGTCCAAATTCCCGTAAAAATGGATGATGGTACAATAAAAACCTTTACGGGATATCGAGCGCAGCATTGTACTATTATGGGACCAGCGAAAGGCGGATTTAGATACCATCCAGATGTATGTTTAGATGAAGTAAAAGGTTTATCCATGTGGATGACATTCAAATGTGCTGTTGTTGGAATCCCTTATGGTGGAGCTAAAGGAGGAGTTTGTTGCAATCCTGCCGATTTATCAAAAGGGGAACTTGAAAGACTAACTCGCGGCTATTTAAGGGCAATCAATACAGTAGTAGGACCAGAAAAAGACATTCCAGCACCAGATGTAAATACAAATGCTCAAATCATGGCTTGGTTCATGGATGAATTCAGCATGTTAAAGGGTTATAATGTTCCTGGCGTAGTTACGGGAAAACCAATTTCATTAGGCGGTTCTCAAGGAAGAACTCAAGCAACCGGATTCGGTGTAACAGTGGCCGTCAAAAAAGCATGTGACGCAATGAATATGGATATGACTAATGCTAAGATAGCTATCCAGGGCTTTGGCAACGTAGGTAGTTATACATCTTTGTACTGCAGTAAAAATGGAGCAAAAATTGTTTCTATAGGAGAATGGGATAAAACAATAGGAACATATGCACTTTATAATGAAAATGGTCTTGATATAGAGAAACTATTCGATTATAAAGCTGAAAATGGTACTATTGTAAACTTCCCCGATGCAAAAAGGATAAGCCTTAACGATTTTTGGGCTTTGGAAAATATTGATATACTTATCCCGGCAGCTCTTGAAAATGCAATAAATGAAAATAATGCACCAAAAATAAAAGCTAAAATTATAGTTGAAGCAGCTAATGGTCCTACTACACCTGAGGCTGATAAGATCCTTGCCAAAAAAGGAATTCCTATATTCCCTGATATTCTTTGCAATGCTGGCGGTGTTACTGCATCATATTTCGAATGGGTCCAAAATTTAATGAGCTTTTATTGGACTGAAGAAGAGGTTAATAGTAAATTAGAGCCTATTTTAATAAACGCCTTTGATGATGTTTATAATATGCATAAACATAATAATGTAAGTTTGAGGCAAGCAGCTTACTTAGTGGCAATTAAACGCATCGCAGATAATATGAAAATGAGGGGTCGAATATAATAAATTATTTATCCCCGCTGTTCAAAGCGGGGATATTACAGATTAATCTTGCATAATAGACTTAGTGCTATATTTTAAACATTATTTATTCTATTGCCTTTTTCTAGAAAGTACTATACTATATTTAGAGAAGTTTAAGAAAATACGGGAGGGCAGTATTATGGCAGATAAAGAGTCCCTCGGCAATCTTGCTAAGCATAAAAAAGAATGGGAAGAGAAAATACTGAACAAAGTTTTAGACAAAGGACATGAAAGATATGAAGAGTTCTTAACCGGATCAGATATTGAAGTTGAAAGATTGTATACAGAATTAGATATACAAGAATTAGATTATTTAAGGGATTTAGGTTTTCCGGGTGATTATCCTTATACTCGCGGAATATATCCCACTATGTATAGAGGCCGACTATGGACTATGCGTCAATATGCGGGTTTTGGAACTGCCGAAGAATCTAATAAAAGGTATAAATTTTTACTATCACAAGGTCAAACTGGCCTAAGTGTAGCTTTTGACCTGCCAACGCAGATGGGATATGACTCAGACCATCCATTATCAAGAGGTGAAGTTGGAAAAGTTGGCGTAGCAATTGATTCATTAAAGGATATGGAAATTCTTTTTGAAGGAATTCCTTTAGATAAAGTGAGCACTTCAATGACAATCAATGCACCGGCTGCTATACTACTGGCCATGTATATATCTCTTGGGGAAAAACAAGGTATAGCACCTGATAAGCTTTCTGGTACTATTCAAAATGACATATTAAAGGAGTATGTAGCAAGAGGTACATACATTTTCCCGCCTGAACCATCAATGCGACTTATTACAAACATTTTCGAATTTTGCTCAATACATATGCCCAAATGGAACACTATTAGCATTAGTGGATATCACATACGCGAAGCTGGAGCAACGGCCATCCAAGAAGTAGCTTTTACGCTTTCTGATGGTATAGCCTATGTTGAAGCTGCCTTAAAGGCAGGTCTTTCAATTGATGATTTTGCGCCAAGACTTTCATTTTTCTTTAATGCACATAATGATTTATTTGAGGAAGTAGCTAAATTCCGAGCAGCAAGAAGGTTATGGGCTAAAATTATGAAACAGCGATTCAAAGCACAAAATCCAAAGTCAATGATGCTCAGATTTCATACCCAAACTGCAGGTTCTGCTTTGACGGCTCAACAACCGGATAATAATATTGTTAGGGTGGCTATACAAGCATTAGCCTCTGTCTTAGGAGGTACTCAATCACTTCATACCAACTCAAGAGATGAAGCTTTAGCATTACCTGCGGAAGATTCTGTGAGAATAGCTCTCAGGACGCAACAAATAATTGCTTACGAAAGTGGAGTTACTGAAACTATTGATCCATTAGCAGGCTCTTATTATATAGAATACTTGACAAATACCATAGAACAAAAAGCTCAAGAGTATATCGAAAAAATAGATAAGCTTGGTGGTGCACCTAAAGCTATTGAAAAAGGATTTATGCAGCAAGAGATTCAGAATAGTGCTTATGATTATCAAATGGCAATTGAATCAGGCAGAAAAATTGTTGTAGGCGTAAATAAATTCCAGGTTGAAGAAGAGCCGGTTAAAGGCTTACTTAGGGTAAATCCTGCTGTTGGCAAATTACAGGAAGCAAGAATTGACGAATTGAAAGCATCAAGAGATAACTTAGCAGTAGAGGCAACATTGAAAGAACTTACCGATTGTGCAAAAACAGAAAAAAATCTTATGCCTGTAATAATCAAATGTGTTAAAGCATATTGCACTTTAGGAGAAATATGCAATATTCTACGTGATGTTTTCGGTGAATATAAAGCTTCTATGAATATATGAGGAGTGATTCCATGACAGATGCTAAACCTATAAGGGTATTAATAGCTAAGCCAGGGCTTGACGGTCATGATAGAGGAGCCAAAGTTATAGCAAGAGCTTTAAGAGATTCTGGTATGGAAGTTATTTATACTGGCCTTAGGCAGACTCCTGAGCAGATAGTTGAAACTGCTATCGAGGAAGATGTTCAAGTGATAGGGCTTTCTATTCTTTCCGGCGCTCATAATTTTCTTTTTCCTAAAATAATGGAATTATTAAATGAAAAAAACGTTCAAGATATTTTAGTAATAGCTGGAGGGGTTATTCCCGATGAAGATATTCCATTGCTGAAGGATGTAGGTATTAGAGAAATATTTACTCCCGGCACTCCTACATCGGACATTGTAAATTTTATAAAAAATAATGTTAAAAACAATGTCGATGATAAAGATTAATAATATTTGGAAAGGCATATTTTTATGGATATTACACAAGGAGTTTTAAATGGTGATAAGAGGAGCATTGCAAAACTTATTACACTTATTGAAGAAAGATCTCCTAGAGCTAATGAGATTCTCAAAAAATTATTTAAATTTACAGGCAATGCTATAACTATAGGCATAACAGGGCCGCCCGGTGCCGGCAAGAGTAGTATTATAAATCAACTAGCTAAAAAATTCCGAAATAAAAATAAAAGGGTAGGGATTATTGCTATAGACCCAACTAGCCCTTTTACTGGCGGAACTCTTTTGGGAGACAGAATTAGGATGCAAGATTTGACTTTAGATGAAGGTGTATATATACGTAGTATGGGAAGCCGAGGTAAACTCGGGGGACTTTCGCAAGCATCCTATGATGCTGTCAAGGTTCTCGATGCTGCCGGAATGGATTATATAATAATTGAAACTGTTGGTGTGGGTCAATCAGAAGTTGATATAATTAAGTTAGCAGATATTGTAGTATTAGTTTTGGTTCCAGGTATGGGTGATGATGTACAGGCTATCAAAGCTGGTGTCATGGAAATCGGAGACATTTTTGTTGTCAACAAATCTGATATGGATGGCTCCGATCGACTAGTAAATGAGATAAGAATGAACTTGGAATTAAATCCAAAAAAAAGTTCCTTTAAACCGCCTATAATAAAAACTGTTGCAACAACTGGCGAAGGTATAGAAACACTTGATGAAACTATTATTCGTGTTTATCAAGAGTTAGTTAGTAATGATATCCTTATTAATAAGAGAAAGCAACATGTACAGCAAGAATTGCAAGAACTGATTAAGGACCTGTATTTGAAAAGAATTAATTCCTTGTTTCCTACTGAAATCATAGCATATACTGAAAAAATATTAAAAAAGGAAATCGATCCTTACTCTGCGGCTAATGCAATCCTTAAGAAGGAGGGAAAAAATAAGAATGATAGAAAAGATTGATCATATAGGGATTGCTGTTAAAAGTATCCAAGAATCAATGAAAGTATATACAGAAATTCTAGGTCTTGAAATTACAGAGATTGAAACAATTGAGGAACAAAAAGTTAAAACCGCTTTCATTCCTATAGGTGAAAGCGAAATAGAATTATTAGAATCAACAGCAGATGATGGCCCAATAGCAAAATTCATAGAAAAACATGGAGAGGGTGTTCAACACATAGCTTTAAAAGTGGATAATATTGACCGAAAACTCTCAGAACTCAAACGGAAGGATGTAAGGCTTATCGACGAAAAACCAAGAATGGGAGCAGGTGGTGCAAAAATAGCATTTATTCATCCCAAAGATACAAAAGGAGTCTTAATAGAATTATGCGAAAGATAAGGAGGAATAAAATTGGAAACTATTGAAACAAAAATTAAAATCTTAGAGCAAAAACGCAAGACAATAGAAATGGGCGGTGGAGAAAAGCGCATACAAAAGCAGCACGAAAGCGGCAAACTTACTGCACGAGAAAGAATAGAAAAACTTTTAGATAAGGATAGCTTTATAGAAATTGATGCATTTGTAGAGCACCGCTCAATTCAATTTGGCATGCAAGAAACCAAAGTTCCCAGCGAAGGTGTAATCACAGGCTATGGAACAATCGATGGCAGATTAGTCTTCATATTCGCCCAAGATTTTACAACAATAGGCGGATCCCTGGGAGAAATGCATGCCGCAAAAATTTGCAAGGTTATGGATATGGCAGCAAAAATGGGTGCCCCTTTTATTGGCCTTAACGACTCTGGTGGAGCAAGAATTCAGGAAGGTGTTGATGCACTAAAAGGTTTTGGCGACATATTCTACAGAAACACCCTATCCTCTGGAGTAATACCGCAACTATCAGTAATACTGGGGCCATGCGCCGGAGGAGCCGTATACTCTCCAGCCTTAACCGACTTCGTGTTTATGGTATCCGGTATAAGCAAAATGTTCATTACTGGTCCTCAAGTAATAAAAGCCGTGACAGGTGAAGAAGTCAGTGATGAAGAACTTGGTGGAGCTGCTGCCCACAACCAAAAAAGCGGAGTAGCACACTTTATCAGTCAAAATGAACAAGAATGTTTTGACCAAATAAAAAAACTTCTATCATATATACCTTCAAACAATCTAGAAGATCCACCATATAAACCAACTACCGATAACCCGACAAGAACAGTACCGGAACTTGATAGCATAGTTCCAGCGGATCCAAACAAGCCATATGACATAAAAGACGTCATAAACCACATAGTAGATGATGGTGACTTCTTTGAAGTACAACCACTCTATGCACCAAATCTCATAATAGGTTTTGCAAGACTTTCAGGTCACAGCGTAGGAATCCTGGCAAACCAGCCAAAACATCTTGCTGGCTGCTTAGACATAAACGCTTCTGACAAAGCTGCCCGATTTATACGATTCTGCGATGCATTTAATATACCACTTGTAACGTTTACCGATACTCCCGGATATCTGCCCGGAGTAAACCAAGAACATGGAGGTATAATACGGCATGGTGCAAAACTACTGTACGCATATTCCGAAGCTACAGTGCCAAAACTCACCGTCATAACGAGGAAAGCATATGGAGGCGCTTACATAGCCATGTGTTCAAGACACTTAGGAGCAGACCAAGTTTTTGCATGGCCTACAGCCGAAATAGCCGTTATGGGTCCTGATGGAGCAGCTAATATTATCTTCAAAAAAGAAATAGAAGCATCTGAAGACCCAATAAATACAAGAAAACAAAAAATCGAAGAATATCGGGATAACCTTGCTAACCCTTACCAAGCAGCCGCTCGAGGTTATATTGATGATATAATAGTGCCATCCACAACAAGGGCAAAACTTACATCAGCGCTTGAAATGCTGATGTCAAAAAGCGAAAAAAGACCGGCTAAAAAACACGGCAATATTCCTGTATAAGGAGGAAATTTGAAATTATGACAACTATACAAGTCTTTCAGGAATCACTTAAAACATCTGTCTTTGGCATGTGCCTTGTCTTAGGAACATTATATATACTATCTCTCATTTTAGAGCTCATGAGATTAGTATTTGAATCTAAGACAAACGTAAAAAAAAATGAAACAGCTTTAAAAGATCAAACATCAGAACAAATACAAACTGTCGATACAACAGACGATACTGAACTCATCGCAGTTATCGCTGCAGCTATTGCAGAATACCTACAAACCCCTGTATCAACTTTAAAAATTAGTGCCATACGTCAAATCCATGAAAAAACTCCCATATGGGGTATTGAATCCAGAATATACAACATCAACAATAAATTTTAGATAGAGAATAAAATAAAAGGAAGGAGAAGTACAAAAAAATGAAAAAATACAAAATAACCGTAAATGGAAAAACTTATGAAGTAGAGGTAGAAGAAATAGGTGCTCAGAACTTTATACCTACCCAAACAGCAAATGCTCCTACATCACCGGAAGTGACACAACAACCTAAGCCTCAACCGCAACCTAAGCAAAAAAACTCAGGCACTGTCGGTAAACAAAAAATTACTTCACCTATGCCAGGCACGATTATGTCAATTAACAAAAAACCTGGGGGTAAAATACAAAAAGGTGATGTAATAATGATACTTGAAGCCATGAAAATGGAAAATGAAATCATCGCCCCAGAAGATGGCGTTATAACCTCCATTGATACAAGCGAAGGAGCCTCAGTAAATACAGGCGATATTCTTGCAACATTTGAATAAATCCCATTTGAATAAATCAACGGAGGAGAGAAATCGTGCTCGAACAAATAATAAAATTTTTCATGAAAACTGGTTATGCAAACATAACTTTAGAACAAGCTATCATGATATTGATAGCCTGTTTCCTGATGTATCTTGCTATAGTAAAAAAATATGAACCATTGCTGCTGGTACCTATTAGTTTTGGCATGTTGCTTGCTAATATACCTCAGGCAAACCTTATGGCTAAAGGCAACTTTCTATATTGGATATATCAAGGAGTAAAACTCAATATATATCCACCTCTCATATTCATGGGAGTAGGAGCCATGACCGACTTTGGTCCACTTATAGCCAATCCAAAAAGCTTGTTGCTGGGAGCTGCTGCTCAGTTCGGAATTTTTACTAGTTTTTTAGGCGCAGGCCTTCTTGGATTTAACTTCAAAGAATCTGCTTCTATAGGAATAATAGGCGGGGCAGACGGACCGACAGCCATATTCCTTACAAGTCAGCTTGCTCCACATCTATTAGGAGCGGTAGCAGTAGCTGCTTATTCATATATGGCATTAGTCCCCATCATACAGCCGCCTATAATGCGGGCGCTTACTACAAAAAAAGAGCGCCAAGTAACTATGGAGCAGCTAAGACCCGTATCTAAAACAGAAAAAATCATATTTCCAATAATAGTAACTATATTAGCAAGTTTTTTAGTTCCAGATGCCACGGCTTTAGTAGGTTGTCTGATGTTGGGCAATTTGTTTAGAGAATGTGGTGTAGTCGATAGACTATCTAAAACAACTCAAAACGAACTTATAAATATCATTACCATATTTCTTGGTACCACTGTTGGAGCTACTGCCAGTGCAGAAAATTTTCTGCAGTGGGGAACTATTAAAATACTTTTGCTAGGTCTTGCAGCCTTTTCAGTAGGAACAGCCTCAGGAGTACTCTTTGGTAAACTCATGTATGTTTTATCAGGAGGAAAAGTAAACCCACTTATAGGTTCTGCTGGTGTATCTGCAGTTCCTATGGCAGCAAGAGTATCTCAGGTAGTGGCACAGGAAGAAAAACCCGGCAACTTTATTCTGATGCATGCTATGGGCCCTAATGTAGCAGGTGTTATTGGTTCAGCTATAGTTGCAGGTATGTTGCTTTCAATGTATGGTGGTTAAAATTGTTTAAATAGTGTTGTTCACTGGATATTTATGATTATCTTTCAGATGTAATGATAAATGATTTTAGAAAGGAGATTAAAATTGCAGCAAAAAAAAGAAGGAAAAGTTGGAATAACCGATACTATTTTAAGAGATGCACATCAATCACTTATAGCTACAAGGATGAAAACAGATGAAATGCTGCCAATCGCTGAAAAGCTTGATCAGGTAGGCTACTATTCTTTAGAAATGTGGGGCGGAGCTACATTTGATAGCTGTATCCGTTTTTTAAACGAAGATCCATGGGAAAGACTTCGTAAAATAAAACAAATAGTTAAAAAAACTCCCTTGCAAATGCTTTTGAGGGGACAGAACCTTTTAGGGTATCATCACTATCCTGATGATGTAGTAGAAATGTTTGTAAAGAAATCTGTAGAAAATGGCATTGATATTATACGAATCTTTGATGCACTAAATGATATTAGGAACCTAAAAAAGGCTATTGAGGTAACAAAAGAAACCGGGGCACATGCTCAGGGAACAGTAGTATATACTATAAGCCCTGTTCATAATAATGACTACTATGTAAATATGGCTAAACAATTAGAAGAAATGGGAATTGATTCCCTCTGTATAAAAGATATGGCAGGTCTTTTAGCACCATATGATGCTTATGAACTGATTTCTCGATTAAAAAAAGAAATCAAAATACCAATACAGCTTCACAGTCATTATACAAGTGGTATGGCTTCAATGACCTATCTAAAAGCGATTGAAGCTGGAGTAGATGTTATAGATACGGCCTTATCGCCTTTTGCCTTAGGAACGTCGCAACCCCCTACAGAAACTATGGTAGCCGTATTGAGGAATACCCCTTATGACACAAAGCTAGATCTGGAATTCATTTCGAGTATATCCGACTACTTTAAACAAGTGAGGGGAAACTATAAAATTGATAGTATTATTACAATGGTTGATACTATGGTGCTTAATTATCAAATACCTGGTGGTATGCTATCCAATCTTACCAGTCAACTAAAACAGCAAAATGCTCTTGACAAGCTTCCAGAAGTGTTAAAAGAAGTTCCAAGAGTAAGAGAAGATCTTGGGTATCCGCCTTTAGTTACACCTACAAGCCAAATAGTAGGCACTCAAGCGGTAGTTAATGTGCTTACCGGAGAACGATATAAGATGATTATAAATGAGGTAAAAAATTATGTTAAAGGGCTATATGGCAAATCACCCGCTCCTATTAAAGAAGAAATAAAACAAAAAATAATAGGAGATGAAGAAGTAATTGAATGCCGCCCTGCTGATCTGCTTGAACCCGAGCTGGAAAAATATTTTAAGGAAATCTCTTATTATATAGAACAAGAAGAAGATGTTTTAACATATGCTCTTTTCCCTCAGATAGCCCTGAAGTTTTTTCAAGAGCGTCAAGCAAAAAAATATAAAATTGACAGCAACTTGGTAAATAAAGATCAGTTTGACGTCTATCCTGCATAATAACGATTTGTTCGAAAGTATATTATTTATATATTTAGCATATACTTGATACATCTACCACATAATACCCTAAAAATACCCTATAAAACAGGGTATTTTTTTTATAATCAACAAAATTGGAGGCAACTAGTTTGGATGAAAGTATACAAAATTTAAATTCAAAAGTCGAAAAACTCGAAAGTAAAATAGCCTCTCTTTGTCTTGGGCGTAGGATTCTTATGGATCTATTGATTGAACAGGAGAATATAAAAAATTATGAAATCCAGAAACTAAAATTAGAAATCAAAAGATTAAATCGAATTATCAAAAAACGTCATTGATTGATTAATAGTTTGAATATGACATCTTACTCACGTTTTTTATAAAAGATAGTATTTTTTAATTTTGCTGCTTATATATTATACATAAGAAGTAAAAGATTTAGATAATAAGGTGATTATTTTGTGGAAAAAAATTATCCTTGTTTTTTTTCTTTTATTTTTATGTGTAATAATAATTATTATATTACATGATTATAATAATCCACTAATTCCTTCTGGCCTATATATTGCTGATATAGATATAGGAGGTTTAACAAATGATGAAGCTAGAAATATATTTCATAAATTAACTGAAGAAAAAATAAATAACTCTATAATTCTTACTTTTTATGATAAGCAGTGGATTTTGAAAATATCTGAATATGTTGAAATAGATGCGGATGAGAGTATAGAGAATATGGCATCCTATGTAAAAAATATTAAAAAAAAAGGTGTAATAAAAGGATTTATTTATCGCCAACGGCTAAAAAAGTCTCCTTTGCGTATAGAGCCAATTATTAAATATAAACAAGATAAATTGGCACAGCTTTTTGATGAAATTAACAAAGTTATAATGGTTAAACCTATAAATGCTGTATTTAAAACCGATAATGATATAGTGCACATAATTACTGATGTTAAAGGACAAATTTTAGATGAAGATATGTTAAAAGAGAAAATCAAAGAGGCTATATGGACTAAAAATCAGACATTAGTAATTCCAGTAAAAGTATGGAATGCAGAAATGACAAAAGAAGATTTAGAAAAGATGGGGATTAGGGTAAAAATAGCAGAGTATTCAACTGAGTTTGATAAAACATTAAAAAATAGAACGGAAAATATAAAAGTCGCAAGTGAAATGCTTAATGGCTGTATAATTTCACCCGGAGAGACATTTTCCTTTAATAAGGTTGTAGGTGAACGCACTAGTGATAAGGGATATAAAAAAGCACCTGCCTTTATTAATAATGAGGTTATTTACGACATAGGAGGCGGTATCTGTCAGGTTTCTAGCACCTTATATAATCTTGCTTTATTGACAGACCTTGAAATAGTCGAAAGAATGAACCATTCTCTACCGGTAGGCTACGTTCCTTTAGGGAGGGATGCTACAGTTAGTTATGGTACTATAGATTTAAAATTCAAAAATAATACGGGTGGATATCTCTTGTTAACGTCGGAGATTACGAATGATAAGCTAATTGTAAAATTTTTTGGTAATAAAAAGATCGATAAATATGTAGAATTATTTTCTGAAACGATAAAAACTATTCCATCGCCTATCATCATTAAAAAAGATTTCAATTTAGAAAAAGGCGAAATCAGGATAGAACAAGGGAATGCAGGTTATGTAGTTAATCTCTGGAAAAGATATGCTAATGAAAAAAACGAACACAAAGTTCTAATTTCTAGTGATACTTATAACCCAACACCCACATTACTGTATGTAGGCGAGAAAGTTAAAGAAATTACAGACGATAAAAATATAAACGCAACAATAATTCCATAACAAATTGAAAAAGTAATTTGTTATGGACCGAAAGAGTATGTTTTTTAGCTTTTTTAAAGTTTTGATACTGATAGATCATTTAATCTTTAACTGAGTTTATGTTATAATCTCATCTTTGACAGTTGCGAGACAACAAAACTCTGGAACGCCTTGCAAATAAGGCATTTCAGAGTTTCTTGATTTTTTAAATTTTGCGTAATATCTTTTTCTTTTTCGTATCTTTTAATATTTTTTTCATTTCCCTTAAACTGACTATTTCAGTATCTGTTCTAAATCCAAATACTTCATGTAAGATATCTGTTAAGTCAGTCCTTGTGTATGTTGGAATATACCCTTCAGTAGGAATGTAATTGAAATCCATATTCCTTAAGCTATGAATTATCTCAGAGCTTGTAAATTCTTCGCTTAGATATTTTTCAAGATATCTATATATAACTATTGCAAGAAAACATGTAGTAAAATGTGCTTGTATTCTATCATCACGACTTAAATAAACAGGTCTAGCTTTGAATTCGCTTTTCATAATTCTAAAACATTCCTCTATTTCCCAACGTCTATGATTAATCTTTGTAATAATACTGGCATCTTCATCTAAGTTGGTACATACAGCATAAAACCCATCATACATTTCTTCTTTTGCTATTGCATCTTGATTTATACTATAGATTACTTTATCAGCTATTTCACCATCCTTTGTAACATTAGTGGATGATATGAATCGTTTAAAATCATTTTGATTTTTCTTATTAACACTCTTTGGTCTTTCTTCAATTAATTTAGAGGCACGTTCTAACTGTCTATTCCTAATCTGCCTTTGATAATCTCTGTATTTAAGAGAATATGTGACAATGAGTTTCTGTTCTAACCCATCCTCTTTAATCCAACGTTCCTTGTAAAAAGTCTTTGATTTATATTCTT
This sequence comes from Tepidanaerobacter acetatoxydans Re1, assembly GCF_000328765.2. Taxonomy (NCBI): domain Bacteria; kingdom Bacillati; phylum Bacillota; class Clostridia; order Thermosediminibacterales; family Tepidanaerobacteraceae; genus Tepidanaerobacter; species Tepidanaerobacter acetatoxydans. The sequence continues at coordinate 1,361,700 of NC_019954.2, forward strand.
CATAGTTGTCCTCATCTTTATCAAGTAGACTGATATCATATAATTTATTTACACCAGGAAGATGCCAGCCCGTAGGGTCAAGAGCCCACTGCTTTAAATATCTCTTTAATTTTTTAACTGATTGGGTTGTAATAAAAGCTCTATCCTTTTTATCATTAAATCTACGATTTTCTATTGAAGATAGTCCAGCATCTGTACAAACAATAAATTTTGATAGTTCAAAATCTTTAAGTATCTTTTCTTCTAAAGGCTTTAGTGTAATTTGTTCATTTGTGTTACCACTATGAATGTTAAATGCGAGAGGAATACCATCTCCATCCATGAATAGTCCCATTCCCACAATAGGATTAGGTTTATTCTCTTTACTAGGACCATATTGTTTAAAACCATCCTCTTGCTCTATTTCAAAAAAGTAATTAGTACAGTCATAGTAAAGAACATGGTCATTTCTCTTAAAAATAGATAAACTATTTTTGTAGAGCTCTGATTGAATAAAATCAGTTTCTTTAGCGATTACCTCTAATGCCCTATAAACATGTTGCAATTCGAAATCAGGTTGTTCAATCAAGCACTTTGATTCTTGATAGGTGTTAAGTTTTGAGGATGGAAAAAGAATTCTACCGTAAATTAACCTAGAAAGAATGGAATCAAGATTGTAAGTAAATTTATACTTAGTAGAAATATCTTTGCAAATTTTATGTAATCCCAACTGATGATATATTTGCTGTAAGAATAGATATCCACCATTGAAGGACCTTTGAACACCTTTTTCGATTCTCTTTGACTGGCTATACTTTACAATCACGTCTCTTTTTTGTTCTTTTTCTTTTTTGTTCAATTCTTTGATATATTCTTTAGCCCATTCAATAGGATCCTGACCATTTAATTTTTCTTCTAACTCTTTAACAGTACCAAGTTTTTCTACAACTCTAGTTGAATGTTTACCATTTTCGTAAATTGACTCTATTACATAAAGTGATGTAGAATTTTTAGATTTTGAAATAGATAATCTCATTATGAATTTTCCTCCTTCCCTTTAATTATAACATATTACTCAATATTACTCAATAAATATTTTTAAAAATTGACAAAAAAATAAAGCCTTTTCAATGGCTTTAGAGATTATTTTATTATTCAACTGTCAAAGACCCGGGAATGCAGGTTATGTAGTTAATCTCTGGAAAAGATATGCTAATGAAAAAAACGAACACAAAGTTCTAATTTCTAGTGATACTTATAACCCAACACCCACATTACTGTATGTAGGCGAGAAAGTTAAAGAAATTACAGACGATAAAAATATAAACGCAACAATAATTCCATAACAAATTGAAAAAGTAATTTGTTATGGACCGAAAGAGTATGTTTTTTAGCTTTTTTAAAGTTTTGATACTGATAGATCATTTAATCTTTAACTGAGTTTATGTTATAATATAGCATAGAATATAATAAAAGAGGGATTTCATGTGCTTGAAAGCAAAATTAAAGAATCTTTTACAACAGTAGAAATCAGTCTACCCGATATTATAAAACTACTGTTAGATTTAAAAGATGAATTTAATATACAAAATTCAGATGTCGATACTATAGTTAAAGCTGTAAAGCTTGATAATGAAAAATCTAAAAAACAAAGAGATTATTTATACAACAGGATAAAAGAACACATAAATACATGTCAGAGCTGTCTTCTCTATGCGCAGGAAAACCATACTCATAAGGTAGCAGGTGAAGGGGCTTTAAACTCGCCATTGGTTTTAATTGGCGAGGGCCCTGGCTTTGATGAAGATAAGCAGGGTCGTCCTTTTGTTGGACGAGCAGGGCAATTACTTACAACTATATTAAATAAAATGGATATTCGGCGAGAAAAGGTTTACATAACTAATGTAATAAAATGCCGACCGCCGCAGAATAGAACACCATTGCAAAAAGAGATTAAAGCCTGCTCTAAAAATTTAGAACTTGAGCTTTCTCTTATTCAACCTAAAGTTATAATTGCTCTTGGTGCCGTTCCGTTGAACTATTTCAAGTCTGGTAGCAGCATTATGAGGGAACGAGGACAATGGATAAATTCCAGAGATTACTGGATTATGCCAACATTTCATCCTGCATATATTTTGCGTCAGCATGGGAAAACACTAAATAAGGTTAAGTGGTTAGTATGGCAAGATTTTAATGAAGCTGTAGCAAAGGCAAAAGAAATGTGTCCAGAATATGATTTTAGTAGTTAGGTATAGAAGAAGGAAGTGAAACTATGAAATATAAAATATTAACTTGGGGCTGCCAGATGAATATTCATGATAGTGAAATTATTTCAGGTGTCATGCAAAAGATGGGATACTGCCCAGCAGATACACTCCAAGAATCTGATGTAATCATATTGAATACTTGCTGTGTTAGGGAAAATGCCGAGAGAAAGGTATATGGACGAATAGCACAGTTAAAGCAATTCAAATCAAAAAACCCCAATTTGATTCTTGCGGTTTCTGGTTGTATGGTGCAACAACCACATGTAGTTGAATATATATCAGAAAAATTACCCTATGTGGATATCTTATTTGGTATAAAAAACGTTCATAAGTTACCTGAACTTATTGAAAGTACAAGACAAACAAACTTACCGGTAATAGATATATCTGGAGATTCTATGATTGATGAAAATCTACCAATTAAGCATACAAATGATGCGAAAGCCTGGGTAACAATTACTTATGGATGTAATAATTATTGCAGCTATTGTATTGTTCCATACGTAAGAGGCAAGGAGGTAAGTCGGAGACCTGATGATATTTTAAGAGAGATTGAAACCCTTGCTAATAATGGTTTTATTGAAATTAATCTATTGGGTCAAAATGTAAATTCTTATGGCAAGGATCTGAATATACCTGTGACTTTTCCTGAGCTTTTAAGGAGGGTAAATGATGTTGATGGTATTAAGCGCATAAGATTTATAACTTCTCATCCGAAAGATTTATCGAATGAACTTATATTGGCAATGAGGGATTGTAAAAAAGTTTGCGAACATATTCACCTGCCGGTTCAGTCTGGAAGTAATCAAATTTTATCTAAGATGAACCGAAAATATACCAGGGAGCATTATATAGAATTGATATATAAGCTACGAGATGCTATTCCTAATATTGCTATTACCACTGATATAATTGTAGGCTTTCCAGGAGAAACGGAAAAAGATTTTCTTGATACGCTTGAATTAGTAAAAGCAGTAGAGTTTGACTCAGCCTTTACTTTCATGTATTCTAAACGTAAAGGAACTCCCGCGGCGAAAATGGCGGATCAAATTGATAATGATATAAAAAAAGATCGACTTAATAGATTGATGCAATTACAGGATGCCATTACAGAAAGTAAAAATAATAGATTAAAAGGAACTATACAGGAAGTATTAGTTGAAGGAGTCAGCAAAGGTAATATTAACAGGTTATCTGGCCGAAGCCGAACCAACAAGTTGGTAAATTTTGATGGTTCGGAAAAATTAATAGGCAAACTTGTAAATGTAAAGATTATTGAGCCGCATACATGGTCTTTGCTTGGCGAAATTGTAGAATGAGGTTTTCAGGGGGCTTTTTTTATATGGATACTCCGATGATACAACAATATAAAGAGATTAAAGACAAATATCGTGATTATATAGTTTTTTTTCGTCTTGGCGATTTTTATGAGATGTTTTTCGACGATGCTTATATTTGCTCAAAAGAACTGGAAATTACTCTTACATCCAGAGATTCTGACAATAAAGTACCTATGGCCGGAGTTCCATACCATGCTGCTGATCAGTATATAGCTAAACTCGTTGCTAAAGGTTACAAAGTTGTCATATGTGAACAAGTTGAAGATCCAAAACTTGCAAAAGGTATTGTCAAGCGAGAAGTAGTTAAAATTGTAACTCCGGGAACAATCACTGATTTAAATGCTCTCGAGGAAAATAAAAATAACTATCTTGGATGTGTTTTTAAGAATAAACATGAATTCGGTCTTGCTTTTGTAGATCTGATGACTGGAGAATTTGATATAACGAATTTAAAATCATCTTATCCATATCATGAAATAATAAATGAAGTTAGTCGATTTAGCCCTCGAGAGTGTTTAGCGAATCATGAATTGTCCCAGGAAAAATCCTTAAATAGAAAATTAAAAGAAAATCTAAAATTATGTTTTACTTTTAGAGATGCGACATATTTTGATGAACAATCAGCTTTAATTTTATTAATGTCACAGTTTGGTGAAGAAAAAATTAAAAAATTAGAAAATAGGAAGCCGGCTTTGATAGCTGCCGGAGCTTGCTTAAGATACCTAAATGAAACGCAAAAGCTAAACTTATCTCATATTAATTCTATTTCGTTTTATGAAAATCACGACTTTATGGTTTTGGATTTTATTTGTAGCAAAAACCTCGAAATTACCGAAAACTTGCGAGATAGAAAAAAAACCGGGAGTCTTTTATGGGTAATGGATAAAACTTCTACAGCTATGGGAGCACGGCTGCTCAGGAAATGGCTTGAACAACCTTTGCTCGATATCTTAAAGATTAAGCAAAGGCAGGATGCAATAGAAGAATTATTTAATGATTTTTTCTTACGCTCAGATTTGAAAGAGCAGTTAAAAAATATTTACGATATAGAGCGATTAAGTGGAAAATTAGTCTGCGGAAATGCTAATGCTAGAGATCTATTAGCAATAAAAAATACTATAAAGTCATTGCCTCAAATAAAGCATATTCTTACTCGATGCAATTCTAAGCTTTTGCATCAAATATATGAACAACTTGACCCGTTAGAAGATATATGTTTGTTATTGGAGAAATCTATCTTTGAAGATCCTCCGCTAACAATCAAGGAAGCAAATGTTATTAAGGATGGATATAATTCGGAAATAGATATGCTCAGAAAAGCATCTAGAGAAGGTAAAGCATGGATAGCTGACCTAGAAAGAAAGGAGCGAGAAAGCACAGGGATAAAATCATTAAAAATTGGTTTTAATAAGGTCTTCGGCTACTATATTGAAGTAACTAAATCTAACCTCTCAATGGTTCCGGAAAATTACATTAGAAAACAAACATTAGCTAATGCTGAACGTTATATTACGGAAGAATTAAAAGAATATGAATCGCTTATACTCAATGCAAATGAGAAACTTCAGGAATTGGAATATAACTTGTTTTGTGAAATAAGAGATCAACTGATTAAAGAAATTCCCAGACTTAAACAAAGTGCTTATAATTTATCTCTATTAGATGTTCTATTATCATTGGCTGAAGTTTCGTATAGTAATAATTACATAAAACCCGAAGTAAATTTAAGTGATGAAATAAACATAATAGATGGTCGGCACCCCGTTGTTGAACTTACTCAAAAAGAAGAATTGTTTATACCTAATGATACACAAATAGATTGCAGTGATAACTTAATCTCAGTTATAACCGGACCTAATATGGCTGGTAAATCCACTTACATGAGGCAAGTAGCATTAATTGTATTAATGGCTCAAATAGGTTGTTTTATACCCGCAAAAAAAGCCAAAATTGGCATCGTCGATCGCATTTTTACACGTATAGGAGCATCAGATAATTTAGCGTTGGGGCAAAGTACTTTTATGGTAGAAATGACAGAAGTAGCTGACATTCTTAATAATGCTACTAATAAAAGCTTATTGATATTAGATGAAGTGGGACGAGGGACCAGTACTTTTGATGGCTTATCTATAGCCTGGGCGGTTATTGAATATATACAGAAAAACTTGAAAGCTAAAACCCTTTTTGCTACTCATTATCATGAATTAACAGCTTTAAAAAAACTAAAAGGTGTCAAAAACTATAAAATTACTGTTAAGGAAAAGGGTGATGATGTTATATTTTTAAGAAAAATTGTTCCAGGAGAAGCAGATAAAAGTTACGGAATACAAGTAGCTAAATTAGCAGGAGTTCCTAATGCTGTAATTAACAGAGCTAGAAAAATCTTGGTTGATTTAGAGCAAAACCAAACCCAAACCCAAGGTGAACTGGCAATATCGCATATTGCTGCCTGCAGTGATAAAAGTTCACAAAGCACCAATGAATACCAGTTAAATTTAAGTGCCTTGAAAAATGAGGAAATAATAGAACAAATTAAATCCGTAAATATAGACACTATCACTCCTTTGGAGGCTTTGAATTTTTTGTTTTCAATCAAAAAGCAGTTGGTCTAAGGAGAATATAAAATGGGGAAAATTAATATTTTAGAACAGGATATTGCTTCTCAGATAGCAGCCGGTGAAATTATAGAAAGACCGGTTTCAGTTGTCAAAGAATTGGTAGAAAACTCTATTGACGCAGGGAGTAAGAATATTATTGTTGAAATTGAAAAAGGCGGTAAAAAAAGCATACGAGTCATTGATGATGGTGAAGGTATATCCAGAGATGATATAAGATTAGCTTTTGAGCGTCATGCTACTAGTAAAATAAATGTAATTGAAGATATATTCCACATAAATACCCTTGGATTTAGAGGCGAAGCACTGGCTAGTATTGCCGCAGTTTCGAATCTTTCAGTTACAACAAAGACCAGAAATGAACCAATAGGCACTATATGCAAAATAAGTGCCGGTGTAATTGAAGATGTTAGTGAAACAGCTTCTAAAAATGGTTGTCTGATTGAAGTTAAAAACTTATTCTTTAACACTCCCGCCCGACTTAAGTTTTTAAGCAGTGACACACATGAGAATTCTCGAATTACTGATTTAATTACAAGATTTGCCATGGGTAACATAAATATATCCTTTAGGCTTATAATTGATAAAAAAGAACTATTTTACAGTAGCGGTAATGGTGATTATAGAGAAGTTATTGCAAAAGTGTATGGCATGGACTTAGCAAAACAGATTTTATATATAGAAAAGGCTTTTGATAATGGTAAAATATGGGGTTATATATCAAAACCAAGCTTTAATCGCGGAAATCGTACCGGTCAGACATTTTTTGTGAATAATCGTTTTGTCAAGGATTTGGGATTGACCTTTTGCCTAGAAAGGGCATATAAGACGATGATACCTATAAGGCGCTTTCCGATAGCAATTATTTTCATAGATATTGACAATTCGCTAGTTGATGTCAATGTACATCCATCTAAGATGGAAATAAAATTTCAAAATGAAAATCAGGTTCATCATGCACTGTTTCATGCTATAAATGAAACTCTTAAGAATCATGTGTTAATTCCAAAAGAAACCCTTAGTATATCACCAGTTAAACAGTCACAGCAGCAGATAAGTATTGAAACGCAAGTAGAATTAACCAGCGATGGATTGCCGGATAATGAATACGATGTCAGTGATAGCAGCAATATAAATAACCAAACCGCAGCTACAAAAGAGTTTGTAAGAGAAGCTTATACTGTTATAGATGTAGATGCTATAAAAAATAAAGAACATCTACAAAACGACTCCTATATACCAATAGAATCAGATGAAACAATGCAAATTATAAAAAAATATGAATTTCAAAAGATTCTTGGTCAGCTATTTAACACATATATTGTTGTAGAAAGTAAAAATAGGTTTTATTTAATAGACCAACATGCAGCTCATGAGCGAATATTATATGAGTACTATTCTAAAAAATATGCTAAACAACTATCAAATTCTCAAACTTTAGCTGCACCATATGTTTTATATCTTTCTGCTCAAGAAATGATGCTTTTAGATAACTATAAAGAAGATATCTTGAAAATTGGTTTTGATTTTTCGATTTTTGGCTCTGATTCTATTTTAATTCGTTCAGTTCCGTATATATTTAATAAACCGGTCGATCCTATAACACTTCGTGATGCTCTTGATCAATTAAGTAGTAACGAATACGCTAGATATCCGTCTAAAGAGAGGTTGATAATTTCGATGTCGTGTCATGCTGCCATAAAAGCAGGGGATGTTTTGTCACCGATAGAAATTCAAGAATTACTTGATCAATTGAAAAAAACTGAAGTTCCTTATACTTGCCCGCATGGTAGGCCCACAATAATTGATATAACTTTAAATGAATTGCAAAAGAAGTTTAAAAGGATATAAGAATATGCATAAAAAGTTTCTAGTTGTTATTGTGGGACCTACGGCAGTAGGAAAAACCGAGATTGCTATAGAAGTAGCTCAAAAAATTGATGCGGAAATAATTTCTGCTGACTCAATGCAAATATACCGCTATATGGATATTGGAACAGACAAGCCTTCATTAGAAGAACGAAAGAGAATACCACACCATATGATTGATATTGTGGATCCTGACGAAGAATTTAGTGCAGTTGACTTTCAGGTTGAGACAAAACGACATATTCAGGATATCTATCAACGACATAAAATACCATTGCTTACAGGAGGAACTGGATTCTATATAAATTCCGTATGCTACGATTACACATTTTCTCAGGTGGGAAAAGATACTGCATTAAGAAGGCAATTACAAAATGAGGCTCAAAAACGAGGTAATGAGTACCTCTACGAAGAACTTACAAGACTAGATCCAAAAGCAGCAAAAAAAATACATCCTAACAATTTGCGTAGGGTGATTCGAGCATTAGAGGTATGTTTAAAAACCGGAATTCCATTTTCCTACTATGAGGAAAAGACTAAAAAGCAGCAAAGTGCTTATGATTTACTTATGTTTGGCTTAACAATGCCTAGAGAAGAATTATACCAGCGTATTAACAGACGAGTATTTTCAATGATCGAAAATGGTCTGGTGGATGAGGTACAACAACTTTTGAAAATGGGATATAGTAAAAATTTAAATTCCATGCAAGGTTTAGGCTATCGCCAGATTATAGATTACCTTGACGGTAACGTAACTCTAGAAGAGGCTATTCGCTTAATCGCAAGAGATACCAGACACTATGCAAAACGTCAATATACATGGTTTTTGCGTGATAAAAATATTCTTTGGCTTGACATTTCAAAGGAAGGGAAGGAAAAAATTATAACAAATATTATTAGAAGTATTGAAGGAAAAATGATAAATACCTAGAATATTAAATTAAACAACACTATGAGGGGGACACAGAATGACAAAAGTACAAATTAATCTTCAGGATAGTTTTTTGAATCAGATCAGGAAGGACAATATCCCTGTGACAATATATCTTGTTAATGGGTTTCAGTTAAAAGGTATGGTACGGGGTTTTGATAATTTTACAATTGTTCTTGATTCTGACGGCAAACAACAGTTAGTATATAAGCATGCAGTTTCTACCATAGCACCTTTAAGAACGATTAATTTAAATCAGGGTATGATAGACCAACGGAAAACAGATGAAGATTAAATTATGCCTCAAAAAAATAAGCATCGTAAAACTACTTTACAGTTTTACGATGCTTATTTTTTTGTAACCAATGATTATCCTGATGCATAAAATAAATTGATATACTATTTTTAAAATCCTATAACAATTACAAGCAGGCATCAAGAGGTATATTTTGGTAATATACTGCCAGAAAAATTTGCAGATTTGCAGAATGGAGGATTTTATGATTGATAAGATAGACAATAAAATGAAAAATGAGCTAAACGATCATGCTAAGATTCATGATATGTTAATTAGTGGATTAATCACGACTGCAGATGCATTAATTATGATGACTGACTTAGATAGCCATAAAATAACATTTGAAAAGGTTTCTGATGAAGAGGAAAAATTAGAAGACATAATGAAAGAGCTTGATGAACTGATAGGCCTTTCAAAAGTAAAGAATTTGGTTAAAGAAATACAAGCTTTTTCGGAAATTCAAAGGAAGAGAGCAGAGGAAAAGCTTTTAGCAGAACCGCAGGTCCTTCACATGATTTTTAAAGGGAATCCAGGGACAGGAAAGACGACAGTGGCTAGACTATTAGGCAAGATTTTTAAACACATCGGAATCCTTGAGAAGGGACATACTGTAGAAGTTGAGAGAGCAGATATTGTAGGAGAATATATAGGTCATACTGCACAGAAAACTCGTGATCAAATTAAGCGAGCACGCGGTGGGATATTATTTATAGATGAAGCATATTCTTTAGCAAGAGGAGGGGAGAAAGATTTTGGCAAGGAAGCTATAGATACTTTAGTAAAAGCCATGGAGGATTACAAAGATGATCTTATTGTCATTTTAGCAGGATATAAAGACGAAATGGATTGGTTTTTACAGATAAACCCGGGACTTCGTTCTAGGTTTCCAATACAAATTGAATTTAACGACTACAGTGTTGATGAATTGATGCAAATTGCAAAAATGATGGCAGAAAAAAGGCAATATCGCTTTAGCCCAGAAGCACTTTTACAATTTGAGGATATCCTTCAAAGTAGCATGGATAATATGTTTTATAATAAATTAGGTAATGCTCGGCTTGTGCGTAATATGATTGAAAAAGCCATACGTCGGCAAGCACTTCGTTTAGTTAGTCAAAGTAAGATTTCTCGAATTTCTCGAGAAGATTTGCTTCAAATAGAACCAGAGGATATTCCTGTAGATATTTCAGAGTTCGGAGGTGGGCATTAGTTGAAGAGATGTGCTATCATAGGAAAAACTAATGTGGGGAAAACGTTGTTTTTAATAAATTTTGCAGAATACCTTGGTGTTAAATCTTTTAATATAGAATTTGTTAATAATACAGGCTCTAAAACCTCCGAAAAAATTATTCCCCAAACTGCCGTTTCATATCTTGTGGATAAAAACCCACATAAAACTCGTTGCCTTCAATCGATAATAATAAATGTTCCTGTAGGTAAAGGCAAGAAAAAAATTAAAATTGTTGATACATCTGGGTTTATAGATGGTATACATCCGAATATAGAAATTCGAAAAGCTATCTCCCAAACTTTAACAACAGTACGTGATTCAGATATTATTCTTCATATTATTGATGCTTCTGCTGTTAAAAATAAAGACCTGCCAAGTTCCATGGGCGAAGTGGATTACCAGATTGCTCAATTTGCACAATTAAAGAAAAGTTATGCAATTTTAGCTAATAAAATGGATCTTCCAGGAGCAAATGAAGGTTTCGAAAAAATAAAACAAGAATTTTCCGGAAATTTAATATTTCCTATTTCAGCACTGCATAAAACGGGTTTTAAAGAGGTGAAAATTTTTGTTATGCACAATATCTAAGTTGTTTATATTAAGAAAAATCCTTAGTATTTTTTTAACCGGCTGTGTAATAAAGCTAATGGATGATTATTTAGATCAAGATATTGATGTTCTTGAAGATGAGCCAAATCTGTTTACAATTTTGGAATTGGGCGGATTGCCTTATGCACTTTTACTGTTATCCTTAGCATTTTTTCTTGATTTGGTTACAGCACTAAGCTTATTTTTAGCAAGTTTTGCTTTAGGAATGGGAGGAAATCTGACTGCAAAAATGCCTTCGGGATTATATGGATATCAAGAAAGCTTTATAGTGCTGCTATTAGGTTTTATGTCTTTGAAAATTAATATGCTATCATCTATGCTTATTATTGCTGTTATTCAATTATGGGATGATGTTAAAGATTATAAACGAAATAAAATTAATAAAAAAAATTTAGCTTTCCTGCTAGGTAAAGTAGAATGTTCTTTATTAGCAGTTATTTGTTTTCTTTTATCATTTTATTTAGATTCTATAAAAGCGGTTTCATCAATAATTTCGACATACTTGATTACATATATAATAAGATTAATATTAATAAAAAACGAAAAAGCCACAAGTGAAACTATTTGAGTCGGAAAGACGGGAGGGAAGGTATATATATGCCTTATTTTAATAAAATTTTATTTACAGCATTCGAAATATCGATTTTTTTATTTGGATATGTATTAGGTAGAAGGATGGGTAAAAAAGAAGGTGTTATTGAAGGAATGAGTCTTGTACCGCTTGATTGGCGAAAACAATTATTTGAAACTTCGATATGCCCGTTATGCAATCAAGAGTTGAATATAAAAGTAAATTATGATAATGTACATAATCGAGAATTATAATTGAAAAGAGGATAATAAGTGAAAAAAGTAAGAGCAAATGTATTTGATGAAGATATTGACAGGATTGCTATTACGGATTATGGAATTAGCCTAGATATTATAAATAAATCCAGAAAAGTAATGGAAGAAATTCAATCTATTTTAAAGTATATCGAAAACGTTGTCGAATTCAACCAGGTAAAGATTTTAACTGCAATGAAACAGTCATGTTTAAGTGATTATCATCTCATGGATTCTACAGGATATGGATACAACGATACGGGGAGAGAAACAATAGAAGAAGTATATAAAAATGTTTTTAAAGCTGAAGATGCACTTGTAAGGCCTCAAATAGTATCTGGAACACATTCTATAACCTTGTGCCTTTTAGGTGTGCTAAAGCCAGGTGATGAGCTTTTAAGTGCAACCGGAACACCATATGATACTTTAAAAAGCGTTATATGGGGAGATAACTGCGGTTCATTAAAAGATTATGATATTAAGTATCGTGAGGCAAGTTTGCTTGATGGTAAACCGGATTTTAAGGCAATTAAAGAGAATATAAATAATAATACTAAAATGGTTCTTATTCAGCGTTCAAGAGGTTACAGCCTAAGACCATCCTTAAGTATTACAGATATACAAAAACTTATTAAATACATAAAAAGCTTAAAAAATGATGTAATCTGTTTTGTTGATAATTGCTATGGAGAATTTGTTGAAACAAAAGAACCTATAGAAGTTGGTGCGGATCTTTGTGCAGGTTCTTTAATAAAAAACCCAGGAGGCGGTATAGCACCTACTGGTGGATATATAGCAGGAAAAAGTGAATTGGTAAAAAAATGTTTTTATAGACTTACTGCTCCTGGCTTGGATAAAAATTGCGGTCCATCAATTTTCTCGAATCGCTTAATAGCTCAAGGTCTCTTTTATGCACCAAATATAGTGGGGGAAGCCTTAAAAGGTGCTATCTTTACTGCTAAAATTATGGAGGAATTAGGCTTTGAAGTATACCCAAGGTATAACGAAAGGCGTAGCGACATAGTAACTGCAGTTATATTAAGGAACAAAGATACCTTAATTAATTTTTGTAGAGGTATACAAAAAGTAGGGCCCATCGATTCGCATGTACAACCTGAACCTTGGGCCATGCCTGGATATGATCATCAAGTAATCATGGCAGGAGGTAGTTTTATACAGGGTTCTTCTATAGAATTTAGCGCCGATGCTCCAATAAGAGAGCCTTATGCAGCATACATTCAAGGAGGATTAAGTTTTTATCATGTAAAACTCGGAATACTAAGCGGAATTCAAACATTAATAGACAGTGGTAATCTCGATATAAAGTAAATATTTAATTAGAATCTTCTATAAAGCCCAACTACTTTTCCGAGTATTTTAAGATCTTTTACTATAATTGGTTCCATGAAACGATTCTCTGGCTGAAGTCTAATATGGTCTGTCTCTTTATAAAATCTTTTTATAGTTGCTTCATCTTCCAGAAGGGCTACAACTATATCACCATTTTTTGCAGTATTTGTAGATTGAACCATAACATAATCACCGTTTAAAATGCCGGCTTCTATCATGCTATCGCCTTTTACCGCCAACATGAAAATATTAGCATCAGGCAACATTTCTTTAGGGAAAGCAAATACGTTTTCAATATTTTCCTGTGCTAAAATCGGTTCTCCGGCAGTTACTTTTCCGACAAGAGGTATTTGGATTACATCTTTGTCAATAACAATCCCAGTATCCATAATTTCAATAGCTCTTGGCTTCTGTGGATCGCGTTTTATATATCCTTTTTCTTCTAATTGAACTAAATAGCTATGAACGGTTGCAGTGGACTTTAAATTAGTAGCTACGCAAATTTCTCTAACCGATGGAGGGTAACCCTTAGTTTTGAAATAATTATGTATATAATCAAGTATTTGTTTTTGCCTATGCGTTAAATTTTCATACATGGTATATTTGTCACCCCTGGGAATTTTTATTTATTATATCATAAGATAATATTATTTTAAACATACGTTTGTTAATTTTTATTTATAAGAAAGAGTTTAAAACAAAAGCAATGAATGATTACAATTATATTAGTCATTATTAGTTATTGAAATTGACAAAAATAAATACGAGAGCAGCAAGTATAATTTTATACAAAAATTTTAACGTCCGATAATATATCTTATGTAAACCAATTTCAGTTTATCTTTTACGAACATTTATTTTGTTTTTATATCTATAATTCGTATTTTCTAAATCTATAATTCATCTTTTCTAAATCTGATAATTAATTGCTACAATCACATAAAATACACATCCATCAATCAATTAAAATACACATCCATCAATCAATTCAATCTAAATCTGATAATTAATCGCTACAATCAAGTTAAGTAAGAAAGTCGGAAATCGGGAGGGAATTCTGACTTGCAAAAGCCTTCAATTCAGCCACTGACACTATCGAACACGCCACAAACAATTTCTCAAGAAAGTCAGAGCCGAATTCCCCCCACCACAGCGGGCAGTTGTCTATTGCCAGTATAGAATATCCCCCCTTTGAATATAGCAAGAGGCAAAAACTACCTTGCCCACCGGAGGGCTCCCCTGCGGTAAACACCCTCCGATGTGCAAGGCAACGAGATTTTGCCTATATGCCTTCTCAAAATTCGACTTCCATATTTGCCTTTTTTGGGATGTTTTATGTGTCTTATATATCTTGATACCTATTTACATATAAAAACTATTTTAAGGGCAATTTTGAGCGTTTAAAGCTATATCTGATTCTAAAACATGCCTCTTTTTTTTGAGACTTGTCTCTTTACTTGAAGCAAAAACACGAACATTAAGATTGTAAAATGAGATGTTAATAATAATGCATTTTCCATGCCATCAAAAAATAACTTCTGAAACCTTTGACTAGATTAAATTACAGAAATTTTTACAATTTTTAGTCCAGTCCGATAATTCAAATCTTATGTAAACCAAAATGTATATTCGTAATTAATTACGGCTGTCTAATTCAAAACATCTGATTCATAGATTATATATTATTGTATTACCTTCTCATAATACAGTAGTTTTTTTAATATAAAAATAAGCCTCAAGAAATTGAGGCTTATTTATTCTTCAACCTAGTAATAATCTAATAATGGCAGGGGAGACAGGACTCGAACCCGCAACCAACGGTTTTGGAGACCGCTACTCTACCAATTGAGCTACTCCCCTACACGTTTATTATTATACAATATTTATTTTGCGGTGTCAAAGATTTTTGGTTAATAAATTAGCAATAACGCTTAAGTATGATCTTTTCACCTATATCTGTGATTAGTGGCTTATGTTTTATAATTAAATTTATCCCGTGCTTTATTTCAATGCATTAACAAACTCTTCAATTCGATCAAGGCCTCTTTTGATATTCTCCATTGAAGTTGCATATGATAGTCTTATATAATCATCAGCACCAAATGCTATTCCTGGGACTACTGCGACATTATGCTTTTCTAAAAGAACTTCAGCAAAATCTGTTGAATTCTTAATTATTCTACCATCATACTGCTTGTTAAAGGTTTCTGATATATTCATAAACACATAGAAAGCTCCCTTGGGTAAATTACATGAAAGATTTTTCATTTCATTAATCCTTTTTGCCATATATGTTCTGCGCTTTGAAAATTCTTCAACCATTTTTGAAATAGTATCTTGTTTTTTAGCTAAATTGGTCAAGGCTTCTATGCTTGCTTTTTGAGCTATAGAGTTAGGATTGGATGTTGAATGACTCTGGAAATTTTCCATAGCTTCTATAAGCTGTTTTGGCCCTGCTGCAAAGCCAATTCTCCAGCCTGTCATTGCAAATGATTTTGACATACCATTTATCAGTAAAGTTCTTTCAAGTATGTTTTCATATGTTGTAGCAATGCTAACATGTTTTAAACCATCATAAATTAATTTGTCATATATTTCATCCGATATAACAAAAAGATTGTTTTTTACTGCTAATTCCGCGATTTGCTCTAAATCCTGTTTAGGATATACGCTACCACATGGATTATTAGGGCTATTAATTATGATTACTTTAGTTTTCTCATCTATATATTTTTCTAATGTTTCTGCCTTTAGCATAAAGTTATTATTTTCGGTTGTTGGTACAAAAACTGAAATTCCTCCGCAAAGTTTAACCATCTCCGGATAGCTTACCCAATAGGGGCTAGGAATTAAAACTTTATCACCCTCATTTATAAGACAGTATAATGCGTTATAAAGGCATTGTTTAGCACCATTTGATATTATTATCTGATTTGAAGCATATTTAACACCAATTTCTTCTTCAAAATAATTTGATACAGCTATCTTAAGTTCTTCAATTCCTCCAACCGGCGTGTATTTTGTAAAGCCCTGATTAATGGCAGATATAGCTGCCAATTTAATATACTCAGGAGTATCAAAATCAGGCTCTCCTGCTCCGAAACCTATTATATTATGGCCTTCTTTCTTCATTCGCTTTGCTTTAGCATCAACAGCTAGGGTTGGAGATGGGCTTATATTCCGAGCTTTTTCTGAAATAAACAATTCTTAGATTACCTCCCTCAGCGTTTTAAACAAATAAAGTATTTCTCTTATATTCTTCATAAAATTAAAATTTCCTGCTTCCTTATAAATAAAAAAAGAAAAAAACCTTTAAAATTTTTATTTAATGTATCTTAAAATTTTTGAAAGTATCTGTTCGTCTACTGTTTTAATTGCCTCAAAGTCCATGTTAGAAGCATAAATCTTTTCAAGTTCATTACGTACTTTTTTTATATTTCCTAACGTTTCGATAGCCTTTTCAAATAATTCACGTGAAACTGATTTATCATATTCAATGTATTCTTCCAAGCCTTTTAGTTTTGAATAGTCTAGCACAAAATCCATATTTATGATTTCATCATTCTGCCTTATGCTTGACAATATGTGAGGTTTAACAGAAGTTACAAAACCAACATCTAGTTCTTTGATTATAATATGTTCAATTTTCTTTGGATCTATCGGACAGTGAAATACATCTGCATCAAAGCCTTCGCTAGTAGCATGGTCTAAGATCTTCTTTAATAGGTCAGACTTTCCTGTGCCCGGATTACCGGATAATATAAAGCGTTGATGAACATTCCCAAATAACTCATCTAAAAAGTGTATAGAACCTTCTGGGGTTATTCCGCTTGCAAACATATGTCTTTGGAAAGATATTTTGTTATTATTCACTTTAACATCTTTTTTAAAAACTTGATTTACTATTTCTTCGATTTTTGCTTCCCTTAATTTATTAATTACAGCATTACTATATATGTTTTCAAGATCATCTAAAATCATTTTAGAAGTTTTTAAATACTTATAAACCCTTTTGTAAAGATTACTCACCTTTTCCTGCAAATCAAAAATAATATCTTTATTTTCAAAAAGGTTAGCTTCATTCCAATATTCGCCGAAATTGATTATTTCATCTATACAACCGGGAAATTTCGGATCTATTATATGAGGTGAGGTCCCATCAACTAAAGCAATATTATAATCCTTAACTATCAAGCCATCTAAGGAGTCGCTATCAGCCGTACAGTGTAGCAGTTCAATGTCTAAACCTTTTTGAACTAATTCATTAGATATTTTTCTTATCATAGTTGATTTTCCTACACCTGGTCCGCCTTTGAGTATTATTATTCTCCGTGATTGCTTCCATGATAAAATATAATCAAAGAAAGAACAGTACCCGTCAGGAGTATTATTACCAGGAAAATATCTTGTAATACATCCTTCACCCATAATATGGTTCCCTCCTAAAAACTAAATATTAATATAGTATACGTGGAGAGAACTCTAATGGTGCAAGTTTTAAGTTTCATATATTGATATAATAGCTTTATTATTTTTTTTTGAAATACCAATTATGATTTGCTTATTTTTTAAATTTTTATTTAAGAAATCTACAAGTTTATACAGCTCATCATTATAGGTTATTTCTTTTTTTGCAATAAGTTCAAGCTTACTATTCGCACCCATCTTTATTACCTTCCTGCATGTTTTTATATTTGTAAATCCCACTTTTTGAGTGTTTCAATAACTTCGTATTTCGTTAAATCAAAAAGCAGCGGTGTAATTGAAATATATTTGTTTTTTACAGCCCAAACATCAGAACCAATTTCGTCATTATCAATTGCTTCACCGGCCAGCCAATAGTAAATTTTACCTCGAGGGTCCATACGACGATCAAAACTATTTTTATATTTTATGGTACCCAGGTGAGTTATAGCAACACCAACAATCTCATCTTGCTCAACAGATGGTATATTTATATTTAACAGTGAATCTTCAGGAAAAACTCTTTCTAGGATTTGCATACATAACTTTTTTACAATCTGAGCAGCACTATTAAAACTAACATTTTCATAATTATGATTGTGGCTAATTATAGATAATGCTATTGCCGGAATTCCTGAAAGAGCAGCCTCTATTGCTGCTGATACAGTCCCGGAATAAATTACATCAGTTCCCAAGTTAGGCCCGCGATTAATTCCAGATAAGACTAGGTCAGGAGTAAAATCCAGCAAGGCTTCAAGTGCTAATTTTACACAATCAGAAGGAGTGCCATTTACTTTCCAACCCGAGGCTTTGCTATTTGGAATATGTATTTTTTCAGTTCTCAATGGTTTATGCATAGTTATTGCGTGAGCTGTAGCACTGCGTTCGCGGTCCGGAGCAACAACTGTAATATTAGCAACTTCAGACATCTCTTGAACTAGAGCAGTTAAGCCTTCAGAATATATGCCATCATCATTTGTAATAAGTATGTTCAAATACTACACTCCTATCTGGCAATAATTAGTGATTTATTGAAGTTTTTTACTGCAGCTTCATGATTACCGAGTTGTTCAAAACATATTCCTTTCAAGATATAAAAATCAAAATTATGACTACTTTTGTTTTTAATATTAGCTAGACAAGTAAGAGCTTCACTATACATACCTTTTTTTACTAAACAATATGCCTTATTAAATAGTAAATCATCTGAATGACACTTATTTGAATCTAATAATTTGTTGAAAAGTTTTAAAGCCTCATCATATTTTCCTAGGGCTACTAAGCATAAGGCTTTATTATTATATAATATTATATCATTTTTTACGATTTTTTCAGCCTCATTCAAACACTCTAATGCAATATTATATTGCCCAAGTTTATACAGACAATAACCCTTATTTATGAGTAGATCAGGGTTATTTGGATCTATGTTCAAACCTATGTTGTAGTATTCTAAAGCTTCGTAATTTTTATCACATTCGGCTAAGCATGATGCACAGTTATTAATAGCAATAATATTATGTGGCGTCTTGCTTAGTATTTTTTTATAAATCTCGGCAGCTTCTTCGAATTTCTTTAATTTACTTAAAGTTAATGCTAGATTTAATTGCACATTATAATCATCTGGTGAATTTCTTAAACATTCTTCAAAACACAATCTTGCTTCTTCCATTTTGTTAAGTTCAATTAAGCATAAACCTTTTTTATTTAATATTTTAACTAAATTATGTTGATCTTCCTGCTTTATGCATAACAATGCTTTATTAAAAAATCCAAGAGCTTCATCGTAACGGTTTGTTTTTAGCAAACAGCGGCCTATGCCATATAACCCTAAAATTTGATATTTTGAATCACTACCAATCAAAGATCGATACCTTACCTCTGCCTTTTCTAATTGAGCTGTTGCAAAAAATATTTCTGCTGATAAACATTTGATGTCTATATTTTTAGGATCAATTATTTCTGCTTTTTCTAAAAAAAGAAGAGCATTGCTATAATCTTTTAGGAAATAATACATCACTCCTTTCCAACAGTATATTTTGACAGTGTTATTTTCTTTTGATAACTTATTAATATAACATAGAGCCTTGCTATATTTCCCTATCCAAAATAAGAAACTCATCCAAATGAACTGTATGTTATACTGCTTCTTCTTGTTATTTTTATTGTTTTCAGCATTTTTTAGATTAAGTAGAACATCATAAACCTCTTTTTTAGTCATTTTAAAATCCCCCCATTACTTCTTTAACATAATATTCTATTTTTTGCCGTTTTTTCCTTCTTATGTTATAAAAATAAATGGAAAGACTAGTCCTTCCATTTATTTTTATCTGCGATATAGCTATTAATAATATTACAACTTACAATGTAAATTTTGTTCACATATTTTTTATTTTTATTTTACAATTAGTATTACAAAACTCAGCAGGCGAATCCATAGTAATACTTAATAATTCGCAACTGAACCAAGTATAGCTTGAACCTCGAATGGGGAAATACTTATGAGGTTTAATATATTTACAAGGTTTATCGTTCATAATACACGGAATGATGCATCTTCCGCAAGCCCAACTTTGTTCTATATCTTTTGGAGTCAGCAGAGCATTTGCAAGAATGCATTTATAAATACTTCCGGAGGAATCCAGAGATTTATAATCTTTATGTTTTGTTAGATACCGGCAGTATTTATTCAATTTGACAATGCCTCCCATTTTTTATGGATATAAGTTTTATAGTAGTTCTATAGTTATTTTTTTAGTTATGAAAAACAGTTAAATTATCTTCTATCTATCCAAAAGCCTTTGTTCATAAAATATGAGAAGCATATAAATAAAGTGCATAAATTATTAAATTTCTGCTCGTTGATTCAGCGTAAGCATTTATTTTTTCTATTTATTTCTATCATTTTCCCTCAATTAGCTCAATAAGCAGTTCTACGCTCTGAACAATATCGTTAAAATTCACCATTTCTGTAGGAGTGTGTATGTATCTGGTAGGAATAGATAAAGCCCCTGATGGTACGCCTGAGCGTGTTAAATGTATTGCTCCAGTATCAGTACCACCTTTTTCAAGAACTTCTAACTGAAAAGGTGTGCTTTTCCTTTCGGCAGCATCTATTAGTGCTTTTTTGACTTCAGGATGGCATATAACAGAACTATCTTTTACTTTTATTGCGGGTCCTTTTCCTAACTCTACAGCCATTTTTTCTGATTCAGGAGTATCACCTGTGTCTGTAACATCTACAGCTATGGCAAAATCAGGATTGACTCCGTAAGCAGAAGTCTTTGCACCTCTTAAGCCTACTTCTTCTTGGACGGTAAAAACTACAAATAAATTATAATTAGGATTTTTCAACCTTTTAAGAACTTCTATCAAAATAGCACATCCTACCCTGTCATCCAATGAATTAGATATAATATGATCTCCTATAATGCTACATTCCTTATCATATACTCCGGTATCACCTATATTAACTCTTTTAAATGCGTCCTCTTTCGATTTTACTCCAATGTCAATAAACATTTTATTAATTTTCAAATTCTTAATATCATCCATTTTTTCCATTCCAATAACCCCTAAAGTTCCATTAGCAAAAACAACTCTTTGTCCTATTAATGTAAATGGAGATATCCCACCTATATTCGAAAATCTCAAAAAACCTTTTTCATCTATATTTGTTATAATTATACCTATTTCATCCATATGAGCTGCTAACATCAATCTTTCTCCAGGTCCTGCTTTTGAGGCAATAATGTTTCCCAACCTGTCAACAGTGATTGAATCGGCATAAGGCTTAATTTCATCAATAATTTTCCTTCTAATTTTCTCTTCGCTTCCCGAAGGACCAAATACTTCAGTCAGTTCCTTTATTAAAACTTTCATTTTAAATTCCCCTTTCCTGCACATAATGGATTATAACATCAATTAAAGAAATTGTATGTTCTATGTCTTTGAAATTGGCTATAGCTATAGGAGAATGTATGTATCTACATGGTACAGAAAAAATTACGGTTGGAATACCTTGATAAGTTGTATAAATTCTACCACCATCAGTACCGCCAAAAGTAGTCCTCTTATACTGATAGGGTATATTATGATTATCTGCGACTTCTATAATCCAGTTTATTAAGTTTTTTTCTGCAATATAAGTTCTGTCCATAAAAGTTATAGCCGGACCTTTTCCTAAAGTTGTGCAATATTCTTCTTCTTTTGTATCAGGTACATCAGATGCAAAAGTTCCTTCTACTACAATAGCAAAGTCAGGATTAACAGTATAAGCCGCTACTGCAGAACCTCGAAGACCGATTTCCTCCTGAACTGTAAATACTCCTGTGATAGGTACATTATAAGTTTTCTTTAATATTTCTGATATAATATAACACCCAATTCTATCATCTAAGGCCTTCCCGATAATTATATTATCCACCGAGCTGAATTCTGTATCAAAAACTGCATAGTCTCCAATTTTCACTTTTGTTTCTGCATCTTCTTTGTCTTTTGCACCAATATCTATATATAGATTCTTAGATTTTAGTGGTATTTCCCTTTCATTTGGATCTTGTAAATGTATTGCTTTTGCTCCTATGACTCCTTTAATCTTATTCGATCCTACAACTACGTTTTTTGATACAAGGATTCTCTCATCGATACCTCCGACTGTATCAAACCTTAGCAAACCATTGTTTTCAATATATTTTATCATGAAACCCACTTCATCCATATGAGCACATAACATTAAGCTGGGCTTATTACATTTTGAAGTTTTTTCAATAAATAGATTTCCTAAAGCATCTGTTTTGGATTTTCCTACATTACATAAATTCTGTCTTATAATATCTCTGACTTCGCCTTCAGCACCTGAAACGCCAAAAGCATTAGAAAGTTGCTTTAATAACATGCCAATCCCTCCATAAAATCCTTACATAATGATGCTATAAAAAGAGCAAGAAGGCGACCTGACATTTTTATATCATCTAAGCATAGAGTTTCTACAGTAGTATGCATATATTTCAGAGGTATTGACACAAGAGCTGTAGGGATACCCTCTTTGGTAATTTGAATAGCCCAGGCATCGGTACCGGTTGCAGACGGCTGAGGGTCAAGCTGATAAGGTATTTTATAGTCTTCAGCTATCTGCTTTAATCGATTATAAAGTTTCGGATGGATATTGGGCCCTAGAGCCAAAGCTGGCCCTAATCCCAGTTTCTGTGTATTGTATTCGGGTGTATCTGGCATATTCCCATGGCAAACATCGATAGCTATTCCGATATCTGGGCAGATACCATAGCTACTGACTATTGCACCTCTTAAGCCAACCTCCTCTTGTGCTGTAGCTACTGCATATACACTTACAGCGTGCTTGAGTTTAGATAATTCCTCTAATGCAACTAACATTACGGCAATACCAGCTCTATCATCTAAAGCATTCGATGAAAAGCAATTATTAAGCAGCTCAACTGGTTTCCTCTTAAAAGTTATAAAATCTCCGATGGTGATATATCTTTGAACATCTTGTGGTGTAAGTCCTGTATCGATAAACATATTTTCAGCTTTAACCGCCTTTTTGCGTTCATCCGTTTCTTGGATATGTGGTGGTTTACTGCCGATAATTCCTAGTATATTTTTACGTCCATGGATAATTACTTCTTGAGCTGGCAGTATTCGCTGGTCTACACCTCCTATAAATGCAAAATGCACAAACCCTTTATCATCAATGTGTTTTACCATTAAACCGATTTCATCCATATGAGCAGCAAGCATTATTTTATATTCTGGCGAAAACCCTCTTTTCAAACTAATTATGTTCCCAAATTTATCGCATTTTACTTCATCGCAATAATTTGAAAAAACCTCCTTTATTAATTCATTGTTTTGAAATTCACTTCCTGATGGGATTGCAGGTTCTATAAGACGTACTAAGACTTCGCTTAAATCCAAGATTATCCTCCTTTCTGCTTAAGAATATATTTCTACACTTTATATAAGTTTCCTCTATTATCTATTCATTATTATCATAAATTAATTTTATTTTAAACGCTTTATTATAAGACAAGTATAACCCCATGCTAAACATGAGAGCAGCCAATAAAATTCAAATATTGACACTCTCTTAATTAATTGTTTATATCCATAAAACAAAAAAGTCGAGTATTATTCTTAAATGCTACAGACAAAAAACTGGACATAAAAAGCAGGCCTAAAAACCTGCTTTTCTTATCATCTTTTGCTATCATTTTATATTATTGGACGTTATCATAAAAAAATAAAAACCCTCAAGCGCAAGAGGGTTGTAATCTTTAATATGGTGGGCCATCAGGGACTCGAACCCGGGACGCCCTGATTAAGAGTCAGGTGCTCTACCAACTGAGCTAATGGCCCATACATCACAATGAAATCTATTATAATATGGTGGAGAGGGGTGGATTCGAACCACCGAAGGCGCTGCCAGCAGATTTACAGTCTGCCCCCTTTGGCCAACTCGGGAACCTCTCCAAAATATTTTATGGAGCCGACGATGGGACTCGAACCCGCGACCTGCTGATTACAAATCAGCTGCTCTACCAGCTGAGCTACGTCGGCAAAAATGGTGGGCCCACTAGGACTCGAACCTAGGACCGGCCGGTTATGAGCCGGCTGCTCTAACCAACTGAGCTATGGGCCCAGACGCAATTAATAGTATACAATATTTTTTTTTGGTCGTCAAGGCCATAAATCTAACTTTTTTTAAGATGTAGTTCTATTTTAAGTAATTTTACTTACTTCTATCAGCTTGCATAAATTAACTTGTAATGATTTTAGTAAAAACTTTTTAAACGGAATCATATCAAAGCAAAAAAATATGTGTTTTTAAAAAGTCTCAATCTTTTGCCGTAAAATGTAAATTATACCTTAATAATACATTAAAATGTCAATGCACTTATCGAATTTTGCTATGTCCCAGGAAATTTTTATTTATTTATTACCACCAACTATCTTTTGATAAAAAAAATGCTTGCGGCTAATGAATCCGTATTTTTGCGGCATCATGATTTGCTCCGTGCTACCCACAAAAAAGATCCCATTATCAGATAATGCATTATAAAATTTTTTATAGAGCTTTTCTTTTGCTTTTTCTGTAAAATATATCATTACATTTCTGCACAATATTAAATCGCAATTGCTTGGGAAAGGATCCTCGAGTAGATTTATAATTTTAAAATCTACTGCTTTTTTTATCTTATCTTTTATTACATAATTATCATTTTCTTTAATAAAGTTGGCTTTTACCATTTCCTCTGGAACGTTAGCAATTCCCTTTGATGTATAAATACCAATCCTTGCTTGTTCAAGGGCTTCTTCGTCTATATCACTTGCAATAATACTGGCCCTGTTGATAAGCCCCATTTTATCTAGTAGCATGACTAAAGAATATGGCTCTTCACCTGTCGAACATGCCGAACTCCATATTTTTAACGTGTTTTTTCTTGATATCAACTCTGGAATAAGTTCTTGTTCTAAAATTTGCCATTGAGCAGGATTTCTGAAAAATTCCGATACATTAATTGTAATATAACCAAGAAACTCTTTTAAATGTTGTTCACTTTTTTTTAATTGTGTTAAGTACGAATCATAACTTTCATGGCCATTCCTTTTAATAAGAGAGTCAATCCTTCTTTTCATCTGCTTTTCTTTGTAATTGGATAGATCTATATCACATAACTTTTTTATTTCTACTGTAAACTCATCATAATTCAAGCTTGAAACCCCCTTGCACATTTTAAATAAATTATACCTAAATTAAACAAAAAAATCCATGATACATTATTAAATGTATCATGGGGGCTAAATGTAAAGGGGGTCTTCGATATTATAATATAACCACAAATACTCTTTTTATGCAAAATAGAAAAAATGCGCGACTAGGTTTCACGCATTTTTTCTGCTATACATATTCGAAATCAAAATTAAAGAATTTTTTAATACTCAAAATATCTCCTACCTTTAAAAATTTATCGCCTTAACCGGCATATCAAACAAACCTCTTTTAACCTCCGTTGCATCCATGTGCTTTGCACAAAGTCCTTTCGAAATATAGTTACAGGCATCCCATGGATTTACTCTGTCGCCGCAAGTAAAAACGTCAACAGCGGCATACCCAAGTTCAGGCCAGGTATGGATGGTGAGATGCGATTCAGAAATTATTACTACGCCGCTTACTCCTTGAGGACTAAATTTATGAAACGCAACCTCTCTTACCTCAGCTCCTGCTTCTAAAGCTGCTTTAACTAAAATTTCTTCGATTAATCCGCTGTTGTTCAAAATAGTCGGATCACAATCATAGATTTCCGCCAATATATGACGGCCTAAATTTTTCATTTGTCCATCAATACCCCCTCACCATAATTTAATTTCAATCAAATTAAATTGTAGCAGATTATCAAAGTTTGTCAATAGAATCCTTAAAAAACCTTAACTAATACGCAAGGCATAGATTTATCACTGTTTATATATTTATTTCTCGATATTTCGCCCAATGATATGTTTTCCCTTGTATAATTACAGGCCTTTGCTGTAGTTCTTCAAAATTCTTAGTACCAACCATTGCCATAACATATTTAATTTCCTTTTCAATTTGTAATATGTATTTTTCAAGAGCTGATGGCCCCTTTTTAAGTAATATGTATAGAAAGTATCCGGCAAAAGCTGTTGCCTTCGCTCCAAGTGCTAGCGACTTTGCTGCATCAAGACCATTTTTAAGTCCTCCGGATGAAATAGTGTCAACTTTATCGCCAACAGCATCAATAACTTCTATCAAACTTATCGGGGTAGGTATACCCCAATCTTGTAGATGTCTAAAAGCCTTTGACTTACTTCTGGCATTTTCTATTGCAATAAAATTAGTGCCACCACTGCCACCTATATCTATTATTTTTACACCGTTCTTAGCAAGGATAATGGCTTCTTCTTTTGCAATTCCAAATCCAACTTCTTTAACTATAACGGGAATGTTAATATTATCGACAATTTCTGCAATATTATCGACAATACCTGTAAAGTTCTTGCGTCCTTCTTTCATCATAACCTCTTGTGGAACATTCAAGTGTATTTGAAGAGCATCGGCATTTATCATTTCAATAGCCTGATTTGCTTCTTTTAAAGTAGAATCTGCACTCAAATTTGCAAAGATTATACCATCTGGGTTTATTTCTCTTGTTATTTGAAAGCTGGCAATACTATTTGGATTCTTTAATGCTATTGTTTGGGACCCCACAGCCATAGCTAAGCCTAACTTTTTTGCAATTTTAGCAAGTTCTCGATTAATAGTTCTACCTTCTTTTATACCGCCTGTCATAGCATTTATAATTATTGGACTTGTAAGCTTGATGCTTTGCAAATTTGTCGAAAGGTCGATATCATTTATATTTATTTCAGATAAACAATTGTGCAATATTTTAATATCATCAAAGGCATTTCTTTTTAAATTTTTTTCCAGAAGCATACTATATTTAATATGTTCTTTCTTCCTTAATTTTCTTTTTATTTCGCTCATGCAATCAAACTCCTTGTACATAAAATTTAGGGCGGTTCCGCCCCAAATAAATAAAAGATTTTATTTTTCATCAAAAAGATCTCCAACCATTTCACCGATTGTTATGCCATTTTCTTTGGGCTTTTCATACATCTTGATATTCTCCTGGCTTTCCTTATATTGCGCTTCCTTTATACTGAGGCTCATTCGTTTTCCCTTTGTATCTACATCTAAAATCTTTACTTTTACACTATCCCCTTCCTTTAAAACATCTTCAGGGTTAGCTATATGTTCTTGAGATATTTGTGAAATGTGAACAAGGCCTTCTACTCCAGGTGCTACCTCTACAAAAGCGCCGAAATTTACCAATTTAACAACCTTGCCTTCAATAATAGAACCAATTGTATATTTTTCATCTAATTCGTCCCATGGATTAGGCATTATTTGTTTTAAACCGAGAGAAATGCGCTCACGCTCCTTATCAACTTTTAGAACTAAAACTTCCACTTCTTGTTCTTCTTTTACTATTTCAGAAGGATGCTTAATTTTCTGCCATGCCAAATCCGAAATATGTATTAGCCCATCAACACCACCAATATCTACAAAAGCACCAAAACCAGTTAATCTTTTTACTACACCTTTAACAGTTTGACCTTCTTCAATACTTGCCCAGGTTTTCTCTTTTAACTCTTCTCTCTCTCTTTCAAGTACATATTTACGAGATAATACTATACGATTTTTGTTACGATCCAATTCAAGAATATGTAATTTTAATTTTTTACCTACAAATACATTCAAATCAGGAACATATCTTAAATCCAGGTGTGAAGCAGGAATAAATCCCTTAATGCCATTGATATCTACCAGAACACCGCCTTTGACAACTTCAGTTACAATTCCTTCTAAATCGCCTTGATGATTGTAAATATCTTCTATATAATTCCATGTATTAATTATATCTGCTTTTTTCTTTGAAAGAACAACATTCCCATCCTCGTCTTCTAATTTCATAATGTAAACCTGTATTTTGTCTCCAACTTTTATAATGTCTTCCGGAGATTCAAAAGCTATATCTGAAAGCTCATTTATTGGAATTATACCGTCAGATTTGTATCCTATGTTTACTAAAACTTCATTGTTATCAACTTTAACTACAGTCCCTTCTACAATGGTATCTTCTTTTAAATCGGTGAAAGTATTTTCGTAATTCAGTTCACCTTCTTCCTCTTTTTTTACTGTTTCTTGATTGTTCATTTCTTTGTTGAATTCATCCATCTTAGAAATAACCTCCTTTATAATCCAATCAGGTGTAGAAGCTCCTGCAGTAATACCAACTTTATCACTATATTTGAACCAGCTCTTTTTAAGTTCTTCCGCCGTTTCAATATGATAAACACTCGCTCCTACATTCTGACAAACTTGAGCTAATTTTTTAGTATTAGAGCTATTTTTACCTCCAATTACCAGCATTATATCAACGTTACGGGCTAAATCAGCAGCGGCTTCTTGCCTTTGCTGAGTGGCTTTACATCTTGTATTATTAAAAATTTCAATATCTAGCTTTGAGCGTAATACACTCATTATTTCTTCTATATTTTCCTTTGTTTGTGTAGTCTGAACAATTATCCCTACTTTTTTAGTTGTATAAAAATTTTTTGCTTCTTCAGCATTTTCTATTACTTTTACATCACCATTACAATAACCTTTAATACCTTCAACTTCTGGATGATTATGATCACCTATAATAACAGTGAGATACCCTCTGTTAGAAATATCCTGAGCTAAGTTATGGACTCGCTTTACATGAGGACATGTACAATCAATTATATTCACTGGCCTTGACTCCAATTGTTTCGTCAAATCGGGTTCTACGCCGTGAGTTCTTATTATTACATTACCTTCTTTAATATCTGATAAATCTGCGGCTATTATTCCTGAGCATTTTAATCTTTCTACTACCTGAGGATTATGAATTAGAGGACCGAGCGTAAAGGCCTTCTCTTTTTTTCTGATTAAATTTTCAACTATTTCCATGGCTCTTTTAACACCGAAACAAAATCCCGAGTAGTCGGCAATCATTATCTCCAAGTTGTTTCACTTCCTAGTTATAAAATATTATTAAAATCCAAATATGCTGGATTCTCGGGTAAATAACCAGCATTATTAGTTCAATTCGATAAAGATGCTTATAATTCCTGCTCTTTAACAAAAATTATAATGACATAGACATCAGTTTTGACACTTCAGCAAAAATAGCAGTGCTAATCTCTTTTAGTTCTTGTGAATTCATTTTTTCGCCTTTTTTATGATATGCATCAAATTTTGTTGGTTTGCCAAATATTACATCAATAGTCGAAAACCACTTATAGTTATCCTTTATTGCAACAGGTACCAAAGCTACATCTTCACTTTTGGCAGCTAACAAAGCAACTCCTGGTTCCGGATCTTGCAGTCTTCCGTCTTTACTTCGAGTACCTTCAGGAAAGATACCTAGCACTTGTTTTTTATTCAAAACCTCAAGAGCTTTTTTAATAGCTTTTCTATCTGGCATTCCGCGTTTTACAGGAAATGCATTTAAGTTTTTAATAACAAAACCCACAATAGGGTTCTTAAATAATTCTTCTTTTGCCATAAAAAAAATTGGTCTTCGTAAAAGGCAACCTATAATCACAGGATCCCACATGCTTTTATGATTAGAATATACAATTACTGCTCCTTCCTGAGGAAAATCATCAATACCGTATAATCGAATTTTAAACAATATGTGAAGAACTATATTGCAGATAAATTTTACAATATTATAAAACAAAGCCCTCCCCCTTTTTTATGTAATCTAATATTTCATTTACGACTTCGATTATAGTTTTTGCTGTAGTATCAATAACGACTGCATCTTTGGCTACTGTCAAAGGCGAAACAGCTCTATGTTTATCTTGATAGTCTCTCTGAATTATATCTTTTTCTATTTGTTGTAAAGTAACCTTACGCCCCTCTCTTATAAGTTCTTTATACCTTCTATCAGCCCTTTCCTTAAGATCTGCGGTTAGGTAGAACTTATACTTTGCATCAGGTAAAACAGTGGTTCCGATATCTCTGCCATCCATTACAATACCTTTATTTTTCGCTATTTGCTGCTGAATTTTTGTCATCAGAATCCTTATTTCAGGTATTTTAGCTATTTTAGATACATGGTTTGTCACCTCGATATTTCTTATATCATCGGTTACATCTTTACCATTTACATAAACACGCTTTCCATTTATACATATTTTTGCCTGTTTGGCTAATTCTATGATATCATTAACATCTGTTTTACCATTTTGAATTGATAGTAGGGTAATAGCTCGATACATAGCTCCAGTATCAATATAAGTCATATTCATTTTATCTGCTATTATTTTAGCTACTGTACTCTTCCCTGCGCCTGCCGGACCATCAATTGCGATGTTGAAATTCAAATAGATCCCCCCTTATTTAGCGGAAGCTGAATTGCATCCTGCAACAAAGCCGGTAGAAAATGCTGATTGTAAATTATACCCTCCTGTTACCCCATCTACATCTATTACTTCGCCGGCAAAAAATAGTCCATTGACTATTTTTGACTCCATAGTTTTAGGATTTATTTCCTTAACTGATACTCCTCCCCTTGTAACAATAGCTTCTTTTTCTTTGCACCCAGATATTGTTATCTGAAAGTTTCTAAGGCAATCTCTTATCTTTTTTCTATCATCCTGAGAAATTTGATTAACTGGCTTTTCGGGATCAATTTCGGTATAATTTATAAAAACTGGAATCATTTTCTTGGGTAATAAATCATTCATCGCATTTTTAAAAATTTTATTTTTGTAAAGATGGAAATCTCTAATTAATCTTTTATCTAGCTCCTGTTCAGTCAAAGCCGGCTTTAAATTAATTGACACTAATGGATATTCTTCTAAATAATCTATTATGTGTCTGCTCAAGGTTAAAATTATGGGCCCGGAGATACCATAATGTGTAAATATCATTTCTCCAAATTCGGATGCTAATTTTTTTTGTTTAATATATGCTGTTGCTTCGACGTTTCTTAAAGTAAGGCCTTGAAGTTCTTTAATCCATTTCTCTTTAGATATCAAAGGAACTAGCGAGGGCTTAAGCACCGTAATTGTATGTCCTACCTGGCGAGCAAGTTCATACCCGTCTCCGGTAGAGCCTGTAGCAGGGTATGAAAGACCCCCAGTTGCTATTACTACGCTATCACAATCAAATCTTTCATGGTCGTTACCGACAATAACACCCTTAATATGTTGCTTTTCAACAATCAAACCCGTTATACGGCTTTTATATTTAATATGAACACCAGCATTCGTAACAGCCTTTTGGAGTGCTTTTACAACATCAAGGGAATTATCAGATACAGGGAATACTCTACCACCACGCTCAACCTTTGTTTTAACTCCTAGTTTTTCAAAAAAGGCTATTAAATCTCTATTAGAAAATGTTGAAAGTGAGCTAAAAAGAAATTTCCCATTGCCTGGAAAATATTCGATAAACTCATCTAGTCTCTTTAAATTAGTTAAATTGCACCGTCCCTTACCTGAAATAAGTATTTTTCTTCCTAGATTTGGATTCCTCTCAAAGAGATAAACACTTGCTCCACGAACAGAGGCTTGATAAGATGCCATGAGCCCTGCGGCACCACCGCCAATAACTGCAACTTTTTTTGTCATCAAATCATCCCATTATCGCTTTATTTTTCTTGACAAAATCAAAAGTTGATTTTTTAATTCTTCATTCATTTTAAACAATATTTTTTCCAAGTCATTGTTCGTAATAAGCATTTGAGACGGTTCCAGGATTTCCAACTTTCGGAATTCCTCTCTCATGACAAAACGAATCATGTCTTCAACTGAGTCTGCATTTAAAGTAATTTCTGCCGGAGCATAAGCTACTCTTTCACCTATAGCATCATCATAAACTACATAAGGTTCCAATGAAATGTCATAGTCTATAAAAGAAACCCCTTGAACCGGAATATTCTTAAGCAATGCTATTTGTTCCTCTCGTGAATCTTGGGCTGCCTGCTCAACAGATTTTCCGCCAAATAAGAATCTTCCGGGCTTATATTCCCCCTTAAAATCAAACCTAACTTTAAATCTTATTTTGCTTTGAATTACATCATCACCTAATTTTACCTTGACCATGTGCAGGCCTCCAATATCATATTATCTTCTTTAACTCCTGCATTGACTTTAAAACGGTTGCTCTTTCCTTAATTTCATTGTACATTTGGGTAGCTTTGCCGTTAGTATAATCTCTTTCACCAATATCTTTTTCTTCTAAAATAAAAACTCTTTTTCTAGCTACCAATTGTTTCAGGCAGGCAAGATTTTTTAGGTTACCTAAACCAAAGGGAATATTTGCTAAAATTACTGCGTCAGATCTGTTTATATGTGATATATTTTCCAAAATCTTCTCCTCAGTAATTGGCGAAAACGGAACTTCTTCAATAACAGTAAAGCCTAATAAATGAGCTACTTTCCAATCAGTATCGCCTTTGTTTAAAACCCCTACAGAAACTTTATATCCTCTTTGACTTAAATAATATAATAATTTTTCGCCTTCTCCGCCTCCGCATATAACATGGAGACTCTTAAAAGGTTTAGGTAAAACATTTTTATCCGTAGGACTTAAAAAAATAGCAACAGGCCGCAGACTATCTTTTGGAAAGGTTACCTGAACATCCATACAAAAAACTTCTCTTATATTTTGTTCATTCAGCACTTCAGTCAAGTTACCCATCTTAAATATTCTATGCTCTTTTAAAAGGATAACTTTATTGCAAAACATAGATGCTAAATTGATATCATGAATTACAATTAAAATGGTTAAGGATTTTTCAACACATAATTTTTTTAAAAGCTCAAGCAATTCCCATTGATAATTAATATCAAGATGTGAAGTTGGCTCATCTAAGAGAAGTAAGCGGGGCTGCTGTGCTAAAGCCCTAGCTATTAAAACTCGTTGCCTTTCTCCGCCGCTCAGTTGATAAGCAGGCTTGTCTTTTAAATGTAAGATATCCATAACCTTCATAGAATCCTCTATTATAGCACGGTCTTTTGATTGCTCGGATTCAAAGTTTTTAAGGTGAGGATTTCTTCCCATTGCCACTATCTGTTCTGCTGTAAAAGCTATATCCAGATAAGTATCTTGAGGTACTGTGGCAACTTGTTTTGCTAAATCCTTAACGCTGATTTTTAAAATGTTTGACCCATCAATGTGTATATTCCCCTGATGAGGTTGTAGCCAGCGATTAATGTTTTTCAATAATGTGGTTTTACCACAACCATTAGGTCCTAAAATGCCTACAAAATCTCCAACTTCTAAAGTAAAATTTATATCCTTAAGTACATCTGCATCATTATATTTAAAGCAGAGCTTTTCAACCTTCAGTATTTCTCCTGGCATATTTATCATTCCTCTATTTATCCCAGCCCAATTAATAATTCACGTAATATTTTAGCCGCTAAAAGTGAAGTTCTATCAGATAGATCATTAGCTGGAGAAACTTCTACCAAATCAAATCCCACAACGTTTAAGCTCTTAAAATGTGATACAACTTCAAGTATCTCCTGCGAATTACACCCGCCCGGTTCAGGAGTTCCTGTGCCCGGAGCAAAAGCCGGATCTACAACATCAATATCTAGTGTTATATATATTGGCCGGTTCTTTAAGTCTTGAAGTACATTTAAAAAAGGCGTTTTTACTTCGATAGGATGCATATGTGTGTGTTGCTGTGCATACAAAAACTCTTCCCTAACTCCAGACCTTATGCCGAAATGAAAAATATGTTTATCCTTTATATGTTCTGATATCCTGCGCAAGACGGTGGCATGGGACAACTTTTCTCCAAAATAAGTATCTCTTAAATCTGCATGGGCATCAAAATGGAGCACGACAAGATCAGGATACTTCTCTGTAACTTTTTTTATTATAGGATAACTTATAAGGTGTTCTCCCCCTAAATAAAGAGGAATTTTTTCATCTTCCAAAATTTTTTCTGTAATATTCTCTAATATATCAAGACTTTTTTCTACATTACCAAAAGGAATATCTGCATCTCCAGCATCAAAAAACTTTTTATCTTCAAGTGAATCATCAGTGTAAACACTATAACTTTCTAATCCATATGAAACCTCGCGTATTTTTTTAGGTCCGAATCGAGTACCTGGTCGGAAGCTCACTGTAAAGTCCATAGGTGCACCTATAATTATAATTTTAGCATTATTGTAATCATCTTTAGCTTCCAAAAATCTGTCTTGGTATCGCACATAATCAAAATATTCCAAGATGATTCACCTCTATTTAGAAATAATATCTTTTACAAAGGGTGGCAAAACAAAGTAGCTTTTATGCAGTTCTCGACTATAATATTTAGTTTCTAGAAAAGGTATATCACTAATTTCCTGTGAAATTGGATTTATGCTTTTAGACCCCATGGTAAAAGTCCAAAAAGCACCGGGATATGTAGGAATAACAGCTGAATATAAGTTTGTATAAGGGAACGTTGCCGACATATCAGTATAAATTCTTTTAATCAAATCTCCAAAAAGAATTGGTGTTTCCGTTTGAGCAACCATTATTCCATCATCATTTAGAGCTTCAAAAACATTTTTATAGAATTGGCTTGAAAATAACCCTACGGCAGGCCCGATAGGATCAGTAGAATCTATTATAATAACATCATATCCGCTGTGTTTTTTTACAAATTCAATTCCGTCTTCACAGAATATTTTTACTCGCGGATCTGATAAACCACAACTTACAGCAGGAAAATATTTTTTTGATGTTTCAATAACTTCATGATCAATTTCTACCAGATTTATTTCTTTTACTGGATGCTTTAAAATTTCTCTTACTGTTCCACCATCTCCGCCACCTATAACAAGCACCTTTGCTGCGTTACCGTGAGTCAATAAAGGAATATGAGAAATCATTTCATGATAGATGAATTCATCTTTTGTTGTAAGCATCACTGTATCGTCTAATGCTAAAACCCTTCCAAAGTCTTCTGTATCAAAAACAGATATGTATTGGTACTCGCTTTGCTTTGTATAAATAACATCGGTTACTCTAAATGATAGTTTAACATTTTTTGTTTGATATTCCGAAAACCAAAGCTCCAAATTCTTCACTCCTTAAATCTTTATACAATCTATACATTTTGGGAAAATTATATCAGATATATACTAAATACTCAAATGATTTCTTTGTTGACATGCGTATATGTCAGCCGCTAAAATAACCAAAATTATAGCTTTAAATTACCTAAAAGTGACATTGCTGCTTATTAAAAAAATCATCAACATCAAGTTCCATGATAAAATCACTCTTATTTTTACCATGATTATGTATTTTATGAATTCGGTTGTCAAGTTCTTCTAAGGTTACATATTTAAAACCAAACCGTTTAAAATATTCAACCTTTTCTTTATGAACAATATACATTTTTTTGACATTCCTGCGGTCAGCATAGTTTATCAATGCTCTGACAAGGCCGTCTCCAAAACCTTGATTTTGGTATTTGGGAAGAACACATACAAGTTTTAAAATAGCTATATCACCATAAATATCTAGACTGCCATATCCTACAATTAAATCATCCAGCTCGACAATCATAGCATCTTTTGCGCCATCGGTGATATCAGAACTGGATGCTTTAATATCGAATTCGAGCAGTATTCTTTTAATTTCATCTCTTTCATCAGGAAGAGCTTTTCTGATCAAAATCAATTATCACAACCCCCATAATCTAAAGTCCTTTGATATAATCTATTTCTCTTTGGCTCAAGAGCCTCCACTCACCGGGTTTTAAACCTTTTATGGATATATCTCCTATTTGTGTTCTCTTTAACTCAATTATAGGATGTCCTATAGAATCACACATTCGCCTCACTTGGCGTTTCCTACCTTCATGAATCTCAAGTTTGATTATAGTAGAGTTTCTTAAAACTTTTAGAATATTTGCTTTAGCTGGAGCTGTTACACCATCTTCAAGGATAATTCCTTTTTCTAATGATTTTATCTTATTATTGCCAACAATACCTCTGACATGAGCAACATAGGTTTTAATCACCTTGTACTTTGGATGTGTAAGCTTATAGGTCACTTCTCCATCATTTGTTAGTATTAAAAGCCCTTCTGTTTCCTTATCCAAACGACCTACAGGAAAAACCCTTTCACAAAATTCTGGCAGTAAATCGAGCACAGTGGGCCTCCCTAATGGGTCTTTGACAGTAGTGAGGATTCCTTTTGGCTTATTTATAAGTATATATATAAAGTCATATTTAAGGCTGCATACTTTTCCGTTTACCTTGATTATATCCGTTTCAGGATTAACTTTTGTTCCTAGCTTTTTGATGGTTTTTCCATTTACACTAACTTTGCCTTGAAGAATTATGTCTTCACAGGCGCGGCGCGAATCTACTCCTGCTTGTGACAAATATTTTTGCAATCGCATTTGCAAAAACAACACCTCTTTTAAATCCATATATTATACATATATGTTTACTTTTCCTGCTTTTTATCAGGTTTTATCATATAACAATCAAGTAGATAATGTCAAAAGAACTGATTCTAACACGAATCAGTTCTTTCCGTTATTCTAAGTTTTCAATTATTTTTTGCGCAAAAGAACCCATGTCGCCTATTGCATATGCATTCATAGTGCCACATGCCACATTTCGAATAGCAAAACTTAAATATTCCAATGGCACATTTATTTCTTCAAGTCTTTTTTTGATATTTAAGGCAGCCTTTATTCCTTCTTCACTGGCTATATTATTTATCTTTTTAACTATACTTTCATCACCATAACATATACAACCGATTTTAGAAAAAATTTCTGCTACTTTATTACATGTATCAAAATCATCCACATCTATTAATATTAGCGGTAATTCACCGGTAGCAGCCATGTGTTGAGCATGTCCAATTATTTTTGCCGAGGCTAATTTGCATAAGCTTTTGATAGGTTCAAAAACCGATTTTTCCGTATCTGTTGAAATATTAATAAGTATTTGCTCTTTTGTTATAAAAGGTTTTATTTCTTTTAAAATTTCAGGAATCACATTAGCCGGTAGGGCTACGATTATATAGTTTGAAAATGATAACATTGAGTATTCTGAAGTAGCCAAACCTTTTATTTCTTTTGCCAGCGATCCACATTGCCTTAAATTTTTATCTACCAAAATTATATTATAATTAGGAGATATCTTTCGAGCTATGAAACTTCCCATACGGCCTGCACCGATAATAGCTACAGTTTCCATTGCGGTTTTTACTCCTCTCTTTGTTAACAATTAAATACGACTTAAAATACTTTCCAACAAACGCGACGGACCTTCTTGCTTAATGTCGATTACAGGAACTTTTATTGAAGCTCTCATTTTATTTAATAATTTTTTCTTATTAGTATAACCCGGCTCGTAACTCGACTTATCAAAGCGATATT
Organism: Tepidanaerobacter acetatoxydans Re1; assembly: GCF_000328765.2. Lineage (NCBI taxonomy): Bacteria > Bacillati > Bacillota > Clostridia > Thermosediminibacterales > Tepidanaerobacteraceae > Tepidanaerobacter > Tepidanaerobacter acetatoxydans. Next base: position 1,399,478 of record NC_019954.2, read on the forward strand.
TAGGATAAAATGGATTCACTGTAATAGCTAACAACGGAATATTTTTCAAAGCTTTTATATTTCCGTCATTACATTTTATCCTATTTACCTCCTTTAGCATAGTTTCAGGATTGCCTCCAATAATTAATTTTATTGGATCGCTAATAATTAAATCTTTGTTTGCCCATGAGTTACCTACACTATCATTAAGCATTTTAAGTGCAAATTCTGATATTAATGCAGGTATAAAGATTACCTGAATATCTATCTCTTTAATTATATCAGCAATTTCATTTACTATTTCATTATCTATTAATGAGCCATACTTTAAAAAAACAGTTTTAGCATTTGAATCTTTAGGAACAAGAGCTATTTTGCTAATATCTGAAAGAAACTGTATATCATCTTTAGATGTCATCGGTAGATTAAGTAATTCATATAAGGCTTTAGTTTCCTCAACCAAAACATCAATATCGGTATTTCTTGATGCACCGGTTGCAATAATAATACCGTCTGTTTCTATCATAGGTGCAAGTCTATTTAACGCACCATCAACTAAAATGACTTTACAATTTAAATCATTAAACATTCTACTTTTAATATAGTTCAGTTGACTGCCTTTGTTAGGCCCGGCAACAACTGCCAGGCCTTCTTTAATAACTTTTACAATGCATACCTTACCTAATGGAGTTGAAATATCAGTAGTCTCTAATATATCACAGTCAGCATTTCCCGCCTCGAGACATTTTTGGGCTGTAGCTAAAATAGTATTTTTTTTAACAAACAAGCGAGGCTTTGGCAATCCAGTAATATTGTCTATTTCTTCTCCATCGTATCCTATACTTGTCAAAGCCACCTGTATTTCATGTTTATAAAGTTCATCAAGTATGGCTGATGTTGTTGTTGTTTTCCCGGTATTTTTTGCCGTTCCGGCTATGCCGATTGCTATGCCCATTATTACCCTAACCCCCTTGTATTAAAGCGCTTCTGGTTTAGTAAATCTTTTTAATTACTGAGCCCCTACCTGCTCTCCCAGGATAAGCACCATCTTCTTTGCTTCCGAGTATTCCTTGGTATAGAGCATTGACGAAGTTTCCATTTTTTACTACAAGCTCTAATACAGCTTCTATACCTTCCTCTATTTCCTTGGCCCATTTGTAAGCATTATCAGTTGGAACAATGTTGGATTGTCCAAAAAATCTAAAGGATGACTGGGTTGCCCTTAAGGTATCAATTCTAGCAGGAATAGTTATAGGGCCTCCAGAAAAAGCCTCATCTGATGAAGCTATAGAAATTCCGTCAACACCTAAAGAAGAAGCAAGAGATGCATGAAGCGCCGTCATCAATGATGACTGTACTCTATCCTCTGTTTGGGTTAAAAAGCCAATGGGAGCACCGCACCATATCGGAGCATTGACAATATTTCTGAGACAATAAATCTTTGCTGAATTAAAATCAACATAGTTATCTTCCATCTGACCACTTATCATAACTTCCGGTGAGTAGCAAAACAAGGGTTGAAGAATTGGCCTTGCTCCAAGCCTCAAACCGAGTTTTGAAACTATCAGCATACCTGCAAAAGCTTTATACGCAGGAACACCGCAAAGCTCCTCATTAGTTACCACATCAAACGGCATATTAAATTCAGACGCATACTTAATAGCTTCTACTGCATCTACGGTTAATCTTTCAGGGTCAGTACCACCGCCTAAAGAGCCGTAAGCGATATTTATTTTTGTTAAATCTGCCCCAATTTTTCCTGCAAGTAATACAGTTTCAGGGGTATTTAATCCGCGATGAGCTCTAACTTGCCATAAAGTGTTAGGCAATAAGGACTTCTTAATACTTTTAAGGTTCTCATAAGTTATGACTGAACCATCTTCCTCATGAGTTATATAACCCTCTAAAAATCCTTCTGTTCGAGCACCCCAGGAAGGATCGAAGTGTACTGCACCATCGGCACCCCAAGCCTCACATGATTTTATATGAGCAATATCCATAAAAGGGCAGCCTGTTCCGTATTGAATAAAAACTACAGGATTTTTATCTACATGTTGTAAATATAGAGGATTCATGCGCGAATTCACTGCATTCACATATTGATTAAGTGCATCCACCTCGTCATTAGTCATTGGGCGGGTTTTTTCTCGATATTTACCTGACTCATAGAAAGACTTAATTACATCATCACATAATTTTGAATAATCCCTTCTAAGTTTTTGTTTTTCAGATTCACTGTCACTTTCTAATATTTGTCTCCTTATCTGTGCTCTCTGGATAGCAGTAGTTGTTTTATCACTTACATAATCAAGGATTCCATCAACTATAGAATCCAATAATTTTTCAATCTTTTTATTATGAAATAAATAGTCATACCCTTCAGTTATGTCTTTCTTATTTTTTTTACTCCTACCTTCTGATGGAATATATTCTCTGCCTTCTACAAAAGCCACTGCTTCATCGACTGATGTTCCGGGCCCGAAGCCGGCATCAAACCCTAATTCTGCAGCAAGTTCGGGCCGTACTGCCATTCCGCCTATGCCTATTTTTACCTTATCTCTTATGCCAGCTGCTTCAGCTAAGTCAATAAATTTCCCTAGCACTTCTGCAACACCATAACCAAGAGTGCGACTAACTAGAACTACGTCGACATCATTATCAATAATGGATTTAATTATTTCTTCTGGCGAGTAATCCGGAGGTATAAGTATGGTTTCATGGCCTTTATATTCCAATCCCCTCTTTATCATTTTTAGACCTATATCATGAACCGGATCAAGCGGCGCTAACAATACTTTCTTTTTATCTGTCAAGTTATTCTCCCTCCTTAGCAACTTTAATTAAAAAGCCAACCATAACGGTCACCCGGTTTATATATATATCCTCTAGCCCTAACTCTTGCGCCCGGTCCGCGATGCTGAATAAAGACTATTGATGTATCTTTAAAGCCCAATTTTTCCATTAATTCCATTGCAAACTTCTCTGCTTCATCTTCGTTTTTACATACTATATAAGTTTCTATATCGATAGCATCCATGATTTTTTCAAGAACGTCTGACATTACATACCCTCCTATTTACTCATCAGGGATGAGTGGTTTTAATTACACGAGCAACTATTGCTTTAATTTTTTACTACATGAATATTATTATCTTCTCCATAGAAAATTTCCCAATACTTTTTTACATCATTTTCAAGCTTTTCTATATGGCGTATCATTGCCTCTTCAGCTAATTCTGGTTTTTTGGCGGCAATGGCTTTATAGATATTTTCATGATCTAAAAGAACTGAACTTTTTACTTCTTTTCTTATATATTCTAGCATGGGTGAAAGCTGTCCATGTTGCCTTATTAAATCCATAGCTGCATCTAAAATTCTATTTCTCGCAGCCTTGGCTATAATTTTATGAAACTCTACATCATCCTCTGCTATTGAAATACCTTCATCAACATGCATCTCTTGTCTTTCAATAACTTTTTTCATTTGGGAAATTTCTTCATCAGTTATATACATAGCTGCAAGTTTTGCAAGTTGACTTTCAATAGCTTTTCGTGCAATTAATGCATCAAGAAGTTCCTGCTTACCGGTTACTCTTATTACATTTAACAATTCTTTTCCATAATGGTTTATTGTGTTTTCACGTTCAAGTTCTTCTAATTTTTTTTTGCCAAGAGGAGTTAAATTTCTCCCCTTAAATCCTATTTTTTCAGTATATCCCTTAATATCCATTTGCCTTAACATTCTACCAACAGTTGCTTCACTAACATCAAACCCTTGCATTTGCAGAGTGTTACGTATGAAACCGGAACCAACCGGTACTGCTTTAGAATTATCAATGGCCTTTAAAATAAAAAACAATAGTCGCTGCTTTTCTTGTAACATTTTAAACCTCCATTTGACATCTTAATAACTATTTATTTATAGGACTTTAAGCCTATACTAATTAACCAAATGCTTAACACAAACTTAAAAATAAACTGTTTAACTCACATGCATACACTTTGCTAAGTTATAATAAACGTACAAGATTAGCATACCATTATTATAGCTAAATTTCCAGATAGGTAATAGAGAAAATATTACGATTTTAACTTTATATTTAAAAAAGGCAGCTACTATTATTATACTTACTATCTTAATATTAAAGGAGGCTCATGAAATAATTTAAAATAAAAGGAGTCATATAAATGACCCCTTTATATATTGCGACCTGTATATAATTTTTATACAATTTTCTTGTTGAATATATTTAACATTCCTGCTTTATCAACACGGTCTTTTATTTCATTTATATCTATAGTGTATAAATCTAGTTTTTTCATTCTCTCAAAATAAAAAGAACCAGAAAAAGTGTATTTTTTCGATATGCCTTCTTCAGTTTTCATCTGCTCCTTAACATAGGCTATAGCATCTCCGATTGCAAGTTCTGTAGGAATTTGAACGAGTTCTTTACCTACTGCCCAGCGCACAGCATTCGCACCCGCTAAGGTTCCTGTGCATATAGCTTCGGTATGGCCGACTAAGGGTCCCGCTTTTTCGCCACCGCAAAATAGATTCTCTACCCCTTCTGTTTTTAAATAGTTATCTCTTGGTGAAATTGCTAGGTATCTCATTGAGTTTCCTAAGTTCCCTGCATATGGATCTTCATATCGTGCATTTTCAAAACCAGGAATTTGTCTTAAATTATTTAACGGGAAGAAGGGTGTCATTAATTTTGCATGTCCGGTATCTAATAGTATTACATTTTCAACATATTCATTTAGTGCATATTGCTGACAAGCTTTTTTAGTAAGAATTTCCGAGTCCTCTTTGGCATGTTCCGGTACAGGTATTACCGCAACACCAGTAGAATTCAATTTGTCGACAATATCTTTTGAAAGAGATTCTTTGAAAAGTTTACAAGATCCGCTCATAGCTCCATAAGTGCCATCAGCTTTCTTAGCCATCATTTCTTTAACTCCCATTTTAGCTGCAATGCTCACTCGCGGTCCATAACTGGGACATCTGTAAATACACATAGCACAGCCATTTCCATACTTAGTGCAATTTCCTTGAGGTCCAGCAGTTCCGGTACATTCTACGAAAACATCGCCTTCATATTTTTGACCATCACTAGTAATAACAGCTAAGATTTTATTTTCTTCAGCTACAACATCTGTTATCCTGCTTTCGGTATGCACCTCAATACCTGCATCTAGTAACACTTTCTTAACTGCAGGCTCTACTAAAGCTACATCATATAGCGAAGCATGTTTATGACCGGGAAAATCGATGTTAGTATGTCTTGCCACACGGTCTGTGACTTGAAACAGTTCACCACCACCCATAGCAATCATTTCCTCGGTAGCAGTGTATCTTCCATTATTTCTCATGATGCCGCCAACAAGACCTGTTCCTAATAGCATATCAGTTCTTTCTAATAGCACTACATCAGCACCGGCTTTTTTCGCTGATATTGCAGCTCCACAACCAGACCATCCGCCACCTATAATAACTACCTTGGGCATTCGCATAACCTCCCTTTATCATATATTATAAATTATTATAGTTTTATATTTTTTATTCTTTAAGGTGACGCAAAAGACTATCTTTTAGCGTCACCAATAAACATTCTGTGATATTAATCAATATACCCACTGTATTTAGCAACAATTTCCATAAGTTTGACTTGAGCCTTTACGGCATATCTAAAGTTGCTCTCGATAATCTGACCATCATCATCGGTAGTGCCAAGGCCAGGTGAAATCATTATGTTACCATCGTATGCTACTGTCGGGATTACACCCATTTGGGAAAGACCTGTTTGCAGTAACTGAGTTCCAGCATACATGTCTTCAATTGAGAAAATGGGGAAACCAAGTTCTTCATTATTCCATGTATTTTCATAATTTACTTCTATTGCTCTTGAGTTATATGACTTGGATATAATTAATCCTTTCCTTATCTTAGGATGTATTTGGTCAAATTCCTCTTTAACAATTTTATACATATCATCAACTGGCTTCTTGAGATTATCTGGATTATCTTTTAGCTCTTTTAATGCTGCAATCATACCAAGCATAGCTTCTTTACCGGGGTCATTTGTAACATAAGCAGCTTTCCCATAAGATGCTGTAGTTCCATACCTGTCACCATGCATTCCAAGGGCTCTACGAATAGGCACCATACATTCCTCTTTACCTATTATCAGACCTGATGTTGGAGATTCACTGGCTTTATCCATACTATATATAATAACATCAGCACCGCTCTTGGAAATATCGTGACCTACAAAAGGAACTCCCCATGCATTATCTAAAACATAAGGTACATTAAATTCCTTTGCTATTTCTGCTAAACGTTTCTGGAGCACAGGCACACCATCGCTGTCTTTTACTCCGTAACCATATCCAGGTGTATCATAAGCAAGTGAAGTAATACCTGTAAGCATTGAAGCCTGTCGCTCAGCTATGGCTTTAATCTTTTTAGCTGAAGCCTCTGGATCGACTTTAGTTAGCTGAATTGCAGGATGATATTTAATACCATGAACTGAATAATCAGCACCAACTAAAGGTGCAATATAAACACTTAAATTGTTTTGCCTTTTACCATAAAATCCTAATTCACCAGCGGTAGATCCTCTGTCAGCAATAATATCTTTAAACCTTCCAGGGAATGGCCTGCCGTAGCCACCATGGTGATGTAAATGTTTTTCATAAGGCATAATATAACGAGCCTGGTAACTTTCACCGCGACCCTGCATAGGTGGTGTAAATAGAGAATCAAATGTAACCCATAATCCGGCCTCACAAGTGTTTACGGGAGCTGCATCGTAATCATCCCCATAAACGTCTTTAACTATAGATCTGATTTCATCTACTAGCTTAGCTAAAGGTATAACTTCAGTAGTACCTCTCTCTATAGCTGCCCTTACTTTTTTGTTCAATGGACCTGGGCAGCCTGAAACAGCCCCTGTAAGTCCGAATTTGCCTCGCAATTCTGCAGGAATACCTATTTCATCAGCTGCTTTTCGCGCATCGGCATAAATATTTGAAATATTTGCCTGCAAAGCTTTGTACATCTCAAATTTTTTTGTAAATTTAGCCATTTTTATTCCTCCTTATTATTTTAGCTTTACTATAATTTCTACTTCGCAAGTAGCATCCATAGGAAGTTGATTAACACCAACAGCCGAACGAGCATGTGCACCTGCTTCACCAAAAATCTCACCTAGTAATTCTGATGCTCCGTTTATAACTTTAGGCTGCTGATTAAACCCATCGGCACTGTTAACGAATCCAACCACTTTGACAATTTTCTCTACATTATCTAGGCTACCAGCCAAAGACTTAACTATACTCAGACAATTTAATGCACATGTTTTTGCCGCCTGATAAGCTTCTTCTACAGAAACTTCCTTACCTACTTTACCTTTATACTTTAATTCACCATTTTCAAAAGGAATTTGCCCGGCGGTATAGATATATTTTTCAACTTTAACGCCAGGAACATATGCTGCTACCGGCTTTGGTGGCTCAGGTAATGTAATTCCCATCTCCTGTATTTTTTTCTCAAAAGACATTTGATACACCTCCTTTCAAATAAAACCATTTAAAACTAAAACAATCAACCAATGATAACTTCGTCATTAAGATTAAGGCTTCTTTCATTTCCTGAAATACGATCATTGCCATATATTACAATATTATAGTGATTGGGCATATGGGTTTCATCAAATCCTGCAATTTTCCCAATTACTTGCCCATTTATTTTTACCTCATCTCCTACTATAATTACTGTACTTTCCTTTACTGTAAAAAAACCTATATAGGCTATTTTATTTACAGTATCTCCAGGTTTCTTGTCTTCATCTGTTAAAATAATCTCATGTACTTCATCAGCAACTAGACATCTTGATGGTTGTGGAATAAGCTGCAAACCACGTTCATCATACTTACCGTCTAGAACTACTACAAGATTGCCTTTCAATGGCTTTTTTTTAGCATATGGATTAGCTTTAAACATTCCTTTTTTATAAGGATCATTCATCTGTATTACCTCCTCATCACTGATGAGCTATTCTATTATATTAGTTCGACATAAATAACGAAAATCCTTCTCATAATTTAACTTTTTAATAGATTTTTATAGTTATTATCCAAAATTTCAAAAGTACTATAATGAGTATTTTAAATTTCCAAACTATCCCTTACAATAAATGAAACAACAAACAAGTCTCTTTCAATATCAGGTAAAAAAAATAAACGTCAATCGAAGTAGTCATTATCTAATATTTTTGTTTAAAAAGCACCTTCCGCCTACTTTTTTATAATAATATTTAAATTCTTATAACTTTTGGAAAATTTTCTCAAAAAAATTATTATATGACGCAGATCGTATGTTAACCAAAAACTTAAGCTTAAAGTTTTTACATCAGAATTAAACGTTGATTATAATGTAAAAATCCTGTTTTCTCAAATTGATGGTCAACATATAGCGTTTTTATTAAATCTAAGACAATATATTGACATTTCTTGGCTAAAATTAACTTTCTACGGTAGAATCAACTTTACTTTTTTTAAATATACTGTTTACTTGGTCGATTATTTGAGGTGCGACATCTATTATTCTTTCTACTGTGGTATTTTGGCTAATTGACAGAAGTCTTACTTGTTCTTTGCCAACAACTAAAAAAGCTACCGGCTTTACTGTAACCCCGGCACCGCTACCGCCACCGAAAGGAAACTCCGGCTTATCTTTCTTATCATTTTCTTTTGAACCTTTTGCATCAAATTCGCTTCCTCCTGCTGCAAAGCCAAAGCAGACACATGAAACCGGGATTATTACGCTCCCGTCTTGAGTCTCAACGGCATCCCCAACTATTGTATTTACATCGACCATTTCCTTAATACTCTCCATTGAAGTTTTTATTAAACTCTGAATAGGATGTTCATCCATGGTCTTATCGCTCCTTTTTATTGCCAATATGGCTATAGATAATAGAATTTTTTTTCGATAATATCCATTACCAAACAAGGATTAAACTTGCAATAATAATATGACCAACCCTTGCTTGAAATATACAATTCATTTCAATTTCTAGAGGTTCTTGACTTGCAAAAACCGGATTTATATTTACTTTTACATTACTGTAATCAAGGTTAGTATAAGTGGAAAATATTCTTAATAATATATAAGCAGCACACCATATCTGACCAGCTAAAATTCCTGTAAAAGCCGCATTTTCACTGCCAAAGGTAATATTAAAAATAAAATCCGAAAGGACAATAAACTTAGATAAACATCTAATGATTGTTTTTTTAAAATTATCAGGATATTTATAAATATACTCAAGTCTCTTTGTTATTATTTTATATTTCACCTTAAGAGGGGAAACAATAATTTTTTTTGATTTAGAAATCTCATCGTTCCGGATATTAAGATTGTATTTTAAACTTAATATGGGAATAAAATTTTCTATTATAAATTTTATCTCAGATATTTCAAAAACTACTTTTGATATTTCAAAAAAAACCATTTTAATCCGAATGTAGTTATCGGATTTTTTTTTAAATACTTGGATACAAATTTTTACCGGTAATAAAAGAAAGAGAGAAAAAGTTAGGATAATCAGCAAGTATTTCATAGTAATCTCCTTAAACCTTTTCTCTTAGTTTGCAGCAAAAAAATGCTAATAATTCACTACTATTTGTCAGTAACAATATCTTCGATGTTCTCTAATCCAAAATAGTCCATGCATTGTTCCGTTATACCATAAAGTATCGGCCTGCCAGGAATATCTAAACGTCCCATTTCAAAAACAAGATTTTTCTCCTGAAGTGTACTAATTGCTTTTTCTGAATTTACACCTCTTATAGCCTCAATTTCATTCCGGGTTATGGGTTGCTTAAACATTATGATTGCCAATGTTTCTAGAGCAGCTTTAGAAAGTTGTGATTTTATCTTAGGTTTAAAAATGGCTTCTATGTATGGAAATATATTAGGTTTTGTTGTGAGTCTTAAGCTCTCGCCAACTTTTGAGACCATTAAACCATGATATGGTTTATCGTAATAATGCTGTAATTGCTCAACACATTCCATAACCTGTTCATTTGATATGCCTAATACCTTTGCAATTTCACCTATATTCACTGGCTCACCTGAAATAAATAATATTCCTTCGATGATACCCATGGCTTTTTGTATATCCATCTGGTAACTAAGCCTCCCTGCAAGTTAAAACAATTTCTCCAAATTGTTTTTCTTGGGCTGCTAAAATTCTATTCATTTTTATCAATTCTAATATCGCTAAAAATGTCATTATTATCTCAGTCTTTGATGCATCATAACTAAACAATTTGCTAAACCGCACCTGCGATTTTAGACGTTTTAATGTCTTGTAAACTTCTGTTATTTTATGCGATAGCGGCATGGAATCCTTGGTTATTTTAGAGATTTTTTCTTCCGGTTTCTTTTTATTCATGACCGATATAAATGAAGATTTTAAGTCCTCCAAAGATATTTTAGATATGGAAAAATCAGTTGCCCACACATAAGATAAATCTTCAGGAGGTTTTTTTAAGATTAACTTTTGTTCTTCTTCTTTAGCTTTTAATGCAAGAGAAATCTCTTTAAATTTTTTATATTCCAGTAGTTTATTTACTAAGTCATCTCTAGGATCATCATCTTCCATTGCTGCTAACTCTGATTGCACTTCTTGATTTTGATTCGAAGGTAACAGTAATTTTGATTTGATACTTAGCAGAGTAGCAGCCATAACTAGAAATTCACTAGCTAAATCTAACTTATTTTCTCTAATTTCTTCAATAAAGCTCAGATATTGCTCAGTCAAATCCGCTATTGGTATATCATATATGTCTATTTGATTTTTTTCAATTAGGTGAAACAAAAGGTCGAAAGGCCCTTCAAAAGCATCGATTTTAATATTTAATGTCACGTTTCTTCACCTTTATCTAAATTTTCATTGCATTTCTAACTTCTTCCAAGGTTTTCTCTGCAACCAAACGTGCTCGCTTAGCTCCATTATCAAGAATATCATCTATAGTTTTTGGATTTTGTTCTAGCTCTTTTCTTTTCTGATGTATTGGTTGCATTTTATTAATTATTAAATTAGCTAACTTTTTTTTACATTCTACACATCCAATTTGACCTTTTTCACAAGCCTCTTTTAATTCTTGAATATTATTTTGTTCATCAAAGGCAGTATAGAACGCATATACATTGCAAATGTCAGGATGACCAGGATCATTTTTTCTGATTCTTGCAGGATCTGTAATCATCATTTTAACTTTTTGTTTTATTACTTCAGGGCCTGCAGATATTTCGATATAATTATCATAACTTTTGCTCATTTTTCTTCCGTCAATTCCGGGCAGTACCTTAAATTCTGTATAAAGTGCCTCAGGCTCCGGAAAAACCGGTTTATAAATATAGTTGAATCTTCTAGAAATCTCCCGTGATAGTTCAATATGGGCTTCTTGGTCCTTACCTACAGGAACTTTATTTGCTTTATAAATAAGTATGTCTGTTGCCATAAGAACTGGATAACCAAGGAAGCCATAGGTATTAATTTCGCGACTTTCCAGTTGTTTTAATTGTTCTTTGTAAGTAGGACATCTTTCCAGCCATGATAACGGTGTTATCATTGAAAGTAAAAGATGCAACTCGGCATGCTGTTTTACATGAGATTGTACAAAAATGTTGCATTTTTTCGGATCAAGTCCAACACTTATCCAATCGATAACCATTTGACGGATATTCTCTTTTAAATCTTCGGTATTTTGATACCCGGTAGTAAGCGCATGCCAATCCACTACTACAAAAAAACAATCGTAATCATCTTGCAATTTAACCCAGTTTGTTAATGCTCCCATCATATTCCCCATATGCAGGCGACCGGTAGGTCTCATCCCGCTCATAACTACATCATTTTTCATGAAAATTCCTCCCATAATTAACTACTAAGATGCTAAAATCTTAATAATAGCAAATCAGATAAAGTATTTAATCCCGAGTGTACAAATACGATCAAAGGGTTTAAAATAACATTTAATAGGCCGAAATACACTAATAACACTAATATAAAGGGGCCATAAGTTTCTAACTGTGAAAACTCATAGGAATATCTTGCAGGTAATAGTCCCATAAGTATCTTAGAACCATCCAATGGTGGAATTGGAATCATATTAAAAACAGCTAGGGTTAAATTATATAGAAATAAAATGTAAATAAAATTATCCAGAATACCATTATGAAAGATATCTAGTTTCAAAATAACCATTGTTAATAACGCTAATATTAAGTTAGCAATAGGACCTGCTAAAGAAACCAACACTATACCCTTCTTAGGTTCTTTATAATAATTTGGATTTATTTCAACAGGTTTGGCCCATCCAAATTTAAAAAGCCATAACATTAGTAATCCTACAGGGTCTAAATGAGCTAACGGATTTAGTGACAATCTACCTCGCCATTTAGGTGTTGGGTCACCTAATGAATATGAAACCTTAGCGTGAGCATATTCGTGAAAGGTAATTGCCAATAACAAAGCCGGTATTCTTAATAGCATTTCCGGACCTAAAAAATATGGCATGTAAGCTGTCATCCTTCCTATATATTTTTTGTTCCCGCATAATGCATTATACCATTTATATCAAAACGAAAAAAGTGTGCTTAAGCACACTTTTAAATAAATAATCAAAAATTGAACCAAAAATCTAAAGTCGAATAAACTGATCCACAACAAAATTATAAGCTTGCCAAAGAAATATTTTTAGAATTTGGCATAAACACTTCATTGCTTAGCAAGTCTTCATATGTTTGGCGGCGAACAACAAGTCGAGCTGTTTTATTTTTTACAAATACTACTGCCGGTTTTGGCATCATATTATAGTTGCTAGCCATAGAATAATGGTATGCTCCTGTGGTAAAAACAGCTAAAATATCACCCGGCATGATTTTAGGTAAATTTATGTCCCAGATTAACATGTCTCCAGATTCACAACACTTTCCGGCTATAGAAACTATTTCTTCCCTCGGACACCCAGCTTTATTGGCAATAACAGCTGAGTATTCTGCTCCATACAATGCTGGTCTTATATTATCACTCATTCCGCCGTCAACACTGACATATTTTCTAACGCCAGGGATATTTTTTATGGAACCAATTGTATATAAGGTGGTACCTGCTTCACCTACAATAGCTCTTCCTGGTTCTATCAATATTTTAGGAATAGGCATATTATGTTTTTTACAAGCTTCCTTAACTGATTCGACTAAAACTTCAATGTAATTTTTTACAGCCAAAGGCTTGTCTTTCTCTGTATATCTAATACCAAAGCCTCCGCCAAAATCAATTTCTCTGGTTCTGAAATCGTATCGTTCATTTACAATTTTAGCAAATTGAATCATTATTTTTGCTGCATCCTTAAAAGGCTCATCTTCAAATATTTGAGAACCAATATGACAGTGAAAACCCATTAGTTTCAAGCCTTTTATACTTAAAGCATTTTCTACGGCCATAAATGCATGTCCATTTTCCATTCCAAAGCCAAATTTAGAATCAAGTTGACCGGTTTTTATATAGTCATGCGTATGAGCTTCAATGCCGGGAGTTAAACGTAATAAGATTTTTATTTTTTTACCTTGATATTTTTTAGCAACATCTCTTAACAATTCAAGCTCATAAAAATTATCTACCACAATACGTCCAACACCATATTCTGCTGCCATTTCTAATTCGGCATACGACTTATTGTTACCATGAAAATATATCCTTTTTGAAGGAAAGCCGGATTTTATAGCTGTATAAAGCTCCCCTCCGGATACTACATCAAGACTGAGACCCTCTTCTTCTATTAATTTGCACATTTCCATAGTTAAAAAAGCCTTCCCTGCATAAATCACTTCACTATTTTCATGCAAATTATTCAAACTATCTCTATATAAACGGCAATTTTCACGAATATGATTCTCATCCATTACATATAAAGGCGTGCCAAATTCTTTTGCAAGTTCTACCGCATCGCATCCACCAATTTCCAAATGGTTGAACTTGTTAATTCTACCAGTCCCGCAAAACATATAATTTTTCTCCTTTCGTTTACATATAAAAAAACAACCGGGATATTTGCCGGCTGTTTAGTTCAAAGGCAAATACCTCTCTCATAAATGAAGTAGCGCTTCACTGAATAAACTTTCAGTGACAGTCTTATACCTATTCGATATAAGCCCAGTATGATTTCTTGGGGGAAAACCATACTTCGGCGATAATCCCTTTTAATTTGCTTCATAGACTTCCCGTATCTCCACAAATCTACTCATGATATATCGCGCCTCTACCCCAACTCTTATCGAGATGAGGTATAATATTTAATTTTGTATACTATATCACATTTAGCTTCAAATTGTCAAGCAATTTTTTTAATAATCGATTTTTTATTTATTTATTATTTGTAAACTTAAACTGCTGCTGTAGATGACCATTTGCCGCATCTGTCGCCCCATCGTGCCTTAAGTTCTTTATCTGAAAAGAGTTGTATTATTTCACAATTATTGGGACAACCCATGCATTCAAAGCTTTTAACTTTATAATCTTGAACGGCTATATCCATTCCAAAAAAGCGAGTAGTTTTTTTATGGGAAATGATATAGTCTGAAGCTAGTATTGCAGCTCCTATTGCACCCATAACATCATAATTCTCAGGAACTGCAACATTATACTTAAGTTGTTCTTCAAAGGCTTCCTTAATGCCTATATTTGCTGCTACACCACCTTGGAATAATATTTGTGGTCTTATGTCCTTTCCTTTACCTACATTTGAAAGGAAATTTCTTACCAAAGCTTCACAAAGCCCTTTTAAAATATCCTCAATGGCGTGACCCATTTGCTGTTTATGTATCATGTCCGACTCAGCAAAAACCGCACATCGTCCAGCAATTCTTGTTGGATTTTTTGATCTTAGAGCTATTTCGCCAAATTGATTTATAGGAATTTGCAATCGCTGGGCTTGTCTATCCAAAAAAGATCCGGTACCAGCGGCACATACTGTATTCATGGCAAAATCTACGACAGTTTTGTTTCGAAGTATTATTATTTTTGAATCTTGGCCACCTATTTCCAGAATTGTTTGTGTATCGGGATAATAACTAAGTGCAGCAGTTGCATGAGCTGTAATTTCATTTTTTGTAATATCGGCTCCGACTAATATAGAAGCCAGTTGCCTTCCACTTCCAGTAGTCCCTACAGCATAAATCTTTGCATCCTTCAATTGCTCTTGCAAAATGGAAAAACCATTTTTAATAGTTGCTATAGGATTACCTGCAGTACTTAAATACAGCTTTTTAACAAGACGTTTTTTTTCATCAAGTAAAACTAGATTAGTGCTTACAGACCCTACATCAATTCCGAGTGCATACTCTTGCAAAATCTTTACCCTCCTTGTTATGATATATCATATCTATAAAAGCTTCCAATCGAGTTCTAAAACCCGTTTCAGCCGAGTGCTCGTCTAATACGATTGTCATTACCGGAATGGAATACTCCTGACTTACTTTTGGTATAGCGCTTTTAGCTACTATTTCAGGCATGCAAGTAAAAGGAAGAAGATGAATAACGCCATCAAAACCCATCTTGGAAAAATTGACAATCTGAGCTATTGATTCTTGGCCATGTCCTCCTATAAAACAATTAATAAAAGGCCTAGATAAGTCTAGCATTTTTTTGTAATCTTTGGGCTTCAAAAACGATGGTAAGAGATTTTCACGTACCCAATCAGTAATATATATATTTCTATGTACTTCAGTTCCTAGTTCTCCTAATTGCTTTTCAATATCTAAATTCACAAACGGTTCAAGAATAGTATATATTTCTCCCACTATGCCAATTTTTATAGTCTTTTTATCATTATTGATTGGTATAGATGAAAAATTTTTTGTCATTTCAACTTCATATGCATTCATTTCGTTTGCATCGTTAATTTCAATTATGCGTTGTAAATTATAATTATATAATTTGTCACTTTGTCCTTTTGTTATTTCAATAGCCCTTAGTTTACAAATTTCTACATCTAATTTGTCTAAAAGAACTGCCTTTTTCCATGCCAATGTTACTGCTTTTATAATGTCTTTTAAAGAATTATTTTTTTTATTTGTAATGAAATTAATTTTTTTAAGTAATTCAAGAAAGTGACCTTGTGGTGGCTCGAGAATAATCATGTTAAAATCAAATCCCAAGTCTTTCAAAATCTCTTTTTGCACTTGTCCATAATATCCAAACCTGCATGGGCCTATACCACCAGCCATTACTATAGTATCAGCTCCTTTTTCGAATGCTTCTATGAAATTACCAACATTGATTTTAAGCGGTAGACATGCAAATTCAGGTGAATTTGCAACACCCAATTCAAGAGTTCTTTTTGTGCAAGGAGGTGGTGGAATAACCTCAAAGCCAAGGTTTTCAAACAAGGTTTTTAATGGAATATATATATTACCCATATGTGGAAATGTTATCTTCAAAATATTTCCTTCCTTCCAATACATCTAAAAATGCTTCTAGTCTTGTATTAAATCCAATTTCTGCAGCATGTTCATCCAAATTTAAATATAAAAATGGAATGTCATAATCACGCTTAGTTCTTTTTTCAATAAGTTCGCCTACAAGTGAATCCGGACCACATCCAAAAGACGCTACATGAATTATCCCATCTACCTTCTTTCTATCTAAAAAATAATATGCTGTACCAATAGTTTGTTTGCCTAAAGTCCAGAACATATTTTTTTCTAATTTTTTGGTTCCTTCAAGAATGATTTTTTCTGTTACCATTTCACTAGTTATAAAATTAATATTTTGTTTCTGTAGTTTTCTAACAAGACCCATGCTTATAAAATCATCATATATATTATAATTATGACCTAATAACAGAACTTTTAAATTATTAGAGTTTTTTATATGAGAGTTATTAGAAGAAGATTCCTGATTATTACATAGAGCATCTTGAGGAATTATCTGTTTTTCAATTAACCGAGAATCAAACTGCCGTTGAATCCTGAGCGATTTATTATAAGCTATGAAAGCCTTTCTCTTACTTACATTTAGAAATTCACTTATTTGTAAAATATGATTCAAAATCTTATTTTTACCTCTATATAAATTTAGCTCAGGTTCAATAATATATGGAAGATTAGGTATACTATTTCTAATCATGTCAGGTAATCCTAAAAATTTTGGACAAATGTACTCCTTTGGTTCTATGCTTATTATCCTGGGTATATAAATTGCATCAGCTTTACCTATTAAGTCGGCCACATGGCCATGGAAAACTTTAATAGGAAGGCATGCATCATCGACGCAAAGTTCAATGCCTTTTTTTACTATTTCTTTATTTGTAGGTGAAGACAAAACTACCTTATAACCCAATAATTCAAAGAAATTTTTCCAAAAAGGATAATATTTGTAATAAAATAACGCTCTAGGTATTCCAATATACAAGGCTCTTACTCTCCTAAGTAATTTAATTTTGATTCTATTATATGAACTTTCTTTTTCTAAACTTACGTTCAAAGCATAGTGTATCTTATTATAAGTGGAATCATTTTTCATTGCAGTCTAGTTTATTAAATATATAACCATAATTCTAAATAATGAGGTCTTTATCATTAATGCAGGCAAAGGGCTTTTAAAATCTGCAATTGGATTAATCAAATCTATCCATGGTATTTTTTTATCTTTATGAAGTCCCAAGCCCAACATAAAAAAGAAAAGAGGACTTAGTATAAGAAAAAAATCTTTATTATTCGGACCGGCCACTGTAGTAAAAATACCTCCAGCAATTACTTCTGTTATGTTTGACTCTAAAACCATTGAAATTAAAATAGTGAAAACAGATTCCATAAAACATAGTAGTAAAACAATAAAGCAATATCTGGGGCTTATAATTATAACAGTAAGTAGTATTCCGACAACATCTATAAACATAATCGTTTCCTATTTAGACCTTGGATTAAAAATAACAGCCATAAAATAGCCGAAAACAATAGCAGCTGTTATCCCACCAGCAGCAGCTCTTAGACCTCCGGTAAATACACCCAAAAGGCCATATTCATCTACATCTTGAATAACTCCGGTTACAAGGTTATGACCAAATCCTGTAAGCGGTATAGTTGCACCGGCCTTTCCGATATCTACTAACGGTTGATAAAGACCTATTCCGCTAAGAACTGCACCTGATGTTACAAAAAAAACTAAAACATGTGCTGGTGTCAATTTTGTTGCATCCATGAGTATTTGTCCTATTACGCATATTAAGCCCCCAACAATAAAAGCACTTATAACATCCATTTGCTTCTCTCCCTATTGTCATAAATTTTCTAAAGAAATTGCATGAGCAATACAAGGTATAGTTTCTCCTTGTTGGCTGCTTGTAGTGCTCAATAATGCTCCGGTAGCTATCAGCAGCACTTTATTATATTGCCCTTTTAACATTTCTTTAAAAATATAACCGCAAGTAACAACTGCAGAACATGCACATCCACTACCTCCAGCATGAACATCTTGTTCTGGATAATATATCAAAACCCCACAATCAGCATATTTATTTGACATATTATAACCTTTTTGTTTTAAGAGTTCTTCAGTTATTTCTTTCCCAATACTTCCTAAATCACCAGTTATAATTAAGTCATAATCATCAGGAGTCTTTCCTGTATCTTGGAAATGTCTTATGATAGTATCTATGGCAGCAGGCGCCATAGCTGCTCCCATATCGTTAGAATCTGACTCCCCCATATCAATTACTTTTCCGGTAGTTGCAAAAGTTACTCTGGGGTTTTGCTGTTTTGAAGATAGCACCATTGCCCCTGCACCTGTTACTGTCCATTGAGATGTAGGAGTTCTTTGGTTCCCTAATTCCAAAGGGAATCTAAATTGTCGTTCAGCAGTACAAAAATGACTCGAAACTGCTGCTACCACGTTTTCAGCAAAACCACCATCCACTATAATAGAACCTAGTGTAACCCCTTCAGCTAAAGTAGAACACGCACCATATATTCCTAAAAATGGTATTTCCAATTCACGCGCAGCAAAACCTGCAGATATAATTTGGTTCAATAAGTCACCGGCAATAAGATACTCTATTTTTGTAGTAGTAAGATTAGCGTTTTTTATAGCAATTTCAATGGTTTCTTTTAATATTTTTTTTTCTGCTTTTTCCCAACTGCTTTCGGCATAAATGTTATCACTTAAAATCAAATCATAATAATCTTTAAATCGGCCTTGACCTTCTTTGGGACCGACAATTGATGCGGCCCCGATTATAGAAGGAGGATTTTCGAATCTAATAGTTTGACTGCCCAGTTTTTTTATAGACAAAAAATCTTTCCTCCTAAAGTCTAATTAAATAATAAATTAAACCTATAATAGTTGCAGAATTTATACCATATACCAGTACCGGCCCAGCTACGGCGAACATTTTAGCCGCAACTCCAAATACATAACCTTCTCTTTTAAACTCCATAGCAGGAGAAACAATGGAATTAGCAAAACCGGTTATTGGAACCACTGAACCAGCTCCAGCAAATTTACCAATTTTATCATAGACTCCTAAACCCGTTAAAAGAGCTCCTAAAAAAATCATGCTAATGGAAGTAGGAGCACCGGCTTGTTCAGGAGTCATACCTCGAGAAACAAAGAAATTCAAGATTACTTGACCAATAGCACATATGGTTCCTCCTACAGCAAATGCTGCAATTACATTTTTAAGTATAGGAGGTTTTGGCCGTTTTTGCTTTACAAAGTTTTGATAATCTTTTTGTTCTTTTGTAAAAACAGACATGCAATCACCTTAATCAATCTCTAAATATAAAAATCCGTTTAAAAACGAGCACTTTTAGTGCCCGTTTTCTTAGCTTTCTGTTGTTCCGTCTACTTTAAAGGCTATTTGTACGTTAGATTTATATTCCACTATTTTTCCGTTCTGTACATTTGCAGTATTATTTAAAACCTCTACTCCTGTAATATTTCTAATTGTCTTATTAGCATCCTCTACTGCATTTTGTACTGCTTCCTGCCAGCTATTTTTGGATTCACCTACCAATTCTAAGACCTTAACTGTCATGCAAAAAGTCCTCCTTGTTTTATTACCTTAATTATTCTTTTATAGTTTGCCCAATCACTGAGCAGTTATTCTCTTAACAAAAAAACTAATTTTGCACTTTTAGGTATTCTACTATTGTCAAAAATTTTAAAAATAAACGACCCAGCTATTAAAAATAATAATAAACATATTATTATAACAAGCCTTTTGTTTATACCTGTCATTCGGATTTCCTCCTTATCTTTTATTATGTATGATTAAGTTTTTTTTATACAAAAAAAGCCTAAACTAACTTAGGCTTAAGATAATAAATTTTTTACTTTTGTCAGAACCTTTCTTTCTAATCGTGATACTTGAACTTGAGTCATATTTAATTTTTTTGCAACATCTATTTGCGTCATATCCTTAAAATATCTAAGAGTAATAATTTGTCGCTCATCCCTATCAAGCTTTGAGAGTGCTTCTTTCAAAGCTATTTTGTCATGCAATAAGTTTTCTTGATATTCATTTTCATTGAGTTGATCTATTAAATAAATAGGAGAGCCATCATCTTGGTAAACCACATCATTTAACGAAACTAAAGATTGAGAAGCTTCCATTGCCATTACAATTTCTTCTACGGGTACTTCCATTTCGTCAGAAATTTCGTTAATTGTTGGTTCTCTATCTAAAGTATTTGTAAGTTCTTCCTGAGTTTTTTGAATTTTGTAGCCTAATTCTTTCAACGAACGAGATACCTTTATGGGTTTATCATCACGTATGTATCTTCGGATTTCACCCATTATCATAGGAACAGCATATGTTGAAAATTTAACATCGTATGAAAAATCAAATTTTTCTATTGCTTTTAATAGGCCAATACTCCCAATTTGAAATAAATCTTCAGGCTCATAGCCTCTATTATTAAATCTCTTTACTATGCTCCATACCAAACCCAGGTTAAGGGACACAAGCTCATCTCTAGCCTTTTTTTCACCTCTTTTAGCTTCTTTTAGAAGTTCCATAATAATTTCAGAACTCATGAATTATTCCTCTCTGAACTATCTCTTAAAATTTTAACCATTGTAATAATTGTTCCCTCACCCGGGGTAGATTCAATCTCCAACTTATCCATAAAATCTTCCATTATTGTAAATCCCATACCGGATCTTTCTAACTCAGGTTTGGAAGTCCATAAAGGCTGTCTTGCCTTCTGTATATCTTCAATACCTTTTCCCCAGTCTTGAACAGATATAATTATTTTATCAGTATAAAGTTTTGATTTTATTCTTATAACTCCTACGGTATTCTCATAGCCATGAATTATACAATTTGTTACGGCCTCTGAAACTGCTGTTTTTATATCTGCAAGCTCGTCCAAAGTCGGATCCAACTGTGATGCAAAAGCTGCTACAACAACTCGTGCAAAAGATTCGTTTTGAGATTTGCTTAAAAAATCCAATTGCATTTCATTTAATGCAGTCACAAAATCACCCCTCATAATTTTTCTATGGCCTCTCTTTCATCTCTAAAACAATTTACAATATTCAAAAGTCCTGATATATCAAAAATTTTTTTGACTTGAGGAGTTAAATAAATAACCCCTATCTTCCCTCCCGTTTTTTGGAGTTTTTTATAACGCCCTATAATCATACCTACACCAGAACTATCCATAAAGGAAACATCTTTAAAATTAAATAAGATGTTTTTTATTTTGTGTTTTTCAATGTATCGGTCTATTTCATCTTTAATAATCGATGCTATATGATGATCTATTTCTCCCTTTAGGTTAATTTTTAGCATATCATCCTTTACTTTTACTATCTCACCCATACTCCACCCCCCTTTATTCTATTAAAATAATTCGATGAATTTTATTAATTTCCTTCTATAAAATTACATGATTTACATATATTTCTCTTTAATGATTTAAGACTTCCTTCAATTTTATAAGGAAGTCTTAAATCATTAAAATTCACGTATTAGTAACCGGATATTTAACAGAAACTGAAAATATCCCTCCAAATTTTCAATTGCTATTGTTTACATTGCTATATTTCCAGAATGCAGTGGAAATACAGTAATCAAGTAAAAGAAAGAAACATATATTTAAAAAGTAAACCATTTGTTAAATATCTTTTTAAACATCTCGATAATATTTGCTTTCATTACATTTTCAGATATGACAAGATTTACTTTTTTTACAATTTTACCACCTTGCTCAATTAAAAGAGTTCCTACCGCATGATCTTTCTTTAAAGGTGCGCATAATTTATCAGGCACATCAACTTTTGTGTTAATTTCTCCTTCTTTGCCCTTTTCTATTAAAAGACTTACATCTTCCGGAACAATTACATTTACATTTTCCAAATGCCCCTTTTCGACAGGGAGAATTTTTTGTATTGAGCCCTTTTCCACTACTTTAATTGAATCAAAATGTCCAAAGCCATAATCCAGTAATTTTACTGTATCTTCAAATCTCTGACTGCTAGTATCTGCATTTAATACTACTGATATTAACCGAAAATCTCCCCTTCTTGCGGTACCTGCAAAACAATGTCCAGCTTTATTATGAAAGCCGGTTTTTAAACCGTCTAATCCTTCATATTTCCCAAGTAGCTTATTTGTGTTAGCAAGCATTGTCGCATCACGTTTTTTATCAGTATGTTCAAGATAGTCTATCCATATGGTCGACCAATTAAAAAATAAAGGATATTTGACTAATTCCCTTGACATCAATGCAATATCATGTGCAGTAGTATAATGTTCAGGTGATGATAAGCCATGCGGATTTACGAAATTTGTATTGCTCATCCCCAGCTGTTTCGCTTTATCATTCATAAGCTTAACAAATCCTTCAACGCTGCCGCCAATATGCTCAGCTACAGCCATCGATGCATCATTAGCTGAAGCAATAACAATACACTTTAAAAGTGTTTCAAGTGTCTGCTCTTCTCCGGGCGCCAGAAAGACTTGACTGCCTCCTGTTCCCCATGCTCTTTCACTTATCCTGACAATATCCGACAAACTGACTTTGCCCGATTCAAGAGCTTCAAAAGCAATGATCATGGTCATTATCTTTGTAATACTAGCAGGTTCCATTTTTTCATGGGAGTTTTTTTCAAATAGAATTGTTCCCGTACCGGCATCCATCAAAATAGCCGATGGAGATTTGATATCAAGTTGTGGTGCAGCTGCAACAGGACTTATAATGATAAAAAGCATAAGAAGTGTAATAAGCAGAATACAGGATATCTTTTTATTATAATAAACCATTTATCGTTCCTCCCTTCTTATAATAGTTTTCCATAAGGAAGGAATGTTATACACTCTTATGCTCTAGGATGAGTATTATCATATACTTCTTTTATTTTATTTCGCGTTATATGAGTATATATTTGTGTTGTAGATATATCGGAATGACCTAATATTTCCTGGACAACTCTTAAATCCGCACCATTTTCTAATAGATGTGTAGCAAAAGAATGCCTGAATGTGTGAGGAGTTATTTTTTTATTAATACCGGCTTGCTGAGAGTATTTTTTAATTATTTTCCAAAAACCTTGACGCGTCATTGCACTGCCTTGCCGATTAAGGAATAAAATTTTTGATTTCTTTCCATTTAAAATTTTATTCCTGGCATCAAGGGTATAAAGCTTTAAATACTTTACAGCAATGGAACCGATGGGAACAATCCTTTCTTTTGAACCTTTTCCTACACAACGTAAAAATCCCATTTCCAAGTTTACATCTTCAACACTTATTGAAATTAGCTCTGAAACTCTCATACCTGTAGCATATAATAATTCAAGCATACTTCGATCTCTTATACCTAAAGGATTTGCCATATCGGGCTGACATAACAATTTTTCAATTTCTTCCACACTCAGCACTTTAGGCAATCGCTGTTCCAGTTTAGGAGCATCTAAATTCACTGTTGGATCTTCACTAATTATATGTTCCATAAATAGAAATTGATAAAAAGATTTTATGGCAGCACATGCTCTAGAGATGCTGCTGCTTGCTTTACCATTCTTTTGCATTAATAACAAATAAGATGCAATAGTTGATCGATTAGTGCTGTTGATATTTGTTATTTTTTTTGTTTTTAAATAGTATATGTAACTTTTTAAATCCCGTCTATAAGCGTCAATAGTATTTTTTGCAAGTCCCTTTTCAACTGATAAATATTGAAGAAAATTCTCTAAAAGATCTCTCATATTACTCATCCTCTCTAAGCTTGCCCATATTTTATATTCAATATAATGTCTACAATTCCTGTCTTATCAATAAAAAAACATAAAAAGCAGCCTAAATTTTAGACAAATTATGTTAAAAATTTAAATGCTTAGAGTAAAATTTAATAAATACAGGAGAAATATAACCTTCAATTAAACCAGATATAATAAGTAAAAAGCTAAAAAAAAGATTTAGTAACAAATACCCTACTACCATTTGTGAGTAAACTTCATGATGGTTTTTGATTTTATTTTTAATTACTGCTGCAGCGAATGTTAAACTTGTTACGCCTATTGATAATATACACGGTAATATGATTATATTTTGTGGAAGAATTGATAATGCTGATAAAACTATACCTTTAGGACCTAATTGTTCAATTAGAAAGCCTACAGTAAAGCCTAATACAAATCCTCTGAAAAAAATTAATACTAAAATAAACGGTAAACCTACAACGGAAAGACCAAATAATATTAATGCAATAGCAGTTTTAAAATTGTTAGACAATGATAAATAAAAAACAGAAGAATTATTAATTGAAATATTGCTGATATTGGCTAAAAAACCGCTAAT
Source organism: Tepidanaerobacter acetatoxydans Re1 (assembly GCF_000328765.2). NCBI lineage: Bacteria > Bacillati > Bacillota > Clostridia > Thermosediminibacterales > Tepidanaerobacteraceae > Tepidanaerobacter > Tepidanaerobacter acetatoxydans. The sequence goes on from NC_019954.2 coordinate 1,424,338, forward strand.
GAGACTTAATATGCTTTCTCTCTGAATATCTGATATCATGTTTACCGTAAAACTGCCTACTATGATACCAGCTATTAATATAATGCTCAAAAGCACATACTGTATTATATTTTTTCTTAAATATTCTAAAAAAATTCTGGGGAAATGGCTCATTAAAATAATCCCCCTTCCTTACATTTCCATAGAAGATATTATGCAGGAAGGGACGAGATTATTCATTTCTATTTATAACCTTACCGTAAAAACCCCCACCACCTACTTGTAGATTTAGTTTTCCTTCTCTTGCCAATACAATATTTTTAGCTTTTTGCTCTCCAATTACTTCTGACAATTCCTTTATATCAGTATTATGAATTACATCCATTTCTGTGCCAAAATTTAAAAGTAGTTTTTCAATAGTTTTTTTACCGATTCCCGGAATAAATTCCAAAGGAATCTGATAATTATACGAAGGTCTATGTTTCGGATGAATCGGCATCTTATAATCAGCTATAAGAGTTATTCTATCAAGTACACCAAGCGTTACTGTTTCATTGTTGCAGTTAAGGCATTTTGTTACTGGTGGAGTTCCTTTTGAAATGTTGCTGCAAACTGGGCAAAAAGTTCTATGATATTTACCAAGTTTGGGGTTTAAACCATAATTAGCTATTATGCAATTATTATCTAAATGCCTTAATGCAAAAAAAACATTATTAAAATCCGGAAATTTTAAATTCATTTTGTTATATTCTCTTGCTATTTTTTCTAGTGAATGAGCATCTGAGTTGCTTAAAAATGCCTTGTCAGACAGTTCAACTATAGTATCAGCGAAATCTGTATCAGCGCTTAGACCTAATTCAATGGCTGTAATGTAGTCAATTTTATCTTCAAAAGCTAGTGAAAGCCTATCATAACAGCTACCATAAAAACTTTTAAATGGAGTGAAAACATGAGCGGGTACCAGTTCGCCACCTAAATCCCATACTATTTTAAATAAATCTTTTGCGGAAAGGCGCGCCTTTTGAGAACTTAAAGTAATATTTGTTATATACGCGGAAACAATTGTAGAAAATTCTTTGATTTGTTCATAATAAGGAAAAAAAGCAATACTATGAGCTACGCCTTTTTCTTCTGTAGTTTCAATCTCAGCTCCGAGAATAATTGTAAGCTTGTCTTTATACCTAAGACCTCCTCCATCTAAAGGACTTACTACTCCAGTTTTTAACTGCTCTGCTATCTCTTCAAGAACGTATGGCGAAGCACAATCTACAATACCAATAATATCAATGCCTTTTCTATTAAGGCAGCATTCATAGATATTATCAAGAGTTAAATTTCTTGAAGCAGTAATCTTTATAGGTCGTTTTTTGGCTTGACCGATGTGAATATGTAAATCTGCAAAATATTCCATTTACACATCACCCATAATAAAAGAATGTGTTAAAAGAAGTCCAGTAATTGTTTTACCATCAACGATTTGTCCGCTGGAAATTTTTTTAATGGCATCCTTAAATGGCATAATTTCTAATTGTAAATATTCATCGAAGTCAGCTTTCGCATCCTTTTTTTCTAAATTCTTTGCTAAAAATAAGTGTATTATTTCATTAGAAAAACCTGGAGAAGTGTAAAAACTTATTATATGCTGTATTTCATTAGGATAATACCCTGTTTCTTCCATCAATTCTCTTCTAACACAAATTTCTTTAGATTCACCTTTTTCTAATTTTCCTGCAGGAATTTCCAAAAGTTCTTTTTCTATTGGTTTTCTATACTGCCTTACCATTAATATATTATTTTTCTCATCTAAAGCTACTATAGCAACAGCACCTGGATGTTCGACGATTTCTCTGGTAGACTTTCTGCCATTCGGTAGCAAAACTTCGTCTAATCGAAGTTTTATAATACGACCAGAAAAAATATTCTTAGAACTTAGTGTAGTTTCATTAAAATTCATTTTCTTCATCTCCCAATTATTAAATATGATTTTGATTTTTCATACACATAATATTTTAAGACAAGTTTTGAAAGAGGTAAAGACCAAATATAGTTTTGAATAACTTAAGCACCTTTATTTATTTTAATACATTTGAATAAATAAAGGTGCTTAAGTTAATTTTATTATTTATATGTTTTTCTCTTTTTCTTAAATATTGCCTCATATGTTTTATGTACACAATTGATTTTTTTAACTTCAGTAATCTTATATGCTTTATCTGAAAATAGTATGAAAAATAATAACGATTTACTGATACGGATTTATTAGTAAATATTTACCAATAAACTAGATATATTCATAGTTGCAAATTTAAGACTTTATAGTATTGTGGTAATACTGATTTAAGTAACTTGTCTGCTTAATTAAAAGATATAACCCTTGATATAATCGCATTAACTTGCTTCAAGCTCCATTCTTAATTTGTCCGAAATCATGGCAATAAATTCTGAGTTGGTAGGTTTTCCTCTATCTTTTGTAGTGGTATATCCAAAAAGATTATTAAGCGTTTCTACGCATCCTCTATTCCAAGCCACCTCAATAGCATGCCTTATAGCTCTTTCTACACGACTGGGAGTAGTATTATATTTATTTGCTATATTAGGATAGAGCTCTTTGGTTACTGCAGAAAGCAAATCAACATTGTTGATTACCATATATATGGCTTCACGAACATAAAAATATCCTTTGATATGTGCAGGTATACCTATCTCATGAATAATATTGGTAATCAATAATTCTAAATTATTCTTTTTATCGATTGAAAATCCTGTATCTTTTTTCTGCATTTGATACTGTGAAGGAAAATTACTATCTACCATTTGTCTTACGCGATCTACAAGAATATTTAAGTCGAAAGGTTTTACAATATAATAATCCGCACCAAGGTTTATTGCTTTTTGTGTAATTTTGTCCTGCCCAACAGCAGAAAGAACTATAATTTTAGGTTTTTTAGGTTTATTTGATAGTCTTTCAATTACACCTAAACCATCAAGATTGGGCATAATTAAATCTAGGATTAGAACTTCAGGTTCGAGCTTTTCCGTTTTTTCCAAAACTTCCAAGCCATCATAAGCTACCCCTACAATTTCAATATCTTCTTCATTCTCAAAAAATTCCACAACTAAATTACAAAACTCCTTGTTGTCATCTGCGATTAGTAACCTTATTTCTTGTTTCTCTGACATGAAAAACCCCCCAAAAAAATTATTTGTAATAATTAAGTAATTCGACAATCTCTGGAATATTCCTCCTTGTATTCCATATTTTGTTTCATTTTTTAAATTTTTTCGCGAAAATTTAAATTATTTACTTCATTTAGCATCCATTCGATAAAAATACCATAGCCTTTTGTCGGATCATTTACAAATACATGAGTTACAGCTCCCACTATATAACCGTCTTGGATAATCGGGCTACCGCTCATACCCTGAACAATGCCTCCGGTTTTGGCAATTAATTCCTCATCGGTAATTTTTATTATCATTCCTTTCCCGTTGGGAGATGATTGTTTTATTATTTTTTGTATCTCAATATCATATTCTTGAATTTTTTCATCCTCTACTACTGTTAGAATTGTTGCACGACCTTCGTGAACTTGGCTTACAGTTGCTACTGGAAGTGAGGTATAATATGGATTCTCAAATGATTGATATGCTTTCCCAAAAATCCCATATGGTGTATTCGCAATTATGTTTCCAATAATCTTTTCTTCATCTATAAAAACACCTCTTTTTTCTCCCGGCTGATTTTTTTTGCCTGGAGATATGGATGAAACCCTTGCACGAATTATTTCACCCTCGCCCACTTCAATAATTTTACCTGTGTCTGCATCAGAAATTATATGACCTAATGCACCATAAAATCCGGTTTGGGGATCATAAAAAGTAAGAGTGCCAACTCCAGCCGTTATATCTCTAACCCATAATCCTATCTGAGAAAGACCAAAATTATTTTTCACAGGGGTCAAGTTCACATCAAATATTTTATCATTTCTTTTAACGGTTAAAATAACTGATTGTTGATTATCAATAATTTGGGACAGTTCCTCTGCTTGAAATATCTTTTGGTTATTTACCATAACAATTATGTCGCCAATCTGTATACCTGCTTCCTGAGCCGGTTGATGCTTCAGACCCTTTTCGTCTGTAACAGATGCAAATCCTACAACTATAACACCATTGGGACGAAGTTTAACTCCAAGAGAATGTCCTCCGGGCACTACACGAGTTTCAGGCAATACATGAACCTTAATTTTTTTTAATGGTATAAATCCTAATAATCTAAACTCGAAATCATAGGTTCCTTTAACAGAAGATTTTAAAATCAGGGGTTCTTTTAAATTTATTATTAAATTTTCGTTTAAATAACTGCCATTAACAAAAAAAGGCTCTTTGCAACATAATTGCAAAGTCATTGGAAACTTGAATTCTAGTTTTTGTTCTTTGCCTTCAATTATTTTTATTTCCTCCGGCAAAGTTACAAGAAAGATATTCAAGATTGATGTAATTAAAATCAATACTACTAATAAAAGCATAACTAATTTTTTCGATTTACTTTTTTGCAAGTCTTTCACTCCCTGCGGAAGAATGCGTATAATTCTATAATAGTAATAGCATGGCAACAAGCTATTAAACTTTCCTATGGGTTATAAGATAACCTTAAAAAATCTTTTTTATACGCCGATATATCGATATATCAGGGAGTTAATTTTTGTAAAAAATAAAAAGCCTTATCTAATTTAAAAGGCTTTCAAATCTTTATATTTATATTTTATATTACAAGAGTTGGGTTAAAAGAGTATCTGCTGAATACAATGATTCAACATCCCTTTATTTTTTTTGCCAAATTCAACATTTCCTGAGCATGAATTATTGTATTTTCAGTAATTTCAGCTCCTCCCAACATCCTTGCTAGCTCATTTATACGTTCTCGACCTTCAAGATTACAAACTGTGGTAAATGTCTGCCCATTTATATTTTCCTTTTTTATCAAAAAATGAACATCACCAAGGCTTGCAATTTGTGGTGAATGAGTAACACAGAGAATTTGATGCTTGTTGCTGATTCTTGAAAGCTTTTCTCCAACTGTTTGTGCAGTCCTTCCACCTATTCCGGCATCGATTTCATCAAAAATCAGACAGGAAATATTGTCAACTTGAGCTACAATACTCTTCAACGCCAACATAATGCGAGAAGATTCTCCACCTGAAACAATTTTAGCCAATGGCTTTAGTGGCTCTCCGGGGTTTGTAGAGATTAAAAATTCTATATTATCAATACCTTCTTCGGATATATGAACTTTTTTACCATCAATTTCAATACCATTTAAATCTTCCTTTAAAGTTATATTTACTCTAAATTTAACATTTTTCATACCTAGATCTTTTAATTCTTTTGATATACTTTGTTCTAATTTATTTGCTGTATACTTTCGTTTTTCATGTAATTCTAAAGCTTTTTGACTTAAAGCCAATTTTATTTTTTCCTGCTCAGCTTTTAACTCACTGATTTCTTCATTTATATTAAGTGCTTTATCTAATTCAGCAGCAGCTTGAGCCTTATAGCTTAACAGCTCAGGTATATTTTTACCATATTTTAACTTGAGTCTGTTCAGCAATTCTAATCTTAAATTGATGGTATTGAGCTTTTCTGCATCAAAATCTACTGAATCTCGAAGATTTCTTATTGTAAATGAAATATCTTCTAATTCATATAAAATACTTTTTAAAGATTCTGTAATATTATCAATTGGTTTATAAAAATCCATTATGGATTCGAAATTATCGACAATTTTACTTAGATTATCAATTACCGAAGAAGTTTCATAACCTTGATACAAAATACTATATGCGAATTCCAGAGCACTGAATATCTTCTCGGCATTCTCTATAACTTTTCTATTTTCTTCTAACACGACGTCCTCTTCAGGCTCTAATTGAGCAGCTTCTAATTCTTCTACTTCATATTTTAATCTGTCTTGTCGCCTATAAAAATCCGCATATTCTTTTTCTAAAACTTTAATATTATCCTGTACCCGACAGTATTTTCTATAAAGAGAACTAACCTCATGTTTTGATTCTGATATACTTTCATGACCGAGTAAATCCAATATACGAATATGATTTTTGCTATCCAACAATGATTGATGTTGATGCTGACCATGAATATCAATTAATAATTTCCCTATTTTTTTTAGTGCAGAGGCAGGAACCATTTTGCCATTCAAACGAGAAAAACTGCGACCTTGTGCATTTATTTCCCTACTTATGATCAATGTATTATCTTCTGGTTCTATACCATATTCTGCCAGAATATCGTCTATGGCTGCATCTTTATAGGCAAAAGCTGCCTCTACGCTAGCATTTTGTTTTCCTGTACGAATAAAATCGGTATAAGCCCTTTCCCCAATAATAAGATTAATTGCGTCTATTATTATTGATTTTCCTGCTCCAGTCTCGCCGGTGAGAATGTTCAGCCCGGGACCAAAAGCAATTGATAAATTATCAATTAACGCATAATCTTTAATGCAGAGGTTAAGGAGCATAAGTCTGCCTCCTTATCTCATGATTTCTTCAAATTTTTTTAAGATATCATTTACGACTTTCTTAGATTTAGCAATAACTAAAATAGTGTTATCACCTGCTACAGTTCCTACTATATCAGACCAATTAAGCCCGTCAATAGCTTCACCTACAGCCGATGCAGTTCCTGATGACGTTTTAATCACAATAAGATTTTCTGCTGTATCAAAACTTATAATAGATTCTTTAAACATTTTGAGCAATCTGTCTGAGGATATTGAGGTTTTTTCAGGCTCTGCATAGCAATAATGTTCATTGTCTCTTAAAACTTTTATGAGCTTTAATTCTTTAATATCTCTGGATACTGTTGCTTGAGTTACATTAAATCCTTCTTTTCTAAGTTCAACTGCCAATTCTTCTTGAGTTTCTATTGGTTTTTCTCTTATTATTTCACGAATTTTGAAGTGTCTTTTTTGTTTCACAGATGCGCCTCCTCATATTGTTATAATTTCGCTCATTCACTTAGTTTTTTCCTCAGCACATCATAAAAGCTCCTTTTTTTAATACGTATCAAACGAGTTGAAAAAGAAGACTTCCTGACTATGATTTGATCTCCGGGCAGCAATTCATATCCTTGTTGCCCATCTACAGTCAACATAATTTCAGGATGTTCAGCCAAAAGTTTTACCTTAATAATATCATCCTTTGATACGACAATAGAACGACTTCGCAGTGTATGAGGACATATTGGGGTCAATAACAATAAGTCCATGTCAGGATTTATTATTGGTCCTCCTGCTGATAAAGAATAAGCAGTAGAGCCAGTGGGCGTAGCAATAATTAGCCCATCAGCATGATAAGTATCTACATAGTCTTCATTAGCGTAAGTTTTGAGGCGTATTAATCTTGCAAAAGGCCCTTTAGTCACAACCACATCATTTAGAGCTAAAAAACTTTCCAAAACCTCACCATTGCGAACCACTTCTGCCTCTAACATCATTCGAATATCAATGCTGTAATCCTTTCGGTTGAAGCGCTCTAAATCAGTATATAAATCAGATATTTCTATTTCCGTCAAAAATCCAACATGTCCTAAATTTATACCTAATATAGGTATTTCATAAGGGGCTACTTGTCTGGCAACACTTAAGAGTGTACCATCACCGCCTAAAGTTACAGCAACATCTATTTTTTTTACAAGTTCATCTTTATCAGCCGAAAGATGAGATAAATAAAGTGAATCAGCAACTTCTTGTGGCAGCATTACTGAATAATCTCGGTTCTCAAACCAGTTGATTAAACCTCCGGCTATTTTCATCAAATTTTTTTTATATACATTTGGATACAGACCTACTGTGAACATTTCATCCTCCTCTGGTTAAAAAACCAATGATAAATCCAATGGCAATTAAAATGAAAATCCGTGTCAAATATTTTATATATATCATTTTATCATATTCCAAGATAGAGTATTCCACAGTCCTGATTTTTTGCCTTTCCATATCAACTAAAATTAGACCATTGGGTTTAAATACCATGTAATACTCCAATAACTGGCGGCGTGTATCAGTATATTTAGGTGAAGTTACTTTTTCACCGGTTTTTACTTCCGCAACATAAAACCTATTGTCCTTCTTAACTATCATATCGGCTCTCACCGTTATTTTATGTGGCTTATCATCAATAAATAATGTATAGGATCCTTCTTTTTGTAAATCTAATATTTGATAGCCCTTATTCTGCATAAACTCTATAGCCTTATATTCACTTTTTTTTGCCTTTTGCATTCTCTTTTTTAGATTATATCTTCTTAAATATTTTAAGATATTAACAGTTAAAACAGCCCCGATTATCACGCCAAATATTATGTAAGAACTAATATCCATTTTCATACCTTTCATGAGCAAGTTAGCAGAAACAGCCGGTATACCCTTATCACTCTATATTCAATTCTACAAGAATAGAAAAATTCCTTTCATCTTTATAACAATTCAAGATGCGACTTTTTAACTACATCTTCTATATCAACGGAATTACCAACTTTTAAATCCTTTCTGAAATGAGCAAGATATTCTATATTGCCCTTTGGACCTTTTATTGGAGAAAAGGTAAGACCAATTACAAAGAAATTATGTTCAGCAGCATTAGAAATTATCTTGTTAATTGCTTTTACATGAAGATTGAAATCTTTAACAACACCTTTTTTGCCAACATCTTCTCTGCCAACTTCAAACTGAGGCTTTATTAGTGTGATTAAATCTCCATTTTCATTAAGTAATTTGTAAAAAGGCTCAAACACCTTAGATAAAGATATAAATGATAGATCCGCAGTGATGATATCCACTTTTTCACCAATATCTTCAAAGCTCAAATACCTAACATTTTTTCTTTCTAAGACCACAACTCTTACATCTTCCCTAAGACTATACGCTAGCTGACCATATCCGACATCTACCGCGTAAACTTTCTTTGCACCTTTTTTTAACATACAGTCGGTAAAACCTCCAGTAGAAGCACCTGCATCTAACACGATCTTGTCTTTAACCTTTATATTAAATAATTCAAGAGCTTTTTCTAGCTTAAGTCCCCCTCTGCTTACATATGGAAGCGATTTTTTTTTAATTGTAATATTACTTTCTACATCAATTAAGGTTCCAGGCTTATCAATAATTTGAGCATTTACTATTACATTTCCACACATTATTTCTGCCTTTGCTTTTTCTCTGCTATCAACCATGCCTTTATTTACTAATAATACATCTAACCTTTGTTTGTTTTGACTCATTGTTATTCTCTCCTAATTTTCCCCTTAGTTACGCCATTTCTCGGTAAAATATCAATATGCAACTTATTGTTTAACATATATAAAAATAAAGCTACATTATGCACTACCGTTTTGGAATTTTTTATAGCTATGCCCTTTCCCATTGCTTTTCCTCCAATGGTCAGTGTTGAAATAATCCCAGTCAATAATATACTGAGAATTATATCATTTTTATCATAGGCTATCTTAAGTATTATAGCCGCTCCAGCAGCTCCACTTATAATCCCGCATATATCACCAACGACGTCATTACAAAAATTCGATACTATGTCAGCATTTCTGATCAGCTTTACTGCTTCTTTTCCACCGGGAATCTTATCTGCGGCCATAGCATGAAAAGGCGCCTCGTTTGCCGAAGTAACAGCTATACCAATTATATCAAAAATAACTCCTATAGCAATTATTATAAGCAAAATGACTAATGATACAATAACATTTACACTCTTTAATAGCACTTCTGAAATCAAACTAAAAAAAACGGAAAGTCCAAAAGCCAAAACGCATGCTCTATACACCCATTTGGTTTTTGAATTTCCGTTATTTTTTTTAAACTTTTTATTTTCTAAATCAGAATTCAACAAACTACCTCCGTTTTTTTAACAAGAACAGGCGGTAATGGACAGGGTAAATTTTGTGGCTTAGGTCTAGCAGGATTTCCCCAGCAGACATCTAATCGTTGCCGAAAAGACGGTTCCCCTTTAAGTCTGCTACTGCTATGTCACCATAAACAGGGCTAGATTACCACTTAGTCCACACTGTAATCCCCAGTCCATTTCCCAAAAGGACAGTCTAGGAGATTTCCTCACCAAAATCACTCTCCTCCTAGCCTCTTTTGCAAGATGGATTTCAAAGGTAAAAAATTGATTTGCAATTTGGCCAAATTACAAATCAACCGATAAGCCTTTTTCCGCCCATCTCACTCAAGGCAGGCTACACTGCACCCAACATTTTATCGAATGCAGGTTCACACCCTAAGCCATAGTAATTGAGAATCTCTCTCAAACCACGCACTTAGGTCTCCGCGGAGGTAGGGTCAACGCCTACATGCCTTTGCAGATCGCCCCATCCTCCTTACTCCCAGCACCAGCCCCCAACTGGGCGTCGGCAGCCAGCACTAAGAACTTCATCGATATGCCCTTGACGGATTTTTAGCCCCGCCTTCAGAGGAGCGATTTTGACTAGAATACTGTACCACCTGTTTTTCTTACTTAGAAAATATTATATCACAAAAAATAGATGATTTCAATAATTGTCGCCTTACATTTTAATAATCTCGTTTTGAAATAAAATCAGTTAATTGTATAAAGAAATCATTATTATTATAATTTGATATTAGTTGTTTTGCCTCTAATGATAAATTGTTAACTATTTCTACTGATTTATTAAAGCCAAATAAATTGACAAAAGTATTCTTTTTATTTTTCATATCGCTTCCTACTGGCTTACCTAAAACTGCTTCGCTACCTTTGATATCTAAAATATCATCGACGATTTGAAAAATCAACCCCAGTTTTTCTCCAAAGCATTTAATTGTTTCCAAATCTTCTTTTGATGCTCCCGCAAGCCTAGCGCCAGACCAAAAAGAGACGCTCATCAAGCATCCTGTTTTATGTGTACTTATATAAAAAAGGGTGTCACGGCTAACGTCTTTTCCTGATGTAATAATATCGACGGTTTGTCCTCCGATCATACCATATCCTCCAGCTGCTAGGGACACTTTCTCAATAACATCCACGACTGCGTCAGGATTTATACCGCTAATTTTGGAATTTTTAGCTATTGTTGCAAAAGCATGTGTCAAAAGTGCATCACCTGCCAGCAGTGCTACTGCATCTCCATATATCTTATGACATGTTGGCTTTCCTCTACGGAAATCGTCATTGTCCATAACAGGTAAATCGTCATGTATTAAAGAATATGTATGTATCATCTCAATACCACATGCTGTAGGAATTACTTTTTCATAAGATATTCCAAAAAGTTCTGCAGCCTTCATAACTATAATAGGTCGGAGTCTTTTGCCGCCTGAAAGAGTACTGTAATGCATTGCTTCGTGAAGCTTTGATGGGAATTCATCTTTTCGAGGAAGATAGCGAGACAACTCTTGTTCCACAACTTGTGCCATATATTTCATTTCACCTTCGAATTTATTCAATTACTTCAGAACCTCCGTTAAAATCTTTTATAATTAAATCTCCATTTAAATCTTTTGTTAAAACTTGTATTTTGCCTTCTGCTTCATCCAATATTTTTGAACATGTCTTGATAAGGTTGATTCCTTCCTCAAAAAAAGTAAGGGCTTCTTCTAATGTTAAATCACCTTTTTCTAGTTGCTCTGCAATATATTCTAATCGTTCTATACCATCCTCATATTTGTAGGCAGAATTCAATCATCATCACCCTTTCTTTTGCTATCTTCCACACTACATAAAAGGCGTCCACCAGACAATAGTATAACAACGGAATCGCCTTTTTTAACATCCTCCGGATGTTTTATAATTTTGTTCGTATCAGCACTCATACATATGCTGTAGCCTCTCTTTAGTATTGATAGGGGGTTTAAAGCTTCAAGTCTGGCAATGTAATGATTTAAAATTGATTTATTTTTCGATATGTAAAGGTCAATATCCTTTTGCAATCTTTTTGAAGTCTGGTCTATTATAAGGCTACAATTAATAATATATGTTTCCGGCCTTTTAAAAATAGGTGCTCTTTTTAGATATTCAAGCTTTTGCCTTCTGGCACCTATGTAACTTAATATGCCATTAATTAACCTTAGACTTATGTATCGAATTTCATTTTGTAGCACTCGTTTTTCAGGTACAGCAATTTCACCTGCAGCCGATGGAGTTGGTGCTCTTTTATCAGCCACAAAATCACTTATTGTGTAATCGGTTTCATGACCCACGGCAGATATAACCGGAATTAGTGAATTTGCAATTGCCCTGGCAACTTTCTCTTCATTAAATGCCCATAATTCCTCAATAGAGCCGCCGCCTCTACCTACTATAATTACATCAATATTCTTTAACCTATTAAGCTCAAGTATAGCAGAACAAATCTCTTCAGCCGCATCCCTACCTTGAACCAGCACCGGAGCAATTATAATATCAACATTGGAAAATCTCCTTTTTATTACAGTTAATAAATCTCTTATTGCAGCTCCTGTCAAAGATGTTATTATGCCAATCTTTTTGGGCAAAAAAGGTATCGGTTGCTTTCGCTGCAATTCAAAAAGGCCTTCTTTATCCAATCGTTCCTTCAGCTTTTCAAAAGCAATATGTAATGCTCCAATGCCATCTGGCTGTAAATCCTCTATATATAGCTGATACTCACCACTTTTAGCAAAAATACTTATAAAACCAAGCGCTACCACTCTCATTCCGTTTTCTGGCATAAAAGGAAGTAATATATTATTGTTTCTGAACATGACACATCGAATTTGAGATTTTTCATCCTTTAAGGTGAAATACATATGCCCAGATATATGATGCTTAAAGTTAGAAATTTCTCCCTTGATATACACATGCCTTAAAATCTCATTGTTGTCAAAAAGATATTTTATAATATTGGTGACTTCACTTACAGTTAAAACTGGTTTCAAGGTAAGCCTCCCTAAATTTACGGCGATTAGTAAAATAATGCTATGAAAATACTCTTTATTATTACAATATATTTCAATTTTATTACACAGTTCGATAATTTAAAAAAACATAAAGCAAGATAATGGCGATGTTATTGCTTTGACGCATGATCTTCGGCAATAGACCCCAATAGACCGTTGATAAATTTATAAGAATGCTCATCGCCATACTTCTTCGCAATTTCAACAGCTTCATTTATAGAAACACTTATTGGTATGTCTTGAGAATAAATAAGCTCATATACAGCAAGTCTTAGTATATTCCTATCTGTTGCAGCCATGCGATCTATTGACCAGTCGTCGGAGTATTTATTTATAATTATATCTATATTCGATAAATTCTTAAGAACACCTCTAACTTCATTTAAAATAAATGATTTTTGGTTTTCGTCTTTTAAAAATTCAATCACGATCTCTGATGCTTCTTCAACTGTATTATTGCCTACATCAATAGCAAAAAGTATTTTAAATGCTTGTTCCCTAGCAATTTTCCTACTCAAAAAAGGCACTCCTCATCTGCTACCCGGAGGTAAGATTTTATCTAAAATATCACGAATATCCTCTTTGTTATCTATGGATTTACCTATATAGTATCCCACCAAAGCACATAGAATAACAAATAAAGCTTTTAAAAAACCTATTGCAATTATTATTATACCAATTAGGAGCCCTAAGATTCCCCCAAGTATTTTTCCTCGATGCTCAACCCATAACTCATGTAAGAAGTCCAATTGCTCTCACCTCTCATTTTGCAACTTTTTGCTTGAGCTGATTTGAAACGTTATCTATGCTTATTTGTATATCATTAACTGAAATCCCTGCAGTAGTTTCTATATAATCCTTAATAGTTTTTTGCAGTTCTGAAGTCATCTCTGGGATTATTACATCATAATTAACCGTAAGTTTTAGTAGTATTGAAATTCCATTTTCCTGCTTTTTAACTTTTATCTTCGAATCTTTTATATTTTCAATATCTCTTATTACTTTCAAAGCAAGGTTTTCTATAGCAGCTAAGGTTATACATACCCTTCCTAACTCACCGTCTTTTACAGTGGTTTCAGGAACACTTTCAGACTTTAGGCCGTAGAATAAAAACCTCAAGCTTATAAGTAATAAGACTATGCCTATAACACCCGTTTCCCATCTACCATACAAAATTGATAAGCTTGTAATAACATATTGGAAACTAACTATTTTAACGGAAAATAGAATGAGGACAATAGCTAGCAAGGAGAAAAATAGTGCATAAACAGCTAACATAATTCTATCGAAAAGATTCATATTTAAAACCCCTTTCAAGCTGAATCAGCCCCCTGAATTGCTATCAGGGGGCATTATTAGATTTTATTTATTCTCTTCTTCCTTTACTGTTGGAGAATCGAAATTTACGCCTTGAACATGAATATTTACTTCAACAACGGATAAACCCGTCATATTTTCAATAGCTTTTTTGACATTTTCTTGCACATTCCATGCTACTTCAGGTATTCTCACCCCATAGTCTACAATAACATATAAATCAACAACAGCCTCTTTTTCGTTTACTTCAACCTTAACACCTTTGGCCAAATTTTTACGTCCCAGCATTTCCGTAATTCCACCAACGATTCCTCCGCTCATACCTGCTATTCCTGCAACTTCTGTAGCAGCAAGGCCGGCTATCACTCCAACAACATCATCAGCAATTTTTATAGAACCTTTTTCATTATTCTCATCTTTATTATTACTCATATCTTTTCTCCTTTCGCAAAGTATCAAAACCTAAGGTTATTATAGCAAAATAATTGAAGTATTACAATTGCAATTGAATTACTGTAATGAAACCTCCTATTTTCTTTCTATGATAGTAATTTTATCTACTGTAACACCAGATGTTTTTGTGGCCACATCTGTAATTTGTGCAACATCTTTAGGCAAAAGTCCGTCAGCTTTAACCACTATATTGATAAATTCATCAGAGAAGAAGACTACTGCATTCTCAAATCCCTTTGCTTTTATTAAGTTCTCTGTAATCATTTCTTTCTCGATTTTTTGAGACAATGTAATCAAATCTTGTTGTGCTTTTTCTTTAGACTCATTACTTACATTAGGATTGTTTATTAGCTCACGCAAATAATCAGCCTCTTGACTCCTCAAGCGATCTCTTTCAAGTTTATAGTCTATAAAAAAATCACTCTCGAGATTTTTGATACTTTGCATCTTAACATCATCAGTGTTTGCTTGAGTTGTTGATGTCTTTTCTAAGTCTGAAGGATTAAGCTGTTTGTTATATGTTACTTTAGGAGAGTTACCTAAGAACATCATACAAATTGATAATACTAATACTAAAGCAAATAAAATCATTAGAACAGTTCTTTTTCTCACCATGAATGCCATTTTCTTTCCCTCCCGTAAGAAATTATTTTTACAAAACATAGATAAATAGATAAAATGTCAAATTGTAATAAAGTTATGTTAATTAATTGTGTTATTTATAATTTTATTTTTTGCAATTATTTTTCCAATACACTTATTTTATAAATTGGGATATCGAATAATGTGGCTGTTGATTTAATAATTTTATCTCTAACCTTCGATGAAAAAGCTCCATCGGCAATAATAAGTATTCCTTTTATCTTAGGTGTTGTTTTCTTTAAAATCAAAGGCTGCTCCTCTCCGCTTTTTTTAAGCAGTACTAATTGAGTGTTTGTTTGTTTTTCTGTGATTGTTCTCACACCTCCTTCATTGTCTTTCTCTTCGGAATTTTTCTCAGTGCTAACAATATTGAACGCAGGTTCTATTGAGCTTTCATCTTCTAATGTAATCATTATTTCTACATTTCCAACGTCTTTAACCTGGTGTAGTAATTCAGAAAGCTGTTTTTCCAGTTTTGCTTCATAGGAGAGCTCTTTTATGATCAAGTCTTGCTCTGCGCTATTACCTATTTTTTCGGATGACATATTATCATATGAATTGTTATTTGCGGTCAAAAGTTTGCTTAAAGATAACATTAATAATCCCAAAATAAATACAAAAACAAGTTTCGATACTGCTTTGTTCTTAGGATTTTTAATCCAGTCCGTCAACAAACTTATATTTAGGTTTGGTATCATATGTTCATTCCTCCAAACTCATATGAATATTTTCCTTTGGGATACCAAATGTTATGTGTAAATATTCCTTGATGTTTTCAACTTCATTATTTTTTTGGTCGCACTCAATATCAATATCTTCTTTTTCGCTTTGATTGTATCCAATTTTAATTGTTTCAACTGTAATTTTTTCTTTTTTTGATTCATTTTTTTGAGCCGGCTCTTTCCCTAACGTTACTGAAAGTTGAGTTATTTTTCCAAAGCTTTCGTCTGAATAATTTTCATCTATTGTAATTTTTACATTTTTTACATCATAAGGGGCAATATTTTTTATCTCTTGAGTCAAATACTTTTCAACTTGATATTTATACTCGTTAATAGCTAACTCGTTATTTTTTTTATTTAAAATATTTGCGTTATACTTTATGGTATTCTTATCGACAAAGTCTTCAAAAACAAGTGGGATTTCAGTCAAATGTATATCTTTTTTAAAAATTTGTAGCAGTGGGTTTATTATTGCTAACATAACTAAAAGGCCTAGAAATACTTTGATATATTTCAAAAATTTGTTCTCTGGTATTAGAAATCCGATAAAAGTTGTAAACATAACTACTAGAACAATCTGTTTTATCCACAGACTAATGGCATCAATCATGAACTCACCTCATCATTACAGTTATATTTCCAGAAGCGATTATCACTGTAATTGCTACAAAAAACATCAATGCTACAGAGCCCACCGTAATTGCAATAAATGTTACATGGCTTGCCATGTTATTCAGACACTTAACCATTGTTTCTTCTCCAAGTGGCTGTATGATGGCACCGGCTAATTTGTAAATAAATACGATCGTCAAAATTCTTATTACCGGAAACAAAATAGTTAATAGTATTATTACTAAACCGGCAAATCCAATGGTATTTTTTAAAATTAAAGAACAACTTACAATCGTATCTACTGTGTCTGAAAAAATACCGCCAACAATAGGAATAAAATTTTTTGAGGCAAATTTAGCTGTTCGTATTGATATTCCATCTACCACTGATGCCGCAGCTCCTTGAACAACTAATATACCTAAGAATGTGCTAAGGAAAAGTCCTAATAAGAAAACACAAATTTGTTTCAATAATGTAGATAGTGCAGATACATGTAAATGCTTTGAAAAATTGCTTATTAATCCTAATACTGCTACAAAATATATTATTGGCAAAAGAATATTTCTAATCCACATACTAGATATAGTGACACCTATAAAAATTAATGGATTAAAAACTGCTACAGAAGTCATTCCTCCAACAGAAGCTAAAAGCGTTAAAATTATTGGCATCAATGCTTGAATAATGCTAACCATTTGATCGATAGCATTTTTGCCAATATTTAGTGCTAAATTAAAACTTTGAATGGCAATTGTACTTAATACCAGAAATACAAATCCATATGTTACTTTTTCTATATTATCGTTTTCAAAAGCGCTTTGAATATTTTTCAGAATAGCGCAAATCATCGATAAAATAATGAGTTCACCTAATAAATGAAGATTTATTGATATTTCGCGAAAAAAATACTCTGTTATACCTTTTAATAAACTATTGAAATCATAAGATTTTTCTCCTCTAATAACCTTAATCAACTCATTAAGACTGTACTGAGGCATATAATCTTTATAGTCATCATTTAACCGGTTTACAAAGGTATCAAATTCGGATTTATCAATCATTTCAAACTGTTGTTCTATAATTTCATCATCAGCAATAGCTATTGTATTTATTGGGTAAAATACAGTAAATAACATGATAAGAATTACTGATGTTTTTTTTAAAATAATAACATCTCCTTTCACGGAAGAATTTTTAGTATTAAGTTCATAACAGCCATCAGAATTGGCAAAGATAAGACTAAAATAAATATTTTTGCGGCAAATTCTATTTTTGATGCTATCGATGATGAGCCTGCGTCTTTACAAATCTGTGACCCAAACTCAGCAATATAAGAAATGCCAATAATTTTAAAAATAGTAGAAATATACAAATTATCAATATTTGCCTTTTGAGATAAATCCTTTAAAAACTCTATTACAGCAAAAATTTGATTCATTATCCTTAAAAAAATTATTATCCCTGCAACTAAGGTCATTTGGAGGGCTATTTCCGGCCTATCTTCACGTACCAGCACAATAAGTATACTAGCTATAAGACTTAATGCCACGATTTGTATAATTTCCATCAAACAACCTCCTAGTAAAGCTGAAACAAGGTTTTTACACTAGAAAAAAGCTGATTTACTAGTTGTATTACCATCATGAGAACAATCACTACACCGGCAAGAGTTGTCAGCTGTGCTTGTTCCTTTCTGCCTGCTTCATCTAATACTTTACTTAAGATTGAAATAACTATACCAATAGCAGCAATTTTGAACAAAATATCTACATCCACTCTAACACCCCTCTTACTAATATAATAGTAAAAATATCATAAGGCCTGATAGTATTCCTAAATATTTCCATAACTTTTCATTTTTTTGTTTCTCTTCAAGTGCCAAAATTTCTTGTTGTTTTAAATTATCTACAGTAAGTTTAATATTTTTAATTTGATCCTTCTTATCTGTAAAACCTAAATATTTACCAAAAGCAATTAATATTTCATAATCGTTTTTCGTAATATATGAATTGCTATAAAATTTATTTAATGCTTTTTCCCAGGCCTCACATGCAGTAAATCCATTGCGTAAAGCTAAGTTATTTGTAGTTAGAACAAAAAGTTCGGCAACATCTTTTTCACATTTCCTACTTATACTTCTAAGAGCCTCAGGCAGTGTTGAATGGCCGTAATTTATTTCAGTTTCAAGCATAGAAAGAGCTACTTGCAAATCCCTTAAAGTCTTGGGTCTGTACTTAAAATTATCAGCAATAATAAATCCTATAATACTGCAAGAAATAACAACTGTTGCACCACCTATCATCTTCAACCACATTGTATTTTCTTTCCTTTCTTACATTTATATATATTCTCAAAATTGTTGCCTTTCAGTATAGCCTCAATACTGCCCACACCGGAGCTTGTACCGAGGATTATGTACCTGTCAAAAAAACCTTTGTTTATTAGTTTTCTAATCGTGGGTCGCCTCCTTATATCATCAAGGTCCGAGCCATGTGCCGTTGTAATAATTGTAACCCCAGTATTTATTGCTTCTTCAATTGCTATGACATCTTCATTTCTCCCTATTTCATCAGTAGCTATTATATCCGGTGACATAGATCTAAGAAGCAGCATAATACCTTTAGCTTTAGGACAACTATCAAGAACATCAGTCCTTATACCAACATCATTTTGAGGTATACCTTCATAGCAGCAAGCAATTTCTGATCGTTCATCCACAAGGCCTATATTAAAGCCCTTTATTCCAAATTCATCAACTCCAGAACTAAGTTGCCTTATAATATCCCTTAAAAGCGTAGTTTTACCGGCTTTCGGCGGAGAAATAATAAGAGTATTTAGTGCCTTACCGCCATTTATTATAAAAGGCAAAACCTTATCCGCAGCTCCAATAACTTCTCTTGCAATTCTAATGTTGAAACCTGAGATGTATTTAATAGTTTTAATATTCTCATTTTCCAACAAAACACGACCGGAAAAGCCGACTCTATGACCACCAGATAACGTTATATAGCCATTTCTTAACTCTTCTTCAAAAGAATAGACTGAATACTGACTTATAAAATGAAATGTTTTATAAATATCATCCTTTGTTGTGTGATAAGCCTTGCTGGATTCATTTGTTATTCTTCCGTCATCATTAATCATGAAATCCTCATTATTTATTACTAGCATCAAAGGCTTAGTTGGTCTTAATCTAATTTCTTCTAAATTTATGAGCTGGTTAATTGGTACCTTTTTTATCAGTTCGACTATGTTAAGTGGTAACAATGGTAATATTTCAAAATCTAAGATTCTTTTTATAGTTTTTTTATTATATGTATCTTCCATTGCCTTGTCCTCCTTTTTATAATTTATATTTATGGATTTTGTTTATTATGACTGAGATAAAAAAAAAGAGGGTTTAAACCCTCTTAATTATTAATAATTTTAATTCCTTTAATCATTACTATTTTGAATTTCATTTAACTCAATAACTGCTTTGCAGTTAGGACATTCGGCTTTGCCATCATCAATAAAATCTTCGTCGATGTACACGGTTTCATGGCAGTTTGGACAATCAATTTCTATAAAATCTTCATAATTAAAATCAAACTCATCATCATCATCGTCGTAATCAAAATCGTCCTCATAATCTTCATAGTCTTCGTAATCATCATTATAGAATTCCTCTTCTAATTCACCTAGATCTTCATCAATACTTTCGACATACTCTTGAGTATCTTCCACCGTTATTGTTAAATCATTAATAGCTTCAGCCATTTCATCTAAAACATTTACTATCTCAGACATTAGTTTTTTGATCTTATTGTCCTCAATTTCTAGACCTTCTACGAGACCTTTTACATAAGATACTTTTAATCTGACATCATACATTCTTAATTCCTCCCTAATATGTTTTATACTCTACTTAAATACTCTCCTGTTCTTGTATCCACTCTTATAATATCCCCTATATTTATAAATAATGGAACCTGAACTATCGCTCCAGTTTCAAGGGTTGCAGGCTTTGACCCACCGGTTGCTGTATCGCCCTTAAATCCTGGTTCAGTTTGCACCACTTCCAGTTCAACAAAAGTTGGCATTTCTATACCTATCGAAATACCTTCGTAAAACATTACCATAACTTCCATATTTTCCTTTAAGTAATTAATTGAATCTCCAATTTGTTCCTTAGTAAGGGGTATTTGTTCAAAAGTCTGCGTATCCATAAAATAGAATACATCGCCTTCCGAATACAAAAATTGCATGTTTTTTCTTTCTATTATAGCTCGATTAAGTTTTTCTCCTGCTCGAAAGGTTCTCTCAAATACTTGCCCAGTTTTCACATTTTTTATTTTAGTCCTTACAAAAGCAGCACCTTTTCCAGGTTTTACATGCTGAAAATCAACTACCATATAAACATCGCCATCAATTTCTACAGTTACACCAGTCCTCAAATCATTAGTTGATATCAAAAAAAGCACCTCCAACTATAAACTATAAACATATTAATTGTTTTTCACTTTTTGTCAAGTTTTCAAATCCATTTTCAGTTATGACAAGCATGTCTTCTATTCTCACTCCGCCAAAGTTCTCTATGTAAATTCCGGGTTCGATGGTTACTATCATTCCAGGTAAAAGTTTATTTTCGCCTTTTGGCGACAATTTTGGCACTTCATGAATCTCTAAACCTACACCATGTCCTAAACCATGACCAAAGTAATCGCCAAAGCCCTCCTCTTGAATAAATTTTCGAGCTACTCCATCTATATCTTTGCCAGTTAAACCAGGTTTGACATGCTCAATAGCCTTGACTTGAGCACCAAGAACCGTATTATAAATAGAAAGCTGCTTTTCTGAAGGCTTACCGATAATTACAGTTCTGGTCATATCGGAACAATATCCGGAAAAACGGGCTCCAAAATCTATAGTCACCAAATCTCCTGCCTGCAACACACGTTTTGACGGAATTCCGTGTGGCAATGAAGTCCTTGACCCTGAAACCAATATTGTATGAAAAGCTGTGCCTTGGGAGCCGCTTTTCTTCATAAAATATTCCAACTCAGCAGCTAACTCCAACTCACTTACACCTGGTTTTATAAAATCCAAAATATATTCAAAAGCTTTGTCGGTTATTTTCTGAGCCGATTTTATAAGACTAATTTCATGCATATCTTTTATAGCTCTCAGCTGCTCAATCAGTCCTTCTGTTTTTATCAGGTTTATATCTTTAAAACTCTCAGTCAGTTCATCATATTCCTTAACAGTGAGTGAATGGCTTTCAACACCTATCATTCGCAAGCCCAATTCTTTTATTATTTTAAAAGAAATTGAAAAAGGCGAAAAACCGGCTTTTGTTTCAATAATTTCAAAACCTGAAGCTTCATCCTTTGCTTGCTCGGTATATCTGGAATCTGTAATAACATAATTTTTGTTTCCGGTAATTATTGTTAAACCTTCACCACTAAAACCACTTAAGTAATATTGATTTTCTGGCTTGCTTACAATAAATCCATCTATATTGTTTTTTATGAGTTTTTCTGCTAACTTTTTAACGCGAGTCAAAACACATATCCCCCCCTTTTTAATAAAAATCATTTATAATTCCATCGAAGATGCTACTTTGAGTATTTCCCCCGAAGTTTACAATTATTCTCTTATTCATATTATCATATTTCCTTTTTTTTGAATAGGTTTTAGTGCTCATATTTAATTTGGGACGGTAGGTAATAAAGATTAACTTTAATCGTAAGTTCCCATGGAAATTGCGATTTGACCGATGAATCAGTTGATGTATTTAATTTTAATCCTTCAATCTTTAAAATCCTCGAATAGTTTTCCATCTGGCCAATAAAACTCAAAAGTGAATCATAATTGCCTTTGATGATGATTTCAAAAGGAATAAAATTAACAGTAGTTTCTGCAATATTTTCTGTCATTGTGCTCTGAGAATAAATTGAAACTATGGTACTTCCTTTATCATCAGCCCAATTCTCCATATCTACTAAAAATCCCGATACATCTTTGTCTTTTGGTACTTTTTGGATAATATCATTAGACTTAACCGCTGTTGCTTTGTAATTATTATGGTTTTCGTAAAGCCGTTTATAAGTTATTTTAGCATTTGATACTTCCAGTAATTGTTTCCTTAAATTACTAAGCTCAATTACTCTAGGATAAAATATAAAATACAAACCGTAGAATATTAAACAAACAAT
Organism: Tepidanaerobacter acetatoxydans Re1; assembly: GCF_000328765.2. Lineage (NCBI taxonomy): Bacteria > Bacillati > Bacillota > Clostridia > Thermosediminibacterales > Tepidanaerobacteraceae > Tepidanaerobacter > Tepidanaerobacter acetatoxydans. The sequence goes on from NC_019954.2 coordinate 1,447,224, forward strand.
AAAAGCAATTACTAATTTATGTTCTCGTTTTGTAAGAGGTCTATTTAAAATTGACCGTCGTACTTTCAATTCTTCATCAATCCTCTGTTAGTTCCGCTACTATTTCAAAATAATAACTATGACCAGATTTATTTTCATCTTCTTTATACAGAACAAATCCCAGTGACACATCGAATATATTATCAATACTCTTTATGTCTTCCAAAATTTCAGCCACATATTTATTGTAGGGAGCATAACCATTTATTATTAAGCAATTACAATCATCTATTTTAAAAGAAATTATAGTTATTTCCTTTGGCATCAAAGATATCACTTTACTTAAGATTTGTGAGTAATTAATTCTGTTTCTCACCAAAGTCTCGTATATATTTTGTCTTTTCTCACAATCATCCAACATTAATTCAAAGCTATCCCAAGCCTGCATATGGGTTCTTATGTCAACTATATCTTGGTGGGTAGTTTCAATTTCGTTTTTGAGAAAAATCTTAGAACTATTTATGAACATCAGAATACAGATTAATGATACTAAAAAAATAATTACAATCAAGATTAAAAATAGATGATGTTTCTTTTTTGCTTGACTAATCAATACTTCTGTTGGAAGAAGATTTAACTTATGCACGTTCTTAACCTCTTAATGCAAATCCAATGGCACTAATATAATCAACATAGTCGCCATTTGACTTAATATTTTCATTTACAAAATCAAGCTTAATTTCTCTACCGGTATAAACTTCGATATGAAAATAACTTCTAAAAATATCTTTACAGTAATGCGATTCTCCAGCCTTCCCTATTAACATAATTTCATTTATTCGGCAACCTTTGCTTTGCAAAGAATAAAATTCAAATGTTCTTGAAATCTCTAAAATAATGTTTTGATATGGCAATGGTAAAAAATCAAAACCTGTTTTGATGTTATTAAACCAGCTACTATCAGTTTTAATAATTTTGCATAGTTCATCATCAATTTTATTGATATCGAAAAAATCTAGGCATCTGTTGAAAACAATTTTACCATTGTCTACCATGGTTATTTCACTATGGCTTGAATTCAAGTCTATAATTGCTGTTACGCCATGTTTTTTTTGAGTTTCTAAAACACGTGCATTAGCAAGAGGATATACATCTAATGCTTTTAAGGGGAGCCCTGCATCGACGGCAATTTTTGCATAATCCATAGCTATGTCTTTAGACGCCGCAGCTAATAGAATATGATATGTGTTATTTCGATTATCAAGCAACTCATAGTCGCTTATAAATTCGCCATTAAACATCGCAGAAAATTCCTGAATTTCCCAAAAAATGGCTTCATATAGTTCCCTTCCTTTTAATAGGGGAAACCGTACATTCCTGAATATTAAATGCTTGCTAGAAATTCCAATTACTGCACTCTTAGAAGGAAAAATCTTATTTATTTTTGCAAAGCATTGACATATTGCATCTTTTTCTTCCGGTCTGTCAAATGCTATCTTACCTATAGGATTTTCTATTTTATATAGACTTTTTATAGTTTTTGTATTTCTTTTCTTTGCTAAATGTGCCACTTTAATACTATCTACACCTAAATCAATGCCTATACATAATGGTTCAAACAGCATTTTAGTCCTCAAATATACTATGGTGTGGATTTTTTGAAACAATTTCCATAGCCTTTAGTAATTGGATAATAACATCTGTTCGATATTGCCTGCTTAAAAGATCAGTTTTTGCATAAACTTCACCTTTTCTTGTTACAATGTATTTTGGAGGCAGATTATTTAAAGCGATGGCCATCATGTCTAAACGACAAAGTTCGCATTTACACACATCCCTATCTCTTGTAAGTTCATCTAGTAATAAAGCCACTACATCTTCCATATAGTTTTTCAGTTTCAATTCATCTTTCTTCATTCCTATACCCCTCATTCCAAAAATCGTTATATTTCTTTTAATTTACCCACAATCCAAAAGGTGTTGCTTTTGTTTTTATTATAATATCATCGCCTTCTTTTCCCTGTGCGGCTAAGAAGATTTCTATATACTGTTTATCTTTAGGCTGCTTAAATTTTAACTGACTTAATTCGGCTATTGGATTTATACCATTGTTTTTTTCCCTGTAAAGCACCCCATTTTTAAAATAGTATATAATCGTTTCACCATCACCGGCTACAGTTTTTATGCTATTTTCAGACATCACCTCAACGCTTCTAGCCTGCTTGATGGAAGTGGAAAGCCATAGAAAAGCTTGTCTTGCATTTTGCTGAACAAAAATCTTACTATTCTCATATTCATAAGTTTTTTGTCCGGCACTGTAAATAGTAAATGATGTAGTCATAATTAAGCTTAAAAGTCCTAATGCAAGGATCAATTCAATGAGTGTAAACCCATTTGTATGTTTAGTATTTACCTCGATATGTAGCAAGATTAATCTCTCCGTTTTTTCCTTTAACTTTAACAGTAATTTTTAACAGATTTTCTTTTTTTATTTGCACTTTTACACTCCGTTGGAAGTGATGATTATTAAATTCTATTCGATCTTCTTGTTCTCCAAGCTTAGCCATTATTTTGTTAAACGAATCGCCCTTTAGCTCTTCAATTGTATCTTGGGCCAAGGCAGTAGCAGCCATCATTTCTTTGACATTTAAATTTGAATATACGCTCTCAGATAAAAGAGCACATATAGGAACTGTAATTAAAGCTAATATGGTTACAGCAATAATAATTTCAATAAGAGTTGAACCCTTTTCAGACATAGTATGTCATCACCTCTTCGGAGGTACTTTTGAAACTCTTACCCGGCCAGTCGCTACTGAAACAATCACATATAGTGTATTATCATCACCATTTACAATTGCTATAGTGCCTCCTTGATTTGGGGCTCCCGAGGGACTAAACGACAAAGTCTTATTAACCTCAGAATAAGTTGTCCAATCAAAAAATACGCCAGAAGGTAATTTTATAAGCTTGCCACGCCCAAAAGAAAGCATTTGATAACTATTTTTCTGGTTCAAATCGAATACTATTTTATAAGTAATACCCTCTGAGATAGATTTTTGCTGAGTCAAACGTATATTCTGGGCAAGTTCATAAGCAGCCACCTCTAATTTATACTTTGTCATAGTCTTTTTAAAATCAGGAAGTGCTATTGTAGATAATAAACCTAACAATGCTATTACCATGATAACTTCAATAAGGGTATAACCATTGCGATTTATGTTTTTTTGTATGTTCACCTTTGAGTTGAAATTTCTCATAATATTTTAATACTAGTTTATTCTCCTTACTAAAATAAATTGTAAATGTCAAACATTGGAATAACTACAGAAATTACAATAAAGGATATTATAAGTGTTAGCACTATTATTATGACCGGTTCAATAAACAAAATCAGTCTATCTTCGAGGATTTTCGCTTCGTTTTCATTAAATGAAGCGGCTTTATCAAGCATTTCTTCCAAAGCACCGGATTCTTCACCTATAGCTATAATTTCTACCATTATAGGAGAAAAAATTTTCTCAGACATAAGCTCTGATAAGTTCTTGCCCTGCTTTAGGCCCTCGTGAACTTTTATAAGCTCCATTTTTATAACCCGGTTTTTAACAGTATTACAGGAAACTTCCAGAGCTTTCAACATAGGAATTCCACTAGATGATAAGATAAATAATAGTTTAGCTATCTGAGATGAAATAGATTTTTTTATTAATTGGCCCATAAATGGAATTGAAAGCTTTAATTTGTCAATCTGATACATGATTTTTTCTGATTCTTTAAATTTTATCGTTCCTACGAATAAGAAAACAAATAACAATAAAACTATGATAAACAAATTTATCATATTCGAACCCAGCAACAGAAATATTTGGGTAATTTTGGGCAACTGTACTCCGGCTGAAGAAAATATATTCGCGTAAACAGGTAAAACTTTTGTGGTCAGAAAAACAACTACGAACAAAGATATAATACTTAATATACTGGGATATACCATAGAACTTTTAATTTTCTCATTTTGTTTTGCCATATCGGAATAATAAGCAGATAACATTTTTAAAATATCACTTAAGTTTCCCGATAATTCTCCTGCTTCAATCAGACAAATAAAAATTTCCGAAAATACATAGGGTTGATTTTTGCAGGCCTCAGCCAAGGAATCCCCACGCCTTATATGCAAATTTAGATTAAATATGATTTCACGTAACCGCTTATTTTCTGTTTGTTTTGCAATTGAAGTAAGACTTTCTAAAATATTTACTCCGGCATCAAGCATAACTGCAAGTTGCCGGCAAAATACAGATAAATCAGAGAAACTAATCTTATTAAAAAAGGCAGTTACTGTATATGTAAAACTATTAGTATTAATTTTTTTTATTCTAACCGGGATATAACCTTGATTTTTTATTTTTTTTGCAACCAAAGATTCATTTTTAGACTCTATAACGCCATTAATTTTTTCACCAATAAAATTTTTTCCTTCATAATAAAACAGCGTCAACATTATCAATCCTTACTCGAGACTTTCCTGAAAAATGACTTGCAGTGCTTCTTCAAATGTAGTAATTCCACTTTGAACCAATTTAAGAGCATTATCTTTTATATGTTCATAACCAAAAGTGCGGGAGACTTTATCGATTTCTTGTAAGTTTGCTTGCCTTGAGATTAATTTACGGTGTGCTGAATGAACATTAATTACTTCACCAACTACTGTGCGACCGCTATAACCTGTAAAATTGCAGGAATTGCACCCTTTGCCTTTAAAAAGTCTAAGACCTTTATTTTCATCCCTCACATTCATATAGGCTTTTTCGTTTTCTGATGCCAGGTATTCTTCCTTGCACATAATACAAGTTTTTCGTACTAACCTTTGCGAGATAATTCCTGCCAGACATGAAGCCAAAAGATAAGGTTCAACTCCCATGTCTAAAAGACGCGCAATTGCTCCTGATGCACTATTAGTATGTAAAGTCGAAAAAACTAAATGACCTGTAAGCGCTGCTCTAATAGCAATATCAGCAGTTTCCCTATCTCTTATTTCCCCAACCATAATAATATTAGGGTCTTGCCTCAAAATAGCACGAAGTCCATTAGCAAAAGTAATGCCACTTTTGGGATTAATCTGCATCTGATTAATGCCGCAAAGTGCGTATTCGACTGGATCTTCCAGTGTTACAATATTTTTATTAGATTTGTTTATATGATTTATCATTGAGTAAAGCGTGGTAGTTTTGCCACAACCGGTAGGACCGCATACCAGAATCATACCGTAAGGTAATTCAAGCATTTTATATATGCAACTTTTTTGTTTTTTATTAAATCCCAGCTGATCTATGCTAAGCAAAAACCTATCACGGTTTAATACCCGCAGCACAGCCTTTTCACCATTAATGGTAGGAATCGTTGACACGCGGATATCTATTATGTGATTTTCAACTGTAAGTTTAAAGCTCCCATCCTGAGGAACTCTCTTTTTAGTAATATCTAAATTCGCCATTACTTTGATACGTGCTATAACCGCTTGAAGTAATGCCTTATCAAAAAGCATTATTTGTGTTAACTCACCATCTAACCTATATCTAACACGAACATTTTTTTCTTGAGGTTCAATATGAATATCACTGGCATTTTTCTTTACTGCCTGGTGCACTAAAGTATCGACCAGTTTTATTACAGGTGCTTTTTCAGCCTCCTCTAATTCTTCATTTACATTATTAGTTTTGTTTACAACCATATCTGCATATGGCTTATAATAAGCTTCTATAGCTTTCTGTATTTCCTTTTTTGTAGCAAGAACAAGTTGGATATCATAACCACTGGCAATCTTAATATCATCAACAGCAAAAATATCATAAGGGTTACTTATTGCTAATATCAATGAATTGCCATCCTTTTTTATTGGCAGAACTATATGTTTTCTCGCCAGATACTCCGGCACTAAATTAATTACATTGGGATTAATATATAGTTTACTTAAGTTAACGCGCGGGAAACCCGTACTAAGAGCTAATATTTCTGTCAATTCTCCCTCGGAAATAAAACCTTCATCAATAATTATCTCATATAATTTTTTATCACTTGCAATCTGTATTTCTTTAACCCTTTTCAGATCCGTTTCTGTCATGTAGTTCTCTTCTAATAAGTAATCTTCCAGATTTTTCCTATCCATCGGTGCAGGCTCGCTCCTAATCAATACGTTGTATATGCTATTCTACTATTATTCAACAATTTATTTAAAATTCCTTCTTGTTTCGATGCAATCGGACAAAAAATAAAAGCCTAACTTTAGTGGCTTTTTTAATACAATACATTTTTAAGTATTTTTAGACCTGACAATTAAAATACATTTAGTTTATCGGTTTAATGATATTAGCTTTTTACTTTCCATTATTTTTAATAGAAGGTTTTCTAACTTCCTCATAATTTTTGTCCAATAAAACTCTTGATCATTTATCGGTTTTACTAAAATTGCAAACAATCCCATCCGCTTTGCTCCTAAAATATCGGTAAATATTTGGTCTCCAAGAACCGCAGTTTGCTCTGCTTGAGTTCCTAATATGTCTAGGCCACGCTTAAAGACTTTTTTAAACGGTTTAAATGAGCCAAACACTGCGGGAATGCCAAGCTGTTCTGCACAATGCTTTATGCGACCGTATTTATTGTTAGATATAATGCATAGAGAAATACCTTCTTCCTGGCATTGATTAATCCAGCCCATCAATCTATCTTCAATATAGACTGAATCCCATGGAAGCAAAGTATTGTCAAGGTCTATCAATATTCCTTTTATATTTTTTCTCTTGATATACTGTAAATCTAATTTATAAATATTTTCGATGTAAATATCCGGACAGAATAATTTCAGCATAATCCTTCCTCTGTAATATATTTTAAATATATATTATATAATCTATTACTTATTTGCAACTGTCCGATCGCAACAATTGATTTTTTATCGATGATAAGTCAAAGTGGTTTGAAACTATCATTTAATTCTTTAGAAAGCTTTTTTATAGCTCGCTTTTCTATTCTTGATACATAGGATCTTGAAATCCCCAATATTTTAGCAATTTCTCTTTGCGTTTTAGTTACCCCGTTAAAAAGTCCATAGCGAAGCTCAATTACTTTGCGTTCCTGACTTTTCAAAGATGTGCTAATTTTTTCATATAGTTTTTCGTTTTGAAACTTTTTTGTTATTTCATCCGTAACTGCGTCAACTTCGGTGCCTAACACATCGATTAGTGAAATTTCATTTCCTTCCTTATCTACGCCAATGGGTTCCTGTAGATAAACTTCGGACTTTATTTTTTTGGTAGATCTTAAATTCATAAGTATCTCATTTTCTATGCAGCGAGCTGCATATGTGGCAAGTCGGCTGCCTTTGCTATAGTTAAAGGTTGAAATAGCCTTTATAAGACCTATGGTACCGATGGAAATTAAATCATCCATATCTTCGCCGGTACTTGCAAATTTTTTTACAATATGCGCAACCAACCTTAAGTTATGCTCGATAAGTATATTTCTCGCTTCTTCGTCTCCTTTGCTGTATAAAAGTATATATTTTTTTTCTTCTTCAGGAGTAAGAGGCTGTGGAAATGTCGTAGAACCTGTTATAAACGCCAGCCAAGCTAATATTTCCTTAAAAAACAAAACACCCAAAGTCACTAAAACTGACAGGGCATCTCCCATCTTTTAAAGCACCTCCCCTGTGGCGGTACCTATAGTATATGACTTCAGATGCTAAAACGTGCATGTTTTTAATTACCTAATTACTGATATTCTTTCAATTATTTCTTTGAAAATTGGTGCAGCTATAGCTGAACCTGAGCCGCCATGTTCAACAAATACAGACATCACTAATTCCGGTGCATCAGCCGGGTAATATCCAACAAACCATGCATGTGAAGCTTGACTTTCAATTTCAGCTGTTCCTGTTTTTCCACCTATCCGACGATTGTTTCGCGGATTAGCACTTTCTCCCGTACCGTATTCAGCAGCCGCCTCCAAAGCTTCCCTTACCTTTTTAGCTGTTTCTGGAGACAGTATTCTTTCTGGTTTTGCATCTGCAACATTAAATACTGGCGTGTCCCCGTCTTGGTCTATTATCTCTTTTATCAAAATTGGTTTTTTAGTAACACCGTCATTGACAATTGTTAAAATAATTTGTGCCGCTTGAATTGGTGTAATGCCAATCGCTCCTTGGCCAATGGATAAATTTCCCAAGTCTTGATAAAAGACTTCATCTTTAGATGGTAAACTACCTCCTTTTTCTTCCGGCAAACCAATAAGAGTTTTTTCGCCCAAGCCAAATAAGCTTGCATATTCGAGAATCTTATCTTTTCCCAGTCTAATACCTAATTGGATAAAAACCGAATTACATGAAAAAGCTAAGGCATCTTTTAAGGTTATTTCTCCATGACCGCTACGTTCATAACTTGAACATTTAAAAATATTTTCTCCAACTTTTTCAAATCCAGAGCAGTAAAAGATCTCATCTAATTGTGTTATTTTTTCCTCCAGAGCAGCAGACAAAATTACTATTTTAAAAATTGAACCAGGGGCATAGCTTTCAACTGCTCGATTAATCAATGGTGCATTTTCTTGATTTAAATACTGTTCTAATTGAAACTGCTTATAATTAGGCCTACTTGCCATAGCCAGAATTTCTCCTGACTTTGGTTCAATTACTACAACTGCTCCACTTTCTATACTTTTATCCATAACATCTTCAACGATTTTTTGAAAATCTCTGTCTATAGTTAATTTCACACCCCAAGTTTCAGACATTTGCTCGTTTAAAGTAAGGCCAGCAATAGGCTGGCCTAAACCATCGTTATATACATACCCGCTTTCTATATCACTGCTTAAAAAACTGTCAAAGGTTTTTTCAATTCCGGTTTCACCTTCAAAGCCTACCACATGAGTAGCTAAAGCCGTTGGTCCATATCGGGTATTTTTATCATAAATAAATATACCAGGTGTTTTATCTTTTAGGTCATACAGCACGTCCTGATTTTCAGGAGTAACGCTAATGTTTTTGACGTCATCATCGTCAATAGAATTCAAAATATTTTCTTTTATCAACAGTTGTTTTTCCGATAGTGTCAGCCAGTTTGGGGATATAATAGCATAGCTTGAAGAATAAGTTCCTGTTAGGGGTTTACCATTTCTATCAAAAATTTGTCCTCTAACTTTTTCTCCTATACCTGAGGTTTTTTGCAAAAAGGACTCATGAGTTAAAAAAGGACCTCTCACAATTTGAATATAAAAAAGTCTAAAAATTAGCATCATACACATAACAGCAACTGAAAAAAACAAAATTAATATCCTATTGTTTTTTTTCATTTAAAATTCACCCAAAAGTATGATGCCCATACGATAGCTTTTTATGCTCAAAAATAAATCATCTATTACTTGTATTGAACTCTGTTTTTGGCTTTCAAATGTTCGGCATAAGTTCTGCTAAACACATGAGAACCATCTCCCTTAGCTACAAAATAAAGATAATCTACTTTTGCCGGATCGGCCGCCGCCAACAGGGATGAAAGTCCTGGCGCTCCAATCGGTCCGGGTGGCAAGCCTTCGTTTTTGTATGTGTTATATGGGGAATCTATCTCTAAATCATCAAGGGATAACCATTCTTTGTGTTCATCCAAAATAAACTCTATTGTTGCACAGGACTGCAAAGGCATCCCTTTTTTTAGTCGATTATAGAAGACGCCTGCAATTATTGGTCTTTCACTTTCCAGTTTTGCCTCACCTTCTACAATGGAAGCCATGGTTACAATTTGGTATATATTAAAATCAATTTCGTTTTCTCTTACAATCGGATCTACTTTATTGAAATAAATATCTTCAAATCGCTTTAAAAATATATCAATATAAAGCTCTGTATTTTTACCGGGCGGTAGAAAATATGTATCAGGGAAGAGGACTCCTTCTAAACTAGCATTTGAAGGAAAATCTTTCAGGAAAAAATATTTTTCTTTGAATTTTTCTACCATAGCACAATTTGCAAATTCCTCTATATCATTAACCACACCTTTTTCATTTAAGATTCTAGCTATGTTTTTCAACGTGCTCCCCTCAGGTATTGTCACCTTAATGTCATTATCAATAGTATCCCCTTGCACCAGTTTATCGAGAATTTGCTCTACTGTCATTGAGGGACTTAAATAATATTTACCAGATTTTATTTTTATATCTTTCCCTTTCATCTTTGCATATAGTCTAAAAACTTTATGATTTTTAATTATGCCTATCTTCTGCATTTGTACCGCTAGCTGGTCTGCAGTGGTTCCGCTGCTTACTTCGACTTCCACAAAAGCTTTATCTGCAGCATTTTTAGGATGCAGCATAGCTTTAAACCATATTGCTGTAAAAGCCATAACTAATATCATTAAAATTAAAGTAATTAATATTATTTTTTTCTTACTTTTTATGTATCTTAATACATTGCTTTCATTAAATCTATAGTAGAGGTTTTTTATATTCAAAAAACAGCACCCCTTTTATTTATTCCTTCTAAAAAAATCCTTCAAGCTTGTCCTCTGTATTAAATAAAATAAGGGAATTCCAAATCCTGCTACGGATATTAATTCACCAAACCCGATATATAAAGCAGTCATCCAATAGGGAACACTATAGATTTTTGATAAATAATATGCAACACCAAAAGCATTCAAAATAATCGGAGGAAAAGCACCTAAGATCGGGCCGGGCATTTTACCTGTTATATATGCTGCTATTAGTGTTATCAAACTTCCTAAGCAAATATCCCATAAGCCTAAGCCACCCAATATGTTAGCTAACAAACAACCTATAAAAAGGCCAGGAACAGCAGAAGATTCCAGAAGAGGTAATAATGTCAATGCTTCAGATACTCTGACCTGAATCGGACCATAACTTATAGGTTTAAAAATGTAGGTAGTTAAGGCATAAATGGCAGCTATAACCGCCGCTCTTGCTATATAAGCAGACCGATTATTAATTTCATCTTTCTTCATTTTACTTAATATATAGCCCGTCAATAAACCAATTATCAAGACAAGTATTGCAATCCACAGCATTCAAACACCTTCCTACATAATTTTTTTACCCTCTTGCCTTAGTTTAACCCTACTATTAGCACTAGTCAATATTTCGCAGTTGACAGTTTGCAAATTTTACTATAAGATTATTTGTGAATAAAGTGTTTATTAAATATGCTCATTATTAGATTACCCGTTAAGGGGGAGTAGTCATATATGATAAAGTCACCAGCACGGCTTTTGCCTGGCTTTATCGTTCAGTTTATCTGAAAGACAAGACCTTTAACATAATCATGTTGATTATGTTAAAGGTCTTTTTGTGTTTGTAACAACGACTATATAAAAGGTGGTGGTTGGTTTTTAATAATAATTTTTTTTCTTCATATAATAATTACATAATTTCGAAGGAGGATATTTATTGGAAAAAATTAACTGGTACTCCCTGGAAAAAGAGGATATATCCGGAAAATTAAATACAGATTTAAAAAATGGGCTTCCTTCTGATTTGGTCGAAAAGCGTTTGGAATCAATTGGTTACAACGAACTAGTCGGCAAAAAAGGTGTAACTATTTGGCAAATGTTATTGGAACAATTTAAAGATTTTCTTGTCTTAATCCTCATAGGTGCAAGTTTTGTTTCAGCAATTATCGGAGAGGTAACTGATGCAGTTGTAATAATACTTATAGTAATTTTAAATGCGGTTTTAGGAGTTATGCAAGAGTTTAGAGCTAATAAAGCTTTGGAAGCTCTAAAGGAAATGGCGGCACCTGAAGCAAAAGTCATAAGAGACGGTAAGATAATAGAAATTCCGTCTCGTGAATTAGTCCCTGGTGACCTTGTGCTTTTAGAAGCAGGAAATTATGTTCCTGCAGATATTAGGCTTGTTGAAAGTGTAAACTTAAAAATTGAAGAAGCATCTCTTACAGGTGAATCAGTCCCTGCAGAAAAAAATGCCGAAGTGGTATTAGGCGGAGAAGTACCTTTAGGCGATCGAAGCAACTCAGCTTTTATGGGTACGGTAGTAACCTATGGCAGAGGTAAGGGAATAGTTGTTGCTACAGGGATGAACACCGAAATAGGTTTAATCGCTGAAATGCTTGAGTCTTACGAAGAAGGGGAAACACCTCTCCAGAAAAAACTAGATGAATTGGGGAAAATTCTCGGAATTGCAAGTTTAGCCATCTGCGGTATCGTTTTCTTATTAGGCATTTTTCGAGGAATTCCGATTTTGGAAATGTTTATGACATCAGTCAGCCTTGCAGTTGCAGCTATACCTGAAGGTCTTCCGGCTATAGTAACCATAGTGTTAGCACTTGGTATGCAGCGAATGGTCCAAAAACATGCAATTATAAAAAAGCTGCACGCAGTTGAGACACTTGGAAGCACTACCGTCATTTGCTCGGATAAAACAGGTACCTTAACTCAAAATGAAATGACAGCCAGAAAAGTATTTGTCAGCAATAAAGTATATTCTATTTCTGGAGAAGGCTATAAACCTCATGGTGATTTTTCAATTGGCGACTCAAAATGTGAACCTTTAGCAGATACTGATTTAAAAATGCTTCTAACTATTGGATTGTTGTGTAATGATGCAAAATTAGAAGAAAGTAGTTACGGCGACGAAAAGACATGGCGTATAATAGGAGATCCAACCGAAGGATGTCTGGTGGTTGCAGCAACAAAAGCAGGTTTAGACACTGATGAATTATGTAATCGCATGCCTCGACTTCAAGAAATACCATTTGATTCAGAGCGCAAACGTATGACTACTTTTCATTCATATGAACAAAAATATGTAGCATTTACAAAAGGCGCACCTGATATTATGCTTAATTTATCAAGCAAAATATTGAAAAATGGCAAGATTTTCGATATTAATGATGAAGATCGCAAACAAATTTTAGAGGTTAATCATAATATGGCTTCTCAGGCATTACGAGTCTTGGCTTTTGCATTTAAACCAATAAATGATATCCCTAAAAAGCCCGACCCTGTTGAGATTGAAAAAGACATGGTTTTTGTCGGTCTCATCGGTATGATTGATCCTGCAAGACCCGAGGCAAAAGACGCCATAAGAATATGTAAAGAGGCTGGTATTAGACCTGTAATGATAACCGGTGATTATAAAGATACCGCTGAGGCTATCGCTCGGGAGTTAGGTATGATTGATGAAAATTCCAAGGCTCTTACCGGAACAGAGCTTGATATGATGGATGAGCAGCAATTGGCTGCTGCCGCCAAAGAAGTTTCGGTCTATGCCCGAGTTTCACCTATCCACAAGCTAAGGATTGTAGATGCAATAAAGCAAAATGGTCATATTGTTGCGATGACCGGTGATGGTGTAAATGATGCTCCTGCTCTTAAAAAAGCTGATATCGGTATTGCAATGGGAATTACAGGAACTGATGTCGCAAAAGAAGCTGCTGATATGATTCTAACAGACGATAACTTTGCGAGCATTGTTTCTGCTGTAGAAGAAGGTAGAGTTATTTACTCAAATATACGTAAGTTTATATTTTTCCTCCTGTCGTGTAATATTGCTGAGATACTAATCATCTTTGTAGCCATGTTGTTTGGTTTACCAGTGCCACTTAAACCAATTCAGCTTCTATGGCTCAATTTATTAACTGATGCATTTCCCGCTTTGGCTTTAGGAATGGAAGCTAAAGAGCCTAATATTATGAAAAGGCCACCCAGAAATCCGGATGAACCAATATTAGATAGACAAATGAACTGGCAAATTGCTATTCAAAGTACTTTTATGACTATTGCAGTTCTAGGCGTCTTTGTGTTTTCTTTGAACAATACTTCAAATTTAGAAATTGCACGGACCTATGCCTTTGCTACTTTAATTTTCAGTGAACTTTTAAGGGCTTATACATCTCGTTCGGAAACTTTATCAGTATTTAAAATAGGCTTTTTCAGTAATAAATTTATGGTAGGAGGAACTCTAGTATCTTTCTTGCTACTGCTAGTTGTACTATATGTACCGGCATTAAGATATATATTTGATACGGTAAAACTTTCAATTTATGATTGGGATATTATAGTGCTCTTTGGTATAATGCCCTTCTTAGCTGCAGAAATAGGTAAAATGTTTTTGAAGTCAAAATAAAGATGAGCCCGAATGGGCTCATCTTTATTTTGTTTCTTTGCAATTCTTACAATATCCGAAGAATTTCACCATATGATCTAAAACTGTGAAATCGTTGCTTTTATAGATTTTTCCCTCTAATTCATCTAATAAATCATCATCAAACTCATAAACATTTCCGCACTTAATACAAATCAAATGGTGATGCTGATGTCTCTGGTCTTCACTTAATTCATACCTATAACATCCATCATTAAAATCCAATTTTTTAATAATATTAAAGTCATCAAATAATTGTAAGGTTCTATATATAGTAGCAAGACCTACATCGGGAAATTTATTCTTTACCAATTCATAAATATCTTCCGTACTAAGATGTTTCGACTGATTCTCAATAAGCACATCAAGTGTAGCTCTTCTTTGGGGTGTAAGCCTACACTCTTTCTCTTTTAGTTTCTCTTCAATGAACCTCATTTTGTATTTTTTTTCTTCATCTGTTAACAAAAATACCACTCCTGGCATCTATGCGTTTTTTTATATAAGTATATTGCAAATAATATTCATTGTCAAGAATTTAAAATTTTATAAATACAGCATCAGAAACATCTTTTATTTTTTTTATTTCGTCCAATACATTTTCCGGAATTTCTTCATCAGTCCCTAATACCATCAAGGCTTCGCCTCTAAACGATTTACGCCCCAATTGCATATAAGCAATATTGATATCATTACGTCCTAAAAGATTTCCCACTTCACCTACTATGCCAGGTCTATCTCGATGAAATGACATTAACGCATAGCCTTTCGGAATGAGGTCTATTTTATAATCGTCAACAGCAATTATCCTCTGCTCATTTTTTTCAAAAACCGTTCCCGATACACTGCCTACTCCCTTATCTGTGGTAATTTTTAAAATCACATTACCCGGTGCATCCTGATCTTTGCTTATCTTCTTTTCTATAATCTTAATGCCACGTTCCTTAGCTAAAAAATAAGCATTGACCAAGTTGGCTGGAATTTCTAAGATATTTGTTAAAATGCCTTTTATGCCTGCTGTAGTAATTGGTTTTACGTCAAATCTCGTAATCTTACCGGTATATATCATTTCAACTTCACTAATGCGGCCATTTTTTAGCTGAGTATAAAGTGAGCCCATTTTTTCAGCTAATTCTATAAAAGGCTTTATCTCGTTGTATTCTTCAGGCCTAACAGTTATCATATTTACAGGATTTTTGACCATCTCTCCTTTTAATGCTCTGATTATATCCTTTGCTACATCCACTGCCACGTTAACCTGAGCTTCTGCCGTCGAAGCACCAAGATGCGGTGTTGCAATTACATTTGGCAAATCAATAAGCGGACTTTCCAGCGGCGGTTCATGCTCAAATACATCGAGAGCACAAGCAGCTACTTTACCTGAGACAAGTGCATCATAAAGAGCAGTTTCATCAATTATACCTCCACGAGCACAATTAATGATTATAACTTTATCTTTCATCATGGAAATACGCTCTTTATCAATCATATGATAAGTTGTCTTTGTAAGAGGAACGTGAAATGTTATAAAATCAGCTTCTTTAATTACTGTTTCCAAATCAGCTACTTTTATATGAATATTTTCCACATGATCTTTTATCACATATGGATCATATGCCAAAACATTCATTCCTAAGCCGATTGCCTTATATGCTACGTCTTTACCAATTCGTCCTAAACCCACAACGCCAAGAGTTTTCCCTCGAAGCTCTACACCTACAAAACTCTTTCTATCCCATTTTTTACTTTTTAGGCTTGCTACTGCTGCCGGTATATTTCTGGCTGCAGCCATTAGTAATGCTACGGTATGTTCACTTGCTGCTATAGTATTTCCTTCCGGGGCATTTACTACTAAAATACCTTTTCTGGTTGCAGAATCAACATCGATGTTATCAACGCCAACACCTGCTCTGCCAATAACCTTTAAATTGCTTTTATCTATGATGTTTTTCGTAACTTTTGTCGCACTTCGAACAACAAGTGCATCATAATCCTGAATTATTTCCATAAGTTGTTCTTCACTTAAGCTTGTCTTAACATCAACATCAAATTCCTGCTTTAAAATGTCAATACCTTCATGTGCAAGATCATCACTTACTAAAATCCGCATTTTTACCTTCTCCTTTTGCAAAAATCTTTTCGGCTGCACTTATACCAGCCCAAATAAGTGTTCATCATTTATTGCCATTTCCAATCAGTTTTAAGATCCACTGAAGATCCACTGCTCCTAAACAACTTATCCTTATCGCATCAACTAAGACCAGTGCCGGATCATTTTACCACTCTCCCAAATACGTACAAAATATGTAGTTAAAAATATAATAAAAAAACCGCCCAATGCAAGGGGCGGAATTTACCGCGTTGCCACCCTATTTCAGTTTCCCAAAATATGCAACCCTTTAGAAAATTTAACGGTTAAAACCGTTTGACTCTTCGTCAACGACTCCAAGGCGGAAATAAAGCATTTTTACCGATTTACACCACCCATCGGCTCTCTTTAAAAAAATATCTTTAACTTTCCTTTTCATAGTCTTTAACTGATTAAATTATAAATTATTATAAAGCAGGTTAGCCATCCTGTCAAGTTTTTTAACAGTACTTATTCATCATATTCATCAAAATCATCTTCATCATCCAGTTCAAACTCATCCACACATAACGTTTCCCATGCATCCTTCACCATTTCAAATTCCCCGTCATCTTCAACTTCTGAAAGAACTTCCTCACCATTTTCATCAGTATCAACTCGAAAGATATATGCTTCCTCTTCCTCTTCATCTTCATCTTCTTCACTAATGGGAATTAAAATCGCATAGTCAGTATCCTCAACATTAACAACTCCTAATACCTCAAATACGGCTTCCTCACCATTTTCATCCAATAATGTTATAGTTTCTAACTCATCCATATGTTTTTCAACTCCAATTCACTTTGAATTAAAATTATTTTATAGTAATTTTTATCTAGTGTCAACTCCATATTTAGAGTCCAAATAACTTTGAAGTATTAATACAGCTGCTAGTTTATCAATAACTCCTTTCCTTTTTTGACGTGAAACATCTGCTTCAATCAAAATTCTTTCCGCTGCCGCAGTAGTCAACCTTTCATCCCAAAACTCCAAATCAATGCTTATAGCTTTTTGTAGCTTCTTCGTATAATTCTCAACCGCTTCACTGCTAGGCCCTAGTGTACCGTTCATATTTTTGGGCAGCCCAACTATAACCTTTGTAACATTATAATCCGAAATAATCCGGCATATTCTATCTATGTCCTTATTTTTACCATCATTCTTTCTTTCTATTACATCTATCCCTTGAGCAGTTAAACCAAGTTCATCAGATATAGCGACACCTACTCTTTTTTCACCAACATCCAAACCTAAAATACGCATTAAAGTTTGCCCCTTTTAAAGGATTTTTATACAAAACTCAGGACAATATCCCGAACAATAACCGCATAGTATGCAGGCATCAGGATTAACCGTAGAATGGCCATTGACAACATGCAGCGCATTATAAAGGCAATGCTTTACACATTCTCCACAACCTACGCACCAATCTTCAATCAACAGTTTTCTCTTCTCACTGCTCAATCTTTCCTCTATATGTGAATCTACAGTTTTGCCATCAAAAATACTAATATTTGCAACAACTTCATCATTAGATTTCATACCAACTGCTACAGAATGTAAATACGGAAATGAAAGTATATAGGAAAATGCTCGCTTTTTATCGCTTATTAAATTTCCCCCACCTAAGGCTTTCATTGCATAGATACCTTTCCCATTCTTATATGCTCTTTCTATGGCCTTTTCCATGTCTTGCAAACTTCCGTCTTTTATGCCTATTCCCCGGAAATTTATTATTGGATGAATGACTTCGATTTCTTCCATATCGGATGCAACATTAACCACTTCTACCGTATGTGTTGAAACACCAATCGCCTTTATTAATCCCTTTGCCCGAGCATCCACCAAATATTCCAAAGCCTCTCTATGGCCTTTTAGTGTTAGCCTTGTTTCTTGCTCATGAAGCATGAATATGTCTATAACATCTTTGCCTGTTTCCTTTCTGGCTTTTTCTACACTTTTCTTCATCCCTTCATAGGTATAGGCATAAGACTTCGTAGATATAATAAAATCTTTTTTCGACCTTGTAAGTGCTTTATTTATGTAACAATAGTTTTGATAAAATTCGGCTGTATCTATAAAATTAACGCCCATATTCATCGCCGAAAGTATAATATCTGCCCCATCGTCAACTGGTAAACCAGCTTGAAGAGGGCTTATTGTCAAACTGCCAAAACACAAGCGAGATACTTTTAAATCTGTATATCCCAGATTTACATATTCCATGTTTCTCGAACCTCTTTACAAAGATAAAATAACATAATCTCATTTATATTCTATATGGACTTTTATACTGCTAATACGAAGTATAAAAAATCAAATACCAATCATAAGCTTAAATTGTTAGAGTTTTCAAGAGCATCTTTTCGAGTCAGTTAGCTTTGATATTTTTTTTGAAGAAAATATCGGCAGGCAATGCCCAAATCGCATCAAAACTGCACTACCTGTCGATTTTAAAGTTTAAAACAGTTATTTAGTTTCAATATAGCTTTTTAATAATTCTTCTAGCAATTCATCCCGTTCAAGTTTCCTAATAAGGTTTCTGGCATTATTATGACTGGTAATATATGCTGGATCGCCAGATAAAAGGTAGCCCACAATTTGGTTTATTGGATTATATCCTTTTTCTTCTAGTGCTGTACAAACCTCTTTTAGAATTGTTCGAACATCAATGTCGATTTCCTTGTCTACTTTAAATTTAACAGTTTCATCCATTTTTTGCCCCATTTAAATCTCCCTCCATTTGCTTTTGTACTAAATATTCATTATAATTTCTGAAACAGATGACAAAGCTTCATCAATTTTTGCTGGGATTTTACCGCCTGCCTGAGCAAAATCCGGCCTGCCGCCGCCGCTTCCGCCTGCTATTTGAGCTATATTTTTTATTATCTTTCCGGCATGATAACCTTTTTTAGTTAAATCATCTGTTACAGCAACTACAAATGATACTTTATCATCATTGCAGCTTCCTAAAGCCACAATACCCGTTTTAATTTTTTGCTTTAACATGTCACACATTTTCCGAAGATCATCGATATCTTTAGACTCTGTTTTAGCAGAAATTACATTAATATTGTTTACGCATTTTGCGTTTTTTAATATTTCTACAACCTCAGAATTTATAACCTGCTGTTTTAATGAGTCTATTTCTCTTGCCTGCGACCTGATTTTTTCTTGCAGCTCTTGAATCTTTTGAGTAATTTCATTTGGGTAAGCCTTAAGCAGCTGTGCTGTTTCATTTAAAATTTCCAGGTTATCATATAAATACTGCATTAAATTAAAGCCGCACACTGCTTCAATTCGTCTAAGACCAGAGCCAATGCTATTTTCAGAAACAATTTTAAAAAGTCCTATTTCTGATGAGGACTTTACATGAGTCCCGCCACACAGTTCTTTGCTATAATCTCCAAAGCACACCATGCGGACACGTTCCTGATATTTCTCACCAAATAGTGCTACAGCCCCTTGTTCTTGAGCCTCATGAAGAGTTGTCCAATGTATATTCGCTGGAAGATTTTTCAATATAGCGTTATTTACCTTCATTTCTACTTGTAATATTTCATCAGGCGTAAGGCCTGAGAAATGCGAAAAATCAAATCTTAATCTATGTTCATCAACTAATGAACCAGCTTGATTAACATGTTCCCCTAAAACTTCTTTTAGTGCTCTATGTAAAAGGTGTGTAGCACTATGATTTCTGGAAATGCTTTGCCGCCTTTCCACATTAATTCTAGCTAAGACTGTATCACCAACATTAATATTGCCCTTTTCTATTTTACCTATGTGATAAATTTTCCCATCAGGCGTCTTATGAGTTTCAGTTACTCTAAATAAAAAATCTTTTCCTTCAATTATACCCGTATCTCCTACTTGCCCGCCTGATTCAGCATAAAATGGAGTTTTGTCAAGCACTAATATAATGTCCTTCACTTTATTATTGCAGGCTTTTACCGGTTCATTACCTGATAAAATAAATTGTACACTACTACTTGATTCAAAAGTATCATACCCTACAAAAACCGAAGAAGGAAGATGTGCTATGATTTTAAAGAATTCATCAACTTCATACATTTCTTTACGTGCAGCTTTAGCCTTTTCCCGCTGTTTAGTCATAAGTTGTTCAAAAGTCTTAATGTCCACTGACATACCATTTTCTTCAGCTATATCACAAGTTAAGTCGATCGGAAAACCATAGGTGTCATAAAGCATAAAAGCCGTGCGGCCGGGTATTTCCCTTTTATTTTCCTTTGATAATCTTTCAATATTTTCATATAAAATCTTGAGACCATCACTTAGTGTTTCGAGAAATCTTTCCTCCTCAGACTTTACTATTTTTTGTATATATGTTATATTCTTTTCAAGTTCAGGATAAGCATCTTTCATTAGCGAAACAACTTGTGGAACTATTTTGTATAAAAAAGGTTCATTTAGGTTCAGCTCTTTCCCATAACGAGCTGCTCTTCGTATGATTCGCCTTAAAACATAATTTCTTCCTTCATTTCCAGGCAGTACGCCATCAGAAATCAAAAAGGTAATGGCTCTAGAATGATCGGCAATAACTCTGAAAGGAAAGCCTTCTTCGCCTCCTTTATATTTCTTGCCAGTCATGCTTTCTAAAAAAGTTATTATGGGCCTTAAAAGATCTGTATCATAGTTACTATATACATCTTGCATTACGGTAGCAATACGTTCAAGACCCATTCCAGTATCTATACTGGGTTTAGGCAAAGGTGTCATAGTTCCGTTCTCATCTCTGCTGTACTGCATAAAAACCAGATTCCATAATTCACGCCATCTATCACAATCGCATTTGCCTAGTGCACATTCCTTTGCATTACAGCTGTGCTCTTCGCCGCGATCAATGTATATTTCGCTGCAAGGACCACATGGTCCCGTATCTCCCATACTCCAAAAATTATCCTTTTCACCCAGTCGGACAATTCTATCTGCCGGAATATAAGCTTGCCACAATTCAAAAGCTTCTTCATCTTCCTCAAAAACACTGACCCATAGCTGTTCTTTCGGCAGTTTTAACACATCAGTTAGAAATTCCCATGCATATTCTATTGCTTCTTTTTTAAAATAATCACCAAAAGAAAAATTACCTAGCATCTCAAAGAATGTATGATGTCGAGCCGTTTTCCCTACACTTTCCAAATCGTTATGCTTGCCTCCTGCCCTAACACATTTTTGACAAGTAACCGCTCGAGAATAAGGAAGGCTCTTAAGACCCAGAAAAACATCTTTAAACTGATTCATGCCGGCATTAGTAAATAAAAGCGTAGGATCATTTTGCGGTATCAAAGAAGAGCTGTCAACCCTTGTATGACCTTTGCTTTCAAAGTAACTTAAAAATTTTTCTCTAATTTCATGACTGGTCATCATTTTAACACCCTCCGACGTCAAACAAAATCTTTATTTCTCCAATTTCCATTACTGCTGGGATTATATAAAAGATATAGTCCATTGTCAATATTTACCTATTATCATTTGAAATTCTTATAATGCGAGGAGAATACTTGTTTTCAATTTCCCTGCGTCTAGTAAAAAAATGTATGCTGGCAAAGCTAATAATCATTAACACTAAGCCAATCAGAATTGCAAAAGGTTCAGTTGAATTTATGTTTAATAAGCCTGATATTTTATATCCTAAACCTATGCCTGCTAAAAATGATAAAAGAGGGATTGCATATACTATTAAGGTAGCTGACAAAAATGTTGATGCACCGAGCTCTACCTCAACAACTTGACCCACTTTTGCATTAACGCAATTTTTAGCCCAAACTCTTATTGGTTTTCCTTCTTTACCTGCGGAACAACCCCTGCAACCCTTGCAAGAAGAATTGGGTCTAATTTCTATTTGTGCGTGCTCCTTTTTATTTGCCACTACAATAGCTTTTTCCCTCATTTTCCCCTCCGTAAACAATAAAAAATTTAAGAGTTCAATTTATTACTTTCTATTTTAGGAAACATTTGAATAAACTGGTCTTGTTTCCGAAATACGAGCAATCATCACGTTCATGCCCATAGAATTACCTAATATGTCTTATGGTAGTATGAACCTATTATATAATATTGCTGCAGCTCGGTCAATTTCTTATCAACCTGCGTATTACTTCACCGGCAATTATTAATCCCATTACTGAAGGAACAAATGAAACACTGCCTGGTGGATAATGTTGTTTTAAAGGAGTTTCTGTAGAAAATACAACTTGTAATCCTTTTTTTATACCAAGCTTTCGGAGTTCTTTCCTAACCTTTCTGGCCATAGGACAAACATAAGTTTCGGATATGTCTGCCACTTTAAACTTAGTAGGGTCTAATTTGTTTCCTGCTCCCATAGCTGAAATAATCGGAACGCCTAGTTCTATACAATTTACAATAAGATTTATTTTAGATCTCAAGCTATCTATAGCATCCACTACATAATCAAAATTACCGCTTAAAATATCTGGAGCGGTGTTTTCAGAATAGTACTCTCTTATTCCAATTACCTTTGCACAAGGGTTGATATCCAAAATCCTATTTTTCATAACATCAGCTTTATGTAAACCAACGGTAGAGCAGCTGGCATGAATTTGACGATTTATGTTAGAAGGAGAAATTATATCATGGTCAACGAGAATGAGTTCACCTATTCCTGCTCTCGCAAGAGCTTCTGCCGCAAAAGAACCAACTCCGCCAAGGCCTAGTACGGCAACTTTGGCATTCTTTAATTTTTCTATACCATCCTTACCTACGAGTATTTCCGTCCTAGAAAACAAATTCTCTTTCACTAAAATCGCTCCAAAATTAAACAGATAAAAACAAACCCCACCATGCCGTGTTTGCTGACCGTAAATAGAGACCCGGCTTCCCAGGTGGGTGTCCTCCTGAATGCATTATATTTCCCTTATAAAGGGCATATATGCAGCAAACAGAGACCGGACTCCCTATATTAGAGTGTTGGCTCTTTACTAAGCCAGTTTACACGCACACAGCAGGGTATATTTATTTTCTAAAGCTATATTATCACAAAACTTACTATTTATCAAGGTTTCGCCCTAATTAAGTCATGCCAATTTATGTTGATATGTTATATTTTTACCTGAATGTGTAGCTCTTTTAACTGTTTTGCATCAACCTCACTTGGTGCATCAGTCATCGGGCAAGAGGCGTTTTGTGTCTTGGGAAAAGCTATGCAATCCCTTATGCTGTCAAGACCCAAAAGTAGCATAATCATACGATCAAGCCCATAAGCTATACCACCGTGTGGTGGTGTCCCATACTCAAAAGCCTTGAGCAGAAATCCAAAATTATTCCATGCTCTTTCTTTAGAGAAACCAAGGGTTTCAAACATTTTTTCCTGAAGGGCTGCATCATGTATTCTTATACTTCCGCCTCCAAGTTCAGTGCCATTTAAAACAATGTCGTAAGCTTTTGCCCTAACTCGCGAAGGTTCTTTGTCAAGTAAAGGAATATCTTCTTCCATTGGTGAAGTAAATGGGTGATGCTTTGCTACAAACCTTTTTTCTTCCTCATTATATTCTAGTAGAGGAAACTCAGTAATCCATAAGAAGTTAAGCTTATTTTTATCTATTAAGTTTAATGCCTTCGCTAAGTAAATCCTAAGGCTACCCAAAGAAGTCATTACGAGCTCGGCATTGCTGTCAGCTATAAATACTATTAAATCGCCTACTTCACAATCAAATTTGTCTTTAATTTCTTTTATAGTTTGTTCGTCAAAAAATTTAGTTATAGGAGACTTTATACCTTCTGATGTAACATTCATCCATGCAAGGCCTTTTGCTCCAAATTCTTTTGCCTTCTCTACAAGCTCGTCAATTTGTCTGCGGCTAAAAGCCTTTCCTCCATTTTTAATATTTATGCCTTTGACTCTTCCACCATCTTTAACTACATCACTAAACACTTTAAAACTACTGCTACCGACTATATTAGATATATCAACCATCTCCATACCAAATCTGGTATCAGGCTTATCTGAACCATATTTTTCCATGGCTTGTTCATAAGTCATTCTAGCGAAAGGTATTTCAACTTTTATTCCAGTAACTTTTTCTACCACATATTTTATTAATTTTTCATTTAAAGAAATTATATCGTCAACATCTACAAAAGACATTTCTATATCAAGCTGTGTAAACTCCGGCTGCCTGTCTGCTCTCAAATCTTCGTCCCTAAAGCATCGTGCAATTTGATAATATCTGTCCATACCGGCTACCATCAGTATTTGCTTAAATAACTGAGGTGACTGAGGCAGTGCATAAAATTTACCAGGATTTAAGCGGCTGGGAACTAAATAATCGCGTGCACCCTCCGGAGTGCTTTTTGTAAGAACAGGTGTCTCCACCTCTACAAATCCGTTTTCATCCAAAAAATCTCTTATAGCCTTATTAATCTTGCTGCGAAAAATCATATTATATTGCATACTGGGTCTTCTTAAATCAAGATATCGATATTTGAGCCTCACAATTTCATCGACCTTTATATTGTCTTCTATGGGAAAAGGCGGAGTTTTGGCCTTACTCAAAATATCTAATTCTTCTCCAATTACTTCAATGTATCCAGTAGAAATTTTCGCATTTACATTTTCCGCAGGCCGCCTGCAAACTTTGCCCTTTACAGCTATAACATATTCACTCCTGATTTCATCGGCTTTCTTAAAAGCTTCTTTACGCTCAGGATTAAATACAACCTGAACAATACCGCTGCGATCTCTTAAATCCACAAAAATTAAACCGCCTAAGTCGCGACGAGTTTGAACCCAGCCTGAAAGGCATACTTCCTCGCCTTCATGCTCCTTAGTCAAATCACCGCAATAATAATTTCTTTTAATCTTTTTTTTCACAATGAACAACCCCTTTTAGTTATTGACTTTTAAATCAGTTTAAATTATTTCATAAGAGTTCATATAAAATTTTCAAGGCAAAGGCCTTCTTTATTGTTTAAATCATTTACCATAAAACAGCATTACAATTTTTGCTGATAAAAAAACTCTCATCACTGATAATAATAAATAATATCAGGGACGAGAGTCTTCCCGCGGTGCCACCCTGTTTGGAAAATCCCACTTAAAATTTTAACGCATAAAACGTAAATCCCTACTTATATTCGAGATTTAAGCTCCGGGGTGTTATATTGGTAGACATATACTTATCCAAAAGAGCTCTCAATCTTGGCCCTTTCTCCCTGTTGAGTATTATACATGCCATTTCCCCATCTTTGCTTTTATTTATATATTTATATCTTTTTTAACAATTATAAATAAATTACTGTTGTATGTCAATGCTATCGCGGCTTAAAATTCACAAATTCATAACAAATTTCACATGAAATTAATAAATTAAATGTATATAATTATAATAGAGTACAAAATGATTAAGAATGGAGGTCGGTTATGATGAATCTCAATAAAAAGAAATATTTTGTTGCAGTATTAATAGGCCTTGCCGTAGGAGTCGCCTTAGTAACCGGAGGTATTTTAGCTTATAACTCCATTTATCCGGGGTCTTCGGCTCATGCCGATATAGATGGAAACACTCAGGCAAATTTAACTTCTACTGCCTTACCTGCAAACATACCCGAAATTGTTGAAAAAGTCAGTGATGCAGTAGTATATATTGAAACAACAGTAGAAAGTCAAGATAATTCAGACCCATTTTTTAATGACCCATTTTTTAGATATTTTTTCGGAGACAGCTTCAGTTTTCGCACAACCCCAAAAGTCAGTAAGGGTTTAGGTAGTGGTTTTATTATCAACTCCGAGGGATATATTCTTACTAACGAACATGTTATAAGCGGAGCTAAAGAAATCACCGTAACCGTAAAAGGATTTCAGGAACCCTTTACAGCAACTGTCGTAGGAAAGGATTCTAACATGGATTTAGCAGTAGTAAAGATTAATTCTTCGGAAAAATTACCTTATATAGAATTAGGAGATTCTGACAGCGCACGGGTAGGGGAATGGGTTATTGCAATAGGAAATCCATATCGACTTGACCACACGGTAACCGTTGGAGTAATTAGCGCTAAAGAAAGACCTATTACTATTGCGGATCAAAGTACAGGTAATACTAGGGTTTACAATAACTTGATACAAACAGATGCAGCCATAAACCCTGGTAACAGCGGTGGCCCGCTTATATCACTTGACGGAAAAGTTATAGGAATAAATACCGCAGTTAATGCTCAGGCTCAAGGTATAGGCTTTGCAATACCTATAAATAGCGTTAAAGAGGTCTTGGACGAACTGATAAAAAACGGATCAATCACTCGGCCTTATATTGGAGTGGCACTTCAGGATATGACAAAAGATTTGGCAGAATATTTTAAGCTTGAGGAGCCAAATGGTGCTATCATTGCCGATGTCATTTCTAACAGTCCTGCGGCAAAAGCCGGTCTTATGCGTGGCGATGTTATTTTAAAAATAAATGATACTACAATAAAAAATTCTAATGATGTTAGTGCAATAGTAAGCGAAGCTAAAATAAATGAAAAATTGGTAATGCTCATATTGCGAAACGGTCAAACTAAATTTGTTACCGTTGTAGTTGAAAAACGGCCAGAATAATAATTGTTACTTTGTATATTTTTAAACCCCGGCTTTAATACAAGTATTATGAGCCGGGGTTTTTTAACGTATTAAAGCTTTCTTCATTAATCCATGTGTGTTTGATACTTCTTACTGTATCTAAGTCAGCATTTACATATTGGGCTATATCTTCATCTGTTATATCATCTTGGCTAAAAAGGTCGAGTATATCAGCATAGTTTTCGCTAAAATTGAACACTTTATTAGCATTCCGTATTTTCTTCTTTGACATACAATCCCTCCCTATATCTACTCTTAGTTTTCCCTGTATGCATTAAAATATGTTTAGGCAAAATAATCATATAATGTATCTGAAATACAATAAAATTTCAGATATTGCACAGAAAGGGATTTATTTTTTTCTCAATACTAAGAGTTGAAGGTTCTCCATGACCTGGCAATATTGATATGTTATCACCTAATGGTAATAATTTATCTCTTATCGAGTTTATAAGTTCATCATACGAACCTCCCGGAAAATCCGTTCTTCCAACTGAACCTGCAAATAAAGTATCTCCGGTAAATACAATATTACCAACCTTTATCGATATACCTCCAGGAGTATGACCGGGGGTATGGATTATTTCTAAAACCAAATCTCCAACCGCAAACTTTTCATTACCTTTTAGCATTATATCTGGCGGAGGTTGTATGAAACCCTCACCAAAATATATAGAAAGATTGTCTTTCGGCGAAAGAAGCATTGGAGCATCTTGCTCGTGAATTGCTATTTTTGCATCAGTTGCATTTTTTACTTCTTTTAATGCAGAGATATGATCACTATGACCATGAGTTAAGAAAATATATTTCACAATAAGATGTTCTTTTGTTATTGTCTCTATAATCTTATCAGCATCTGCGCCCGGATCAATAATAGCCGCATTTGCATTTTTTTCATCGGCAATAATATAACAGTTAGCAGCTAAATCTCCAACCTGTAAGCGTTTTAAAAACATAGCATACCTCCTAAAACTGTTTATCGCTATCAATCAATATCGTAACAGGACCATCATTTAGCACATTTACCAGCATTTCTGCTTGAAATTGACCCTCTTCCACTGCTTTAACCTTTTTTTTACAAGCTTCAATTAAAGCTTTATAGAGTTTTTGAGCTTCTTTTGGATGTGCTGCCTTAGAAAAACTTGGCCTGCGCCCTTTTCTGACATCTCCTAAAAGGGTAAATTGAGATACGATGAGTATTGCAGCATCAATATCTTGAACAGATTTATTCATTTTCCCTTCTTCATCTTCAAAAATTCTCAGCCCAACGATTTTTTCCGCTAAATAATCAACATCTTCCATAGTATCGCCCTCAGCAACACCTAAAAAAACCACAATGCCATTATCAATTTTTGAAATATCTTTTCCCTGTACAGAAACAGAAGCCTTCTTTACTCTTTGAACTACTGCTCTCATAAAATCCTCCTTATTGGTTCATGACCCTTCGTATATTATATATTCCGTTAATCTTTTTTATCTTTTGCATTACATTTTCTAAATGCTGTTTATTATTAATCTCTAAAATTAAATCTATAATAGCAACACCATCTTTGGTAGTACGGGCATTAATAGCATCAATATTAGTTTTCATATCACCAACTAAATTTATTACCTCGGAAAGTATACCAGGCCTGTCATAAGCTGAAGCTTGTATCTCAACAGGGTATGAGGTTTCTTCAAATCCTTCCCATTTAACATCTACAAGTCTTTCCTTGTCAAAAACACCGCTGCTGACGTTTTTACAGTCCTGTCTATGAATTGATACGCCACGACCTCGGGTAATATATCCAACAATTTTATCACCCGGAACCGGATTACAGCATCGAGAAAATTTTACTAAAAGATTATCTATGCCATCTATTTTTATACCATGATCAATTTTCTTTTTTGTCTTAAGTTTGTTATTGGATTTCTCTATTAATATTTCCGGCTTATTTAGTTTAACGCTTTTCTTGTATTCGTCAAGAATCTTTTGAAGTATTTGTTTTGTCGTAACGGCTCCATAGCCAATAGCAGCAAACATATCATCAATATTTGCAAAGCTCATGCGTTTTAGTAAATTGTTCATAAAGTCAAATTTAATGAGCTGGTAAATATCATAGCCCTGTCTATGGGCTTCTTTTTCTAGCATTTCTTTTCCACGAGCTATATTTTCATCGCGTCGTTCCTTCTTAAACCATTGCCGAATTTTATTCTTTGCTTGAGGTGATTTTACTATATTTAACCAGTCACGGCTCGGTCCGTTACTGTGACCTGAAGTTACAATTTCTACTATATCACCATTAGCCAGTTTATAATCCAAAGGAACCATTTTGCCGTTCACCTTGGCTCCAATGCATCTATTTCCAACATCTGTATGAATTCTATACGCAAAATCAACAGGGCAAGACCCCATCGGCAAATCTATTACATCACCTTTAGGTGTAAATACATAAACTTCATCAGTAAAAAGATCAATTTTTAAATTCTCCATGAAGTCTTTCGCATCACGCAGTTCTCGCTGCCAATCGAGAATCTCTCTTAACCATGAAAGCTTTTGTTCAAATTCATTACTATTTTTGTCACCTTCTTTGTATCTCCAATGAGCGGCAATTCCATACTCTGCAGTTTTATGCATTTCATATGTTCTTATTTGTATTTCCAGAGGATCTCCGGAGGAATCAATTACCGTTGTGTGAAGCGATTGATACATATTCGGCTTAGGCATAGCAATATAATCCTTAAATCTGCCGGGGATGGGCTTCCATAAAGTATGGACAACACCCAGAGCACCATAGCAGTCTTTAACAGTATTTACGATTACTCTAACAGCTGTTAAATCATAAATTTGTTCAAATGTTTTATTTTGGTCCTTCATTTTTTTATATATGCTGTAAAAATGCTTGGGCCTTCCTTGTATCTCAGCATTAATTCCTGTAGCTAATAACCGCTCATTAAGAATATCAATCATTTTATTAATGTGATTTTCTCTTTCCTGTCTCTTTTTTGCAACTTTTTCAACTAGGTCATAATAATGCTCTGGTTCTAAATACCTAAATGCTAAATCCTCTAGTTCCCACTTTATTTTAGATATCCCTAAGCGGTGAGCAAGAGGTGCAAAAATATCAATGGTTTCCATAGCCTTTTCACGCTGTTTTTCTTCAGGCATAGATTTTAAAGTTCTCATATTGTGCAGCCTATCTGCTAATTTTATCAAAATAATACGGATGTCTTTTGCCATGGCAAAAAACATTTTTCTAAGATTTTCAGCTTGCTGTTCTTCTTTTGTCTTAAACTCAAGTTTGCCTAATTTTGTTACACCATCCACTAAGATGGCAATTTCAGAGCCAAAAATTTTTTCAATATCTTCTATAGTATAGTCAGTATCCTCTACCACATCATGTAACAGACCGGCAGCAATGGTAGGAATATCTAATTCTAAATCAGCTAAGATCATAGCTACACCCAGGGGGTGAGATATAAATAGTTCACCGGAAACCCTGTGCTGTCCACTGTGTGCTTCCTTTGCAAACATATAAGCCTTTCTTATTAAGTCAAGGTCAGCCGATGGGCTATAAGATAAAATTTGCTTTTCCAATGAATCAAAATCCAAATCTTGCTCCCCCCTGCCTGTTTCAATATTTTATAAGTGAAAAGACATCATACTCGCTTAAATTCTCTCTTCCGTTTATATCGGTTAATTCAATTAGGAAAATTGCTGCCGAAATTTCCCCTCCAAGTCTTTCCACAAGTTCTATGGTGGAAAAAATTGTTCCGCCAGTTGCCAACAGATCATCTGCTACAATAACTTTTTGGCCCGGTTTTATTGCATCTTTATGCATCTCAATAATATCTATACCGTATTCTAATTTATACTCAACCCTTATTGTTTCCCCCGGCAGCTTGCCATTTTTCCTTATTGGTACAAATCCGGCACCTAATTCATATGCAATCGGCGCCCCAATAATAAATCCACGAGCTTCCGGAGCAACTACTAAGTCAGCTTCTTTATGTCGAACAAGATCTGCCATTGATTTTATTACCCGTCTGAAAGCTTTTCCATCTTTTATTAGAGTCGTGATATCCTTAAAACTTATTCCTTTTTGTGGGAAATCTTCAATTACCCTGATTTTCTCTTTCAAGTCCATTCAATTTCCTCCACATTCATAAATATATCTGATTGTAAAATTTGAAACTTA
Organism: Tepidanaerobacter acetatoxydans Re1; assembly: GCF_000328765.2. Classification (NCBI taxonomy): domain Bacteria; kingdom Bacillati; phylum Bacillota; class Clostridia; order Thermosediminibacterales; family Tepidanaerobacteraceae; genus Tepidanaerobacter; species Tepidanaerobacter acetatoxydans. The sequence goes on from NC_019954.2 coordinate 1,478,254, forward strand.
TTATAAAATTCTACTACATTCCTTTTAAGTAGATAAAGATGTAAATATGTTTTGGAACGTTCCAGCTGAAACTTATTATTGTGCTTTTCATGACCTAATATATGAAAAAAACCATCTTCTATATTAAGTTTAATAATGCCTATTTCCTGAAATATTTTAAAAACATTTATCAATCTACACAGGTGCATATCTATCCCTGACTGTTTCTGTAACAAATTTCTAAATTCATTTATGTTTAGAGAACCTTCAAAAGTTCCCAAAGTTAATTTTCCAATCATTTGGTACACAACTTTTAATTCATTAATACTTGGTAAAATTTGCTGACACACCAAGTAATTATAGCGTAAATCTTCTCGTTCAAAAAGTATATGCGTCTTTGAATTTGGTGGTACTTCGGCTAATTGTTTTTTTAAAATATCAACACTAAAAGGTGTATCATAAAATACTATATCCTCAAAATTTTTATTATTGCATATAGCTAATGGGTTTACTGCAATAACATTATAGTCATGACTCTGAGCAGGTAAATCTAAGCAATAAGACACTTTGGCTCTGTTCCTTAAATCATCATCTTCTCTTAGATACGTCAATAGCTGCCATGCTTTATACGGTGTATTTATTGCTATCATTACTTTGCTTTTTGCTTTTAAAAGTGAATTTATATATCCTATCTTCGCTTGAATTCTCTTATTTTTTAAAATAAGCATATTATCTTCATTTATTAATTTATCCTCACTTGACGTCCTAATGCTTTTTCCATTTAAGACATTTAAGTAGGAGTAAAAATATCGATAATAATTATTTTCAACATCAAGCAGCAATTCATCTCTAAAAAAAGGAACTCTTAAATCTTTTATATTCAACTGTGGTTCGATGGATCCTTTCCACCGATTTACTTCTAAATAAAAAGCTGCATCCATTATTGTTGCCATGTCTAAATCTTCCTTATAAAGGCCAAAGTTAAATCCTATAGCATCAATATTATTTTCATGACTTTTTAGATTTAATTTTAAGTGTTTATCTCCGCTGCCCACCGTCCTTAAGTTCTGAATATGCAAGTTTCTACACATAAATACCGGCTTAGGATTCCCGTATCCAAATGGTTTCATAAGCTCCAGCTGCTCTGCCAGTTTCAAATTAATATCGCTCTGGTTTAATTCCAAATCTATGTCAAGCTTAGGACTTGCATCTTTTTGCACAGTATCCTGCACGAAAAGTTGATTTAATTCCCTTCGAAATGTACCAATATTTTCTACTTTGATACTTAAACCAGCAGCCTGTTCATGACCTCCAAACCTTATAAGGAGATGAGATAACTTACTTAATGCATTAAAGAGATTAAATCCCGAAATACTTCTTCCAGAGCCCCGGCCTTCATCACCTTTTTCTGAGATTATAATACACGGCCTGCTATAGATTTCTACCAGTTTTGAAGCTACTGTTCCGGTAACTCCAGGGTGCCAGTTGGCACTGGAAATTACTATTATATTTTCTATATCTAAGTCAATTTCCTGTTCTATTACTGTTTTTGCTTCGTCTAATATTTTAGCTTCGAGAGTCTGCCTTTCCTGATTAATTCTTTCAAGAGTTGTAGCAAGTTCAAAAGCTCGTTTTGCATCTTCACATAGCAAAAGCTCTACAGCAATTTCGGGATTTGCTATCCTCCCGGCAGCATTTAATCTTGGTGCCAATAAATAGCTAATCTTTCCCGGCTCTATTGAAATATCATTTAAGTTTAACAGATTCATCATCGCTTTAAGACCTAAATTTTTTGTATTTCCTAAGTCATCAAGCCCATTTTTGACAATTATTCGGTTTTCATCTAACAGTGGAACAATATCTGCCACGGTACCAATAGCTGCCAATTCAAGTAGCTCTTTTCCAAACTTTAAATCTTTACCCTTCAGAGCACATGCAAGTTTCAACGCCACACCAACACCTGCTAATTCTTTGAAAGGATAACTGCAATCTTCTCTTTTGGGATCAACTATTGCAATAGCAGCCTGAGGCATTTTTTGCTGAGGCTCATGATGGTCAGTAATGATAACATCCAAGCCTAAGCTAGAAGCATATTGTACCTCTTCACATGAACTAATGCCATTATCTACAGTTATAATTAGCTTTGTTCCTTGCTTATGTATCATATCTATAGCATCTTTATTGAGACCATAGCCTTCATCTAGTCTTGAAGGTATATAATAGTTAACCGTTCCGCCTAAATTTTTTAATAACTTCATAAGAACAGCACAGCTGGTTATTCCGTCAGCATCATAATCACCATAAATTGTAACTTTTTGTTTTTTTGATAGGGCTTCTTTAATGCGTACAACAGCTTTGTCCATATCTTTCAGCAGCATAGGGTCATATAAGTTATCCAGTTTAGGATATATATATCCATGAATCTGCTCAGGTGTAACTATACCTCTTTTTTTGAGCAATTGCAGGATTACATGGTGAAATTCGTCATAATTATCATCAACTTCTTGTGTTGACCCTACTTGCCATATATAGTTGCCATTAATCATTATATCCTCCAGTTTTGTAGCAAAAAATTTGAATAAATTTTATCTGTCCATACCAATTATACAATATATATAATTATAAACTAATCCCATTTTTATATCAACGAAAACAAAAGAGAGCATTGTAAAACTGCTTAAAAACTAGTTTTATAATGCTCTCTTTTATTTACAAAGTTAAAGATTTTTAACAGGCCTTCTGATACCTTATATTTTTTGGCTACCACTGACTGCTCTTTTTAGCAACTTCAACTAATCCTTCGCGATTCAGCTCATCTAAGATGTATAACTTTCCTCTTGCAGCATCAGTAATCTTGATTAGACAATCTTTATTAGGTTGGAGGCCAATACAACAGAAATTAATTTTATTTTTTGCAATTTTATCGGCCGCCGAAACAGCATCATTAATTGGGTCACTTGTCCATAAAGATACTGTAGGTATCCCATCGGTTATAAGCATAATCAGTGGATTTTTTAAATTTTTTTTATTAATATGGCAGATGCCTTTGTCTAAGGCTAATGCCAATGGTGTTAAACCAGTTGCCACTATCTTATTTATACCTTCTTCCATTATGTCATAGTTTCTTGTAAAAGGAACACAGACATTAACTTCTTTTTCTTGGAAAGCCATAATACTTACTTGAGTATTTGGCTTTAAGACAAGATATCTTGCCAAATATTTAGCATTTCTAAGCCTAAAACCAGCCATACTAGCACTGGCATCTATTATCAAGCAAATGTCTTGCTGTAATTTTGGAGTTCGCTTGATAGCAACTATGTCTTCCTGTTCAATACTGAATTTTTTATTCTCGATATAGCTTCTTACCAGCGATTTTCTAACAGTTTCCGATATATCCAATTCCTCAGGCCATTCTTCAGAAACATAAGGTTTGCAAATACTTGGTCCGCTTCGATATCCTGTTTCTCTGCTAGATAAATGGTTGATTGCAAAACCTTTATAGTTATTAATCCTCTGCGGATTCTTTATGGTTCTTTTTAGCACAAACTCTAATTCTCTCTTGTATATCCTTAAAAATTCTTTTAATTCTTTCCCTTTACTGGTTAAACGGTACTTATTTTGATGTTTGCTTAAAATATTTGTTTGCTCGAAATATTTTATTATATCGTTAAAGTCATCATTTTTTTCTGTTATATGCAATGCTCTTCCTGATATATCACTCTCAAATTCAAAATTTTTAATTGCATCTTCTACCTCTTTTAAGCTCCCAAAATACTCAATCATCGCTGTGGTTTCACTAAAAAGGCTATCCTTTTTAGAACAACCGCCATTTTGCTTTAAATATGAATCAGAGTCGGTGGTATATGGTGACATATCTATGGGAGTATTGCCAGTTTCATGTTTTATTCTCTCAATTTTTCTAAGTTCAACACCCTGCTCTTGAAGAGCCTTTTCCGTCTCGGCAACTATTAAAAATATGTTTTCTAATTCTTCATTAGTCATAAATGCTGTTATATGGACATGATTTAAGTGGTTTTTCTTAAGATTTTCGGTTATCCCATAACTTAGACTCCCTGTCAGCCGGCCTCCTCCCGATCCTGTCTGAATATCAATATTGTCAATTAAATAATCCAATGAATTTTCTACGAGACTTTTTTTAAGAAAGTCAGCCATTTGCATCAAATTAAATATCTTTATTTCATGAAACAAATCTACATGAATTATCTCGTTTTCAACAAAACGATAATAAAAGGCTTGACCGGCATCAGCATTAATGATTATGTTCACATTTTGCGGAGTATCGTAATTGATTGTATGGACTTTTCGACTAACAACAGCTGCTTGACCTACTCTAACACCCTTACCATTATTTAACTCCATCTGCAGTTTCTCTATAGAACTCATTTTATCAAATCCTCTTCGGTCTTTACATATTCTGTTATCTTTAATTTATCCATTGGTAATGCTTTTTGCGGCGGCGCTTTTATACTAGGATTAGGTGCTGTGCTGCTTGTGTTTGAACTTTTTGCTGATTCAGCATTTGGGACAAATCGTTGTAAAAGTTTTTTTAAAAAATCGAAGCTAAAAGTTTTAGAGTTTTTGTTTTTATTCTCATTAATTTCCGAGACTTTAGTAGAATCAGGTAATTTATTTTCATTCTGAATAGAAGTTTCAACACTAATCGAGTCTTTTTTTATTAGGCTCTTTTTTTCTTCTAAGTTCTGCAATATATTATTTAAGTCTTTCATTTCTACTCTATGTCGTAAAGCATAGCGTGTAATAAAAATAACATCTTCTATATTTGGATTTCGCTTTAATAGGGCACCTCTTATTTTTGTTCCAAGTAAAGCGGCCTCTACATATCGAAGGCTTTCTATGCCATAATTGACATATAATGATGCCAAAAGATCTCTTATTTCTTGGGTAGGTTTGAATCTATTTATATTTTTTTTTGCTTCTAAAAATTCTTTTGTTTTTTGTATTGTTGCTGTATTAACAACGTTTAATACTTCATCACTAAAAATTCTGTTAATTACGCAAGTATCAAGAGGCCTTTCAACGTTTACAGTAAAATCAAATCGATCTGAGAGTTGGCGCCGAATATTCTCTAACGGGCCAGGATCTTCATCCGGATTTGAGGCAGCCCAAATACTGACTTGAACCGGTATTTCTGTAACAGGCAGCCCCGCTTCCTCGATTTGTATTCTCCCAGGTTTTGTTCCCATTGCATCGAGCAGCAGATCAACAATTTCAGGCGAAGTATCAGCGATACGATTTATTTCGTCTATAAAAACTATTCCCCGATGTGCCTTTGGAATAGTTCCTAATAAAAGTGCAGCTTCCGGACTTTCTTTCGAAGATATTTTTTTTAAATCGATACTACCTACAACAGATCCTTTTTTTGCAGAAGGCGAAATTTCTAAAAACGGCATATTAATTCTTTCTACACCGATTTTTTCGATTTCCTCACTAGTCAGATTATAATGCTCAGGACAATGGGGATTGGATGGATCACAATTATACAAACACCCCTTTATTCTGTTAATTTTAGGTAAAACTTCTTTATATGCTCTTATGATGGTTGTTTTTCCTGTACCCCTTAACCCTTCGGCGTGAATATGAATAGGCGTACCTGTCAAAGATCCGGTTACCGACACATCTAATATATCAAAAAGTGAAGCATTACCGGAATGTCTTATTATCTGGGAATAGTTCTTCATAATATATCCCTCACGATTTTTTCATTATTTGTGTGATACCACTATTTTTTTCATTGTTTATTCAGCATCACCATAGCCCAGTTTTATCTATTAAATATTTTTTCCGAAAAGACTTTTTTTATAACCCATTACCGGCAAATATATCGGATAAACGAAAAAATACCCTCATTAAGAAGGTATTTTTGTAAAAATTTTTAGCTTTTTTTAGCTTCCACTTTTATAACTTCGCGATTTTTGTAGTATCCACAGTTGGGACATGCCCTGTGGGACAGTTTTGGTTCACGGCACTGGGGACATTCTGAAATCGAAGGCAATGTTAATTTCCAGTGGCTTCTACGAGAACCTTTTTTGGATTTAGATGTTCTATGTTTAGGATTGGCCATTACAACACCTCCTCTAACTATTCGCTCTTTAATAATTTTTTCAATACTGCAAATCGGGGATCCAAATTTTCTGTTTCGCACTTACAAATACTTGTGTTTAAGTTGGCTCCGCACTTAGGACATAATCCCTTGCAATCAGTTTTACATAAAATTTGACTAGGACAGTTTAAAATAATTTCGTTTACGACTTGAGGATACAGTTCAATTTCCTCACCATCGAATTTTATTAGTTCTTCAGATTGTGCCAAAATATCACTAAATTTCAGCGAAAAATCCATAGCAAACCGGACCTTAGTTTGTGTAAGACATCTTGAACATAACCCGGTAGCAGTAACTTCAATCTGCCCATCTGCTTGAAATATTCTGTCTCCCAGATTTTCTATTTTGCCTTTTACCCTTACCGGTCCTACGCTACTGATGCCCTCACGTTTTAAATCTAAATTCATGGTTGGTTGTGTAAAGTCAAATTCAGCCGTGCTTCCTACTACATGTTTCATTCCTGCCAGACTCAGTTTCACAATCATTCACCCCGAAGAAATTACACTTTATTATATATTTACATAAAACCAGTGTCAAGCAGTTTTAACAAGAGACATCGTATCTAAGGCTATCATTAGTTCTTCATTTGTTGGAATAACAAGCGCTTTTGCTTTAGCCTCTTCAAAAGAAATATCTGCCTGCTTTCCTCTGACTTGGTTTTTAGCTTCATCAATCTTTATTCCTAAATATTCCATATCCTTACAAATCATCTGCCTCATTGTAGCAGAATTTTCTCCAATACCGCCGGTAAACACAATAGCATCAAGCCCATTCATGATCGCAGCATAGGAACCGATGAATTTTTTAGCTTGATAAGAAAACATCTTTAAGGCTAAGTCGGCACGTTTATTACCGTTTTTTGCCGCTTCTTCTAAGTCTCTGAAATCACTGCTAACTCCGGAAATTCCATAGACTCCGCATTTTTTATTCAGGTACTCGTTCATTTTATCCGGTGATATTCCTTCTTTTTCCATTATAAATGGCACTATTGCCGGATCTATATTGCCACAGCGTGTTCCCATTATAATACCTTCCAGCGGCGTAAATCCCATGCTGTTTTCAATAGATTTACCGTTTTTGATCGCTGTTATACTTGAACCATTGCCCAAGTGCAATGTAATCATTTTTAATTCTTCAATAGGCCTGTTTAACATTTTTGCAGCCTCAGCTGATACAAAGCAATGAGAAGTACCATGAAAGCCGTATCTTCTTACGGCATATTTTTCATATAATTCATAAGGTAACCCATACATATAAGCATATTGAGGCATAGTTTGATGAAATGCCGTATCGAACACTCCAACCATCGGAACGTCCGGTAACATCTCCCGAGCTGCTTCAATACCTACAATGTTAGGCGGATTATGTAATGGAGCAATGGCTACACATTCTTTTAACACATCCATGACTTCATCCGTTATTTTTACAGAGCCGGAAAATTTTTCTGCACCATGTACTACGCGATGACCTACTGCTGATATTTCCGAAATATCTTTTAGAACACCGTGATTTTTATCTAAAAGAGCATCAAGCATCATTTTTACGGCTACCTTATGGTTTGGAATATTGTCCGATACTTCTATCTTATCTTTACAGTAAGGCATATGCTTGAGCATTCCAACTTCAAGACCTATTCTTTCCACTAAACCCTTAGCCAAAACTGATTGATCTTTCATATTGAAGAGCTGATATTTCAAAGACGAACTGCCGCAATTGATAACAAGAACCTTCAACAAAAAAACCTCCTAAATTTTTATTAATTTGCTTGCAGAGATGTAATTGCAACCACATTTACGATGTCTTCTACGCTACATCCTCTTGAAAGATCATTTATAGGTGCAGCCAAGCCTTGACTTATGGGACCAACTGCCTCTGCTTTTGCAAGCCTTTGCACTAGTTTATAACCAATATTGCCTGCATTAAGATCTGGAAATACCAGTATATTGGCTCGTCCCGCAACTGGGCTGCCTGGTGCCTTAGAACTAGCCACCTTAGGAACCAAAGCGGCATCAGCCTGCAATTCACCATCCGACAAGAGATTGGGTGCCTGCTGCTTAAGTATTTTAGTGGCTTCAACCACTTTATCTACCATTTCATTTTGAGCACTGCCCTTAGTGGAAAAGGATAGCATTGCCACCCTCGGCTCATCGTCCATTAAAGACTCCCATGTTTTTGCAGTAGAAACTGCAATCTCAGCAAGCTGCTTAGCATCCGGATTCGGATTTATGGCGCAATCTGCAAAGAGTATATGCCCATTAGACCCAAATTCACAATTAGGTACAATCATCATAAAAGCACTGGATACAACGCCTATACCCGGTGCCGTTTTAACTATTTGGAACGCTGGCCGGAATACATCTCCGGTCGCTGTAACTGCACCAGCCACCATTCCATCGACATCGTTATTTTTTACCATCAAAGTACCATACCATATTGGATTTTTTACCAATTCTCTGGCTTTCTCCATAGTCATACCCTTGTTTTTACGAACTTCGTATAACAAAGTTGCATACTCTTCAGCTTTTGGTGATAACTCCGGATCGATAATTTCCACACCTGAAAGTTCAAATTCTTTCGATGCGTTTTTAAGGTTATCTACATTTCCCAATAACACTACTCTTGCAATTTTTTCCTTTGTAATGATTTCTGCGGCTTTAACGACTCTTTCATCACTTCCCTCGGGAAGAACTATCGTTTTGGGTGATGTCGTTGCACGCTCTCTTATTTTTTTGATAAAATCCATTTTTATTACTCCTTCCTTTATGCTACATAAAATATTTTAATTTCATTTTTCATTAATACACACTAATTATTTTGCATACAAGACATTGTTAATTATACCACAATATTTATAAAAAGTTTAATAAACTATAATTATATGACTGTAGTCAGTAAATCAAAGCTAATTCTGTCGTTTATTGTTATATAATCGTAATAGATGTTCTATGCTAAATTAAAAAAATCCTTCTTAATATTTTTTTATTTTTGTTATATAATAGTCAAAAGCCTTTAGGTGGTGGTGTTTTGAATATCGTTGGCATTATTGCTGAATATAATCCTTTTCACAATGGCCATCTGTATCAATTATGCACTGTTAGAAAAAATTTAAAGCCTGACGGAATAATAGTCATTATGAGCGGAAACTTTGTCCAGCGTGGTGAACCGGCAGTTTTTAGCAAGTGGGCTAGAGCTGAAATGGCACTTTGTGAAGGGGCTGATTTGGTTATAGAACTGCCTGTTTGTTTTTCTACGGCTACAGCTGAAATATTTGCAGAAAGTGCCGTAAAATTGCTATTGCAATCTCAGGTTGTCAATACCATAAGTTTTGGCATAGAAAGATATTGCCAAAAAGAATTATTTTATTTAGGCAAACTATTATCCGAAGAACCAGATTTATTTAAACATTTCATGAATAGCTATCTGAAAAAAGGGTTATCATTTCCCGCTGCCAGGGAAAAAGCTGTGATTAAATATATGATGGTAAAAAACATTAATTTAGACAGACAATTGATATCTGATTTGCTAAAAAAACCAAATTATATTTTAGCTGTTGAATATATAAAAGCTATAAATAAACTGGAAGCAGGCTTTTCGATTTTTCCCGTTCTCAGGCAAGGTCATGATTACCATGATAAAGAACTTACGCAGCAATATGCAAGTGCATCTGCTATAAGACAAGAATTGTTTTATCACCAACAAGATTTTAGCAATGAACTTATTAATAATCTACCTGATTCAACTCTTCGAATTATTAAAAAAGAGATAGAAGATGGCCGTACTCCCGTTTTTTTACAAGATTTTGAAACTATCCTTTTATATGCTTTGCGTCGTATGCCGGTATATGAACTTAAAACTTACTTTGATGTGGCAGAAGGACTTGAAAATCGAATTAAAAAAGCTGCACAAGCTTCTGGAACTCTTGAGCAGCTCATTTCACAAATAAAATCAAAAAGATATCCGGTAACCAGAATTCAGAGGATATTAATGCATATATTGCTCAATGTACCTAAGGAGATAGTTGAAATAAGGTCACCACAGTATTTAAGAGTTTTGGGATTTACACAAAAAGGTGCTCTTATTCTAAAAAAAATGAATAGTAAAGCCACTGTTCCTGTAATAACCCGAGCTTCGGAATACAAAAACCTAAATCAAAGTGCAAAAATAATGTTCGAAAAGGATTTACTTTCATCGGATGTTTACTCACTTGTATATAAAAATGCAGCACTTAGAAATGGCGGAGTAGATTTTAGAAGAAGTGTTATCTACTTTAATTCTTCTAAGTAATCTAATATATCATCAAGTTTAGTTACTGAAATTATTTCTATATTTAAACCTTCTGCAGCTTTTACTGCATCATTTGCATTTCTCTCAGGAACAAAAAATATTTCAGCTCCATCTCTATAAGCAGCTTTAACTTTTTGTTGGACACCACCGATTTCACCTATCTGCTCATCTAGGCTTATAGTCCCAGTTCCTGCAATCTTATGCCCTTTGGTTAAATTTTCAGAAGAAAGTTGATTTAAAATTTCCATAGTTAACATGCTCCCTGCTGAAGGGCCGCCAATATCTCCTGTGTCAATATCTATCTTCAGAGGCAGGATAGGTTTCCAATTTAATGTTGTTATATATATACCTATTACAGACTTTCCCTTTTCAGTCTTGCTTTCCATAGTAGGTATAAAGACTGTTATAGTTTTATTTTGCCTTTCTACTTCTAGTTCTACCATCTCACCTATATTGTGATTTGAAACCTTTTTTACTACTTCTTCTGCAAGATTTACTTTTTCCTTATCAACCTTTTTTATTATGTCACCAGGAAGGAGCTTTCCTTTTGCAGTACTTTCCGGCATAATCTCTACCACTTGTGCACCATCACCTAAAATCTGGGTGTTATATCCTGCTTTTCTCAATGCTACTACCTCTGCTATTTTCTGACTCTCCTCCATCCATCTTCTCATGTAATCCATATACTGCTGCATATCCCAGCCGGTAGGTATCATTTGCTCTTTTCTCTCAATATTTACATAAGGGTCTACAGCAGCATAAAACAGTAAGGGGATATTAAGTGTTCGGCTTGATACTGTCGTTAAAAAAAAAGAGCCTTCTTTATGCTTAGACCCGTTTTCAACTGTTACAATTTCCTTAAGATCAACAGTTATGCCCGGAGCTACTATAGTATACGTTTGACCCAAATAGTAATTTAAACCTAATAATAGTATTATTATTGTTATAACTTGTAAAGACCTTTTTCTTTGCTTGCTTACCATTATTATCCTCTTTTCTATACTTTTTTCGGGTAAAATCATTTGCCTGCCATTTTTGATAATGTGCATAAAATAGTCCTTGTTTTTGAAGCATTTATATAGAAGTTATTCTCAATAACAACTATATATTCCAACAACCTATCTAAGCATATTAAAACTGCCAAAGAAATATATATATATTAAAATGAACGAAATTACACACTTGGGAGGCTCAAAAATGAAAATTAAAAATTTACATTCTTATATGTTCAAAGCTTATCAGCTATTTTTGCCTATATTAGCAGTAATTATTACGGTATCTATTGTCTGTTTCCCTGATGAGGCCTTCAATGCAGCTTTAGAAGGACTTAATACATGGTTTGCAATAGTTCTGCCGGCACTGCTTCCCTTTTTTATAGGTTCACAACTTCTAATGGGGTTAGGAGTCGTTCACTTTATGGGCGTATTATTGGAACCTTTTATGCGTCCTTTATTTAATGTACCCGGTGCAGGATCTTTTGTCATGGCAATGGGTCTTGCCAGTGGATATCCTGTTGGTTCTATGCTTACAGGTAAATTGGTCAAAAATGAATTATGCAATACCTGGGAAGCAGAACGGCTTATGTCTTTTACAAATACAGCTGATCCCTTATTTATGATTGGAGCTGTTGCAGTAGGAATGTTCAAAGATGCAAGATTGGGCATAATAATTGCTCTGTCACACTACATATCAGCAATTATTTTGGGGCTTATTATGCGTTTTTATGCCAAAAATAAAGAAATTACGCCATTAGCATCAACTTTTAAAAAACAAGGTGGTGTTTTTTTAAGGGCTACGCATGAACTTTTAAGAGCTCGTAAAGAAGATGGAAGGCCATTTGGTCAGTTATTGGGAGATTGCATAAAAGACTCTGTAAACTCATTGCTTATGGTACTTGGATTTATCGTACTATTTTCAGTCATAATCAGGACCATAACAGTCGCCGGTTTTATAGATATTCTGATTCCAGTAATAGAAACGATTTTGAAAGCATTTGGTTTTGATATCAGCTTAGCTCCAGCTATTTTAAGCGGATTTTTTGAAATAACTCTGGGAACACAATTAGCAAGTACTGCTAGTGCTCCTTTAATGCAGCGAGTAATTATTGTAAGCAGTATAATCGCATGGAGTGGTCTTTCTGTGCATTTTCAAGTTATTAGCATGGTAAGTGATACAAAAATAAAGATTGCCCCTTACATTTTTGCAAGACTATTGCATGCTTTTCTTGCAGGATTTGTAGCATATGTATTAATGATAACACCTATCTATGGTTTTGAATCATTAGTAATACCCGCATTTGCCATGTCACCACAAACCACATCCGAAAGTTGGTTCAACATATTTAAAACTTCTACGGAGGTTTTTGTATTATTATTTATTTTAATACTCCTTACATCAATTATTACTCACTTGATGAAAAATTTAAACATTATCGGTTTTAAGGTTGTAAAGAAAAAATAAATCACCTTGTTTTATTAAGCTCTTCTCTGCTCTTTTTTAAGGTTTCCAGCAGCCTTTCAAGATGCTTTTGTGCATCTTCTAAGACCTCATCGGCATAGGCATTTGCTCCCGTACGTAAATCGCGGGCTGTTTGCTTAGCAAAAGTCAATATTTGATCCGATTTTTCTTTAGCCATTTTAGTAATTTCATCCTGGTTTATCATCTTCTCAATTGTATCCTGTGCCTCTTTAACTATTAATTCTCCTTGCTGTTGCGCTTCAATTAAAATGCGCTGTCTGTCTTCAATAATCTTTTTAGCATCTTTCATATCTTCAGGAATCTCTCTTAAAAGTTCATCGATAAGGTTTAAAATTTGGTCTTGATTGATTACCACTTTGTTCGAAAGCGGTATTTTAGGGCTATTGATTATTAATGTTTGAAGTTGTTCTATAATTTGAAAACAATTCATTCAAAAACCTCCTTCAAGGTTTTTATTTTTAATTGATTTTAAATTTCTGTTTTAAGCGTTTTTCCACCAAAGGTGGAACGACAGTTGCAACACACCCCCCAAGGCTTGATACTTCTTTTACTACGCTGGAACTTAGATATGAGTACTTGCTATTTGTCATTATGAAAATAGTTTCAATACGCTCATCCAATTTTTTGTTCATAAGAGCCATTTGAAGCTCGTACTCAAAGTCTGATACAGCTCTTAAGCCTTTTACAATAACACGGGCCTTTTTTAATTTGGCAAAATCCACTAACAAGCCCGAAAAACTATCAATTTCAACGTTTGGAATATCATGTACGGAATCACGTATCATTTCGATTCTTTCTTCCACAGTAAAGAGCGGTTTTTTTCGAGGATTGGATAAAACGGCTACAATTAACCTGTCGAACAGTTTCGAACTCCTTTGTATAATATCCAGGTGCCCATAAGTAATAGGATCAAAACTCCCCGGATATATCCCTATATTCAAAATTGGTCACTCCTTTGTTAAAAATGTTAATGCGGTTCTGCCATATTGTTTGTGTTTACAGCATGCAAAACCATCAAACTTGAGCAGCTCATCTTTTGGATGTTGAATTATAATAATTGATTCTGCTACATTAAAATCTTTTAAAACATCTAATGTTGCTCCTATATTATTTTTGAAATAAGGAGGATCCATAAAGATTATATCAAAATTATTGCCCTCTAAAATTAATTTTTTCAAAGCAGATATAACATCACTTTGAATAACTCTTCCTTTACCGATTAATTTCAAATCTAAAAGATTTTGTTTGATTATTGAACACGCTATTGGATTCTTTTCTATAAAAATAGCATTTTGGGCACCTCGGCTCAGTGCTTCAATACCTACTGCTCCCGTTCCTGCAAACAAATCCAAAAAACAACTTCCCACAACATCACTGCCAATTATATTAAATAATGCTTCTCTTACAAAATCTGATGTTGGGCGGGTGTTCATACCGTTTATCGATTTAATTTTTCTACCTCTGTGAAAACCGCCAATAATTCTCATAAGCCAAACACATTAAACTCCTTTCAAGCAATATTCTAACATATTAGCGACAAGTTTAAAACAAATAATTGTATTTTAACGATATTTTATTTAAAGGTATTGAATACTTTTCTTTAGGTCGGCTTATACTATAACTGTAATAAACTTTCCCCATAAGCTCTTCCTCCGGTTTCTCCTCTCCCAATGCCGGCATTTATGCCGGCATTACTATTTGTTTAATTTACTTTGTATAAAAAAAGGCAGGCTCAAAACGAGCCTGCCTTTTTTTGATTTATTTATTGAGTTGTCGTTCCGCCACTTGCACGTCTTTGATAATCCTCAATCATTTTTCTTACCATATGGCCACCGACAGCACCACAATCTCTCGAAGAATAATTTCCCCAATATCCATCTGCAGGGGCTTGAATTCCAACTTCTTTAGCAACTTCATTTTTAAACTGTTCCATAGCCTTATACGCTTCAGGAACTACAAGCTTATTTCTTTTTTGTCCCAATGCCATAATCTGATTTCACCTCCTTCATCATCGTACTGTTAATATAACCTAAGAAAAAGTCTATATACTAGAATAATCTGCCTTGAAATCCAATCGATTCATAAAATTTTTATAAAAAAATAAACGACTACAGCATCTTTCAAAACTCAATATACTTAAGTCGTTTATTTTATGTAATAAATTATTTTTTATTTCTTAACAATAATTAAGTTTAATGGATAAAAACTATATGCAGATTTTTGTTTCCAATGACTTTTTTAGATTTTTATACTCAGGCAACAGAAGATATTTTTTTTCTAAAATTTGATTTGCTAACTTTTGTGTGGTTTTAAGAATTTCTATGTTATCAATAAAACTGGCAAATTTAAATTCAAAAAATCCATGCTGCTTAACCCCTAAAAATTCTCCGGGGCCTCTAAGCTCCAAATCCTTTTGCGATATTTTAAAGCCATCATAGCAGTTCATTAGATAATTCAATCTTTCCCTTGCAGTTCCTTGATTAGAACCTGATATTAAAATACAGTAAGACTTTAAAGAACTTCTGCCAACCCTGCCTCGTAATTGATGAAGTTGAGCAAGCCCAAATCTTTCGGCATTTTCAACTATCATCAAAGTAGCAAGTGGAACATCAACACCAACTTCCACAACTGTAGTTGCTACAAGAACTTGGATTTTTTTTAATAAAAATCGATTTAGCATCTTATCCTTTTCATCCTGCTTCATTTTACCATGCAACATTCCGATTTGTAAGTATGGATACTCTTGTCTTAAGTATGCTGTGTGTTGTTCAACATTAATTATTTCTAATTCATTTTCCTCAACTGCCGGACATACCACATAAACCAAATGACCCTTTTTGACTTCTGAAGCCATAAAATCATATATTCTTTTTCTCATAGAATCGTTTACTACATAAGTATCCACCTTCTGCCTGCCTGCCGGCAATGTATCAATAACAGAAATATCTAAATCGCTGTATAGTGCCATAGCAATCGTTCTGGGTATAGGAGTAGCACTCATTACTATAACATCTGGACAATGACCTTTTTT
Source organism: Tepidanaerobacter acetatoxydans Re1 (assembly GCF_000328765.2). Taxonomy (NCBI): domain Bacteria; kingdom Bacillati; phylum Bacillota; class Clostridia; order Thermosediminibacterales; family Tepidanaerobacteraceae; genus Tepidanaerobacter; species Tepidanaerobacter acetatoxydans. Next base: position 1,494,168 of record NC_019954.2, read on the forward strand.
TACCAGATTTTCTCGTTGTTTTACTCCAAATCGATGCTGTTCATCAGTAATAACCATTCCCAGTTTTTTAAACTCTACATCTTCTTGTATAATTGCATGTGTCCCCACTAAAACATCTACAGTCCCATTTTTCAGTTTTAAGAGAAGTTTTTTTCGTTCTTTTTCGGCAAGCCCTCCTTTTAGCATGTCTACATTTATATCAAATGGACTGAGAAATCGTTTCAGTGTATTATAGTGTTGTTCTGCTAAAATTTCCGTAGGAGCCATCATAACACCTTGAAAACCATTTTTTACCGACAGATATAATGCAGCACACGCTATTACAGTTTTACCTGAACCAACATCACCTTGGATAAGTCTACTCATAATATACTCACTTTTAAGGTCTTTTATAATATCTTTTAAAACCTTTTCCTGGCCGGAAGTAAGAGTAAAAGGGATTCCTGATAAAAAAGGTTCTAGATCAATAGTATTATATACGTTTTTACGTTTTTCAGATTTTGAATAATATCTAGATAAATTTACACCTAATTGAAATAATAATAATTCTTCAAATATAAACCTTTCTCTTGCTTTTTCCAACATTCTAAAGTTTTGCGGAAAATGAATATTTTTTATTGCTTCTTCCAGCGATAGTAAATTATACCTGCTTAATATATCATTCGGTAGTGTTTCTTCTAAACCGGAAAATTTTTCTATGGCATTTTTAACTGTATTTCTGATGAAATTTTGAGAAATACCTTTAGATAGCGGATAAATTGGCCGAATTCTTTCAATCTTAATATTACTGACCTTTTCAAATTTTATCCATTCAGGGCTAGAAATTTCGTAAACACCAAAGTTCTTTTTAATTTTCCCTATTAATAAAAGCCTTTGATTGGGATAAAAACTTTTTTCTACAAATGGTTGATTAAAAAATACGGCATAACCTTTATTTTGACCGTCAGTAATCGGAAGCTTTGTTATATAGATACCTGTTCGCGTTTTCCTGCTCACAGCAGAACCTGTAACAATACATGGAAAAACTCCAGTTTCGTCCTCTGTTCCTTGCTTAAATGTCAAAGGTGACATATCCTGGTAATCTCTTGGAAAATAAAACAAAACATCTCTAATAGTGTATATCCCTAATTTGGAGAGCTGTTTGGCTCTTGCCGGGCCAATGCCTTTAATATTTTTTACATCAGATGATACATCCATAAACATCACACCCTTACTCTACTGAAACAATGTAATAATATAAGTTTTGCCCTCCAAAATAATATTCTATATCGAAATCCTTATATTTTTTTGCTAAGATTTCTACCGTCTTTTGTATTGAATAATCATCTATATCGGCTCCATAGTAGATTGTAATTATCCCATCCTGTCTACCTTCGGTCATAAGAGCTACCAATTTGAAAATTACTTCCTCTTTTTCTTTTCCGGTTATTAACAAATCGCCATCCTTTATTCCTAGAATATCTCCTTTTTTAATTTTATTACCGTTCCACTCAGTATCCCTAACCGCATAAGTCACCTCTCCGGAAACTACATTTTTAATATTTCGCTTCATGTTTAAAATATTTTCTTCTACTGAAAGCTCCGGATTAAAGGCAAGTAAAGCTGAAATACCTTGTGGAATCGATTTTGTCGGGATTACATAAATATTCTTATTAGATAAACTCTTTGTTTGTTCGGCAGTTAGTATTATATTTTTGTTATTCGGCAGTATAATAATATTATCAGAGGAGTTTTTTTCTACTGTTGATAGGATATCTTCAGTACTGGGATTCATCGATTGACCACCTTCGATGATATCCGCACCCATGCTTTTAAAAATTTCATTTAAGCCTTTACCTTGAGATACTGCAATTACACCTATATTTTTCTTACTTATCTTGAAATCTTCCAGATGTTCAATATAATTTTCCCTATCATCTTCATTTGAACCGTTTATAATTTCCCGATGCTGTATTTTCATGTTATCGATTTTTATTTTTGAAAGTTCTCCCCACTTCAAAGAGCAACTCAAAACTTTATCGGGGTTATTTGTATGAATATGAATTTTAACCAATTCATCCATACCTATCACTATCATTGAATCTCCTAAATTAGACAATTCACTTTTTATCGATTCTATATCAATTTCTTTTCCGGTAATAAAAAGTTCAGTACAATACATATATTTTATTTCTTGACCTAGTTCTTTATTATGGTGCATCTCTTCATTAATGGTCTGCAAATTTTGTTCTGATGAGGAAAAATCAAGATCAATGTTTGGATTTTTTATTGCTTCATAAAAACCTTTTAATAAAAACAAAAGTCCTTTTCCTCCTGCATCTACAACTTTTGCCTCTTTTAGTGCTTTAAGCATCTCCGGAGTCTTTTCTAACACTTTTTCCCCATATATCAACGTGTTTTGAAGTATTGTTTCGAAATTATTATTACGCTTTGCTTCAAAAATCATTCTATCGGCAGTTTCCCTGGCTACCGTCAATATCGTTCCTTCTACCGGTCTCATTACGGCTCGATAAGCTGCATCGACCCCACTTTTATAGGCAGCTGCAAGCTCCATTGGTGTAATACTGTATTTATGTATCGGTATGCCTTGGGCAAAGCCTCTAAAAAGTTGAGATAATATAACCCCGGAGTTTCCTCTCGCACCCATTAAAGAACCCCAAGCTGCAGCATCAGCAATTTTTTTTAAGTTATTCGATGATATTTTTTCTAGTTCCTTTACAGCTTGATCCATAGTTAATGACATATTTGTTCCGGTATCTCCATCTGGAACTGGAAATACATTTAAAGCATCTACAATTTTTTTATTTTGCCTTAAAATAAAAGCAGCATTAATTATGGCTTTTTTTAACACGCTACCATCAATTTTCTCCATAACCAATCCCGAAAACCTCCTCATCTCTTACTTTGTTCTGACTCCATGAATTATTACATTGGTTCGGTCAGGTCTAAATCCCAATATATTCTCTAAGATAAAATTTACTTTTTCAATCACATTATTAGCAACCTCATGAATTTTTGTACCATACTGAACTATAATATGCAAATCTACAGTAAGCATATCTTCATCAATTTTTACTTCTACACCTTTGTGAAGGTTTTCCTTTCCGAGAAGCTCGGTTAAACCATCACTCATTTTTCTCGATACCATTCCAACCAATCCATAGCACTCCATAGCTGCATTACCGGCAAGTACAGCTATCACTTCCCTGGATATCTCTATTTCTCCTAAGGAATTTTTAATTATATTCTTCAACTGGCTGCCTCCCTTCAATTCACCATTCATTTACATCCATTATAATATATTTTTTGTTTTTTTCATAATTAAAAGTTGTTTAAGGTAGGCTTTCCTTATTGCAGTGCTCCCGTTTATATGATAAAATACTTTTGGCATATTAAAGAGAATTCCTATGTGGTTGTCAAAGAGCTTAAAGTTGATTTTTTCAGTACATCGGAAAACTAACTATATTGTATTGTACAAGGAGGTGCAATAATGGCAAAGTGTGAGGTTTGTGGTAAGCTTCCCAGGAAAGGCATACAACTTAGCCATTCCCATAGAAAATCAAAACGTACATGGGCTCCAAATATTCGCCGGGTAAAAGCTGATTTAAATGGTCGTACAAAAAGAATCAATGTATGCACCAGCTGCTTGCGTTCCGGAAAAGTAAAAAGAGCCAAATAAAAATCAGCGTGCCGGTTAGCACGCTTTTTTATTTTTCCTGGCCAAACAAACCTAGAACAGCTTTAACAAACTTGCTGAGGGTTCTTGGGAGTTTTAATACATATATCCGCATTAACCCACCCCTTTCACCATTTCATTTAGTGTTATACAAAATCCACCCAAACCAAATTAAAAAACCTCCCATAGCCAGCATCCACAACCAAGGAGGCAGGCTTACAATTAGTATAACTATTCCAGCTATTGCTGCCGCTAAACCCAGGATTTTCTTTATATCACAATATCCCCACATTTAACCGACCCCCTACTCACAAATAATTCTCCGTTATTTTATTATATTCCGCATACCATATCAGTGATACTAAATTCCATTAATGAGCTGTCTTTAATTTTTCAATTACATCCCCCGGATTAGAAGATAGATAAATCGCAGAACCTGCAACCAGTATATCAGCTCCGGCTTTAATTATATCTGGTGCATTCTCCTCATTAATACCTCCATCTACCTCAATTAAAATTTCGGGATTCTCTTGTAGAATAACCCTCTTTAAATCCCTGATTTTTTCTAGCATCTTAGGAATAAATTTCTGCCCACCAAATCCAGGATTCACACTCATTATAAGAATCATGTATATATCATCAAGTATGTATTGAAGACTGGACAAAGGTGTCGAAGGGTTTAATGCGACACCTGGTTTTATACCTTTGTTTTTAATATAGTTTACTAGTCTGTTCAAATGTACCGTAGATTCCACGTGAACAGTAATAATATCCGCTCCGGCTTTAATAAAATCATCAATATGTTTTTCAGGATTTTCAATCATCAGATGGACATCAAACGGAAGATATGTTTTTCCTTTTAAGCTTGATATAACCGGGGGACCAAGGGTAATATTCGGCACAAAATGCCCGTCCATGACATCTATATGTAAGAGATCAGCTCCGCCATTTTCAACTTTTTTAATTTCTTCTGATAAGCAACAAAAATCCGCTGATAAAATAGAAGGTGCAACTTTAACCATGAATCAAACCTCTTTCTAAATATTATTTATAGAAAATTAAAATATAACCACATTGTTTAAAAAAGATACCGGCGGGTTTATACCCGCCTTAGATTTATCGTTCCCCTTTAAAATAAAGCACATCATCTAACCAGACTTCTATTTCCATCTCTCCGGCTCCTTCTATTGACACATTCAAGGGGCTATCTTCGGGAGTATGGTTTTTAAGATAAACAGTACGATTCTTACCCAAATCATCTGACACTACTATCTTTACGGTAGTCTCTGCGGATTCGGAAGAAAGTAGGATTGGCCCAACTGATATTTCTTTTAATTGAACAGGTCCGCTGCTTATTACAATACTGATAGAACCATTTAGCTCCATAGCCTCATTTGGTTTTGGGTTTTGCTCAATTACCGTATTTTCCGGTGCTTGATCGGGTTTTTTCGAAACACTGCTGACCATGATATTTTTCTCTTTTAATAATGCTTGTGCCTCATCCAATGTTTTACCCACCAAATTTGGTGCATTTATTGTTTCAGGTCCTATGCTGACAGTAAAATTAACCGACTCACCTTCTGAAAGGGTAAAGCCTTCTCTGGGATTTTGGTCTATGATAATGCCCTCAGGTACATCAGGAGAGTTTTCGGGAATTATTCGGCCAGGTTCTAATCCATAGCTGTTTAACAAAGCAATGCCTTCGGCCTCAGTTTTACCGACTATGTTTGGAACTGTAGCAGCTTTAGGGCCTTTGCTTACTACCAAGTCTATAGAAGGATGGGTTGTTTTTACTTTTTGATCACCCTTGGGGTCTTGATCTATAACTTGCCCTGCGGGAGCCTTATCAAAAACCCTCTCGGCAATATTAGGTTTTAAGTTTAATTTTTCAAGCTCTTTTACAGCGTCCTCCTCCTGCCAGCCTATTACATTTGGGACTATAACTTCAGGCACATCAATATATTTTCTCGCTAAAGCCGCTCCGAGATATGAAAAAACCCCGAATAATACTACAAGTGAAACAGCAATGGCTAAACCTTTTGCAATATTCTTTGGTTTTTTTCTTATAGGCTTGGAGTTAGAAGTCGATAAGTTATTTTTGAAATTATTCATCACCATTGTATGCTCTATATTATCACTATGCTTGAAATTAATTACTTCTTCGTCTGTTAAAGCCCTCATTAAATCATTCTTTAATATTTTGGCATTTTGATATCGGTCCCCCGGCGACTTAGCTAAACACTTTTGGACAATCATTTCAAGTTCTTCGGGAAAGCCGGGAATCGTATCAGAAATTAATGCCGGTCTTTCCTGAATTTGCTTTAAAGCTATGGCTACCGGTGTCTGACCATTAAAAGGTAATTGACCGGTAAATGCTTCATACAATACTATCCCTAATGAATATAAATCTGATCTTTCATCCACTATATCACTTTTGGCTTGCTCCGGCGAAAAGTACTGAACCGACCCAAAAACATTATCGCTATTGGTTATGGTTGCTCCATCTGCAGCACGGGCAATGCCAAAATCTGTAACCTTTATCCTGCCATCAGATGTTATCATGATATTTTGAGATTTAATATCCCTGTGAATTATTTTATTTCTGTGTGCACATTCTAAAGCATCACATATTTGTATGCCCATTTCTACTACCTCTGCAGGAGGTATAGGGGCATTTTGTTTTATAAATTGTTTTAATGTGATGCCTTCTACATATTCCATGACTATATAATATAGCCCATCCTCTTCACCAACATCATAAATTCCTACTATATTTGGATGAGATAAGCTGGCAGCAGCTTGAGCCTCTCTTCTAAATCGTCTTACAAAATCTTCATCTTCGGCAAAATCCTGCTTTAATACCTTTATGGCTACAACTCTATTAAGTAGATTGCATCTTGCTTTATAAACTACGGCCATTCCACCACCGCTGATTTCCTCTAAAATTATATATCGATTTCCCAAAGTTTTTCCTATCATGTTTTTTCACATCCCACTTTATCCGCTTTAATTATACCTACAGTAATATTGTCTTCTCCACCTCTTAAATTCGCTTCATCAATAAGCTTTTGAGCGGCTTGTTCAGGTCCTCCTGAACTTAATACAATATTTTTAATACTGTCATTTTCCAACATATTTGTCAGGCCATCACTGCACAGAACTATTATATCATTATCTTTTAAATCAAATTCGAGAATATCCGGCTCTAACAACTCATCTGTGCCTAGTGCCTTTGTAATTATGTTTTTCATCGGATGAGTTTTAGTTTCTTCCATAGTTATGCGCCCATCTTCAGCCAATTCCCATACAAGAGAATGATCCCTGGTTAACTGTTTTATATGATTTTCTCTGATTAGGTATGCTCGGCTATCACCTACATGACCTATATACAGATGCCTTCCATGAAAAAGTGCTATTGTTATTGTGGTTCCCATTCCTAACAACTCATCATTTTTTAAAGATAGTGAAAATACTTTGTTATTTGCTTTAGATATAGAAGATTTGAGAATTTCTTTAACTTCCTGAGCACTGCAATCCTCTAACAAATGACTATTTACATATGTAGATACTTCTTCAACAGCAATTTTGCTGGCAATCTCACCTCCCTGATGGCCTCCCATTCCATCAGCTACTATAAAAAGCTGCGGAAGCTTGCTCCCCTTTTGGGGAAAATAAAACATATCTTCATTATTTAATCTTGCCTTCCCAACATCACTTTTTATTATACCAATCATAATTTCACCTCACTAGTAAACTTCGCCGAAGCTGTCCGCAGGCTGCGTTTATATCGCTCCCCATTTCCCTTCGAACAGTTGCTGAAATGCCATTATTTAAAAGTATTTGTTCAAACTTTCTTATTCGGGAGTCATCACTCTTTTTAAATTTTTTACCTTCCACAGGGTTAAGGGGTATTAAATTTACATGGCATAACAAGTCCTTTAACAAGTTTGAAAGTTCGCAAGCACATTGTTCAGTATCATTTATATCAGAAATCAATATATATTCAAAAGTAATGCGCCTTTTTGTTTTCATTATATAATATTTACATGCATCTAACAATTGTAAAATTGGATAACGCTCGTTTATTGGCATTAAACTGCTTCGTATATCATCATTGGGTGCATGTAAAGACACTGCAAGGGTAATCGGTAAACCCTCTTCCGCTAGACGGATAATCTTTGGAACTATCCCGCATGTAGAAACGGTCAGTCTTCTATAGCTTATATTAAAAGCTAGGGGTGAATTCAAAATCCTTAGAAATTGTATTAATTCATCATAGTTTAAAAGCGGTTCGCCACTTCCCATTACAACCACTCGGCTTATCTTTACGTTGGAATCTTTTTCTATTGCTATTACCTCGTCCGCCATTTCCCACCAAGCTAAATTTCTCACCATTCCACCTTCTGTTGAGGCACAAAAAGCACACCCCATGGAACAACCCACCTGGCTAGAGATGCAAGCAGTAGTCCCAAAAGAGTACTTCATTTTTACACTTTCGACCATTTGTCCATCTTCCAAAGCAAAAACATACTTAGTCGTTTCATCAATTTCTGATTCATATTTTTTGTATATATCTATCTTGCCTACATAAGCACAATCCTTCAATCTAGCTATTAAGTCCTTTGACAGATCCGTCATTTTTTCAAATTCAGTTTGCCCTTTATATATCCATTTAAAAATCTGCTTTGCCCTATATACCGGCTCACCAAGCTGCTTTATAAATTCTTCCATCTGAGTTAGTGTTAAACTTTTCAAGTTGGTTTTCTCCATTAAAATATCTCCTTCAAGCCTTTATCCTTTTTAAACGTGCTATAAAAAAACCGTCAGTCCCATGTATGTTTGGGTATAATGTGATATAACCGTAGGATTGTTTAAGGCTGTTATGCAGCTTTTCCGGAAGATACGGCCTTAAGTCATCATAAATAAAAGAATCATTTTTTGCAAGAAATTCATCTACATTTTTTTCATTTTCTTCAGGTTCTATGCTGCATGTGCTATAAATTAAAAAACCTCCCGGTTTTACATATTTTGAACATACTTCAAGAATCTCCTTCTGTTCAGATTTTAAAGCTGTTATATCTTCAGGTTTTTTTGACCACTTGATATCAGGTTTCCTGCGAATAACACCAAGCCCAGAACATGGAGCATCAATTATAACCTTATCAAACTTTCTGAACATATTTTTATCAGGTATTTTGGCATTTCTTACCTCCGGCACAACAATAGTTGCTTTTAATCGGCGGCAGTTTTGTTCTATTAGTCTGACTCTATGAGGATGAATATCCCATGCAATTATTTCACCCTTATTTTGCATAATAGCAGCCATATGAGCAGTTTTACCGCCTGGTGCGGCGGCTACATCCAACACTTTGTCATTACTTTTTACTCCGGCCGCCAATGATGCTATAATAGAACTTTCATCTTGAGGAGCAAAAAGTCCTTTATTAAAACTTTCCAGTTGGGCAATAGGAGGTGAATCTAAGATATATAAAGTTTCTTCAGTAAACAAACCAGGTGCTACACGTGCTCCTTCGGCTGATAATTGTTTTTCTAATTCTTCTCTATCGGCAACCAAGGTGTTTACCCGAATGCACGGCTTAGGTCTTTCATTCAAGGCCATACATAATTCTTCGGTAAAATTTTTATCAAATAATTCTATCCATCTTTGAATAAGCCAAGAGGGAAAAGAATAATAGATAGATAAGTATTTTTCTATATTTATATTCTTGTTTGGATATACTATCTTATCTCTTTTCCTAAGCACATTCCTTAAAATAGCATTAGTAAAATTAGCCGCCCTTTTCCCTTCATATTTTTTAACAAGACTTACTGATTCATTGACTGCCGCAAAATCCGGCACCCTGTCTAAGAAAAATGTTTGGTATATTCCCACCCTAATAGCATTTTTAACAAATGGCGATATTTTAGACAAGTCTATTTTGGAAAATTGTGATATTATATAATCTATTCGCAGAAGGTTTTGTACAACTCCATTAACTAATTCAGTAACTAATGCTCTGTCTTTTAGCGACATATCCGAAGTTAGGTGTTGATTTAAAAGTAAATTCCCATAAGACCCTTCTTGTATTTTTATTAGCATGCAAATGGCCAATTCTCTAGGATTGGACATTTTTGTATTGCTCCTTCCCATTTAAAAAAAATTCAATTGCTTTGGCTACCTTTTCTAAATCGACCTTTGTATTCTTACACGGCCCTTCAGGTCTTATATTTAAAACTCCCATTACCGGCAAGGGATTTGTATCCAGAATTCCTTCGGTTAAATCCCTCTCACATGCAATGGCCACAACTGCCTTAGGTTTAATATCCATTACCTTCTTTCTTGCCAAAGTACCACCTGTTACTACTGTCAGGTTCACACCATAGTCGCTGCTTATCTTTAAAAGTTTATCTATATCACATCGTCCACAATGTCTGCAATTAGATACATCAGTTGTGACCTTATAAGGGCAGTCCCATTTTTGCAAACAGTGAGGTGCAAGAATAAGAATATCATTCGGAGTTAGGTCGTAGTTACGACTTTGAAGCAACTTATTGTTTACTTCTATATACGAACTTTTAATAATATCCTTAGGTATGTGAAAGGCTTTCCCTAAGGCCAAGGCTAAAGGAAATAAGATGTTTAATGAAGTATTCATTAACTTTTCAAGACCAAAAAAAGTTTTGACATGCCAGAGTGTCATAACAACTCCAGCCAAGCCTATGCTGACTATTAAAATGAATAAACTTAAAAGAATTATTACTGCAAGCAATATATAGCGATACCAATTGCCAAATCTATTGTAGTAAATAAGAACTCCCGAAAAAATCATTCCAATAATAAGCAGTACGCTGAAAGAAAGCAAGCCAATAAAGACTCTCTTTTTTACAGTTTCTCCATTTTGTTTATACATCAGCAAAAAATTCTCCCTCTTTTATATCATGGCCGACTAGGTATTCAGTTGCCTTTAGCCGCTTTTTGCCAGCTTCTTGCAGCTCAAGTATGAGAATACTACCGTCACCTGTTCCTACAAGAAAGCCCTCATTTTTTACCAGACCCATAAACCTACCCGGATGAGATTTTATTCCGGCTGAATATGGTTTTGCCTTCCATATCTTAATTTCGCGGCCGTTCCTTATGGTATACGATCCTGGCCAAGGATATGTTCCTCTTATTAAATTATAAATCTCATTAGTGTTTTTTAACCAATTTATTTTGCCATCTTCTTTTTTTAGCAGGGGAGCATATGTTGATTCTTCGTGATTCTGGGACTTTCGAATTAAATTACCTGATTTTATGCATGAAAGTGTTTTTAATAAAAGATTTCCGCCCAAATATGATAATTCTCTGGAAAGATCCTCTGATGTCCAATCATTTTTGATGGCTATTTGCTCCTGTAAAAAAATATCTCCAGTATCCAAGCCTTCATCCATCCACATAGTCGTTACACCTGTTATTGATTCGCCATTTATAATAGACCATTGTATTGGAGCTGCACCTCTGTATTTGGGCAGCAGTGAAGCATGAACATTGATGCAGCCTATCTTAGGTATCTTAAGCACCCTTTGGGGCAAAATTTGCCCGAAGGCAACAACAGTTATTATATCAGGTTCCAAAGCAATAAGTGTGTCAATAAAATGTTCTTCTTTGACTTTTTCAGGCTGATAGACCGGAATGTCATATTGAACTGCCAATTTTTTAATCGGCGGTGGAGTAATTACCCTTTTCCTACCCACCGGGCGGTCAGGCTGAGTAACTACTGCCACTACATTTATATTCTCTTTAATTAACATTTCTAATGGTACAACGGCAAACTCAGGGGTTCCCATAAATATAACTTTCATTTTCATTCCTCACTATCAGGTTCAATAAATTTTATGGCTTTATCTACAAAAAGCTTACCTTCCAGATGGTCTATCTCATGGCATAAAGCCCTTGCTAATAAATCTTCTCCCTCTATTTCAATATATTTTCCCCACTTGTCCTGCGCCTTCACTTTAACTCTACTCGGCCGAGGTACTTCGCCTAATATACCGGGTATACTCAAGCATCCTTCTGGTTCGATTACTTCTCCTTTGCTTTCAACTATTTCAGGATTTACCAGCACGATCGGTCCTTCACCCACATCAATAACTACTACTCTTTTTAGTATGCCAACCTGTGGTGCTGCAAGCCCTACGCCATTAGCATTCATCATGGTTTCCAGCATATCTAATATAAGGGTATGCAGGCGCTTATCAAATACCGTTACATTTCTGGATTTTTTTCTCAGCACCTCATCGCCATATTCTCTAATATTCCTTAAAGCCATCGTCATTCCTCCTATAATAAATCCAGTGGTTCCATATCCCATGACATATCGACTTTTCTATTATTATTTAAGATCTGCATATGGTTGCATATATTTACTAAGGTTTGAATTTGCTTACTTTTTAGTAAAATATTGTATCTATAATTGTCTTTAATCTTTGATCTGGGTGCCGGCACAGGACCATAGATTTCTATATCGTTATTATATTTCTGATATAATATTTGTCTTACTTCTTCAGCTTCTTTTTTTATTAAGTCTTCATAACGACTTTTAAATACGATATTTAACATATGACAAAACGGGGGATAAAGAGCTTCACGGCGAATCTTGAGTTCCTCTTGATAAAAACCGCTTATATCAAAATTACAGGCAGCCCTTATAGCAAACGATTCAGGTGTGTATGTTTGAACATATACCATGCCCGGAGTATCTCCTCTGCCGGATCTTCCTGCTACTTGAGTTATCAACTGAAAAGTTCGCTCACCAGACCTAAAATCCGGCATGTTAAGCGCAGTATCCGCGCTGATAATTCCGACCAGTGCCACATCTGGGAAATTAAGACCCTTGGCTACAGTTTGAGTTCCTATTAGTATTTGGGCTCCGCCTCTTTTAAAGTTCAATAACATCTTTTCCAAAGAACCTTTTCGAGAAGTAGAATCTGAATCAATTCTAATAGTTCTGCATTTTGGGAAAAACCTCTTTACTTCTTGTTCCACCTTTTCCGTTCCTGCCCCAAAGTATCGTATATTCCTACTTTTACACTTTGGACAAATGTCCGGAGCTTTTATGCTGTACCCACAATAATGGCATTTCCCGCTTTTATCTTCAAAGTGATATGTCAATGCAATATCACAGTATTTGCACTTTAATACAAACCCACAATCACGACAAATCACAAAAGTCGAATGCCCTCTGCGATTTAAAAAAAGTATTATCTGTTTGTGCTTTTCTAGGGTTTCTTTCATGCCGGATAATAATTTCCGACTAAAAATATGTCGATTGCCTGATTTTAGTTCTTCCCTCATATCTATTATTTCCAGTTTTGGCAAAGATCTTCCTGAAACTCTTTTCGTCAGCTTAGCCAGGGAATATTCTTGCTTAGCAGCTTTATAGAAAGACTCAACTGAAGGTGTGGCACTGCCTAAAACTAAGCTGGCATTTTGTTTTTTCGCCCTGAATTCGGCAACCGTCCTAGCATCATAATAGGGATGTTCCCCATTTTTATAAGAGGATTCATGTTCTTCATCTATAATAATCATGCCCAAATCTTTTATAGGTGCAAATATGGCCGATCTTGCACCTAAAACTACTAACGCTTCACCAGAATATATCCTCTGCCATTCATCAAATCTTTCTCCTTGTGAAAGTTTGCTATGCAAAACAGCAGTTTTCCCGGGAAAGCGGCTACGAAATATCGAAAGCATCTGCGGAGTTAAAGAAATTTCAGGAACAAGCATAATAACCTTTTTCCCAGCTTTTAATACATTTTCTATTGCTCTAATATAAACTTCGGTTTTACCACTACCGGTCACCCCGTAAATAAGGGTAGTTCTTTTTGAATCATTGAAATTTTTAATTATTGTTGTTAATGCATTTTGCTGTTCAATAGTTAAGTTAATATGCTCACAGATATTATTGGTCGTAATAACCATAGGCCGCCTTCTGACTACTCTATAATCTCTCTTAATTACTCCTTTTTCAGTTAAAGCTGTCAGGGCTGACCTTACTGATGCAATAGGCATTTTTAGATTTTCTGATATGTCATGAACTGTAGCTGTTTCTACATTTTTTAAATATTCTAGTACTCTCTTTTGATTAAAAGCTCTGCTTGATATAACCTTGTCAGTAGAACATACTGAATAAACCGATTCTGTTTTTGAACTGACTTTCGGGGGCAGCATAAGCTTCAAAAAATCGACAATTGGAGTTCCATAATATTCAGCTAATAACTTGGATAAATCTACTAATTCCATAGGAAGCGAGATGGCTTCTTTACTTATGACTGCTTTAAGTTCGTAATCCGTCGTTTTTTCTATAAAATCAAAAAGCTCTGTAACTACACCTGTTACTTTTATATTGTTGAAAGGAACACATACTAAATCACCTATATTGATTGAGGAGGCTATATCCTCGGGAACTAGGTAAGTATATTCCCTTTTGGCTTTTGGGTGTCTTACATCTACAGCCACCAAACAAGTTTTAATCAAAAAACCTCCCCTCCGAAAAACCCTTAAAGTTTTTGATATTGCTCCATATATAAAAATACTCTATCTAAAATCTCATCAGCTAAATCTTTTTTTAGCATCTTAGGCAGTTCTTCAATTCGACCATCTCTGTATAATATTTTTACTATATTTGTATCTTTGGCAAATCCGGCTCCCTCTTGTGTAAGGTCATTTAAGATAATAAAATCAAGATTTTTTCTTATTAATTTATCTTGAGCATTAGCTGCTGCATTAGTTGTTTCAGCGGCAAATCCGACCAATATCTGATGCTGTTTTTTGTTTCCCAATTCTTGTAAAATGTCAGGATTTTTCTTAAGTTCTATAATCATATTAAAGCCATGTTTTTTTATCTTCTCCGCTTCAAAATGTTTGGGTGAAAAATCCGCAACAGCCGCCGCTTTAATAACAACATCAACCTCCGGATAATGTTGCATTACTGCTTTAAACATTTCCTGGGCTGTTTCGACCTGTATGTATTTATAAAGTCCCAGTGGCGGATCAAGATTCGTTGGCCCTGAAATCAATATAACTTCTCCGCCGCGATGAATTGCTCTTTCGGCCAAAGCATAACCCATTTTCCCGGAAGAATGGTTCGTGATAAATCTTACTGGGTCAATAGGTTCTCTGGTTGGACCAGCGGTTATTAAAAACTTCTTATCTTTTAAATCACCATCTTTTCCCAAAATAATCTTAACTTGAGTTATGATATTTTGTGGTTTGGGAAACCTACCCTTCCCAGTATATCCGCATGCTAATTCACCTTCTTCCGGTTCCATGATAATAGCACCGGTTGCTCTTAAAAATTCAATATTTTTCTGTGTTACAGGATTTTCATACATATTTACGTTCATAGCAGGTACAATTATCTTTTTTGCATTAGTGGCAAGTGCCGTTGAAGTCAGCATATCATCGGCTATTCCTGCGGCCAACTTAGCAATAATATTTGCAGTTGCCGGCGCTACCAAGAAAATATCGGCTTTATCGGCCAATGCTACATGTTCAACTTCCCATGAAGAAGGTTCTGCAAACATGTCAGTAATAACCGGATTCTGTGACACAACTTGAAAAGTTAATGGTTTGACAAATTCGCATGCGGATTTTGTCATTACAACTTGGACATTAGCACCGGCTTTTTTAAATAATCTCACAAGTTCTACCGCTTTATAAATTGCTATACTGCCGGTAACTCCTATTACCACAAACTTATCTTTAAGCATGGTTCACCTCATTGTTTTGCCCCGGGTTTAACCCGTTCTATAAGGATTTTTCCTGCATCAAGTTCAAATAATGCTATTGAAACAGGTTTTTTCGTGTTTACCTCTACAAGTTCTTTTGCACCTTCTACCAGTTGGCGAGCTCTTTTAGCCGCTGCTACAGCAATAATATACTTACTGTCATATTTAGTTGTAAGAGAATCTATAGATGGATACATCATAATTGGCTTCCTCCCTTGATCTCCAAAAGTTTCTTTTTATTTCTTGACACCCTACATCTTTCGGCCAGGACTATAGATTGAAGCATTAAAGCTGCTGTATCCAAATCTTCGTTTATTATAACATAATCATAGTCAAAGGCTGCCTGAATTTCCTCTTTTGCGCACTTGAGCCTTAAATCAACAGAATCTTTAGTATCACTGCCTCTTTTTATGATGCGTTTTTCTAATTCTTCAATACTTGGAGGCGCTATAAATATGAAAATCCCTTCAGGATAGTTTTTTTTAACTTGAGCCGCACCCTGTATATCAATTTCGAGAATAACGTCCTTGCCTTCGCTAAGCTTTTTAATAACAACATCTTTTGGTGTGCCATAATAGTTAGTATATACCTTAGCCCATTCTAAAAACTGTCCTTTTTTTATTTTATCTTCAAAGTTTTCATGACTCATAAAAATATAATTAACACCGTCTAACTCACCAGGCCTGGGTAACCTTGTAGTAGCAGATGTAGAAAGAAATACATCTTCAACTTTACTTACAAGTATATTACACAATGTTCCTTTGCCAACTCCTGAAGGACCTGATACCACAATTAACATACCCTGTTCCCTCATCGAAAACCCCTCTATTCGAAATTAGTTTCTTCTTCTTCAACTTCATCTTCTATCAAGTTTTTATTGCTACCCAATCTATGAGCTACGGTTTCGGGTTGGATAGCAGATAAAACTACATGATCACTGTCTGTTATTATAACCGCACGGGTTCTCCGGCCGTACGTGGCATCTATAAGCATACCGCGGTCACGAGCCTCTTGTATTATTCGTTTTATAGGAGCTGATTCTGGGCTCACTATGGCTATTATTCTATTAGCCGATACTATATTCCCAAATCCGATGTTAACAAGTTTAATGTCCACACTAATACCTCCTGATTTTTACTCGATATTTTGAATTTGTTCTCGTATTTTCTCAAGTTCGCTCTTTATGTCAATAACTTCTTTGGAAATGCTGCAATCCAATGACTTGGCAGCTATTGTATTTACTTCTCGAAACATCTCCTGGGCAATAAAATCCATTTTTCTACCTACTGCTTCCTTAGAATTTACCAACTCTTTCATTTGATCTAGATGACTATTTAATCGAACTATTTCCTCGGTTATGCAAGCTTTTTCAGCAAATAATGCTACTTCCATCTCAATCCTTTGCTGATCAAGTGAAATGTCACTACAAAGCTGCTCCAGATTGAACATAAGTTTTTTTCTGTATTCGGCAGGAGCGACTTTTGCCAGTTCTTCTATTGATTTTGTCCTATTCTTAATAATTTCAAGTCTCTTATATAAATCCTTCCAGAGGTTTTCACCTTCCTTTTCCCGCATTTTAAATAAGTTTTCCAGTGCATCATCTATGGACGGCACTAAAGTACCCCAAAGCTCTTGTTCTGTAGGAAGTTCTTCTTCCACATTAAAAATATTTGGCATCAGAGAAAGTAGTGACAATGAAATCGGACCTTCAAAACCAATTTCATCTTTTAACTCTATCAATTTTTTATAGTAATTGTTAACAAGTATTTTGTCAATTTTTATATTCACCGGAACGTTCTCGTTATACAAGTTAATAAATACATCGACCCTGCCTCGAACTATTTTCCCCTTAATATAATTTTTTATCTTCTCCTCCAGAAAAAGCCAAGGTTTTGGTAGTCTGACAAATATATCTAAAAATCTATGATTCACTGAACGAATTTCTACAATCCAGTGATATTTGCCAATATTTTCACCTCGACCATAGCCAGTCATGCTTTTAATCATTTTAAACCCCTTTTATTATTTGTGATAGATAATAAACCTATTAAACCAGGGTTAACCCTGGTTTACTCAGTAATCGTCCAAATTATTATATCATTTAATTTTGTTTTAAACAATAATATACCCGCCTTCAAAAAGCCTTATTTTAGTGTTATACTTAAACACGATAAGGAGGTTTTTCTATGCCATTTGATGGAATAGCATTATTCGGAACAATATATGAGTTAAAAGAAGCAGTAACCGGAAGCAGAATAGCTAAAATCTCACAGCCGGATAAAAATGAACTTATTTTTACCATTCGAAGCAATAGACAAGAATATAAACTACTTTTGTCAGCTGATTCTATAAACTGCAGAATACATTTAACCGATGAATCGGCTAAAAATCCACCTTCTCCTCCCATGTTTTGTATGTTAATGAGGAAATATCTTTTAGGAGGTAAAATAGAAAAAATATCCCAAAAAGGTTTAGAGCGTATTATTGAAATAATAATACAAAATACAGATGAATTCATGCAGCCTGCAGAATATAAGCTCATTATTGAAATTATGGGGAAACATAGCAATATTATATTATTGGATTTAAATACTGATACAATTATAGATTCGATAAAGCGGATAAGTTTTGAAGTTAATCGATATAGGGAAATTCTTCCCGGAAAAGAGTACACGCAACCCCCGTTAGAACAAAAAACAGACTTGTTATCAGTCGATGATAACTATATTATTTCTTTCATCAAAAAAGCATCTATGTTGAAAAGTCAAAAAACTTTGAGCAGATGGCTTCTTGATAATTTTGCAGGTTTTTCAGGAATTTCATCTCAAGAGATTGCTTTAAGGGCAAATATAAATCATAAAACCCCTGTTTTTAAGCTTCGTGATGATGAAATAAAAGGCATTGTAAAAGTTCTGGTAAATCTACAGAAAGATTTGATATTGCACCGCTTTAATCCTCATTTGTATTTAGATCGGAGTAGTGGTCAGCCTATAGATTTTTGGATATTTCCTATGACTGTGTATCAAGAAGAGCATGCACTTTCTAATCTTACGGTAAATAATGCCATTGACTCTTTCTTTTTACGAAAAAAAGAGCTTACAGTCTTAAATGCTGCAAAAAATCAGATTAAATCAGTAGTATTAAAGCGCATGAAAAAATTAAAACAAAACTTGGCTTATTTAAAAGAAAGAAAAAATAAGACTTTTGACTTTCAAAAGTATAAATTATGGGGTGAGATTTTATCTGCTAATTTATACCATATAAAACCCGGCCAAAATCAAGTTAAACTGCCTAACTTTTATAACCAGGATGAAGATGTTATAATTCCTCTAAATGAGAAACTATCGCCTGCTCATAATGCTCAAATATATTTTAATAAGTACAAAAAATTGCAATCAACGAAAAAAATTCTTGAAGAAAGAATAACTGGTACGTTAAAGGAAATTGAGTATTTGGACAGTATCCTCGTAAATCTAGATTACAGCCAGAATATGGCAGACTTGTCAGAAATCCGGCAAGAACTAGAATCTCAAAATTATATTAAGATACTTAAGAAAAAACAACAAAAAAATGCGGCATCAGAGCCGTTGCGATTTAAATCTTCAGATGGTCTTATAATTTATGTAGGAAAAAACAATAGGCAAAATGATAATCTGACTTTTAAGAAAGCAAGACCTGATGATTTATGGTTTCATGCTAAAGATACTCCGGGCTCTCATGTAGTTATTGAAAGCCATGGAAATGAACTAAGCGAAACTACTTTAGTGGAAGCTGCTATTTTAGCTGCTTATTTTAGCAAAGCTCGAAACAGCAGCAATGTTCCAGTAGATTATACACTAGTTCGACATGTAAAGAAACCTTCGGGAGCAAAACCTGGTTTTGTCATATACTATCATCAAAAAACTATCTATGTAACACCTGATGCGAATATTATCTCAAAATTATCGTTTTAATATTACAACATTGTTTTCTCCATCTACTTCTTCTAATCTAACTTCTACTATCTCTTCCCTTGATGTGGGAACATTTTTTCCGACAAAGTCAGGCCTTATCGGTAATTCTCGGTGACCTCTGTCTATGAGTACAGCTAATTGTATTGTTTTTGCACGGCCTAAATCTGCTAAGGCATCAAGAGCAGCTCTTACAGTTCTGCCGGTGTAAACTACATCATCTACTAAAACTATATCTTTGTTGGTTATATTGAAAGGTATTTCAGTTTTATGTACTACGGGCTGAGAAGTCAAACTTGATAAATCATCACGATAAAGAGTTATATCCAAAATACCTACGGGAACATTTACTCCCTCAATGGAAGAAATATAGTCTGCCAGTCTCTTGGCCAGCGGAACTCCTCTTCGCCTGATA
Organism: Tepidanaerobacter acetatoxydans Re1; assembly: GCF_000328765.2. NCBI lineage: Bacteria > Bacillati > Bacillota > Clostridia > Thermosediminibacterales > Tepidanaerobacteraceae > Tepidanaerobacter > Tepidanaerobacter acetatoxydans. Next base: position 1,513,978 of record NC_019954.2, read on the forward strand.
CCTACTATTGCCAAATTTTCTACACCCTTATTTTTTTCTATAATCTCATGGCTAATTCTAACTAAAGCACGATTTACAGCTTGTTCATCCATTATGCGTGCCTTTTCTTCCATTTTTAATATCATTCCCTTCTAAATGTTCATATAGCAAAAAGCTATGGCAAAAATTATAATAAATTTCCTTAAGATCTATTTATTTACTTTCCTGTTTCTTAATATATTCAATATAAGACTCATATCATCTGGCAGTGGTGCTTCAAATTCCATATACTGATTATTGCTGGGATGGCAAAAGCCAAGTTTATACGCATGAAGTGCTTGCCCCTTTATTTCAAAGGGGACTTTTTTCCTTGAATAAATAGGGTCACCGACAATCGGATGACCGATAAATTTCATATGAACCCTTATTTGGTGCGTCCGACCGGTTTCAATAGCTACTTCAAGAAAAGTAAATTCATCAAATCTCTCTAACACTTTAAAATGCGTAATAGCTTCTTTTGAATTTTTTGTAGTAACTGCCATTTCTTTTCGTTTTATAGGGTGTCTTCCGATCGGAGCATTTATTGTAGCTTTATCTTCCTGAACCTTGCCCCACACTAAAGTTTGATAAACCTTTTTAACTTCTCGACTCTTGAGTTGTTTCGAAAGATTTATATGCGCAGTATCATTTTTTGCCACAACGATTACTCCGGAAGTATCTTTATCCAACCTGTGTACTATTCCCGGCCGCATTGTGCCTCCACGGGCAGACAAATCCTTGGTATGATTAAGAAGAGCATTAATGAGTGTGCCTGAATAGTTTCCCGGAGCCGGGTAAACTACCATACCTCTGGGTTTATTTATAACAACAATATCCCTATCCTCAAAAATAATGTCCAATGGTATATCCTCTGGGTCTATCAAAGGCTGCAAAGCTTGAGGAACAGTAACAATTATTTGGTCTTCTTGCCTTAACCTATAATTAGGTTTTACAATAGAGCCATTTACCTTTATCCAACCTTCAACTATACCCTTTTTTAAAAAGCTTCGGGAATCTTGCAGTTTATCAGCTAAAAAAATGTCTAGTCGTTTTTTTTCGTCATCTCTCGTTACTGTAAATGCATATTTATTATCCAAGACTTACCTCCTATTTTTGCTCTGCAAGCTTCCCGGCTCTGCACGAAAAGTTATAAGATATGCCAAAATTAAAGTACCTACAACTATAGCACAATCTGCTATATTAAAAACCGGCCAAATCCTAAAATCTAAAAAATCAACTACGTAACCATATCTTAACCTGTCGATGAGATTCCCTACAGCTCCGCCAAGAACCATAGCCATAGCTATTCCGAGAATTTTTTCTTTGATTGGATATTTAATCATTATAAATATAATTATTAATGTAATAATAACTGAAACCGCAGCAAAGAAAAATATCTTGCCTTTTAAAATACTAAAAGCTGCACCTGTATTTTGTACATAAGTTATGTGGAAAATATTTTTTATAACAGGAATTGAATCATATGGTTCCATTTTTCGTTGTACAAAATATTTCGTTACCATATCAGCTGCCAAAATAACTATACTCAAAATAATATACAAAACTGCTACCCTCCACAGCTTGCGTTTTTTTCAATTATATAATACACTGTTTTAAACTTCAATGCAAAAAATGCCCATATAAGGGCATCTATTTCCCAAATTCATTTTTATCATCTTCATCAGGGTCTTCTTCATCTATAATACTATCGATCCTCTCTACTATACCTCTCTTTTCATCGCTATCAACATATGTTTCATTATAGTAAGCCGCCTCGTTAGGTACATCTTGAGGGCCATCAGATGTACCATATCTTGCTACATCTTGCCATGCATCTTCACCATCATACTCTATTTCACCGGTGCCATCAAGAAAACTTCTGACGAAAGGAAAATTGAGTACTTCTTCTTCAATAGGTCGTTTACTATGGTCACCAGGCTTTTCTTCCGACTTTTTACAGTCTACGCAAAAGGTCGTATAAGGTAAGGCTTTTAACCTCTCTTCTTCAATTATTTTTCCGCATCTTTCGCATCTCCCATAAGTTCCGTTACTAATTCTATCCAATGCATGATTGACCTTCATTAATAAGAGCTTTGCATTTCCTTTTAAACCTTGATCTTTTTCCCGTTCAAATGTTTCGGCACCTAAATCTGCAGGATGATTATCATACCCTGAAAGTTCACCTACAGACTCTTTTAATGACTCATTGCTGTACTTTGTCAAGTTGTCTATTTGTTTCTCTAGTTCGTTTTTAAGCTTTTCGAGTTCGCTCTTAAAATAGTTTAGGCGCAAGCATTGACCTCCTTATTTTTAATGTTATCGTATAGAAATTTGTTTCTGGACAATCTCTACTATATCTGCAATAAATGTTCCTATAATTGGTAATTTCAAAATTACCATGCGTTGAAGTATATAGATAACAAAAGCACCCAAAAGGGTGAATCCTACGGCCATGCCGAAACCCCTAGCAATACCACCTAAGAAATTAACGTAGAGCACTTTTTTTGGATCTCTTAAAATTTCCAAATATTCCGCCAAGTTGAGTTTTTCTATTCTTATTGAAAGCTCATCGATTTTTTGACTTAAATCCTCAAAAATCTTTTCATTCTTATCACTCATAAGGGTTCCCTCTAAAATAATTTATCCAAACAAGGTTTTTTTATTCCAGAATTTTAGTTTTTATAGACTATTCTTCTTTTAAAAGGCTTATCTCACCTATATTACTTCTCTCATCAGGTGTTTCTTCGCTTAATGTTTCTTCAGCTGATACTTCTGCAGTAAATGCTTGCTCATCGCCCTTGTCATCAGCAGCCGCAGCGTCCGAGATAGATACCCTCAAATCCGAAACATTATTACTAAATATATCCAGCTTCAGGCAGTCTAGGTAATCCAATTGAGATTGGAGAAAATTCTTAAATCTCGTTTTGTATAAATAAAACTGCCTTATTAATTCTTCGTTTTGATTATTTATTTGATTAGTTTTTTCCTCAGCACGCCGTAATATTTTATCCGCTTGCATAGATGCCTGCTTTAATATTATTTCCCTTTCTTTCTGTGCATTTATCTTAACCTCTTCAGCAGTTTTTTCGGCTAAAACAAGGGTGTTTTTTAATGTAGCTTCAATTTCTTTATAGCTTTGTATTTTTCCCTCTAAAAATTCAATTTGTTCTTTTAAATCTTTATTTTCCTTATATATTTTCTCGTAATTCTCTGTTAACCTTTCTAGAAACTCGTCCACTTCTTCCTTGTTATAGCCTCTCATAGATTTACTGAATTCTTTTTTTTGAATTTCCAACGGTGAAATATCCACTATGTCATCTCCTTACCAAAGAATCGCTAACAATAATCTGATGATAATTCCTCGTAAAACATCCAGAAAAAGCAAGGCTAATATAGGCGAAAAATCTAGATAGTAGCCAGGACCCCTAGGTATAAATTTTTCTAAAAAAGATCTGAACGGAAACAGAATAGGCTCCGTAATTTGATAAATAACTCTATAAATATTTGAATTAATCGGATTTGGGAAAAATGATAAAACAATCCGTATCGTAATCATAAAATAGAGAAACTGAAAGAACATATTAACTATCTTTAATAGCAAAATCTCACACCTCTCATTTTGAAATTAGAGATGATTTTTCCAAGTTGTATTCTTCCATATCAACTCCGGAAACATCTATATTGTCTGGTGCAAAAACAAATATTCCTGAGCCTATTTTCCTCGCAGTTCCGTTTAGTGCGTAAATACTACCCGCCATAAAATCCAATATTCGCTTTGCGTTTTCCTTATCTAGTTTTTCTAAATTCACTATAGCTGCTCTTCGATTCTTTACTTCGTCAGTTATTTCACGAACTTCTTCAAATGAACTGGGTTTAAATATTACCATTTTATTCTTACTTGTTTGATGAATATTAATGACTCGACTTGCAGGTTTTTGCTCAGGCCTTACAATATAAGGCTCATAATTTTCTTTTTCCGGTTCTTCAGGCATTTCATCTTGGATGCCCAAAAAATACAACACTTTTTCAAAAAACGTTTTTGTGTTCATTTTTATCACCTCTTAAAGTTATTTTTCCCTAACCCCAAAAATACCGGTCCCAATCCTAACCATATTTGCCCCTTCTTCAACAGCCACTTCAAAATCATTGCTCATTCCCATAGATAAATATTCCATATTTACATTATCAATATGTGTTTGCTTTATATTTTTAAAAATTTCTCTTAATTGCCGAAAATACGGCCTTACATCTTCTGGATTTTGCTTAAAAGGAGCTATTGCCATTAAACCTCTAACCCTTAAATTTGGAAATAAGGCAATCTTTTCTATAAAGCTTTTAGTATTATCCGGATCTACTCCATACTTTGTTTTTTCTCTGCCAATATTTACTTGAACCAGGACATCGACTGTTTGTTGTATCTGCTCGGCTCTTTTTTGTATTTCTTCAGCCAGTGGCAAACTATCGATTGACTGAATCATAGAAAATAAGCCAAGCGCCATCTTCACTTTATTTCTTTGTAAATGACCTATTAAATGCCATTGAACATTTCCATTTACCAATTCCTTTTTATCGCGGGCTTCCTGAACTCTGTTTTCACCTAATAAAACAAGACCGCTGTCAACCGCTTTTTGAATAATTTCAGGTGGAATTGTTTTTGTAACTGCTACTATATCAATATTTTCAGGGTTTCTACCCGCTCGCTCTGCAGCAAATTTTATTCTTGATTTGATGTTTGCAATATTTTCTTCTAATAAAGACATGCTATCCCCTCTTATTTTTTTAGTAAAATTTTATCTCCTGGTTTTAATCCATTTATAATTATATTATTTTCATTGCGAGCTGTGATTTCTATAGGTTTAAATTGTTTTTTACCTTGTTCTATTATATATACCCCTTCCTTTCCTTCATTAAAAAACAAACCAGTTGAAGGTATTATGTTACCCGTATAAGTTCCGGTAACAACAAATACTTTTATTTTCCTCGAGTCTAGAAGACTATCTAAGCCTGTATTAACTAAAAAAAAGCCTATAGACCCGTCTTCGCTAATATTTATCAGCTTTGCTTTTATTTTTTCATTGCCATCATTACCATCGAGCAATTTTATATAGTAACTTCTTCCTTCCTCCATTTGATGTTCTAGCTTAAGTGCTAAATACCAAGTGAAATTATCTATTATTTTGACTACGGCTTGGTTTGTTTTGATGATTGCTGATAAATCCCTATCACTTGAATCATCGCTTACAGCTTGCAATTGAGAATAGGTAAGTTCTCCAAGCGTATCAGCAACCAGCAAGTCTTCAAAACCATCTATATTTAGGCTTACTATCCCTGCAATGGGAGCATAAACTACCGTGTCAGATTCATTTAATACATTTTTTAACTTCTCCAATTGTTCTTGTAAGACATCTATATTAGCTTTATTGGAATCAATTTTTTCCTGTTTTTCTTCTCTTAGTCTGGTCAGCTCATCTTCCAGTAATTTCGCCTTGCCGGAATCACTAATATCTGTGGCATCTTTTAGTTTTTGGGTAATATCTTCGATGGATTTGTTAATTAGATTTAAAGATATCGATGAAGTATCCTCACTATCTTTTAAGGATTTTATTTTATCTTCAATTTCAGTTATTTCTTGCAGATAAATCTCTTTTTTTCTGGCATCTGTAGTAACTCTAAAAACCGGCGCACCTACCCTAACTCTTTCGCCCGAATCTACTAGCAATTCCAATTTGCCATTTGTCGGCGATAAAAGCACTTTTTCATTTTTTATAATAACAGCATCAGAAAAAAAACCTTTATCAATCGTTCCTTTTGACACTACATATGTTTTTATATGTAAAAAATGATAGGCAGCAAAAATTATGATTCCAATAAAAAATAAAATCAGGATAGAACGCACTCTTAAAAAAAACGATTTTTTAGGCTTTAAATATATCACCTTTTTATTAGAATTCTGATGCATCTTTCAAATCACCTTTTTGGGCAAAATACCAAGCAGACTTTATTAAGTATGCGCTTTACAGTAAACTAAGCTATTATTTTATATGTTCTCCAAAAATAGGCATAATCCTCTTTTTAAGATTACTGCAGTTAAAAAAATAAAGCAAAAATTTAACGTTAAAAAGCCGCTTACCGGAAACGAGGTAAACGGCTTACACTAAATTTCTATTAAAACTATCCTTGCACTTAAAAATAGCACTTTCTCAATCATAAGATCTTAGTCTATAGATAACTTCTATAATCCTTAATAATTAAAGAAACTGGTCTGAGTGGGGGGACTTGAACCCCCGGCCTCTAGAACCCCATTCTAGCGCGCTACCAAACTGCGCCACACCCAGATTCTTTCAAATAGCATATATTATTATAAAGCATAGACTTGGTAATTTCAAGTCCTTTAAATAATTTTATGGTTTTTCAAGATGATTTACTTTGCCGGGTCACTAAATGATTGCTTCGTATGAATAATAAAGAAGCTATACCCAACTATTTATAAAAATTTTACCCCTTCCGAATCTGATGATAGTACTTTATAGCAAGATTTTATACCTGCTCTTGAAAAGATGTCTACCATATGTTCACCTAATGCGTCAGCCCTCTCCCTTAAAGTTAGGCATACAACTGTAGGGCCGGATCCGCTTAAAAAACCGGCAAAAGCACCCTTTTCCCTTACTGTCGCAAGTATCTTTTCCATGCCGGGAATTAATTGGCTCCTAAATGGTTGGTGCAACCTGTCCTGACAAAAAATATCCATATTGGATAAGTCGCCTTGGGCCATTGCAGCCACAAGCATTGCCGTGCGACTAATGTTAAATACGGCATCTTTAAAGTTTATCTCTTCAGGAAGGATCTTCCTCGCATCCTCTGTTTTTAGCTCAAAATCCGGTATACAAACCACAAATTTCAACCAAAATGGCATAGGAAAGGTTTTATAAATAATCTTATTTTCATATATCATGGATAGACAAAAACCCCCGAATGCTGCAGGCACTACGTTATCAGGGTGTCCTTCCATTTCGGTTGCAATTTTTAGTAGTTCACTGTTCTCAAAAATATCTCCTATCAGGTGATTAGCCGCCATTAACCCCCCAACTATGCAAGCAGCACTGCTTCCCAGACCTCTTGCTAGAGGAATATGGTTTTCTAAAACTATTTTTAAATCCTTGTTTACATTTGCACGTTTTAGAACTTTAGCTGCCGCCTGATAAACTAAGTTGGTTTTATCTAATGGGATTTCTTCAACTCCTTCTCCTTTTACATAGACTTTGGGAGCATCTGAAAATTCCATATCAATATAGTTATATAGTCCAAGTGATGCGCCGAGGCAGTCAAAACCCGGACCAAAATTTGCTGTCGTAGCCGGAATCTTAACTCTTACCATGCTTTCACTCCCCATATATTTCTTTTTCTAGCAACTCCATTCTTGCCTCAATAACAGTCGGCTTCACTCCGTTCTGAATAGCTGTGTCGGGATCTTTTAAACCATGACCAGTTAATACTGCCACGATCTTCTCTCCTTTTTTCAAGACCTTATCCTTACACATTTTTATAATGCCTGCTACCGAAGCAGCCGAAGCCGGCTCAACAAAAACACCTTCTTTTTTTGCCAGAATTTTATATGCTTGCAAAATTTCATCATCTGTTACTTTTTGTATCCTGCCTCCAGAATTTTCAGCAGCTTCTACGGCGTACTTCCAGCTTGCAGGATTGCCTATTCGAATAGCCGTAGCGATGGTTTCAGGGTTCTCGATAACTCTATTTTCAACAATTGGTGCTGCACCAGCAGCTTGGAAACCCATCATTTTAGGCAACTTCTTACTTTTTTTAAGTGAGTAGTATTCCTTAAACCCCTTCCAATAAGCCGTTATATTTCCTGCATTTCCCACCGGAATAGCAAGATAATCCGGTGCCTCTTCAAGCTCATCACAAATTTCAAAAGCAGCAGTCTTTTGGCCTTCGATCCTGTATGGATTTATTGAATTAACAAGAGTTATTGGCTTCTTGGAAGATATTTCTCTTACCATCTTTAAGGCATCATCAAAATTGCCGTTTACAGCAATTACTTTTGCTCCATAAGCAATTGCCTGAGCCAATTTTCCCATAGCAATAGCACCATTTGGAATCAAGACAATGCATTTCAAGCGAGCTTTTGCCGCATAAGCAGCCGCAGAAGCAGACGTATTGCCTGTAGAAGCACATATGACAGCACTTGCATCATCTTCAACAGCCTTAGAAACGGCAACAGTCATTCCCCTGTCTTTAAAAGATCCTGTTGGATTCAAACCCTCGTATTTTAAATAAATATGCACTTCTGTATCCAAGTACTCTTCCAGATTCTTTGCTCGAAGTAAGGGTGTACTACCTTCACAAAGTGTAACTATATTCTTTTTGTCTTTAACAGGAAGATATGAAAAATAATTATTAATTATTCCTGTTTTTTGCCTCATTTAACATTCCCCCTCAACTCTAATAACTGTAGATATTTCAACTACCTGTTTATACGCCCTGATTTCATCTAAGGCTTCTTGAAGATTTTTAAACGGAACATCATACGTAACCATGACGATTTCAGCGGTGCCATTTATCGTGTTCTTTTGAAATACTTTTGATAAACTAATTTGATTTTCTCCAAAAGCTCCCGCAATTTTTGAAAGCACCCCCGGCCTATCGAAAACTCTCAATCGCAAATAAAAACTCGTTACACTTTCTCCCGAATCCATTACATTTAGGCGATTGTAGCATGTGCAGTGGAGTTTACTCCCGTTTTTATTTCTAACGGCTTCCATAATATCTGCAACTACAGCACTTGCAGTAGGCATTTTACCTGCTCCTAACCCATAAAACATAACAGGTCCCACAGCATCACCTTCAACCATTATTGCGTTAAATGTTCCGGATACACTGGCTAAAGGATGATCTTTTTTTAACAGCACCGGTGTTACCGAAACTTCTATATTATTTTCATTTTTTTTGCCAAGAGCGATGAGTTTTATAACCGCTCCTAATTCACGTGCATACTCAATATCCAAATGACTTATGTTGTCTATACCTTCTGTATAAACCTGCTCTGGAGTAATGCGAGTGTTGAATGCGATAGAAGATAGTATGGCCAGCTTTCTTGCGGCATCAAAGCCTTTTACATCATTTGTAGGATCGCTCTCTGCACACCCTTCGAGTTGAGCCTTTTCTAGGGCTTCACTAAAGCTTTCGCTTTTCTCAGTCATCTGACTTAAAATGTAGTTAGTAGTACCATTTAATATTCCCATTACCTTAACAATATCATTAGCAGATAAGCATTGTTTCATTGGCATAATTATTGGTATCCCGCCACCCACGCTGGCTTCAAACAACAAATTCACATCTTTTTCTGCCGAAATTTTTAAGAGTTCATTTCCGTGTTCTGAAATCACCTCTTTATTGGCGGTTACTACATGCTTTCCTCTGCTTAATAATTCTCTGATATAAGTGAGAGCGGGCTCTTCACCACCCATAACTTCAGCAACCACCGAAATATCCTCATCTTCTAAAATATCTTCAAATTTATCTGTTATTTTCCCCTCTACTAGGCTTGACCTTCGTTTATTTATATTTTTTACAAGAACTTTTTTTATATTTATTCGATCTCCAATTCTTTTTTCTATTATATCATTATTTTTTTCTATTAATTCTACGACTCCTGTACCAACAGTGCCTAAACCTAAAATGCCAACTTGTATCATTGTTTAACCATCTCCTGTCGTTTTTTCATCCCTGGGCTACTATGTCGACTTTTTGAACGCCATCCGTATTTTGTATGATTGCCAATAAATCTTCAACATTTTTAGTCATATTACCTGTTTCAAAAGAAATAGTAACACTTGCCATATTCTGGATAGGTATATTTTGATTAATAGTTAATACATTACCATGTGCTCTTGCAATCTCATCCAAAATTGCAGATAAAACACCAGGTATGTGCTCTAACAACAAAGAAACCGTTATTATCTTACCCATGCTAGCCTCATAAAAAGGGAAAATATAATCTTTATACTTATAAAAAGCACTTCTGCTCATTCCGACAGTTTCAGTTGCTTCATTAATAGTTTTGGCTTTTCCGCTCTTTAAAAGTTCTTTTGCTTTAACAGTTTTCTTCAAAATCTCCGGCATTATTTCTTCCTTTATGATATAAAAACCGCCTTTTTCGACCAACTCCGTTCCTCCTTAATCAATTGTGCGTATGTAGTAAACATATATACATAGATGAAAGACATTATAGCACAACCTTAAATAAAAAACAATGCCATATATTCATGTAATTTTACAATTTTATAAGATATTTGTTTGGTAGCCGCATTCTGCTTTTATTTAGTAAAATAATTTGTGTTATAATAAAGTTCACAAGGTTTTCAGGGGGAATATAATTGCATAAAAAAGATATAAAGCTTTCATTATTATTGATACTATTTTGCATAAATTTCATTGGCTCTGTTTACGGTTTTTATTGGTATCGACAACAACTATCAACAACCCCGACACTTTTAAAAGTTTTCGTGCCTGATAGTCCAACAGCTTCCCTACTTTTTTCTATTGCACTTTTGCTCATAATAATAAAAAAACCCAGACCGTTTGTAACATTAATCGCCTGCGCATGGCTCATTAAATATGGACTCTGGGCAGTAATAATTAATACCCACTTTTTTTTAATAGGCGGTAATTATACCTTCACGAATTTTCACCTTACTTTGTCACACCTGGGTATGGCTATTGAAGGTTTTTTATTTATAAACAAATGTCATTTCAGCAAAAAAGATATGATTGTTTTAACCTTCCTTATGATAGCAAGCGATGCCATAGACTACAGTTTAGGAATATATCCTTGGCTTTTCGCACAAGGTCAGTTAAAAACAGCTGTTTTTTCAGCTGTCTTACTGACAATTTTTATCAGCATTTATTGCTTTTTGAAACTTAAGACACAAATCACTAAGTAAGCACTCATCGCATAGGGGTTTTCGTGCGCGGCAAATATTGCGACCATGGTAAATTAGCCAATGATGAGCCTTTATCCATAAATTTTCGGGGATTTTCTCCCTTAAATCCCTTTCAACTTCAATTAAATTCTTTTTATCGGAAAAACCCAAGCGATGAGCAAGCCTATATACATGAGTATCCACAGCAAATGCGGGCTTGCCAAAGGCATTTGCCAAAACAACATTGGCAGTCTTACGTCCAACTCCCGGAAGCTCTATCAATTCATCAAAGTTAGACGGCACTTGCCCATTATATTTTTCAAAGAGTATCTTTGAAGTTTCTATTATATTCTTGCTTTTATTTTTAAATATGCCACATTCTTTAATATCCTGTTCCAGTTCAGACTTGTTTGCTTCAGCAAAATCTTTAGGACCTTTATATTTTTTAAAAAGTCTTTCCGTCACTTTGTTTACTCGCTTATCAGTACACTGAGCCGATAGGATCGTAGCAATTAACAGCTCAAATGGGCTGCTGTGATTCAAGGCAGTCGTTGCCTCAGGATATAACTTGCTTAATTTTGAAATTATAGCAGTTATACGTTCCCGCTCTTTTTCTTCAGATGTAATCTTGTCCTTTTTCATCATAATCTTTCCTTGCAATTCCAAATATTATCTGGTTTCAAGCTGCTTTACTTTTTTTTATCATTTCCTTTAGAACATCAATGGCCTTCCTTAATTGAATATCCTCCGCCAAAGAAAGCTTTTTATATATAGCATCATCTAAAGCTTTATAGAAATTTGCATCGACAACGCCGGTCGAAGGCAAGCCAGCTTTCTGCTGCAAAGCTTTTACCGCCTGTTGTGTCCTTGGCCCGAAAACTCCATCCGGAGTGGTGTTAAACAAGTTCAAGAACCGCAATCTTTGTTGAATGCCTAGCACTTCTAAGCCGATATTTCCATATTTTAATGTTTTTTGGCTGTTTAACGGACTAAAATCTTTAAATGGATTTGTTTTATCTGTTTCGACGACTATATCAGGGATTATTCCTGTTTTATTAATATTTGTACCGTTTGGTGTCGTATAGTGTGCAATAGTTAATTTAATTCCGCCTAATGTTCCTAAACTAAGAGTCCTTTGCACCATACCTTTCCCAAAAGTCTTTTCGCCAACCAAAATACCGACTTTCCTATCTTTAATGGCTCCGGCCAATATTTCCGATGCACTTGCAGAACCTCCATTTACAAGTACAACCAATTTATTGGATGACATCTCAGATTTTGATGTATATGATTGGATATTACCATCTTTTGAAACTATGTTTACTATAGGACCTTTGGGTACAAATCGAGTAGCCACTTCTACAGCTTGATCAAGATAACCTCCCGGGTTATTGCGAAGGTCTAAAACTATACCAAGAACTCCGCCTTTTTTAAAATCATTAAGGGCTTTATCTAAATTTTCCACCGTATTTTCATTAAACTCACTTATTTTTATATAGCCGATACCCTGCCCTAATATCTTGGAGCTAATGGGATTTGTTTTGATAACACCTCGTTCTACTTCAAATCTTAGTACCTGCCTGTCATCTCCCCTGATAACGCCTATATTTACCTTTGAGCCTTTATCACCTTTTAACCGGTTTAATATATCCGAAAGAGGTAGGCCGGTTACATTACTGCCGTCAATTTCTATAAATCTGTCACCCGGTTTTATTCCCGCTTTTTCGGCAGGGCTACCCTCTAAAACCGAAACAACGGTTATATATTTATCCTTTAAAGTAATTACAACACCTATGCCTTCAAAATTCCCGCTTGTTTCTTCATTAAATTCTTTAAATTCCTCAGGAGTAAAATACTCGGAATATGGATCGTCTAATGACTCAATCATCCCTTTAATAGCTCCTCTTAATAAATCCAAATCCGCTACATCTTCAACATAATTCGTTTTTAAAAAATTCTCCATCTGCATCAAAAAGTATATTTCATCCGGAATCTTTTCTTCTGCCGCTATAACTTTATCATATGTAACAGGAGTTATAGAAAGAAAAGATATCATAGCTATTATTATGATGCATTTGAACCACCTAGAGCGTTTTTTCATATTTATACCTTCCTCCGGATAATCATAGTGTCTATATTTTAACATAAAATTGTACGGATTGTATAATAATTTTAAAAACCTTTCTAAAAAATAAAAGCCTAAATAAGGCTTTTATTAAATTGGCATTAAACAATTATTAATTTCTTTTCGGTTTATTTTTAAATAAACTGTAAATGGTATTTGGTTTCGGATACCAATTCATCCATAAGCTGTTTTACCGAAACAATTTCTTTGATTCTATAAACATTTGTGCCTGCAAACGCAAATCCGTTATCAAAATTTCCTCTTTGAGCATTAATCAATGCATCTGCTATACAGTACGGTGCTTTGGCGGGATTACACGGTTTTAAGCAGTTGCACAGGCAGCGAATAGGTTTTTTCTTGCCTGCTTCAACCTCAATTAAAAATTTGTTTCTAATAGCCCTTCCTATCATACCTACCGGACTGTGGATTAGTTGTACATCATCAGGAGTTGCCTCCAGATATACTTTTTTAAATTCATCAGACGCATCACATTCATGTGTTGCTACAAAGCGAGTGCCCATTTGGACTCCGGAAGCTCCTGCCTGTATAAGGTTAGCAATATCTTGGCCATTAAAGACTCCGCCTGCGGCAATAACCGGGATTTTTTTTCTATAAAGCTCCTCATAAGGTTTTATTGTATCCAAGACACTTTTTAAAAGGTCGATAAGCTGAAATGACGGGTGCTTGATTTCCTCTTCAGAAAATCCAAGATGACCTCCGGCCAAAGGTCCTTCAACCACTATGGCATCTGGCACAACACCATAGTGCTTATGCCAGCTTTTGCAAATCACAGCTGCAGCCCGCCCGGAAGAAACTATTGGGACATTTTTTGTATCAGAACCCATTGTAAATTGCGGTAATTTTAAAGGAAGGCCGGCACCGGAAAATATGATATCAATCTTTTGCTTTACAGCTTCTGCAACCATTTCTTCAAAGTTATTTAGTACAACCATAATATTTACACCTAAGATTCCATCCTTGCATATATCTCTGGCTTTTTGTATGTGCATTCGCAAAGCCCTAAGATTTGCTTCTTTCTTATTTTTGAGATAATCCGGTTCATTAAACCCAGGCTCAACCCCGGAGATAACACCAATGCCACCGTTTAATGCCACATTACCGGCTAAAGAAGAAAGGGAAATTCCTACTCCCATACCGCCTTGCACAATAGGGACTCTAGCAACAAGATTATCTATTCTAAGCTCAGGTAAATTCATATGCAACCTCCTTAATATGTTAGCAACTACTAATACTTACTATTAATACTTTCTTATAGTATATAACTTATTTTTGAAAAAGGGAAGAAGTAAAAAATACATAGACATTTGCTTTCTATTTACATTTTCTTGCAATAACCTCCGGAGCATCCTCTAAAAGTTTTTTCATTGGGGTATTCGGAAGTATTACAATAGAGCGCTTCGCTTTTTGTACATATCTTTCAGCCATATGTTCAGTATATTTTAACCCACCGGATTTTTGTATTATTTCAACAGCTATACTCATTTCATCTTCGTTTGTATTCTTGTTTTTTAAAATTTCTTGTAAGCGTTCCCTGTCATCGGAGTGTTTTAATGCATAAATAACCGGCAGTGTTATTATGCCTTCTCTTATATCTGAACCAGTAGGTTTACCAAGCTTCTTATAATCACCCGTAAAATCCAACAAATCGTCAATTATTTGAAAAGCCATGCCTATGTTTATACCATAACTATATAAGGCTTTTATAATTTTATCCGGAGCTTTTGAAACATCTGCTCCCATCTGTGCACTTAAAGCAAATAAAATCGCTGTCTTCTTCTGTATTCGGTAAAGGTAGTCTTTAAATGTTAAATCAGTATCAAAAAGATCTTCTCTTTGTTTTAACTCACCTTCACAAATCTGAGACATAGCCTTAGAAACTTGTTCCAATATATTGGAATAAGTTGAAGCAGCCAAGATTTCAAAAACCTTGCAGAAGATGTAATCGCCGGCATAAACAGCCACATCCTTACCCAACTGAGATTGAATACTCAAAACTCCTCGTCTTATAGGTGAATCATCTACAATGTCATCGTGAATTATTGTAGCTGTATGTATAAGTTCTACTGAAAGTGCTAAAGGTCTTACTATTTCAAAATCATATTCGCCAAACCTTGCGGCTGCTAAAAGCATTGCCGGTCTAAGTCGCTTCCCACCGGAACTTATCATATTCATTAACGGTTTTTCTATTAATTTTCTTTTAGTGCTTACAGCTCGTATTAAATCATCTTCCAAAATCAGCAACTCTTCTTCTATTTCACCCACAATTTGTTTGAACATCATATCACCACACATGAAAAATCTCATTGAAATGAAATAAAATCTTATACTGCATGTTTAGTATAAGTATTTTATTTGTAAATGTCTATACACCAATTTTAAGCATTATTTTATTTCTTAATAAAAAGGAGTTTTTATATTTGTAAAGAATTATGTTATTGAGAACTGATATAAAGCAGGTAATAACAGTCGTGATAAATAATTACATTACTATTTATTTTCTTGCTAAAGCATGAAACCTTTTGTATGTCAAAACCGTCTAACATGATAGATAGATTTATACCCTATATCTAACTATATAACAGCAAGGAGGAGGTAATAGTTTGCCCGTAATAGAATTGAAGAATATATCACGCAGTTACAGAAATGGTCAAGTCTTTATAAATGCTCTTGAAAATATTAATTTAAGTATTAATGAGGGTGACTTTATTTCAATTATGGGGCCTTCGGGTTCAGGCAAATCTACCATGCTTAACATTTTAGGCTGTTTAGATAGGCCTACCTCGGGTACATATGAAATCGCAGGCAGGCGAGTTGAGAAGATGGGCGACAGTGAACTGGCAGATATACGCAATCAGCTTCTAGGCTTTGTATTTCAAAGCTTTCACCTGCTGCCTGATTTAAATGCTTTAGAGAATGTTGAATTACCGTTAATTTATCGCGGTTTAAGCGGTAGCGAACGTTATAAGCGGTCTGTTAAAGCACTTAAGTCCGTAGGTCTAGAGCAGCGTATTCATCATCGACCATCACAGCTTTCGGGTGGTGAGCAACAGCGAGTAGCAATCGCAAGAGCTATTGTAGGAGATCCTAAAGTATTACTTGCGGATGAACCAACAGGTGCTTTAGATTCAAAAACCAGTGAAAGCATAATGGAAATTTTCCAAGAGCTAAATAATCAAAGAGGTATAACCATTGTTCAGGTGACCCATGAGAAAAGTGTAGCTGAATATGGTCATACAATATTTCATTTGCGAGACGGTAAAATAGAGCATGTTGAAAATGTAATCAAACAAAAATAACGTTTAATTATCTTATTTAATTTTTGGAGGTAATAGAAAATGATGCAGCGTATTTTAATGATCGCCTTAATTATAGTAGTCGTAATCGGCGGAGGATTTTATGCTTATAAGGAACTTTTACCACCGCCAGAGCAAGAGGCTCAAGGTCCGGTATATTCAACAAAACCCGTAGTTCGTGGAGATATCACCGTTGGGATAGACGTTACGGGGCCTTTAAACCCCTCACGAAGCGGCAGTATACAAGCTCCCGGCGGAAGAAATTATTACGAAATGTCTGCCGAGGATATTCAATATACTTTAGTCGAAATTTTAGCCGAAGAGGGCACCGAAGTTAAAATGGGACAAGTTATTGCAAGGCTGGCAGCACCGGAACTTCAAACTCAAATTAAAAATGCTCAGGATGAATTGGAAAGTGAAAAAAAATTTCTATCAGATTTAACAGGTCTGCCTTCAGAGAGACTATATGAGGTAAATCCATCTCAGGGCGTTATCTTGAGGGCACCTATTGACGGAAGGGTTTCCGGCCTTTCAGTCGCTGAAAGTCAAGAAATCAAGCAAGGACATATTGTTGCTAGAATTGTTGATGACTCTCGTTTTAAGATTGATGCTAAATTATACCCAGATGAGTTTAGTAATATAAAATTAGGTGATGAACTTGCTTTGAGATTTTCTATATTTGATGGTATATATTATGGAACGATAACAGATATAAACCCAAATCCGGTTCCCGATGGCGATGAAGATGAACCCGCAAAGGGCTTTGTACACTGGATAACCATCGAAGGCAGCAATCCCGGACTAGTAAAATCCGGCCTTGAAGTTCATGTGGGTATACCATTAGATAAAAATAACTCCACAAAAGTGTCATGGTTTTCAAGTCCTTCCACCGTTACAGGTTTCGTTGATGAAGAAAGAGTTTTATCAACAGTAGAAGCAGTTGCGACGCAAGTCCATGTCAAAGAAATGGAAACTGTTAAAAAGGGTGACCCTATTGTCTCTCTATCCGGCTCAGATGTTCAGAAAACAATTCAGGAAAAGCTCGATAAAATTCGCGAAAAGGAATTTGAGTTGTCTCAGCTCTATTCAAAAGTTGGGCAAATGGAAGTCAGGGCACCTATGGATGGCATTATAGCCAGTTGGGATACACAACTTGGAGCTCAGGTTCGC
Source organism: Tepidanaerobacter acetatoxydans Re1 (assembly GCF_000328765.2). Classification (NCBI taxonomy): domain Bacteria; kingdom Bacillati; phylum Bacillota; class Clostridia; order Thermosediminibacterales; family Tepidanaerobacteraceae; genus Tepidanaerobacter; species Tepidanaerobacter acetatoxydans. The sequence goes on from NC_019954.2 coordinate 1,531,545, forward strand.
TCGGGAGAATGGATGGGTTATGTTTTTAATACCAGTGATATGGGAATGTGGGTCGAAGTTGACGATATTGATGTTTTACTTATAAAACAAGGTTCTCCGGTAAAAGTCACCGTAGATGCACTTCCAGGCGAAACCTTTGAAGGTGAAGTAATGCATGTAGATACTATGGGTCAAGACATGAAGGGAATTACAAAATTTGCCGTGGACATTGAAGTAAAAGGAGGACCTAATCTACGACCTGGTATGCAGGCCAGAGCTTATATTGATGCAGGCAGTGCCAAAGATGTACTGTTGGTACCGTTGGAGGGAGTATTCGAAGAAGATGGCGTTCAAAAAGTTGAAATCCTAAATCCGGACGGAACTACAAAAGCTGTACCAGTAAAGCTCGGTTTAATGAATGACCGTTTGGCCGAAGTTAAAAGCGGTCTAAAAGAAGGTCAATTGGTAATAACCGGAAGCAGTGCTGACCTGCTGCCAAGTCAACATATTGGAAACAAAGATTCTATAGTTCCTTCAAATGATGACAATGACAAAAATAAAGATAAAGATAAAGACAAGGAAGGCAATGGCGGGGAAAAAACACCGGCATCCAATTAAGGAGTGAATAAAATGTTTAAATCGCTACGGATATTACCTGCACTTACTCGATTTTGGTTTGCCGCTCGAATGGCAGCTCATGGTATATTGGCACATCCTATGCGCTCGGCACTTACAATATTAGGTGTAACTATTGGTGTAACTTCTGTTGTAAGCCTTATGGGAATAGGTGAGGGTGCAAGGCAAGCTGTTGTAGCTCAATTTGAAAGTCTTGGTTCTAATGTAATTGCTATTAAGGCAAACGATCCTTCGGTAGAATTTGATCCCGATGATGTGCAAGACTTAGTAGAACGAGTCGATGGAATGGACATGGCCACACCTGTGGTTTATACAAAAGCAGTAATGCGTTGGCGACGTGCTCGCGGCACAGTCGACATAATCGGAGTAAACAGCGAATTCCCAAGTATTAGAGATAATGAGCTGCTATCGGGTCACTTTTTTACTAAATTACATGTATCTCAGCGATCTCCGGTTGTTGTTTTAGGCTACAATATGGGTTTCGGTTTAATGGGAGGCCGCAATCCTGTCGGTCAAGTTATTAGTTTAAACGGCAGGACTTTTAGGATCGTCGGCGTATTAGCTCCAAAAGGTCCCGGCAAGGCAGATGACATTGATGACAAAATAGTCATACCTTATACAACTGCTTTAAAAATTGCGGATAAAAAAACGGTTGCTGAAATATGGGGCAAAGCTGAAACCCCACTAAAAGCAGACCTTGCTGTTGTTCAGCTCGGCAGAATTTTTAAAAGAAAATTGGGCCTAGATCAAAGTGCTCCAACTACTTTATCCGGCAATGACAGCAAAGGTGAAGCAACCGATGAAACAGTTGCACAAAGCAGCTCGGCCGATATGGAAATTGCTATGGAATCATCTTCAGATTCAGCAGACAGCAATCCCATAATTCCAGGCGGTGAAGATTTAATTACCATCACTAACTTAAATCAGTTAGTGCAAGAAGCTGACCAAGCCAATCGTGTAATGACTCTTTTACTTGGCGGTATTGCAGCAGTTTCACTTTTAGTAGGCGGTTTGGGAATAATGAATATTATGCTCGTGGCAGTTACAGAGCGCACACAGGAGATAGGAGTTCGCCGGGCGCTTGGAGCAAAGCAGACTGATTTATTAGTACAATTTTTATTAGAAGCACTTTACGTGAGCGGCATAGGTGCAATAGCCGGCACAGTGGCTGGTATATGGGGGCTAAATGTTTTTGCCCGACATGGGTTTGAAACAGCTATCAGTTTTGAAGCCATAAAAATAGCTGTTGTTGTGGCATTGGTATCAGGGCTTTTATTTGGAATTTATCCTGCTGTTTCGGCATCTTCAGTTCCGCCTATTGAAGCCTTAAGACGGCAGTAGGGTTATGTTGCGGATTTGTAGTTAAAAGTTTCTTTTGCAAAAAATAGGCTTTTACATTCATACATTTTATAGTTACAGCAAGAAAACAGAAACGGGATGATGCTTTAATTTATATTCAGCATAAGTAAAACATCATCCTGCCATATAACCTAAAGCTCATTTTAATATTTTATTAATTAGCTGGTTCTTATCTAATTTCAGGCCTGTTTTTTTTGCCTGCTTTATTAGAAAGTCAAAATGCTCAACTGCTGCTTGCTTTCTTATAATAGCTAGATCTACCGCCTCAGGATCATTTTGAGCCCATTGAAAGGCTCTTTCTGATAGATACATTTCCAGACAGGCTTTTTCAATTTCAGCTATTAGAGCCTCCAAATTTTCATGATTAGTGTCAGAAGTTTGAGTCATAATACCCTCTCCTCTGATAAGTTTATAATATATATATGCGAGAAAGAGGATATATTTGCAAAAAAGCAGCTGTATTTTTAGATTAAAAAATAACAGCTGCTTAACTTATATTTTCGATGATAATTAAAGCAATCCTTAATTCATAAATATTGTCGTCCTTATTCTATTCTTTTGTAACTTTTTGTTCGGGCAAGTATCTGCTTTTGATTTAAATTTAATATCTCTTTTGTCATTTTTATCTTAGTAAAGTCCTGACATAACCTATCATGTACAATGAGCCTGCAAAAACAATCATATCTTCCGAATTAGCTAAAGTTTTAGCAAGCTTTACAGCATCTTCTATCTTTTCTTCAGCATACACTTGAATCGCAGTATTGTTACTTATCTTTTTTTCAATATCCAAATCTTTAACATTCATCTGAACAACACTATCACCAAATAATTCGGCTATAATATCAGCCAATTCGCATGCAGTTAAGGCTCGCGGGTTATTCGGTGCCGTGGTAATAATAATGTCTGCCACAGGAACTATATCACGCAGCATCTCTTTATAGTCTTTATCCGCCAAAATACCTGTTACCAAGATTTTTTTTCTGTTGCTGTAATATTGATTTAACGCTTCTTTTAGTGTTTTTATTCCAGCTATATTATGAGCACCATCAATTAGAATAGTCGGATTTTCAGATATTAACTCAAGCCTTCCCGGCCACCTTGCATTTCTAAGGCCGGAATATATCGCATCACTTTTTATCTTAATTCCCTGCATATTTAATACTTCAATTGCGGCAACAGCTGTAGCAGCATTATCTAACTGGTGTCTGCCGATTAGCTGAATTTTAAGGCCTGTAAAAGTATTTTCTGGAGTTTTTAAATCAAAAACTAATCCTTTTTCGTCATCACTTATCAGATGATAGTATACTGTTTCACATGATTCTCGAGCTTGTTCATTGCTCACCTTTATTAGCTTGCAATTCAGTGAATTACTGACTTCTTTAATTGCTCTCATAGCTTCATATTCTTGCGGACTTGTTACAACCGGAATGCCGGGCTTTATTATACCGCATTTTTCCCGGGCAATATCCTCCAGCGTATTACCGAGATATTGTTGATGATCGAGGCTAATTGGAGTGATTACGCTTACCATTGGTGTAACAACATTTGTTGCATCAAGCCTTCCTCCCATGCCCACCTCCAGCACAAGAAAATCTACTGCCTGTTCTTTGAAGTATAGGAATCCTATAGCTGTAACAACCTCAAATTCTGTTGGAGAGCCAAGATTATTTTCACGCATATACATTACCGCTGCATATACCTTGTCCGCAAGCCTTGCTAAATCATCATCAGAAATATTTTCACCATTTACCCGCATCCGCTCATTAAAAACCTCAAGGTATGGCGATGTATACAGACCTACCTTAAAGCCTGCAGACCTTAAAATTGAATCAATCATCGCACATGTAGAACCCTTTCCGTTAGTACCGGCAACATGTATTATTTTAATTCCTTTATGCGGATTGCCTAGAATCTCTAAAAGTTTTGTGATATTTTGAAGACCGAGTTTTGTACCGAATCTATTGAGACCATGAATAAAGTCTAGCGCCTGGTTATAGCTTAGCATATATTCTTTCCCTTCCATAAAAAATAAAATAATTTAAGCCTTATTTTGAAGACAGATCTGCCATCATTTTTAACCTTTGTTCTACTTTCTGCAGCATTTCTTGATAATCTTTTTGCTTTTGTTGCTCTTTTTCAACTATATCTTGAGGAGCCTTTTCCAAAAATCCTTGATTGCTTAACTTTTTATTTACCCTTTCAATTTCGTTCTTCAGATTTGACTTTTCCTTTTCAAGTCTTGCAATTTCAGTATCTAAATCTACCAGACCCTCCATCGGAATGAATATTTCCGCGCCCTTAATCACACAAGATACAGCTTTATGCGGAATTTGTAAGTCTTCTTCTCCAAATTCCATTTTAGATACCTTGGCAAGACTATAAATTATGTCAAGATTGCCTCTTAGTATATCCTTAACCGAAGAACTGCTCACCCTGACTAAAGCCGATGCTTGTTTGCTCGGCGGGACATTCATTTCTGCTCGGATGTTCCTTATACCCCTTACTGCATCCATTACCAGTTCCATCTGGTCGACATCCTCGAACTCCCACTCAGGTTTATATTCAGGCCATGAAGATACCATTATGCTAAGCCCTTCACGGGAAATATGCTGCCAAATTTCTTCAGTAATAAACGGCATAAAGGGATGCAGCAATTTTAAGGCCTGTTCTACCACATTAACCAAAACTAACTGGGTAATTCTCCTAGCCCCACTATTTTTGCCATATAAATCTATTTTAGCCATTTCTATATACCAATCACAAAATTCATTCCAGAAAAAGTCATAAATCTTCTGAGCAGCCATACCTATTTCAAATTTTTCCAGGGAATCTGTGACATCACGTGTCACGTCATTAATTCGCTTTAATATCCAACGATCCTTTAAAGCTAATTTACTCAAATCAATTTCGCCCGGCGTAAAATCCTCAAGATTCATCATTATAAATCGAGAGGCATTCCAAATTTTATTTGCAAAATTACGACTTGATTCGACTTTTTCCCAGTAGAACCGCATATCATTGCCGGGTGCATTGCCAGTGCATAAGGTAAATCTTAAAGTATCTGCTCCGTACTTATCAATAACCTCCAGAGGATCGATGCCGTTTCCTAAGGATTTACTCATCTTCCTGCCTTGGGCATCTCTCACAAGCCCTGTTATTACCACATACTCAAAGGGAGGTTTTTTCATAAATTCCATAGCTGAAAAAATCATCCTGGCAACCCAAAAAAATATGATATCATATGCCGTAACTAACACCGAAGTAGGATAAAAATACTTTAAATCAGGCGTATCTTCCGGCCAGCCCAAGGTTGAAAATGGCCATAGTGCTGAACTAAACCATGTGTCAAGTACATCAGGGTCCTGCTCAATATTGCTGCTGCCACATTTTGTGCATACTTTTACATCATCCCTAGATACCATTGTTTCACCACATTCTTGGCAGTACCACGCCGGAATCCTGTGCCCCCACCAAAGCTGTCGTGATATACACCAATCTCTGATATTCTCAAGCCAATTCAGGTATATTTTTGCAAATCTTTCCGGAACAAACTTTACTTCCCCTTGTTTTACAACATCAATTGCTGGTTTTGCAAGAGGTTCCATTTTTACAAACCATTGCTTAGAAACTACCGGTTCTACAATGGTATGACAGCGATAACAATGGCCTACACTATGATTTAAATCTTCCATTTTTTCAAAAAAACCTTCTTGCTGCAATTCTTCCACTATGGCTTTCCTGCAATCAAATCTATCCATGCCTTTGAATTTCCCTGCATTATCATTCATTATGCCATTATCATCTATAACAATAATTATCGGAAGGCTGTGGCGAAGACCCATTTCAAAATCATTTGGATCATGGCCGGGTGTCACCTTCACAGCTCCTGTACCAAATTCCGTATCTACGTAAGAGTCACCAATAACGGGGATTTCTTTTTCTACTATTGGTAGAATTACAGTTTTGCCAATTATGCCCTTGTAACGTTCATCATTAGGATTTACAGCCACTGCCGTATCTCCCAAAATTGTTTCAGGTCGGGTGGTAGCAACCGTTAGATAACCCGAACCATCTTTATATGGATACTTTACATAATACAGCTTATCATTGCGATCTTCATGCTCTACTTCAATATCTGAAAGTGTTGTCTTACAAGTTGGACACCAGTTGACAATATAGTGGCCGCGATATATAAGGCCCTTTTCATATAAACGAACAAAGACTTCCCTAACAGCCTTACTTAAACCTTCATCCATAGTAAACCTGAGTCTTGACCAATCACACGAAGAACCAAGCTTTTTCAATTGATTAATAATCGTGTCACCATATTTTTCCTTCCATTCCCACACTCTTTCCAGAAATTTTTCTCTTCCTAAATCATATTTGGATAAACCTTCATCAGCTAACTGCTCTTTTACTTTCGCTTCAGTAGCTATCCCTGCATGATCAGTGCCAGGCAGCCACAGTGCCGAATAGCCTTGCATCCGCTTAGTCCTGATCAAGATATCCTGCAGTGTATTATTTAATGCATGACCCATATGGAGTTGGCCGGTCACATTAGGTGGTGGAATAACAATTGTAAAAGGTCGCTTTTTTGAATCTATTTCAGCATGAAAAAGATTTTCTTTTTCCCAAAACTCATACCATTTATCCTCTACCTCTTTGGGATCGTAAACAGAAGGTAAATTTTTTTGCATATCACACACTCCTATACTTTGCTACTTTAAATTACTATCGTAAAATCAAAAAGCCTTTCACCCTCTAAAGGACGAAAGACTCGCTTTCGCGGTACCACCTTAATTCCTATACCGGCACTTTAAGCTTTAACGGGCATAACCGTCTTCGGCTACTTAATTTTATTCACCGAAGCTGCTCCAGGGCGACCTTCAAAGCTACTCCCGGAAGGCTTTCAGCCTTGACCTTCCTCTCTTTCTGGAAGATTACTTCTACTCCTCCCTATCAAAACATTCTTTTCCTTTATTCTACTTATGTTACAAGCCTTTGTCAATACTTGCACACATCATCAATCAATTACAATATACCAGTAGTAATCAATAAAATCATAATAATACCTACAACAATCCGATAATAAGCAAAAGGCTTGAGAGAATGCTGTTTTAAATATGAAAGGAACCTATCAACTGCCAGCAGTGCAACGATAAAAGATACTACAAAACCTACGACTAATGCTTGCAGTTCCAGAGGACTTGTACCGGAATATCCTTTAAACAAAGAAAACCCGGTTGCAGCTACCATAGTCGGAATAGCAAGAAAAAAAGAAAACTCCGCAGCTGCCTTTACTGAAAGTCCCGCAGCCATGCCACCCATAATAGTTGAAGCCGATCTTGACATACCTGGTATTAATGCAAGGCATTGGCCTATGCCAATGATAAAAGCCTGTCCTAAATCGGTTTTATCCATATCATTTAAACCGCTGCGGCCAAAATAATTTTCCGCCAATATCATTAAAAAGCCCCCGACTACAAGAGCTATAGCGACAGTAAATGATGAAAACAGATACTTTTCTATGACATCATTTATTAAAAGGCCTATAACTGCTGCCGGTAAAAAAGCGATGAAAATTTTAAACCATAATTCAAAACCCTTCTCACCAGGTCTGATATGCTTGATAGAATCAATGATTTTATATCGATAATAATAAACTACCGCAAGGATAGCACCTAGCTGAATAACAATTTCAAACATCGTATGAAAGCTGTTGCCCTTAAAATCTATAAAATCTCCCACAATAATCATGTGACCTGTAGAAGATATCGGTAAAAATTCCGTAATGCCTTCAACTATTCCCATTACTGCAGCTTTAAACAATAAGCTCATATTTCTCCTCCCTTTTTGCAAGTCACTTGCGAAGTTGCTACTTAGTATTTTGCTTTTATTATATCTTCTTTATTATATCTTTCTTGCTCTGCAAGGTCAATGAATGGCTTTTTGGTCAAATTTAGCTCTTAGCAGAAATTACAATAAAAATAATTAGATTAAATATTTTATTTACTTTTTATTGGCCAGACTTAATCATTTGGCTCATTTTGAAATACAGTAAAATTGCAATCATTTCCGTGATACAAGTAAACATCTTAATAATCCCCAGTTTATTAAGGTCATATAAAAACCCCACCAAAGCCGATCCACCTAGGAGTGCCAAACCATAGCATGCATTAAACACTCCGTAGCTTGTGCCTCGCTTGTTAAATGGTGTAATATCCGCAATAGCCGAACGCATAATCGTCTCATGGGTTCCTATGACAATCCCGAAAATTATCATACCAATAATAATCATTGTCGAAGATGTGCTAAATGTCAAAAATGGAATTAAGAGTGTGATAAATGGTACGGCAATAAGTACTAATAGACCTCCTGTTTTTGTTTTTGCTTTCTTTTTCATTTGGTCATATGCTCTGCCGATAACAAGTGCTGTTATTGCATCTACAATCATAGCACATGAATATAAGAGAGTTATATTTCCATCGGATAGCAAATTATTTGCTTTTAAATGATAGCCGATGACACTGAAATTAACAAATCCCAAAGTGCAAAAGAATGTAAAAGCAGTATATATCCAGAATGTCGGTCTTAGATTTTCAGTATAAAATTCTCTTTGCTTAATAGAGCGGATTAATTTTTCTCTTTCAGTCTTAAAATATGCAAAGGTTACAAAAAACATTAGAGCAATAAACGGTATCAAGAGTAATTTATAACCTAATTGGTACTGGACAACCCTATTTTCAGCGGTAAAATAAAAAACTAAAGTAAAAATTAGAGGGCCGGTAAATGCGCCGATTTGATCCAGTGCTTCCTGAAGGCCAAAAGCAAATCCAGTTCCAACCTGATTTTCAGCAACTGCAGACAATATTGTATCTTTTGCAGGATTGCGCAGAGATTTTCCTATGCGCTCTGCAAGAATAAGTATAATAAGAATATTCCAATTCATTGTGAGGCCCATTAAAGGCACAGCTATTAACATGCCATAGCCTGTAAAAATAAAAAGCCAGTGTTTTCCGCTCTTATCTGACAGAATACCAGCTATTAGCCGTAAAAAATATCCTAAAAATTCTCCTATACCAAAAATCAATCCAACTTGTGCAGCATTAATGCCAAGTAAATTGAAGTACTGACTATTTGCGCTACGGGCACTTTCATAGACCATATCGCCTAGTAAACTAATAACGCCAAATATAGTTATAACAGCAATGACTGAGTTAAGCTGTTCCTTGGATTCGCTGTTCACCACCCTACGCACCTCATTTTTCGCAAATTTATACGTAGTTTGCTATTAAATTAATTTAGACATTATATCTACCCTTATTTAACTTTGATTTTGTCCTTTATTTGTTCAAACTTCTTATCTCCTATTCCCGAAACATTCTTTATATCGTCTATAGTCTTAAACAAGCCGTTAGTTTTTCTGTAATCCATAATTTTCTGAGCGGTCACAGGGCCAATGCCGGGTAATTGAATAAGTTCTGCTTCGCCTGCGGTATTGATATTAATTTTGCCGTCATTTTTAGAACTTACACCTACCGTAGCCTCATAAGTAGTATCTTCGAATTCTGATTGTTCCGGTGTTTCCCCAATTTGGGGAACATATAATTTATCTTCATCATGCACCTTTTGAGCCAGATTTAACCGTAAAAGATCAGCATCGTGGAGGTGACCTCCTGCTATTTCTATAGCATCTTTTACTCTATTCCCTTCTTCCAAAGTATATACGCCGGGGTTTTTTACCGCTCCGGTAACATAAACCACTATTTTCTCCTTTCCTGCAGCCGGGGCTGTAACAGGGATTGCAGGTTCCTCCTGAAGTTTAAATGCTATCTCCGGAGGCTTCCTGAAAAATACATAATATGTAACAGAACCTAGGGAAACAATTAATATCAGCAGTATACCTAAAAGCATTTTTTCTCTCCTGCTAAAATCAAACACTTTTATCACCTTACCCCCATCAATTTCCCTATATTTCTATACCTATTATCTCATATAACTTTTTAATATCGATATTAGCCCTGATTATATCCGCCCAGCGATCATATTCAGCCTCTTTAAATTTATTAAAATCAAAAGATTTGGCATTGTTTGTGATAACACTTTCATCATGTTTAATATTTTTTAAAAAGTTTACGAATCTCATGGTAAAATCATGATTGTCAAATATTCCGTGAATAAAGGTTCCAAGGGTACGACCCGTTGCTGATATAAGGCCGTCTAATGAATTATCAGAGCAGTTATAGGTTTTTATAAAATTAATTTCTTTGCCTTGTTGTATAATATTTCCAGAATATATGCGATAACCTTCTATTTCTGATCCGCTTAAAACATCTGCTGGAGCCGGAAGATTATCTGAAATTTTCCCTAACACACGTATAGAATCCTGTTGCTGTAGTTCTATGTGCACATCAAGCAAGCCTAATCCTTTTATGTTTTCCTTTATTCCAAAGTCCGAAGAAAAACTCAGGGTTTTTCCCAACAAAGGATAACTGCTGCCCATACCCAAAATTACCACACCCGTTTTAGAAAGCTCCTGAATTTCTTTATCCCAACCTCTTGATTGAATAAATTCCATGCTCTCTTTGGGATTTTCTGATCCCGGAATTAAAACCATATCCGCATCGTCAATGGGACCATTGTATACATATGATAGCTGGATTCCCGGAAATTCACCTAATGGCGCAAAGTCAGTAAAATTTGTAATTCGAGGCAGACTTAAGACTTTTACCTTTAATTGGCTTTCTTTATCCATATCGGCATTGTCGCTTCTATCATACTTTTGCATCAACCGTTCTTTTTCCGATTGAGGAGAATCCTCCTCATCTATATAGATATCGGCATAAGGTACAACTCCTAAAACCGGCCGTTTTATTATATCCTCCAGCATTTCAAGACCTGGTTCAAGCAGCTTTAAATCTCCCCGAAATTTGTTTATTATAACGGCTTTTACCATGGCTTTTTCATTATCATTCAATAAAAGCATTGTTCCTGCCAATGATGCAAAAACCCCACCTCTGTCAATATCTCCTACAATAACTACTGGGGCATTAACTAATTCGGCCATACCCATATTGACGATATCTCTTTCGCGAAGATTTATTTCCGCAGGACTTCCAGCCCCCTCTATAACAATTATGTCATTATCCCGAGCCAACTCATCATAGCTTTCTTTTATCAGTTGCATCAGTTTTGGTTTGTATTCATGGTAGTCCATCGCTGAAAAGTTGCCAAAAGGTTTGCCTTTGACTATTACCTGACTATTTTTGTCCGAACGCGGTTTTAACAGTATTGGATTCATTATGACTGAAGGTTCTATACCGCATGCTTCAGCTTGGGTAGCTTGAGCTCTGCCCATCTCTAAGCCATCCCGGGTTATATATGAATTTAATGCCATATTTTGGGATTTGAATGGCGCAACTTTAAATCCATCTTGCTTAAATAACCTGCAAAGTCCGGTAACTAATCGACTTTTTCCTACGGAAGAGCCAGTTCCTTGAATCATTATGCATTTAGCTGTCATTGCAGAAAACCTCGTAGTATGACATCCTCAGCTTCTTCTTCAGAAAGACCCAGAGTCATTAATTTTAGAAGCTGTTCTTCGGCTATTCTACCAATAGCAGCCTCGTGAGTCAATTGAGCATCTGGATGCTCTGCGGTAATAGCAGGCGTTGAGCTTATTTTGCCTTGATCCATTATGATAGAATCACATTCAACATGTCCCTTACTGCTGGCCCTGGCGATAACTATTGGCCGAAATACCTGCTTGGAATTATCTTTTGCAACCGAGCGAGATACAACTTTTGCATTGGAACCCCGACCATTAAGCTCTATTGTCATATCAGATACCGCTTCCTGATTTTGGTGGGTCAAAAGACGTTCGGTTATAATCAGGCTTGCCCCTTCGGCTAATTTAGCTTTTGTATCGCGGACAGTGCTATCAACACCTTTTATTTGCACAAGTTCCATTTCCGCCATAGAGTCTTGCTCCATCATGACAAGTGTTTGTGGGTTTAAAACCCTTTCACCGCTTCCTTCGCCTTCACCGTAGTGTTTTTCTAAATACCGCATTTTTGCACCCTTTTTAACAATTATTTCATGAATACCGTCATGCTGGGATTTTTTAGAGCCAGGATTATGAATTCCACAGCCGGCGACTACAGTTACATCAGCACCTTCACCTATGATGATTGTATTATATACGACATCCACCACTCCGGACATGGTTATCAAAACAGGAATGTGTACCGCCTCATTTTTAGTGCCTGGCGCAATTATGACATCGATGCCGGGCTTGTCAGTTTTTGGGCGAACCTCAATATTGGCAGAAGAATGACGTATGATTCCCTCTCCATTCTTTCTGATATTAACAGCTCCTGATGGTATTTTATGCAAATCTGCAATATTTTTCAAAAGCTCATTTTCAATAGCATTCAATTTCATTATCATTACCTCCACAATTTGCCTGCCAGCAGCATCTTGAATCCTTTTGTATCAGTGGCAATATTTTATCCTTCGAACCTCTTTCGGCTATCTTGCCGTCGGCCAAAAGAATTATTTCATCCGCCAGTGATAAGACTCTTTCATGGTGCGTAATAACCACACTTGTTACATTGCCTTTTTTATGGTAGTTTCTAATTAGTTGCAGTAGGTTTTCAAAGCTCCAAAGGTCAACACCTGCTTCCGGTTCATCGTAGATTACTAATTTTGATGGTCTTGCAAGAACAGTGGCTAACTCAATCCTCTTCATCTCGCCGCCTGAAAGGCTTGCATCGCATTCTCTGTCAAGATAATCCTGAGGGCATAAACCTACTGCTCGAAGCATAGCCCTTAACGAGCTTTCGTCTGCAGATATTTTAAGCAGGTCTTTGATCTTCATACCCTTAAATCTGGGAGGATTTTGAAACGCATAACTGATGCCGACCTTGGCACGTTCGGTTATGCTTAGATTTGTTATATCCTCGCCATCAAAAATCAGTCGGCCTTTATCATTTTTATAAATACCCATAATGACTTTGGCTAGTGACGTTTTCCCGCCGCCATTTGGACCGGTCAAGGCATAAAACTTATTATTCTCCAACTCTAAATTTATATCTTCTAATATAGAAAAGTCCTCATGACCGTTTTTCAAGTGCAGGTAAACAGATTCGAGTTTTAACATAATTCTCAACCTCTTTCCTTCCGTATTATATATATTGCATAAAGCTAAACAAAAATTTATTCAACAGCTATTTACGGGTAATTGTTAACCTGTTAATATTTTACCTCACTTTACTCTTTCATACAATAGTTGCCCTTTGATAAATAGCCGTTCTTAAATAACTCAAAACCATTATATGGAATATTAAGGTGATATAGGGTAAAATCAAAATAATTACGGCATGCATATCAAAATATCTTAATTTATCTTTCAAGTTTTGCAACACAAAAAGAGCACCAATCATTTCCGTTGGTGCTCCACACAAAATGTTATATTATTTCACCGTCTATTTTACTCGTGGACAGCTAATTATATAAAATTCTTAAAATAAATTACTTTACCACTATATTTACAAGCTTTTTAGGTACAGTAATAACCTTTACTATTTTTTTATCTTCTAATAAAGGTAAAAGTTTTTCTTGTTTTAATGCTGCTTCTCTCATTTCATCTTCTGAGGCTTCAACAGAAATTTTCATTTTATCTCGCACTTTTCCATTAATCTGTATAACAATTTCTATTTCATCTTCCACTATGGCATTAGCATCATATTTAGGCCAAGGCATTAGATGAACACTCTCTTTATGGCCTAAAGTATGCCACAACTCCTCCGTTATATGAGGGGCAAAAGGAGCTAGCAGCAAAAGGAGATTATCTAAAGCTTCTTTTAATACGGTTTTTGAAATGTTAGTATCTTTGTGGGCATTTAATCCGTTTACCATTTCCATTATAGCACTTATAGCAGTATTAAAGTTAAACCTTTCACTGACATCTTCAGTTACTTTCTTGATAGTTTTGTGAGTAATACGGCGTACATCCTTATCATATTCTCCAAAGTTCCCTGCATTACTTAATTTATTGGATAATTCTTCTACCAGTCGAAAGACCCTCTGAAGAAATCTAAAACATCCTTCCACACCTTGGTCACTCCACTCCAAATCCCTTTCCGGTGGAGCAGCAAAAAGTATGAACAGCCTTGCAGTATCGGCTCCATATTTTTCTATAATTTCTTCAGGACTTACAGTGTTCCCAATAGATTTTGACATCTTGACACCGTCTCTTAACACCATACCCTGTGTGAGCAAATTCTCAAAAGGCTCATCAACGGTTACCAGGCCGGCATCACGAATTACCTTATTAAAAAACCTTGAATACATCAAATGCAGTATGGCATGTTCTACACCGCCTATATATTGATCCACTGGCATCCAATAATTAACCTTTTCTCGAGCAAATGGTTCTTCTTCGTTTCTGGCATCGGTATATCTGTAAAAATACCAAGAAGAACATACAAAGGTATCCATCGTATCGGTTTCTCTGCGAGCCAGTCCATGGCATTTTGGACAAGTTGTATTTAAAAACTTATCACATTCTTGCAGTGGGGAAGTGCTTCGACCATTAAATTGTATATCTTCCGGCAGCAATACCGGTAAGTCCTCTTCGCGCACAGGGACTACACCGCATTTATCACAGTAAATTATGGGTATAGGTGCACCCCAGTATCTCTGACGTGAAATCAGCCAGTCTCTAAGTTTAAAGTTTACTTCAAACTTTCCAATTCCTATATCTTCCATATATCGACCTATGGCTTTGATGGCCTCAATATTACTCATACCGTTAAATCTATCGGAGTTCACCAGGATGCCGTCATCTACAAAAGCCTCATTCATTTCATCAGGATGTAAGGTTTTATCTTGCGGAGAAATAACTACCTTTATAGGCAAGTTATACTTTTTCGCAAATTCAAAGTCACGCTGGTCATGGGCCGGAACCCCCATAACAGCCCCAGTGCCATAACCCAATAGCACATAATTTGCTATCCAAATAGGCACTTTTTCGCCGTTCATGGGATTTATAGCATATGCTCCTGTAAACACACCCTCTTTTTCAGTTTCAGTAGAAGTCCTGACTATTTCGTTGTATTTTTCCATTTTCTTTTTAAATTCTTTAACAGAAACTTCATACTCTGTTCCAGAAGAAAGGGTTTCTACCAACGGATGTTCAGGTGCTAAGACTACATATGAAACCCCATAGACCGTATCAGGTCGTGTGGTAAATACTGAAATTTTATCACCCGTTTTCTCAGCATTAAATGAGAACTCCACACCTTCACTTCGTCCAATCCAATTTTGCTGCATGGTTTTGACTTTATCCGGCCATCCATGAAGTTTTTCCAAATCATTTAACAGTTCGTCCGCATAATCAGTTATCTTAAAAAACCATTGTTCAAGTTCTTTTTTAACAACCTCAGTTTTGCAGCGGTCACATATTCCATCTACCACCTGTTCGTTTGCCAAAACTGTTGAACATGATGGGCACCAATTCACAAAAGCCTTTTTGCGATACGCAAGACCTCTTTTATATAACAATAAAAAAAACCACTGAGTCCATTTATAGTAATTAGGGTGACATGTAGCAACTTCTCTATCCCAGTCATAGCTTAATCCTAATTGCTTTAACTGTGTTCTCATATTATCGATATTACTCCATGTCCATTTAGACGGATGTATGCCATGCTTTATGGCAGCATTTTCAGCCGGAAGACCAAATGCATCCCACCCCATGGGATAGAGTACATTAAAACCGTTCATTCTTTTAAATCGTGCAACTACGTCACCTATTGAATAATTGCGAACATGGCCCATATGCAGATTCCCTGAAGGATATGGAAACATTTCAAGACAGTAATATTTAGGTTTATTATAATCTTCTGAGGTTTTGTATATCTTATTTTCTTCCCATTTTTTCTGCCACTTACTCTCGATAAGTTTAAAATCGTATTTCAACTTAATTGCCTCCTTCGTAAATAATATTCAAAAAGCAGCTAGGTTTATATTATATTAACAAAAGCTTATATTTTAATGCATTAAATTAAAAAAAGTTTCTTATCCCTTGTTAGGGACGAGAAACTCTTCCTCGCGGTACCACCCTAATTGGCCTTAATGCCCAACTTAAACATTTTAACGCCTGTCGGCTTAGCCGAAGGTGAGTTCGGAGGTTTACTCTCCCGGATTTCACCAGTATTCCGAGTCTCTGCTTAGAGTAACTACCTCTTACTACTCCTTCTAGTATCTTTTAAATTAAGTAATGATTCGATAGAATAAATAATTATATTAGATTTTCCTTATTATTATATTGCAAGTCTTTTTTAGTGTCAATGCTATCCGACGGTAAATCAATCGTTTTTGCATCTGCCCAGAGTCGCTCCAACATGTAGTATTCTCTTTCAGAACGAGTAAAAATATGAACAATTACATCATAAAAATCTATAAGCACCCATCTGCCGTCTTTATAGCCTTCTTTGCTTTTAAATCTATATCCTTTTGCAACAAGCCTTTGTTCAACTTCGTCGGCCAGTGCTTGAACATGAATCGGTGATATGCCGGTAGCTATTACAAAGTAATCAGAAAATACCGCTATAGAACTTATATCCAGCACTAAAATATCCTGACCCTTTTTATCCTTTAAAATACCGGCCGCTTCAATGGCACAGGTTTTAGGGTCTATTATCATCCATTTCCCTCCATATATTAATTTGCATCCTTCCCAACTATTATCGTAGGAAGAACAATACTGTCATCTGCTTCTTCTTCAAGCCGTGCCTGCGTAAGCACTTTAGCAATTTCCTCCGCTTCACTCTTTTTATCCTTCGGATATATTATAGTGGTAGTTTCGTAATCGAAATTATCGGCATTTGCCACAGTAACTACCTTAAAGCCTTGGGATTCGAGCTTACTTGCCACTTTAGAAGCAACACCTTTAGCGCCATTACCGTTTAGCACGGCAACTTTAATGTTACCATCATCAAAAAATATCTCATCTATCATCTCGTCAAGCTGATTCTGAAAAGGTATAAAATAGCTTGTCCCCGAAATGTATTTGCCCTCACCCGGTACTATATACATTTTTATATCTTCTTGCTTTACCTGCCTTGCAAAATTAGCCAGACTTGCCATCTCTAAAGGTTGTATATCGGTTTCTACATTTTCTTGAATTATATCTATGATTTTAGGAAGCTTTAAAAGAGTAGCAGGTTTAAGGGCTTTTTTTATCAGAGCCTCCACGAATTGCTGCTGAGCTTTAACGCGGCCAATATCGGCATCTGCATAACCCCTATATCTTACAAATTGTTCCGCCTTATCTCCATCAAGAGTTTGCTGCCCGGGGTATAAATCTATATATATACCACCTGCAGGGTCACTGTATTTCATTCGTTCTTTAATATCTATGTCTACACCGCCCAAGGCCTCTACTATATTTTTAAAGCTTGAAAGCTTAACTACCACATAATTGTGAATAGGCACACCTAAAAAATTCTTTACGGTTTTTACCGCTAAATCTGCTCCGCCAAACGCTGTTGCAGCATTTATCTTTTGAATTCCGTATTCTCCAAGCCTTATTCTCGTATCTCTCGGGATTGATAAAATTTTGACATCTTTATTTTTTTTGTCCAAACTTACTACTAAAATAGTATCTGAACGATGCCGGTTATGTTCTTCTTTAGCTCCTAAGGTACCTGCATCCATGCCCAAAAGTAATATATTTTGTCTGCCGCCTTCCACTAGTTCATCGGTATTTGAAGTATTAGGATCGCTGCCGGCTTCCAATGGTGCATTCAAACTCCTAAGCGTATAATAGAATCCGCTTCCCAGCGAAAGTACTATAAATAAAAGAATTGATAAAGCTATTTTTAAAGGCCTTTTCATACTCTCCCCTCGCTCTCCCTTTGCATAAGAATAAAATTCCTGCCTAAAATTGTCCTTGGATGTAATAAGCTTTTTTTGCTTAAAACATACCTTATTGTAGAATCAAAAGCACCAATAATTGCATCGTCAAGGTCTTGAAAGGCCTTTACTCTTAACTCTTCAACGCCAGGAAAACACCTGTTCGGTTCAATGAAATCCGAAAGAAATATTATCCTATCAAGCAGGCTCATATCTGCATCACCAGTAGTATGAACTTTTATAGCTGTAAGTATCAGTTCGTCATTAATACCATATTCAACTTTGGCTATCGCGGCCCCTAAAGGTCCGTGTATCAGAACTTTTTCTCGTCTTTCAATATCATCTAAAAGTATACCAAAATATTTTACCAGTTTCAACTGGCACTCCATATCCAGCCCTTTGGCACAATCATGAAGCAGGCCCGCTACTTTGGCTTTCTCAATATCTTCTCCGTAACGACCTGCCAATTTTTCTGCAGTTTGCATAACACCCAATGAATGTAAGAATCTCTTATCATTCATGCTTTTTCTTAATTTTCGTTTCATTTCCTCCAGCGTCATTTTCACCTGTAAAGACCACTTTTCCGTATATATGTTTCTACACTCTCAGGAAGGAGATATTTGATGGAAAGGCCTTCTTTAACCCTCCTGCGTATTTCAGTCGAGGAAATGTCAAGGCTTGTAACTTTCATGGGAACAACTTGATGGCCATATATTTGCCTAATTTGCATCAGTTTCTGATTTAGCTGTTCCATTGGATAGCCGGGTCTAGTTGCAGCAATAAAAGTGCAGTAACTTAAAACTTTGTCCACATCTTTCCAGGTCAGTATATCAAAAACTGCATCTGCTCCACTGATAAAATAAAGTTTTACATTCTTGCCCAAATCATTGTAAAACTGCTCTAAAGTATCAACGGTATAAGTTAAGCCCGGTCTTTCAATCTCCATTCTTGAAATTTCAAAAAAAGGATTGTTGTTGATAGCAAGCATTGTCATAAGATATCTGTCTTCAGAAGATGTAACCGCATAACCTTTTTTGTGAGGTGGCCTTCCGGCAGGTGTAAAAATAACCCTGTCTAATTTAAAGTTGGTTCTAGCCGTTTCTGCTGTGACAAGATGGCCATAATGAATGGGGTCAAATGTTCCTCCCATTATACCCACCTTTTCGTTGTTTGACAATACAAATCCTCCCTTTACAGCTTTAAATCATCAAGATTATACCATGCTTAACTCCAATCTTTCAATATAAAAGTTTTTTGGTTTAGTATATAGTTATCCTTATTCCATGTAATAGAATTCTATATTACCGATTTTTACCGTATCACCTTTCTTAATCCCTTGGGCTTTTAATTCATCATCAATACCCATTCTCTTGAAAGTGCGCTGAAGTCGTTTGACTGCCGACTCATTCTCAAGGTCGGTCATTGCTACCAATCGTTCGACCGCCTTACCTGAAATATAAAACACCTGACCGCCCTTACTGATTTTAAAAGGTTCTTCCTCTATTATTCTATATTGCTTAATATGTTCTACCGGTTCTTGCTTTGGTATTTTTGAAAGCATCTCTCCAATATACTGCAAAAGTTGCTTTATCCCATGGCCTGTTGCTCCTGATACAGGCATTATGGTATAACCGGACTTTTCAATTATCGGTTTGATTATTTTGTAATTTTCCTGTGCTTTTGGCAAATCCATTTTGTTGGCCACAACCACCTGAGGCTTTTCTGAAAGCTCTTTGCTGTACTTTACAAGTTCTTGATTAATCGCATAGAAACCCTTAAGAGGATCTCTTTCTATGCCTGACATGTCCAACACATGAACAAGCAGACGGGTTCTTTCCACATGTCGTAAAAACTCATAACCCAAGCCCTGCCCTTCATGAGCTCCTTCGATGAGGCCTGGAATATCAGCCAGCACAAAGCTGCTTCCTTTGCCCAGCCCCGGGTCTACAACTCCTAAGTTAGGAGATAGTGTAGTAAAGGGATAGTCGGCAATTTTAGGTTTTGCCGATGTCATTCGGGAAAGCAGTGTGGATTTTCCGGCATTGGGAAAACCTATAAGACCCACATCGGCTATTAGTTTTAATTCTAACACAATCCAACGTTCTTCACCCGGCTCACCTTTCTCGGCAAAATCCGGTGCCCTGTGAACCGAGGAAGTAAATCGTGCGTTACCGCGACCTCCCCGACCTCCTTTAGCTACAACAAAACTTTCTCCGTTTTCTACCAAATCTGCAAGTATTTCGCCGGTCTCGGCATCCTTTACAAGAGTTCCCGGTGGCACATTGATAACAAGGTCTTCGGCACTTCGGCCAAATTTGTTAGACCCTTGACCATGTTCACCTCTTTTTGCTTTATAATGAATTTTGTACTTAAAATCCATAAGAGTTGACAAGCCGGGATCTACCATTAGAATTACATCTCCGCCTCGACCTCCGTCGCCTCCGCTGGGCCCTCCGCGCGGCACATATTTTTCTCTTCTGAAGGCCACAACTCCATTGCCTCCGTCTCCAGCTTTTACATAGATTTTTGCATGATCTACAAACATTTATATCACACCTATCAATCAGTTTTTACTGTAATAATTGGAAACCTTCTAATTAAACCGACTAAACACGGGTGTTTTGCTATCGCTTAAATGGATGTGTTTAGTGTTAAATATTACCCGTTCTCCTGTAGTCTTAGAGAATATCTCTAGCTTTGACTTTCCTAAAATAACCTTTATATCTTTTTCACCCTGAAACTTATCAAGTTGTAAACTATATCTCTGTAATTCTTCTTTTAGCTTTGATAATTGTGGAACATAAGGTTCTTTATCAATTACCTCTACACTCATGTTTATATTTTTTTGTTTCATGGTATATAGCATTTCCAATAAGCAAGTTATCATTGAAACATTGGTTAAATTGTTGCAAATATAACTAACTTCTTTATCTTTGTTTTTTATACTATCTATATATTTTAAAGCATCTTCATATTTTTTCAACTGAATCATACTATATAAAACTTGTAAGTGATTTTGAAAATCATGTCTTGTTAATCGAAAAACTCGAAAAAGGCTTTTTGCGGCACCTGAAATTTGTCTTTGACCATGAAAAAAGTCAATCATCGCAAAACCTGCTACATGGAAAAAAAGACATATCAAAATAATCTGTATTTTCTCGTCAAATTCTAGATTAAGTAAGGCAATTGCTGCCATAGTAGAAAGCATTTGACTTACTGTAATTATAAACGGAAAACTCTTCTTGTCTAACAAACCCATTCCCCTTTCACACTTAATTTCGCTAACAGTTTCATATACTTCTATAATTAAGTTTAACGGTATAAAATTTGATATTAGTATTTTTACTTTTTATGTATTTTATTTGTATTCTATTTTGTTATCTCAAAATCCTTCTATCGAAAATAGAACACTGGTCTTTCAGATATTTAAATTTATACTCAAAAACCGTATTTCCATTCTATCTGATGTTGTTGACACATTAGCAGTCTTGATTCTAATGTAAAAATCCTATCTTCGTAAACTTATTGTCAATATGCAGCATGTCTTATTATAATTAAGAACAATTTGCTGACATTCTATGTCTAAATTAACTTTATAAAGCAGCATCAATCTTTGCTTGGTAATAAAAAACAAAGGTAACTTTTTCCATAGTTACCTTAAAAAAGCAGCTCCTATTTATAGGAGCTTAGTTTGCTGCATATATGCTTACGAGTTTCTTATCTTTTCCCTTTTGTTCAAACTTAACATAACCATCAGCTTTAGCAAAAAGTGTATGATCTACACCCATACCTACATTTTGTCCTGGATATATCCTCGTGCCTCTTTGGCGAACCAGTATGCTCCCGGCACTTACAAACTGCCCGTCATACCTCTTGACCCCTAAGCGCTTAGCCTGACTGTCTCGACCGTTTTTCGAACTTCCTCCGCCTTTTTTCTGAGCAAAAAGCTGTAAATTCATCAGCTACACCTCCTCTATAAGTTCAGTCTGAATATTCGACGGATATGATTCTGCAATATCTCGAATTCCTAAAAATATGGTCTCAAGAATAATTGTCGCTTTTTTAAACTCTTCTGCTGTCATATCATCAGGAAGTTTTAGCATGAAACAACCTGGTTTTTTATCAACCACAGGTTTTATGCCAGCGACATTCTTTAGCCCCAAAACTGCGGTTTCTGCCAAGGCTGAAACTCCAGCACAAACTATATCTTTGCCATAATCGGCATACTCTGCATGGCCTGATATTTCTATTGATTTATAACCGCCAAAAGGATGGGACTTTATTCTTACCCTTATCATACTATCCTTCTATTTTTTCAATTTGAATTTCCGTAAATGGCTGGCGGTGGCCTTGCCTCTTACGATAATTCTTCTTAGGCTTGTACTTAAAGACGATAATCTTATCGCTTTTGCCGTGACGCAGCACTTTAGCTGTCACTTTCGCATTCTCAAGCCATGGTTTCCCTACCTTAAGACCATTATCCTCAGATAATGCCATAACTTTGTCGATTTCAATTGATTCTCCTACATCTGCCGGAAGTTTTTCAACTTGAATTATATCACCTTCCGATACACGATACTGTTTTCCACCAGTTTCAATAACTGCGTACATAATTAATCTCCTCCTTATTCTCGCCGGAATCCAGGTAACTTGTTTTAAAACCCGTTCCGTGCGGTGGAAGGCATAATACAACCACCTACGATATTTTAGCACATGAAAACCTTACATGTCAATGCAATTTAATATCTTATTATATTATTTAGTTGGAAAATGCCAAATTAATGGTTCCAGTGGCCGCTTAACCATTTGTTTATTATGATCTGTAGTTTCTTTAAATCTAATGATGTTATCTCTGTGCTTAGGTATTTCTTTGTCGGTTTGCTTAACTGTTTGTTCAATTTGCTCTAACGCCATATATTTATTTTTATTTTTATCTTTATCTTTTTTATCTGAAATCTCCTTTATGTTATCATCTGAAGTTGATTTATTCTCGATGTTCAGCTCTGACATGACACTTTTATCACTTATAGTTGGTACCGGTTTTACAATTTGCTTCATTGGGTGATTTCTGGGGTAATTCTTATATCCGTTTTTTTTAATAGAAGTATGTTTGCTCATCTTGTCATCAAGAAAAACCACCAGTCCTAAAACATTGGCCATAAGCAATAGGTAAATTACCGGCGTAGTAATTTCATCTTCATAACCAGGAGAAAAATTCTTCACGTCACCCATATTATATCCTCTCCCCTTACATCAATTCTCTTATTTATTACCTTATATCTATATTATGTTGTCAAAATTTTATTCGCCACAAAAATTTATCTTTGAAAGATTAGAGCTATTGAAGAATTTATATTTACTATTCCTATAAATAAAAACCATGCGTATAAGATGGTTGTCCAGCTTATATTAATGCATGGCTTTTGGTTTTATAGGGGGCTTTTATACCATTATTCAACTTCTGTTTTTTACATAGTCATTGTACCCTTGTCCGTTTCTACAACTTTTAAAATTTGTTCTTCATTACCATTTTCAGCATTTATATAAATAAAATAGCGGTCAGAATTTAGCTCTGCATCCACCTCATAGCAAAGCTTTTCTCTTAACGCTTCATCAGGAATCAAAGCCAGTCGGATTCTTCTGATACTTAAATTTGGACTTAATTTATCTTTTACCTCTTGTTCGGTAATTTCAGGTTCAGGCAACTTACGCTTATTATGCGAGGTTAAATAAGCCAGGGTATTAAACCCTACAACTTCGCCAGTGTCTAAAGCCACCTCAACTTTTATAAAATCAGGATATAATAGCACATCATTTTCTTTTGGAACGAATGATATTGTTACAGTATTGTTTTCCCTGATAGAACCGGTAGGCTCCATATTTTTGTAATTTATAGATTCTATATAGGTTTTTGCTTTATCTAGTGCTCGCTTTATAGGTATTTTAGAGCCATCTATTTCCCTGGTATTTAAAAACCATATCACATGACCTCCAATTTCACTTACATCCATAATAATATTAGGGGTCGTATTTCCCTTTTTTGTAAATTCGATAGTGTATGCAGGAATATTCCCCTTTGTTCTCCCAACTACATCAGCTCTAAAATCCCCTTTTGCTACTTTATTTACAGCTTGTTGAGCAATTGCAGCAGCTTCGCTCTCACTTATGGGCTTACCTGTTAAGGCTTTTGCAGTCACTTGTTCGACATGATCGGAAAAAGGCCCATCATAAGTAATGGTAGGTACTTCCTTTTTAAGCTTTTCATCAATGGCTTCAAAATTATCTGCCATACCTTGAACTTTCTTTATAGCTATCAAGCTATCTGGTTTATCTTCCCATCTTATTTTGCCAGCAGTTACATCATCTTGTAAACGCCGAAGATCTTTATTTAAGTTTTGAACGTTTTTTCTGAATTGCCTCATCTTCTCCCATTCAGCATCGGATATTTCTTCCTTTTTTACTAATTTGTCGGCAATATTATAAGAAAAATCACCTAACTGTGCAAAAAATTTTTGCATATTTGTCATATCTCTGTCACCCAACGGCATAGTTGCCAGGCTGGTTCTTGCTCCTTCAGCCTGGTGCCAAATCGTAGTCAGCATCATAATCCTCTGTTCGTTTGATGACGTAACTTCACTCTTTGAAATTAAGATATTTAGATTGTTTACTTGCTCCAGTAGATTATAAAATCCTCGCTGATAAGAAGCCTCTAAAGCGTTTTCCGCCGAAAATGCTCTGGTGGACACCGACCAGTAGCCAAATACAAGGCCTCCTAATACTAGCAGATTAATTATCCAAATATATTTTTTTTTCAACATCAGACCCTCCGTTTCTATTTGGCAAACACATGTCGCCCTATTCTGGTTACTATTGAACGCGACCATATCCACGGGCTAACTGATTTATAAGGATTCCAGAAGAATACACTGCCATAGGTCGGATCCCATCCGCTCATAGCTTGACGAGCAGCGTCAAAATTATTTCTAGATGGGTATCTTGACCATATCAAACCATTGCTGACCGATTCAAATGCCCCCGGTTGGTAGATTACATCGGCTATCGTCGTCGGAAATTTAGGATGCTTCGTTCGGTTAATGATAACGGCTGCAACACCTACTTGACCAAGATACGGTTCTCCTTCTGCTTCACCGGCTACAAGCCGAGCTAAAAGAGTGTAATCGCCTTCCCATGATGAAACGGCATAATTTTCTGATTTTGTCTGAGCCTTGCAATTTATGCTTAAAAAGCCTATCAAAACCGCAACAGATAAAACAATCACCGAAATAATTAACTTCTTAGTTTTGAACATTTTATCACCCCATTTTAATTGCTATCTTTAGTTTGCTTATTTTTTTAGCACTTATTCCGGTACCTTTTTATACACTTTATTCATATAATAACTTAAAGAAGTTCATAGTAAGGAGTGAAAATTAATGAATCCTATGAATACAAATCAAAACACCGGTCTTGAGAATTCCGACAATAATTTTGTACCCATTTCAAATCCATACACGCTTTTTCTCATACTCTTATTGCTTATTATTTCATTTGGGGCACTTGATCGCATGATAAAAATTATAAGAAGTTTTTTACTAAAGGAAGCGGAGGAATAAAGATGAAGACCTTTTCAATAAGTGATAACGATGTGCAGCTTTTAAAAGCTATACGACCTTTTATGAGTTCAAAAAGCCAGGAACTGCTTGATTTTCTAATTACAACTATTAATGTGTTTAGGCCGGAACAGCCAAATCATAAAATGAATTTTGAAGCCTTGAATACTCTTTTAACAATGATTCATGAATCTAGGCAGTCAAAAAAAAATACTCAAATAATAGAGATAGATGAATGCAAAAAAGATGTTTTAGCTAAGCAAGCTGAGAATATAGAAAATTTATTAAATACTTTAGCCGAACCAGAAAATAATGTGTAATATTCATTAGTGGTTTAAAAAAACTTCCAAATATGATGGCTTATTATGCCATCTTTTATTTATCTAAAAATGATCATTTTTAGATAAATAAAAGAATATATTTTATATAGCACATTTGATACCTGGTTGTTTTAAAACATAAGGGAGTGGTGAGTTTGGAAGAAAATGATGACCGAGGTTTTGGAAATGACTTGCTTGAAACAGTCTTAAAAGTAATCAACGGTCCGAACGACCAAAGTGCCAACGAATTAATAAGTCTGCTAGCTCTAAGTAATTTATTGGGAATCATTAGTTTTTTGAATGCGCAAGACTCCAAATCTGATACAAGAGGTTTCTCATCGAAATCCGAGGTATCTGAATTAAAGGAAATGGCTGCTGACCTGCTAGACTCAATGGGAGGAACCGGTGATAAAAAAATTAATCCAGCCGCGCTCATTAATTTAATGAAAACCTTTTCAACATCAGACGGCAGCGCAAATAATTCAAAAAACTTAGCTAAATCTGATGAGATCAAAAAAGATTAGGTCGTGCTCAAAGAGCACGACCTAATCTTTTAGTTATCTGCAAAAAGCAGAAGGAGTAATATCAGAAACAAGGCAAATGCCCATCTGTCTTTGTGATAACCAGTACCTAGAGAATCTGTCATTACAATTCCCTCCTTTTTATAAGCTACACAAAACATATCTTTCTCTTACATCCGGTATTTTGTTTTTAAATCTGCTTCTCATTACCTGCTATAATATATGCAAAATACGGTTTTAAGGTTACAAAAAACAGGTGAGAGGAAATGTTTCTCCTGTCACCTGTTTTGCTAAGGTTTTTTATATCAGCCTCGCCTTTGCATAAGTTCTGTAAGTCTTATTTATTTGAACTTTTGCTTTTGCACCTAAAAGAGCAGCACCTTCCTCCACATTGATTACATAGCCGTCTACTCTGGCTATGCCATCATTGTGATTGGTTATATGCCTATCTTCTATAATCACATCTATTATCTGACCTTCTCTTACAGGCATAGCAAAATTCTCCAGTTTAACCCTGCTTCCAACTG
The DNA here is from genome assembly GCF_000328765.2 of Tepidanaerobacter acetatoxydans Re1. NCBI lineage: Bacteria > Bacillati > Bacillota > Clostridia > Thermosediminibacterales > Tepidanaerobacteraceae > Tepidanaerobacter > Tepidanaerobacter acetatoxydans. The sequence goes on from NC_019954.2 coordinate 1,558,418, forward strand.
CCTTAATTCGGATTTCTTCAGGATGTAGATCATCCTTGCCTTTAATGAAAATATATTTCCCGTAACGCTGCTCTAATTGACTTAGTCTTGTTCCGCCAGCACCTATAACTACCGCTGCCACTGATGGGTGTACTTCTATAAGAATCGCCTCACCTTTTCGAGTTCTGAATATTCTAGATATTTCTTGTTCGACTTTTTTAGCCATTGTTTCCTCAGATAATATCCTGCCTCTACCGTCACAATAAGGGCACACTTTTTCTAGGACTTCGTGCAAACTTTGACGAACTTTTTTCCGCGTCATTTCTACCAAACCTAAATTTGTAATCCCTAATACATGTGCTTTAGTTCTATCCTTTTTTAACTCAATTTCCAAAGCATCTATAACCATCTTTTGATGTTCTTGTGAGTCCATATCGATAAAATCTATAATTATTATTCCACCTATATCCCGCAATCTTAGCTGTTTTGCAATCTCTTTTGCTGCTTCTAAATTGGTTTTAACTACTGTATCTTCCAAGTTTATACTGCCGACAAATTTGCCCGTATTTACGTCTATAGCAGTTAGAGCCTCTGTATGATCTATAACGATATAACCGCCGGATTTCAGCCAAACCTTTCTTTCCAAGGCCCTTTCGACCTCTGATTCTATGTTAAAATACTCAAAAATATCTTCCTGACCCATATACAGACTTACACGATCTTTCAGGGAATGTGATATCAATGAAGCAGCTTCTAATACTTTCTCATATCCATATGATGTATTTACATAAAACTTATTTACTTCCGGTGTAAATACATCCCTTACCATGCGAGTAAGCAGATCCATATCTTTATATATCAGCCGAGGAACCTTCCCATTCTTCTGTTTCATTTGTATATTATTCCAAAGGCGTTTTAAATACTCCATATCGGATTTTAGATTCTCTATATCTTCACCTTCCGCCGCCGTTCTTACAATTATTCCCATATTATGTGGCTGTATTTCCTCTGCTAGGGATTTTAAGCGTTGGCGTTCTTCTTCATTCTCAATTCTTCGAGAAATCCCTATATAATCAACGGTCGGCATAAGGACCAGGTATCTGCCAGGCAGTGTTATATTGGTAGATACCCTGGCTCCTTTAGTGCCGATAGGCTCTTTTACAACCTGAACTAAAACCTCTTGGCCAACATGTAATATATCTTTTATCGGTGCTTTTTTTAAATCACCAATTGCATCCGCATCTTCAAAGCCAAGATTATAAGAATTCAAATCACCTACATATAAAAATGCATTTTTGCCTAAACCTATATCCACAAAGGCAGCTTGCATACCCGGGAGTACATTTGCTACCTTACCTTTATAGATATTTCCTGTTATCCTTTCATCATAAGTCTTTTCTACATAATATTCTACTAGTTGTCGGTCTTCTAAAACCCCAATTCGAATTTGGTCCCGAGCAACATCTGCCAAAATCTCTTTTGACATAAAATCTTCAGCTCCTCAAATCTCCTCCAAAATTAAAGCGGACTTATCAAAGATCTGGAGGCTCAGATATTCCGCTAAATCAAAGTGGAAGAATCTTATTATTCTCATTTAAGTAAAAAATTTCCTCCCTGTGAGTGCTTACTATTTCAAGTTTTTTTGCAAGAAGTTTTTCTAATTCAAAGATTATCAGTTTTGGTGACGCACTGCCTTGCTGACCAATCGAAACTTCCATGCAAATATCTGCAGTGCCATTAGTATTGCTTAATAATTTCATATTATAGATAAATGGAGCAATATTCACCGATTTGGCACCAGATTTAGTGGATTTTTCAATAATAATCTCTTCTCTGTTTAAAAGGTTGTTGATAGCTTTTTCTAGTTCATCCGGATTTTCCTCATCTAAAGCCGTCTTGACCATGTATGTGGCAGCATTTACTACGGAAAGAGGTATTTTATTATCGGCGGTTTCAGCTTTTATTATTTGAATGCCTTCTGGCAAGACCGCATTTAGTCGGGTAACCGCATCTTCAGGTGAAACGGTTTCCTCAAACTCCACATCCATATATTCACTGCTGCTGGTAATACCCACAGACAAAGCCGGAGTAAAAGATATTCTAGGCCTTGGATTGAACCCTTGCGTAAATGCCAAAGGCAAATCAGCACGTCTGAAGCTTCGTTCGAAAGTCCTTATCATATCCAAATGAGATATGAACATTACAGGACGACCCTTATTAAATTTCATTCTTAGTTTCACAAAAACCACCGGCTTTCAGCTTACTTACCCCGCAAGCATGACATCTTATCCTACAGTCAGGTGTAATTTCTGCTTTTTGGGATTTTTCTAATTCTCTCAATAAAAACTTCTTATCAATACCGGGGTCTATAATATCCCACGGGCAAAGTTCATCCTTAGACCTTTTGCGATAAGCATAAAATTCCGGACATATCCCTGATTCATTAAAGGCAGACATCCATTTTTCAAACGAAAACATATCATTCCATCCATCGAATTTACATCCTTTATCATGGGCGATTTTTAAAACTTGGCCCAATCTACGATCTCCCCTTGAAAAAACAGCCTCAAGGAAACTCAACTTGCCATCATGCCAACTATAGGATATATTTTTGTTTTTCCTGAGCATACTCCTTAGTAGCCTTTGCCTTTCCTCGATTTCCGAAAGTGTTATCTGTGATTCCCACTGAAATGGCGTAAATGGTTTAGGAACAAAAGTAGATGTACTGACATTAACTTTCAAACCTCTTGTATTGCCATAGACTTTTTTGTATACATCCACAACAGCAAAAGCAAGATTTGCTATTCCTTCTATATCTTCATAAGTTTCAGTAGGAAGGCCAATCATAAAATATAGCTTAACCGTTTTCCAACCTGAAGAAAAAGCATCTTTAACTGATGTCAGAAGGTCTTGTGCTGTAACACCTTTATTTATTACATCCCTAAGCCTTTGCGTTCCGGCTTCCGGTGCAAATGTAAGACCGGATTTTTTGATTTCTTGGACCTTCTTAGCAAGTTCAAGTGAAAAAGCATCAATTCTAAGCGAAGGCAGGGATAAGCTTACTCGACTTTGGCGAAATTCATCAGTCAATATTTCAGTAAGCTGTTTTAATTTAGAATAGTCACTGGTGCTCAGTGATGCTAAGGATAATTCTCCATAGCCCGTTGATGCAATGATGTCTTTTGCTAGTTTCTCTAGGCGAACTACTGACTTTTCCCTTACCGGCCTATAAATCATTCCGGCTTGACAGAAACGGCATCCTCTGGTACAACCACGGAAAATCTCCAGTACAGCTCGGTCGTGCACGATATCCATATAAGGCACCACAAAATTTGTGGGGTAATAAACATTGTCCAGATCTTTTATCAGCCGCTTTTGTATCCTTCTAGGAATATCTGCTTGCTTTGGTAAGATGCTTTTCATGGTTCCATCATCATTATATGATACATGATATAAAGATGGCACATACACTCCGGAAATTCTGGCAACCTCTTCTAAAAACCGCTGTCTGCTTTCACCTCTTTCTTTAAAGCTTTTATATAAATCCATAATCTCTACAATAACTTCCTCAGCTTCTCCTATAACAAAAAAATCCACGATATCCGATAATGGTTCTGGATTATAAGTGCAAGGTCCGCCAGCTATTACAAAAGGATGACCTTCCCTTCTTTCATTTGAAAAAATAGGTATTCCTGACAGTTCCAGCATATTTAATATATTTGTGTAACTCATTTCATACTGCAGGGTAAAGCCTAAAAAATCAAATTCAGCAACTGCAGTTTTGCTTTCCAGACTGAACAGCAAAATACCTTCTTTTCGCATTAAACCCTCAAAATCAACCCAAGGAGCAAAAACCCTTTCAGCATAAATGTCAGGATATTGATTAAGAAGATGATATAAAATTTTTATACCTAAGTGCGACATACCCACTTCGTAGACATCGGGAAATGCCAATGCCACATGAACTTTTATATTATCTTTATCTTTTTTTATACTATTATATTCGTTTCCCATATAGCGAGTTGGTTTTGAAACCTGTGGTAAAAGTTTTTCCAATAGTTTCTCTATGGTCAATGAAGTGCCTCCTATGCTTGATGGTGTAAAACTCCACTTATTTATTATATCAGGTCTTTCATCATTAAGTCTAATCCTTTTTCGACTACTTTATCAAATATTTCTGTTTCTGTTAAACTTTTTTTAATCTTCATATTCTCATCCAGTACATATACAACAAAGTACTTTTGTGGCGCAAATGAATATAGTATCTTTTTTGCCGGAGTATCTTCATTAACCACCATAATTTCTCCGGGCATATATTTGTTCTTACTAATCTTCTCCTTTTTTCCTGCTAAGTGCTTCATAAAAATAAAGTGTGCATTTTTTTCTTCTTTTGAAGTCTGTTGTAATAAAAAAATCCCTGCAACAAAAAAGCTTAAAAATAACCTTTTAAAAGCAAGACCTATTAAAGCTAAGATCAACATCGAATACGCAAGTATTTTTCCCGCTCTTGAAGCAATACGTATTGATAATGTAAAGGCAAAGCGCTGTCTAAGCCATAATGCAAAAATTCTTCCACCGTCGAGGGGAAGAGCGGGAAGCATATTAAACATTCCCAGCATTAATTGATAATGTATAAATTGTCGAGCTGTGTTTGGCGTTATAAAAGCTTGAGTTAATAAAAAAAGAATTAAACCTGCCATTGTAAAGTTTGCAAGCGGGCCAGCCATAACCATAAGCATTTCCTTCTCCAAGGTAGCCTCGTCTAAGCTTGACCTTATGCGACCGCCAAATGGCAATATTTCAATTTCATGAATTACAATACCAAGCCTGCATCCTACAAATATATGTGCATATTCATGTATTCCCAAAGCCAGTAACGCAGCCAATACTTCAGTATACAAGCCTGCTAACACGGCAAGGACAACAATTATAATAAAAAAAAAGCTTATACTTATTCTTAAATTAGAGACTCTTAAATTCATTTAACTCCTCCTGAGCATCTTCATCTAACATATTTAGCCATTTTTTTGGATCTTCAGCTTTGTCATTATGCCAGATTTCAAAATGCAGGTGAGGAGTCTCTGCAAGGCCCGTCTTGCCAACAGTTCCTATAATAAATCCCTGTTTTACTTCTTCCTGTTCCTTTACATAGACATCCTTTAAATGAGCATAAACCGTTACCAAATTATTGTCGTGACGTATTCTAACCATATTTCCCATCTCTTTGTCTTGACCTACCGAAAAAACCACACCATCGAGCACTGATTTTACAGGGATTCCCTCTTTTTGAACTATGTCTATGCCATTATGCATGCGCTGCTCTTTTAATATCGGGTGAAGTCGCATGCCATATTCCGAAGATACTTCTCCATCCACCGGCATCGGTAACAGTTCTTGTTTCTTTTGCCCTATTACCGGAATACTTTTTGATACCTGGGAAATATTATTTGCGACTTCCGCTAAATCCTTAAACTCATATGAATAATCCGAAATAAAATACCCTATTTTTGCAAGAGCCGTTTTGGTTACTGGAATATTTATTTTCTTCATACATAACACTAATATTACAATTAAAATGCAGATTGCAATTTTTTTTAGATTTTCAGGCCCCAGCCATTTTTTTTCGGAAGGCTGTTCATAGTAGTACATAAAAGGCACCCCCTTATTCTCCCATTTTTTATGGTAAAGTTTGCATTTTCTCTTAAATATGAATAGCAAACGGTTTTGTGATTTTAATGTTCTTTATAGAGGTCTTGTTATATATATCTATTTTCCGTAAAGCTCATTTATTACAAAAAAATCGTCTTAGATGACAACATGCTTTTCATTCGGTCTGTGGATAAGACGAAAAGGATAAACATAACCGCAAGAAATCAATAGAGAAGTTACAGACCTTGATTTAGTCAAAATCTACATTTAAGGCTTAGATGAAGAAGATCGGATGAATACAGCCTAAAGAGAATTCAACAATGACTACGCAATTATTAAAAAAGCACAAGAAGCACTCATATGGTTGAAAAATGAGACGAATTATAGCGTAGTTATACATCCATAAACACATAAAGCCTTCTAAGTCATTTGTATCAATGACTTAGAAGGCTTTATTACCATTTTGACAGTGCAAAAGTCGATAGTAGCTTTAACGCTTACTTCTTCTGCAATACTGTTATTAAAGAACTCCTTATACTATTAAATTTTCTTTCTCAACTAGTCCACAAGTTGTCTCTTACTACCGTCAGTGTGAATTCTATAAGATTTATATTCATTCATATTTAAATAATATATCCAATTGTCAACAACATTAATAAACCACGGATAATCATCACATATCTTTGTTATACTACTGCCATCCGTGCGTATTTTGTAAATTGTTTAATCTGTTGAGATTTAAATCGGTTTCAAGTTTGCGTATTTTCTTTCTTTCTTATATTGTATTGATATGACTTATTGTTATCTGAACACTTCACCTGATATTTTAAGATTTGTTCCTGAGATTAATTAGTTTTTTATTGCAAAATGAGGTGACAGGAAACCTTCTCTTATCACCTCTACTGCAACTTTAAAATAGGATTTTCTGCCGGCGCATTCCAACATTGATTACAAGTCCGGCGGCAATCATATTCATTAAAAAAGAACTTCCTCCATAGCTCATAAATGGCAGCGGTATACCGGTTACCGGCATTATACCCATGTTCATGCCAATGTTGATTAAGATCTGAAATGCCCACATTGAAACTACGCCTACAACTATATAAGTTCCTAAAAGATCTCGAGCCTTAAATGCTACCCTTAACGAATAGTAAAGCAGTATAAAATATAATATGAAAAGCGTTATACCACCTATAAAACCTAACTCTTCACCTAAAACGGCAAAAATAAAATCCGTATGTTTTACCGGAAGAAAATTCAGTTGATTCTGGGTTCCCTGATAAAGGCCCTTCCCAAATAACTTGCCTGAACCAATTGCAATTTTAGATTGTATAACATGGTATCCTTTTCCCAAGGGATCTAGATATGGATTTATAAAAACTAAAATTCGGTCTTTTTGGTAAGGTTTTAAAAACAACCAAACTATAGGTAAGGAAAAAATGCCTGCTGTCATAATACCGGCCAAAAGTTTATAGCTAAGGCCCGCGATAAACAGCATGCCTAGAACCATTGCCAATAGAACCAATGATGTCCCTAAATCCGGCTGTTTCGCTATAAGCAGCATTACGGGTATCATATGCAGTCCTACTGACAATAAATCTTGCAAGCTGCTTAAAGACTTCTTTTTTTCAAGATGCTTCGCCAGAGTAATTATAACGGCTAATTTGGCAAATTCCGAAGGTTGCAATCTAAAAGAGCCAATATCAAGCCATCGCTGAGCTCCTCCGCCTTCTTCCCCAATAAATAATACAAAAATTAATAGTAGAAAATTAATAATATATATAATATTAGCCCAATTAGCGAAAGAATGATAATCTATTGAAATGACAAATACCATAGCTGCTAATCCGATGCCAAACCAAATAAGCTGCTTACGAGCTGTACTGAAACTACCTCCGGAGCTCATGGCATGCGTTGCACTGCTTATCATTAAAACACTTATTATGGTTAGTAAAATAATGGCAATTAAAATAGGATACTCTATATTTTTTAACAATTTTCGATCCATGTTGATGGCCCCCTACACCCGTTAACCATTATATCATAAAACCTCACATCCATAAAAACTCTTTTATAAAATCATCTTGTTAAGTTTTCCCAATAAATTTCTATTTCATCATTATGTTTTATTGGATCGGCAAAGCCGGCATCAATGCCGTTTATTTTCATAACCAGCTTACCTGCCATACCTTCGGGCTTAAATGATATAATACTAAAAACATCACTTAAAATCATATCTCTCGGTTCTATGGTTATTAAGGCGTCATCGGGTATTTCCTCTTCAGGCGACATTGTACGCCCGGAAACTTTTATAACAGGATCTATGATAAAATTGCGTCCGTTTATTTTTAGAGAAATTTTGTCTTCTTCAGATATATACTCCTTTATCTTAGAAGACCCTGCCTTTCCGTCCTTCGCAGCTAGAAAGCTTATAACCGCACCATCTTTAATCGGTTCGTTTAAATCAACATTTTTGCCATTCATTGTAACAATAGCAGGCTTTGCCATCTCACCTTTTACTATTTTAAGCTTTCCATTTAGTTTAAAAGTCTTGGCAAGCCCCGGTCGCCCAAAAATTTCTGCAGATGATTTCCCTGCATAAAGTAATGCATTCAAAACCGTAGGATTGTCTTGTGCTAAAATATTTATTGGCTTTTCATTTATATACACCTTGTAGGAGGACAAGTGAGCGCCTTTGAGTGAGTTTATGGCTATACCTATAGGAGTTACTGAAAAAGGGCCTGTAAAATCTTCGCAGCCCTGTATATCAGTTAACCCTTCACGACCTTTGACTCCAACCCGTTCTTTAGGTATTTCTAGGTGCGCAGCTAAAGACTCCGGTAAACCCGGCATAAGGCTGCCACCGCCGATCATTAAAACAGCAGCAGGTGTTTTACCATTGAGTTCTAATATTTTCCGTGCTATCTTGGTCGAAAGTTCGTTTATGATTGGACCTATGGTTTCTGTTATTTTTTTAGTGCGAAATTCCTCTGTATTCCCAAGAATATCCATAAATTTCACAGTTTCATGTAAAGACAACTCACGTTTTACTCTTTCGCCCTCATCAAAGTTTAATAAAAACTCTTCACAGATTTTTTCCGTAATTTCATCACCGGCCATAGGAACCATTCCATAAGCAAATATACTGCCATCACGAGATATAGCAATATCTGACGTTCCTGCACCTATATCTACCAGTGCAATATTAAGTTTACGCATACCGGGAAGAACCACAATATCACCTGCAGCAATAGGCTCTAAAGTTAAGCTTTCAAGACCTAAATCGCATCTGTTAAGAACCGTAAGTAAGCTTTCAACAACAGTACGAGGAAGAAAAGTAGCTACAATCTTAACCGATATGCTACTGCCCTTTTGGCCCAGTAAATTTTCTAAAGATTCATCCTCTAAAAACCATTTGATAGGACTAAAACCCACACAGTAATAATTGTCAAAATCTCCTTGTTTATTTTTTTCGGCTAAAGATTTAATCGCTTTTGACAGAGCTTCTGTTTCTAAACTTCGAATATCTTCTTCGGTTACTTCCATAAAAGGAGAAATCTTTCTTTCAGTTTCGGCTTCAACCGTATAAAGCGCTCTGCCCGCTGCAGCAACTGCGGCTTTCTCTAATTTTTTATTAAGTTTTTTTTCAATATCTTCCTTAATCGACCTTACGCTTTTGGCTACAGCTTCAATGTCATGGATTTGGCCATCATACATAACACGGCTTTCATGTTCAAGAACTTTATGTGCAAGGATTTTATAAGTTTTGCCTTGCTTGCTTACAACCAAACCTGCTACAGTTCTGGTGCCGATGTCCAAAGCGAAAACTTCCTGTCCGACTTTATTCAAACAACTTCCTCCTTTAAATCTTGGCCAAGTGCTTCACTTTCTTTATAGGAATATTTGCTACTAATGCCGGAACTGTTACATCTTCATCTTTTTCCATACGAGTTAATTTTACCTCGAGACCACTTTCATCAATTTCCATATAATCTGAAATCATATCTATAAGTTGGCTCTTTATCATCTCAAGAAATTTCGGTGATACATTAGCACGATCGTGCACAAGGATTAACCTTAATCGTTCTTTGGCTATATCCTTACTCGAAACATCCTCTCTGCCGAAAATTTTTAAAAAATCCACTAAATTCTCCTCCCTTTTTTATTTTGCCCGAGCTTTTAACCCGAAAAACACACGTAATTTATCCATAAAGTTGGGCTCTACGTTTTCTATTTTCATCAAAGGGATTTCCTCACCCTCTAAACGTCGAATCATATTTCTGTAGGCTTGGCCTGCTTTTGATGATTCATCAACAACTGCCGGTTCACCTCTGTTGGTAGATATTACAATTTTCTCATCTTCCGGTATAACTCCAAGTAGCTCAATAGCCAAAACATCTATCATATCATCAATATCCATCATATCTCCGCGTTTTACCATATCCGGCCTTAGTCTATTAATGATTAGTTTAGGCTCTTCAAAGCCGGCAGCCTCTAAAAGGCCTACTATTCTATCAGCATCTCTTACGGCAGAAACTTCAGGCGTAGTGACAATGAGTGCTCTATCGGCTCCGGCGATGGCATTCTTAAATCCCTGTTCTATACCTGCGGGGCAGTCGATTAATATATAGTCGTAATCGCGTTTTAACTCTTCACATAATTTTTTCATCTGAGTCGGCGTTATAGCTGTCTTATCTTTGGTTTGAGCTGCCGGCATAAGATATAGGTTTTCAAAGCGCTTATCCTTTATAAGTGCTTGCTTCAAACGGCACATACCGTTTGCTACATCTACAAGGTCGTAAACTATACGGTTTTCCAGGCCCATTACCACGTCAAGATTTCTTAAACCTATATCGGCATCTAACATTACTACCTTTTTTTGCTTGTATAAAGCAAGACCGGTTCCAATATTTGCAGTTGTTGTGGTTTTTCCCACTCCGCCTTTGCCGGATGTGATTACTATTACTTCGCCCATATTATCCCTCCTGTTTGCTTTTGTAATTATCTTGGGGCATTATAAGGGTTCTATTACTATTACATTATCTTTTAAGCGTGCTATTTCCGGAAACGATGGTAGATTTTCCTTCTCTTCCGGAGGTCTTGAAATAACTTCAGCAATTCTTAATTGAGTCGGTTTTAAGGCAAATGCAGCTACTATAGCAGTAGTATCTCCCTGTGCCCCAGCATGAGCCATCCCGCGAAGAGTCCCCATAACCAGAATATCGCCGGCGGCAACTATCTCACTGCCTGGATTGGCATCGCCCAAGATGACTATAGTTCCCTTATAAGTAATTTTTTGCCCCGATCGCACAGTTTTTTTAAGCAGTAATACTCTATTCCTGTTTGGTTTTGGAAATATCAGGGTTTTCGGAGAACTTGCCTCCTGCAAGCTCATCCCAAAATCTGTAAAGATATGCTGTAACTTATCATATTCATCTTTACTTAAAAAGCCGTTTTTAATTTTTATACTAACCTTGCCTCCTGAAAAAAAGTTCCGACTACGTTGAAGTTTCTCGTAAATAGCTTTTTTCACATCTTCAAAGCTCGAAATTTCATCGAGTATGATAGTTATACCTTCCTTTGTACCTTTAATTATTACAGACTCGTTCGTCATACTAACTCCCTCCAAGCAGCACCACTACAAAGTATTTTATTCTTCATAAATCAAGTAAATCCTTCTTTTGATGATAAAAAAACCAGAATCTGTAAAGATTCCGGTTAAGGTTGAACAAGATAATCTTCGCTGTTATCGTTTTCATTGGTTAGATGAAAATATTCTTCAAAAATAGCTCTTGCAACAGGTCCTCCCGTAGTTCCACCTGAACCGGCTTGCTCTATAAACACTGCTACTGCAATTTCCGGATCCTCATAAGGAGCAAATGCCACAAACCATCCATGCGGGTCTTTACTCACATCCCACTCGGCGGTTCCGGTTTTCCCCGCTACAGAAATTGGAAAATCCGCAAAAACTCCGTAGGCTGTACCACCAGACAATGTAGCACCTTTCATACCATTTTTTATTATTTCATATGTCTTGTCGGAAATATCTAGTCTGCCACCAATTTCCGGGTTTTTTTCAAGAACAACATTACCATCAGCATCAACTATTGACTTTATTAAATGAGGCTTCATCCATATTCCTTCATTTGCAATAGCTGCAATATAATCTGCAATTTGTATCGGTGTAAAACTATGATAACCTTGCCCTATGGCTGCATCTAGTGTTTCGGCAGGATACCATATTTTATCTTGGGAACTGCTAAAAGTATTCTTCTTATATTCACGGCTTGCTACAGTTCCAGCTTTCTCATTGGGCAACTCGATTCCTGTAATGTCTCCAAGCCCATACATTTTTGCATATTTTTCAATATTATCTATGCCCAATCGACGCCCCATTTCATAAAAATAAATATTGCACGATTCAGCAATGGCCTTTTCAATGTTTACTAAGCCATGGCCTCCTGCTTTCCAACACTTTTTCGGCAAAATAGTCCAATAAACCCCGGTATCTCTAATAAGCTCACGCTCGTTAGTTACTTTTTCTTCTAGTGCAGCAGTTGCTGTAACCATCTTAAAAATTGACCCCGGCGGAAACGTCCCGCTAATGGCAAGATTGACCATCGGATTGAGCGGATTTTTTGATATTTCCTCCCATTCTTTTTGAGTTATCCCACGGGCAAACATATTCGGATCGAAATCCGGGACACTTGCCATCGCCAAGACTTCACCGGTTTTTATGTTAATAGCAACTACAGCACCTCTTTTTGCATTGGGAAAAGGCTTGTACTTATCAGTCTGTAATTTTATTAATTGCTCTCTTAACTTATTTTCAGCAATTTGCTGAAGTTTTATATCTAGTGTTAGATTTATCGAATTGCCGGGAATCGGCTCCTTTTGACCTAATACTTTTATAAGCTTTCCGGAAGCAGTAACCTCCACCTGCTGGCCGCCGTCAGTACCTTTTAAATAAGATTCTAATACCTTTTCCAATCCCATTTTACCTATAAGGTCTCCCGGACGATACCCGTTATCCTTTGCAGTATCTAGCTCTTCTTGACTTATTTCTCCCACATAACCAAAAACATGCGAGCCCATGCTCCCATAAATATAATTTCGCAAAGGTTCTACCTCTATAACAACGCCGGGAAGACGACGTTCTTCAATTTCTGCTACTGTCTGAAAATCCACATCAGTCTTAAGTCTAACCGGTTTATAATCTTGACTTTGCAGCTTATTCTTTAACGTATCATAATTATATGAAACCATTACCTGTGTATTCGGCGGCTGGTTAATCGTAACAGTGCCTGTAGCAAAATCTACTTTACTTGGCAAAACCTGCTTGCCTGTACTGCTATCTGTAATAGATATATCAGCAATATCGACTTCGCCGTTCCCATTCCTATCGGCTATCGGCAATTTACTCAAAATAATTTTTTTATCCTTGTCTACAGTATAGGTTTGATTTGAGATTTCTGTATAATGAGGAATTTCTAGGATGTTTCTGAGAATTTCGAACACTTCTTCCTGTTCAGACTCTTCCGTTTTTACGCTCATATATGACACTGTAAAACTAGGTCGGTTATTAACTAATTCTCTACCATATCGATCCTTAAAAACTCCCCTTGGTGCTGTTATAGGAATAAGCCTTATCCTGTTCTCCTCCGCAAGTTTTTCATATTCATTTCCTTTGACTATTTGCAGAGTTAATAAGCTTATTGTTAATACAACAAAAATTAAAACTACAATCCCTAATAGGACATTCAATCGTTTTTGGAGTTTTTTTACATCCATACAAATCCCTCAAGGCTATTAATATTTTATATCGAAATAATAATCAAAGAATCGTTCCATCCTATAAGTTCCAATATAAATCAAAGGTGATACAAACATGTTTATTAATGACGATGCTACCGTGATAGGCAAAAAATTTCGCCACGGATGAATGAGCTCGCCTGTCAAAAAAGCAATTGTCATAAAAACAAAATTAAATATCACAGAGCCGGTGAATACAAGTACCATAGTAATAACGACTCTACCCTTGTAAAGATTTCGCGAACCAAGCCCAACAACATATCCTGCAATAGACTTTGCTATAGTATTAAGACCTAAAAATCTTCCAAAGAGAATATCATCTAAAAAACCGTTCATTAATCCCGTCAGTGCTCCCGCTTTTTCATTCTTGACCATCGCCATACACAAAGCAAAAACCAGCGGCAGGTCTGGTTTCACTCCGAAAATTCCAATAAAATTTGAAAGGGTTGTCTGAACCAATACGAGAACACCTAATACTAAAACATATACAATAGTCCTCATTGATCGGCCTCCTTTTCACCCTTAATCACAAAAACTCGCTCAAGTTTGAGAAAATCTACAGCGGGTTTAACTATAGCATATTGCATTAATTCATAAGATTCTTTTTCGGTTTCCACAACTTCCCCTATAACAATACCCTTAGGCACCAAACCTCCCAAGCCCGAAGAAATAACTATATCTCCCTTTACTAAGTTGGCATCCTGAGATAAAAAGTCCATTTTTAGGTAACCCCTAGGTGCTGTATCAATGCTTCCTTTAATGATTCCGTTATCTCTGGTCCTTTGTAGCATTGCACTAACAGAACTACGCTCATCGGTAATTAACATTACCTTGGATGTATTGGCAGTAGTGCTTATTATACTGCCAACCAGACCTTCATTGGTAATAACAGCCATATCTTTTTTTAAGCCTTGTTTCTCACCCTTATCAATTAAAATAACATTAAACCAATTACCCGTATCTCTTGCTATAACTTCCGCTGCCTCAAGATCATATTGCAGATTTTTATCTTTCAATCCTAAAAGATTGCGCAAATCTGTGTTTTCTCGCTGATATTCCAAAAGATTTTGCTTATACTGTAAAAGTTCTGCCACCTGTTGTTTTAGAGCCTCATTCTCTTCTTTAAGATAAAAAATCTGTGGTATGGTATTCAACTTGTCTTTTATATCGAAACCTATTTTTGACAAGATTTTTTGTGCAGGACTTAAGGCAGTTATCACCGGAATTTCAAAATTTTTAAAGACAGTTTCTCTATTCGATGTTATATCCACAATCATTATTGAGATAATTAAAAGCAAAACCAGAATTAACCATTTTCGGTTTTTTAAAAGGCGCTGCAATAACACCACAACCTTCAGCCTACTTTTTTAGGTGAAATTAATACACGCTTTAAAATATCTAATTCCTCTAAAACCTTACCTGTTCCCATTGCTACACAATTCATTGGCTCTTCAGCAATATGCACCGGCATTCCTGTTTCACTGTTTACTCTACTATCTAAACCCGTTAGCAGCGAACCTCCACCGGTCATAACGATACCTCTGTCCATAATATCGGCCGCTAACTCCGGCGGCGTCTTCTCGAGTGTTACCTTAATCGCATCTACAATATTATTTACCGGTTCTGCCAGAGCACTGTTAATCTCTTCGGCGGTTACAGAAATAGTCTTCGGTAAACCGGTAACCAAATCACGACCCCGTATATCCATAGATTCGATATCTATATCTAGTGCTGCAGAACCAATCGTAATCTTTATTTGTTCTGCAGTACGCTCGCCGATCATAAGGTTATATTCTTTCTTGATATAATAGACAATGGCTTCATCCATCTCATCGCCGCCAACACGAATTGATTTGCTGGTAACAATACCCCCCAGTGAAATAATCGCAACTTCGGTAGTACCGCCTCCTATATCCACCACCATATTTCCAGCCGGTTCATAAACTTCAAGACCTGCTCCTATAGCTGCTGCCATTGGTTCTTCAATTAAATAGGCCTCTCTTGCTCCTGCCTGAAGAGTAGCATCGATTACCGCTCTTTTTTCAACTTCAGTCACTCCCGAAGGAACTCCCACAACAACTCTGGGTTTAATAAAATGTTTGCTCTTTAACGCCCTTGATATAAAGTACTTTAGCATGTTTTCAGTCACGTCAAAATCAGCTATGACACCATCTCTCATAGGTCTTATTGCCACTATGTTGCCCGGAGTACGCCCTATCATCAGCTTGGCTTCTTCGCCAACAGCTAAAATAGATCCATTATCTCGCTGAACCGCAACAACAGAAGGTTCTTTAAGAACAATACCCTTTCCTTTAACATGCACCAAAGTATTAGCCGAACCTAAATCAATTCCTAAGTCATTTGAAAATATATTAAAAAATCTCATTAATTTTCCCCTTTCTAGTGCATCAGCTTTTTTGCCGAATTATAGTCATAGATTTTTACATAAGATTTTTTTCTTTAAGACTTATAATTGAGTCACTACCAATTATAATATGGTCCAAAACATTTATGCCTAAAATTTTACCTGCTTCAACCAACCTTTCGGTAACTTCAATATCCTCTCTGCTTGGTGTCGTATCCCCGCTTGGATGGTTATGAACCAACAGTATAGAAGCACTACTTCTCCTAATAGCCGGTTTAAAAACCTCTCGCGGGTGAACTATGGAAGAATTTAAACTTCCTATCGAAATATCTTCGATGGAAATAACATGATTTTTTACATTTAGTAAAATTGTTTTAAAATATTCCTTCTCTAGAAATCTCATTTCTTCCATAAGAAGATCCTTTACATCCAGAGGGCTTTTTATGATAACTTGCTTACGCTGGTTATACGAAGCTATCCTCCTACCAAGCTCCACAGCTGCTTTTATTTGTACAGCCTTAGCTGTGCCTATGCCTTTTATCTTTGAAAGTTCTTCTACACTTGAATCCACCACGTAAGCAAGCCCGCTCTTGCCTATATCACCTTTTAGTATGCGCTGAGCAAGAACCAGTGCAGATTCTGACCTGGTTCCGGTCCTTATCAATACCGCTAGAAGCTCCGCATCACTTAAAGCTTGAGCTCCATATTTTTGCAGGCGTTCTCGTGGGCGTTCTTCAATCGGCAAATCCTTTATCAAGATGTCGCTACCCAACAGTCGCAACCCCCTAAATCAGAGTATTTTTATGCCAAAACGGATAAGCATTGCGTTTAATTTAAATAGCGGCAATCCTACGATATTATAATAATCACCATCAATTTTTTCAACAAGCAATGCACCTTTTCCTTGTATTGCATAAGCTCCTGCCTTATCCAACGGTTCACCGGTTTCTACATAGTTTTGTATCTCTGAGCTGCTTAGGTTTTTAAATTTAACTTGACTTTCTTCAAATTCTTTTAAGCAATGGTTTGTAGCTGCATCTATCAATGCAAGGCCAGTAAAAACTCGATGCCAGCAGCCGCTTAAACGTCCCAGCATCTCCTCTGCTTCCTGTAAAGTAGCTGGTTTACCAAGGACTTCCCTGCCCAAAACTACTATAGTATCAGCGCCAAGCACCAGACCTTTTTCATGTTTTTCTGCAACAGCTGCGGCTTTCTGAAAAGCCATCTCAGCTACTGAATGACCAAAATCAATTTTACAATTAAGATTTTCGTCTATGCAGCTCGGCTCAACAAAAAAATCCAAACCTATCTGTGTTAAAAGTTGTTGTCTTCGCGGAGAGGCTGAAGCTAAAATTATGCTTTCATGCATAGTCTACATTCCTCCACTACATACGCTGATACAAAAGAATAGCTATAATAAGTCCTAAGGCAGCAGCCAAATTAAAACTTATATCAATACCAAATGTAACACTTATAATGCCTAAGTTCAGCTTAGTCGTAGCTAAACCTATATTCATACCCTTGCTTAAAATTGGAGCAAAACCGCCTAAGGCTTGGCCTAAAGCACCTCCAACTAACAAACCCACTATTAGTATTATAACCAATATTGCAGGACTATGGTAATTTCGTCTCATTTTTATTTGTCCTCTCCTAAAAATTAGTTTTGGTAAAGAATGTAAAAAGATTTTGCTTTGCGAAATGAGAAGTCAAGCCTGTGAACAGACCGGTGCAAAGGCCTATTACCATCAAGTATGGCAAGTAAACATAAAGTCCAAAAGTAGAAAGAACAATGCTCGCCATGGTCACTTGGACAAAATTGTGGGTAACTGCCCCTAAAATGCTTATTCCTACCAGACTAAATGTATCCTTAAAATGATGGTAGGTAAACGCCATAACCATGGTGCTTAAAATTGCTCCGGACAGACTATAAAGCAAGCTTGAAAGAGATCCTGCCAACAATGCTGCAATAATGCACCGCAGTACACAAACAATAAGCCCTTCCTTTAACCCATAAAATATGATGGTTAAAAGTGATATTATATTAGCAAGACCTAACTTTGCCCCTGGTATCGGGAAAGGTACTGGTAGCATATCTTCAATAATGTGTATTATAATACCAAAAGCTACAAGAAGTGAGAGAAATGACATCTTACTGTGTTTTTGCATGTTGATTCATCCTTTAGCCTAAAAGCTTACTGCATCGACTTCATCTTTAGCCGGTTTACTGCCTTCTATTTTTAAGACTAACTTATTAGGAAGACATACAATCATCTGCCCCGGGCGACTTATCCAGCCCTGCCTCACGCAATCTCTGTCGGGGCAATCTGAATACTGCATCCGGACTTTATTCCGGTTAATTTCCACTATGCTTTTACCATGAGCTACCGGGATAGTTAATCTAAGGTTTGGACCATTTTCTCCTAAAGAAATCTTTTGATATAGTTTCCCGTCAATTTCGATTAAAACATAAGTTTTATCATCAGTAAAACCATATATCTGAAAACCTGTAAAGATTATAAATGCCAGCATCAATACAAAAATAATTAGTAATTTATCACCTTTTGTAATCAAACTAATCCCTGCTTGCTTGAATTCATATATGTTTAGTGTAACATTTTATTCCATCCAAAACAAGTGGAAAAATTGGCTATAAAAGCAATTGAGAGGCGAGCTAAATTATGTTAAAAAATAGAATTCTGCTTGGCTCAGCCAAAATTCAAGTAACAAACCAATTAAATATTTTTTCTGCCATAATCTAGTTTTTTATAGTATACTAATATGTATGAGATGAAACCTTTTCATTATTAATTACGTCATTTCTTTTGAAAGGACTTTATGACAAATGAAGCTTCTTACTGCGATTAAACGGTCAAAAAATAAAGACAGCAATGCTTTTCAAGTATTATTTGAATTGTTTTATTCGGATGTATATAAAACCTCATATTTTATCACACAAGATTTTTCTCTTGCTGAAGATGCAACTCAAGAAGCTTTTTGCAAAGCCTTTCAAAAACTTGACACTTTGAGGGAATTCAATAAGTTCGGCTCTTGGATAAAAACCATCGCAGCTCGCTGTGCCATCGATATTATGCGTAAAAGACAGCATTTCACCGTAGTAGAAGATTTTGCTCAATTCTCCCAGGATAATTATGTAAACTCCCTACCTCAATTATTACCGGAAAATGAATTAGAAAAGAATGAGCTTAAATCCTGTATAAAGAGAGCTATTTATGATTTAAACCCCATCTACCGGCAGGTAATAGTAATGAAATACTTTTTAAATCTTACCAGTCAAGAAATTGCAGATGCACTCGACTTGCCTGTGGGCACCGTTAAATCCAGGCTGTTTAGGGCATTAAATCAATTGAAGATTTCCCTGCAAGATGAAAATAATAGTCTTGGCAAGGAGGAAAGCTTACAATGAAACCTAACGAACTGAATCTTGAAAGTTTAATACAAGAAATATTTCAGGAGGATGCAGAAAATGTCATTGTTCCTCCTCCGCAACACATATGGGAAAAAATATCTTCAGACCGACAAACGGCAAAAACTATTAGAAGAAGCAGTTTACATCAAAGATTTTCTACTTCAAAAGCGATTGCTTGCTTTGTAATTTCTGTATTGTTTATTGGGCTTTTTATATCTAACCAACCAGCAATCGCTATAAACAGCAACATCTTAAAAACTGTGGTTGACTTTTTTTCGTCACCGGAAACAACCGGTTCGGTCAATGTTTCAATAAGCAAAAATACTTTACCTGACTCTGATGCACCTTTGCCACCTCCGGATTGGCCGCTAGATACCGGAGAAAAAGTAGTGACATTAGAACAGGCTCGCTCTGAGGCCGCATTCAATTTTATAATGCCTTCTTACCTGCCAAAAGGTGTAAGCCTCGATATTATTACGGTTTTAAATGAATTTAGAGTTAATCAATACTACCGCTCAGATAAAAACAGACTTGTAATAGAACAGCATTATTTTTCAGGAGGGTTTGCATCAAGTTATTATTTTTCATCTTCTAAAGTAAAAAAAGTGAATATAAATGGTACCGAAGCAACGCTAATAACACAAAATAACCCTTATACGGGCCAAAATCAAATCCACATATTATGGTGCATAGATGATATTGAATTCAACCTCAAAACCGATTTGAGCGAAAAAGACGCCCTAAAAGTAGCTCGATCTATAAAATAAAAAAAGGGAACCGTAAGCAGTTTTCAATTAGGAATTTGAGGAAATAACTAAAGCAATCGGTTCAAGTGTGGCAAAAGAGAAGACCAGTCGCATATAGGCATAAAGCTTGTATACGACCGGCCTTTTTCTCTTTGGTTACTTTCAATACAGATGGCTTGTTACCTTTTGCATCTACTTAAAACAATATCGTCAAACCCTCGTAAACCCAATTCGTTAAGTATAGCCAATACCTTGATATATTCAGAATCTATAAAGAACAGAATTACCTTGATAGTACGCTCAGTGCAGCTTGCTTTCTCATAGATATCAATCTGTTTTGCACTGTTTTGCAAGGTTATTTTTAAACTTGCTATTACATTCCAGCTTGAATTCAACAAGAGTAATATTCACGGGACCTCCGGGTGTTTTAAAATCAACTGGTCCATGACTATTATTTATTTCACAGTTTACATCTATTTCGTTTGCATGCCAAAAAAGGCAATACATTATTTGTAAATCACTGTTGAATTTGATGGGTTTTCCGTTTAAATAAAATATTCGAAAACAATACTAATTTATAAACTTCTTCATGGAAATCTGCTTCTATTTTATAAGAATCTGTCTTTTTAAAAAGGATACAAGTAAGGTCTTACAATTAGACCCGTGTCAATAGGATAGATACAAAATAGTTTAATTATTTATACCGTCGCAAGCACAGCCTTATATACTGCCTGTGGAGTCATGTAATTGATGGCACTGTAAATCCTTTTTCTATTGTACCAAGATTCGATATATTCGAAGATTGCTTTCTGGGTAGCATTGAAATCATAGTATTTATAATTGTTAATTTTTTCCTTTTTTAATACTGAATGGAAGAATACAATGCAGGCATTGTCATAAGTGTTGCTTTTTCTACTAAAGGAATGAACAATACCCTTGGAAGATAAATAATTCTCGAATGTATGGCTTGCTTACTCGACTAAGGGAAAGGAACACGGCAAACGCATGAAGACATAAAATGGTAAAATATTAACCAAGAAAAAATATCAATAAAAAATTTACAAAAAAAACCTTCAAATTAGTAAAAAATACCTTGTACTTTTCCTTAAACTAGTGTATTATAGTATTAGAAAATTCACTTCATACAATAAGGGAAACAAGGTAAAGAAGATGGAAAACAACTCAACAAAACTAATAAAAATACTAAATCGCATACCCGATATACGCCAGCAAAGTAAATTACTACATTCACTGATTGACATCATATTTATAGCCATAGTAGCAACCGCTTAAGGTGCAGACGATTGGGAATGCATGCAAATATTTGCCGAAGACCATATAGAGTGGTTTAAAAAATATATACCATTAACCAATGGCGTACCTTCCCATGATACAATTGAGCGGGTATTCAAACAAATAAACTCCAAAATATTCATGAAGTGCTTCATGGAATGGACACAGCTAATAGCAAACATAATAAACAAAGGCGATTATGTGCTAGCCTTAAAAGGTAACCACCCATTACTTCATAAAGAAATCGAAGAATTTTCCAAGGAAGCTGAAGACAAAAAATATCAAAAGAAATATGGTATAAATACATATCAAAATTATGATAAAGGTCATGGCCGTATAGAACGAAGAACTTACTACATCGCATCCAATATTTGCTGGCTGGATGCAAGAAAAGAATGGAAGAAACTCACCTCCATAGGTATGGTCAAATATTACAGCGAACAAAACGGTAAAAAAACATGTGAAACAAGATATTACCTATGTAACATAGAACCTGATGCCACAAAATTTGCAAATGCAGAAAAAACATTGGGGCATAGAAAGTATGCACTGGTCCTTAGATGTTACATTCAACGAAGATTCAACAAGAGTAAGAAAAGACAATGCACCTGAAAACCTTTCAGTGTTACATAAATTTGCAGTAAACATTCTCAAACTGGAAAAGTCAAAAAAGAGAAGAAGCTTGAAGGCTAAACGTTTTAAAGCATCAGGGAGTTTAAGTTACCTTGAAAAAGTATTATCTTGTATAAGTGCTGATTAAATTACTGGGCATATCCTTATTTAAGGACTGCTTGGTTTTTAGATCAAATAATTCCAATATATAAAAGCTCCGAACATGGTTTTAGACACATCAATTGAGTTTGGAGCACCACAAATATACTGCATCTCTCATATTTTTTGCCGCAATGGCATTTTTTTAAAAATCCTTTTAGGATTGTTGTGTGAGAATAATTTTTCATGCGTTTGCCGTGGGGGCTATAGGAAGCAATCAGCGTAAATACTTTGATATGGACATATGCTACCAAGCTACTAATAACAAGGCTTCAAGAAGTAATACAGCAGCGTAAATTGCATTTTCAAGGTTGTAACCATCGCATTTATTCCACGATGTTGTTTACAGCAAGCCTCTGCTTGGCATGGATTAGAGCATCAACGGCATCACCATTTAAAAAAAGTATGATGCATGGCACACTAGTCTACCATACTGGGTCACTCACTGTAAACAACCTTTCGCGGCATAAACGCTTACAGATGACTTTAGTATCTGCTTCTTTTGTGACCCTAAAAAACGCTTTAGACGTTTGGAATCTTAATAATAATTGTAACTCTAATATTTAGGGGTGAGTTAAGGGGTTAACCGATGACCGAGGAAATTACACGCTAATTTGGACTTGACTCACTAACACTGAGCTGCAAACATGTATTTGTAAAAAGTGTAACTATAATCAATCAAATATTTCTTCTTGCTGGAGCCTTAAATTCCATAATAATGAATTATTTGGCTGCTCTACCATAGAATAGGTTATAACTGTATCTTTGGGGATATCTCTTTTAGCTTTATTCCCATCAAGCATATGGCCAGGCACGGAACTATTGCTTGCTCTCTTAGTTGTTGGAACTATAATGGCTTCTAATTTTGGATCATGATCATTTCCAAATACTTCACCTGCCTTAATATCTCGTTTGGCCTTCTTGACTAAGTCGTATCTTGGAATGTAATCATCGGAGACTGTGCTTATACCTAATTGAACGGCTTGTTTTATTGAGGTTGTAACTTCAACTCCACATAAATGATAAGGGCGATAAATAATTGCAGCATTTAAATCATAATTTGAAATTTGGCCTTTCGTTGTTAATATGTAATTTGAATAAGAGTTATCACATTTAACAATTAAAAATACCCCGCCACCCATTCCAGCTTCATCATTGCGTCTGAGTATAGTTGCAACATCAATAATTCCCTCTTGATCTTCATATATGCCATTATTTTGCTTAGAACAATAAGCGATAGGCAATTCTGTAATTCTTAAAGTTCCTTGAGTCAAATCGGGAGTATAAGGTTTTAAGCCAGTAGCGTTGGCAGCAATAGTAAGCTCGCATAAGTCGAAAGCTCCAGCATTTGGTAGGGATTTTAAAATTTCTTTCCGTTTTTTAAGATATTCTTCGGTTCTTCCTTTCGGTATCATTTCAAAGTATTTCATATAGGTATCTGGAACTTTTACTTCAGCATTTTCATGTACTGTAATGCCATCTGCTTTGACGGAAACAATCTTAGATTTTTCATCAAAGACAAATTCTGCATCCCGTGCCTTTCCACCAGAAATAACATGTAAGCCAATACCTTTAGCCCATTCATACATATTTATTAATAACCCATGCTGATCTCCATCAACTGGGGTAAAAACCAATCCCTTTTCATTTGCCATTTTATTTAGTATTGGACCAATCACAGAATCTAATTCTTTGCTGATAAGAGCAATATGCTTGCCCTGTTCAATTGCAGTTTTGCAATGCTTTGAACCAACCTCTGGGACACCAGTGGCTTCACAAATAATATCTATAGCTTTTAGATTAAATATTATATCTACTTTATCAGTATATAGGTAGTTTCCTATAGATATTTCTGTCTCCGCCTGTTTTGTGTTACACACATATTTTATTTTATTTTCTGGTATACCCGCTTTTACAAGGGCATTTTTAGCATTATCTAAATTTAGGTCTGCTACAATTGGAACAATTAAATCTTTAACATATTTTTGTTGAGTCACTATAGCTGTTCCAAAATGTCCTGCTCCTATAACAGCGGCACAAACATTATCCTTACTCTTAAATTTGTCAATGCATCGAAAAATTGTCAAAATAAGTCTCTCCTTTTTAATTGAAATTGAAGTTCGTTTGAAATTTTTTACTAAATTTTTATAATTGATATTTATTATTAGTTTTATTACCACTACATAGCGAATTAAGTAAAAATTAATTAGTATAATGAATTTTTATAATTTTATGTAATGACTTATTTAATCTAAGTAAATTTTGTAGCCGGTGACTCCTTTTCCATCATTTAATTATTTAAACAACTACATCATTCATGATTATAAAATATATTCGTTTATCTACGACTTGATTATAGTTTTGAATATAGCTTCCCTGTTAATAACAACCTTTGAATGCGAAAATAGTATTAAATATCTTATTCTTGTTCATCTACAGCTTAAATATTTCAAAATGCAATAATCACATATTTAGATTTATATTATCGAAATATTTTTAGACTCATATAGATTTTTAGATTTTTAAGATTTGATAATTATAATTGATCTCATGGTCTAAAAACAATCTTTATAGCTGATTCATCTTTCTCGGCTATGTCAAATCCCTCTTTTAATTTTGTTAAAGGTAATTTATGAGTTATTAATTGTTTGATTTGTATTAACCCTTGAGTTACAGGTTTTAATGCTTCAAAAGTCCAAACAAATCTTTCCTGCCATGTATGATGTACAAGACAAGTATTAATAAATCTAAATCCATCATCGTGCCATCTGCTAATATTTAAAGTTACAGGTTCTGTAACCCAGCTATAAAATACAAATTTACCATTGTGCTTTAATATTTCTGTAGCAGTATTATAGGAATCAGCTGTGCCTGCAGCTTCTACTACGACATCAGCTCCTGTTCCGTCGGTGAGATCATTAATAAATTCTTTTACATTAACTTTTTTTGAATTTATAGTATAATCACAACCCAGTTTGTTGGCTATTTCTAGTTTGCCATCCATTACGTCAACTATTATCACCTTATAAGCACCTTTTATTTTGGCACATTGAGCAATAATTTGGCCGGCAAATCCTGCTCCCATAATTACCACAATATCTCCAAGCTGAATTTGACTATTCATGCCAGAATGCATTGCACATGCAATAGGTTCACCTAACGAAACAAGGTCTATGTCTAAATTTTGGGGAGCTGGTTGCAACTGAAATGCTTTAGCCTTAAAATATTCTGCATAATTATTATTCCATCCGAAAGAAATTACTTTATCTCCTATTTTATAATCATTAACTCTTGGGCCAACTGCAACTACAGTCCCTCCGCTTTCGTGGCCTAAATAAAATGGAAATTTGGGCTCTTGACGGAATTCAGACGTTTTTTTAGGTAAATGCCCTAGATAAAAATTTTTATCCGATCCACACATACCTATAAGATGATTTTTAACTATTATGTCATCTTCGTCACATATTAGCTCTTTTTCGATAAGTTCGATATCCCGTGGACCATTTAGGCGTGCAGCTAGTGTTTTAAATTTTTTCATAAGTTCTCCCCCTGATATTATTTAGTAGTGTAAAATTACTGATGTACTCTTGACCTTCAATGCTTTATATAACTCGCTTACGCAAGTATTTAAGCCTTTACCCCCTAAGCCTGCCTTCATGTTTTTAGTTTTAATATACTCAACTTTCCCACCTGCTAATTGCAGCTTGAACCTTAAAAAATCTATATAGTCACGCACACAACAATAATTTTTGCCTCAAAGGATGCGGTATAGTATTCAAAAATGTATCATCTTAGCCATTTCCTGACTGAGCAAAGGCAATTTGCTTAGAGTCTGACGAAGGGTATCGATCAAAAGCATCAGCGACTGAGAAAGCTTTTTGTCTTGCAGTTCTTCTTTGAGGTAGAAAAATAGATCACCTATAGTTCTATCATCGGTAGCATTTCTAGCTTCCATAGATAACATAGCATATCTAAGGAAAACGATCGTTGTTGCCGCAACTTGCATGTCATAGCTACGTCCCTGATACTCTTTAGCCAAGGCTAGATATGACTTGCAAACCTTGAAGAAAACCTCTATATCCCAGCGTTTCCCGTAGACCCGAGCGACTTCTTCATCACTTACGGAAATATCAGTGCAAAGAAGGAGAGGCCAATTATTCGAACTACGGTCTTTTACAAAAACAATTTTAGCATCAATAAATTTATCAGTAGTGGTGGCATTATCCTCTCTAAGTTTGACACATGCTGACCCGAGGATACCCTTAGTATCGGAGGACTTTTTAATCCTTTGGTAGATACTTTTGACATTTTGCCATTTACCTTGGTATTGATAATGGATCTTTTCTGTAATACGGGATCATACCTATAACTTCACGATTTTCTCTTTTTACCCGAATTACGGTCTTAGGCATTGTAAACCAACTATCAAACAACACAAATTTAGCGGGGATATCCTTTGCACTGCGAAGCATGGTTAACACGACATCGGGAGTTTCCTGTTTGGCCAATTGTCGGTGCTTGTAAGCAAGGGTCCTTTTATCCGTCGTCTTGGCTTTGCAGAGCACATTTTTATCATTATGGGAACTTAACAAGCAGAAGGAAATAGGCATAAAGGTGTTTTGCGAGACCATCCCATAGTTAGCATTTGGAAACCTTTGCAAAATTTATGGCTAGTATGATCAAACACCTTGGCTAAAAGTTCTACTTTCTTACTGCGGTTACGGCTAAAAAGCAAGTCGTCAAAAATCAGTACTGACTGCCGGTTTTCCCCGGTTAGACCGTCAATGAATAAAACCAGACGTGTCATTATCAATTGAAGTAGCTTTTCCCAGTTAAAGCACCCATCATTAAGGAAGCGATAAGCGGTATTTTTCCTAAAAGGCAAATCTTTACTTTATAGGACTAAGGTTCGATAAAGATTTTTGCCTTGAAAAGCTAGAGAGAACAATGTTTTTAAGATGACAACGCAGCAAACCCCTGATTCCTTGTAGAAATTAGATTTAAGCAACATTTTTGAAATGTTAAGCTTCTTAAAGAAATAATCAATTCTAGAATCAAGCATCTGGTCATGGGAAACCTCCTTAGCGACTGGTATTATTGGGTTTGGTCTACTTCAATTATACCATTCTTTGGAGGTTTCTTGTTGTTTTAAAGTGCGTTTCTATATGAATTTTTCAAGGTTCAAGCCCATTTTATGGGTGGGAAAGTTGAGTATTTATATTAAGTTTAAAATAAAAGTTTTGGCAATTAACCACGTTAGCAAAAACTAAAGGTTATCTTACGAAATATTTTATATTTGATGAATTTTCATCATTCGTATTTATTATTTCTTGTATAATTAAAGACTCGAATAGTTGTTTAAATAATGCCAGCTGCATAAAGTATTATTGTTATAATCGCTCCTGTAAATCCAGCAATAGTAGACGCAATTCCAACACTTTTCAGTCCCTGCCTAGCATCCATATTTGACATAGTTACTGTAACCCAAAATCCGCTTGAATTAGTATGTTTGAACATTAAAGCCCCAGTAGCGCAACAAAGAAATGCAGCAAGCGGAGAGATGTTTAAAGAATCTAGCATGGGCTGGACAAGAGCTGCTGCTGTCATAACCCCTAAGGCATTTGAACCGGTTATTACATGAATAAGGGCTGCTATTAAAATAGGTATAATAATACCTGGAATATTAAAACTCACTACTAATTCAGCTATTTCTTCAGCAACTCCGGAGTTTTTAATGAAAGTTGCCAAAACTCCGCCCATACCCGTAACAACAATTGGCATTGCAGCTGATCTTAAGCTATCTTCAACCCAATCATTTAGTACTTTTTTAGATTTCCACTCTTCTCCAGTTAGTGCTAAGGAAAAGATGCAACCCGTTAGTAGTGCTGCAAGAGGTGACCCTATAAACGCAAATAAATTTGCTACTTTAGTTCCAGGAAGGAGAGCATTAACAATATTATTTAGTATAATAAGAACTAATGGTAAAATTATGGGGGATATAGAAGAGGCTAAACTTGGTAATTTTTTATTTAAAAAATATGTCTGTGTGAGATATTCTTCCTTAGGCAAAACTTTTTCATCAAGAGTGTTGCAATACAATACCGCCATAAATACACTTGGTATAGCAACTATTAGACCCCAAATAATTGCATCAGCCAATGATACGCCTAGTAATCCAGCTGCAGCAATAGGACCTGGAGTTGGTGGAACTAAAGAGGCTGTTACAAGAGCTCCTAAATATAAGGCAGTTCCATATGCCATCATTGATTTGCCTGTCTTGGCAGCTAGCAATGATACAATTGGGATTAATAAAATAACTACTGTGTCTGCCCAAATTGGGATACCTAATATCAGTGAACTAAATCCAATTGCCCAAATAACTCTTTTCTCTCCAAAGAGTTTTAAAGCATAATTTGTTATTTGATATGCAGCTCCTGTTTCTTCTAGAACTTTTCCTAATATACATCCAAGTACAATGACAATGGCAATGCTCTTTATCGTTCCTGCAAAGCCACTATTAATAGTTCCCTCTAATTCCTCCCATGGTGTTCCAAGTCCGATACCTAAGCCGATAGAGGCAATCAAGATACTTATTGCTGCATGCAATTTGAGTTTTGTTATCAATAAGATCATACCAATGATAACAATAGTAAAAATTGACAGAACATAAGCTGTGGACATAAAATCTCTCCTTTGCTAATTTAATGATTATTTATTTAACTAAAACTTCGCACTTGTAAAAGTGCCTATAAACCTTGAAAAATCAACATTATTCGGCATAAATATAGCATGAACCTACCATTTTTGGTATAATTAAGTTGACAAACCAACAAACCAAAATGATAAGATGGTTTCGTCATCTATAAAAAGTTTTTTCAAAGAATATAGGATTTCGAACGCATTGAAAGAATCTAATGCCTACAAAAGCAAAGGCATTTCTGTAATAGCCATTTTCCGATACCTGTTTATGCTGATTTTGGAAAAGATACGGTTTACAGATTTATAAATTCTATCAATATAAACTGGATTAGGTTTACCACTTTGCTTAGTACGCAAATTGCATCCGAAACCCTTACCAAGCTCACAGATGAAAAGCGAGTGAATGTTCTAATACTGGACGATACACTATTTGAACGAGCAGGTGCTAAGAAAGTAGAATTATTAGCCAAAGCATTCGATCATGTAAAGAGAACATACAAGTATGGCTTTAGACTTCTTACATTAGGGTGGTCGGATGAAAATACTTTTCTCCCGGTTAATGGTTGCCTGTTGTCTACCGAAAACAAGAAAAATCGTATTAACGAGGCTGCTATCGTTGATAAGCGGACTGCTGGCTATACTCGGCGTAACTTAGCCCAGACAAAGGCAACTACTGTCGCCCTTGAATTGATAAAAGCTGCTAAAATGGCTATGATTCCTGCATCCCATGTACTGTTTGATACTTGGTTCTGTTCACCATCTTCTTTGATTTCCATCAAGGAAATGGGTTATGATATCATTGCAATGGCAAAGAAAACACCAAAAATCCATTATCTCTATGATGGAAAAATGCAACCACTAACAGAGATATACAAGAAAAACAAAAAGCGTAGAGGTAGATCTAGGTATCTTCTTTCCGTTGAAGTCACTATTAAAAAGGATGACTACTCAATCCCTGCTCGGATTGTATATGTCCGCAATAGAAATAAGCGTAAGGATTATCTAGCGATTATCACAACCGATATGAACATCAGTGAGGATGAAGTTATCCGTATATGTAGGAAGCGCTGGGATATCGAGGTATTTTTTAAAGTATGCAAATCGTATTTAAAGCTAGGCAAGGGGTGTAACTCCTTATCTTACGATGCAATGACAGCGCATGTGGCTATCGTATTTACTAGGTATATGCTACTGGCTGTAGAGAATCGTCAACAATCTGACCTGCGAACATTGTAGAACTATTTTACTATATATCGGATGAGATGTCCGATATTACATGGATTCAGGCTTTTCACTTACTGATGCAGGTGTTCGTGGATACAGTTACGGATAAGTTATTCTTAACTTCTGAACAGTTAGATCAACTGATGGAAACATTTATGGCTGCGCTCCCAAAAGAACTAAAGAAAAGGCTACAATTATGCGCATAAGGCCAAAAATCGGGATACTGTTTTAATCCC
Source organism: Tepidanaerobacter acetatoxydans Re1 (assembly GCF_000328765.2). Classification (NCBI taxonomy): domain Bacteria; kingdom Bacillati; phylum Bacillota; class Clostridia; order Thermosediminibacterales; family Tepidanaerobacteraceae; genus Tepidanaerobacter; species Tepidanaerobacter acetatoxydans. The sequence continues at coordinate 1,588,619 of NC_019954.2, forward strand.
AAATATTGAATTCTCAAGGTACATAGACAATATTTATGTGCGAAGTTTAAGTATTTAACTTTTTATATTGATATTAGTATATAGTTGTGGACACTGAAAGTTTAACACGATAAAATAAATAGGATGAAAGGTAGTGTTAAACGACGTCTAAAACTGGTCAAGATTTCAGAAGAATTTAAAGAGCAAAGATGTTATGAAGGCATAGCATCAACTCTGTGAATAGTTAAACTTTTTGTGTCTACTATCTTGATCTGATTCCATAGTTAAGTCAGGAATACTAATAAACATACGTTTTTTACTAAGGAATAAAAATCATTTTGCCTGGAGCTCCGTTTTTTAAGGCTTCAAATGCTTTTTCATAATCTTTAATTGGATAAATTCCTCCGATAACAGGTTTAATATCAAGTTTGCCTGATTTTAATAATTCACTGCACTGCCACCAAGTTTCATACATCAAACGCCCAGTAGAACCATTAACATGAGCTTCTTTATAAATAATGCTTTCGCTTAAGTCTAATTCTACTGGACTATTAGGTAAACCTACCATGGTAAAACGTCCACCCTTTTGAAGAATTTTAAATCCCTCTTGGATTGCCTTGGCATTTCCTGAGTAATCTAACACAACATCTACTCCTCGTCCATAAGTAGCATCGAGCACAGTTTTCACAACATCATCTTGACCAGATTTTAGCACAACATCTGCTCTCATTTTCTTTGCTACTTCCAGTTTCTTCTCGAAAACATCCATCGCAAAAATTTGAGATGCTCCACAGGCTGCTGCTGTACCGACTGCCATTAATCCAATCGGGCCGCAACCATATATAGCTATGGTTTTCCCACCAATTTCGCCAGATAACACACCATGTACAGCAACCCCCATTGGTTCAAGAATAGACCCAGTTTCATAACTTAGACTATCGTCTAATCTCCATGCACAATCTTCAGGTATAGATATATATTCTGCAAAAGATCCTGGAGTGTGTACTCCAATTATCTTCATATCCTCACATATATGTTTATTACCGGTTTGACATTGATAGCAAATATTACAAGGAATATGCGTCTCTCCTGCTACTCTATCGCCTATCTTAAAATTCTTAACCATTGAGCCGACTTTCACGACATCACCAGCAAATTCATGACCAAAAACCATGGGTAACTTAAGCCGCTCTTGCGCATATTTTTCCCAATTGTATATATGCATATCTGTACCACATATAGCTGTAGCTTTAACTCTTACAAGCATCTCATTATCCCTAACTTCGGGTACTGGTAAATTATCACGATAAGCAGCACCTACTTCTGGTTTTTCTTTGATAATCCCTTTCATAACTCCAATCAAGGCTAATAACCTCCAATTTTAATATTTCAAAATTATATATAAAATACATGTGTTATTCTTAAATTTTTTTACCTATTCCTTCCCACCAGCCATCACAGCTGCAAGATTTATGGCGTCAATCATGCTTTCGGGGTTTGCTGTGCCTTTACCGGCTTTGCCGAAAGCCACACCATGGTCTACCGATGTCCGAATTATTGGCAATCCTAAAGTTGTATTGACGCCGGAGAGGGAGCCCCATTTTCCTAACTTGTCATCGTATTTAAAGCCAACAAGTTTTATGGGGATATGGCCTTGGTCGTGGTACATAGCTACTACCGCATCATATTGGCCTCCTCTAAGTTTGACAAATACGGTATCAGGCGGTATGGGACCTTCTACCTGTATTCCCATTGAAGATGCTTCTTTTATCGCAGGCTCAATTTCTTCTATTTCCTCTCGTCCGAAAAGGCCGTCTTCACCGGAATGTGGATTAAGACCCGCTACAGCTGTGCGAGGATTTTCTATGCCCATTTTTGTTACTGCTTCATTCGTAAGCTGGATTACCTTAAGAACTCTGTCCTTCGTAACTAAATCCGGCACTTGCCTAAAGGCCACATGTGTTGTAACATGTGAAACTCGAAAATCTTTGTCCACAAGCATCATGCAGTAGTCTTTGGTATTAGTATAATCGGCAAATATCTCCGTGTGGCCCGAATACTTATGTCCTGCAAGATTTATGGCCTGTTTGTGTATCGGACCTGTTGTAACCGCATCCACCTTGCCTTCCAATGCCAGCTCGATACCTTTTACTATATACTGAAAGCTTGACTCACCTCCTAGTTTTGTTACTTTACCAAATTCAATTCTCTCGACATCTACATTTTTTAAATCAAATACATCGATTGTCCCATACTCGTATTTACAGTCTTCGACATTAGTCACAGGGTTTATTTGCATATTTACTTTTGCAATTTTTATCGCTTGTTTCATGACCTCGGCATCACTTATTACAACAGGGTTGCATTTATCATATATTTCAGCATTACTTAAGGCTTTAGCCGTTATCTCAGGGCCGATACCGCAGGGATCACCTACTGTGATAGCTACTATGGGCTTTTTACTAGACATTATTTATTGACCTCCTTGGCAACAAATTTAAGTATTATAGATTATTACACTTCTTCTAAAAAATTTAATGTTTTTTCTGCTTCGATATTATTTTGCAGATGTTTAATTACCTCCAAAATTGCCGTCGGTGTTCCAAAACCTCCGGCTTTAGTCACAATGGGAATATCATGGGCTTTACCTCCGATTAATCGTCCCAATGGAATACCGGCTAGGATTTCATCTTTCAACTCTATACCCTTCGCTTTTAATGCGCTTAATACATGAAGAGCCGTATCGCCACCGGTTATTACAAGGCTTTGAACTACTTTTTCATCAACCAGCTTAACTACAATTTCACCGATAGCAGATGCTATAATCTTTCCCTGTTTATTTATTGAGGAGTCTTTTTCGTTTATTGGCTTAAAAAGCGTATCCACCGCTATTATGAATGGCTTAGATGCTGTTTTTTGAGTTTCAATATTTATTTGAATCTTTTGCACAACATCTTGTATTTCTTCAGCTGCCATACCTTTAATTATTTTTTCTGTATTGATTTTTGTAAAATCAGCATTTATGTTTTTTAATACTTCTTCTATCTGCCGGCGAGTTGTCTGATTGCATGTTCCGGCTACCACTAGTATAATTCCTTCCTTTGACGGCAGCCTTGCAAGTTTATCAGATGATAGACCTATCACCTTAGGTAAATATGCGGCAAATCCTGCTGCACCTGCCATTACTGTTTCTTCCGGCAGGGACTTGCAAGCAAGTGCAATATTGTTAAAATCATCTTTCGTGACAGCATCAATTGCTATTATTTGGTATCCATTTTTCTGGAAATCATCTACTGCACCTAATATTGCAAAACTACCTTGACGAACAGTTTTCAAGTCTATGTTGCCCACTTTTCTTCCTACTTGTTTTTGAATAATCGTTGGAACATGGCATAATTCTTGTTCCATTTTATTGGATGAGCATAGGTTTTCAACACTATTATCATTATAAATAGGCACTGATGTAACTTTTAAATATCCATTTACCATATAGCGTCCATTATCCGGATAAGACGGGACTAATATTGCTAAGTCTGAACCAAGCGCATCCATCACAGCCTCAAGTTCAGCTCCCGGATTTCCTCTAAATGTTGAATCTACCTTTTTGTATATACGGCTAAAACCAGCATTTTTTAGCATATTGCATATATCAAAAACTCTTTTGTAGGCTTTTTCGTCATTTAATGGTCGGGTATTTGAATTAATTGCTAAAATCTCATCACAATCTAAAAACTCACCTAATGTATCATAATTTACTACAACTTTGGTCTTTAATCCATATTTTCGAAATTGAATGCCTGTATCACTGGCACCGGTAAGATCATCTGCTATTATTGATATGTACCCCATAGATTTACTCCTTCCGATAGCTTTGCTTTTTAAAGTGCAGCGAATGTCAAATGTATTTCTATTTTCATTATTTAATAGCTTGCAATATCTGTGCCAGTGTTAAAATAAAAGTTGATAAATAATTTTAAAAGCAGCTATATCTTAGTAATAGCAAGAGTTTAAAGAACTTGCTGTTTTAATTTTATAGCTAAAATATTCTCTTTATTTTAATTCGATTTTTTCAAAATGAAAAATAGGCTGTCTTGATAAACAGCCTATTCCACTTGAGTAGTAACAGAACAATGTATTTTTTTCAATTTGAAATAAATATCTCATTTTGCAATATCCCATTTTTTTAATTTCCGCCACAATGTAGTCTGGCTTATTCCGAGTTTTTTACAGGTTTTCTCTTTATTGTAGCCCGTAAGCTCTAAGGTTTTACGTACTATTTCCTTTTCCATATCTTCCATGCTACCTTTTAGTTCTATGTGAACACTGCCGCATGTTTCTTTATTATTCATTTTATCTTCAGATATCCCTTTTATTCCATCTATATCTTCCAGAGTAATTTGTAGTCCTCCCTTAAGCACTACTAATCGTTCAAGCATATTTTCCAACTCTCTCACATTTCCCGGCCAATGATAGGCATTAAATATCTGCAATACTTCATCAGTAATTATAGGCCGTGCCTTGTTAGTTTTACTGCAAATCTTTTCAAGTAAGCGGTCTATTAGCAAGGGAATGTCATCTTTTCGTTCTCGTAAAGGGGGCAGCAATAATCTAAGCACATTTAACCTATAATATAAATCTTGACGAAAGGTGCCTTTTTCAACATCTTCTTCTAAATTTCTGTGAGTTGCCGCGATAATGCGAACATTAACCGGGATAACTCTGTCACCGCCTACTCGTATAATGGCTTTTTCCTGAAGAACTCGAAGAAGGCGGGCTTGTAATTTTAGCGGAAGTTCTCCAATCTCATCCAAGAATATAGTACCATTGTGAGCTAATTCAAATAATCCTTTTTTGCCTCCGCGGCGAGCACCGGTGAAGGCTCCTTCTTCATAGCCGAACAGCTCGCTTTCCAACAGATTCTCGGGGACCGCCGCACAGTTAACGGCAACAAAAGGGCCGTCTTTTCGGAGGCTCGCATTATGTATGCTCTGCACAAGCATTTCCTTGCCTGTACCAGTTTCCCCAGTAACTACCACTGCTGCCTCAGCTTGTGCAAATTGTTTTGCCTGATTGATAACCTTTTTCATCATCGGTGAGCAAGTTATAATATCTTCAAAAGTATGTTGTGCAACATGCCCTTTTAAATAAAGTTCCCGTCGTACTTTATTTTCAACAGCCTGCAGATGGCCGGCATCTTGAAATGTTATTACGATTCCGTTTGTTTCGTTGTTTGTTATTACCGGGACTAAATTATGAACTATCATAGAGCTTCCGATACGATGAAGTTCTCCCAAGAGAGGTTTGCCCTGTTCTTGAACTCTTTTTAGTGCCAGGCTCGGCAGCACGTTTCCCGCAGGCTGGTTTAAAAGTGAAACTTTTGATTTACCTAATATCTTCTCTGCTGCAGGGTTCACCAAGGAAATTTTGCCTTCTGCATCTGTAGCGATAATTCCTTCATATGTAAAATCCAGTATTGCTTTAAACTGCTCAGCTTTAGCTTTTTCCCTTCGGCGCACGGCAACTAACTCTTGAGCTTCTCTTAATGCCATACTTATCGACTCTTTACCGGAAGTTACAAGCACAGACTCTAAGCCCATTTTTTTGCTGTATCGAACAGATACCGCATCTCCCACTATTACCTGTATGCCGTCTTGCTTAGCCTTTTTAATAACACTCAGTGCATCAGCTTCAGTTTTTATCTCCAGTTCCTCAATTTTTACATCCAATACTTCCTCTAGACTCTTACTGCCGTATATTATATTTCTAAACCCTACCACACCTATATGATCGCCGCATCTTTTAGCACTGGCTACGGCTCTTATAATATCATAAGGGCTTACTATAATTTCCACTACCGGCTCATCTAGTTGCCGGGTTATAGCCGTTGCAGTACCTCCCCGACTAATTATTACTTCCGCACCCTCATCGATAAGCTTTTTTGCAGCTTTAACACCTTCTTCTAAATCACCTACTACAATTTTTGCTGCAACTTCAAGTTCATCACATGTGTGTCGAGCCACATCCGATAACTCCACATATGGTGCTACAATGGCTATTTTATATGGCATGATTCTTTTCACCTCTTTAAAAAACGTTTAATAAAACACAGATGGGAACCTTGCGGTTCCCATTATTCTTCAACTTTTTCTTCAGGCTTTTCTTCCTGAATATCTTCAGGCTTTATAATTCTTTCAACAACAAGATCAACTTTTTCTACTGTATATCCTGTAAGGGTTTCTACTTCACTGATAATCTTTTCTCTTGCCTTTTCGGCTACTTCAGGAATCTTAACACCATATAAAACGGTAACTTTTACCTCAAAAGACACAGTGCCTTCCGATTCCTCAAACTCCGTCGGATCGGTTTTCTTTACTGAAATCTGTGGTGTAAACCTATCTACAAACATTCTGGTGAAACCTGCAAGGCCTCCCTTTTTATCCTGCTTATAAACTTCCTCAACTTTACGCATAGCCTCTTTTGCTATCTCAATAAAAACCGAATCACTTATAAAGGTTTTGCCACTCATAAAATTAGCCCTCCTTTGTTATATAATTTATTATCATCTAAATTATATATTCGTTATAAACCGCAAATAACCTCTTTATTTTTTATTTTTTATTTTATGACATTGTGTATTTTTTTCAGAAAGGATTTCCCATTTTAATGTAGAATTAATATGCTAAACTAAAAAACAGATTTTATTAGAATTATGAGGAGATGCACTATGAAATATATTGATTTGAGAAGCGATACAGTAACCTTGCCAACACAAGAAATGCGGGATTCAATTTGTCATGCTTCAGTAGGAGATGATGTATACGGTGAAGACCCCACCATCAATCGGTTGGAAGAAATGGCAGCCGATATTTTCGGTAAAGAAGCAGCTATGTTTGTAACCAGCGGGACCCAGGGTAATCAGATATGTGTAATGTCACATACACGACCAGGTGATGAAATTATTCTTGAAAAAAAATGTCACATAATAACCTATGAGGTTGGCGGCATAGCTCGACTTGCAGGAGTTCAAGGCAGACTTCTTCGAGGCAAAAAGGGTATTATGGACCCTTCGGATATCGAGGCAGCTATACGTGAAGACGATATTCATCAACCGAAAACCAGCCTTATATGTCTTGAGAATACTCATAATCGGGCTGGTGGTACTGTAATTCCTATAGATGTGCTTAAAGGCACTTATGAAGTGGCAAAAAAGCATAATATTCCTATACATATGGATGGAGCCAGAATTTTTAATGCAGCCTCATATTTAAAGGTTTCGGTAAAGGAAATCGCAAGCTACGCTGACTCAGTAATGTTTTGTCTTTCAAAAGGACTGTGTGCCCCTGTAGGATCTATAGTTGTCGGAAGTAAAGATTTTATTTTAAAGGCTCGTAAATTTAGAAAAATGTTAGGCGGCGGAATGCGGCAGGCTGGTTTTTTAGCAGCTGCAGGTATTGTTGCGTTGGAAAAAATGACTTCTCGATTAAGCGAAGACCATAATAACGCTAGGATTTTAGCCGAAGGACTTAATAATATCCCGGGTGTTAATATAGATATGGAAACTGTTCAAACCAACATAATCTTATGTGATATCAGCGGTCTTAAAATGTCCGCTAATGAATTTTCAGCTAAACTTTATGAAAAGGGTATAAGGGTAAATGGCGGAAGTACAGCAACTGTAAGGTTTGTAACCCATTATTGGATTACAAAAGAAGATATAAATACAGTTTTGGAAGCCGTAAAAGCTATTGCTATTAAATAAAGTGCGATATTTTTGAAGGGAGGATTTACTGTTGAAGTTTTTTAACATGGTAAATGAAAATTATATTACGGCTACTCTTTTGGCAGTCGTTATTCTTTTCGCCATAATACACTTTATAAAAAGCAAAAAAGAAAAAGATAAGATTGGCAAAGTAATAGAACGACTCCAGCAATTTAACGACGGGCTTTTATGGCAAAATTTCGATGACATTAAAGGCGGTAAATTAGGCGAACTTTGCCAAGAAATTAGTGCTATGACCCAAAACACGAGGCATCTCGTAGGCGAACTTTCTATAGCGTCTGAGCAGTTGCAAGAACTATGCAAGAAATTCTCTTCAGAAACCGACACATCGGCTAAGGCCTCTCAAGAGGTTGCCGAAACCATAAGTCATATAGCTCATAGAGCCGAAGAGCAGGTAAAAGCATGCAGCAATGCCGTCAATGAAGTTGAAAATCTCAGCAACCTTTCCAACCGCATAGCTTCAGAAACTGCAAGTGTTGTTTCGGGAAATATTGAGGTGCAAAAATCGTTAAGCGAAACCTTTAAAATGATTGAAAATCTTGTCCATTCAGTTGAAATGACCTCACGGGAAAACAGCGTTACCGCCGAAAGGGTTCAGGGTTTAAAACAGGAAACCGATAAAATCGGCGGGATAATAACTTCTGTCGAAAGCATCGCCCAACAGACAAATCTTCTCTCATTAAATGCAGCAATTGAAGCTGCTAGAGCCGGCAATGCCGGAAAGCAATTTGCTGTTGTCGCCGATGAAATACGAAAGCTTTCAATAAATGCTCAGTCTGCTGCAGGAGAAATTAAAAATAACATAAAAAATATTAGTGACAGGATATTGAAATTATCAGAAGAAATTGTATCAAGTTTTAATAAAATAAAAAAAGAGGCAGAACATGCAAATACTACAAAAGAATCACTGCAGGCTACTTCTGAAATAATTGAAAACACGCTCAAGTCTATGGACCACATAAATGAACTTACAAAAGATGAGGCTTCGGCTACCGAAAACATCAAAAATTTAATTGTTGATTTTTCATCACTGACCGAGAATATATCTGCTGCTTTTCAGGAAACCGCTGCCGTTTCTGAAGAGCAGGCCGCTGTAATGAGTAATATAAACAACACTACAGAAAGTCTTGTAAAAGTATCTTCAGAAATATCGGGTTACGTGGAGAAAGTTCTACAAAATCGGAATTACGACGTATCTGCAGAAATCAAATCAAAAGTACTAGATGCGCTTAAAAATCATGTCAAGTCAAACGAAATACTCTCTATGCAAAAAGAAAACCATCTTAAAATCTTTAATGAATTAAAAAGAGAATTCCCAAACCTTACAGGTATAATTACTGTTGATGCTTACGGAAAGAGCGTAGCAAATTCTAATCCTTCGGAAGTAACCGATTTTTCTTTTCGAGATTGGTTTAAGGCTGCAAAAGAAGGAGATGATTTTACATCACAAATGTATATTTCGGCTCTTACCGGAAAACCTACGGTTACCGTAGCGACTCCAATTTTCAAAGAAGGCCGCTTTATCGGAGCTGTTAGTGCCGGTATATGCCTAAAGTAAGAGTAGAATGGCTATTAATATTGATTTTTCAGCAAAATAAATTCTTTACAAAAAAACTTTTCTAACTATGTAAACCGAAGCCACAAAACTTGCAAAATCAGCAAGCAAACCTAATAAAACCGAATATCTTGTTTTTCGTATACCTACTGAACCAAAGTATACTGCTATTATATAAAATGTGGTATCACTCGAACCAAGCATTGTTGATGCTAATCTTCCAATAAACGAATCAGGACCGTGTGTATCAAAGATTTCCATCGTCATGCTTAGTGCTGCAGGCCCCGAAAGACTGCGAATTATAGATAAAAGCAGAGCATCTGTCGGGGCCTTTATTACTTTTAAAATGGGCGATAAGAGTTTTACAAGGATATCAACAGCCCCCGACTCTCTAAAGATTCCTACGGAAACATATATCCCAATAAGGTAAGGTATAAGTTTTACAGCCATTATAAATCCTTCTTGAGCTCCTTCGATAAAAACTTCAAATATTCTGACTCCTTTTATGTGCCCATATAAAACCACTATAAAAATCAAGCCCGGTATAAACCATGAAAAACTTTCTCCCAACATTTCAGAGGTCAATTATATTTCCTCCTCCGGTATAGATTTCGAATTATCATATCACTTATAATAGCCGTAATAGTAGAACAAGTAGTGGCAAACAGAACAGTCCCTACTATTTCCGATGGATTTTTAGACCCGGCCGATGCCCTTAATGCTATTAATGTTGTAGGAATTAAAGTAACGCTTGAAGTATTGATTGCCAAAAATGTGCACATAGCCTCAGATGCGGTATCAGGGTCATTATTGAGTTTTTGTAGTTCTTGCATAGCTTTTAGACCGAAGGGGGTTGCCGCATTTCCAAATCCCAGTATATTGGCACTTAAATTCATTAAAATACAGCCTAATGCCGGATGGTTTTTAGGTATAGACGGAAAAAGCCAGCTAAAAAGCGGTGCTATTACATGACTGAGTCTATCTATAAGACCGGATTTTTCTGCTACTCTTGCTATACCCATCCATAAACCGACAATACCAATAAGAGCTATGGCTCTTTGAACCGCACTGCCTGCTGCTGTCATAGCAGCAGTTGTAACAATATCAATTTTCCCGCTAACAGCCGCCGCAGCAATACCTCCTAAAATAAAAAAAGAAAAAATATGATTCATTATCTATTCCCTCCCTTAAATATCTATGAAAAAAAAACAGGAACTTTCCTGTTTTTTATAAACATTAGTATTGAACTTGCTTTTGTTGTGTTGAAATGCCCTTTGATATTGCGGTTTAAAGATAGTAGTATAATAAGATTATCTGCATATCTTTTTATTTTAAGATGCAGTGAAAATATTCATATACTGCCTGTGCTGCTTTCTTATTCATGCCCGGTGCGCTCGCAAGTTCTTCTAAGGAAGCCTGCTTAATACCTTCAAGACCGCCGAATGTCTTAAGAAGTGCCAGCCGGCGAGCTTTTCCTATACCGGGAATGTCTTCCAATACAGATTTTAGATTTCTCTTGGTTCGAAGGCTTCGATGAAAGCTCAGTGCAAAGCGGTGTGCTTCATCTCTTATCCTTTGAACCAAATAAAGTGCCTCAGAGTTTTCCGGCAGTATGATAGGTTCGTCATTTCCTTCCGTAAAAATATGCTCAAACTCCTCTGCTAAAGCAATCGTGGGTATAAAAGATAACCCTAATTCCTTTAAAGCCTGGCGCGCATACTTGAGTTGGCCTTTACCTCCATCGATTAGAAGAAGGTCAGGTAAATTGTTAAATTTCTTATCACCTGAAAGTGCCCGCTTAAACCGTCTAAAAACAACTTCTTTCATACTTTCAAAGTCATTTGGCCCTTTAACAGTCCTTATTTTAAATTTCCGATAATCTTCCTTTTTAGGCTGAGCCTCCTCAAAAACTACCATGGACGCCACCGATTCAGCACCTTGCGTATTTGAAATATCGAATGCTTCGATGCGCCTGGGTATATCCTCTAGATTTAGATATTGCTTCAACTCTTCAAGTGCTTGAAGGTTTCTTAGTTTTTCACGCTCGTCCTTACTATCAACTTGATCCAAATAGATTCGTGCATTTTCAGCAACCATTTCCGCAAGTTTCTTCTTTTCTCCGCGCTTTGGTATTATTACATAAACTTTAGACCCTTTTTTGTGTTTAAGCCATTCTTCTATTGTAGATTTATCATCGATGTCTTCATCGATGATAATTTCATCAGGTATAAAATTAGCATTGTTATAAAACTGTTTTACAAAAGCCGTAAGGATTTCTCTCCGTTCTGCACCATTTGTATTGCTCAAAATAAAGGGTTCCCGCCCAACAACTTTCCCTTCTCTTACAAAAAATACCTGTATACACACCATGTCAATGCCTCTTGCCATAGCAATAATATCTTGATCTATCATATCTGTAGATACTATCTTTTGTTCTTCTAATACCTTCTCCAATGCCGCAATCTGATCCCTTAGCGCAGCAGCTTTTTCGAAATTCAAATTATCAGCAGCCTCTTGCATTTTCTCCTTTAGTTGTTTAACTAGGGTTTCCTGTTTTCCTTCTAAAAACATTATAATGTTTTTAATAATTTCATCATACTCCTCTGCTTCAATAAAACCTTGGCATGGAGCAAGACAGCGCTTTATGTGGTAATTAAGACATGGTCTTTCTTTTAGCGGAATTTGGCTTAAATCCTTTCTACAGCTACGAATTGGAAAAATCTTATTTATTACATCAATAGCTTCCCTCATAGCCCCTACATCAGCATAAGGTCCGAAGTAGCGAGCTTTATCTTGTTTTACCCTTCTGACAACCTCTAGACGTGGAAAGGGTTGGTTCAGTGTAATTCTGATATAAGGATACTGCTTATCATCGCGGAGTAAAATATTGTATTTAGGTCTATTAAACTTTATTAAATTACACTCTAGTATAAGTGCTTCAACTTCTGAATCCGTAACTATATATTCAATATTTTCGACTTTTGAAATCATTGAAGCAACTTTTATCGGAAGGTTTTTCGGGGACTGAAAATAAGACCTTACTCTGTTTTTTAGAGATACGGCCTTACCTACGTATATTATTCTATTTCGCTTGTCTTTCATTATATAAACACCGGGTTTTTCTGGGAAATCAGCTATTTTATCCGGGTTAAACATAAAAATTCCTCCCACCAATATTATTATATCAGCAGAAGGAAAGATTGTCACTTTTCCTGATGAATATGATTTACATGTTCAAATCCTTCTTTTATGATATGGACTACATGCTCATCATCCAAAGTATAGTATACTTGCTTGCCCTCTCTGCGAAATTTAACAAGGTGGGCAGTTCGAAGTACCCTAAGATGATGCGATATGTTGGAAACCGTAGAATTTAAGAGAGCCGCAATATCGCATACACATAATTCTTCCTTGGACAATATGTAAACAATCTTCACCCGTGTTTCATCAGCAAGAACTTTGAATAGATCTGCCAAACCCAACATATCCGGAATAGTATTTGCCAATCGCCTTACTTTATCTTCTTCAATGCAGAATACTTCACAAACATCTTTTTCTTCACTTACATTATCATCCACTTTATTTTTCTTCCCTTATAATGTATTTAATAAAATTATACCAAAATGGCCAAAATTTTTCCACTAATAATATAGTATCACAAAAACATCACATTTCACACAAATTTTTACCAAAATTCATTGTTAAAATTAAGATTGTATAAGAATTTATTTAAATCCCCCTTTATAATTTGTTTAAAGCCCCTCTTTGGCAGGTTCATCCTGCTTTTTTTTTTAATTTTACTGGTTTAATTATTGCTTTTTTGATATACTTTAAAATATATTATTTTTTATTAACGCTCGCAATCTTTTTGAGGAGGCAAAAAAATGATTATTGGTATTGTTAAAGAATTAAAAGAACAGGAAAATCGCGTGGCAATTACACCTGCCGGTGTAGATACCCTAACAGCTTGCGGCAATAAGGTTTTGATTGAAAAAGGTGCCGGTATAGGATCTGGCTTTTCTGACGAAAGTTACGCAGCCGCAGGAGCAGATATAATAAACAGTGCCTCTGACGTGTGGAAAAACAGTGAACTGATAGTAAAGGTCAAGGAGCCCCATGAATCAGAATATAAGTATTTAAGACCAGGTTTAGTCTTTTTTGGCTATCTGCACTTGGCAGCCGATCCGAGCTTAACTAAAACTCTTATGGATTCAGGTATTACCGCAATAGCCTATGAAACAGTTCAACGCCATGATAGGAGCCTTCCGCTCTTAACCCCTATGAGTGAAGTAGCAGGGCGTATGGCTATTCAAGAAGGTGCAATATACCTTGAAAAAACCCGCGGAGGTAAAGGTATATTATTAGAAGGTGTGCCTGGCGTAACTCCTGCATCTGTAGTAGTTGTTGGAGCCGGCACTGTCGGGAGAGGAGCTATAAGGAGGGCGATGGGATTAGGCGCTCGTGTAACCGTTATAGATATAAATGTTGACAGGCTCAGGTATCTGGAAGATATTTTCATGGGCAGAATTGAAACACTGTATTCTAACCGTTTTAACCTTTCCAAAGCTACAAAATATGCAGATTTAGTAGTAGGTGCAGTCCTAATCCCCGGTGCAAAAACGCCCAAGGTAATTACCGAAGAAATGGTTAAAAAAATGCAGCCCGGCAGCGTTATTGTTGATGTAGCTATCGATCAAGGCGGTTGTGTTGAAACTATTAAACAGCCCACAACGCATGCTGATCCTGTATTTGTAAAGCATGGTGTTATACATTATGCCGTTTCTAACATCCCCGGAGCGGTACCCCGCACATCTACTCTTGCCTTGACAAATGCTACTTTACCATATTTAGTCGAACTAGCCAAAAAGGGATGGAAACAAGCTGCTTTAGATGATCAAGCATTAGCAAAAGGTATAAACATCATGAACAATAAAATTACAAATCAAGCGGTAGCTGAAGCTCATAATCTTCCATATTATCCTGTGGAAGAAGTAATAAATGAAATTTAACTTTAAAAACTCTACTCTGTGAAGAAATTCTGACTTTACAGAGTAGAGTTTTTTATTACACCATATAATCATAAAAAGCCATATTTTAGTTTAGCAATCCCGCAATAGCTGCTCCTATTAATGTTGCATTTTCTGCCTGAACAAATTCACAGTAAAAATCCTTTTTATCATTAAGATAATCCTTTATATAATAATCAAGTTTATCTTTAAACAGTTTGGATTTATAAAAAGTTGAACCTTCGGCGGTTATACATACAGGTTTACAAGGATTTATACCTTCACCAATTTTGAGTAATATAGCCGAAAGATTTATTGCTACAAGTTTTGCAGCTCTTTCTATTATGCAGTCAATAATGTGATATAAGATTATAGCATCATCACCTTCCTCCGAACAGCAAGTTGAAAGAATACTCTTTGAATAAGGGTAATAGAGAAAATCATTTATATCCTTAGCAGTGAGTTCACTTATTTTATCAAATTTCTTAGAAAATGCTTCAGAAAGCAAGCCTTCTGCTGCAGCTTTTTTTATGGCAGTGGCTATTAAACCGCCTTGATATTTGCCTGAAAGCATTTTTTCAAAAGCATATTCACCCGGATTAACTGTTTGAAGGTCATATTCCTCATCGATTAAACCCCTTGGTGCCTTGGAATACCCCCCTGATTCTACGTTAATAATTGTGAAACCCGATTTTTCCACAAGAGCTTTAGCTTTTTTTATATTACAGTTTTGCTCAATATAACATGTATTTGTTCCCGTTCCCAGGATAAAACCTACATAGCTGGAAAATATTCTATCCGGATATTTGACCTTACCTCCAAGTAGTGTTGCAACAGTATCATTCAAGATTACTATATCCTTATTACCATCTAATCCCATATCCCTTAAAGTTTTTAACAAATTCTCACCAATGACCTCGCCTATCAAATCTTTAACTCTTACCTCTTTGCTAAATTGAAGCAGTCGTCCGTCTTTATTCGGAAGAACTTCTGTCGGATATGAAAAACAAAACCCTATTTTCTTGCTATACTGCAAAACCGGCTTAATGTAGTTGGCCATTGTTTCAAAAAACTCTTTTTTTGATATCTCTCCGTAGGTTCCAGGCATGCGATATGATTTATAATTTTCAATAATTGGTTTTTCCTCTCGGTCAAAATAGCAGGTGGCCACTCGAAAGTTTGTACCGCCGGCATCCAGCACTATAATAGGTTCTTCAAGAGGTATTTCCCTATCTACAGTTATGTATGTAGGTATCATTTGAAGAGAGCTAGGCTTACCTTCAAGACCATTTTTCATCTCATCAATAAATATTTTGCAATTTTCTTCTATATCTATATTTTCATAATCCATATGATACCTTTTTAAGAAATCTTTAACAAGTTGTTTTTGTTTTGGCATTTATACCACCCTTTTTAAATTTAGTTTTCTATAAATAATTGATTAGAAAAAGAGAACACACCCTTATTTATATATTAATAAGCAAACTCATGCACCCCAAGGCATAAGAAAGGAAAATTCTGCCCCTCCTTCCGGACAATTTTTTGCCCAAACTCTACCGCCATGCAGTTCAACAATTTTTTTTACAATAGCCAGTCCCAAACCTGTACCACTTTTTTGCCGTGTTCTGGATTTGTCTACCTTGTAAAACCTTTCCCAAATAAAAGGAAGTTCATCCTCCGGTATACCGCTTCCGCTGTCTTTTACGGAGATAATGATACCTTCTTTGCAAGACTGTGCTTTTATTATTATTTTGCTGTCATTGGAAGAATATCTTACAGCATTATCTATAAGATTTATCATTACCTGCTCAATACGGTCTTCATCAGCTGTAATTGATGGAATGTCCTCTATTTCTATTTTAAGCTCTATGTTTTTATCATCACAAATAGGTAAAACCTTTTTAGAAACCCTTTCAATTAAGTCTTTAATTGATACACGGTCTTTTTTTATATTTAAATGCCCTGCCTCAATATGCGAAAGTTGTAATAGTTCGTCCACTAGCCTGCGAAGTCGCAGTGTTTCTTCAAGAATAACATTAAGGTATCTGTCATGTTCTTCGCGATTTTCGACTAAACCATCCAGCAGAGCCTCGGTATAACCTTGTAAATATGTTAGAGGTGTCCTTAATTCATGAGAAATATCACCTAAAAATTCTTTCCTTAAGTCTTCCAGTTTTCTTTCTCTAGTAACATCCTTTAGCACTACAAGGATTCCCCACAGCTGCTGGTTTTCGTTAAAAAGCGGCGTCAACCTTGTACTGATAATTCTTCCATTAATTCTCAATTCTTCACTAATATATTCTCCGCTGTCTTTAACGTGTTTTAACAGAGGCTCTAGGATATTAAGGTAACTGTTATCATGTTCTTTTATAGTTGGCATAATCTCAAGAGCTTGAGGATTAGCCATTATAATCTGATTTGCAGTATCAAATGTTACAACACCGTCAGTCATGCTCAGAAGTACATTTTGAAGCTGTTTTTTTTCTTGGTCTAGTGCATTAATATTTTCATTTAGTACATCTGATAAATAATTTATAGTTTTGGCCAAAGTCCCAATTTCGTCCTCAGAATCCACATCAACTTTGCTTTTGAATTCACCCCTTGCCATTTCCTCTGCCGCTTTCTTCATTTGAACCAGTGGTTTAGATACAGTCTTTGATAATACAAAGCTCAAGCCTGTAGAAATCAATACTGCTATAACCGCCGCAGACAAAATCAAACGTCGTATCTGCCATACTGTGTCTTCAATTGACGACATAGGAGAAAACAAAATAAGGCCACCGGCTACCCCTGCCTCAGTTCTTATAGGTAAAGCCACAGTAAGCATAGAAGCATTAAACTGAGGCGTATGACCTTTATGCACAACAATATTACCTTTTAAGACCTCTGACAACTCTTTTGGCCCAATAGCAATGCCGTTGAATTTTATCACATTTGAGCTGGCTTGAATCAAACCTTGCCGGTCTATCAACACGGCATAAGCATTGATAAACTTACTTACATCAAGCAGTTCCGACGGATTTGCTCCCCCTAAAATTAAGGATATAAGCTGCTGACCTTCGTTTATCATCTCATTTTTTCGCAGGTTAAAATAAAAGTCCTCAAACACACTGGAAAGCACCAGACCTGAGAACAGAAGAGCAACAATAGCTAAAACCGTCATATAAAGCCATAACTTTGTTACGATACTTTTCTTCGGATTCACTTTTCCACCTCAAATTTATAGCCAATACCCCAAACAGTATTTATATATGAGGCAGCTTTGCTGCGGCCAAGTTTTTCCCTAAGTTGTTTTATGTGCGTGTCCACAGTTCGCAAACTACCGTAAAAATCATAACCCCAAACTTCTTTTAGCAGCTTTTCTCTATTAAATGCTTTCCCTTTATTTTTAGCTAAAAAATATAATAGGTCAAATTCCTTAGGTGTAAGTGCAACTTCTTTTCCATCAACTTTAACAACTCTAGCTGCAGGATCAATTAACAATTCCGGAAAAATCAAGGCTTCAGCTTCATAATCTTGCTTAGATGCCATACGCCTCAATAATGCTTTAACTCTAGCCGTAAGTTCTCTGGGACTGAAAGGTTTTACTACATAATCATCTGCTCCTAATTCAAACCCCAAAACCTTGTCAAATTCTTCGCCTCGAGCTGTCAGCATTATCACAGGCGTATCATATTTTTCTCTGATTTTTTTACAAACAGTCCAACCGTCAATAACCGGAAGCATCAGATCCAAAATAATCAAATCATAGGATACACTTGATATCATGTCTAGAGCCTGTTGGCCTTCAAAAGCCTCATCGACAATAAATCCTTCCCTTTCCAAATACAATCTCACCAAATCTACAATACGTTTTTCATCATCAACTACAAGTATTCTTGCGTTTCCTTGCACATCTAGCCCCTCCCTAGTTAGAACAAGGCCTTTAAATCTACTGCTCAAATTCTTATTTTGAGTCTAGCAGGTCTTTTTAAAGCCAAATCTTTATATTCCATTCCCTAACAATATTATAGATTTAACCGGTACGCCAGTCAATATATGAATGTTTAAAGTTATTTCAAAAATTTAAAAAGATTGCTTTAGTCATCAATGTATAAGGGTAATTACATATGCCCCCTTTTCATCTCTCCACTGGACTTATCTATGTAGTAATCTCCTTTTATCAAAAGCTCTGATATAGGTACAATTTTATATCCCTGATTGTTCAGCTCCTTTATAATTGACTCTAAGGCATCTTTCGTATGTTTTCCGTTATTATGAAAAAGCACTATGGAACCTGGTTTTACTTGATTTATTACTCTTTCATAAATTGCATTAGCGCTCAAATCCTTCCAATCCAGAGAATCTACATCCCACTGTATAGCGTAATATCCTAACTCGTTACAAGTAGCTATAAGCGTGTTGCTATAATCTCCAAAAGGCGGTCGAAATAAAGTGGCATTTTGACCTGTAAGTTCTTTGATTTTATTATGTGTTTCAGTTATTTCTTTCACGATTTCATCTTTCGAAAGGCTCCCCATATTAGGATGGGTTGCTGAGTGATTTCCTATCTCATGACCTTCTGCGGCTATACGCCGGGTCATATCCGGATATTTGTCCATCCAAAATTTAACGAGAAAAAAAGTGGTTTTTATGTTATTTTTCTTTAATATCTCCAATAATTTCGGCGTAATATCCGAACCCCAAGCAGCATCAAAAGATATAGCCACCTTTTTTTCCTGTGTTTCTACCCGGTATATAGGCACAAGCCGATCAGTTCCGGCAAAAACAGCAATAGCTTTGGGGAAAAATGTATAATAGTTAGCGAATATCACAACTGCCAAGGTTAAAAAACATATAAGCCTAGTTATACTAATCCTGCTAAAATATAACCGTTTGATTTTTCCCACCTCCCTCTTAATACTTCAAACTTCTTTATTTTATTCATAATAAAAGCCTGATATGAATATTAAGCAAAAATATCATTGCATCGAATATAAGTTAAAAGTTTCGAATACTATTTACTAATAAATCGGGAGGTGGATTTGAATGATTACCACGAGACAGCGAAAAGGAGTTGTCCTAGGAATAATCTGGAGCTTTATTTCATGGATACCTTTTTATACCGAATACCTCAGTACAATCAGAGGTTATGTTGGAATACCGGCAGCGCTGGGGCTTAACCTTGAGCTGGCTTTAAATCGCGGCGATGCTTTCGTTTTCAGTATTCTATTGGGAGCTGGTATTGGTTTTTTTACAGCAAGCCTATTGGACTTTTTTACTAACAGTGTTAAAATTATTGGGCTATTCCAAGCAAAGGGGAAAAAACTTTCTCGAAGGGGGCTGTGATTTTGCTTATATGGAAAACATTTGTGACAACTTTTACCTTGGTTTTTTTAGCAGAACTGGGTGATAAAACTCAGCTGTCCACAATGCTTTTAGCCGCTCACAACGAATCATATCTAAGTGTCTTTCTCGGAGCAGCTTTGGCTCTTATCTTAAATACTATTATAGGCGTGTATTTAGGCTCAGTCATATCAAAATCACTGCCTATGCATTATATCCATTTAGGGGCAGGTATGGCTTTTATAATTATAGGTATACTACTCATTACTCAGAAGTTCTAAAGATCCATTTCAAAATGTCACATTAATCATACTTGTTTTCAGGAATACCGATATCAAAGACTATAACTTAATAAAAAATATTTTAGCATCAATTGCGTTTTATCTTAGAATCATGGTAGAATTAGTAGGCATTAATACATATTTAAATTATAAGATTTTGATTAGACCAAGTCGCATCAAAATCTTCATTAATAATACATATTTAAGTTGTTAAGATTTTGATATAATTAAATCGACGCATCATTTTTTACAAGGGGAGGATACTTTGTCACTAAATTCATTCTTTACATTATTAGGGGGTTTGGGCCTTTTCATATATGGCATGCGACTTATGGGTGATGGGCTTGAAATGGCTGCCGGCGAACGATTGAAAGGTTTACTGGAGCTTCTTACTCGAAACCGCTTATTAGGAGTTTTGGTAGGTACTCTGGTTACTGCAATAATTCAAAGCAGCAGTGCCACTACTGTTATGGTAGTTGGTTTGGTAAATGCAGGGATTATGGATTTTTCTCAAGCCATAGGCATTATAATGGGTGCTAATATAGGTACTACAATGACGGCTCAACTCATCGCATTTAAACTGACTAATCTTGCTCTACCTGCCATAGGCATTGGAACTGGAATATTCCTTTTCGGCAGGAATAAGAGTCAAAAATATCTTGGACAAGTTATATTAGGATTTGGACTTTTATTTTTTGGCATGCAGACCATGGAAATAGCCTTAAAACCTCTTGCTCAAATACCGGAGTTTACTAAATTCATAGCAAGCTTTAGTAAAAACCCGTTTCTAGGAGTTTTAGCAGGGTTTTTAACCACAGGCATAGTCCAAAGCAGTAGTGCTACTATAGGTATTCTGCAAGCATTAGCCGGTCAGGGTATTGTTAATATATCTTCAGCATTGCCTATTTTATTTGGAGATAATATTGGGACATGTGTTACAGCCTTGCTTTCCAGCATCGGCACCAATATTACGGCTCGGCGGACTGCCCTATTTCATCTTATCTTTAATATAGTCGGAACCATAATCTTCATGCTGCTTTTGCCTCTGGTTCAAACGGCTGTAGCTTTAACTTCCCCTGATCCGGTAAGGCAAATTGCAAATGCCCATACTATTTTTAATGTGGCAAACACCATTATTCAACTTCCTTTTGCCTTTTTGATTATGAAGCTTGTCATTCATCTTGTTCCGGGGGAACCGGAAATAATAGAACGAGGTTTGAAATACATTGATGACAGACTGCTTGAAACACCTTCTATTGCTTTAGCTCAAGTTAAGAAAGAAATTGCAAGAATGGGTAACCTAGCCTTAGAAACTTTAAGAGATTCTATAAATACATTTCTTTATTACGACGAACAAAAAAATAAAATTGCAAAAGAAAAAGAAACTGTTATCAATGATTTAGCCAGAGAAATCACGCGTTATCTCGCCTTACTTTCACGCACATCATTACCTGATGATGAACATGTTTCTATAACCGACTTAGTAAGCACAGTAAATGACATGGAGCGTGTTGGAGACCATGCCATGAATATACTGGAACTTGCTGAGTTTCGCAATGAACATCGATTGCCTTTTAGCAATGAAGCCATTCAGGAATTAGTTGAAATGTCTTCCAAGGTCACGGAAACCTTCGATCTGGCAGTTTATACATTTTTGCATTGGGATAAGCCCTCGGCTCAAAAAATTGTGAAAAACGAAGAAGAAATTGATAATATGGAAAACAAATTGCGTCTTAACCATATAAAACGACTTAGTGGCGGATTATGCGATCCTAGTTCAGGCGTTATATTCCTTGATCTTTTAACCAACCTTGAGCGTGTAGGGGATCACTCTTTTAATATTGCATCATACGTTTTGAAAATAGATAAGAACTACAAAAGACTGTAAAAACAATAAATAAAATCATATTAGTAGCTTTTTTTGGGTGTAAATAACAGGCACAGTAAAACCATAAAGTTTTTAATGCTATTAAATCGATTCATCTTTTTAGTTTAGAAGGGGGGGTTATCTGTTGTCTTGGAATTCATTTTTTACAATGTTTGGCGGTTTGGGACTTTTTATATATGGCATGAGATTGATGGGTGAGGGTTTAGAAAGAGCTGCCGGCGACCAACTTAAAAACTTGGTAGAAATTTTAACGACAAATCGACTAATGGGCGTTTTTGTAGGTGCCTTGGTTACCGCTATAATTCAAAGCAGTGGTGCTACTACTGTCATCGTAGTAGGTCTGCTCAATGCAGGAATTATGGATCTTTCCCAAGCAGTCGGTGTTATCATGGGTGCAAATATCGGAACTACTATGACAGCTCAACTCATCGCCTTTAAACTTTCCAGTATTGCTTTACCGGCAATTGGTATCGGAACCGGGGTATTTTTATTTAGTAAAAATAAGACTCGCAAATTTATAGGACAAGTTATATTAGGATTTGGCCTTTTATTTTTCGGCATGCAGACCATGGAAACAGCCTTCAAACCTCTTGCTGAACTACCACAGTTCATTGGCTTTATGACAAATTTTAGTAAAACACCGATTCTGGGTGTATTGGCAGGTTTTATGCTCACCGGTCTTATCCAAAGCAGCAGTGCAACCATTGGCGTACTCCAAGCACTGGCCAGTCAAGGTCTGGTAAATTTATCAATAGCACTGCCAATTTTATTCGGAGATAATATTGGTTCATGTGTCACTGCACTGCTGTCAAGCATCGGAACCAATATAAATGCTAGGCGAGCCGCCTTATTCCATCTTTTATTCAATATTATCGGAACGATAATTTTTTTGCTAATACTTCCGCTAGTTCAGATGACTGTTGTCTTAACTTCTTCTGACCCCGTGAGGCAAATCGCCAATGCTCATACTTTTTTCAATGTAGTAAATACTGTCATTCAATTTCCTTTTGCATTTTTGCTTGTAAAGCTAATCACTTATATTATTCCGGGAGAACCTGAAGTCATTGAGCGAGGTTTAAAATACATTGACGACAGGCTACTTGAAACACCTTCTCTTGCTTTAGTCCAAGTAAAAAAAGAAATTGCCAGAATGGGCAGTTTAGCTTTAGAAACTCTTAAAGATTCAATAGATACATTTCTCAAATATGATGAGAAAAAAGATAAACTTGCCAGGGAAAAAGAAACAGTTGTTAATGAGCTTGCTCGAGCGACTACCCGTTATTTAGCCTTGCTTTCACGAACCTCTTTACCACTTGATGAATATAACTCTATAACATATTTAATAAGCGCGGTAAATGATATGGAACGTGTAGGAGATCATGCTATGAACATCTTAGAATTAGCGGAGTTCCGAAATGAACACAGGTTGCCATTCAGTCAAGATGCTATTAATGAGTTACTTGAAATAGCCGTAAAGGTTCAAGAAACATTTGATTTGGCTATTTATTCTTTTTTGCATTGGGATGAAGAATCTGCTAAAAAAATTCTTGCAAATGAAGAAGAAATCGACAGCATGGAAAAAATACTGCGCAACAATCATATAAAAAGGCTTAACGAGGGAACATGCAATCCAAGCTCAGGTGTTATTTTCCTTGATATGTTAAGCAATTTTGAACGTGTGGGAGATCACTCATTTAACATAGCTACATATGTTTTAGACATCGATAAAAACTATAAAAAACTATCTTAAATTCTTGGTGATTATATTCAATTAATGATATTTTATTGCTATAATTTTGAAAAACTATTACGATTAAAGGTCTTTCCGGCATTATTTATTATATGGTGTCGGAAATTTTTTTTTAAGTTTTGGGCATTATTATAATAGATTGCAATAGCCCCTAGCATATGCAAAGAAAGAACAGGGCTATTTTCCCTGTTCTTTCTTTGTGTTCCCCTTTTCTTCTTCTTTTTTTATATCTTTATTGCAATACGGGCAAGTCCAAACGTCCAAATTCGCTGCAGAATATGAGCGTTTGTTGCAATGTGGGCATATGATATACGGCAATATAACCCCCCCACTTAAATGATTACCCTGAAATATCCGCTCCGCTTATTTGTATAATTCACTAATTTTTTTATAAATCCTGCTTTGATATTAAAAATTTTTAGGTGGTATAAGTAAATGCACACATTTTTTAAAATATTATTTTTTAGTTCTATTTCGGGTTTGGCTGTAGTTTTAGGCGGTTATCTCGGAACAAAAAATATTCCGGACAAGATCCTTGCTTTTATTTTGGCCTTTGGATCAGGAGTTTTATTATCGGTGCTTTCATATTCTCTGATGCATGAAGCTTACCAACTGTCAGGGCCATTTTTTACTTCCTTGGCTTTTCTAATCGGAGGTGCCTTTTTTTATATTGTAGAAAGCCTACTGGCTAAATTTGTGGCGCCAGGTACCGGTGCAATACTCGGTACAGCTCTGGATGATTTACCCGAAGCTCTGAGCATGGGAATCGGATTTGCTACTGATGAAGGTAAGTTGGGAGTCGTAATAGCTCTGTCAGTTCTACTGCATAATATTCCCGAAGGCATATCTTCTACAGGTGATCTTATGGATAAAGTTGGGCTTACAGCAAAATCAGCCATGGTATTGGCCATAACTATAGCACTTTTGGATCCGTTAGCCGCTTTAACCGGGTATTATTTGCTAAAAAATTTAAGCGATATTTGGTTAGGCATGATAATGGCTTTCTCGGGCGGCTCCATACTGTTTATGACAGGTACATCTCTTATACCTAAAGCTCACAGTTTAGGAACGCATTTAGAAAATGCAGGGTTACTATTCGGATTTTTAGCTGCTTTTCTAATAAGCAGATTAATGTAGTAAGGTGGTTTATTCTATGATATAATAATAAAAAATATGCAGTTAAAGGACAATATACTTTGGGTAGGGAGGTTTTCTTTTTGGAGAGTACTGATGTAGCAAAAGCGGCTATAAAAATGGCTCTTTCTACACGGTCTGAAGAAGCTGAGCTAAAACAGGTTTTTCGAAATATGGATGTAAAGGTTTGTGCCGTAGATTTTGGAGGTAATTTAGTAAATTCCATTGAAAAAATTATTGAAAGGGCATTGGTTGCCGCAAAGCGGGAAGGGGTTATAAAGGAGAATGTTCACGTATTGGAAGGTGCTCTCATCGGTGCCACCAGAGAAGCTCTTTCACAAGTCTTGCAAAAAGCTGTTGGCTTTAATGTGGGTGGCAAAATCGGAATTGCCCGCTGGGGAGAACATATAAGTGTAGCTATGTTTTTTGGCGTAGGCTTTTTGAGTTTTAATGAAGTGGTTATCGGTTTAGGACACAGGTCCTTACCTGGCAATGACTACTAATCAAACCCAAATAGTTTCAAGATTAAAATTGCTATTGACAAATTCTGATTATAGTTATATGATTTATGCAAAATAACTTGTAGAACGGTAGTATGGTAGGAGATGGGTTTTGTTTGTACGAAAACACTCTTACTGGGTGTTTTTTTGTGTACTCTTTATTTGTCCATATCCCCCCCATACTGCTAACTAAGATAAGGGGGCTTTTTTAATTGAAGAAAATTTTCGTAACAACATTAATCCTCATCATTGCTTTATCATTTATATTAGTTGGGTGCGGCAGTCAAGATAGCAGCAGTTTAAATTCTGATAAATCTTCTCCTGAACCTTCCACTGCCGACAAGGTATTCAAAATAGGCATATCTCAATTTGTCGAACATCCGGCATTGGATGCAGCTTGCAAAGGCTTTATTGACGGATTAAAAGAAGCCGGCTTTGAAGAAGGTAAAAATCTAAATATTTTAATAGAAAATGCTCAGGCGGATTTTCCGACTACTCAAGCCATAGCCAGTAAGCTTATAGCAGAAAAAGTAGATCTTATTTTGGCCATTGCCACTTCATCGGCTCAAGCAGCAGCAAATGCGACCAAAGATATACCGATTTTAGTAACTGCTGTTACCGATCCAGTGGATGCAGGTCTTGTCAAGAGTTTGGAAAAACCGGAAACAAATGTTACCGGTACCACTGACTTAAATCCTGTTTATGAACAGTTAGAATTGTTAAAAGAAATCCTTCCCGAAGCAAAAAAAGTAGGTATAGTCTATAATGCTGCTGAGCCTAATTCAGTTATTCAAGTCAATATTGCTAAAGAATCGGCTAAACAATTGGGACTTGAAATACTTGAAGCTACCGTAGCTAATACCAGTGAAGTAAACCAGGCGATTCAATCTTTAATCAGAAAAGTCGATGTTATATATACTCCGACTGATAATACTGTGGCTTCAGCCATAAGTAATATTGTAAAAGTTGCAAACGACGCAAAAATCCCTGTTATAGGCGCTGAGCGGGGCCATGTAGATGGTGGAGCCTTAGCCACATTAGGAATAGATTATTATCTCTTAGGAAAGCAGACAGGTATGGTAGCTGCCAGAGTTTTAAATGGTGAAGCTCCTGCAGATATACCCGTTGAGGGCTCAAAGGATTTAAAACTTATAATAAACAAAAAATCCGCCGATATATTAGGTTTAAGCGTTCCTGAACAGGTACTATCCAGGGCAGATGAAATTATAGAAAAATAATAGGAGTGTTTCCCACATGTTGCAAAACTTACTCTTGAATTCTTTGGAGCAGGGTATGGTATACGGTATAATGGCTATGGGAGTATATATAACTTTTAAGATACTGAAGTTTTCCGACCTTACCGTAGATGGAAGTTTCCCTTTAGGAGCCGCAATAGCTGCTGCCCTTATAGTAGGAGGTTATCATCCTTTTTTCGCTACCCTGGCGGCACTTCTTGCTGGAGCATTGGCAGGATGTATAACCGGAATCTTAAATACTAAGGCCGGTATCAGCGACCTCTTATCCGGGATTCTAACCATGACATCACTATATTCAATAAATCTTCGTATAATGGGTCGGCCAAATACACCACTGTTAAATCAGCCGACAATTTATTCAGTAATAGATACTTTTGTAAAAGGGATTTGGCCGGCATTTCCGTCAAAGCATGTTTATTTGATATTTTTTATAATATTTGCCTTATTAATTAAGTTTATAGTTGATGCTTTTTTAAAAACTCAAATAGGATTTGCACTTAGAGCTACGGGTGATAATCCTCAAATGATACGAAGTCAAGGTGTAAATACCGATCTTGCAAAGATAATCGGCTTAGTTATTTCTAATAGCTTGGTAGCTTTGTCCGGCGCCTTAGTGGCACAGTATCTTGGATTCGCAGATGCCGGAATGGGAGTTGGCACTATAGTAGCAGGCCTTGCTTCAGTAATAATCGGTGATACCCTTTTAGGTGGAAGAACTGTATTTATTAGCACATTGGGAGTGCTGTTTGGCTCTTTCCTGTACCGCTTTAGTATTTCGTTAGTTCTTTCTTTCCGTTTGGCTCAAGCCTCGGATTTAAAACTTTTTACTGCTATCGTTGTAGTTATTGCTTTAACAGCACCCCAGATTAAACAGGCCTTGAAACTTCGTATAAAAGGATGTGATTCTTATGGTAATTCTTGACCATATACAAAAAATTTTTTATCGGAATACTCCTAACGAAAATCAAGTTTTAAACAATTTATCGCTTAAAGTTGAAGATGGGGATTTTATTACCGTAATCGGCAGTAACGGTGCAGGTAAATCTACCATGCTAAATGTTGTCGCTGGGGTACACCCTGTTGACAGTGGCAGCATTGTTCTAGACGGCATAGATATTACCCATCTTCCGGAATTTAGGCGAGCAGCTTTTATTGGACGAGTTTTTCAGGACCCCATGCTCGGTACTTCCCCTTCAATGACAATTGAAGAAAACCTGTCCATGGCTTACGCACGACCAAATAATATGACACTTCGCTGGGGTTTAGATTTTCAGCGTAGGAAAATATTTAAAGATTATCTGAAGAACATTCCTCTCGGGCTTGAAAATCGACTTTCAACTAAAGTGAAATTACTTTCAGGCGGTCAGCGACAGGCTTTAACTCTAATCATGGCTACTATGAAAAAACCAAAACTTCTGCTCCTGGATGAGCATACAGCTGCTTTAGATCCCAAAACAGCACAAATGGTAAATAGTCTTACAGAGGAAATCGTTCAAAAGAATAATATCACTACAATCATGGTAACTCACAATTTAGAACACGCTATAAAAATGGGCAATCGGCTCATTATGATGCATAAAGGGCAAATTGTCATGGATTTAAGTGGTGAAGAAAAATCTACTATGACCATCCCCCGCTTGCTCAACAAGTTCGAACAGCTGCAAGGCGAAAAATTTGCTGAGGATAGAGTTATGCTGGCTTAGATGTCAAACTCAGCATAGTAGTTTTCTCCATCTTTCTGTAAAAAAACTATACCCTTCGTTTTTTTATTGGTATTGTTTGGAACATCATGCCTGAAAAGGCCGTAACTCAGTTTTTGTGATAATTTATGATTTGATAAACCCACAGCTTGAAACAAATTTGTTTCAAGCCATTTTTTATTGTACGCGTATTCTTTGGCCTTATTTAAAAATTCTCGAGTTTCAATAGGTTCAATACACTCTGGCAAAGCTGCTTTACCGCTAGTTAGCATAAAATCAAATTTAATTATATCCTTGAAAACATCCGTATCAATGCCAACATTTTCTGCAAAGGAATATAGTATATCATATTGACTTTTTAAAGAATGTCTGGTTCTAAAAAGGTTTCTTTCTTTACAATAATTGTAAAGAGACATAAAAAGTGCAAATGGCCGTTCAAATTTTGTATTAAGATAAGTCATCGAGTATCTGAATCGACCAGTGTTATAATACTTATCCACTAAAAGAGCTATTCCCTTAAGTATGCAGAGCTCTTGATAGCTTATATCATTGTTATAAAGAATTTCGTAAGGAGGTCTTGTGCGATAGACAATGCCGTATTTATGGGCATATTTTCTCAGCCCGGTACCTTTTAACAGCTTTAAAAATCCCAACTGAATCTCAGCAGGATGAAGATTGTATACCTCATCAAAGGAATAACCAAACCTTTCAAAGCTCTCATGGGGCAGACCTGCTATCAAATCCACATGAAGCTTTATACCGGTTGTCTTAAGCAGCTTAATTCCTTCAATTGTCCTTTTTACATTTGGTGTCCTTGATATTTCTTTTAGAGTTTCTGGATTGGTACTTTGGATTCCCACTTCAAACTGCAACTGCTTTTCAATGCCTGACAAAGCTTTTATAAAACGGTCATTTACCAGTTCTGGATTTATTTCACAATGAAATACTGTATTACCAGGAAACTGACGAATGATATCCAACAAATCCAGTGCTCTGTCTAAATTGCAGTTAAACGAACGGTCTACTAATTTTACTACCTTTACTCCCATCTGGGTAAATTTTAATAAGTCATTTTTAACTTTTTCCAGATCCGCTGTTCTGACGTGGGTTTCCAGTGAAGAAATACAAAATGCGCATTTAAAAGGGCATCCTCGAGACGTTTCATAATACACTAATTTATGTTCCAGGTCTTCATCGATGTAGGGAAAGGGAATGTCATTTAAATCCACATACTCCTTTGGAATGTTTACCAATATATTATCA
Source organism: Tepidanaerobacter acetatoxydans Re1 (assembly GCF_000328765.2). NCBI lineage: Bacteria > Bacillati > Bacillota > Clostridia > Thermosediminibacterales > Tepidanaerobacteraceae > Tepidanaerobacter > Tepidanaerobacter acetatoxydans. Next base: position 1,618,036 of record NC_019954.2, read on the forward strand.
TTGATTCGATATGCTAAACCATCAATGCTTTCTACAGGCATCTTCCCATTAAAAGCTTGAAGTAATTCGCAAAAGCGCTTCTCTCCCTCACTTAATATTACATAGTCTACATGCGGAACTCTTTTTAATAATTCTTCTGTTTCATACGAAACTTCCGGCCCGCCAAGAACAATCACAGTCTCACTCTTTATTTTTTTTATATTTTCAGCGATGTACAACACGTCTTCAATATTCCATAAATAGCAGGAAAACCCAATTAGGTCAGCATTGTAAGACATGATATCTTCTAGAATATCATCAAAATTGTCATTTATTGTTGCCTCGTAGACACTAATATCTTCATCTCTGCAATAGGCAGCAATGTCCCGTATAGCAAGATTTGTATGAATGTATTTTGCATTTATTCCTACCAGTAATGTTTTCATTTCTACCCCTCGGTTTATATTTTAAAATTGGCATATAAAAGTGTTCCAGTAAAAACCCACTATAATCAACATCATTATATCATGGTTTTGATGTAAAAGTTAAAAAAGCTCCGGCAGTATAAGTATACATACCGGAACTTAGCATATATCCATGGCTTTTTATCTGTTAGAATTCAACAGTTCAATATGTTTGCCTATGTGTTTTTCTAAAGCTTTATAGTAATCATCCTCATGGAGATTTAAGGTTTCGTAAAGTTCATCCCTAAAAAGAAATTTGCCGTTCGCATCTCTTGCAGTTAGAATCAAGCCATAAGTTATGTGAAGCATCTGCCGTGCATCATTCTGGTTCAATACCTTATCTAATTCCTCGTCACATAACTTTGTTATGTCCGGAACTTTACTTAAATCTGTAGTTACATGGTAGTATTTTGTGGCTTCCTTAAAATGTTCCAATGCAAATGCATATATTCTTCTAAAAAGGCTGGGGCTATTTACAGCTATAACCTTTAAGGCTTCAAGCCAATTGGTGCCGGCAGTTTTAACATGAACCCTTCCTTTAGTGTAATAACCAATTATAGGAAAAACTTTGAATTTATCGCTGCCGGAATGGATGCTTAATTTATAATCAAAGTGCTCTGCAATCTTTGCATGAACTTTAAACTCTTTCTCGAACTGGTCTAAATCTCCTATATAGTCAATTCCCTTCTGAAATTCACCACAAAATCGAGGGGCAATACTAGTAACCTCAACTTTCATCTTTTCAAGCTCTGATGCAACAAAAAAGTGTGCCTCCGGAGTGGTAGGAGTTTGGGTTTCATCTATAGAAACCTCAAAATCAATCGTTTTTCCTATAGGCTTAACTATATCAAAGAAAATATGTGCAATAAAATCCAAGGCTTTTCCATATATTAAAGCTAATCTTTGAAGGTTTTTATCATCAAACTTTATCTTATACTGGTCAATAACAAACTCGTTATCAAGATAATCTTTTTCAATTCTTTTCCTATAATCTGACTTAAGTTCGTCATATGCTTTTACTACTTCATCATCGTTCATTAAAGGTACATCATTGTTTATTTTTTCTGAGCAATCAAGCGTTATCATGGTAAAGCCAAGATTAAGTGCCATTTTAACTTCATCTTCAGTTTTTAAGTGGTCACCATCTGCGCCAAAGCCGCTATGGTATCCCTCCTGCAAAACCGCCCAAGAGGCAGCATCCATTACTTCTTCATAAGTCCGTTCTGTCAAATCAAGCTCTCTTATGGATTGTTGGGCAAGAACAGGCTTTACAGCAGTATTTTTAATAAGTCTCAGATGACCCGGTGAGGCTAATCCCAGTCTGTCGCCCAATCCCATACTCATTCCGTTTTTACCAAAAGTTACCGGTGAAGTAAAAGGCAGGAGTTTGCGCAAAGCGTCAGCATTCTTATGACTTAAAGATGCAAATTTTATCTTTTTATCCTTAAGGTTTATTTTACTCTCAGTTTGAAACTCATCAGTCAAAGCTGGCGATTTATTCTCAATGAGAACTAATTTCTTACATCCTTCAATTCTAGCTAAAAAAATCATGTTTGCATCAATTTCATGAATGGAATCGGGATAAATATCGTCAAAATTATCAACTGCCTCGGCTTTTGCCTCTTCTATATTCAACCCATTCGATATAACCTTGCTACAAAATTTCTCAACAACTGTTGTCAATTTATCTCCTCCTGTAAGCGTACAAGTTACAATGTAACTCCATTTTTAAAAATGGCAATCTCCCTAAATCCCATCTCCTCAGCTTTATTTTTTTGTCCTGAAGCAATATCTGTAACGTAGTCTATAAGTTCTGAAGTTAGTTTTTCCATAGTTTCACCGGATAGAAGCCTGCCTGCATCAAAATCCATCCAATTTGATTTCCGATTATAAAGGTCACTATTAGTAGATATTTTTATGGTAGGCACTGCAGTTCCCAAAGGTGTTCCTCTTCCTGTTGTAAACAGAATTAAATGGCATCCTGCAGCAGCAAGCACCGTTGATGCTACCATATCATTACCGGGACCATTGAGCAAACTAAGACCCTTCTTTTTTACCACATCGCCATAATCCAACACATCTACTACATCACTTGTTCCGCCCTTTTGTATACAGCCTAAAGATTTCTCCTCTAAAGTTGTAATACCACCCTTTTTGTTGCCTGGTGATGGATTCTCATAAATTGGCTGGTTATAACTCATGAAATACTCTTTAAAATTATTTATCATTTTTACTATATCTTCAAATACATCCTGATTTATAGCTCGGTTCATAAGGATGGTTTCAGCGCCAAACATTTCCGGTACTTCAGTTAAAATCGTACTCCCACCATAAGAAATCAACTTATCTGAAAAAGAACCCACTAACGGATTTGCAGTTATACCTGAAAATCCGTCAGAACCACCACATTTAAGTCCCACTACCAGCTCTGATATTGGACAAGCCTGTCTCTCGAAATGTGATGCATATTCGACTAATTCTCCTATAAGCTCTACTCCTGCCTGGATTTCATCCTCTACTTCTTGAGCTACTAAGAACTTTACTCTATCAGGGTTGTATGGTCCCAGTACTTTTTTAAATTCATCGATATTATTGTTTTCACAGCCAAGACCTAACACTAAAACTCCGCCTGCATTAGGATGTTTGACCAGATTTGCCAGAATTGTTTGAGTGCTTAAATGGTCTTGACCCAGCTGCGAGCAGCCGTAAGGATGAGTAAATTCGTAAATACCCTCTATGTTTTTAACGTCTGCAAATTTTCTGGCAGCTATTTGGGCTATAAGAGTAGCATTCCGGTTTACACAACTTACTGTGGGAATAATCCATATCTCATTTCTTATACCTACCTTGCCGCCTTCACGAACAAAACCGCGGAAAGTGCGACTAGTTTCGATGATATCCATATTAGAAAGATGAGGGTTATATTCATAGTTTGATATTTCACCTAAATTCGTTTTCAAGTTATGGCTATGAATCCACTCACCCGCCTTTATATGGGTCGTAGCATGGCCTATTGGGAATCCATACTTTATAACATTTTCGCCTTGCTCTATATCACAAAGAGCGATTTTATGACCTTGGTCTATATTATCTAGGGCTGTAATCGAAAATGAATCTACTCTTACAACTTCGCCCTTGTCTATCTTGTCGATGGCTACTGCCACATTGTCCTTTTCATGTATTCTAAGTACCGTCATAAAACTTTCAATCCTTTCGCATGAGTGCAAAGATAAAAGCAAGCTTGCCGTTGCCTTAAGCTTTTTCGGCAAGCATAGGAACTGCTTTCCTTTATTGATGCGCTTCTTTTATCTGTCTATATCTATGTTCACATGTTTAAACCAATCGTTCAACAGTAGCTTTTATACCATCATTGGTAATTTGATACAGATAATCGGCCACTTTGTCTGTTAGACCATCAATATTATTAAGGTCTTGATCCCACATCTTGCTGTTAGCAATTACCGTTTCGGCTACTTTTTTAGCAGCTTCTTTACTACCATCAAATTCACTCCATGTTTTCTCAAAGAATTCCAGAGCCCACAAATCATCTTTCATGATAAATTCGCCTTTATTCCGGCGTGCTTTCATTTCACTGCCTTCGACCTTGCCATCTTTGTATACCGAAATCAAGGCTGCCAAAGAAAATGTAAGTTTTTCCGGAAGCTTGCTGTACAATTGCTGATATTCGATAATTGACGGCAATACCCTTGTTTTAAATTTCGATGATGAGTTAAGCAGTATGCTTATTAGATAATGTTTAATATATGGATTTTGGAATCGCTCAACAACAGAATCTGCAAATTCAGTCAGCATGTTTTTGTCTAAATTTATAGAAGGAATTATCTCATCATATATAACCTGCCGTGCAAATTTACCTAGAACTTCATGATCCATCATCTCACCAACAGTTTCTAGACCATATAGGAATGCTGCAGGCACCGAGGATGTATGAGCACCGTTTAATATTCTGACTTTCCTTGTTCTATATGGTGCCATGTCATCAGTCCACAATACATTAAGCCCTGCCTTGGTAAAGGGAAGTCTTTCAGAAAGCTCTTTAGGACCTTCAATAACCCATAAATGGAAAAGTTCTCCAGTGTCTACCAAGCCATCTTCATATCCTAGGTAATTTAAGATATCCTCTATCTCATCTTTCGGATAGCCGGTTACTACTCTATCTACGAGTGTGTTAAGGAAAATATTATTATCCTTTATCCATTTTTTAAATTCTTCAGGCAAGCTCCAATCATCGGATAGCTGCAAAATAATTTTTTTCAAATTATCGCCATTTCTATCAATAAGTTCACAGGGTATAATAACCATGCCTTTTGTTGGATCGCCCTTAAAGTGGTTAAATCTGTGGTATAGGTATGCTGTAAGTTTTCCCGGATAGGAAATGGGCGGTTTTTTATCAAGACTATCATTTTTATCATATGAAATACCGGCTTCAGTAGTGTTGGAAATCACGAATTCAATATCAGGATTTTCCGCGCATTTAAGATATTCATCCCATTGAGTATAAGGATTTATCCCGCGACTTATCGAACTTATAATTTCCTTTAGCTCAGTAGGCTTTCCATCTTTTAGACCTCTTAAAATTAGAGTATACAAGCCGTCTTGCTCATTTAACCTGTCGACCAAACCCTGGGCAATCGGCTGAACAACTACCACACGGCCGTTAAATAAGTTCTGCTTGTTCATCTGATGAAACATCCAGTCAACAAAAGCTCTTAGAAAATTGCCTTCACCAAACTGGATAACCCGTTCAGGTAAATCATCAGGAAAAGGCTGCACCATAAGGTCTTTTGGAAATTTAAAATCACTTTTTAATAATTCTTTATTTAGTTTTACCATAAAACCTGACCTCCCTTAAGGATTAATTTTATTTCAGTAATGGAGCTACATTGTTAAGCCAAGCTAATTTAGGATCATCTTTTGGGACAAGCTCCCTTCCGTAATCTCCTGCCATTACCCACAGATAATACACCTGAAATCCAGGAGCTGCTGCTACAGGATGATAACCTTCCGGAATGATAACTGTATCTCCATCTTTTAGCATATATGCCTTTCTTAGTGACAAATCATCATTATACATTACTTGAATTCCAAATCCATCTTCAGGCTTTATCTTAAAATAGTACACTTCTTCCATTTTAGCCTCATAGGGAGGATTATAATCGTCATGTTTATGAGATGGATAGCTGGACCACTGTCCGGGGCAGGATATAGTCTCACCAACTACTATGCGATGAACCTTGCCTTCGCCATTTGCCACGATAATATCTCTGACATCCCGCTGATAGTTTAAAATACCACGATGATTGCAGACCACTTCCTCCGGCCTTACCACAAAAGGCTCGAATTTTTTTTCAGCTTTGGCAGAAACCACTGCAGCTTCCAGGGCAAACCCTTGTGCTTCTTCCACTTTAAATGAACTTTGAATCGGTATATAAACTGATGCGGGGTTACCGGAGAATACATCTTTCCTTTCACCAAGATCGTTAAATTCCTTCCCATTTACGACTACATTGCACTTGCCTGATAAAATAACCAATACTGCTTCTTCATCATCTGTCTTTAGGTTGCATACCTCATTTGCGCCCAATTTCAGCAAGCCCAATCCGCAAAATTCAAGGTCTTTGCCTGCTTTTACAACTTGGCTGTAGCCTGCTACTTCCTTGCTAGGATAAAGATATTCCATATCAAAAACCTCCATTTAAGTTTTATTATTATCTAAACACCTAACTACCTAATTAAAATATCCGGCCTATACATCGACTCTCCTTTATATTCGACTTCTGTAACGGGATAGTCTATAACTTCAGTTAATACTATGGGGCCATCTTCAGTAACTAAGATTGTATCCTCCGATTTTGTTCCCGCTATGCTGGGATTCCATGCATACGCTTGATTTAAGGCGACTGTTACCTCGCAATAGGAAGTTGCCCTAAACTCTCTTGAATTGTACCCTGCCATGCCACCTTGATGATGATAATGCCATTCATTTGCAAATCCTACCTGCTCGTAGGCAGTTTTTCCTATTTCGAATATGTCCCTAACTTTGACACCCGGCTTTGTCGCTGTTATAAATGCCGTATCAACACACAGCACTGCTTGATGTCGCTTTCTTAAATCTTCGGATACTTTTCCAAAATGCACTAGACGAGTAATAGATGCCATGAGGCCATATTTATGACCGGAGATCGCAAGCAATACGTACTTTTCAATAGGCTTTTTTGTAGGCAGGGGATGTCGGCAATTATAAGCCCGTTCATCCGCACCCACAAGATTTACGAAAGGATAAAAATCATTCCCTGCCGAGACCTTCTTTATCATGCTTGCTACTTCTAATTCAGTATCGCCCGGTTTTATACTAAAGGCTACCTGCTCCAAAATTTTCGAAGCACATTTTCCGGTCTCCAGATACCTTTCTTGTTCCTCTGGAAGTAGTTCCCATCTCAATTCGGAAAATTTATCGCCTATTTGAGAATCGGTATAAATGCTGCTACTCCCAATTATTTCCTTCAAGGTATCATCATATGATCCGGGTTCCCACCAAGGATATTCTGCAACTTCTATTGGAAGGCCATCCAGCTCCTCGTTTTTTAATCTCTGAGCCTCGATATTACTTGAAAGTAGATATATTTTATCATAAGTTACCAATAAATCGGCACAGGATTTAGGTGATGTAATATTTACGTAAGGCCTGCCGCCTGTTAACCATAAAAAATTTATCGGTTCACTGATTAATAGATTTGATGTTCCAACTTCGTTCATGAGAGCACGGACCCTCTGAACTTTTATCTCAAATTCTGCCATTGACCAACTCAATAATTTGCCTCCCTCTATAATCTTTAAGTTTTCTTTAACTATCTACCTAATTGTTAGATTTTTACATACCAAAAGCAGGCCTTATATATAACATCGGACCGATATGGTTGAGATTTTGTAAAAGGGGTAGCTTTAATGCAACCACATCCTTTTTAATTTATATAAACTTGTTCAATTAATTCCCCATCATTAAATTCGGAAGAAACATAGTTATAGCCGGAACATAAGTTACCAGGAGTAAAACAGCAATCATAACTACATAGAATGGAATTAAGGCTTTAGTAAGTTCTTCGACGCTAATATCGCCGACAGCACACCCAACAAAAAGAGCGCTCCCTACAGGAGGTGTCATTAAACCAATGGCAAGGTTTAGCATCATTAAAATTCCAAAATGAATCGGATCTATACCTACATTTGTTACTACAGGCAGTAATATAGGTGTAGCAATTAAAATCAGCGGTGCCATATCCATAATCATACCTAAAAAGAGAAGTAATAGGTTAATTATTAGTAAAATCACATATTTATTAGAAGACAGAGATAATAAAACCTCAGTAGCAAGAGCAGGAACCTTCAAATATGCAAGCATCCAGCCGAAAGCGCTGGAAGAAGCTATAAGCGCTATTACAATAGCTAAAGTCTGTAAGCTATCAATTAAAACGTTTTTGAAAACTTTTATGGGTACTTTATATACGAGAAAAGTTACTATAAAAGCATAAACTGCTGCTATAGCTGCAGATTCTGTAGCGGTGTACAGACCTGTTACTACACCTACAACTATTATTAGAGCAGTAACAAGACCTAAAAATGCATCTCTTGTTATTATAAGAGCTTCTCTGAACGGAACCGGTCTTTCTGCAGGGTAGCCTCTTTTTACCGCAACTATATAAGTATATATCAGTAAGGCAACGCTCAATGTTAGACCTGGCACTATACCTCCTAAAAAAAGTTTGCCTACCGATACGCCTCCGGCTGCCAACGAATAAATAATCATATTATGGCTTGGAGGAATTAAGACTGCTTGAGCCGAAGTAGCAACAGTTATCGCAACTGAGTAATCGTTGTCGTAACCTTTTTCACGCATCATCGGAATCATAATGGAGCCAAGAGAAGAAATGTCAGCTACGGCAGAACCAGATATCCCGCCAAAAAATGTGCTATCTAACACATTTACCATAGCTAATCCTCCCCTTACACGTCCAACAAGAACATCTGCAAACTTAATAAGTTGTTTTGATATGCCGCCTTGACCCATGATTTCTCCTGCTAAAATGAAAAAAGGGATACTCAGTAGTGAGAAGGAATTTATCCCCCTTACTAGAGCTTGTGCCATCATAGCCACAGGTACACCTACATAATAGGCAGTGGCAACCGAAGAAATCCCCAAAGCAAAAGCTATAGGTATTTTGAGTAACATTAATGTGATGAAACTACCTAAAAGTAAAGTAATTGCTGGAATATCCATGATTTTATATGGTCTCCTCCCTCGTTTTATCTTTAATAAAAGAAGTTATAGTATAATAAACCATTGCTATCCCACCCAGCGTAACTGGGATATATAGAAAAGAAGAATTTAACTTTAATCCTGGCATATAATTTTTTGTTGCTACCTTGCTCATGTTAAAGCCTTCTACAATCATGAAAACTGAAAATGCAAAAATCAGAATTCTTTTTAATATGACTAGAAAACGCTCTTGAGCAGGGGTTAGGAACTTATCAATGACCTGGATAGCAATATGCGTATCATCTCTTACACCTAGAGCTATGCTTAAAAAACCAAACCATACCATACAAAGTAAAGCACTTTCTTCACCCCAAGCCGGAGTCTTACCTAAAAAGTAGCGGGTAAAAACAACCCAGGAAACAATGATTGTCATTAATACCAATAAGACCATGCCGAAATATTCTACGAATTTATTAAAATACTCATCAATTTTTTTAAACAAGTCCTCCACTCTCCTATTATTTTGCCGCCGATTTAAGATCGGCGGCAACTTATGCATGTTATCGGAGCCTATTTATTTTGCTGCCTTAATCTCTTCTATCAGATCTTTGTAGTCGGCACCAAACTTCTCATAAAGCGGTGCAACAGCATCTTGCCAAGGTTTAAAATCTTCAACTTCAGTTATGATGTTGCCGTTTGCTTTAACTTTTGCTATGGATTTTTCTTCATATTCTTTCCATGCTTTTCTTTGAACATCTTGAGATGCCCTAGCTGCTTCTTTAATAATGGCCTTATCTTCATCGCTCAGTTTATCCCATGTAGCTTTAGAAGCAACAACAACTTCCGGAGTCATTGTATGTTGGTCCATAGTAAAATATTTGGCAACTTCATAGTGTGAACTGGAATCATAGCTGGGCCAATTGTTTTCGGCACCATGTATAACACCGGTCTGAATGGCACTGTATACTTCGCCGTATGGCATAGGAGTTGCTGAGGCTCCGACAGCTTCAACCAAACCTACCATTAACTCTGATTGCTGAACACGAATTTTTAAGCCTTTCATATCTTCAGGGGTTTTTACCTCTCTCTTACTGTTGTAAAAATTTCTGGTTCCAGAGTCATAATATGTTAAGCCGATCATATCAGACTCTTCCAAGGTATCAAGTATTTCTTCACCAATAGGTCCGTTAAGCACTTTCCATAGATGGTCTTCATTTTCAAATAGATACGGAAGTGATAGCACCCTAAGTGTCTTTGCAAAGTCGGATAACGGCTGGGCATTGACTCTTGCAAAATCTAAGCCACCCATTTGGATAGCTTCGATTACACTTTTTTCATCTCCAAGCTGGCCTCCTGCATAAACTTCAATCTTGATTCTGCCATTTGTCTTCTCTTCAACAATTCTTGCCATTTCCTTATCGCCGATAGTTGTAGGATAATCCTCCGGCTGATTCTCTGCAAGTTTTAGCACTATAGGTTCTTGGGCAACTTCTCCCTGTTTATCGCTATTTTGGTCGGTCTCGGACCCATTTTGGCCGCAGCCGCTAAGCGATAAAACTAATACTATCAAACACACAGTCAGTAAAACAAACTTTTTCGAGCGAAACAACGACATAATACACCCTCCATTTTTTTAATTTTAAGACAAGCTACTCTATAACAGATTCCTGTGACTAAGCTATAGGCTCACCCCTTTACTTAAATAATTTACTTAATTTATTTCTATTCATATGAAGCTTGTTGTACATCTTCAAGCATATCTGAATTCGATTTAAATAAATGCTTTAACACTAAGGCGCACGCTCCCATTACTCCGGATTTATCTTTAAGCGTTGAAATTTCTATATCTGTAGAAAGCACTATTTCAGGAAATGCATGAGTATCAATGTTTTGCTTTATAACATCCATGAAATAGTCTGCTACTACTGACATTTTCCCACCGATAAAAACTATTTTGGGATTATAAAAGTTTATAACATTGGCTATCGCTTTACCTACATATACAGACATTTGCCTTAAAAGTTCCCAAGAATATGAATCTTTAATACATGCAGACTTTATTATATCTTCTATAGATATTTCATTATTAGCCAACCAAGCCTTTTTTAATGCATCATCATCAGGTATTACAGGCAACTCCGACTTGGCTTGCCTTACCAATGCCGGGATGCCGCATATGCTTTCCAGGCATCCTCGGTTTCCGCAATTGCACAGAGGACCATCTTCCTGTATTGACATATGACCGATTTCGCCCGCATGACCTTGAGCCCCTTGCAGTACTCGATCATTAATCACAATCCCTGCGCTTATGCCTTCACCTAAATTAATATACACTAAATCCTTACAATCAGCTCCTCCTCCAAACCATCGTTCGGCCAGAGCCGATGCATTGGAATTGTTTTCTATAAAAACCGGTAGTTCAAGCTCGTTTTCTAAAATCTCCTTTACCGGGAAATTATTCCAGCTTGAACCTAAGTTGATTGAACGTTTAACACTGCCTTCGCAAATATTCAGCAGACCAGGAAAAGCCACCCCAACTCCGAGAAAAGTTTTCTTAATATATCTTTCTTCATCCATAATCTTTTTTATTTCAGCTGACAACTGCTTTATGCCTATTTCAGGCTCAGTCATATCGATGTTTAACGTTCTAAAATCTGTGGGAGGGTTTTTTAAATCCGCTGTACCTGTAAAAGACTCAAACCTTGTAACTTCAACGCCCATAACGTATCCTGCATCAGGATTAAAACGCAGCTTAACCGGTCGCCGACCTCCTCTGGATTTGTCAAGACCCACCTCCTTTACAATTCCCATATCCAGTAATTCACGAACTATACCTGTTATAGTCGGAGGGGTCAGGCCTGTAACTTTTGCAAGCTGCTGGCGTGATATAGGTTCATGTTTTTTTATTGTATTTATAACTGACATTCTATTCAGTTTTTTTACATATTTACTATTACCTGGTTCTTTTGCCAAATATATCACCCTTATCTCTGCATCTTAAAATCATACTTATTTAAATTAATTAACTATCTTTTTATAATATATTCGCCGTAAAATTATAAAATCCTCTTTTCTGAAAAACTTTTTTAGTATTTATTTTATGATAAGTATTTCACCACTGGCATTTTCTTTGCTTTTAAAGGTTTTTGCGGTTTTTCTATTTAGAAATTCTAATTAAATCCATTCCTGATACCTTCGTTTAAAAACAAACTGTCCGGTAAAGGCAGTTTGACAGGCTTACCGGAAAGAGATGATTTGTATATTGCCAAGATTATCTCTAAGGATTTTCTGCCCTCTTTGCCGTCTACTCCTATATCCGACCCGGTTCGGATTGCCTCAACCATTTCTTCAAATTGCCTCTTATGGTTTTCAAATAAAACAGCGGGACTGTTCGCACCAGTTCCCTGTTTTTCTGTTTTACCGGCTATATCTTCACCGCCTATTATGTGAAGACCTGTTATAGCATCGTTTTCTATAACCATAGTCCCATTAGAGCCGTATATATCTATTCTGGACATTAAACCTGGATATGCATTAGTAGTAGCTTCAATAATTCCAAAAACACCATTGGCAAATTTTAAGTTTGCTACTGCTAAATCTTCTACTTCAATTTTGTGATTAAATGTGCCGCAATTTGCAAAAACTTCCTGTACTGGACCTAGAAAATGTTGTAAAAGATCGATATAATGGATGGCTTGATTCATCAGGACACCCCCTCCATCCAATTTCCATGTTCCTCGCCAATCGGCACTGTCATAATATTGTTGACTTCTGTACCATTTTATATAACAGCCCCCGAAACAAATATTGCCTAATTTTCCTTCATTAACTATTCTTTTAGCTGTTAGCATGTCTTTTTCATATCTTCGCTGAAAAACTACACATAATTTTAATTTATTCTTTTCAAAAGTTTTTATCATTTCATCAGCTTTTTCCAGAGTGACATCCATTGGTTTTTCAACAATAACATGCTTACCGCTTCTAGCCGCTTCAACTGCCATATCTGCGTGAAGACCGCTGGGAGTGCAAATATTTATTACATCAATATCTGGCCTTTTTAACATCTTGCTAAAATCCGTATAGAAATCACATCCATATTTAGCGGCAAACTCCTTGGCTCTGCCAACACTCCTCGATGAAACAGCAACTAATTTTGCATCTTCTATGTGGGATATGGCAAGTGCATGCGTATCTGCTATAGCACCGCAACCTGCTATTGCAAATCGTATTTTCTCCATTCGATAGACCTCCTTGTGCTTGGATAATTAAATGACTTTAATAAGTATATATTCTATAAAATATCGAAAATTCCTTTATTAATGTCATCAGTTACTTAATTTGGAGAAATGAAACCGTTTAATCATAAAAAAAGAGCACCAAAACTTTTTTTGGCATGCTCTCCTTATATAAACAGTTTTACTTTTATTAGCCGCCTACAGTATAATCAACATTATTTTTAAAAAAAATTAGCTGTTAATCTAAGTGAGTTATAAACATAATTTGTCAGGGTGATGATATCAAAGACCGGTAACTGCACCGCTTCTTGTACGGCATTTCTAAACGGCGGCATGTTCGTACATTCAAAAACTATTGCACCTATATCGGGATTCTCACTTACCATGGTTTGTGCAACCTTAATCATTTCTTGTTCAGCTTTTGAAATGTTAAGAGTTGTTTTCTGGTTTAGAAAAACAGCAGGGAATTCCTCCTCTTTTTCCATACCGTAAACCACTGTAGGAACATCGGCAGCTCCTGCTCCTTTAAAATGCAGTTTCGTAAGATGAGGCTTACTGGCAGTCATTATCCCAACACTCTGACCCTTTCTCAGCATCCGGTAAACCATGGAAACTTGAAGAAGACTGGAACTAAATACCGGAATATTTACTGCATCGGCTAGATATTCTTGGAAAATAGCCAAAAAACCGCAGCTTGTAGTAATAGCGGATACGCCCTCTCGTTCTAGTTCTTTTGCAGCTTCAATAAATGGTTGAACTAGCGATAAGTCGGCATCTTTTACTACTTTTTGAGAAGTAGCACCAACTACCTTTTTATATCTGACCGGAAAACAAAAAGTACCTGCATTGCCTATATCTCCGCAAATCCGAGGAAATTTCGTATCAAGCATGAGTATGCCAATGATTTCACCGTAGTTGGTTCTGCCGCCATTGACAATCATGTCAAACATGTCATTTCTCCTTTATCGATTTGTATCTATTTATTATACCTGATAGTCTTTATTTACACTGCATTTTCATTACCTAGCAAAGGCCCAAACCTTGAAGGGCTTAATTCGCTTACATCCATAAATGTTTTGCCTTCTGTAATCAAGTCAGAAATAATCTTTCCTGTAACCGGAGAAAGTGCTATCCCGTCGCCCTCATGCCCAGCAGCCATTATAAAGCCTTGTACATTTTCAACAGGTCCTAATAGCGGCAGTCCGTCAGGAGTATAAGGTCTAAGACCTGCAAAAGACCTGATAGCATGAATATTTCTTAAGGCAGGTACTAAACGCACAGCATTGTTCACAATGGCATGAAGTGCTTCATGAGTAGTATTTTTATTATAACCTACAAACTCACGGGTAGAACCTATTAATATCTGTCCATCACGTGTCTGACTCAGTGAAAGACCTACTCCAAGCCGGGTTTCTGGATTATCCGATTCTTTTAGTATATTTGGATTATATTTTGCTGCTATGTATTTTGCGCAAAGCACATCCGCCATAACCAGTTTCGGTACAGACTCCGTCACAATTATCTGACCCCTTCTGGGTTTTATGGGAAGTGAAAGGCCCACCATTTCGCCGATGAATGGAGCATAAACCCCAGCTGCATTTATAATTATATTTGTTTTTATTTCTCCTCTATTAGTAATAACTGACTTTACTTTACTATTTTCTGCTCTTATGTCTAAAACCGAAGTGCCAAGATATACTTTTGCACCTAATCTCTTTGCAGCTCGAGAAAATGCGAAACAGAGCCGCATTGGGTTTACATGAGCATCCAGCAAGCTATATGTAGCTCCCACTAAATGCGGTGAAAGCCCGGGTTGAATCTTCGATGCTTCCTTAAGGCTTAGAAGTTTAACTTCAAGACCGATCTCTTTTTGCCGTCTTACAAAATCCTTCATAACTTTTAGTTGGTCTTCATTTTCGATTAAAATCATACCACCGGTAGCTTTGTATTCTATATCAAAGTCCAGTTCATCTGCTAAAGTTTTATACATTTTTGCGCTTTCCATAGCAAGCTGTAAGTGGATACCCGGGTTTTTAGATTGCAAAATTATATCTATATCACAAGCTCCTGAAGAACCTGATGCCAAGTCGTCTTTTTCAAGAAGAATTATTTCCATACCCTTCTTTGATAGGTAGTATGCTATAGAAGTGCCTATTACACCACCGCCTGCAACTACTGCATCAGCGTTTTTCTTCACTCATCTTCCTCCTCCGCGATTTCTCCGATTTTTATAGCACGTACCGGAGGTCTGGAGGTGGGGGGTTTTATTTCAGCCGGATCCTCAACCTTTGCCAGCATTTGAGTAACCAAGCGCTGGCAAGTTCTACCCTGACACAGACCCATACCGGCACGAGTTCTGCGCTTAACTCCGGCTAAAGTTGTAGCTCCATCATCAATAGCCTCTTGAATTTCTTTCCTCGTGACTTCTTCACAACGACAAATATATTCTTCATTCATTATTATTCAGACCTCCCTAGGCGTTTTATACTCCGAACGATATTTATATATTCAGCAGGTACTTCAACCGTTATAACGGCAGTAGCATCGTATTTTGGAGATTTGATTATTCTTAATACTTTGCCCTTAACCACTGCACTGCCTTCTCGGTCAACACAATCAACTTCATCGCCCTTATTAGGTAGTGGATAATATTCAAACGGAAAACTGACTTCAGCTTTTTTCCCCGAAACGTTTAATAGAAATATTGCAAGTCCCGGACATGCGGCTATACATGTCCCGCAGCCAATACACTTATCTTCATCAAGTGTTGGCAAATTAGTAATTGGTTTACCTACAGTAATGGCACCATAGGGGCATGCCTCCTCACATGGATTGCACGGTATCTCTTGGACACATTCTATGCAAGCTACTGGCCCCTTTTGAATGCGGTCCTTGGATGGAACTCCCGGAATTTTAGAAAGCTCCTCTTCCGAAGGAAACCCTTGATAAATTACTCCTGATTTTTGTGTCATGCCAGTTGCCTCCTCGCATTTATCTGCTTAAGCTTAGCTGTAAATCTTCCTTCACCAAACGGCCCTGTACGCAATGCATCCAATCGGCCCCAAATTTGATTTTTCAGTTCTAGAGCCTGTTTTTCATCATAGTATCCTAAACTTTCGGCACAAGCTACACCGGCCAGTCTCCCTTCTTCCATAGCAGAAGATGCTTCTTCAACGCCTGTGATATCACCGGCTACATATATACCCTTTAATGTTGTTTCCATATTTCTGTCATGAATAGGGACATGACCTCCTAATGCAGGTATAAAGGTAAACTCACAACCTGCCATCCAAGCAAGTTCTGTTAAAGGCGAAAGTCCAACAGCAAGGCAAACAGTATCAGCATTAAATTGCTTTTCAGTTCCTTTAACCTGTTGCCACTTCTCATCAAGTTCTACAGTGATAACTTCCTCTACCTTTTCTTTTCCTACTACTTCTTTAATTGTGGTAGAGATGTATATCGGAACACCAGCCCTTCGAATCTTTGAGGCATGAACTCCATATCCGCCTATTTTGGGAGCTGCCTCTATCAATGCAACTACACCGGCTCCTGCCTGCATCAATTGATATGAAACTATGAGACCAACATTGCCAGACCCTACCATTACAATTTTTTGTCCCGGCAAAACCCGATTTACATTAATCATGGTCTGTGCCGCACCTGCACCCATAACTCCGGGCAGTGTGCATCCCGGAAAAGCCAATGCATTTTCTGAGGCACCGGTTGCCATCACTATCTTTTCGGCTTTTAAAGTGTGGTCTTTACCATTGGTAATAAAAGCTATAAGGCGGTCCTCATAAATTCCATAAACAGCAGCATCGAGCAACACTTCTACACCAAGTCTCTCGGTTTCTTCCAAAAGCTGCCGACCTATACGAAATCCTCTGGTTCCAGCTCTATGTTCCCTTGAGCCGAAAAACTTGTGGATTTGCTTAAAGAGTTGTCCTCCGGGCTTTAAATTTTCATCCAGCACCGTTACCTTTGCTCCGGCTTTTGCAGCTTCCACGGCACACGAAAGACCAGCAGGACCGGCACCTATTACGGCGATATCCGTTGTTTTCATAATCTGTCACCCCACTCCCCAAGACCTTTCTGAGTGTTTATAATCATTCCGTCTCTAACCGGTGTAACACATGTTCTGACATTGGGAATACCGTCAACTGTCATTACGCAATCAGTACAACGGCCAATTGCACAAAATATTCCTCTGGGTTTATGATATTTTTGAGTTTCTCTAAATTTTTTTATGCCCGCGGCAAGAAGGGCAGCGGCGATCGGCTCTCCTTCAATAGCTTGTATTTTTTTCCCATCCACGGTAATCGTAGCATTAAATTGTCTTGTTTCATCCCCTAGAATGGGATGGTGCATTACGCGCAATTAATCTCCCTCCAATTCTTGTTTCAAATAGCATTTAGCTGCTAGTTTAGAATATCTGACCATTCTATCTGTCTTACGTGTTAAAATAATGCAAGAAATATGCCTTTAATATTTTTTTATATTCTCTTAAGTGTTTTACGCTTACTATTTAGGGAAAACCTTTGTCAAATATACTTTAGGAAGCATTTTTGACAAAAAGTTCTGTGCTGAAAAAATTATCATTTTAATACATGTTTATAGCTTTTAGAAATATTATAAAAAATTGCCTTATTACCAGTCAATAATTTTTCCTCCAAAATTATTTCCCATAAAAGCAAAGACGGTTTTTTGACCGTCATTTGATACATTTATAATTCCTAGAAATTATTTTATAATAATTAGAATATCTTACAGTTAAAGCTATGGTTGCACATCTATGATTTCAATATCCGTAAGACCTATTTCTGTCAATTTTTTTATATCAACCCCACTCTCGGCTTTTTGAACACTTAAAAGATTTGGACGCGTTTTAGGATGCTGAGGTACGAAAACCGTACAACAATCCGCATACGGCTCTATGGAAATGTCATATGTTCCTATTTTCTTTGCGATATCCATAATCTCTATTTTATCACAACCGATAAGCGGGCGAAATATCGGCATTGTAGCAACTTCATTGGTTGCAACTAGGGCTTCCATTGTTTGACTTGCTACTTGCCCCAAGCTCTCTCCCGTTACCAGCGCTTTTGCACCTACATTCTCAGCAATTTCTTGAGCTATTCGTATCATCATTCGCCGCATAATTATAGTTAAAAATTCATCAGGAGTATTTTTACTAATTTGCTTTAAAACTTCCGTGAAATTTACCACGTGCAATCGCATTTGACCCGAATACCCTGCTAAAACTCTACAAAGCTCTATCACCTTTTCTTTTGCCCTATCACTTGTAAAAGGAAAGCTGTGAAAGTATACAGGTTCTATTTCAACTCCTCGCTTCATCAGCATATAAGCAGCTACCGGACTGTCAATACCTCCGGAAAGCAATAATACAGCCTTTCCATTACACCCCAGTGGCAGCCCTCCCGGTCCGGGAACTCTTTCACAATAAACGAAAGCCTTTTCCCGAATTTCGATATCAACTCTTATTTGAGGATTATGAACATCGACTTTTAAATTCCCAAGATTACTTAAAATATATGCCCCTACTTCTCTACTTACTTCAGGAGATTTAAGCGGAAAAGATTTATTAGGTCGTCTGGTTTCTACTTTAAAAGTTTTACCTTCAAATTTTTGGCCCTTGACTACTTCAAGAGCAGCTCTTTTTATTTGCTCTAAATCATTTTCACAGCTTAGCACAGGGCTTATGTAAACTATACCGAAAACTTTTTTTAAGGCATTTATAACTTTTTCCCGCGGTGCTTTTGTAAAACAATAAATTCGTCCATGAGTTTTTTGAAGACGGACGTTTTCATCATAAGGTCTCAATGCTTGTTTAATTCGCTGCATCAGAATTCTCTCAAAAAAAGGTCTGTTTCCACCTTTTAAGGCAATTTCGCCAAAACTTATCAAGTAAAGACTCTCCATTTTTACCTCCTTACAAACTTTCTTATTTCATTTACTTCTTCGGTAAGGACTCGTATGGTATAATCCATATCATCTGATGAAAGAAAAGGTGATAGGCTAAACCTTAAAGCACTATCCTGTTCTTCAGGACTCTTACCTAAGGCTCTTAACACATGACTTGTTCCACTCTTGTGTGAGGAACAAGCCGAACCTGTAGATACATATATACCTTTTGCCTCAAGCGCATGTAAAAGTATTTCTCCCTTTGTACCAAGGAAAGAAATATTTAGAATATGTGGAGCTCCTATATCAGGACCATTTAAAACTGTGTCCGGTATTCCTTTTAGTATACCATCTTTTAAGTGTTTTTTAAGCTCCTCCATTTTACTTTGCCAATTTATCATATTATTAAAGCAAGCTTCGGCTGCCACACCCAATCCAGCAATTCCTGGCATATTTTCCGTTCCCGAACGAAGGCCTGATTCCTGACCACCGCCATGTAAAAGGGGTTCTATGCGCACTTTATCTCTTACAAAAAGAGCACCAATCCCTTTAGGACCATATATTTTATGACCACTCAAAGACAATAAATCAATACCTTTCAAATTAGGAACAAGAGGCATTTTCCCAAAAGCCTGTACCGCATCAACGTGAAAAAGTATATTTTTGTTATGTGTTTTAATAATTTCGGCTATATCCTCTATGGGCTGAATCGACCCTACTTCATTGTTTACATACATAACACTTGCAAGAATGGTTTCCGGTGTTAATGCATTTTTTAATTCACTTATGTCTATAAAACCTTCCTTATTCACTTTAAGATACGTAGTTTTAAAGCCCTCGTTTTCAAGAGCCTTAAATACCTCTAAAACCGATGGGTGTTCAATATATGTGGTTATAATATGATTGCCCTGCCGTCGAAGGTTGTGAGCAGCTCCCTTAATAGCCCAATTATTAGATTCTGTTCCACCTGAGGTAAAATATATTTCGCCAGGGTCTACACCTAATACTTGCGCTACTTTCTCGCGTGCCTGCTTCATTATTTTCTCGGCTTCAATTCCCTTTCCGTGCAGAGAAGAAGGATTACCAAAATACACTGTCATTACATCAAAAACAGTTTGTGCTGCTTCATCCAAAACCTTAGTTGTCGAACTGTTATCAAGATATACCTGCCTCAAATTCATCACCCGCTATACTTGTATTATCCTCGGATATTTATTTAAAATAAAGCTTTACCTGTTTTAAATCTTCTGTAATGCCGCATAAGTTTTTTTTCGAATGGATAAGCATTACCGTCCCACAGGTTTTACCATTTATACACAGATCCAAAGGTTTAACATTTTTATTATATCACAAGTTTATACTGTGTCATCAACTTTTGCCCTACTTATTAACAGAAAAAACTTTAATTCTTCCTTACTCCAACAAACTCTAACAGTAACCTAATGCAAAGCAAATTCCTTAATGTTTTTTGGCATTTTTAAAAACATCCTTCCCGTTATTGCTGATATTAGTATTCATCTTTAAATTTTTTTTAATTATATTTCGCGAAAAATTCTATTACCATAATTTGTAAAGCATATACTCGTTTTAAAAAATATAATTAAGGCATAGTAACTTAAATTACGGGATAAAATAAGACTGTTGAATGAAAGTTATTGGAGGTGAATCAGTTGCCATTAACTCAAAAAGAAACCATGCTGCTGCAGGATGCCTTAAGTCATGAACAGATTTGTGTGCTAAAGTATAATAATTATGCAAATCAAATGCAGGACACAGAGCTTTCCTCTATGTTTAAAACCCTTGCAAATCGTGAACAGCAGCACATTGACACTATTAACCGGCTTTTACAACAGAATCAAAGTCAATAATTTATTGTATAGGGAGGTATTTTGATGAATCAGACACAAAACAAAAACATAGCCGGAACTAATATTGATAAGGATATCCTAAACGATATGCTTATGACAGAAAAATATGTTTCCGGAACTTACGAAACAGCCGTAATGGAGGCAGCTAACGAAACTGTAAGGGATACACTTCGACAGATTCAAGATGAAGAACAGCAGCATGCAAAGATGATCTTTGACGCTATGAATCAGCGCGGCTGGTACACGCCACAGTAATCAATCAACAGGCGGCAAGAGGTATTTCTCTTGCCGCCTCTCTTTATAAATTCCATGTCTGAGTATTTTGTAAACAATAACTGTTCCAATTTTAACCAAGCATGACCCCTCTTAACGGCACAAATAATTCTGTAATGACCAACGAGCTTGTTCTCTTACAATTTCCGATGGATCCTTAGTTAGTACCTTAAGTAAATTTCTAGTATTTTCACTTCTCAGGTTTCCCAATGCACATACGGCATTTCGGCGAATGACGTTTCTTCCACGCCAGCCGGCAGCTATATTATTAAACATCATATTAAAATCTTGCTTGCTCAATATTGCAAGCTTTTCCAAATCTCTTTCTGCCGGAATATCGGGTATAAACTCTTTATGATTGGGAATTTTTACTTTCTGATTACAAGGACAAACCTCCTGACATGTATCACATCCAAAAACCCTATCACCAAGAGCTTTTCTGAATTCTTCCGGAATATGCCCCCTGATCTGGGTAATATAAGAAAGACATCTGTACGGATTTATTTGAAAAGGTGCCATCAGTGCCCCCGTAGGGCACGCACTTACGCAGCTGCCGCATCCGTTGCAGTTACTTTCAATATGGCTGTCCGGTTCGATTTCAATATCTGTTAGAATCTCCCCTAAAAATATCCACGAGCCTAATTCTGGTGTAAAAAAGCATGTATTTTCGCCAATCCATCCTAAACCTGCTCGTCTGGCAGCAGCTTTTTCAATGAGGCTACCTGTATCAACTATAATCTTAAATCTGCCGGGACGTTTTTTTGAAATAAAATCAACAACATGTCTTAATTTTTCACTTAGTATGACGTGGTAATCCTTAACTTGGGCATACCTGGAAATTTTTCCCTCAGACCTACTTTCTATGTGAGATGAAACAGCCTCTAATGAGCTTTGCGAATATATAAGATAACCCATGGCAAAACATATAATGGTTTTAGCACCCGGTAAGGATTTTTCCGGATCACATCTGATTTCAATATCCTGTTCTTCGAAAGGGGATATTAAATTTTTTGCCTTCCTTTCTAATAAAACTTCCTTTTCCTGCAAAAATGGCTTAGCTGTTGTAAAACCGACTTTATCCAAGCCTATTTCCTTTGAAAAATAAATTATATCTTGCTTTATATCCATATTTCTCTCCGATTTGAATTTTTCACGAAAATATTTATAATTATATTATACCTTATAATGAGAATTTACTTCAAACAACTTGAAAAGGATGATTTTCTATGATATCGAAGGAACAAATCGCTCGCATCAACGAACTTTATAAAAAACAAAAAAATGGCGGTCTTTCCGAAGAAGAAAAAAAAGAGCAGGCATACCTACGCCGGCTTTATATTGATTCTATGAAGTCAAATCTCAAATCACAGTTAGACAGCATAAAAATTGTAGAGCCTTCAAACTACTGTAATCATCAACACGAGGATAAAAACTGCGGTCATTCGGGACATCGCAAGGGATGCAGCTGCAAAAACCATTAAATAATCAAACAGCCTAATGTATTTTTTGCCTCTTTTAATGCAAAATCATGTGCCTCTTCATCAAAAGAAGCTACTCCATCTTTGTAAATATTCACTTTATACGCCAAATTTCTAGCATCAGCAGCGGTATAAAGCACACAAATATTTGTACAAACACCCGCTAGAAATATTTCATCAACTTTATTTTCCCTTAAATATAGATCTAAATCAGTTCCAAAAAAGGCACTGTAACGTCTTTTTACTATTATTTTATCATCATCTTTTACATCCAAATCTTCGATTATTTTCGCACCGCAAGTTCCGGCAATACAGTGAGGAGCAAACATCTCAAACTCTTTATCGTTTTTTTCATGGTTATCACAAATAAATATAACCGGATAGTCATGCTCCCTGAAATTGTTTATTTTTTCCTTTATAAACCCTATAATGGCTTTACCTTGCGGCCCCACACTCAAAGCACCGCCTTCATAGATAAAATCTTTCAGCATATCGATAACAAGTAAGGCTTTCACTTTTAAACTCTCCCTTCTTTTTTAAACCTAAAAAAAATACATTTTGTTTATTCTCAGTTGCATTAATTACATTATAGCATGTTTTTGTAAATATTATAAAAATACTTGAATTCACTGTATCAAAAAATCCGCAGCGATATTAAGCAGGTTGATAATGTACAGCAAGTTTAACGGACTAAAATCCGTGGCCACAGATTACAAAGCTCGGTGCTTTGATGATAAGCATTTCATTTTCTATATTGACATGAATCGAATTTATCTGCTATCATAAAATTTAATTATTATACGTTATGAGGGATAATCATGCACTCAAGCAAAGAAAGTGACTTCATTTTTGGAATAAAGCGAGCTGCACCGATTGTATTTGGATATATCCCTGTTGGCTTTGCTCTCGGAGTAATGGCTGCCGATATAGGCCTAAACCCTCTGGAAATGGGTTTAATGTCTGCATTTGTTTACGCTGGTTCGGCTCAATTTATAGCTGTAAATATGCTGGGTGCAGCTGCAAATACCATCGCTATAATAATAACTACATGTTTAGTAAATTCGAGGCATCTATTGTTCAGTGCTTCACTGGCACCGCATTTTCAGGGAATAAAGCAAAAACTCATTACCTTTATTTCTTTCTTTATCACTGATGAAAGTTTTGCTGTAAGCATTACCGACGCAGAACAAGGTCCACTTTCTCACACTTATTATTTAGGTCTTTATATCACCGCTTACTTAAGCTGGATTTTCAGCACTGTTTTAGGTACAAAATTGGGCAGTTTTATACCGGATACAAAAGCCCTTGGTTTTGATTTTGCTCTGCCAGGAATGTTTCTCGTTTTATTATGTATGCAGCTTAAAAACACTAGATATGTCTTGGTTTCATTGATATCAGGCTTGCTTTCTATATTATTCATATATCTAATACCGGGAAACTGGAACGTTATTTTGGCTACCGTAATTGCTGCAATAGTAGGGGTGTTTATAGACAATGAAGATTGACTTGGGTTACATATATCTTGTCATTGCAATGGGAATCGTAACTTATCTTCCGAGAATGTTGCCTGCGACTTTGCTGTCAAACAGAAAAATCCCAGAATTTTTTATAAAGTTCTTGAGATTTGTTCCTGCGGCAGTGCTTTCTGCGCTGTTTTTCCCCGGTGTAATTATGGCAGAAAATAAATTGAATATTACTTTCTCTAACCCCCTGTTATTAGCTTCTTTGCTGACCTTTCCCATCGCTTACAAAACAAGAAACATGTTTGCAACTGTGCTGTCAGGAATGGGTTTTGTTATATTATTCAATTACATTATATAAAAATATTTTGTTTACGAAGTTGTTTCTACGGATATGAGGATTTTTTCCGTCAAGCGCCGGATGAACACTTATGAAAACATAAGCTTCTGATGGTTCCCTGAGAATAATTTGAAATACCCTGATTCATGCATATAGGATATGGCATGTTCATGGCAGGATTGGCAATATTTTCAGCCTATATAATGAGACGATGCGGTTTGAAAAAATCGCTTTGGGATGTATTGACATAAAAACGATAAGAAGGTATAATGTTTATTGTCATATGCGGGGATGGCGGAACTGGCAGACGCGTACGTTTGAGGGGCGTATGGGTTATCCCGTGCGGGTTCAATTCCCGCTCTCCGCACCATAATCATACTAAGTAAATTTCAAGCGAGCTATATTGCTCGCTTTTTAAGTGTACTTATTTTAAAGCCTGCTAGCTATGCCCGTAATTTCAAAATGCTTATAGTCTGTTGCCAGCAAAATACTTTTATATGCTAAAATAAAATGGCCCGGAATTTTAAGTTGTCAAAAACTTGAGCACATAATATATCGCTATAACGGCACCAAATATAATAAGCACTGGGGGCAGCAGCAACTCAAATGCTGCTATTATCATTGCTAAGATATCTTTTGCATCTAAATTGGGTTTTTTAGGTGAATTCATTGTTTAATCCACCACTCATTTATATTATTGAACAGGTTTATGGGGTCAGGCTCGACTCCTTTTAACCTTTTGTTTAAAGCTAAAATTTCATTAGGACTGTAAAGAAACAGATATGGTAAATCACGGTTTATAATTTCTTGAGCCTCATACAAAAGTTCCTTTTTGCTTTCATAATCTGTCTTAGCTTGAATCAAAATATCATCAAGTTCGGGATTTGAATATGATACAAAGTTATACCCGTTCTTTATTTCACTGCTGGCGAACATAAACTGCAAATCCGGATTAGGCGCAAGTTTCCACCCCATAACAGCAGTATCGTATTTTTTGCTCATAACCTTGCTTTTTAATTCATCCCATGTGACATTTGTAAGTTTAACAGAAATACCTAAGTCTTTTAAATCCTTTTCTATATGGGATGCCGTTTGATATCGAGCTCCGTTTGAAGTATTAACCAATAACTCGAATTCGAGTTTATATTTCTTTTTACCAATGGTTTTCTCTAAAATTCCATCATCATCTTTGTCTTCCCAACCTGCTTCTTTAAGTTTTTGTGCTGCCGTTCTCTTGTTATACATTATCTGTTGCATATTAGAATTAAAAGCCCACGAATAAGGTAAAATTGGACCGTCAATCACTAAACCCCGTCCTAAAGTTGTATCCTGGAGAATTCTGTTTCGATCAATTCCCATAAGCATAGCTTGGCGCACATTAACATCACTTAATATGGGATTGGTTAAGTTTACTGCGATAAATTCAAAATATCTTGAGGGATATTGAAGCAGATAAACATCTTCCATTTCATGGAATACATTCCAATCCTCCGGTTCAATATTAATCATATCAACTGCCCGCTTGTTAAATGCTTCCTTGATAGCAGTATTATCCGGGAAAATTTTGATATTCATTCCTTCTATATATGGTTTTTCACCAAAATAGTCATCATTTCTCC
Source organism: Tepidanaerobacter acetatoxydans Re1 (assembly GCF_000328765.2). NCBI lineage: Bacteria > Bacillati > Bacillota > Clostridia > Thermosediminibacterales > Tepidanaerobacteraceae > Tepidanaerobacter > Tepidanaerobacter acetatoxydans. The sequence goes on from NC_019954.2 coordinate 1,643,949, forward strand.
TTAAGCTTACTGAGTCGCTTGACCTACTAACTACTTTAAAAGGCCCTGTACCGATATATTCAGACGCTGTTTTTTCTGTACCTTTACTTGTTTTTAATGTTTCAATAAATGATGCTGAAAGGATGCCTCTAGTCATGCCGTATAAAAAATCAGCATCAGGTTTATATAAAGAAATAATAAAAGTATTTTTATCCAACGCTTCGTAGCTTTGAATATTGTCAAATTCAGCAAAATCCGGTCTTTCAACTTTTTTTACAGATTTTTTTAATTCTTTTATTCTATCAAAGGTAGCTTTGACATCTGCTGATGAAAATGTTTCCCCATTATGCCATTTTACATCAGTTCTTAGATTGATAGTGTATATTTTACCATCCTCATCAATTTGCCAACTTTCAGCAAGAGCAGGTTGTAGCATACCTTGACCATCGATTCTCACAAGGCCTTCGTAAATAAGGCTTAAAATTGCCTTTGTTTCCTCATCATTTGCCATTAAAGGGTCCATGTTTAAATTCGAAGTTGTGGCAAGACTAACCGTTCCGCCGCTTTGAGGGGATTCAGCCACTTCTTGTTTCTCCGGTTCCTTTGGCTCAATAGGGCTTAAATGCTCTGTATCGGAACAAGCTGTGCTAAAAAATACCGTTATAAATATTAATATTGCTATCAGTTTTCTTTTCATGGACGGCACCCCAATAAAATCATTTCTAAATTGCAATTTAAATAATGCCTCAATAATGCTTCGGTTTTCATGTTTATTATATTATATATATATTGGATCACTTCATTCTTTTAAGTTTAGGATTATCCTTTAATCCGGGAATTCGACCTCGTTTGGCAACAGGTGTGCCATCTACCATTTTTAGATCCAATGTCATATCTATAGGTGTAGCACCGGATATATAGCTGCCAACGCCAAAAGCATCTGCTCCGGCTTCAATAAGAATCTTTATTCTTTCAGGGCTAAGACCTCCTGATACAAATATTTTTACATAATCATAGCCCTTTTGGTCTAATCGCTTTCTAATTTCATATATAAGCTCCGGTGTGACACCCCCGCGTTCACTTGGAGTATCCAGCCTTACACCTTCCAAGTCCTTTCCTAAAGCCATAGCTACATTTAATGCTTCCTCAGCTTCATCTTTAAAGGTATCTACAAGAATTATTCTCGGAGAATCTGGCGGCATAATCTCATCATAGGCTTTTGCTACTTTAACAGTATCTCCTGCCATTATTATAGCCGCATGGGGAATAGTCCCGGAGGGTTCTCTGCCCAGAAGTTTCGCTGCTAAAATGCAGCTGGCATTATCAGCACCACCTACTACTGCCGCTCTCTCCATAACCGGTGCAACAGCCGGATGGACATGTCTTGCACCAAAACATATGCAAGTCTTATCTCCTGCAGCTTCACGGCAACTGCGTGCTGCTGTCGCCCATCCACTAGGATGTGCCATCATCCCAAGAAGAACCGTTTCATATATGCCAAACTCTTCATAAGAACCTCTTATTCTCATAACCGTGTCTTTTGGCTCGAAGGTCTCACCTTCCGGAAGGGCATATATTTCAATGTTTTTGTTCTGTAAAAGACTTAAAACCTCTTCAACGCCGCACATAACGCCAGATTTTCTGGGGAACACTTCAGCCACCACTTCTTTTGTTGAAATATTCATATGCCGCAAAATTTCCATGGTTTTAATAAAATATATATCTGTTGTCATTCCGGCAAGTATCTCGTCGTGATTGGCTGAGAACAATCGCCTTTTTGAATCAATTTTAATGTTTTTGACATCATTTAATGATTTGATTTCTTCCATAAAGCAAACCTCTCTCTTATTATTTTATGTATTTCATAATTACTGCAACTATGCCCGCAGCTGTAAGCGGGCCAACGGGAACACCTTTGAAAAATGCTATACCTATGAGAGAACCAAGTATAATACCCACAACCACCTGAGGACTTTCCGCTATTAAATTGGTCCCTTTACCGGAAAGAATTACCGTAAGAGCTCCTGCTAATAGTGCTGCAAGAGCTGAAGGGTTTTTTAAAGCTCCATTCACATCTTTTATGGTGATTTTACCTGTTGCAAAAGGAGCAATAATTCCCATGGTTAAAATGATTATACCCCATTTTAATGCATTTTTGTCAATAAAAATTAATACTTGCTTTAAATTAATAAGTTTTAAGCCAAGAATTACAGTAGCAGCTAAAGCAAGCGAATTGTTTTTTGAAAGTACCCCTAAAATAAGTATTACTAAAATTATTAATACTCCTTGATCCATAAAAATGTTCACCTCACAGCTTATAAAGTCGCTTGTACCACTTATAGGACTTTATTACCTTTGCAACAAAATTTCTGGTTTCCGAAAACGGAATCTCGTCTATTGTTTTTTCTTCAAAACTACCTTGTGCTTGCCAATCGGCTACATTACCTCGACCACCGTTATATGCAGCCAAAGTTAAAATAATATCATCATCAAATTCATTAAGCAGCGAGGCAAGATACCATGTTCCAATTCTTATATTAAGATCCGGGTTGTCAATATCTGATATATCAATATTTTGTATTCCCATTTTTTCTGCAGCCCAAAGAGCAGTTTCGGGCATTAACTGCATAAGACCTATGGCACCCTGTGTTGATACGGCTTTAGGCGAAAAATTGCTTTCGACTTTTATTACTGATGCCACAAGATATGGATCAACGTTGTATTCTGTCGCATACCGAACAATGGATTCTTCATATTTAAGTGGATAAATGTACTTCATGAACCAATATATATTATTGTATAAGGTAAAAATACCAATAATTATTATCAATATTGCTGCAGCTTTTTTAGACACAACTATGAAATTTCCCTCCAAATTTCATCTATCTGTTCCCTCGTTTCTTCTATGCCGGCATTATTGTCTATCACCCTATTTGCATATTTTAATTTTTCTTTTAATGGCATCTGAGACTTTATCCTATTTAAAGCTTGAGCATGAGCCATATCCTTTTCTCGCATTATTAATCTTTTTATCTGGGTTTTTTCATCAACAGCCACCAGCCACACTTCATCTACCAAGGCATCTAAACCCGACTCCAAAAGCAGCGCCGCATCAATAACTATTACTTTTCTTCCAGCTTTTTTATAGTTTTCCAGTTGTTTTTTTATTTCTTTTAAAATTTCCGGATGTGTAAGACTGTTCAGAGCCTCTAGCTGGATTCTATCTGAAAATACAATATCGGCAAGTTTTTTTCTATCTATATCGCTTTTATCATCATTTAATATCTGTTCTCCAAAATGATTTACTACATTAATCCATACAGGCTTACCCTTTGACATTATTTCTTTTGCTATTTCATCTGCATCTATTATAGCAGCACCTTTGTCCTTAAGCAATGACGATACTGTACTTTTCCCACTGGCTATGCCACCGGTAAGACCTACCACGGTCAAAGCCATCCCTCCTTCTACAGTTCTTCCCAATTATAACCCTGTTTAAAATCCACTACAAGTGGTACCCTTAAAGGAATAGCATTTTCCATATGCTGCTTTAGTATCTCTTTAACAGCAGTAAGCTCTTCTTCGGGCACATCTAAAATAAGTTCATCATGCACCTGTAAAAGAATCTTGGCCTTTAAATTGTTCTGTCTTAAATTATCATGTACTTTGACCATGGCTATTTTGATTATATCGGCAGCACTGCCTTGAATGGGTGTATTTACAGCCGTCCGTTCTGCAAAGGATCGCAGGTGATAATTTCGACTATTGATGTCAGGAATATAGCGGCGGCGATTAAGCAGTGTGGTAACATATCCTAAGGCTTTGGCCGACCTTATGGTTTCCCTTATATAGTCTCTCACTCCCGGATATCTTGCAAAATACGCATCTATATATTCCTTTGCTTCTTGGTTCGATATTCCTAAGTTTTGAGCCAGACCATAATCACTTATTCCATAAATTATTCCAAAGTTTACTGCCTTTGCCTTATCTCTTAGCAATGGAGTTACTTCTTCCGGTGGCACGCCAAAAACCTCACTGGCTGTACGCCTATGGATGTCCTCACCGCTAACAAAAGCTTCAATCAAACCGGGGTCTTGTGACATATGTGCCAAAACTCTAAGCTCAATCTGGGAGTAATCTCCGGATAAAAGCACATGACCGGGCCCGTCAGACGTAAAAACTCCGCGAATATGCTTGCCTTCTTCGGTTTTTACAGGTATGTTTTGAAGATTTGGTTCTGTGCTGCTGATACGCCCTGTAGATGTCACCGTTTGATTAAAGCTTGTATAAATCCTGCCTGTCTTTTTATCCACCAAAGCAGAAAGCCCATCAGCATAAGTAGATTTCATCTTCATTAAAAAACGGTATTCTAAAATCTTTTCTATTATAGGATGGGACGGTCTTAATTTTTCTAAAACTTCAGCATCGGTAGAGTAGCCTGTCTTAGTTCTTTTGATAACAGGCAATGAAAGTTTTTCGAATAATATTTCACCAAGCTGTTTAGGTGAATTTATATTAAATTCTGTACCAGCTAAATCATATATCTCTTCGGTCAAAGCAGCAAGTTTTTTGCCAAATCTTTCAGACAGCTCTTGCAGCTTGGCAAAATCCACCTTTATTCCTGCATGTTCCATATCTGCTAAAACAACGCTAAATGGCATTTCAACCTCATAAAAGAGTTTATCCATTAAACAATCCTTTATTTTCTCATCCATGATTTTCTTGAGTTCAAAAAGATATGATGTCTTTTCATCAAAACTGGGAATATCCGACATCGTCTTTCCTAAATATTCCATAACAAGTATCGGTATATCATAACGAGGTTTTGATGATTCCAAAAGGTAGGCAGCTAACATAGTGTCAAACTGGCACCTGAAATCTATGCCTAACTGTCTCAAAACATTTCTTGTAAATTTACCGTCATGAGTGATTTTATATATAGCAGTATCTTCTAAAATTTGCTTTAAAAATGAAATACTGCTATTTTCTTTCAATAATTTATGACTAATGAAATAACACTTATTTTCCACTGAAATATATATACCATCTGTTGCATATGATACCAAGTCTTTTTTTTCAGCATCGACAAGAACCGCAATATTTTTTGAGGAGTTAATTTTTTTCACTAATTTCTGCAGTGCATTATTGTCTTCAATATTTTGCGTCGTCTCAGTATCAAACTCTTTCGTATCTATAGAATTTGCAGGTATTTTGACCCTGTCAATTAAACTGTAAAACTCCAGATCCCTAAATAAGTTTATCAATTTATCATAATCCGGTTCACAGTAAACAATATCGTCAGGGTTGAATTCCAAAGGGACATCTCTAACAATTGTAGCTAGGTATTTACTCGCTTCAGCTTGTTCGGCATATTTTTCTAAATTTTCTCTGACCTTACCTTTTAGCTTATCAGTATTCTTTAAAACATTATCTAATGTTTTAAATTCCTGAATCAACTTTGCAGCAGTTTTTTCACCTACTCCCGGCACTCCAGGTATATTGTCGGATTTATCTCCCATCAAACCCTTCATATCGGCTACAGCTTCCGGGCGTATGCCATACCTTGATTTTACCTTTTCCGTGTCATAGGTTTCCATTTCGGAAATGCCTTTTTTCGTAAGTAGAACATTGGTATTTGAAGAAACTAACTGCAAAGCATCCTTATCGCCAGTTACAATTATGGAAAAAATACCTTCCTGCTCTCCTTTTTTTGAAATTGTCCCCAATATATCATCTGCCTCGAAACCATCTGCTTCAATAAAATTAATGTTAAGTGCTTTTAGTATTTCTTTCAAAATGTCAAACTGCCCTATTAACTCATCAGGAGTCTTAGGCCTTGTAGCTTTATAAGCCGCATATTCGTCATGTCTGAATGTTGGACCTTTTTTATCAAAAGCTACCGTTACATAATCCGGATTTTCTTCTTGTAAGATTCTAAATAACATATTAAGAAAACCATATACCGCATTAGTATGCACACCCTTGGACGTTCTCAGGGGCGGTAGTGCATGAAAAGCTCTGTGAAGTAAACTATTTCCGTCAATCAATAGCATTTTCTTCATACTACTCAACTCCTATTTTACTACTATTATTTCACCAAAAATTATTAAAAACCTGCAAGGAAACAAAAAAATCCCTATATCTTTAGGGATTTAAGGCTAGCCTTTCTTTTTTCGACTAGTAAATCTTTTAATAATCGAGTAAATGCATTTAAACAAAACACCTGCTGCAATTGCTATGGGCAGCAAGGCCCCAACAACTTCCGCTAAAGATACCAATATATTTAATAAAAAGTTTATCGCTATGATAAAACCTTGCTTCGCTCTTCGAAACAATTCCTGTAAATTTAATGTGCCAAGTTTTTCTTTCGAAGGTTCCTGTTCAATTAAATTTAAATTTACAAGAGACATTTCCACCATCTTATCCCACGCAACAAGTTGACCCGTCAGTGTATCAATATCTGTTCTTACACGATTGAGTTCATTTTCTATTTTTAATACTTCGTCGACACTTTTTGCCATTTGCAATATTTCAAGAAGCCTTTGTTCTTGCTGCTCAAGATTACGAACTCTTGCGGCTGTATCATAATATGCCTCGGTAATGTTCTCTCCGCCTATGTGCTGGCTGCTGACTTTTCCCATAGCTTTGAACATATCTAAAGCTTTTGTTAGTTCCGCTTGAGGTATTCTTATAGTAATATAAGCTCTCCGGGATGAGTCGGCGGATACTGAACCGTCTATTTGGCTGCTTTCTATATAGCCTCCTAATTCATCGACAAAATTTATAATTTTATCGACTTTTTCATCAAAATTCTCTACATATATAGATATGTCGGCATTTTTAATGATTTTTTGTTCTCTTTCCTTAGCGGCAAATGTCTTCAAACTCCGCCCTGATGTGTTCACATCTTGGGCTCCATCAAAACTTTCATTTTCGACCTGAGCCTCACCGCTCCTCATCTCATAAGGTTCGGCAGCAGGTGCTGAAATCTGCGGTGCTTCATCCTTTATACTGTTTTTAGTATAATTCATACTAAGAATTCCCATTTTGGATAAAGTAACCACAAATACACCGATGATAAGTACGCTCATCACCGCAGTAAATGCCTTCTTGTTATAATAATATGAATTTGATATAAATGCGGGAATACTTCTTAAAAATCGTATAAAACGCGATGATTTATCAACCGGTCTTTGCTCGGAAGCAATGCTGTTAATTTTTTCCATTAGGTTGGGTGCAAAATTTGGTGGCAACTCAACTTGTTCCAAAGAACCGGCTGCTTTTATTATTTGTTGAAGTTCTTTTACTTCTTGCCGGCAATCAGAGCAGACTTTTATATGTTCTTCTAAAATATTCTTTTCTTCAGCAGTTACCAGGCCTTCTACATATTTATCAATCAAATCTTCGTAAATTTTGCATGCCACGTTGCTTCCCCCCTTTTTATAAAATTTAGACGTCATTTGCTAAAAAAAAGTTCCGGATCTTTAAGGTTTTCTTTTAAAGCCCGGCGGCCCCTGAATAATCTTGATTTTACTGTACCGAGGGAGCATGATAGTATATCGCTGATTTCAGTATAGCTGAAGCCTTGGACATCCCTTAATATAATACATATTCGCTGTTCTTCCGGTAAGGTGCTTATTGCTTTCATAATGGCTTGCTTAGTCTCTTGCTTTTCCACAAATTCTTCCGGCAATTCAGTTTGAAATCCTAACTTTATTTTATCATCCATGGCTATTTCCTCTTTTATAGGAAAAACATCCTCTCTCTTTTTCCTTAAAAAATCTATGCACGTATTTACCGCAATACGATACAGCCATGTTGAGAAACTTGAATCTTCCCTGAATCTACGAAGGGAGGTAAATATTTTTATGAAAATCTCCTGACTTACATCCATAGCATCTTCTGCGTTATTAAAAAATCGATAAGCAGTATTGTATACCTTCTTCTCATACCCGGAAATTAGGTCTTCAAAAGCTGAAATATCGCCTCTCTTAGCCCGGCGTACGAGGTCTTTTTCTGCACTCAATTTGTAATATGCCCTCCCCTCACTTTATTCTTCTAGATATTCGACTCTAGTATTTAAAATTCCTTCAAAGAATTTATATTGTCACAGCTTACGAGAAAATTATTTAGAATTCTTCCTAATCTCTCGATTCAGGTAAATCTTGAATTTTTCGGTAATTAAACCCCACCTAAATAAGCCTTCAATACCTTGTCATTTTGAAGAAGTTCTTCTCCGGTTCCGGTAAGTGTTATTGTTCCGGTTTCAAGGACATAAGCATAATCTGCTATTTTTAAAGCCATACGGGCATTTTGTTCGATTAAAAGAATGGTTACCCCATCATCATGAATCTTTTTTATTACTGAAAAAACATCCTTTACAAGTATTGGTGCAAGCCCCAATGACGGTTCATCCAACATTAAAAGCTTTGGCCTTGACATTAAAGCCCTGCCCAAGGCCAGCATCTGCTGCTCACCACCTGAAAGTGTACCTGCCATCTGAGTTTCCCTTTCTTTGAGCCGCGGGAAAATTGAATAGACCCATTCCATGTCTTTTTTTACGTTTTCTTTATCTTTTCTTGTATAAGCACCCAAAATCAGATTTTCATATATTGTCAAATCACTAAATACCCTTCTGCCTTCGGGAACCATGGTTATTCCCATCTTTACAATATCTTTTGTAGGTATTTTGGAAATGTCTTGACCCATAAATGCTACATTGCCGGTTTTCTTAACTAGATTGCATATTGCTCTAAGAGAGGAGCTCTTACCGGCACCATTTGCACCTATAAGTGTTACGATACTTCCTTCAGGAACATTAAAATCGATGCCTCTTACCGCATGAATACCACCGTATCTTACATTCAGATTTTTTACTTCAAGCATCCAACTCCACCCCCAGATATGCTTCTATAACCTTCTGATTGTTTTGAACTTCATCAGGCGTGCCTTCAGCTATGGTTATTCCATGATCAAGTACTAGAATTCTTTCACAAATCCCCATAACTACTTGCATATGATGTTCAATAAGCAAAATTGTCAAGTTAAATTTATCCCGGATTTGTTTCAAAAACTCCATTAACTCTTCCGATTCCTTGGGATTCATTCCGGCAGCCGGTTCATCCAGCAAAAGAAGTTTGGGGCGGGTTGCAAGAGCCCGTGCTATTTCCAAATGTCTTTGTTGACCATATGGCAACGAACTTGCCTTTTCATTAAGGTATTCCGTGAGATTTACTTTTTCCAGCAGTTCAAGTGTCTGATCTCTCATCATTTTTTCTTCTCTATTATATTTAGGTGTTCGAAAGGTTGCATCAATAAAACTCGATTTTATTCTAAGATGATGGCCTACCAGAACATTTTCAAAAACAGACATGTTTTCAAAAAGTCGTATATTTTGAAACGTCCTTGCCACTCCGAGTTTTGTTATTTTATCCGGTAAAAGTCTAGTAATATCGTTTCCTTGAAACATTATACTTCCGGATGTAGGAACATATATTCCGGTTATGGCGTTGAAGGCGGTAGTCTTGCCTGCACCGTTTGGACCAATTAAGCCTACTATTTCACCCTCTTTTAGATTTAATGAAAAATTAGAAACTGCGGTTAAACCTCCGAATTTAATGGTTATTTTATTGACTTCCAAAATTGCCACGATGACCGCTCTCCTTTCCCAGCAGCATATCCCATGATATTTCATTCTCACCCATGATCCCATGCCTCAGAAACAATACTACCAGAATCAAAAGAATAGCAAAAACCACCATCCTCATTCCGGAAATTCCGGGTAAGCTTATAAATCCTAAATCCATGGGTGATTCTACTACTCGAAGCAATTCCATCAGAACCGTTATTATGCATGCCGAAATAACTGATCCCGTAATACTCCCCATACCGCCAAGAACAACCATCAATAAAATCTGATATGTGAAGAAAAATCTAAACATGGTAGGATCTATTGTGGAATTCAGATTTGCAAGGAGAGCGCCGCCAATACCTGCTATAAATGCGCTTATAGTAAATGATAGTGTCTTATGATTAAAAAGATTAATACCCATAGCCTGTGCAGCTATTTCATCTTCACGTATGGCTTTAAAGGCTCTACCATAGCTGGAATTTACTAATGATTTTAATCCTAAAATAATTACAATAGCTACACCCCAACTCCAATATTGGTCGGTATATTGAGGTATTCCTTTTAAACCCAGGGCACCATTAGTAATCGTCTGGGTATTTGTAAATACAACTGAGATTATTTCTCCAAAACCCAATGTCGCAATAGCCAGATAATCACCCTTCAGCTTTAATACCGGTGCACCAATCAGAAACCCAACTAAGGCCGACAAAATACCGGCTATGAGCAGCGCAAAGAAAAAGTGGACATTGATATTTAACAGCATTGGGTTTATAGGCTGCATGAAAAAATTCATGGTTTTTATACCCGGAGGCATTGTCAAAAGAGCACTGGTATATGCCCCGATAGCCATAAATCCGGCTGTACCTAAAGAGAAAAGGCCTGTAAATCCATTAGTTAGATTTAAACTCAGTGCAAGAATGCTATTTATCGCACAAAGATTAAATATTCTCATCACATAGGCATCCAAATGGGTTTTAGTCCAAGATAAAAAAATAAAAAAAGCTGCTATCAGAACAGTGGTTAAAATAGCATTTCGATATTTTTTAGCCATATTTTTCACCTACACCTTCTCTGCCACTTTCTCACCCAAGATACCGGTGGGCTTAAACAGCAGAATTACTATCAAAATAATGAATGCAAATGCATCCCTATATCCCGAAAGACCAGGCAAAAAAGCTACAAGCAAGATTTCTCCAAGACCCAAAAGGAATCCCCCAAGCATAGCTCCCGGAATATTTCCGATACCGCCTACAACTGCAGCAATGAAGCACTTGAGTCCGGGCATAATACCTATGAGCGGATGAATCTGAGGATATTTTAACGCCCACATGATGCCGCCTACCGCTGCCAAGGCAGAACCGATTCCAAACGTGAATGATATTATTGCATCCACATCTATGCCCATGAGCTTGGCAGTATCCATGTCTTTGGAACATGCTCTCATTGCCATTCCGGTTACGGTATGGTTGACAATATACACCATACCGAACAATAAGATTGCAGAAATTATAGGTATAATTATGCCAAGACTTGTGATTGAAACACCTGATATGTTGATAACACCTTTAAAAATAGGTGGTACGTAAAATGCTTTTGCGCGGCCTCCAAACACTACCAAACCCATGTTTTCTAAAAAAAACGAAACCCCGATAGCTGAAATTAATACAGAAATTCTCGGTGCCTCTCTTAATGGCTTATACGCGGCCTTTTCTATGACTATGCCGACCAATACTGTAAGTGCAATAGAAACTATGACTGCAAGCCACCACGGAAGTGAAAACATCCCTACGCCAAAAAATACAAAATATGCCGCCAGCATGATTATATCACCATGAGCGAAGTTTATAAGTCTTACAATTCCATATACCATAGTATATCCTATGGCGATAAGGGCGTAGAGGCTTCCAAGAGAAATACCATTGACAAGATGCTGGAAAAAAAGTCCCGCTGTCATATGAAAAACCTCCAGTTTCATGAATCTGCCCGGGATATCCCGGGCAGAGCTATTTTATTTTATTGTATAAAGGTTTGCCGAGTTTGATTTTAAAAAATCTTACGTTTAATCGGGCTGAACTGTTTCAATGTAAACAAACTTACCATCTTTTACCTGTTTTATCACTGCGCTTTTATTGGCATCTCCATTTTCATCAAGGGAAATTATACCGGTTGCACCTTCAAAGTTTTGAATTTTAGCAATTTCATCCCTTATAGCCTGCGGATCTGCAGAACCGGCCTTTTCAATTGCTTCTCTGGCTACGAGATAGGCATCAAAACCTAAAGCTGCAAAAGCACTGGGAGGTTGACCATATTTTTTCTCAAAGGCATCTAAAAATTCTTTTGAAACCTCGGTAACTGGAGCTTCAGCTGTATAGTGGGTACTAAACGATACTCCCTCAACTTCTTTGCCGCCTATATCTATAAATTCCGGTGCTTCATAGGTATCTCCGCCAAGAAATGGTGCAGTAATTCCCAAGTCTCTTGCCTGTTTTATAAGCAAAGCGGATTCACCATAATTACCAGGAGCAAAAATTACATCAGGTTTTAAATCTTTTATTGCAGTCAGCTGTGCCGAGAAATCCTGGTCATTTGTCTTATATTTCGTTTCAGCAACAATGGCATCTTTATCTCCGGTTAGCTCTATAAAAGCCTCTCTGAAGAAATTAGAAAGACCTACCGAGTAATCATTTGCCATGTCCATTATTATGGCGGCCTTTTTGGCTTTTAGTGTATTGAATGCGTATTTTGCCATTACTTTACCCTGAAATGGATCTATGAAACACACCCTAAAATAATAGTCATTGTCAAGGGTAACAAGAGGATTTGTTGGTGAACATCCAATTGCCGGGACTTTTTTCTCTTTAGCAACTTGTCCTCCAGCCATTGAATTTGAACTGCCGTAGGAACCGATTATTACACAGACTTTATCTTTTTCAATCAAGCGCGCAACGGCATTAGCAGATTCAGTTTTATCTGTCTTGTTATCTACAATAAACAGCTTGATTTCTTTACCAAGCACTTCTGGATACATTTCCTTTGCCAACTCAATACCTTCTACTGTCATCTGGCCACCAGCAGCACTAGCCCCTGTCATGGGTTCATAAACGCCAATTCTGATAACATCTTCGTCTGCGGCTTTTTGTTCAGCATCCTCAGCTTTCTTTTCCGTTTCAGCAGGTTTACTGCCACAGCCCGACAACACAAGTGACATCGTTAACAAAAGAATTACAGACACAACAAATAGTTTCCCCATTCGTTTTAACCTCAATTACCTTCCCCCTTTATAATAGCATTCATATTCAAGCAAAGAATACTGTTTTTACAGCTAATCTAACCTCCCCTCTTGTACGCGTCTTGCGAATGCATGTCTATGATATATAGAGTACCATCGTTTAATACAAAAATCAAGAAGTTTTTTATGAAAAACAGCCTTCATCGAGAGCATAACATTTATTAATAAATAACTAAATATACAGATACTATAGCAGCAAAAATATTGGATAATATATCGAAAAATGATATCTGGGTTTTTATATATAATATGTTTTTGATGGTCAAAACTAAAAAAACAGAGCTTTGGATTTTCATTCCAAAACTCTGTAATCATTGTCATATCTGGTGCCGAAGGCGGGAATCGAACCCGCATGGTATTGCTACCACTGGATTTTGAGTCCAGCGCGTCTGCCAGTTCCACCACTTCGGCTTGCATGTGCTTATTATCTTAGCATATCTTTTAAAAGATTTCAAGAGGATTGTTGCAAAATGGCAAGCGCCGCTAAATGCAAGTTAAAATGAAGGTTTCTGCGCTGAAATCAAAGTTAAATTTATATAAAAATAGCACCACTTAAGGGCATTATGCAAATACCTGCAAAAGATGATAAAAGAGCCAGTCTGCTGTAACCATACTGCCGAGATGTTGGAATAAGCTCCTCGAAACTTATATAAATCATGATACCTGCTACTGCCGCAAATATTGCTCCTAGCAAAAACTCATTAATAAACGGTCTTAACACAAGAAAGGCTAAAATTGCACCAATAGGCTCTGCAACACCTGATAAAAAGGTGTATTTTAAAGCAGTTATTTTGCTCTGTGTTGCAAAATATATCGGCATAGCTACCGAGATACCCTCAGGTATATTGTGAAAGGCAATTGCAAAACCTATTGATGCTCCCAAAGTAGGATCATTATAGCCAGCCATAAAAGTTGCTATTCCCTCGGGGAAATTATGCAGCATCATTGCCAGCATTGATACAAAACCAACTCGATAAAGATTTTGATGTGGCTTATCATTTTTTTCAGTATCAAATTCTTCATGTGGCACAAAATAATCAATTACCAAAGCCGCTGATAGGCCTAATGCCATAAATATAACTGAAAAGATTATTGCTCGGTTTTCTCCGGTATAAATCCCGATAGCCTGCTGAGCTTGCGGCAGTAAATCGGAAAATGATACTGATATCATCACTCCCGCCGCAAATCCTAATGAACACGATACTATCTTTTCACTTTTAGATTTTGTAAAAAATATTAAAATCGCCCCTAATAATGTTGACATACCAGCTGCAATAGAAATTATTAATGCTGTAAAAGTACGTTGGTCCAAACAGTTCACCTCTAATCTTTAAATTTGTAAAGGGCTTTTTAGGCAAACCTCATTTCTTACATTTTACCCTAACATACTAATCAAGTATGTTGTGTTCATAAATACAAATGTCATACCTGCAAATTCTGATCAATTAATAATCGAATCAGCTTATCGCTTCTTTCATTGCCTTTACATAATCCGAGACCGGGATTACGGCATCCCTCCCATACTCTCCTATAATCTTGACAATAGCTGAACCTACAATTATACCATCAGCTATTTGAGCCATTTTCGTTGCTTGAGCAGGAGTTGAGATTCCGAACCCAATTGCTGTAGGGATATTAGTGGACTCTCGGACAAGTTTTACCATATTATCTACATCAGAATTAATCTCATTTCTTATTCCTGTAACTCCCAAAGAGGATATACAGTAAACAAAGCCTTCCGCTTCTTTTGCAATCATCAAAATGCGTTGGTTTGACGTAGGTGCGATAAGGGAAATAAGCTCTAATCCATACATTCTACAGGCAGGTGCAAAATCCTCTTTCTCCTCGAAGGGCACATCGGGAAGTATCAATCCGTCCATACCAGCCTCGGCAGCCGTTCTCATAAAGCGCTCCGTTCCATATGAAAATACCACATTGGCATATGTCATAAACACCATAGGGATTTTAACAGTTTTTCTGACTTTATAAACCATCTCAAATATATCATCTGTCGTTACGCCACCGGTAAGCGCTCGCAGGTTTGCAGCTTGAATGATTGGTCCTTCGGCCGTTGGATCGGAAAATGGAATCCCAAGTTCAATAAGATCCGCGCCGGCATCGGCAATGGCTCTTACTAGCTTTTCTGTGGTATCTAAATCCGGATCACCACAGGTTAAAAATGCAACAAACGCCTTCCCGTGGTCAAATGCACTTTTTATATTACTCATTCTGATAAATTCTCCCCTCTGTAGCGGGCAATAGCAGCACAGTCTTTGTCGCCCCGCCCGGAGATGTTAATTACTATAATTTTGTCTTTACCCATCTTAGGTGCCAGCTTCATACCATATGCCACGGCATGAGCACTCTCAATCGCCGGAATAATGCCTTCTGTGCGTGAAAGATATTCAAAGGCATCAACCGCCTCCTCATCAGTTATTGCTACATAATGTGCCCTGCCGGAATCATATAGATAAGCATGCTCCGGCCCGATTCCAGGATAATCAAGACCGGCGGAAATAGAGTAAACCGGTGCAATTTGCCCATATTGGTCTTGACAAAAGTATGATTTCATGCCATGAAAGATTCCCGGTTTTCCAGTGGCAATGGTTGCCGCCGTTTCAAAAGTATCAACACCTCTGCCGGCTGCCTCACAGCCGATCAGCTCTACCGATTTGTCATTAATAAAATGATAGAATGCACCAATTGCATTAGAACCGCCGCCTACACATGCAAGAACCGCATCCGGAAGACGGCCTTCTTTTTCCAACAACTGTCCTTTAATCTCTTTTGATATTACTGATTGGAAATCCCTAACAATAGTTGGAAATGGATGAGGACCCATAACTGAACCTAAGATATAATGTGTATCGGCAATGCGGTTCGTCCATTCACGCATTGTTTCCGACACTGCGTCCTTTAACGTAGCGGTACCTGAGGTAACCGGATGTACCTTCGCGCCGAGAAGTCTCATCTTGTAGACGTT
The DNA here is from genome assembly GCF_000328765.2 of Tepidanaerobacter acetatoxydans Re1. Classification (NCBI taxonomy): domain Bacteria; kingdom Bacillati; phylum Bacillota; class Clostridia; order Thermosediminibacterales; family Tepidanaerobacteraceae; genus Tepidanaerobacter; species Tepidanaerobacter acetatoxydans. The sequence continues at coordinate 1,659,831 of NC_019954.2, forward strand.
TAGAGCTTGGCGCCTAGTATCTTCTTTTCCCATAAAAATTTCACATTCCATACCCATAAGCGCTGCTGCTGTAGCAGTTGCAACTCCATGTTGGCCGGCTCCGGTTTCAGCAATCACACGAGTCTTTCCCATTTTTTTTGCTAAAAGCGCCTGGCCCAACACATTATTTATTTTATGCGCACCGGTATGATTCAAGTCTTCACGCTTAAGATAGACTTTTGCACCACCTAAGTCCTCCGTCATCTTCCCAGCAAAATAAAGCAGGGATGGCCTTCCGGCATAGTCTTTAAATAAATCCGCAAGTTCAGCATTAAATTGCGAATCATCTTTATAGTAATTGTATGCTTCTTCCAGTTCAATTACGGCATTCATTAATGTTTCCGGTATATACTGCCCGCCATGACTTCCAAATCTCCCTTTTGACATAGTTTCCTCCTCGTATAATAAAGTCATAGTTTAAAAACTATATTTCTTTTCTATCTCACTATTCTTGTGAGATAATAATTGTACAGATAGAGGTCGTAGTTTTCCTCCTTGAAGCCTAGTCTTCCTTTTCAAGGGTTACGCCTCTTCTTTACATCCATATGCGAATGAGCTGGATAGTACAAAAGTTACTGAATATCTAACGAGGTTGCATCATGTAAAGTAGAGAGGTCCTAGACTTTATCTGTAAATATATTAAAAGCTGGTGATTTTATGTTTTATGTTGGTATTGATATTGCTAAACAAAACCACGAAGCTTCTATTATTGATTCTAATGGTAAGCTTCTTGATAAAAGTATATCCTTTTCAAATTCTCAAGTAGGTTGCAATAAATTAATTGCCTTGCTTGAAAGATTTGAAGCTGATACTTCCAACACTGTTATTGGTATGGAAGCTACTGGTCATTATTGGGTTAGCCTTTATTCATATCTAATTGATCTAGGGTTTACTGTAAATGTTATTAACCCTATTCAATCAGATGCATTTAGAAAGATGTATATTAGGCAAACTAAGAACGACTCTAAGGATTCCTTTATCATTGCTCAAATTATGCGTTTCGGTGAATTTTCCACTACTTCTTTAGCTGATGAAGATGTTATGGCCTTACGCCAATTATCCAGATACCGTCTCGCTTTAGTAGATGAATGCTCTGATTGGAAACGCAAGTGTATTGCTCTTTTGGATCAAGTTTTCCCTGAATACTCTAAGCTTTTTTCTGATACCTTTGGAGTAACTTCTAGGGAGCTGCTCTCTAAATATCCTACTCCAGAGGATATGTTATCCATAGATACAGGGACTCTTTCCAAACTTCTATCCGAAGCTAGTAGAGGACGTTTTGGTATTTCAAAAGCTTCTGAAATTCAAGAGTCTGCTACTAATACTTTTGGTATTAACTTTGCAAAAGATGCATTTGCATTTCAAATTAAGCAAATTATTGCCCAAATTAATTTTATCGAAGAACAGCTAAAAGAACTTGAAACTGAAATTTCTACACTCCTTCACCAAACCAATTCAGTTATTACTACTATTACAGGTATTGGTGATGTTCTTGGTGCTATTATTATCGGAGAAATTGGTGATATTTCCCGTTTTGAAGCTGCACCCCAACTTGTTGCCTATGCAGGTCTTGATGTAGCCGTAAAACAATCTGGTGATTTTGTGGGGACACAGACTAAAATTTCTAAACGTGGTTCTCCATATCTTCGTAGGGCAATTTGGTTAGCTGCTACTGTTGCAGCCTTCAAAGACCCAGCTCTGTCAGTCTATTATCAATCACTTAGGGCAAGAGGGAAACATCATTTAACTGCCATTGGGGCTGTCGCTAGAAAGATGTGTAATATTATCTTTGCAGTCCTTCGTGATAACAAACCCTATGTGCCTGATATTAAATAGGATTGGTAAAAACTAACCTGCTTTTACAACCTAAATTTTTTATTCTATATTTAGGTTTATTTGTTTTGCCTAATTTTACATAAGTATTTATGGCAGGTTCTGTCAAGGGATGCTTTTTCCCTTGACGGGTTCTGACAGAAATTTTATAATCACAAAGGCAAAATAAATTAAATTATCTCTTGACTTTTAATAGCTGGTCTTGTTTTAATAAATGTTTTGTTAATAAATTACAGTTTATGATATATGATAGATAATCTGCTGATAACCGATACAATCATATACTATTTAATGTCATACTCTTAACCTCTCCTAGCTGCAGCAACTGCCGCATAAATTTTTGTTTTATCTTTTACGCCGTCTGATTCTACTCCTGAACTAATATCCAGTGCGTAGGGATTAAATTGTTTAATTGCATCCGGAATATTTTCCGGTGTCAGACCTCCGGCAAGAATAAACGGGCGACAAAAATCCATTATCAGTGACCAGTCAAAACGTTTTCCAGAACCATGCCCGTTGTCCAAAAGCACCATGTCTGCCGCACTTGTTTTAGCAACCTCTAAATCCTTTGCCGAGCGAATTCTGTATGCCTTCCAAATCTTATTTTCCGGAAGAATGCATCGGAGGCCGGATATAAATTCATTACTTTCGCTGCCATGCAGTTGAACTACATTTATAATATTTTGGCAGCATAATTCAACAATCTCTGTGTAAGATGCATTTACAAATACCCCAACAGTAGCTATTGCCGGGTGCAATGCCTTGCGCAGCTCCAATGCCAGTTTTAACGATATATTTCTGCGGCTTTGAGGGTAAAACACAAACCCTGCATAATCAGGCATAGCACAGTTGACATACTCTGCATCACACAACCGAAAAAGACCGCATATCTTAATCTTTGTGTCACTCATTGTGCCGCTCTCCTAAAAGACTCAAGCACTGACTTCTTATCGCTGGCTTTCATCAAAGACTCGCCAATCAGTACCGCATCAGCACCTATTGCTTTAAGGAATACTATATCTGCAGATGAATGTACACCGGATTCTGCAACAAATATAGCTTCAGGCGGTACTTTATCTCGCAGTCTTGCAGCATTATTCAAATCCACAGTAAAATCTTTCAGATTTCTATTATTAACACCAATTAAACGGGCGCCTGCCGAAACCGCTGACTCAATTTCCTTCTCATCATGTGCTTCCACCAGGGCGCAAATTCCCATTTCCTCGCATATATCAAGAAAATTCGCCATTGCTGACGTATTCAGCAGTGCACAAATTAGAAGAATCGCATCTGCACCCATGCACTTTGCCTCATATAGTTGATACTCATCTATGGTAAAGTCTTTGCGAAGCATAGGGAGGTAAGTATCAGAACGTATCTGGCAAAATATTTCGTCCGAGCCCATAAACCATTTAGGTTCTGTAAGACATGAAATACAATCCGCACCTGCCGCCTCGTATTCCTTGACAATCTTGCGGTAAGGAAAATCCTCCGAAATGATTCCTTTACTAGGAGATGCTTTTTTTATTTCACAAATAAAAGACATACCTGGACTTTCCAAAACATGCCGAAAGTAAAAGTCCCCTCTTGGTAAGCTCATCGCTTTTTCGCGCATTTCCTCTAAACAGACTGTTTCTTTTGCTCGCTTCACTCGTTTTTTGGCATACGCTGCAAGCTCATCTAAAATCACGTCGACACTCCTATCTATTTGATTGTTCAATAAATTGATCAAGCTTTGCCTTTGCCTTTCCGCTTTCGATAAGTTCTTCAGCAAGAATTACGCCTTTTGCATGTGAATCCGTTTTCCCTGCAATATATAGGCCCGCGCCGGCATTTAAAAGCACTGCTTCCCGTTTGGGTCCTTTGGCACCACTTAAAATTTCAAGTGTGATTTTAGCGTTTTCTCTCGGCATTCCGCCTGTCAACTCATTCTTATTGCTACGTTTAAAACCAAAATCCTCTGGTTCGATAACATATTTGTTAAAATTTTTTTCGGTAAATTCACAGACAGTTGTCGGTGCCGATATAGAAATTTCATCTAGCTTATCTTGACCATAAACTACCATACCTCGCTTTACACCAAGGTTTGACAGCACATGAGCAAGTGGTTCAACCAGTGATTCATTATACACACCAAGTACCTGCATATTAGCTGAAGCAGGGTTTGTAAGCGGTCCAAGAATATTGAATATAGTGCGTATACCCAGCTCTTTTCGTACCGGTCCCACATATTTCATAGAAGTATGGTAACTCTGTGCAAAAAAGAAACAAATACCAATAGTTTCCAACAGTTCCACACATTTTTCAGGTGAAAGGCATATTTTTACGCCCAGTGCTTCAAGGCAGTCTGCCGCTCCACTTTTTGAAGATGCCGCACGATTGCCATGTTTAGCCACCTTCACATCACCGGATGCTATGACAATGGCTGCCGTTGTCGAAATATTGAAGGATTTTGCATCATCACCTCCTGTTCCAACAATATCAAGTAAATCAAAATCACATGAAACCGGCATGGCATATGCACGCATTCCTGCAGCACATGCAGTAATTTCTTCAATTGTCTCCCCCTTAGCGGACAGGGCAGCAAGAAATGCTGCCATCTGGACCTGAGAAGTCTCGCCGTTCATGATTTCTCCCATGACAGCCATAGCTTCTTCATAAGTCAGGTTTTCATTATCAATTAATTTTACTGTTGCTTCCTTAATCATAGCAAGGCTCCTTTCGTCATACTGAGAAAATTTTGAATGATGTGTTTCCCGTCCGGTGTCAAAATAGATTCCGGATGAAATTGGACGCCATAAATGGGATATTTATCGTGCTTAACAGCCATGATTTCGCCATCATCGGTTTCGGATATAACTTTTAGGCTTTCTGGAAAGTTATCTTGCACCGCTGTTAGAGAATTATATAGAGCTACTTTAATTCGATACGGCACATTTTGAAAGAGCAAGCAAGTATTATCTATGACTACTTCAGACTGTTTGCCATGCATCAGCCGTTTCGCATGAGAAATCGTTGCACCAAATACCCTGCAGATAATCTGATGCCCGAGACCTACTCCTAACAGCGGGATTTCTCTTCCGAGCTCTGCCACAACATCATTACATATACCTGCATCTTTTGGATAGCCCGGACCTGACGAGATAATAATATGTGAAGGTCGCAAGCTTTTAATCTCATCAATGGTTAACTCATCCTTGCAGGCGACTCTAGTCCCTTTGTTTATCGTTCCGACCAGTTGATAAAGGTTATAAGAAAAACTGTCGTGGTTATCAATTATTAATATCATAAACTGATTCCCTCCTGTGCGGTTTCAAGTGCCTCTACAACCGCTTTGGCCTTATTGATACATTCTTGGTATTCGTTTTCCGGTATGCTGTCTGCTACAATACCCGCACCTGATTGAATGAATACTTTATCATTTTTTTTAACGGCAATACGAATCGCAATGCAGACATCCATGTTACCTGTAAAATCTATATACCCAATGGCACCACCATATATACCGCGTTTAATATTTTCCAATTCATTAATAATTTTGCATGCATTGATTTTTGGAGTACCGCAAAGTGTTCCGGCAGGAAGCACCGCTTCAATCGCATCTATTGCATCTCGATCTTTTCTAATAATTCCGCAAATATCGGAACCTATATGCATAACATGAGAAAAACGTTCTATGCTCATATATTTTTTAACCTTTACGCTGCCAAACTCACTTATCTTTCCTATGTCATTTCGCCCAAGGTCGACCAGCATATTGTGTTCGGCGCGTTCTTTTTCATCTGCCAAAAGCTCGGCTTCAAGTTGTTTATCCGCTCTATCCGTTTTACCGCGTGGTCGGGTTCCGGCCAGTGGAAAAGTGTGTAAAGCACCGTTTTCTAATGTTACAAGTGTCTCCGGCGAAGCACCGACAATCTCAACATCATCGCCGGAAATATAAAACATATATGGTGATGGATTCGTCTTGCGAAGAACGCCGTAAGTATCCAGGAGACTTCCATCAAAATCTGCATCAAATCGATTTGATATTACTACTTGAAACACATCCCCGTTATATATATATTCTTTTGCCCTTGCCACCATCTTGCAGTACTTCGCTTTATTAAACAGCCCACAGATTGGCGACATCATCCTGCCTGGCAATTCATATAGAGGCGAACCGCGCAAAATAAGTTCGCGAAGATTTTCTAATTCCATCTTACCCCGCTCATATTCTGTTTCAATATCATCACACCCTACATTTACGATTAGAATTATTTTTTGACGGAAATTATCAAAAACAATCACCTTATCAAAAAGCATCAGGTCCACGTCTCTGAAGTGCTCCTCGTCTTTAGCATCTAAAACAAGAGATGGTTCGATATATCTGATGTAATCATAAGAAAAGTAGCCTACAAACCCACCGGTAAAAGGAGGAAGATAATCGAAACGCGGGCTGTGATTATCTTCCAGTATCTTGCGAATAACCTGCGCTGGATGTACTGTTGACTCTGACATAACAAAAGAACCTGTATGAATTGTCACTTTTTTATCAGTGCAGGTTAATTCCAGCACAGGGTCAAATCCAAGAAACGTATATCTACCTAATTTCTGACTACCCTCAGCAGACTCCAGTATATAGCAGCGTTTACTGACATTTTTTAGCCTGCGCAATACCTCAACCGGACTGCTGCCATCAAAGCAGAATTCACAGCTGACAGGGATTACTTTATAGGCTCCTGTTTCAGCAATTTTTTGCGCTTCCAAGAGGCTCGGTTGTAACATATTATGAACACACCTTTCTTTAAATAGTTTGAGCTTGGAATCAGGGACAAGCAAAAAAGCCCATCCCTGACATTTAAGTCAAGGACGGGCTTTACACTCGTGGTGCCACCTTGATTCACGGCATATTACAACCGTGCACTCAGCAGGATACTAACATATCCCCGGCAACTTACGTATGCCCACACGTTGCAGAATACTCAGCTTTCGCCTTTGACTGCACCCTCAACGGTCCATTTGATGACTTGTTTTCTACTCGCTTTCCAGCGCCGCGAGCTCTCTGTAAGAGCATGATCATCGTTATCTCCGCCTCAACGGTTTAGAATATAAATTTTATATAGAATATCTCAAATATAAGTTTTTGTCAATCTTTTTTTTTACACAAATAACTGTTGGCTAAATGCAAGTTAAAATGAAACACTTTTTATCTCTGTTAATATGTGTTGTTTTCATACTTTATAAACTCTTCTACATCAGTCTATGTTCTTCTCCCCTAGGGGAGAAGTTTTTTTGCTTTCATTAACTATACGCACTTTTTTAATTCTTCTTCGACTACTTTCCTAGCACATTTTCTATTCTTGAAGCTATTTCTTCGAAAGAGTTTCTGACTTCATTTATAAAGGTATTAACCGAACCTATCTTTTTATAAATTGCTCTATTAATTTTATTAGTTTCTGCTGCGGTTTCTTTTGATTGCTCAGCTAATTTTCTAACCTCCGTAGCTATTACTGCAAATCCTCGATGATTTATATTTATATTAATTATATTTAGGTTCGTATTTTGTTTTTGGTATAATATTTTAATTTCGGTCCGATTTTTGATTTTTCATAATATCAAAATAAAAATGTTAGTACCGGAAATTATCTAAGTACTAACATTTTTAAGCCAAAAAATCGGCTTCCCTAATCAATAAAATCTGCTAAATAAACTTATAACTTCTCTCCGTTTGATTTTATAACATCTTTGTACCAGTAAAAACTCTTCTTCCTTATTCTTCTTAAATCCTTTAAATCAAATTCATCTCTATTTACATAGATAAAACCATAACGTTTGCTAATGCCTTGGTGTGTGCTTACAAGGTCAATAGCAGACCAGGGACAATAGCCGATAAGATTTACTCCGTCGGTAATTGCAAGTCTTGCTTGCTCGATATGTTTCCTTAAAAAATCGATGCGGTAATCATCGTTTATTACTTCTCCTTCTTCCAGTTTGTCATAAGCTCCAAGACCATTTTCAGTTACAAGAAGGGGTAAGTTGTACCTTTCATATATTTCTCGAAGTGTATTCCTAAAACCTACCGGATCCATTTCCCACCCGAACTCTGTCTTTTGCAAATAAGGATTTGGCACTCCTTGATATACTCCGGGTTCGGACATTTCCATCTGCTGATCTGAAGCTGAATTGTCACTTTGCGATTCGTCTTTGTACTTAGCTGCAGTTAGTGTAGAATAGTAGTTAAATGCGATAAAATCAGGTTTTCCTGCTTTTAAAATATCCATATCATTTTCATAAACAATAGGTGTGTAACCTTTTTCTTCCATATAGCTCCACGCTACGCTATTATAGCGTCCGAAAACAGCCGCATCCAAATACAGCCAGTTGCGGATTGATGAAAGATTCGATGCAGCCAATACATCTTCAGGGTTGCAGCTAGCAGGATAAACAGATGCTATGTTTGGCGCCGGTCCAATCATAGCGTCTGGACACATCTTGTGGCACAGTTTCATTGCTTTTGCTTGAGCAAGCAGCATATGATGGTTTTGCTGATACAGCTCTTTTTGTGCATTCTTTATATCTGAACTTACAACGCCGATTGCCTCTCCATGTAAAATCATCATATTCTGTTCATTGATTGTAAGCCAATATTTTACACGATCGCCAAAATGCTCAAATAAAGTCTTCGCGTAATTCTCAAATGCATCAATTGTCTCTTTATTGGTCCAGCCGCCTTTTTGCTGTATGGCATAAGGTAGATCAAAGTGATACATTGTTACAATGGGTTCAATATTATATGATAAAAGTTCATTGATTAGATTATTGTAAAATTCTATGCCTTTTTGATTGAGTTCTCCTACTCCGTTTGGATAAATGCGTGTCCATGCTATAGAAAACCGATAAGCTTTAAGCCCCATTTCTGCAAATAGAGCTACATCCTCTTTATATCGATGATAGTGATCACTAGCTACCTTAAAATCAGATGTGCCTTCGGGGTATCTTCCCATATCAATGACAGACGGTCCTTTTCCATCCTCATTCCATGCACCTTCCACTTGATATGCCGAAGTTGATGCTCCCCATAAGAAGTCCTTTGGAAATGGCTTTAAGTTTTTGTAATTCATATAAAGTTCCTCCAGTGTGTTTTATTTTAATATTATTGCAATTATTGTGCCAAAACTCATTATGTGAAAAGTGCAATCGCCAAAATAGATAAGCAGATTGCCGGCAAATGAGATGCGTTTGCTAGTAAAGCTAAAAAGCAAAGACAACCCCTAAAATCCCGGAAATTACGATCATCAAAATCGGATTTATTTTAAATTTAACAAGACATATCAATGAGACAGCGAATATAAGCATACTTTTGAAATTAATTACACACAGGAAATTTTTCAATATATAACTTAAATTAAATACAATATCTTCTTTAAAAAATGCAGTTTGAGCAACAAACACCGCAGCGGAAAAGATGAGCCCGACAATAACCGGTCTTATACCGTAAAAGAGCATCTTATTTAAAGGGTGATCTTGAAATTTAAAAAAATACCTCGAAACTATTAAAATCAACACTAAAGACGGCAGCGCAACGCCAAAAGTTGCAACAATTCCGCCTAATATACCCGCTGCCTTATATCCCACAAAAGTAGCAGAATTTACTGCAATCGGTCCGGGAGTCATTTCGGCTATCGCTATAATATCGATAAATTCTGAGGCAGAAAGCCACCCATGGTTTTCAATTTCCCTTTGTATAAGCGGTATCATGGCATAGCCGCCGCCGAAACTAAATAATCCGATTTTCATAAATGATAAAAACAACTGTAAATAAATCAATCTTTATGGCCTCCGCTGTTTAGAATTCTTGCCGCTTTTAATGGAAACAGATAATAGATGCCTAGCCCTACTGCAGCCCCGCCTAATATCACAACTATTGCCTGCACGTCAAATACGACAACCAAAATAACCGCTAAAACCGAAAGAACTAAACCAATTTTATCAACAATTGATGTCTTTGAAACCTTTATCGCTGCTGTTAATATTAATGCAACTATAGCCGGCCTGATTCCGGAAAATACTGCCTTTACTATAGGACTGTCTTGAACCTTTGAAAAAAACATCGCAATTACAGTTATAATTAAAAGTGAAGGCAGTATAACACCGGCAGTAGCAATTATTGCTCCTCGTTTACCGGCTATCTTGTATCCTATAAATGTTGATGAATTGATGGCAATGGCGCCCGGCATTGATTGCGCTACGGCAAATACATCGATGACCTCGTCGGACGTAACCCATTTCTTATTTTCAACCACTTCACGTTCTATGAGCGGTATCATGGCATAGCCGCCCCCAAAGGTAAAGCTCCCTATTTTAAAAAATGTCGCAAAAAGTTCTATAAGTAGTTTAATTCTATTCTTGTTTTTCATTTAAACCTCCATATTTATTCCGCTTATGTATTTTGGCATACTTAAAATTTCCTCAACTAACAGTGCAGCTGCACCTATTGATATAGCATGTTCCTTAAAATACCCTTCTCTACTAAAGGAAATCTTATGGTTTTTGATATATTTTCGTTGTAATGCAATTGCAACACATGTATCATAAAATAACGATGAATTTTTTACCAAAGGACCGCTTAGAATGACTAACTGGGGGTTTATTAAATTAATATAATTGGCAAGACCTATGCCGAAAATTGTGGCAGCATTTAAAATTACTTCCTCGGCGAGCTTATCGCCCTGCTCTGCAGCATTGCAGATATACAAATAATCAATTCTATCCAAAGACTTGCTTTCATCATCAGATGAAGAATATCTTTGCTCTAGCAGCTTTTTAAATTTCTTAGTAATAGAAGGTATTGAGCACATTGTTTCAATACAGCCGCGATTTTTGCAGTAACATGGTTCACCTTTAATATCTACAACCATATGCCCAAAAGCATCTTCATATTCATTGATAGCCCTTACGATATTCCCTGAAGAAATAGCACCTGTCCGAATGCCGACACCACAGTGAAAATATGATATGTTATCTATACCCTTGCCTATCCCGAATAAATGCTCGGCTAAAACCGCAGCATTTGCACCATTATCGATTACGATTGGAAGGCTCAATTTTTCCTTGAACATATCTCTGATAGGCACATTAATCCAAGAATTTGATGGAAAATTTGCCGGGTTAAGTATAACACCTTTCTTACGATCAAGAGGTCCTACCGTGCCTATTCCTGCTCCTAGCACCAAGGATTTTGCTATACCCAATCTGCTCAATGCATCTTTGACATATAAAGATATTTGATTGACAGTATCTGTCGGATCATGCGGCGGTTCAAAACGATGCAAATCGATAATACCCATCTTTAGATTTGTTATGACAGTCTCGGTATAAGTTCGCGAAATATCGATACCGATTACATAAGAGCCTTTTGGGTTTACATCATATAAGGTGGGAGGTCTGCCACCAGTAGATTTATCAATACCTACCTCAATGATAAATCCTTCATCCAAAAGCGGCTGCATGAACCGTTTTAAAGTAGTTAACTTCATGCCGGTAGCATCCATAATCTGATTTCTGGTAACCGGTCCATTTTTTTGAATGAGACCAAGAAGCAGCTTACTTTGGTCTTTCATATTCATTAGTTTATCATAGACATTTACCATAAAAAGATACCCCCAAAACAAGGTATAAAGAATAAATGCAAATAACAATAACAAATATCGTTTTTCTTTGCGGCAAAAAGTTAATTTCTCTACTCAGATGTTAGCACTAAGTTAATTCCTATGATGAATATGACATTATTGTTTTGCAACGAATTTAATAAACGAAGTTTTTACAGTAGGAGCTTTATTTATATATATATAATAATATCTTTTTACCATTTTGGCAATAAGTTTTTAAAAAATTATTTTTTTGTTTAGTAATGATTCGCTATAGCTATTTACCAAACTTTCGATTCTCTTTCTTGTTTAAATAAAATATAATATCCTGAAATTTTTCTAGTTTATCATCAAAAAATTCTTTATATGCACTACAAAAATAATTAAGATTATTTTCTGCTCTGTATCTCTTACATCCTCCACGGCATATATTTCTATACTTACAATTTAAACACTCAGTATCAATATTAAGAGAGCTCCTCACAAATGCTTCTGTTTTAGAGCTGTTATATATTTCATCGAAAGTATTTTTGTATATATTGCCGATCTTATACTCATCATATGTGTAAAAATCGCATGGATATACACTTCCATCTGCTTCTATAATATTTTGGCATGAACATACTCCTTTCATGTCGCAAGCTTCATATTCATATTTTAAAAATAATCCCAAAATATTATCAAAGTATCTAATGCTAATAAACTCATTTGACATTATATCCTCATACCATAAATCAAACAAACGTTTCAGAAACTCTCCAAATTCTTCAGGTTTTAATGAATATTGACGTTTTCCCCATGTTTCATTTAAAGGTTCTATACAAGGAATGAATTGTAAGTATGATAATTGATTTTTTTTAAAAAAATTGTAAACACTTGTTATTCTCCTGCATAGTGAAGGAGTAACAACAGTCAATATATTAAAAGGTACTTCATATTTTTTTAAAATAGAAATCGATTTCATTACCTTGTTGAATGTACTTCTTCCATCATTACTAATTCTATACGAGTTATGGACTTCCTTTGTACCGTCTAAAGATACTCCTACTAAAAAATTATTTTTTTTGAAGAACTGTGCCCACTCATCGTTAATAATTGTGCCGTTGGTCTGGATGGCATAAGATATTTTAGTTCCATTTACATTATAGTTATTTGCGTAATCTATTAACTTTTTATAGAAATCTAGTCCTATCAACGTAGGTTCTCCACCCTGAAAATTAATGCTGCACCTTCCTCCATTTGAAAAATTAATAGCCTTTTTTACTATTTCTTCCAAGGTTTCATATTTCATGAAACCATAGTCACTAACTCTTCTTTTTTCAGCAACTGAATGATAGAAGCAATAACTACATTTGAGATTACATTTACTAGATGCCGGTTTAATCATAATACTAATATTTTCAGTCACAACATTCACCTTCTTTAGCTGAACAATTACTTAAGGTAAAGTGTTTACCGAGTCTAATTTATAAATCTCTTAATTTTTTCTTCTTCCTTAGTAATTATATACTTAATACCGTCTGTCTTTTCTAATGGGTACAAAATCAGCAGTTTCTATATAAAATCTTAATAACCTATCTTTCATTTTATTTACTAAATTCTTGTATCTTTCTTGATCAATTAGATTATTTAACTCTTGAGGATCATTTTTAATATCGTATAATTCGTTTCGTTCATAAAGCCTCTCAATGTATTTAAAATTACCTACTCTAATCATAACTGCTTTCGTATGAGCCGGTCCTTCTTCACATTGGGTGCTAAGTCTCGGCCAATAAAGAGACTCAGGACCATGGCCTTGCTCCATTGCTTGGGTTTCACCGCGTAGTCGTCCTCCTTCACAGAAAACTGCATCCTTATGCTCTTCACCACCTTCGAGCACGTGGAGCAAGGATTTCCCGAATTGAGTGTATGCTAACTTTATATTTGCCATATCAGCTATAGTGGCTGGTAAATCTACTAATTCTGCTAATGCATTGCTAATTCTCGGCTTTACTTTAATGTCTTTGTGAGGCTTAATAATTAAAGGAACGCGGCAACTGGGATCTTCAAACGTATTTTGAGTTTTTTCGACAATACCATAGTCTCCCGCATAATCTCCATGATCGCTAAACATAATAATGGAAGTATCATCATATAAATTTCTTTCTTTTAGAGCGTTTATAATTAAGCCAAACTGATAGTCCACACGTGAAACCATAGCAAGATAAGTAGCTCTTAATTCCTTGAATTTATCAAGTTTCCAATTTATTAAGTTTTGTTTTTCATATATTTTTTCCAGCATACTTGCTTTATTTGACCAATCTTTAGGAACTGGACGTATATCATCTATTTTACTGCGATCAATCATGCTATACCAAGGATCTTCACAAGCATATGGCGGATGCGGAAAAACGAGCGATATATACAAACAAAATGGTTGTATATTATTCTGTGGTAAATTATGAATATATTCAATGGCTTCATCTATGCAATTCCAATCAGTAATTACATTCTCTCGTTTAGTCTTGCCCGCATAAAAAGAGTAATAATTGTCACTTCCGGGTTTGCCTCTCCACGATTTTTCCCATTCTGCATATCTTAACATACTTTCGTTGGTTAACTCTGATTCTCCTGGGTAATATTCATGACAATATTTACTTAAATCTTTATCAGCTGGAATAACATCATTTCTGCCAATCCACATTACATGATATCCATTTTCCTTTAATGTTTTTAATAGCATTGGATCGTCTTCTTCTAATAAGTAATGCATAGTCCTATGTCCTTTTGTATGTGGATACCATCCTGTTAGAAAACTACATCTACTAGGTACACATACTGGATTCTGACAATATGCATTCCTGAAAGACACCCCATCCTCTACCATATTGTCTAAATTAGGAGTTATAGAAGCTTTATTGCCCAGATGTCTCAAAGAATCTGCACGCATCTCGTCTGCAACAAAAATAACTAAATTCGGCTTTTTATTCATATTATAGCTCCTCGCTTTTGTTTCTTTTTTTTAGATTTATGTAAAACTCCTTCTTGTAAATCTTTAAATTCTGTTTTTTTAAACATTTTAGGTTAAATATGCATTTCTGTCTCTATTCTTGCCTCTCTCTTTTGTAAGTCAATATCATAGAGCTTTACAAATGGGATATATATAATAGTGTCTATTATTACTAAAATGCACCACAAAATAACTGCCTTCCAATCCATCGTGCCAAGGAAAGCCGCAATTGGTCCTGGAGTTGTAAATGGAAAACTTATATATATCTTTCCAACTAAATTTAGGCTCATAACAAAATAAGTTATAACAGAATTTACAATAGGTGCACATACAATCGGGATAAAGAGATAAGGATTCATGATAATGGGTACTCCAAAAACCAAAGGTTCGCTTATACCAAAGATTACAGGAATTATGGCGACTTTAAATACAGATTTTAATTGTGCAGATTTTGCCACTATCAGAATAGCTAATGCTAGTCCTAATGCCGCTCCTGAACCTCCTATATTAATAAAAGTATTAAAAAAACCACCAGCAAATATGTGAGGCATAGATTCACCAACGGCCAAAGCTTGAGCATTTTCAGCAAAGTTCAAGGCAGTAAATGGTTGAATAACGCTTTGAACAACTGCTCCTCCATGTATACCAAAAAACCATAAAAAATTTGTTAAGACAGATGTTAAAATTATAGCTCCTAAACTATCGATTGCCTTTATTGCAGGTGAAAGCAACGTCATAATAGCTTGAGGTATATTCATGCCTGTTGTATTAATTATAGCTTGATTAATTGTTAAAAATAAAATGATATTCGTTACTACGGGAATTAAAGATTCAAATGGAGCTGATACCATAGGTGGTACATTCGAAGGCATTTTTATTTTAATATTTTTATTTATTAAAAATCTTGATATTTCTACTGTTAAAAGTGCTATAATAATAGCTGTAAAAATACCTTTTGCACCTAAATAATCAGTGCTTATAAACAATGCAGATGGTCTATTTGTATCTACAATTGTCGCTGGCGCGACGACAGCAAGAAATGTTAACAAAGCAGAGATGCTTTCTGATAATGGATTCATTTCGTAACTTGAGGCTAAATTATAAGCTATCGCAACAACTGCAAATAATCCTAATAAGCCTATTGTCATATTATAAGGTATCATCAATGTTTGAGCATTTACCGTGGCCCATTCTTTCCATCCTAATAAAAATTTATAAAAAAAGTTGACGGGCTTGATTATGTTAGGATCAACTGGGGGTTGAGCTAAAATCAAAGCAAAGCCTCCAAGAATAGTTAACGGCACTGTAAACATAAGGCCATCTTTTACAGCCGATATATGTCTTTGGCTGCTGATAGCACCTGCGATAGGAGCTACCTTAGCTTGAAGAATATCTTGAATTTTTTGAAGATGCTTTTTAGAGTCTGGCATAACAGTAAACTCCTCCTTTTATCCTAAATATTTTTTATTAGTAGCTGGAGTATTGTTTTACTATTGAGCGGAGTCTCTCAAGTATAATATGATTAGATAAGATCTTGTTTTTAATTATTTACTTTTTATTTTTTAAAACTTATAATCCCAATACCTTCTTTAATACCTTTTCTCCATTCATCATTCCATAGTCTATACTATCTATCACCTCTACTTTCATTCCCTTTGGTTCATAGGTTTGTTTGTACTTATTCAGTAAAAAGCCCACCTGGGGTCCCAGAAGCAAAATATCAGTATCATCAGCATATTGTTTAAATTTGCTTTCTGATGTTGCTCTTATTTCCACATCAACTCCTAGTTTTTTTGCCTCCTCTTTCATTTTAGTCACCATTAAGCTTGTTGACATTCCGGCGGCACAAATCAATGTTATTTTTTTCATCTCACCACTCCCCACTTTCAAAATAATGTGTTTTACTTATTATATAATGCAACTATCGTGCCAAAACACGTTCAAGTTTTAGCTGCCTTTCATACACATCGATAAACTCCTGCGCCAAATCTTTTACAGTCATTGCATTCATAAGATGGTCTTGAGCGTGTATCATGAGAAGTGTAACCTCTCTTGCCTTTCCGCTTGCTTCATCCTGAATTAGTCTTGTTTGAACATCATGAGCTTTGTCTAATTCTTCTGCTGCCATGTCAATTTCTCTTCTTGCTTCCTCAATATTGCCGGACTTTGCAAGCTGAATAGCAGTCATGGCATGTGACCTGGCATTGCCTCCATTTACTATAATTTTCATTACAATTTCTTCATATTCCATTTGCAACGTCCTTTCTTGTATTTAAGTGCGCAATGTATTTTATATGAAATATCTTTAAATTTATAGTGCAAATATCATGCCAAAACACATTACACAAAACATCACATTATTCTGCAATTGAAAAATGTCACAAAATATACATGTCATCATATAGCCATACACATAAATTACGTGATTCTGTAAAATCTATTCTTCCCTAGTAAAATTTTATCAGCTAACTATCCTTCTCATATTCCCGTTTTCGACACTTGCAAAAATGCATAATTAATGGAATCCGCTATAATAGTGGATTCCATTAATTCTTAGGTTTTTTAAAATGTTGTATGGGAATTTTACTTAGAGATTTTTTTAATGATTTTATTTAGCTCCTTCGGCTTGTAGTATTTCTTATCAAGCCCCAAGACATATATGCCGTTTAAAGCGGTACACACCTTACTTGCCGTGTATGTTGCCATATAGCACATATCATTCATGTTTGCAACATTCATGTTCTTTAACGTCTCTAGAATATTTTCCGTTGTAAAGTGTTTGCCGTATTGATCCAGTTTATACTCCAATAACCTGTAAATCAGGAGTGCGGTGTAGCAAATCATAAAGTGCGCTATTATCCTTTCCTTGTTTCTGTGGTAGATTGGCCTTGCGCGAAAGTTGGTCTTTAGTACCCGAAAACAGTCTTCAATCTTATAGCGCCTTGAATTTATCTCAAGTATTGATTTTGCGCTATCTTCCAGATTTGTCGCAACTGCATAGTAGCCGTCATATTTTTCCTCTCTTTCAATTGCGGCTTTATCGAGTTCATAACAATCAGAGGCTTTTTCCCCACTTTTTCCGACGGATATCTTCCTTATGAAACGGGTCACATCATGCGGCCCTTTTTTTACATCCTCTACGGCATTATGCTTTATGATGTCCTTTGCTCTTTCAATCTGCCTATTCCTTATACTTCGCTGGTATTCCATCATTTTCCTTGAAAATGTGACGATGATGCGCTGCTTTAAAGCAGCCTTGGACTTTACATTCTTGCTAGTGCCATTCTTAAACGTCTTTTCCTCATACAGGCCGACATCTACCGCCTTTGACACATCTATTACCTTATAGGCGACATCGTTGTACAAAGAAAGGTTTTCTTTATTGAATCTGTCAAACTCCTTCATATGGAAAATCGTAACAGGAGAGTCATCTGAAAGAAGCCTGTAGCCGAAATCGTTAAACATTGCATCCTTTAGAGGTTTGGACAGTTTCTTTACTGATTGCGTTACAATGAAAGCCCTTCTCCCGAATGAATTGTACTGCCTTATATCAAGAGAGCCAAGGCCTGAATCTGCACAGTAGATGAACGGCTTTCCCTTAAACATCTTTGTGATTTTCTTTTCTAAAGGGATGGCGGATTTTTGCTCATTGTCAGAGCCGGGATTGATGCACATTGATATAGGGATGCCGTTACCGTCCATGAAAAGCCCCATTTGCACAAGAGGGCTGGGCTGGTGCTGCTTTGAAGGGCCATACTTACGAAATCCCCTCAATACCTCACTTGTTACCTCATCTACAAAATCATCATCTTCTTGCTCAATTTCAAAATAATAATTTGTACAATCAAAATAACATACAGAGGTGTTCCTGGGCATGATATTTTCACTGTTTAAGAAAAGATGTTCCAGATAATTATCATAATTCTCTTCTAATATGTCCATAAAACGCAATATGTGCTGATACTCAAAGGATGGTTGCTCAAAATATGTATCCAGCTTATCAAATGTCCCCCATTTGGATTTAGGGTCAAGTATCCTTGCAAAGGTAAAAAATCTGTTTATGTCATTACAGCTAAATGTAACCTTACTATCTGTCTGAATCTGTTTAAAAAAATCAGCGATCTTAAGATCATGATAGATTTTCTGTAGAATAAAGTAGCCGATATTTACGAGAGTTGACTTTGATGCAATGTAATTAGCAGCCGTCAGCTTCTCACTAAAATCAAGTTTTATGTCCATATCAGCTTTACCTTTTTTGTATTCCTCATTATACTTACGCACCTGTTCCTTAGCATAAGCAAGGGGATCAGAAGATATTTTAAGAAGCTCGGAATGTTTGCCGATTCTCTTTACATTTTTAGTTGTTGTCTTTTTACCGTTGCGAAACCCCATCTGGATAAAATATGTAGGATCCTTAGACTTCTTATCATAATATAGTTTCATATATTCACCATCCTCTGCTAAGCTTACTATATCATGGATAAGATTAATATACAACACCATACAACAAAATATATTAAAAATTTGACAACAAAAATGTTGTGATATCGGCCTTTGTAAGGTTTTTATTCATGCGCAACTGTCAAACTCCCGGATCCTTCTCATATTGCTACAATATAAAATCTAGTAGATTAGCAAGATGTAAGATTAATCAATTTTCTTATAACTTTTGAAATTTTCTTTTTTCAATGTCCTTTAATTAATTACTATCATGACAAAATTGTTCCCCAGAGTAAGTCTCAGAAATACTTGCTATTTACACAAACATTTTACTGTGACATGGAGACTGATTATTAGGGCAAAGGGGTGACTATGACGGTCCTGCATGTGCATAGGAAAATACCGCCTCAATATTAATTTGCAAATTTACGGTTTACCAACTGGCAATTGCGAAGATAAGAACTTGCTTTTGCAGATTATGATATTTGCCTAGTTAAGGATTAAAAACGGTAAAGGATCTAAGCCGCTATAAAATAAAATTGTAAATGATCTCAAGGAAAAGCTGTTTTGATATTTAAAAGTTTAAAAAAACTACTTCAGGGAAAGAGTGAAGCGATAAATGATTGGATGAATGCAACAGTAATCTGCTTTACGGAAATGTTCTTCATTACAGATACCTTAACTTACACACCAAAGTGCACATACCCCCAGAAAATCTTTTAAATCCTGCTATATTTTAATCTCTACCCCTCTAACCCTAGCCGCTCAAATACGTCAGAAGGTGCATCAATACGACGTAGCACAGACTTTAATTTTTCGACCATCTCTGCTTCAATTGGCAATCTAATAATATTATTTTCTTGGTGCGGATCGTTTGCAATATCAAATAGCAAGCTGCCACAATAAAATGGATTTATACATATCTCGGTTGGGATTTTTAGACAAGGAATGCCATTAGTGAACCTCATCCCAGGTGCAATCTGCATCTGTTCTAAACTTTCCTGAGGAAAAAACCCCCGCATATTGGTAGGCATCAGTGTATAAGAAAAGAGAGGATTATTATCCGGTTTTGCGCATCCTCTTATATAAGTATATCTACCATCGTAAAGACCGATTTGACCACCAAAAACTCCGAAAAGTAAAACTCTCTGATTTTCCTTATTTCCTAGCAAAATGCTAGAAATCGGCATTCCGTCCATACTCGCCGGCGGTACGATACCAAAAAATTCAAGCAACGTTGGTGCAATATCAATTGTTTAAGCCAATGCATTATACCGCTTTCCATCCCAAGAATGCCGTGGATCGTGGATAAAAAAAGGAATGTGTACAAGCTCTTCGTACGGAGGAAAAATGTTCTTTCCGATAAAACCATGTTCACCTAACAAAAAACCATGGTCGGTAGTAACAATCAGCAAAGTATCCTTCCACATGTCCTGTTCATCTATAACGTCTAAGATTTTGCCAAGTTGCATGTCGCACATGGAAAGTAGTGCAGCATATTCTTTCTGTACTTTTACAATTTCATCACAATTCTCTTTGACGTTAATCCTCTGATAGGCAGGCCAGTTAAAGATTCCATCTTCATCTAAACAACGGTAGATGTTACGATATTTTTGAGGGGCATAAAATGGTTCATGTGGATCGAAACATTCGATTTGAAGGCAAAACTGGTCAGTATCCTTATGTGCTTTCAGGTAATCTACACCAGCATTAATCGTTCTGACGGTCGACATCATGTCTTCCGTCTGCATTCGTGTCCGATTTGCAAAATGCTGTTTTACTGAAATGCCTTTTTTATTCAAAGGATGTAGGTATAAATTTGGTATTGCAAGATCTTGGGGAACCCATCGATCCCCTTCTTGCCCGCGGAAAGCTTCCCAAGTCGTGTACCTATTGTGGTACGTAGCCCCTCCGTCCTCGAAATAGTGATCATGATCCGTGATAAGGTGTGTATAAACACCATTTGTTTTTAGCTCTTCAAATACGGAAAAATCGAATGGTTCTAGTGGTCCCCAGCCACGAAAAGGAAAATTGTATCTCCCCGTGTGCAGTTCTCTTCTTGCTGGCATGCATGGCATGCTTCCAGCATAGAAGTTTTCAAAAGTGGCACATTGATTAGCTAAACGTTTAAAATTTGGTGCATATACCCAAGTGTTTCCATAGTTGGGGAGATAACATCTATTAAGTGTATCAAATATTACTATAACAGCACGCATATTTATTTTGTTGCCTCGCTTTCTTTTGTGAAATTTGTTGTTGCAACCATTTAATCATTTATCACTTCACTCTTTTCCTGAAGTAGTTTTTCTAAACTTTTAAATAGATCTCACGACTTTCGATTATCCTAAAAGACTGTGGCCTTTAAATTGTTTCGTAATGCTTCTATTTGCTGTTATCTAAATTCTTTTTTCTTTGGTCACATACTTAGATTTGCAATGACTTAATGCTTTTTACTAAATATGTTGAGAATGACTGCAAAGTTGAACCATGTAAAAAACTGCAAGAGTTATTATTTGTTTTATTCTATTGTTGTTACAAATTATCTTCTTAATATTTTAAATTAAATCTGCTCTAAGTAATTCATTTAATATCTGAGCTGAGGTTTTGGTAAAAGCTTTGCAACTAAAAGTTTAAAATTCATAAATCTTATTAGCCGAAGATATTTCATAATTTGCCATCTTTTGACAAGAAATCATGGTGTTATCGTTGGCTTTGTTAATTTTTATTTTATATAGAATTATTAACTGTTTTTAAAATTACTTGCTATAATGCTGGACAAAAATTTCTCGCATTGTTTGTAATATCAAACTATTGAGTAGATTCTGGCTTCCGGCAGATATAGACTAGTTTCATTTTTCTGTGCTATTCTCAGTCAATTTCTTCTGCTCTTCTTTTAGAAGCATCTTATCATACCCCTTAATAAAAGGAATCCAAATAATAATATCTAAAGCTAACAGAATTACATAGAGTACAGAAGCTCTCCAGTCCATTGTCGACAGAAACGCTTGCAGAATTGCAGGAGTTGTAAACGGAAGGCTTAAGTATACTCTCCCTATCAAGCCAGCTGTAGATGCAATATAGGCAATTAGAACATTTATCATAGGAATGCCAATGTAAGGAATCACGATAGAAACATTAGCAACAACCGGTAGTCCAAACGTAATTGGCTCATTAATATTAAAAATATCAGGAATAACTGCTACTTTACCTATAGCTTTCAGGTGTGCAGATTTGGGAATTGTTAACAGAACCAGTGTCAAGGCGGGCAGCATGCACCAGGCGCCAAACAGGGTAATAAAATTGCCAGACAAAATTGCCGTGGGCTGCTTGCCGGCTGCAACCAATGCAGCATTCTGTGTAAGATTAAGTGTTGTGATTGGAATTAAAACAGCATTCAAAACATTGTCTCCATGAATTCCAAAGAACCACATAAGCCGTGACAAAAAGCAAAAAAACAAAACGATTCCAAGTGAATCCGAAGCCCTTAAAATAGGTTTTAAAATTGAGGAAACTAAATTGGGAAGACTGGTTCCGACTAGCCCCAACAATCCGTTAATTCCCATAAACAACAGAATATTAACGATTAATGGAATCAAACTTTTAAATGGGGCAGCTACCATGGGAGGAACCTGTTCCGGAAGCTTAATTGTCATGTTTTTTTCTTCCATAAGGCGTGCAACTTCTACTGATACTAAACCAATAATAATCGCGGTAAATAATCCCGCTGCGCTAAGATTTTCAATGATAAGATTTCCACTTTTATCAAAAGAAGCAGATGCAACCAAAAAAATGATTACACTGGACAACGCTGAATTTATAGGATCCATTTCATACTCTTTCGCCAAGACATACGCAATTCCTAAGGCGGCATATACGCCTAAAAGACCCATAGTCAAGTTATATGGCAAGATTAAGATGGCTGCATTCTTTACCGACCATGTTTTCCATGCTAATAATAATTGGAAGAAGAAATTGGAAGGGGCTATGATTTCAGGATCAACGGGTGGCTGGGCCAGAATAAGAAACAGACCACCGACGATAGTAGCAGGAACAACTAATGTTAGTCCATTTTTCATGGCACTGATATATCTGTTTTTATCCAATTTTTCAGCAAGTCGAGCAAGTACTGCTTGAAATTTGTCAAAAAAGTTTTTTGTTTTCATCATTCAATACCTCCATATTCTTTATCCCGCTCTGTAAACTTAAATGAAAATTGAGGACTTCAATCCTCTGTGGTGCAATGTTTTTTGCAAGAAAACAATACCTCCGGAAAGGATGAAGTCCTCATGCAAAAAATTGTACCAATAAAATGTCCAAATGCGACAATAAAGATTCTTTTTACCGCTACGGCAAAGATAAGGATGGCTATCAAAAGTATCTTTGCCGAAGGTGCAATCACCAATTTGTCCCTGATAGACCGGCATCTAAAAGTGCGTCAGGATATCCTCGCTGTCCTGTTTGCGGTAAAGCAACCTTTCTTCATCATGATTACGAATACTACTCTAATTACAGGTGCTGTGATAAGAAATGCAACCATTCTATGTTTGTTCCTAAGGTGGGCAATATACCGCCTTCATCTATGTCTAAGCTTACAGGCAAGAGTGATTTTAAAGGCATGCGTTACCCGGTACATATTATTAGCGCTTTATCTATGTTCTACCTTGGCAAGGATTCTTTTAGAAATATTGCTTTAATACTTAAGGTAGCCTATAATGTCAAGGTTTCTCATACTACCATCAGCAATTGGTGTAAGAAATTTGCACCGCTTTTTCATAACCTGTCTTTAGAGCTTATGCCTATGTTAGATTTTAATTCAGGCAAGTGGCATGCTGACGAAACGGTTGTAAAAATCAATGGCCAAAAATATTATGTCTGGTTTATCGTAGATTCAAACTCGCTTTGTCTTAGGTTTTCATTTATCGCCTTATAGGGATTCTTGCCAAGCTTTTACTTTCTCAATTCCGTTAAAGATCTGGGTAGCACCGATGCCATAGAGCGTCGTATAGCGCTCACAAGATACCGGTTAAATCTGTACTGGGCAGTTCTGTTAAACATATTCGAGTTGAAAGATTTAAGGATGAGATTTCCAATAATCTAATAGAATCTTTTCATCATCAATTTAAAGCTTGGTACAAGACTAAGCAAGGTTTTAACTCTTTTGAGTCAGCAAATAATCCAATCAGCATGTTTGTATTTTTCTACAACTTGGTAAGGCCTCATTCATCTTCGCGGCTTAACTCCAGCTCAAGTTGCTGGGTTTAATCCAAGTAAGACAGAAAAGAAAAAGTATCTTCTTGTAGCATAAGTTTTGCTTTTGCTTTGCCTAAATATTTTTCAAATGTACGTTTTTGAGATTGTCAAGGGCGCACTTTAGTGCGTTCATTTTACCCTTTGCAATCTTGCAGCGAACTTTTACAATTATTCAGGGTGAAATTTAAAGCAATTCTACAATGTTAATGGTAAAACTCATTTACTAGCCATGACGCCACCATTTGTCTTACTACTTCTGCACATTCCTTCATATTTGAACTTTTGGAATAAACATACTTAGCATTTTTATCTGGTAAAAGAAATATTTGACATAGTATTAATTCTAATAGTGCTGTAAAATATCATTGTCTAACCAACTATTATAATAAACTTAATTTAAAACTATTGAATTTTATCGATTCGATGTATATAAGACTACCTCCTTCCTCCGTCTTACATTTAATATTGTGTTTTTTTCACCTTCCTCATTTTAAAATAATGTGTTTTACTTGTTATATAATGCAACTATTGTGCCAAAACACGTTCAAGTTTTAACTGCCTTTCATACATATCAATAAACTCCTGTGCTAAATCTTTTACGGTCAGTGCATTCATAAGGTGGTCTTGAGCGTGTACCATGAGAAGTGTAACCTCTCTTGCATTTCCGCCTGCTTCATCCTGAATGAGTCTTGTTTGAACATCATGAGCTTTGTCTAGTTCTTCCGCTGCCATATCAATTTCTCTTCTTGCTTCCTCAATATTGCCAGATTTTGCAAGCTGAATAGCGGTCATGGCATGTGACCTGGCATTGCCTCCATTTACTATAATTTTCATTACAATTTCTTCATATTCCATTTGCAACGTCCTTTCTTGTATTGAGTATGCAATGTGTTTTAAATTAATATACTGAATATATAACGCAAATATCGTGCCAAAACACATTGCATAAAAAAAACGGCTATCGGCCGTATCAATTTAAGGTATTACTTAATATTGTTTTGTAGTTGAAAAATGTCATGATATAACATATTTCATCATCCAAAATACTTATGTCATATTTCGTATTTAAACTCTCACAAGATTTTTTAACTATATAATAAAGTTCATAATTTTGCAAAATATATTCTTCTCTGTTAAAAAATTCATCAACAGAATCACCGCCTCTTAATTTGTCTATCATGCAAGCTATATGCAAGGCTATCCCAATCAAAGCATTTGAATCAACTTTCATATTCAATTCATTTTCAATAGAACTGATAAACTTTCTTATATCTTTTAAAGCCTCTTTACTGTTAATATTTTTTAGTTGATTGCTTAAAGTGTCTCCCATCTTTAAGTAGGTATTTTCAACATCTATAAGTTTCTGTATGGATTTTATGGCCTCCAGGCTTAACACTTCATGCAGTCCATACTGAGGTATGCTTGTATCTATTTTAAATGAGCTTACTATGCATAAAACTTTGTTTTCTTTCTCAATATTCCTTAGCTTTGAATAAACATTTTCTGCTCCTACAAGATTTATAGGAACTATTTCGAAGATATTATCATCATAATCAAGATGCTGCTCCAGGATATTTTTTATTGCAACCGCACTGCCTTCTCCCGTTGTACATATGGTTGCAATCAACATTTTACCTCTAACCTGGCTGCTCATATCTTCGGACTGCCGATCAGATTCTATGAATGCATTGACTTTTAACGTTTCGTCATATACTTCATCTAGAGAATTACCCATCATTGCTTTTCTTGTAGCCTCTATGACATGCAATGTACTCACAAGAGGAATCGTTTTAGTCCGTATTCCAAATTCTTTTTCAATTTCTTCCCCAAAAGTTGCAAGAGAACCCATGTCCACTAAAAATAAAATATCTGATTTTAGATTAGTATTTTTGAGATATGTTTTCAGCCGTGAAATTACTTGCTGTGGTTTCTCATCTAACGGAGCATTAATGCCTATTGCATATTTTGTTCCTAAAAGGCTATTGGCAGTTTCTGCCATGGAAGTAGCTGTTGCATTACCATGCGCAATAACGATTACTTTTACATTTTCATTTTCCTGATCTTTTACTTCTTTGCCATCATAAACAAAAAGCATTGTAAGGAAGCCCGCTTCATCGATAGGCATAGATATATCCAATGTTCGTTCAATGATTTTCAGACAATCAAGCGCTATATTAAACTCTTTGCTGTGTTCAGTCCTTATCTTATTTAGCTGTGGATTTATGATTTTTCTATTTCGTTTAATTCGCTCTACTGCATTATATATATGGAGTGCCATACCGCAATAAAGTTCTTTGCTTGATTCTTTTTTCATCTGCTTTTCAGCAAATTTTATAATCTCTTCTACTGTTTTGATAATTTCAACGCCAACTATATTTTCGATATCAGAAACATCGATCATCTTATTGACTTTATAGAAATACTTCTTAAAGTAATCTCTTATGTCTTTCTCCATTTCCCTATCGAGTTCTTTACCCGTAAGACCTTTGCTTTTAAGC
Source organism: Tepidanaerobacter acetatoxydans Re1 (assembly GCF_000328765.2). Lineage (NCBI taxonomy): Bacteria > Bacillati > Bacillota > Clostridia > Thermosediminibacterales > Tepidanaerobacteraceae > Tepidanaerobacter > Tepidanaerobacter acetatoxydans. Next base: position 1,686,506 of record NC_019954.2, read on the forward strand.
TCACGCATTTTCAAATCTATTATTTCGTAGATATTATCTTTGCTTTCGTCTCCCTCTAGCAAGATACTTTCTTCATTTTTATCAAACACATAATATCTTTTGTTTATCTCTAAAAACTTATTCCAAAGCTGTCGGTGTTCTGTTTCCATATAAAGTCCGTTTCTTATGTGCTGTGGCAAATCGATACTGCTTATCTTGATTTCTTCTTTTTTATTTAAAATAAAATCTGCATAGGCTTTTGCACATGCAAGCTGAATATCTGTTTTTAATTGGCCGATATTGTTCGGGCAATTATAGCTTAGAAAAGCCTTCATTGAATTTACAGAAACAATAATCTGCCTGCTAAGTTTACTTGATTCTTCTCTTATAAAATGACAAATAAGGTTGAATCTCTCCTCCATACTTCTCTCTTTAAGATTTGGCAGGCGTATGATCATTGGGATTCTTCTCATAAACGTGTTAAGAAGAATAGAATTTGGATTCTCAGTAGTAGCGGAAATTATCAATGCATTTGATTTTCTATCAATGTCTGACTCACCAAGTCTCCTAAATGTTCCTTTATCCATAAGTGTAAACAACATTTCCTGGCCTTCTGGCGGAAGTCTGTGAATCTCGTCAAGAAAAAATATTCCTCCGTCAGCCTTTTCTATAAGTCCAGCTTTATCACAATCCGCTCCTGTGTAAGCACCTTTTTGACAGCCGAATAACTGACTCACAAGAAGCTGAGGATTATTGGCATAATCTGCGCAGTTAAAGACTATAAAAGGAGAATCTTCACTCATTCTTCCTATTTCGATCGCATACCCATGTATTAACTCTGCAAACATAGACTTTCCGACGCCGGTTTCCCCTAAGATTAACATGTGCATTCCGTGGGGAGGATACAATATAGCTGCTTTGGCTTGCTCTACTGCGGAAAATAGACTTGGATTTTTCTCTAAAAATTTATCAAGAGATGGCTTCTTGTCGTCCTCTGAAATATCCTCAACAAGTTTAAAAAGAACCGGTTTTTTACCGACTTTTACCGCTTTTCCTTCCTTGCAAAGTTTATTTAAATCATTGCTAGCATTAGCTCTGCTCAGTCCAAGCGAGTCGGCTATCTCTGAAGCACTTACGCCTGTCCTTTTATCCAGTTCTTTTAACTTCTGATAGACAGCATCAATTCGTTTCAAAATTACCACCCCAATAACTTCAATATAACAATAACCTAACTTAAAATCAAACTATTTGCAGCTATTCTCTTCTATTATACATTAACTAGACTCTAATATAAAATGTGTTTTGGTGAATATTCTCCGTAATTTGGTTATTATACTGACTTTACGGCGATATATTTCATGCTTTGTATTTTATCTAATTAGTATTATTTTACTTTAGGCTTGTTTAAACTTTAAATACCTTAATTGATTCAGCAAGTCTTTTAATAGTATCGTCCAGTTCTTGAATAGATGCAGTTACTTCCTCTATTGATGATGTCTGCTCTTCAGTGGAAGCACTTACTTCTTGCAATCCTGCTGCGGATTCCTGTGTTATGGCCGAAATATTTTCAGCGGCACTTAAGACATTTCTCTCTGCATCCTCAAGTTCTAAAATATCTTTATTTAGAGCCTCAATCTGTACTATTGTTTCATCAGATGATGCTTTAATAGTGTCGAATACACCGACTGTTTCCTCTACGGATAAATTGATTTCTTCCACTAATTCGCCGGCACTCGCAATGGTTTCATGAGCTTTTGATATGACTGTTAAGATATCTTTAATGGTTTCTCCTATATCTTTGGTGGCATCTCCTGATTCTTCTGCCAGCTTTCTTATTTCTTCGGCTACAACAGCAAAACCCCTGCCCGCATCTCCGGCTCTCGCAGCCTCGATAGCCGCATTTAGTGCAAGTAGATTGGTTTGGTCTGCAATAGAATTTATTGTTTCTACTATTTTACTAATTGACTCTGATTTCTCTGATATTGCTTCTATACTTTCTTCCACAGCCGTCGAAGCTTTAACATTTTCCTTGAACTTCTCTTTTATTTGTAAAACTGTGTTAATTCCTGTTTCATTTTTGCGTTTCATATCTTTGGTACTCTCATGTGTTTTTTTATATACTTCTACCATGTCCTGCAATTTTTCTTCTAAAGTATGTGCTATGTTTACAACTTCTGCTGCTTCCTCTGCCTGTTCAGCGGCACCACCGGCTACTTGCTGTATAGTAGCAGATATTTCTTCACTTGCCGCAGCCACTTGTTGGGCCGAAGAAGCTATCATCTGGGATATATTCTCCGAGTTTAATATAACATCTTTTATATTGTTCATAAAGGACCTGAGTCTTTCAATCATCGTTTGATAGACTCTCATTATATCGCCTATTTCATCTTTTCTTTTAATATTCTTCACATCAATATCCTTAGTTAAATTCAAGTTTCCTATATCCTCGGCAATCATTGCAAGTTCCTTTATCGGTTTTGAAGTTGAATTGGCTATATATATGGATATAAATAATGCTAACGTAATTATCACTATAGAAATTATAAGGGTTAATTTGGCCACATTGTTTACTGTTTTTAAAGTTTCTTTAGCAGATATTGCCAATCCGACCTTCCAACCCGATTCTTCCATATCATCAAAATAAAAAAGTCGATTAATACCATCAAAATCAGTAACTTCCCTGCTTTCTAATACTGGTTTATCTTGTGCCAGTATGTTGGCTAATTTCCCGTCTATAATATTACCTATATTATTAAAACCCTCGGCAGACGGATTATATTCTTTATTAGCGTGGGTTAAAATATTACCATTATTATCCGCTAAAAATGCATAAGAGTCTTCTCCTACTTTAACTTTGGAAATTACATCAATTAAATAATCGATATATATATCTGAAGCTAATACCCCCAGAAAAGCACCGTCTTTTTTTAAGGGCATTGACATAGTAATAACAATATCTCCTGTTCTGGCATCTACATATGCATCAGATATACAAAGCTCATCTTCACTAACTGCCGCTTTATACCATCCTCTTTCAGTGGGTACAAAATCATCTCCCGGGATCCAACCTGAGCCATCTATAAATGTTCCATCATTTAAGCATATGTAATATGTGTTTCCGTCATTTTCTTGCATCCGTCTCTCTAAATAATCGTGTACATAGTCATAATCATAATTACTATTATAAATCAAACTGCTGGCTATCTCTTTTAGAGATGTTTTTTGAATAGCCATCCATTCGTCAAGTCCTTTAGCTGTAATAGCTGCAATGCCTTGAATTTTGTCGTTTGTTTCTTGCTTTAATCCCTTTATTGACAGATTATAGTTTACCAATGTCACTGACAATATTGCACAAACACAAATAGCAACCATTGCTGTAGCAATTTTATCTCTTATTTTCAATCTTGACCCTCCTTTTAAATTTTTATTAAGTAATAGTTTCATTATGTGATATTTGTCGAAGGATGATATATATTAAATTCGACAAATTATTTAATATATTATTGAAATCTTATATTTTATTAAATATATAGTCAAGCCAATCTCTTTCGGTTTTTTTGCTTTTATGCTGTCAGAATTTATTTTACTATGAATTAAAATAAATAAACCGGCAAAAAATACTATCATGAGGCGATGATATGAAAACAGCAAAGTTTATACCTTTTGTCATAGCCATACTTATTTTTCCAATCTGTATAAATGCAGCTCCTTTTTGCTCATGTGGCAACAGCCGATACTTAAAGTTACAGAATCCACCTATGTATGGCCACGATGTAAGGGAAATACAAACTCAATTAAAAAATATGGGGTACTATAATGACCCCATAAGCGGCGTGTACGATAATATTACTTCAAAAGCCGTTAAAGCCTTTCAGCAAGATATGGGCTTAGAAGTCGATGGCATTTTAGGTTCAAGGACACTTGATAAAATTGCCGAGCTATTTGAACAACCTGTCGCACATCTGGAACCGGAAAAACCTAAAGGTGAAGTTAGTCTGGTTATATTTACTTTAGAACGGCAGCTCATTGTTTTAGATGACGGCAAACCTTTTAAACAATTCCCAGTAGCAGTAGGAAAATTTAACACACCGACACCTATAGGCATCTTTACCATAACTCAAAAAGATATTTGGAGCGGAGAGTTTGGTTCGCGTTGGATGAGGTTAAGCGTTCCTTGGGGAATATACGGAATACATGGTACTAATAAGCCTTGGAGCATAGGCACTTTTGAATCCAGCGGTTGTATCCGAATGTATAATACGCATGTTGAACAGGTCTACGAATGGGTCAAAATCGGTACAAAAGTATTTATGGTCGGGGGTGTAGATGGACCCTTTACCTTCGGTTTAAATACTTTATCGCAGGGCTCTAGGGGTTCTGATGTGCTGGAAGTGCAAAAGCGTCTTGCCGGTTATGGCTTTTATAACGGTGATTATGACGGAATCTATGAACATGAAACCCAAAAAGCCGTTCTGGCCTTTCAAAAAGCTAAAGGGCTTTACCCGTCCGGAAAGGTGGACGCAGCCACCTATAAAGAGCTGGGAATATTACTATTTGAATAAAAATTATTCTATAACGCTAAAAAGTTCAATCGGTGTTTTTATTATTAAATCAGCACCATTTTCCATTAGTTCATCTGCATCTCTAAAACCCCAAAGCACTCCAACTGCATACATGCCTGCAGATTTAGCGGTATTCATGTCAATACCACTGTCACCCAAGTATATGAACTCTTTAGGAGGAATATCTAAAAGTTTTGCTATTTCCAGAGCTCCCGCCGGGTTGGGCTTTCTTGGAACACCCGGCCGTTCTCCAAATACCGCATCAAAACTCCAACGTTCAAGTAGTTTTTTTACAATTAATTGTGTAAATTCATGGGGTTTGTTTGAAAGTACTGCTTTTTTGCAGCCTAAGGTTGTAAGCCTGTCAAGCAGCTCGGGAATACCTTCATACGGTTTTGTAGTATCAGCCCATCTTTTTTTATATTCCTCTTGCATTAAATTTTGGCAGTGTTTTATAAAAGATTCGTCCCTCTTATCTAAAGGGAGAGCTCTCAATGCAAGGTTGTACATCCCGCTTCCGACAAACTGCTTATATTTTTCTATTTCATGAATAGGTAACCCCTGACTTTTAAGCACTTGGTTCATTGAATTTGCCAAATCCTCCAGCGTATCCAGCAAAGTCCCGTCAAGGTCAAAAATAATCGCCTTATATTTCATATAAAACACTCCTTGTTTTAATTGTAATTATTTTTTTATAACTGATTTAATTTATATTTATTTTTTGCTTGACTAAAATAATTAAAGTGTGTTATCATTTTAGTGAGAATGGATACTTCAATATGATAAAAACTTTTATTGTAAAAAGTTTCTGGGGCTCGTGGGACCAATCCCACAGTTTTTTTATATCCAAATTACTTTTGTATCAAAATTGTTTTTTTAGTCATAGCATAGTAGCATAGCATAGTAACGGAGGCAATAGTTATGGGTATCAAAGAAAACTCCAATAGGATTAGGGAAATCAACAAGGTGCTTTGGATTATTCTTGCTCTTAATTTCGCAGTTTCTATAATGAAACTTATCGTTGGTTATACTATATCATCATCCAGCATGGTAGCTGACGGTTTTCATTCTTTCTCAGATGGCAGTTCAAATATAGTTGGCTTGGTCGGAACCGCTTTGGCTTCAAGACCTGCTGACGAATCCCATCCTTACGGACATAAAAAATTCGAAACCTTTACTGCAATAGGAATAAGTTTTCTGCTGTTCATAGTCAGTATTAATATTATAAAAAGTGGAATAGCTAAATTAACCAGCCCGATTATACCTCAAGTTGACGTTTATAGTTTTGTGGTGATGATTATCACTATGGCAATAAATATTTTTGTCATAATTTATGAAACACGAGAGGGCAAAAAACTCAATAGCGATATTCTTGTTTCTGATGCTATCCATACCAAAAGTGATGTTTATGTTTCATTGTCAGTCATACTGAGTTTAATTGCTGTTAAACTGGGATACCTTATTCTTGACCCTATTATTTCTTTTATTATATCAATTATGATTATAAAAGCAGGTATCAACATACTGGCAAATTCCAGCAAAGTATTATGTGATGCAGCAGTAGTTGATTCGAAAAAAGTTGTGGAAGTAGTATCCGGCATCAACGGAGTTTTAAATTGTCACCAAGTTCGCTCTCGCGGCAGAGAAGATGATTTTTCTTTGGATTTACATATTCTTGTGGACCCCTCGATGTCAGTCGAAGAGTCCCATAAGCTGCATCATGTAATTGAAAAAGAAATCAGAAAACACTTTTCAGGAGTCCATTATATTAATATCCATATAGAACCACTTAAAATTAAAGAAATTTCAACAAGTCATTAAAAGCTCTAATCCGTGGGTATATTGATTCTGCACTTAAAAAATGCTGATAAATCCGATATTTTTTTGCGAAAAATTGCCGTATATCCATATTTGTTAGCAAAAAAACCAGAACTGCTAACAAAACAAAAAGACGTAGAATGATGCATCTCGCTCTACGTCTTACTTTCATACTGGTGCCGAAGGCGGGATTCGAACCCGCACATCCTTGCGGACACTAGACCCTGAATCTAGCGCGTCTGCCAATTCCACCACTTCGGCATAATGCATTTGTGATTAGCCAAATGCATTATTAATATTACCATATCATATACAATAATTCAATAGCACGATTAATTGAGCTTTTTGCTTTGTGACCTTTTTTATTCTCAACCATAATTTTACAGCTATATTTTCTCCATTTAATACGCTCAAAAAAGGTTTTTATTAGGTCAAAATTTAGTTTTATTTTTGTTTTAAATGGGTTTCTAATTAAAAAAGGCAATACTTAACACACCACTGTTTTTGTGGCTTTTTATAATTTAATATCAATTAATGTTTTCATTATGCGGCGGTTTGGACCTTTTCTTTTTGAACAGGTTTTACAAGACTTCGCATTTGTTCTGCCTGTTTTTCTTTTATTCTTCCTAGCGCCATTGCCAGCATTACGCATAATGCTACACCGCATTTTATGCTCATTTTCTTTTGCCCTCTTATGTAATGCTTCTCAAATCCAAAGGATTCATCCAGTCTGCTGTTTACTCTTTCTACTGCTGTCCTTTTGTTGTAATATCTTTTCCATTTGTAGCTAGCCCGGTCTATAGGGGTAAATATTCTTCTGTCTATATCTATTTTTATTCTTATTCCATGTTTTATAGGACATGTATCTATGCATTTGCAGTCTAATCCATACTGCTTTGCAGGGCATAGTTTTTTAAGTGTTTTTCTGTCTTCTTCAAATCCTCCTGCAGCCATTTCTTTCTGTTTACCGGTTTCCTGACAGCAGCAGTATACATTACCTTTGTAGTTGTATATCACATTTTCATACCCCGGTAATGACCGGGTCTTGTCCGGATCTTTCCACATGTTCCTGATGTCTATCACAGGTTTGATTTTATGCTGGTCATAAAGTTTTTGGATTAGTTTGGTATCATCATAGCCCCGGTCTGCTTCTATTGTGTTACAGTGTTTAAGAATCTGTGGCCGTTCTTTCTCAAGTTTGTCAATCATTTGGTGAGCTTGGCTGATATCCGACTCTGAAGCTTTAGTTACACTGTAAGCTACAGGAAGTTCATAATTCGCATCTACGATCAGGTGAAGCTTATATCCAAACCATTTAATAATCTTTTCCCAGACGCTTTTGTCTTCTCTGATGCCTCGATATTCCTTTTTGCCCCAAGCGGCATCTTTATCTCTGCGGCCGTCTGTTTTTTGGTTTTTATTTATGCCTGTAGCCAGAGAGCTTATGGCTTTACTATCAATGGCCAGGTCTTTTCCGAAGTCCGGTAGTAATTTATATAGCTCTTCTACTAGCTTTTTAAATATCTTTTCTATTTCTTCTTCATGCTCAAAAAGTTTTTTTAAAAATCTCGTGTATACCCATGCGGGTGGAACTAGTTTTTGGTAAAATCCACACATTAGTCTTAATTGACCATTTCTTGCTAGTTCTCTTCTTAAGCTTTCTATGGATGGATGCTGGTATACTACGCCTGCAAGTATTGAGTTCCACATTGCTCTTACGGGATAGTCGTCTCTTCCTTTCCCTCTTTGTTTTTCTAGCATCTGCATTAGTTCTTCGTCGGGTATATATTCTATGACAAGACGTAGTCTTTCAAGATCTCCTAAATTTTCTATTTCATCATCCCATACAAATAATGTTTGTTGTGGTATAATGGACATTGGTGAAACTCCTCTCTATGATGTATTTGGTTTTTTTGTCCAATTCCATTATACACCATAAAGACTGGGGTTTCACCTGTTTTTTGGTATTTTTTTGTATGGGTGTGATTTTTGATATCTCATATGTTTTGTTTTGTGAATTGCCCATTTTATTGTTTTTTTATGGGGTAAAATTATTTTTTGCATGCCATCAAACCATTATATAGTCTGGGCCTTGGAACAAAGCAATTAACTCTAATTATTAATTGTTTTTTATTTTACTTTTTATTCCATTGCTATCATCTTTTTTTCATAATGGCTGCTTTTAGGCTGCAGTACTTTTTTGAGAAATTTTCCCGTATATGAATGCGGATTTTTTGACACTTGTTCGGGAGTCCCTGTGGCAACTACTTCACCGCCGCGGTCACCGCCTTCGGGACCTAAATCAATTATATAATCTGCTGTTTTTATTACATCTAAGTTGTGCTCTATGACTATGACAGTGCTGCCGCCATCTACCAATCTCTGGAGTACATTCAATAGTTTTTGTATATCGTCCGAATGAAGGCCTGTAGTAGGCTCATCCAAAATATATATGGTATTACCATTACTTTTTTTAGAAAGTTCGGTAGAAAGTTTAACTCTTTGAGCTTCGCCACCTGACAATGTGGTTGAAGGCTGTCCCAATTTTATATATCCTAGACCTACATCTCTTAATGTTTCAAGCTTGCGTTTTATTTTAGGTATACTGTCAAAAAACTCTAAAGCTTCATCTACCGTCATATCTAACACATCAGCTATATTTTTCCCTTTATATTTTACTTCTAGAGTTTCTCGATTATAGCGTTTCCCTTTACATACTTCACAGGGTACGTAGATGTCCGCTAAAAAATGCATTTCGATTTTTATTATACCATCACCTTTACAGGCTTCGCATCGGCCTCCGCGGACATTAAAGCTGAATCTTCCCGGTTTATATCCGCGCATTCGCGATTCTGGCGTCATGGAAAAAACTTCACGGATATCATTGAATACATTAGTATAAGTAGCCGGATTAGAGCGTGGTGTCCTTCCTATGGGCGACTGGTCAATATTTATAACCTTTTCTATTTGTTCGATGCCAAGCATCTCGTCAAAATCTCCCGGTAAGCTTCTGGATTTATAAAGTTTCTCTTTTAGTGATTTATATAAAATCTCATTGACTAAGGTACTCTTGCCTGAGCCGGATACACCGGTCACACAGGTAAATAGCCCTAATGGAAATTTGACATTGATATTTTTTAAATTGTGTTCTCTGCAGCCTTTAAGCTCTAGCCATGACTTCTTTGGCTTTCGCCTAATAACGGGAACAGGAATTTGTTTTTTCCCGCTTAAGTACTGTCCGGTAATAGATTCCTCACTTTTTTGTATATCTTCTAAAGGACCGCAGGCAACTACTCTCCCGCCGTGTTCCCCTGCGCCCGGACCAATATCTATTATATAGTCGGCAGCTCTCATAGTGTCCTCGTCATGTTCTACAACAAGCACTGTATTACCTAAATCTCGTAAATCCTTCAAGGTTTTAAGTAGCTTTTCATTATCTCTCTGATGCAGCCCAATACTTGGTTCATCGAGTATATATAATACACCTACCAGCCTCGAACCAATCTGGGTGGCTAAACGTATTCTCTGGGATTCACCACCCGATAAAGTTCCTGATGCACGGTCCAATGTAAGATAGTCAAGGCCTACATCAACTAAAAATTGTAAACGGTTTCGTATTTCTTTGAGAATTTGATGTGCAATCATTGCTTCCCTTTTTGTAAGTGAAAGGCTTTCAAAAAAAGCAATAGCCTCTCGAATCGACAATGATGTCACTTCAGCTATAGACTTATCTCCAATAGTCACTGCCAGGCTTTCGGGTTTAAGTCTTGCACCGTTACATGCTGGGCAGGGTTTTGTACTCATGTATTCCTCTATTTCTTCTCGAGAATATCCGGAGCCTGTTTCTCGATAACGTCGTTTCAGATTATTTACAACACCTTCAAATTGCCCCCTGTAGCGTCTAGTATTCTTGCTAAACCTGCTCTTATAATAAAACTCGATAGTATCATCAGAACCAAACAGAATCGTATCTACAACACTTTCAGGTAATTCTCTAACAGGGGTTTCTGCACTTACACCATAATGCTTCAGCACAGCTTGAAGCATTTGATAGTAGTATCCGTCAGGTGTGCTGCTCCAAGGTTCCACGGCTCCATCCGCTATGGATTTTTCTTTATCCGGTATAATTAACTCCGGGTCTATTTCCATATTTATCCCTAAGCCGCTGCAAACCGGGCAAGCTCCATAAGGACTGTTGAAAGAAAACATTCGAGGTGTAAGTTCCTCCAAACTTATATTACACTCTGCACATGCAAAATTCTGAGAAAATAGTATTTCTTGCCCGCCGATAACATCCGCAATCACCAAACCTTCGGATTGAGCCAGTGCTATTTCAATAGAATCTGCCAGCCGAGATTCAATTCCAGGTTTTATAATAAGTCTATCTATAATAATTTCGATATTATGCTTCTTGTTTTTTTCCAGCTTAATTTCCTCGCTGGTTTCTCGCATTTGACCATCGACTCTTATCCGCACAAAACCATTCTTTTTGATTTTTTCCAGCAGTTTCTGGAATTCACCTTTCCTTCCGCGCACTACCGGAGCCAAAATTTGAATCCTTGTTCCTTCAGGTGACTCCATTATTGCATCAACCATTTGGTCAACTGTTTGTTGAGATATCTCCTTTCCGCACTTGGGGCAATGCGGTTTGCCTATACGGGCATAAAGCAGTCTTAAGTAATCATAAATTTCAGTAACGGTTCCAACTGTTGAACGAGGATTTTTACTTGTAGTCTTCTGGTCTATGGATATGGCAGGTGACAGCCCCTCGATATAATCGACATCAGGTTTATCCATTTGCCCCAAAAACTGTCGGGCATAGGCAGAAAGTGATTCAACATAGCGCCTTTGCCCTTCGGCATATATGGTGTCAAAGGCCAAAGTAGATTTCCCTGACCCTGAAAGGCCTGTAATTACTACTAATTTATCTCTCGGGATTGTAATATCTATGTTTTTTAAGTTATGTTCTCGAGCACCTTTAACTATAATCTTATCCATTTATTCACATCACACTCACTGTACTGTGTTTATTTAGTCTTAATTACGCTAAACGCTTCAGCCTTTATCTCAAAAATAAGATCCCTAAGTTCGGCAGCTTTTTCAAATTCAAGTTTCTTTGCTGCGTCATTCATCTGTCTTTCAAGATTTTCAACAAAGGTTTTAAGTTCTTTTTTACTCATTTTTGTTATATCTTTTTCAGGTAGGTAATCAGTTTTTTCCTCGGCAACTTTAGTAGCCTCTATTAAATCCCTTACCGACTTTTTAACCGTTGTAGGTACTATACCATGCTTTTTATTATAATCTAATTGAATTTTGCGCCTGCGATTGGTTTCACTAATCGCCCTAGCCATAGATTGAGTTATGGTATCCGCATACATAATAACCCTTCCGTCTACATTACGTGCAGCACGGCCTATAGTCTGAATGAGTGAGGTTTCAGAACGTAAGAATCCCTCTTTATCTGCATCCAGAATAGCCACAAGGGATACCTCCGGCAAGTCTAAACCTTCTCTTAGCAGATTAATGCCTACAAGACAGTCAAATTTACCGAGTCTTAAATCTCGAATTATCTGAAGCCGTTCCAATGTATGAATCTCCGAATGTAGGTATCTGACGCGAATACCTGCTTCCTTTAGGTAGTCGGTAAGATCCTCCGCCATTCTCTTGGTAAGGGTAGTGACTAAAACTCTTTGGTTCTTTTTCGCTCGGAGCTTGATTTCCCATATCAAATCATCGATTTGCCCTTTGACCGGACGAACTTCTACTTCCGGATCTACCAAGCCAGTGGGCCGGATGATTTGTTCTACGACTTGAGCACTTTTTTTAAGTTCATAAGATGCCGGTGTAGCTGATAAAAAAATTAACTGATTTACACGTTCTTCGAATTCTTCAAAGACCAGAGGGCGATTATCAAAAGCCGAAGGAAGCCTAAAGCCGTGCTCTATGAGCGATTCCTTCCTAGAACGGTCTCCAGCCCACATAGCATGAATCTGAGGCAAAGTCACGTGGGACTCGTCGATTATTATTAAATAATCTTTCGGAAAATAATCAAGCAGTGTAAACGGTGCCTCACCGGCCTTCCTGCCGGAAAGATGCCTTGAGTAATTTTCAATACCCTTACAATAGCCCATTTCTCGAAGCATTTCTATATCATATTTGGTCCTTTGCTCGAGCCTAGCTGCCTCCAACACTTTACCTTGGTCTTTCAGTTCCGCTAATCGCTGCTCAAGCTCCATTTCAATTGATTTTATAGCAACTTCTATTTTATCTTTTGGTGTGGCATAGTGTGAAGCCGGAAATATCGATACGTGATTTCGTTCACCTATTATTTCACCGGTTAAAGTATCGAATTCAAGGATGCGATCAATAATATCTCCAAAAAATTCTACTCGAACAGCCTTTTCAGTAAAAGAAGCCGGGAATATCTCCAATATATCTCCGCGGAGCCGAAAAGTCCCTCTGTGAAAGTCTATTTCATTGCGATTAAATTGTATTTCCACAAGCTTTCGAACCACTTCGTCCCTATCTATTTCCATGCCCGAGCGAAGTGATACAACCTGGTTTTCATAATCTATTGGTGAACCTAAACTATAAATGCATGACACGCTGGCAACTATGACTACATCACGGCGTTCAAAAAGTGCAGCCGTTGCAGAGTGCCGCAATTTATCAATCTCATCATTTATTGAAGCATCTTTTTCTATATAAGTATCCGTTTGAGCAATATATGCCTCTGGTTGGTAATAATCATAGTAACTTACAAAATATTCTACCGCATTGTTTGGGAAAAACTCTTTGAGTTCACTGTAGAGCTGCCCGGCTAAAGTCTTGTTATGAGCTATGACCAGCGTCGGCCTTTGCACCTGCTGTATAAGATGGGCTATAGTAAAAGTCTTGCCGGTACCTGTTGCACCTAGCAGCGTTTGAAATTTGTAGCCCTTATTTATTCCTTCAGCTAATCTTTGTATTGCTTGTGGCTGATCACCGCGCGGAATATACTCTGAAACAACCTCAAATTTCCCCATTTTTTACACCTTCCAAATGAAATTGAAAAAATTTATTTCTTACAAGGATTTTATTTGACTTACCCTGTAATATAATTTCATGTGCAAGATGTATTATATCATATAATAAAAAGTGATGAAAGATAAAAACGAAACTTTGTTCGCTATTTTAAATAAAAAAAACCGGGTTTTTTATTTCCCGGCTCAGTTCATATATATAATCTTGTTTCTTCGGCGAGTGAAAAAGCCGCTTGATTTAGTGCCATAAGTATCTCCATCTTGAGATTGGGTATCTATGTTTACTATTTTCAACATGATATCCCGCTTTTCTTCTTCTGATGCAGTAGTATAGGCTTTAAGCAGCATATCTCTCTCGCGATTAAGATATTCTTCTCTAGTCATCGAAATTCCTCCTTTTTATGTATTTTGCATAGAAACTAGTAAATATATGAGTGCAATTATAATTGAGAGCGTTATTTCTTTCACAAGCATTATATCATATATGAAAATTTCTATCAAGTATATATAGTTTGAAATGTCATCTATTTTCTAAAAACTCTTTTGTTTTATTCATTTTCCTATGCTATAGTATATTTTCTCCCATTTCTGTTGAATTATTCAATAAGTAGTAAAAAGAATTAGAATGAAACTAAACAATTAACCACAAATTATTTTTATCTTAAATTACTTGATACTCTTATATGATAGACATATAATAAAATTGAGGTGATAAACATTGACTGCAAATGTTGCAAATAATATTATAAAAATCGGTGTTATCGCTGGCACCCCGGTAGACACTCAAATGGGAGTTGATTTTATATTAAAAAAGGGGTTCGAAGCCATAGGATGTCCTACTGCTGCAAACCCCGAAGAACAAAATCTTCTTCAGTTTTTAAACCCTGATACTTTAACAAAAAAAGTATTAAGGATTATTCAAGATTTCGAAAACCATGATATATTTCGAACTATGATTTACTGCAATTCTTTATCAGCCGCAATAGATATTGGATATATACGAAATACGCAGACCCGATCCTTGGTAATAACGCCATTGGATATTTACAGAAATCTTGCTGCAAGGTACAAAAAAATAGCCCTATGGGCTGCTAATGGTCAATGTCTTTCAGCAATCGAACATATATTTTATGAGCAAAATCCTTCAATTGATATTATTGGAATTTCCATGCTGCCTATAGTCAAAGCTATTGAAGAAGATCAATCAGCAGCATCGATTATTGACCAATACGATCTTGTTTCTCTATGTGTTGAAAGATTCGCCCCCAACAGCTTGATTCTGGGCTGCACTCATCTGCCTTATTTGCAATCGGAACTTTCTAAAAAAATCAGTATTCCTATTATTGACCCTACGGAAGAAATGTTAAAAATATTGGTTTTGGATTCTTAGTTTTATTGCTTTTTTAATCATTTAGCTCTAAGACTCTCATTTTTTACTTATGCGTTCTCATCCCTCTTTTTAAAAAACCTTTTTATCCTTTTCATTATATTATCATCATCCATAACTACATATGTCCCTGAAAAAACCTTTGGAACAAAGATAGCTCCTATGTTATTTAAACCGTTCGGAAATGCACTTATTTCAACATTTTTTATCTTTCCTTCAGAGGTCTTTACTGTCATCCATATAAATGTAGGATATTCCGATAGCACTTCTTGCAGTTTTCCAGGTTCATCCAGGTCTTGGCCGTTTATTGACATGATTATATCACCGGAATTTAGACCCGACTTTTCCGCAGGTGAGTTTTTTATTACGTCAAGAATCATCTCACCTTGTTTTGGTGGAACAAACAGAGGCTTGTTCGCCTGTTCGCTTTTCTTTCCGGTAATTATTAGAAATTCATGTCCGGCAGGTGCAAAGATTGCCGCCATATAGGCAAAAGGCAAATACCTTGATGCCAAAACCGATAATAGCAGAAGTATAAAACTAAAGGCAAATAAATTTACCGCTGATGATTTACATCTGTCCTTTGGTGTCTTTGTAAGAGCTATATCCCCATAACCCAATGCTGCTACTACCGGCAGCATCAAGTATATAGCCTGAGGATTTTCCAATACATGTACAGGTGGTCTTATCAGCGGCCACCAATCAGGCATTTGAATTACATCCATTGACGGGAAATCCCCTATAAGAATCGTTAATAGCATAATGGGGACAGGCCAAAATTCCTGCAGTGAAAATCCTCCTACGATACCATATCTGTCATCTTTAACAAACACCGGTGTTGCATTTATATGCCCTGCAAAATATATTAAGAGACTTTCTACAAAATGCAGCACTGCTACAAGACCCATAAGGCCGGCCACATCTATTTGTAAAAGTCCTGTTACCAATGAAAATAATGCTACTAAGCCACCTGCATATGAAAAACACATTAGGTGCGGATGGACAAGGGCAAGAATTAAAGCTAACGGCCATACATATACTAAACCGGCTTCGGTAATACTTATGCCAAGCAGCATAACTATAAAGCTGCCAATGATTCCACCAAGGAATCCATAAAATATTGCATAGAGTAATTTATTGTGCGGATTAATTTTTGCAGTTCCGAACAGGGTTTTTTCTAAAGTCGCAGTTTTCTTATATTGTTTCCACACAATGAAAATTACCAGCCAGAAAAATGGATTTAAAACGGCCGATGGGATACCTTGCAATATTAGGATTATAATTTTCCCAAGAGGAAACACGTTCATCTCTCCTGTCTTTGCATGTAAGTCGGAGATTTAACTATATCAAGAGCCTTTAATAATTGAGAATCTTTTTCTCTGGGAATGTCAAAAGGACTTATATCCTTGCTAAGTTCAACCTTAATATCAGGCTCTACACCTATGCCGTCAATGCTTCGTCCGCTCGGCAAATAATATCGGGCAATAGTCAATTTTATTCCTGTTCCGTCTTGAAAAGGTTCAATTTCCTGAACGGAACCTTTGCCAAAAGTTTTTGTGCCTACAAGCACACCTGCTTTGTGGTCTTGAATAGCTCCAGCTACTATTTCCGAAGCACTGGCACTGTTTTCATTTATAAGCACTACAAGCGGTAATGAAATTCTGTTATTATCAGAATAATATTCTTCCAGTTTATTTTTATTCCTGTCTTCGGTATAAACTATCATTCCTTTTCCAAGTATTTCATCGGCTATCCTCACTGATTCATAAAGAGAACCACCTGGATTATTTCGCAAATCCAGTATTAAACCTTTTATGCCTTGCTTTTGCAAGCTGTCTACCGCAGCTTTAAATTCATCATAAGTCTGTGAATCAAAAGAGGTAATTTTTATATAGCCTACATCATCGTCAATAATTTCATGTTTTATTGTTGTAACTCGAATATCATCCCGCATCAATTCAAATTCCAACAAATCTTCGTTATCCTGTCTTTTTATATATACAACAACCTTTGTGCCCTTTTCACCTCTTAGAAGTTTTACCGCTTCATCAAGGCTTTTTCCGGCAAGCTCGATATCATCGACTTTAACTATTATGTCTTTTGGAAGAATTCCGGCTTTCTGGGCAGGAGTTCCTTCGATAGGGGATACCACTATAATATCGCCGGTACTCTCATCAGCACTGAGTACCATTCCTACACCGCTGAAGGAACCATTAATAGACGCAATAAAATCTTGAAATTCCGTTTCATTCATATAAACTGAATATGGATCGCCAAGAGATTCCACCACTCCCTTAATAGCTCCCTCAATTAATTTTTCAGTTTCCACATCCTTTACGTATTTGTCTTCTATGAGTTTTATCACATCGACAACCGGCTTTAAGTGCTGTAAATCTGTCTGTCCATCAACTACAGCAGCAGCATTTTTATCATCGCCCTTACTTATTGCATAGAATGGTTTGCTTACCGCCGCAGCTCCCGCAAAAAACGAAAGCAGCGATATTGCTATACACAATACCGCTACTTTAAACATATGTTTTACATTCTTGTTTTGCATATGTATCCCCACCCGGTAAAGTTTTTAGTCTTTACCATTATATCATTTATTTTAGCCAATTCCAAGGGTTGACTACTTCTCCATCTTTGATTACTCCAAAATGAAGGTGTGGTCCCGTAGACCATCCGGTACTGCCAACCAAGCCAATTTTATCACCCTTGAGTACTTTTTTGCCTTCTGCTACAAGCAGTTTCGAAAGATGAGAATACTGCGTAGAAATACCTCCACCATGGCTAACAATGATTGTATTGCCATAACCTCCATAAGAGCCTGAAAAAATTACCTCACCATCATCTGCTGCCAGCACATCAGCTCCCATAGAAGCACCTATATCTATGCCTTCATGAAACCGCCGTGTTTTAAAGATAGGATGCGTCCTCCATCCAAACTCTGAAGTAATATATGTTGAACTTGGCGTCGGCCAAAGGAATTCCCCTGTTCCAAAAAAGCCTTTTTGGTTCTTCATTTCCCATTCAAGAATTTGCCGGCGTAGATTCTCCGAATCTTTTTGCAGCTTATCCTCTTGACGCTCATACTCTTTTTTCTGTTTTTCCAGCTCTGCCATGAGTCTTTGGCGATCTCCGCGATATGAAACTATGCTGGCTCGACGAGCATCTATATCATCGCGCTGCTGAGCTATGATCCTTTGTTGTTCTTCCAATTCTGCTTTTTTCTTTGCTACTTCTTCCTGTCTTGCTTTAAATTCCATAAGGAGATTTTTATCAGACTCAATGATACGTTTAACTAAATCAAGTCTTGTCAAGAAATCTGAAAAACTGGAAGACGCCAAAATTACCTCTATGTAATCTACCGGCCCAGTTTTGTAAAGAGTTCGCATGCGGACATTTAGATCATCTTTTTGTTCTTCTACCTGTTGTTCGGCTTGTTTAAGCTCTTCTATAGTATTTACTAATTTCGTCTGATTTTCTCTGAGCTTGGCTTCTGTTTCAGCCAGTTCTTTTTGCGCCAAGTTCAATTTTTCTTCAAGCTCTGCCAATTCTTCACTTATATCCTTCTTATTCGCTTCAACTTTATTTATATTGTTTCTTAAATTTTTTATTTGATTGCTTAAATCTTGCTGCTGCTTTTTTAAATCATCGATACCGCCTAATGCCGCCGGAGCAGTTGCCGTTAAAATAATAGCCAACAGCAAGATGCTTGTAATTACTTTGTGTTTTTTCCAACTCATCACCTTTTTTCACTCCTTATATAATGCTAAACATTTAAAAATCTCTTTATGGAAAAGCTACTGCCAAATGCCCCGATGAACATACCAATACCTAAAAATCCAAAGGCATAGTTATAAAACTGTTCTATCGGCAGCAAAGAAATCATAGGAATATTTAGCTTCACCGTTACATAAAGATATTTGTAAGCTATTCCCAAAATTGCTACAGCCAGCGAAGAACCGATTAATCCCAATACCATACCTTCTATCAAAAACGGCCAGCGTACAAACCAGTCAGTGGCACCAATATATTTCATAATATTTATCTCCCGCCGCCGTGCAAAAACCGTAAGTCTGATGGTATTAGAGATAATAAAAATTGAAACTGCGGCAAAAACTACCATTATCGCCAAGCCAATAATCCGAACCCAATAAATTATGTTGAACAGTTTTTCAACAATGCCTTTGCCGTATTTGACTTCATCAACACCGGAAAATTTTTCAATTTTTTCAGCAACCAAAGCCACTTCATGAGGGTCGTTTACCTTAATCCGGAAGGAATTGGGAAGTGGGTTTTCAATACCCTCCAATAAATCTTCTCCTACTTGCTCTTTGAATTCTTCCAGAGCCATTTCCTTTGAAATAAATTCTACTTCTTTTATCCCGGAAATAGCAGCAAAATCCTTTTTTAGTTGAGATATCCTTTCTTGTCCCAAGGAGTCTTCAAGGTAAGCCGTAATCTCTACTTGTGATTCCACATCTTTTAAAACATGATCAAAATTTACCGAAAGTAATAAAAAAGAGCCTAGAATGATGAGTGCAGATGCTACCGCTCCAATGGATGCGAGACTCATCCATCTGTTTCTTACAAGACTGGTGAAGGATTCT
Source organism: Tepidanaerobacter acetatoxydans Re1 (assembly GCF_000328765.2). Classification (NCBI taxonomy): domain Bacteria; kingdom Bacillati; phylum Bacillota; class Clostridia; order Thermosediminibacterales; family Tepidanaerobacteraceae; genus Tepidanaerobacter; species Tepidanaerobacter acetatoxydans. The sequence continues at coordinate 1,705,887 of NC_019954.2, forward strand.
TTGAAAAAATATTTGATGGTCCTAAGTCTCATTACTGTATACCCCTCTCTCCTCGTCTCTTACTAGACTGCCTTTTTCGAGCTGAATTACTCTTTTTTTCATAGAATCTACCAATTCTCGGGCATGCGAGGCAACAACCAATGTAGTCCCCCGCTTATTGATATCATCTAGCAAATTCATGATATCCCTAGATGTATCCGGGTCAAGGTTACCGGTAGGTTCATCGGCTACGAGGACATCGGGATTATTTACCAGAGCACGAGCAAGTGCGACTCGTTGTTGTTCACCTCCGGAAAGTTCTGAAGGTTTTGCCTTGGCTTTGTGAGCTAAGCCTACTCTTTCAAGAACATATGGCACTCTTTTCCTTATATCTCTGCCGGGGGCTTCCACCACTTCCATTGCAAAAGCTATATTCTCATAAACGGTTTTTTCCGGCAGCAGTCTAAAATCTTGAAAAACAATACCAATACGCCGCCTTAGGTAAGGTATTTCTTTCGGCCTTAATCTGGTAATGTTTTTTCCGGCGAAAAATATCTGTCCCCTTGTCGGAAGTTCTTCTCTGAATAAAAGCTTAATCAATGTCGATTTTCCTGCCCCGCTGGGTCCGACAATAAATACAAACTCTCCCTTTAATATCTTTAGACTAATATCTTTAAGGGCGACTTGACCGCCCGGATAAATCTTAGTAACCCCATACATTTCAATCAAACTGCTCACTCCAAATTCCATTTAGTTACATATATTTTTAACTTCGACATCAATACCGAAAATCCTTCATTAAATACATTTAAAAATATGTAATTTCCTAAACTTCGTCGACATTATCAAATATATCATTAAATATTATCATTCTCAACATTTATATATCATTTTCAGACAAGTTAGGGCGGCATAAGAGGTTTAAGCAATCAATTTTTCTCCTTTTTCATAAAAAACGATATACTTCCCACATAACGGAAAAAATGAATTGTGTTATAAAATTAAGAATTAAGGGGTTGACATTTTACAAATTTATGCATATAGTATTAAAAAGAATTACAGCTTTACAGACAATGACAGAGAAGATAAGCTTCGACACTGTAAATACAGAAAGCTGGGTTTGATGAGAGCCGGTGTTACAAGACGAAGTGCATATTCACTCTAGAGTCTTTGCCCTAAAAGGAAACGAGTAGGGGCAAAGGGTTGTCCTCCCTTACAAAGGACTATAGTTTAGCATATCGCAGACTAGAAATGAGTTATCCCGGATATTTTTTATATTCGGGATAAGAGTGGTACCGTGAGCAAAGCTCCACCTCTAAAATGAGGCGGAGCTTTTTTTATGTGAGCAATTGATATTTGCCTAATTTAAAATTATTTTGGAGGTTGTATATCTTATGGAAACTAAGACAAGAGAAAATTGGTCCTCAAAAGCCGGTTTCATTCTAGCTGCTGCAGGTTCGGCCATAGGTTTGGGTAATATATGGAAATTCCCTTATAGTGTGGGTACTAACGGTGGCGGAGCATATGTTGCAGTATACCTTTTGTTTTTAGTGCTCATCGGAACTCCCCTTATGCTGGCTGCCATCACTCTTGGCAGGAAGACCCAGCTTTCGGTTTTCGGTGCATATAAAAGCATAGATAAGCGTTGGTCATTTGTGGGCTTTCTCGCTGTAATTTGCGGTTTTGTCATACTGGCCTTTTATTCTTCCGTTGGCGGTTGGGTTTTGTATTACTTTAAAAACGCTGTTACGGGAAATCTTAATACAAAAGATCCCCAAGTTCTTGCCGGTATTTTTTCCAATATGATGAACTCTCCTGCAACCTTAATAGTTTACCAGTTAATCTTTATGGCACTTACTATGCTTATAGTAATAAACGGCATTAAAAAAGGAATTGAAGTCACTTCTAAAGTAATGATGCCCGGTCTCTTTATACTTCTTATAATTATAGCTATTAGGAGTGTAACATTGGAGGGAAGTATGGAGGGAATTAAATTCTTGCTGGTTCCTGATTTCTCTAAGATTACCCTTGAAGTAGCTAAAAACGCCATGGCGCAAGTGTTCTTCTCTCTCAGCATAGGCATGGGGGTCATGATAACCTACGGAAGTTATTTGGATAAGGAAGTTAATTTGCTAAGCACAGCGGTGTCGATCCCCGCTTTGGACACATTGGCTGCGTTGATAGCCGGATTTGCCACTATCCCGGCGGTTTTTGCCTTAGGCTTTGAAGTTGGAGAAGGGCCCGGACTTATGTTTATCACACTGCCTGCAGTTTTTGCATCGATGCCTTTAGGGCAAATCTTTTGCATTGCCTTTTTTCTGATGGTTACTTTTGCAGCATTGACTTCTTCAATGTCTATGTTGGAAATCAGCGTTTCTTATTTTGTGGATGAACTGAAAAAGGACAGGAAAAAATCTACATTGGCAGTAGGGATTGTAATATTTCTAATGGGAATACCCGCTTCCCTTTCCCTGGTTCAAGGCAGCAGTTTCTATATAGGAAGTTTGAGCTTTTTTGATATATATGACAAACTGTCTTCCAATATACTCCTAACCACCGGTGCATTTTTGCTTTCCATTTTCGTGGCTTGGATACTTACCACCAAAGAAGCCGTGAAAGAAATAGAGCTTTCAGGAATCCGCTTTAAGTTAGCCCCCGTCTGGAGCTTCTTAGTAAAGTATGTGGTTCCGGTAGGCGTATTTATTATATTATTTAATTCCTATAAGGATTTTATAATTGCTCTGCTTAATTGATGGCATAAACGGCAGCAATACCTCTAGATAAAATACCCTAAATATGGTAAAATGATTATCAGCTTGAACCTCCATCAAGTGAAGATGACTTAATTCCATAATATATTTTAACAACAACCCCCACCTCCACTATATAGCATCAATAAAAGAGGTGGGGGTTAATATTCATCTGCGATTATCTATTCTTTCTCTTACTTGTGCTGGAATCATGTCGCCGACAGTACCTGTGGCAAGGCAAATATAAGTATCTGCAGCACCGTAATATACTAAAATTTCATCATCTATGTCAAGAATTTCTTTATCTTCGGCTGCAACGGCACCGCAAGTAAACACCACATTCGGCACCCAACACTTATCTTTTTCCCCTACCTCACACTTGGTTTCAGGCGATAGTGTGGGGTTGGGCGACCTGTATAGAAGTCGGCCGGGGTCTTTTAGGTCAGCCAACATCACTCCCAACCTATACACCATGTCCTTATCCACACCGTGGTATATAAGCAGCCAACCATAACGTGTTTTTATAGGTTGTGCACCGGCTCCTATTTTCAGAGAGTCCCACATCATGCCGGACCGCGGTCCCATTATTATCTTGTGACCGTCACGAGGCCACGGAAAGGACAGTTTCGGGGAATATGCAATCCATATGCTTGGTTCAATACGATGATATATGACATACTTGCCATTGATTTTTTCAGGAAACAATATGGCATCTTTATCCCATAGTCCGGGAAAAGCCAGCCCTCTTCTTTTCCAGCAGTTATATTTTCTGTTGAGAAAATCATCTATGGTAATTGATGCCGCTGCTATCTGAGCTACCACACCGTCATATGCGGTATAAAGCATGAAAATTTCATCATCAATTATGACGGTTCTTGGATCTTCGCAACCTTTTTTCTCTTCTTCCATCTCCGGAGAAAATATAGGTTCTTTTAGTCTTTCAATTATTCTATAACCATCAGAAATAGCAAGACCAATTCGCGAAATCTCATCTTCACCAAATGCTCTATATAGCAGGTATACCTTATCTTTTATCCTTAGTGACGCCGTATTGAGCACAAAACGATTTTCCCACCAGTGCTCATTTATAGGCTTAAGTATCGGCACTTCGCTATAACGCTTTAAAACCTCTGCCTTAGGCCAATAATCCAATTCTTGAATTATTACTTGTTCCCGATGTTGTTTTACTCCTAATAACGCCTTTGCTAAATCTATGCTTTCACGGCCTTGACTTATATATTGAAATACTTGCTGTAAGATTTCTTCAGAATCATATCCCATTTCCTTATATATTTCTTCAAGCAAATCGTGATTGAACCAATCCCTTTCCACATGTAGGAAAAGCGGTGTAGGTATGCCATCTCCACCTTTAAAGCTGAAACTGGCCCAAGTCCATGCGGAACATGGTATAAACGTCCCATCGTTTAATACCATGCTGAGGCCATACCCTTTGACCATAATATCAATATTTTTTGCATCTGTTTCATTATTCTCCTTGCGAAGATTATCCGCAATTACTTGTAATTTTGAAACCAACACCCTATGATGCCAGTTTTCAAAAATATGATGTGCAGAAAATACAGCCTTTCCATAATGGCCTAGAATAGAATTAACAAATTTTCTACCCACTTCCTTCCGTTCCCTTGTATAGGTCTTCCATAGGTCTGAAAAATGCTCGGCTTCAACTATACTCTTTGCTATGCGTGTAAAATACCACAACTTAGGATAGTTGCCACCCATTCCCTTGCCTAAGTTCATAACAGGTATATATGCTGTCAAACGATTTAAATCAGATATTTCACGCAGTTCACTGGAACCATGAAAATCATTACGATTTACCACCATTGGAAGTATTTCTACTTCTTCAAAACTATCGGGTCTTAAATTGTCCTTAAGCCAGTAAAATATTCGATCAAAATAATCCTTGTCCTCAGTAAACGAAGCCAATGTGAGAATCTTTCGTTCATTCATATTGTCAAGGAGTTCTCTCAAGTTTCTAAAGCCCATTCTTAAAATTAAATTCCCTGGAGGATATTCATATAATAATTTCCTCAGTATTTCCCATTTTACCGCTATGACTTTGCTATGTGGAATAATATTAAATATGCTTTTTACTACGTCATTGGTACCTTCCAAGCTGTATAAATTTCCCGGGCACAAGCTATCGATAGTGTTTTCCAAATCTGCCATGAAATCGGTTAAGCACCGGCAAATATCTTCAGAAGACGCATTATTATGGATACTTAAAGTCTCTAGAAAGGATGTAAAGGCATTATTATATTTTTTCTGAAGTCTTTTAAAAACTTTACTGGTAATAGCTTCGCAACGATTCTTTCCTATAAGTTTTTTAGGCAACACAATTGGAACCCCTGGAATAAACTCGAGGTAATCCAGTGGAGTAAGCACTGGACTTGTTTCCTCTAACTTTTGACGCCAATTATCCGAAAATTGAGATTTGTTATTCATGAAAGCATTTACGGTATTTTTATAAATTGCTTCAGTCTGAGCTAAAACAACAGTATCGATATCCACATTCAAATCACTTAAACCTTCGTTTGCGTTCATGATTTCTAGTATCAGCGCTGCCAGCATTCCTTTATATATAGCTATCAGAGCTTCCAAAAGGTCTTCCTGCGGTATTTCCGAATTAAAATTATAAGCAACTATAAACTCATAAACTGCTTGTGACCAGATTTCTGGTGAGTAAATTACATTGTCTTTCGATATCGTCATGAATTCAATATAACTAAGCACCTTTTTACTTAGTATTTTTTGCAATAGATTACCATAACAACAAGTTCCTTTAATAAAAGAGTCTAAAAGCTCCTCATGGTTATAAACAATTTTTAGTGGTACATCCTTAAATTCACTGCCGTACATATCAGGAGTTTTTATAATTTGAAAATCTTCCAACCAAATATCCTCATCCCGTATTATACATTCAAACAGTGATTTAAGCATTTCTTTTGCAGCGATATATTTTTTGTCAGAGGAAATTAAGGAAATTTTTGTCCAAAGATTTACCTCACATATCCTTTTACTCCATTTTAATGCTGTTGTAATAAGCCATGGGTTAATACCATATCCGCCTAGATATTCTCTGTTTTGATCGAATTCAGAGCAGAACTCTTCAACGAGATCGTGCGTAATAGCGGCAACTCCGCTGAAAGGATCGCTAAATTTAGTTTTATAAAGAGCTGTCATAAGCGGTAAAACTAATATCTTGTCAATAATATTTTCAAGCGTATATCGTCTAAAGCAGGCAACCGATATATCATAATCTCCAAAGATAGGATCTGCCGCACAATCCACCCAATCGTGCTTTAGCTCTTGCTCGCTTTGACTTTTTAAGTCTGTTTCCAGAAGTATCACATCTGACTTAAAAAGACGAGCAATCTCCAAAATGAGCCTTATACCAAAACCTCGGCCATTGACACCCGACGGCAGTGAAAAACCTGCTATTTCGTTTCCGAATCTTTCCCTGATATTTTTTATCGTTTCGACGTCTGTTGGACCACCGACACAAACAATCAGCTTTTGACCTTTTGTTTTTAAACTGTTCTTGGCAACTGTTATAATATTTCCCAAGGCATCTTTTTCATCATTAAAAGGGATACCTATTATAATGTCAATATTTTTTACTGATTTAAGTTCTGCTTTTGCCCGGTCAACAGTTTCTTTAAAAAGTATTTCAATGTGCCCCAACAAAGCCCCTCCTATACTGCTGGAATTAATATCCTTTGTTTTTTTTCTTTGATGTTCTGTAAAACTTGGTGTGCCATTAAAAATGAGATGACAGCCTCTGCACCTTGATTCAAGTTAACTCCATGTGGAACAAGAGCATCATGACAGCCTTGGGTTTTCTCATTGTATAAGGGAAGGTTATTGAGATTTTTTCCCCAGTACCAATCATATGCTAGTTGAGCCATTTCTATATATTCTCTTTCACCCGTAACCACAAACGCCTGTAGACAAGCAAGAGCTATAGACGCCGCATCTACCGGTTGTTGGTCATAAGGCGGTATTTGACTTTTTCTAATCCACCACCCCTGATTACCAACAATATTCAGATATCCTTTCTTAAATAAAGAATCTGTAAGGAAATTCAGTGTAATCTTAGCTACTTTTAAAGCCTTTACATCTTTGCTCACTACATAAAAGCCAAATAATGCATGGGGCAGCAGTGCATTGCAGTACGTAAGTCTGTCCTCAAACCAATGCCAATCTTTACAGCGATTTGCATCGTAAAGTTTTATGAGTTTATATGCAATATACTTTGCATATGGCAAGAGGCTTATCCTTTCTAATGAATCTATAAGTTTCGCCATGCCTAACAATGTATAAGACATGGCTCTTGGAGAATTGGTGTCTATGGCTTTTGGCAGCACCTTTTTTAACATCTTACAGGCAGTGTCCTTTGTTTCGGGTATATCGCAGTCCGCTGCAAAACTTGCCGCAAGTATACCTCGACCTATACTATCTTCTGAATTAATCGATGTATAATATTTTCCGTGAACTTTTAAATTTTGCCATGTGCCGTCCGGCATTTGAGCTTCTTGTAAAAAACTTATAAAAGTTTTTATGAGTCTTTTGCGCTCCAGTTCCTCCATCCCTATTGCCACTACCAGTGCCCGAGCATTATCATCTACTGTATAACCGCTTTCGGCTAATGGATTTGATATATCGGAAAACTGAATAATCCCTGTTGAGTCGGTCATGTGTTTAAAATGCTTATACATTTTAAAACACCTTCCTTTCAACCTCTGTCTGCATGATATTTTCTATTATACTTACATATCTTTTGCCTACTTGAGGCCATGTCATGGTTTTACCCAATTTACCAGCCTTTTCTTCCAGATTTTCTTTTAATTGATGGTCGGATAAGATTTTATCTATCAATGATGCCAATTCTTCCGGATTGGCATCATTAGCTATAAGGCCTCTACCGTCCGCAAGAACTTCCAGAGCATAATCATATGGAGTGGAAACTATAGCCCTACCACAGCCTACAGCATAGGAAAGGGTTCCGCTTACAGCCTGATTACGATGCGGATAAGGGGTGAGATAAACATCAGCCATATAGAGTACTTCTCCCAGTTCTTTAATGCTGAGGTATTTATTGATAAATCTTATGTTATTATCAACTTCCAAGGCTTGTATTAACTCAACAAGAGAATCTCTATAAGCTTCTCCCATCTTTTTTCTTAGATTTGGATGTGTTTCTCCCGCTACCAAATAAATAATATCGGGATATTTTTCTTTTAAGAAAGAAATAGCTTTAATTCCCAATTCAATACCTTTACCGGGACCTAAAAAACCGAAAGTAACTACTAAAGGACGATCCTCGACCCCATATATTCTTTTAGTTTCATCTCTTGGTTTTTCTTCAAATATCGGTACTCCATGATGGACCATATAAAGTTTATTAAGAGGTATATTATATACTTTGTTTAGCAGTTCTGAAGAACGGTGGGTCATGCATATAACGGCCATTGATTTTTGTCCCAATGTTGATAGTATTCTTCGCTTATGAAAGTCCGGTGACGGCAGAACTGTATGAGTATTTAGGATAAATGGTTTTTCCAGGTTTTCGATAAAATCCAATACAAAAGCACCGTTATTGCCGCCAAAAATTCCATATTCATGTTCTACAAAGACCAAGTCTATCTTTGCAGTATTGACAAATTCGGCTGCAATCACATACTGATCCCTATTATCCTCTTCTAAGTCAAAAACTACTTCCGGCGGATAATTATAATAACCATTTTTGTCACTAATGGCAAGAATTGACACTTGCTCACCACATAGCATGAGATTGTTTCTAAGGTCCTTTGCAAAAGAGGCTATTCCGCACTCTCTCGGAAAGTAGGTGGATAATATAGCAATATTCATGTACATTTCTCCTTAATATATTTATATAATCGTAAATTTATATCATGACTTTGTTTCGATTTTATTAAAAACGCTTCGGTAAAATAGTATATCCATCATACGCCTGTTATACACTAATATTATTGTAAATTTGCCATTATATTATCCATAGTTATTTTTTTTGCATAAAGTATGCCCTGTTTTACTACAGGGCATACTTTTTACAGTTTTACTCTTTCAGCATTCAATTCTTTTATAAACTCGCCTATATCAATAGTAAAAGTTCCTCTGCCTGACCAATCTGTTTTAACATCGGGTCTGTTTAATGGGATATTTAGTTCTTTTTTGTCAGAAAATATTTTTAGCAAAACATCTTGAACCATGATTCCCGGATCAAGCCAAATATTAGTTTCTATAATGAGTTTAATATCATCCTCCGGATCTATAAACAAAAAATTCATAGGCAAAGCCGGATCTGCCTCAAAAATTCTTCCCATTAAATAATTACTGTCATAATGTCTTTTTCTTCCTAAAGCAGCTAGTCTTTTCCCTCCGAGAATCATTCCAAAAAATTCATAAACATCCTCAGAACAGCTTTCTTCAATTATTTTACCATTGTACATAACCTTTAAATTTACAAAACTGTTATCCGTAACGCTCAAACCTCTTTGAAGATACAGTTCAATTGCTACCTGCATTTTAGCATGCCCCCTTCCTAAAAAATTTACCGCTTCATTCCATGATATTCATAAGGCTTATTAGTTGCTACATTTTTATGTAAATATTTATTTCTTTACATGGCAGGAAAAAATTATTATTTCGTAGAATATAGTTTTGGTACCAAAGTGTATACTTATATTAGACCTTATTATAATATAACGCAAAGGAGATGAAATTTTGAAGAATATTGGCGATTTTAAACAGGAACTTATTAAAATAAATAATCAAGTAAATGAGGAAATGTATGGCCGAGGTTTAGATTGGCAGAAAATAGATATAATTGGAGATAAAATTATTATCTTAGCTCTAAATCGAAGAATTTCAGTGCTAAGGCATATAGATGAAAAAGACGCATTTACCGCAAGATTGATGGATTTGGCATTATTAAATGAATTTAAAATCAGAATTAAAACATATTTTGAAGATAAATTTCAATTAAAGGTACGCACAATCTTAAAAGATTACGACCCTGTAAATCAATTAGCCGGTATGATAATAATTACCGTTGAGCCCGTAGAAGAATTTTTTGAAAAAATTTTTTCAAAAACCACTTGACAAACTTAAATTTATTTGATAGCTTGAATGTAGGTTTTTGTGAAAAATTTAATAATTGACTGGATAAGAAAGATCTTAAAAAAGATGGTTCGAGGCCGTCAAATAAATACCTTTAATGGAACTGTTATGCTATTTTCATTAAGAGACTGGTAGTGTAATTTTCCTTTAAAGAGGTATTTATTTGGCGGCCTCTATTTATGTCCAAGTTAAGTATCGGAAAACAAATTCCAGAGTTTATTTAGCCTTGCAGAAAAAATTATGTAATCGGTTATCTGTTGTAGTGCGATATTTATTTATAAATAGAATATTTAGAGTTTTTACAAGATATATTCTGTAAAAATGTTTTATATTTTTGCAATAAAATAAAATTATAGGGAGGACTTTTGATTTAAATGTCGTATTATAATATGTGGAGCTCATCAGTGATGAGGGAATAAATAAACATGTTGTAACACATCCTATCTATAAAACAAGATCAAACCTTTTAATTCTTCGATAGATTTTGGGCTTTGCCAGAACTTTAAATGCTGTATTTAAAAAAGGAGGAACATTAGATGAAAGTAAAGGAGCTAATCAAAGTACTGGACAATATAACAGGAGGGAGGGTAGTCAAGGATTTAAACGACGTATTTACAGGTAAGAACCCGTTCGTTGTTATGAAATCGTCGAATATCCCCGGAAAGGCAGTAATGGAAACTCCGGGTCTTGTTTATGGGAACCCTGAAGCAGAAATTAAAAAAGTTGCCGTAACGATGACACTCACCGAAGGAAATATTGAGCTTGCCGGTGCAACAGGAGTAGATGTCATTGTAGCTCATCACCCAATTGCTGATGCGGCAAATTCAGGCGGAGTAACTCTAAGCTGCTATTTAGACCTTTACAATATTTCAGTGTTTGAACTTCATGAAGCTTTTCACGGTTTACATCCCGGCATATCTTATATTCATGGTCATAAGCCTTTTTATACTGATATAAGATATGCGGGTATACCCGGAAATATTATGTATGTCGGTAAAGCATTGGATGAAATAAAAACCTTGGGCGATATACTAAATCGCCTAAATAAAATGATGGACATGGATAAAGAACATCAAGTAATGGGGACAGAGCGAATCCACTTTAACTGCAGTGAAATTAAGGACTCCGCTACTGCTGTTCAGGGAGAAATATTGTTGGGCACAAAAGACACTCCGGTAAATACAATTTTGCATATTTTCCCACACACCGGATTTACTGCCGAACATCTGGAAAAAGCAAAGAGTGAACATCCTGAAATCGATACTGTCTTAGCTACAATAAGCCGTGTCAAAATGGACAGTGACTTAGTCAATAAAGCTAAAGAACTAGGCTTGAACTTTATTTGCGGTAATTCCCATGCTTTGGAAATCTTTGAAAATGGACTACCTCTTGCATATGCTTTAAGACATTATCTGCCGGAAGATGTTGAGATTGTGATTTTCCGGGAGAGGATATGTTCCACTCCGCTTAAAGATTTTGGCTCTGCGACGATTAAAGATTATGCCAAGTTTATTACTGAAAACTACCTTATACACGACAAAAAATAAAATTTATTTGGGGTGATGCTGTTGTGGGACTTAGTTATTAAGAATGGTCATATACTAACTATGGATTCCCCTCGGGAGCAGTATAAATCTGTATTGATTAAAAATGGAATTATTTCAGATATTGTTGATAATGAAACGGCTGAAACCCTTGATGCCCGTGAAGTAATAGACGCTACCGGCTTAGTTGTAATGCCGGCACTGATAGATTGCCATACACATTTATGCGAATACGCCACCGAAGGAGTTCATCACATCAGGGGTAAATCCCAAACAATAGCCGCTATATCAAATTACCTCGATTGCTTGAAAAGCGGTATTACCACAATAGGTGATCATCACCTGGGTCACCCTGTCCTAGCGGCTCCTTTAGAGTTGCTAAAAGATACAGCTCAAAATACGGTTTTAAATATTAAATTTGCTGCCGGTATGTGCTGCTTAGGCACTGAACCCTTGGCTTATACTTCGTCACTTCGGCCGGGAGGTAATTTGACCCTTGATGATTTAGATAACTCACACTTTGCCAGACTGGCAGTTGAAAGTGAATTCCCAGGAGAAAATATATTTATAACCGCTACAGTGGCTAATCTGCCATGCCATCTTGTACCTAATGGCGGAAAACGTATTTTTGATAGTGAAGATATTTTCAAAATTGTTAATATATTTCACTTGCTGGGTAAAAAAATAGGAGCACATATCGAAGGTGCTGAGAATATCCAGTTGTTTATAGATGCAGGCGGTGATGTGGTTCACCACGGTCATGGTGCCAATAACGGGCAATTTGATGAAATGGCACGAAAGAATATTTTCCTTGTTGCTACGCCGCATGGCGGGACAAGTAGTTCTCCAAATACACCGGAGGATATCTACAATGCCTTAAACGCCGGGGTAACAACAGCTATAGCCACAGACTCATATTTGCCGGTACATGCCAAAGCTGTTGGCTTAGATGATATAAAAATGGTCGGGCCTAAAGACTTTTTAAACATTTGCAAACCTACTTTTGAATATTTAAATAAGCACGGTGTTGCAAAGGCTGACTGCCTAAAAATGATAACTATGAATGCTGCTCAAATTATGGGTTTGGAAGCGGAAATAGGTTCAATTACGAAACTCAAAAGAGCTGATATCATCCTTTGTAAAGGATTGCCAGTTTTTGACTTCACAGACACGGAATCTATCACCACAGTTATTAAGGATGGTTTAATAGAGTTTAATAGATGTTGATTAAGGCTTATAAACATAATTATTAACTTCCGGAGGTGATTATTTTCAAAATATTGAACGTACTATAATTAATTATCATATTACTTTCTATCATTACTTTTATTAATTACTAAAAATTTATACAAGGAGGTCTCTTCAATGGCTGTTAAGGAAAATGAGGCAACTAAAGGTAAGACTCGTCCAATATCGAATATTGAGTATGTGGGTATGTCTCTTATTGCCCTTACCCTTATTATTCTCTTTGTTAAACCCGAAATTATCGGCGGCAGTTTTGATGCAATGTTGAAAAAAGCTGTTGGACCGGTGGTTGATGTATATCTTACAGGCACCCTGGGTACTGCCATCATATTGAGCGTTATGACCGGTCGTATCTTGGAACGTCTCGGTTTTACCGATGCCTTGGTGCGTATTTTTACTCCACTTGCAAAAGTTATGAAAATCACTCCGTTAATTATCGTTCCGGCTATTTATAATATACTCGGAGATATTAACGCATCCGGAAGAATAACCGGACCTGCACTAAAGAAAGCAGGAGCTACAAAAGATGAACAGAAAATAGCCGTTGCCACCATGTTTCAATCACAGCAATCTTTCTCAACTTTTATGCTGGGCTTGGTAGCTTTTGCATCCAAGGGGATTTGGGCATTCCCTATTGTAATAATCGGAATACTGCTTCCTGTTGTCATAGTACCCTTTATTCTCAGCAAAACCTTATACAGAGATGTTCAATATAAAGATATCAGTGAAATGCCAAGCTTTACACCTGGCACGCCCTTGTTTACTACTCTAATTAACGGGGCTCGAGAAGGTGCCGAATTAATGTTCTTATTGCTAATTCCTGCTGTCGTTGTTGTTTTTGCCATAATAGGATTACTTGAATATATGGGAATATGGGCACCTATCGAATCAGCAATGTCTGCGTTCCTTAGTGCGTTATCCATTGATCCTGTAACCGGTATGCAATCAATCTTGGTTGCACCAACACTTGCAATGAATACACTGGTAGAAACAATTGGAACTATGCCAACACGTTTTGCCATAGGTTCATTTATCCTTGCTGCATCAGGCCTGCCTTTGCAGATACCTTTTGCTCAGATTCCTGCTGTATGGTCACAAAGCTCCGACCTTTCCGGTAGTGAAGCCATGCAAGCAGCCCTTGTAGGATTGGTAATCCGTGTATTAAGTGCATTTGCTTTAGCTTGGATATTGACACCGATGGTATGATTCATAATTGGAGTAAATTCTCAAACTCTGGGGTGTGATTACAAAACGGCACTGCAAATATCCTATGCAGTGCCGTTTTTTTCGTTTTAAGATCTATACCTTTTTATTTTACCTGTTTTGTGAAATGATTGCAGCAAGCTTGATAGCTTTGACAAGACTTTTTTCGCTGGCTATACCTTTACCCGCAATGTCAGATGCTGTTTTGTGGGCCAGGGTATTTTTGCTTTTATCTTTTTATTTCTTTTGCGGCTTTTACTATATCTTCTGCCGTCAGGTTATACAGTTTTAACAATTCTTCAGGCTTGCCTGACTGGCCGAATTTATCTTTTATTCCTATTCTTTTTATGGGTGTTGGCTTTTTCTCGGCTAGGACTTCGGCTACCGCACTGCCTAGCCCACCGATAATGGTATGTTCCTCAGCAGTGATAATCGCACCGCATTCTGCAGCCTTTAAAATTATTTCTTCATCAATTGGTTTTAATGTATGAATATTTATTACCATTGCTTTTAAGCCGCTGTTTTCAAGAATTTCTGCAGCCTTTAAAGCTTCTCCCACCATTATCCCCGTAGCTATTATGGCTACATCATTTCCTTCTCTGAGGATTTTGCCCTTACCTATTTCAAACTCAGAATCCTCTTCAAATATAGTTTCTACTGCCAATCTGCCAAAGCGGAGATAAACCGGACCTTCATGAACAGCCGCAGCTCTCACTGCTTTTTTTGCTTCAACAGCATCGGCCGGATTTATTACTGTCATATTCGGCAATGTCCGCATAAGAGCTAAATCTTCGATAGACTGATGTGTAGCTCCATCTTCGCCCACAGTTAGACCGGCATGTGTCGCTGCAATTTTTACATTTAGCTTTGGATAACATATTGAATTTCTAACCTGCTCAAATGCTCTTCCGGTAGCAAATATTGCAAAAGTGCTGGCAAACGGTATTTTGCCGCAAGTTGCAAGCCCTGCTGCAGTACCCATTAAATCTTGTTCTGCTATACCTATATTAAAAAATCGCTCCGGATATTTTTTTGCAAAAACGGCTGTCTTAGTAGAACCCGAAAGGTCAGCATCTAAGACTACAATATCTTTTATCTCTTCGCCTATCTCGGCCAAGGCCTCTCCATAGGCTTCTCGAGTTGCAATCTTGGTCATTTGATATCTCTCCTCCATAAATATATTTATATAGAATTCAAAGCCTCTTTTACCTGTTCAGGAGAGGGAGCTTTCCCGTGCCAACCTACCTGATTTTCCATAAAAGGCACGCCCTTACCTTTTACTGTTTTCGCAACTACGACAGTCGGTCTGCTTTTTACGGTCTTAGCTTCCTCAACAGCCTCAAGAATCTGCTTCATATCATGCCCGTCTATATCGATTACATTCCAACCAAAAGCTTTAAACTTCTCATGTATGTTTTCCGGCGACATTACTTTTTGAATAGGACCATCTATTTGTAAACCGTTATGGTCCACAAAAGCCGTCAAATTATCTAATTTGTAATGTGCTGAAGTCATGGCTGCTTCCCAAATCTGACCTTCTTCAAGCTCACCATCGCCCATAACTACATATACCCTATAGGATTTTTTATCCAATTTTGCCGCAAGTGCCATACCGTTTGCAGCTGATAAGCCTTGACCTAAAGAGCCTGTAGTCATGTCTAGGCCCGGAGTTGATTTCATGTCAGGATGCCCTTGAAGCATGGAACCTGTCTTTCTGAGGGTTAGTAGTTCTTCTTTTGGGAAAAATCCCTTTTCTGCCAAGACTGCATATAGAAGCGGAGCCGCATGGCCTTTAGATAAGACAAACCTATCTCTTTCCGGCCAATGAGGATTTTGAGGGTCTACATTCATTACATGAAAGTACAGTGCAGTAACAATATCTGCACTTGATAATGACCCACCGGGATGACCCGAACCCGCTTCAGCAATCATTTCGACAATATGGCGGCGAATAATACGTGCTTTAGAGTTAAGTTCATTGATAGTTTCACAAGATATACTCATCTTGAAAATCACTCCTTAGAAAATAATCTTTTTTAGTCATTTTTGTAGCTAAAACCTTCACCTAAAACTTCATGCACATCATGGATAATTACAAAAGCCCGGGGATCTGTTTGATGAACTATATTTTTCAGCCTAGATACTTCTAAGCGGGTTATCACGCAAAGTAACACATTTTTGTCCTGTCTGGTAAATCCGCCTTCTGCTTTAATAAAAGTGAGACCTCGCTCCATCTCTGTAAGTATTTTTTGTGATATTTCTTCTGTTTCGTTTGATATTATGTATACGGCTTTTGCATAGTTAAAACCTTCTTGAATTAAATCAATCACCTTACTGCTCACAAACAAAGCAATCCATGCATACATAGCAAGTTCCCAATTGAAGGCTACTCCGCTTAAGATTATAACAAAAAAATCTATTATTAGTATGCCCTGTCCCACACTTATTGACGGCACAAAGTGATTTAAAATCATAGCTGCCAAATCAGTTCCGCCGGTTGAGCCCCTTACCCTAAAAACAATGCCCAAGCCTATTCCCAAGATTATGCCTCCATATACGGCAGAAAGCATTAAATCTCTGGTTACTACAGGAAAATTAACAGTTAGCTCTGTAAAAACAGAAAACAGGAGACTGCCTACCAGGGTTTTTATACCAACACTTTTGCCCAGGAAAATTATCCCTGATAAGAAAAGTGGGATATTAAACAGCAGCATCATCCAGCCTACCGGCAGCTTAAAGAGATAATATAAGACTGTCGCAAGACCGCTGACTCCGCCTGCGGCTACTTTGTTCGGAATAAGAAACATTGTAAGGCTTAAAGCACCAATAAAAGACCCTAAAACTATTTGTAAGTATTCCAAAAACAGTTCCTTATATTTCATACACTCACTTCTTTATTTTTTGTCAGCCTGCATGCCGTAACTTTTAACAAAAATAACGGTAATGCACTCATTCTCTTAAATCTTGTCGGTTGAGTTAAAAGCCTGTACAGCCACTCCAAACCGACCTTTTGCATAAATATCGGGGCCCTGTTCACATTACCGGACAGTACATCAAAACTGCCACCAACACCCATAGCTACTTTAAACTTCAGCTTATCTTTGTTGTGCAGCATGAACATTTCCTGCTTGGGGCATCCCATAGCCACCAATAAAATATCAGGTTTTGAATTATTAATTATACTAACTACTTTTTGAGTATCATCCTCATTGAAATATCCGTGGTATGACCCAACAATTTGTATATTTGGAAACATTGATGTTATTTTTTCTCCAGCTTTTTCTGCTATTCCGGGTTTGCCGCCAAGCAAAAATAACCTCAGCGATTCCTTATCTGCCATACCCAATACTTTCATCATAAAGTCAAAGCCTGTAGTCCTTTCGACAAGAGGCTTACCTAAAATTTTTGAAGCTATTACAACACCTATGCCATCAGGAAGGCAAATATCAGCTGCATTAAGCACAGCTTTTAATTCATGGTCTTTTTGGGCGGCCATGATAATTTCTGCATTTGGGGTAACAATTACTTTATTACTATAAGAGTTTAAAAATGCTGCTACTCTCTGACAAGCATCTTCGTAATCGACACAATCAAGTAAAACATCGAGCACATTTATACGCTCTCTATCTTTTACATTCATTTATCTTCCTCCAGCAGATTTATCGCCAACTTCGCATTTTTATTGGCCAAAACTGTCAGCTCTTCTTTCTTCTCCTGGAGTTGTTTTTGACTTTGCGGCATATTAACCAAAGCTTCCTCTAATAAATTGCAGAGTGCAACTAAATCTAAATCCCCTGGCTTCCCTGCCGATGGTTGGTCTATCCTGCTTAGAAAATGCTCCACTTTCGGATCATATACCAACCCTACCAACGGCACTTGCATCATCGCCCCGAAAATTAAGGCGTGAAGCCGCATGCCAAATATGAGATCCATTTTCCCGCACAGCCACAGTATTTCGCGAGGACCAATAGATTCAGGAACAACTGTGGCATTTTCCTTCATCAGTTTAATTATCTCCAAAGACTCATTATAGTCCTTGGGATATTGCATCGGTAAAAATATGATATCTGCGTCATGACTTTTTACTAAGTAATCACAGGCTTTAGCTATTATATCGCGACTTTTATTTAGATTCCATGGTCTTACAGATACACCGATTTTAGGGTGCTGTTCATTAAAACTGATATCCAGCTTTCCGAGCAGTTCATATCCTGCTTTATCATCAATAGGCTCTAGTACAAATGCTGGATCTGCTGTAACTATAATAGGGGGCTTGGAGACGCCGAGATTTTCCAGCTCTTTCCGGGATTGTTCATCTCTTACTGTTATGAGATCCACCATGTTTCCCACAAGTTTAATCATGCTCTTATTTATTTCCCTAAAGACCGGGCCTACTCCATTGGCATAAAACATGACCTTTTTATTAAGCTTTTTAGCTAAATACAAAATAAAAAGGTAGTAGGGAATCGACCGATTACTGGTAACATCTTGAAGAAGGCCTCCTCCTCCGCTAATCACCAAATCAGCCCTGGATATTTCTCTTATTATGGCAAATGGACTGGTTCTTTGTACTGCATTTATGCCATAATATTCCCTGGTCTTTAAAGGGTCTGCGGAAAGAGCCGTGATTTCAATATCGCTTTTCAGTTTTTTTAGTGAGTTTACAATAGCCATGAGTATAGCTTCATCTCCGGCATTACCAAAACCGTAATAACCAGAAACCAATACTCTTCGCATCGATATTTCTCCTTTTTTCATAGAGATAAATCCCCCTAATTGTGAGAACTCCCAGCATCTACTAAATGCACTTAAGCTTTCGGACAGCAGATGTAATCTTATAAGATTCTCAGTTTGCACATTAGACTCTTTGGAGAATCTCCATGTAAACCTTATTAGTTTTTTCAATCATAGTTTTTGAAGAAAATTTTTCATTAACCGTCTTTCGGGCCTCTGTGCCGAGCGCTTTTGCTAACTCCTTATCGGATATAGCCTTGATTATACTCTCAGCTAAATAATTATCACTTCCTGAAGGTACCAAAAAACCATTTACATTATGCTTTATAACTTCAGGTATTCCTCCTGTCGCCGTAGCTACCGCAGGTTTCCCCAGGGCCATGGCTTCAAGTAAGGCTAAACCTAATCCTTCGCTTACGGAAGAAAGCACGAAAACATCAAAATCAGCTATTATGCTTTCGACATTCTGCCTATAACCCATAAAAACCACATGATCATCTATGCCTAATTGGGTGCACAGGTTTTTCAAGGATTTTTCCAGCGGTCCGTCGCCCACAATGACAAGTTGGGCTGACGGATATACCTTTAATACATGATAAAAGGCATTGATTGCATATTCATAACCCTTTTCAGGTACCAATCGAGCAACCATACCGATTATAGGCGTATTAGGAGCAATGCCCAGCTCTTTACGCAGGCTCCCTTCAATTCTATCAAATTGTGATAAATCAATCCCATTATATATAATCGTTATCATATCAGCGGGGACTCCGCTCTCTATAAGACTGATTTTCACAGCACGGGATATAGCAATAATGCGATCGGTAAATATTCGCGAAACCAGTCTGGTGGTTGTCCTTTTAAGAAAACCGCCTCCACTGCCGCCCAAGCCGTGACGAGTCATCACTACTTTACATCCTGAAATTTTTCCGGCTATGCGGCCGGCAAAGCTTGCATGTGTATGCACAATATCTACCTTTTCCCAGGAAATAATTTGCCTGAGGCTTTTTATCTGACTCAAGTTCGCAGAACTTTCTCCGCCTTCTAAAGTATATACCTTTATATCTTTCGCCTTTAACTGCCTTTCGAGTTCACCACCACCCGGGCAAGCAACAACTGCCTCAAAGCGATTACTATCTTGACTTGACAAAAGATTAAAAAGGTATCTGCCGGCGCCTCCTATATTAGTATCGGAAAGTACATGAAGGATCTTTATCATGCTGCTTTCTCTCCTGTCATATCATCGGTAAGATTGCCGGAAGCTATGGCTGACATCATTCCAAAATACATCCAAAATGCCATGACAATGCGCGGACTGTACCATACATAATCAAATAGCCCATGAAACAAATGCCCAACGAGACCTGCGACAATTCCTGCAAGCACAAATGACATCTTGGAATTACTCTCCACGTAAATTAACGCCTCCGAAAACCCTCTAAAAGCCATCCAAAGTAGTGCAAAAAGCCCCAAAATTCCCATCTCAAGTCCTACTTCAAGATATAAGTTGTGTGCATGAATGGCTGAAGCTCCTGCTATCATATAATCTCTGTAGGCCCTGGCAAATGCTGTTGAACCCAAGCCTACGCCATTTAACCAGTAGTTCTTCATCATCCTCAAAGCTGCAATCCATATTGTTATCCTGTATGCATTAGAACTGTCCTCAAGGCTGCCGATGCTTGCAATACGATTAGTAACAACAGATGGTAAAAACATCGGGGCCAAAATAGCCAGTATTAACAATAAAATCAAAAGTTTAGGTTCTTTAATCAATGCAAAAGCCAAAACAGCTACAGCTAAGCCAAGCCAAGCACCTCTGGAAAATGTTAAAACAAGACAAAGTGTTGATATTCCCAAAACTATAGTTAAAAGACATTTTTGTCTGAATTTGCCGGATGCCCAAAATAGTCCTAAAAGCAGCGGTATTGCAAGGCCTAAATACTCTCCCAGTACATTTGGATTTTCCAAAGTTGCATATACACGAGTTGCAAGTTCCGGAAACTGTTTTACATCCACCCAAGCTTCAGCCGTAGGTACCTTGACAAAAAAATACTGGTAAATACCTAGCAGTGAAATCATCATAACCGATATAACCAAAAAAGCAAGCACTGCCTTTATTGTCTTAGAGTCGCAAAATAAAACTGAAGCACAATAAAATATCATAAAATATGCCACGTAAAGAGGAAGAGCTTTCAAACTTTCAGCTCGTGCAACGGAAAACGCTGCCGCAATGCCTGCAGATATCATAAACAGTATTGATGGTATAATAGCTGCAGGTAAACTTTTTTTAAACTTGTCATTCTTTAGTAAAACAGATAAAAAAGTTAACCCTATAATACCAACACTATATGTGGTAGGAGCCAGTGGTAATATTAGCGCAGTCAAGGCCAGGCCCAACCATGGCCATAAATATATGAGTGCAGGCATCAAAATAAGGCCGCATAATTTAATAAACGTAAGTTTATGGAGATAATAATACAAAATACCTGCTAAAACTCCAATTACCGCTAAATGCGACTTATCTTGACGCGATAAATCACCTGTTTGGCTATGCTTAAGCGTAAAACTGTTCGAATCTTGTCCATCTAAAAACCATTTACATGATTTGTATGCTATGCTGGAAGATAAAAGCGAATTTAAAGATACTTTTATCGATAATGCAAAAAATAACATGATTAATAAAATTATATGATATATAAGTGCTTTAGGCGTATAGCTTTCAAAAACAGCCTTTAAAATTAAAACTGAAGCTGCCGACGGCAATAAAATATGAGCTGCTGTTGCAAGCGGAACTTGAATAAAAAGTTTGACCGCTTTTGACACAAAATTAATGGGAAAACTGTCTTCTACAATATTAGTCAAGATGTCCAAAACTTTTTTTATTGGCTTATTAAGCTTCAAAACCACGGACATAAATCTACTTTCTTTAATTGCGTTATTTTCCCAGCTTTTATTGGTAAAAAAAGCTCTAAATAAACTACCTCTAAAAGCTTTTGAAATAAAGTCACTTAAAACGCAAATACCTCTATACAAAACACTGCTTTGGTAGATTGCAGGTCTTGAAAAAAATTTAATTATATTAATAAATAAACTGTTTTGCATCCATATGGTTACATTTTCCATTACAAATCTCCTTATGCTCACCGGAACAACTCACCGATTGATGCTGAAGTAGTTTTGACTATTGTACATTTATACTCATTACAGTTGATGTTACCGAGTAAAGATTGGTTTTCAGCTGCAGTGATGTGCCAACACGAATCTCATTGCTGCCGAGAACTATAGCATTATCTCCTGCGGAACCTGACCCCATCAGCGTAATAAGCATATCCTTATATACCGGATTAGGATATACCACCACACGACCGTCTGCAGTTTCTACTAATGTTTCTGATGGCTCCACTTCAACATTTGTCACTTTACCTAAAACTGCGTTTGTCTTTGTTTCTTTTACAACATCTCCAACTTTAACCACATTTGCGGTGGCATCTCTTACCTCTTTTACATGCAATACCACTTCGATATTCTTTGTTACTGCTCCTGCCGACTTTTGATGAGCCTTAGTACCAAACCTTCCTACAACTGCAATAATCAACAATATAACCAACAGGTCTATAATATTTATTAAACCGAAAATCCTGCCTTTGTTATCTATTAAGCTCATTTTTGCCCTCCTCGATTACCTGATGATATACATTTAATACTTCATCGGTCATAGTTTCAATAGAAAAATATCTTGCAACTTTTTGCCTGCCAAAAGCCCCTAATTTCTTCCGCAATTCAATATCACTTAATAGCTCTTTTATGGATTTAGCTATATTGTCTGCATCAGTTCTCATATCTGAGCCTCGGCCGCTAAAATTATGTTTCTTTGCTATTTCAAAGTTATCCGGATTTAAAATCCCCATAAATCCTGCTTCACCCGCTATAATCACAGGTTTTTCCATGGCCATCGCTTCTAAAGCTACCCGCCCCACGCCAACTGCAACATCTGCCATATTCATAATTAGAGGTGTATCTAAGCGAGCACCTGTAACAACCACATTATTCTCAGAGGTTTTTGAATTGTATTCGGCTGCCATTCGAGCTATAGATTCGTATTTATCTCCCTCGCCGACAACTATTAATTTAACATTTGGAAAAGTTTTTTCTATCTGAGGCAGGGCTTCTATTAACCTCAAAGCGATTTCTCCTCGTGCACCCATAAGGCGGCTGACATATACAATTTTTAAATCTTCATGCATTAGTCCTAATTGTCTTTCCACCTGAGAAGAATCAATATTGGGATTAAATCGTTCAAGGTCTATTCCGTTGGGAATTACGAAAATTTTATCTGGGTTTACCTTAAAACCATTTATCAGATGTTTCTTTACATCCTCACTAACGGCAATAACCTTTCGGCCCCATGTGGTAATAAGCCCCATTCCCCAGCCTGTAGAATAAATTCCGTGGGACGTAGTTATGTAAGGACAACCGGTCATGAAACTAACCCATTGCGACACCCATGCCGGAATGCGAGCATGTGCATGAATTACATTTACTTCATGCTCTTTAACAATATTCGCAAGACCATTTACAGAATATATTAAATTCAATGGCGATTTTCTGTCAAGCGGTAAAGTATAATGCTTAATGCCACTGGTTTCCAGGGCTTTAGTTAATTTTCCGCCATGTGATGCCACAATAACTTCGACCCCTCGTTTTTTCAGTTGTTTGGCAAGAGAAACAACATGAGTTTCAGCTCCGCCGGCATCAAGAGCCATCAAAGCCAATAACACCGTAAGTCTTTCCATTAAAAAAGCCTCTCTCTCCGAGGAATTTGCTAAAAAAAGTATATCATCATACGAAAATAAAGTAAAGTTTATTTGATTATTGTATAGCTCCCTTTAATAAGTAATATCACGTTATTGTTCTCGGCCTTTACGCCCCTTCCATCATCCCGAGGTACAATTAGTAAATGGTTTTGCATCACATTTTCTCCGTTGATTATGTCTTTTCCTTCGGTTATATCGGCAAGGCCTCCATTACCTTCATCCACAACAGTAGCAATTCCGCTTCTTAAAATTATTTCTGTTCCCTTATCTCCAATCAGGCTCTGACCTTGTTCCATATATACTATCTCCCAACCAGACGAACTACCGGGTTTTGAATCAACATATTGTTTTAAATTCGATAAAACCTTATCAACATAACTTTTAGTAACAAGCGGATCACTTTCAGAGCCCGGTTCCGTCACATCGGCTTGAACACTTAGAGCAAATATGGAAAAAACTACAACTGCCACTATAACCATAAAAAATCTCAATAATTTATTCATGTTTTTTCACACTCCCAAAATCATATAATTAAACATATATCTGTATTTTACATTCTTCCGGTTCGAATTATAGATGCTATCAGCCAAACACCCAGTAAACCGGCGGTCACAAAACCTGCAACACCAAGCAGCGGATAGTGTAAAAGAAACGGCTCGACATCAGCCTGTATTATTAAGGAAGAACCGATTATTAAAGATGCCACAATAAGGCTAAAAACCAGGCGATTAACCATTTTATTTAATTCCGAAATTACTTTTGATGTGCCCCTTGTATCAAAATCTATTTTCATACTATCGATTTTTGTGCGTTGATATAAACCATTTAAAAGCTTTGGAATAAGCATTACTGATTTGTTAAATTCTTGCAATGTTGATACCGCAGTTTTCAAAAGATGTTGAGGATTATAGCGTTCGCGAAGCATCTTATTAACAAAGGGTTTGGCTGTTTCAAAAATATTAAAATCCGGATCAAGTTCAAGCCCGACACCTTCTATAGTTATAAGGCTTTTTAATAAAAGGGTAAAATTCGAAGGTAAAATAATCTTATACTTAGCTACAATAGTAAAGACTTCGCTTAGGAGTTTAGACATGTCAATGTTTTTAAGGTCTTTACCATAATATCGATCCAATAAATCTTCTACATCCAGTTCAATTTCAGATATGTTCAATTCTTGCTCAGCTTGGCTCAACTCTAACAACACACCTATAATTTTCTTGGTATCCTTGTTTATAATGCTTACGATAAGGTCTGCAAGTTTATTTTTGGTATATTTATCAATACGACCAACTATGCCAAAATCTATAAATACGATCTTCCCGTCAGGCCTTATTATAATATTGCCTGGATGCGGGTCTGCATGAAAAAAACCATGTATAAATATCTGTTTCATCATGGCTTTGGCACCGTTTACTGCAATTTGTTTCCTATCTAAGTCATTATTGATTATTTCATCTAACTCTGTAACCTTGTATCCCTTGATATATTCTATGGTTAATACCTTCTGAGCAGTAGCTTCCCAGAATACCTTGGGAACATATATGGTTTCGTCCCCCTCAAAATTTTGCCTGAATTTATCTATATTAAAACCTTCTCTGGTAAAATCTAATTCCTTATGCATTGCATCGGCAAATTCCTCAATTTTACCAATTGGGTCATATATTCGCACTTCCGGTATGTGTTTTTCAATCAGTCGTGCAAGGTTAAGCATGATTTCCAAATCGGCAGTTATTATTTTATCTATACCCGGCCTGCGGACTTTAACCACAACATCCTGACCATTCTTTAAGACCGCACGATGTACTTGTCCTATAGATGCGGCAGCTAAAGGTTTTTCTTCGATGGATAAAAAAATATGGTCGGTCTTATCCCCCAAATCCTCTTCCATCTGGTCTTTCGCTTCTTTAAAGCTGAAAGGGGCTACATTATCTTGAAGCTTTTTAAGTTCCTCTATGTAATCCTTTGGAATCAAATCCGGCCTGGTACTTAAAACCTGCCCCAACTTTACAAAGGTAGGCCCTAATTCTTGGAGCATCATAACAACCTTTTGCGCTGTTGTCATTTTACCGGTTGGGTCCACATTTTCTCGCGTAATTCCTTTAGGCAGGATTATACCGGCTTTCTCAACAATGTATCCGAATCCGTATTTAATTAACACATTCATTATTTGCCTATATCTTTTGGCGTGATGATAAGTGGAACTTAATTGAATTATAAACAAGAAAAACCCTCCCTGCAATGATAATTATATTTTACCACACTGTGGACTAATTATCTAATCTTGGGAAGGTTTATTGAAATGGTTAATCGCCAATTATTTGCTTTTCCTTTCGTGATTACTGCAATCTACATTTCAATCCCGACTCTTGCAGGCACTCCTATTTTAAAGTAATGTTTTACTTCCCTCATTTCAGTAACTAAATCGGCTTTCTCAATAATCTCCTGTGGTACATCTCTTCCTGTTAAAATTAATTCAACGGTTTCGGGTTTTTCTTCAATAAGTCTTTCTACCTCTTGCACCGTAAGAAGACCTCCGTGCATGGCTGCCATAACCTCATCTAAAATAACAATATCGTAATTTTTGCTTTTTATTACGGCAGCAAGCTGATTGTACTCATCTTTTACATTTTGTTTTAAATTGTCGAATTCTTCTTTCGTAAGATTCCATGTAAACTTTTTTGATTCGGCAAATCGGCGTATTTCAAAATTAGGTTTAAGCAATTCCGCTGCTTTAAGCTCACCGGTATCCATTCCCTTTAAAAACTGAAACATTATTACCTTCATACCTCTGCCGGCAGCTCTAAAAGCAAGTCCCAGTGCTGCTGTTGTTTTTCCTTTTCCATTTCCCGTATACACCTGCACATATCCTTTTTCCAATAATAATCTCTCCTTTAAAAAAATAATAACCCCTTCTTCGAAATAAAAGGGGTTGTATTTGATACGCTTTTCTGTTTTCCCTTCCCTCCGAAGGTAAACTCTGTAAATCTTATGGCAGGTCTCCTGGCTTGCGATTCATCAACTGCCCTACCTTCCCGTTCAATACCTAGCAGGTTTTTAATTAAACCAGGTATCAAACAGTGGTATATCAGGGCTCTATCCTCGCTTACAGTAGCGGGGGCTGCAGCGGATTTTCACCGCCTTCCCTTTTAACCTTTCGGACCACAAAATTCTTGTATTTAATTACACAATCTTATTTTACCTTTATGCACTATTTAAGTCAATACTCCTTAAATTATGTGCTCTTATGGCTTCAAGAATAGCCTTTACATAACACATAAATACTTTTCTATCGTCCTATTATCAACCATTGATGATGAATCTTCATCAAGATAAAGAGTCCAATCATTATGTTGCTTTAGCAGTGTTGCGGGTATCTCGTTGGTTAATTCATTTTCCAAAGTAAGTTTTATTGCTTCAGCTTTTACTTTAAAGGGAACAGGAGAAATAATAGTCTTGCACTGCATAATTTGGTGCGGAGTCATTGTAATGGCTTGGCTAGGTACATCTTCTATGCTATCAAACCAGCCTTCACGAACTTGTTGTCTTTTACATTTGTCGTCTAAGTTTACAACAATATATGCTTCTTTAGTATCAAAATCTGCCGGTGGATCGTTAAAAGCAATATGGGCATTCTCTCCAATTCCTATTATGCCGAGATCAATCGGCTGCTTTCTTAAAGCATCTGTTAATGCTTGAATGTTTTTCTTGATGTTGCCTTCTCCATTTACAAAATAGGCTTTTTTCAAATTTACATGATTCACAAACCTCTCTTTTAGATATCTTCGGAAGCTTGCAGGATGTGTTTCAGGCAAATTAATGTACTCATCCAAGTGGAACATCTCAACCTTGCTCCAATCAATATCTTTTTTTCGCAGAGCCTTTATTGTTTCAAATTGTGATGCTCCTGTCGATAACAATATTCTCGCTGAACCTTGTTCAGAAATTGCTTTTTCTAATACAAGTGCTGCCGCATCAGCTGACTTTTCTCCCAACTCTACAGGATTTTTGCATACTACGATTTTCATAAAAATCATCCTTTCTGTAAATAAAAGTTTTATTGGTAACTAAAGTATTAAATCTGCCTTATCCTGTCTACGTAATATCTTATACGTGCCACCTTTTCTAATAGACATTAGATATTATAGAATTTATAAAAATATTTGTATGTAATTATAACAATGTAATACCTGAATTTTTGACAAACGACTCTTTCATTCCAGAAACTATTTAAGTTAATAACTCTTATTATTAATATAGCAGTTTTTATAGTATTTTTCTATGTACTTTCTATAGCAATCGATTAATAAAAAATATAAAGTAAGTTAGTTTAATTTTCGAGGTCAAACGCAACAATATTTATATCTTTTTCTAACAATTGCATAAACATCTTGCTGTCTAGAAAGATATATAAAATTACTGCCTTTACTTAAACCTTCCAATTTATCAATTTTTGTAATATACTTATGTTAATAAATAATATGGGAGGTTTACTTATGCCGTTAGTAACTTCAAAGGAAATGTTTAAGAAGGCGTATGAGGGTAAGTATGCCATAGGTGCTTTTAATGTTAATAATATGGAAATAATTCAGGGCATTGTAGAAGCAGCTCAGGAGGAAAAGGCTCCTCTCATACTGCAGGTATCTGCCGGCGCTAGAAAATATGCAAAACCGTTATATTTGAAAAAATTAGTTGAAGCAGCAGTTCACGATAGCGGTCTTCCAATAGTTCTTCACTTAGACCACGGCGAAAGCTTTGAAATATGTAAATCATGTATTGATGACGGCTTTACATCGGTTATGATTGATGGTTCAAAATATCCTTTTGAAGAAAATATAGAATTAACAAAAAGGGTAGTGGATTATGCACACGAGAGAGGCGTTGTAGTGGAAGCAGAACTTGGCCGGCTTGCAGGAATTGAGGATGCGGTAAAAGTATCTGAGCAGGATGCCCTTTTCACTGACCCGGATGAAGCAGTTGAGTTTGTAGAGCGAACAGGAGTGGACTCACTTGCTATCGCAATTGGAACTAGTCATGGTGCCTACAAATTCAAAGGCGAACCTAAGCTTGATTTTGAACGTCTGGAAAAGATTTCAAATATGCTGCCGGGCTTTCCTATAGTGCTGCACGGTGCATCTTCTGTACCTAGCGAATTCGTAGAACTTTGTAATAAGTATGGTGGCCAGATTCCAGGGGCGCAAGGTGTTCCAGAGAGTATGCTTAGAAAAGCTGCAGAAATGGGTGTTTGCAAAATTAATATAGATACCGACTTACGCCTTGCAATGACCGCATCTGTTAGAAAATATCTTGCAGAAAACCCGTCGCATTTTGACCCGCGTCAGTATCTTGGACCAGGCCGGGATGCCATCAAGCAAATGGTCATACATAAAATGAGAAATGTTTTGGGATGCAGCGGAAAAGCTTAAAAACGATTAAACAATTTAATAGCGTTTACGAATATAAAAAAGCTCTGCTAAATCTAACTAGCAGAGCTTTTTTATATAAATTTTCTCCGGTAAACATATCTTTTAAATATAATTGATATAATCCTAACGCCAGATGGTTTGAAAAGGCCTGTTTAAAGATAAATTTGAAATCAAAAAATAGCAAGACTGTTAATCTAAATTTGCTTGTACTGTAAAAACATTTTTTATTCATTGTCTGTTCATTTTAAATCGGCAAGAATATATTGACATTTTTAGCTTAAAATCGACTTTTTACTGCAAAATTAAACTTTATTTTTCTTTTTTAGAGTTTAGAAGGATTTAATGCTTTTACATAGAAATAAATATAATATACAATATATGGGAAAATATTAGCTTGTTTTTCATTTATTTAGGAGGATTTGTTTTGAAAAAAGTTGTTACACTTGTTGCTGCTGTATTACTTATATTTTTGATGTTTTTTATTTTAAAAACCGTATTTTTACATCCTATAGTAAAGACTGAGGCACAACAGCCCGAAGAAAATCATATTGTTTATCTGCCACCTGAGAGGAATGTTTACGACATTAAGGTCGAATATGACGGAATAAATAAGATAAAAGCCGTAATGAATTTAACATATGTAAATAATACTGAGGACATTTTTAAAGAACTCTATTTTCATCTTTATCCCAATATGTTTTCAAGCTCTGCCAGTGTGCCTTTTTTTAAGGAAGACTTTTATCGTGCATTTCCTAAAGGCTTTAGCCCCGGGGGAATAAACATACAGCAAGTTGAGCAAGATGGTAAAGATGTTGCCTGGTCTTTAATCGAAGACGGCGAGATACTTAAATTAATATTAAACCATCCGGTAGAACCCGGTAATGTATCAATTCTAAATATACAATTTGAGCTCACCATTCCACAGGCCAAATTTCGTCTGGGATACCAGACATTTGGAGATGGTAAAATAACCTTGTCGCTGGGTAATTGGTATCCTATCCTAGCAGTATGCAAGGATGATAAGTGGAGTATTGATAAGCATTATGCTATAGGCGACTGCACTTACAGCGATATATCAGATTACACTGTAAGTTTTACAGTGCCGGAAGACTTTACAGTTGCTGCATCAGGGATTTTAGAGGAAGGCTACACAAAAGATAATAAGGCGATTTTTATTTATTCCATTGACAGTATACGAGAATTCGCCGCAGCTATAAGCAATAATTATCAAACTTCAACAGACATAGTTGATGGTATAAAAATAGTGTCTTATTTTCACCCGGAGGATAAGAGGGGTGGTTTTATGGCACTAAATATTGCAAAATATGCCCTTGGTATTTTTAATGATGCGTTTGGAAAATACCCATACCCGGAGCTCAGGATTGCCGAGGCTAATTATTATCCGGGAGGCATGGAATTTCCTACTTTTATAATGATGGATACCACCAAATATACAGAACCACATATATCAAGCACTTCTCTGGAAAGGTCTACCGCCCATGAAGTCGCACATCAATGGTGGTATGGTTTAGTTGGAAGCGACCAAATAAACGAGCCATGGCTGGATGAAGGAATAACTGAGTTTTCCACTGCCTATTACTTTGAAAAGCGCTATGGGCAGCCCGGCAGAGATTCATATTTCGAAAGATATGTGAATACCTGTGTAGATTTTGTCATGAAAAATCATATACATATGCTGGACCCTCTTCCGCTTTTTAAAAATCAACAAGAATATTTTCCAACTGTTTATACATCCGGTGTATTATTTTATGAAGACCTGCGAAATCAAATCGGTGAAGAAAACTTATTAGACTTTTTGCGGTCATATCTGGAAACGTTCAAGTATAAAAATGTCAGCCTAAAAGAGTTTGAAGAATTCTTGAGAGGCAAAAAATATGAAGCTCTTGATGAGAGCTTCTACGACAAATGGCTTAATCCTTGATTACGACCGGAGTGCCCTGTGGTATGTTTTTATAAAACCATAGGGCATCATCTAAGGAAAGACGTATGCACCCGTGAGATGACTTTTGACCCAGTTTTTCCGCTTCTTCTTCAATAATCTTTTTATTTTCGTCAAAGGGCACGCTATGGAAAAGATAGTTGTTATTAAATCTTACCCAATAGTAGCCACCTTGTTTATACTTAGGACTGTAAAAAGAGTCCCCTCTTTCACCTATGCGGTACAGACCGTCGGGGGTACCACAGCCATTTTCATCTAGGCCTGTGGAACATAAAAAAGTTTTAATAATGTTACCATTTTCGTAAATATCTACCTTCTGTTCACTTAAGTCAACTATTACCCCAAATTTTTCATTCAAATCAACTTCTTGTATGTATTCTGTGGGAACAAAACCGCAAATTGGTTTCATCGTTCTATAGTCCTTGCAGCTCACTTCTGTATAGCCATTATCTAAATTCTTTATAACTTCTACATTTACCAAATCTCCATAAACCACACCTAAGCTTTTGGAATCTGAAGACGGCAGCTCCCTGATATTCACGGCTGTTATTTCATTGGCTTTTAAGACGGTTATCTTGCTTGGAAACTTGCTTAATGGTTTTGGTTTAATCTCTTGCAAGACATCAATCTCCGGTTTTTCCAATATGATACTCTCTGATTCTGCACCTTCTGTCGAAAGTGGAGCAAACTCAGTTTTTTCTCCGGTTACCCATGGTATCATTACAGCTGAGGTCAGCACAATCAAAAAAGTAATTACTTTGATAGGTTTCAAGTCTATATCCTCCTTGTTCCCAAGCCTTAATAAATTTCTATTATTACACTACATTACATAATATCACACTTGTCCACAAATATCATCATATTTTAATCTATTTATGATGCCGCTGCAGACAAAAAGCAGCACAACTTAGTATTTAAAAGCGGCTGCTTGCAAAACTTGCGGTTATGGCTTCTCATAAATAAAAAAGGCCATGCATATAAGATAGTTTTGTCGCTACATTAATGCATGGCTTTGGATTTTATTCGGGGCTTTTATGCATTATGCAAGAGCCTCTTTTTAATCATTTAATTCAAATGAAAAACTAAGCTAATTGCTCTTATTACTAATCCATTGTGCAGCTTTTCTCATGCGTTCCACGGTCTTTTCCCTGCCTAAAAGCACGATAATGTCAAAAAGGCCGGGGCCAACAGTCCTGCCGGTGATAGCAAGCCGGGTGGGATGAATAATTTCAGCCGCTTTTAGCCCCATATCGGCCGTAATATTTCTAAATGTTTCTTCGGTTTTGTCATGGGTAAAATCTTCCAATTTTTCTAAGGCTTCGGCACCCAGTGTCAAAAGCTTTGCGGCATTTTCCTTGGAAAAATGTTTTTTAACACCTTTTTCTTCATATTCCGTCACATCTTTAAAGAAAAAGGCTATGGTATCCGCCAGCTCATCCAGGGTTTTTGCTCTGTCTCTGGAAATTTCAACTACCTTTTTGATATAATCAAAATTATCCCGGGCCTCTTCTTCAGTAACAATACCCTTCTTAATCATAAATGGTATAGTCTGCTCTGTTATATACTCCAAATCTAACTCACGCATATAGTGACCATTTATCCATGTTAGTTTCTTTACGTCATAGATGGCTGCTGTTTTGTTAACTCTTTCCAAAGTGAATTCTCTTATAGCCTTATCCATGTCAAAGATTTCTTCAGTTCCCTCAGGCGACCACCCAAGTAGTGTTAGATAGTTTATTATAGATTCCGCAAGATAACCTTGATCTCTAAATTCTTCCACAGAGGTTGCTCCATGCCGTTTACTAAGTTTACTGCGATCCGGTGCTAATATCATCGGCACATGAGCAAACTTCGGTATTTCATAGCCTAAAGCCAAGTATGTCTGAATCTGTTTAGGAGTATTGGAAAGATGTTCTTCAGCTCTTATAATATGAGTCATTTTCATAGCATTGTCATCAACAACACACGCAAAATTATAGGTGGGAATACCGTTAGATTTTACTATAATTAAATCATCTAAGACAGAGTTATCAAATACTACCGTCCCACGAATAAGGTCTTCTACTACAGTTTGACCCTCTTCAGGCATTTTTAACCTTATGGTATATGGTCTTCCCTCATCTTCAAACTTTTTTCTTTGTTCTGGCGTAAGGTTGCGGCAGCGGCCATCATATTTAGGCGGTTTACCGGCTTTAAGAGCTGCTTCACGCCGCTCAGAAAGCTCTTCAGGACTGCAGTAACAATAATAGGCTTTCCCTTCGGCTAAAAGCCTGTCTACTTCTTTTTTATAAAGTTCCAATCGTTGTGATTGAAAATACGGGCCAAAATTTCCGCCCTTTTCCGGCCCTTCATCCCAGTCAAGGCCAAGCCATTTTAGGGATCGAAGAATCTGCTGCGTAGATTCTTCGGTGGACCTTTCGGTATCAGTATCTTCTATCCTTAACACAAATGTTCCGTTATTGTGTCTTGCAAAAAGCAGGTTAAAAAGTGCCGTCCTCGCTCCACCTATATGCAGACTGCCGGTAGGGCTGGGTGCAAATCTGACTCTTACATTTTCTGACATAAAAAAACACTCCTATCAAAGCTATTCAAATATTATTCTTAAAAAACAGTATTACAGTATTATTGCAAGATAATGCTTGCTTACATAAATTTAGTATAGCACTATGAACTTTGCTTTACAAGAATCAACCGATCATCTTGCTAAAAACTGATTTACAATTTCATAAGCCTTTAGTAAAGGCATCTTGTTGTTTTTAGCCAAGCATTTCATATCTTCATATTCAGGGGTTGTTCTGATGATTTCGTCGCCTATTTTAGCTATCTTGACCCTTAGATTCCCTAAAGGTGTATTTATTTCTTCTATCTCTCTAAAAAGCTTTATACGATCCGACACCAATTCCCTTACACCCAAAGTAGCGGTTTCCCTAAGCATAGCTTCCGCCAAATGCTGCTTTTTATCCGGCGGACAAAGACAGGTAATCTTTATCCCGGGTCGGGTCTTTTTCATGATTATTGGTGTAAGAAACACATCTAATGCTCCTTTTTGAAAAAGGCTTTCAATGGCTTCCTCATATAGCTCGGGATTCATATCATCTATATTTGCTTCAAGGATTGCTATTTTATCCTTTTCCAAATCGTTTGTATGTATGTCGCCGGTATTGCAGTATTCTTTAAGCAGGACCGCCCTTAAAACATTTGGAGACTTTCTCTCGGCCTTACCCAATCCATAACCGGATTTTTCAGGAATTCCCAAGGGCATAGACCCGAATTCGTCAACAAATATGGTTAAAAGAAGTGCTCCCGTTGGCGTTGTAAACTCTCCTGATTCCTCTGCCGCATATACGGGAACTCCTTTTAGAAGTTCTATGGTAGCAGGAGCCGGTACCGGCAGGATTCCGTGGGCGCAGTTTACCGTTCCGGAGCCGACGTTGACCGGCGAGGCATAAACAGCAGCAGGATTTAGCATGTCCATAAGAATACATGAACCTACGATATCCACAATGGAATCCACCGCCCCAACCTCATGAAAATGGATTTCTTCCGGAGGCTTGCCGTGAACCTTACCTTCCGCTTCAGCTAACTTATAGAAAGCTTCTTTGCTTTTTTGTTTTACATCTGATTTTAGTTTGCTGTTGTCAATTATCTCATATATTTGCTTTAAACCCCGATGCGGATGATGTTCATGAGTTTTCACCATAACATCTGTGCCTGTAATGCCGCCCTTCAACGCCTTTTTTATTTCCACTTCATAATCATGTAAAGGAAGTTTTGTAAGTTCACTTAAAAATTCTTCCTTGTCTAACCCCAAATCCAGCATGGCACCAAGGAACATATCTCCACTTATGCCGGAAAAGCAATCCAGGTATAAGATGGTTTTGCTGTTACCGTTTTTCACAGCGCTCACTCCCTCATATCTTAATTCGTAGTTGATTTACATAATTTATTTATCCTATTCACCTTTCTCTCCCAGCCGATTAATTTGATGGGCAACATATGCCGCACCAAAGCCGTTATCGATGTTGACTACCGATACACCGCCGGCACAGCTGTTTAGCATTGCAAGCAAGGCAGAAAGGCCGTGAAAGTTGGCTCCGTATCCTATGCTTGTGGGAACCGCCACCACGGGTTTGTCCACTAATCCCCCGACTACACTGGCCAACGCTCCTTCCATACCGGCCACAACTATTATTACTCTGGCTGATTGAATTACTTTCATATTCATCAACAGCCGATGGATACCTGCCACTCCCACATCATACAGCCTCTCTACCGGATTGCCGAACAGCTCTGCAGTTACAGCAGCTTCCTCGGCCACAGGTATATCTGATGTCCCAGCAGTTACAACCGCAATAATACCCTCGTTTTTCAAGACTTCTTCTTGCTGAACTGCAAAAATCCTTGCAGGTTCATAGTATTTTGCATCCGGGGCAATAAGCTGCACTTCGTGAAATGTCTTTAAATCCGCTCGAGTTCCCATAACATTGTTGCCGCTTTTCAGCATGTGCCGGGTTATTTCCACCACCTGAGTCGTTGTCTTGCCTTGGCAGTAGATTACTTCCGGCACTCCTCGCCTAAGGCTTCGATGATTGTCAATCCGAGCAAATTCAAGATTTTCATAAGGCAAATTTTTTAGTTCTTTTAAAACATCATCAACTGTTACATCTCCTGCCTGCAATTTTTCAAGTAATCCTCTTAATTTTTCCAAGCTGCTCTGTCCCCCTCTTTTAGCTCCTCATTCATGCTGCCTGTCCTATATCCTGTCAAATCCAAGGTAATATATGTGAAACCTAGTTTTTTAAACTCATTTGTTATTTTATCACGAAAGCTTTGCTCAAAAAACCTGTTTATTTCCTCCGGCAAAACTTCAATTCGTGCAAGGTCCTCATGGCTGCGGACGCGAAATTGATAAAACCCGAGGCCTCTCAATAAATCCTCGGCCTCGGACACCCTTTTAAGTTTTTCCCGAGTAATTTTTTCTCCATATGGAAATCTAGAAAAAAAACATGCATATGAAGGTTTATTCCATGTAGGAAGTCCCATTTCTTTTGAGGCTTTTCGTATTTCATCCTTGGTCAAGCCTACTTCTTTCAATGGGCTTATAATACCCAGTTCCTGTATGGCAACCATTCCTGGCCTGAAATCTTCAGTATCGCTAAAGTTCGAACCCTCCACTACAAAATCATAGCCTTGTTCTCTGGCAATGTCGATAAACTTATTAAATAAATACCGCTTGCAAAAGTAACACCTTTCGGGAGGGTTGTCTAGGATACCAGGGATATTCAACTCATCTAATTCTATTATTATTTGCCTGGCATTTAAGAGGTTTGCCAAGCCTTGAGATTCTATAAACTCTTTTTCAGAGAAGGCCCCAGACCTGGCGGTTACTGCCAAGACATGGTCCCTACCCAAAGCATCCATACATACCTTTAATAGGAAAGTGCTGTCAACACCCCCTGAAAAAGCTACCACCACCTGTTTGAGTGCCTGAATTCTTTGCTTTAGATTGGAGAGTTTCTGTTCTAACATATCATTTCCACCTCTCAACTAAGTAAAATATCTACACTGAATCACTGAATCAAAGGTGAATTAAATGGAACCGTCCCTAAAAATTGCTTGGGAAAATTCGTCGATTATCCTGTCACTTAGATGGCCATAGCGTCTCAATGACCTGTTGTTTTGTATGGCTATTGTTAGTGCCTGTTTTGTACCCACAAGCACTATTAGTTTCTTAGCCCTCGTAACGGCAGTATATAAAAGGTTCCTCTGCAGCATCACGTAGTGCGAGGTTGTGATAGGCATAATAACTACCGGAAATTCGCTGCCTTGGCTCTTATGAACGGAGAGAGCATAAGCAAGACTCAATTCTTCTATTTCTTGACCTTGATAAGCCACTTCCCTTTCTTGCCATGCATCTGCAAAACTCACGATGACTACATCTTCATCATCAATTCTAACGATTCGGCCTAAGTCGCCATTAAATACTTCTTTATCGTAATTGTTTTTAATCTGCATGACTTTGTCACCTTCACGAAACACACATGCACGATAATGATATTCCTTCTTGCGCCTGCTTGGCGGATTTAAAAGAAACTGCAATTTGTCGTTTAGATTAGCAACACCTACTAACCCTTTTTTCATCGGTGTAATTACCTGGATATCCTCTAGCGGATCAAAATCTCCATAATTAGGCAAACGGTTTTTAGTCATTTCCAAGATAGTTTCCAATATATCCTCAGGCAGAAGAACCTGCTCGAAAAAAAAGTCCTTATCTTTCACATTTATATATGGAAAATAACCTTTATTTATCCTATGTGCATTGACAATAATCATGCTTTCCTGTGCTTGCCGAAATATCTCATCAAGAACCACTACTGGAATTTTATCGCTTTCAATGATTTCTCTCAAGACACTGCCCGGTCCTACCGACGGAAGCTGGTCTTTATCTCCTACTAAAATAAGTCGAGCACCCGGTCTTACCGCAGACAGCAGATGATGCATGAGAATTATATCAACCATGGACATTTCATCGACAATAATAACATCTTCATCTAAAGGATCGTCCTGATTCTTGCCAAAAGCCATGCCTCCTTGCTCATATGCATTATATTCTAACAATCTGTGTATTGTTTTTGCTTCAACTCCTGTGGTTTCTACCATCCGTTTTGCAGCTCGACCCGTTGGCGCTGCAAGTGCCACCTTTAATTCTTGTTTTTTGAAAAATTCCAATAAGCTCTGAATTGTTGTGGTTTTACCGGTGCCCGGACCCCCCGTAATTACCAACACACCATGCTGTGCCGCTTTTTCAATAGCTTCCCTTTGACGCTTAGCCAGCCTTATATTGCAGCACTTTTCTATCTCATTTATAGTTTCATCGGTAATTTCCAACGGCTCATCTATCATAGCAGCCAATAAAAAAAGCCTGCGAGCAACGGCCTTTTCCGAATAGTAAAAAGCGGCCAAATACACATCTTCCCTGCCCCATGCCCTCTCTACAACAATATCTTTCTTTTCCTCAAGCGCTAAAAAAGCTTGATTTAAAGGCTCTTTTTCTACGGATAAAAGTTCCGAAGCTTTATACAGCAATTCCTCAAGCGGCATAAAAACATGGCCTTCATCCGCAGCCTTTACTACAGCATATTTCAAGCCGGCACATAGGCGTTCCATAGAGTCGCGTTCCATACCCATTTTTTGAGCAATGTAGTCGGCCGTTTTAAATCCGATTCCATACACTTCGTCTGCTAAGCGATAAGGGTTTTGCTTCAGTATTTGAATTGATTTTTCTTTATAGTTTTTATATATTTTTACCGCCACATTAGGACCAATTCCATATTCTTGAAGAAACAACATGATATCGCGAGTTTCCTGTTGCTGGCTATAGGATTCAGTTATCATTTTAAGTTTTTTCTCTCCAATACCGGGAACACTTAAAAGCTTTTCAGGTGAGTTACTTAAGACCTCCAAAGTTTTTTCTCCAAATTCTTTCACGATTTTCTTTGCCATTGTAGGACCTATGCCGCGAATTACCCCTGATGCCAAATAGTTTTCTATGCCCCTGACAGTCGCCGGCATAATCGTCTCATAAAACTCGACCTTGAACTGATGCCCGTAATCTTTATGTATAGTCCAATTTCCCCTGAGTTTTAATACTTCCCCGACTTCAAGACAGTGAAAATACCCTATAGCCGTAATCAAATCATCGTTATCTTTTACTGTAATTTTTGCAACAGTAAAACCATTTTCCTCATTATAATATGTAATTCTCTCTACAACACCTTCCAGCTCAATCATATAAAGCACTCCATAGATGTGCTAAAACACAGTTTTAGCCTTGTAATAATAGACCTGTTCGGTTTATTCTAACATTTTTTGAATATACGTGCAACTGCCTAACTTTCTAGTATCTATGAAGTTACTGGCATATTTTAATTCCGTCAAAAATAGAGGAACTAAAAGTTTTTTGTCGAATTATATCAATTAATTATTCTTTAATTGTCAAATAAATTATTTTTATTACGGAGGAAATAATGAGCGTAAAACCTGCTACCCAATCAAACTCAATTGCTTTTGCCGCTCTTTTTTTAATGATGTTACTGTTTTTCAGTATTTTCTGTTTTACAGATATTTACACAGTTTCGCCACTGCCTGATAATAAGCCGATATTGGTTATTGAAAACATGGTATTGTCAGAAGAAACTCCCTTCATAATCGAGAACAATCATGTGCTTTTATCATATAATATTATAAAAGAATATCTAGACCCTTATATTTTCTGGGACTCAGCGGAAAATAAGATTACTATTACAACATTTGATAAAACCGTTCGCCTTGCAACAGAAAGTCTAACCGCAATGATAAATACAAAGCCCACAGAAATATCCTTCCCTGCAAAAATCCTAGCAGATCAACAGCAGCCATACATACCCATTCGGCTTTTGGAGGATTTGTATGGCATAAAAGTTAAAGTAATTCAAGATAAAAACCGCGTAATTATTGATAAAAACCTTAATACCCGTAAGACAGGTAAAATAATATCTGATGAAACTATTATGAAACTTTCGCCTACATGGCTTTCCGCAAGTGTAGCCAAAATTAAAAAATTCGATAATCTTACTGTATATTCTCTCGAAGGCGGGTGGTTTCAAGTCAGAACTGAAAACGGCTTAATTGGTTACATCCTAAAAAATAATCTGGAGGTATCTGAAATGCCGGAAATGACCGAGCATAAACCTGATTATCGGCGATATAGTCCCGGTAGAGGTAGGCTCAACATGGTATGGGACTATATTTACAAAGTTACACCTGATAAGAGTATGGAATCTGTTCCATTAGGCCTTGATATAATATCTCCCACCTGGTTTTCAATTATCGATGGTCAAGGAACCACTGATAGCAAAGCTGACATTTCTTATATAGAATGGGCACATAAAAATAATCTGGCAGTTTGGCCACTAATAAATAATAACTTCGACCCGGATATCACACATGAGTTTTTATCAAGTTCCGAAACTCGTGATAAGGTTATCCGGCAAATTCTGATGTATGCAGAACTTTTCCGTCTAGATGGCATTAACCTTGATTTTGAGAATGTATATCTTGAAGACAAAGGACTTTTAGTTCAATTTGTTCGAGAACTTGTCCCTATCCTTCATGAAGCGGGCATTGTCGTATCTATGGACGTTACTGCCAAATCTACAAGTCCCAATTGGTCCATGTGCTATGACAGGAAGGAATTAGGTAAAGTCGTGGATTATGTAATTTTAATGGCGTATGATGAGCATTGGGCAACAAGCCCTACCAGCGGTTCCGTCGCTTCCATAGGCTGGGTTGAAAATGGTATCACAACTCTTTTAGAAGATGTATCTCCGGAAAAGGTTATACTTGGTTTACCTTTTTATACGCGCCAGTGGGAAGAAGCATCCGATGACGGAGGCAACACAACAGTAAAATCTACAGCTCTTTCCATGGCTCAAGCAAAAGAAATACTAGAAAAAAATGAGGCTAAGATGAGTTGGGATGAAAAAGCCGGACAGAATTTTGCCTACTACAAAAAAGGAGATTCGGTTTTTAAAATATGGCTGGAAGATGAAAAATCCATTAAGCTAAAAGCTGCTCTTATAGAAAAATACGGCCTTGCAGGAGCCGCAGCGTGGAGAAAGGGGTTTGAAGAACCAGAGATTTGGGATGTGCTTTATAGCAGCTTAAAATTACCATCAAAAATTTAAGTTTCCATACTTATATTCTGCCGAAATATTACAACCCTGTTCCGGCCTTCTTTTTTAGCTCCAAAAAGCATGGCTTGGTCGGCCTTGTCAACCAAGTCTTCTACCGAAGCTGCATTAGTCGGATATGCCGCAATGCCGGCGCTTATAGTAATATATATATTTTCATTTTCTACTGTAGCAAGTGCAGTTTTTTCAACAATTTTCCGTATGCGCTCTGCAATAATCATTGCTTCAAGCGATGGAATGCCAGGCAATATTATAGCAAATTCTTCGCCTCCATATCTGCCTATAATATCCTTATCCCTTACATTTTTCTTTAAAACCTCGGCTAAATTCTTTAATATGATATCTCCTACAATATGACCATACATGTCATTATATACTTTAAAATGATCAACATCGATGATAATAAGACTAAAAATACCGCCGGCATTGTTTATACCTCTCATTTGCCGTTCCATCTCCGAGTATATGTAGGTATGATTATACAAACCGGTAAGTCCGTCAGTAATTGCCATTTGGGAAGTTTCATCGAAAAGTTGTGCATTTGTCAATGCAACAGCAGCTTGACTTGCCAGGATATTCATCAGTGTTAAATGTTTTTTTGTGTATATATTATTTTTTTTGCTGGTAAGGACAATACCTCCTATAAGCTTTTTATTCGTTGTTAGCTGTACTGCTAATATGGATTTTGTGCCATCTTGACCGATCGATATGTCTTTTAACTCCTTGCTTTTCTTATGACAATTATTAATTATTTCTCCTTTACTCGTAAAAATATTACGCCCCAATATTTGTTCATCGGGTTTTAATTTGTGATATTTAAATTCTTCATTTTCAAAGCCTTCATAAATTGCCGGTACTAAATATCCGTTCTGATATACATATAAGCATACCGTATCCCAAGGTGCTATACTCTGTGCATAACTCAGCACTATATCCATTACTGTTTCAATATCAAGAGTCGATGCAATACTCGTAACCATATCATAAAGAGCTGTCAATTCGTTGTTTGTCTTGATTAGATTATGATACAAAATATATACATAAACTACAGCCAGATAAATAACCAAGACTAACACAGTTTCGAAAAAGCCGTGCTTATTATGTACACTTACTATTGCCATCCCTGCAGGTACTGCTATCAGATATGTTGACAAATCCATCAGCAAAGATTTTGGAATCAGCTTAGGCATTGGTTTCTGGTGCTTTAAAACTATGTAGTATTCTACCAATAGATTGTTCAGTAAAAAATAAATAAGTATAGGCGTGCTCTGCATAACTACCTCATATGTAAGATTGTTATTTATAAAACTCTTTTTATTTAACAAATATAACTGTGTAGCACAGAAAAAACTTATCATATACTGACCCGCATTGAATACGGTTTTCTCAATGCTATCGTCTAAGCCATTTTTCACTTTATAATATATCTGACAGATTAATGTGCTTAAAATCTTCATTATAGCCGCTGATGCAGGACCAAAAATAAACGCCGCAGAATATAAAAAGCCAAATCCAACGCTTAAATAACTATTATTTACTTTCAAAGTTTGCAGCTCTGACATAGTCATAAATAGTAAAAATATTATGTAATTTATGTTTAGATTTTCCTTAAAACCAAATACGGCAACTAACACCCCTAAAAGCGCAAAGCCCAAAGCCCCTATGAGATATGCGTACTTTTTATGTGGCAACATCAGTTAAGCCCCCATATAATATTAACTTTTATATAATATTTATATATTCTGTATATTATTCTACATTAAAGCTGTATTTCCTTTTATATCTAAAAATAAAAAAAGACCCTTGCTTTCAGGGTCTAACCACGAAAGAAAGGGGGGCTTAAAAAAGAACTAAGGGGTAAATCATTTAAGAAGAAATAGGGCTTTTACAAAGTTAATTATATGACAAACTAGTAAAATTTGGTATATCCCACTTGTCCTATTTTACTAGTATTTTAGACCTATTATGACATTTTTTTTGCACTTTGAGTGAAAATTAGCTTTCCTATCTTATTAATAACGCAAATCTTATCCATAAAAACAAAGGCTAATAAAAATCGTTTAAACATCCAGCAGCTACTTGCAGATATAATATTATTGTATGTTTAAAATTTCTTTTATTCTGTTAACAATTATTTTTTCTTGACCAGAAAGCAAAGTGCGCGGATCAATGCTTATTATACCTAAATTTGCGTAATAATTTCTAATAAAGATTGAAGGTTCGCCCCTTTCTAATTTATTAATAATTTCATCGGTTGAAATTTTTAGTTTCTTTTCATCAAACTTTAACTGTGCACGATAAATTTCTCTTCCTGCTTCATCCTGTATAATAGAAGCAGTTATTCCTTGAATATTTTTAAACTGTTCAACTATCCATTTAGCTTTTTGCAATTCTTCTTGCTTGGTTTCAACTCTGTCATAGTAAATTTCCAATGCTGCAATTAAGCCCATAATCTGTTCCTTACCTACTTTCATTGCTCGACCAACACCCAAGTATTGTAGTCGGCAAGCTTCAACTAATTCTTTTTCACCGCAAATAAAGCCTGAAGTTGGCCCACCTATGGCTTTTCCTCCGCTGTATATTACAAGATTCGCCCCATTTTGAATATATTTTTTTATATCCTCTTCTGCGGCTGCATCTATGATAACTGGTATATTTTTTTCTCTACCAATTTCAATTATCTCAGAGGTTGATAGCATCCCTTTTTTAGCAGCATGGTGAGACTTAACGTAAAAAATCGCGGCAGTTTTTTCTGAAATTGACTCTAAAATGTGATCTTTTTTAACATGGTTTACTTGTCCTACCTCAACTACTCTACCACCTCCCAATCTGATCATCTGAGCTATTGATGCTCCAAAATTAATTAAATGCCCCTTTTGAATAATTATCTCGTTGCTCAGTCCTTCACTATATGGTAATCGTTCAATCAAAGTTAAATTCTTTCCAGCTATTAAAGCCGCTGTCGAAATCGCAATACCAGCAGCCGCCCCTACTGTTGGACATCCATCTTCAGCCGTCGTCATTTCTGCAATAATTTTACCTGCTTTTATTGTTAATTCTTGCATATCAACATAATCTTGAGCAGCTTCAAACATAGCACGTGCTACCATCGAGTTAAGAGCACTGCCGCCTAAAGCTGTCATTTTCCCGCTTGCATTTATTATCTGTTTTAAACCATATTTTTGGTAAATATTCATAATTGTATTTCTCTCCCTTATGCCATTGCAGATTTAAGAAATTTAATTTCCTGTGTTACTAATTTCAACAAATATTAACAGCAAATTCAATCCTTTCCAAGGCAGATTTTAAGATATTCCTCGGACATGCAATATTCATTCTTACAAATCCAGCTCCGTTCTCACCATACATTCGTCCATCATTTACAGCTATTTTAGCTTTTTGCACTAAAAAATTATTTAACTGTGAACTATCTACTTTTATATTCCGTAAATCCAACCAGACTAAATAAGCAAATTCAGGCTCTATCACATTGATATTCGGAATTCTATCCTTGATAAAACATTTCATATATTGCAAGTTTTCGTTAATATATTTCGTAACATTATTCAACCACTCTTCACTTTCTTCATAAGCAGCTTCTGTCGCAATTACACTAAAAATAGTTCCTCTTTTCAAATGCAGCGATTCAATAAAACTATCATATGCATCAAACAAATTTTTATTCGGAATAATCATATATGCTGTGTGTATACCCGCTAAATTAAACGGCTTACTTAGCGAAGTACAGGTAATACAATTTTGGGCAAAATCTTCACAAATTGATGCATAGGGGGTATATTCAATGTTGGGATATGTTAGGTCTGCATAAGCTTGATCGCAAATTACAATTACATTGTGCTTCAAGCATATCCTACCCAATTCCGTCAGTTCTGACCTTGTCCATACACGGCCGACCGGATTATGCGGATTTGAGATAATTAACATTTTTGTTTTGGGATCTTGCGCTTTCTTTTCCAAGTCTAAAA
This sequence comes from Tepidanaerobacter acetatoxydans Re1, assembly GCF_000328765.2. Taxonomy (NCBI): domain Bacteria; kingdom Bacillati; phylum Bacillota; class Clostridia; order Thermosediminibacterales; family Tepidanaerobacteraceae; genus Tepidanaerobacter; species Tepidanaerobacter acetatoxydans. The sequence continues at coordinate 1,750,420 of NC_019954.2, forward strand.
AATCCATATGGTATTTTTGTTCCTTAAAAATCAATGGATTAGTTACGACTTTTCTTTCGCTTTTCTTGATTATATTGGAAAAATTATCATAAACTGGTGGCTGTATAATAATATTATCTCCGGGTTGAGTAAGTGCTCGAATAGCAAACCCAATTGATGGAATAATGCGAGAAGCAATACCTATCCATTCTCTTTTAATTTCCCAATTATATCTTTTTCTCATCCAATTTATTATTGCATTGTAATAGGTCTCAGGTCTCCTAATATTTCCATAAACTCCAAATTCGACAACTTCCATAAGTCTATCTATCACAGGTTGCGGAGCTTTAAAATCCATATCGGCTACCCATAGCGGAATTAAGTCCTCGCTACCGAACTTCTCCTTAAGACCATACCACTTTTCAGAACTATACTGTTTTGCATTATCTACGTAGTCAAATTCATACATAATTTTAAAACCTCTGCTTTCATTAACAATGTTATAGTCTTTTAAGTTACATCTTAGCCAGGTTAATTATAATTTACGACGCAAAAACCTTTATTATTTAACGTAAAATTAATAATGTCCTTTTTATAGAGCAAGCAATACATAAATGTTTTATGGAAAAACTAACTTTTTACAGTGGAATCAATTATAATTTCACATTGATTTTTCTATAACTCAGAATTATCTAGAGCATCTTTTAGACTTACCTTCTTGGTATCAGGCAGTGTCTGGAATGTCACTTCTATGCCATAATTTTGATTTAATTCCCTTAGGATGTCAGCATCAAGCTTCGTCAAAGCAACACTAGGAATTATAAACGTAGAATCAGCTTTCTTTGCAATACCTCCAATATTTAATTTTTGTATTGGCAAGCCTTTATTTACTGTTTCTTTTACCGTTGAAATATTTTTAAACAACAAAATTACCTTATATCGCCAGAATTTATTTTCTTCCCAACTTTTTATTGCCTCATCAACACTCATTACTTTAATTGTTAAACCGTAAGCTCCTGCTGACATTTCATACACACTTTTCATAAGCGGGTCCTTCGAAATTGAATTATCTATCACAAAAATAGCATTGCAATTTAATCCCTTAGACCATTTTGTCATAACTTGACCATGAATTAATCTATCATCCACTCGTGCCAAAACTATTTCTCCCATTTAAAATCAATCCTCCAATATAATAGATTTTTGTTATTATCACTAGCTTATCTAGAGTTATAAAAATAATCCGTTTGACATCGGTTAATTTACCTTTCCACAATATTGTACCTCATAAACACAGTGCTTTTAGTTTTTAACTGTTTGCTAAACTTTTTTAATGATCCTTTACATAAATTCGTCGCTGCTGCTCCCAACTATATATTGTTATGAACGGAAAAGCATGTTAGTACTGATGATTAATTAGTCATCAGTACTAACAACAAAGTTGCTTCTAAGCAAAAAACTTTATAAGGCTTTCCACCTTAGATAGCATTAAAGTATATTCAATAACCCTAATATAGCTAAAATGATTACTAAGCTAATAAGCACTTTTAACACATTTAATTCTTTTCTATCAAAGTAGAGATATATAATTATTACTGTCGCTAACGGCAATAGTCCTGGAAATATGCTATCCAATATACCCTGAAGTTCAAAAGTCTTGCCTGAAATAGTCCAGCTTAAAGGAGTTGTAACATCAACATAAGAGGCAGTTAATACACCCATCATAAAGAGTCCCAATATCGATAGTCCGGTAAGTATATACCTCATGCTCTTGCCACCAAGAATTGTGGTAGCTGCATGAATTCCTAGTTTGTATCCCATCTTGAGGAAGTAAAAACCATAAAAGTAATTTCCTATAATCCATATCAGCCACGGAAGGATTCCACCTAAAAAGTTGCCCGCACTTGCCAAAGGAAGAAATAAAGCAATTAAAATATACTGAATTGTGCCTTCTTCTATTGAGTCTCCTAAAGCCGCAAATGGTCCCATCAAACTAACTTTTGTGCTGTTTATTACCTCTTCGCTTACTGCTTCATCCTTTCTTCCTTCAGACAATGCTCTTGCTCTTTGTTCTTCCAGCGAAAGGGTCATTCCAACAATTGGCGCACCGCCAATGCATTCAGTATTGAAGAATTGCGAGTGTCGCTCATATGCCTCACTTAAATCTTCTTTGCTCTTATACAGTTTTTTTAAGCCTGGTATCAACGACCATAGAAAAGAAAATGCAATCATTCTATCGAAAGTATGAGGAATTTCGTTTGCATATCTCCATCTAAGCCAGATTTTGCGAAGATCTCTATCTGTAAATTGACCTTCACCTGCACTATTGGCATCCTTTGCTATATCATTTTCTTCTAGCTCTCCACTAATTTCCCCTTCTTTTTCCATTATAACTAGCACATATAAGTAAGAAATTATTGCCCCTAAAATTGCAAAAGTTATAATATTAATTTCTAATGACTGTAAAATTATAACTAGAAAATACGCTAGCAAGAAGAAAGGCATTAAACTCTTCTTTCCAATCATTTTAAGCGTAACAGCAATTCCTACTGCAGGAAGTGCTCCTCCAATAACTTCTAATGCATGTATAGTACGTCCTGACATAAGTTTTACAACTTCAGTTATTAAAGGAACTCCTTTGTAAAGTGTAATAAACATTGCCGGAAAGAATATCGCAAATCCCAAGATTATAGGTAGAAAAATAGAAGCAAAAGTTATACCCCTCTCATCTGCTTGCTTTACATATTTATCAACTAATGGTGTTACAACAACCGTGTTTAAAAAGAATCTAAGCTGATAAAGATATGAACCTAAAAGTCCTACAGGTATTGCTACTGTAACTGCTTCTGTTGGCTTTAGACCTGATAAAATTGCTACAGGAACTGCTACTGCAGCAGCTACCGCAGGCTCACTTGGTGTAGAACCGCCAGGAGAAATAACTCCCATGTAGATCAATTGAATTGCCGCAGTAACCATCATTGCATTAGGCACATCGCCCAAAACAATGCCTACAATCAATCCCGTCATCAAAGGGCTATATCTAAAGGCAGTTGAAGAATAACCTGTACTACGCGTCATGACGATGGAAATCCATAAAGATATTAAAGCTGATTGCATAATAGTCAAAGTAACTGCTTGTGCTTGCATTATTATACCCTCCCTATGTTTATTCATTGATTTTAGCTAGAATCATACATAAGCATACTATTTCTTTACACATATATACGCTAAATATTCAAAAAGTGGAAATTACAAAATTTCTAGTTTGATTAGTTTATGATTTTAGGATTACATAATTTTACATGTGAGCAGCAGATAATATTTATTTGTATATTTTACACTTCAAACTTCCTTCGTAATTCTAAAAACTTCTTTGTTCCTATGCCCATTTCGATATCATTATAGCCTAAGTCTTTTAGGGTACATTCTAGTGCTGAAATCGCTACAAGTAAGTCATTTGAATTGATATATCCCATATGGCTAATCCTAAAAGCCTTTCCTTTGAGATTTCCTTGAGCAGAAGCAATTTCAACTCCGTAACGCTCTCTCATCATGCTTATTATGTCATTTGCGTTTATTCCTTTAGGCGCATATATTCCAGTAAGACCTGGTGAAGCATCCGCATCGTTCGCCACCAATTCTAATCCAATTTCCTTTAATGCAGTTCTTACTAAGTTTCGATAGATTAAGTGTCGTTTATAAATATTTTCATATCCTTCTTCTTGTATCATCTTAAGAGCCTCGCTTAGACCAAGAAAGGTAGAAACTGGAAATGTTGTAAATGATTGGTTAATATCTGCGTTCTTTTTTATGCTCTTTACATCAAAATAGTAAGTTTCATTTTCTTTTTTCATAGCATATTCCACTGCTCTTTTGCTGGCGGCTACAATCCCGATTCCAGGTGGGCTCATCAACCCTTTCTGTGAAGCACCAATAAGAACATCAATACCCCAATTATCTATATCAATTTCAGTAACTCCAATTGAACTTACAGCATCAACAATAATAAAACAATCTGACATTTTTTTTATTCTTGATGAAATTTGTTTTATATCGTTTATGGTAGTAGCAGAGGTTTCATTATGTGCTATAAAAACAGCTTTTACATCAGAATTCGATATTAATACCTCTGTTATTTCTTCAGGCTGCACAGCTCTTCCCCATTCAACTTTCAGTCTTAATGCATTTCTTCCGCGAGCAACATTCATCATATAAAAACGTTCTCCGAAAATTCCAGTATCTACAACAAGTACTTTGTCGCCTTTACTGGTAAAATTATCTACAGAAAGTTCCATCGCACCAGTTCCTGAAGATGGAATAAGATAAACATCTCCGCTGCAATTAATTAATTCTTTGAGTGCAATCATCGCTTTTTGAAACATTTCTTTAAAGCGTGGACCCCTATGATTAATTATTGGCTGAGTCATAGCTGAAATCACGCGTGGTGGAAGCGGTGTAGGGCCTGGAATTAGTAAAAACTCCTTATCGATCATTTATTTTCCCTCTCACTTTCTATATTTTGTTAAATAATTTTTTATTTTTCTAGTATTTCTCGTAAATTCATTGCATTTTTAAAGAATGTTAGAAATAACATGGTAAGTTACTTAATACATAGTTGAAACATTGATTATCCGCGTGAATTTTAAAAAGCACTTCAGCGATAACAGTATTTTTCTTAAGAATCTTTAATTATTTCATGAGATACTTAGATTCTCGTAATATTTTACCTATATTCTTACAATTTTCAGTTGCCTTTTCTATTAGCTTTTCTGATAACTCTTCACCTTTATATTTTGTCCTATACTCATTGGCCTCAATAAGCATCGCAATATTTAAACCCGATAAAGCTATTACATCATATTTGGCTGAAATTGCTGCTGCTATATTAGATGTAGTACCTCGAAATAAATCAGCGATTATGATACTGCCTTTTGGTGCAGTCTTCACGACTGATTCAATATTAACCATATAGTCATTAGTCGATTGAGCTGGCTGTAATGGAAACGCATAAACATTTTTTAAAGTGCCACATATCATTTCTGCACTCTTAATTAATTCTTGACCCCAATTACCGTGCGTAAGTAAAATAATATATGGCAAATTTTCTTTTTCTAAAATAAACTCACATCCTCTCTTAAAAGATTTCAAATCACATCATAAATAAGAATCGGTAAACTATCAGGCACCATTTGAACAATAATCGGAACAGCTTTCTCTCTAAAGTATTCAATAGCATCTATATCTTCATCTGATAAAAAAACATTTTGATGAATCTTTTTCTTTCCTGGTCCTGAAGGTATCCTACCGATATTTATTTCTTTAATTTTCACCCCCTTTTGATGCATAAATTTTACTAGATATAAATTTTTAAGTAAGATAATTGCTTTGTCATTCGATTCACTTGCATTTAGAGTTTCTACTGCTTCATATATGTCATAGATTTCGAGGTTAACATTTTGTGGAACAGTCATACTTAAAAAATTTCCCATTATTGGATCTTTGCATAGTTCATTATCGACTATTATAATTTTGTTAGCATTTTTAGCTTGGAGCCATTTAATTATTATTTGACCATGCACAAGTCGCTCGTCCACTCTTACCATGGTAATATCTGCCATTCTCAATGCCTCCTAAGCACTATTGCTTTTTTCTTTTAACTCAAGCTTAATATTTTTAATTCCGAAAATTCCTGTTTGGATAATTTTGTCTATAATACACTCTAAATCTGTAGTATTTCTCAAGTCCAAAGCCTCTATAAGCATTGGTAAATTAACTCCCGAAATACTTTCGACCTTAATATTATTTTCTTTCATGGCTGCAGCAGTTACATTGGATGGACTGCCACCAAAAAGATCTGTTAAAATTAAAACTCCTTCTCCCCTATCCAACTTTTTAAGTGAATCCTTAACTTTCTTATATAACTCTTCAACACTATCTCCATGTTCAAGGCCTAAAGTTTCAATATTTTCCTGTCTTCCTACAATAAGCTCAGCACTTCTTAAAAGCTCCTTTCCAAAATTGCTGTGAGTTACTATCAATATTCCTAGCATAAATTATCCTCCCAATCCTAAGTAAATTAAATGCAACCTTAAACATATTATAAAGTAATTTATAGAGCAATATTCATGCCAATATAATTGTGTCAAAATTATAAAAGCAAAGAGAATTTTGCGCTACTCGCTACCTTCTCTTTGCTTTCATGGGTTTGAAGCATAACAATATGTTATTCTAATATGATTAATTAAAATGCAAAGCTCAAGTGTGCTATTGTGTGTCAAGCAAGTCTATTATATACCCTATTTCTGTGTCAGGAACGGTAATGCCAAATGCTTCTTCAATGTTTGCTAGAGATAATTTCACTTTTTCATATATACTCATCTTTTTTTGTATTAATTCATCAATGTTGTTATACGGTAATATATCATTTTGAATAAGCCTTTCTATCATACAGCAATTGTGAAAAATGTATCTAGATTTAATTCTGGCAGAATCCTTTATACCTAACAATTTTATTGTTGCAGTATATGAATCATTAACCACATTATATGCTTTTATAGGATTTAGAAAAGTAAGTAATTCTTCCAACATATTAATGAATACGTTTTCTTCCGATTGTTTTTTACTTTTTATATAGTTGTTCGAACCAGTAATACTTTTTTCCAGTTTCCTAACTCCATCTCCTATTATTAGTTCATCTATTGGGATAAAAGGAACTTGTGGTATATGCAAATCTACTGTTCCAACTACAGCTATTACATCGTCGTAACCATTTTTATCTAAGATATTATCCAAGTTTTCAGCTTTATTTACTGGTTGTATCTTGACATTATATTCATCCACAAAATTTAAAGTGTTTTTTAAAAGTTGTGCAATTTTTACAGCAGCACCCATGCCTGAAATACATGTAGTAAGTATTGTTTTTGAAGATGAAATATTAACTCTGTTTTTAATATCTCCACTAATTATTCTTCCGATATATGGGTTTGCTCTATTTAGATCTTCAACAAGAACTGATAAGGTCATTTCTGGCAATAGGCTTTTTCTTACAGCTTCTATTACTATTGGGGTAGAAATATTCTCTATGGATTTAGTTAAAACATTTGCTTTCTGAGTAATAATCTCTGCAAAAGCAGTAAGGGATCCCATATCCACCAGCAATAATACTCCTTTTCCTTCATCTACTTTTTTAACCATTTCTATAGTTTTTTCTAATGCATTGTCTACTTTCATATCAAGTGGCATGTCAATTGCTTTGCAATGTTCCGTAGCAAGCAAGGTATTGGCAACATCAGCAATACTAGTAGCTGTTGCCTCTCCATGAGCTAAAACTATAACTCCAATTTTGCTGTAATCATCACCTGTATCAACAGCACTTAAAAACATAGTTAGGAAACCAATTTCGCCTGTCGGTATGCTGATTCCTAACTCTTGCTGCAAAACTTCTCTAATCATTTTGGCCACCTTAAACTCGCTCGGATTATTTAAAGCAATTTTATTTATTTCTTCATAATAAATTAGGCTTTTGTCAGCTATCCTTTCCATCAAAGCACTTATATGCATAGCAAGACCTATTATAGCTCTATTGCTGAAATGTTTATTTAATTTTTGTTCCGCAAGTATCAATGCTGTCTCCGCAGCATTATATACCTTCGGATTTATAATTTTAAATAATTCATTTTTATCCAACAAGGCCTTTTCTGTATTATGATCATATTTCTTTAAGAGTTTTTTTAAATATTTTATTATATCATTATTTATGATTTCGCTGATTTTATCATTTGAAAAGCCTATATTTAGATAATGATTATACTTTTTAGTTATTTCTTTATACAAATTATCAGATACATCAAAGCTGTTCAAGTTAATAGTTTCTGCTAACTTTTTATCGTCAGGTTTGTATATATAATAGTCTTTGCCGTACTCTAATAGCTCAAAAACTTCACTGTAATCTTTGTGTCTGCTTAGTAAGCCACTGTATATATGTTCCGGCAAAAGATGAATATTTATTTCAATCTCCTTTTTATTATAGGTTTTATAATCTAAGAATCCTCTCGCACATAGAAGCTGTATATCACCTTTAAGTTGCCCGATATTTCCGTAGCAGTCATAAAGCAAAAAAGCTCTAATTACATCCTTGTGTATTCTAATTGGCACTTTAACATTACTTGCCTCGCTCATAAAAAAAGTTTCTATGAATTCTAATCTTTCATTAAGAGGTCTATCCTCCAAAGATGGAAGATTTATTGTCATTGGAATTCTCCGCAAAAAAGTTTGCAAAAGTACTGAATTTAAATTTTCTGTGGTAGCTCCAATTATTAATATGCTTGCAGTATGGTATTTATCTGTTTCTCCTAGTCTTCTGTATATACCCTTATCCATAAGTAGAAACAACATTTCTTGTGCTTCAGGTGGCAGCCTGTGAATTTCGTCAAGCAATAATATACCCCCATCAGCACTTTCAATAAGGCCGGCTTTATCTTGATTTGCACCTGTAAAAGCTCCTTTAACATAACCGAATAACTGTGATAAAATTAATTGGGGATTATCGGCATATTCAGAGCAATTAAATACTATAAGTTCGGCATCTTTTGAAATATTTCCATTATATATTGCATATTGATACATTACTTCCGCGAATGTAGTCTTGCCTACACCCGTTGGCCCTGTTATTAACGTATGAAGTCCTCTTGGAGGGTATAATATAGCTGCTTTCGCTTGTTTTATTGCCAGTTCTAAACTACCTGTTTCTCCAATTATTCTTGCAAAAGGATCGTTTTCTTTTGTATTCAATTCATCATTAGCAAAATTGGTATTATGCAAAAAATTATTTACGTCTTCTATTACCCCATCACCTTCATACTTTATTTGCAAAATTTCTTCTAGGCAAGATTTTGCAAAAAACTTTACAGGCCTTCCAATAATTTTGATAGCCTTGTTTTCTCTTACTAATTCGTTTAATTCTCTACTTACATTGCTTCTATCGATTTCAGTGACTTTAGAAATAGTTTCTGCATCAAATCCAAAACTTAGGTCTTCTGCAATTTTTGCTGCTGATACGTCAGATGACAAATTCTTTAAAGCTATAAAAACTTTTTCCTTTCTAGTCATCATGTTTCTCTCCTAAATAAAGTATCATTTGAAAACAATAATACTAGACGCTTAACTTTTTAATAATTTTATTTATTTTAATATATTCCAGCTAAACAAGCCTATTTTTGATAGCAAAAACTGCAGCTTGCGTTCGATCCATCAAGTTGAGCTTGCGCAGTATGCTGCTGACATGGTTCTTTACAGTTTTCTCACTAATACCCAGGTCAATAGATATTTCTCTGTTGCTCATACCTTTGGCTATATCCGCCAAAACTTCTTTTTCCCTTGCCGTAAGATTTTTTCTTACATCATTATTTGATACAGGCTGTGTCAGCCTATTATACTCAGCCACCAGTGCTCGTGTCAAATTAGGCTGTATATATGTTTCACCACGACTTGCACTTCGAACTGCTTCTATTAGGCCTTGAGGTTCTATGTCTTTCAAAACATAGCCGGATATTCCAAGCTTTAATAATTCCAAAAGATACTCCCTATCATCATATATCGTTAGAATCACTATTTGTGAGTCGACATTCTTTTCTCTTAGAGACTTTGTCACTTCTATGCCGTTTAACTTTGGCATATTTATGTCTAGGAGAAGAACTTGAGGCTTTTTCTCCATAACCTTCTCGATGGCTTCGATTCCATCGGAAGCCTCGTCTATGACTTCAATATCCTCTTCCATCTCTAAGATTTTTCTAAGACCTTTTCGCATAAGTACGTGGTCATCAGCCAGCACCACAGTAATTTTTTCCAAAACTAAATCCTCCTTTAAAGTCTGTTAGCAAAAGGAATAGTTGCAAATAATTTAGTACCTTGACCCGGTTCAGATTCAATATTAAAAGAGCCATCGACAAGAGCAACCCGCTCTTTTATTGTCATAATGCCAAAATGTTGCTCAGAGTCGCTGCTATCTTTGGTAGATACTTCAAAGCCTACCCCGTCATCAGCTATAACTAAATTCGCTTTACCGTCGCCAAACTCTAGTTTAACAATGCAGTTTTTTGCTTTTGAATGTTTTTTCACATTTGTAAGGGCTTCCTGAATTAACCTAAAAATCGTCACTTCGATTTCAGAACCAAGTCTTGTTTTATCTCCAAAAAATCGAAACTCCGTCCTTATACCGGTTTCTTCCTGAAATTCCTCACAATAACGTTTTGTAACTGCTTGCAGTCCAAGATTGTCTAAAGATGAAGGCCTTAAATTAAATATGATTTTTCTTAGTTCTTGCAAGGACGATCGAACAATTTTTTTTAGTTGGTTCAACTCCTTTTTAGCTTCATTCAAATCTCTTTCCATAAGCCTTTCACATATATCTGTTTGAATAACTATATTAGCCAGTGTCTGAGCCGGCCCATCATGGATATCCCGTGCCACGCGCTGCCGTTCTTCTTCCTGGGCCTTTATGATTTTAGCTGCAAGGTTACGTCTCTCATTAATATCTGAAATGTGCCCCGACATATCCTTAAGATCTCCCTTTAAAAAACCTAAAGCCACTCCCAACTGCATCATCAAATGTTCTGATTGGTTTAATATATTAAGCATGCTTTTTAGATTCCGCTCAAGATCATCTCGTTTTTCCCTAAGCTGAATTTCTTTTTGACGCTCAATAGAAAGTCTTATCTGTATATCCTTGGTTTCCTCATAAGCAGCTTTTATATCTTCCTCCGAATGTTTTTCAAAGTCCCTGCTTACTATCATCAACTTAAATTTAGCTGATTTTTCTAGCTTAGCTAGGTTGTCAACCTCTCTGATTCTATCTTTAACTTGAGCTTTTAAATCTTCAAGCTCTCTTTGTATGCGCTCACACTCTTGTCTTGCATGCTCAAAAATGTTAAAAATCTCTTTTTGCCCTTTTTCAATTGCATCAATAGTAGAATTTATCACTTCATTTAGATATTCTATATTTATTTGGGTTTTATGCATAATAAACCCCCGTTGATTTTTGTAGAATATATCAATCAAATATTATATTCGATGAAAATCGCGGATATCCCTTCTTTTGACATCTGAATAGTCGCTTGCTATATTTTACCTTTTTATCTGTGTTAATAGCCCTTGACAAAAATAAGCGAAAAAAAGCAGCCTGCTAAAGGCTGCCGGCTTGATTTTTTAATATTTCTGCTTTATCTACTTTCTCCCAAGGTAGGTCTAGCTCATCTCGCCCAAAATGCCCATAAGATGCTATCTGTCTATATATCGGTCTTCTAAGATCTAAATCCCTTATAATGGCGCCGGGGCGAAGATCAAAATTATTTATTACTAACTTTTCAATTTCTTCATCAGGCAAAATACCTGTACCAAATGTATCAATCATTACCGAAACCGGTCTTGACACACCTATAGCATACGCAAGCTGAAGCTCACATTTGGAAGCAAGGCCTGCTGCAACAATATTTTTAGCCACATAGCGAGCCGCATAAGATGCGGAACGATCGACTTTCGTAGGATCTTTACCTGAAAATGAACCTCCGCCGTGGCGGCCATAACCACCATATGTATCAACTATGATTTTACGACCTGTCAAGCCCGAATCGCCGTGAGGTCCTCCCACAACAAAGCGGCCTGTGGGGTTAACATAAATTTGTGTTTTTTTATCCATTAAATGCGCCGGAATTATTTTTTTGATGACTTCTTCTATAATGCCTTCTTCTAAAGTCAAAAGTTCCACCGAAGAGCTATGCTGAGCAGAAACCACAATCTTGTCAACCCTTACAGGTTTTGAATCTTCATACTGCACCGTGACCTGAGTCTTCCCATCAGGCCTTAAAAACGGAAGCACATCATTTTTTCTGACATCAGCAAGCCTTCTTGCTAGCTTATGAGCAAGCGAAATAGGCATAGGCATTAGTTCCGAAGTTTCATTTACGGCATATCCGAACATCATGCCTTGATCACCGGCACCAATCTTATCAAATTCATCAGCATTGTCCATGCTTTGCCTTGCTTCATATGCACAGTTAACGCCCATGGCAATATCAGGTGATTGCTCATTTATACTGGTAATTACTGCACATGTGTCACAGTCAAAGCCAAATTTAGCCCGAGTGTATCCTATTTGCTTTACGGTTTCTCGAGTAACGCTGGGAATATCCACATAACAATCAGTTGTAATTTCTCCCATAACCATTACCAAACCTGTGGTAACAGCCACTTCGCAGGCAACTCTTGCCAAAGGATCTTTGCTTAAAATCGAGTCAAGAATAGCATCAGCTACTTGATCGCATATTTTGTCCGGATGCCCTTCAGTTACTGATTCTGAAGTAAATAAAAAGTTTTTCCCCATTTTGTACCTCCTTTTTTGTTTCAGGCTCTTGACTATTCAAAGTCGCCGGGATTAAACCGCATGTCAAAGCCGTTCTTCATGTTATTTAGAGCTACTTTTATACTTTCAATTATCATCCGCTGAATAAAAGGATGATGATGCAGTGGCTTAATATCCATATGCAAAAAGGCACAAAGGGCGGTTTTTGCTATTTCTGTTTGACCGGCTTTATCTAAAAAATCCGCGGACAGTTCCAGCATCCTCTTCACCTTATCTGCATTAGGTTCAATGAGCTCTTCGGTAAATCTTGCAAAAAGCTTTTCCGCTTTTTGGTATGTCATTTTTTTTATTAAATATCCTTTTCTAGACTTGTTTTCTTCAGCATAATCATAAACTCGGGGGTGTGCTATAAACCAGTCATTAAAAAAGCTGTGATTAAATAAGTCAAAAGTACTTTTAAAACATTCTTGGTCTTTTTCAATTAATTCCAAATCATAGCCTGTAAATTGCGGATAGTAAGGCTCGCAATTTATGCGGCAATTTTGCTCCAGTAGATGTTTCCAAAAATAAAATTGATATGGAATAGGGTAATCTTTTGTTTTATTAAAAAATAGTGCATCACCTAATAGTGTAATCGCGTAATCCAAATCACATTTTGTTACGACTGTAGTCCTTGAAAAATCTTTCACCGAAGAATTAAATTCCCGAGTCGTTATATTTGAAACTCCCCAGCAGTCCCTAACACCCATATCAGCGCTTATAAGCAAATTCATAAAGCTTAACTTTCGACTCTTAAAAGGGTTCTTCCAGGCTATCCACAATACACGGCTTCCTATACCATCTATGGAAGAAATAAATACCTTTGCTGGGTTTTGAAGATTTTCCCAAGGCTCAAAAAATTCCATGGATATGCCGTTAAATTTCAACCTTTGAGATTCACGATGTGCTATTCTTTGTATATCTTCCTCAGCAGATTTGGTTGCCAGTTTATATAAGACATACAGCGCTTTGCCTGATTTTATCTGGCCCAAAGCTTTTATGGCTTCATGAGCTACCGGATAATCGTCAACTGATGCCATGATTTCCAGAATGGGAATAGCTCTTTCATCCTTCTGTGCTCCCAGATCTTTTATATAAGCCAGTTTCATTTCTAAGGAAAATTCATCCAAATCATCGAGTATGTAAGGTATTAAAAAAGGATCACTTTCAATATCCTCCAGCATCTCAGCCATTGAATCAGATGCCATTTTATCAAAATCTTCCATTATTATTTCAAGCGGAAGCTCACTGGCATCTATTCCATAATGAGTCAACACTGCCAATATCCGAGCTTTTATACGGTCGGAAACATTAGGCATTATTAATATATCCATCAAAGGTTCGACTACACTGTAGTCATTGGCAAATTCCAATGCATAGCAAACAATGGGGGCAATTTCCTCGTCATTTTCCCTGAGTTTGGCCAAGCAAACGGGTATTACCTGTTCACCAATGCGGAAAAGTCTTTTCATGGATTCATCCATTTGCCAGATTGTTTGCTCCGTATCTTTTAAAGATTCAAGATAGTCCAATATTTGCTTTTTATATAAAAGTCGGTAATCAACTTTGGGCGCTTTTTCCTGAATTCTTTTCTGCATTGCCCGCTCCTTCCTTAATTTGAAAAATCATTTTATCTATTATATTACAATAAAATCTTTTTAGCAATGTCGCTTAAACTCAATACACTTATCTATATATATATTTGATTATAAGCCCTAGAATTGCCATATTTTCTGTATATTTTTTTAAATTTTCTTGAATTATCTTCTTCTAACAACTACTCTTAGCATTATAAACCAATTTTAATAATTTATCCATATGAACTTATTAAAATCAATGCAGCATCCTCTCCAGTATTTTTACATTGGCTATTTGATTAAGCTGCATGCTATACCTATCTTGAATACTAAACATAATTTCGTCAATAGGCAGCACCCATTCTCCGCACACATCAACTCCGATCACTTTACCGGTTTTCTTTATATGCAAAAGCAATTCCAAAAGCTCGTCTAAATGCATCAAACCCTGCTCCCATCCGGTAGCAGCATCCTCTTTACAAAGTACATCCTTATCTATGCTTATATAAATAGGATCTTGGGATTTGGATAACTCATCCAAGACCTTTGGTATCATTAATTTTTGGGGGATATTGATAGGAAAGAAAGTCACATATTCATCTTGGAACTTAAATTTGTTTATAGCCGGATCTTTCGCATCTACTCCGACTACTATACATTTTCTAACCTTTTCCTCTTTAAGAGCTTGCATAGCCCAAGAACCGCAACTTATCATATCTGGAAATGTTTCATACATATCGGCATGATAGTCAATGAGCAATAGAATAGGTTTGACTGAAATATTGCTTATTAATGAAAATGAAAGATGATGAAAATCCCCAGACCCTAAAAAACATATGCCTAAAGATAATTTTCGAAGTTTATTTGAAATCTCGTCAAGTATTTTTGAATAACTGCAAAATCTCAATCCTTTATAACTTGTTAGGTCTATGATTGTATCAGCTTCTTCTAATAATTTTTTCTGGTAATCTAGACTATTATCTGTTTTAATTATATTAACACCAAAATCCATATGATCACAACTTTTCGTTGCTATTTATTACAATTTAATTTTATCATAAAACTAGAATACATGTAAAAGCCTATTCTAAAAGATGCTTTGGAATCATAGAAAATATAATAGAAAAAGCACGGAACGGTTTTTTGCTTTGCCTTTGAATAAGGTAAGCGGTAGACCGGTACCGTGCCGATGATATTTTCTGTTATTTAAACCGATTTTTCAGCTTTTCCATCACCTGCGGCATTGTGGTATACTCCATTTCGTCAAGAGGTAATCTGTGAGGTTCGAACGGACCCATTTGCCTTATATAATCAGCTGCTTTAAGAGCTTTTTGTCTAGCTCTGTCAAAGGCTACATCAGCAAAAAGGTCCTGTGGCCCTATTAATCTTCCGTTAGCCAACTGAAATCCCATGGCAATTGCTCGAGGCGGTCCGTCAAAGCGCGTAGGAACTGCCTGCTTTTGAGACACAGGAATTAACGGTCCATAGTGCGAACCTCGCATCCAGCCTGTTACAAGATGAGGATTTGCAAATGGCTCCAATACTTCCCCCACCGCAGGCAATCCACTCTGGCACCGCACTATAAGCACCGGATCATCTTTACCCACATAGCGGCCTGCCATTTGGTTCATTTTTTGTGTTGAAGATACTGCTGCTATTTCCTTATTTTTTGTATACACACTCTTTACAACATATCTGTTTGATGCACCTAAGAAAATTAATAAATCATAAAGCTCTTCCGGGCATGAAAAAGTTACTTTCTTATCTTCTACGAGGTCTAACACTTCAAAACAAAAACCCGAATGCATTTTAGGGTCTATTACAAGCCCAATAGTATTAAACGGATCTGCAAATATCTTATATAAAGGAAGATTCCAAGCTCCCGGCTCGGTTTTGTCCGCCATGAATATTATCACCGGCTCGCTGGGGCGCTCTTCAAATTCCATCTCTGCTATCCCGGGGCCCATGCCTTTTATATTGCCGGAGAATGCATCTGACAGGAGATCCTGGCCTGCGCCATACATCTTTAAGCTCTTTGCCACTTCAGTGCAGCTAAGAAAAGTATTCCAAGCTAACTTGTGAACTTTTTCAGAATTTATGCCTTCTTTATGTGTGAGTATGAGATTTATATCGTCACCCACATTAGTAACAAAAAAATCTACCAATAATTCTTTCCCTTGCTGTTCTAATATTTCCTCTGCGTTTTTTAGCATATCCGGGTGAACACTCCCATGCCCTACAAATCCACCCACATCGGCTTTAATAACTGAAAGAGTTATTTTCGAACCCATTCTTATACCTCCTGATATTTTTTATTATGCTGTACTATTTTGCTGTAAACTAGCTAAATGTGCTATACTTAATATATATTCGATACATTATTTAATATTCCTTCTTTGAATTAAAGTCGCAATATGCTTAATAGTTTGATACTTTTGGATAAAAATATTGTGCAATACACTCGATAACCTTCTTATGACAAAGGGTTTATCATTAGTGACTGCACAAAAGCTTCACGCGCTGATATTTTTAAGTATTCTTCTAAATCAATTGCTGCCTTTCCTAATGTCTGACAGAATATCTAAAATTTGGCTTTTGTAGTAGGTCGGAGCTTCCACAAAACCCCAACCTTTCTGAGTTTGAAAGATTCCATCATAAGCCGCATCATGATACGTTCCTATAAAATGTGGAATTTTGTATTCTTTTAATAAGGAAGATAACAGTTTAGCTTCGATTTCATTTTCCAAAATTGCAACTTTTACTATTTCTTCCATATCATCCCTCCTTTGCGTCCAAAACACATAGCAAATATAACTGCATTTAAAAAAGATAACCGGCGTCAATAAGTGGTTGATACGGTAAATCTTTATACATGTACCCGTAGTATTGTAAAGTAATTACTATATTTTGATCCACGTAAACATTATCAATTCCCTTTTTGAGTATTTCGCTGTAAATTTCATCGAGCAAATGCCATTAGCCATCTATCATTATCATAGGAGTTCTATCTTCAGAAACTGCATCTTCGGCATCTTCAGCCAAAGTAGGAACGCTTACAAGCAGCATAGATGCCAAAATAATAAAAACCGCTATTTTCCTCACAAGTAATCCTCTTTCTCTTGGGCGCTTATTATAAATAAGGTGGGAGCTGTCCCACCTTTGAGGCTATTTTAGCAGCAAAGCAGTGATTACGCCAATAGTTCCGATTAATATAGCTATTACGGAACCAACTGCCCATTTATTTAAAGCATCGAATTTGTCCTCTATTCTGTCAAATCTTTCGTCTACTTTATCAAACCTTTCATCTACTTTATCAAACCTTGCGTCTACTTTATCAAACCTTGCATCGGTTTTATCGGATAGATCTTTGATTTCCTTATGAACCATATCAAATTTTGCATCGGTTTCCTTACGGTTGGCTTCAAACTTAGTATCGGTTTTATCGGATAAATCTTTGATTTCTTTATGAACTGCTTCAAACTTAGCGTCAACCTTATCAAACCTCGAATCCATTTCTTTTTTCATAGACTCAAACTTTGCGTCTATTTTATCGAACCTAGCATCGGTTTTGTCGGATAGATCCTTGATTTCCTTCCGGACTGCCTCAAACTTGACATCTACTCTGTCAAATTTTGCATCCATGCGGTCTTTCAGGTCATTTATTTGCTGTGACAGATAAAAATATCCGGATTCAAAAATCTTGGGCTCGTGAGTTTCATTTGGCCGCTGTTCATCATTACCGGCCGCAATTTCTTTTTCCGCCATACTCATCACCCCTCCTCCTTCTGCTTAAAATTATTATACCATGAATAACCGCAATTTTCCATAAAGACCCTCCATTTTTCTGTTTTTTTAAAACCGACTCACGGCTTGACTATAAAAGAAAGGCCGACGTGATGTGTCAAGGGGCACTGGGAGGGATAAATGGAGGGGACCCTTTGGGGAGGCAGCCGTTTATGCTCACGTATGTTTTTTTCAGATACATAGCTATAAGCCAAATAAGCTTCAGCTATGGCCAAACCCATTATGATCATAATTTGCGGTATCGGCAATATATTTTCATTTTTCATAATAGTATCTTTCCTTATTTTATATTTAAATTCTTCCTTGTGTTTTTCCCATCAAAAAAGAGCACTTAAAATTGTGCTCATCTTTGAAAACCCCGATCCAGGTCGTTCTTTTTAATGAAAATCCTGTCCTTAGGATAACAGTAATTTTTTTGATTCATAATGCTACACCTCTTTGGAGAGGTTTTTTTTAATAAGCAACTCCCTTGCACGACTATCTGTTATTTTCTCTTTCAAATATTTCTCATAAATTTCCAATGTATCATCAGGCAACTCCATATCTTCATAAGCCATCGTGCCTTTTACGTATTCAAGACTCTTATCAATTTCACCTTTAGTCAAAGGCAACAGCCTCCCATCATTCCGCCTTTCGGCGGGTTGTTGCTTTATCTATCAAAGCCCCTATCTATGTCTATTTTTTCTTAAAAGCTTTGTCCTTTAAAGTTGTCTTTTCTGCTATCTCTCTTCTTCCTAAGGCATCCTTAACAATTTTAATCAAGTATTGTGGATTTGATTTATCGGCCACGAACTTTGATAATGCTTACGCTCTTTCGTCAAGTGTCATTTGAACACAATTAGCAGCTTTCATTTTGGATATTGCAGAAGACGCCATAAGTCTTATATCCTGAAATCCAGTATATTCAATAGGCAAACCACCTAATACCGATTCTGCTTTCTCAACGTTTATTATTCTTGGTTGCCCGGTCCATTCATATATATCCGAAAAATATAACAGTGCATCTGGCATAAATGCTCAAAACTAAAATCACCCTTTATCGTGTTTTCTTCTGCAATAGCGCCTATCAGTAGACTGGTATATTCTGCTTCGACTATTTCAAGTTTGTCTTTTTCCTTTATATCTAATTTGTTTTTCAAGACTTCACTATCAGGGAAAAGGTATGGGTCAAGCATTTTTCCCATCCCTTTCTTCTTTCATTTTATATTTTTTATCCAGTATACGTTTAATATCTTCCATTGTTATCTCACCCCGCTTTTCCTTATCTACGAGTTTCAGAAACTCCGGCGACGGCTCTAGTCCAGCAACTTTGATGATCCCTAAAGCATAATTCCATGCCTTTTCCTTACTCATACCCATATTTAAAATCTTCCTTTCGCTGCCTCACGCATTACCTGTCAAAGCCACGATCCATGTCTTTCTCGTTTTTTATTGTATCATTTACAGATAATATCATACGTGACTCTTATAAATGCTTTATGTTATAATTAGTATTAGATTCAACTATCTTTTTTTCTGTGTTCTAATTCTTAATGAGAAGATTTTTCCTTCATATTCATAATTTATATTAAACAGAATACAACTTGCCATAAAAGCTAATACGAGGGCTATAGTTATCATTATTTTTCTCATTATTCTTCATCCTTCTTGCATAAAATAATATTCTTATGCTATAATATATATAAAAGAGATACTTCGGGTATCGGTGTAATGTGTAGAAAAGAATTAAGAACCGGAATTAATTAAGTTGCAGCTTAATTAATTCCTTTTTTTTATCTCAATTTTTATTTTAGCTTTGAACACGTTTAGTTCGACATTTAGCTCCAGAGTATTGTTGGAAAAGCAAATTATTATGAGTGACATCAGGATCGTAACTGCGATAATAATTATAAGCACTATTTGATGTTCTTCCACCGCATCGCCTCCTTGCTTACTTGTTACCCGAAGTATCTCATATATGGAGTATGGAGGCGATACATCATTACACCTATAAAATTGCCTGTCTATATTATACTATATTTAAAATATTTTGACATCCAGTAAATAGTCTTGTTTGAATTTTATTCTATTTTTTCACAAATGTCTCTCCTTTTGTTATTTGGTTCTCATTGCCTATTATCTATATAAAATAATTCTGTAGACTTCAGAAAAATCCTTCATAAGGAGGAGTAAATCACTAAAATAATGTAAAAATAACCAATAAACTGTTAATTGAACACTTGTTTGGTACGGTGGCTTGTCTTATAATGAAAATAAAACTGAATTTTATTCTCAAAGGAGGGTCACACCTATAGATGTATTTACAGATGCTTGAAAAAGCTATCATGCTTTTACAGAAATATAGCATTACGGAATTCCCCATTCGGATTGATGTCATAGATGAAATTACTTTTAAAGAAGGAATAAAGCTTCAAATTACAAAATACCTAAAAAAAGCTTTTTATTACGAAGATAGCAAAGAAAAAATAATATACCTAGGCCATAAAGTTAAAGCTACTTATCAACAGCGAGAATACATTTTACACGAAACAGCACACATGTATCACTGCGGCAACACAGCACTCTTACCTCATTTAGTAGTCGATAAAAATGAATCTCAAGCTGAGGATTTTGAAAGAGAATTTCTACTAAGACAAAGTAGAAGTCCCAACATGACCTTTGAGATGTTGGTCGATCTATATTATGAGGATTCTACTCATCGGGTAAGATGGTCTAACTAAGAACACAAAGTGGAGCATGATCGACACACATGTTTTGCCGGTTTTCAAGCAAAAGGTAATTTCAGAAATCACAAAAGCTGATATCAGACGCTGGCAGAATCTAATGCTAAAGAAGAAAAACCCACGCAATGATAAACCTTATAAGCCTACATATCTACACCAATTAAGTGCCATATTAAACTTTGCAGTGGAATTTTACAGTTTACCAAAAAATCCATGCTCCCGGGTAAAGTCTATCGGGAAGAAACGTGCTGATGAAATGAATTTTTGGACTCTAGACCAGTTTAATGAGGTTACCGCCTGTGAGGAGCTGCCGGCCTATCGCGTTGCCTTTATGATGTTATATTGGGCAGGCAACGGGTAGGCGAACTATTGGCCCTCACACCTAGGAAAGTAATTGACGATATAGAGTCTCTCAATATCGCTGAGACATATAAGCGTGAGGATGGCAAGGATATTTTCGATGATCCCAAAACCGAGAATAGCTTCCGCACTGTGTCAATGCTAGATTTTTTATACTAGGAGCTGCAACAGTACATAGGTGCCCTATATGGATTGGAGCAGGATGATAGGATATTCTACTTTACCAAAACAGCTCTCAATAAAGAGCTTGACCGTATATCGAGAAGGCCGGCATTAATAGGATAAGAGTGCATGATTTGAGGCACTCACATGTAGCACTTTGATTGAACTGGGATACCGTACTCACGCCATCGCCAAGCGGATCGGTGACATGCCAGAAGAAATGGACCGCACTTATGCCCATCTTTATCCAAATAAAAGTCAGGATATTGCCCGAGAGCTAAGCCGACACAAGGACGGAATTATCCGGAGTGCTATAGCCATCGATGAGGATAGAGAGGTCTACAGGTCACAGAGGACCTCGAAGCCGAGCATATTTTCCATGACTTAACCATAACTTAGATTTGTAGAGCCAAAATAGAGCCAAAAGCAGAAAACAAAAAAGGAAAGTCGCTTATAATGCGGCTTTCCGAGTTTCAAGATATCATTCCCACTCGATAGTGGACGGAGGCTTTGGCGTTATATCGTAAACAACACGGTTGACACCTTCTACTTCACTGGTAATCCTGGTAGAAATACTATCCAATAAATCATGGGGAAGTCTTGCCCATTCACCTGTCATTCCATCCTCGCTTACGATAGCTCTTACGGCAATGGTATGTGTATATGTGCGTCTGTCCGCTGAAACTCCAACGCTTTGAATGTTTGGAAGAATGGCAAATGCCTGCCATAACTCTTTATAAAGTCCTGCCTTTTTAATTTCATCAGTTACAATAAAATCAGCTTCTCTTAATATGCTGAGTTTATCCTCTGTAACTTCTCCAAGAACCCTCACAGCAAGGCCGGGGCCGGGGAATGGTTGGCGGTATACGAGTTCTTCAGGAAGGCCCAGCTCAAGGCCTATTTTTCTTACTTCATCCTTAAACAGTTCCCTCAGCGGCTCTATTAATTCAAACTCCAAGTCTTCAGGAAGCCCTCCCACATTGTGATGGCTTTTAACTGCCCCACCTATAGGATTTACACTTTCAATTACATCAGGGTATACTGTGCCTTGAACCAAAAAATTGACTTTACCAAGTTTAGCCGCTTCTTCTTCAAATACCCTAATAAATTCCTCACCTATTATTTTGCGCTTCTTTTCCGGATCTGTAACACCTTTTAGCTTACTTAAAAATCGCTTAGATGCATCTACTGCTATCAGGTTCATGTGAAATTTATCTTTAAAGGTTTTTATAACATTTTCAGCCTCATTCTTGCGAAGCAAACCATGATCCACAAAAATACATGTTAAATTGTCTCCTATTGCTTTATGCACTAAGAGAGCCGCAACTGATGAGTCCACGCCTCCACTTAAAGCACATATCGCCTTTTTATCTGCCACCTTATCTTTGATAAGCTTTATCTGCTCTTGTATAAAAGCCCTTGTGGACCAAGTTCCACTGCATCCTGCTATGCCAAATAAGAAATTATTTAGTATTTCACGGCCGCACTGTGTATGGCTTTCCTCTGGATGAAATTGCACGCCATAAAGGTTTTTACCGTTCCCTATCGCTGCAAAAGGAGTCTTTTGAGTATGAGCAAGTACTTCAAACCCTTCAGGGAGAGAAGCCGGTAAATCGCCACTGTCCATAAAAACTGTCATTTTTCTACCCATACCCTGAAATAGTCCTTGGTCAATATCTACCAAAAGGTCTGCAGGACCGATTTCACGCTTGCTACCGGGTTTTATGTCTTTGCCCAAACTCTTAACCATGAGTTGCATACCATACCCTATGGCAAGAATGGGCACATCGCCATTAAATACTCTTTCATCGCAAGCCGGCGCATTGTCAGTAAAAATACCCGATGGGCCCCCTGATAGAATTATTGCTTTTGGTTGCCTCTGCAAAATCTCTTCCCACGGGGTTTTATAAGACAATAATTCACAGTAAACCTGAGCTTCTCTAACTCGCCTCGCAACCATCTGGGCATATTTACCGCCAAAATCAAGGATTACTACCGTTTCTCTTGTATTTTCCATATGTACCCCTCCTGAGGATTAATCGTATGTAATATTTATTCTGCCGATAGAAGTTATTTATATGTAATTCTTTTGCTATTATATCACAGATTTTAACCTAAAAAAAAGCCGATGAGAAATCTCCCTCGACTTTTTAATAAGTATATAAGTAAGTGTCTGACCACAATAAATCAAAGTTGATTATTCATATCTTAGTGCATCTATGGGATCATGAAGTGCGGCCTTCCGTGCAGGATAAAGTCCGAAACACACACCAACTCCCGCTGAAAAAGTAAACGCAAGAGCTATCATTTGCCATGATAAAACCGTAGGCAATTTTATGAATCCGGCTATTATTTTAGAAACACCAAAGCCTAAAAGCATTCCTATGATACCGCCAAAGAAAGAAAGGACTAAAGACTCTATTAAGAACTGCATCATTATGTCAGTTTCTTGTGCACCTAATGCTTTCCTAATGCCAATTTCGCGAGTCCTTTCGGTAACCGACACTAACATTATATTCATAATGCCTATCCCACCGACTAATAAAGATATGCCGGCAATAGCACTGATTATTATAGTTATAATACCGGTTACTTTATTTACACTATCCATTTCTTTTTGGGAATTCCATGCTTGATATTTATCTGTATTATGATGACGTCGATGCAAAATACTTAGAGAGTGTTCAATGGCTGTATCCACGTCAGCTTGGGATATCGCTTTGCCCTCAATATTATCTACCCAATCTGAACCACTGATAGAAAAATATGTAGAAATAGGTATATACATTAATTTGTTGTCCTGACCAGAAAAAACGGTTTCTTCTCGTCTTAGTACACCAATTACTTTAAAAGGTTGGTTTCCTACCATTATTTTTTCACCAACGGCTCCAGATGAATTGAATAATTCTTTTGCCAATGACTCACTAATAACTGCTACATGTTTTTTGCCATTATCATCTTCATGATTGAGAAATCTGCCTGCATCCAACTTTAGATTTGCTATTTTTATATAATCTGAGGTGGTCGCCGCTATTTGTACACCGATTTGTTTGCCTTTTAACCGAACGTTTGCCGAATCCCAACTTACCGGCGCAATATTTTCAACCACCGGTGATATGTCCTTTATAGCCTTTACATCTTGAATGGTAAAGAAATCAGCTTGAGTCAATGGGTTATCAGAGTTATATTTATAATAGACTCCAAACCTATTAGCACCAAAAGCATCCATTTCTTTGCTGATGGCAAACTGGCCTCCTTGGCCTAATGCTGAAATAGTGATTACCGAAGAAACACCTATAATAATACCCAACATTGTGAGAAGAGAGCGCATTTTATTGGCAATAATGCTTTCCCACGCAATTACAATACTTTCAAAGAAGTTCACTGGACAGCTCCTCCACCTTTCTGCCATCTCGAAAGATTACAACTTTCTGGGCATATCTGGCTATTTCATTTTCATGTGTTACCAATACAATTGTCGTTCCTTTCATATGCAGGTCAGCAAATATATCCATAATCTCAGCACCAGACTTACTATCAAGATTGCCAGTAGGTTCATCGGCCAATATAATCTCTGGTGAATTGACTAAAGCCCTAGCTATAGCAACTCTCTGTTTCTGTCCACCTGAAAGTTCATTAGATTTATGGTGCCATCTATCCTCTAGTCCTACAGATTTTAACGCTTCCATGGCTTTTTTTCGCCTCTCATTAGGTGCAACTCTTGCATATATCATAGGTATCTCCACATTCCTGAGAGAATTTATCCTAGGAAGCAAGTTAAAGTTTTGAAATACAAATCCTATCTTTTTATTTCTGGTATGGGCTAATTGACGGCTATTTAGCTGAGCTATAGATTTCCCATCTAAGTAATATTCTCCTGATGTAGGTTTGTCAAGACAACCGAGTATATTCATAAGCGTGGATTTTCCTGAGCCTGACGGTCCCATTATAGCCACAAATTCTCCTTTTTTTACATGCAGATTCACATCTCTTAATGCACTAACTTTATTTTCGCCGTTTCTATAAACTTTTGCCATATTCTCAATCAGTATCATTAAGCATCACCTTCAAAAGAGCTATTTGCGGAGGGATTTTGAAGAACTTCATCGCCTTCACTGATGCCGTATGTTATCTCTGTGTATAACTCATTCTCGATTCCTGTCTTTACTTCCCTTTCAGAAATAGCACCATCTTTTACCAGCATAACCTTTTTGCCTTTTTCCCCTGATATTACACATTCTAGCGGCAGTAAAACTGCACCTTGCTTATCTTCTATCGTAATCTCTGCGGTAGTTGAAAAACCGGGCTTTATATTTTCGTCAGGATCATTTACTTTTATTGTAGCCTTTACGGTAGTTTCATTACCTCTGCTTGTTTGTATGGTTGAAGCCGAAGGTGCAATTTTCACAACTTCACCTTTATATATCTTGTCACCAAAACCATCACCTGTTATAATCGCCTTTTGCCCAACCTTTATATTAGATGCATCATACTCATTTACTCCAATATCAATCTGTAAGTCGTCAGGACTTCCTATACTCAATAATAAATTGCCCGATGATACGGTCATCCCCTGCTTTATTTCTTGCTTTATTACTATTCCGTCAAATTCTGCCAAAATTATTGTTTTATCAAGTTTTTTTGTAATATTCGCCAGACTTTTTTCTGCTTCTTCCAATGCTGCTTGTTTTAATGCAATTTCATGTTCATCAGGATTTTCTAATAGACTTAGCTCCACTTCCATAATAGCTAGCTGATTCTTTTTAACATCTAATTCTCTTTTGATATTTATGTATTCATTTTCAGAAATAGCTCCCTCATTAAAAAGTCCTTGGTTTTTCTCATAGTCCTCTAATGCTGCTTCATAAGAAGTTAAAGCTTCCTGATATTTTATCCTAGCTTTTTTTAACTCTTCGGGTCTTGGACCGCCCAAAAGCCTTGAAAGTTCGACATTTTGTTGCTTTACTTTGCTTTGCGCTTGTTCTAACTCTAGCTTCAACTCTCCATCATCAATTTTTAGAACAACATCACCCTTTTTTACTTGTTGACCTTCTTCGGCTATATATTCAACCATACCTTGAATACCGGAATATACTTCCTGCTTTTGTCTCGTTTCCACATTTCCAAGTGCGGTAATCTTTGATGAAATATCACCTTTGATTGCTTTTACAGTAGGTAATGCCATAGCAGTATTTGGCTGGCGCTTTGCTCGGATAATAAAAAAAGCAACACCTATCAGCAATATAACTGCAATAATTAAAATTTTTTTTCGCTTGTTCACCCGAATCCTCCTTTTGTAAAAATAGCTTCTATTATATACGCCAACTGCATAACCCTTAAAACTAGCCCATGTGACACATTCCCCACATGGGCTTTATAAATAGTAATATTTTTCATTTCATTATACTGCTTTAGTTATTCAAAGTAAACACAAATTATTAAGCAGCATATTCCCAAGATCAATGTCTAAAAAGTAAGTATCTGACCACATTATTTTTATACCTTTGCTCGGTTTGTCTTTATGCTGTAACTTGCTACAAACCATCCCAAAAAAATTCCTATGATATAGCCAATTATTGTAAATATCCTGGGAACATTATTTGTGAAATATATAAAACTTCCTGCGCATCCGGTAACTATTACTCCAATGAGCATAGAAGTACACACTGCCACCCCAAACTTGAAAAATGTTTCTATTGTCTCAAACTCCAGAGTTTCGCCGCTTCTCTCCAGCTTATTGCGGTCAAATAATAGTTTTGCTGCAGCAAGCATTATTATTGCTGATATAAGGTGAAATGTAATTGGCACCTCTTTAATGTTGCTTAATATCCCCGGCATAGTATATGACCCAAAAATATTTAAAAACTCGTCAATTACAGATATACGATACCCCCACACCGCCATATTCATATACAGCAATCCTGTAAAACCTATCGGGAATATGAAAAATATAATAGTCAGCACTAACTGGGATATTGAAGTACCTGTCAAACTTGCAAAAAGCAGTGAGAAACTCAATATAACAAATAATCTAAAGGCATCTGCTCCAAACCAGGACATTACCATACCTGCCGAGTAAAAATCCCTTAAACCTTTTGAAAACCATAGAGCCGCTGCCATTATCACCGCATTTATTAAAAACGGCAAAATAGCATTTACAAAAGCTATTACAACCTTATTAAAAAAGATTTCTGTACGGCTAAATGGCATAGTCGCAAGTATTTCGAATGTCTTTTTTCGCTTTTCCTCTCCAAATAGAAGTGCCGCAGCTGCCATGGGTGTAAATACTACTAACATTGCTCCCATACCTGATAGTTGTTTAAATTTATCTTGTAAAAGATTCTTTAACTCGGCTTTGTATTCATCTTTATCATAGCCCGCGTACCATTCCGGGTGTTTTTCCATTTCTTGAATTGTTCTTTGATAATTGTTGTATGTATTTATCACGCCTAAAGTCATCGTAAAAAATAATATGCCTGCTACCGCAAAGCACAGCCATTTAGTCATTTTCCAGTCCTTTTTCAGTAAAGCCTTATTAAATGGCAATGTCTGTAAAGTCATAGCCTTCAACTCCCATCTTGTATATAAAAATCTCTTCAAGAGACATATCTATCGTTTCCAATAAAATAGGATTGCATTTTTTAATCGCATCTATTACAGTCTCAAGATTATCTTTTACCACTATTTGATGTATTTTGCCGATAGTTTCTATTTTTAGTATATGTTCATTGCTCTTTATCTCCTCTGGAAACTCACCTTTAAATGCAACTTGAATCTTTCTCACATTACTTTTTAGATTTTCTACACTATCTTCCAGCAACATCTTGCCTTCATGGATAATGCCGATATGGTCGCAAATTTGTTCCAATTGCCCCAAATTATGGCTTGAAATCAAAACAGTAGTTTCATTTGCACTTACTTCGTCGACAATTAAGTTTAAAACCTTTTGCTTAACAACAGGATCTAAACCCGATGTGGGTTCATCTAATATAAGTACATTAGGCATTATGGATAAGCTCAAAAGTATGGCAAGCTGTGTTTTCATGCCCTTTGATAAATATTTGATTTTTTT
Organism: Tepidanaerobacter acetatoxydans Re1; assembly: GCF_000328765.2. Lineage (NCBI taxonomy): Bacteria > Bacillati > Bacillota > Clostridia > Thermosediminibacterales > Tepidanaerobacteraceae > Tepidanaerobacter > Tepidanaerobacter acetatoxydans. Next base: position 1,778,491 of record NC_019954.2, read on the forward strand.
ATTGCCGTCAAGCTTGAAAAGCTTCATTAATTGAATATATCTTTCATCACTCCAAAACGGGTAAGCATCTTTATAAAACTCGACTATCTCATGGATTTTAAAAGAAGGATAAAAATACTGATAGTCTGATACATAGCCAAGTCTGGACTTTATCTTAGCATTGTCTTTGATGTTCTCGCCAGAGATTAGCACCTCACCCTTTTCCGGTTTATATATATCTACTAAGTTCTTTATCAAGGTTGTTTTACCCGCCCCGTTAGGCCCTATCAATCCATATATGGAGCCTTTATTGACATGAATGTTTATATCATCAAGTATCTTATCTTTACCTAAATATTTATTCAAATCCTTTATTTCTATCATTGCTATCAAATCCCTCCATTTCATCTATTAAATTTCTAATAAGATTAATCAACTCTTCCTTATTAAACCCCATATAAAATGCCTCAATTATTCCTTTTTTAAATATCTCCTTTACTTCATTCAGCTTGTGCTCGTCCTTTCTGGGCTTATATTCTTCAGAAATAAATGTTCCTCTACCCTGAATCGTAACCACCACTTTCTCCCTCTCCAGTTCCTTATATGCTTTTTGAACAGTATTTGGGTTTAAAGTCATCATCTTGGCCATATCCCTAACCGACGGCAGCTTTTCCCCCGGTTCAAACACGCCTTTCAATATTCCTTCTTTTATACTGTTTACAATTTGCACATAAATAGGCGTGCTGCTGGTTACATCTATATCAATCAATTTTTCACCTCCAACGGCATTTTGAATATAGTGTACTAGTAGTATTAATACACTGCATACATAATAACTTATAAAAAAATAAAAGTCAAGGTTTATCCCTAACTTTTATTTTTTTGCTCCTGTATTTCTATTTTTCTACTGTCCGGGTAGCTGTTATAGGTTAAAAACGGCTTTTTATCCCGGGAACTGCCTGTCATCCTGAACGCAGTGAAGGATCTTTGCAAGGATAATAGGATATAGGATTCTTCGCTGTGCTCAGAATAACAGGAGTATAATCAGAATTTAGAATGACAGTAGTACATAGTAAAATGGCAGAATCAAATAATCGTTTTGTTTCAGATATAAGAATTAATCTAAGGCACCCTCTTATTTAGCTAAACCGCCCAATGCCTGCCTTATATGGCCGTCATTATCCTTTAGCAGTTGGCGGGCCGTATCCTTATCGCTTTGAGTCAAAAGCATCATAATAGCCAATTTCACATCATAATCTGTTTCATTTAAAGTCTTTTCTACTTCAATATCGGAAGCACCTGTAGCAATCTTTACAATGCGTTTTGCCCTTTCCACCAGCTTCTCATTGGTTGCCTGTACATCCACCATAAGGTTGCTATAGACCTTGCCTAATTTAATCATAACACCGGTAGAAATCATGTTGAGCACCAGTTTCTGAGCTGTTCCTGCTTTCATGCGGGTAGAACCCATAACCGCTTCAGGTCCTACAATCGGTGTTATCATAATATCCGAGTATTGCTGCATAGGACTATTATTAGTACAACATACACCTATAGTTAGTGCCCCTTTATTATTTGAGAATTTCAAAGCACCTAAAACATATGGAGTTCTGCCGCTGGCTGCCAAACCTACCACCGCATCCTTTGAGCTAAGATTCTTTGCCTTTAGATCTGTTTCTCCTGCTTCAAAATCATCTTCCACCCCCTCGGCTGCACGGCGTATGGCTGTATCACCGCCGGCAATTATACCCTGTACCATCTCATGAGATACCCCGTAAGTAGGAGGACATTCAGAAGCGTCTAAAATCCCCAGTCTTCCACTTGTTCCTGCGCCTATATAAATCAACCTTCCACCTTTTCTTAACCGGTGTGCTATACTTTCAACAGCTTCTGCTATATGTGGTATTTCTTTTTCTACCGCAAAAGGTACTGTTTTATCCTGATCGTTTATTTTTTTCAGCATGGTTTTGGTATCTAATGTATCTATATCTAATGTATCAAGATTTCTTTCTTCAGTAATAAGTTCTGAAAGATTCATTACTTGAGTTCCTTTCTAAATCGAAATTTTTTACCCGGTTTTATTTCGGCAGCTAAAAGGCCGCTGAGTCAGCATTGCGTAAGCATTGCCTTGAGATTTCTTCTATTTAGAGCGTTTTATCATAATCTATAAATGTTCTGAATACCTGAACACCATGCCGTTCATAGAATCGTCTTCCGGGGACATCTGTGGAAACAAAATAGAGATGGTAGATTCCTCTTTTTGTCATCTCCGCCTGCATGAAGTCAAACAGGATTCCTCCCAAGCCATAATTTCTAACCTTTTCACTTATTCCAATCGGCCCAAATCTCATCGGATTTCCGTCGATCATTCTCATGCAGAAGCCGCAAATATTTTTATCTTTGTCTAAAACCAGAAGAATACAGTCTTCTGCAAGGTTGTTCTGCATGCTTATAAGTGCATTCCTTTTCCATCCTCCGCCAAATTCTTTTTTTGCAAATTCAAGTAAGTCAAGTGCATAACTGTAATCGAAGTTAATGATGGAAAATCCTTGATTTTGAGCTTCCCTGTACTTTTCCATGGTCTCTTCACTGATAGTATAGCCGTGAAGGTCTTTTTTCATGGAAAAATTCATCTCTCCACTCTTGTAGCCATGTTTTTCAAAAAAGGATATGGAAGATGGATAGTTCTCCTCGTCTAAACCCGGAAAGAAGTAACTTGGACTGTATGCACCCAAAGTAATTGTCTTACAGCCCAGTTCTCTAAGAGCATTCTCGGCTTTCATGAGAAGTTTTCCTCCCACACCTCTTCTTTGATAATTTTCATCAACAAACATGACATTTACCCAGCCTCTTGTGGGTTCCAGGCCCCTTTCGAGATACGGGAATTTCCGTTTCATTGCCAACAGAAATCCAATGACTTGTTCATCTTCCAATGCTATATAACACAAGTTGGAATCAAAATTGTCATCAAAAATTACCTGCTTTCTGAATTTTAATGCAGTTAGGGTATCTGCTTTCAATATCTTGTTCCAAAGAGTTATAACATCTTGTTCATATCGTTGTTCATAATTGATAATCTTCATTGAATCCTCCTCGTATAATAAAGTCATAGTTTAAAAACTATATTTCTTTTCTATCTCACTATTCTTGTGAGATAATAATTGTACAGATAGAGGTCGTAGTTTTCCTCCTTGTTGGTTGACTTTAATCCTTTTATTCTTCCGGAAACATTTTTACAGAATCCTTTGTTGTCTCCACACTTCTCTTTGCCAATTCTTCCAAGCTCAGTTCCGAAGGCATAGCTAATTCCACATAAGCCATAGTGTTGATTCCGGTTACCAGCATGTATCTTCCCGGATTGGCCATGCACTTCATGGCTGCCACTCTAAAAGGAGATGCGCCAAAGAGGTCGCAAGAGAAAAGTATATCTTCATCTCCAATCTTTTCCAAAAGAGCATCCAGATTGGTTTCCAGAGTATCTAAATCACTTTCGGGATCAAGGTCAAGAAAGTGCATGTACTCAGGCACTCCCGAAAGCATATTAAGGTTCTTTCTTATTCCTTCGGCATATCCTCCATGGCCTATTACAATGATATTGATCATTTCTTCTTCTCCTTCTGTGTTTTTCAAATATGAATTCGACTTCGTTCATTGTTAATAAATATTTCTTCTGTATATCTCATGCATAAAAACCTGTCCAGTAGCCTAATGCCGTAAGAACTGCTGCCAATGCAAGGATTAATCCCATCAGTTTAAGCGGAGACCATTTTTTCTTAGAGTAAAGATAATACACTGCAAGTGTCAGAGATAATGGTAAAAGTTTAGGAAAAATACTGTTTATCATATTATCTGCATTGAATATCACCTGATTCGGTATCACGGTATTGGTTGTAGCATCATAGATATCTCTTACGATTTGAATAGGCAGCGGCATATTTACGAAAGAAGCCGTAAGAGCTCCGACGACAATTAACCCAAGAACAGTCATGGCATCGGTAAGTTTGTTAAGAGTTCCGTCGGCCATAAAAGTCTGCATGCCTTCAAGGCCTGATTTATATCCTATTTTAAATAGATACCAGCTGAGAAGAAATGTTCCCACCGGATAGACAATCATGTAAAGCAGAGAGCCAATCCAAGAAATATTTGCAGATGCCTGAGATATTGAAAGTGCTATAGTTAGAAGAATAGGGATGATTGTCGCAACCCACAGAGAATCTCCTATGGCTGATGTAGGGCCAATAAGAGCTACTTTCACACTGCTAATGAGTTCCGGTGTGCATGCTTTGTTAGCATTGGCTTCTTCCAGTCCGCATACTATACCATTAACTATAGAACCAACCTGAGATTCAGAGTTATAAAGTGTAATATGTCTCTTGAGAGCCTCGCTTCTTTCTTCCTTTGTATCGTATAGTTCCTCAATAACCGGAGCCATGGATTGGCCAAAGGCCATCCCTAGCATGCTTTCTGCCTGTTGCGAGCACCCATTCCAAAAGAACCAGTTCAGGAATGATTTTTTTAGGGTCTTTTCACTGATTTTCTTTTCCATTTCTTACTCCACCTCAACTTTCTTAGATGATGAGTAATAATAAAGTATTGTCACAATTAAGGCCACTACTGTTACAGCCATGGTATTTAGGTTAAAATACGTTACAAGAATAAAACCGGCCAGATAGATGACAATATGGTACTTCTCCTTCAGAAGAAAAGATAGAATAATTCCCATTCCAAGTGCAGCCATCATTCCTCCAAATACAGAAAGCCCTGTTGTCAGCCAAGCCGGTATCAGAGAAACAAAATCAGCCTGCTCAGAAGCAGCCGTCATAGAAGTCAAAAGCAGCACAGCAGGAATGAAACGAACTGCAAATCCGATGAGCTGTCCCAGCACTAGATTAGGGATAAACATTTTTCTTGTTTCACCGGCTTCTGCATATTTGTATGCCACTCTGTTAAGGGGGAGGCATGCAGCATATGAGATGTTCCACATGATTTGTCCGACAAGACCGCCTATTCCGGCAAAGACAACAGCAAGACCAATGACTTCCGTTGCACCCATTCCTTTTCCAAAAACAATTGCGGCTGCTGTACCGATATATGTTGCATAAGACAAATCCCATGCAACTGCTCCGCCGGGTGTCACATTGCCCATGTACATGATCTGCAATGGTATACCTACTATCATTGCCGTATTAACATCACCTAATATAAGTCCGACGACAAAGGAAGCAACCAGCGGCCTGCCAAGGGTATACCAACCCAAGGTATTGCCTATAATAGAACCTATAGATCCAAGGTAGATAAAAAGGGAAATCAAAATAATTTGTAGTGTACTCATTGTTTTCCTCCTTAATATATTTATTTTATTGATTGCTTAAATGAGGACCAACTAGTTTCTGTAGTGCTGGGCAGCTGCTGGAATGTAATTTTGATGTTCTTTGCCGCAATGGAGTCCAGCAAAGCTACATCGCTTTCACTTAAGTAGAATATCCCGGTAGCTCCACTCACTTTATAAATGGTATCCGGGCGTTTTGCCAGATTGCCCAGTATAATTTGCTCACAGCATAGAATACTCTCTTCCAGTTCTTTCAGCTTTGAAGGCTGTTTGACGATAACCAGTCTATTCCTGTCGGAATCGTTTCTTAAGAGCGTCTTTGCCTCTTCAGTTGAAACAATATTCGTTTTGTACTTTGAGGGAACTCCCATGGTCATTATGGATTTAAGCATTGGATTCTTAACACTCTCATCATCCACTGCAATGATTTCCTGTATCCCCAAAGTCGGGCACCATGCAACTACTGTCTGCCCATGAATCAGTCTGTCGTCAACCCTTATATAAACTTTTCCCAATATTATTCTCCTTTCTGCATAATATTTATCAATGTATATATATTTTCTGGCAAAACCATCAGATTCATAAATCTTAATTTCTTACTTCTTCCATTGAATCACCATAATTTATTCTCAATGAGACTGGCATACATATAGCAGACGGTGAATTTTGAAGAGTTGGATTCTATCTGACGTATTCTGCCATTATTGGTATAGTAAGGTATATAAGGGAAATCATTTACTTTGCCTCTGAATACGTCATATTCATTAAGAGCGCTGAACCACTGTTCTTTCTCATCGTCATCCAGCTGGAAATATGCCTGCGGAATAAATCCGACCAAATCTTCAAAGGTCTCTCCGTATACCAGTCTGATTTGACTTCCTTTTTCTCTCATATTCTTCACGGCTAATGTGACTGCATCATGTGTCTCGATATGCCTTCTATGCATTGAGCCTCTCCAATGGGTAATAACTAGGTCGACTTTTTCATCAACAAAGTATTCTTCTAATCTTTTGGCAAATTCTTCAGTTTTGGGCATATTACTGGATACATACCCCAACCAGAGGTAATCTGCTCCCAGTTTTTCGGCGGCTCTCCGGTTCTGATTCAGAAGGTCTTTAAGATAAGCTTGCTTTTCTTCTTCTGTGGCCTTAGGGTCTTCCAGCCTTCCCTGCGTAACATGGAGCAGAGTACACTTGGCTTTATTTTTAACATATTTGATTATTAGCGGTCCTCCCATAAGCTCAGCGTCCAGTGAATGTGCACCGATACTGACTACTCTTTTAACATTGCTCATTTTCTAACATTCCTTTCACTTAACTTAAGGCCAAAACGGCAAGAAACCGTTGCCTAATTTTACTTCACTTCTGTTTAAAGAAATTAATATTTTCTAAAAGATACGGCCTTGCTGGTGTTTTCTAGGTATTGGCTTATGTCATCATATTTTTTACAGGCTACAGCAGAAAAAATAATATCAATAACATTGAGTTGAGCCATTCGCGATGCCATAGCACCACTTCTGAACAAAGCTTCACTGGATGTGACAAAAAGCTTTATATCGGAAACTTCGGTGATAGGGGAGTTTCCAAATTTAGTAATGCAAATCGTAGTAGCTCTTGCCTCTTTTGCAAGTCTTAGGGCTTCTACGGTATCAATAGTTTGACCTGAATATGATATTCCTATGGCTACATCTTTGCTTGTGAGATTAGCCGCCGATGCAAGCTGCATGTGATTATCCAAATAAGCGGTACATGCTTTATTTATACGCATAAATTTATGCATGGCATCCTGAGCTACTATAGCCGATGCACCAATACCATAGATATCAAGTCTTTTAGCCTGCATGATAGCCTCAACGGCTTTGTTTATTTCATCCCGACTGAGTACATCCATGGTACTTTCAATTGCTTGCATGTTATTCTTAGTAATCTTGGCAATAATAGCGTCCAAGTCATCGTCGATATTAACTACACCTTGTATTTTCCTCGTCTTAAACGCTATATCAGCCGAAACTTTTATCTTCAGATCCTGATAACCCTTATACCCCAATGTGCGGCAAAACCTTACAACACTGGCTTCGCTAGTGTCGCATTTTGCTGCAAGTTCTGCTATGGGTAAATCCGAAATTTCCAGTGGATGTTCTAAAATATATGTGGCTATCTTTTTCTCGGAAGGGGTTAAATTATTATATATCGCTTTAATCTTTTCTATTTCTCCTGCCATAATTAAATTCACCTCTTATTTATATTATTCGACACGTTTTGTATTATTCCTTCATCATTTATAAAATTTTTTGTAGTTTTGCTTCACTTTTATAACCCTACATTTTAGAATAAAGTCATAATAATATAAAAACGAGCTGCTGCACTGCGAACTATTCCGTTCGCTGAAGTGCAGCAGCTCATTTTCTTAATACTTTCTACCTAATATTTCAGAAGTTAAGATGGTATAGACCCGTTTATTGCTTTATGACCTCAACCAGCTCTTTAACAGTATCTGCGGCATTACCTAATAACAGATGCACGTGGAGCAATTCATACAGCGAATTTTCCACTCCTGAATAACCCGGCTTGGTATCTAGGTTGCACACGATGACGTTCTTTGCCTCTTCCACTTTCAACACCGGCATGCCATAGATAGGTGTGCCTTCGGCGGTATTGGCAGCCGGATTTATTACGTCACATGCTCCAACTACTATAGCTACATCAGTTTCGGAAAATTCCGGATTGATTACATCCATTTCGCAAAGCTTATCATAGGGCACATCCACTTCCGCCAAAAGCACATTCATATGGCCAGGCATGCGGCCTGCTACCGGATGTATGGCAAATTTTACTTCCTTGCCTTGAGACTCTAGTGTATCATACAAAGCTTTTACCTGGCTTTGAGCTTGGGCTATGGCCATACCGTAGCCGGGAACAATGACCACTTTTTTGGCGGTTTTTAGTATTTCTGCAGGTAATTTCTTGGCTGTCACAGGGGGTTTTCCCACATCTATGACCTTTTCTTTAGGCGTGGTTTCTTTTTTATTAATTCCAGAGTTTAATTGTGATCCACTAAGTATATCGACCAATGACCGATTCATCGCACCACACATAATCTGGGTCAGTATAAGCCCGGAAGCTCCGACGATAGCCCCTACGGCTACCAGCAGCGGGTCTTCTATGGTAAAGCCGCAAATAGCTCCGGCCAATCCGGAAAAAGAGTTGAGCAGTGAAATGGTTATCGGCATATCGGCTCCGCCGACTCTAATAGCAAACAACACCCCATAGGCCAGTGCCAAAAATGCGGTTATAATTGCGATAAATCCTATGCCAGATATATTAGCGACAGAAGCAGTTATGATTAATAAAATAATTATCAATAAAACAGCGTTTGAAATCAGACCGTGGTTTTTTAAAATAATCGGCCTCTGGGATATCCTTCGATCAAGCTTGGCTGCAGCAATCAAGCTGCCGCTGAAAGTCACTGCCCCTACCGCCAGTGCCAATTGGCCGGTAAGCCGGCCGAATAAAGTCATTTGCTTATATCTCTCAAAGATTTCCACCAAAGCCACTAAAGCTGAAGCTCCACCGCCAAGACCGTTTAACAGTGCTACCATTTGCGGCATTTGAATCATTTTAACTCTCATAGCCATGATGTACCCGGTTACCCCGCCGACAAAGATAGCAAACCATAACAAAGGCACATCGATAATCCCATTATAGGCCAAAACCACAATGACAGCCGCCAGCATTGCCATGGCCCCTATTCGGTTGCCCTGCACAGCTGTTTTGGGCGAGCTCATCAATTTAATTCCCACAAGGACCAAAATCGATAAAACAATGGAAACTATTTCATAAGTCCCTATCATTGCTACACCTCACATTAGCTCTTAAACATTTTTAACATCCGATCTGTGACCACAAAACCCCCAACTAAGTTGACCGTCGCCAAAACTACGGCAATAAAACCTAAGAATTTACTGCCTGATGATACGGCATAAGCCGTAGAAACCAGGGAACCCAATATAGTCACACCGGATATAGCATTGGTGCCTGACATCAGAGGGGTATGGAGCAAAGAGGGAACCTCTTTTATAACCCTGTACCCCAGCAAGGACGCAACAATAAAAATAATTATGAGAAACATTTCTTTCACTCTTTTCACTCCTTTAATCCAAGCCAATAGCCTCACGAGCTCCGGCATGATACAGCTTGCCGCCCTTTGTGACAAGGCTTGAGGCTATAATCTCATCACTGGTATCTATTTCCAACCTGCCATTGTTAATAAAGGATGTGATATAATTAAAAATATTATGAGCAAACATCCATGTTGAGCTTATAGGCACCATGCCGGGAATATTCTTGGTGCCGTCTATACTAACACCATATTGGACTGTTAATTCGCCGCCCTTTGTAAGTTCACAGTTTCCTCCTTGGTCTATGGCCACATCTACAATAGCAGAACCGGGTTTCATCTGTTTTACCATTTCTTCTGTAACTAAAACCGGCGCTAATCTTCCCGGAACCAAGGCTGTTAATATTAAAATATCAGACTTTACTACCGTTTCTTTTATAGCTTCTCTTTCCTTTAAAAGCCATTCTTTTGGCAATGATTGCGCATAGCCACCCTTTCCTATTGCTACATCAGCCGGCACACCAGTTTCAACTATTTTTGCGCCTAAACTCTTTGCATGTTCAGCTGCATCAGGACGAATATCCGCAGCATGCACAACTGCACCTAACCGCTTTGCTGTGGCTATAGCCTGCAGCCCAGCCACACCTGCGCCAATTACCATAACTGATGACGGCTGAATCATGCCAACTGCTGTACCTATCATTGGGATAAACTTCGGCAAGCGGTCAGCTGCCATCAAAACACTTTTATATCCTGCTACAGTACTCATAGAAGTTAAAGCATCCATTGATTGAGCCCGAGAAATTCTAGGTATGCCATCTAGCGTCAGGCTAGTTACCTTTTTCTCCATGAGCTTCTTTACCATTTCATGATTAGCAGGTGCTGCGGGATGGAGGAATGTTATCAAAACCTGACCTTCGTGCATCATATCAACTTCATGTTTTCCCAATTCTTCATTAAATAACGGTTCCTTGACTTTTAAAATAATATCCGATTCATCATATAGTTTTTGAATATCATCAATAATTGCCGCACCGACTTTTTTGTATTCATCATCAGAAAAATACGAACCAATTCCCGCACCTTTTTCAAAAAAAACTTTAGCTCCGCCATCAACAAGCTTTTTTACCGTATCAGGTATTGCAGCTACACGCCGCTCGCCACTCATTATTTCTCTAGGTATGCCGAAAGATAACCCTCTAAACTGTCCTTCAGACATTTTACAACCCCCTTAAGAATTTATTCTTATAATAGTATATTGCAAAAATCATGCCATAACTGCTCAGTCTAATACAGCCGCACCTTTGTGAAATTATTATAAAAAAATATTGCTTTTTGGTAACTATAGTTGCCAAAAAGCAATATTTAAGGTCTAAATCGGTAACTAATGTTACCGATAATGTGGCTTAGTTATTAAATTTATTGCTATTATCGCTTTGAATAAATGGTTTAAAAATATAAAGTTTTTTTAATATCGGAATTAATCAAATAAAGTCACTATTTTCTATTAACCGTATACTTATATATTATATAAAGTTTTTTAAGTAATTCTTTTGAACATAAACCTCCATGGTAACTTTTGCTACCGGGGAGGTTTATCATCTAGCTCCTCTTTATTTATATTGTATTTTTTCATCTTTTTAATCAGCGCCGGATGCGACAGACCTAATGCCTGAGATGCTTTCCTTATTGAAGTGTGTTTTAACAAAGCTTCGGTAATCATTTTAGACTCTAGCTGTTCTACCATGACCTTTAACGGTTTATCCTCGGCATCTGGCAATATAAGCTCATTATCAACTTCAAAATGAAGATTATCTATATCAATGATTCTGCCGGGAGTCAAATTTACGGCCCTTTCGATCATATTTTGCAGCTCTCTTACATTGCCGGGCCAATCATAATTCACTAAAAAAGCCATTGCTCTTGCTGTAAGCGTTTTAGGTGGTTTGCCGGTCGATTTTACATATCTTGAAAGAAAATATTCTGCAAGCAGCGGAATGTCGGCTCTGCGTTCTTTTAAAGATGGTATGGCAATAGGTACGACATTAAGACGATAGTAAAGGTCTTCTCTAAATTCACCTTTTTGAACCATCTTTTCTAAGTCGCGGTTAGTTGCGGCAATAATTCTAACATCAATGGGTTTTTCTTCATAACTGCCTATCCGGCGTATTTTCATCTCTTGAATAGCCCTAAGCAGTTTTGCCTGCGTACTTAAGGAAAGATCTCCTACTTCATCCAAAAATACCGTACTTTTATCTGCAACCTCAAGCAGCCCGGCTTTACCGCCTTTTTTGGCTCCGCTAAAAGCTCCGTCTTCGTATCCGAACAGCTCACTTTCCAAAAGAGTATCAGGCAATGCAGCACAATTTACAGGATAAAATTGGAATTTGCTTCTTGGACTTGAAAGATGTATGGCCTTTGCAAAGAGCTCCTTGCCTGTTCCGCTTTCACCCAAAAGCAAAACAGTACTGCTGCTGTCTGCTGCCAGCTTTGCCCTGAATATTGCTTTTTTCAAAGCTCGGCTCTCGCCTAAGATGATATTAAAAGGATCATCTCTAGGAACATCCAAGGTAGTATATCTTACTTCTTCAACCTTTTTTATATTAGGAATAGGTGCCAGATCTAGCATAATCTTTTTCTTGATTTCTTCATCATCACATTCTAATTCAAAATACATGAGATTTGGTAAAACTTCCAGTGCTAAAATACTGATATTATATTTAGCTATAACCCTACTGGTATCATAGACCATACCTGTCCTGTCATCAAATTCAATCCGCAACCTGAAAGCTCCCAAATTATCACCACCATGATATTTTTCGGCTTAGCAAGAGCCATAAAATTTTTAAACCCAAGTTCGAAAATTCTCTTTACATTAACCTATCCAAACCTTCTTACTTGTTCAGACTTACTTTCATCAATACATCTTCGCCTGCATCTACATATTTTTCTTCAGTCAACTCAACAGATTTTATATTATTCCCTTCAGGTAGAAGTATCGGCGTCTGTAAGTAATACTGTTTATTTCGTATAAAATCTATATCGAATTTTATAATTGGATCTTTAGTTTTTACATTCTGACCCTCTTTTGCCAAAATTTCAAAGCCTTCTCCTTTTAAATTTACCGTATCAAGGCCAATATGGATTAATACGGTAAGGCCTTCCTTTGATTCTAAAACAACCGCATGGCCTGTTGGAAATATCTGTTTTATAATTCCGTCAAATGGAGCTATAAGGCTGCCTTCCGAAGGGTCTATTGCTATGCCGTCACCAAGCATCTTGCTTGCAAAAACCTCATCTTTTACTTCGGATAAATCCATGATTTTTCCACTTATAGGAGCTTTGATAATTACATAATTATTAACATTATTGTTTTTGTTATTGAATATGTTTCCGAACACCCGTAAATCCTCCTCTTCTATAGATATGGCTCAAATTTCTACTTTATATGATGCTCAGCCAATGAATCTTTGATTCTTTGGATATGCAAAGCAAGATATCCCAGCTCATCTTCAGGCGGTTCCTTTCCGATTCTTTCTTTAATATATTCGGCAATCTTTATTGCAATTTTATAGCTTTCACTAAACTCTTCCTTTATTCTGGCAAGTAGTGGATTTTTGATAGTCATTTCGCTGTCAATGCGATCAAGTGCAAATCTTAAATGAATTATAAGCCTTGCATAGTTAGTATCCTGACGATCGAGTTTTAGCCGCAGCTCTTGTTCTATAATCTCTACCATTTTGTTGATCATTGATGTGCTTTTAACAGTCTTTGCCAGTTCTCTGTCTATTCTAGCCGAATGAATATGCATGGCAATAAAACCCTTTTCCCCATCTGGAATATCAACCGCAAATTTTTCTTCAATCATCGCAGCAGATTTACATGCTAACTCATATTCTTTAGGATAAAGGCCTTTAATCTCTTCTAGGAAAGGATTTGTTATTTCAAGCCCGGTTTCCAGCCGCTCCAGAGTAAAACCTATATGATCTGCCAGAGCTACATGAATATGCTCGTTTAATTGCTCCTTCAATTCCTGCGACACCATTGATATAATTTCTTCAGTAATCCCTATTATGTCTTCATTGAAACGATTAAGCTGTTTTACCTTGTCTTTATCGATAAAATAAAATATTTTTTCCGCTTTATCATCTTCAAGCATGTTTCCTGGCTTGGCATTAAATCCCAACCCTTTGCCTACGAGCACCGCTTCCTCTCTGTCTGTTTTATCCCGGGCCAGTACAACATTATTATTAAAAACTTTTATAATGCAAAACTGTCGCACTAAAAATACCCCATTTAATATATATTCAAATCATATCTGACAAAAGGGGCTGGCTTTTAAGACAACCCCTTTTAATTTTCCTTTTATAAATTATTTTAAAACATTTTGTCACACACTGTAAACATATCTTATAATACTTTTTTAATTTCCTCAACTATCAGTTCTGCTTCAGTGCCCACAACAACCTGAAGGTTACCTCCTCCAAGCTTCATTACCCCGGTAGCTCCAGCCCTTTTGATTGCAGATTCATCCACTTCAGAGATGTCGCGAACCGTAAGTCTTATACGCGTTATGCAAGCATCCATATTCTCTATATTATCAGGGCCTCCAAGACCTGCCAAAATTCTTTCGGCTTTTTCGCTGATTTTTACCTTTCCCTTCGGAGTCTCGCTGGTCTCACCTTCAATACGTCCGGGAGTGGGAAGGTCATATTTTCTGATGAAATATCTAAATATTACATAATACAGTGCGCCATACGCAACACCAATAATCAACAATAATATTGGTTGTGTAGCCAGCTTAAAATTCAGCGCGTAGTCAATAAATCCTGCAGAAAATCCAAAACCGTGTCTTAATCCCAACATATACGTTAATGCCATTGATATTCCCGTAAGCAGAGCATGTATCACATAAAGAACAGGTGCTAAAAACATAAAGGCAAATTCAATAGGCTCGGTAATGCCTGTAAGGAAAGATGTCAATGCGGCACTGATCAATACACCGCTTACAGCCTTTCGTTCCGAATCTTTAGCTTCGTGAAGCATAGCAAAACATGCGGCAGGCAGGCCAAACATCATTACCGGGAAGAACCCTGTCATAAAAATTCCGGCACTCGGGTCGCCTGCAAAGAATCGATATAGGTCACCGGTAACTACTTCCCCTGCAGCATTGGTAAATTCTCCGAAGATAAACCATACCACATTATTTATAACATGGTGCAAGCCGGTAGGTATTAACAAGCGGTTTAAAAAACCAAATACTCCTACCCCGAGAGCTCCTGCTTGTATGGTCCATTCACCTGCAGCATATATTGCCGCTTGAATTGGTGGCCAGATAAATCCAAATATGATTCCAAGTATGAGCATTGTAAAGGAAGTTACAATAGGAATAAAACGCTTCCCTCCAAAAAACCCTAAAAAATCCGGCAGTCTGATATCTTTATACTTGTTATATAGGGAAGCAGCTGCTACACCTGTAATTATCCCTGCTAAAACTCCCATGTTAATATCAGGATTCATAGTATCCAATACTTTAATTAAGACATGATAACCTACGCCACCGGCCAATGCGGCTGCCCCTGCACCGCCGGCAAGACCCATGGAAACTCCAAGAGCAAAGATTAATGGTAAGTTTCCAAATATTGCATCACCGGCAGCCATAACTATAGGAATATTTAGCACATCAGGAGCGCCAAGTCTCATCAAAAGTGCTGCTGCCGGCAGCACTGCCACCGGAGCCATTAAAGCTTTCCCCAATTTTTGAAGATTCCCTATATAATTTTTCACTTTTTAACCCCCTTACATTTTTCTAAAGTCAATTTCAATTCTTCTAGCCTTTCGCCTTACATTATTTTCGTATAGCTTTCACCTCCCATTATTTTTTTTATCAAAAAATGCTGCATAAATAACATTTATTAGGCTGCTATATTTGTTAGAAAAATAAAAGAGCTGAGAAAGGAAAATAAAATCCTTTCCCAGCTCATGCCTGCAAAACAGTAACACGCTGGTTAAAAACTTAAATATTTATTTGTATTTATTATAACAGATATTTCTGTGATTTTCAATACTTTACTTTTTTTGTGTATTATTTTAGATAGCTTAATCCTCTCATTGCCAATAGGTAATAAAAATAATGTATATTTCTTATGTTCTCTCAGCTAAGTATTCAGCTTGGATCGAAGTTCTCTTGAAATATTCTGGATGCTTTTCCATAAGGTAAGACATATCAAAAATAATCCTGGTAAGGTGCTTTTCCATAAGGTCTGACGCCACTTCTTTATCTTTGTTCTTTATAGCCCGCAATATTTTTTTATGTTCATCGACAGTTATTTGCATATCCATTTCTGCGAAATTCAAAATGCGTACCCTGTCAAACTGAGCCAATGCGCTTTTAATCAGATTAAAGGTCATTTCCTTTTGACATGATCTGAACAATAGTTCGTGGAAGCTATTATCTAATGACAGCAAACGTTTATAATCTTTATCCTCAACACAGAAATCTTGTAGCCGAAGATTCTCTTCCAAAATAACAATATCAGATTTTGAAAGGACATCGCAACAGAATTGGACAACGGCTTTTTCCATAACACATCTCATAAAGCGAGATTCCTCAACAATATCCATATCAATAGGTGAAATACAAGTTCCCTTTTGAGGATATATCTCAACCAACGATGATCTGGAAAGCTCTATAAAAGCTTCTCTGACTGGGGTACGGCTAACTCCTAATTTTTCTGCAATTTCATTTTCACTAACTAATTGTCCTGGTTTGAGATTCATATTTATAATGTTATGGCGCAAAACTCTTATTACATATTCTCTTGCATATTCTCTTTGAAGTCTTTCTAGCTTTTCAAACATAATTTCCCCAAACTTTCTCCTACTCTTTTGATATTATATTGTATAAGCCCATAAAAAGTCAATAGCATGGATGTCAATAAAATTTACTGCACTGATGCATGAGATTTTAAAACACTTAGTAGGTAGGACAAAATTTTACGTAATTACATTATAATATTTTATTTTATTAAAGGACCTACATTGTTCAGCCATGAAAGTTTGGAGTCTTCCCTAGGTAAAAGTTTTCTCCCATGTTCGCCTGCCATTACCCAAAGGTAATACACCTGAAACCCAGGAGCAGCTGCAATCGGATGATACCCTTCCGGCAATATTACAGTATCTCCGTCTTTTATTAAGTAAGCCTTCCTTAAGGAAAGATCCTCATTATACATTACCTGAACTCCGAATCCACCTTCAGGTTTTATCCTGAAATGATATATTTCTTCCATTTTAGTTTCATAAGGAGGATTATAAACATCATGTTTATGCGATGGGTACCCAGACCAATGACCAGGATAGTTTATTGTTTCACCAACTATGATACGATGAACCTTTCCCTCACCATTAGCTACTATAATATCTCTTACATCTCGCTTATAGTTTAATATACCACGATTATTGCAAACTACATCTTCCGGCATTACAATAAAAGGCTCAAATTGTTTTTCTGCTTTAGCTGTTACAATAGCGACTTCCGCGAATAAGCCTTGCGCTTCTCTGATTTTAAATGAACTTTTAACAGGAACGTAAACAGAAGTTGGATTACCGGAAAATACGTCCTTTCGCACACCCAAATTAGTATATTCCTTCTTATTTACTGAAATATCACACTTACCCGATAGAATAACCAGAACAGCTTCTTCATCTAAAGTTTCTGATTCAAAGCTTTTTCCAGCATCTAATCTTAGCAATTCAAACCCGCAAAATTCGAGATCTTCTCCAACTTTTACTATTTGCCTATAACCAGTTAAATCTTGATTTGGATACAAATATTGCATATGCCTGCCTCCTTTATTTCTAAAATTTACTTCACCTTACTAAAATATCTGGCCTGAGCATAGAAACTCCTCTAAACTCAATTTCTGTTAAGGGGTATTCGAGCGTTTTAGTTATAATTTCAGCACCGTCTTCAGTTATTAGAATCGTATCCTCTGATTTTGTTCCTGCAATACTCGGATTCCATGCATAAGCTTGATTTACGGCTACTGTTACATCACTATAAGAAGTAGCTCTAAACTCTCTAGAATTGTATCCAGCCATTCCTCCCTGATGATGATAATGCCATTCATTACCAAATCCTACTTCTTTGTAGGCTTTTTTACCTTCTTCGAATATATCTTTTACTTTGCGTCCTGGTTTTGTTGCATCTATAAAAGCAACATCAACTTTTAGTACCGCTTGATGGCGTTCTCTTAAATCTTCGGGAATTTCCCCAAAACAAACTAAACGTGTCAGAGAAGTCATCAGACCGTATTTATGACCGGAAACTGCAAGAAGAACATATTTTTCTATTGGCTTTTCCGTTGGTAACGGATGTCTATATTTATAAGCTCTTTCATCAGAAGCTACAAGATTTACAAACGGGTAAAAATCATATTCCGCCGAAATTTTTTTGATCATTCTAGAAACTTCTATTTCAGTGTCACCAGGCTTTACACTAAAAGCCACCTTCTCAAGGATTTTCGATGCACAAATTCCTGTTTCCATATATCTTTTCTGCTCTTCGGGAAGCAGATCCCACCGTAATTGCGTTAATTCTTCCCCTAAGTCGGTATCAATAAACACCTTTTTCCCTCTTGAAATTTCGTCCAATGACGTTTGACGTCCCTTGGGTTCCCACCAAGGAAATTCCACCACTTCTATAGGAAGACCATTCAGTTCTTCTTGTATTAGCCTTTGCGCCTCTATATTATTTGAAAGTAAATAAACATTATCTTGAGTAATTAATATTTCTGCGCATGCCTTGGGTGAGGTAATTCCAATATAAGGCCTCCCCCCTGTAAGCCATAGAAAATTGATGGCATCACTGATAGATAAAACTTTAATATCTTTTCTGTCCATTAATGTACGTATCCTAAACAGTTTCGTTTCAAATTCCGCTTTAGTCCAACTCATCAAAAATACCTCCATTTACATTTTACATTCATGGAATTAATATAATCTTCAAAGCTTTTTTAGCCTCTACCAGCTCACATGCCTCATTAACCTCATCTAATGGTTGTTTTTTGCTAATCATGGGTGCTAGCTTTAATTTGCCTGAAGCATACAAATCCAATGCTAATAAATAATCAGCCCATTCAAATCCCTGCAGACCCTTCAGCTGTTTCTCATCACGTACAACATTCCATGGTTTAAAACTGACCTCTTTACCGCCAAAGCCGCTTCCACCCATGAGAATCAGTCCGCCTGCCGCAGCAACCTCTATTGCCTGGGTTACAGCTTCGGTGTTTCCTGTAGCTTCAACAACTACATCAGCACCCTTTCCACCGGTCATTTCATTTATTTTTTCAATAGGATCTTCAATATCGCTTTGAATTACATCAGTAGCACCCAACTCCAACGCAAGCTTTAATCGTTCGCTATCAGAACTTAAACCAACCATTACTAAGCGCACAGGTGAAGTTGCAAGCATTGTTTGCATAATAAGCAGACCAAATGACCCTGGACCAAACATTACAATAAAGCTGCCCGGCGTAATCTTATTTGTCCTAACTGCTCTTGCAGCGGTAGTAGCAGGTTCTAAAATCGCAGCATGGTCATCAGAAACAAAATCGGGTACTTGAAACAAAATATCTTCATCTATAGCCACATATTCTGCAAAACTCCCGGGTAAGTCTATACCTATATGCTCCCATTTGCGACACCTATTCAATACTCCCGTACGACAAGCATAACATTGTCCGCAACCACGAATTGCACTTGATGTAACACGATCTCCGACTTTTACTTTACGCACTTGCGAGCCAACAGCAACGACCTCACCGCATAGTTCATGCCCGGGGATTATTGGGGTTTTTACTCTACCATGTCGCCCCATAAATGTATTATTTCTAATAGCAACATCAGTCCCACATAATCCTATTGTTTTTACCTTTACCAATGCTTCATACGGCTTGGGTTCCGGAATGGGAACATCCATTATTACTAACCTTTTAGAGTCATCATTCTTTACAGCTGCCTTCATTACTATTCCTCCCCTATAATAATAAATATATAAAATTGAGCAAACTTTTGATTAACCTTAAACTTCAAACATATACAAAAATAAAATGATAAAATGTTAGCTCTAAGCTATATATTAATTTTTTTACTCCCTTTGGAATCATTGATGCTTGCATCCAGTTCTTCTAAATCTATTCGCCGGCCCTGTTCTGCGCTTAGATACGCCGCATAAATAACCTGAACAACCTGCCGACCAAGCTCACCATTGGAAATAGGTTCACGATCGTAATAAACCGCCTCTGCAAAGTCTTGCATCTCCTGAGGATAACCGCGCATCCAATCTTCATCCGGTGACGGGAAAGTCCAACCTGCCTTTGTTTCTATCTTTTCTGAAATATATTCATTACCAAATATTTCATTTGCAGGTGCATATGCTTTAACCGAATCATTAGATGCCATGTTGCATTTAATCACACAATTCGTAGTATAAACATCAAGTGTATTTACAACGCCGCCTAATGTTGTATCATTAGACTTTACCAATGCCTTAGTACCGTCCTCAAAAGTAATAATTACAGTAGCCCAGTCTTCTACATCTTTCCATTCATCTACAATCCATCGAGCGGACAAGTTTTTAAAAGTTTCTGTACGTGTAAGGTTGCCTACATCTGCTACTACTGATTTTACATGAATGGGCTTTCCTTGCCTTAGGTTGCCCTCAAAGTGTTTAAGATGTATAACTAAACCCAAAGGATGTGAACCCAGCCTCAGCAGAGATCCACCCCCCGCAAGATTCCAATGCCTCGAATAGGCTGCATGAGAACCGCTGTGACTTTCTTCAGACCTAATCTCAAGAATTGCACCTTCACTTTGTTTCAAAAGCCGCTTTGCTTTTGCAACCGGCGGTGCATAGATAAAGTCTTCAGCATAACAGATCTTCACATTATTGCGTTTGGCTTCAGCCAGAATAGCATTGGCATTATCCATGGCCTCTTTGTACATATGCAGTTTTGGAATATGCCCTGTTTGGTCCACATTACCTTTAAAACCTTCCCCGAAAGCACCTGTCAAAGGTTTTTCACATACAATATGCTTTCCTGCCTTTGCAGCATCAATGCACAGTTGTCTGTGATGTATATTCGGGGCACATATATCCACTATGTCAATGTCTTTATCATTGAGCATCTGCTGATAGTCATCATAGACCCGAACTATCCCATATTGTTTTGCAAAACATTCCGCT
The DNA here is from genome assembly GCF_000328765.2 of Tepidanaerobacter acetatoxydans Re1. Taxonomy (NCBI): domain Bacteria; kingdom Bacillati; phylum Bacillota; class Clostridia; order Thermosediminibacterales; family Tepidanaerobacteraceae; genus Tepidanaerobacter; species Tepidanaerobacter acetatoxydans. The sequence goes on from NC_019954.2 coordinate 1,799,160, forward strand.
TTCTCTTTCGTTCGCGAGAAAACACCTAACACCTCAATAGGAATCCCAATTACTTGATTATATGCGTCCATGTGTATGTGAGATACAAATCCCGCTCCCACAAGACCAATCTTAATCTTCTTCATACGCGTTCTTCCCTTCTTTCGTCATATATTATTTATCGCAGCTAACTTGGCTATTTTTCACCGCCAAGATACGCGTCAAGCATAGATTTATCTTTAGCAACTTCGCGGCTTTCGCCAGATAGCACTAACTCTCCGACGCTCATTACATAGGCGTAATCAGATATAGCAAGTGCAAGCTCCGCATTTTGTTCAATAAGCAGTATTGTAGTACCCTGTTCATTTATTTCTTTAATCTTATCCATTATCAAATCCACAATCACCGGTGCAAGACCCAAGGATGGCTCATCTAACATCAAAAGCCTGGGTTCCGACATGATCGCTCTTGCTATAGCTAGCATCTGCTGTTCTCCACCAGACATTGTACCTGCTAATTGATTGCGACGTTCAGCTAGCCTGGGAAATAGCTCATAGGCTTTTTCCATATTAGCTTTTAGCTTGTTTTTCGAGTATTTACGGGAATATGTTCCAATTTTTAAGTTATCTGCTACAGTTAAACCAGGAAATACCAGACGACCTTCCGGAACATGTGCTACTCCTAGTTTTACGATTTCATCCGGGCGTAGACCTGCTATAGATTGTCCGCAAAATTCAATTCGACCAGATATAGGTTTAATCAAGCCTGATATTGACTTTAAAATTGTGGATTTACCTGCACCATTTGCCCCAAGCAAAGCGACAATCTTGTTTTGCGGAACTTCAAGATCAATTCCGTGTAATACCGGAACTGTAGAATAAGCCACTGTAAGTTCATAAATTTTGAGCAAATTTAGCGACCTCCTCTGCCTAGGTAAGCCTCAATTACGACCGGATTCTTTTTAATAACATCAAAGGTACCTTCGGCAATTTTGCTACCGTGATTAATAACGAATACCCAGTCCGCAAGTTTACCTACAACTTCCATGCGGTGCTCTATAAGCAGAATTGAGATGCCCTGCTTATTAATTTTTTTAACTAATTCCGTCAAATCTTGTATTTCTTGGGAATTTAGTCCAGCTGCTGGTTCATCAAGTAAAAGTAGTTTTGGTTTAGTAATAAGCGCCCTTGCAATTTCAAGAATTCGCTGTTTGCCATACGGGAGATTGCACGCTTTCTCATTGCTCAAATCGCTTAGTCCCACAAAGTCTAAGACTTCATCTACTTCTTTTGTACTAGCAACAACCTCCCTGCGATATGAAGCTGAGTTCAAAACAGTATGAATAATACTCGCACCACCATTACCATAGCCTTTACCTAGTAATGCATTTTCAAATACCGTTTGCGAGCCTAAAATTCGTATATTTTGGAAGGTGCGGGCTATTCCCATCCAAGAAATAGAGTGCGGCATGAGGCCTTGTATCGGCTGTCCTAGAAATTCGATAATTCCTTCGTCAACATTGTAAATACCAGTAATAAGGTTGATTGCTGTAGTTTTTCCCGACCCATTAGGACCGATTAATGCACAAATCTGGCCGTCATAAACGTTTATATTTAGCTTGTCTACCGCTACTAGTCCACCAAAACGCTTAGTAATACATTCAGCTTTTAGTACTAAATTATCATCATTTTTTTCGGCGTTCATTACAATCAACTCCTATTCCCTGGTTCAGTCGAGCTTGTGTACATTCCAAACCTTTTTGTTATACTTTTAAGTAATTTGAGAAATGCATTGTCGGATTTCACCCAGTTTAATCGAAGGTAGATTAATAAAATTAGTGAATAAACTAACAAACGACTACTAGATAAAAACCTCAAAACTTCAGGCAGTCCAGTAAGTATAATCGCAGATATTACGGTTCCTATTACACTTTGCATACCGCCCATTACTACCATCAATAAATAAGTGGTACTCTCAGCCGATGTAAAAGAGTCCGGACTCATGTACCCAGTTAGATTGGCTAAGAAAACCCCTGATAAACCGGCTAACATCGCGGATAAACTGAAGGCAACAAGCTTTGCGCGTCTTACATCAATTCCCATAGATTCGGCAACAACTTCATCTTGGCGAATTGCTTTTAATGCTAAGCCCAATCGAGATCTGCCTATTCTTTCCGTTCCAATTATAACAAATATTAATGTAATAACCATAAAGTAATAAACCCATTGTACGTTGGGAAACAGTTTCGCAAACCCAGATAATCCGTATGCCCCTCCTGTAATCGGCTCAAGATTGAGAAGTAAGATGCGTACTATTTCGCCAAAACCTATCGTAGTAATGACTAGAAATGGTCCTGAAAGCTTAAAAGAAGGAAAGGCTAAACCTGTCCCTATAATAGTAGTTAAAGCAGTAGCTAATATCATCCCCAGCCACGGAGATAAACCAAACTTAACAAGAAGAATACCATAGGCGTAAGCACCTACAGCTAAAAGTGCAGCACTGCCCATTGATAACATTCCGCCATAACCGGTTAGAATTAATAAGCCAACCACATGTATTGCATTTTGCACACCCCGTTGTACTACATAGAATTCATATTGAGATGTTATGTGTGGTGCTATTAGTAGAATTATTCCAATTACTAATAGCACATGCTTGCGCAGCAGCTCTATAAGTTTTGACATTATTAAACCCCCTAAACCTTCTCGGAAATTTGAGCTCTAAAGATTCCTCCCGGCCTAAAAAGGAGGAATATCACAAGCACAACAAATGTGAATACATCGCGGTATGCCGGATCAACTAATGTCGCAAAAATTGTCTCTGCAACGCCAACTACTATGCCCCCTACTAAGGCTCCGGTAAAGCTGCCAAGACCACCAATAACTACAGCAGACATAGCTTTTACCGCAATTATTCCCCCCATCGATGGAGTTAGTGGAATAATTGGAGAAATTAATACTCCAGAAACAGCAGCTATTGCCGTACTCAACAGAAAAGTTAATGCAATCATACGATCATTCCTGATTCCCATTAACCAAGATGCAGTTTGGTTCTGTGCCACAGCTCTCATAGCAGTTCCAATCATTGTTCCTCGAAGAAAATATTGCAGTAATATGAGAAGTAAAGTTACTATAATAACAATCCCTATTACATGTGGCATCAAATATAATTTGCCAATCTGCATAACTTTAGAACCGAAGGGATTAGCATAGGTCTTAGGCGTCGACCCCCAGATAACCAGAATTAGATTACGGATAAACACTGAAAGAGCTATCGTACCAATAAGAATGATCTGTGGATTCACTCCCTGCTCTAGCATAGGATAAAAGTAGATTTGACTCAGAATATATCCCAACAGTCCCATTATGACTATAACAGTAACAAAAGCAGGAATATATGGTATTTTCAATGCACCAAAAATCGAGAGCATGAGATAACCGCCAAGTGTAAGCAAATCACCTTGAGCAAAATTAAACAAGCCTGAAGCGTTCCAGATTAAGGATATGCCTAATGCTGGTAAAGAGTAAATAACGCCCATAGCAAGACCATTTAAAATAAGCTGAAATAAGGTAGCAATTGTCAAAATATCAACACCTCTTCTGATTGTTGTAGGTAATAAGGTCGCTAGCAGGCTTACCTCTGTATTAAATTGCTAGCGACCAACTCATTCCTTAATTACAACAATATATTAATGCTAGCGCTCTACAGGATACTCCTCTGTTAAAAGCAACTGCCATTTTCCATCCTTAAATATCTGGGTGTAAATTGTATGAACTAAATTGCCTTCCTTGTCCGCTTGGTAATGAGCAAGAACACCTTCATAATCAAGCTTTGAGAGTTCTTCACGTATCTTTTCCCGATTTCCGCCAACGCGGCCTATTATATCTGCCAAGATATAAATTGAATCATAATGGTTAATATGAGTTGGCGAAAGCGACTCCTCAAATTTTTCCTCATACTTCTTAATAAACTCCTGACGCTTAGGATCTGGATCTCCTTGTGAAAATGTTGTGCTACATACTAATCCTTCAATATTAGCTGTTCCTGCCAATTCCTCTACAGCCGGAGAAGCACAACCGCGTTCTCCAAATACAAGCATATTTTCCATTCCTAGCTCCATCCGTTGTCTTAAAATTAGCCCAAGCTCTGCTTCATAACCATATAGAAACAAGGCGTCTGCACCGGTATTCTTAATTTGTAGGAGTTGAGCCGTAAAATCTCGGTCACCGTCATTATATGTTTGAATAGTAACCGGCTCAAGCCCGTATTCCGCAAGCGCAGGTAAGGTAGCATCCCAAAGGCCTTTGGAATACTCATTGTTACCGTATAAGACAGCAGGTCTTGTTACATTGAAATGTTCTTTAGCTGTCTTAGCTAAAATCGGAATCCAATAGGTTGATGGGATTTGGATTCGGAAGGTATAAGGATTGCCTTTTTTAGTGGTATCGGCATTTGTTCCATCTGTAATAAACGGTATTTTAGCTTGTCTCCATAAATCTTCTGCTGCAAGAATAGTCCCTGAACGGTTAGGCCCTATAACAGCTACAGGTTCTAAAGCAATAGCCTTACGAACTGCTTCAATCCCTGTTGTTGTGCTTGAAGTTTCATCAACCGTTACATATTCTATTGGAACACCATTAATTCCGCCATTCTCATTTATTTCATCCACTGCCATTTTAGCCGCATTTACCAAAATTTGACCTTGAAACGATGCATCACCTGTAAGAGGTGCCAAATGTACAATTTTATATGACTCTGGTTTATTATTACACCCTCCTAGCAATAAACTGGAACCCATGATAACCAGTAAAACAATCGCAAAACCGCGTTTTACTATTAATTTTTTTAACATATAAGGTCCTCCCCCTTATTTTTATTTATTTGTCTTTTTAATTTGTTTACGACAATAATCATTCTAAGGGAATACGACTTGAGTTTATAAATTTGTTGATATTTGTGAGCTATAAAGTGGTGTATTTTATATAATTTTTGCCTTGAGAATTTTTTAGCTATAAATCTAACATCCTCCTAAATACGATTTTTCACTTCCTTTTTCTAAATTTTTTAATTTTTATTGCAATACTTAATCTACTACAAATTTATTAAATTTGACTTACACCTCCTCCTTTTACTGCTATGAAAATTATTTTGAGCTGCTGCTCAAATAGTATTTTGCCGGCTACTTAACTTGGATGACTCTTCCTAAACTTCTTGCATTGCAACTAATAGCAGTAGCTTTACATAGTCATGCCGCCATCAATAACTATGATACTACCTGTCATATAAGCAGCTTCATCGCTTGCAGCAAACAATACAGCATGAGCTATTTCCTCTACGCGACCAAGTCTGCCCATAGGTTGCCTCCCTATAAAAGTCGCTTCCATTGCGGCAGGATCTTCGGCTGTAGCAATTTTTTCTTTAATGGCAGGAGTATAAGTAGTACCCGGGCAAACTACATTAACACGAATATTATCTTTTACATAATCTGCAGCCATAGCCCTAGATAATGCAACAACAGCTCCTTTTGATGCACAATATGCTGCTCTATCCACATGACCTTTAAGTGCTGCAACCGAACCCATATTGACTATTACGCCGCCGCCTTGTTTCTTCATATGAGGCAATACAAATTTAGACATGAAAAAAGTTCCTTTTACATTTATATCCATAGTTAAATCAAACTCTTCTTCAGACGTGCTTTCCAAATTCCCCGGTATCACAACGCCTGCATTGTTAACCAATATATCTATCTTTCCAAAAGCCTCTATTCCCTTTTCAATGATGCTTTCTGCAGATTTTACATCTGATACATCCCCTGGAACAAAAACAGCTTCACCTCCAAGTAGTATTAAGACTAAAATATTTGATCTTCTTTTCTGTGGTTTTTTAACCGCCCCCTTTTATTTCTATCTATATCTACTCGTATTATGTCAAGCCATTTTCACATCATTTAAAATTTTGATTCAAATTATTACATCCAAATCGTATGAAAAATTCCTTCTTCATCTATTCTTTCATAAGTATGTGCACCAAAATAGTCCCTCTGGGCTTGAATCAGGTTTGCAGGTAAGGTATGTCTGCGATAGGAATCATAGTATGCAAGTGCAGAACTAAAAGAGGGCACGGGAATTCCATTAAGAGCCGCTGTACTTACTACACTGCGCCAGGCTGCTTGGCAGTTTTCTATGCTTTGGTTAAAGTATGGTGCAAGCATTAAGTTTTTGAGCTGCAGGTTTTCATCATATGTCTGTTTGATTTTTTCTAAAAACTGTGCCCGTATTATACAGCCTCCCCTCCAAAGTAAGGCTATATTGCCAAGATTCAGATCCCAATTGTATATATCTGACGCCTTTGCCATTAAATCAAACCCCTGAGCATATGAACAGATTTTTGAGGCATATAGTGCCTTCCTTATGTCTTCTAAAAATTGCTTCCTATCACCTTTAAAAGATGTAGAAGGTCCTTTCAGTATTTTAGACGCCTCAACCCGCTCCTCTTTGGCTGAGGACATATATCTTGCAAACACCGCTTCTGTTATAGTAGGTATGCAAACGCCAATATCTAAAGCTTCTTGTGATGTCCATTTTCCGGTGCCTTTTTGCCCTGCTTTATCAAGTATTACATCAACCAAAGGCTTACCTGTTTTATCATCTACTTTACCTAAAATATCGGCGGTTATTTCTATTAGATATGAATTAAGTTCTCCTTGGTTCCACTCGGCAAAGATTTCTTTCATTTCAAGAGCAGTCATGCCAAGCAACTCTTTCATTAGAAAATAGGCTTCGCTAATAAGCTGCATATCACTGTATTCTATACCGTTATGAGTCATCTTCACAAAGTGACCTGCACCATCCGGTCCCACATAGTCACAACAAGCTGCTCCGCCAGGTGTTTTTGCAGATATCTTTATAAAGATGTCCGATATTTGTTCCCATGCCTCTTTCGAGCCACCGGGCATAATACTCGGACCCTTCAGTGCCCCTTCTTCACCGCCGGAAACTCCTACACCCATATAATGTATTCCTTTTTGCTCAAGTTCCCTTGCTCTACGCACTGTATCTTTAAAGTAAGAGTTACCACCGTCTATTAAAATATCTCCTTTTTCCATTAAAGGCACTAATTGATGTATTACAGCATCAACTGCAGTTCCTGCCTTTACCATAAGCATTATTTTACGAGGTTTTTTAAGTGATGCCACAAGTTCCTCTAGGGAAAAAACACCCTTTATCCTGCTCCTACCTTTAGCTGATGTTTCCAAAAATTCTTTAGTTTTTTCTGCAGTTCTATTATAAACAGAGATTTGATATCCGTTTCTTTCGATATTTAGTGCCAGATTTTGGCCCATGACAGCAAGTCCAATCAAGCCTATATCAGATTTATTCATAATTACTACTCCTGTTCTCTCATATCTTTTATCATTAATTTAGTCAAAAATTTTTTCATATGCCCATAATCCTAGTGCCGGATTGCTTATATAGAATATTTCTTCACCAGTTTCTACGACATTAAAACCATCCTTAAATTTGCTAATATCATATTTATTAAGGGCATCTTTAAGCGGCATATATTCAAAGCCAACACTTTCTACTTCCGTTTTTGAAAGCTTATCTGTCGCATAGGTTATTTTAAATCTACCATCTGATGAACCATGAATCAAGTGAGCCGCAGCCGATAAATTATTCTGTAAATCATCGTTATCATGTGTTAAGGAAAGTATCTTATCTCTGCCTACATATCCATATTTTCTTATTAAATTATCAATACCTTTATCCTCTCCAAACTGTTTGACACCCGGAGCAACAATAATCAGATGCCCATTATCCTCTATAGCCATGCGGCTTCTGTAGACAGCCTTGTTACCCACCCATGTGCTTTTAAATTCTTCCGGATCAAGATATACCACTATTTTTTTAAGAGGTTTTTTTAGAAATACTATATTTTTTTCCTGACTGAGCTTAACCGCCTCTTCAAAAACTGCTCTTTCACGGCCTATAAAAAGTCCGGATAATTGATTTTCACCTTGCTCTTGGGATATAACTGTTAAAACATACATTAAAGGTACATCTGCAAAAAAGTTCTCCTCTGCATAGTCGTAAACCTTTCGAACCGGGGAATGATCCTTACCCATAATTCTTTCAAGGCCATACACCGCACCTAGAAAGTGAGAACTGTTTATCATATGTTTTCCGCCGCATCCTACGAATATATTTTTATTGTAATTAGCCATACCCACTACCTCATGCGGCACTACCTGACCTATTGATATTATTAAATCATATTCTCGGCTTATCAGTCGATGGTTTACTTCTACATCTATCGAAAAGTCCAATAGCCCTTCTGAAACCTCTTTCACGAATGGGCTCGGCACTTCACCGATTTTTACAATATCATTTCTCCAATCATGTACTATAAATCTCTCTCTCGGTATGTATTTGCCGTACATTTTTTCTATTTCTATATCAGTCATAGGCATATGTGTTCCTATGGCAGGCATTATATCCACGTGACAAGTTCTGCTTAATGTATCATAATACATCTGAGTTATCTTCCCGGCTTTGGAATGATATCTGGTAAAGTCTGGCGGCAATAGTAATACCTTTTTTATTCTTCCGTTTAGATTTGATATAGATTCTTTTAAAGCCTCATCTATCTGGAAATCAGTAATACTATCAGATTTTAAGATTATATTTTTCAAAATGTCACCTCTTTTCATCGGTTCTTTGGTAATAGTCAAGGTATGTTTCGTATCTTTTTTCGTATGCTTTATTCGCCTTTTTATTAGGTGTATAAGTTCTGCCGTGTGTCGGCTCATATTTTTCTATGTCTTTTACCTCTCCTAAGGCATTTAAGGCTAGCACCGCAGCACCTACTGTAGACATATGTTGTATACCTGATGTTACGATATCACGACCGAATATGTCTGCTGCCATTTGGAGCCAAAAAGGAGAGTTCTCTATTCCGCCTGAAATCCTTATTTCCTCTGGTTCCCCAGTGATTTGGGTTAGCGCCTCGTAGCATTGATAAAGGTTGAATAATACTCCTTCAAGCACCGCATGATATAAATCGCCTATTTCATGATACCCTTTTAAGCCGATAAAGCTTGCTCGTCTATTATCCTGCCAGCCGGGGTTTCTTTCGCCATACAAAAAGGGTAGAAATATGGGAGCTTTTTCTATATCAGTTTTAGCAGCTTTTTCATCTAGCTTTTTATAACTGAACCCGCAATCTCTGTAAGCCTTCTTTTTAAACCATTCCAAGCAGTTGCCTGCACCTGATGTGGCAGCTCCGGCCAACCGTTTTCCTTGTAAGGCATAATAGCACCAAGTAGAGGTATTTTCAGATAACACAGGCTTGTCATAAGCTAATCGCAGTGCGCCACTGGTTCCAACAGACAGCGTCATAATGCCTTTTTTTAATGCTCCTGCCCCTATCTGGTTTAATGCACCATCCGCACCGCCGATTATTACTGGTAATCCTTTCGGCAGATTTAAGCACTTAGCTACACTAGATTTTAGTGGTACCGAATATGTGGGCTCGTGTAATTTGCACAACATATCTCGGTCTATGCCAGCAAAATTTAATATATCATCGTCCCAGTCTAGAGTGTGTATATTAAACATTCCGGTACCTGATGCTATTGTCTTTGATTCGATGAATTCACCTGTCAGTTGTTCGAAGATATATTCTAACTGCGATGTAAAGTAAGCTGCTTTAGAAAATATTTCGGGTTGAGATTCTTTAAGATGAATGATTTTCCATAGAGGATATATACTGTGGATGGTACACCCGGTTTTATTATAGAAGCTTTGCCAAAGCTGCTCATTTTTTCGATACTTTGCAACTGTTTCTATAGGACGGGTATCAGCCCATGTAAATATCGGCGTAATCGGCTTTCTATGCTTATCCAGCAGTAAAAGACTGTGCCATATCCCGCTAAGACTAATTGCATCAATTTGGTACTTACATGACTGCAATATTTCTTTTATTCCAAGTATTAATGCATCGTATAATCCTTCTGCATTTTGTGTAATTGTATCACTTAAGCTTTCGTCGTATGGAATGTTTTTTACATTCATGAAACCTTTATTGCTGGAATATACAGCTACCTTTAATGCAGAAGTACTGGTTTCTAAAGCCAATATAATCAAGTAGCATCGCTCCTTAAGATTATGAGAATAATTTCGGCATATCTAAAATAACATTTCAATTAGATTCTTTGCCGAAATTACAACCATCCGCTCAGTTGCCTCCTTAGTATAGGCACCTATGTGAGGTGTAAGAATAAAATTATTGAGTGAGAGTAGCTTATTTTGCTTATCCGGTGGTTCTTGCGAAAATACATCTTGAGCTGCACCGGCTATAATTCCATTTTTCAGTGCCTCATATAATGCATCTTCATCTACAAGTTCACCCCTTGCCGTGTTTACCAGATAAGCGGTTTGCTTCATCTTGCTCAAGGTTTTACTGTTAATGATTTTGTTCGTTTCTTCGTTTAATGGTAAGTGAAGCGTTACAAAATCAGCTTTTTCCAGTATCTCATCTATATTTGTCATTTTTACATTCATTGCTCTTGTAAGCTCTATATCATTAAAATAAGGGTCATAGGCCATTATCTCCATTTCTAAGCCGGACGACATTTTTGCAACTTCTCTGCCAATTGCGCCAAATCCTATAATTCCAACCACTTTTGCACCGATCTCGGTCCCGATTGTCCTGTCCCACCTGCCGTCTTTTACATCTATAACAGCCTTGGGTATACTTCTTGATAATGCGAAAAACAAACCTATGGTAAGTTCTGCTACCGATCGGGTATTAGTGCCTTCTGCTTTTTTTACTTTAATTCCTAATTCTTCCGCAACCTTTAGATCAATATTGTCAAGACCAACACCATACTTGGATATCGCCTTGAGATTTTTAGCGCTTCTGATTACTTCTTCATCCATCGGATCAAGACCTACAATTACGCCGTCGACATCCGAACATAATTCGATCATTTGTTGCTTTGTCAGTGTTTTACCGGTATTGTTTTCTACTATATCAAGGTCAAATTGGCTAAAAATTTCATCTGCTTTATTCCTTGCACGAAAGAACGATTTAGGAGTAATTAGTATCTTTTTCTTCATTTGAACCTCCAAATAGTGTTAAAGATTATTAAAAATTTATTAGTTTAATCTAACTTACTCGGGCTCAATCTAGGTATTTCTCCAGCGTCTTCCTTACCGCCCCCTTACCGGCCACTAGTTCTGTAAACATGTTTTCTATCTTTGATGCCAGATTGTATTCATAAAGATTTATGCCGAATATGCTGCTGTTTGATAATATAGGCTTTAATGAATCCGTAAACGGTCCTTTATCTCCCAAAGATATATCTTTTATATATCCCTGCAATACTTCAAGCATGGGGTCAGGGCTTGGGGCAAATGGTTTTCCTTCATCGTCTATTCCCATAAGGTATCTTAACCAGCCTGCAAAAAATAACGGTATATATGTCAGTGTTGATATATCTCGCTTCCCGGTTGAGATATATGCCTTGAGGGTTTCGCCGAAGCGTACCGGAATTTTTTGGGATGTGTCACAGGCTATTCGTTGTGGAGTATCGGGTACAAATGGATTTGGAAAACGTTCTTCGATTACCTCTCTTAAGAACTCTTCCGGCTTAATTATGCCCGGATTTACTACTACCGGAAGGCCTTCTTCATAACCCGCTTTTTCTATAAATGTCTTGAGATGTTTATCCTTCATCTCCTCTGCTATCGAGTTGTATCCCAAGAGGCAGCCATAGATGGCAAGTATTGTATGCAGGGGATTTAAGCATGTGCAGACCTTCATTTTTTCAACTTTGTCTACGGTTTGCCTATCGGTAAATATAGCACCGGCTTTTTCCAAAGGCGGCCTTGAGTTAGGAAAAGCCTCCTCTATTACTAAGTATTGGGTTTGTTCGGCATTTACGAAAGAAGATATGTACGTATGCTTTGCTGTTGCTATGATTTCGGCATCTTCAAAGCCATCGGCTTCCAACATGGCCTTTACTTGTTTCGAAGGTCTGGGGGTTATTTTATCTATCATGGTCCAGGGGAATGAAACGAATTTTGAGTTTGATATGTAATCTGAAAATCCTTTGTCTATCTGTCCTTTTTTTACCCAGTTGTCGGCAAAGGTTTTTACAGCACTATATAGTTTAGAGCCGTTATGGGAACAGTTGTCCATGCTTACTAATGCAATGGGAAGTTTTCCTGCCAAGTATCTCTTATAGCATAAGTATGTTACTGTTCCCATAAGGGTTTTGGGGTTTTGGGGGAAAATATTTAAATCTTCTAGAATATCCTGATAATAATTTCCTTTAGAATCGGTTAGTGAATATCCTTTTTCTGTTATTGTAAAACTTACCATTTGCAGTGTGGGGGATATAAAGATTTTTTCAAGTTCTTCCATACTGTCTTCTGCAACCATTGCATGGATTATGCTTGCTATTATTTTTTTGTCTACGGTTCCATCGGCTTTTAATGTAACAAGCAAGCTCAGATTGTCAAAAGGTACATATGCTTTTTCGATAATTTCTTCGTCATAGGATTCGCAGACGATAATGCCTTTGTCTGAAAGGCCTTCGTTAAGAAGGGTCTGTTGTAATGCTGCGGGAAACGCTCTGAATATGTTGCCGGCTCCAAAGTGCAGCCATATGGGGGCTTTTAGTGTATTTTCTTTTACTTTCTCAATATCAAAGTCAGGCAGTTCATAACCTTTGTTCTGCCAAATGTGTTTGTTTTTAAGGTCAGAAATACGAAGTTTCATTTTTTTCACCTTCACATATTTCAGGTAGTTAATTATAACCTGAATATTTTCACTTACATACTACCATATTAGTATACTACTGTCAATATGTTTTTAAAAAAACGATTTTCTAAATTGCATATAAAAACAACGGAAAAACAGACCAGCTAACTAAAGTCAAGCCATTTTTTAAGAATAAATTAGGAAAAATAAGGGGCGGTTCTAAAATATGCATGCATATTTTAGAACCGCCCCTGAAAATTATCATTCCCACAAACATATTCGATTTTTACCGTTTCTTTTGGCCTGCAGTAGAGCTTGGTCGGCTTTTTTAATTAATTCATTTTTATCTGCGATTTCATCGTAAAGCTCACAAATGCCGGCACTTATTGTCACTTGCATGGCGAAATTGCTGTTTAAATCACTGAAATTTAAACCTCTATTTGTAAACCACCGAAAGAACTTTTCCTTGATTATATCATATCCAGATTTATATTCGTATTGGCCGTAATCATCGGGATTCTCATCATCTTTACCCGCTTTATAATCTTGCAGACTAAAGCTGTAATCACCAATCTTGTTTTTAATCCGCGTAAGAATATCTAAAGCCTGTTTGGCACCTGTTTCAGGCAGTATAATCGCTAATTCATCGCCGCCATAGCGTGCTAGAATATCACTGCCGCGAAGGTCTTCCTGTATAAGATTTCCTATTTTTGATAATAAATAATCGCCGGCCAAATGCCCATAATGATCATTATACTTTTTGAAATTATCAACATCGATTATAGCTAAGCTGACATCTTTTTACCCCTATCTCGGCCACATCATCTAAATCAATACTTTCAGCCAATTGTTTGGCCGTTTCATAGAGAATTACCACGCTTTCCTTTTCTTCCTTTAATTTTCTGGTCAGCCATACATTGTTTATAGCAAGCCCAATCTCACCTGCAATATTATTCAGCAAAATGATATCTTTATTCTTAAACTTTTCTACTTCATAACTTCCTAATAAAATAACACCTAAAACTTCACTGCCTGCCTTAAGCGGCATCGTCATCTGCGACTTTGTTCCATGAACACAAATTACATAGCGCCTGTCCTTTTCGGCATCTTGTAAAAGTATGGCTTTACCTTGCTTTGCCACTGACCCAACGATGCCCTCACCTACCCTAAATGTTTTTTTAATCAAATCAGTTTCCGTTAAATTATAAGATGATGCATGTATGGCCGAAGTGGTATCACATAATAGTTGATTCTCAAAGTTTAGAACCTTGAAATCCTCGCTGCAAACCTTCTTTGTACCCCCATCCCTACTTGCTGCCCCCTATCCTCTTACCCCCATGCGGTGCGAAAATCGCCCCTAAAATTCATCTGCATTTATATGTCGGGACTATTTTCTTTATTACATCCCTTATTTCTGCGTTGGCGTCAAAGAGCAGCTCCCTCAGGTTTAAAATCTCTTTTTCAAATGCATCAACATTACTGAATGTCGGTTTTGCGATGTATATCTTCTTGTATTTGGTGGCAGTTATGCCTTCTTCGTTTAGCAGCAGCTCTTCAAAAAGTTTTTCACCCGGCCTCAGGCCTATGTATTCTATATCTATATCCACACCCGGCTCCAGCCCTGATAGCTTTATCATGTCTCGGGCAAGGTCTGCGATTTTTACCGGCTCCCCCATATCCAAGATAAATATTTCTCCGCCCTTCGCAAGGGCTCCCGCCTGTATTACAAGCTGCACGGCTTCCGGAATAGTCATAAAATATCGGATGACTTCAGGATGAGTTACCGTTACAGGCCCTCCGTTTTCTATCTGCTTTCTGAAAAGGGGAATCACACTCCCCTCACTTCCCAAAACATTCCCAAACCTTACAGCTGAAAACACAGTACTGCTTTTCATAGACATCATCTGTACAACAATCTCCGCAATCCGCTTTGACGCACCCATAATATTAGTAGGATTTACTGCCTTGTCTGTAGATATAAGGGTAAACCTTTCCGCACCATACTTATCCGCCGCTTCTGCCACATTTAGCGTTCCAAAAACATTATTTTTTATGGCCTCAGTAGCATTTAACTCCATCATCGGCACGTGCTTGTGTGCCGCAGCATGAAAAACCACATCTGGCCCGTATTTTTTAAATACATATTCCAGTCGGCCCTTATCCCTTACACTGCCAATCAGCGGAGTATAGCATAAGTCGGGAAAAAGAGTTTTTAAATCATACTCTAAACTGTAGACATTGTTTTCGCTGATATCAAAAATCAAAAGCTCTTTAGGTTTAAACCTGGCTATCTGCCGACACAGCTCCGAACCTATGGACCCACCGCCGCCGGTTACCAGCACCACCTTATTTTCTATATAACCGGAGATTTCATCCAGATTTAACTTAACCGGCTCCCTGCCCAAAAGGTCCTCTATCCTCACATCACGAAGCCTTTTTATACTTACCTTCCCATCAAGCAGTTCATATACCCCCGGCACAATCCTTAATTTGCACTTGGTTTTGCTGCAGATATCCACTATATCTCTTATCTGATGCCTATCAATAGACGGCATAGCTATTATTATCTCTTTAATATTTTTTCGCAAGACTGTTTCAGGAATTACCTGACGTGCACCTAAAACCTTTACCCCATGAATGCTCATACCGTGCTTATTTGTATCATCATCAATAATAGCAACAGGCTTCATCCTTAGATCCGGATGCTTCTTAAACTCTTGAATAACCATAGATCCCGCTTCACCCGCTCCGATAACCATAGCATTTCGGACACCTTCTGTTTTCCTAAAAGTCGGAGTTACACCATTAAAAGTTCTTAAAATAAATCTGCTTCCTCCAACAAATGTAGTAAGTAAAAGCCAAAACAATATGTATATGCTGCGGGGAAAGGTTTTTCTAACCATGAATGTATATCCTAAAAATGTAAGAGTGCTAAAAGAAGTTGCCACAACTATCGAAATAAGCTCACTTATACTGGCATATTTCCAGATTCTATTATATAAATTAAAAACCAAGAAGCTGCAAAGTGCAATAACAGTCACTATAATATGAGTTTGTTCAAAAAGTGTTAAATACTCATTTGGAATATCACTTTCAAATCGCAGGATAAGCGATAAATACAGCGAAATATTTATAATCAAAATATCCGAAATTACCATTAAGACTTTACGCAGTGTGGTCTTCACCTTAAAAATCCCTTCCTTAAACACATACTTATAAACTCATTATACCATTTCATGCACCTGTTTTCAGCTTTTTCTTGGCTGCATCTACCAGCGTATCCACTTCTTTTATCTTTATAAAATAAACAATTACAGAATACACTAACGCACCTATGAATATTGAAATTATCAAAGATAAATTCCTGCTGATACGCGGCAGCAGGAAAACATATGAAATATATGCCGCAATTCCCATCCCTGCTGAAGATACCAAGATTTTAACAAAAGAAACAGCAGTGTCCTTCATGCCAAAAGGCCCTACCTTCTTCCTCAAGCTTATAAACAGCAGCCCTGTACAGAATATAGCCGATAAGCTTGTGGCAAGTGCAAGACCGCCTATACCCATATACCTCGACAATATTATATTTAAGATAATATTCATAGACACAGCCACAGCAGCATTAATCATCGGTGTCTTAGTATCCTGCATGGAATAAAAGGCTCTGGATATAATTTCCCGAAGGCCAAAGCCTACCATCCCTATAGAATAATAAAAAAGTGCAATAGATGTCATAGATATAGCCTCCGGGTCAAAGGCTCCCCTTCCAAACAGGAGCCTGACTATCGGCTCTGCAAATAGCATAGCTCCAAATGTAGCAGGTACAACAAACAAATTTATCAAATTTATGGCTTCAGATACAGAACTTTTAAGCCCGTCAAAATTTCCCTGTACAGCCATCTTAGATATCATGGGATACATAACGGCAGATATGGTTGTAACAAACATCCCCTGTACAAAACCATTGAGCTTACTCGCATAGTTTAATGCAGAAATCCCGCCTACCGCAATGCCGGACGCTAAAGTCCTGTCAACGAGCACATTTATCTGATCTACCGACACCCCTATTATTACCGGCAGTGCAATATATATCATTCTTCTAATATATTCATCCTTCGTATCAAATATATACTCATACCTATATCCCGCTTTATGCATAAAAGGCACCAAAAACACCAGCTGAGAAGCGGTTGCTATCACGCTTCCTATGGCAAGCACCATTACATTCGTCTTAGAGCTGAGCAATATCGAAAGTATTAAAAAGAAATTCATGGGAAAGCCCACACATGCCGGAACGGCATAGTTTCCCTTTATCCGTAAAAATCCGCCATAGATATTTATTAAGCCTGTAAAGTATATCCCAAATAAACTTATCCTGGTAAACCTTATCGCAAGTTCCAGGGTGTTTCCCTCAAACCCGGAAGCAAACATCTTTATCAGCGGACCCGTAAACAAAAGTCCAAAGATTATAATACCCGTACATAGAACCAGCAGGATATTTACAAGATTATTGGTATACCTTTCCCCTTCCTTTTCCCCATACTTTTCCTCGATTTTACTGTATAAAGGAATATATCCCGTAGATATGCCTGTCCCGATAAAAGAAAATATCACACTGGGAATAGTAAGAGATATCAAGAAGGCATCACTTATATTAGATGCCCCATAAAAATATGATAGGGTTATCTCCCTACCAAACCCGACTATCTTAGAAACTATTGTTATTATCATTAAAAGCAGTGCTGTTTTTTTCATTTGGTTAGCTCCAGTAGGTCAATTCTGTATAAGCATCAAAGCCTAATAACACCTAAACTCTTTAATTCCTCTATTGTTGATTGTATTTTGTCTTTTGGAAAATAAGGTTTTAACTGATGTATCTTATCCATAACTTCTGAATCTTCTCTTATACCGCAATCATTTACAAAATAAATAATAGTAGCCCTTAATTCCAATTCCTTAGCACTTAAATTTCCAAAAGTTTCAATAGCTTTATCTATATCATTTTTATGTTTATCTAGAAAATCTTTGCTTTTCTCTATAAAGGTATCTGCATCTGAGTCCGGTTTTATCCTATATCCGCCGGTATTTACCCAAGACACATCGACACCATTTAAAGCTGCAATGTATTCAAGGTCAGTTGCCAAATCTGCTGAATACGGACCATAGTTATAAAGTATAAATTTATAACCTACGTTAACTTGATATACTTCCTGTAAGATATAAATAATTTTTTGCAGGGAAGTTTTTCCGAATTGAACATTGTTACCATTCATAGCTTTTGCTAAGTATGCTATTATGCCATATTTTTCCCATGGAATTCTAAATTCGTTTATCATGTTTTATTTCCTCCCTGTATTTTTTAATTTGCTCCTTAATTTCTTGTTTATTTTCATATGGAACATATATTCTAATTTGCTTATTCGGAACAAGATTTCTTGCTATGCTTGAGTACTGAGAAAGAGGTGCATACTTAGAATCGCCTTTTTCTTCGGATATAAGTATATCTTCATCGCCAACTTTATACCATGATTTTTCTGCCGTATCTATAAAACCGATTTTGTCTTTGAACTCTTCAGATATAGCTTCAAATTCTTTAAGATCCTCAATACTGGGAACTTCTTTTGTTTCGTATGCACGTCGATAGTGCAGCCTGTTAAGTATTATTTCTCCGTGCAGACCCGCTTTTCCTTCTTTTATTAAGCCTCCTACCTTCCAATCATCCCAATCCAAATATTCATCTAGATTGTCCCTAGTTGGCGGTACAAATGTATCTTTTTTAGTTTCGGATTTTAGTAAAGTTTTTATCGCTTCGGAAATGTGATTGTCATAAGCTCTTCTAGTATGATGGAAATAAACCTGTGTAAACATCTGATATCGTGCAATAATTAATCCTTCTGCTGCGTGCCAACCGCTTTTATTGATTCCTATGGAAAAATTATCTGTTTCAGGTTCATTTATAACCGTTAAAGTTCTTAATATTCTCTTTAAATCATATCTACCATAGTTCACGCCTGCATGATAAGAATCTCTTAACAAATAATCTGCTCTATCTGCATCTAATTGACCGCTGATTAAATGTCTCCAAAATGCTCTTTCAGATGATGTAGGCCCTTTTGTCAGTATATCACAAACTTCATCGGCAGTAATTTTTAGGTCATTAAATTTAGATTCGTCTATATATCTTCTAAATTTATTTTTTATTATAGCAGCAGAATAATCTTCATGTTCATAATGATCTTTTGCTGAATCAGGTTTTAAAGGCATCAATTCTTCAGCTGCATGTGAAAAAGGCGGGTGGCCTATATCATGCAAAAGACCGGCAAGCCTTATTAAAATTCTTTCTCTTTCCAACCCTGATTCTGTATAGTTTAACTTATTCCTTAAAAAATCCATCTCATTTTTTACTATATTGTCAAACATTTGTGTTGCCACATGCATAACGCCTAGTGAATGTTCAAACCTTGTATGATTTGTAGCCGGATATACCATATCAGATAATGACAATTGCTTTATGCGTCTAAGTCTCTGAAACTCCGGCTGATTTATTATAGTTTTCTCCAACTCATTAATCTCTATAAATCCATGGATTGGGTCCCTAATGTAATACATTAAAACCTCCTGATTTTATCTTTTCTTAGATTGCGCCCGGGCGATGAACAAAACGATGGAAGTGTACAGTGCTTAGCTAGGATAGATATAAACATTTAACCATTTTAAATTCTTGCGTAGTTATTTAATAATACAATATTAACACAAATCTTTTAGTTACGATTTAAATCTACTAAATACCTTTTTCAATGCTCTTACAACGTCGTCCCCTAAAATGTTAGCGATTCTTGCTTTAAGAGGGTATTTACAATATTTATTCTTTAGCTGTTCAACTGTGCCAACATCATTTAATATAAGTTTTCTGCTATCTGGCATTATACTAGGCTCGATAATATTAGAATTTGTTGAAGTTGCTTCTTGTAATGGGCGTTCTAACCAATTTAGATTTAATTTAATATTTTCGAAATAATATGTACCCTTACTATTGTTTAGGAGAACTACAGAAACACCATTATAATAATCTCTTTTGCTGATTTGATTTCTATCTATACCCACGAAATCTCCTATCGTAATATCTCCGACTCTTGGCAATTTAGCATATTTACAGCTATAACAACTTTTACGATAAATTGCTCTTTGTAAATAGCAAGTCATATATGAATCTTTAATCGCTGGTATGTATACAGGAGGCCTTGTTGTAAACGAAAGCCTTGTTGTATAGTTTCGTCTTCCATTTCTTTTGTTTCTAAATGATACTCCAATTACTTTATCTTTATATTTGTTATTCATTTCATTAATGTATTTATCAAAAAATTTTTTTGAACCTACGCCATGACATACAAGATCTATTGTAATTAAGTTTTTATATTCTTCATCTTTTAAATAAGTATACACACCAGCTACTTGACAGGGACAACCTACGAACAAGACTTTTTTCCCTTTATTGAGAAACACCTTTATTTTCCGATATATATTATGTGTTTCACTTTGAACATACTTGGATCCATACATTTCTTCAAGTTCTTCAAAGTTTTCAGCAATTGTATGATAGATATTTAGGTTTTTATCCATTACGCACCCTACAACTACGCCATCTTCCTTCAATATATCCTCAGCTATAGCTGCAAAAGCTCCCCCTGAGCTACTCTTTTTTAATATATCTTGGTTTTTATTCCAGCAACCAATCGTAATCGGTTCTTTGCAATTATTATTTGTTAATTCATTTAAAGATGGACAATTTTCTCTGCATTTATTGCACTTAATGCATTGTTGCTCATCTATTATCGGAAAGATAAAACCTTCGCTATCATATTTCATTGTTATACATTTTACCGGACAAACATTATAACAAACTCCGCACCCGGTACAAACGTCTTTATCACAAATCATTTTGTCACCTTCTCTAGTTTTGCTTCCCAGAAAAATTATATCTTATATTTGATTTAGAGTCTGAATATATTAAAAAGAACATAAGTACTGATGTAATATTGAATAATGTATTAGTGCCTATACACATTACCAATAGTAATAAAGTCATTGCCTTTCCTATTTTTTGCGTTTTTAAATACGTTAATAACATTACAACAGAAAATACAACTAGACCGACTAAGCCAAAGGATATAATTAGCTCTCCATAACTTGGTAGATAACCTACTGAAACCCACTTGCCTTGTCCGAATAATAATTGATCCCACGATAACCTACCATCAAAAAATATTTTATAGTTTTGTATCCTGCCTGTAACAGATGTGCCTAAAGTCCCATCATTAGAAATAATTCTATTTGAAACTCTTTGCCAATAGTCCGAAGAAATAAAAAGATATACACAAGGTATAGCTATAATTATTAAATTGACGAATTTAAATGATATTTTTTTTAATTCCGTAATAATTGGTTTCCACCAACATAAAAATTGCATCAGTATGCCAGTAGTAGTTCCTGCTAAGAATATACTAGCTGTAATTAGTATAGCAGAACTATATTTAGTTAAATATTTCTCGTTTTTATTATTTAATATTAAATATAGAATCGGAATTTGATATGCGGCAAAATACGCCGGTTCGAGAAATACACTTCTTGGTCTATACAAAACAGCTCCTGTTTGATACATGCTAATATTATATTTTGAAGTGATTGCACTTATATCGTCAAATGTTGGCAAGCCAAATAAGTTGACTGGCAGAACGGTTGAAAAAAAATTATATGAAAAATATTGTGCTATACAATATAATGCAAACAATATGGCCAGTTTCTTATATATCTTATACCCATAATCATAATTAAAATAATATTTTGCACCATTCATAGCAAAATACAAATATAATAGATATCTCGATACTCCTAACAGCCCCTCACTTAATTCATAGGGCTTAATCATCCAAAAGATTAAAGAATGGATAATAATAAAAATCATATATAATAACAACGGTGTAGCTATGATATTGAGTAGATTTATCTTTTTATTTAAAAAGATGTCTGTAGTAATTAATAAAACACCCAAAATAAGCAGTATATCCCCAAATGTAATCCCCTCAACATATGCTGCATATGTTGATAAAGGCATGAATAATAAGACTATCCACGTTATAAATTTGCTTAGTCTACTACAATTATCTTTTTCATGCATGAATGATTCCTTATTAGTTAATTTATTTTTGTATACAGAATTCATAGGCACTTCACAGATTCTCCTCATTAGATTTAATAGCTGATTCTAATGAACTCCTGAGATATTGCAAGGAATCTTCTCTTTTTCTCTTTAATTTAATATTAATGTCTTCATAATTTATATTTTTCTTTATTATTAATTCTAAGCTATTATTATCAGTAACTAATCGATCATTCAAACCAAATTCATTTAAAATACTATATATTCGTGAATTTTGTGTTTCTTTGTATGAATCTGGAAATCTTTTAAATACAGCAAACTGTTTACAAAAGTTTAGACTAAATGCAACGCCGTGAAATGAATCTGTAACAACATAATCAGCATATCTAATTAAATTAAGAAATTCAAAAAAATCAACATTTTTTGACGTTTTATCATATCTATTTAGTAATGTTGGCGTTATGACTTCAATATTAAGTTTATTAGAAAGTTCTGCGATTATTTTGTAATGCTTGTCGTTTTTTGTCAATAAATAACAAAATATGTACATCTTATTTTTTAATTCATAGTCATCGGATAATTTGTTTTCCCATTCGTGTTTATCTACAAGCAGAGTAGGATCAAGAACCACCTTTGCATCCCTTCCAGTAATATTTTTTATCAACTCAGCACCTTGAGTTTCCCGTATAGACAAATACTTTATTCCTTTTACATAATCGCAAAACACACTTTGTAAATTTTTATCAATATAATCTCTTGCTATACTCGGCGCATAAGCTATTCTTTTGCTTTCATTAATAAACTGCAAATAATAAAATGGATTTATTTCACCGCTAGAATTATTCCAGATTTGATCACTTCCGCAAATAACAGCATCATATTTTAATGACTTAGATTTGAGTTGTTCGTAGGAATCATATTTTTCACTGATGATTAGGTGAGATTTGATCCAATCATCCATTTTTTTCCATGTTTCATAAACGTTTCTATCAAAAAGATATAAATATATTCTTTTTAATATTTCCTTTATTCTCTTACTAATTTTTTGTCTTTCCGGGTTAAAATTTATGAATTCACTACTGTACCCCATTTTTTGCAATATAATTTGCGATGCATAAGCTTGCAAAGTGCTTCCGTAATTGTATCCTCTGTCATACCAAGTAACTATCCCTATCTTTTTTACCATTAATACCTTCCCCTATATTTTAGTAGTAGTTACCTCTAAGTAAAACCTTTCCATCTCTCTTGCACTTTCCTTAATATCATATCCGGCTCGTTTAATATCTTCCGAATTGTTTTTTCTTATATAATTATTGCAGTAATGCAGGATTTTTTCTACCCATATTTTTTTGTCAGCTTTCAATGAAAGTTCTTCCACCGAATCGGTAACAAAAGCCTCTTGAGGAATTTTATCAGATAGGATGCATGGCAATCCGGCTGTTTGGGCCTCTATAGCTGCTATACCAAGTCCCTCTGATATTGATGGAAATACAAATACATCCATTGCCTGTAAATAATCATTGACATTCGAAACTGCTCCAGTCAATATAACTTTGTCTTTTATGCCTAATCTTTCTATTTGTTTCTCTATTTGTGGTCTTAATTCTCCGTCACCTACAAGTAATAAGACAGAATTTCTATTTTTTATTTGAAGTTGATAAAAAATATCAATTAGAAACTTATGATTTTTAGGGTATGTAAAACTGCCTACATGCCCTACAACAAATTTATCTTTGATCCCAAGGCTTTTTCTTATGTTATTTCTATTAGATTCATTAAACACATATTTTTCAACGTCTATTGCATTTTTTACTATTTTGTAGTTATTTCCTGTTATCGCCCTTTTTCCAAACAACCAACTTCCTGCTTGATTCGAGCAAGCAAGTAAGTAATCAGCTTTACTTTTTATTGGGATTTGCATAATATTTTTTATAAGTTGTTCAATTTTACTGCCTCTTGAAGCCGTGCTATGGCTATGCGCTATAGTTATCACCCCATAATTTTTAGCTATTGCAATATATATTGCAGCTGTGCTTACTATATGGCCATGGAGGATTTTATATTCTGGATGATTTTTAAATAAAGTATCCCATTCTTTTTTATAAGAAAAATAGTTTTTACCTGTATATTTAGAAATACTAAAGATTCGTCCTCCCAATTCAGATATTTCATCATCATAATCGCATTTTTTACTTGTATGCTTTACAAAATCGAATTGAAACTTGGAACGGTCAATATTTCTATACAGGTTCATAATCATGGTTTCTGCACCACCACGATTTAAATTGCCTACAATATGTAATATCCTGATTTGTTCCTTCATTTTTATTTACCTTTCAGTTTAACTCTTAAAGATTTTAGTGAAAAATACGACTTTCTTAATATTTTGTCATAAGCATCGAGCTTACGATCTTTAAATAATAATTCTTTAAAGTCGGCAAACCTATCTCTATTTTCTTCTATAAAGAAATCTAACCTTTTAAAATTATTGTCTTTCATATTGTTGGGATGATAACAAAATGTTACGACTTTAAATGGTAGTTTCTGAACATGGCCGGATTGTTGCGGTATAAAATAAAAATCTCCGCTTTTATAAATGTCATTTGCAATTGTATCACTTACTATTCTTATATTACTCTCTACTTTTAGCGCCTCAAGCGTATTCATGTCAAAAGTGTGAAATGGTGCAAAGAAAACTTCCGGATTTATATTATACTTCTTAAAGATTTTAATGCCATTAGCAATTTTATCCCTTTGTTCGTTTAATGAAACGCCGGCAAATTCGGAACGCAAATTAACAGGATTAACTCCGCCATCGTCGGTCAAATGAACATGATTATAGCCATGTAATGCAATTGTCCAGCCTTTCTCCTGCCATTTTTTAACTTTATTCCAAAATCCTGTATCTCTCTTATACTTATTTATTAAATTATTATCTTGGTTATTTGGGATAACGCCTACTATAGGCTTTATGTTGTGAAGATCTAATATTTGCTCCATCTTATCCCATCTTGTGATATCCATATATTCCGAAGCATCATCTAATCTTATCAAATACATATTTTAGCTCCTTTTTAGCTTCATCATTGAAATAGCCAACTTTCCAATTAAGCTTTTACCAAAAATTATATTGTAATAGGTATGTTCTTTCCCTCCGAAACCTTTTTTAAATTTATCAATACCGTTTAGATTTTCAATGCTGCTTATACCCCCCCAATCCAATACTTCGATCTTATGTTTATGTAAGTATTGGATATCATGCCAATGCAAGTATTTATTGGCTCTTCCCGCAAAGTTGGGATCTAAGTCTTTTGTTCTAAAATTAGATACAGAATAAAGCAGCCTTGCAATCCTATTATCATATAAATAAACATGTTGTGCATAACTCTGTTTATCTTTGAGAGCTTTAGTAAGTAAAACATTCCCATTTGCAATATACTGCTGCATTGCAGGCTCATTGTAAGAATTCACAATTCCTTTAAGTTTTACAAAATTAGTATATTCCATTTTGAACGATGCCAGTATATCAGGGTCATCTTTCAAATCTTCCGAAAGATAAGAAATACAATTTACTCCTTCCTTACCAGCTCGATTAATCTCGTATCTGTAATTTTTGTTAAACTCTTTAAATATTTCTTCCGGTTCTGCCTTTAAGTCTGTTATTAACGAAAATTGTTTATTGATAATGGCATTTTTGCGGTTAGTATCCAAAACTGATTTATCTATTCCGTGAAGAAAGATAAAATCGCCTCTGCTCCTATCTACTATAACTTCTATATCCTTACAAAACCATACTGCATTTATTTTAAAATATTTCTTTTTATATGTTACATTGATCATTTCTGCCTCCATAATATTCCCTATACCACTCCACGAATTTCCTTATTCCCTCATCTACGCTAGTATTTGGTTTAAACCCTACATCTCTTACAAGATCATCTACATCTGCATAGGTTTTGGGAACATCTCCTGCCTGTAGGGGTAAATATTCTTTCTTGGCTTTCTTGCCTAAATGTCTTTCCAATATTTCGATAAACTCTATAAGTTTCACCGGATGGTTATTTCCTATGTTGTATATCTTATATGGTGCAAAGCTTGTACTTGGATTTGGGTTGAGTCTATTAAAGTTTTCATTTAGTTTAGGTGGATTAGATATAACCCTTATTACTCCCTCAATAATATCATCTACATATGTAAAATCTCTCTCCATCTTCCCATAGTTAAATACTTTTATAGGTTCATCATTGAGTATAGCTTTAGTAAATAGAAATAATGCCATATCAGGCCTACCCCATGGACCGTAAACTGTAAAAAATCGGAGTCCTGTTGTAGGTATTCCATATAAATGACTATACGTATGAGCCATTAGTTCATTTGACTTTTTGGTTGCCGCATACAAGCTAATAGGATGGTCAACGTTATCGCTCGTTGAAAACGGCATTTTTTCATTTGAACCATATACACTGCTTGATGAAGCGTATACTAAATGTTCTACTTTATTATATCTGCAAGCCTCTAATATGTTCATAAACCCGACTATATTTGACTGAATATATGCATAGGGATTTTTTAAACTATACCTCACACCGGCTTGTGCTGCAAGGTTAACTACTATATTTATTTTATATTCCTTAAAAACTTTATCTATTGCATCTTTATCTTCTAAATTTGCATATATAAACTGAAAATTGCCGTCTTGCTTTAATATATCTAATCTTGCTCTTTTTAAGTTTACATCGTAGTAATCGT
Source organism: Tepidanaerobacter acetatoxydans Re1 (assembly GCF_000328765.2). Taxonomy (NCBI): domain Bacteria; kingdom Bacillati; phylum Bacillota; class Clostridia; order Thermosediminibacterales; family Tepidanaerobacteraceae; genus Tepidanaerobacter; species Tepidanaerobacter acetatoxydans. The sequence goes on from NC_019954.2 coordinate 1,825,816, forward strand.
TTAAATTATCCAATCCTATAACTTGACAGTCTTCTTTAAGTAACCTCTTAGATAAATGAAAACCTATAAATCCTGCTGCACCTGTTACAAAATATCTTTTGTTTTTATCTAGCTTATTATAGTCTGCCTTCACTTTAAAGCCTCCAATACTGGAAGTTCATATCTTCTGCTTCTTTTTTATCAAATATTCCTTTTATGTCAATTAAAACATATTTATTATTGAAATTACTATCATGAACCTCTGTTGTTGTATCTCTATGCCCATTCCATCTTTGATTAAATATCTTTTTAATATCTTCCAGTCTTATGGATTTAAATTCATTATGCGGCACGGCAAACACCGCTGCATCTATATCACTTATTTCTTCAAAATTACACAATTCTATTCCATAAGTATTCCATAATTCGTCTTTGTCTGCAACCGGATCTATAACTTTTGTTTCTATCCCATACTCTTTAAGTTCATTAATTATGTCAACTACTTTTGTATTTCTTACATCAGGGCAATTTTCCTTAAATGTTATTCCGAATACAGCAACTGTTGAGCCTTTAACTTGTTTGTCAGCCTTTATCATACTTTTTACAGCATTCTCGGCAACATATTTACCCATATCATCATTTATCTTTCTACCGGCAAGGATGATTTGGGAATGGTACCCTATTTGCTCTGCTTTGTATGTCAGATAATACGGATCTACTCCTATACAGTGGCCTCCTACAAGACCAGGATTGAAATTTAAAAAGTTCCATTTTGTTCCTGCGGCCTCTAATACTGCCTTTGTATCTATTCCCATTTTGTTAAAAATAATGGAAAGTTCATTCATGAAAGCTATGTTTATATCTCTTTGAGAATTCTCTATGACTTTTGCGGCCTCGGCAACTTTTATACTTTTAGCTCTATATACACCGGCTTTTACTACCAGCTCATATACTTTAGCGATAGTTTCTAATGATTCTTCATCTATGCCTGACACGACCTTTACTATGGACTCCAGCCTGTGTACCTTATCTCCAGGATTAATTCTTTCGGGAGAGTAGCCGACTTTAAAGTCTACACCACCCTTTAACCCAGACTCTTGCTCTAATATCGGCACACAAATATCTTCTGTAACTCCGGGGTAAACCGTGGATTCATATACTACTATAGAACCATTAGTTAGATTTCTACCCAAAGTTTTACTGGCATTTATGACCGGTTTCAAATCTGGGGTCTTATCCGCATTAATAGGTGTTGGCACTGCTACGATATGAAACTTGCAATCCTTTAAATACTTTTCTTCCCATGTAAGTAATGCAGTTGTCTGTTTTATTGTTTCATCTCCAACTTCTTTTGTAATATCTATTCCATTTAAGTATTGACTCACCTTTTCTTTCGATATATCAAATCCCACTACATCTGCAACTTTTGCAAAGGAAATTGCAAGTGGTAGCCCAACATAACCTAGTCCCGTTACTGAGATTTTTTCTTTTTTATTTTTGATTGAATTATATAGATTCATTCTGTTGGCCTTCCTTTAAAATTACGTCTATTGTTTTCATGTATTCATTTATAACAATATCTCTATTGAATTCTTTTTCAACCTTTGTTCTTGAATTCTTTCCCATGATTTTCCTACTTTCTTCATCTAAATCTATAAATTTAATCACCTTTTCTTCTAAAGACTTAACTGATTTAATTTCAAACAAAAACCCATTATAACCATCTTCTACAATTTCTCTACATCCTGGTATATTAGATGCTACAAGAGGTTTCCCCATAGCAGCTCCTTCTAGTAAAACATTCGACATACCTTCATGATAAGAAGGATGTACTATACAATCAACTTCTTTTATCTCATTTCTTACATCATCGGACCTACCTAAGTACTTTATTTTTCTATTTTTGTTGTTAATAATCAGCTCTTTATAATTCTCCTCTTCAAACGAACCTAGAACCTGAAATTCTGTATTTGGATACCTTTTTGTCACTTTTTCTGCAACTTTGATATATTCTTCTATTCCTTTTTCCTTCATTATTCTTCCAATAAATAAAAACCGAATTATTCCGTCACAATTGGCTTTATTACTAGGAATAAATTTTTCTACATTCACTCCCGAACCCGGTATTAAGATTCCCTTTCTATGATTCAATATATTATTCTCAATAAAAAAATTCAAATTTTGTTCATTTTGAAAAAAAACGACCTTGGCTTTGCTGCAAGCATATTTATACATTTTTTTAATTATGTTTTTTAAACTGCCGCCTACAAGTGAAGAACCGATGCCAGTTATATTCATAATAACCGGTTTATTAAATTTATCGGCTGCATAGGTTCCGTATATATTAGGTTTTACTGTATAAGTCAAAATAATATCTGGATTTACTTCTTTGATAATTATTTTATATCTTAAAATAAGTTTCAGATCTTCAAAAGGATTTGAGCCTCTTCTATTCATCTGAGTTTGAATATACTTAGCCCCTATATCTCTAATTAATTGAACTTTTTTATCCTCTTCCGATTGAGGAACCGAAAAGTAGACTTCAAAACCTTGCTTTATTAACTCATAAATCAATTCAGCTCTAAAATTATATAATCCACCTGCATTATTAGTTAATATAAGTACTTTCTTCAAATAAATCACTCTTTTATTTAAGTTTCTCCACCACTACCCCAACTTCTTCCTTGCTCAAATTGCTGCTGCAGGGGAGGTTTATGAGGTTTTTCTCATAAAACTCTGCTTTTTCGATTTTATAGCTTTGGTTATTGAGGTAGGGTTTTTGTTTATGTATTAGGCTCCACAGAGGTCTTGTTTGGATATTGTCATTGTTTAGTTTCCTGAGAAGTTCATCTCTATCTATTCCGTATTTGTCTTTATCAACTATTACAGAATAGAACCAGTGGTTTGATCTGGTATCTTCTCTAAAAGGAAGGAGCATTAAACCTTCTATGTTTTCTATGGCTTTTTTATATAAGTTGTAGTTTCTAATCTTTGTTTCTATAAAGCTTTCTAATCTGTCTATCTGGTCCGTTCCAAAGGCTGCCTGGATATTGGTCATACGGTAATTGTATCCGATTTCGTCGTGAACAAAATAGAGCGGATCTGTTTTTGCTTGGACTGCTAAATATGCTGCTTTGTCAAGTAATTCTTGATTATTTGAAACTACCATCCCACCGCCGCCGGTTGTTATTATCTTGTTGGCATTAAAGGAATATACGCCTATATCACCGATAGTACCGCAGTACTTGCCTTTATATTTTCCTTCCAGATAATATGAGCCCAGGGCTTCTGTAGAGTCTTCTATAACTTTTAAGTTGTACTTCTCCTTTATCCTCATAAGCTTTTCCATATCTGCCGGATTGCCGAATACATGAACTATTACTATTGCTTTTATCTGTCTTTTGCTCTTTTTATTAATTACCTTTCCGTCTATGTAATCACATTCATTTTCCAGAAATTCTTCAAGCTTATTCATATCCATATCTAATGTATCATCACAATCCATAAATATAGGTTCTGCACCCATGTATTTCACCGGATTTACCGCTGCTATAAATGTAACTGTAGGGACTATTACCTCATCCTCCGGCTCTATACCAAGCACCTTCAGTGCAAGATGAAGCCCTGCCGTACCGCTTTGACAGGATACTGCTCTTTTTACACCTACATATTTTGCTGTCTTTTCTTCAAATTCAGTTATAAATCTACCGCCTGTTGACACCCAGCCTGTTTCTATAGTTTCTTTTATGTTCTCCATGATGTCTAAAGAAAGGTTGGGAACTGATAGGGGGATTGGATTATGATCCATGGTTTACATCTCCAAACTGCTTTTTAATGCTAAATTAAATCCACATTTTAGTAAACGTTAATTTTATTTTCTATACTCAGGGAAAAATGAGTTTTTTTGTCTTTATAGAGTTCTTCGTTATGGATTTTTTTGCCTATCTATGTAAAAATCCTCTTTCTAAAGCCACTATAGCAACAACTAATTTGTTTTCAGTATCTATTGCTAGATGTGTTTCTGTAACGCCCAATTCATCTGCAAAACTTTTGGCTTTATTTAAAAATTCTATTTTCCCCTCACTATTTTCATTTATTACTATTTGAACATCTTGGACACTGATAGTATCAGTAAATCCTGTCCCTAGAGCTTTTACCGCTGCTTCTTTTGCTGCCAACATACTGCCTAAGGCAATTATTTTTTCCATATAATTGAGTTTAACTGTTGATTCTAATTCTAAAGGGGTAAAAAGTCTGCACAGAATACTTTTTTTGCGTTCTATAATTTTTATTCTTTTAAGATCAAGGATATCGGTGCCGATTAGCATACTTTTTTCACCCGAGATTTACTTTATGTATTTTGCAGGATTTCCAAAAACAGTAGAACCTTCCCGTACATTTCGAACTACTACACTACCTGCGCCAATAACCGAATCATCTCCTATAATAACGCCTGGTAAAACGCAAGCACTACTGCCAATACTCACTCTTTTACCTACCTTTGCAAAACCCGTTATATCGACCTGACCGCTGAGAGTTGAATAGTCATCCACTGACGCATCGTGGCCTGTGCCTGATCCGCAATTAATCGTAACAAACTCCCCTATATTTGCATCGCAGGTTATAATAGAATTTGGACACAAAACACTGCCTAGGCCAATCTCTACATTTTTTCCTATAATACTTGTTCTGTGGATAAAGGTTTCAAACTTTGCACCTTTATCCCTGAGCAAATTAGCAAGCTCATTCTTAATTTGTGGAGTTCCTATGGCCATAACCAGATACTCATCGTCTTGAGGCCGATACTCCGATATCGTTGATACTACACCTACTTCATAATTATACTCCTTTAGCGCTGACAAATTATCATCTAAAAATCCCACCACTTGCCAGTCCGGATACTTTTCCTGCGAATCTTTAATCCAGTTATAGACTTCTCGACCAAAGCCACCCGCACCTACAATTAAAATTTTCTTCATAATGATTCTCCACTATAAAATAATTAGTAAAATGCATTTTATTCTTTGCTAATAGTAAATCCTCCATCAACTACCATGGTAGTTCCTGTTATCCACTTTGAAGCATCTGATAATAAAAACGCTGCTGCCATTGCCACATCTTCCGGAAGTCCAAATCCAAGCGGGTATCTTTCCATTTTTCTTTTAATTGCTTCACTGGGAGCACGATTAACCAGATCTTCGTACATTTTTGTTTTGACCAATCCGGCAGCTATTGAGTTTACCCTGATATTTTTAGGGGCAAGTTCTACAGCCAGCGCTCTTACAGCACCGTCAACGGCAGCCTTGCTGGCAGAATAAAGCGATATTCCATTATTCCCTGTTATTCCGGCTGCTGATGACATAACTACCAAGCTTGAAGTTTCTTCTTTAACATCTTTATGGCTCAAGCCCTTGGCAATCATTAAAGTCGCAAATGCACTAGTTTTAAAAACAGGTTCAATTTTCTTCTCTTTAATTATATTTAGGGGAATTGTTGCTTCTATCCCCGCAGCATGAAATACCCCGGAAAGCCTCCCTTGCTCAGATGCAACGGTTTTTAACAATTCCGGTATGCCATCTAATTGTTCTAAGTTATATTCATATATGCTGTGGCCTTCTCCTTCGAGCTCTCTGCAAGTTTCTTCAAGTCTTTCTCTGTTTCTGGCTAATAACACGACTTCCGCTCCGAGTTTGCTTAAAATAATAGCCGTTTCTCTGCCTATTCCCGATGAAGCACCGGTTACTAATATTCTTTTACCTTCCAAGGACATAGGGTTAAAAGCCATTGCTACACCTCCAATAATCGTAAACTTGTAAGAGGACCCGCATCCATTAAGGCGCCTCCCCACGAATAACCTACTCCAAAACCTATCATTGCAAGCTTTTTCTTATTGGAGCTTAGCACATCTTGCAGTTCGCTTGTTATTGTCAGAGGTATTGAAGCAGAGCTCGTATTTCCAAATCTATCAATGCTGATAGGCGTTTGTTCTTGACTAAGTTTTAATTTTTTTGCCAAATGTTTTAAAATAAATTCATTTGCCTGATGAAAAACAAAGTAATCAATATCTTTAACATCTAAGTTATTTATGCTTAACAGCTCTTTTACCAGTGGCGGCACTCTCTTTATTGTAAAATTAAAAATTTCTCCGCCATCCATGTATAGGTCATTTAGGCTTCGTATACTTCCATCGGGTTGAACATTTCTTACAAGATTTTCTTGTGTTGCCGGATTCCTATACCCTCCTGCCGGAATAATTAAATTATTGCTGCCTTTACCGTCTGTTTTTAAAACAAAGCTTATAGTTGAAGATGTTTCGTCTATCTCTAGAGCTGTTGCCGAAGCAGCATCGCCAAAAAGCATAGATGTTGAACGATCATTAGGGGAAACAGCTTTACTTGGAGTATCACCTACAAGAAGCAAAATCCGCTTTAAAGCTCCTGCTGCGATAAAATTGGCAGCCATCCATAATCCATAAACATAGCCGGAACATCCTAGATTTACGTCAAATGCCATGCATTCTGTAGATAGTCCCAGTTTATCTTGCACAACACAGCTTGTGGCAGGGAGCCTATAGTCCGGCGTTTGAGAAATAAAGATAATACCGTCTATTGTATCTGCCGGCCAATCCAGTTCTTCAATCAATTTTGCAGCAGCCGCAGTACATAAATCCGATGTGCAAGTATCGCTATTTGAAATACGCCTTTGCCTAACGCCTGTCATTTCAGTTATTTTATTTATATCTTCTTTGGGGAAATATTTTTCAAAACCATCATTCTTAACGATATTTTTCGGTACGGCACAGACTATTCCTTTAATATTAACATTCGATGCCAGCGTTTGTATCATGTCTTAATCCTCTTTTGCTTTTTTTATTAAATCCATTACTTCTCCCACTGTTTTGGCCTGTGACAGTGACTTTCCGTTGACTGTTACATCAAAATATTCATCGATTAAAGCTATAGTAGATACTACAGCGACTGAATCAAAATTTTCGCTATCTAATTCGTAATCATCATTTAAATCTTCTGCATCTACCTCTAATAAATCTGCAAGTTCCGCTAAAAATTCCTTAAATTCCATTTATATTCCTCCAATTCATTTTAATTAAATATATTTTATTATTGTGCCTGCCCAAGAAAGTCCTACTCCAAAGCCTACCAACATTAATTTATCGCCCTTTTTTATGCTGTTTTTTTCTATCTCTAATTCAATAGCCATGGGTATGGTAGATGAAACTGTATTGCCATACTGTTCGTTGTTTATGCAAAATTTTTCTTTAGGTATTTTTATCTTTTTGCGCAGAGTTTCTAACATAAATGCATTAGCTTGGTGAAATATATACATATCGATATCATCGATTGTCATCTTACTTTTTTTGAGCAATTCTTTTACTGCAGAAGGCACGGATTTTAAGGTAAAGTTAAATATCTCCGCACCATCCATAAAAAGATTTTGCGGTGACCTTATTGCTCCATCATCAAAAGTTTGCTCTATTTTTGCCTCTTGTGATATGGGCATTCTAAGCCCGCCTGCCGGTACAATTAACAGGTTGGCACCGCTGCCGTCGGTTCCAAAAACAAACGGCCCGATTAGTTCTTCTTCGCTTTCGATTGAAGATATAAATGTTGCTGCTGCTCCGTCGCCGAAAATCGTTCTTACACTCCTGTCAGTAGGATGTAAGTATTTGGAATATGTTTCAGAAGTAATCAGAAGTACATTATTAACAATCCCTGATTCTATCATCCCTTTGACAATTGAAAGCCCGTATACATATCCGGAACACCCTAGGTTAATGTCAAACGCTCCGCAAGTAGTTGGCAGCTTTAGGCGGTCCTGCACAATGCAAGCCGTGGTTGGCAAATAATAATCCGGACTTTGCGTGCAGAGTATTAGAAATTCTACCTCTTCTCTTTTGCAAATACCTTTTTCAAATAATTTTTCAGCTGCTGCAACAGCTAAATCAGATGCACATTCATTCTTTCCCGCAATTGCTCTGGTTGATATGCCTGTTTTATTATAAATCTTTTGTACATCCCAATCGGGATAATCTTTTATAAGTTCATCATTCGTTAGTTTTTGCGCAGGAAGGTATGATGCTATATCTTTAATGTAAGCTCTGTTCCTCATTATTAGCCCCCTAATGCAGAAAACTCATTTCAAATCACTTTTATATATATATAATGTGCATAAAACAGCTCACTAAATGATCCTAATTCAGTTTAATAATATTTTATGAGTTATACGTTGAAATTTTTACTACCTCTAAAAGGTTCCATAGTCATATTTGCGTCTTTGTTAATTCCTTCTCTTTTTATAACTTTTACAACTGTTTTAAAAATTATTTTTAGATCCCCAAAAAAAGAAACATTTTCAACATATTTTACATCAAGATCGAATTTCTCTTCCCAGCTAATAGCATTTCTGCCGTTTACCTGTGCTAAGCCTGAAAGCCCCGGTCTTACTTCATGTCGACGTCTTTGATGATCATTATAAAGCGGCAAGTATTGAACAAGCAGCGGCCTTGGACCAACAATGCTCATGTCCCCTTTAAGTATATTAAATAGCTCAGGAAGTTCGTCTAAGGAAGTGCTCCTGAGGAACTTTCCAAAGTTAGTCAGGCGAACCTCATCCGGCAACAAATCACCATTCTGATCTCGTTTATCGGTCATCGTTCTGAATTTATAAAGAGTAAATATCTTTTCATTAAGTCCGGGTCTTTCCTGCCTAAAAATCACCGGACTGCCAAGATTAACTTTTACAATAATAGCTATGATAGCAAGGACAGGACTAAGAGCTATAATAGCCAATAATGAAAGAGTAAAATCTATTGGTCTTTTAAAATATCTTCTGTATAGTCCTCCTTGTTGTGGGGTCAAATTAGTAATTGTCTTATTTGAGTTCAATTCAATATTTGCCATTATATTCCACAACACTTTCAGTGTTTTTATTAGCTTTTCTGTATCGGCAATAATTGCCAACATTGATTAATCTATTTATGCCATATCTCTACAGCTTTTATATAAATTGCATCCCTCGTATTTTCCGGTATGTCTATTCTAAGCCATGCGGCTCCGTCTTCTATGTCCTCGGTAGTTGTAAAGGTTGAGGATATGTTTGTTATTTCAGGGTTAAGGCCCATATCGCTTTGCTGGTGCTGAGGGTTTTTACCTTTGCGGCTAAATATGTTAAATATTGGTTTGGTTTCCGGATTCAGACTGCCTACTGCTAAGTTTACCATATAATCTGTGTTGGGTTCCAATGTTATATCATTTTTAGTGATCACATGCGATGGCTCTTCTCCTCGGTTTGTGACTTTGGCAGCATTTTTGTCTATACTGACTTCCAAAAGACCATTCTGAGAATTATATATCCTCCACAGGTCCGGAGCTTTGTCATTGTCCGCATCTATGGTAAAGTCAGATGCAAAGATAAGATTGTCAAGTGTTTTGTAGTAGTTTTTGTCATCGATGTTTTCTGCCAGAAGTTTTGATTTGTATATATACAGCATTAGCTCATTTGTGACGTCCAGTTTATCTCGGGCACTCTTTGGAGCTCTTGCATTATATTCAAATATTTCATTGAATAATTCCTGCGACTTTGCCGTAAGTTCAAGAGCTTTTTGTTTTTGTTCCTGCTGTAAATACATTATAGCAGTTTTTAGGTATGCATCGGCCCGGTTTTCCCAGTTCTCGCTATTGAACGGATTTATCATGCAAGATTTCTCAAGTTCGGATATTCCTTCATCAAGCCTGCCATTTTCAAGATAATAAGCGGCAAGCTGAGTTCGAAGCATCGCATTATATGGGTCAAGTTTTACTGCTTCAAGCCGCATTTGTTCTGATTTTTTAAGTAAACCATCGTCTTCGGTCTGCCTTGCGATAAAGTAATCAAGCTGTGCTAAATCTGCTTTATAGGATGCGGTATACGGGTCATATTTGGCAGCTTTTTCAAAGTATTCTCTGGCTTGCATGATATCCTGTTCTTGAACGCTTTTTACTGCCTGCTGACTATAGGTGTAGCCTTGATACAGAAGAAAGCCGAGCACTGCCAATATACATGCAAGACCGCCTAAGGGCAAAGGCTGCCATAATCCTTTATTCCCCTCGGCTTTTGCCTGAGGTTTTAATGTAGCAGTGGAACATCTTATTACACCTAAAAGCTGCCATAGATAAAAAGCTACAGCTCCCAGCGAAAGGTTAAAGTCCATGGCACTGTGTCCCAGCAAGGCAGCAGCACCGGCAAAAGCTCCCCATGTAATAGTCTTTAAGGGCGCTTGCCCATCCACTTTATATACAGTGTATACGGATGCTGCGGTACAAAGCAGCAGTGCTGCCAGTGCTAATATGCCGATAGTACCTGTTTCTACCCAAAGCTGCAGGAAGAAGTTGTGAACCTCAGTGGTAAAGTAGCGGTACGACTGGTATGCCTGATATATAGACTTCCAGCCTCCGCCGCCGGTACCGAGCACCGGATGGTCTTTTATTATTTTTAGAGCATCCCTGTAAAAGCTGACTCTTCCTGTAAAACTGGAATCTTCGGTGCTGATGCTCATGATCCTTCGGGATATTGATTCCGGTATATATTTATAGGCAAGGATTATGTGTTTTGCAGCGGCTGCATCCCCTGCCTCAAAAAACTCCGCATCGTAAAAAGTTGCCTTGGTGTCGGGAAAATAGTTGCTAAATCCAATGGATAAACTTTTTGTATCCGGGCGAGTGGTAAAGGTGACCTCTCTTGTTTCTTTTGATAAGTTTTCGTTTATATGTTCATTCATGATACGCACACTGCTGCTGTTTTCATCAATGCTGTTTATAAATATTGCCCCGCCCCATTCCTCTTCTGTTTTACCCGGCTTTGCGGAAAGGGTGATTCTTAAGGTATATTCCGTGTCAGGTTTTACATCTTTTATAGGATACCACGACGTCTTCCAGCTTGCTTCCTCGTCTTCACTATGGGAAATAGCAAGAGGGGCTTCGGTGGTTAGTGCGGCATATGCACCTAGGCCTCCCAGAATGATTAATACAACAAAAACTGAAAGAGCAACTTTCGGCCTTATGCGAAGTGCAAAGTGCTCACTTATTTTCTCGATTATATAAAATAGGGCAATTGAAAGAACTGCTCCTGCCAGGTACCAGAGCCATACCAGACTTTCCCGGTTTGCAGATATGGCCATGCTAAAGCCCGGAGATGCTGCTGCTGCCGATATAAATGTTTGGATAGAGCAGCTCAATGCCTTCATGCGGTACTGACCAGGCATTCCCAGAATGAATATCAGAAATAATGCGGGAAACATGAGCCATGCTCCCCTGGACAGTGTAAAGATAAAGCATAGAAGTATCGTATAATTTATAAATGCAAGTATTCCTTTTTGCCAACGTTTTTGACCTGTTGCCCATAAAGATGCAGCTATCATAAAGGCCGCAGTAAGATATGCCGCCAATGTATTCGGATACTGAAGTGTCGAATTTATCCTGCCGCCGACAAATGCGCCGTTGTATGTAAAGGTGCTTGCCGCCGCTCCGATTCCGACGAAGGCTACTCCGAAGGCAGAAAGAACCATCGCCCATAAGACCACCCTTATGTCTTTTTCTGTCCGGGCAAAATCCGATACCATATAAAAGACTATAAAGTAGTTGATGTATTTTAAAAACTCTCCTACGGCAGAGCGCATATTTACAGCTGCAAATACGGACAGGAAATAAGCTCCCACAAGAGCTAATGCGGCATAGTCCATCGGAGTTTTGAAAAACTGCTGCTCTTTTAGGACCTTGATTTTGTAGAGCAGGTACAGAAGAAATAGAACACCACTATATATATGAGTCGGAAGGAATTCTTTATCAAAAAACATCCCTCTGAAGTAGGGAGGATATAGGAGTAATATAATAAGCCCTATATATATTATATAGTAAAGTGTCCCTTTGTCCTTTTCTCGTATTGCCCGGGAAATGTTTTTATTTGTTTCGACTTTTTTCTGTTCTTTTAGTTTTTGTTTTCTTCCCAACTTATTACACCTCAATTAACAGGTTACTTACGATATGGTTTTTACGGTTTTGGCGTCTGCTGAGTTTTTCCAGTAGTCCATGAAGAACACAGTAAATATTCCTACCATCAGCCCTAGCACCATAGCAATGGCTACATTAAGAGCTTTTTTAGGTGCTACGGGTTTTTCGGGTACTATAGCAGGAGAAACTACCATAATATTCGCATCGCCGATATTGCTAGATGTAGTGATACGTGCTTCCTGGTATTTTTGCAGGAAGGTATTATATGTATCCTGTGCTATGGTATACTGCTGCTGCAGTCGATTATATTCAGTTCGTTTTTTGGCCAGAGTTGCTTGAAGGCTTTCCAGTTCCGTCTGGGTTTTTTGTATGTTTGAGGTCAATGCGGCCCTTTGGGAACTAAGTCCTGCAAGTATGACTTCAAGTTCTGATGCCCTTTCGCTGAGTAAGGTATAGTTTTCATTGATTTCCTGGCTCTTCATGGTAAGTCCAATCGCATCGGACATGCTTCCGGTTTTATTTGCTGCAAGCCCTGTCATTATAGCATCATCGATGATGGATTTTTCTACGTCGAAAAATTTCGGTTCCGCGGCAAGTTTTGCCTTGGCACTTTCCAAAGACGCCCTTGTAGCCTTTTCTTCTACATCAAGTTCTACGAGTTTTGTCTTAAACTCGGTAATCAGCTCGAGTTTTGCATCAATATCTTTTTGCAGTTCATCCACACTTTGAGGTTTGGATAGGAAGTTTTTTAGTTCTTCAGTGACTGCATCCAGGTTTTTCTGTTCTTCTTTCATCTGAGTCTGTAAAAAAGTTGCGGATTTACCCATCTGTTCCTGCAGTGTTTTTGAAATAAAATCTACATATTTTGGTGCTAAGGTATTCGCTATTTTTGCTGACATTTCGGGGTTTTTGTCTTTTACCGCGATTTTTATAAGGTTGGTATCTTGGATGGCTTCAACGCTTATCATATCTCGAAGAGAGGTTGTACTGTATTTTTCCGGGTCAAGGTCAAGTTCCTCTATCACCTGATTTAATATGTGGGGATTTGTCACTTGAACCCGATAAGTTTCTAAAGACATTTGTGGATACTGGGACAGATAAGAAAGCAATGCATCGTATGCGCTGTCCTCGCCGGGTGCTGCCGTTCTTTGCACCATTGGCGAAACCATAAGTGTACTTTGTGCTTCATATGTAGGTGCTATTACAAAAAAGCTGAATATGCCGCTTATTAGTACGGCTATGATTGTGATGGCTGCTATAATCCACTTTCCGTTAAGTATTATTTCGATAAGTTCGCGTAAGCTTATTTCTTCTTCCATTGTTTTCCTCCTAGATGTATTTATATGACACTGCACTGCATCCTTCGATTATATTTTATTCTACAATAGATGTGGAATTCCTTCTTTTTGACCGGAATCGTATTATTTTTAAGGATAAGATATTTTGGTTTATTTTCATTATAATATTATAGCAGATTTTTGTTGGATTTTTTATGTGATTTACAAAAATGCATTTTTAAAACTTCTATACCTTATACTTGGTAACCAGTTGACAATCTGTGGAAATACAATCAATAGAGAAATTGTTATTGTGATTACTTTGGTCTTTGTTTTAATCGGAATGTAATCGAAAACTTCATCATTTTGAGTTCCTAGCTTCCGTTGCAATCGAGCAATCGGATTTAGTGAGGGGAAGCAGCGTAACTTCAGCCATTGGCATCTCATCGTGAAATGTTGGTAACTGAAAAAGATTTACTTTGAAGAAATTCCGTAAACTTTACAAATAAAATAAATATGAACTTAAAAAAATGGAAATTAAGATTGTGAAAGAGCCTGCTCCAGAACAATCGGAAATATCGATTGAAGAAAAACAAAAGCGGTTCCGATGTTCTCTGCTGTTTACAGCAAAAACATCGGAACCGCTTTGCAAAACCTTATGAATAATTGGGGACGGTTTCAAATTATTTAAGAAATTTTTCAAGCATCTCGCATAGATCGTCACATGACAATATCCTTACAAAATCATATCCATTAGCTTTTAACACTTGTCGGCAACTTTCAATATTTCTTCTATTCGAGCTTATTGATCGTTTCTTCTTGATTTGCTATAAGTTTTTTTGCGAAGCCTTTAAGTAAATATAATGCATCTTCAATCCAGTCAATCATGTCACTATAAATATCAATTTCCGGATTCATTCTCTTAAAGTTATCATACTCTTCTTTTAAAATATTGATTATTTCATTTAGTTTAGCAAATGAAGATTCATTTAACTGCATCATCAACTCTTCAAAATTATTTAAGTAAAATAAATCGAAGTCAAAGTCCTGCAAAAAACTGTCTACTCTAGATAACAAATAATCTATATCTTCTACTCGATGTCTTTTGATCAGCTTCATTTTCAAGCTTTCTAATTCCTCAATAAGGAATAAATAAAAATCATGAATTATTAAATAATTTACTGATATTGCTTTGCCTTCAAAATCACGCACTTCATACTCTTTTATATTATTTATATCATATTTCATAATACTCTTTTCACCAAACAACATGTTGTCATCCCCTATGGTTAAAACAATAATATAATTATCAAAAAATTTTCTGTCTAGTAGATAGCTGATATTTAAATTCATTTTACCATGATTCTCCTTTATTGTCTATCTTTATGATTATTCGTTTCTTTGTAATAAATTATGCAGCAAAAGATGAATTATGATATCATTGAATAATTTGGAACCGTCCCTAAAAATTGGTCTCTAAATATTTACTATTCATGGTTTTGGTGTAAGCAGGTTATTTAGGTTTATTAGAATGGCGCCAGTTACCGCTGCTGCTTATATTTGTCAAACTGACCTGCTTAAAAAATAGTCCGGTAAGGCCGGGCGGCTTATCCACTTAGAGCTGCCGGGCTTTTTTGTTTTTTCTTGTATTCCCCTATAATGAAATCACAAACACACCGCAGCAGTCTTTTAAAGGAGGTGGCCTGAGATTTTAAGTGGTGTGGGGAAAAAATGAAAGGAGGTGAAAAGATATGGCGATAGTTTCAACACCTTTAAATTCCAGTCTTCGCATCGTTGTGGAAACCGGTAAGGATGAAAATAATAAATCCATTTATAGAACCAGGTCTTTCAACAATGTAAAGACTAGTGCCACTGATGAGGATCTGATGAGCATAGCAGCTCAGTTGGCAGACATTCAGATTCATCCGGTATATGCGTTTCGCCGGACAGTGGAAAGTGAGCTCAGCGAAATAGTCTAGGAAATGGTAAATCCAATCTATAAAATCTTGAGAGGAGGTGAAAAATGTGGATACGAATCTGGAGCTTGTTTTTAGGAATAGGGCGGGCAAAAATGCCAGGATTTCGCTGCAGGACCCTAAAGATGACCTTACTGCCGATGAAGTCCAAGCCTTGATGGATAACATTGTAACAAAAAATGTATTTGAAACGACCGGCGGCGACCTGATCGAAGCGGTAGAAGCCCGCCTTATACAGAAAGAAGTTGTACAGCTTATCGGTTAGTTAGAAAAATCCCTGCCGGGCACTGGATGTGTCCGGCTAAACTACTATGGAAAGGAGGATTTTCATGGACGAGTTGGTTGCTCATGTAGCTAATGTGGGATTTCCCATTGTCGTTTCCATTTACCTTTTGGTAAGAGTTGAAACTAAGATTGAAAGCCTTACCTGCAGCATCTATGAGCTGGCCAAGGTTATCGAAGGTATAAAGAATTAGTTGGAAAAATATCATTAATTAAGAAAGTGAGGAGCGGTCATATGGAAAGACTTTACCCGAGATTCATAGTAATACATCATACGGCTGGTTTCGATGTACCGGCACTTACTATAGATAGATATCATGCTGAAAGGGGTTTTGGCATAAAGATTACCTCACCTAAGCCTCTGGTGGAAGAATATGCAAAGAGAGGTTTTAAGCGTGTTTCGGACGGGGTTATGGTCAGTATCGGATATCACTATCTAATCCGAGCCGATGGTTGTGTGGAAAAAGGCAGGCCGGATTTTGCAAGGGGCGCTCACTGCACAGCTCAGAGTATGAATTTTCAATCTATTGGAGTAGCCCTCACAGGTAATTTTGACTCTAAAGACAATCCTTCCGGCAAAAAAGGGCATATTGCACCTACCTTGGGGCAAATCGAGGCTTTGAAAAAGCTTGTCTTTTACCTGATGGAGATATATCAGATTCCGGGGGAGAACGTAATCGGGCATAAGCAGGTAAAGAATGCTTCCACCAGTTGTCCGGGAGATAGGTTTGAATTTAAGGTATGATACCACCTATATTTTTTTGCCTTGACATCGAACATATGTTTGGTTTATAATGGAATTGCTTTCGCCTCTTGCAAAATATTTTGATTACTATGTTGGGGGTATAGTTTATGAATATGGAAGAGATTTTAGAAAATGGCCTTGCTGCTCTGCTTCCGGTATATAAGGAAGGCAATGTGACTATGATTTTTACCGGTGGCGGTGAACAGTTATTGGTCAGAAGAACCTGTAAAACGGTTTTAAAAAACCTTGCTAGGTTTTATGGTATAGACCTTACTGCGGTTCGCGAACACTACGGCAGTTTTATCAATAAGAAACAGGGCGTGCCCATCCCTATGGCAGTCAATCTGCTGCTTATACCGGTCAAGGTCAGAAAGAGTCCCTTGGGCGAAAATGACGGTACTTTTGGGTATGTGAATTTTCGGGAAATTAAACAAGTTGCCGATGGTGAAGGCGGAAAGTGCAGTATCACTTTTCGATGTGATAAAAGCCTTCTTGTGCTTGTGAGCCAATCCACTATGAGGGAATATATGAAAAATGCACAGCTTGCGGAAAACATTTTCCTGAATCAGCATTTTCACGGATACGAGGAAACTGTAGGCAGGTCTTGGGAAAATCTGCAGGAGTCCGACAGTAAATATAGTGCACGAGTGCTCCCTTTTAAAAAAGCTTCTACAAAGGGTCAAAAAGCCCAGCTCTTCCCTTGGGAAAACTCTCTTGAGCATAGCGAGGTATTGCTTAGGGAGTATCTTCTGAAACTGCTGATGGAGATAATTGAACTGCAGAGGAATCAGGCCTTAAAATAGGGCCTGATTTTTATTTTCAGGTTTTGTTAAAGCTGTAGGTCTAATAGTCTGAAAATGGGTTTGAAAAACATTGACTTTCTTTGACCTTTATAGTATTATAAAATAAGAAAAAAGAGGAAGAAAGGATGGTGACAGCCTTGGATCTTAATAAATATACTCAAAAATCTCAAGAAGCCATTTTAAATGCTCAAAATCTTGCATTAGAGCATCATCATCAAGAAATGACTTCAAAGCATTTATTTTACGCTCTTGTATTTCAGAAGGACGGTATTGTACCGCTGATTATAGAAAGGGCGGGAGTCAATGTCAATCAAATTAAATCATTGGCCGAAGACCTGTTAAAACGTATACCTTCTGTTCACGGTTATGATGGGCCATTGTCCATGAATGCAAATCTTGCCAGGGTTTTTATCAGAGCAGAGCGCGAAGCTCAGAACATGAAGGATGAATTTGTAAGTGTCGAACACCTGCTTCTGGCATTGTTGGAAGAGGGCGACACAGATGTAAGGGATGCCTTGAAAAAGGCAGGTCTGGATAGGGTAGCCATACTGACAGGCCTAAAACAAGTTCGCGGCAGTCAGCAGGTTAACAGTGAAAATCCCGAAGCTACTTATAATGCTCTTGAAAGATACGGCCGAGACCTTACCCGCTTGGCTCGCGACGGCAAACTTGACCCGGTTATCGGTAGAGATGATGAGATAAGGCGGGTCATCGAAATTCTGTCAAGGCGAACAAAAAACAACCCTGTTCTCATAGGTGAAGCCGGTGTGGGAAAAACTGCCATAGTAGAAGGTCTTGCCCGACGCATCGTGGCAGGGGATGTTCCGGAAGGTTTAAAGAATAAACAGATAATTGCTTTAGATATGGGTTCCCTTATAGCAGGTGCAAAATTTAGAGGAGAATTTGAAGAAAGGCTTAAGGCAGTTCTAAAGGAAGTGCAGGAGTCCGACGGTCAAATCATACTCTTTATCGATGAGCTTCATACCGTAGTAGGTGCAGGTGCTGCCGAAGGGGCCTTGGATGCAGGGAATATCTTAAAACCCTTGTTGGCACGTGGAGAGCTAAGAGTTATCGGTGCCACCACTATTGATGAGTACCGCAAATACATCGAAAAAGATGCTGCTCTTGAACGCCGTTTCCAACCGGTGATGGTCAATCCCCCATCGGTGGAAGATACTATTTCCATCTTAAGAGGTCTTAAAGAAAGATATGAGGTGTTCCACGGTGTCCGAATAAAGGATAATGCCATAGTAGCATCCGCAACACTTTCAGATAGATATATTACCGATCGTTTCCTGCCGGATAAGGCTATCGACTTAATGGATGAAGCTGCGGCTCGACTTCGCACTGAAATTGACAGTATGCCAGTTGAGCTTGATGAAATAAAACGTAAAATAATTCAGCTTCAGATTGAGGAAACTGCGTTGAAGAAGGAAAAGGACGAAGCATCACTTAAGAGGCTTGAAAAGATACAGGAGGAAATGAGTAAACTTCAAGATGAATTTGACAGGCTAAATGTCTTGTGGCAGCAAGAAAAAGAAGAAATAAGCAGGATTCATAAAATAAAATCCGAAATCGAAAAGGTAAAGCTTGAAATTGAAAAGGCAGAACGTGAATATGACCTTAATAAAGTTGCAGAACTTAAGTTCGGAAGGCTGAATGAACTTGAAAGACAGTTAAAAGCTGAAGAGGAGGCCATCCGGCAAAGACAGAAAGAAGGCGGACTTTTAAAGGAAGAGGTCGACGAAGAAGAAATTGCAAGGGTGGTCAGTCAGTGGACAGGTGTTCCCATTGATAAGCTCCTTGAAGGTGAAAAAGAAAAGCTGCTTAACCTAGAAGATATCCTGCACCGCCGGGTGGTCGGTCAGGATGAAGCGGTTAAGGCCGTTGCAGATGCCATACTGCGTGCAAGAGCCGGTATCAAAGACCCGTCAAGACCTATAGGAAGCTTTATATTCCTCGGTCCCACCGGTGTTGGCAAGACTGAACTGGCTAAGGCTTTGGCTGAGGCATTGTTTGACGATGAGAGAAATATTATCCGGATAGATATGTCCGAATACATGGAGAAACATGCGGTTTCAAGGCTTATAGGAGCGCCTCCGGGATATGTGGGCTATGAAGAAGGCGGGCAGCTCACTGAAGCTGTGCGCACACACCCTTATTCCGTAATACTCTTTGATGAAATTGAAAAGGCTCATAATGACGTGTTTAATGTGCTTCTCCAGATATTAGATGACGGTCGGCTTACCGACGGCAAGGGCCGCACCATAAACTTTAAAAACACCGTATTGATTATGACATCGAATATTGGAAGTCAGGAAATCCTTGAATACCAATCTTCGAGAGATAAAAACTTTTCGCAAATTAAAGAGAAGGTTTTGAATTTATTAAAACACTACTTTAAACCGGAGTTTTTAAACCGTGTTGATGAGATAATAGTATTCCATCCCTTAGAGCCTGAGCATGTGGCAAAAATTGCCGAGCTGCTTTTGAATAATTTTGCTCAAAGGGTAAAGAATACTGCAGGAATTAATTTGACATGGTCGGAAAAATCCGTAAGGTATTTAGCTGAAAAGGGCTATGATCCGCTGTTTGGAGCCCGGCCGTTGAAGAGATTGATACAGCAAGAAATAGAAACACCTCTAAGCCGGAAAATTATTGAAGGAGTAAGGCCCGGAGAAGTGATCAACATCGATGAAATCTTAAAAGTTGATTGAGGGTTTATTAAGACAGTAAAGGCAGTTCCTTAGTTTCGGAACTGCCTTTCTTTTTTACTGTAAAGTCGGATTTATAACCTTTCTCCAATCCAAGTCTCCCCGCATCAATCCCTTTATAAGTATCTCCGCTGTTGCGATGTTGGTCGCCAACGGCACATTGTGCACATCACATACTCGAAGGAGAGCATTTATATCAGGTTCATGAGGCTGAGAAGTCAACGGGTCCCTCATAAATATTACCATATCTATACCTTCGTCAGCTACCATCCCGCCAATCTGCTGATCACCGCCCAATGGTCCGGATTGGACGCGTTCTATCTTCAAGTCTGTTGCCTCCATTATTCTTTTGCCTGTGGTGCCTGTTGCGTAAAGCTTGTGAGGTTTTAATATGTCTTCATAAGCAATAGCAAACTCTACCATCTTCTCTTTTTTTGCATCATGTGCTATAAGTGCTATATTCATAGATACAACCCCCGTTTTTAATTTTTGCTAAAATCGCCTATGCGTTCTGCGATCTATGACACCGTGTTCTACTGATGGTGTAGCTTGTACGGGCTGTGGAAACAGATTCATGAGCTGGTATATCTCGGGCAAAACGTCTGTGCTTACATTAAGGCCCAGTCCGCGAGCCACATCTACATTTATTGGGAAATCATGTGTCCAAATGCCCTGTGTCAATATCTCTGCTATGTTTTTCTTCTCATCAAAAGAATATCTGTCCGGAAGCAAATCCAGTATGCCGTTTTTCAGCTGACTTATAGCCTTTTGAGAAATATCCGCCAAAATCAGCGTTTCATCACTGATACTTGCCATCGGCTTTTGTTTTAGGACATTAACAATCGATGGAGCAGGATACTGGCCTAACTGCGGGTCTACCGGCCCCAGCATGGCATTATCTCCCATCACTATCTCGTCGGCAGCCAGTGCGATTAGAGTGCCGCCGGACATGGCATAGTGGGGGATAAAAACTCTAACTTTCCCTTTGTGCAGTTTTAGAGCTCTGGCTATTTGAAGTGCTGCCAATGCTACTCCACCCGGGGTATGCAAGATCATATCTATGGGCATATTAGGGTCAGTCATCTGTATTGCGCGTATAATTTTCTCCGAATCATTGATATCAATATAGCGCATTACCGGAAAACCCAGTATACTCATGGTCTCTTGCCGATGTATGAGGGTAATTACTCTGGATTTGTTTTTTTCTTCTATTTTGGATATCAATCTTTGGCGCGACATTTTTAGCATTCCCTGAGTAACTACAGGCTGCAATGCTGAAATCATAAAAAATAACATTAGCATATCAAGAAACATTCTTACACAGCCCCTTTCTTGCATATTCTTTCCTACATTATATCAGATAACCAGTTTTTGGGCAAAGCAAATGACAGCATCTGCTGTCATAAGGCCAAAGGGACGGTTCCAAAATATTCATGAATATTTTAGAACCGTCCCTAATTATTCATTCGTATCGCAATGCTTCGATAGGTTTTAGGCTGCTGGCTTTGTTGGCGGGATATATTCCGAAGAATACTCCGACCAGCATGGAAAAACCAAAGGCGATGGCTGTCACTGAGTAGGTGGTTTTCGCATTTATTCCAATTAACTGGGCTATGCCCCTGCTTAGCAAAAATCCCGTGATGATGCCTACGATTCCGCCGATGCCGCTGATTACCAGCGACTCTATTAGAAACTGGCTCATTATATCCCGCTTTCTTGCGCCAAGGGCTTTTCTGATACCTATTTCCCTTGTGCGCTCAGTTACAGACACCAGCATGATATTCATAATTCCGATTCCGCCGACCAGAAGTGAGATAGCCGCAATGCCGCCCAACATCATGGTAAGTGTTCCCGTGGTCTGGTTTATTGTATCAAGCATCTCCGTCTGGTCAAGAATTCTATAGCTTTGAAAATCGCTGTCGGAGCTTGTCTTAAACATGCGGGAAAGCTTGGAGGATATCTCTTCGGTTGCCTGGCTTACTGTATCCTTGGATGCGGCTTGGATATATAGTACTCTTACGCCTCTGCTCTGTAAAAGCCTTTCGGCTACGGTTATCGGAATGTATATCTCTTCATCGTTGGATCCCATCATGGAGCTGGAAGATTCAAGAATGCCGACTACTTTAAAAATCTGGCCTCCTATTTTTACTTCCTGTCCGATAGGATTTACTAACCCGAAAAGGTCTTCCGCTATTTGTGAACCCAGAATCGCTACTTTTTGGCGCATGTTAACATCGGCCGGTGTTATAAATCTGCCCTGTGACAATTTGTAGTTTCTTACAGTCAGAAAGTCGGCATTTGTCCCTTGAATCTGAACACTGCTGTTTTTGTTGGCGTGTTTTACCGTAGCATTTCCGGTAACTACCGGAGCCACTCCGCTGATGTAAGGACTTTCTGCAAATTCCATGGCGTCTTTATAGCTTAGGGTGGTGTTTGCTCCTCTGCCCATTATATTTACGGTAAGCAGGTTTGAACCTAAGCTTTGGATTTGTTCGGTTACCTGCGAAGTGGCTCCCTGACCTATGGAAACAAGGGCAATAACCGATGTTACTCCTATAATTATGCCGAGCATGGTTAAAAACGACCGCAGTTTATTATCTAAAATGCCTCTTAGGGCTATTTTTATGGTCTGGAGTGTATCCATTTATCCGACCACCTTTACATCATTTACTATTTTGCCGTCTTGAATGTGGACATTTCTTTCGGCTTGATTTGCTACACTTATATCATGTGTTATAAGGATGATAGTTTTTCCGCTTAAATGCAATTCTTTTAATATCTCCATGATTTCGCGGCCGGATTTTGTGTCAAGGTTTCCTGTAGGCTCATCCGCCAATATAATCGGCGGGTCCGTAGACAGTGCTCTAGCTATGGCAACTCTCTGCTGCTGACCTCCGGAAAGTTCGGATGGTTTATGGTGTATCCTATTGCCCAATCCTACTGCATTTAGCATTTCAACGGCACGATCTCTTCTGGCCGGGCCTTTTTTCCCCGCATAGGTAAGCGGCAGTTCCACATTTTCCACTGCATCAAGCTTGGGAAGCAGGTTGAAACTCTGGAATACAAATCCTATATGCCGGTTGCGTATGACTGCAAGCTGATCATCGTTTAGCTTGGATATATCTTTATCTTCAAATATATATGTACCATCGCTCGGCGTATCAAGGCATCCTAAAATATTCATCATTGTTGATTTTCCTGAGCCGGAGGGACCTACAATTGCCACGAATTCTCCGTTTTCGATTTGCAGTGTCACGCCGTCAAGTGCATGCACGGCTGTGTCGCCTCTTTTATATATTTTGTAGATGTTTTCTAAGCTTATCAGCATATGATTACCTCCGATTATCCATTCCACTGCCACCTGACGGCATTGGTCCCATAGGTGCCATCTGGCCTGCAGGTTGATTGCCAAATCTGGTGCTGTTGCTGCTGCTGCTTGTAGAATTGGACAGCAAAACTCTGTCTCCCTGTTTTACGCCGCTTACAATCTCAACATATTCATCATTGCTGATGCCGGTTTCAACTTCCACCATGTCGCTCGAAGACGTTTCACCTCCATTTGAGGCAAGCATAACATAGCTCTTGTTGTTTCGATATTGTATCGCAGTTATAGGCAGTATAAGGACATCTTGTTTGCTGGCTACAACCATCTCCACATCAACGGTCATACCCGCTTTAAGTTCGTCAACTTTATCTGTGGTTATTGTAACATCGAAGGTTGAAACATTGTTCTGACTTTGACCCTGCTCTGCAATTTTTTCTACCTGCCCCTCAAATACCTGATCCGGTACGGCCTCTGCCGTTATTTTAACAGGCATGCCAATCTCAACATTGTTAATATCAAGTTCATCCACAGGCAATACTACCTGCATTTTTGCATAGTTTACAATAACCGCTGCAGGGTCGCTGCTGGAACTGCTGCTTGTGGACGGGCGTATCAGATCGCCTTCTCGAACGTTTTGTTCTATGATTGTTCCGTCTATGGGAGAATATACCAGAAGATTTTCTAATTGTGAAATCTTGGATTTAAGGTCAAGTTCAGCCTGCTGTAAAGTTAACTGCTGTTTTTCTATATCCCTATTTATATCTTCTAAGTCCAGCGAAAATAGCTTCTGACCTTTTTTGACTACTTCACCTTCTTCAGCATATATCTCTTTAACCTTCGAGGATATTTCCGACTTTACATCCACTGCTTCTTCCGGCTCAATCAGGGCCTGCTCAATACCCAATTCTTTACCGCTGTCGGTAATAACATGCACTTGAACCGCCGTATCCTTTTCCTCAACATAATAGTTGCTGTTCATTGTAACGGTCACATAGTAGTAAATGCTGCCGGTAGATGTAAGTGTGCCTACTGTGTCGGTTTTTGTTACTTCGCCTTCTACGGTATATATGGGATCTAAAAACATAACTTCGGCTTTTTGCCCCTGCTTTATATTTTTTATCTGTGACGAAATAAAGGGCACTTTAACCTGACATTTGTTTTGATCTTGTATGGTCGCAAGCACGCTGTTGGCATTTACCGAATCACCAACCTTTACATCAACAGATTTTACGACGCCGTCTTCAGGAGCATATATTACGGCTTTTTGTTTTTGTTCATTTATCTCTTGCAGGTTAATCTGCTGTTGTATCAGGGAAAGTTGAGATTTTTCAAGACTTATTGAAAGGTCTTCATCCTCTAATTCAAAGAGCAGATCACCTTTTTTAACAACATCTCCTTCTTCAAAGTATACTTTTTTTACGGTGCCGTCTACTTTCAGATTAATGGTTTCCTGCTCCATGGGTAAAAGCGTGCCCGAGCCTTTTAAAACCACTTCTAAATCTCCTTTTGTAACTTGGGCTGATGATACTTGCTGTGCCGCTGTTTTTCGCATTGAACTGTTTTTTCGTTTCCAAAAATACCCGGTAAAAATCACTGCAATAATTAAAACACCTATTACTGCTATCTTTATAACTTTTTTTGACAAACGTTCTTCCTCCCTTAAGGTGACAAGTAGTAGCTCCTTTGTCCCCTTTCTTTAAAGTAACTCAAATTAATTTTAGTTTATCCTTTAAAAGCGGATAAATTGTGATGGAAATATGGGATTTTGTGGTGAACGAGAAAAACGTTCCCGCTACCCCTCTAATTAACTCTCTAAGCTTTTTACCAGCATGGTAGCAAAGCTTCCGGGCGGGAGGATAAATCTTATCTTAAGTTTTAGATATCCGGGATATATATCATCTTTTGCAAAAGATTGCAGGATATCTGATGAATCAAGTGGAACCGTCCTTAAAAATTTGGGGATGGTGATGGCGGGGCGGGGGAAGGTTTTGAAGAAGGATTTTCGGATTTTGGTAAGGTTGAAGTCGGATGGTTTTAGGTTCCGCTCGGAGAGGACTTCCAGGACAGCGTCGATAGCTTTGGGATCTCCGAAGATTTTGTAGGATACGGTTGGGATGTTGAGCTGCTTTAATGTATTTAAAGTATTTTCTTCAAGGGTTTCATAGAAATAGTAGTTCATAATCCTTCCTTTTATTTTGATGGGGTTTGTTATATATTGAAGGAGTATGCGCTCTAAGCTTTGATTCCACAAAAAGCTTTGATATGCAGAAAAATGCATTGAAAGTTCTTCTTTGGGGATGGCATTGATGGCTTTTACTAATTGATATTTACTTTCTCCTTTGGCAAGAATCTTTACAATGTCTTTTTCTGCCGCTGTGCGGCATAGGGGGAGTATTGCCTGCCAGTCTCCCCACTGTTTTTCTATTGCCCTTTTTCTTTCCTTCTCTTTGCCTCTGTCTTCCGGGTATATGCTGGTTAAGTAAAGTTTTAAGGCTCCCTTGTAATGTTTCCTTATAATCCTTTCCGCTAAAAACTCTTCGGGATTTATTACACTGCCGAAGCGCTGATCATCAAAGTAGTTTGGAAAGCCGCAGCGGGCAACTTCATTTAAGCGCTTTGCTACTGATGTTTTTTGTGCTGTTGGTATTTTCCTAAGTGTCAATTCAAAGTAATTTCCTTTTAATATCGCGGGAGATACATAATCATCCGCAAAACCTATAAAGGTAAGCTTGATTTTGGGCATATTGAAAGAAAGGTCATACTCCCTGGGCACGGAGATATATTGATATGTAAGGGCATGCCGGTCTTTTCGGCCTCCATATCCTATCCGTGCCATGGGCATCTTATTTTGCCGGGCAATGGCCAAAAGTGCATCCATGGTATTCCAATGGCGTTTTTCCAGAAGGTATATGCGGTATGCACCATCATCCTTGATTTCTAAATCTATCAGTTCCTTTACGATAAAGTCCTCAGTTGTTGCTTTTATTTTCAATTACATCATCCTCTTTATTACTTGCCATTTTGCCCAGCAGGTCTTCTACAAACTGTTTGGCGGTTCGGCCGGAGCGGCTGTTATGCCAAAGCTCCCATTTTAGTGCCATTTCACGAAGTTGTTTGGGCTCTATGTTTATCCCTTTGCTTTCGGCTATGCCCTCGACTATGTCAAGATATTTTTCCTGGTCGGGAGAAAGGTATACTACCGTAATGCCGAAGCGATCCGATAGGGAAAGTTTTTCTTGAAGCGTATCCTGGGCTTTTGCCTCATCTTCGGCCCGGTCGCTGTGAAATTCCCGGATGAGATGGCGGCGGTTAGAGGTTGCGTATATCAGTACATTTTCCGGAGCCGGTTCCAGGCTTCCTTCCAGAATGGCTTTTAAATACTTGTATTCTGTCTCGTGTTCTTCAAAGGAAAGGTCGTCTACAAAAATAATAAAGCGGTAGGGACGGTCTCTCAGTTCTGCAACGATATTGGAAAGGTCTATTAACCGGTCTTTGGTTACTTCCACCATTCGCAAGCCATCTTCTCCGAATTCGTGGATTAATGCCTTAATCGTAGAAGACTTGCCGGTGCCTCTGTCCCCGTATAGCAGCATGTTATTTGCTCCAAAGCCTTGGACAAACTGTCGGGTATTTCGCAATACTTCATTTTTCTGTTCTTCATAACCGATAAGGTTTTCCAACAGAATGGGGTCCGGTTCCGGTATACCCACAAGTTTGCCGCCATTTTCGGTATCTGCCCATTTGAAAGCCCAGTATCTGGCAAACTTTCCGCAGCCCGTATTCTTATAGAATTTTGCCAAGTCACTGATATTTTTATTCCAAGCCGGGGAATTATTCAACAGTATTTTTATTTTTTGTTTTTGTTCGTAATAGGTTTTGGGATAGGGAAAAGATTTACTGCCTTTCATAGTAAGCATTGCGGTAAAATCTGTGCATTGAGCTGACTTTTCTTGTATGTAGGAAGTAAATGCTACAAAATTGAAATCGTGTAATATCTTCAATAGCGCTAAATCTCTTTCTGCAAGTTCTATAAGCGGCTGCTCTATTTCATGTAATCCGATTTTTTCACATCTGAGGCTAAAAGGGTTTTCATCTGCAAGAATAAGATTTAAGATATGGTCTTGCCAAAGGTTGCCCACTAAAGGTTCCCCACAAATTTTGTTTTCTTCTATAAGGCTGCTTAAAAAATCGTGGTATGCTGAAACAACAGCCGGTATAGGTTTTTCTTCCGAGGTAATTTCAAGCATTTTTAAGTACTTCTTAACAATTCGGTCATTTAGAAGAAGGTTTCTATAAATAACCAGGGAATTTGCAGCTAGCTGTGTGTCAAATATTTGTTGTTGAATTTTATTCATATGTATCTCCTTTCAATCACTTTGTTAATTAGCTGTTATGTCATTTAGTACCGGATTTTGACCTCTGGCTCTTTCAACCAGGCCCACATCTATAACAGTCGTTAAAATTTCGGAGCTCTCATCACTTTCAACAAGTATTTTGCCCCAAGGGTCTACAACCATAGACATGCCTGAACATGCACCGATCCGGGGTTTGCCTGCAGAATTTACTGCTACAACAAAAAATTGATTTTCAATGGCTCTTACTATGTTTAAAAGCTTCCAGTGAATTTCTCGAAGCTTCGGCCATTTCCCTAAAACAAAGAGAACTTTTGCACCTCCAAGAGCCGACTGTCTTACAACTTCTGGAAATCTTAAATCACAGCCCGGGATAATCCCACAGCTGATACCGTCCAAATCAAATATACAGCTTTCGGGCTGCATTTCATTAGCTTGATTATAGCTTGCAATAATATGACCTTGACGGTCTACTGCATATGCGGTATCCAATATGCCGCAAGTCACTATATTGACGGAGTTTTGCGCTGCCAGCTTTTGTAATTGTTCTATAGCAGCAGTTTCCTGCTCAGTTGAGTCGGCTGCCAAAATTGCAGGCAAAACCAGCACATTAGGCTTTTTTCGACGGTTTAAAGCCTTGCTTATCATGATTTCGGCTTGACTCAAATTCGCCTGAAAATCACTGTAAATTGTATCAGTCTGAAGTAGTGATATCTTTAATTCAATATGTTCCAACTTATATCCGCTTCCTTTAAAAGATTAATAAAAAAGCTTTATTCGATTATATCAAAAATCAAACACTTTTGTATAATATTTCTGCAAAATTTATGTTATTTACTCTGTGTTGGCAATGTGATAGGATACTGTTTGAGCATATAAATTTAGAAATTAAAAAAATCAGATATGCAGTCTATTTTTGCTTATGTCATTAATTTTGAAAGGAGTATGTATAATAATGCAGTTTTTGTGCCACTTTAAACTTCAGCAGTCGAAGAATATTGTTTTATTTTTATTATCGTTTTTTATACTAACTTTAAATTTTCCAGCACCTTCATTGGCTGCACAGAATTTACCGGCAGAGCAAAAGGACTCGCTGGCTGTTCTATGTTATCATCATATTGTTCCTGAGGAATCACCGACAAATACGGATGCCACTATTTCTGTTTCAGAATTTGAGCAGCAGATGAAATATCTATATGAACATGGTTATTATACTGCAAAATTAACTGATGTTGAGGAGTTTTTGTATGCCAAAAAGAAACTTCCGGAAAATACGGTGCTTATTACTTTTGATGACGGTTATGAATCCAACTATACATATGCTTATCCCATATTAAAGAAATACGGTTTAAATGCATTGATTTTTTTGATAGGCGGCAGCATAGAAAGTAAGCCGCAAGACCCAAATATCATCCCAAAGCTTTCTTTTGACCAAATACGCGAAATGAGCGATAGCGGGCTTATAGAGTTCGGCAGTCACACTTTTAATGCTCATTATCTTATAAATGAAGAATCTGCTTTTGTTGCTATGAGCCAAGAGCTGTTGTATGAAGACTTTGACAATATGAATGAATTTTTCGACCAAATCGGCTCTCCGAAAATCAAAAGTATTGCATATCCTTATGGCAAGTTTAATGACATGTCAATAGCCGCCTCAAGGTTAAACGGCTACAGCCTTGGGTTTACTGTTAATCAGGGTTTTGTATGTCAAGATGCTTGTCCCATGGCTTTAAATCGGATAATTGTGTTGCCCGGTACGACTTTGGAGAAATTTAAAGTTTTAATTCACGATAGTTCTTTTGTTCTTCCGGAATACTTTGATGGTTCAGTTGTGCTCCGCTTGGATTCTGCAACTGCGTATCGGGATAAAAAGCCGATGCCGCTGGATGCTGCCGCAACTTTTGTAGGTGGAAAATTTACGGCACCGCTGAGTTTCTTTGTGGAAAATTTAGGGTGGAATCTGCTTTGGGACTCTAATTCGCATAAGGTTACAAGGCAGCTTACCAATCAAACGGAAAAATGGTTTACGGTTCCAACTTATTTGGCAGGCGAACAGGTAATGGTGCCCGTAAGGGAACTTGCAGAGGCTATGGGATATGAGGTAATATGGCATCAGG
Organism: Tepidanaerobacter acetatoxydans Re1; assembly: GCF_000328765.2. NCBI lineage: Bacteria > Bacillati > Bacillota > Clostridia > Thermosediminibacterales > Tepidanaerobacteraceae > Tepidanaerobacter > Tepidanaerobacter acetatoxydans. The sequence continues at coordinate 1,855,388 of NC_019954.2, forward strand.
ATGATAAGACAGTTGAAATAAAATGAGGTGTAAGCAATGAAAAGTCAAAAACCTGCACGCATCGACAAAATCCTTGCTTCATGCGGCTATGGCAGCCGAAAGGACGTTAAAAAACTGATTAAATCGGGCCAAGTGTCGATAAACGGTGTAATTATCAATGATGCCGGCACTTTGGTGAATCCATCTCTTGATGAGATAATCGTAGCAGGGGAATGTATTTTTTATGAAGATAATGTATATATTATGATGAACAAGCCCCAAGATGTTGTTTCTTCAACCTATGATGATTTTGAAACAACTGTCATTGATTTGCTGGAAGGGGAATACTTCCATCGAAAACTATTCCCGGTAGGCAGGCTTGATAAAGATGCCGAAGGGCTTATATTCTTAACCGATGACGGTAAGATGGCCCATCGGCTTCTGTCACCTAAAAATCGGGTACCTAAAACCTATTATGTGGAAGTTTATGGAAGGCTTAATGAAAGTGATGTTAAAGCCTTTGCCGCAGGTATGGAACTTGAAGATTTTACGGCACTGCCTGCAGAGCTTGATATTTTGGAAAAAAATAATAATATTTCAAGCGCATATGTTACTATATATGAAGGCAAGTTTCATCAGATAAAGCGGATGATGAAAGCCAGGGGTAAGGAGGTTACTTATCTAAAACGGCTGTTTCTTGGGCCGTTAAGGCTTGATGAAGAGCTTGAGCCGGGCATGTGGCGCAAGCTCACAAAGGAAGAAGTGGATTTGCTAAGGGCTATTTAAAGCTCACGGCACATCAATCTTACTCCCCGACAAAAATGTATAAACCAATCACAAACTTCTGCAAGAGGGTATAATTTTAATATATGACTGATGAATTTATGCTTTTAATATCCTTACAGCCTGTAAGAATCATGGCCTGTTTTAACTCATTTGCCATTGTTTCCAGTACCAGTCGCACACCTTCGCCGCCGCCGCCAAAAGCACCGATGATAACAGGTCTTCCTACAAGTACCGCATCTGCCCCCAAGGCTAAATATTTCAGCACATCCACACCGGAACGCACTCCTCCGTCGGCGAGAATGGTTATTTTACCCTTCAGCTTAGCGGCTATGGCGGGGAGAACTTGTGCAACTCCAGGCGTGCTGTCCAGTATGCGTCCGCCGTGGTTTGATACGACTATTGCAGCAGCCCCCGCCTCCAAAGCCAGCTTTGCCTCATCTACGGTCATGATACCCTTTAATATAAAAGGCAGGTCAACAGCCGATATTATTTCTTTTATTTCCTGAAGATTTTTAGGACCTACCGGCTGTCCCATTAATGCCATGGTCACAAGGCCCGCTCCGTCAATATCCATGCCAACAGCAGGGGCATTTATCTCCTCGGCCTGTTTCGCCATTTCAATCACTCTGTGATTTTCCCTGGGTTTTATGATAGGTATTCCATGCCCGTTTTCTTTTTTAATTGCTTCAATACCCGAAGTATAAAATACGGGATTTCCCCCGTCGCCGCACATACCAATAGTTCCCGCATATTTACTGCCTGACATGACCATGCTGATATACTCGGCCTCAGGTATTGCCCCGCCCATATTGTAATCTGAGCCGGTTATAGGAGCTGAAAGAATCGGCATGGAAAGGTCAATTCCTAAAATATTTGTGGAAACATCCGGAGTCTTTGCATCATGCAGTGTTCTCAGATTAAGCTTTACATTGGCCAGTGCCTCTATGTTTGCTGTAAAAGAAGAACCGGTGCCTATCCCTCCCATTCCGGGAACTTCACCGGCACAAGCTATTCCGTTACAGTTCTTGCATACTCGGCAATAACCTTTCATCTTATCGCGCGCTGTTTGTTTTATTTCCTCAAGATTCAATTTGCTTTCACTCCTTGCTTGTCTCAATATATATACTTATTTATTATTTCGACAAGTCAAGGTTATTGTCCTGCTAGTCCTTTCTGAATAATATTCAAAAACCGTTTGTCAAATATCAAAAGGCGGCTCCATATTATACGGCTGCACCGATATCGGTATTAGGAGGTTTCTTGGTATTGCTTACCAACATTTTACTTTCTTGACTTTATTGTCAGATTTACGAATGACTTATAATCTATAATTCTAATAATTATTCTACCGCCATTGCTGCATAAAAGCCTGTACGAATAGCCTCTCCGACTTTTGCTACTTTTTCGGCATCGCCGATTACAGTAGTTTTTATATTGTACTTTGCTCTGATGGCATCCGGAAGATTTGTATCCGATTTTTGACCAAATGCAGTTATAACAGTATCAGCCTTTATTGTTTTTCTTGTTCCGTCTTTCTTTTCGATCACCACGCCATTTGGCTCGATAGCTGTAACTTTACTGTTTGTAAGTAAAGTTACAGCATTTTCGGCCAGCATCCTCATTAAACTTATTTTATTTATCGGCATTGCATCCTGAGCACACTCGCTCAGCATTTCGATAACGGTCACTTTTTTACCCTTCATTGCAAGTTCCAAGGCGGTATCGCAGCCGCTGAGGCCTCCGCCGCAAACAGCAATTTTTTCTCCGGACACACCTTTCTCATGGGCGTCAATCACACCTATCACATTTTTGCCATCAATACCGGGTATATTGGGGATAAACGGCAAAGAGCCTGTTGCAACAAAGATTTTATCGGCATAATCCAAAACAGTGTCGTCTGCTTTTATTTCTGTGTTCAGTTTTATTTTTACTCCGAGTTTCTTAAGCTGGACATCATACCACTCAATTAAATCCCGGATACGTTTTTTAAAAGGCGCTGTTGCGATTATCTTGAGAATACCGCCTATATCATCACTTTTTTCATAAACGGTTACATGATGGCCCTTTATGGCAGCCACGCGAGCCGCTTCCAATCCGCTAGGCCCTGCCCCAATCACGACAATATCTTTTGGAGAATCTGTTTTCGTAATTGGAAAATATTTTTCCATGCAGACCTGTATATTTACCGAGCAGCTTAGCTGTGTAAGCCTGCCGAAAATCCGTCCAATACATTCTTCATTACAAACAATGCAAGGCCTTACATCTTCTCTGCGGTTTTCCATCAATTTCTTGGGAAATTCCGGATCTGCAATAGCTTGCCGGCCAAACATTACAAAATCACAGTCACCAGAGTTTACAAGTTCAAGGGCTGTTTCAGGGGAATGATTTCCTGCATTTATAAGCGGAACGTTTACATGTTTTCTTGCCTCTTTGCATACATATGCCATGCACGCATCTCCCACATATGCCGTAGGGAATATATAATCCATGGTTTCATATGCGCCTGCATCTACATCGAATGCATCAACCCCTGCTTTTTCTAATATTTCAAGCAAAGGCATGCTGTCTTCGAGGGTGCGTCCTCCGGGGAAACGATGGTCCAAGGCGATTCTAAATAATATAGGCATGTCCGAACCTACTGTATTTCTAACAGCTTGAACGATTTCGACTGCAAAACGTGCGCGGTTTTCAGCACTGCCGCCGTATTCGTCGGTTCTCTTATTCCAAATGGGCGATAGAAATTGGTCTATGAGATAACCTGCATGTCCATGAATTTCAATTGCATCAAAACCTGCTTTTTGAGCAAATGATGCCGCTTGAGCAAAGTCTTTAATTATATCTTTGATTTCGTCAACTGTCAGAGCACGGCAGATTACATTCGGGTCATAAAAAGACGGGTTTTCAGAGGAAGAAATCGGCACTCGCTCTCCAATATCAGGCATGCCGTTGCGTCCTGTGCCCGGGCTTAACTGCGCACAAATCTTCGCCCCCCATCTGTGCACTCTCTCACACAAAACAGTAGTCTTGGGAATGGCGCGATTATTGTCAAAAGCTATTGTCGGCCCTCCCTGTGCTGTTTTTTCATTTATGAACTGAGCACCGATTATAATCATAGCAAACCCGCCTCGGGCGCGCTCTTCATAATACATAATGCCTTCTTCGCTTTCTGTCCCGTCTTGCATGGGAGTAAACGTGCCCATGGGCGACATTATAAAGCGGTTTCTTAAATTCATGTTGCCTATTTTCATAGGCTCCAACAATTTTGCATATTTGCTGTCCATCTTATCCGTCCTTTCTAAAATATTTTTTAAATTTTAAAGTGTTCGGCTTTAAACACATGTCCATCCGCCGTCACAAGTCACAATGGAGCCGGTAACATATGTGGATTCATCTGCCGCAAGAAATATAATCGCGGAATCCAGCTCGCCTTCTTTGCCGGGACGCTTCATCGGGGTACATCTTCTTATAAATGAATCCATAGCTGCCATTGCTTCAGGATTGTTTGCTTCAGATGGGAAGAATCCTGGGCAAAGGGCATTTACTGTAACACCTCTTGTTGCCCATTCTGCAGCCGCTGCTCTTGTAAAATTCACAACTCCGCCTTTTGAAGCATGATACCCTACTACAGGAACATCTGCATTTCCCACTAGGCCGAAAATTGAAGCTATGTTGATGATCCTGCCATAACCTCTTTTCAGCATCTCTTTTCCAAATTCACGAGTACACTGAAATGTACCGGTGAGCTCTAAATCTATATTATGCTGCCAGATTTCATTGGTCATTTCCTCCAAAGGTGCAGAACCTCCGCTCCCTGCATTATTAACCAAGATGTCGACTTTGCCAAATTCCTTTATAATGGCTGCTACAGAATCTCTTACTTGATCAAGCTTTGTAACATCGCAGGGAACAACCAGGCACTTTACTCCTGTTTCCCGTATCTCTTGCGCCACTTCTTCAAGTTTATTCTTTCTTCTTGCCATAATAGCCACATCGGCTCCCTGTCTTGCTAAAGCTAAAGCAAATTGTCTTCCCAGGCCCGCAGAGGCTCCTGTTACTGCGGCTACTCTCTCTGTTAAATCGAACATATTCATCTCTCCTTTTTGCTTTTACTGTCCACAGCTCTTATAAGAATTTCGCAAAAAATACTATCTTATTATTAGATTTTATCCAAGCTTTGGCCAGCTTTTTTTGCAATTATTATAATTATAATAACTTTTATTACATATTTTATGTAAACTACATATAAAAAATCGTTTTTTGTGCATTATACACATAACACATAAGCGGGGGGAAATACTAACAGAGCTTCGGGCTTCTGAGAATTTATGGGATTTGCAGATAATCAAGAAGTATCCGCTATATGCATGAGGGTAATAGGTGCGGTCATGTAGTAGATTACTTTAGGAACAGTAACATCCTGAAGGGTTGAATTTATTTTTCTGAATCCTTTTGTATATATTCAGCAAGCTCAGAGGAAATAACAGACTCAAATTCAGTCTCTCGTGTAACAATAGATTATCACTCTCTTTTTATTTTATCAAGTTCTTGGCAAGTTTTAAATCGTTTTTTATTTACCGGATTTCTAAGAAACATAATCGGTTCACTTGTGGCAGCTTATTACATACCGGCTCTTGTATCTTTTTGGGTAGTTCCACTACATTATCGATTTTTTAATCTACGCTAAAACATAAGAAGCAAAGGACTGATATAATCACCTTTGCTTCTTATGCTAGAGAAGATAGTAAATATAACTTTAAGATTTATAGTTAAACAGCTTTCGAGTTTAATTAACCACTCCTACAGTAAGTAGTATATTTGCATATACTCGCTGTTCACCGGTAGCTATTGCAAGCTTTACATTTTCTTTCTTACATTCTTCGTAAAACTTAAACCTATTTAGGTCATAAAGTGTAGCTTCGGTTCCAAGTATTTTCTTGAATTCCTGAAATATGAGCGGTTCCTGTCCGTCGTCCGTGGCCATTACTTCTGCCTTTTCTATAGTAATAGTATTTGATAGTACGTTTAATACCTGAGTTACAGTAGGAATGCCGTGAGATAGATTTATATACGCCTTTTTTGTATTAGTATTGGTATTGCTTTCAATAGGATAATTTCCATCTGCAATAAGTATTTTATCACCATGCCCGCAGCACGCTAAAGTTGACATGATTTCCGGATTTATACATGAGGTTTTGAGCAAATACATTCACTCCTGTCTTAAACTATTTACTCCTAATATTTTTCTATCTTGATTTTTCTGTCATTCATAAACTTTCTCACTTCATTTAAATAAGGTAATGACGGTTGGGCACCCATTCTTGTTACTGATAGAGCAGCTGATGCATTAGCTAGTCTTAGGCAGTCATAATGATCCAGATCCTGCCCAAGGCCAAATGCAAAAGCTCCGACAAACGCATCTCCTGCAGCCGTTGTATCTATAACATTAACATTTATGCCTTCTACAAAGTACTCCTCATCTTTTATATTTAAAAAGTACACTCCTTTGTCTCCCATGGTAATTACTGTATTCTGACATCCCATTTTCAACAATTTTGCAGCGGCTATTTTTGCGCTTTCTTTATTTACAATATCAATACCGGTAAAATCTTTGGCTTCTATCTCATTGGGTATAAAATATGATACCTTCTTTAAATATTCATTGTTTATTTTAGCAGCCGGAGCCGGATTAAAGATAATTGTCTTACTGTATTTGTAGGCAATATCTATAGCTGTATATACTGTTTCCAAAGGAATCTCCAGTTGAAGAATAATTATATCTGATAATTTAATAAGCTTTTCATTCCTTATTATGTCCGATGGTTTTAACAGCATATTTACGCCTGGTATTATAATAATTCTGTTTTTCCCATTGTCTTCAAGAGTAACAAATCCCACTCCTGTAGAATCAGAATTATCTTTAATCACATATTCTGTATTAACACCGGCTGATTTTAGGCTATTTATCTGGGAATCCCCAAAACTATCTTCCCCTACTTTACCTAACATTGTAACATTAGATCCCAGTTTTGCAGCTGCTACTGCTTGATTTGCACCTTTTCCGCCAGTAAATTGAGAAAAGGAATGACCAATTATAGTTTCACCCTCTCGTGGAGCTCTTGGAGTTTTAGCCACAAGATCCATCATAAAGCTTCCTATTACAAGAATTTTAATCATTTATTGTCACCCTTTATATTATGTCTTCAAGTTTATGCTTTTCTAGTAATTTTTTGCCAAGACTTCCACCAGGATGAAATACAGCAAAGTTTTCTTCCTTGAAACCTTTCATAACAGAAAGAGTAATAGCTATGGAATCTCCTACTGCCAAAGTTGCTGTTGAACTAGAAGTAGGAGCAAGATTCAACGGATCTGCTTCATTTTCCACTTTAACTTCTATGTTTATATCACTGCATTTTGCTAACGTGGATTCCTTACTGCCTGTGATAGAAATTATTTTTGCACCAATTATTCTTACAGATGGTATCATATTTAATAACTCTTTTGTTTCCCCACTATTTGAAATAGCAAGGACGATATCATCTTTAGTGATCATACCTAAATCTCCATGTAATGCTTCAGTAGCATGCACAAAAAAAGATGGCGTGCCTGTGCTTGATAAGGTAGCAGCAAGCTTTTTTCCTATGTGCCCGGACTTACCCAAACCAGAAACTACAACTCTTCCTTTACACTCATACATGGCCTTAACAGCTGCTTCAAAGTCCTCACCAATTGTAGTTGAAACACTTTTTATAGCTTTTAGTTCTGTTTCCATTACTTGTCTAGCGGTTTCTATTATTTCCATTTATCTCACATCCGCTCAAATTATTTATAGAGTTGAAACTGTGAGATTTCATTTTAAAAAATGAAATCTCACTACTAAATTTAGTTAAATAAGTTTAATCTCTTCAAGAACTTCCTTTAAATATTTCCTCTCTTCTTCAGTCAAGTTGTTTAATGGCATTCTTACACCACCAACTTCAATTCCAGTAACCATTTCAACAGCAGCTTTTAGAGCAGGTATCGGATTGGTTCTACTATTTATGCCTAGCGCTCTAGTAAACCTAAATATTTGTCTATAAATTTCAAGACTTTCTTTAACTTTACCTTCATAGTATTTTGTAAATACCTCTCTAACCTTATCTCCAAGTATTAACGAACCTCCACTTACAATCCCTACAGCACCCTGTGCCAGCGTAGGCATAAGCATTATATCGTCACCGTTGAAAATTAAAAATTCGGGATTAATATCTTTGACAGCAAAATAATAGTCTGTAATCTGCACGGGATTAATCCCCGACTCATCTTTTATTGCAAAAAACTTTTTGCTTTGTTTTATTAACTCTCTTACTGTATTTGGTTCTATGTTCACTCCAGTGAATATTGGTATATTATAAATCATAATATTGGTATCGGTTTCTTTAGCAATCCTTAAGTAATTTTCATATATAGCTTCCTGAGTAGGTTTACAATAATATGGTGCAACTATCATACATGTATCTATTCCTAGTTTAGTAGCTGCATTCGTCAATTCGATGGTTTCTCTGGTAGATGCACACCCAGTTCCAGCTATTATTGGCTTTCTGCCATTCACTACTTTTACGGCCGTCTCATAGAGTTTTACTTTTTCCTCAAAAGTCAGGACATTAAATTCTCCTGTCGTTCCAGTAACTATTACAGTATCCAAATAATCTCTTTCAATTGCATAGTTTAATAGCTCCTCAAAAGCTTGATAATTTACTTCCTCATTTTTTCCGAAAGGTGTAATAAAAGGTAATAGTATTCTTCCATATTTATTCATTAGAGCATCTCCTTTAATTTTTAAGTTTTTTGTGAATATAATTCTGTGCCCTTAAATTTTACTTATTCACATAAATAGGGCGAATTCGCTATTTTGATATTTTTTAGCCAAAATACTTATGTTCTTTAAAATTTTATTTTTTGTTTAGAACTCAATAAAACTGTTTCACCTCCCCTAAACAATTTAAAAATATCAAATAGCTTTACTTGAATTTTTTACTTGGTCTATTAAAATAAAACTTCGTAAGTGCCACTATATAATTCACATATGTTTTGTTTTCTTTCGAGTTTACATTGGGATTCTTATTAATAAATCAATATCTAGCTTCATGCTTTAAATATTTTGATAGATAAACTTTTTAAATTGAGTATGCAAATTATAGAAAACCTTTTCTTTTAAGTATAGACTATACTATATTTATTCTTTTTCAATGATTTTTTACTTATTCAATTCTAGATACTCCAGAATTTTTGGCCGCTTTTGAAACTGCTTGGGCTACAGTTTTGCCTACCTTAAGATCCACAGCAGAAGGAATAATATATTCCGCTGATAGTTCTTCTACTGACACGAGATCAGCAATTGCGTAAGCTGCTGCTAACTTCATATCATCATTTATATCATATGCTCGAACATCGAGTGACCCACGAAATATACCGGGAAAAGCCAACACATTGTTAATCTGATTCGGAAAATCCGAGCGACCAGTAGCCACAACTTTAGCACCTGCTTTTAGGGCTTCCCTAGGCATAATCTCTGGTATTGGATTAGCGCATGCGAAGACTATAGGATCTGGAGCCATAAGTCTTACCATTTCAGGTGTTAAAGCACTCGGTGCCGACACTCCGATGAATACATCAGCACCTACAATTGCATCCATAAGTGTACCTTTGAGCATATTCCGGTTAGTAATATCGGCAATCTCTAATTTGGCCACATTAAGATTTTCTCTTCCCTTATAGATTGTTCCAGTTCTGTCACATAATACAACATCAGATAAACCACAAGAAACTAAAAGCTTCGCAATGGCTATTCCAGCAGCACCAGCCCCACTTACAACAGCCCTTATATCTTTCATCTTCTTTCCAACTACACGCAGAGCATTTATTAAACCTGCAAGTATAACAACGGCAGTACCATGTTGGTCATCATGAAAGATCGGTATATCACATAATTGTTTAAGCCTTTTTTCAATTTCAAAACATCTAGGAGCAGAAATATCTTCCAAATTTATCCCACCAAAACTGCCTGACAATAATGAAACCGTATTCACAATATCATCAACATCTTTTGAACGTATACATAAAGGAAAAGCGTCAACATCTCCATAAGCTTTGAATAATGCACACTTTCCCTCCATAACGGGCATGGCTGCTTCTGGTCCGATATCACCTAAGCCTAGAACGGCAGTACCATCTGTTACAACTGCTACTAAATTCCACCTTCGGGTATATTCATACGAAAGATCAGGATTCTTAGAAATCTCTATACATGGCTCTGCAACACCTGGAGTATAAGCAATAGATAATTCTTCATTGGTTCTCACTTGCACTCTTGCTGTTACCTCAATTTTGCCTTTCCATTCTTTGTGTTTTTGCAATGCTTCTCGTTTTATATCATGCATTCCGTTTCCTCCTGTATCAAATATAATTGTTTTCCTGCTGAATTTAAATTAGCCAATTCGGTGTTATTATTGCTATTCAGCCCAACCGTTGACGTTACCTAAATTATCAAAAGTAACTCTCATAAGATCACCGACAATTGTTAAGTTAGGCATCTTCTTGGCAATTGAAATCAGGGCCTCAGAAATATAAAACGAATCCATACTCAATGTGTTTTTAATCCATACTATTCGTGGTCCAACTCCATGATCCATTTTTGTTGATGTTTGTATACACATCTTAAATGCCAGATAGTCGTTAGGCATAATCATTGGTATTTTTACTCCAATAGGATCTCGACTAGTAATTGCATTGGGATAAGAGATTTCAAGATTCATCTTTTTGAAAAACCTTTCAGTAGTTACATCCGCATTTCCTATCCCACATCCATTACCATGAGATTTATTAGATAAATCTAGGACAGCAATGCGTTCAATAAACGGTTCGGAAATACCGAGAATTGCTGAACGACCAGTAACGTTGGGATCCATCCCCGCACCGCTAATATCTTTACCTATTTCATCTACATATAATATATCTACCTTGCTGAAAGGAATTTTGGGTACAAGAGATTTAGCTTCAACTAATAAAACCGGTTCCTCTTTTTCTATTTTCTCTCCAGGTATAGCTGCCAACTTATAAGTTTCATGAAAAGCATCTTCTATGATACCTATTCCAAAAGCTACATTCTTTTTATCTATTACTACTTTAGCTATTTCCATTATGTTCTTCGACATAACATCAAAACCATATTTATGGCAAGTGGCGGCTCCATGCTGTTTACCAAGCCCTATAGCTAACATCTTCATCAAACCGCTTTCTACCGCACCTCTAAAATCCGTATGAGGTTTAATTCTACCAACAGGAATTATGCAATCAGCATCATTTGCAAATTTATCAATATGTACCGGAATACCTGAGGAAGTTATTCCGATTTCAATAGTATCCATACAGGATTTTATAGGAGCCCCTACTGCTTCACTAGTAATTCCATATCCAGCTAATATCTCTTCCTGACCCATAGCTGTTGCACCACCATGACTACCCATAGCAGGTATTATAAATGGCTTGCCACCGCAGTCTTTTATTGTTTGAACTAAGCAATGAATAATTTTATCTATATCTTTTATTTCCCTGCTGCCTGTAGCAATAGCTACCTTATCCCCGGGGCGTATACGTTCTAATACGTGACGCTCTTTAATAGTCTCTTCTAGCTCGTCATTAATGTTTTTTATGTTACCTCTTCTTATGTTATAGTTAACTTTCGCAAACCGTGGTATTTTAACATCTTGTAATAACACCTCATATATATTCACAACCCTATCGCTCCTTTTTTATCAACCTGTTGCTTATTGGTATTATGGTATATGCTTTGTGTAAATTACTTAATACTAATTGGCATAAAGACCTTATCGGTATAAAAGAAGCTAAAGTAAATTCATATTTCCTTGTCCATGTATAGAAGTTATTTTACATAATTTATCAGTCTGCCAATATTCTCTATTTCAACTATAACCCTATCACCTTTTTTCATTGGACCAATCCCTGACGGCGTACCGGTTAAAATAACATCTCCAGGAAGGAGGGTCATTATTTCAGAAATATAGCTTATCAGAGTATATGGGTCAAAAATTAAATGGCATGTATTTGATGACTGTTTAAGCTCATGATTTAAATAAGTACGAATATCTAGATTCATCGGATCTAATTCTGTTTCAATGCATGGACCGAGAGGCAAAAATGTATCGAAGGATTTTGAAATAGTCCATTGACCATTAGAAGGTTGAAGATCCCTTGCAGTAACATCATTGCTACAAGTGTATCCAAAAATGTGTTCTTTCGCTGTTTTAACGCTTATATTTTTTGTTTTCTTGCCGATTACGATGGCAAGTTCTCCTTCGTAATCCACTCTGTTGGATAATTTAGGGTATTCTATATCATCCATATTGCCTATAACCGAAGTTGAAGGCTTTATAAATATAACTGGATTCCGAGGAACTTGTGCATGGGACTCTTCTATATGGTCACGATAGTTCAAGCCTACGCATACTGCTTTGCTTGGCATGACAGGTGGTAATATTTTTATGCCATCTAAAGGAATTCGTATATCTGATACAACAAAATCACCAAAAATATTTCCTTTTATTAGCATGACCTCTTTATTCTTTATAACACCATATGATATATTATCATTCAGCTGAAATGACACTATTTTCATATTTCATACCTCCATGGTAAAATACCCAATTAATAACAATTAAAGTTCCTTCATTAGTACCTCTAGTTTCTCTTTTTCGACGGTAGATGCGCTCAATATTGGACTTCTGCAATAGCCTGAATATCTACCAACAAACTGAAGTGCTTGTTTAATTCGTCTAGGAAATTGTGGTCCTGATATGATCTGCCAAATAGGATACATCTTATCTTGCAATGCTCTAGCACCATCATAATCACCACTTTCAACGAAATCCCATATCTTGAGGCACTGCTCAGGAAAAAGAGTCAAGATAGCAGCAATAGCTCCGTCTGCACCTAGGGCAAATGTTGAATAAAGCATATCATCAGTTGCACTATAAATAAGCCCTTTATTCCCACACATAAGTTTCATTTTATAGAAAGCTTGTATCCCGCCAACACTTTGTTTGATGCCGATAATATTTTCTACGTCAAGCATGCGATAAAAAAGTTCAGGAGTAATTTCATTCTGCGGCACTACATTATAAATAATCACTGGTAAACCAACATCTTCTGCAATACTTTTAAAAAATTCGTAGTTGCCTGCATTATCAGGCACAAGGACATTATAATAGGTCGGAGTTACCATTAAAGCATCTGCTCCAGCTTTTTTTACTGCTAACCCTGCACGAATTGCATCTTGCGTTGAGTTTCTTATAATTCCTGCTACTACTGGAATTTGGTTTGCATTTTCCTCTTGAATTATCTCTACTAATCTGGTTAGCTCATCGTCATGCAAAGCTGCACCCTCACCAGTACTGCCACCGGGGCTTATGCCATGTATTCCTGTGTTTAACAAGTATTTAACTTCTCTTCGAAAGATAGTTTCATCAATCTTTCCATTTACATCAAAAGGAGTTACTACTGGGCAAATAATTCCTCTAAATTTAGTATCTTTCATAATTATATATCCTTTCTGCTATATAACTAATTTTCCAGCTTATGCAAAACTAAATCAGACATTATCGATTGTCAACATATAGATCATTTTGTACTGGTATCAAATACTTGCGTAAAGGAACGTTGTACCTTTTACAAATATCTTTAATTTCTTTGAGGGTCTTCTCGTTAATAATAATTCCGTTCTTCATACGATCTACACTATTGAGAATCTCTTTTTCGCCATGAGTATATACTCTACTAGCCCCTTTAGCCTTTTCTGAATCGCGTAGCTTTTGAAGAAACTCAGATAAATACTTCTCTATATATTTTTTGTCACCGAAAATGCCATAATCAATGGCGATAAATGCATGGCAGCACTTTTCCACATTTTGTCTTTTTCGAACAAGATCACTTGTGTATCCTCCTGAAAGAATGGCAGTAAATATTTCAACAGCTAAAGCAAGACCATAACCTTTATGACCTCCGAATGTCTCTCCTGCACCACCTAATGGAAGAATTCCTCCACATATCTTTTTGCTAATACATTCATTTACCTCATTTGGATTGTCGCTAACTTCACCTTCTTCGTTCACACCCCATCCTAAAGGTATAGGTTGTTCTCTTTTTATATGCACCTCCAGCTTTCCTCTAGGAACAACTGAGGTTGACATATCTAAGAGAAAAGGATATGGTTTAGCAGGCATACTAATTGCAATAGGATTCGTCCCAAGCATCGCCCGTTTCCCGTAAGTTGGGACAACCAAAGCCTCAGTGTTGGTCATTGTAATACCGAGCAATCCTTCTTTAGCAGCCATTTGTGAATAATATCCAGCAATGCCAAAATGAGTGGAATTTTTTACAACTACTATTCCAACCCCAAATGTTTTTGCCTTATCCATTGACATACTCATTGCTTTGACGCTGGTAGGGTGTCCTATTGCGTCGTCGGCATCGATTACCGCTGATAATTTCGTTTCTTTAATAACACGAGGTTTAGCATTTAAATTAATTCTTCCAGTATCAAGACCATATTGATATAACCACAACCTCTGCAGGCCATGTGACTCAATGCCAAATAAATCTGCAGTCAAAAGCACATCTGTAATACAGCTACTATCTTCATTGGAATAACCTAGTTTTTGAAAAATCATTAATGAAAGTTCTTTTAGACTTTCGTAATTATATCTTTTTTCTACCATATTTACATCCTCCAATTAGCCATTTTACCCAACATAATATAATTTAAAGTTTTCTTGTCAAACCCTTTCATAAGTTCTTTAATGATAAGCCAAAAGGTTCAGGCCCAGTGTTATAATATGACGTTTAATCATCCACCCAAATATGCCTTTTTAATCTCGGAGCTGTTCATAAGTATATTACTATCTCCGCTTTCTTTTATATATCCGACTTCAAGTACATAAGTTCTTTTAGAAATTGACATAGCCATATATGCATTTTGTTCAACTAAAACTACAGGTATTTTTCTATCCCTATTAATTTTTACTATAGCTTCAAACATTTCATCTACAAGAACAGGTGCCAAACCAAGAGATGGTTCGTCAAGCATGATTATCTTGGGATTACTCATTAGGCCTCTAGATATTGCTAACATCTGCTGCTCGCCACCACTAAGTGTTCCGGCGGTTTGTCGAGAACGCTCCTTTAGCCGAGGAAACATGTCATATGCCGATGTAATGTATTCTTCCAACAGACTTTTTGAATATTTTTTGCTATAAGCACCCATTTCAAGATTTTCCCTAACAGTCATATTTGCAAATATTTCGCGACCTTCCGGTACATAGACAATTCCTTCAGTCACAATCCTATGAACATTTAAGTTGCTTATTGTCTTCCCTAGAAACTCGATCGAACCACTAACAGGTCTATTAATTCCCATTATAGTTTTCAATAAAGTAGACTTACCAGCACCATTAGACCCAATAACTGATACTATTTCGCCTGGATGAACCTCCATTGATACATTGAAAAGTGCTTGAACTTTTCCATAAAACACATCTATGTTTTTTACTTTTAACACATCAATCACCCCTACTTACCCTTACTGCTGATGCATATTTTTCTCCGAGGTAAGCTTTAATAACCTCATTGTCTTTCTGGATTTCTTCCGGCGATCCCTCCGCAATTTTTTTCCCAAAGTTAAGTACAGTAATCTTGTTACTAACATTCATTACAACATCCATGTTATGCTCTATTAATAATAAATCTATCCCCAAATCATAGGTCTTTAACAAAATATTTACAAATTCTACACGTTCAGAAGGATTTAATCCACCAGCTGGTTCATCTAGTAATAAAAGTTTAGGCTTCATCATAAGTGCACGCCCTAACTCTGTCATTTTTTGCCTTCCGTAAGGTAAATTACTTACCTTTTCATTGCGCCATTTATCAATCCCTATAAATGTTAAAACTTCCCTAGCACGTTCTTTTAGTATTTTTTCTTCTCTTTTTGCTGTATGACAATCAAATAAAAATTTATACATTCCCATCTTTGTCATCTGATGTCCGCCAACCATAAGATTTTCAATCACAGTCATAGAATTAAAAAGTTTTAAATTCTGAAATGTTCGGCCAATACCCTTTTGAGCGATTTTATATGTCGGCATTCCACTGATAACAGTATCATTGAATCTTATTACACCACTTGTAAGCGGCAATACACCAGTAATCAAATTAATTGTTGTAGTCTTTCCCGAACCATTTGGACCTATAAGTGCATGTATGCTTCTTTCTGCCATTTCAATGGTAAGATCTTCTACAGCAACAAGGCCGGAAAATTTCTTGACCACATTTTCTAGCTTTAATATCGTTTTCACTTCACCTTCCTCCCTTTTTAGGCTTAAGATTGTATGTGATGGGCAATTTCACTCTCTCTAATGGTTTAATGAGTGTTATAATACCATTTGGTAGTAGAATGGCAAATATTAGCGTTATCACGCTAAATATCAACCAATAATAATCTTTCAAAAACCTCAACAGCTCAGGGAGAATTGTAACTGTTATTGCTCCAATTATGTTTCCTTCAACGGATCCTATTCCCCCAATCATCAGCATCACCAGATAATTAATTGAAATATCTTGAGTAAAGCCCATTGGATTAATATATCCGATTAGATGTGCATACATTGCTCCTCCAAGGCAACCATAGAGTGTAGCCAAAGTAAATGCTTTAATTTTAATGTCAGCAATATTTATTCCACAGGCTTCTGCTGCCTCTGCACTGTCTTTAATTGATTTAAAAGCCCTGCCCCACTTGGAGGCCACTAACCGTTTTGCAGTTATGCACAGCAGAACAGTAATAAATAAATATAAGTAGTAGATTTTAAACGCATTATCAAACTTAAAACCAAACAAAGAAATACATGGTATGTTTTGAAGTCCTTGCGCACCACCCGTAAAGTTAGCCCAATTCGTGAGAATTAATCTGACAATTTCACTGAAACCTATTGTTGTCAGTGATAAATATACACCTTTGACGCGTAAACTTGGATAACCTAATGCATGCCCAATAATATAACCAATTAACAATGCAAACGCTATACCAAGCCATGCTGAAACTCCCAGCTTAATGGACAGTAATGCCGATGAATATGCCCCCATCGCATATATACCAGCAGTCCCAAGATTCATTTGACCAGTTAGACCCGTGATGAAATTTAAACCCATCACAACAATTATATTAATAAGCGTCTGGTTTAAAAGCATATGATGATACGCATTTTTATCTATGACTGGTAACGCGACCAATATGACGGCTAATATTATCAGCAATATTATCTTTGGTTTTTTCATCCTTCAAGCCCTCCTATATCACTTTCTGTTTCCTAAAACCCCTGTTGGTTTAAAAAGCAAGAATGCTATCAGCAAAACAAAGGCTACACAGTCTTTGTATACTGCAGGAAACACCGTAACGCTTATATTTTCAAGTATTCCTATAATCAAGCCACCAACAATTGCTCCAGGCAAATATCCAAAACCACCTACTACACCCGCTGCAAAACCCTTTAACCCAATCATATTAGCCATGGTATTGTCTATATTAAAAAGCGGAATTACCAAAATACCTATGGCTGTGCATATCATAGCACTCAACGCAATAGTTAATACTATATTCTTTGTAACATCAATACCCATAAGGCTCGCGGCCATTTTATTCTGGGATACACAGCGCATAGCCTTGCCCGCTTTTGTTGCCTTGAAAAAAAATTGCATTACTGCGACAATGATAAGGGATACAACAATTATCCAAACATTAGCCCGTGCAATAATTACATTTCCGATTTTATATTTACCCGATAAAAACTTAGGAAGAGAAAAAGGAGCAGGCCCCCAGATTATTCTTGCTAATTCTGTAAGTATTCGACCTAAAACGATTGTTCCCATAACAGCAAATATTGGAGATGACATGTTTCTCAACGGGTTAAATATCGTCATAGCCACTACTGCACCAAATATAAACATTACTAATAAACTCATTATAACGCCCATCATAGGAGTCATATTCATTCTTAATATAAATGTTCCAGCAAAAAGATACGCACTTATCATAATGAACTTGTCGTGACTGAAGTTTAATAAACCTGTAGAGTTCCAAACTAATGTATATTCAATAGCAACCAATGCGTATATGAAGCCCATGGCTATGCCGCTGACTGTTAATTGTAATGCGTTTTGTATCATATTATTACCACCTCTTAACGGCTTGCTATTCCATGGTAAGTAGAGGAATAGCAAGCCATTTTATTTACTTACCTAAACACAGTATCAATTACATTAGGTACTTTGTTTTTGATTTGCACAATCTTTGCTTCATTTATCATATCGCCTAATTCATTACAGTTAAATGTCCCGATAATGCCCTGCACATTTTGTGTTTCCGCAAGAGCCTTACGGATAGCATCAGGATCGGTAGAACCAGCCCTTTCAATAGCATCGGCAAGTACGGTCATCGCACCATAATATGATGCGGCATAAAGTTCTGGTTTAACATTATATTTTGCTTCGAAACGTTTTACAAAGTCCTGAACAACGCTCGATTCATCGGAAATAGCAAAATCGGTAACAGAATACCATCCTTCTACCTCTTCAGAATCCACCATGTCTAGCACCTGTTGCATAGTTATACCAGCAGAGGCAATGATTGGTTTCCCCAAGTTAAGCTCATATGTCTGACGAGCGAACAATGCAACCTCTGAGTCATGCGTCCAAGAAATTATTGCATCAACATTCGCATTCTTGAATTTCATGATTTGACCAGTTAAATCCTTGTCTCCCGAATTGTGCCCCTCGGCAACATACTCAATACCTACATATTTTAGATAGCTTTCAATAACGTTTTTACCACCGATACCAAAGTCATCATTATTGTAAGATATGCCGACTTTTTCAGCGCCAAGTTTTTCAACAGCGTATTTTGCTGCTGCCTCAGCAACCATAGTATCTGACGGTCTTATTCTAAATAAATAAGGATTTCCTAATTCTGATAATTTTGGGCTTGTACCCCCTGTTAGAAATGGCATACCAGCATTTTTTAAAATTTGATCCACTGCCATAACATTACCACTAAGATGAGGCCCAATTAGAGCTACAATATTATCATTAATAATCTTGTTAACCGCATTCACTGCACCTGTCTGCGTCGATTGATCATCTTCTACTACAATAACAACTTTTTTGCCAAGTAAACCGCCGTTTTCATTGATCTCATCGCAACGCATTTGCACACTTTGCTTTGTTCTCTCGCCTGCTAAGGGAAAGCTACCTGTAATGGCTGTAACAACACCTATTCTAATCTCACCATCAAACTCCGAAGATATCTGAGTTTCGGATTTTTTAGCAGTTGACCCACAACCCACTATAGTAATTACCATAACCAGTGCAATTATTGTAAAAATAATTTTTTTAACCACTTTTCTCCTCCTTTTTACTATTATGTTAATTTCAATTTCACAAAACTATTTATCAAGCATCAATATAGCACCTCCCAATGGTAAAATATAGAAAACGTTTTCTTTTTTTGGTAAAAAATTTAGTTTATTTTCTTTACTGAATTTCCTATACTCATTTCTGGAACCATTATAAATTCTTTAAAATCTGCACTTTCTACACCGTTTTGGATTCTATATAATACTGTCTCTCCTGCTTTTTGCCCTATCGCAAAGGTATTTTGAGAAATCACAGTTAATCTTGGATCAATTAAGTCCGGTGTACTTATATCGCCAAAAGAAACAAGTGAAATATCTTCCGGAATTTTTAGACCAAACTCACGCAATGCAACCATTATGCCTTCGGCCATAAGGTTGTTTGCTGCAAATATCGCCGTAGGCAGGTCATTTTTATTATTTAAAATCAGTTGCCTGGCAGCATTATAGGCATCCAGCCTTTTGAAATTTCCTTGTAATACATAATCATCTCTTAGTTTTATATCATCATCTTCCAGAGCCTTTTTATATCCTGCAAACCTTTCTGCCCCTGAACTTACTTTTAGAAGACCGTTTACTATTCCGATTTTTTTGTGGCCCATTTGTATAAGATATTTCGTAAGCTTATATGCTGAGCTGAAATTATCTTCGACTATAACATCCGCACTGCAATTAGGAACCTTTCTGTCAATTAATATTATAGGAAAATTTTTTTCCGCCAATTGATTAATATAAGAACTATCAGTATTGCATGAAGCTAGAATAATGCCATCAACTCGTTTTTCGCTCAGAAGTCTAAGCAAGGCATGTTCTTTCGACGGATTCTCATCAGTGCTGCAAAAAATAAGATTATATTTTTCCGGGCCCACAACGCTTTCAATACCCTTTGCTATTTGCATAAAGAACGGGTTTGAAATATCAGCTACTACAACACCAATCATATTTGTTTTTTGTTTTTTCAAACTTCTAGCTACAGCATTGGGCTGATAATTCAATTCACTTATAGCTTGTAATACTCTCTCTTTTACTTCATCACTTACCGGGTAGTTTTTATTTAATACTCTGGAGACTGTTGAAATTGAAACATTAGCTCTTTTTGCAACTTCAGTTATTGTGACTCTCCTCAAAGTATGCACTCCTTGTTTTTATTAACATTATAGAAAACCTTTTCTATAATGAGTATTCTACATTAAATCTAAAAGTCCTTCTTTGAGAATTAATTTTTTAAAGAAGTGGATACCCGTAAACTGATAAGAATAAATCATATTTATCCTGTCAGTATGTTGCTATTATTCTGCTGTCCGAATATAATATTGCTACGAACCAGAAAGGACGGGTGATTATGGATTATATTTCTGCCCCGGAGGCGGCTAAGAAATGGAGCATTTCAGAGCGACGAGTACAAAAACTTTGTGAGGAAAACCGTATACCCGGTGTGGTAAGGTTCAGCCGAATGTGGCTTATTCCAAAAGACGCAACGAAACCCGTTGATGGACGGAGAAAGGAAAAAACCAATGAATAGAATATTACTTCTTGAAGATGATTTAAGCCTAATAGATGGACTTTCCCGTTTACTAAAAAGGCAGGGTTTTGAATTAGATATTGCCCGAACCGTAAGAGAAGCCAATACCATTTGGGCAGACGGTAAATACGATTTATTGATACTGGACGTGTCCTTGCCGGACGGTTCCGGCTTTGAGGTATGTCAAAAAGTACGTCAGGTATCCAAAGTGCCGATTATCTTTTTAACTGCGTCAGATGAAGAAATGAATATTGTTACAGGGCTTGATATTGGCGGTGACGATTATATCACCAAACCCTTTAAACTAGGGGTTCTCATATCGAGAATTAACGCTTTGCTTCGGAGGGTAAAGAACTTTGGAACGGCGGATACGGAGATAATATCCAATGGAATAAAAGTTTTGTTGCTGCAAGGACAAGTATATAAAGATGGGCAGCTTTTGGATTTGACAACAGCCGAGTACCGATTACTTTGT
The DNA here is from genome assembly GCF_000328765.2 of Tepidanaerobacter acetatoxydans Re1. NCBI lineage: Bacteria > Bacillati > Bacillota > Clostridia > Thermosediminibacterales > Tepidanaerobacteraceae > Tepidanaerobacter > Tepidanaerobacter acetatoxydans. The sequence continues at coordinate 1,876,659 of NC_019954.2, forward strand.
CTGCTCATGCAAAATCCCAACATCATACTATCCAAAGAAAAAATTCTGGATAAGCTATGGGACGGCGAGGGCAGCTATGTGGACGATAATACATTGGCGGTATATATTCGCAGGCTAAGAATGAAGATAGAAAACAATCCGGGTGACCCGCAAATGCTGCTGACAGTCAGGGGCATGGGTTACAAATGGAATGTATTGAATTGAGGTGGACAGGTGAAAATTTTTACCAATAAGGATATTAAAAATTTCTTTGTTGCAATATCGTGCATATTAGGCGGTTTTATCCTTTTATTTCAGTTATTTGTAAGGCTGTTTTACGGCACATTGAACCTTGCCATGCTATTACTGTCTTTGCTCGCTGCATTATGCATTTTAGGAGTTTGCTTTCTCTATTTTCGTAAGCAAAATCAGATTATGGAAGAAGCCGCATCTCAAATCAATTTATACCTTTCAGGAAATACAGATATCCGAATTGATTGTGACAAGGAAGGCAGCTTGTATAAGCTTTTCCATGCAGTCAACACATTGGCTACGGCGCTCAATGCTCATGCAGTAAAAGAACAGAAAGTAAAAGAGTTTTTGAAAGGTACTATTTCCGATATTTCTCATCAGTTAAAAACTCCCCTTGCCGCTCTCGCTATCTACAACGGACTTTTACAGGACGAAACGGAAGATATTACCGCTGTAAAAGAATTTGCAGTAAAGTCAGAGAAAGAGATTGAACGGATTGAAATGCTCGTTCAAAACCTCTTGAAAATTACGAAATTAGACGCAGGTGCTATTGTTATAAAAAAGGCACCTGAAAATATAGCAAATATGATGAATGATATCTATCAGCATTTTGAATTTCGTGCCAATGAGGAAAAGAAAATCATTACCTTGTCAGGGCCAGATGATACCATGCTTTTTTGTGACAGAGATTGGATAACAGAAGCCATTAGTAACATTGTAAAAAATGCACTTGACCATACGAACGCAGGAAGTCAGATTACAGTTGAGTGGAAAAAGCTCCCGGCTGTCATACAGATAACCATAAAGGACAATGGCAGCGGCATACACCCGGAAGATATACACCATATTTTTAAGCGATTTTACCGCAGCCGCTTTTCAAAAGATACGCAAGGTATCGGCCTTGGATTGCCGCTTGCAAAAACAATCGTAGAAGCACACGACGGTAATATCACAGTGGACAGTGCTTTGGGTAAAGGTAGCACATTTGTTATAAATTTTTTAAACCTTACTAAAATGTAAGCGGAAATTCATGTGGGAGTAAGATAAGAGTATTACCCTACCTTATATAGAAAGGTGGGATTTATTTTGAGTGCATTATTATTTAAAAATTTTACAAAGTATGCACTGCTTCGGGCGGCATTTTGGGGAATCATGGGGATTATTCTGTTCGCCCTGCCGGACTTTTTCCTTGACGGGATGTTCTATGCGATTGTCGGATATATGCTTGTGGATGGTATCTTGCGTATTGTGGATTTTGTCCGGGAGAGTGCCGCGAATCACATTCACGAAAAGAAAGCGGGTTCGCCTCTTCGCTATTTTAGTCTCGTGGTTGCTGTTTTGCTGCTTGTGGTAGTAATCCATTCCATTATCTTTAGAGATTTGCTGATTCAAGTAACCCCTGTCTATCTTGGTGGATTACTGCTGCTCAGGGGTATCCTTTATTTTGTAATCGCCCTGTGCGCAAATACATTCATGCAAAGGGGGCTTCTGGTTGCTCTTTCTGGAATTGTCTTTTTGGGCGGTGCAGCTGTCCTCGTCTTTACATTTGGATTTGGCATTGGTGGTATTCCCGGACTTATAAAGGTTTCCGGTGCCGCTTTGCTGCTCGCCTGCTTATATGAATTGGCAGCATACCTCGTCTACCGAAAGAATCTAGGCAACCGATCAAATGAGGAGGATATACAATGAATTTATTGGAAGTAAATGCTGTTAGCAAAACCTATGGTACAGGGGAAGCCGCAGTCAACGCATTAAAGAATGTCAGTTTTTCCGTTCCCAAAGGGGAATTTGTCGCCATTGTTGGTGAATCGGGTTCCGGGAAAAGCACACTCTTGAATATGATAGGGGCGCTCGATACGCCTACGTCCGGGAATGTTCTGATAGACGGCAAGGATATATTCCGCATGAGCGACGAAAAACTTACTATTTTTCGTCGTCGTAACATAGGCTTTATCTTTCAGGCATATAACCTTATTCCCGAACTCAACGTTGAGCAGAATATCACTTTTCCCGTATTGCTCGATTATAAAAAGCCGGATAAGGCGTATGTAGAGGAAATTCTTACAGTCCTTTCTCTGCAGGACAGACGAAACCACCTACCCCGGCAGTTATCTGGCGGGCAGCAACAGCGTGTGGCGATTGGCCGCGCTTTGATTACCCGCCCCATGTTGATACTTGCAGACGAGCCGACCGGCAATTTGGACAGCCAAAACTCGAGCGAGGTAATTTCTCTTCTGAAAACAGCATCCAAACGCTACCAACAGACAATTATCATGATTACGCATAATCGTAGTATTGCTTCCACGGCTGACCGTGTACTGCAAATGTCGGACGGCGTATTAACCGATTTGGGGGGATACGCCGAATGAAGAGTTATCTCGGTCTTGTTTCAGAATATGCGAAAGCACACAAAAACAAAAACAGGCTGACGGTGATTTGTATTGCGATATCCGTCATGCTGGTAACTGCGATTTTCGGCATGGCTGACATGAGCCTGAAATCGCAAAAAGAGGAAACTATCCGCCGATATGGAAACTGGCACGCTATATTTACGGATATATCAGACAGCACAGCGGAAGAAATAAGCAGCCGTGATGATGTGAACGTATCAAGCTGGCTGGGCTTGATCGATGAAACAACCTATCATGGGAAAGAATTGGTTGTGCAGAGCAGCAGTAAAGAACTTGCCGAGCAAATGAACATGGTTGTTACCGAGGGCCATTATCCTGTTGCCGCGCAGGAAGCCTTGCTTGACAAGCAGGGTCTTGAACAATTTGGCCTTTCCATTGGAGATACGATAGAAATTACCTTTCCTGACGGTCCAGTGCGGCAGTATACGATTACCGGGACTTTTGGGGACTATTCCATCCTGAAAGGGTCAGACGCTCACGGCTTACAGTTATCAACAGAGGGTATGCGTGCGCTTCCTGCCGATTTGTACAAAGAATATTATTATGTTCAATTCGACGATAGAGTGAACATCAATGGAGCGATTGCAGATATTAAGGCAAAGTATAGCATAAGTGACGAACAGGTTTCCACAAACACCATGCTTCTTGGGTTGATGGGGCAATCAAACGACACGACCATGCAGGAAATATATCTTACGGCCGGAATACTGTTTATTCTTGTCGCTATGGCCGGGACTTTTATGATTGCAAGCAGCTTCAACATGAGTATATTGGAGAGAACACAATTTTTTGGACTTTTGCGTTGTCTTGGCGCTACGAAAAAACAGGTAAAACGGTATATCCAGCTGGAGGGCTTGCAATATTGTGCAAAAGCAATCCCCGTTGGATTGTTGTCCGGGTGCGTGATATTATGGGCGGCAATGTTCGTCTTAAACAAACTCAACTCGCAGTATCTTCCTGCAATGCCGACATTTCAAATAAGCTGGCTTGGGATTGCAGCCGGAACGATATTAGGGGTCTTGGTAGTAATGATAGCTTCCAATTCCCCCGCAAAACGCGCCGCAAGGGTATCCCCGCAGGCCGCTATAACTGGAAATATCAATCAGACGAATAACCAAGCGGTGAATAAAGCGTCCAATACAAAACTGTTCCATGTAGATACGGCAATGGGTATTCGTCACGCTTTTTCCAATAAAAAAAGCATGGTATTAATTGCTGGTTCTTTTGCACTCAGCATAGTCCTGTTCTTGTGCTTTACAATCTTAATTACCTTTATGAATCATGCGTTAAATCCCTTAAAGCCTTATGCGCCGGATTTATCTATTGAGGGAACGCAGGATACCGTTCTGCTCGACCGTTCGCTCAAGCAAGAAATAAATGCGCTTCCGCATATTGAGAATATATATGGCCGTATGTTTTGTACGGACATTCCTGCAAATGACAAGCAGGATACCAATATGGCTACACTGGTTTCCTATGACGAACCTCAATTTGCGTGGGCGAAAGATTCGCTTATTTTCGGCAGCATTGACAATGTGCAAAATGGCAGCGGTGTATTGGTTGATTACGGATATTCACAGGAATTTAACTGGCAGATTGGAGATATGATTACACTGAACATTGACGGGAAACCGCATGAAGTACAGGTTGCGGGTATTCTTTCTGATGTACCGTTTGATTCGTCTAATGGGGAATGGATTATAATTTGCTCTGAAAACACTTTCACAGCTTTAACCGGAATAGATAGCTACAAGGTTATTGATATACAGGTTAGGCAGGACATTTCCGAGCAAGTTAGAAGCCTGATTACACCGGAAATGAAACTTCTGGATTTACAGCAGCAAAACAACGAAGTACGCACAGGTTATTTTGCAATGGCGGTATTTGTCTACGGATTTTTGATGGTCATTGCACTTGTTGCTCTGATTAACATTATCAATACGGTAAATGCAAGTGTTTCAAGTAGAATAAACAATTATGGAATGATGCGTGCGGTAGGCATGTCAGGTAAACAGCTTAAAAAAATGGTAGCAGCCGAGGCTGCCGCTTACGCAATATCCGGCAGCCTTGCGGGTGGCATTTTAGGGCTAATCTTACACCGTTTCTTTTTTGGAATGTTAATTACATCAAATTGGGGAGAGCTTTGGCAGCCGCCCCTTGCGGTTCTGGTCGTTACCGTTTCAGTCGCAGTCCTGACGACCTTTATTGCAGTGATTTCACCAACAAGGAAAATTGAAAAAATGAGTATTTTTAATGTTGTGAACGCAGGATAGAACAAATCGGATACGTTCTTTTTGCACCGAGTCATACGGCAGGTGCACCACAACGTGAATCTCTACAGGATAATAGGTCAATATATATTGCCGTTTTTCCGGTAAGTTCGCCATACATTTTCAAAGAAGTCATCATCTTTAGGAATCTGGCGAACTTTACGCCAGATAAATTCACATTTGCCGTTTTGGTAAATAACTTCCTGCACCATATCTCCTCTTGTACCGTCATCAAGGGTGAATGTGAAAAGATCCGGCAGGGCATCATGAGGTTTTATACCGTTTTTGTCTGTGTATAGTGCGGAACCACGGCTTTTGCCACCGCATCTTACATAATCTAACATCGCTTCAAGGTAAACATACTGGCTTAAAAGCATGTCATGTAAGCGGTATACCCGGCAAAGGCCGGATGCGGAAGAAACTTTTACAGTCTTATTAAAATTCATAAGTTCATTCCTTACTTCTTCGGCTGCTTTTGCAATATTTTCTATACTGCGAATTGCACCACCGAAACGGCTCATGCGTTTTGCCGCATTATCCCAGATTTCTCTTACATTGTCACAATCTGAAAATACTGCTTCACCCATAGTAATGGCATCGGCAATTGCATATGCGGCTTGCCCGGCAAATACTGCAGAATCTGCCGGAGCACCCTTGCGATTTGCGGCAATGTACTGAGCTGCCCTTGTAGAACCTACCTGACCGGCATTTAGTGCCGTCCCGCCCGGACGATATACGCCGTGGCTTGCGCTTACTTCACCTGCGGCAAAAAATCCTTCAATATTCGTCTGCCACCATTTATTAATCGAAAGACCTCCATTATTGTGCTGGGCACAGACTGCAATTTCCAAAGGCTCACTTGTAAGATCAACGCCCTTTTCTTTGTAGAACTTTACTGCAGGAGCATTCATATGCATAAGCCTTTCAATCGGCGTGCCAAAGGTTGCCCCAGATTTTTCCAAATAGTCCTTTGCCTCAGATGAAAGCTTGGAGAAATCTATCATACTATCGCCGGGATTACGGCTAAAATCAAGGAAAACCCGCCGTCCTTTTATGCAGGTTTCAATATATACGAGAATATCTATAATTGACGAACCATTACTGACCTTGCGGACATCAAAAGGCCACTGATAACCCTTCAGAAATATCTTTGAAAGCATATCACCCTTATATTTGAAAAAATCCGCAAGGAACTCTCTCTCATCATTGCCGTTTTTATCAGTAGATATAAATCTCGGAAGTACCTGCATGTATGTGCCTGATACGTTCCAGCGGGGTTTCACCGAGGCTAATCCATACTGCCATTCGGTAAGGTTTTTGCCCATAATACCTGCCTCAAAGGCAATCCCTGAAGCTCCTCTCTGGCTGAAGGGATAAACCGAGTCGGCATACATGCCAGCAGGACCGCCTGCGGCGTATATTACATTTTTGCAGTTAAATGCCACATATCTTCGATTTGGGTTCTGTGAATTTTGAACATCCAGGCATAGAAGGCCTAATAGTTTATTGCCGTCGGTTAAGATTTTAATTACCTGCATTTTATCAAAAATCTTGATGTTTTTTTGTTTTACCGAATTTTCAAGACATTTTGTCATATACTTCGAAGTGTACGGGCCTGCAGATGTGGCGCGCCGCTTCGGGTCATGGTCGGTTTTATAGCCCACATACTCTCCGTATCTGTTTCGAGGAAATGGCACGCCGAGCTCTGCCAGTTTTAGAAAACACTGAGTGGACAGTGCCGCCTCACACAGTGCTATATCTCCGTCAACACACAGACCCTCGAATAGTGTTTCGGCAAAGTCATATACGGAATCAGGCTCACTGCCGGCCAGTGTCAGCTTATAGTAGGTTTGTTTGTCAGAGCCTGTATTGCGCGATGTACCTGCTTTTAAATTCTCTGTCACTATTGCAATATCCTTTTGACCGAAAGCCGATAATCTATCCGCTGCATTAAGGCCTGCTGCGCCTGTGCCGACAACTACTGTATTAAGAGAATACACTTTAATGTCATATCCCATTATTTTAATTGACGATTCGATCACGCTATCACCTCATTTCTAAGCACACAACATATGTCACCTACAGCCTCTGTATGTGGAATCCGCCATCCACATCAATATAGCTGCCCTACGAGCAGCACCGCCGCTGACTATAAAAATTATAATTCATTGGTTTCGGCAGAGACTTCCAGCAGATTATGGTATTAGTACTGCTTTAACTGCCTCCTTATTTTCCATAACGCGTAAAGCCTCATTTACTTCATTCAATTTGAAGCGATGCGTTATCATTTTTTCAAAAGTGTTTAAGTTGCCTAGAATTAAATTCAGTGCTTGATGGGTATGTCTTGTAGCACTTACCCAAACACCTTGGATTTTAATATTTTTATGGACAAGATCAGTGTACCCATCAAATTCTATGGTTCCCATGGGCTGTCCAAATCCAATGGATACATATGTTCCTGCGGGTCTTATCAAATCTAAGCCTTCACGAAGTGCTTCAGGATATCCTACCGCCTCGATTGCAAAATCTACACCTCGATTGCCGGTTAACTTCATGATAATATTCTTTCGCTCCTCTATACTTAGTTTACTTCTATTTAAAATTACGGTTGCTCCAAATTCTTTGCACATATTAAGCCTAGTTTCAGAGCCGCCGATAACAATTATTTCTTTTGCACCGGAAGCTTTAGCAAAAGCTACACTAAACAAACCAATTGGCCCAGGTCCTTGAACTAATACAATATCAGATGTATCAGGTCTTATCATATCAAATCCATGGGCAGTAGTTGCTCCTGAACATGAAGCTGCCACTAATACAGCCGGATCAGCTTCTTTTGATATTTTAAAAATATCGGTACCTTCACGCAAAATAATGTATTCGGCATAGCAACCATTTAGGTAAGGAAATTCGTTTCTAGATATATTGATTCCGTAAACTTTTCTATCAGTACATAAGGAGGGCTCGTTTAATACAGCACAATAATAGCAATGACCACAACTTATTCCTCTATTCCATAATATAGCATCTCCAATGCTCAAGCTTTCGCCTTCTACGGTTTTTAAGTCACCATTGATTTCGACTATTTCTCCTACACCTTCATGACCTAAAATCATTGGAAGTTTTAATCTCGGATCCTGGCCCTTCCACATATGAACATCGGATCCACATACTCCGGCTGCTTTTATCTTAACAAGCATTTCATTTTGCCTTAGTTCCGGAATCTCAATTTTTTCCGGAACTAAGGGTTTATTAAAATCTTTAAGAATATAAGCTAAGCATTTCATCCCCATTTATTTTTCTCCTCTCTATGTTTATAACGTTTATAACAAGGTTTGTTCCTTACTTTATTTCTCCATTTAGCTCTTGTTTCCAATGTTCCACTATACTTTTCGGTGAATAACAAAAAACCATTATCATGTTATCGTCCGAAGTGTTTTCTAAAATATGCGTTGAGTTTGGTGGTATATATACGTAGCTTCCTTCCGTCACGCGCTCACTCTCATTATCAATGGAAATCATACCGCTTCCGGACACTATAAGATATACTTCTTCTTGTTCATGGGAATGAAGAGGCACTGAACCTCCAGCGTATATTGTTACATGTCCCATAACAAAATTTTGTGCTTCCATCGGAGCATCAGGTCCTACTATAACTCTTGTTAATCTGCCTGCCGGGAATTTCGTTCCTTTTACATTGTAAACATTATTGATTTTCATATTATTTACCTCCCCTGAAACGCTTATCAAAATTAACTTTAGAAAAATTTCTATCTTCGCTTTCATTTAATGAAGCCATAATAAAGATGTAGCTTAGTTTGGTATTAGGCCCCGCAACATTCGGATGAAAGCCACTAGGAATCGCTACAGCTGAACCGTTCAGCACAGTTTTGCATACTTCCGGATTGGTTATATCCTTGGAGTATACCATTTGAATCCCAAATTGAGGATATGGCATGTCAAAAAATATATATAGTTCTTCTCTCTTGTCTCCATGCTCGTGAGGAGGCCAACTCGTCCAATTGCCACTATCTCCTATGGTTATACCTGCCAGCAATCTAGATGCATTAACCTTTTTTGATATTATTTGATGGACTTCTCTTTTGGTAGAATTCTCCCTTTCACCGGCAATCATATAGGTATCTTGATCCCTCTTGATATCGTCAAAATATAGGACTTTTGGAATTGAAACGATATTCGACGGCGTTGAAAACCATACTAGCTGAACTTCATTATTTGAAGTAACCTTAACTTTACTATTTGGTGATATAAATAGCCCATCATATTTTGCTATGGCCTTACATTTAGTTTCTATTTCAACTGTTGCATTACCCTTTATGCAGAATAGACCCATTTCCTCCTGTTTTGTATTAACAACATTACTGTCATTAATCAATGTTAATGTCCCACTGGATATATATTTTAACGGTGAGTTTTCAGGATTAACAATGGTGTTGAAACCGGTTCTTTCAAATTCATATTCAAAAAATATATTCTTATCCATCGGATTAGGCCTTACTTTCCTTCAAATTTAGGCTTACGCTTTTCCACAAATGCTTTTACGCCCTCTTTTGTATCTTCGGTTGTGAAGCAATAAGCCAAAGCCAGTGCATCTCTAGAGGGGTTAATGCAATTGTTGTTAATAGCCACATCATTGATAATATGTTTATCTATCTCCATGGTTATAGGCGCTTTTTGCGCTATTTCTTCAGCAATTTTTAACGCTCCGTCTCTCAGCTCTTCTATACTATTAAAAACCTCAGTCACTAAACCATATTCCAATGCCTGTTGTGCATTAATAAATATACCCCTGTAAACCATATTTTTAGCTCGACCTGCTCCGATCGTTCTAGTTAGCCTGCCCGGACCTCCCCAACCAGGTATTACGCCCAGTTTTATTTCCGGTAGACCAAATTTGGCATTTTGCGAACATATTCTGATATCATTACACAAGGCTAGCTCTAAACCTCCACCTAGGGTATATCCGTTAATAGCCGCAATAGTAGGAATCCTTAATTGTTCTAACTTAGAAAATACTTTATGCCCTACATCGATTAAATATTTTGCATCCTTCGGACTCATGGTAGACAATTGATCTATATCTGCACCAGCTATAAAGGATTTTTCTCCAGCTCCTGTAATTACAAGAACCCGAATCTCCTTGTCTTCTTCAACCTTTGTCAATATGTCGTCTAATTCTTCTACCATCGTAGTGTTTAAAGCATTCATAAATTTAGGCCTGTTAATACTCAGAATTGCCACATGACCTACCTTTTCCAAATTCCAACCTTCATTCACTTGAAATTCCTCCTTAATAATTTTTAATTATGTTTTTTAAATTTATATTGTCTTCATGGAATATGCTAACATCCATGATTTTTAAATTATCATCTATTATCGGTTTAAAATCCATCTTTTGAATGATATCTTTTTCCAAGTCTATACCTGGTGCGATTTCTATCAATGTTAAACCTTCTTCGGTTAATTCAAATATCGCCCTTTCAGTAACATATATTACCTTTTGGTTAATCTCTTTTGCATATTCTCCACTAAAGGTAATCTGCTCCACGTTTTTTATAAATTTCTTATGTTTTCCTTCATTTAAAATTGATAGTTTTCCGTCTTTAACCTCTACTTTTAACCCACCAGCAGTAAAAGTCCCGCAAAAAACAACCTTCTTTGCCGATTGAGATATGTCTATGAAGCCGCCGCATCCGGCAATATTTGGTCCAAATTTACTTACATTAACATTTCCATCCATATCAGCTTGTGCAAGTCCCAAAAAGGTTATATCTAGACCGCCACCGCTATAAAAGTCAAACTGTGAGGGTTCATCAATCATAGATGCAGGATTTGTAGCTACTCCGAATATATCCCCTTGAGCAGGCACTCCGCCGACTATACCCTGTTCAATTGTTAGCGTTAAGTACTCACTTACACCTTCTTCCGCAGCTACTGCTGCTACACCATCCGGCATACCAAAACCGAGATTTACCACGGCTCCGGGAAATAATTCCATGGCAGCCCGTCGAGCTATAACTTTTCGTTGATTTAATGGCATGGGATTAAGTTGACCTAAAGGTATTTTTACTTGTCCGCTAAAACCGGGATTAAATTCCCCCTCACTCGTTTGCCACTGTCCCTTGTCTTGCACAACCGCATCTACTAAAATGCCGGGGATTTTAACATCTTTTGGATTTAATGTGCCGGCTTTGGCGATATGCTTTACTTGGCATATAACCTTTCCGCCTGAATTTCTAGCAGCTTGGGCTAATGCTAACACCTCTAAAAACACTGCTTCTTCTTCCATCGATATATTTCCATCCTCATCAGCTGTAGTACCTCTGATTATTGCAACATCTATGGGAAAAGCTTTATATAGTAGATATTCTTTACCGTCTTTTACAATTAGTTCGACCAAATCTTCTGTAGTTACCTTATTTAGTTTTCCGCCTTCAACTCGCGGGTCTACAAAGGTCTTTAATCCTATGTGAGTTAGTAATCCCGGCCTTTTTGCAGCAATTTCCCGATAAAGTTGTGTCATTACACCTTGTGGTAAATTATAAGCTTCTATTTTGTTGTTATTTGCAAGTTCTGCCATTCTTGGAGACCATCCCCAATGGCCACCAATAACCCTTTTTACCATTTTTTCATGAGCAAAACGGTTTGTCCCGGTGGATTTTTTGTCACCAAGTCCCGTTGCATGAACAAAAGTCATATCACATGGATGACCTGTTTCTAAGAAGCTTTTTTCTACCATTTCCAATAAAAGACCCGGTTCTAAGACAGCACCTCCAGAGCCCGTAGTGGCAACTGTATCTCCGTCGTTAATCAGTTTTACCGCTTCTTCAGGAGTAAAAAGTTTTTTCATTTGGATCCTCCTTATAAAAATTTAAGAATATGCGTTCCTACTGTACAGAGTTCTCCATTTTGATTCGTAATTTCTATCTCTGAAAATGTTTTATTGTTTTCGTAATCTACTTCAAAGCAAGTATATGTTACTGTTATTGTATCTCCAATAAATATAGGTTTTAAAAACCTTATTTTGTCGTATCCATATGATACACATGGTGACGTAGACATTTCTGCAAATTTTGTTGAAGCTGTTGACGAAATCCCTATAGATAAAACTCCATGTGCTATCCTTTTTTTGTAATGTGTTCGTTTCATATATTCGGCATCTATATGATTTGGCGAAAAATCACCTGTAATCCCCGCAAATAAGTATATATCAGATTCACTGATAGTTTTTGAGAAAACAGCGCTCTGGCCTGGATGAAAAGATATCTTACTCATTATGCACCCTCCTTACGGTAATTTCCTTTTTAAATAACTTATAGTTTCAAAGGCCGCCGGATCAGGATCTTTACAGTATTGAAATCCTAATTCGGCAGTGATAAAGCCTGTATAAGCCGATTCTTTCAAACGTTCAAAGAAAATATCATGATTTATTTTGCCCGTTCCCGGAACCATATGGTCATCGGTAATTCCCATATTGTCATCAATATGAAAATGAAGCATGCTCTTATCAAACTGGTATAATACATCGGAAATTGATTCACGATTTAGATACATATGACCGGTATCAAATACAAATCCTATTTTATTGTCCACATCTTTTAAGACCTTCTTGGCATCATCCGCCGTAACTACTAAATCTGTTTCATATCTATTACCGGGCTCCATCATTATCTTAATATCTTCACCTGCATAATCTAACAGCTCATTTATGCTTTTAATCATATTTTCCCAAGCATTCTCATAACCCTGACCAAATCTACTGTGGCCAGGGCATACACTAACCAAAGGTGATCCTAATTCAACGGCTACATCTATGCTTTTTTTAAGATAATCAATGCTGCGTATACGTATAATCTCGTTATCTATAGCAATGTTTGTGGGATATCTGAACTGGGCCGGTATAAAGCCAGAAATAACTAAACCCACATCTTCAATCAATGCTCTTAAAATTTTTATTTGTTTTTCTATTAAATCATACGGATATGCATGAGGAGTTCCACCCCAAATTTCTACGCCATCATATCCAAACGCAGCTATCCTTTTAATCGCATCTTCCAATGAATAATAATAGTATAGAAATGTTGAAATGCTGTGATTCATTTCATCTCACCTACCTTTGCAGTATTTTACATTAAATTAGGAGCAAATTTGGTCGGAATGAATAAAATTAGCTTTGGAAATAATACTAATAACATTATTACTAGCAATAGAGCGATTATAAATACAAAAGTAGCTTTGAAGGCCTTTTCAATTGATATTTCTCCGATTTGTGCTGCCAACATCAAACATAAACCATATGGAGGAGTAATTAAACCTAATGCTAGTGTTACGATAACTATTACTCCTAACTGTATGGGGTTTAGGCCCAAAGATTCACCTATAGGAGCTATTATAGGTGCAAAAACAATTATAGCTGGAGTTGCATCCATAAAGGTACCTATAACAATAAAAAAACCCACTATAAACATTAAAAATAATACGGGACTTGTGGAAATGCTTGTTATAAAGCTTCCCAGCATATCAGTAACATTATAATATGCCATAATATAAGAAAATATTGTGGACGTGCCCACACAAAACAACGCTACTGAACTCATTTTTCCGGTTCTAATCAAAATCTGCCATAATTGTTTTAATGTTATGTTTCTGTATACAATAAATGCCAACAGCAGTGAGTAAACTACGGCTATTGCAGCCGCTTCAGTAGCAGTAAAAACGCCTCCAATAATACCTCCTATGATTATCAGCGGAGTCAATAATGGCAAAGCCGCTTTGCTTATTATTGCTATCCTTTCTTTTATAGGATAACTTTCTTCACGTGGGTAATCATATTTTACGGCATAATAGTAGCATATTGCCATTTGAGATGCTGCTATTAATATACCCGGAATAATTCCTCCTAAAAATAATGTTCCAACAGAGATATTTACACTTGCCGCATAAACTACGGCTGTAATGCTTGGTGGTATCACAACTCCCATGGTAGATGAAGCACAAGTCACGGCTACTGTAAAATCCCTACTATATCCTTTTTTTATCATTGCCGGAATGAGTACAGAACCGATTCCTGCTGTATCTGCTTGAGAAGAACCCGATATACCGGCAAAGATCATGCTGACCAAAACATTTACTTGGGCAAGACTACCTCTAACATGTCCGACGAGTGCGTAGCAGGCATCAATCAGCTTATCAGTAATCTTACATTCATTCATTAATTCTCCTGTCAATATAAAAAGCGGAACCGCAAGAATAACAAAACTATCTAAACCAGCAAAAATCCTTTGTGTTAGCACCCATAGCGGCAAACTCTTTTCACTGACAAACAAAAGAAATGAAGATAACCCTATGGAAAAAGAAACAGGTACGGAAAATAGTATTAATATAAAGAGAGAAACTAGTAAAAAAAGTATAATCATATATACCCTCCTCGTCAGATTATGCTATGCAATAGCTTTTCTACAATATATATAATCATAAGTAATCCTCCCACAGGTATTGCGGCATAAATCCAGATCATTCTTATATGCATTACAGGAGATACCCTTCCTAACCCCATGAGCATATACTCTTTACCATAAATCAATAGAACAAAGCTTAATGCGAGCATTGCAATATAAACAAATATGTCAAGGTACTTATGATTTTTTATTCTATCTTTTACTATAGTCACAGAAAAATGGGCATTGTTTTTAACTTGGACACTTGCTCCTATAAATACAAGCCAAATAAAGGAAAACCGAGCAACCTCGTCGGTCCATGGAATTGAAAGTCCTAAAATTCTATAAACAACCTGAATAAATACAGTTGTTGTTATAATCGCAACTAATGTACCTATTATAATATTTGAAATCTTCTCTAAAAAGTTAGTAAGTGTTGCCAAAGTTGACATGATTATTACCTCCTCCTTTTTAACGAGCTCCTAAAATTTAGGAGCTCGTTTATTTTTTTGTAGTCCATAGTTTTACATATTTTATTAAGTAAGTTATTTTAATTCTTGTATCTTTTCAATTAAGCCATTGAATTGTGGTTTTAACTCATTAATTAGGGGTTCAACTACTTTTGCAAAGGCAGCTTGATCAACTGTGTTAATTTTTACCCCTTTCGCTTTCAACTCTTCAATTGTCTCTTCTTCAAACTCTGCCCAAGCTTTTATTTGGTATTCTTGAGACGCCTTAGCCGCATCCATTATTGCCTGTTGAATTTCCTCTGGCATTTCATTCCACTTTTTTAGGCTCATAATCAGCATGTCCGGGATTCTCATGTGTTCGTCCAAAGAAAAATACTTTGCAACTTCATAATGCTTCATAGTCAATAAACTTATGGGACTATTTTCTGCTCCGTCTATTACCTTCGTCTGTAAAGCTGAATAAACCTCGGCAAAAGTTGTTGTTGTAGGTATAGCCTCAAATGCTTCTATGGTTTTTATCATAACTTGACTAGGCATAACCCTTATTTTTAAACCTTTCAAATCCTCCGGTTTATTAATGGGGCGAACGCTGTTGTAAATAGAGCGAGCACCTGCCTCGTAATAGACAATGCCTTTAAGTTGTTTATTTTCAAGATCTTTAAAAATTTCTTCTCCTACGCTTCCATTTAATACCTTCCAATAATGATCAGCATCTCTGAATAAAAAAGGAACGCTGAAAATGTCCATCATGGGAGCAAAACCGCTCATATTACCTGCAGATACCCTAACAAATTCTAAAATACCTTGTTGGGCTTGTTCAATTACTTCAGTTTCTTCACCTAATTGGGCCGCAGGATAGACTTTTACCTCTACCTGACCGCCGGTGCGCTCATTTACTTCTTTGGCAAAGACATATAATGCTTCAGTCATTGGGTGTTCTGCAGGGTGATTTGTTGAAACTCTGAATGTATATTTTTGAGCCGAACCACCCTTGTCTTCTTTATTATCCGATTCTCCCGCATTGTTAATCCCGCATCCTGCTAATACACCTATAGTTAATGCAATTACAAGAAGAATTACTAGTATTTTTTTAATTGACAAATTGACAACCTCCCCTTATTAATCTTTTAAATTTTCGGCTGACACTTGTTACCTGTTACTTTATTTATTAATTAATTATTACACCCCCTCACATAATACATAGTAGGGTAATATGTTAAAACAATTAATTGTCATAGACTGAAGCTTTTGCCACCTTGAAAATGATATTTATATCCGGTTCAAGTCCAGTCCATATTTTATAAGCAGCAGCAGCTTGGTATACCAGAAGGTTTATTCCTTCAATTACTTCTAAATTCAAACTTCGAGCTTTACTTATTAAAGTAGTCTCACGGGGTTCATATATGGTTTCGTAAATTAATGTATTACTTCTCACTAATTCCCACGGCACTATATCAGCAAGGTTTCCATTGTTATACATTCCTAGAGATGTACAGTTTATAATGAGATCAGATTCTTTTATGCCTTCGTTCCATGACTTTTTATCCCAAGGTATTATTTCTACTTCTGTTTTACTTAAATGTTCTAGCCTCTTTCTAAGATTTTCAGCCTTATCAATACTTCTATTAGTCAAAAACAACTTCTTTACCCCTTTTAGTATCAACTCAGCGGCAATAGCTTTTCCCACGCCTCCCGCTCCAAAGATAAACACCCTATCCGGCAGGACTCCAACTTTATTTATTATAGACATTGAAAAGCCCGTGCAATCTGTATTATAACCCACCAAAGTACCGTTTTTATTTAAAATACAATTTACCGCACCTATAATTTCAGCTTCAGGCAACAATTTATCGCAATATTTTACAACCTCTTCTTTAAGCGGCATAGTTATACTAAGCCCCTTAATATCAAAGCTCCTTACCGCATCAATTGCGAGTTTAAGATTATTTGTATCTGTATTCAATGCGAGAAAAATTTTATCAAGATTGTTATAGCAAAATAAAGTATTATGAATAATGGGAGAGAGTGAATGACTTATAGGTGTGCCAAGAATAGCATAAATTTGTGTTTTCCCAGATACAATATGGTTTTTGTTCATTTTTTCAACCACCTAAAAATAGTTATTTTTATCCAATCGTTTGCGCAATCGTTATCATTTTACGGTATAATATATTAATAAAATAATAAATTACCTTACCGAACTCCTTATTTTTAATTTACATGGTAAAGTTTTTATTATTGGGTTAGGTTTGTTTTTAGCCTCTATAAGTTTGATTAGCCTTTTACAGGCTGCTACTCCCATTTCATAAAAGGGCTGTGATACGGTAGTTAAAGGTGGATCAAGTAAGGCAACCATGTCTAAATCATCGAATCCTATTACAGAGATATCTTCAGGAACTGAAAGACCGTAATCCTTAATGGCTCGAATCACACCTATGGCTTTGGGGTCACTAGTAGCAAACACAGCATCAGGTTTGAGGCCTTTTCCTAATAGTGTCATCATCGATTTATAGCCATCTTCCCAACCATAAACATCATGGAGTATTATGTCATGGTTAAGAGGAATATTAGCTTCCTTAAGTGCTTTTTTATATCCTTCAAAGCGCTCTTGATACAGTAATATATCGGAGGATCCGGTAATCAGTGCTATATTTTTTAACCCTCGAGATAAAAGATACTTAGTTGCTTCATAGGCTCCATTTATGTTGTCGGCTGTAACTGCATCAACATTACCACTGATTCGTCGGATGAGAAAAACCATTGGAAAACCTTCATTTTTTAATTTTAAAAGATGTTCGTGACCTGGTCTAGCTGTAGAAAATATAAATCCATCAATCAATCGTCGACGTAGACTATCAATGTAAAACTGTTCTCTTTCCACATCTTCATCGGTATTGCATAATACTACCGTATATCCGTACTTATTTGCAGTATCTTCAATACCACGTATTGCAGCAGGGAAAACCAAATCTCTGATATTGGGAATTATAAGACCGAGAGTTTTACTTTTCCCATCTTTTAGGCCTTGTGCCAAGATATTAGGTTGATAATTTAGTTCTTCTACAGCTTCCATTACCTTTTTCTTAGTCTCTTCATTAACAGGTATTTTGCCGCTAAGTGCTCGAGATACAGTGCTGGCCGAAACCCCTGCTCTCTTGGCAACTTCTTTTATTGTAACCAATGTTTTTCCACCTTTTGTAATATAATTTGTGAAATCGTTTGTGAAATCGTTTGTAATTATATTCTTCGACATAAATTTAAAAAATCCTTCTTTTTTATGAAAAAGTTTTAAATAAAATATTTACTTTCATTAAAAAATTTTTTATAAAATATTTATTCGTCAGCAAATCTTTCTCTAAAATTTTTATGTTTGTGCTAACTGTTACTTTTAAATTAAAAAAATCAAAGCTGCTCATGTTTATTGCAGCAGCTTTGATTTTTTACAGTTCTTATCTATCTCTGGACTCTTCCGGAGGCATCGCCTTTTGCTAAGTTTTCAACTTCCTTTACTGTCATGTGGTTAAAGTCGCCTACGATGGTATGTTTCAGACAGGAAGCCGCTACGGCAAATTCCACCGCATCCTGTGGAGCGTATCCGTTGAGGAGAGCGTAGATTAGACCGCCGCCAAAGGAGTCTCCTCCACCGACTCTGTCTACTATATGCACTTTATATTTTCTCGAGGTATATATTTCTTTTCCGTCATAATACATTGCAGACCAACCGTTGTCAGATGCCGAGTAGCTTTCTCTAAGTGTGATGGCCACACCTTTTAACGAAAACTTATCCATAAGTTTTTTTGCTACTTCCTTATAACCTTCTTTACTCAACTCGCCTTTTGTTACATCAGATTCAGCGGCTTGGATTCCAAAAACATCATGAGCATCCTCTTCGTTTCCGATAGAAATATCCACATACTGCATAAGTTCAGACATGACTATGCGAGCTTTTTCTTTGGACCATAGTTTCTTGCGGTAGTTCAAATCACAGCTTACGGTTATACCCATCTTGTTTGCAGTTTTAACTGCTTCCAGGCATGCAGCAGCTACATCATCGCCCAAAGCCGGTGTAATGCCTGTAAAATGGAACCATTTAGCACCTTCTAAAATCTTTTCCCAGTCAAAATCTCCGGCTTCTGCCTCTGAAATAGATGAATGGCTGCGGTCATATACAACAAGCGAAGGCCGCTGAGACGCTCCGATCTCATTAAAGTAGATTCCTAGGCGCTCTCCGCCCTTTACTATATAGTCGGTATGCACGCCATATCTTCTAAGATGATTTATAGCGGCTTGACCGATAGGATTATCAGGAACTTTTGTTACGAAATAGGCCTCCTCGCCATAATTTGCCAAAGATGCAGCTATATTAGCTTCACCGCCACCATATGTTACATCAAAGGAATCGGCTTGAACAAACCTGAGGTAATTAGGCGGGGTAAGTCTCAGCATTATTTCACCAAAAGTAACAACTTTATTAGCCAATAAAAACACCTTCCTTTTGCAATTAAATTGACGCAATCAGTAAGTAAAAGATCGCTTATTTTCTTGCTGCTTTAATAGCTTCTACGAACTTGCGTGCCGTTTCTTCAACTTCAGCATAGTCTCCTTTTTTAGCTCCCTTAGTCAGTTCACCGCCTACGCCTACGGCTTGGCATCCTGCCTTAATCCACTCGCCGACATTTTCCAGGCTTACGCCGCCTGTTGGAACAATGGGTGCATAAGGTAGAGGCCCTAATATTGCTTTAATCATCGCCGGGCCAAATGCGCTTCCCGGGAAGAATTTGACAAAGTCTGCACCGGATTCCATTACTTCTACAACTTCTCTGATGGACATAGCACCCGGCATACATACCTTTTGGTACCTGTTGCACATTTTTACTACATCAGGATTAAAGTAAGGGCTGACTATGAATTCCGCTCCTGCAAGCATTGCTGCTCTTGCTGTTTCCGGATCCATTACTGTGCCGGCTCCGATTAAAATTTCCCCGTTAGGATAAGCTTTGGCAAGTTCAGTTATAACATCAATAGCTCCGGGTACTGTCATAGTAATTTCAATAGCCTCGACACCTCCGGCCTTAACAGCCTCGGCAATCTTTAGTGCCTGATCAGCCGATTGGGCTCTCACCACGGCAACAATGCCACAATCTGTAATGCGTTTTATAACTTCTAATTTTTTCATAAAACATCCTCCTTGTTTCATATTACGATATTGTGTTTCATTATATTACTTATTCTACACAAAATGCAAAAATCCTTCTTTTGAATAGAAGAATAAAAGATCCTTCGCTTTGCTCAGGATGACAAAATAAAAAAAGATCCCATCTATATATAATTAAGATGAGATCTTCTTTGTTTTTTGTGTATGAGTTTAATCTTCTTTTATTGCTTCTGACGGACAGCTTTCCATTGCCTCTCTTGCATCATCCTCAGCATCATCAGGCACTTCATCGACTACCACATCAGCTTTCCCATCGTCATTCCAATCAAAAACCGATGGGCAGGTATCAATGCAAAGACCACAACTAATACAAAGATCTTGATCAACACTTAGTTTCAAGGGAAAGACCTCCTCAAAATGTTTTTCTTTGTATATTCTATCACAAATCTCAAGTAATGCAAATATAGTTTTATCTTTTTGCAAAATATTTGCGAATGTCAAAAGCTACGGCAGTAATAATTATGATGCCTTTGATAACTTGCTGCCAGTAAGCGGAAACTCCTAGGATAACTAATCCGTTGCTTAGTACTTCGAATATTAATACGCCGGTGATGATTCCAGATACTCGACCTATGCCGCCGGAAGTGGATACGCCTCCTATGGTGCAGGCTGCTATGGCGTCAAGTTCATACATTAGGCCGTAGTTGTTTGTAGCTCCTCCGGTTCTTGCGGCAAGTAGTGCCCCGGCCAAACCGTAAAGACCGCCGGCTAGTGCATAGACTTTAACTAGTGTGGGCTCAACTTTTACTCCGGATACTTCTGCTGCACTGGGATTGCCGCCTATGGCGTATATGTATTTGCCAAATTGTGTGTGGTTATACATAAACCAAATTGCGGCTATTATTATTGCTGCTATGAGGACTAGGTTGGGTATTAGAAGCATTGAGCCGGATGCAAGGTTTGTAAAGTCGTCTCTTAGGCCTCCTATGGGCTGTGCATTGGTGTATATGCATGCAAAGCCATATACTATTACTTGCATGCCCAGTGTGGCTATGAATGCGGGTACTTTTAGGTATGCTATTACTGAGCCGTTGATTATGCCTATGATGGCACCTATGAGTACGGCTAGCAGTATGGGTAGTATTATGGGCAGGTCGGGCAGGTTTTCATATATTTTGTATGCGTAGTCAGGTCGTTGCAGCAGGCTTGCGGATATGCATGCCGTAAGGGCTACAACACGGCCTGCGGAAAGGTCTGTGCCGCGGGTGATTAGTGCACCGCTTACTCCTAATGCTATTATCATGCGCACTGAGGATATGCGCAGTATGTTGCCTATGTTTGAAGGTGATAGGAAGTTTTTGTTGAGTATGCCTATTGTTAGGGATAATACTAGAAGTACTATGTATATGGCGTTGTTGCTTAATATGGTTTTTAGTTCGCTGGTTTGCAGGCCTGGTTTTGTTTTTGGTTTTGTAATAGCCAATTTGTTACCTCCTCTGTGTCTTCTATCTTTTCTTTATGCAAACTGCGTCGCATATTTCATTATTGTTTCTTGGTTTGCTCTTTTGCCGTCTATGAAGCCGCTGACTTTTCCTTCGCACATTACCATTATTCTGTCTGACATGCCTATGAGTTCTGGCATTTCTGAGGATATCATGATTATGCTTTTGCCTTGTCTGGTAAGGTCGGTTATTATGGTGTATATTTCGTATTTTGCTCCTACGTCTATGCCTCGGGTCGGTTCGTCTAGAATTAGAATTTCTGGTTCGGTTAGCAGCCATCTTGAGAATATTGCTTTTTGTTGGTTGCCTCCGGATAGGTATTGTATTTGGGTTTTTATTGATGGGGTTTTTATTTGTAGTTTTTCTACTGCAGCTTTTACTGCTGTGCTGCTGGTTTTTTTGTCTACTATGAAGTTGAGTTTTAGGTATTTGTGCAGTGCTGCGATTAGGACGTTTTCTTCTACGGAAAGCATGGGGAATATGCCTGTTGAGCGCCTGTCTTCGGTTAGTAGTGCTAGGCCTTTTTGTTTGGCGTCAAATGGGTGGTTTATTGTGACTTCTTTGTCTTTTATGTAGATTTTGCCTTTTGATATGTTTCTTATGCCGAAGATGGCTTCTACTAGTTCTGTCCTCTGTGCTCCTACTAGGCCGCCTATGCCTAATACTTCACCGCGTTTTAGGTCGAATGTTACGTTTTTGAATGATCTGGGGTTGATGGAGGTAAGGTTTTCTACTTTCATTATTGTTTCACCCGGTATGTTTTTGCGCGGTGGAAATCTGTGGGTGAGTTCTCTGCCTACCATTTTTGTGATTATTGTGTCGATTGTTAGTTCTTGGACAGGCCATGTGCCTATTTTTTTGCCATCTCTCATTATGGTAATTTCGTCGGATATTTCTAGGATTTCTTCGATTTTGTGGGATATGTATATTATTGCTACACCATGGGCTTTTAGGTCTTTGATTATTCTAAATAGGTTTTCTACTTCGTTTTCGGTTAGGGATGATGTGGGTTCGTCCATGATGATTATTTTCGATTTGTATGAAACGGCTTTGGCTATTTCTACTGCTTGTATTTGTGAAACTGATAGTTTTGATACTAGTGTGGTTGGGTTTATGTCTATTTTTAGTTCTTCTATTAGTGTTTTTGTGTCTTTGTACATTTTTTTGTGGTCTACGGCCGGTATGCCTATGATTTTTTTGGTGGGGAATCTGCCAAGCCAGATGTTTTCCATTACGCTTCTGTGGGGTATCGGCTGGAGTTCTTGGTGTATCATTGAGATGCCGTTTTCTATGGCGTCTTTGGCGGTTTTGAATTCGACTGTTTTTCCGTCTAGGATTATGCGGCCTTTGTCCGGGGTGTATAGGCCAAATAGGCATTTCATTAGTGTGGATTTGCCGGCTCCGTTTTCGCCTACCAAGGCGTGGACTGTGCCCGGTTTTAGTTTTAGTGTTATGTTGTCTAGTGCTTGGACTCCGGGAAAGCTTTTTGATATGTTTTGCATTTCTAGTATGTGTTCTTGTGTCATTGTTCTCACCTTTTTTAAGTTAGATGTGGGTTTGGGGAATTTTAGGGAGTGCATGCACTCCCTAAGTTGTTTGTTGTGTTATCTGAATTGGTCCATGTTTTCTTTGGTTACGGGCTGGTATGGTACCCAGCAGTATTTGCCATCGGTTAGGCCTTCAAGTTCGGGGTCTTTGCCTTTGGCTAGTGCGTAGGATATTTCTAGGATTGCGTTGCCTTGACCTTTGGCATCGTTTAGGACTGTTCCTAGTAGTTTGCCGTCTGCTAGTGCGTCAAGGGCCGGTGCTGTGGCGTCTACGCCTATTACGGGCATGTATTTGTCGCCTTGGAAGTAGCCGGCGGCTTTTAGTGCTTCGATTGCTCCTAGGGCCATGTCGTCGTTGTTGGCAAATACTACTTCGATGTTGTCTCCAAAGGCGGAAAGCCATGCTGCCATTTTTTCTTGGCCTTGAGCTCTTTGCCAGTTGCCGGTGTCGTTTGCTAGTTTTTCGGTTTTTATTCCGGCTTCTTCTACGGCTTTGATGGAGTACTCTGTTCTAAGTATTGCGTCTTGGTGGCCGGGTTCTCCTTCCAGCATTACATACTGCATTATGCCGTCTCCGTTTTTGTCTGCTTCTGGATGGTTTTTCCAGTACTCTACGGCTATGCTGCCTTGCATGGTCCCTGATTCTTCGGCTTTTGCTCCTACGTAGTATAGTTTATCCCATTTGTCCATGTCTTCGGATACGGGTTCACGGTTGAAGAATACTATGGGTATGTCGGCTTTTTTGGCTTTGTCTATTATGACTGAGGCTGCGGTTCGGTCTACCATGTTTACGTCTATTATGTCGTAGCCTTGGGTTATGAATGTGTCTACTTGGTCATTTTGGGTCGCTTGTTGGCCTTGGCCGTCTACGGCGTTGATGGTGATTTTGTCGCCTGTGGCTTTGCTCTTTTCTGCTGCGTCTTTTTCTATCGCTTGGCGTACGGTGGAGATGAAGGTGTCGTCGAATTTGTAAAGGCATAGGCCTATCTTGATTTCGCTGCCGGCTTTCTCGCCGCCTTCTGCTTGTTCGTTATCTCCTCCCGCAGGTTGACCGCCTCCTCCACAGCCAGCTAGAATACCTATCAGAAGAACTGACATGAGAATGATTGATATGGTTTTCTTCATTTGAAATAATACCTCCTTAGGATTTTTTACTTTATACTGATATTTTCTTCAAAAATAGCAGTATACCTCTGGGGATATTTTTGTTAAAATGAGAGTAATTTAATCAATTTTAAAATTGATTAAATATAGCTGGTAATATTTTTGTACTAAAAAAATAAAGACATTACTGATTTTTAGGTAAATATCGATATACGTCCTGAGTTAGGTGAAAGCCGTCTTTTAGCACTGTGCAATCTAGATTGTATTTATCTACAGGAATAGGTTTTAGTAAATAATAGGGTACATCGTATTTGCCGTCAAATATAGTCCTGTCAATCAAAAGCTCTTCTCCTTTAGCTAATTTAATTGCCATTTGAGCCGTCTTTTCAGCCAAAAAGTCTATGGGCTTGTACACGGTTCCCAATTGGGTTCCCTCTACAATTCTCTGGCAACCTGCTAAATCGGCGTCTTGACCAACTACAAGAGTTTTACCGGCTAACCTATACTCGGCTAAAGCTTCAATTGCTCCACCGGCTAGACTATCATTGCCGCAAATAATCGCATCAATTTTTTCTCCTCGCTGCAGCAGCTCATCTGTAATTTCAAAAGCATATTCTGACATCCAATCAGGCGCCCACTCTTCTGCTATAATATTGATATCATTATTTATAATTTTTTCTTCCAATACTTGATCATACCCGTCTTTAATCAGTTTTGAATTGTGATCAGTTTTAGCGCCATTGATTATTAAGTAATTCCCTTGAGGTATTTTTTCAATTAAAAGCTTCGCCATAAGCCGCCCCACTTCTTTACTGTCGAAAGAAATATATAAATCAGCATTCGAACGGGTAACCAGCCTATCATATGATATTACTTTTACTCCGCTTTTCTGGGCCATTTGTACCACAGCTGCGGCCTTTTCCAAATCATTAGGGACTAATATGAGTACATCGATATTCTGATCAAGTAAGTATTTTACTTGTTTCAATTGATCATTGTCGTCATTATTTGCATTTTGCACAAAAACATCAGCACCCAGTTCCTTTAGCTTGGCCATTAGTATATCACGATCTTTAAGCCACCTCTCTTCTTTCAATGTACCAAGGGAGATGCCAACTCTAATCTTCATATTTGTTTCTTCAGCCAAGCTTTTATTTAATCTTGGACGGGCTTTAGAAATAAGGGAGACTGTAAATACAGTTAGCAAAATAAAAATACAAAACAGCACGATAAGTAATACTTTCTTAAAATTTTCCCCCATACCCTTGCTTCACCTCTTTTATTTCCAAACTCTCTTTATATTCGGTAGGCGTCATACCGGTAGCTTTTCGAAAGATTTTACTGAAGTAGTTAGGATCTTGATATCCCACATGCAAGGCCACATCCTTTATACTAAGGTCTTTGGCATCAAGAAGTTGTTTTGCCTGCCGGATTCTAATTTCTAAGAGATACTCGGAAAATGTTCGATGAGTTTCATCCTTAAACAATTTAGAAAAATAATGGTAACTCATGTTAACATGCTTGGCCACATGATCAAGAGTAATATCCTGATTATATCTTTCATCTATATATTCCATAGCTTTTGCAACGGCACTGCTAATCTCCTCATGTTTTATTTCCTGTATATATTTTGTCACTTTTAAAAGATTGTTGTAAATCACAGATTTTAATTCTTTTAAATCAGTCAAATTAATTAAATCCGTAAAGCTATTCTGGCCCAGTTTAGCATCGTCTTTATAGTAAGATACCGACCTGGAAATAACAATGTACATCTCTATTAACTTTATTCTAATTTTTTCAATATCACCTGCATAATTTAATGCAAGCCACTGAAAAATATCTTCAAATAATTTTCGAACACCCTCAATATCACCTACCATAATTTGGTTTATAAGCTGTTTTTCTTTACTAATTGGATATAAGTCGGTGGAAGAGTCAGGCAAAACTAGGTCTTTGTAGCAAACTATAACCTCATCTTTAGAAAGTTTTATGGCTAAGTCTGCTTCTTCATATGACCTTAAAAAATTCTTTATATCATAAGGACTCCCAATACCGATAAAAAACGGCAAAGGTGCATTGTCTTGAAGGCTTTGATAAATTTTTTCAGCTCTTTTTATGGCTCTATTCCTTATTACATATTCCTCTTGGTCTTTATCGGCAGGTACAAAAGCAATAACTCTGTCAAGCATAAAGGTTGCGGCAAGACACTTTATTTCGCGTTTAACCGTTTCTCGGAGCATAGATGTCATTTTATACCTATCAAGACTTGCCTTTACATTTTCTTTTTGGGCAGGATTATTAATGGTCAGCAGCATAATATATCCATAATCCAACGGCATACTAAATATTTCTTCATAAAAAGAGTAGTCTTTAATGGACTGACTGTCAAAAAACAGGGTATATATAAATTCTCTTTCTATATGTGGCATAACTCTTGACAATTTTTCCCTAAGCTCTATCTCCTGCATTACTGCTTGGCGATCCTCAAAAAGTGCTCCTTTAGCTTTTTCTATAACTTCAATTACTTTATTTTTACCTACCGGTTTTAGCAAATATTCAATAACGCCAAGATTTACAGCTTCCTTTGCATAATTGAAGTTTTCGTATGCAGTTATTATCACAAAGGAAATATCTTTGCGCCTTTTCTTTATCTGCCGAATAGCATCAAGCCCATCAATTCCAGGCATCCGTATATCCATAAACACTAAATCTGGCTTTGTCAGTTCTATCTTTTCTATAGCTTCACGACCTGACTTAGCATGACCTACTATAACTGCATCTTTAATAAAATTTGCCACAATATATTTTAACGAATCAATGACAATTTGTTCATCATCAGCTATAAAAATCTTAATCAAGTATAAACCCCCTTCGCTATTGGCACTTTTAACATCACTTTTGTGCCATAATCCTTTTTGCTAATAACTTCAATTACATCTTCTGCATTATATTTATTATAGAAAAGCATCATCCTGCGAATGACATTCTGCAAACCTATACCGCCTAAGCGATCGTCAAACGTGCTGTTATGTTCAGACACTGATAATATGGTTTTGATAGTTTGTTCATCCATGCCCAAACCGTCATCCCTTACTTCAACAGCTATAAATTCCGTATTCATCATTACTTTAAGCTCAATAGTGCCAATTCGTTCCAAATTCTCTATTCCGTGAATAAAAGCGTTTTCCAGCAGCGGTTGTATAATAGTGCAGGGCATTTCTATATCTAAAGCCTTCTCATCTACATCAACAAGAAATTCCACCTTGTCTCCGAAGCGAGTTTTTAATATGTACATATAGGTCTTCGCATTTTCTATTTCTTCTTTTAAGGTAACCGGTTTATCAAGCCCTCTAAGATTATAGCGGAAAAGATTGGCTACTTTCTCTATAAAAGTCGAAGATCTGTCGGCTCCTTCCATAATAGCAAGTTGAGAGGCAGCATTTAATGTATTGAATAGAAAATGTGGATTAATCTGGGACTGAAGGGATTTTAGCTCGGCATCCTTTAAAATACTTTTCATGCGAAGATTTTGCATTTCTTGCTCTTTCAGCCGCGCTTCTACCTCTGCCTGATGCTTTAATGTGTCAATATAGCATTTTATGCTTACGGTCATTTCATTAAAGGCCTTGGCAAGTATACTCAATTCGTCATTAGTTTCGATTTTAATGGGTTCCACATCAAAATTTCCTTGAGATATTTTGCCTGCGGAAACGGAGAGTTCAACGATAGGCCGTGTTATTTTATATGTAAAATACATAGCAAGAACTATGCTGAATATTATGGAGCTTATTATAATAATAAGGTTTACATAGCTTACAACAGCCATTTTCCCCTTAATCGAATAATATTCTTTTGAACCTTCTTGCAATTTATTATACAAGAGTTCATTAATATAAAGTTTAATAAATCCGGCTATCTTATGAGATTCTGTAAATCTTGCAAGGTATTCACTGCTCATACGACCTCTTTTTGCATTTATTGCCGCATCTGTTTCTTTCAGTAAAGCTTTTATCATATTCCCAATATCTTTAATCATCAGACTATTACTGTCATAGCTTAGATTTCCGATAAGCTCATCAGCTTGGGTTTGAAGTTTATTGTTTAACATGTAATAGTCTAAAAGAGCCTCGGAAGATTTATTTGACAAGTATTTTTCTACGTTTATTTCAAGGGAACTTACATCGGCATATAAATTATTTAAATAAACATAACCGACAAATATATCATTAAACTTAGCAGTCACGGACCTTGCGGTATAATAGGAATAAATACTTGTCATGCCCATAAGCAATGTAACTACTAAATAATAAACAATAAGCTTTTTTCTGATTCCCGTAAAATTCAGTAATTCTTTCATCATAATAATTTCACCTATTGTTCTAATTTTTCCAAGGCTTCTTTATACCTTTTGATGCTTTCCTTAGTTATGGTTTTTACGCCGGTATCGATAAATGTAGATGAATTTCCGTTTCTTTTAATTTCCAGTAAAGCTTCAATGCTTTCATAGCCCATTTTATATGGGTCACTTATAACAGTTCCATATATTATACTTTTTTCGATGTACCTTATTATCTCAGGTGCATCTCCATACCCTACAATCTTTATATTGCCCACCTTGTTTAAGTCTACTACTACCTGTGCAGCTCCCACGGTATCCACGGAATCCATGCAGTAAATGGCATCTATTGTTTTATCGCTGTTTAGAATAGATTGTGTAATATCTTCAGCGCTCATAATGCCCATCTTCGAAATAGATATATCTGTAATCTGCATCTCGGGATAGTTCTTAATTGCATTTAAAAATCCATTCAGCTTTAGGTTATGATAAGCAGTATCTTTTTGTACATCGTTACTCATGATAACAGCTATATTTGCCTTCCCTCCGGTAGCATCAACCATGATTTTACCTGCTTCCTCACCTAAAACAAAACTGTTGGTCCCTATAAAAGACTTGCGATTACTCTTATAGGCATCATTGTCAACGGTAACTACAGGAATTCCCTTGGAGTCGGCTTTATCGATTAGGTCAACAAATCTTTCGTCATATGGAACATATGTTGCTATACCATCTACATCAGAAATAATAGCAATCTCCATGTAATTTATCTGTTCATTACTGTCATTAAAACGCGGAGCCTTAAATTCTAAGGCAACATTATTCTCCTTTGCCGAATCTGATGCTCCAAGATAAACCTCCTTCCAAAAAGGATCTACAGAGTTTTGAGCTACCAGATAGAAGTGATAATCCGGAGGTTTTACCGGCTCCGGAGGATGGATAGTATATAGGAGAGTATACAGTTTAATAGATATAATGCTAAAGGTTGCAATCAACACAATCAGCACCACAATAATAATATTTTTGTTGATTTTGCTAAATAGATTTGTAAGATTCATGTAAACCTCCATCTGAATTACTTTTCAAGCCGGGTCAGAGCCCTTATTGCTTAAAAATGATTGCTTATGTTTTTTTACTATTTCGACATAACATAATGAAACCCTTCTGCAAAATCAAATTCTATTTTGGGCATCCTCCCACTTTTATTTTATCTGATACCTTCTCAAGGCTTTCGTTAATATCTGCCTTGTGTATTTCCCCAGCAAAACCGTCTTCCACTATATGCTAAGTGCCTCTTTAATTAAAGACGCTTGCTGTAAATCATGTTTATGATATTTCTTAAGTCCTGCCACTGTGCCCGTCCATGGGTATCTCTAATTTGCATTTTTCTTTGGGCTCTGTCAAGCGATTTTATTAATTAAAAGATAAAAGGCAGGCTCAACGCCCGCTTTTTGCTAAATATACTTTTTTTCTTTACAGCTCCAGTTTTTGAAAAATTCAACTTCCTTTATCATCAACAGATAAGGTGGTGATATAAAATCAATAATCGTGTTAATTACGTCCCGCAATATTTCCCATTACAGCCACACTCTTATATATGTCTGCACCTTATTTTTTATATTAAATATTATGGCATACTCAAACAGCTTCCTCACATTTTTCTTTGAATCTTCTACATAGCGTTTTATTGCATTAGTAAATACTTCCTCCTCGAGTTTCTTTTCATAGCGAAGGACATCACATATAGTGCGGTCTCTGTCATATATTTTAACTTCTACACCATCTACCTGTATTATATCTATACCAATATCTATAAATTTCGGTTCTAGATAGAAAGGTTCTATTAAAGGATATTCAATATCATACTTAGTCTTTTGGCTATTTTTATCTACTGCTATTTGCCAAGCCGGAGGTATTCTATCTGTATATCCATAATTTAACATTGCACTTTCAAGAAAAATTACGGCTTCAGGAAACAGCCTTGCTATAATAACTTCTTCTTTCGGAATGTAATCTGTCAGTTCATAAAAGCCATGTTTTATTCTAGAAATTATGCCTTCTTCCATCAACTTATTTATTTTGCGACTAGAAAATCCCAAGCCATTAAGCTCTGATGTCTTAAGAACTCCACCATGCTTTTTGAATTCGTTTTTCATTTTATCGATTTTAATCATTTTACACCTCAATGTCCGCCTTTATTTTTATAAGCGGTCTTTTGAGTGCATTTTACCATAATATTACTTTTTGCGCAAGGGCCTTTATATAAAAATTTTTAAACATCTCTATATGGAAGTAACTATTCAGAGGTCTGTCATTGTTATGAATATATACCTAAACAAAGACGCACTTAACTAAGGGTGGTTGATTAATCACCCTTCGACCAGCTCAAAGAGCAATGCCCAAAAAAAAATTATATTTTAGGTAGCCACTGAAACGGGAAATGACACTCCTAATTCTTGTAATTTTTTAAAGTAATAATTAGCTTTTTTCTCTTTATTGAACTTTGTATAATAATCGCTACCTAGATCCTTAAAATGAACATTATCTTTTAACATGTGGTATATTGCAATGAGCATGGAATGGGCTACGGCAGCAGTTGCTCTATCAGCTTACGGCTGCTTACACCGGTTAAGCTGGAAGCGAAAGAACTTAGCTTTATATTAGCACCTTCTAAGGTTTTTTCTAGACGATTAAGTTCTCTTGAACGCTCTTCGATTAGATTTTTACGGTAGCGTACTATTTCACGAAGTTCGCGTTGTTCCTTATCAGGGATAAAACTACTCTTTAAAAGACTATGTTGTAAAAGGTCTGCTATCCATTGAGCATCTTTGATATCAGTTTTACGCCCGGGGACAGTTTTCATGTGATGTGCATCAACAACCATCACATCAATGTTTGGTAATTCCAGAATGTTATAGATAGGTTTCCAATAAGCTCCCGTACTTCTGCTTTTTTCCCGTTTCTAAAGCAGACAACAATAAGTTTTTTGTGGCGTGGAAACACGTGGGAATTCTGAGTGAAACGAAGTGGAGCGAAGAATCTTGTTTAGTTCTTGCAAATATCATGCACTGCTGTACTTTTGCCCTGCCGAAAAATTCTACAATAATATTTTTATTATATATCAACACACATTTTATATATTATTATAGATTTTACTTGTTTATATTTATTTTTGCCGATATCTAAACCCTTGGGAATGGGCATTTGGATTTCATGTGTCAGCTATTGTCAGCTATATTTTACTTTACTGCAAGTTATTTTATTAACTATGAAAAATTTTGTTATATTATGGTATAATTTCGATAAGATAAATTCTTTGATATCATAGGTTAATAAGAAAATTCAGAAGGAGGTATGCAATGTGAAATTTAAAAGTATTCGGACGAGAACCCTAATTTACATCCTGCCTTTAACTATCGGCATTATGGTGGCATTATCAGCATTTAGCTTTTTCTTTTTTAGAAATACTATTGACGAAGAAGTAAATAGGGGATTAGATTATCAAATACAGGAAGTTAAAGAAACAATCGATAAGCTGCTGATCCAGCACGGTAAAATACCCGAAATGCTGGCTCGCTTTGCCGAAGCAACGGGAACTAAGCTTACAAAGGAGGAATATATAGAAGTATTAAAGAAAGCGGTTATTACAAATGCAGATACTTTTGGAGCAGGAATTTGGTTTGAACCTTACTGTTATGATAATAAAATCAAATATTTTGGACCATATGTCTATAAAGAAGGAAGTGATATAAAAGTCACTCTTGAATATGAAGAAGAATCATATAATTATCCAAGCTGGCCTTGGTATCAAATGGCAGCAAATACAGAAAACAGTATTGAATGGTCCGAACCTTTCTATGATGAAACTACAAATGTAACTATGATAACTGTAAGTGCTCCATTTTATGATGAAAATGGCAAACTGCTTGGTCTTACCACAGGCGACATTGATTTAACCCACTTTCAAGAAATGATATCTGATATCAAAGTAGGAAATAAAGGATATGCTTTTCTGCTGAGCAAAGATGGTGATTACCTCGCATCTCCCAACAGGGATGTAATTATGAAAGAAAAGATAACAGAAAGCAAAAATGAGTCCTTGTCAGAGCTGGGATCACAAATTTTGAGCGGCACATCGGGAATAGGCTACTACACAGAAAACGAAGAAAAGATGAGGGTTGGATATAATATTATTCCAAGCACCGGATGGTTTGTCTGCACTGTTATTCCTGAAAGCGAGCTTTTCATGCCTGTTCAAAGGCTACTTTCGACCTTACTTCTTGTTATGCTCCTTTCCATTCTGGCAGTTGTATTTGCTGTATTTCGCTATAGTAATTATATCAGCAAGAACATCTTAAAGGTTAATGAATTCTCTAAAACCATCGCTCTCGGTGATTTATCCGCGACACTTTCTTTAAAGAGCGAGGATGAACTAGGGCAAATGACAGAAAATCTAACTTCTATGGTTAAATCTGTAAGAAAGGTAATTATAAAAATTGTGCATAGCATTGAGCAACTACTTGAAACCGGAAAATTGCTCAGCACAAGCACAGAAGAAACTATGAAGGCAAGCGAACAGGTTGCAGTTACTATGCAAAACCTTGCCGCCGATAAACAAAAGGAACAGGAAATTATTGACACTACATCTACCGGAGCGGAAGAAATAGCAAAAGGCGTAGAGCAAATTGCTCAGACTATTCAAAGCGTGACTCAATCCGCTGTCAGCAGTGTGCAGCAAGCAGGTAAAGGAGATGAGGTAGTAAATTCGGCAGTAAGCCAAATGCAGCAAATTGACAACAATACAAAGACAATCAAAGAAAAAATAACCCAGCTTGAGAAAAAATCCGATCAAATCGGAGAGATAGTCTCGCTAATCACCTCAATTGCCGATCAAACCAATCTTCTTGCATTAAATGCTGCTATTGAAGCAGCTCATGCAGGCGACCAAGGTAAGGGTTTTGCTGTTGTGGCAGAAGAAGTAAGAAAGCTTGCGGAAGAATCAAGACAGGCCGCAAAGGGTATAGAAGAAATTATCGATGCAATCAAGACAGATGTAAAAACAGCAAGTTCAGCAGCAAAAGAAGGAACCCGATCGGCAAAGGAAGGCAGCGTACTTGTGAGCAATGCCGGCGAAGCTTTCCATATGATCTTGCAAGATGTCACGTCTATATCGAATCAGCTTCAAGATGTGGTTGCTGTAGTTGAGGAGATATCTGCTGAAACTCAAACAATGGCAAGTTCTATGCAGCAGGTAACTTCAATTTCACAAAACTTCCTTAACAATATTGAAAGCGCAGCAGCTGCAAGCGAAGAACAGACTGCGCTTAATCGAGAAGTATCTGAAGTCGCAGTTAAGCTTTCCAATATGGCAGAGGAATTAAGAAACTTAATAAGCAGATTTAAACTATAATCGATAACATTAAGCCGGGCCTTGGGAGGTATCTTCTATCGGTCCGGCTTTAAAATGTTTCAAATGTGATTGCTTATTGGATTTTCTGCGGCCTTCAGCCGACAAGCACATACTTACTTCGACATTTGCAAAACATCAACAGGTATAAAACACAAGCTACTTAAAAGCATTTCCATCCTGAAAAGCATTACCAACCTTTTCGCCTAACACCAGATAGTCATTGTGAACCGGGTCAAAAGAGATTGGCCGTAGCTTGGCTACGTCAATCAAACCGTCCTCACCAAGTATGCTTTCATCGGCGCTGATATTGACAATCTCTCCGATAATATTTCCATCCTCACTTACTTTTAGCAAACGACACTCTAATGTCATTGGCAGTTCACAGATGATGGGTGCATCCACAAAGCTGCTCTTTTCAGTGGTAAATCCGGCTTTCTTTAATTTATCCGGGGTATCATTGGCGGAAACAAGTCCTACATAATCGCAGGCCGTCACATGAGCAGCATCGCCAAAACTGATTGTAAAGGCCTCCTTGGTCTTGATATTTTTTGTGGTTTTATGATCTTCGCTAAGAGAGAGTATCACACGGTTAGTGTCGTAGATACCTCCCCATGCCGCATTCATGGCATTGGCATTGCCATTTTCATCATAACTGCCCACAATTAGAACAGGCAGAGGGTAAAACCAGGTTTTTGCTCCAAAATTTTTTCTCATACTTTTTCGCTCCTCTTTAAATCAAGTAGTATTTTTCAATACTCCTGATTAAATTTTTATTATTTTAAAAGAGATATCCTAATGCTAAAATAAAGCTACAGGATAGTTAGCAAAGGATGATTCTTATCACTCCTGCAAAACCTAACGGTAAAGCGGCTTCCTTCCGACAAAAGCAAAGGCAGACATCGAAAGCAAGAAAGCTTTATTATTCATCCGTTCTGCCTTCACTTTTTCTTACAAGTTTATTATACTCCTTATCTGATACAAATTCACATCATTTAGTGGTAGCAGGTTGTCATAATTAGCTAATACATTAGTTAGTGCTGCTCTATAATCAAAAAATGTTATTATATAGCATATTTCATCTTCTGAAATATTTATGCCACGTCTTACATTCAGCTTTTCTGAGACTTCTTTAACTGCTTAGTCAAGTCTTTCATTTTGGATGATATAATCTCTTTCCATTTCTTCATCAAACTCTTTACCTGCAAGTCCTCTAGGCTTAAGTTAGTTCATCTTTGAATATATTATTTCATAGATGTTACCTGCATCGATGGTGCAGAACCATTCCATAGAAACCTCTTTCTTTCATAATAATTATAGTTTTTGTAATGTTAACTCTTTATTAATATATATTCTATGAAAACAGGAGTTTTCCTTTTTTGTAAGGAATAACAATTCGAGAAATTTTAAAGACCCATCTTACCTTTTCAGTAAAATGGGTCTAATATATTAATTATTTTTTTTAGAAATTCAACTGCTTTTTAAGATTGGCCATTTCTATAGCACTAAGGGCAGCTTCGCTTCCTTTGTTTCCTGCTTTTGTCCCTGCTCTTTCGATGGCTTGTTCTAATGTGTCAGTGGTTATAATTCCAAAGATTGTGGGCACCTGGGTTTGCAGGGATACCTGTGCCACCCCTTTTGCAGCTTCAGAGGATATATATTCAAAATGAGGCGTAGCTCCCCGTATCACAGCTCCAAGACATATAACCGCGTCATACTTTTTGCTCTCGGCCATAAGTTTTGCAGCAAGGGGAATTTCAAATCCTCCCGGCACCCATGCAATTTCAATATCTTCTTCTGCTGCGCCATGGCGTATGAGTGTATCTTCGGCACCTTCCAACAGTTTTTTTGTAAAAAAATCATTGAATCTGCTTACAACGATCCCGAACTTTAAGTTTTCAGCTATAAGTTTACCTTCGATTATTTTTGACATGTAACATTCTCCTCCCTGTTTTTAAAGCCAGTGACCCATTTTTTCTTTTTT
This sequence comes from Tepidanaerobacter acetatoxydans Re1, assembly GCF_000328765.2. Taxonomy (NCBI): domain Bacteria; kingdom Bacillati; phylum Bacillota; class Clostridia; order Thermosediminibacterales; family Tepidanaerobacteraceae; genus Tepidanaerobacter; species Tepidanaerobacter acetatoxydans. The sequence continues at coordinate 1,912,531 of NC_019954.2, forward strand.
TGTAGCTAAATATTTCATGTTATATTCATTAGGTTTTATTTTTATGGGAACACATTCTGTAACAGTGAGACCGTATCCTGAAAGCCCAATAAGTTTCTTTGGGTTATTGGTTAAAAGCCGCATTTTTCTTATGCCTAAGTCCCTTAGTATTTGAGCGCCTATGCCATAATCTCTAAGATCTGCCGAAAAACCCAGTTCTTCGTTAGCTTCTACGGTATCAAGACCTTCATCCTGCAGACTGTATGCCTTTATCTTATTTGCAAGGCCTATGCCTCGCCCCTCCTGCCGCATGTAAAGGAGTATGCCTTTGCCTTCACGCTGAATTTGTTCTAATGAGCTTTTTAATTGTAGTCCGCAGTCGCATCGGCGAGAGGCAAATACATCTCCTGTAAGGCATTCGGAATGGACCCTTACAAGGGGTGTATCTTCCTCGTTTATATCTCCCTTAACTAAAGCTACGTGGTTTTCCTTTGTTATGATATCTTCGTAGCAGTAAAGCCTGAAATATCCGTAATCCGTAGGTAAATCTGCCTCGGCAATTTTTTCAACAAGCTTTTCTCTTGTTTTTCTATATTTTATCAGTTCCTCAATAGTAATAATTTTTATATTGTGTGTTTTCGAAAATTCCATAAGCTCAGGGAGCCTTGCCATTTTGCCATCGTCCTTCATGATCTCGCAAATAACCCCTGCCGGATAAAGACCTGCTAGATTCGCCATATCTACCGCAGCTTCGGTATGACCGGCCCTTCTCAGCACTCCACCGGGTTTTGCCGCAAGTGGAAAGATATGTCCCGGCCGCCGGAAATCTTCAGGCTTTGCCTTAACATAGGTCAGAGTTTTTGCGGTTAGGGCTCTGTCATATGCCGAAATTCCCGTTGAAGTATCAACATGGTCTACAGATACGGTAAAAGCCGTTCCCATATTGTCAGTATTTTTTTCTACCATAGGTGCAAGCTTTAATTGTTTGGCTCTTTCCTCAGTAATCGGTGCACAAATAAGCCCTTTACCAAAAGTAGCCATGAAGTTTATATCTTCCGCGGTCACCATTTCAGCTGCCATCAAAAGGTCTCCCTCGTTTTCACGATTTTCATCATCAACTACTATTATCATCTTCCCTGCACAAATGTCTTCAATAGCTTCTTCTATGGTATTAAAACTAAAAATATCCTCCAATCTAAACTCCTCCAATTATATCAATATCCCATAGAAATAAGTTTTTCCATGGTCATTGTTTCATTGCATTGCTCTTGCTTTAAAAACTTTTCGATATATTTACCTATAATATCAGTTTCTATATTTACCAAATCGCCTGGATTCTTAAACCCAAGTGCAGTGCCGCTTAAAGTGGCAGGGATAATAGAAACCCCAAAACCTTCACTTCTTACTTCCTGCACCGTAAGGCTTATCCCGTCAATAGCTACCGAGCCTTTTAAAACTATGTATTTTAAAAGCTCTTGTCCTGCCGTGATGTATAATGTGAAAAAATCATCGCTCTTTTTAATTTCGCGGGTAGTGCCCACCCCATCAACATGTCCTTGAACAATATGACCGTCTAATCTGCCTTGTGCCTTTAAAGCCCTTTCAAGATTTACCTTGCTTTTTGGCAGAAGTTTTCCTAAATTTGTGCTCTGTAAGGTCGCAGACATTATATCAGCTGAAAATCCCGCTGCTTTTATATCTTTTACTGTAAGGCACACACCGTTTACCGCAATGCTGTCGCCGTATTTAAGCCCTTCAAGAATTTTCTTGCAGGAAACATGCAGCATTGCTCCGCAAGTTTTGTGCTGCAGGTTGGATATCTCTCCTACTTCTTCTATAATTCCGGTAAACACTAAGTAACCTCCCTTCATCCTTTTTTAGAATACATTGTAAGCATGATATCTTCGCCGACTTTTTCTGCATCGTCAATATAAAAATCATACACATCTTTCATTTCTCTTAGAAAAAGATTTTCCACATAATCCTTGCCATCACCTCCGATAATCTTTGGAGAAAGGAAAACTATTAATTTATCTAAAAGCCCTTCTATAAGAAATGAAGTAAATACCTTGGCGCCTCCTTCCACTAAAATACTGTAAATTCCACTATTATAGAGAGCCTTCAATAGTTCATTAAGGTTTACTTTATTCTGAGATGTCATTATAATATCTGCACCCATCTCCTCAAGCTTTTGCAAGCGCCCTTTGTCAGCCTGCGCTGTAGTGGCTAAAATAACTTTACCTTTGCCTTGCAAGAGTTTTGACTCGATGGGAATTACGGCCGATGAATCTAGGACTATCTTTACCGGATTTGCTGCGTTATTTGCCAGACGGCAGTCAAGGATCGGGTCATCCGCCAGAACTGTTCCTATACCCACTAAAATAGCATCATACATGCTTCTTATCTCGTGACCCTTTTTTCTAGCAGCATCACATGTTATCCATTTTGATTTTCCGGAAGATAAGGCAATCTTTCCATCAACGCTCTGAGCTATTTTTGCTATGACAAAGGGGGTTTGCTCGGAAATGTTTTTAATAAAAACTTCATTTAACTTTGATGCTTTATTCTTTAGAACGCCTACCGAAACTTCTATCCCGGCATTTTGCAATTGCGAAAACCCTTTTCCGGCAACTTTGGAATTGGGATCTTCTATGGCTGCAACTACTCTTGCTATTTGGGCTTTTATCAGTGCTTCAGTGCAAGGCGGCGTTTTCCCGTAGTGACAGCAAGGTTCCAGATTTACATAAATAGTTGCTCCTTTTGCATTAAGTCCGGCTTCCTTTAGAGCCTCTATTTCGGCATGAGGTCCCCCTGCCTTTTTATGATAGCCTTCCCCTACAATTTTGCCGTCTTTTACGATAACTGCCCCTACCATGGGATTTTCTCCCGTTGTTTTTCTGCCCTTTTCTGCAAGCTCCAATGCCCTTTGCATAAAATACTCATCAGTTTCCATAAAATCCCTCGCTTTTTATGTAAAATAAAAATGCCCCGGAAAATACACTCTCCAGGGCAAATACACCTATAAAAATATAATGAACCTTCTTCCATCCAGACTATACTGTCGGCTTTGGATTTGCACCAAATCGGCTCCTCATCGAAGTTCGCGGGCTTACTCTCTCGAGCTTACCGCCGGTGGGGAATTTCACCCCGCCCTGAAGGTTGTTATCTTTAAAGTTTTAAATTGATTATGAGTTATGATATCATATAAAGATTATATTTTCAAGGGATTTTTATCGCTTCAAAACGCTGTCTGATTTTTTATATCTTTCCACTTTGTCACTGATTATTATCTGTCTTCCTATGCTAATTAGTTCTTCGTAAGATGGCATAAAATCTAAAGTTCCAAGATGTATATGTCCAGGAAGTAAAGCTGAGGTATTTTTATCAAATACAAGCGTGGAATGACCTAATTCTTTTAAATTTTTATTTGCTACACTTCCTACTGCAGTAATTTTAAAGTATATACCACTTATGCTTAAAATATCTCCAGATTTTATATCTTCTTTCATAAAAGCAAGTCGATGCAAAACACAATAAGGAGCTAGCTCTTTAGGGGCATTTTCGCAAAAAAGTATAACCATCCCTTCATTAAACAAAGATTCTGCTTTTTCACCTATATCTGTTATAGTAGACAAAAGCTTCACCATAAAGGCATCCTCCGCTCTGTTGTAGAATTTTTATTAATGGTCAATTATAACCGGAGAGCCTTTTTCTAGACTTTGATGCACAGCCTGGGCAATTCGAGTAGCTTCAATACCATCTTTGCCATCAGCCAAAAATGGCTTGTTTTGCTCTAGATCTTTAATAAAATCAGCAAGCGGCTGAATTCCGAACCCAAAAGGCTTATTATCAAAATAATTAATAAAATAAGGATTTGGCGTAAACGACTTTATATTATCAAATATCTCTAAGCCTCTATTTTGCGAATCCATTCTGATGTATCTATTGTTGCCTAAAATTAGTGTTTTGCCATCATTTGATTTGGGAAATGACGAAGGAATTATCCATGAATTTTCAACAGTCCATACAGCCCCATTTTCAAAGGTAATCATTGCTTGAATGCTATCATATGTATCAATACCCCTTAATTTCAACTCTTCTTTTTGTCCCTTTGCATATACCTCTTTTGCCTCACATTGCATGTACCATCTTATTAAATCGTAACAATGAACTCCCAAAAAGAAAGCAGGGGAACTAAGATAAGACCAACTCAACCACTTAGTTGGAACATCTATAATATCATCCATGCTCATATAGCCATGAAGTATTTTATCAGATTTCTCTGATTCTAAATTATTTTTTATAGAAATAGCCGCAGGATCCCATCTTTTATGAAAGTCTACCGCTACCCTTACCCCGTTTTTAATGGCAGAGTCATTAATACTTAAGCATTCCTCAACCGACAAAGCCATAGGTTTTTCAATTAACACATGCTTTTTTGCGTTTATCGCCTTTATTGCAGGTTCATAATTAAAAGGATCTGGAGTAGCAATAACTACAGCATCTATATCTTCGCTGTCGAACATTTCTTCAATATCAGTAAATGTTTTAACATCGTATTTTTCTCATATAAGTTCAGCCCTTAGCCCTTGCTTTATTAATGTCACAGATGCACTTCAAATTTGCTAATTGACTAGATGCTAAAAAAGCTACATGATTTTCTCCATAAATCCCCGTTCCAATTACAGCAATATTAATTTTTTCCATATTTTCCTCCCGAAACTTATGTTTTTCCTTTATTAATACTCATTTACCCCTTCTTAAAAATATCAAATTAAAATAACCCAATACTCATAAAATAACCAAGTAAAACAGCAAGCGGACCCGTGATTTGTCTTGAAAGTAAAAATGCGGGGGTTCCGTATTCAATTGTTTGTGGTTGCGCCTCTTGCATTGATAGGCCAACAGGAACAAAATCTGCTCCTACTTGCACATCTATCGCAAATAAAGCTGGTAAAGCTAAGGCTACAGGTACATTACCTATCGCTATTTCGGCACCTATGACAACGCTAAGGACTTGCTGAATCGCCGCTCCAGGACCTAGCAAAGGTGAAAGAAATGGGATGCCGCAAATAAATGCTATTACAATTAACCCCCATAATGAACTTGTCAATGGAGATAGTGCATTTGCTACATAAGTGCCTACTCCGCTATGTAAAATTAATGTTACTATTACACTAATAAACGCCATAAAGGGAATAACCATATGAATAACGGTTTGGACAGCTTCCTTCCCTGAACCATAAAGCATAGAAATTACTTTGGACATTGCACTAGCAAGTTTTTCTATTAGTTTAACAAAATTCTTCTCCGTATTTTTTTCCTGCATAAAATTATCTGCTGAACTTCTTCTGTTTTCTACCCGATTCGTCTCTTCTTTTTCAATAAGTTCTATATTTTCTTTTGTTACACCTGAAACATAAATATTCTCTTTTATATATTTTGCCAAAGGTCCTGAAGGACCAATCGCATTAATGTTAATTGTTGGAATGCCTTTCTGTGGGTATAGGCCGCATCGCAACGAGCCACCACAATTTACTACAATACAGATCACTTCATCATCAGGAACAGATGTATTAAATCCGTTAACTATTTCGGCTCCTAGTAATTTACCTATATATTCAGCTATTGGATCTATGTTTCTGCCGGTCATCGAAACAATTTTATTACATTTTCCTTTACGTTCTAGGTATAACGGTCCGCCAAATCCGCCCTTTCCTTTTGTTACTTTCACTACTTTTGACAAATTTATTCCCCCCGTAGTAAATAAATATTTTATAATTTATAAAAAATCTACATTATACTCATTGCGCCTACTTATTTTCATAAATATATATTCGGTTAAAACTCCTCTTATTAAACCCAAAATCATTCCTGCTAATATGTATCTAACAGCTAGGGTCGTTGTAGAATATCCTGCTTTTTTTACTCCTTCTGCTATGCCCAGCCACACAAATAGCTCGAAGGGAACCGTATGTGGAAAAAGTGATGTAAGTGGATGCGCCGTAGCACCTAAGGCATCTTCGTATCCCGGCTTACATTTTTCAGGCAGAAATCTTCCCAATGCTACACCGCCGGGGCTAGAAAAGAAGAACCATGCTATGGATGGCAGAAAACCATATGTTAGGATTTTATTTTTGCCAAATGCAATTGCTAACTTATTTATTTTTTCTTCTCCTATGAGTTTAATAATAAAATTCATTCCCGTTAACAGCGCTATAAGCATAGGTATAATGTCAATTATCATACCAGAAAAAGTTTCACCCGATTTTTGCATTAATTCAATAAGATTTGTTGCCAAAGAAACTAGAAAATCCATTTGTATTCCTCCCATCTAGTATTTTCAAAAAATTCTATGCTATTTTTAAAGAATATTCAAAATATATACTCTGCAATTATTGCTTTTTTAATATAATTATAGTAAGATAAAATTCGTAAAGGCCTTAAATTGACAATACATTTATTTGTTTATATAGGTATTTAGCTCACAATCTTTACTATTATTCATTATCTTAAGCATCTGTATCTATTTTAGAAAATTAGAATTCTATTCTTTAAGTCGATATTTTGTCTATTAATAGTCAAATAGTCTAAATAACTGCATATAATATTCATTTCACCACCCTTCAAAAATATGAAACAGATAAAAGAAAGCCTTCTAAAAAAGATCATTAAGGTTTTATCCCAGGGTTCCAGTAAACCGATAAGTTAGTTTTTGACCAAGATAGCTATTGCAGAACTAATAAATAATTTCCATTGAATTCAAATTTACCCAAAAGATTCTACTAATATAATTAAGAAAGCTTGTGACAATGGTATCCCTCCCCTAGCTTTTAAATTATTTCTTATAAGAGCAATTGTAAAAATCAAAAGAAACATGAATTGTAAAGATCAGAGTAACTTTAAGTATTTTTTCTTGATTATTAGTATAACTCGTTTTTTAGAGAATATCAAGCATAAATTTCTTTTTTACGAGAATAATATATTTATGAAGGGACTCATTTTTATGGAAAGTCTAAAGACAATCGGGGAAAGAATCAAATATGCTCGAAAGTTAAAAGGTCTGACTCAAAATGATATTTATAAACTTACAGGTATCTCTAGCGGAAATCTCAGTGACATCGAAAATAATAAAGTGTTGCCTTCTGCTAATGCTTTAATATCGTTAAAGCGAGAATTGGGAGTTTCTATAGATTGGATTTTAACTGGTGAAGCAGATGTTGCTTTTGATAAAAAACAAAATAAATCCCCTAGCGATATAGGGAAGCTTTCCCCTAATGAAATCGATATTTTACTCAAATATAGAAAACTTGATGATGTTGATAAGGAAGAAATAGATGCAATCATAGATATAAAGCTTCATAGAAAAAATAAAAAATATTTAAGTTAACTCAGGATTTAATAAATTAACTCAAGGAAAAAAGCTGTTTTCTAATTTTTATCAAGGTCTAAAAACAATGGAAAGATAAAGAAATTGCTAACGAAGATAAAAACTAACCCCTCAGCTTTGCAAGTTGCATTGCCAAGGGGTTAGTTTTTATCTAAATTAATTCATTTGGCTTTGATTTGCCCCAGAAAACTTCTATAACTTTCTTTGGAGGTTTTGGAGTTGCTAAACTTACAAAAACTGTGAGCAGGCCGGAAACAATAAGTCCCATTACAATCCCATGCATCCCGAGGTTAAATGGGATAATATTTCCTTGCACGAGAATGAAAGTGACCATGCCGCCCATCATCCCTGCTAAGGCACCGTATTCATTGGTGCGCCACCAGTAAAGCCCCAATAACATGGGCCAGAAAAAGGATGACGTTAAACCACCTATTGCAAATAGTATGAACCACTGTAATGCTGCCGGTGGGTTAATAGCTATTATTAACGGTATTAGCGCGGCAATTATCGTTGCTATTGTAGTTATTCTTTTTACTTTTTTGGGATCTTTGGTTGGTTTTATGGTTAAATACATGTCTCTTACTAAAGCTGAACTTATAACAATGATGACAGCTGCGATAGAGGACTGAATAGCAGCAGCTACCCCCGCCAATGTCAAGCCTGCCATCCATCCAGGCATTATATTTACTGATAAATAGGGAATTACATAGTCCGGTACATCTAAATTGGGAACCACGGCTCTTGCTAAGTTTCCTGCCCATACAATCATAGCGCTCCATATAAACACTACAACTGCGCCTATTATCATGGCATTGTGCATACCTTTTGTATCTTTATACATTAGGCAACCCATAGCTCCATGCGGTTGACCTATAGTAACAAGGCCCAGTGAAACAAACATCGAAAAGGCATAAGCGGGATTCCAAACCCAAGGAGTTACCAAATTAGGATCGATGTCAATAATAGTTCTGTAAGTAGCTTCTAAAGGACTCACTTTTGCTAGTAGCATGACAAATAACATCACTATTGCCAAAGTCATAACTATCCCTTGAAAGACTGTAGCAGTCGATACGCCTTTAATTCCGCCCGTAACAGTGTAAATTAAAATTACCATACCAAATATCATTAGAGCTGTAACATATGGTAGACCGGTCATTACTTCAATTAATCTGCTTCCTCCGCTAAGTTGAGCTACTACATTAGACGTATAAAAAATCCAAATAGCAATGGCACTAAACCACCTTACAGCTTTGCTGTTATTGTATCTATATGTCAAGATGTCTTGATATGATTGAGCATCTATACGTCGTGCGATAATACCTAATTTTTTTCCTATCTGTCCTAATACAACAAAGTTCATAAAGCTCTGAGACAAAACCACAAAGGGAAATACTAGACCGACACTATATGCAAGCCCCGGACTTCCTAAAAATGTGCCGGCACTGCATAAGCCTGCAGCGAGCATAAATACAATTACAAGTGTTCCCATTCCACGACCGCCGGTATAAAATTCACTTAGGTAATCGTCTAATTTTGTTTTAGCCATTGAGCGTCTTGAGTATTCTCCGATTCCAAGTAGTATCAAGGAATATACTATAAAAGAAATTATTACAGTAGTTCTAGCGCCTGATATATCCATCATTGCTCACCTCTTTTTTCTTTTATTTGTTTAATCCACGGTTCTACGCTGACAGGAATGAATATTTTTGAAACCAGATAGTATATTAAAATTAGGAATAATACTGTAATCAGTAAGGCATAAAACCACCATGCAGGCATCCCCAATATAAAATTGTAATTTCTAGGATCGCCCTTCCCGACAGTATATGCAACTATAAGCATTATAAATGTGTAGCATAGTTGGACCGCAAAAACAATAAGCATTTCCTTTTTAGCTATCACAAATCTTTCATCGACTTCTATATCTTTCATGTCATAGTCTTGATCATTTTTCATTTCTTCCTCACCTCCCTTAAAATTTTAATACCTAACTGAATCTTAAAACCTTGCCTGCTTTTTTAGGTTGCGGCTCACCACAATCTACAAGTATTTGCCCGTTTACAATTACACAATCAATTCCCTCAGGGTACTGGATAGGATTAACATAATCGGCAGTATCTTTTACTTTTTCAGGATCGAAAATAACTATATCTGCCGCATAATTTTTCTTTAGAAGTCCTCTATCTTTTAATCCTAAAACACTTGCAGGCTTTCCTGTCATTTTGTAAATTGCTGTCTCTAAATCTAGCACCTTTTCTTCCCGAACATATTTGCCTAAAATACGAGGAAATGTCCCGTACAGCCGAGGATGTGGTTTTGCTCCCATAATGCCGTCAGTGCATACATTATGTTCTTTTCTTTTCATAATCTCTACAACATGTTCTTCTTTTCCGTAAAAGTCCACCATTCCTACAACATTTTCTTCTTCAAGCAGTAAGTCAAATACCGCTTCAAATGGGTCTTTTCCTCTCATTTCGCCGATTTCAACCAAATTCTTTCCAACTACATCTCGGTTCTTTTCCGTTTTAACAAATGTGACATAAATGCCATCGAGGCCTGCAAAATCAATAAAATTATCCCATCCAGGTATTCCATTAGTTATGTCTTCTTTCATCTTTTTCCTTAATTCCGGGCTTTTAAGTCGTTCTAGAAGTTTATCTGTGCCTCCATCGTGAGCCCATGGCGGCAGAATTACTCCGAGCATTGTGCTGCCAGCTACATATGGATATTGATCAAAGGATACAGTAATGCCTTCTTCATGTGCTTTATCCAGCTTCTCCATTACTTTTGGAAATTTATCCCAATTTTTCTTGCCGGCTACTTTAAAATGAGAAAAATGGACTCTGCAACCGCTCTCTTTCCCAATGGTGAGAATTTCATCCATTGAGTCCAATATGCTATCTGCTTCACTGCGCTGATGTGTTACAAAAACAGCGCCTGTATTATGCAATACTTTTCCTAGAGTAATAAATTCATCAACTTTGGCATAACAGCAAGGCGGATATATCATTCCTGTAGACATGCCAAAGGCGCCTTCTTTAATGCTATTTTCTAAAAGTTTTTCCATTGATTTAAGTTCTTCAGTAGTCGGCAAGCGGTCGTCAAGCCCCATAGCCGAAAGGCGTAGATTGCCATGAGGCGCTAAAAATGCAATATTCGGGCCAAGCTCAAGCTCTTCTAGCCGGCTCAAGTATTCGCCTGTACTCCTCCATGTCCACTCTACTTCATATTCGCCTTCTAAGCCTGCCATAGCTTTCTTCCAAGAAGAAATGTATTCATCTTTTATAGGTGCAAGCGACATCCCATCTTGACCAATAACTTCAGTTGTAACTCCCTGGCGAATCTTTGGCGAAACAAAAGGTTCTGCAAATACGTGTAAATCCGAGTGACTGTGGGTATCGATGAATCCGGGGGATACTACCTTATCTGATGCATCAATTATTGTTTTACTTTCAGCATCCTTAAGGTCGCCGTCTATTGCTTCGATCTTACCATCCTTTATACCTATATCTGCCTTCTTGCCTTTGGCACCTGTTCCATCGACCACAAGGCCATTTTTAATTATGATATCGAAAACGCTCATCTAAAACCCTCCTTGATTTAGCTTAATAAAGCCTTGATTATTTCATAATAGCCGCATGTTGCTTTTAGAAGCTGCTCGATTTCTATATATTCATCTACTATATGGGCAAGACTCTCTTTAGACGGACCAAAACCCAGTGTTTTAATATTCGCCTCTCCCGCATAGTGACTGCCGTTAGTGCAAAAAGAGTAATGGGTTATTTCAGGCTGAAAGCCTGCGCTTTTTAGCCCCTCATAGGTTTTTTGGATAAAATCTTCTTTTTCATCGTAGAGCCATGCCGGGAAAAATCTTTCTCCCTGTATTTTTGTGCCTGTATAGCACTTTTCCTCCCCTAAAGCATAGGACACTTTTGCTTTAAAGTTCGGGTCATCTTTTTCCATCCTTGCAATAATATCTTTTATTGGCTGCAAAACACTTTCTTTTGTTTCGCCCACCAAAAGCCTCCTGTCAAATGTTGCTCTGCAATAATCAGGCACCACGGATGCTCCGGGATAAGGCGATGATTTTATATCTGTAAGTTCTAAGATTCCATCTCCCAGGAAGTCGTGATGGACGGGCTTTATTTTGCGGATTTCATCAATCAAATTTGTCATACTATAGACAGCATTTATTCCTGCTTTAGGATTTGAAGAGTGGGCGCTTTTGCCAAAAGTCTCTATGACTATTTCCGCTCTTCCTCTCTGCCCGCGCTTAATGTTGCACTCTGAAGCTTCTCCTATGACAACATAATCAGGGTTTACTTTTTCGCTGACTTTTCTAGATGCTATTCCCTCAAAGCATTCCTCGTAGACAACACCTGCAATATATATATCTCCAGCAAAATCCTTCTTTGTGCTTCTTGCATAATTTGCAGCCGCACACACCATCGCGCTTATAGCGCCTTTCATATCTGAAGCTCCTCTGCCATATATCCTCCTTTCTTCGATAATCCCTTCAAAAGGTGCCTTGCTCCACTGACTTTCGTCAGCAGGTACAGTATCCATATGACCGTCAAACAAAATAACTTTGCCGGGTTTACTACCTCTCATATGGCCTATTACATTACCATAATCATCAGTTAAAATCTCATCAAACCCCATTGCCTTGAAAGTATCAGCCAGTTTTGCGGCAAGCATTTCCTCCTGGCCGGAATAGCTTCTGATTCTTATTAAATCTTGACATAGATTTATTACTTCTTTTTGTTGATTTTCTGTTAGCATTTCTTTTTCACCTCTCATATTTTTACAAAAGATCGTATGAAGGATATTTTCCATCCCAAACTATTTTTCTGTAATCCACCGGATCTGTATCGCCTTCTGTGCTTATAAGGAGGATTTTTGACTTTTCGTCAATCCTAAGTAGATCCTTCATTTTGCTGAGTTTTTCAGCTTCTGCTATCAAACTTAAAACTCCCATGCCTACAGCTCCTGACTCTCCGGAAATTACTTGCGCATCTCCTTTTATCGGGCTGCCAAGTATCCTTACACCTCTTGCTGCCGTATTATCAGAACATATAGCATACATATCAGCATAATCTCTTAAAATTTCCCAACTTATTATATTTGGCACGCCGCATGCAAGCCCTGACATAATGGTATCAAGACTGCCTTTTACGGCATGGGGCTTTCCATCATTTGCCTTCGCTGATTCATATATACATGCAGCTTTTTCAGGCTCAATTATAAGTGTTACAGGTCTTTCTTCCTTATAACGTGATGCTAAATAGCCCTGTACAGCTCCTGCAAATGAACCTACCCCTGCCTGAAGAAAAACATGCGTGGGTTTATCGTCGCCAAGTGCCTTGATTTGCTCTATTGCTTCATCAATTAACGTGCCATATCCTTGCATTATCCAAAAAGGTATGTCTTCATATCCTTCCCAGGCTGTATCTTGCACAATAACTCCTCCGTGCTTTTCGGCATATTTCATTGCAATTTTTACAGAATCGTCGTAATTGTATTCTGTAATTGATGCCTCAGCACCCTCATTTATTATATTTTGCAGGCGAATTTTTGAAGAACCCTTTGGCATAAAAACTACGCATTTTTGCCCCAGCTGCCTCGCTGCCCATGCTACGCCCCGCCCATGATTACCATCGGTAGCAGTTACAAAAGTGATATCTCCTATTTTTTCTCTAGTTTCCTTCGAACGCAGTTTTTCAAAGGTTATTTCTTCTTGTGGCATGCCAAGCTTTTGGCCTAAATACATGCCTATAGCAAAGGAGCCGCCCAAAACTTTAAAAGCATTAAGACCGAATCTATAAGATTCGTCCTTTACCCAGATTTTATTTACCTCAAATCTTTTAGCAAGGTTGTCTAAAGTATGCAGCGGTGTCACTGAATATTCAGGAAAGCTTTTGTGAAAATTACGCACCTTTTTAACTTGCTCTTGTGACATAACATCTACAGAAACCTTTTCGCTATAATTTTTTCTAGCATTGTTATTATAAATAAACTTAATCGGTAAATCGTTCATTAGTCGATACCTGCCTTTTAGTATTTTAAAGCTTCATGATTCTTTACTAAAATATAATGCAAGTATTATGCCTAAACTTTCGAAATCAATGATAAAAAATAAAAGCCTTGTATCAGAAGGCTTTAAGCGGTTTTTCGAATAATTAATTTTTATATTGTTTCTTTGAAGTTTCGATTATATTTATCATTATGATAAATATAATTACCTAAAAGCAGTTTTGGCTAATGTTGAAGGCGTGACATCATTTATCAAAATGATATATGATTATCAAAATGATAATTGGTAAGTTTATTGTATATCATACTTTTTAAGTTTTCTGTACAACGTAGCAATTCCTATACCGAGCGCATCCGCAGCTTGCTGCTTCCCTGCTACGGTATTTCCATATAAATGAAGGGCACGCTCTATTAAACCCTTTTCCAGCTCTTCCAATGTAATTAAGCTGTCATCTCTATTTAAATCACTCTTTATTTTTTGAGGAAGTAAGTTTACAGTTATTATGCCTTTGTCGTCTAGCATGTTTATCATGTACTCCACTGCATTCTCAAGTTCACGGACATTTCCGGGCCAGCTGTAACTATATAACAAATCCCAAACCTTGCTTTCAAAGCCGATAACTTTCTTTTTAAAGAGCGCCGAATATTTATGAACAAAGTAATCTGTCAGCACCCGTATATCATCTTTACGTTCACGAAGGGGCGGTATATAAAAGGGTATGACATTGAGCCTGTAATAAAGATCCTCGCGGAACGCCCCTTCTTCAATAAGTTTTTCAAGGTTTTTATTTGTTGCGGCAATTATCCTGACATCGACAGGCACAGGCGTATTTGAACCTAACCTTACAATCTCTTTTTGTTCAAAAACTCTAAGAAGTTTTGCTTGCAGGTAAAGAGGCATATCACCTATCTCATCCAGAAAAAGAGTGCCTTTATTAGTAAACTCTATCTTGCCGATTTTGCCGTTGGGGTCTGCTCCGGTAAACGCTCCTTTTACATATCCAAAAAGCTCACTTTCAAGAAGTGTGTCAGGCACTGCCGCACAGTTAATTGCTACAAAAGGTTTGTTTTTTCTATCGCTTTCGGCATGTATGGCTCTGGCAAATATCTCTTTTCCCGTGCCGCTTTCCCCTGTGATAAGAACCGTTGAAGATGATAGAGCGATCTTTTTGACCTTATTTTTAAGCATTTTTATTGATTCGGATTCACCGATAATATTTTCGAGATTCACATTCTCTCTTGTAGTTGTTGCAGAAAACATTTTCTGTTTTAGTGAGTTTAAATCAGTAAATATGAATACTTTGCTATAATTAAAGTCACCTTCAAAAATTTCATATTCCTCTCCAATTAACATATAATTTTTAGTTCCTGCCTTAAATTCATATTCTTTCATATTTAAAAGAGAATTTCCGGTTGCTCTTATTTTTATTTTGGGGAATATATCTGCCGTATCATTTATACTAAAAATACTCTTTGCTATACTGTTTGCCTTTAAAATTTTTTCATTCTTATCTAACACAATGACCCCTTGATCTATTTTATCGATTATGTCATTTAACATATCTATAAGAGTGAGCATATTCTGCTTTTCAATTTCTTCTTTTGCTTTTGATGAAATAAGATCAGACATCTGCTCTAGAAATTCCATAAAGGTCTCTGAATTACTTAAAATGTGTTCCTTCTGTATCTCGCTAAAGCACACAAAGCCCATCACGCCTACAACCTTTTCTCCAATTTTTATGGGCATGCTCATTTCAAAGGTTTCTTCACAATGACCTTCTTGAGCGATTTTAGGGCAGTTTTTGCATATTTCATGCTTGCCGGGTTCTGAAATAATTTGCTGTTTACCTGTTTTCATGACATCCTTATACACATAGCCTTCATTTTCCATATTCTTGTTTATTCTGCCGGAAAACATGCCTGTGCCCGCTATACGCTCAAAATTATCATCTACGATTTCCACATCAACACCCAAAACTTGAGATAAGACTTTGGCGTATTTTTCAACAGTATTCTGCATGCTTTTTAAAATACTTGCCAACTTTATTTCCTCCTGTAAGCTATCTTTTAGTAAAAATTTTGTTTTTATCACTTTGATAATTTAAGTTTATCAGTTTTAAAAAATAATACAATCAAGCAGAATCATTTACAGTTTTTTCTCAGAAACAATAATACACATTCTATACAGTTAGTATTTTACGTATTTAGTTTATAATACACATTAATACACATGTGAAATTGCCTTGATATAATCAAGGTTTTAAGATATGGCATGCTTTTTGCTTATATGTTAATTTCAGATAATACTATAAGATAAAAAAGAAAGGATGATTATTTTGGACGCTATTATGAATTTTTTAAATGACCACTTTATGCCTTTCGCAGGAAGGCTTGCGGAGCAGAGACATCTTAAAGCATTGCGTGAGGGAATTGTTGCCATAATGCCGCTTTTACTGGTAGGTTCTCTATTTTTGATAATAGCTGACCCGCCTATAGAGGCTCTAGATGCAGCAGTTGCACCTTTTAGCGGTGAACTTTCCAAGGTTTCTAACGCTACTTTTGGAATCCTTGCACTTGTAGCATCTTTTTCGGTTGCATACTCACTCTCGAATTCTTACAAGCTTGACAGCCTAGCATCCGGTATAATAAGTGTATCAGCATTTTTACTTTCGATGCCAGCTACAGATAATGGTAATATTCCTGCCGAATGGCTGGGAAGCAAAGGCTTATTCGTTGCTATGATAATAGCTATACTGGCAGTAGAAATTCAAAGATTTTTTATGGAGAAAAACATTTTTATAAAAATGCCGGCTGAGGTTCCGCCTTTTGTTGCCAGGTCTTTTGCAGCTTTGCTTCCGGGATTTGTTGCGTTGCTTTTAGTTTGGATTGTTAACATTGTATTATTGACAACTACAAAATTGACCTTGCCTGAAGCAATTAACATTGTTCTCGGTATACCTATCATGAACTTAGGCTCTTCTCTACCTGCCACTCTCATAGCAATAGTTGTAATTCAGCTTCTTTGGTGTGTAGGAATACAAGGTGCTGATATTGTAGCAGTCTTTTTAGGGCCGGTATGGTTATCTTTATCCGAACAAAATGCAGTAGCTAAAGTAGCGGGAGAAATGCTGCCAAACATTATAACAAACCAGTTTATTTATGTATTTGTTTTTGTCGGCGGTGCCGGTGCAACTTTTGCTCTTGCTCTTTTGTTATTAAATGCTAAGTCTTCACAGTTAAAAGCTATTGGTAAAGTTGGTATATGGCCCACAATGTTTAACATTAATGAACCCATAACTTTCGGTATGCCAATAATAATGAATCCTGTAATGTTTATTCCGTTTATACTGGCTCCCTTGGCAGCAGCTGTTACGACATATGCCGCAATGGCAACTAATTTAGTTGCAAGGCCTTATGCAATAGTCCCTTGGACAACTCCCGTTTTTATCAGTGGCTTCTTAACAACCGGAGATTGGAAAGCCGTTATACTGCAATTAGTTAATATTATTATTGCCGCTATCATCTATTATCCATTCCTTAAAATGTGGGATAAGATGAAACTCGAGGAAGAAACAAAACAAGTAACGGAGGTAAATATATGAAAATATTATTAGTTTGCGCAGGCGGTATGTCGACAAGCCTGATTGTTGAAAAAATGAAAAGGGAAATTGAGAAACGAAAAATAGAAGACATTAAAGTTGACGCTAATACTATTGAGGAATTAGAGCAAGTCATTGATGATTATGATATAGTTATGGTTGGTCCACAAATTCGATATAAAGAACCATATATAAAAAGCCTATGTGCTCAAAGAGGCAAGAAATATACAATAATTCCACCTGCTATATATGGAGCAGTAGACAGCGCCAAGATTCTAGATCTTGCTATAAACCTTATAAACAATTAAAGGAGTTCTTGAAAATGGATTATGAACAGATCATTTTAGCTATTATAGCTCATGCCGGAAATGCACGCAGTCTCTCCTTTGAGGCATTGCAACTTGCGAAAGAAGGCAATCTTCAAGGTGCTTATCAAAAAATGAATGAAGCTAAAGCGGAATTACTTAATGCTCATAATGTACAAAGTGATATTTTGCATAAAGAAGCTGCCGGTGAAAAATACGAGATTAGTCTACTGCTTATTCACGCTCAAGATCATCTTATGGCAGCAACATTGGCAAAGGACCTTATAGAAGAATTTATTGAGCTTTATGAAAATGCTTTCAAAAACAAAAAATCGACAGAATAAATAGAAGTTGGAGTGAACTTTTGTGAAAAGAACATTTGAATTGAATTTTGAAGACATGATGAATATCTCAAAAAAGGATTTGCTTTTATCAATAAGCTCATCAGAAGGCAGAACAGTGATGGCGGAAACAGATGTCGCAAAACAACCTATAGTATACGGTGTAAGCAATCCGGAACTTGCTGCCGCCTTTGGTGCAGATATGATTACACTGAATTTATTCGATTTTGACGCACCATTCATCTTCGGTATAGATGATAAAGACTTGGCAATATCAGATGCATCTGATATGGTAAATAAATCTGCTGAAATTCAAAAAATCCTTCATAGAAATTCTGCTGATAGGGATTATATACGCAAAATAAAAAATGTAGTTGGAAGATTGCTGGGTGTAAACATGGAGCCGATTCCAAAAAATATTAATTATTGCGAGGGCAGAAAACTAAACAAGAAAAATTTGGAGAAAGCGTCAGAACTGGGTTTTGACTACATAGTCATAACCGGAAATCCCAAAACAGGAATTACAAATGAGGATATCTTAAACGGCATAAAAGAAGCTGCGGATATTTTAGGTGATAAAGCTATAATAATCGCAGGGAAGATGCATGGTGCCGGCAGTGATAATATTTACGATCCAAAAGTGCTCCAAGACTTTTCTAAGGCAGGTGCAGATATTATTTTAATAGGAGCACCGGGAACGATACCCGGATTGGATTTTGAACTATGCCGCCGTCAAATAAGCGCAATTCACGAAACTGGAAAAATGGCTTTAACTGCCATAGGGACTTCACAAGAAGGTGCGAATTTAAACGTGATACAAGATATGGCCTTAATGTCAAAAATGGCAGGAGCAGATATTCAACACATCGGTGATGCAGGTTATGGCGGTATTGCTTTACCGGAAAATATAGCAGCACTTTCTATTGCGATAAGAGGAAAAAGACACACATATCGCAGGATGGCTTATTCGTTAAGAAAATAGATTTTAAATGCAAGTATCGCAAAACTTCAAAGGTGTTTTGCGATACTTTTTTTTAAAACTGTATATTTTTATTTATTATATGACCATTTATTACAGCACAAGTATCATCACACAAAATGAATAACCTTTACCAAATTTGCATATATCTCATCCGGAAATTTGATATCAAAGGATTTCGCCATAGATTGTAAGGCTGACTTGATTATATAAAAATCCTCTTCGTATTCTTTTTTCAAAAAATCAGTTTGGCTGTAATCAGTTCGGTGTTTAAAGTTTCCTGTTTGAATTTTTTCTATAGCACACGCAATGTGCAGAACAAATCCCGCCAGCATATCTTCATTCAGATTTATATTATGAGCTTTTAGATTTTTATAAAAAGCAATAAATTCATCTATATATTTTTCAGCATCAATATTAGCATTTTCTCTTATTACTTCTCGCATTTGGTCTAAGAGTTCGATATTCTTATCATGTTGTTTGGAATATACGAAGCTTTTGAACTTACCTTTAATAAGATCCTTCGGCGAAAAATATGTTAGGGTTTTATCTTGGGGTTTTACCGAGCTTATAACTGCTATAATGTTTTTTTCTTGCTTTATCTGAGAAATTTTCCTATTGTATTCTTCGATTGAGGCAATATCTATAGGAATTATATCTGCCTTACAGCCGGTTTTTTCTATTATTTCTTCTGCCATTCCCTTCATTTTTAAAGCAGCACCTTCGCCTGTAAAACATGCAGTTACAATTACATCATCTTTTATGCCATTACTATAATCAATACTGTTAGAATAAAGGCGCCCGATATATGGGCTTAAATTTACAACCGCATCGTATACTTCGTCAAGGCTTGACATCATAGCCGCTTTTCTTGAAGCTTCCAGTACCATTGGTGTGCTTACCATTTCTACGGTTTTTATGGGTATACCCGTTCGTTCATGTATTATATCGCCAAAAAATACCAGTGACCCCATATCTACCAAGATAATTACGCCTTTTCCTTCATCAATTTTTGTAACAAGTTGCGTAAGTTCCTCAAGGCAAGTCTCCGGTTTTTTATCCAGGGGCATGTTGTATCCTACGGCATGCCTTTCTCCCAAAAGTTTTGCTGTTACATCAACCATCGAAGTAGCTGTGCTTTCCCCGTGCATTGCAACTAAAACGCCTACTCTTGCCGAATCCTTTTTTTTCGTGTAATCCTCTGCTATTAAAAACATAGTTATAAATCCAATTTCATCTTGCGGTACATCAATTCCAAAGTTTTCTTTTATCAGTTCAGGCATCTTAGTTGCGGTACTAAACTCTGCAGGATAAGACTTTTTAATTTCTTCAGTATGCGGATTTAAAATTGATTTGCCGGCTTTAATTCTTTCCAGAGTGCTGGAAACGTGCATTGATATGCCATATAAAACCCTGTCGCTGAAATTTTTACCCAATTTATTTGAGGCATAGGCCAAAAAAGTTCTTGCTACTTCTACAACCTTTTTATCAACCACCTTGTAAAGCTGCTCCATATTTTGCTCATTAAGCTTTGACATATATTTCTTAATGGCAGTTTCTATATCAAGATATAGTATTAAGTCGATGTCTTTTTCAGCTAACCCCTTCTTCTTTAATAGACTCCTTTTCTCCTCAATGGCTTCATAGATATTAAACGTATCTGTCGTTTTATAGGCCTCAGACTTATCTTCACTAGCACCAAAAATCATTTCACTATCTAATTTGAGTTTTTCCAGTTTATCTCTATATTCTTTATAATGTAATAATCCATTTCTTACATACTCAGGCAGGTCTTCACTGCGAATATACAGATTATTTTCTTTACCGGAGATATAGTGGATGAAGGCTTTTGCACAGCTTAATTTTATATCACTTTTAAGCTGTCCGATGTTGTTTGGACAATCATATAGCATCAAAGCTTTAATTGAATTTGCAGGAACATGTATATCTGTCTTTAAGTATCCGGATTCTGCCGTAAAAAAAGCTCTAATCAGCTGCAATCGCTCGCTAAATGTCCGTTTTCTAAGCGGCGGAAGTTTTATTACCATAGGTATGCGCCGCATAAAGGTTGCAAGAAGCGCAGATTCCGGATTTTCCGTAGTAGCGCATATTATAAGAATTTGTGCTTTATGTGCTGTATCTATTTCGCCAAGCCTTCTGTATAGCCCTTTATCTATAAGATAAAACAGCATTTCTTGGCCTTCAGGTGGCAATCTGTGAACTTCGTCAAGGAAAAGAATGCCTCCGTCAGCCTTGCCGACCAGACCCGCCCTATCCCTGTCAGCTCCCGTATATGTTCCCTTTTTCACTCCGAATAATTGCGATATAAGCAGTTGTGGATTGTGAGCATAGTCGGCACAGTTAAATGAAATAAAAGGAGCCTTATCGTCAAATACTCCGATTTGTTTGGCATACTTAAGCATAACTTCGGCAAACATGGATTTGCCCGTGCCCGTTTCTCCCAGAAGTAGAGTATGAAGACCCATGGGAGGATACATAATAGCTGCCTTAGCTTGGAGGACAGCAGTTTTAAGGCTGTCATTTGCCCCGATGATTTTATCGATTATGTTTTGTTCCAATGCATTGTTAAATTTCTCTGAAGTTTTATGCACATTTACTGTATCAATATCGTCCATGTTTACACTATAAAGCACCGGTTTTCCGGTAGTTTTTTTTAATTTACCTTCTCTTACCAGACGGTTTAAATCAGCAGAAGTATTTGAGCGGTAGATATCTAAACTCTCAGCAACTTCTTTTGCGCAAACTCCTTTAATCTTCCCGGTTTGCTCAAGCTGTTGAATACACAGCGATTTTACCATTTCATAAACCTTCTGATAACGTTTCATTATGTGCCCTACTTTCACAGTTGTTATTATTCACATTCTGCCACATTTTGTAATCTCGCGATAATATAGGCAGCGTATTTTACTAAACTAATATTTCATTCCCCTATCTCGTTAGATGTTGACATTCCCTCTGCTATATAAATCTCAATTTGTATCTTGTCAATAATTTCTGCAATGGCTACATCCTTTGTTACAAATCGCACCACTGCATATGTTGTGGTGTCAAATGTATCATAAACTCTGCCGGCACTATAACATCCAAGCGGAACGGTATGAACACTGTTAGCCACATAGCCCACTATGCCGACTGGATCTAACAGTGCCATAATTGCTTCTCCGTCATAGTCATTTTCAAAATCCTTAACAAGTCGCAAGAATTGTCCCGGTTTAAATATCCTTGACCCAAAATAATGATTTAGCCCTACTATCGCCACATAAATTGGTTTCATGCTATCATACCCCCAAATAAAATAACTGGGCAATAAATGTTTTAATTTAGCAAGAAAATTAATTCTATGCTAGGGAAATGGCCACATCACTTCCCATTTTAACTAAAGCAAATTCATCAGATAATGCAAAATCTTCCATTTTGTATTGGATTTCAAAGGGAAAGACACTCTTTATATTATTTGCTTTGAAAAATTCTATATAATCTTTGTTATTTACCGAAAGATACGCTTTTAAATAAAGAAGTTTTAGCGAGGTATTTTCTATTTTTATAGGTGTCTTCTTCTTAAATTTACCATTACCCCTTCGCTCTAAAACCTGCCAATCAACCATTGAACTCATGATTTTCTGTACTGCATATTTTACAGTGCTGCGCTCTCCCCAAATTTCATAAATGCGCTTTTCCACCAACGACAAAGTGACATCATCTTGAAAATCAGTAATAGCGCCTATAATTGTAGATATATCCCTAAAAATAGGATAAACCGCAAACATCATTGTCCAATGAAGCAGTAATCGCTCTTGATTAAAGACTTTATTTGAAAGTATAATTGCCTCACTTTTTATACATTCTAATTCTTCCGGGATATTTACCCATATAGCCATCAGCTTATCCCTGGCTTTTCGCCTTGTAATATCGCCGGGAATTTCTTGTTTCAAGTATTCTTCCAAGGTCTCTCTTATTAAACTAATATCGCTTTCATTACTTGCAATCTCCATCGTCTTATCCAGCCACTCACCTTTTAAAAATCTGTCAAGACCAACTATTCGCATGATTTATTCTTCCTTCCTTATATGGATAAATGGTACGATTACTTCTTCAATGGAAATACCGCCATGAGTAAGATTTTTTTCATTATCCTTGCCGTAAGAGTAACATCCGTCACTGATAATATAGTTATACTCCTCAGGAAGACCGTAACCTGCCCATTTGTATGCCTTGTACCTTTTTAAAGCCGTTTCATAATTCTTCCCCTGTTCATAAATCCTTACCCTGTCAGCGGCCCTATCCACCGCCAAGCCTTCCCGAAGGTTGCCCTGACCCACACTGCTAACATGACCGTGGTCTGACGTAATGTAAACATCAAAATTCCGTTCTAAAAGAGTCTGCAGGAATTTTTTAAAACCTTCTTTTTCCATCCAAAGCCGAAGATTTTGATGCAGTCCTGCTCGAAGCATTTGCTGACCATGAACCATATCATCTATCATATTTACAACCAAGCCTAGCATCTTAGATTTAGGGTTTTCAACGATATCTCTTAATCCATTTTCGTTAAAATGTTTTATGCCTCGCATGTAATAAATAGCATCAGGTCTAATGCCACGCTCTGCCCAAAATTTCTTCCAATGACGTTCATCTTCACTAGTGCTGAAAATAGTTTTGCCGAAATACCTAGGAATTTGCCCGGAGAATATCGCTTGCCTGGATATCGAAGTAATCGTGGGAATCCAAGCAAAACAAAATTTTTCTTCAAAGCGGCAACTCGAATTCCGATTCAAATACCGGCTAATGATAAGCCAGTCGTCAAGCGCCATACCATCAACTACAATAAGAGCAGCTTTTTGCGTAGCATCTTTTCCCATTCTATAGTTAATATACCAGGGGATGTGATGAACCATAACCGGAGCACGAGCATACGACAATGATGGTAATAGATTATAGTTGTCAAAAAGCCAAGTGCGAAACCTGCTGTTTAGCATATCGGAAATCGATATGAAAGCCTTCTCATCAAGCCTTCCTTGGATTCGTTCATCATTGTAAATAACCAATATTTCAGCCCAATCTTTTGCTGCTTGTAACCAGTCTTTATAAGAAGTTATATTATCGAGTGTATCATAAAGGCGATCCAATAAATTATTATAAATTGCCCTAAGTTGGCCAAGTTCATCTATCAGTATTCCTCGGTGCACCCACAGAGGCACGTTGTCAATGTTATCACTTCGGACAGGAGTTAGATAGCCTTCATCAAAAAGACTGCCCAAATATATTTTAATATCTTTATGAGAAAAGTCCACCGCACTTTTTATAGGCAAAGTGCTAGTTAAACCCTTTACAAAGATTTCCCACTGTCCCTGCAGGTAATCAAAGAAAGAGTCGGCACCCTCTAATAGTTTTTTCACCGGATATTCCTTAAAATCTTCCTTGCACATTAGTAAATCAGCAAGATAATCTGAAACTACTTGAGGCAGCGAATCATTTTCATAGTAAAAATCGATCAAAGCCTTTATTAGGTCTGTAAATTTGTTAATTGTTTCAGGGTATATGCCAAAAAGGTTTTTTAAAATAAAATCTAGTGTTTCCCGCTGGCTAAGGTTTTGGCCCATATACTTATATACCCTATATAGCCTATTATAAAGCTCACTGTCCAGTTCCTTTAATATACTATAAGAAAGGCCCGGAAACAATTCCTTAAGTGAAAGAGTAATATTATAGAAACTGCTTTCAATATCATATGGCATATAGTTGTGATAGCCTGTCACCTTAAGTACAAGTTTCACGTTGCAATCGGGTTTTTCTCGAAAGTTTTTCTCGAAAAAATACCTAAATGCAATGGAATCATCATAATTTACTAATTGAAAGCCCTGTGAGGTAATAGAAGTTAGGATATCTTCCGATGAAGTAATATCATCAATATCATATAATAATATGAATGGTATAGGGCTTTGCTTAAGTTTTGCAATAACTGCTGATTTCATGGGAAGTTCCTCCTAATCCCCCAGTCTAGTCAATGCGTTATCGTAGTACATCAAGAGGGTAGTGTCTTCTTGCAACACAGATTCCGGCAGGCGCTCGCCTATTTTAACAATGGTATTATAATCCTTTTTGCTCCAACAGTCCTTAAACCCTGCCCGAACGGCTTCAGTCCTGAAGTAGCGCAGCTTGCCGCGGCCAGTCTTATATTCCTCAAAATCTTTTAAAAGCCGCCGTTCCCGGAGTTTTTCCAAGTCTGACTGTTTGCTTGTATCCGGCACGTACCAGCGACCCTTTTCATCCTGCAGAAAGCTTTCCTGTAGTAAATCGCCAAGTTCCGGCATATTCTCATGACGCAATTGCTTGAGCTCTTGTAAAAATTTAGGCTGTATATCCTGATAGGTCTTAGGCCCCTTTGAAAGTTCTTGTCTTAGCCACTGAATTGCAGTCTTCTCATCAAGAATCAGAAAAGATAACTGTTCATTTAACTCCAATTCCATTCGCTTTTGCTCATACTTACTAACCTGATCCGGTAAAAAGTACATACCGTCCCGTTCTGGAAACCGCTGCTTTAGCCCTTGATAAAAATCTGCTGCTCCCATTGGAACTGTCGCCCCACGCTGAATATGATATGCTACCATGCTATCATAAAGCAGATAATTTTGCCTCTCCGGAATAACATCAAGTCTTCCGCCGCTTTCCAACGTCACCGGCAGCCGCTCCAGGTGTTGGCGTACAAAATTCCATACACCTTCTTCAGTACCTGCCTGCCGCACAAAATCTTGCACAAAACGGTCTTTGGGTTTATAGGCAGAGATTATAAGGTCTTGCTTTACCGCCATTGTAGTTGTAACCTGTTTGAAACTCCCTTGCTGTTTATTTAAACTGCGGACATTTGCCACAACAAAACCTGCTCTCATAATTGCTTCTTGAATGGCATTCCATACACTGTTTTTAGAATTATGAAATTCAACCGTCATCCAGCGCCCGGGTTTTAATATCCGATGCATCTCTTTAAAACATCTTTCCATAATTCTTTGGTATTCCACTAAACCCTTTCCCTGTGTTTTGTTTATTATGGCTTCTGATTCGTTATTTGTAAAAACTTTCAGCCATGCCTCCCACAGAAAGTTGAGCTCCGAATACATGAGATTTGCTCCAAATGGCGGATCGGTGAAGATGTAGTCGATGCTGTTACTAGGAATATTTTTGAGGTCTGTCGAAGATGAACAATTAATTATAGATAAAGGTTTTTTACAAATAATTGAAAATGCTTTGGAAAAGTCCCGTATCTTTCCATCAAAGGTATTAAGAATATTAGCTTCAGCAAGTAGTGAAGCTACATAAAGGGTTCCACTGATAGGTCCATTACCTCGCCTACCTAAATTATATCTAGAAAGCTTTGAAGAAAGAGTCGCACATATAGATTGAAAGGCAACTAAAGACCGAAGATTTTCTTTTGCCTTATCGCATATCGCACTTAACATCCACAAATTCCTTTTAGTATAAAAGTGATGGATATGTGTTATCCCAGCAATGTCATTTCTTCGTGACTCATCTCCCTCCGGCATACGGTCCGTAGGATACCAATAAGGGATATCCATCTCCTCAATCTTCTGGAGTAATTTCAAATCCTCCTCATCTGGAGTCTTTTCAAATCTTTTGCGGCCAACTGAATAGTTTATCATTACAGGTACTTGTTTTACCTGTTCTATCATCTTGCCTAATGCCTTATCATATATGGTTGTTTTTGCCTTCTCAACATTCCTCTTGTCAGTTAGCAATCCGCAGTGAGGACAGTGGAATTTATCCATGACCTTGCCCGTTTTTTTGTTTACCGCTATATTCCAAAAAATCATTTCTTCCATACAATTAGGACATAGAAAAACATCGGACCATACCGTATAGTTTATCCGTCCCTTTATGGGTTTGCCGTCAATGCTTAGTTGGGATGTACCATTAATAGTATGATTAGTTTCATACATCCAACCGCATTCATCTTCCACTTCTTGTAATATCCTTTTAGCTTCCTTTTCAAATTCCTCCACGTCCACTGGGGTATTGTAATTATATGCTATAAAGGTAGCCGCCGGCGATAGGTCGCATAGAACTGCTCTTCTAGCTCCCCATTCTATGGTTTTGCCGTCCTGTCTGGCTTCTTGTTCTAATTTTATTTTAAAATCCTCGTCAGGATTCTCGCACATTGCAGCAGCTACTCCGGTCATGCCGGTACCGCAAAAGCCGTCAAAAACTATATCACCCGGTTTTGTGTAGTGTAAAATATATCGCATGATGGCTTTATGTGGCACCTTAGTATGATAGGAATGGGCGTTGTATATGGGGTCGTTCTTGCCTTCGGATACATCAGCAGTATATGGCTCCACATTGTATTCATCTGTGGACTCGTCATAAGAAGTTCCGTATTTTTCTATAAATTCACCTATGAACGGGTTTGGGCATGCGGTGTAATACGGCGGATCCGAAAGTGCTATAATATCTTCATCCTTTCCTAGTGGAAAGCCTTCAATATTCCTTACTTTGTCAAGTATTTCTTTTGTTAGTTTCACTTACATTCCTCCATTATTTCAGCATTATCCGCACACGATCGACATCCATTCCCTTTACCATCTCATCAATATAATCGTTCAAGCGCTGTTTCATATCAGATACAGTAACCGGTCCGCCTTTAAATATTGCCCTTACCAAATCTTCAGTGGTAATCTCTACCTTATCAAGACCCTTCATTAGTATATTAATCGTTGAAACAAGCTGTGAATCGATTTTATCAGGAAGCCGCTGATTTTGGGTAATACTCTCTAAAGCTTGCCGTTGAGGCTTATCTAGTAAAGCAATGTTCTCCTTTACTTTTTCATCTTCTAAAATCTCAAGGACTATCTTTTCCCATTGGAAAAATAGCTCTTCCATAGATTTCTCAATGGCTTCCACCACTCCAAATACCGGCTGCTCATCTTCATCAGGTGTATATCCGCAGTGGGGGCATAATGGACTCATATTAATATCATCTTCAATTAAGCTAAAACATGTTTTCAATTTCAAAAGTCTATTGCACATTTTTTCATAGGGTTTTGGATAAATTAAATCACCAACACAAGTAAGCATATCCAGATTATGTTTTAATCTACTTTCTAAAAGCTTTTGTTTTTGCTTATCGCCGTTTAAATCCAGGCGATATTTTTTATGAAGCTTGATATAAATAGAAATATATTCTTTCTTCAGTGCTTGAAGTTTACCTACATATTCTTTGATATACGTATCTGTCAGTTCCTGCGGCTTTTGTACCTTGTCTAGTGCTTCACCTCGGACCTTTTGGACTTTTTGATTCCACTTATCATCTTTAAGTATCATACATGTACGTGTAAGATAGGATACATAAGGATCAACCTTTAGTTTAAAATCCCTTATATTCAAGATTTCTTGCATTATTTCAATGTTAGCTAAGGAACTTGCTACCTCGTCTTCTGAAAACCTGAAGTTCTTTAACTTTGCGGGGGTGTTATATTGTTTTATGGCATCAAGGAAATCCTTTAGCGTTTTTAAGCTTTCCTTATAGTTTTCTTTTGTATCTTCATCTATTGCAGGTTTATCCCAAAGTGCCAAATCACCTATGAGAAATTGCTGTGTTTCGATTACCCTTTTGGTCAATTCCTCTGCTCGAACAAGCATTTTTTCTATGGCAGCTTCTCGCGTGTTGGGATTGGTTATTTGACCAGGCGGCAGCCCCAACCCTTCGAAAAGTTTTTTTAATATTTTTACAGGGACACCTTCCGGCACCTGACAGTATTTGAATAAAATCAAATCTGCAGGATTGGCGGCAGCTATTTCTTCCATTTTTGTAGCATCAAAAGTATGTCCAGAAATGGTCAAAGTAGCATGACCACTATATACTAATGCGCAAAGTATCAATGTGACCCATACATCTTCTAATTGAAATTCTTTATCAAGTGTAACTTCACTTAAATATTCTAAGATATCTTCTCTGTTTAGCACATGTTTTTCCGGCAAATTTTCTAAAAGCTTGATGTAACGGCGCGCATAAATTGATTTTTCCGGTGCAATCATATCACCTTCCAAAAGCCCCAGAGAATCTAGCACTTTGGCACCCAGTTCATTTTTTCTTCCGGCAAGATAGTTTAATCCTGCTTTAAAAAGTTCTTTCATATTCTCGCGTGTTACTTGTGTATAAAATCTTGGGTAATAAGGATATTTATCATTAAAATAAGTCGAAAGACATGCAGAAGCAGTCATATCCACAAATTCCTTTACGGTATGCTCTTCGGCAGCTTTACCTTTTAGCCAGTATTGTATAGTCTGTTGCTCGCCGGCAGTCTTTACTATAAAGCACTCCTTGACATGTTCTTTTATCCACTGAACAATTGCCTTTAGATAACCTTCGGCTTTTTTAAAATAAGTCTGTTTACTATCTGCTGAGGATACCATCGCAAGTTCCATAGAAGCAGCATACAGCTTTATATATTCATCAACTTTTTCATCTCTGTTTATGAATTCAAATATTACCTCATCTTTCTCAATTTCACCTTGATAGACGTTGTTGCCATATGGGCGTAAAAAATATATGTAAAAATCTCTAGGGGGTTGAGCAGTAGTGCGTTCATTGGGAGCGCCAAAGAACAGATAACCATATCGCTCAACCTTCTTCTCCTCCCAAATAATCTCATACTGCCATATCCTTCGGCCGGTTTTATGTTCAGGCCTTTCCCAGTTCAATACCTTAAGCAGTGCGTCATAATAGTATTTATTGAGCATATCATCATCCATGAAATCGGCTTTTGCTTGAATTTTTGCATCATAATCTATATCTTTCTTTAAATCCAGATAGTACTGCTCGTTATCTCGGTTATAAGAGATAAATTGGCCGCTAACGGTCTTTAAGATTTCCCGGACCGCTGTTTCTACCGTAGTCTTTAAAAAACTTTCCTCTACTTCAGGCATAGGTGTATATATACAAAGGTCATCCTTCATGTTATCGACAGTTATGCCAATGGGTGCATTAATATCACCAGTGGTTAGTCTGTGAACACTTAGAGCGTGGATGATTCGCAGAGCTATAGGTCGGTACTGAGGCCTTGTATATGATTTTAGTATAAGGTCTTCTAATACACTGCTTTTTTCCACTACCTCCCGAAGGTCGGGGTCTGAGCGCACGGAAATATTTTCCTTTATATACTCCCAGTATGAGTCATATGAGATGATTCCGGTCTCGTTTTCAGGAACATCTTTGTCTAAGATTTTTTTGATAGTATGTGTTATGGTCTTTAAAACCTCTCGTTTTTCTGCTATGTAAACTTTTTCGAAGATTTCTATATACGCCGGATGAATTGGATATAGATTTACATAATCTTCCAATCTATCAGCCATATTTGAATATAGATGGGAAAACTTGGTCAGGTGTTCTCGTATCCACGCCTTTTGCCGTTCATCTTTTTTCAGTATCCGCTCTGATACAACAAAAGATATGTCCTGCTTCCGGATTACTACTTGTTCATATCTATCCCTTACACGTCTAAGTGAGTCGGCAACAAATGCAAACTGCCCGCTGTCAAAAAGGGATTCTTGAACCCCTGCTATGAAACGTAGCCGACAGCTCTTCGATATTTCGCCGATTTCGCGGAGAAAATTAAGCGCAAGGACTACTTTTTGTTCGGTAAGGCCTCGAAGATAATCCAGAAATTCATCCGCAACTATCAAATAACCTTTATCAGGATATTTTTCTTGAAATAGTGCCATCATCTCTAAAAGGTAATCTTTAGTATTAGAGGCTTCCTCCATGGATGGGAAACGGTAGTCGATGCCTCTTTTTGCCAAATCTTTCTCCAGGTGCCCTATAACTAAGTCTCGAAGGTCCATCTTTGAAGTGCCGATTTCAAACCTCAAGACTTCAAATTTGCCGGCAATGCTTTGAGCTGCTTCTTGAAATATTTGGTTATTTACCAGCTCAAGCATCTTTTTATCTTCGGCTACGGCAGATAGTACTGACATTAGATGAGATTTACCCGTACCATAGTTGCCAACGATAAATATACCCTTATTATCAAAGGAATTTTCGAACTGCAGCTGGGGAATAACTATGTCTTTTAATGTTTTTGCCATACTATCTGACATTACATAAGTTTTAACCAGCCTCATAGCCTCCTGAGGCTGGTCTGCTTCTACCAATTTTATAACGGATTCTACCGGATCAAAACTGACAAGTTCCCTGTATTTCACTGGAAACACTCCCTCTATTAATCTAGTCATTTCAATAGCGGCGGTTAAAAACTAGCCTTATAGTTCTGGTCTATATCAATAATTGTATAATCGACCTCAACAGGGTATTTTACATATTCTCTATGGCCGGGTTTAGCATAAATCAGAATATCATCTTTGATGATGCCTGGCCAATCAGATATGAGTTTTCTGTGCCGCGAGATATTTTTTAGAAGTACCATGGGGTCTGTATTCAGCGGTTTTTCAAACAGTATTTCGATGTGGTCAAAAATAACTGTTTCAGCACTGATGCCATTTATGATTTCATCAATGCACTGATTCACAAATAGGCTGTGTTCATGGCTTGGAATCATCATCAAGCGTTCTGACAGGGCGAGGTTAAGGTTTACATAAGCATAGTTGCCGCTTTCAGCTATCTGCTTTAAAAGAAGGCTTTTTTTATGCGAATCGTCACCGGCAATTAGAAGTAGTTGGTAGAACTTATGTGAAAAAATCATAAGTGCATTTGTTATCTCGTCTGTTAACCCCATAAAAATCGCCTCCCGATTTTCAATCTGTTTCGAAAAAATATCTGCATTTAGTTTTTCCTACACTAATATCTATATTTCGTTATAATTTAAAGAAATCCTTCTAACGATTTAGAGGGTATTACGAATATATGGTATCAGTCAGCTATGATTTACATTATTATCACTCAAGCGACAAACTGACTGAAGTAAATGACATATCGCCTTTATTTTGCCAGTTATTTGTTATAGAATATACTTATGTTTTCAAAGGTTTTACCGCTTTAATATAACATCGGCCTTGCTTTAAAGAATTGTATTTATAGGTGAAAAAGGAGGTAGGGTTTTATGGGAACAGTTTCGGGAAGAATCGGCGGCGCTATCGGAGGATATGATATCAATGCCACTGTAGAAAACGGAGTAATTTCCGGCAGAATCGGTGGGATGATTTTTGGAGACGATATAGATTTAAAATATTCTATGAAAGAAGGATTTATAAACGGCAGATTGGGCGGGGCAATAATCGGAAAAAGCGTTGAAGGGAAGATAAGCCCTGATTTTCTCTCAGTGCGAATAGGCGGAATGATCGACGGTAACGACCTTGAGCTTGAAACCCGCAACAATTCAGTATACGGACGATGCGGTGGGCCTGTAATTGGCTTTGAGGTGGAAATTGATATTTTAGAAAATCAGGTCACAGGGCGGCTAGGCGGGGATGTTATCGGAATGGATGTTGCCGGATATGTAACAGATGTAGAACCTATAGTCGCCGGAGCACTATTTGCAATGACTTACTATATATATAAAGTGAATCACCAAGACGGCGGCAGCCATGGTAGTTCAGCCAATAATTAGCTCTAATATTATTCGCTATAAAGATGAATTAGATTAGATCTCACATAATAGTAATTATTTGCAGTTAGCTAACAACATAATTCCTTTTTATTTTCCTATTTTAAAATCCATCTCACTGTAAAAGCAAGATGGATTTTAAAATATCCAATTCTTCTATTTGGTTTACACCTGCAATGCTTATCTTTGATCCAGTGCGATAAACCTTTTGTAATCAAGATTTAGGCCGAACTTCATGTAAAATCGGTTTGAGTATGGTCTTGTTAATTTTAACTATCTACTTCCGGTTCAGCCGGAAACGTTGCAAAACCTACAAAAGCATAGATTATAGCAATAATCGGAGCGATAAAGGGGAGGTAACAGTAAGGTATATATTCAAAACCAACATTGAGAACATTTTGTGCATAAACAGATGCAACTCCCCACGGTAATGCTCCGCACATTAAAGTGGCACCGGTTTCAAGAGTTCTCGAAAGAACGCTGGTGTGTATCTTCATCTCGTGAAATGCAGGCTCTAAAGTCCTGCCGGGAACTATAATGGATACCATCATTTCTCCCGTTGCAAGCAGCATTAGATAGGCACCGGCTAGTGAAGCTAAGATTAAGTCTCTTGGCTTTTTTATATGTTTCATAAGGTTTTCAAGTAATACTTGTAATATCCCGCACTTTTCTAATATACCTCCCATAGCAGTTCCCGCCATAATTATGGCAACAGTACTCATCATAGAATTTATCCCGCCTTGAGTAAGGAGTTTATCTATAAGCTCATGACCGGTGTTAGAGATAAATCCATTAGCTCCCACCTCAATTATGCCTGCAAGACTAGCTCCTTGAGTAAATATCGATAAAGCACCTGCCGAAATAAAACTAATCATCAGTGCAGCAATGGCAGGCAACTTTAATACTGAAAGGATAATTACAATTGCCGGCGGAATTAAAGTCATAATAGAAAGATTAAAATTGCTGCTTAGGGTTGTCAAAATGCTTTCTACAGTTCCAAAATCGACATTGCCTGCTACTGCATAATTTCGCCCAATAAGGGTATATATAAGTAAACATATTATTGCACCGGGCCCTGATACATACAGCATTGAACGAACGTGGTCGAATAACTTGGTTCCGGTCATGGCTGCCGTAAGGTTAGTAGAGTCTGACAGTGGTGAAACTTTGTCTCCAAACATAGCACCGCAAACTATAGCTCCGGCTGTTATTGCTCTTGGAATGCTTAGGCCTTCAGCGACACCCATAAGGACAATACCCATAGTTGCAATCGTGCCGAAAGAACTGCCTATCAATAACGAAGTTAAAGAACAAAGCATAAATCCAACGGGTAAAAATATTTGAGGCGTAAGTAGTTTTAATCCGTAATAAATCATAGTTTGAATAGTGCCGCCTAAAATCCAGGTGCCAACAACCATACCGATTACTATCAATATTATGCAAGCACCTAAACCATTCCTTATTCCGTCAAGCATACCTTGTTCAATATCTTCCCATGAATAGCCTAAATACATAGCTATAAGGGCAGCAGCCGCAGCCCCAAACACTAAAGCAGTCTCTAAAACAAGTGCGGTTCTAATCGAAATTAAAATCAAAACTATGACTAATATCATGGCTATTACAGCTTCACCTATTGTGGGCCTTCTTTTTCTTTCTGTGGACATCTTTACATCCCCTCTCATTATTATTAACTGAATTTTCTTTATATAGCACTGATGCATCTTCTCATACTTATTTATAAATGATTAATGTAAATCAAGTTACTTAATGTATTTTAAGCACCTTGGTTCTATTCCTGAATTTAAATTTACTAGAACATTTTAAAATTCTTATTTTATGATTTATGTTAATATTGGTCTCCTCCCCATGGAAACTTAAGTATTTCAGTTAGGAAAGAGACCAATTGTTAGTTCTTAACTTCTTTTAATATTCTTTACTTATCTTAAGTATATAAGTATCTTATTCTATCGGCTCAAATCTTCCGGTAAAGAACCTTAGTACCGGTGGTTCATAGGTCCACTTCAAGCCTTTTACATCTTCTCTATGTTCATATGTGTTAATTACCGATTCGGCAACATAGTCCATATGGGCATATGTATAAACCCTTCTCGGAATCGTCAAGCGAACTAATTCCAGTTTTGGAAAATATTCATTGCCATCTTTATCCCTACCTGCGGATACATTTCCTCTTTCCATGGTCCTTACACCGGAATCTACAAATATTGCAGCAGCTAAAGCTTGGGCAGGATACTGAGACTGTGGAATATGAGGCAAAAATGCTCTTGCATCTAGGAATACCGCATGACCACCAATAGGTTTAACAATCGGTATACCTTTTTCCATTAATTTTTCACCTAAATATTCTACTTGCTGTACCCTGTGTTTTATATAGTTAAAATCCATTGCTTCTTGAAAACCAATTGCCAATGCTTCCATATCGCGACCGGACATTCCTCCATAGCTGGGCATACCTTCAAATACAACCACAAGGCTTCTGGCTGCATCATATAGTTCTTCTTCATTCATGGCTAAAAAGCCGCCCATATTTACAATGCCATCTTTCTTGCCGCTCATGGTGCAACCATCAGCATAAGAAAACATCTCTCTTACAATTTCTTTAATTGTCTTATTTTCATAACCTTTTTCTCTTGTCTTAATGAAGTATGCGTTTTCTACACAGCGAGTAGCATCAAATATTACTCTTATCCCGTATTTTTTGGAAAGTGCATGAACATCTTTTAAGTTCTGCATGCTAACAGGCTGACCGCCGGCTAAATTAACGGTAACTCCTACAGTAATATAAGGTATTTTATCTGCTCCTACCTTTTTGATAAGTGCTTCATACTTATCTAGATCTACATTGCCTTTAAAGTCAACATCTGCCCTATCAGGTTCATGAGCTTCATCAATGATAACATCGACAAAGGTCCCGCCGTTCATTTCTTGATGTGTCCTTGTAGTCGTAAAATACATGTTACCGGGTACGTAAGTTCCTGGTTTAATTAGAATTCTTGAGATAAGGTTTTCTGCTCCTCTACCCTGGTGTGTAGGTACGACATATTTAAATCCAAATATGTCTCTTACGGTTTCTTCTAAATGATAGAAATTCTCACTTCCTGCATATGCTTCGTCACCGACCATTAATCCCGCCCATTGCCTATCACTCATGGCATTTGTACCACTATCTGTAAGAAGGTCTATATAAGTATCTCTGGATTTGGTTAAAAAGGTATTATAACCTGCTTCTTTTATAACTTTTTCCCTTTCTTCGCGCGGAAGGATTCGCAGTGGTTCCACTGATTTAATTTTAAACGGTTCCGGCATATACTTCTTTGTCATATAATATTCCTCCTTAAAAAGTTATTCACAAAGACTTTTGTCTTTCGTTGTTGTACAAGTGCAATAATCGTGCCACTAAAAAATATAGGCTAGGAAACGCTTTATACCTAGCCTTACAGCTTTTTAGTGTCTTAGATAGCTGTAAACTTTTTTTACAGAGATTGTAATGTATATTTACAATTGTAAAAATTATTTACATATACCGTATCTTTTGATTTTATTTATTACGGTAGTATGAGATATATTCAAAACTTCCGCTATTTTCCTTGAAGATCGATATTCTTCATAGGCTTTTTCTAGATAATTTTGCTCTATTTTTTCTAAAAGTTTAGGTAAATCAACCGGTAATATTTCCTTTATTGTTTGATTATTTTTTTTTGCCTTAATTTGCTCAGCTTGACTTATAAGCAAATGTTCTTCAGTTATTTTATCTTCTGCTAAAATAGTCGCCCTTTCCAATACATTCTGTAATTCTCTTGCATTTCCCGGCCAGTCGTGGTTTAGGAGTTCATTTAATGCCTCTTGTGTAATAACTAACTTTTCTTTTCCCATATTTGTTCCAAAATTTTCTACGAAATGTTCGGCTAATGTAATTATATCTTCTTTTCTTTCTCTAAGCGGAGGAATAAATATAGGTATTACATTTAATCTATAATATAAATCTTCGCGAAAAGTTCCTTCTTTGATCATTTTTTCTAAATTTCTATGAGTGGCAGAAATTATCCTTACATCAATTTTTACTTCATTTTTCCCACCAATTCGGCGAATCTTTTGTTCTTGAATAGCCCGCAGTATTTTGGCTTGAAGATGCGTCGGTAAATCACCTATTTCATCAAGAAATAATGTTCCGTGGGTCGCCAGTTCAAAAAACCCCTGTTTACCCGAAGAACTTGCCCCAGTAAAAGCACCTCTCTCATATCCGAAAAATTCACTTTCCAGTAAAGTATCGGGAATTGCTGCACAATTAACTGCAACAAAAGGTCCGCTGCATCGATTACTTTCTACATGTATTGCCCGAGCAAAAAGCTCTTTTCCCGTCCCGCTTTCTCCTCGAATCATTACGCTAGAATTGCTTGGTGCCACTGATTTTGCGATACTTATAGTCTCCTTTAATGCTCTGCTTTCCCCTATTATATCGTCAAATGTCATCATTGAAGGTCGAGTTATAGAATGCATTAAACGTCTTATATCTGTCATTTCTCTTAAAATTATTAAAGCACCTGTTTTAACTTCCATATCATTTTTTATAATTCTTATATCCGAAATTATATTTACTTTTTTATTTCTAAATGTACCGTTTAATTCAACCCCATCTCTATCTTCTATATCAAGTTGTGGGTCATAGACATTTTTGGGAATTATTTCATTAATATTCTGATTAATATCATTTTCGTTTAGATTAAAAATCATTTTGGCTTTAGTATTAAAGTAAATTATACTACCATAGCTATCAACAGCTATAAGACCATCATTCATGCTGTTTACTACTGTCTGCAGTTCCTTTTGCTGTTTCTCGTAGTCCATCATGTTAATTTCTATTATATCATGAATCTCTTTTATATTTTTTCGCATATGCTCTTTAAAATCATCCCAACAAATATCACCCCACTCTACCTGTACCGACATATATGGTGGATTAACTTCCATTGTCATAATATTAAGGTTGTAAGAAGCTATTGCCTGCAAGATATCGTTAGCCATACCTACTCTGTTTTTAATTCCAATAAATCTTATTCTCTTACTCTTCTTGCTTTTGCTTGGGCCCAACTTCTTCCCCTCCAAAAATGATTTCTAACAACCCTGAAAATGAACTATCTGCCTCAAATATCAAATTTAATTATATAAAAAAAATTAAAAATAATCAAAGGTATAAATTAATTGTTATAGGTTGAAAGCCCATCAGCTTTCTTTTTGATTTTGGAATGTTAAGGTATCGTGAATATATGAAAATTCTCATCATGAATAGTATAAGCTATTTTAAAGGTTTTTCATTTATATATACCCTGGTTATCCAATTTCTATTAGAACTTACACCAAATATATACCCAAGGAATAGTATGGTATTGAAAGGCATCCTGCTATGAGACTCAACACAATATATAAATTCCTAGGAGGGAGATAACATGTCAGTACCTGAAGATGTTGGTAAGGAAAAAGGGTTATTGGCTGCCTATAAACTTGCCGAAGTTTATATTCCCATTCAAGTTTACGGAGAAACCTTTGACCCAAAGGCAGCATTAATGCGCGGGACATTGTTCCCTGAATTATATAGACCCTATCCCGTAAGACCTAAAGTATAGATTTAAAGAGGTGATTTGAATGTATTCAAAAGATATGATAAATCTTTTAAAAGAAATCATGGCGGTAGACTTTGTGCTCTATGAATTGGGGCTTTTCTTGGATACCCATCCGAACGAAAAAAGAGCTTTAGAAGATCATAATAGTTTCACAAAAAAATCTTATCAGCTAAAAACCGTCTATGAAGAAAAGTATGGTCCCTTGCATATCAATTCGATATCAGGGTTTCCATATCAGTATATAAATGAACCTTGGCCATGGGAAATACAATATTTAGGGAGGGAAAGCGATGTGGTATTATGAGAAAAAACTTCAATATCCTGCCAATGTTTCGCGTACAGATTTAGGCATGGCCAAATTTCTTTACGCTCAGTATGGAGGCCCCGATAGCGAACTTTCCGCTGCTGTAAGATATCTAACTCAGCGCTACACCATGCCGATACCGCAGGCTAAAGCCGTATTAACAGATATAGGCACTGAAGAATTTGCCCACTGGGAAATTATCGGTACACTGATATATAAGCTTACTGACGGTGCTACTCCTGAACAAATGAGGAGAGCCGGTTTAGGCGATTATTACGCCCAGCACGATAATGCCCTTTACCCTGCTGATGCGGCAGGAGTTCCATGGACCGCTGCATATATACAGTCAACAGGAGATCCAATAACTGACTTGCACGAAGACATGGCAGCTGAACAAAAAGCCCGAACTACCTATGAACACTTAATAAATCTGACAGATGATCCAGGTATAATTGCTGCCCTCTCATTTTTGAGAGAAAGAGAAGTCGTTCATTTTCAACGTTTTGGGGAGACACTGATGCTCGTAAGGGAATACTTGAATAAAAAACATGTATATTAAATAAATCGCCGTTAAGTTTTACTTTACAACAATTCTCCAAATCGGAAAAAGCCTTCGGTAAAAACCGAAGGCTTTATATGCTAAGTTTTATATAATTTTTCAGCAAGCACATCATGCTTGATTTACATTTGCATTTTCTATCATTTTACAGCAGTACAAGTATCACAATTACTTATATCTTTTTGGCCATTTCTTACCATTTTGATGGCATCTTTGCGGCATTTCTCTTGACAGATGCCACAACCGATACATATATCTTGATCGACTTTATGCACCTTTTTTACCTCGCCTGAAATTGCATTCACCGGGCAATTTTTTGCACATAGTGTACACCCGATGCATTTTTCTTCTATAATAACGGCCTTTTTTCGTTCGGCAAAAATCGATGTTATAGTTCCGGTAGGGCATTTTTCTACACACAACATGCAATTACGGCATTTCTCATAGTCAATCGCTGCTACATTATTGTTAACATGTATGGCATCAAACGGGCATACTTTCTCGCATTGTTTGCAAGCTATACATCCAATACTGCATACGGCTCTGGTGTCTTTTGCTTTCATGGTAGCTCGGCAGCTTACACGAACCTCATTTTTTTCAGGAATCAAAGCCAAAACATCCTTTGGACATTCTTGCACACAAAGGCTGCAGCCAATGCATTTTTGTTCATTTACATTTGGAAGACCATTCTCACTCATAGTTATGGCACCAACAGGACAAACTTTTTTACAATCACCAAATCCTATACATGCAAATGGGCATGCCTTAGGACCGTTGTTTATCATAGATGCAGCTTTGCATGTTTTTATTCCATGATACTCAGATTTAAGCTTAGCTTCGGTCTTTCCTCCTTGGCATAAAACTCTGGCTACCTTTCTCTCCGTTGAAGCTATAGCCTCATCCATACCCATGATTTTTGCTATTTTTTCAGCAACAGGTGCGCCTCCAACAGGACAAGTATTAACTGGAGCCTTACCTTCCACAATTGCTTTAGCCAAACCTGAACAGCCGGGGTATCCGCATGCACCACAGTTAGCTCCGGGCAAGGCCTCAATTATGGCATCAACTCTCGGGTCTGTCTCTACAGCCAGCTTTTTAGACGCAAGAGCAAGCCCTCCGCCCAATAACAAACCCAAACCGCCCATGCTTATTACGGAAGTTATTATTATATCCGCCATCTTATTTACCTCCCTCCTCCGGTATTTATGCTAATGGAACAAGTCCCGTAAATCCTAAAAATATTAAAGACAGCAGGCCTGCCGTAATAAAAACTATGGCCGGCCCTCTTAAAGCTTCCGGGACATCCGCAAACTCTAAATCTTCGCGAATACCGGACATCAATGCTAGAGCCAATGTAAATCCCAAACCAGCTCCTAAACCAAGTGCAATGCTTTTTATAAGATTGTAATTGTTCATTGGTATCAGGAGAGCCACTGCCATTACTATACAGTTGGTGGTTATTAAAGGCAAGAAAATGCCAAATGCATTATATAAGGCCGGACTGACTTTTAATATTACCATTTCCACCAGCTGCACCAGTGACGCTATTACTAAGATAAAGGAAACTATCTGCAAAAAGGGTTCTAGCCCAAAAGGTGCTAATACATAGTTTTGTATAAAATAAGCTGCTACTGCCGTCATAGTCAAAACAAAGGTTGTTGCTATGCCCATTCCTATGGCAGTCTCAGTTTTATTTGAAACACCGAGAAAGGGACAGTTTCCCAGAAATCTTGAAAATACAAAATTGTTAACAAAAATTGAACCTATTATAATAAAAAACAATTCTTTTGCCATCTGTCACCACACCCCTTCAATGGCTATCAGTTTATTCAACTTGCTTTCTGGTAATCATATTCATTAATCCCACCAATATACCCATTACGATAAAGGCACCGGGAGGCATTATCATAATTGTCCAAGGAGTAAATCCTTCTCCCATTATAGGATAACCAAATAGCGTCCCTGCTCCCATCAATTCTCTTATCATACTGATTAAGGTAATAGCCCATGTGTAGCCTAAACCCATCCCTAAAGCATCGGCCGTGGCTCGAACAGGTCCCACCTTTGATGCAAAGGCTTCGGCTCGTGCCAAGACAATGCAGTTTACTACAATGAGAGGAATGAATATTCCCATAACCTCATATAATGATGGAAAATATGCTTTCATAAAAAGGTCGACAACTGTAGTAAAGGTTGCAACTACTATAATATAACAGGGTATTCTAACCTTCGCAGGAATTATATTTCTAAGTAATGATATTAATATGCTAGAACATGTCAGCACAAAAGTCAGTGCCATACCCATTGCAATGCCGTTGTTTGCGGCAGTGGTTACAGCCAATGCAGAACAAATTCCTATGACCATCCTAAATATTGGATTTTCATTCCATATACCGTTAATAAAATCCTTAAATAATTGCATAACTAGAAATCGCCTCCCACAGGATATATTTTCACAACATTATCCAGTGAAGTTTTAACTGCCTTTGCTACGGCTGTGGAAGATATTGTGGCACCTGATATTGCCTGCACATCTTCTTTGGCAATGAATTTATCTTCTACTGATTTCCCATTAAACTGTTTTGTGAAAGCCTCTTCCTTTATTTTTGCACCAAGACCAGGGGTTTCACTCATTGAAAGAACTTCTACACCTGTAAGCTTGCCTTCCGAAGGGTTATAACCCACCATCAGCTCAATAGCCCCATTAAAACCCGAACCGACAGCTTTAAATGCAATCCCCTTCTTGTTGCCCTGTTCATCAAGGCCTAAATAAATTGTCATGTCTTCTTTTTGGACTACTTCCATCTTTGCAGCACCCGGAATTACTTTAAGCACCGATTGTTCTAATTTTTGCCTTGCCTGTTCCTGAATTTTCGGATTCGTTACTTCATAGGATAATGCCAGCACAGCTCCAGATGCAATAGAAATAATCATAAGCACTATAATCATTTTTGCATACTGATTCATTTGGCTTTCACCTCCCCATAGATTTTAGGTACAGTAAAGCGATTTATCAATGGGGTAAAAGCATTCATCAAAAGAATGGAAAAAGATACGCCTTCAGGATATCCTCCGTAAAATCTTATAATTACTGTCAACAAACCCGCACCAATACCAAAAATGAGTTTACCAGGCCCGCTCAGCGGTGTTGTTACCATATCCGTTGCCATAAAGAAAGCTCCGAGCATAAGGCCTCCTGAAAGCAAATTGAAAATGGGATCTTGACCAAGGATTACCGATAGAATCGCTACGGTTCCCAGATAGCTCGCCGGTATTTTCCAATCAACATACCCCTTAAATATAAGGTACATACCACCAATAATAATAAGCAATGCGCAAGTTTCTCCCAGAGAACCTCCTACATTCCCGAAAAAGAGCTTTGTATAATCCGTTGTGATTCCCTGCATCTTCATCAGTGAAAGCGGAGTTGCTCCCGTAGTACCATCAACAGGATTTATCCATGTAGTCATCGGAGTTGTAAATGATATCATTAAAAATACTCTGCCGATAAGAGCAGGATTAAACGGATTTGAGCCTAAACCACCATAAATCTGTTTTCCCAAAGCGATTGCTGCTACCGCACCAACTACAGCCATCCAATAAGGCAGACCCGGCGGTAAATTAAGAGCTAATAGCATACCGGTTACCAAGGCACTGCCGTCTGTTATAGTAATAGGCTTATTCCTCAGCTTTTGGAATACAGCTTCAGTTAATATTGCCGAAAG
Organism: Tepidanaerobacter acetatoxydans Re1; assembly: GCF_000328765.2. Classification (NCBI taxonomy): domain Bacteria; kingdom Bacillati; phylum Bacillota; class Clostridia; order Thermosediminibacterales; family Tepidanaerobacteraceae; genus Tepidanaerobacter; species Tepidanaerobacter acetatoxydans. The sequence goes on from NC_019954.2 coordinate 1,954,970, forward strand.
ACTAGTTATAATAACAAGAGCTAAGGCTCGGAAGCCGAAATAATATATTCCGGCAAAGGTAGGCAATAATAATGCTATTGCTACACTGAACATTATTCCCGAAACACTTTCTCCCGAATGTATATGAGGAGAAGACGTGGTAATTAACCTATAATCATCCATCCATAACTACCTCCCATCTCGTTACTTTGTTTAAGCGTGAACAGTTAAATAATTTTACTGAAAAGTTTATTTTTTATTTATTTATTTTTCTTCTTCAATGCTATAATATGACTCTTGGCAACTCTTATATGCTGAGTTAATGGTATATGAGCCGGGCATACGTATGAGCAGCATCCGCACTCGATGCAATCTAATGCATGGTAATTTTCTGCTTCTGCCCACATGCCTCTTTCAGTAAATTTAGCAAGATTTGTCGGCAAAAGATTTATGGGACATGCATCAACGCATCGGGCACATCGTATGCAGGGCGAAGGTTCAAATAACTTAACATCCGACTTTTCCAAGACTAATATACCTGAAGTACCTTTTATCGCCGGCACATCAAGCTCAGATTGAGCCAATCCCATCATAGGACCTCCCATAAGAACTTTACCCGGTATGCCTTTAAAACCACCGCACTGTTCAATAATATCTATCAAGGAAGTCCCAATCCTTATTAAAAGGTTCTTAGGCTCCTTTATTCCTGAGCCGGTTACCGTAGTTATCCTTTCAATCAAAGGCATGCCGGTCTTCAATGCACTTGCAATAGCCGCACATGTCCCTGCATTGTTTACGATAACCCCTACATCCATAGGCAGACCGCCTGAAGGAACTTCTCGACCGGTAACAGCTTTTATTAGCTGTTTTTCGCCTCCTTGTGGGTATTTAGTAGCTAAGACCACTACTTCAATACCTTTCTTACCTGCAATTGCTTTGCTGATTGAATCTATCGCATCCGGTTTATTGTCTTCTATTCCTATGAAGCTTTTTTTGACACCCGTTGCCTTCATAATGGCCTCAAGACCAAATATGACATCTTCAGGGCGTTCAAGTAACAATCTATGGTCTGCCGTAATGTATGGCTCACATTCGGCAGCATTTACAATAATAGTATCAATATTCTTTTCTGGAGGTACAGATAATTTGACCTGAGTAGGGAAACCGGCACCGCCAAGACCTGTTATTCCGGCTTCTCTTATAAGGTTTTTTATCTCATCCTGTGTCAATTGTTCGATTGGTTTAGAAGGTACTACACCTTCAAATAATTCGTCTTTTCCGTCAGATTCGATAACAACCGACATCATTAGTCCTCCACCCGGCCAAGACCTAGGTTCTACAGCAACTACTTTCCCCGAAACACTGGCATGAACAGGTGCTGACACAAAAGCTTTTGCCTCGCCAATCTTTTGACCTTTCTTAACCAAATCTCCGACTTTTACTATCGGCTCACATGGAGCACCTATATGCATGCCCATAGGAATTGTAACCTTCTTAGGCAGGACAGCCTTTTCAATTGGTTTATTTTTTGTTAAATCTTTATTATACGGAGGATGTATACCTCCTTTGAAGGTTTTAAGCATTGTTTCACCTCTTCCTTTGAGCTTGAGCTAACTTAAATACTATTCGACAATATTTATTAAAAACCTCTTATTTTTAGAAAAAGTTTTTGATAAAGTATATAGTATACACTTTTATTAACTCTTTTTATATAATATCATATTCGGAAAAAAATTTTATTTATCTTGTGCAGATAAATTTTGTGTCGATTTTAATCTAAAATCCTTCAAGTTAATATTTGATATTTCCCTTTTACTTTTTAAAATTCATTTTATCAGGAGTATATCTATAAACATACCAATAAGACAAGCCGATTATGATAGCCCCGCCTAAAATATTTCCGACAGTAACGGGAACCAGATTTGCCAAAAGTCCGCTCAAATTTAATTTACCAAGAGATGCCGCCGCAATTTGACCTGCTTTAAGATAATCTGCATTTGATTTAGCAAAAATGCCTGCCGGTATAAAATACATGTTAGCAACACTGTGTTCAAAACCGGACATTACGAAAAGCATAATAGGAAACCAGATAGCAGAAATTTTACTTACAATATCTTTAGCGGCAGTTGCCATCCAAACAGCTAAAACTACCATAATATTGCACAACAACCCCCTAATCAACGCTTGACTAAAAGGTAATGAAACTTTAGCAATAGCTGTCTTGATTGCGGCTGCACCCAAAAGCCCACCGGCACTGTCAAAAAGGCCGCTGCGGCTGACCAAAAATGCAAACAGAACTGATCCTATAAAGTTTGCTATGTATACTACAATCCAATTTCTGAGAAGTTCACTGAAACTTATTTTTTTATCCATAAGTCCGATTATCATCAGATTGTTGCCGGTAAAAAGCTCTGCTCCGGCAAGTACAACAAGAATTAATCCTACTGGGAACACCGCTCCGCTAGCAAATTTAGATAAGCCAGGATTTTTAATAGCATAAGATATGGTTTGCGATGCAAAACCTGCAAAAGCTATATAAATTCCAGCTAAAACCCCTAAAATAAATAAGTTGGTTATAGAATTTTTTGCTTTACTTACAGAAATATTGTCATATACCTCTGCTACTTCTTTAGGACTATAAAAATTATTCATTATTTAAACCTCCTTTGTTAATTTTTTAACATTAATTTTAAAAATAAAAAAATATTAACCTGATTATATAACAGAACTAATCTGTATTCAACAAGTTTTAATATTTGTTAATTAATTAGCAAAAAGTTAAGAAAATAGGTGGAAAGTAAGGCTATATCACATGTTCCTTAACTTTCCACCCTGATATGTCAAATAATATCTATCCTATTTGCTTACTGTTTAGTTGCAGGATATAATTCGCGCTTTGTATAGTGTGTATGAAGTAACTCATGTGATTTTTCACCAAGAGGCTCTCCCAAAAACTCTTTATACAAAGCCTTGACTGCTGGATTTTCATGAGATTTTCTCAGCGGCATATTACGGTCAACCTCATATATAGCCTTTGCTCTTTCTTCTCTATAGTCGGCTTCCCAGCGTTCATCGGCGCTTAGTATAGGCTGGCCTCCACCTCCAACGCATCCTCCTGGACAGGCCATAATTTCTATAAAATGATAGTTTGCTTCACCATTTTTTACCCTATCCAAAACAGCCCTGGCATTGGATAGGCCGTGTGCTACCGCAATATTAACCTTAATGCCTTCTATATCGATGGTAGCTTCTTTTACTCCTTCAACACCTCTAACTTCTGTAAAATCTATATTTTTCAATTCCTTCTTTGTTACTATTTCATAAACGGTCCTTAAGGCAGCTTCCATAACACCACCGGTAGCTCCAAATATGGCACCGGCTCCCGTAGATATTCCCAATGGTTCGTCAAATTCTTCATCCGGTAGCTTGTTTGGGTTTATTCCGGCTTCTTTAAGCATCCTTGAAAGTTCACGGGTAGTCAGTGCTACATCTACATCTTGATATCCGCTGGAGAACATTTCTGGACGCTTACATTCATATTTTTTTGCAGTACACGGCATAATGGAAACTGAGAAAATCTTCGATGGATCTATTCCCATTTTTTCCGCATAATAGGTCTTAACAAGAGCTCCAAACATTTGCTGCGGTGACTTGCATGTAGAAAGATTGTCAAGAAATTCAGGATAGTAGTGCTCGCAGAACTTAATCCAGCCGGGACTGCATGATGTGATAAGCGGAAGTTTACCGCCGTTTTGCAGTCTATCCAGAAATTCCGAACCTTCTTCTAAAATAGTAAGGTCAGCAGAAAAGTCCGTATCAAAGACCTTGTCGAAGCCGAGTCTTCTCAAGGCTGCCGGTAATTTCTTAGTAACAATAGTGCCCAATTCCCCACCGAATTCTTCACCTAATGATACCCTAATAGCTGGTGCAGTTTGAACTATAACATATTTTTCAGGGTCAGCTAAAGCTTTCCAAACTTTATCTGTATCGTCTTTTTCTTTTAAAGCACCGACCGGGCATGCCATTATGCACTGACCGCAATTAACACACGAAACTTCACTGAGGCTCATGTCGTATACCGGTGCAATTACAGTATTGAATCCACGGTAGTTAGGGGATATAACACCTACGCCCTGCACTTTATGGCATGTGCTTACACACCTTCTGCACAAAATGCATTTTGATGTATCCCTTACTATAGAAGGTGAAAAATCATCATATTGTGCTTTGCTTTTTTCACCGGGATACCTTATTGCTTGAACACCAAGCTCTTCCGACAACTTCTGAAGCTCGCAATTGAGATTTCTTATACATGTCGGACATTCTAAATTATGGTCTGAAAGCAGCAATTCTAAAGTTACTTTTCGCGACTCTCTTACAGCCGCTGAATTGGTAATAACCTCCATACCATCCGACACAGGTAAAACACAAGCTGTCTGTAATGACTTAGCTCCTTTTACTTCTACAACACACATTCGGCAGGCACCTATTTCGTTTACTCCTTTTAAAAAGCAAAGTGTAGGAATTCTGATTCCGGCTTTTCGGGCAGCCTCAAGCACTGTAGCATCTTTTGGAGCTTGCACTTTTATACCGTCTATCGTCAATGTCACCATATCCATGAGTTTTTATCTCTCCCTTCTCTAATGCTATATTTTAACAATGGCACCAAACGGGCATCTGTCAAAACAACTGTTACATTTTATACACTTGTCTGTATCTATTTTATGAGGCTGCCTTCTTTCTCCGCTGATCGCTTGAGTAGGACAAACTTTTAGACACATTCCGCAGCCTTTGCATTTATCAGCTATGATTTCGTAATGCACTAAAGCCTTACAGGCACCGGCAGGGCATTTTTTATCTTTAATATGTGCTTCATATTCATCTCTGAAGTACCTAATTGTGGACAACACCGGATTGGGAGCTGTTTGACCAAGACCGCACAATGCAGAAGCCTTTATACTATTGGCTAGATTTTCCAAAAGTTCTATATCTCCTTCTTCTCCCTCACCGTTGGTTATCCTTTCAAGAATTTCCAGCATTCGCTTAGTTCCAATCCTGCAAGGCGGGCATTTGCCGCAGGATTCTTCTTGGGTAAAGGTTAAAAAGAATTTAGCTATATCCACCATACAGTTGTCTTCATCCATGACGATCATTCCGCCTGAACCCATCATCGAGCCTGCTTGAATCAGTGTATCATACTCAATGGGCATATCTAGAAGAGATGCAGGCAGACATCCGCCGGAAGGACCTCCGGTTTGAACTGCCTTGAATTTTTTATTATTCGGTATACCGCCGCAAATATCGTAAATAACTTCTTTAAGCGTAGTTCCCATGGGAATCTCTACAAGACCTGTATGATTGATTTTACCGCCCACAGCAAATACTTTAGTTCCCTTGCTTTTCTCAGATCCTACACTTGAAAACCACTTTGCACCTTTGAGAATGATTTCGGGTACATTGGCATATGTTTCAACATTATTTATAATTGTGGGTTTATCCCAAAGTCCTTTATTTGCCGGAAACGGCGGCCTGGGTCTCGGCTCACCGCGGCGCCCTTCAACAGAAGCAAGTAGTGCCGTTTCTTCACCGCATACAAAAGCTCCTGAGCCAAGTCTTATAAAGATGTCAAAACTAAAATCTGTTCCCAGAATGTTTTTACCTAACAGGCCGTGGTTTCTAGCTTGTTCAATAGCTATTTCCAGACGTTTTACGGCTATGGGATACTCTGCCCTTACATATATATAGCCTTCACTTGCTCCAATGGCATATCCTGCAATCTCCATGGCTTCCAGCACCGTATGCGGATCGCCTTCTAATATACTGCGATCCATGAAAGCCCCCGGGTCTCCTTCATCGGCATTACATACCACATATTTTATGTCGCCTTGAGCATTTGCAGCAAACTGCCATTTAGTTCCTGTTGAAAATCCTCCGCCTCCGCGGCCTCTTAGCCCGGACTGTTTTACTTCATCGATTACTTGCTGTGGAGTCATTTCGGTTAATGCCTTGGCTAAAGCTCTGTAACCGTCATTTGCAATGTATTCCTCAATTATCTCCGGATTAATGAGTCCGCAATGCCTTAGCGCAATGCGCTTTTGTCTTTTATAAAAATCAATATCCATCAAAGAACGATAGCGCTCTTTTGTATCTCGTTCTTTATATAAAAGGCGTTCAACAATACGGCCTTTTAACAAATGCTCTTCAACAATTTCCGGCACATCTTCCGCTTTTACTGTGCAGTAATAACTTCCCTCCGGATAAATAAGCACATTAGGTCCCAGTTCACAAAGGCCTAAACAGCCTGTCTGAACTACTTTTACTTCTTTAGAAAGCCCTTTCTTTTCGATTTCTTTTTCAAAAGCTTCCATTATGGGTTCACTGCCGGAAGCTACACATCCGGTGCCTTTGCAGACCAGAACATGAGCCCTGTATATTTCCATTTTTACAACCTCCTCAAGTCCTCGTAATTATTATCATATATTTGGTACTACATATTCATCAACAACTTGGTTATTAATAATATGCTTGACAACAACTTCCCTAGCCTTTTCTGGAGTCATATTTACATAAGTCACTTTTGGATTATCCGGTTTAATAACATCCACAAGCGGTTCATACTGGCAAAGACCAATGCAGCCTGTTTCAGTTACAATAACATCATCAATGTTTCTCTTTTTTAATTCATCTAATATTGCTAACATAACAGCTCTGGCACCGGCAGCAATGCCACAAGTCCCCATGCCTACAACTACACGGGTCTTAGTTTCATTGTCAACTCTTAAATTTATCATATCTTTGGCCTGTTCTCTGATTTTCTCAAGATCCTCTATCGACTTGATTACTGACATTTTACGCACCTCCGTTAATTTCCTTTAAGTTGTCTTGTATAAATCTTTTAATCCAATCCAACACCATAGGATTATTTATCGGCACTTCTTGAAGTATCTTCTTTACTTCACGAGTATCCAGTACAAATGCTTTATCTCCTACACAATGTCGATATATAAAATCCACATCAGGATGCACGGCAACTAAAGAAACCATAGTATCAGCCATGCTGCCTATAGGAGCTCTGTCAATATGCTTAAGGACAAAAGTTGCTATAACTTCTGTTCCCTTGCCTTTTTCAGAGTAAACTTTCAAATCTCCTCCACAGCTTTTAGCCGCTTGAGCAAAAAGCGGTATACCCATTCCCACTTTTCGAGTTGTCCTTGTAGTGAAAAACGGATCAATAACTTTCTTAGACATTTCCTCGTCCATGCCTGCCCCGTTATCTTTAATTTTTATTGTGAGTAAATCATTTTTTACATCTTCAATAATGTCAATTTCAACAAGGGATGCTTTAGCCCCTAGCGAGTTTTGAACTACATCTAAAATATGCAGAGAAAGCTCTTTCATAATTATTCAAATTTCTTAAGAATATCAGGAATCTTGTCGGGGGTTAATCTGCCGTATACTTCATCATTGATAATAATAGCCGGGGCCAGGCCACAAGCACCTATGCAGCGGCAGGCATTGAGGGAAAATTTACCGTCATCGGTTGTATCTCCGACTTCAATTCCTAGCTCAGTTTTTAATCTATCAAGTACCTTCTCGGCTCCTCTTACATAACAGGCAGTTCCCAAACATGTGCGTATTTGATACTTACCTTTTGGTTTAAGACTAAAAAAAGAGTAAAATGTGATGGTGCTATAGACTTCACTTAAAGTAATATCTAGAGTTTCTGCTACCATTTCTTGAACTTCTATGGGGAGATAACCCATAATATTCTGAGCTTCTTGGAGCGCCTGCAATAAAGTTCCCTTCTGGCCTTTATACTTTTTTAACATTTCTTCGATTTGTTTGAGCTTATCAGTAAATTCTTGCTGCTGATTTAAAGCTACCGCCATATTCATTCTCTCCTTTGTATGTTATAGTTCTCTCTTTCACTATTTACTTTAATAATTAGCAACTACTCTTTAATAAATACATTCCTCCCCTCTAAGCCTCTAAAAGCCATCGCGATTTCGCTGTATTCTAAAGATTCTATATAGAAAAAGGTTTTCTGGTAAACCATTTCTTTCAAGCTGTGAGCATCAGAAGATGTTATTAAAGTATATTTATTAATACCGTGAAACGATTTTCTGAAATCCGCTTCTGAAATTGCTCTGGAAAATTCTACCGCATCTATTTTTAATTTCTCTGGAATAAAGCCGAGCTGACTAACAATGCTGTAATGTTTTCTGTCTACATGTGCAGGAATTAATAAACCGTTTAGCTTCGATACCTTTTCCGATATTTCTTCTACCGTCAGCGAGGTCGACGTCAAAAGCATTCGATTTTCTTCACCCAAGATGTTTCCCTGGCCATCCACAATCCATTGATGACCAAAGTAACGCGGTTTATTCTCTATCTGTGGTAAACAGCAATAAACATATTCTTGCCATTCTAACACCTCATCTAGATTTTCAAAAAAACACAGCATATGGACTTCTTCAGCGCTTTGTACTTCAATTCCCGGAATGACGAGAATATCATAATCCTTTGCAGTTTCTAACATGCTCTTTGCATTTTTTGCCGAATTATGGTCGCATACACCTAATATTTTAGTGCCCATCAGTTTTGCCATATTTAATATGTTTATCGGAACCATGTCATCATCGGCGCAAGGTGATAAGCAAGTATGAATATGAAGATCTGCAGGAAACTCGGCAAGCATTACTTAGACTCCCTTGATAACAGATTATACAGTATACCGCATAATTCAAAAATTGATTTTTCACTGGAGTAAATTGGTATGTTCTCCTCTTCCGCTTTTTTTAATGTGTTTTCTTCAATATTGACATTTTCAGCCACAATTATTGCTGCAAGATTTAAGAGTGAAGCCACCGCCACTATATTCTGATGGCTTTGAATTGTTATCCAAACCTCATTTTCCTTAGCATGAGCCATTACCCAACTCAAAAGATCCGAAGCATATCCGCCTCGAACATCTCTATCAAGGTTTGTGCTTTTAGTAACTAACTTTAAGTTAAGTATTTCTTGCATTTCTTTTAAATTCACCGGTTATCACTCCTACCTTTCCTTTGTATCCATGGTTGGAGGCAACTTTTGTGCAAGGTCATACATCTCGCCGGCCAGGTGTTTTACTCTATCTCTAAGCTTAAATATGCAATCTTCTTCATTTGCTTGACCTTTTACAATATCTTCGGCCAGGGCCCTGCAATTAGGCGAGCCGCAGCTGCCGCAATCCAGTCCCGGAAGATCCTTTACTGTTTTTTCTAAAAGTTCCATCTTGCGGATTGCTTCAACCAAATCATCGTCTAATTTAAGAGAAGATTTTGGAAGAATTTTTCCTTCTAAATTAAAATATCCATTCTTAAACTGCTCTACAACTTCATTTTTATTAATGGGACTGTTAGAACCAAGTTTTTCTGATAATCTTCGTATTTTGACCCGTGCTATATACTGACTTTCTACAGTAAGTGCACCGCCGATACATCCGCCTATGCATGCTTGACACTCAATATAGTCTATGTCAAAAAGTTTGTTCATTTCAACTTCTTCTAATACTTCTATACAATTGTGAATTCCATCTACAGCCAAGTAATTGTCGCCGCCTATGGCTAAGTTTTCTCCACCGGCCCTGCCCCATCCTATTCCAAGGCCGGAAGAACTGTTAAATATTGATTCAAATTCTTCGCCGTCCAGATTTTTTACTATATCACCAAAAATCCCAGAAATCGAAATTACTCCATCTACATAGGATTTATCTGAACCTATGGGCTGTCTGACGGAGGTAGCTTTGGCAGGACAAGGGCTGATAAAAAAGACTCCAATTTCCTCTGCCTTATAGCCAAACTCTTTGTTTAAAATCTCCTTGGCACGTCTTGCAGCAATTTCCATTGGCGATTTGATGGGTATAATGTTTTTTATGAGTTCCGGAAATCTTACTTGTATAAGACGCATAACAGCAGGGCAAGATGACGAAATAAGCGGTCTTACATCTTTATGTGTGCTAATATATTCCCTAATAGCAATAGTAACTTCTTCAGCTGCTAATGGAACCTCGTAAACCTCGTCAAACCCGATTTTCTTTAGTGCATATATGATATTCTTCGTTGAGGTGCCTTCCTTAAATTGACCGAAAAGGCTGGGAGCGGGAAGTGCTACCTTGAACTTGAATTCTTTCAATCTTGATATACTATCTGTAGCTGCATATTTTGCACTATTAGGGCATATCCGTATGCACTCGCCGCAGTCTATGCATTTATTATCTAAAATATGTGCCTTCCCATTTCTTACTCTTATTGCTTCAGTGGGACATCCCTTAATACAATTTGTGCAACCCTTACATTTATCAACATCAAGAGTAACCGAATGATAATGTTGTTGCAAAAAAATCACCAGCTTTCAGCCATGCTATAAATTAATAACCATTCTTACTTTTGTTCCTTTTCCAACAACAGAATCTATCTCGAAAACATCGGTAAATTTCTTCATATTAGGAAGACCCATACCTGCACCAAAGCCCAATTCTCTTATACGAGCCGGAGCAGTAGAATATCCCTCTTCCAAAGCCTTTTGTACATCTGGAATTCCAGGGCCTTGGTCTTCAGCAACTAATTCTATATATGCGGGTGTAATAGCAAAAATAAGTTGCCCTTTATGAGCATGGATTACAATATTCATTTCGGCTTCATATGCAGCAATAGAAACCCTTCTTATAATCGAAGGATCTATTCCTATTTGTTTCAATACCATTTTCGCTTGTTCGGCTGCCTTACCGGCATTATTAAAATCGTTGCCGATTATGTCATAAGTAAGTTTCATGGTCTGAGCCGACTCGGCTCGTTCGGACCTCAAACTCATATCTTTTGTATGAGCTTGTCTAAGGCCTGCCTCATACAAGATTCCGCATGTTTCATACAGCGGCAAACTAGTCCTCAACAGCGGAACTTTGACTTGTCGTGCCAGTTCTATGACATCCTTAGGAGGAATTTTGCCTCGCACAAACGTAATCGCAACAAAATCGCCCATAACCGCTGTTTGTATAATCTGTCTATGGGTTAGGCCCGTTAGAAGAACGGCATTGATTTTAGTATCCGCTAAAATATCACTCATGAGATCCGCACCGCAAGCGCTCAAAACTTCAGTATCTAAAAATTCATCTCCCCAAAGCACTTCAGCCTGAAGCAGCTCCTTTATTTTTGACAGTTTCATCAAGCATCCTCCAGATAATATGTCAAATATTCCAATTGAGCAGATAAATCAACTCTCCTTAAGATTATATTTTCATCTACGGTAATATTTATGGGAGCAAAATTTATTATCCCTCTTATACCTGCTTTTACTAATTTATCGGCTACTTCTTGGGCTGCCTGCGCCGGTACTGCAATAATTCCCAGAGTTATTTTTAGCTCCTTAACTTTTTCGTTTAAAGAATCTAGATGGCAGATGTTTATATTAGATATTTTTTTTCCTACTTTTTTTGGATCATTATCAAAGATACAAGCTATATCAAATCCTCTTTGATAGAAACCCTTATATTGAGAAAGGGCTTTTCCTAAATTGCCGGCTCCAACAATGGCTACCGACCAATGTTTGTCCAGTCCTAAAATCTTCATTATATAATTATAAAGCTCTTTAGAATTATAGCCTACTCCTCTTGTTCCAAATTCTCCAAAATATGCTAAGTCTTTACGAACTTGAGCAGGAGTGACACCGGTTGCCTTCGCAATATGCTGCGACGACACGGTTGTTATCCCTTTTTCGTGAGCTTCAATTAAATATCTTGAATATAATGATAAACGACCGATGGTAGCGTCCGGTATTTTAATCTTTTTTAGCATAGCTATGCAACACTCCTTCGCAACTAATTTTAGCACAACAGTACTCTTTTTACAATAGAAAAAGTGAAATAAGTCACAATGTTATATTATTATCAAAATCTTTGTTAATTATTTAACAAATTCAATCCATAATCTACTCAATGCAACTTTCCATTTTGAAACGTTTATTTGTAACTTTGAAATTGTATTTATTGATTCCGGAACTTGCATATACTTTATAATCGCCGGTTACAAAAACTGCCTCTATGTTTTTTTGACCATTTACAAATTTTATTCCATCACTTAACCCCATGGAAAAGACAACAGTTGACAGTGCATCCGCATCTATGGAACTATCTGATATAATTGTTACACTCATTAAACCATTTTCTATCGGAAATCCCGTATTTGTATCTAGGATATGATGATACTTCTTTCCATTCTCTTCAAAATACCTTTCATAAGGTCCGGAAGTAACTAAGGTTTTATCTGCCACTTCTACCGTAGCAAAGATGCTTCCCCTTACATCAAAAGGATCTTGCAAGCCTATTTTCCACGGCGTACCATCAGGTTTTGTACCTATAGCATAAAGATTGCCGCCTAAATCAATCAATCCGCTTTCTACGCCACTTTGCATTAAAACCTTAACCGACTCGTCTGCAGCATATCCTTTTGCAATTCCGCCCAAATCCAAAGCCATGCCTGCCTTTTTTAAAAATACGGCATTTTGGCTTTCATCAAGTTTTACTTGTGTGTAATCAATCAGTGATAAAGCTTTTTTTATTTCAGTAAGCGCAGGAATATGTGCCTTATCGGTACCAATACCCCATAACCTTACCAAAGGACCCACTGTTATATCAAATTTACCTTTTGACAGTCTGGAATACTGCAGACCCTTTTTAATAACGAAAAAAGTATCCGGGCTTACCTCGCAAAGCTCCTTTCCGGCTTTTTTGTTTAGCTCGATTAACTCGCTTGATTCAGCGTTTACCGTCATTTTTTTTTCAATATCGGCAATTCGATCAAATGCTTTATCGATAGCTTCAGAGGCATAAGGCCCAAAAGCCTCTATACTTATTACGGTATCGAGCAAAAAATTTGTCTTCGTAACCGGTTCACTGTTCTCGGAATTGCCACAAGCAGAAATACAAAAGATAAAAATAACAAGAAGGGTAAGGGCTTGTAATTTTGTTTTTAAAACATCGTATTTCATATCTATTTCCTCCCTTCGTAAAAAGTTTTTGTATTTCTGCTATTCCTTTATTGAGTGAATAAATATCCCGCTTTGTAATTTTGGTTCAAACCAAGTAGATTTCGGTGGCATTATCAAACCCGCATCGGCAATTTTCATAAGATCATCTATAGGTGTAGCAAACAGTGCAAAAGCTATACGCATCTGGCCACTGTCCACACGTCTTATTAATTCCTCCACACCTTTTACTCCACCTACAAAGTCAATCCGATCGTCAGTCCTTGGGTCAGTGATGCCAAAAACAGGTGAGATTATTAGATTGTGGAGTATTGATACATCTAAACTTTCTACAAGATCATCTCTATTAAAGCTGTTAGTTCTAACTTTAAAGCCATACCATTGTCCGCCCATATACATACCAAAAAAATGCTTTGCTTTGGGTTTGAAAGCTTCTTTGCCTTTATATATAAGTTCAAAATTTTTATCAATTTTCTCAAGTAATTCTTTTTCGCCAAGACCGTTTAATTTTTTTATTACTCTGTTATATTCAAGTATGGTCAGCTGTGTATCGGGAAAAATAACCGAAAGAAAATAATTGTATTCTTCGTTACCAGTATAATTAGGATTCTTTGCCCTTTCCGCCAATCCTACTTTTACGGCTGCGGCTGCTCTGTGATGACCGTCGGCTATATAAATTGCTCCCACACCTGCAAATAAGTCGACAATTTTTTTTATGGTTCTGTCATCATCAATAATCCATACAGTTTGAACAACCTTGTCACTTGAAACAAAATCATAAATCGGAGTATGTGATAAGGTCCAATCATCAACTATGCTTGTAATTTCACGATTTTCACGATAAGTCATAAGTATAGGCCCTGTATGGGCTTGAGTATACTTTACATGATTTATTCTGTCTTGCTCTTTAATTGGCAAAGTGTGTTCATGTTTCTTAATAACATCATTTAAGTAATCATCCAAAGATGTACAGGTCACTATACCTTTTTGACGCTTACCTTCTCTTTCTAATTGGTATATATACAGACACGGCTTTTTATCCTGTATGTATACCTTTGCTTCAATCATAGCACACAATTTCTCTCGAGCTTTTTCATATACTCTCGGATCATACAGATTTATTGGTTCTTTAAAAGCAATTTCCGCCCTGTCAATGTGTAAAAATGAGTATTCATTATCTTTTGTCAATTCCCTGGCTTCTTCTGTAGTTACTACGTCATAGGGTAGTGCTGCAACTTTTGGTGCCAGCTCAACTGTCGGTCTTAAAGCTTTGAACGGTTTTATTGTTGCCATATTATTCCTCCTGATTTTACTTGGTTTTATTAGTTTTTTATCTGCAATAACATAAAGGTCATCAAGTAATATCATTATTAATTATTACCTAATGACCTGATTGTAGCATATAGCGCTTATACCTTTCAATATTAAATTAGACATTTGATAAGAATTAGTATAAATGACATGCAATAAAGTGTTCTTTGCCAACATCTTTTAAAACCGGTTCCTGCTGACTGCATATTGGCATGGCATATCGACATCTCGTATGAAAGCGGCAACCTTGCGGAGGATTTATCGGTGTCGGTACATCACCTTCTAAAATTATCCTTTCTCTTTTAACTTCAGGATCAGGAATGGGTATTGCTGAAAGAAGTGCTTTAGTATAAGGGTGAAGCGGGTTATCGTATAGTTCATTTTTATCCGATACCTCTACGACCTTACCTAAATACATAACACAAACTCTATCACTTATATGTTTTACCACACTTAAATCATGTGATATGAATAAATAGGTAAGCTCAAATTTTTGTTGGAGTTCCTGCATAAGATTCAGCACTTGCGATCTCACTGAAACATCAAGTGCTGAAACTGGTTCATCACATATTATAAGCTCCGGGTCCACGGCCAATGCTCTAGCTATTCCGATCCTCTGGCGCTGACCTCCGGAAAATTCGTGGGGATAGCGTCTTATATGCTGGATATCCAATCCGACAACACTTAAAAGCTCAAGAACTTTTTCTTCCTTTTCCCGTCCTTTTGCCAAATTAAAAATATCCATGGGTTCGCCAATAATATCTCCCACTGTCATACGTGGATTCAACGATGCATATGGGTCCTGAAATATTATTTGCATTTTTTTGCGCATTTCTCTCATACGACTTTTTGTAAGTTTTAAAACATTTTGACCCTCATATATGATTTCACCCTCAGTTGCATCTATTAGCCTCAATATAACCCGACCTAAAGTAGATTTACCGCAACCGCTTTCTCCAACCAGGCCTAAAGTTTCTCCGCGCTTTATAAAGATATCTACTCCATCTACGGCTTTTACATAACCTACGGTCTTGCGAAGCAATCCCCCGGTTATTGGAAAATATTTTTTTAAGCCTTTAACTTCAAGTATTTTATTCTGACTAGAGTCCACTCATTCCGCCCCCTTCCACTCGTTGCAATATTTCCAACAACACACTTGATGACCGTTGATGGTTATAAGCTCAGGTTCCTTAGTAACACATATTTCTCTGGCTTCGGGACACCTAGGATGAAACCGACAGCCTTTAGGCATATTAAAAGGGTTCGGAACGGTTCCCTCTATGACATAAAGCTTTTCTTTAGGCTGGTCCAGCCGTGGAATAGACCCCATAAGGCCAATAGTATATGGGTGTTTCGGTTCTTTAAAAATAGTCCTGACATCTGCATATTCTACTACTTTGCCAGCATACATAACTAAAACGTTTTCAGCCATTTCAGCAACTACACCCAAATCATGAGTTATCAGCATGATGGAGGTATTTAATCTTTTCTTCAGATCCTTCATCAATTCCAATATCTGAGCTTGGATGGTAACATCTAGGGCCGTTGTAGGTTCATCAGCTATAAGCAGCGACGGATTACAAGAAAGAGCCATGGCTATCATTACCCTCTGCCGCATGCCACCACTCATTTGATGAGGAAAATCATTTACTCTTTTATCCGCCGATGGTATGCCGACAAGATTTAACATCTCAACAGTTTTATCCATTGCTTGCTTTTTGTTTAAACCCTGATGCAGCTCTATGGCTTCAGCAATTTGTTCCCCTACGGTAAAAACCGGATTCAGCGATGTCATAGGTTCTTGAAATATCATGGATATGTCATTTCCACGAATCTTACGCATTTCAGCTTCTGATTTTTGTAAGAGGTTTTCTCCCCTAAAGAGTATTTCCCCATCCACAATTTTCCCCGGAGGGCTGGGAATAAGCCTCAAAATAGACAAGGATGTAACGCTTTTGCCGCATCCTGACTCACCAACTATTCCCAACGTTTCTCCTTCTTTAATTTTAAAATCAACTCCGTCAACAGCCGGAACTACGCCGTCTTCAGTATAAAAATAGGTTTTTAGATTTTTTACTTCAACTAAATTTTCAGACACGATATCCCTCCTTACTGCTTAAGCCGGGGATCAAGAGCATCCCTCAGACCATCGCCGAAAAGATTAAATCCTAAAACCAATATCATAATAGCTAATCCGGGGAAAACAGACCACCACCATTGACCGGAAAGAAAATACTGTTTTCCTTCACTTATCATATATCCCCAGGCAGGTTTTGGCGGTTGAATTCCAAAACCTAAAAAGCTGAGGGATGATTCCAGCATAATTATACTGCCAATTTCCAAGGTAGTTTGAACTATAATAGGTGCTAAAATATTTGGCAGTATATGTTTAAATATAATCCTTTTGTCGTGACTACCGATGGCTGTTGCAGCTTCAACAAATTCCATCTCCTTAAGTTGAATAACTTGACCTCTTGCAACCCTTGCAAAGGACGCCCATGAAATAACGCCTATGGCCATGTAGAGCAGGGGTAGACTGGGCGGCAAATACGCTACCAATGCCAAAACAAATAATAAAAAAGGAAATGCAAAAATTACATTTGTAAGCCAACTTATAAAATCATCAATGATACCACCGTAGTAGCCCGCTATACTCCCAAGTATTACACCGATTATAACTGATATGGCCGTTGCTGCAAATCCTATCTGTAGAGAGATTCGCGCCCCGTAAATTACTCTGGTGTAAATATCCCTACCATATACATCAGTTCCAAACCAGTATTTGGAACAAGGCGGAACGAGTTTGGCAGAGGGGCCCTCTGTCCAAATAAACTGTTCATTAGGGTCATACCTGGTAATATATGGTGCGAAAATTGCAGCTAAACAGATTATTATAATAAGCCACATCCCAAACATGGCCAGTTTATTCCTCTTAAGTCTAATCCATCCGTCTGCCCAAAGACTGCGACCTTCCATTTTTTGATTGATATTCTTTTCTTCTTTTTGTTTTTCTGTTTTTGTTTCCATAACTCATCCCCCTATCAATCGTACTTTATTCTCGGATCAAAAAATGGATAAGAAAGATCGACAATAAGATTTGCTAAAACAAAAATAAATGCCATAAACAGCACAACTCCGCGTATAACCGGGAAATCCCGATTTGTTAAAGCTTCAACACTGAGCCTTCCTATGCCCGGCAATGAAAATATTTGCTCTGTAATTACCACACCGCTTAAAAGGCTTGCTACCTCTATACCTATGACGGTTACTACCGGGATTAATGCATTGCGCAGGGCATGCCTCATTATAACTACCCTCTCAGACAGTCCCTTTGCTCTGGCAGTTCGTATATAATCTTGTCTGACTATCTCCAGCATGCTTGAACGGGTAAGTCTTGCAATGAGAGCTGCCGGTCTTAATCCCAGAACAATTGACGGAAGCACATAATAAATCAACTCCCCGTTTCCCGTGCCGGTGCCGGGAATCCAGCCCAGTATTACACAAAAAAGCACCACAGCCAGCAGTGCCACCCAAAAAACAGGAGCTGATATTCCAAGAATGGCAAAAAACATTGCCCCATAATCAATCCATGAGTATTGCTTTACCGCTGAAATAATTCCCAGCGGAACACCAACAAGGATTGCTATTACCATAGCAAAAAATGCTAATTTAAATGTAACCGGAATCCTTGTAGTTATTGCCTCTACCACTGTCATATTATTTCTATAAGATTTGCCAAGATTCAATGTAAGCGCATTTTTCATAAAATCTAAAAATTGAATTGGAAGTGGTTTGTCAAGTCCCATTTCATGTCGTATTTTTGCAATAGTTTCAGGATTCCCCCTCTGCCCCATCATAATTCTTGCAGGGTCTCCCGGAACAATTGTAGTGAGTATAAATACTACGGCAATGACGCCTACCAATACCGGAATTGCTCCTACAAGCCTTCTTATGACATAATTCAGCAAATTCTTTTCCCTCCTCAGATCTAGGATGCTCTGCAATATATTTGTGCATGGCTTCCTTTTCAAAAGGAAGCCATGCCTTAGACTTTTTTATTTTTCTATATCCAAATTGGTATATTTAAGTGAATATGCACCAAAGAAAGGCACTCTCATATTTTTAACATAGGGCTGAGCTAGACCATGTGTGGTGTAATGATATATAAATAACCACGGTGCCTCTTCTCGAGCTATTGACTCAGCCTTTTTATAAAGTTCTTCACGCACGGCAGGATCCGTTTCAGTTCTTGCCTTCATTGTAATTTCATCAAAATCTTTGTTGCTAAATCCTGTATAGTTTCCATTTGGGCCGATATTATCGGAATGCAAGAGTACATACAGGAAATTGTCGGGATCAGGATAGTCGGCCGTCCACCCCATGCGGAAGAACGGCATCTCCAGCCTGTCGGCAGCATCAAGTAGAGCTCCCCAATCAATATTTTTTAAACTAACATCAATACCAGTCTGCTTAAATTGAGCTTGCAGTGCTTCGGCTATTCGTTTATGAGCATCGCTGGTATTATAAGTAAGCTCAACTTTTATGCCATTGGGATATCCGGCTTCCTTAAGCAATGCTTTCGCTTTTTCTACATCATAGGTATACTTGGGCTCAATACTCTCATCATATCCCATCATCCCCGGCGGTAGAGCACCGGATGCAGGAAGAGCTCTGCCGTTTCTTACTATGTCTATTAAGCCCTGACGGTCAATAGCGTAGTTGAAAGCCTGCCTCAGCGGTTTATTGTCCTTAAATGGGGCCATTGTAAGATTAAATCCGTAGTAATATGTGGCAAGTTCCGCTCTTTCAATAAAGTTCGGCATCTCTTTAGCTTCATGATAATACGGGTCATCAACTTCCTCGATTATATCAAAATTGCCTAAGCCGAATTCGGTCCACTGCATTGCCAAGTCTGTAACTATGCCGAATTCTACACCGTCAAGATAGGGCAGCTGATTGCCATTTTCATCTTTTGCCCAGTAATTTTCATTTTTAGAAAGCACAATTTTATCATCTTGTATCCATTCCTCAAATTTAAACGGACCTGTGCCTACGGGGTGGAAATTAAATTGATCCGTTCCATGCTTTTCCACATCTTCTTTAGGAAGAACATTAAAGGTATTGTAAGCCAAAACGCTGAGAAAAGGTGCAAAGGGATAATCCAGCTCTATTTTTATTGTATAATCATCGACCTTGGAAATTCCAGCAATTTGCTCGGTTTTCTTTTTCTGATAGTCTTCATAACCCTTAATCATGTCCAAGAAATACGCTCTCGGTGAATTGGTGTCCGGATTTAATATATAATTAAAGGACCAAATCCAGTCATCGGCAGTTACTTCGCGACCACCGTTAGCAGTTGGTTCTCCCGCAACTGAACTATGGAATTTAACGCCTTTTCTAAGATGGAAAACATATTCTAATGCATCTTCGGAAATATCCCAGGATTCCGCTAAAAGCGGCTGTACATTTCCATCATTATCATAATCCACAAGTGTTTCAAAAATCTGGTAGATCACCCTAGCGGAAGATGTATCTGTAGCAAAGACCGGGTCTAATTTGGGTGGGTTTGATATAATACCTACTCTGAGAATTTTAGATGCTTCTTTCTGGGGTTGCTCCTCTTTACCCTGCTCGGCCGGTTTTTGTCCACACCCTGCCAAAGCTGTCGCAGCTATCAACAAAGCAAGCATTACTATTAAACTTTTCTTTAACACTAAATCCCCTCCTAATAGAATTAGAATATTTAACTTTTGCATTAACTTGCTAAATCCCCCGATAAATCTTTTATATTTTGTAAGAAAATTCCCCCCCCTCAAAATTTGCTCATTTATATGATATTGTATAAGGCTACAGTTATTCCTCCGATAGTTTTGTTTTATCTAACAGAGGATGATGACCTTTCAGCTGTAAGTATTAATAAGAACAATCCATATCGAGTAATAGCTGACTTGAACGTGTTTTTAAGACAATGATATTACCATATTACTTATTTAATTATTCGATAATTAATCAAAAAATCCTTCATATTTGCTATATTAGTTTTTAACATGGCATTAATCTAATTATCATTACAAAACATAAATTGCTTGCTTAAAATTAATTAACTGTAAAAAGTTAATTCCCGCCTAGGAATATCAATATATTGTTTTAGATTTAATAATTACAGCAGGCGGTTAATGACCGCCACTTAGGAAAATGGATTCTATATTAAAATCAAAATTTGAAAAAAGAGGCCATTCACTACAGCCTCTGAAAATAAATCTATAAATCATTTTTTAACCCAAGAGTCGAATTAATATGGTATTTACCATTTGTGGGTTTGCTTTACCTTTTGTCTCCTTCATTATTTGACCCACAAGAAAGCCCAGTGCTTTTTGCTTGCCGTTTTTATAATCCTGAACTGATTTAGGGTTATTATCTATAACCTTTTGTGCTATACTTTCAAGTTCGGCTTCGTCCGAAATCTGAATAAGGCCCTTTTCTTTTACTATATCCTCAGGGGATTTCCCTGTTTCAAACATATCCCTAAAGACATCTTTTGCTATTTTACCACTGATAGTGCCTTTGTCAATCATCACAAGCATATCTGATAATTGCTTGGGAGTAAATTTTAAATTTTTGATGCCCTGCCCTGTTTCATTCAATATACTCATCAATTCTACCATAACCCAATTGCTGACTACCTTTGGATCATGATAATATTTTACACATTCCTCATAGAAATTTGCCAAGATTTTAGATGCGGTAATAACTGAGGCATCATATTCCGGGAGACTGTATTCCTGCATAAACCTTGCTTTTCGTGCATTGGGCAGTTCGGGAATTTTGCTGCGTATCTCCTCTTTCCAGTCATCTTTTATGATAATGGGCGCCAGGTTGGGTTCAGGCGAATATCGATTCTCCACTTTTCCTCTCATAAAAGTAGTAATACCTTGCACCTCATCCCAGCGGCGAGTTTCCTGAGTAATACTTCCGCCACTTTCAAGAATTTCTTTTTGACGCTTTTCTTCATATTCTATCGCACGTCTTACGGCTCTGAAAGAACCCAGGTTCTTAATTTCGACTTTTGTTCCGAATTCTTTGGAGCCCTCCGGTCTAAGAGAAATATTTATATCACATCTTAAAGAGCCTTCTTCCATTTTGCAGTCAGACACTTCAATATATGAAAGTATTGTTTTCAGGTTATTTAAGTAAAGCCACGCTTCTTCTGCTGACCGCATATCAGGCTCTGATACTATTTCAACAAGCGGCACACCTGCCCTGTCCAAATCCACAAGGGAATAGGCGCTCCCCTCTTCATGGATTAATTTGCCGGCATCCTCTTCCATATGCATGATTCTTATACCTATACGCTTTTTTTGACCATTAGGCTCAATCTCTATATATCCATTTCTTGCCAGTGGAATATAGTATTGAGATATTTGATAGGCTTTAGGAAGGTCGGGATAAAAATAGTTTTTCCGGTCAAATCTGGAAAGCTCGGCTATATCACAGTTAAGAGCCAATCCGGCTTTAGCAGCATATTCTACAACACTCCTGTTCATAAGCGGAAGGGCCCCCGGCATCCCGAGACAAATCGGACAGCAGTGGCTGTTCGGTTCTTTGCCAAATTCGGTACTGCAGCCGCAAAATATTTTTGTTTTTGTTAAAAGCTCTACATGTACTTCAAGACCTATAATAGTCTCATAGTTCATCACTAGAACCCTCCTCCCATTTTATCCGCTTTTCATGGTAGCTTGTATTCTGCTCAAAAGCATATGCAGCGCGTAAAATTGATGCCTCATCAAATGCTTTACCTATAATCTGAAGACCAATGGGCAAGCCATCTGAAAAACCACATGGAATAGATATGGCAGGAAGGCCTGCAAGGTTCACCGGGGTTGTATATAAATCGTTCATGTACATTTTCAGCGGGTCATCGATTTTTTCTCCAATTTTAAAGGCCGTGGTGGGAACCGTAGGAGTTATTAAAAGATCATATTTATTAAAAGCATTTTCAAAATCTTTTTTTATGAGTGTCCTGATTTTTTGAGCCTTCAGATAATATTTGTCATAGTTTTGTGCATCTGATAGATATGTACCTAATATGATACGCCGCTTAACTTCAGTGCCAAAACCCTCGCCTCGACTTTTTTTGTAAAGGTCTTTTAAATCCTCATATTTTGCAGCACGGTGTCCATATCTGATACCATCATACTGACCTAACTCAGAGCTTGACTCGGCCGCAACGGTAATGTGGTACGCCCATAATGCATACTCTGCATTTGCAAGACTTATTTCTTCGCAAACACAACCGAGTTTTTCATAAATCTTAGCTGCATTTAAAAAAGCATCCTTTACATCTTTGTCAATCACAGCATTATCTAAAAATTCTTTAGGTATGCCTATCTTTATGCCATTTAACTCATCATGTAAACATTTAAGATAGTCACTTACCGATATATCCGACGATGTCGGATCAAAGCTATCAATGCCTGCAATAGCGGAAAGCACAATAGCACAATCTGTAACATCCTTTGTAATAGGGCCTATTGCATCCATAGTTGAAGCAAGTGCCGACACTCCGAATCTGGAAACCCTTCCATAGGTGGGCTTTAAGCCTACTACGCCACAATAAGCAGCAGGTTGCCTTATTGAACCGCCTGTATCAGAACCAAGGGCATACAGGGATTCGTCAGCAGCCACAGCAGCGGCCGAACCTCCGGAGGAGCCTCCTGGCACACATTCAAGATTCCATGGGTTTTTTGTCACTTGGAAAAATGAGCTTTCAGTAGAAGAGCCCATTGCAAACTCATCCATATTAGTCTTTCCTAAAATCACGGCATTTACATCTTTTAATTTTGATATTACTGTTGCATCATAAGGTGGCACAAAATTCTCTAACATTTTTGAACAGCAGGTAGTCTTTAAATCTTTTGTGCAAATATTATCCTTTACAGCCATTGGAATTCCGGTCAGCGGCTGCATAAAATCGGCCTTCTCATCTGCCAACCTGGCCGTTTCAAGAGCTCTATCCTTATCAAGTGTGACATAAGCTTTGATTTGGCCATCAGTGCTGTCTATCCTATTGAAAAGGGCACTCGTCAGTTCTTCAGACTTTATTTCCTTTTTCTTTAAAAGTTCATTTGCCTTATTAACCGTAAGTTCATGAAGTTTCAACATACTGCCTCCAATCATAAATCTCTCATTCTTCGATTATCCTGGGCACTCTAAAAAATCTGTTGTCCTTGTCAGGAGAATTCTTTAAGACTTCTTCTATAGGAAGGCTCTCCCAAACCACATCTTCTCTGAGAATATTTCTATCCGTTATTGGATGAATTGTGGGCATGACCCCTTCAGTATCAGCTTGGTTCAGTTTATCAAAACATTCTAATAGGAAACTTAGCTCTTTTGAAATTCTGCTTTTTTCCTCCTCAGAGATATACATGTGAGCTATATCGGCCATACGTCCAACTGTATCTTTATCCATAATCATGTTTTCACCTCTCTTATTTATTTCGGCCACTAACATTTCTTAATTTTATCATTTTACGGCATATTATACAACGGGTTGATTAATCCTGATATAAAAATTGCTTTGATAGAAATAATATCATTTGTCCTCATTTTGATTCTTATCGCTTATTAATTAACCTTATTTAAGCTGATATGTTTTAATAAAGTAAGAGCGATTTGGATTTATTATTGTCAAAAAAGGAATCATATCATGTTGTGCTTGTACGTAGACATCCTGTATAACCACATCTTCTACTTCGGGATATGTCGTAAAAAACTTTTGAAGAACTCGCCCAAAGGGTTTTGCCAAAAGATTAGCAAGCAAAAATGCAAGTATTACATTTAATAAGGATAAATGATGTGAAGAAAAAAGCACGATTATAAAAACCAGGGAAAATAGGAAGTTTGCTGCCGCAATAGAAGTCCCGCATCTGGGATGAATGGCCAATTCCTTTTCGCCGTTTATCATGCGAAATTGTGCTTCCTTAACTGCACTCATAACTTCGTAAATTGGCGGAAGGTCAGGACCTGAAAGGGAAAATCCGTTAGAATACGCTAACCCCCCTGCCTGCAGAGGTCTTCCGTATCTTTGCTCCAGCACATTTATAGTGGCGTGCTCTAGGCTGTGATTTTTTCTAATTCTACGGTCTGAAGCAATCTTTATGATCTGCCATGGTATGGTAATTATATTGTAAAAGGAATTGAATACAACAACATATGGTAGTAAAAACAAAAAACCTATACCCAGAAAAATCAATATAGGTATAAACAAATACGGGAAAAGCATAGCTATGATTAAAAACATAAGCAATGAGAATATCATTATGCACGACCTCCTTACAATTTACCTCTTGGTTTATTATAACATATGAGGCAGTAATTGCGATGAGGACTTTTAAAAAGTTATGAGCTGTAAAGTGATGGCCCTTTCATTTTCCCGCATCATAAAATTTTATAGAAAGTGTTGCCGATACTGCAAGTATAACAAGTGATACTGCAGAAAGTGTCAGCAATAATATTATATTGCTCCTTGAAATCTCATTGATAAAGTTGATTAGAGGAGTAAGAAACCGATGCAATTGATTAACCGACACTGGGAAATTTGTAATATTTATTAATTCTTTAAAGCCGAAAGAAACTGCCATAATTATAATAAACAATACTGATTGAAAGGTTGCAGCCTTTACATAACCGTACTTAAAAAATATCGGCAGGTAAATGGCATAGATAACACTTATAGCTAAAATCGAGAAGGCAAAACTTGCAAAATAGATATCCAAGTTTTGTCCGTTCAAGATGGCAAACAATAGGCAAATTGCTACTACTATAAATAATACCGAGATACCCAAAATGTATTTACTTAAAACAATGGTGGATGCTTTTATCGGCAGTGTCCTTAAGAATATGTCACCTCTATCTTTATCATCATAGTAGCAGCTTCTTATAAGCACACCATATGAAATCATGCCCACTCCAAATAATACCATTGGAGCTGAGCTTCCCTTTAAAACCAATACAGCTGCCAACAATAGCAAAACAAATGACATATACTTCCTATTTACATAAAGATCTTTTATAACTAGATGTCTCATTTTTGATTCTCCTTTTTTGCAAGATGCAGTAGTACATCATCAAGACTTATTTTATCTATAGTAAGCAAAGACATATCATGACAAGCTTTAAAAGCATCCATGTCTTTCACGATACCGCTAAAACCTGTCTTTGATACTTTTAGACCTGCTAGGTCATCTCTATAATCATCTAATTTATTGATATCACCTTTGACCAACTTCCAGTGGTTTAAGATTTTATCTTTTTCTTCCGAAAAGATTATCTTGCCGTTGTCGATAAGTGTTACATAGTCTGCTATTTTTTCTATATCCGAGGTAATGTGTGATGAAAAAAACACTCCATGCCTTTCATCTTGAATGAACTCCATCAATATATCAAGCAGCTCATCTCTTATAACAGGGTCAAGCCCTGAAGTTGGTTCATCCAGTATAAGAAGCTCAGGCCGGTGGGAAAGTGCAATGGCTAATGCCGTTTTCATCCTCATTCCCTTTGAAAGCTGTTTTATTTTTTTTGTTTTATCTACACCAAATCTTGTCAACAATTCATTAAAAGCTGCCCCATCCCAATCCGAATAAAACTTCCCTGCAAAATTCGCTGTCCATCTCACCGTCAAATCATCATAAAAAACCGGCTGTTCGCCTACATATCCTGTTTTATTTTTTATGTGCATTTCATATTTTATATTGTCTTTCCCCATTACATTTATTTTACCGGAATCCCTTCGAATCATATTCATGATAAGTTTTATTGTGGTAGTCTTTCCTGCACCGTTCGCACCTACAAATCCCATTATGTAGCCTCGCGGCAGCGTGATATTTATGTCCGACAGCTTAAATTTATCATAATTTTTATTTAGGTTTATTATCTCCAAAATATTATCTTCCACAATATTCCTCCTCCAAGATTTTATAAAAAATATTTTCAAGATCTTTACGTAAAACCCCGGTCTTTTCGGCCTCTACAACTATCTCTCTGAGTTGTTGTTGGATTTTGTGCAAACTCAAAGATGCAATTTCGTCCATATCATAATCCGCTACAAAACTGCCTTTACCGGGGCGCGTAACAATAAGCTTTTGCTGCTCCAGCTCAAAATAAGCGCGCTTTGTCGTAATAACGCTGGTTTTTAAATCTTGAGCTAACTGTCTTATAGACGGAAGGGCATCTCCCGGCACAAGCTCGCCCCTTAATATTTTAGTTTTTATTCCCTCAGAGATTTGCTCATAAAGAGGCCTCGGATCATTATTAGAAATTGGTATAAACATAGTGCCTCCTAATCTGTATATATCGTATATACACAGTATATATTATATATATGGTGGTGTCAATAGGTTAAAAAAATATAAGTTCTATGTAAACAATTTTGTTTTTATATTTTGTTCCCTGCCATGCTTTGTTAAGCAAGTATATTAGTGTATAATATATTTAAATACTATGAATTCGGAGTTTTTTATTATGATTCAAATGAGCATGCCATCTGCCATAAAGAAAATATGTAATAAACTTAGAGCATCAGGGTTTGAAGCTTATGTCGTCGGCGGCACAATAAGGGACTTGATAATGAACCGTCAAAATTCTGATTTTGATATAGCCACAAGTGCTTTTCCCAATGAAATAAAGTCAGTTTTTCCAAATGCTAAACCTTATGGAAATTTTGGCACCATGTTGGTAATTGCTGATGGATTCAAGGTCGAGATAACTCCTTTCCGCAATGATGCCCCCGGAAGAAAGCCCGATTATGTTTTTGGAGGAAGCATATATACTGATCTTGCAAGGCGTGATTTTACAATAAACTCTATTGCTTATGACCCTATTGATGATGAACTTATAGACCCATTCGACGGAATAAAAGATATAAAAAAGGGCGTAATTAAATGCACCGGGTCTACAAGAAGAATTTGGGAGGACCCTCTTAGAGCTATGAGGGCGGCTCGGTTCCAGGCACAGCTCGGATTTTCAATTGATGCTTCAACATTATATGCTTTAAAATCTCATGCCAAGGAGCTTACCGGCGTATCTCAAGAAAGAATACGCGATGAGCTTACAAGAATTTTAACGGCGGATTATAATTTTGACGGGTTAGTAACACTTGTCATAACAGACCTTATGAATTATATAATACCTGAGCTTATGGCCGGTATGGGAGTCATGCATTCCAATAAACCTGTGGATGTATTAGAGCATAACCTTATCGCCTGCAAGGTTATCAGGAATACACTGCCTTTAAGACTTGCAGCACTTCTGCACGATATTTCAAAACCTGAAACTGCTGTAAACTGCGAAGAAGGTTTGAGGTTTCCCAAACATCAGATTGAATCGGCGGCTGCTGCGCGAGAAATTTTGCAAAGATTAAGGTTTGACAATAAGACTATAAAAAAAGTGATTCTTTTGATTGAAAACCATATGTTTTTTTATACGGAAAACTCATCTTTAGCTGATGCCAGAAGGCTTATATCGAAAGTAGGATGGGAGAATATATACAATCTGATAGATTTGCGAGTAGCAGATAAAATAGCAAGCGGTTTTGACAGGGTGTATTCGCCGGGATTAAAAAAATTAATTATGGATATTGAGATAATAAAAAATGAACAATGTGGTGATTACCAAATAAAAGACTTGGCGGTAACCGGCGAAGATATTATGTCGGAACTGGGAATTTCTCCGGGACCCCAAGTCGGTCAAATATTAAATATTCTCTTGGATAAGGTTATAGAAAATCCATCATTGAACAATAAAGCCGCATTGCTTGAGATTGCCAAAACTACTCTTGCTGCTGAACAGCTTACTTAATTATATAGTAGCACGATTCTATCTCATTATCGTCAATTTCCGGAAGTTTTGATTTCAACTGATTTATTACCTGCTCATCGATTCCGTAAAATTCACCGCCCAGAATCCTTGAGCATACATTGTGACTTGCATGTGAACCCTTGTGTCTTGTTACAAATTGTAGTATTTCTTCAATTTGTTTCTCTTTTTCTATCAATAAAAACACCTCCTGTTTTATATTCAAACATCCTACATTTACCGTGCAGGAGATAAGAAGACTAAGTTATCTTTATTTTAACCACAGGAAGGTGTTTTATTCTTTTATCTCAGCGATACATCGCCACTTAATACGCGAACAACTTCACCGTTTTCAGTTCTGACCAACAAAGCTCCAAACTCGTCAATGTCAATGGCGGTTCCTTCAAAAACATCATTTTTGCCTGTAATATTAATTTTTTTACCCAAATTGATGCATAATGATCGCCATTTTTCAAATACTTCATGGAATCCTTCATTTTCAGCTTTTATATAATAATATTCAAGTTTTTTTAGTAAAGCTGATAGTAGTGCTAAGCGATTTATATTTTCTCCCTTTATTTGTTTTAAAGATGTGCCTATCCCCTTTAATTCGTCAGGAAAGTCGTTATTATTTACATTTATTCCCACTCCTATTATTACATGATTTATTGCATCCATTTCTGCACTCATTTCCGTAAGAATTCCACAGACCTTTTTCCCGTCCGCAAGTATATCATTAGGCCATTTTATCTCTGCATGAATTCCGGTCGTTTGTATAATTGCCTCGGTTACAGCTACAGCCGTCATAATGGTTAGTTTTGGTGCATCCATGGGAACAAAATTCGGTCTCAAAATTACAGAAAGCCAAAGACCTCCGTCAGGAGAATTCCACGCTCGCCCCATTCGCCCTCGTGCCTTATGTTGCTTCTCAGCTATTACAAGAGTTCCATCCGGAACTCCTTCCCGGGCCAATTTTTTTGCATCTTCATTAGTAGAACCGGTAATCGAATAATAGTAAATTTTGCTGCCTAAAACAGTTAAATCAGATTTTGACCATATCTCCTCAGGCAGTAGTAAATCGGGCGATTCGTCCAGACAGTAGCCTAAACGCGGAGATGATTTTATTACATAACCGATGTCCCTTAAAGAATTTATCTGTTTCCATATAGCCGAACGAGTTATACCAAATTTCTTGCTTATATCTTCACCAGAAAGATAAGTTCCCTTATTTGCCAGCAAAAGCATTAAAAGTTCATTTGGTTTTAGCCTGTCAGAGTTTGACGAAATATTTTCGGACAATATATATCAGCACCTTTCTGCATTTATTTTTACACAGCAATTTGCATCAAACCTCAGCAATATTAAAGCATTACTATGATTAAATCTTTACTGTCTTTACCACATTATTAATACTTTTCTACTTTTTTACTTGTTTTCCTTCAAAATTACATCGACTGATAAAACATTATTATGTTAACATAAACTGTGTAAGTTGATTAATCAGAGGAGGACAAAAAATTGTTCAATAAAAAATATTTAGCTTTAATAATTGTTCTGTTGTTAACTCAAGTTTTTTCGAGTTTTGCTCTGGCGGCAGATAACAGTATTTACTATAACATAGAAAATACGATATTTCCTTCGGGCATTATTTACTCAGATGTATCTTACACAAATGATTATTATTATACACAAAAAATCTACAAAGACTTTGACAGCGACGGCATATATGAAGCTGCAGTAATTTCCTATGATACTTTCGGATATCAGCATTTAGAAAT
The DNA here is from genome assembly GCF_000328765.2 of Tepidanaerobacter acetatoxydans Re1. Lineage (NCBI taxonomy): Bacteria > Bacillati > Bacillota > Clostridia > Thermosediminibacterales > Tepidanaerobacteraceae > Tepidanaerobacter > Tepidanaerobacter acetatoxydans. Next base: position 1,984,909 of record NC_019954.2, read on the forward strand.
TTACAAAGTCCTAGGTCAGAAAATGATTCGAGTTTTTTCCGGTAAAGGTAATTCGATTCGAGTAAGTAATAATAGTTTTTCAATAACTAATGTGGAATATGACGGCAGATATTTTTATGAAACTTACACCTATCAGTGGGGTAATGGTAAGTTCTTAAGAACCGGATATGCTAAAACTTACATTAAAGACGGATATATTGACTATGAAAAACCTATTGAAGAGGAACCCATAAAAATTATAAAAGACGCAAGAGCCCTTGCGGTAAATTCGCTCTTAAGAGCCAGAATGGATGGAAATTATGACCTTGCAATAAAGTATATATCTAAAACTTATAGCAAGGAAATTAATTCTAAGGACTTAAAGTCGATTATTCCTTACGGCAAAGTAACGGCTGTGGATATTTTTGAATCAAGCCGAGGAGATTGGGTGGTAGCAGTTATTAAAGACTCTTGGGGCAGGGATAGGGTATTTAAATTTGTTCCCATAGAGGAAAAAGATAAATATGGCAATTTCAAGGTTGAGCAGATCGTTGAAATACCAAGAGCTAATTAATAATATTAATTTATAAAAAAATACCTCCAAGTAGATAATCTAATTTTAATTAATTAGACTGTCTACTTTGGAAGTATCATATCAGTTTTCTAGCGGTTTTTTGACTCAATTTTTAATTTTATAAGTTCCGATTACAGGAACCCCAGTTTAATCTATCTTTTATCGGGCAATGGCTTTTAATAAATGCATGTAATTTCCTTACATTTTCTTTTCTTTAGGTTTTTTTTGCTGCTCTTTTGAACGCTTGTTTCGCGTTAGTTCTTCGGATAATTCATAGTCTTCTTGCATATTATCATTTATTGATTCATCTTTAAGCTTTCCCTGTCCTACGATAAGCTTGTTTTTCGTTTTTTCCCTTTCAATCTTCTTCTTTGCCATGTGCATGCCTCCTTATCCTAAATTTGATACTAATGCTAGTATTTCCATTTTTTTAAAATAAATCCATACTTTAAGCAAAAAAAGAGTGCGCGAAACTATTTTTTAAGTAGTTTTGCGCAACTCCTTTATTTGTTCCTTCCCTTTATTTTCTGCCTGTCCTGACGTGAGAGTATGGATTTTCTCATACGAAGGCTTTTGGGTGTTACTTCAAGCAGTTCATCATCCTGAATAAATTCAAGGCACTTTTCTAAAGTCATTTCCTTCGGAGGAGTTAATCTCAGGGTTTCTTCGGCTGTTGATGAGCGCAAGTTAGTAATATGTTTTTTCTTACAAACATTAATGTCCAAATCTTCCGGCCTAGAATTTTCACCTACTATCATACCTTCATATACCTTTACCTGAGGACCAATGAACAATGTTCCTCTTTCCTGAGCATTGTAAAGACCGTAGGTATTGCTCTCTCCTGTTTCAAACGCAACCAGTGACCCTCTATTTCTAGTAGGTATATCACCCTTGAACGGAGCAAAACCTGCAAAAACCGCATTTATAATTCCTTCTCCCTTCGTATCGGTGATAAATTCAGAACGATATCCTAATAATCCGCGGGTAGGAATTTCAAATTCCAATCTTATGGAGTTCCCCCCAAGGTTCTCCATACTGACCAATTGACCATGACGCATACCCATTTTTTCCATGACAGTACCTAGGTAGACCTCTGGAATATCTATAACTACCGATTCAACTGGTTCCATTTTCTTTCCATTTATTTCCTTTATAATAACCATGGGTTTTGAAACCTGAAACTCAAAGCCTTCCCGCCGCATGGTTTCTATCAGAACCGAAAGGTGCAATTCGCCGCGCCCTGAAACCTTAAATTTATCCGGGCTGTCAGTTTCTTCTATTCTTAAGCTCACATTACTTTTAGCCTCTTTAAGTAATCTGTCTCTTAGATGTCTTGAAGTAATATATTCTCCTTCCTGGCCTGCAAACGGGCTGTCGTTTACACTGAAAATCATCGACAGTGTTGGCTCATCAATACTGACATAAGGCACGGCTTCCGGATTATCTACATCTGCGATAGTTTCTCCAATCTCAATATCCTCGATACCTGTAACCGCTACTATATCTCCGACACTAGCCGAAACTGCGGTTTCTCTTTTCAAGCCATCAAATTCGAAAAGATTGCTTACCTTGACCTTTGAAATTGAGCCGTCTTTTTTACATAATGCGTACTCATCACCGGCCTTAATAGTCCCTCTGAACACTCTGCCTATAGCAACCCTGCCCACATAGTCGTCATAATCTAATGTAGTGATTAATACCTGTACCGGTGCTTGACTATCGCCGACGGGAGCAGGTATATAATTTACAATAGTATCAAATAAAGGCTTTAAATCATTGGACTCATCTTTAAGATTTATTTTGGCAAAGCCTTCTCTGGCAGATGCATAGACTACCGGAAATTCTATTTGAGAATCATCGGCCCCTAAATCAATAAAAAGCTCAAGGATTTCATCAAGTACTTGGTCAATTCGTGCATCCTGCCTGTCAACTTTGTTGATTACTACAATAGCAGGTAAGTTTAATGCCAATGCCTTTTTTAAGACAAAGCGTGTTTGCGGCATAGGTCCTTCAAAAGCATCAACTAACAAAAGCACCCCGTCCACCATCTTCAATACCCGTTCAACCTCGCCGCCAAAATCCGCATGGCCGGGAGTATCGATAATGTTTATCTTTATCCCATTATAAGTCACAGCCGTATTCTTTGCCAGAATAGTTATACCGCGCTCACGCTCCAAATCATTTGAATCCATTACACGGTCTTCAACCTTCTGATTCTGCCGGAATATACCGCTTTGCCTGAGCATACCGTCCACCAGCGTTGTTTTGCCGTGATCTACATGGGCTATTATGGCTATATTCCTGATATTATCTCTCTTGGTAATCATTATTTATTGCATCTCCCCTAATAATTTAAGCATAAAAATACATCTTCCCATCTATTATATCCATATTTATAGACTGTTTTTCGAGAAGGAAGGTTAAAAAAGCACCAACTGAAGATATGGTTATAAAATATTGTGATGTATTCATCGGTATATCATACTTTTTTATTATAAGTTCTGTCAAGTCTTCCCTCGTTAATGGCTGAGTCAAGAAATCCGCTATAATCTCAAGATTTTCCTTCACATTGTCAATATTCTTTTGAATAAGCGATTTTGGTTTCTCGGGAGGCTCGTCACAGTGCGAAAGTATATAGTAATCATAATCAGTTCCAAGTAAATATTCCAATGTTTCTAAATGAGCACCAACATCAAATAAAAATGGAAACGGATATTTTTCTATTTTATCCTCACTGAAAAACGCATCTCCACAGAAAAGTACATTGTCTTCGGTTGCCACTCCTATCTGACCAAAGCTGTGGCCTTCCAACGGCAGTATCTCAAACCTTTTATCTCCCAAATTAATATGGTCTTCAGTTATCTCGATATCAACGATCGTATCACGTGCTTTTAAAACTCGAGTAGAAAGTCCCGGCATCGGAGATGCCCCGTATAAAACAATTCCCTCCAAAATACTGTTTTCCATGAAAATTTTTTCTTTATGTGATGCTGCTGCAAGAGAAGCGGGTTGGTTTTCTTTTATAAAATTATTTGCCCCAAAATGGTCCGGATGAGCATGTGTATTTACTATATATTTTACTTTCAGGCCGTTATCTTCTAATACTTCTAAAATTTTTCTGCCCGTTGTATTATCCAAACCTGTATCAACTAAAGTACACAAACCGTTTCTATATCGATATACCCCCACATTTGTAGCACCTGGAATGTAGTAGGTGCGTCCCCTGAGTTTAATTAATTCCATATTCATATTACTGCCTCCGATACAACAATAAACATTTAACTTGAACTACTATTCTATTATACATTTATACATTTATTCGTGCAAGAAAATCAAACAATGCTTATCAATGCCATATAGTAATTACATGCAGAAACAGGATAGTAAAGCATACTATCCTGTTTTTTATAGACTAAGATTTATGTTTGATTCTACTAGCCTACCAATTCTTCATATTTCTTTTTCCAGTAATCGTACCTGCCTCTCATTTCTTTAACGATTTTTATGTCAGCATCAGTGTAAAATCCTTCTTGAATGCGACCTTCATCGGCTTTAATCCCTTCTTCATAAGTATCAAGGGCTTTTTTAAACAGTTCTCTGGCAAAGGTCATACGCTCAACTTCATGAGGCCATTTTGAATCTTTATAATCTCTTATAAACACCTTTAAGATATTAAAAAGCATTTCACCATCAGTGTAAAGATTAATATTAAATTCGAGATTTTTAGACATTTTACAACCCCCTCGGCCAACGTTTTGCTTATATAATTCCACAAAAAGCTGCAAACTCCTTCCTGGTTTCTAATAGCAATATTTAAATTACTGCTCCCAAACCGGCCAATCCTAAAACCAAAAAGAGTATATTTTTTTCAAGTGCCACCGTTTGAAATATGGGCTGAAAAAAAGGAATGTATATTACTGCAAAAAGCATCCCTGCAGATAATATTGTTGATAATGTCAAGTAAATATTGCTAAAGGGGTTATACCAATAAGTATCGGCTTTTTCACTTCTACATTCAAACACAAATAAGAGTTGGGACATAACCAAGGTAGCAAAAGCAGCCGTTCTAGCCATCTGAAGATTACTTTGACTATATATATTAGTAATGATAAACGCCGCTACTGTAGCAAGACTTATAATGATACCTCTGTATATTATTTTTTTGCCAAGACCTTGAGAAAAAATATTCTCGTTTTTTCCTCGAGGCTTACGGTTCATTACATCCTTTTCCGGCGGGTCTATACCAAGAGCCATGGCAGGGAGTCCATCTGTTACAAGATTTACCCATAGTATTTGTATAGGCAGCAGCGGCAGCGGTAATCCAAGTATTGATATCCATACCATGGTGAGTATCTCTCCCACATTGCAGGAAAGAAGATACCTTATAAATTTTCGTATATTTTCATATATTACTCTGCCCTCTTCTACTGCTGCCACAATACTTGCAAAATTATCATCCATTAATATCATGGCAGAGGCTTCTTTTGTAACATCAGTGCCGTTTATACCCATAGAGATTCCAATATCGGCTTCTTTTACAGCCGGAGCATCATTGACACCATCTCCGGTCATTGCAACTATATTCCCTTTCTTTTTTAAGGCTTTGACGATTCTAAGTTTATGGTGAGGTGTAACTCGAGCAAAAACCGCTATGTCATCAATTTGCTTTATAAGTTCATTTTCACTCATGTTGTCAATTTCTTGCCCGGTTATAATTTTGCTGTCTTTTGTTAACATGCCTAATTCTCGGGCTATCGCCCAAGCCGTAGATTTATGGTCTCCGGTTATCATCACGGGCCGGATTCCTGATGAAAAACACTTTTGTACTGCTGAAACAGCCTCCGGTCTGGGCGGGTCAATAATACCCATCAACCCTAAAAATGTAAGACCCTTTTCAGGGTTTAAATCTTGCAAATTATTTATAGAAAGCTTTTTATAAGCAAAAGCCAACACTCTTAAGGCTTCGCGCCCCATATCTTCATTAGCGGTTAAAATGTCCTTTTCATCTCTTTTGGTGATGCAGCGAATTCCATCTTTGTCTTCTATATTTTTACAAAGAGATACAACTATATCTGGTGCACCTTTTGTAAAAAGAAAGATTTCACCCTTTTGGGATTTGGCTATTACCGACATGCGTTTTCTGTCTGAATCAAAAGGAATCTCTTTAATTCTTACATACTTTTGGTCTATATAATCCTTCTCAATTTTAGCCTTCAAACCCGCTACCAAAATTGCAACTTCCGTAGGATCACCATAAGGCACAAGTTCTTCATCACCGCTAAAGGCAGAAAATATATTTTTGCTTTTTTCTCTGTTGATTCTTGCATTATTACAGGATACGCCTATTTCTAAAATTTTTTTTACTTCTTTAGGCAAACTCTTTAAAAGTTTACCTTCAAGAGTCACAAATTCACCTTCATTTGTGTATCCTGTGCCTGTAACCATAATCGTTTCTTTGGCAATATACATCTTTCTTACATTCATTCGGTTTTCCGTTAATGTCCCTGTCTTATCACTGCATATCACCGTGGCACAGCCTAATGTTTCAACTGCAGAAAGCCGCCTTATGATTACCTTTTTTTGTATCATTCTCTGAACCCCAAGGGTTAAAACCACCGTTACAATAGCAGGTAGTCCTTCAGGTATGGCCGCAACTGCCAGACTTACCCCAAAAAGAAACATGTCATATATTTCTTCACCTCGAATAACCCCCAATAGTGCAACTATTGCACATATAGCCAAACAGAGGGTTATCAACTGCTTTCCTAAAAGATCTAATCTTTTTTGAAGAGGAGTTTGCTCATCTTCTATGTCCCCCATCATACCGGCAATTTTACCCATCTGTGTATCCATGCCTATTTTTTCCACTATCATCTTACCTCGGCCGGTCACAACCAAAGTTCCCATAAAAACATAATTTTTTCTATGTATTTTGATTTGAGATTCATTCTCTGTTCCTGCCATTTTCTCAACGGGTACAGATTCCCCTGTCAAAAGAGATTCGTCGATTTTTAAATTTTCCGATACCAATATATTGCCATCTGCCGGTACCCGATCACCGCCTTCCAGAAGAACAATATCGCCGGGAACGACATCGCAAGCAGGTATTGTAAGTATTCTGCCATCTCTTATAACTTTTGCCGTAGGTGCTGCCAATTTATGCAACGCTTGAAGTGACTTTTCAGTCCTGTATTCTTGAACAAAACCTAGTATGCCGTTTAGTATCACTATGGCTGAAATAGTTAAAGCATCCGCAATTTCTCCAAGATAAGCCGAAATTAAGGACGCACACAATAAAACAAGAATCATAAAATCTTTAAACTGATTTATGAAAATTGTCATTGCCGAAACACCGCTGACTTGTTCCAACCTGTTTTCCCCAAAAAGCTTCTTTTTAAGCGGTATTTCTCTACTGGACAGTCCTTTATAGGGATCTGTTTGGTACATACTCATCATATTCCCTCCACCAAGGTGCTTACATTTAAAAACATATGTTATAGGAAAAGGGAATATGTCTTAAAATAAAAAAAGCAGCAAAGCTGCATATCCATTCTTATCTGGTGGCTTTTACGGTATCTTTTAAGTTTTTAATAGATTCTGTGTAAATCATGTTTCCAACTATAATAGTATCTGCCACCTTACTCATTGTTTCTGCCTTTTGAGCATTATCAATTCCTCCGCCGTAAAAAACTTTAGCTTTAGTTAAACCGCTTTTAATTTGCGATACCAATTCCGGCTCTCCAAATGTTCCGCTGTATTCCAAATAAATCAAGGGAAGCGAAAAAAGATTCTCACCACAGCGAGCATATGCTAAAATATCTTGTTCACTTAAAGGATGGCGGGCCTCGGTCAGTTTAAAAGCCGCACATTCAGGATTTAATATTATGTAACCCTCAGGTAAAACCTCATCCCACTCCATAAGGTCTCCTGCCAGCTTTACCGCTTCTTTATGTGCACCTATAATCCATTTAGGATCACCGGCATTTAAAACAACGGGAATTAAATAACCATCAAATCCAAATGTTATAGACCCTATTGTAGAGACTTCCAAAATTTTAGGCAGCTTATAAGGCTTTAAAAGTTTAAAAAGTTTTAGCACCTTTTCCCGGGTAATATTTTGCGTGCCACCTACTATGATTGCATCAGTGCCACTTGCTATAACCTGCTCTATTAGCCATTCATCCGCAGGCTTATCCGGGTCAAGTTTAACTACATGCCGCCAGTTTTTCCACTCCGGGAACATCTGCTGACCCTCCCCTTTTACTTATTATTTACAGCTATAACTATTCAGATGTCTGTAATTTTGCTATATATTGCTGTCATTCTAAGCGCTGCGAAGGATCTTATTTAATCCTTACAAAGATCCTTCACTGCGTTCAGGATGACAAGTCGTTTCCAATCTCCGAATAGTAACTACAGCCTACAAAGCTGTCATCAGGAAGATTTTTTTAATATCTAAAGTTCTGTATTATGTATTATATTATAAGAAAGCATAATAGCACTGCTATCAATTGCATTTTTAGAAAATATTTTTTATATTATGATTTTATAGAAATATAATCCAAAATTTAACCGCTTGCCAAGCTTGAAATCCTTTTAAATCCCTTTGATAAAAACTCATTCGGTCCGGCACTTATCTCTTCTTCAGTCGGACACACTTCTAAAGTTAGATTTCCTGAGTAACTGTCTTTTGGAAATGATTCTAAAAACTTATTCCAGTCAATAATTCCATTTCCAGGAAGCCAGTGCCTGTCCTTTTGACCGTCATTATCAGAAATATGCAAGGCTATCAATCTGTGGCCAAAATCCTCTAACAAGGCTTCCTCGCCATTTAATCTTGCATGGGAACTGTCGTAGCAAAGACCTAAATAATCCGATTGTATTTCAGATAATACAAAGGGGATACCACCGTTTAGTTTTGTATTTTCCAGCGCAATTTTTATTTTATATTCTTCGGCTTTTTTTGTAAGGTATGATATACTTTCAATGCCATACTTATTCAGTTTAGGAATTTCATTTTCCATGATATGCATTACCATAATTGGAATATCATATTTTGCACAATCTTCCAGCCAAATCATATGCTCTCTTAAAATCTTTTTGCGAACCGGCAAGTTTTCACTCCACAAGTCACTGGAATTAGTAAATGGAGCATGGATATTTTCCAATATTAACCCGGATTCCTTTACCATTTTGGGCATTTCATCTTTTGAGATGTTTGGGTATCCCTGCTCATCTTCCCACCAAAGCGAAGTCGCATCAAAACAGGCACCTTTAATAAGCTTAAGCCTTGCCGGTAGTGGCATTACAAATCCAAACCATGAAAATATTCCTAATTTTACCTTTGCCGCATCTTCATATTTTTTATTTTCCATAAATCCATAGACCTCCGGCAAAATAACATATTTTTTTAAGTTCTTCAGACTTTTAAGGCATTGTCCAAATCTTCGATAATATCCTTAACATTTTCAATCCCAACAGATAATCTAACAATACTATCTGTAAGGTCGAATTCCTGCAGCCTTGCTTTCGGATATCCGGCATGGGTCATAGCTGCCGGAAGTTCTATCAATGTTTCACAGTCGCCCAAACTTACTGCAATTTTAGCAAGCTTTACACTGTTTATAAATCGTTTTGCCGCTTTCAAGCCGCCTTTAACTTCAAAGCTCATCACAGCGCCGAACCCGTCCATTTGCCTTTTTGCAAGCTCGTGGCCTCTAAAGTCGGCAAGTCCCGGATAAAAAACTTCTTCAATGCTATCGTGACTTTTCAAAAACTCTGCAATCGCCATAGCATTGGCCTCATGCTGGCGCATCCTTAAGCCTAATGTTTTTAAACCCCTGAGCATCAGCCAAGCATTAAAAGGACTCATAACACCGCCGAATTCGCACATGTAGTCAAACTTCAGTTTTTTTATGTAATCGGCATCCTTCGATACCGCAACACCGCCAAGGGCATCGCCGTGACCGCAAATGTACTTGGTTGCACTGTGAACTACCACATCGGCGCCGAAAGCAAGAGGCCTTTGGAAATAAGGCGTGGCAAAGGTATTATCCACAACAACCTTAACACCATAAGTCTTTGCTATCCTTACTATCTGCTGTATGTCGATGATGGCAAGATTCGGATTTGCCGGTGTTTCAAAATACAAAACCTTTGTATTTTTATCTATAGCCCCTTCAACTGCCTTTGGTTCAGTAAAATCTACGCTTTTGCAATCTATGTGATATTTGGGAAGGAGCTTATGTGTTACAGTAAAGCTGGAACCGTACAGTGTCTTGTGTACTACCACATTATCTTTCGGTGAAAGCAAAGAAAACAAAACCGAGGATATGGCTGCCATCCCCGATGCGAATGCAACAGCATCCTCACCCTCTTCCAAAGCAGCCATTCTTTTCTCAAAAAGCTGTAATGTGGGATTATTGCCGCGGGTATATATAAAACCTTGCTTTTCAAAGTTCATGATATCTTCAGCATCTTTTACATCATCAAAAACATATGTAGAAGTCATAAATATCGGGGGGTTTAAAGCATTTTTAGGGTGGTTTTTCTCTGCTCCTCCATGTATTGAAAGGGTATCAAAGCCATAGTCTTTACCCAATGTTATTCCTCCAATAATAAATTTTATCTATAATAATATTCTTGGAAAACTGCTTAATGGCTTTTTTCCAATTAATGCAAGAATCATCTGCTTCTATTTTTTATACTAAAATAATTCTTATCATACAATCATAATTTTAACAAAGAAATCTTACTATTACAATCATATCAGGAAAGTTATTCAACGGTTGAAACGAATACAAAAAATCCTCCTATCCTATTTCTATAATTCTAGTTGATTTTATTGTATTCTATATTTTTGAGGTTTAGTTTCATAAAGATTATTTCCTTCAGAGTCTATGACAACTATTGCAGGAAAATCTTCAACATAGAATCTGTGTATTGCCTCAGCATCTAAGTCTTCATAGTAAACTACTCCCTCTTTTTTATACTTTTGAAAATCATGGCTACTTGGTTCAATTATATTTAAGCAAATTTGACTGAATATTTTTATAACTTTCCGACAATTACGTACCTTTAGTTGCTAAAAATAAATAATCTTTACAATCTATTTAGTGTTTCTTAAGAAAATTGCTGTTTCATATATCATGTTAAGTATTTTGCTTTTATATATTTAGTTAAATCATCATAAAAATAGTCTGGAAAATTTATTTCCCGTCATATACACCAATGCTTTCAAAATCACAAGAATAAATTTTAAGTATTAAGAGAATAAAACCTGTTGCAGCTAAACAGTCTGTTTAGCTGCAACAGGTTTTCAAATTTATTTTGAACAAAATGGTAGTTTTCAAAATCCTAAAGATTTAACCAGAAATCGATTTTTGAATGGGTTCTTGCAAATCTCCTTCAGTAGATGATATTAATACGGCACAAGCCATATCGCCTGTTATGTTGATACAAGTCCTTGCCATGTCAAGTATCCTATCAATTCCACCGACAAGCGCCATACCCTCTAGAGGAAGACCTGCTGATTGCAGAACCATTGTAAGCATGATAAGTCCCGAACCGGGAACTCCGGCAGTACCTATTGAAGCTAAGGTAGCCGCTAACACTACAGCTATTTGTTGAGCAAGGGAAAGATCTATACCATAGACTTGAGCTACAAATAGTGCACAGACTCCTTGGTATAAAGCCGTACCATCCATATTTATTGTAGCTCCCAAAGGTAGTACAAAACTGCTTATTGATTTGGGAACTCCTAAATTTTCCTCTGCACATTTCATGGTAACAGGCAACGTGCCTGAGCTTGAACTTGTAGTAAAAGCAAGCATCATCGCAGGAGCCGCACCTTTAAAAAACGTAGCAGGGCTCATTTTTGCAGAAATATAAACCGTGCCGGAGTAAACTACAAGAGCATGGATGAAACATCCAATATAAACCGCAATTATAACCTTTAAAAGAGGAAGTAGCGCTGATGCTCCATGTTCTGCAACAACAGGGGTAATTAGACCGAAAACCCCTATAGGTGCAAATTCCATTATTATGCCCACTATCTTATAACATACTTCTGCCATGCTATCAAAAAAAACAAGGAATGGTTTAGCCTTATCGCCCACCAAAGTAATCGAAACCCCCAAAAATATAGCAAAAACAATGATTTGAAGCATATTAGCATTAGCCATAGCTTGAATGGGGTTTGTTGGAATAATATTTAACAGCGTATCTACGATTGAGGGAATTTCCTTGGCTTCAGCTGCTGCATCGATTGGTATGCTTAGGCCAAAACCTGGATTTAAAACATTAGCAGTAAATAACCCTAACATAACGGCTAAAGCAGTAGTAAATAAATAATAAGCCAAAGTTTTTATACCAATTCTGCCAAGCTTTCCGACATCACCAGTGCTAGCACTTCCTACTACTAATGAAGATAAGACCAATGGGACTATAATCATTTTGATGAGATTTAAAAACAAAGTCCCTAAAGGTTTAATATAAGTTGTTGCAATTGCCGGTGATGATTGAAAAATAAGACCTGCCAGTACTCCTAATACCAATCCGATAAAGATCTTTACAGGCAAACTAACTTTTTTCACAAAGACCCCCCTTTGTTTTACTACTATCGATAATATAATGGAAATTGCATGTCGCGTGCCAAAATCCTGAATATTCTTATATATTAAAAAATGAACCTTTCTATTTAGGCATAATTTTGTCCTATTTATGATTTATCCTGCCCATTAATATTTGTTGAAGAAAGGACAGTATACTTTTTTTTACTGCATATGAAACAAGATTTGGCTTTCCATCTGTTACAGCAATATCGTTTTTTATATACCCCTACCCCTATAATATAATTTTATGATTATTTTTATACCATCATTCTTAATTACTTTGGCTTTTTATGTCTTGCCAATACCTCAAAAAAACAGCTTAGCTAATGTCGGTCATAATTTTAATAAGGAAACCTTACAATTGCAATTATCCTGAGAAAGTTCTTCACCTGTTAATGCAAGCATAAAAGTTTCAGTAATAAGCTGCTTATTTTTTTCCACTATGTCCGTAATATCGTGGTCTATGACTGCACCCTTAATACCTGTGCACCAATTAGTAATTATTCCTAGCGTCTGGTAGCACATGCCCAGTTCCTTGGCAAGCACCACTTCGGGTACATTAGTCATACCGACTACATCTGCCCCCAGCATTTTATACATTTTTATTTCACTGGCTGTTTCAAACCTTGGACCCTCTGTACATACATAAACAGCATCACCCTTTATTTCAAGGCCTGTCTTTTGTGCACTATTTAAGAATTTCTCTCGTAAATTCCGGCAATAGGGAGCATCCATAGCTACATGTGCAACACCAGTTTCACTGCCTTCATAAAATGTTAGGGGGCGAGTTTTTGTAAAATCCATAAAATCTTTTAATATTACCACATCACCGGGCGCAAAGTTTTCATTACAAGACCCAACGGCGCCGGTGGCATATATGTACTTTACGCCTAAATTCTTTAAAGCCTTCATGTTGGCTCTGTAATTTATTAAGTGCGGAGGCGTTGAGTGACCTTTGCCATGTCGTGCCAAAAAAGCAATCTCTGTGCCATTGCTTGTCTTTACAATATCAACAATGACCGAACCATATTCAGTTTTGATTTTTTGTTGAGAGGATTTACCGATTTCATATACACCCGTTCCACCTATGATGGCTTTTTCTACTTTCACCACTTCCTGCCTCCTCCTAAGATTCAATTAATTTTCGAGAGCACTCAGCAGTTTTATACATAGCCTTCTCAACATCTATGGTCTTTAACTCATAGTTTTCCATCAATATCTTTCCATCGACTATAACCGTATGAACATCGGAGCCTTGAGCCGAATAACAGATAGCTGAAAGAGGATTGTGCAGCGGGCAAAGATGAGGTTTATTTAAATCAATCAGTATTATATCTGCCTTTTTACCAACCTTAATGCTTCCCAGTTCCTTCTCTACACCTAAAGCCTTAGCACCATTGATTGTAGCCATTTTAATTACAGCTTCTGCAGGAACCGATGTGGCATCGCTGTTTACACATTTGTTTATAATAGACGCCAAATGCATTTCTTCAAACATATTAAGATTATTGTTGGACGATGCGCCATCTGTACCTAATGCTACATTTACATTGGCTTTTAGCATTTTCTCTATTGGCGCAAATCCGCTGGCAAGTTTTAAGTTGCTTGTAGGGTTATGTGCCACGCTAACTTTGCAGTTTGCAAGAATTTCAATATCATTATCATTAACATGGACACAGTGGGCAGCAATGGTAGGTCTTTCAAGAATTCCCAAATCATAAACATGCTTAATTGGAGTCTTTCCCCACTTTTCGATACTTTCGTCTACCTCTTTTTGGGTTTCAGAAAGATGTATATGTATACCTATACCCAGCTCATCCGAAAGGGCTCTTACTTTTTTGAGGTAGCGGGGACTACAGGTATACGGAGCATGTGGACCGGCAAATATTTTAACCCTGCCCTCTTTTTCATGATATTTTTGATAGAGTTCACGAGTTTCTTCGAGCTGAGCTTCTTTGCCTTCTTCTTCATCTGTTAATCCCCTTGCAATATAGGCCCTAATGCCGGTATCTAAAACAACTTTTATCGTCTCTTTTGCAAAGAAATACATATCAAGGAATCCAGTTACACCGCTTTTTATGAGCTCAGCAATTCCCAGAGTCGACCCCCAGTAAACAGCCTCGGCAGTTAACTTTTCTTCCAACGGCCATATCTTTTTTGTAAGCCAATCCCATAATGGCATATCATCTGCATAATTTCTGAAAAGATTCATCGATAGATGTGTATGTGTGTTGATAAGGCCCGGCATGGCCAGCATATTACTTGCGTCAATAACCCTTTGAGCATCGAAATCAGCTTTAACCTCGCCGATTTGCACAATCCTTGAACCTTCTATACCTATATCAGCTTTTTTTACTACTGCCTTTTCACCCTCAAAAACCAAAACTTGAGCGTTTTTTATAAGTATTTTCAATGCTTTTACCTCCTATGAACAATAATATTTTTTTATTTTTTAAATTAACACCCGTAAAAGCAAACTTAAATTCCCATAAATTTGATAAAATTCTTTAATACAGTTTAACATATTATTTACTTCAAATAAACAGAGCTTCCAATATCAAAAACTATATAATAAAGTGATCTACCGTAAAAAGCAGCCATGGTCAAAGTTTTAAACCACGGCTGCTTTTTTACACTTACTTTACAGTCTTAATAACATCATCAACGGTAATGAGAGCTTGAAACCCTGATTTCATGTCCTTTAGCGAAGCTTTCTGATTTTTTACTTCTTCGTCGCCTATAAATATGGTATAAGGAATATTGAGATTGTTTGCGTAGTTTAACTTCTTGCCAATCTTGGCATCTTCAAAATACACCTCAGAGATTATATTATTCTCCCTTAAGGTATTGGCAATCTTTATAGCATAGCCGTTAAAGCTTTCATCCATTGGTATAATAAGCACTTTTGTGAATGTTGACGGTGTATCATTTTCGAGCAGCCCCGCTTCTTTTAGCTGATAAAATAAGCGGGTTAATCCTATGGAAACTCCAACGCCGGGCAATTTTTGAGTGGTATAGTATTCCGCAAGATTTTCATACCTGCCGCCGGAACACACGCTGCCTATTTCGGGGTAATCATCAAGAAAAGTCTCATAAACTGTGCCTGTATAGTAATCCAGTCCACGAGCAATAGTTAAGTCTATGGTGTAGTTTTTCTCCGGCACGCCAAAAATTTTTGTATAATCAGTTACCGTTATAAGCTCTTTTATACCTTCCTGGAAGATTTGAGACTCGATATTAAGGGATTTTAGTGATTGAAGTTTTTCTTCATCATTTCCTCTTATTTGAATAAACTTTAAAATCTTTGTAACGGCATCCCGTGATAAGCCGAGATTAATAAGTTCATCAATTACGCCTTTTTCACCGATTTTCTCCAGTTTGTCAATGGCTCTTAAAACTTCTACAGAATTTGTTATACCTAAGGAACTAAAAAATCCGTTTAAGATTTTTCTGTTATTTATTTTTATAGTAAAGTTTTCAAAACCGAGGTTTTTAAAAGTACAATATATTATGCTTAAAATTTCGGCATCATAAATTACATTGAGCTTGCCGTTGCCAATAATGTCCACATCGCATTGATAAAACTCTCTAAATCTTCCCCGCTGACTTTTCTCTCCTCTGTAAACCTTACCTATATGATATCTGCGAAACGGAAAAGTCAGCTCTGAGAAATGCTGTGCTACATATCTAGCCAATGGTACCGTAAGGTCAAATCTAAGAGCCATATCTGTATCGCCCTTGGTAAACCGATATATCTGTTTTTCTGTCTCTCCCCCACCTTTTGCCAGTAATATTTCCGATTTTTCAATCAGGGGAGTATCAATAGGAATAAACCCGTGTTTCTCATATGTATTTCTGATAATATCTTTAATCTCATTAAATAGTATCTGGTCTTTGGGCAGCAGTTCTAAAAAGCCCGGTAATGTTGATGGTTTTACAATATCTTTACTCATAAATTTATACCTCCGTTTAAATGTTGCGTTACGCTTGTTTTTGACTTGAGTTTTTTTGACTAGCTATTTCTTCATCAATGCACATCATAATCAAAGGAATTGTAATTGGTATCATGAACATAGCCGCTGCTACTACTCCGGAATCATTAAAAGCAAGGGCAGCCAAAGTCCCGATTATACCGGATATGAACCCAAAATAAAGATAGTTATGTTTGCGAAAGATTTCTTTCAAGATGCCTACGGGCCACTTAAAAAGTATTCCCAAAGTGGCCATGGTCGCAAAAAGCACCCATGTCCACGTAGAGTATCTTATAAGCTTATAGTTCATGGAGAGCTTTCTCCAGAATATCTGAAAGAGCGCAATAAAGCTGCTATGCTTGATAAGCGAACTTGTTTGGCCTATATGTGATTGCAGCTGTGAAGGCCTCATCCCATCATAAATAAAGAGTGCAAACAAACCTATTATCAAAAAGCATGCAAGAACAATTAAATCTTTTTTGGTTATTTTGCCTTTTAAGTTCAAAATAGCTGCTGCTCCGAAACCAATAAATGCCGCCATAGAACCGCCTACGTTAGTTCCAAAAGTCGGTGCCATCAAAGTTAAAAGTATGACCACATAGGTAGCAATACTTAAGATTTTGATGGTGTTCTGATTGTTCCTATAACGGTCTATTAGTGCTGCAGTACCTACAATGGCTGTCCCTAACAAAAATCCCATATACTCATTGCCGATTCCATAAAATCTGGCTCCAACAATAGGATCATAACCCAAAATCGAAACCTTCATTAATGGGTTCTTGAGGAAAGTGTCGAGCAGTATAATACCCGTCGAAGTCAAACATGTAACTATAAATATTTGCAAGTTGTCTTTTAAAAAATAAGCAATAATCAGACTTAATGTCAATACGCTCACAATTAAGCTTAGAGCAAGTTTTATCGTACTCCACGGATTTAGTATCGGCAAAACAAGTAATACTGTAGGTGTTATAAGGACTGCAATAAGTAAAGGTTTTATATAGTGCAGATGTTCCTTAAAATAGGTTATGAATATAAGAAACATCAAAAGAATAGCGATAATACAGCCAATATATGCCTTTACCACAGTTGAACGGATTTTATAATTAAAAGCAGTAATTTCATTTATTTTTGTCAGGTATTCCAAAGGCTTATCCATATTTTTTGAAATCAATTTATGGCCTATCATGAAAGGACTTTTGGTAATCCCAAAATAATCGACTATATGAGCAGTTAAATCAGTATTGGTAATAATCCCATCTCTTTTTGTTGTTGCAGATGTCAGCACTCCTTTAGGAATCGACTCATTAAGCACTATCACAGGTGTCAGCTTTTTACCAATCGCAATATCGTCTCCGGAAGGAAAAGGGGTTACCAGCATCAAAAGTGTGTCGCTGTCAATATCCTTTATTATTTTCCCTAAGAATTCGTCAACATCTTTAAATATATCTGTTTTACTTTCTTTATGCCTTTCATCGGAAATATACATATACTTATTTAATCTGTAAGTATCTCCTGTCTGAATTACAATAAAGTCAGCCTTTTCTTCTACATCTTTATAAGCCTGGTACAATGCATCGTAATTTGTTGTTATTCCAAAAGGACTCATGAAATCTTTTATTAAAAGACTTTGATCAACCTTGCCAAAATCTGTAATTCCATCACTGCTCATGGTTATCAGTGAAGCATTTCTCGTAATATCATCAAGGCTTGTACTCTCGTTGCCTATCAGAGCTGTTTTATATCCATGCTCATTGAGAAGGGACCCTAAGAGACCTATTTTAACAGGGCGTTTTAATTTTTCATTTTGCCGTTTAAGCCCTAAAATATCTATATTTGCAATATTACCCTGCTTCATTTCTTTTCCGGTATTCCTCTTGTAAACCGTATTTATCGGTTCATTATAAAATAAATCATCGTATTCCCCTGCATAGCTTCCGTAGGCTGAGCTTACTGCATAAGAACCTGCACCAATTGTAGCGTATGCATTGGCAACCGTATAAGAGCCTCCTGAATTTGTATTCATAAGGCCTAATGCTCCATTTTCCAATATATATTTTATATTGTCTTGACCATAAGTAGTAAGGTCTTCATAATTTACATTATCAAGTATACACATTATAACTTTTTTTTGTGAGGATGGAGCTGAATACCCATAATAGGGTATAATAAGGATAACTATTGCTGCTGCAAGAAATAAAGCAATATTTTTTTTCATATGTTCTCCGCCTTTTATGTAATAAATTGTATTATCATTATATATCGCTATTATACCAATCTAAGATATGCCTTGCAACAAAATACTGAGTTTTTGAGGAGTTGAGATGACAGCTTTATTATGATAAATTATATTAGAATAGATTTG
Source organism: Tepidanaerobacter acetatoxydans Re1 (assembly GCF_000328765.2). Classification (NCBI taxonomy): domain Bacteria; kingdom Bacillati; phylum Bacillota; class Clostridia; order Thermosediminibacterales; family Tepidanaerobacteraceae; genus Tepidanaerobacter; species Tepidanaerobacter acetatoxydans. The sequence goes on from NC_019954.2 coordinate 2,003,407, forward strand.
AAACAAGCTTATGTTTAGGAGTGTAGTCAATGCCTATTATCGGCACCGCAAAGATTGATCATAGAACTAAAAACCTCATTAAGCGATTGAAGCAGGGTGATATTGCAATAATAAACCATGAAGATATTGATGAAGTTGGTGCTTTGGGTTTAGTAGATTGCAAAGTTAAAGCTGTGGTAAATTCGGCAAAATCCATCACCGGCCGCTACCCAAATCCCGGTCCAAGTATACTTTTGGATGCAAATATTCCAGTTTTAGATAATGTCGGAGAACAAATAATGGCCATTAAAGAAGGCTCAGTTGTTACTATTGAAGATAATGGCGCAATCTACGTTGATAATAAACTTGTCGCCAAGGGAGAATTTCTTAAACCTGACATAGTTAGAGCGGAGCTGGAATTGGCAAGACAAAACATTGAAAATTCTCTGGATCAATTTATAAATAACACCTTGGAATATGCCAAAAAAGAAAAGTATTTAATAATGGGCGGAGTTGAAATACCTGAAGTTAAAACAGCTATTAAAGGCAGACATGTTCTGATTGTTGTACGCGGCAATAATTACAAAGAAGATTTAGCCGCCATAAAAACGTATATTGATGAGGTAAAACCCGTCTTGGTTGGTGTAGACGGCGGTGCTGACGCTCTATTGGAATACGGTTATATTCCGGATATTATTATTGGGGATATGGATAGTGTATCTGATAATGCCTTAAAAATATGTGAAGACATCATAGTTCATGCTTATTCCGACGGCAGAGCTCCCGGTCTTGCAAGAGTGCAGGCATTAGGTCTTGGCGCGGTAATTTTTAAATCTCCGGGCACAAGTGAAGATATCGCCATGCTTTTGGCATATGAAAAAGGAGCTGATTTGATAGTAGCCGTAGGAACGCACTCAAGCATGATTGATTTTTTGGAAAAAGGTCGCAAAGGAATGGGCAGTACTTTTTTGGTCAGATTAAAAATCGGTTCAATTTTAGTAGATGCTAAAGGCGTAAGTAAGCTTTACAACCAAAAATTAAAACCTTCTTATATGATAAGTCTTTTCGCCGCTGCTATGGTTCCTATTATTGTAATTTCTACCATTTCTCCTCCAATCAAGCATGCAATAAAGCTTTTGGAACTTAGATTAAAATTGCTTTTACCTTAAAGGAGCAAAGACATGTTAATCAATATAAAATATTTGGTTATTACTGTAATATCTATTTTTTTGGCACTTGGTATAGGTATTTTAATCGGTATACAAGTTGATTCTCAGAAAATAATTTTTGAACAGCAGGAAATTACTGTTCAAAAAATGGAAGACAAGTTTGATGAGCTTAATCGCATCAACCTTGATCTTCAAAATGAAATAAAACAGCTTTCGACTTCTAACGAATTAAATAAGACTTATATCGAAAACATATTCCCCGATTATATTAAGAATAAGTTATCCGATTTACATGTTGTAACAATTGAAACTACTGATGATTACACATATACCGACATGAGACAAGCCTTAAAGATGGCAGGTGCCGATGTCACTTCCGTAACCATAATAAGTGAAAAACTGCTTTATATAAGTGACGAAGATCAAAAACAATTAATGGAGCATTTCGGCATCAGCGAAAATATTGTTCCGGTTATTCTTAAAAAAATTGCAGAAACCGCAGCAGGAAAAGACAATGCAGATGACATTGCATTCTTGATTGAAAAGGGCATTATTTATGTAAGCGGAGATTTGCAAAATCCTGCCGATTATATTGTAATGGCCGGCGGCAGTCATACACAAGATAATAAGCATGAGGTAATAGATATTCCTTTGATTAGAGAAATGAAAAAATTATCATTGCCTGTTGTAGGTGTAGAAATTACCGATGTGGAAAATTCTTATATCGATATTTATAAAAAGGAAAAGTTGTCAACTATTGATAATGTAGATACTATTATAGGTCAAACTTCATTGGTTTTAGTGATGACCGGAAAAGAAGGACATTATGGTGTTAAGAAAAGTGCTAATTCCCTTATGCCTTTTTTGAGCAAGGAGGAAAAAGCAGGTGAAGGTTAGTGTATTAATACCGGCTTTTAATGAAGAAAAAAATATCGAACAGACTCTAAAAGGTCTTGGGTATTTTAAAGATACTTTTTGTACGGAAAATCAGATGGATTTGGAAATCTTGGTAATTGATGATGGCTCATCCGATCAAACAGGCATAAAGGCATCAAAGGCCGGTGCTAAGGTCTTGAGCTTAAACAAAAATATGGGAAAGGGCAGTGCACTCAGAGAGGGTCTCAAGAGTACCGATGGTGATATTTTTGTTTTTTTGGATGCAGACTTGCAGGAAAGCTCTAGTGAAGTATATAAACTTGTTTCACCGATTTTAAAAGGCGAAGCCGATGTGACAATTGCAAAGTTTAAACCGCCTGACAAAAAGAAGGGCTTTGGCTTTGTCAAAGCTCTCGCTTTTTATGGTGTAAGATTTTTTACCGGAAAAGAAGTGGCAAGTGCTTTATCCGGGCAAAGAGCCTTTAAGAAGGATGTTCTAAATGACATCGGAACTATTCCTGAAGGCTTTGGCATAGAAGTCGGAATGCTAATTGACATACTTAAAAAAGGTTATACCGTAAAAGAAGTTGATGTGGACATGCATCATGATGTGACGGACAGAGATTTGAAAGGTTTTTTGCATAGGGGAAAACAGTTTTGGCATATTCTGAAGGTATTAGTTTCTAAAATGATTAATTATGGTATATAAAGTAACTATCTCGGTCTTTAGATAATACCAGAGAGCGAATTTTATTTTTTGTTAATAGTTCTTACTGAGATTTTTGCAAAAATTGAGGTTTAGAATCATCAAAAAAAAGAAACCTGAGCGAACGGTATTATCTGAAGAGAATCATATAATTTTAGAGATCTCCTAATCACTTTAAGGAGGACAATATATTGATATACATGTGCAGATTCATGATTTTTTTTGCCGCTGCCATTGTTAGTTATGCTCTGACTCCTGCCTTTATTGATTTGTTCGAGGGAGGTGGCAGGCTCGTAAAAAATTATAAAGGTGATATGATACCCCAGGGAATCGGTATTATGTTTTCAATACAAACCTTGTTGTGGTATGCCTTATTCTTATTGTTGTTTAAGAACGGTTCTGCAAATACACTCTTGGTTCAATTTGCCATTACAGCAGCAAGTTTTATTGGTTTTATTGATGATATGCTAGGTGCCCGAGATGTGCTGGGTTTTAAGGGGCATTTTAAAAGTTTATTTACGGGCAGGCTTACTACCGGGGCTTTAAAGGCTATTGTTGGGCTTCTCGTTTCATTTATCATCAGTTCAAATCTTACTTCAAATTTTCTGGAAACTGTTATAAATACACTAACAATAGCACTTTTTACCAACTTCTTTAACTTACTGGACTTAAGGCCGGGCAGAGCTATCAAGGTTTATATTTTTTCTTTCCTTGTCATATCACTTGGATTAGTTATCATCCAAAAAGCTGTTGTTATATTGCCCTTTATGCCTTTGCTAGGTATTATTATCGGCTACATGCCTTATGACTTAAAGGCAAGATGTATGATGGGAGATGCCGGTTCTAATGTGCTAGGTATCTCAATTGGTGTCTTAATCACTTCTACTTTTGGTCTATATGTAAAAATTTTGGTTCTGGCATTTCTTATAGGAATACATGTTTTTACGGAAAAATATTCACTGACTGATTTGATTAAAAACAATCGCTTTTTGAATTATCTGGATAATCTGGGAAGATCGTGAGGTATTTATGATTAACTATACAAAGGCTAAGGTAAAAGATATTATACAAAAAAGAGAAGGCTGCACTGAAATAACAGTTATTATTAATAACAAAGATTACAATGCGGTAAATTATGACTGTTTAACAGGTTCGGTTAAGGCCGGCGACTACGTGCTTTTAAATACAACAGCACAAGATTTAAAACTGGGAAGCGGCGGATACCACTTTGTAGTATCTGTTAATGATGGTAATACTTTTTTCCCTTTCACTAAAGAAATCGGTCATATAATGAAGCTTCGGTATACCCCTCTTCAATTTTCCGTTTTAAGTGCCGAGGAGCAGCAAAGTCCCTATCATCATATTTTTAATGATTTTCAAAGTCTTCAAGGAAAGCCTGTAATAATCGGCGAACTACACAGCATGCTGCCGCCGGTAGTTTTTAATATAAAAAGAAATCGACCGGATACGTGTGTATCTTATATAATGACCGATGGCGGTGCTTTGCCTATAAGCTTTAGTAAAAGTGTAGCTTATTTAAAACAAAAAGATTTAATAAACGGCACCGTCACTTTTGGTCAGGCCTTCGGCGGTGATTTCGAGGCAGTTAATATTTATACGGCTTTAATAACCGCATTTGATATTTTAAAATCAGATGTTGCAGTTATAGCCATGGGACCCGGTATAACCGGGACAGGAACGAAATATGGGTTTTCCGGTATCGAACAAGGGCCCATTATAGATGCGGTAAATACTCTTGGCGGCAGGCCGATTTTCATCCCCAGAATAAGCTTTGCTGATAAAAGAATTAGACACCATGGCATCAGTCACCATAGTATCCTTGTACTTAAGGAAATTGCCAAAACCCGGGCTGAAGTGGTCATACCTGTAATGGAACAAGATAGAATGGAATATATTAAAAACCAAATCACACAAAATGAAATTGATAAAAAACATGAGATTGTCTATGTTAAAGAAACTTCATCAGTTTTAGAAAACCTTTCATGCTTTGACTTTCATTTATCAACCATGGGCAGAGGCATTGATCTGGAACCGGAGTTTTTCATAACTGCAGGGGCAGCCGGATATTTTGCATCTAATATTTTATAAGATATAAAAGGCGGGCGGTCAATGACCGCCCCTACAGTTGCATTCCTGTATTGTTGGGAGTTTATTGATATTTTTTATTGGTTTCATATATTATAATTAATTCTACTGTAGAAAGTCAGTTTTGACGTAAAAATATCTATTTAATATTTAATGTTTTTGTTGTAAAAGGCGGGCGGTCGATGACCGCCCCTACTGGTTGATAATTAAATTGAAAAATTAAGGTTTTTGAATCGGAATTACGATTTCTGTCCCGTTGAGCAGTTTGATATTTAGGAATATATTTCTGTTCCTTCGGTTTTAATGAGTTCTTTAAATTCTTTTAAGATTTTATTGGTGATTGGCCCGGGTTTGCCATCTGCGATTTGTCGTCCGTCTACTTTTACTACTGGAACAGCTTCGGCAGCTGTACCTGATAAAAAGCATTCATCGGCAGTGAAGACTTCATATCTGGTAAATACTTTTTCTTCCACTTTTATCCCTATTTTTTCCGCTAATTCCATAATAGCATTTCTCGTTATTCCAACCAAAATACCGACATAAGGTGGTGGAGTTATTAGCACACCGTCTTTTACAATAAAGATATTATCGCCTGTGCACTCTGCTACATAGTCTTCATTGTTCAACAACATAGCTTCAGGAGCTCCGGCTAAATTTGCCTCTAGTTTTGCCATTATATTATTCAGATAGTTTAGTGATTTCATTTGAGGATTTACACCTTCTGGTCTATTCCTTCGAGTAGCCGCTGTAATTATTTCCATCCCTTTATTGTAAAGCTCTTCAGGATAGAGCACTATCTTATCCGTAATACATATAATTGTCGGAGTTTTGCACTTTCTTGGGTCAAGGCCTAAATCGCCGGCTCCGCGGGATATTACCAGCCTTATATATGCGTCTTTCAGCTCATTTCTACGAAGAGTTTCTAAAACAACTTCAGCCATCTCTTCTTTTTTTAAAGGAATATCAATCATTATTCCTCTTGCACCGTTGTACAACCTATCTATATGCTCATTAAGTCTAAAGACCTTACCACCGTATGCCCTTATACCTTCAAAAACTCCATCACCGTATAAGAACCCATGGTCGAATACAGAAATTTTGGCTTCTTCCTTTGGAAAGTACTGACCGTTTACATAAACTTGAATACTCATGTAAAGCTTCCTCCTTCATAATTATATAGTTGATGTTTGCTCATAAGAAAAATATGGCAAAATGTTTTATACTCATATATCAGGTTATACTTAAGAAAATTAATCAAAACCCAGCATTTCATTTATGGCCTTACCTGCTGGAACCATCGGCATAACATTTTCCTTGGGATCTATTCTGACATCTATTACAGCAGGTTCTTGGATTTTTGCGGCTTGTTTTATTATCTTCGGTAAGTCGCTTTTTTCAGTAACCTCATAACCTCTTACGCCACAAGCTTCGGCTAATTTCACATAATTAACGTTGGCACCGTCTAAATGCACATGGGAATATCTTTCATCGAAGAACAGTTCTTGCCACTGCCTAACCATTCCAAGACTGCGATTGTTGAATATCACCGTTATAACCGGAATGTTGTATCTGGCAGCAGTTATCAATTCATGACAGTTCATTTCAAAGCTACCATCACCTGCAATATTAAACACAACTTTATCCGGTCTTCCAAGTTTAGCTCCGAGAGCTGCCGGCAGGCCAAAGCCCATGGTACCCAATCCGCCAGAAGATACGAAACTTCTCGGTTCCTTAAATTTGTAAAATTGTGCTGCCCACATCTGATGTTGGCCTACTTCAGTTACAATAATAGCTTCTCCTTTGGTTTGCCGGCAAATTTCTTCTACTACATACTGAGGTTTTAAGCCTTTTGAGCAATATTTTAGCGGGTAAGAGTCCTTCCAATTCGCCACTGTTTTTATCCATTGTTCATTTTTCTTTTGGGGGAGTATTTCTAATATTTCCGTTAAAAACCGCTTTACATCTCCCTTGATTCCCAAATCTATATCTATATTTTTACCTAATTCAGCCATATCAATATCAACATGAATAATCTTTGCATTCGGTGCAAATTTTTTTACATTACCGGTAACCCTGTCATCAAATCGCGCTCCCAAAGCCAACAGTAAATCGCACTCGGTAACTGCCATATTAGCATAAGCAGTGCCATGCATACCCAGCATGCCTAAGCAGAGAGGATGTTCTGTGGGAAAACCCGAAATACCCATTAGGGTAGTTGTTACCGGTGCATTTATTTTTTCAGCTAGTCTTAATAACTCCGCAGTGGCGTCAGAGTTTATAATTCCACCGCCGGCATATATAACCGGCCTTTCTGCTTTTTCAATCATAGTCGCAGCTTTTTCAAGTAATATCTTGAAGTTCTCCGGCAAATGTTGTTTCAAAGAATAAGTTGCAATAAATCCATTCATGTCTCTTCTTATTTCATCTTCATTAACCTGTTCGGCCATTATGTTTTTGGGTAAGTCTACCAGTACAGGTCCTGGTCTTCCTGTTGTTGCAATATGAAATGCTTCTTTGACTTTCTTTGCAATATCCTTTTTGTCTCTAATTAAGAAACTGTGTTTTGTAATTGGAAGGGTAACCCCCGTAATATCCACCTCTTGAAATGAATCTTTGCCCAAGAGGTCTAAAGCAACCTGCCCTGTGAAAGCCAACATAGGTACCGAATCCATGTAAGCATTAGCAATACCGGTAACTAAGTTTGTGGCTCCGGGACCGGAGGTGCTCAGAACTACTCCAACTTTCCCAGTTGCCCTTGCATATCCGTCTGCGGCATGTGCTGCTCCCTGTTCGTGGACAGTTCGTATATGTCTTATTCTTTTATAGTTATAAAGGGCATCATAAATCGGCAAAGCCGAACCGCCTGGAAAGCCAAAAATGGTATCAACACCCAACTCATCCAATGTTTTTAACAAAAGTTCTGCACCAGTCATTTTCTCACCTTCTTTTATGGTAATAAATATTAAAATTATGTCAACTGCAAAGTAGTATAAAACACAAGTTTATAATCGACAATTTCCTAAAAGTTACTAGCTTAATAATTTGAAACTGTATTAGAACATTAAAGAATGAAAAAGATCCTGCGCCTAACCTTTATAAAAGGGGCGAAGGATCTCGCGTTACCACCCTGTATTCATTTATACCTCGCGGTATAAATCTCAATAGGTACGGGGCAGTGCGCCCGATACCCGGTTATTTTAACGGTAACCTATTTCCCTCTTGCAGGGAACCCGGCCAGAATTACTTTAAAGTTCACCCTGGCAGCTCCGAGATGATTTTCACCGGTAATTTCCAACATCGGCTCTCACCTTACCCGACTCTCTTTAGTCTGAAAAAACCGCTACTCTTCTCTTCACAGCTTTTAAAAACGAAATAAAATATATTAGCTTAGATTATACCACCTAATTCAGGAAAATACAACTATAAATTTTCAACAATAATATCTCCCATTTCTGATGTGGAAACAACTTTTTTTGCTCCGACTTGAATGTCAAAAGTCCTATATCCTTCGTTTAAAGCTCTTTCCACCGCATTTTTTATAGCAGATGCGGCATCTTTGGCTCCAAAGGAATATTCCAACATCATTGCGACCGATAAAATGCAGGCAATAGGATTTGCTTTGCCGCTACCTGCTATATCAGGTGCAGATCCGTGTATCGGCTCATAAAGATATGGTTTGCCGTCACCTATACTGGCTGACGGCAGCATGCCTATCGAACCTGTCAGCACCGATGCCTCGTCACTTAATATATCGCCAAAAGTATTCTCAGTTAAAATCACATCAAACTGACCAGGGTTTAGCACGAGCTGCATCGAACAATTATCTACATACATATGGCAAAGTTTTACATCGGGGTAATCGGCAGCCATATCAGTTACAATAGTCCTCCACAATCGTGAGGTTTCAAGGACATTAGCCTTATCTACCGAAGTAAGGCGTTTCTGCCTACGTTGGGCTGTTTCAAAGGCAATACGAGCCACTCGCTTTATCTCTTCATCAGTATACTCCATGGTATCAAAAGCTCGTGTCTTATCATGAGTTCTCTCTATTCCCTTGGGTTTGCCAAAATAAAGTCCGCCTGTAAGCTCACGAACTATCATAATATCCAGTTCTTCACCGATAATTTCTTTTTTTATCGGTGATGCATCAGAAAGAGCGTTAAACAGAATCACAGACCTGAGATTTGCATAAAGACCAAGGCTTTTTCTAAGACCTAAAATAGCTTGTTCGGGTCGAAATTCTTTTGGTAATTTGTCCCATTTCGGTCCTCCCACTGCTCCAAATAAAATCGCATCACAATCTTTGCAAAGAGCTACTGTATCTTCTGTAAGAGGAGTTCCGTAAATATCTGCGGATGCACCTCCTACTAAACTCTTTTTAAACTGGAATTTTAAATCATATTTTGCCTCTACAGCTTTTAAAACCTTGACTGCTTCGTCAATTATTTCAGGTCCTATGCCATCACCTGGTAGAAGGGCTATTGTCTGCATTTTTTGTCCACCTCTTTTGCGTAATTCATAAGCCCGCCTGCATTTATTATACCTTTTATAAATTCTGGAAATGGCCTTGCTTCGAATATTTCTCCGGAAGTTATATTGCTTATAATACCCTTGTCTGTGTCGATTTCTAGTATATCACCTGTTTTTATTTTTTTATTACAATCTTTACATTCTAAAATTGGAAGTCCAATATTGATAGAATTTCTGTAAAATATTCGTGCAAAAGAGGAAGCAACCACACAACTAATGCCGGCCGACTTTATAGCTAGTGGTGCATGCTCCCGGGAACTCCCGCATCCAAAGTTATTTCCTGCAACAATAATATCCCCGGCTTCAACTTTTGTCGAAAAATCAGGATCCAGGTCCTCCATACAGTGTGAGGCCAGTTCCTTGGGATCTGTAGTATTTAAATAGCGAGCAGGAATGATTACATCTGTATCGATATTATCTTCATAAATCCACGCTTTTCCCTTAAATATCACAGCAAACCACCTCCTTGGGATGAGCTATTCTTCCTTTTACTGCAGAGGCTGCTGCTACTGCAGGATTTGAAAGGTATACCTCGCTTTCAGGATGGCCCATTCTGCCTACAAAGTTCCTGTTAGTCGTTGCTACAGCTCTTTCGCCTTTAGCAAGAATTCCCATATATCCGCCCAAACAAGGCCCACATGTAGGCGTACTTACAACTGCACCAGCATCAACGAAAATTTCAGTAATTCCTTCTTTTATCATCTCCTGGTAAACTTGCTGCGTTGCAGGGATTATAATTAATCGCAGATAAGGATGAACCTTATGACCTTTAAGCACTTTCGCCGCAAGTCTCATGTCTTCCAGCCTTCCATTAGTGCACGAACCTATAACTACCTGATCTATTACAATATTATCTACAGCTTCTACATCGACTACATTTTCCGGAAGATGAGGCAATGCGATCTTGGGCTGTATTTTTTTAACATCATAATCTATTATATCCGAATACGCTGCATCCGGATCACTTCTAAACACCTCATAAGGTTTTTTAGCCCTATTTTTAACATACTCCAAGGTTATCTCGTCCGGTTCCATGATACCATTTTTCCCACCGGCTTCAATGGCCATATTCGACATCGTAAGCCTTTCGTCAATAGTAAGATGTGCAATGGTATCACCGGTAAATTCCATGGCTTTATATAGTGCTCCATCCACTCCTATATCTCCTATGGTATGCAAAATTAAGTCTTTACCTGTTACCCATGGATTTGGTTTCCCGTGATAAATAAATTTTATAGTTTCCGGTACTTTAAACCAACATTTGCCGGTCATCATAGCAAATGCAAGGTCTGTAGAACCAACACCTGTAGAAAAAGCCCCAAGTGCCCCATAAGTACATGTATGTGAATCGGCACCGACTACTAAATCTCCGGGAAGGACAATGCCCTGCTCCGGCAAAAAGGCATGTTCTATTCCCATACGCCCCACTTCATAGTAATGTTTAATCTGCTGAGTCTTCGCAAACTCTCTTAGCATTTTGCAAAGCTCTGCGGATTTAATATCTTTATTTGGTGCAAAATGGTCGGGAATCAGAGCTATTTTCTCGCGGTCAAAAACTGTGCGGCCTCCTGCTTTTTTAAACTCTTCTATAGCAACAGGTCCGGTTATGTCATTGGCCAGAGCTAAATCAACTTCAGCCATAACAAGTTCACCCGGTTCCACAAAATCCTTACCGGAATGTTTGGCAAGTATCTTCTGAGTAATAGTCATCCCCATTTAATCCACCTCCCGGGGTTTGCTGTAGCCGTTATTCCACATTGTTTTATTCATAGCATTCGTATATGCCATTGCACTAGCTTCTATGATATCTATACTAAGGCCTCGACCTAAAAATGTTCTCCCATCTTTTTCAACTCTAACGGTAACCTCACCTAAAGCATCTTTTCCTGCAGTAACGGATCTTATTGAATAATCAACAAGCTTACAATTCATGTTGCAGGCACGTTCAAGGGCTTTATATATTGCATCAATAGGACCGTCACCGGTGGATGCCTCTTCAATAACCTTACCGTTCACATTAACTCTTACTGTTGCAGTAGCAATAGCTTTATTGCCTGTTGAAACCTGGAAACATTCCAATTCAATATGCTGTGGAAGTTTCATTACCTGGTCTTCAACTATTGCTTCAATATCCAAATCTGATATCTCCTTCTTCCTGTCCGCTAGGTCTTTAAACCTTTCAAATGCTTTGTTAAGTTCATCTTGTGACAATTCATATCCCATTTCCTTTAACCTCTCAGCAAAAGCATGTCTGCCTGAATGCTTGCCAAGCACCAGAGTGTTAGTAGTAAGGCCTATAGACTGCGGAGTCATTATTTCGTAAGTAGATTTTTCTGTTAAAACACCGTGCTGATGGATTCCAGATTCATGTGCAAAGGCATTTGCGCCTACAATAGCTTTATTAGGCTGTATGAATATCCCGGTTATGGTGCTTACCATTTTACTTGTGCGATAAATCTGTTTTGTATTTATACCATGTTCGACCTGGTAAAAATCCTTTCGAGTATCAAGCGCCATTACAATTTCTTCTAATGCAGCATTGCCTGCTCGCTCACCAAGGCCATTTACCGCACATTCTACTTGAGTTGCCCCATAAATTACAGCTTCCAATGAGTTAGCAACAGCCATTCCCAAATCGTCATGGCAGTGAACACTTACCTTTACTTTGTCAATTTCGGGCACTTTTTCTATAATAGTTTTTATTAATTGCCCAAATTCTCCGGGAGTTGTATACCCTACTGTATCCGGAATATTTATGACAGTAGCACCTGCCTTAATTGCAGCTGAAAATAACCTACAGAGAAATTCCACATCGGATCTTGATGCGTCTTCGGCTGAAAACTCGACATCTTCCACGAAGGATTTAGCCCTTTTTACTGCGGCTACTGCAGCTTCTAAAACTTGTTCCTCTGTCATTTTCAACTTGTATTTCATATGAATCGGAGATGATGCTATGAAGGTATGAATTCGCGGCCGCTCTGCAGCTTTCAATGCCTCGGCAGCTCTGTCTATATCTTTAAAATTAGCTCGGGCAAGGCCTGTAATCACCGGCCCTTTTACATTTTCCGCTATAGCTTTGACTGCGTTAAAGTCACCGTTGGAGGCTATGGGAAAGCCTGCCTCTATTACATCCACCGAGAGTTTTTCAAGTTGTCGAGCTATTTCAAGTTTCTCTTTAACATTTAAAGAAATTCCGGGGGTTTGCTCTCCATCCCTCAGAGTGGTATCGAAGATTTCTATTTTTTTGGGCATTTTTTATACCACCTTTTTTTGATAATTCTGATTTATTTTATTGAACATCTTCAATAAAGTGTTATATTTTATAGGCAGGGCGACTTTAAAGAAAGCCCTGCCCTTTATAAGTAATCTTGTATTTAATATTTAACAGTATAGCAGTTACTTATCTTTTTTGAGCCACGGCATCATACTTCTCAATTGTTCTCCTACTTTTTCAATAGGATGCTCAGCTTCTTTAGCTTGGACGGCTCTATAGACCGGTCTGCCACTTTGATTTTCCAGTATCCAGTTTTTAGCAAATTGTCCTGTTACGATTTCATCAAGCACCTTTTTCATTTCTTTGCGGGTTTCTTCAGTGATGATTCGTTTACCTACGGTAAAGTCTCCATATTTGGCGGTATCACTGACTGAGTATCTCATCCGGCTTAAACCGCCTTCATATATCAAGTCAACAATTAGTTTCATTTCATGTAAACATTCGAAATATGCTATCTCCGGCTGAAAGCCTGCCTCTACTAGAGTTTCAAATCCAGCTTTGATTAGTTCAGAAACTCCGCCGCATAAGACGCATTGTTCTCCAAATAAATCTGTCTGGGTTTCCTCGGTAAAGGTTGTTTCTATGACACCTGCACGAGTACCTCCTATGCCTTTAGCATAAGCCAATGCAATGTCTTTGGCTCGCCCTGAATAATCTTGTTCAACTGCTACCAGACACGGGACACCTCCGCCTTGCTCATAAGTCCTTCTTACAAGATGGCCCGGTCCTTTCGGTGCAATCATAAAAACGTCGACATATTCCGGCGGTATAACCTGACTGTAAACAATAGCAAATCCGTGTGCAAATGCAAGGGCATTACCCGGTTTCAAATGTGGTTTTATTTCCTGCTCGTAAACCCTGCCCTGTATGTGGTCCGGAATTAATATCATTATGATATCAGCTTCCTCAGATGCTTCACTTACGGTTTTTACTTTAAGGCCGGCTTCTTCGGCAATTTTCCATGACTTACTGCCTTCATATAAGCCTACAACTACATTGATGCCGCTTTCTTTTAAATTCAATGCGTGGCCATGCCCTTGACTTCCATAGCCAATAATAGCAACTGTTTTCCCTTCTAATAATTGTAAATCAGCATCGCTGTCATAATACATTTTTGCCATTTTAAACTTCCTCCTCAATTTTTATGGTATTAGCACCTCTATTTACGGCGATAACGCCGGTCCTAACTAATTCCTTTATACCGAATGGTCTTAAAAGTTCTTCAAATGCAGCTATTTTATCTTTATCACCGGTAAGTTCTATTGTAAGTGATTTCTGACTAACATCTACAATGCTTGCCCTGAAGATTTCCGCTATTTGAATTATCTCCGACCTCATGTGGGAATCTGCATCAACTTTTATTAAAACCAATTCTCTTGTAACCGAATCCTCCGGAATAATTTTACTCACTTTTATAACATCTACTAATTTATTTAGCTGTTTTTTTACTTGCTCTACTACATATTCATCTCCTTCAACAACTATAGTCATTCTGGATATATCAGGATTTTCTGTAGTACCAACAGCTAAACTGTCAATATTAAAACCTCTGCGGCTGAAAAGGCCGGCTATTCTAGACAATACACCTGGTTGGTTTTCTACCAGCACTGAAAGCGTCGTTTTCATGTCTCACCCTCCAATCATTTCATTGATAGGAGAACCGTTTAACACCATTGGATATACGTTTTCATTAATATCTAAAATACATTCAAGTAAAAACGGACCTTCATGTGAAATCAAGCTGTCAATCGCATCAGAAATTTCGCTTTGCTTTTGTATCCTCATTGCTTTAAAGTTGTAGCTTTCCGCAAGTTTTATAAAATCCGGCACAAAACTGAAATACACCTGGTTATAGCGCTTATCACAATAGAATTCCTGAAGTTGGCGGACAAGACCTAAACCGGAGTTGTTAAATAGAACAATCTTTACCGGAAGGTTATTCTCTACAGCTGTGGCCATCTCAGTTAAATTCATCTGAAAACTTCCATCACCGCAAATATTGATAATCATTTCGTCTTTCTTTGCCATTTGAGCTCCAATAGCTGCCGGCAGGCCATATCCCATGGTGCCAAGTCCACCCGATGAAATAAATGTGCGAGGTTTAATAAACTCGTAATACTGAGCAGTCCACATTTGGTGGCAACCTACTTCAGTAGTAATAATTGCTTTTCCTTTAGTCTTATTTGAAAGCTGCCGGATAATCTCAATGGGATTTAAGCGCTCATCGCTATGACTGCCCAAGTTTTCTTCTTCTTTTAACTTTTTTAAGCTTGAAGCATATTCGTTCCATGCAGACGGCACTTTATGTTCTACTTTTTTTACTATTTCTCCAAGAATTTGCTTAACATCACCGACAATAGGAATATGTGCCTGGATGTTCTTTCCTATCTCTGCTGGGTCTATGTCAATGTGTATTATCTTTGCTTTTGGTGCAAACCCCTCGACCTTTCCTACGGTTCTATCGGCAAATCTCGAACCCGCAGCAATTACTAAATCTGCCTCGGTAACAGTCTTATTGGCTGCTGGTATGCCGTGCATGCCAATCATGCCCATGTGGAGCGGGTGGTTTGCCGGAAATGCCCCTATTCCCATCAATGTAGTTACAACCGGAATACATGCCTTCTCGGCTAACTGCATTAATTCTTCTTCAGCACCTGCAGAGTTTATACCTCCGCCTGCGCAAATAACCGGACATCGGGATTTATTTATCAGTTCCGCCGCTCTTGATATTTGCAGCGAATGCCCTATTATATTGGGCTTGTAGCCTCTTAATGAGATGTTTTCTGGGTATTTAAAATTAATCTTAGTTTCGGCTACATCTTTAGGCAGGTCTATCAAGACCGGTCCGGGTCTGCCGGTTGATGCGATATAAAAAGCCTCTTTAAGAATTCTCGGAATATCATTTGCATCTTTAATTAGATAATTATGTTTTGTAAAAGGTGCTGTAGCACCGGTTATATCAACTTCTTGAAAGACATCCTTGCCTATTACCGATGTGGAAACTTGACCGGTAATAGCTATAATGGGAATTGAATCCATATAAGCTGTGGCTATTCCTGTTACTAGATTAGTTGCTCCAGGTCCCGAGGTTGCCATACACACTCCCACATTGCCGGAAACACGTGCATAACCACTTGCCGCATGAGCAGCAGCCTGTTCTGAACGAGTAAGAATATGTTTTATTTTAGAATAATTAAGCGCATCATACACAGGAAGTATCGCCCCACCGGGATATCCAAAAACGTATTTTACTTTTTCAATTTCTAATGATTTTATAAGTGCTTGTGCTCCGGTAATTTTCATTTATTGCACCACCTTTCATAAACTAATAAAAATAAACCCCTCATCTTGAGATAAAATCTCAGGGACGAGGGGTTTTTCTCGTGGTACCACCCTGTTTTGCCTTACCTTATGTAATGGCCTCGGGAAGTAGAAAACTACTTCATTCTAACGCAATATTGCGGCACCGAACTACTACTGCTTCGCTCGGGCTGTTCAGGAGCGAGCACACAATGAATAGGCGGACCGGCTTTCACCTTACCCGGTTCTCTTTAGCCACTTTCTTCATCATTCTCTCCATCATTACAATTAACCTATAAACTTTTAAGTGTTGGTATGTATTTTATCACGATTTTCAATTATGTCAAGAGTTATTTTTAATTTTTGTAGTTATTCTACGATAATGTCATGTTAAATTTATTCCGGCAAAATGCCACATATGAGGAGTTAATACATGAAAAAGTCACAATCAAGTTTACATTATCCGGTAATGATATTTTTCCATTCGTATATAAGTCATATGAGATAAATAGAGTTAAGAAACGAAACGAGCTTTTTAACAATACCCATTACAACTTTTCAGAGGAAGCAAATTATAGTCCAACTTCGTTGGATAAATTATCGAGTAAACGGTTTTGATATTGTAAATTCCTTGAGATAGTGATAAAATGTACAAAGAAATGCAGTACACCAAGAGGAAAGTAGTTACTGACCTTGAGGTTGCATTAGCTTATATTCTAAAATCTTGGATGCGTTCCGGGATTGAGGAGGTTAAAATCTATATGTTATATGTGTTTTAGCCTCCATAAATATTAAAATTAGGAGGTTTTTTGATGTCCAAAACACAAGATTTTATTGATGATGAAAAGATTATAAGGCTTTTAGAGGAGGGGAAGGACACAGAAAAGTCGGAAATCAGGGAGATTTTTGCCAAATCCAAGGAAAAAAATCGCCTGGAGCCGGAAGAAACGGCAAAACTTTTGCAAATCGAGGATGAAGATTTGCTGGAAGAGATGTTTTCACTGGCAAGGCAGATAAAGGAAGATGTTTACGGCAACAGAATAGTATTCTTTGCACCCCTTTATATCGGAAACAATTGCATCAACAACTGCCTATACTGCGGATTCAGGCGCGACAATAAGTCTATCGTCAGGAAGACATTGACAATGGATGAACTAAGAGATGAAGTTATCGCCCTTGAAAACAGCGGGCAAAAAAGACTGATACTTGTTTACGGTGAACATCCCATGTATGATGCCGACTTTATAGTTGAAACCATTAAGACAACATATGAAACAAAAACGGGAAATGGTGAGATTCGCAGAGTAAATATCAATGCTGCCCCTATGGATGTGGAAGGTTATCGAAAACTTAAGGATGCCGGAATCGGCACATTTCAAATATTCCAGGAAACTTACCATCATGAAACATATGCGAAGATACATCCTAAAGGAGATATGAAGAGCGACTATCAGTGGCGGCTCTATGGGCTTGACAGAGCTCTTGAAGCGGGAATAGATGATGTGGGAATCGGAGCACTTTTTGGTCTGTATGACTGGAAGTTTGAGGTAATGGGCCTTTTGTATCATACTATTCATCTTGAAGAAACCTTTGGAGGCGTCGGTCCTCACACTATTTCTTTTCCAAGACTTGAACCGGCTTTAGATACACCATTTGTACAGCAGACAAAATATAGGGTATCTGATGACGACTTTAAAAAACTCGTAGCCATAATCCGGCTTTCGGTGCCCTATACTGGAATGATTTTAACCGCCAGAGAAAGCCCCCAAGTAAGGAAAGAAGTTATACCGCTTGGGGTATCGCAGATTGATGCAGGCTCAAGAATAGGCATCGGCGGCTATGCCGAAGCCGCAAAGGGCTATATCCCCGAGAAGGAGCAGTTTCATTTGGGAGATATAAGGTCACTTGATGAAGTTGTCCGTGAAATTTGCAGCTTTGGGTGTATTCCATCCTTCTGTACAGCAGGGTATAGAGCAGGCAGAACCGGCGATCACTTTATGTCCCTTGCTAAACCCGGTTTTGTTCATAACTACTGCATGCCAAATGCTGTGCTGACTTTCAAAGAATATCTTTTAGACTATGCTTCCGAAGAAACACGTGCAGTTGGCGAGGCAGCCATACAAAAACAGCTCGAGGCCTTTGAAAAGGAAAGCCCTGAAAGAAGGAAATATGTTGAGGACAAACTAAAGCTGATCGAGCAAGGTCAACGTGATGTTTATGTTTGATAATGAGTTTAAAGATATGATAGTATCTTGCCTTACAGAGGCACTAAATGCCAAAGACCTAAAATCTGCCCTTGAAAAATCCTCTAAGATTATAACAGCATTTTATCCAAATACTAAGTTATGGTTTACAAAAAGTTTTGGCAAAAGATGGTCCTTTATTGCCGGGGCAGGGGTAGACTCCTTCATTCAGCCTCAAAGAATCGAATATCAGGATGGTTATGCAGCATTTTTGCAAAACTTTGCTTTTAGGCAAGAGCAGGAAAAGGACGTCTTGACAGACCTTTTCAGGATAATCACCACCATCCAACACCAATAAATCTAAGAAAGCCAGGAGCTCTCTATGTAAATTGAAAGCCCCTGGCTTTAAATATTTCAACATATTCTTTAGCTTTTATTGAAAAGGACGATATAGCTTGAGCATTTTCAAAGCAAGAAGTTCTCACAGGCTTATTATCCTTTGTTCTGCAACGCTGGATTACGTACCTTTTAGCTCGAAAAATCCATTCTAAAATTTGGACATAATCATCTTCGTAAAGCGTCGGCCAACCGGTAGTTCTAAATTCATAATCAATGCCGCTTTGTTTTATAAGTTGCATACTCTTTGAAATAGAATCGCAAGATACTGAGCCTTTGCATATTGCCGGATATTTTTTCGGTGGAGCTTTGATATCCATGGCTATAAAATCAAGTAAATTGCTTTTAATAAGCTGATTGAGCGCTTCGGGCCTTGTGCCATTTGTATCAAGTTTAAGCTTAAAGCCTAAATCCTTGATTTTTAGTGCAAAAGCTACGAGGTCCTCTTGCAATGTAGGCTCGCCTCCGCTTATAACCACCGCATCTATCAAGCCCTTTCTTTTTTGTAGAAACTTGATTATTTCATTTTCTTCATATGGGAAATCCAGGCCTTTTGAAATAAGCTGCCGGTTGTGGCAGTAAATACAATTCATATTACAACCGCATGTAAATACTACAGATGCAAGCAAACCCGGATAATCTACTGTTGAACACTTATGCAGCCCGCCTATCAGCATAATTGATGTTCCTTGATTTTAAACATCTTGCGATTAGCATACTCTTCCCGTTTACCTTTGTTAAAGTTCTTTACAGGTCTAAGGTATCCGGTAACCCGCGTCCATATCTCAGTTTCCTTGCCGCACTTAGGGCATATAGTTTGTTCCCCTCGAAGATATCCATGGTCTGGGCAAATACTGAAAGTGGGCGTTATGGATATATAAGGTATTTTATAATGGGTAAAAATCTTGCGTATGATGTTTTTGCATAATGATATGTCTTCTATGCACTCGCCTAAATAAATATGGCAAACGGTGCCGCCGGTGTATAGTGCTTGCAGCTCATCCTGCAGCTCCATAACTTCAAAAATATCATCTGTGTAATCTGCCGGAAGCTGGGTTGAATTTGTATAATAGGGAACATTCTTACCTGCGGTTTTAATAAACGGATATTTTTTTGTATCAAGCATCGCCAGACGGTAAGAAGCTCCTTCGGCCGGTGTTGCCTCAAGGTTATAAAAATGACCGGTTTCTTTTTGAAACTCGACAAGCTTTTTCCGTAAAAAGTGCATAACATCTAATGCAAACTGGAGCCCGCCCTTAGCAGCTATCCCGGCACCTACAAAATTTTCCAGTGCTTCATTCATCCCAATAATTCCGATGGTGTTAAAATGATTGTACCAGTACTCGCCGGTCCTATCCTTGATATGGCGCAGATAATGGGTCGAATAGGGATATAAGTCTGCCTCGGATTGCCGTTCGATGACCTTTCGCTTTATTTCAAGGGAAATCTTGGCTAGTTCCGCCATCTGTTCCAATCGCTTAAAAAACTCATCTTTTGTTTTTGAAAGATAGCCTATCCTTGGCAAATTTATTGTAACAACGCCGATAGAACCAGTCATAGGATTGCTGCCGAAAAGGCCGCCGCCTCTTTTTCTTATTTCCGAAGTATCAAGCCGCAGTCTGCAGCACATAGATATAGCATCTTCCGGTGAGAGGTCCGAATTTATGAAATTTGCAAAATAAGGTATGCCATATTTGCAAGTAATTTTCATAAAATCGTCAACTACCGGGTTTTCCCAGTCAAAATCCCAGGTGATGTTGATTGTAGGGATAGGAAAGGTGAATACCCTGCCTCTTGCATCACCCTCTAACATAACTTCGCAAAACGCCCTGTTGAATATATCCATTTCTTCTTGAAAATCACCATAAACCTCCCTCATAGCCTGTCCGCCGATAATAACCGAATGATTCCTTAGACCCCTCGGCACTTTGATATCAAAGGTAAGATTTGAAAAGGGGCATTGAAAGCCGACTCGCGTGGGAACATTTAAGTTAAATACAAACTCTTGAAGGCATTGTTTGACTTGGGTATATGAAAGGCCGTCGTAGCGAATAAAGGGAGCGCAATATATATCGAAGCTGGACCATGCTTGAGCTCCTGCCGCTTCACCCTGAGTTGTAAAGGTTGAATTTACAATCTGGCCGAGAAAAGAGCGAAGATGTCTAGCCGGCCGGCTTTCAACTTTTCCTTTAACGCCTCCAAAACCTTCCATTAAAAGTTGCCTTAAATCCCAGCCTGCACAGTAAGGGCCGAAAAAACCCAGGTCATGAAGGTGTATGTCGCCGGATTCATGAGCAAATCTCACATCTGGAGGGTATACTTCATAGAGCCAGTACTTTTTCGTAAATACTTCTCGCACATAATTATTAAGGCCATTTACGCTTCTTCCGGTATTGGCATTTTCCTCTACATGCCAATCTCGGTTGCTTAGGTAATCTGAAAACATTTCAACTGTGGCTTCGATGAGTGCATTATCTTCATCGCATTTTATTCTTTGAGTAATCATAGATATTCCTCCACAAAAAAATTAATCCTCTCGACAAGTAGTCAAGAGGTTATAAAAAACCATAGAATATAAATTTCATATCCTGCCCCCTATCGACCGTAGAGTAAGATGTTTGGCACAGGCAGGTCTTCTGACTTAGGTTCATGGATACTGTAGGCCTTCCCGAAAAATTCAGTGGCAAATTTACAGCACCTCACCAACACAGTGGCGGGACCGTGCAGGATTTTTACCTGCTTCCCTTTTAACCGAAATATTGTATCGGCACCTGTGCTTAAATATTAAATTATCAACATATAGATAGTTATATTGTAACTCATACTATATATTGTGTCAATACTCTTACCACATTATGGAGGAAACTTATCTTAGAAATTCTGTATTTCTTTAGTTAATAAGATACTTTTCGTATTTTTTTAATATGGCAATGTCAATTTCACCTTTTATCTTTACTCCATCGTCCTTATATTCAATTTCATTAATCAGACCGTTTTTATGGATTTCATCAACAGCCGAACCGCTATCATAGGGTATAAAAAGCTCAGCCTTGCGGCGATTGGAGGGAAGTATACGGCATATCGCCTCTAAAAGCTTATCTAGGTTTTTGCCCGTCAATGCAGAAATTCCTATGGTATTATCTTTGTTATATCCTTCGATAAAAACACTTGCATCCCCGCTTATGTCTATTTTATTTATGGCAATTATTATAGGTGTTTGTTCTGCGCCTAGTTCTTTTAAGACTGAATTTACTACAAAAATGTCTTCGTCTATTGTGGGGCTTGAACCGTCAGCCACATGAATTAAAAGATCTGCTTCCTTTACTTCTTCCAATGTGGCTCGAAAGGCTTCCACCAGGTGGTGAGGAAGCTTGCGTATAAATCCTACTGTATCTGATAAGAGTACCTTTCGCCCGTCAGGAAGAACAAGATTGCGAGTGG
The DNA here is from genome assembly GCF_000328765.2 of Tepidanaerobacter acetatoxydans Re1. Taxonomy (NCBI): domain Bacteria; kingdom Bacillati; phylum Bacillota; class Clostridia; order Thermosediminibacterales; family Tepidanaerobacteraceae; genus Tepidanaerobacter; species Tepidanaerobacter acetatoxydans. The sequence continues at coordinate 2,025,367 of NC_019954.2, forward strand.
TGGTATCCAGTGTTTCAAAAAGCCTGTCTCCTGTTTTTACATCGGCATCTGTTAAGGCATTCATCAAGGTAGATTTACCAGCATTTGTATAGCCTACAAGGCTTATTACAGGATAGCTGCGGGACTGGATGATAATCTTTCGGCTTTTTTGTACATTTTTAAGCTCCTCTTTTAGATGATGAATTCTACGGCGAATATGGCGCCTATCGGTTTCCAGCTTGGTTTCACCGGGTCCACGAGTACCAATTCCACCGCCTTCTTGGGAAAGCTCTATACCTTTTCCCGTAAGCCTCGGCATCATATACTGAAGTTGTGCAAGCTCAACTTGAATCTTGCCTTCAGAGGTCTTAGCTCTTTGGGCAAATATATCAAGTATAAGCATAGTCCTGTCAATTATCTGAACACCTGTGAGATTTTCCAGATTTCTAATTTGAACCGGCGAAAGCTCATCATCACAGATAACAGCATTTGCCCCAAGAGCTTTTACCGCTTGTGCCACTTCTTCGGCTTTGCCTCTGCCTACATAGTAAGCAGGATCTATTTTATTTCTTTTTTGTACTGCCTCCCCAACTACCTCCACTGCCGCGGTTTGGGCTAAGAGTCTTAGTTCCTGAAAGGAATCTTCATCAGATATATCATTGCACATACTTAAAAGCAGTGCTCTTGTGCTTTTATCTGAAGTTGAAATCATTGCAACACCTCTTGTATTTTGTTACATATATCTTATTAGCAAAGAAATGCAGATTACTTTGCCCTCTCCAGCCATCTTGCCGCACCTTGAGCATATGCTGCTGCTCCAATTGGCAGGCAATCCTCATTGAAAATCACTTTGGGATGATGCCCACCATAGCAATATCCTTCCTCAGCACTGCCGGTACCTATTATAAAGAACATGGAGGGAACTTTAGCAGCAATTTCGGCAAAATCCTCCGAACCGCTCATGCGTTGACTAACTTGGGCTACGCCCTTTTCACCAAGCATCTCTTTTAAGGCTTCACCTATTATATCAGCCATCTGAGAATCTATACTGAGCGAACACACAGACCCTTTATATTTAATCTCTGCACTGCCGCGGAAAGTAGAAGCCACTCCATCCGTTACCTCTTGTATTCTCTTTAGCATATAGCTTCTCACTTCTTCGTTAAATGTCCTAAGAGTTCCTTCTAAAACAGCTTTTTCGGGAATTACATTTCCTGCCGCTCCGGACTGAAATTTGCCTACCGTTAAAACAACCATTTCTTCAGGATTGGCTTCACGGCTTACAAGTTCCTGAAGTGCTAGGTGCAGATGGACTCCCATGTTAATTGGATCAATTGAAAGCTGAGGGCACGCACCGTGGCTTCCCAAGCCATGGAGTGTGATTATAAAATAATCGGCAGATGCAGCTACTACACCTTTGTTGTAACCTATAAATCCTGTGGGCAAAAGCGGTATAACATGTGCTGCCATAGCTGCATCTACTTTCGGATTTTCCAGGATTCCATCCGCTATTAAAGCTTTCGCACCTTCAAGTGTTTCTTCGCCAGGCTGGAAAACAAGCTTGACAATACCTTCAAGTTCTTCTTCGGATTCCTTTAGCATCTTTGCAGCAGCAAGCAGCATAGCCGTATGCAAGTCATGTCCACATGTATGAGCACATTTCCCCTTGGCTGCAAAAGGCAGGCCGCTTTCTTCTTCCATGGGCAGTGCGTCCATATCAGCTCGAAGCAGTATTACTTTGCCGTCTGTTTTTTTGCCGACAGTGGCTGTTACTCCATAACCGCTTATTAGTTTAGGCTCATAACCCATTTCTTTTAGCTTTTCAACCACAAAACCACTGGTCTTGGGAAGCTCCATTCCGAGTTCCGGAATTTGGTGCAGATACCTGCGATTTGCAATTATTTCTTCCTTGATTTCCATTGCTCTTTTTAAATAATCCATTACGAACTCTCCTTTAGTAATAATTGATTTCAGTGCAGGAAATTATATTAGCAAATTTGACGTGCCTTAGCATCAAGCAAGACATGTTATTCTAAAATGTAATCATTTGTTGTCATATTCATCTTTACATAATAAGAGTTCTGCACTTAAATCACAATTGCCCTGCTAATAGCTGATGAGTGGAAACCGCTTATTTCTCCAATACGGCATATGCACGCGTAAAGCCACCATCGGATTTATCTATAAGCAGTGGGGCAGCAGAAAAGAACACTCTTTGCACATCTATTTCATCAAGCCGGTTAAGATTTTCTATTATTGGTATGCCATCTCCCATAAGGATTTTATGCACGGGTGCGGTTGTGCTTTCTACAGGATCAGGTGAAATAAAGTCAATTCCAAGTGCTTTTATATTCAGTTTTACTAAAGCCTGTGCCAGTTCCTCCGAAAGATAAGGTGAATCCTCAATATATTTGGGGTTGCCCCAGTATTTGGAATATCCGGTTCTTATAAGCACTATGTCGCCGGGTTTGATATCACAGCCTTCTAATACATCCGCCTCGATTGCCTTTTTTCCGTCTACCGGAGCATCTACAATCACCGCATAACCTATAAAAGTATCTAAGGGAATCTCATCCAATGTTTTTGCTCCTTTTATGCAGTGAGCAGGTGCATCGCAATGCGTCCCGACATGGACACCGGCATGAAAATCCGTAACCGTAAAACCCCCCTCATCTATCTGGGCAATTTGCTCAATAACAATAGGAGATGTCCCCGGAAACAGAGGCATTCCCACTTCATAAAGTTGTGACAGATCAATTATCCTCATGGCAATCCTCCTTATACTAATAATATAATAAGTAAAATAGATACCTACAGATTTATACGTGCTGTTTTCTCTCATATATTAATATTATCTCAAGGAATAATATGGCCGTCTGATGAAATATGTATTACTTATTTCAAACCGGGCAGAAACCGCCCAATCTGCTCCATTGGTCTGCCTATTAATCTATATCACAAAAATAACAACAATAAAAATATATAAACAGTATTTTTAATAAATTTCATTTTTTTCAGCGCACTTTTGGTATGATACCCCCTCTTTAATTTCATTTATATTTGTTATATTTCTACATCTTTAATGAAAATTCCTCCTGCATTTCTTTCCGCTTATCTCCAAACAAGGTTTATACTCTAGATAAGATTCCCTATAGTTTCAAGAACATCTCTTGCAATTGACACACCCTGTGTTAAAGGTATAGAAAACACTAATTCCCTGTTCCTGTGGCTGCCAGCTTTATCCAGCTCGAGGTTACATTCAACAATACACACAGCACATATTAATACTGCAAAAAATAAAGGAAACGGCATAACTTTTGTTAATGCCATTTCCTTTATTATTGGCTCTTTTGGTAATGCTAGATCGCATCTGTTTAGCAGTCTCTGAGAATTGCACCCGTACTAGCTGAAGTTACAAGACTGCGATATCTCCGCAAGTACGGACTTTTCACGTCTTTTAAGGAAATCTTAGTATGGCTCTTTCGTTCATTTAATGTTTCCTCATCCACCAGAAGGTTAATCTTGTTATTTGGGATATCAATTTCAATTTGATCACCGTCCTGTATTAAAGCAATAGGACCACCTTCTGCAGCTTCTGGTGAAACATGCCCTATGCAAGCGCCTCTGGTTACACCAGAGAAACGGCCATCGGTAACAAGAGCCACAGAGCCGCCCAAGCCCATGCCAGTCAAAACCGATGTAGGCGAAAGCATCTCCTTCATGCCGGGACCACCCTTTGGGCCTTCGTAAGCTATCACTATTACATCACCGGCAATAATTTTACCGTCCAACAAAGCATTTACACAGTCTTCCTCGGAGTTGAACACTTTTGCCGGTCCTTTATGCTGCATCATCTCAGGCAGTACAGCTCCCTTTTTCACAACACAACCGTCGGGAGCAATATTGCCCCAAAGCACTGCCAAACCGCCGCTTTCAGAATAGGGTGCCTCATACTTTCTAATCACATCATAATCCAAGACTTCTACCTGTGCAATATTTTCGCCAACAGTTTTTCCTGTCACAGTTAATGTATCTAATTCTACCTTACCGTGTTTAGAAAGCTCTTTCAATAATGCCTGTAATCCACCGGCCTCATTCAAATCTTCCAAGCAGTCATCACCGGCAGGACTCAATTTTACCAGATGAGGCGTGCTGGCACTAAGAATATTTATATCTTTAAGATTAATTTTTAATCCTGCTTCGTGGGCTATGGCAGGCAAATGCAAAATGGTATTTGTGGAACATCCCAGAGCCATATCTGCTGTCACTGCATTCTTAAATGCCTTCTCAGTCATAATATTGCTTGGCCGGATATTGCGCTCTACCAATTCCATAATCTTAATACCGGTCTTTTTTGCCAAGCGAATCCGCTCAGCATGTACAGCAGGAATCGTACCATTACCCGGAAGTGCCATGCCAATAATCTCAGTCATACAGTTCATAGAATTGGCGGTAAACATGCCGGCACAGGAGCCGCACCCGGGGCAGGAGTAATTTTCAATGTCTAACAGTTCTTGGTCGTCAATCTTTCCGGAAGTATATGCACCAACTGATTCAAAGGCAGTAGTCAGCGTCATTTTCTTTCCCTTATGCCGACCAGCCATCATAGGACCTCCACTTATAAATATGGAAGGCACATTTACCCTTAGAGCACCCATCAGCATGCCAGGAACAATCTTATCACAATTGGGTATAAACACAAGACCGTCAAAGGGATGGGCATTAGCCATGATTTCAACGGAATCGGCAATATGCTCTCGACTTACCAGAGAAAACTTCATACCATCATGGTTCATAGCAATACCATCACAAACAGCAATGGTCGGGAATTCCATCGGCGTGCCGCCTGCCATGCGAATACCTGCTTTTACTGCCTCAGCAATTGTCCGTAGATGGATATGGCCGGGTACCACCTCATTGAAAGAATTCACTACACCGATAATAGGCCGATAAATTTCTTCATCAATTAAGCCGCTGGCTTTCATCAGTGCTCTGTGGGGAACCTTATTTACTCCCTCTTTCATTAAATTACTGCGCATTTCATTTCCTCCCTGTGCTTTTATACAAGCAATTAGCAATCTTGATGAAATCCTTATCCCGCTTCTCAATGACTTTCTCGGCTTTGCCATTGCTGTAATCATAGAAGCCTCTCCCTGACTTTGTTCCATAAAACTGCTGATCAATCAGGTCTGAGAACATTTTTGGCGGTTCCTTCATATCACTTAAATCTGCAAATAAATAGCTAGCAATACTATAGAAGGTATCTAATCCGCCTAAGTCGGCAATCTCAAATGGTCCTAAGCAAGCATAGCGCATACCCAATCCATACTTCATCACCGCATCTACATCCTCAATACCGGCGATTCCGCTTTCAACGATATGCATGGCTTCCCTCAAAATGCAAAACTGTAATCGATTTAAAATAAAACCTTGGGCATCCTTTTTCACCATAACCGGTTTTTTGCCAATTTTTATAGCAACTTCAGCAATGGTTTCTGCTGCCGCCAGATCGGTCTTTTCACCGCAAATCACTTCCACCAAAGGAACAATATGCGGTGGATTTACCCAATGCATACCGGCAAACCGCTCAGGTTTTTTTACTGCCTTTGCGATTTCAGTTATAGATAGTCCTGATGTATTTGTGGTTAGTATAGCACCAGTCGGCACTATCTCAGAAACCTGAAACCAAAAGTCATGTTTAACCTTCATATCTTCCACTATAGCTTCAATTACAAAATCAGCATTTGAAAAACATTTGGGGTCCATGGAAAAACTGATGCGGTCAAGGAGCTCCTTGGAGTCTTCCGGTTTGATTTCACCTTCCGCAATAGCTGTTTCTTGATTTATGGCAATTAGTTTTTTTCCGTTTTCGATACTTTTTGTAACAATATCATAAAGAACAACACTATAGCCGTATTTTGCAAATATCTGGGCGATAGAGGTTCCCATAATTCCAGCTCCGCCGATTGCAATCCGGCAGACGTCTTTTGCTTGCATAATAAGCAACCTCTCTTTCATATGATTTACTGCAAAATATACATCTAAAGAAATGGCTTTGGACTTATAAAAACCAAAGCCATTAATATCCAAACTTTATCCTAAATTTTTTCATAAAACTATACAACAGCAACTTAGTTTTTTAGATAACATTTAACTTATAATTCAATTTTATTATTTATGCAATTCTTCTTTCCAATACTTATAGTGTTCATCGATGATTTGGCCTACTACTGCCTCATTCCTCTCTATTACGACGTTAAGCATCTGCTCATGCATTTCTAATAATTCATTTAGTTCACCATTTCGAATAAATTGCTCGACAGCACGTGCACGCGTAGGATACGACAGCCGCTCTATTACAATACCTATTTTATTAACTAACGGATTTTTTACAGCTGCTTCCAATGCCCTATGAAACATTATATCTGCGTCTAAAATCTCATTTTTATCAGGTTGCTGCTTTTGAACCACTTTACGCAGTTCTGTCAATGTTTCGAAAATATGTTTGATATCCTTCTCTGTTGCTTTCTCAATGGCAAGCTTTAAGATACCTACATCAAAAAGCTGTCTTAATTCAATCATAGCGGGTGAACTCCCGCCTTCGAGAATTAACCCATATATCATTGGGTTTAACATCCTATCAGAAAATCCTTCTGCCACAAATGTACCTTCCGGTCTACGGATATTGAGTACACCCATCGCTTCAAGAACTTTGATTGCTTCACGCACAGAGTTACGGCCTACATTCATAGCTTCAGAAAGTGAGTTTTCTGTTGGTATTTTCTGCCCTGGTTGTAATTCACCGCTTATAATCGCATCTGTTATTCTAGTTATAATTTGGTCCACAACGGATTCGTTGGGTACTGGATTCATAAGACTTCCAAAATTATTATTGTTTGGTTTTTGATTCATTTTGTTTGATACCTCCTGTGGATTAATCGAAGCAACCAACCTGCATTTGTTTTTGATAACCGCCCTTATTTTATCTTTGCCATTGCTTGTTTTGCACCGTCTACTATATCTTTAACAGATAATCCATATGCATCCAGAAGCTTATCTGCATGACCGCTGCGCGGATATATATCGCGTAAACCAAGACGTACAATAGGGCAGGGATGATAACTAGACGCAACTTCACAAACTGCACTGGACATGCCGCAATAGATATTGTGATCTTCAACAGCCACAGCACAATTTGTTTTTTCTAATACCTTTATGACACCTTCACTATCCAATGGCTTGACGGTAGAAACATCTATTAATGTACCATTTATTCCCTCATTTTTCAATTGCTCTAATGCTGCAATCGCCCGATTCATTATGAATCCGCTGGCAAATATAGCAACATCGTCACCGTATCGTTTAACCTCTCTAATTTTTCCAAATTCAAACGGAGTTTCATCAGGGAATACTTCCGGTTCCCGTCCGCTGCCAATTCTAAGATAAACAGGTCCTTTCTGCTCCATCATCGCTTTTGCCGCTTTGTATGCTTGACCTGCATCGGCAGGTGTAATAATTTTAACACCGGGGATGGCACGCATTATTCCTACATCTTCATAAAACTGATGGGTAACCCCTTCTCGCTCGCCGCCAAGCATGCCGCCGTTTAAGCCCACAAACTTTACATCAAGCTCAGGATATGCTACAAAAGTGCGAATTTGTTCACAGGCACGCATAGTCAAAAAACCCGCATAAGTGAAAACCAGGGGCCGCATACCTGTAGCAGCTAAACCGGCAGCTACCAAAACAGAATTCTGTTCAGCTATACCAACCTCAATTAATCTGTCCGGAAATTTATTCGCAAACGGAACAGCACGAGCCGCTAAGACGGAATCCGCTGACACGATAACAATGCGCTCATCATACTGAGCTAATTCTATAATAGCATGCATAACTGCTTCACGTGTACTCTTTATACTGATACTCATTATTACATGCCACCTTTCAAAGCTTCTCTGGCAATTTCGACCTCTTCTGCGGTCGGTGTCTTTTTATGCCATGCATTATTGTTTTCCATATAAGGAATATTCTTGCCTTTAACAGTTTTACATTCTATATATGAAGGCTGATCTTTAACTGCTTTAGCATTTGCTATTGCTTCTTTTATGGAATCAATATCATGTCCATCAATAGTCTGCACATGCCAATGGAAAGCTCTCCACTTATCTGCTGTGGGATAAAGTGAGCTGAGCTCTGTAACCTTCCCTCCTGACTGATTGTTGTTGCAATCACCAAAAACAATCAGATTGCCAACTTCATGCTTGGCAGCGGCCATTGCTGCTTCCCAGATAACTCCTTCCTGCTGTTCACCATCTCCAACTATAACATAAATGTAATTGTTTATATCTTGCATTCTGCATCCAAGTGCCATGCCCAGTCCGATACCGACACCGTTGCCGAGAGAACCGGATGTCATATCTACACCGGGAGTTTTATGCATATCCGGATGTCCTTGAAGAGAGCCTTCAAACATACGCAACTTTTTCAGCTCCTCCATCTCAAAATAACCTTTGCGAGCAAGAGCAGCATACATAATGGGGCAGGCATGTCCTTTTGAAAGTATAAATCTATCACGTTCTGTCCATTGAGGATTTTTAGGGTTAATGTTCATTTCATCAAAATACAGTACAGCCATAATTTCAGCTATAGACATACAAGGCCCCGGGTGCCCATCTTTAACTGCATATACTGTTTCTACTACATCCATGCGAAGCCTGTTTGCTATACGCTGCAGCTCCGTATTCGTCATAATTGCTTCCTCCTCATCAATGTTTATGTAAAAACTCCAAACTATTCCAAACATCATTAAAATACTTATATGAATCATCAACCCTGCAAAGGACTTCAAGCCCGATGCGTAGAGTCTCTTCATTTTTATACAAAACTTTCAGGCCTTCAAATAAAGATGCTAATGCAGGCACTGTCCATTCGGTGTCTTGATATTCATATCCCAAATGTTTATCTCCATACAATGGGCTTTGTTCATCTTTAATGTAGCAATTTGCAAAATGTATATGATTACAATAAGGTTTGACCGCTGTCAGTGCTTCTAAGAAATCTTCACCTTCCTCAACGGTATGTGCAGTGTCCATAGTAAGCTCTAAAGGAATACCTTCTGCATGCATTCGCTGAAGAAATTTTAATGCACGTTTATACGGTCCGACCAACTGGCAGGCATCCATTTTACTGTCACAGGGTTCCATTAAAAGACGCAGCTTGTAGTTTTTTTTCTTTGCATAGTCAAACAACTCTTCTACGGACTTGGCTAATGCATCAAGACCCTTATCTACACTGTTTCCAATATGCCCTGAATTCATCATTACCTCTGTTATGCCATTAGCCTGAGCCTCATCAATACAATTCTTAAACAGCTTTACCGCCGCAATTCTTCCATCCTCATTTTCATCGCAAAGGTGCAGCTTTTTCTCCTTGGAAGGTATGACTGCTATATATACACCGTTTAATCCTGCATCACTGAGTATATTCCCAACCTTATCACGGTCATCGCCGTCATGGTAAAATTCAATACAGTCCATTCCTTTTTCAGAAAGGAAATGCGCCATGCGGGAAAACTCATCAATACTGTTGCGTGATTTGGGGAAAAACAAGGTTGTGCAAACACTATTTATTAATTCCATTTTTTACCTCCTTGCTAAATTAAACTTGCAGGCCATAAAATTAAACCCGGGAAAATTATTAATATAATTATAACGATTAGGGTAGCCAGTATAAATGGCAGCAATGCCTTCGTAGCAGAGCCCATATCAAGTTTTGCTAAATCACACGCTACGTACAGACACATACCTACGGGAGGAGTAACAAGGCCAACTCCGCAGCAAATAACTACCAATACACAAAACAGCGTAGCATCAATACCTACGGCCTGAATTACCGGATACAAAACCGGTATAAGCAGCGTAATCGTCGCATTAACCTCCATAAATGTTGTTACCAGCAATATTATTAACAGAGTAATCAGAAGTATAACTGTTGGGTTTGTTGAAATTGAAAGCAGCAAATCTTTGACGAATATATGAAATCCAGCTGTAGTCAAAAGCTTTGTAAATAAGGCAGCCGTGCCGATTATAATAAATATTTTGCCGCTAGTCTTAGCAGTATCCATCATAGCCGCTTTGATATCATCCCACTTTAATTCTTTGTACACTATACCTCCAATAATTAAACCATAAATAACTGCAATAACGCCTGCCTCTGTGGGGGAAACTATACCGCTCATAATCGATCCGATAATAATGAATGGCATTAAAAGTGCCCAAAAGGATTCTTTAAAGGTCTTAACTATGTTCTTAAATTGAATATGACCTTCTTCTTTCGGAACACCCTCCTTCTTTGCTATGAAATAAGATACTATCATCTGGCTAATACCCATCAGAATCCCGGGAATGATACCACCCAGGAAAAGCTTGCCTGTAGAAATTCCTAGAATACCTGATATAACAACCATTGGAATACTTGGCGGTATGACTATGCCTATAGTTGAGGATATGGCTGTAACTGCAACGGTAAATTCTTTGCTGTATTTTTTTTCCATCATTTCAGGCATTAAAAGTCCGCTTACACCTGCTGTGTCAGCAACTGCCGCCCCGGAAATGCCGCCAAATATCATACTTACCAAAACGTTAACATGAGCTAAGCCGCCAATCACATGACCTACTATAGAATAACAAAAGTTTATGATACGTTTAGCTATTCCGCCTTTACCCATAACAAGACCGGCAAATGTAAATAGAGGAACTGCCAAAAGAGCAAAGGAATTCATACCCTCAAATACACGCTGACCTACGGTAACCATGTTGCTTCCGCCTACGAAGATTATACCGAAAATTGATGAGAGCCCTAAAGCAACAGCGATTGGTGCTCCTAATGCCAAAATCACAAAAAAACTGATCAGTAGAAATTTAATCAATTACTATGCCCCTCCTTTGTCTTTGCTTGTGAGCTCTGCAATCAAACTTATAATCGTGGAAATTGCACTTAAAACTGAAGTTATTGGCAAAAGCCAATAAACATAAGCCATCTTTAATGTGGGCATAGTCGCAATCTGCTGTCTGGATTTACTTGCAAGTAAGAATGTTCCGTAAGCCAAAAAAATATAAAAAATAACAGTCAACAACTCAACGACAATCTTATTAGCAGTTTTAAGCCAACCTGTTTGCATTTCCTCAATAATTGTTATTCGTAGATGGTCTGAAGTTGCGCACAGGCTTATACCTACTATAAACATTGCCCATATGTTAAGATACTGTGAGCTTTCCATGTACCACTGCACTCCACCACCAACAATAGCAAAACGCATTATAACATTATATACAAGGATTATCATCATGATACCAAGCAGAATACTGGATATGGCTGTTGCTATCCAATCTATCCTCTGCTGCAGCTTTTGCATAAGCATCCTCCGTTTCTTTTGTCTGTTACATTAGACGAAGTGCATTAATGCACTTCGTCTTGTATCGGCAGTTCGTTAAAGCTTTGTACTATTCTTAGTTGTTGGCTTGCCATTTGGCTAGTTTGTCAAGCAGTTCCTTTCCATAGGAGTCGCTAAAATCAGCTATTACTCCCTTGGTTGCTTCAATAAAAGGATCCAATTCCGGTTCGATGATAGTCATCCCACCTTCTGTTTCAAGCTTTGTTATAAATTCCTCGGTCATTTTCTTGTTAAGGTCCCTATTGAACACCTCTGCTTCTTTAGCAGCAGCGGTAACAATTTCCTGCTGTGCAGGGCTCATTTTATTCCAAGTGCTCTCAGCTATAGTAAAACACATTCCGGAATATATGTGATTTGTTATTGACAGATATGACTGAACCTCATGAAGTTTGTTGTTATATATAACGGGTATTGGGTTCTCCTGCCCATCAAATGTGCCCTGTTTTAGAGCCATGTATACTTCAGAAAATCCAAGAGGCTGCGGATTTGCTCCTAATGCTCGCATGGTAGCCATTATAACAGGGTTCTCAGGAGTGCGTATAAGTAGGCCTTTCATATCTTTGGGAGACTCTACCTTGACTTTAGAGGTTGTTACGCAGCGGAAACCATTACAAAAGTGTGAAAGAACTCGCATATTGTCGTCAATTATAGATTCTTCAACCTCTGCAACTATATCGCTGTCCATAAATGCCCATGCATCTTCAAAGTCTTTAAAAAGGAAGGGAAGTGCAGAGATACCCATTTTGGGTTCATATGTAGCAAAATTACTGGCATCTGAGATTACTATATCAACGGTACCAGAATCAATAGCTAAAGCCTCTATCAGAGCAGCATCGCTTCCTAATTGGCCTGCAGGATAAATCTCAACAGCAATTGTCCCTTTAGCTTGCTCTTCAACAATTTCCTTGAACTTCTCGGACGCGTAACCTCTAGGATCTTCCTCGCTAGTAGAGTAACCTATTTTGAGAGTGATTTCAGGACCTATAGCTTCATCAATCTCAGAAGCACCGGATTGCTGCCCATTGGGAGTGCCTTCTTCGGGAGTCTGCTTTGTACATGCGCAGGTAGTAAATATCAGTGTTGCGCAGATCATTAAAGCAAAAACCTTCTTCATGATTTTTTCCTCCTGTCTTTTAATTTGTTTTTGGCAATTTTTTGCTTTCATTATCACTTTCGCATATGAAAACAAATTTTAATTATATATTGTCAATGCCTATCACTCAGGCCGATCAATAGAACCGACCGGCAGACAGAAGACAATATCTAAAAATCCACCATCTTCAAACTCGAATACGTGCCACTCGCCTTCCGGCACAAAAATGATCATGCCGGGCTTAATAAGCTCACGTTCTCCAAGAGCATCAGCAGGACTTCCCCAACGAATATAAGCATTTGCGCAATCTATTACATACATACCTTCTTCCGGATGAGCATGGGGGTTCATAGGCCCCAGGTTTTTGTCAAACCTGGCAATACCCATTGTCATTTGATCGCTTTTAATAACACCGCCATCTTCAATCATGCCATAAATTGTACGAGCCTTGCAGTGCTTAATTACGGCTTGCTCTTTTTCTATCATCCTCATGATATCTCTCCCTATAAATGCTTTGATATTTTATTCTAAGGAATCTGCAGCCTTTTTAACATCAGCAATTCCATACTTTATGCTGGAAAATACCGGTACGCCTAAAGCTTTTGAAACATCTTCCTCGGCATATGACATTGAGCCCTGTGCAAATACCAGTGCATCTACTTTATCCTTTACCTTTGCACCGGTAGCTATCAGCATTTTTTTGAATTGTTCTTGGTCAAGACCAAAGGCTCCTTCGGCTAATGCATCAACTATATCAATCTTTCTTCCAAGTGAATCGGCGCAATCTTGCACCAAACGTTTTGTAGGTTCTAATGCCGTAGGAAGTGTGGCAATAATCCCAATACGTTTGCCTGCACAAACAGCCTGCATTGCCATTTCTTCATCCATACGCACAAATTTTACCCCCGTCATCTCGTACAAAGGTTTTGCCAGCTTAGCAATGTCTCCAACAGAGGAACAGACATTTAGCAGAATATCTGCTCCGTCTTTTACTGCCTGCTCATACATATTCATCAATCGACGAGCACAGCCATGAGTTGGGTATCCGTTATCAATCACTTCTTGCAAAATGCTTGGGTCCTGATAGCTCTGAATTATCAGTTCTTTACCGCTTAATTGAGTTTTTAACTGATCATTTATCATTTCAATCAGTTCAGGAGTAGTACTAGTATAAATTACTGCAACTTTCATATAAAAGCTCCTTTATATGTTATTTGGTATAGAGTATTTTGCAGCTCCAAACCATGCCAACTTTTTTATGTAGTTGAGTTGTTATGAGATTAACATCTTTTTATTATCCTACATCCTACGTAGGATGTTGATGTATACATTATATATAAATAATAATATTTTGTCAATATCGAATATTTAGGTACAGCTTTTTATTTATTAAAAATTATTCGTGCTTTCGGTTGCAGCAGCCAACATTGAATATTTTATATCCGTTGATAATTGCTATTCAAATGTCCCTGTCCTAATTTTTGCCCTTTTCATTCCATAGCACTTACTTTATTTCAGCTATTCAGTATTTTCTATATTCGAGGGCTACATCGTAAATATTTTCTAAGGCTTTTCGCATTTCTATTCGCCAATTAAATTTACCTTTTTTAATGCACCAAGTTACTTCCTGACCTAAAAATGCATAGGCTGACGCTATGTATAAGGTCTCTGCATTACTCCTGTTTCTGATTTGTCCTGATTTCTGGCCTTTTTCTATAATGGATACCGCTATCTTAGTTAATTCATCTCTTAAATCATAGCTGCCATAGTCTTTTTTTAAATTACTGATCATCATTTGACTGAAAAAGTCAGTTCCGTACTTATATGCTTCCTCTACAAGGGATTCAAAACATACCATTAATTGTTCCCAATAGTTGTCCATTGATAGAATAGATAGAAGATGCTGGCTGATGTTATGAGTCACTGCATCATAAAAACTTAAGATAATATCTTCTTTGGATTTTAGATGATAATAAAATGTAGTTTTAGAAATATTGCATGCCTTGCAGATATCTACAACTGTAACGTTCTGATAACCTTTTTCAAGAAATAATTGATTGGCTGTTTTTATTATTAAATCTCTAGTAGAGTTTGACATGATTGCCTCCAAATAAACCCGAGCACCATCTGATATCACTGTATATAATATAGCACATTCTTTTTTTAAAATCAAAATTGACATTTTTTTTAGAAAGCAATATTATATTACTAGGGTAATATAAATTATAACCATGGTAAGGAGGAAAAGTTATGTTTAAATTATTTGAAAAAACACAAATAGGTAGTATGAAGCTTAAAAACCGTATTGTTATGGGGCCAATGGGAACTACCGGTGAAGCAGACGGCTCATATTGCTCGGAAGGCATTCGCTATTTTGAAGAACGCGCCAAAGGGGGAGTGGGATTAATAATTACAGGCGCCAATGTTGTTACAACGAAATACGAACCCCGTCCCTGCACTGAACTTAGTAATTTTCATCACGTTGAGCGATTAAATATGCTAATAGATCGCTGTCACCATTACGGCGCTAAGGTTTGTGTTCAGATTTCACCCGGTTTAGGTCGTCAGCAGTTTACAGATCCGTTTACGCCACCTTATTCAGCCAGTGAATGCAATTCTTTCTGGTTTCCTTCTCTGAAATGTAAACCATTTTCCATAGAAGAAATACATGATATTGTAGAAAAAGTCGGTTATTCTGCATCACTTGCAAAAATGGCAGGTGCAGATGCAGTTGAATTGCATGCATATGGAGGGTATTTATTAGATCAATTCCATTCGAAGCAATGGAACAACCGTACCGATGAGTATGGTGGCAGTCTGAAGAATCGCATGAGATTTACATTAGAGTGCATCGATGCTATTCATAAAAATGTTGGACCAGAATTCCCTATCTTTGTTAAATTCACACCGGTGCATCGGGTCGAAGGTGGTCGTGAATTAGATGAAGGATTAGAAATGGCTAAAATACTTGAAAGTGCAAATATAGATGCGCTTCATGTCGATGTTGGCTGTTATGAGGTCTGGCACAAGGCAATCTCTACTGTATACGAACCAGAAGGACACCAAATGGATGTTGTTGAAGCTGTAAAGAAGACGGTATCATTACCAGTATTTGGACAGGGTAAAATGTTTGATCCGGTAAAAGCTGAACAAGCTCTTGTAGAAGGAAAAACCGACTATATAGTATTATCGCATCAGATGTTAGCAGATCCGGCATGGGCGAACAAGGTTAAAAGCGGAAATACTATGGACATTGTCCCTTGTATTGGATGCAATGAATGCCTGCTTTCAGGTTTTTCAGGAAAGCATTATTACTGTAGCGTAAATCCGCTTTGCTATGCTGAAGACACTTTTCAGCTTCCTGAGAAAAGTGATGTAAAAAAATCTGTATTGGTTATCGGTGGCGGTCCTGGTGGTATGTCAGCTGCCATTGCGGCTGCCAAGCGCGGATTCGATGCAGAAATATGGGAAAAATCATCACGTCTGGGCGGCAATTTATGGGCAGCGGGTTTACCTACATTTAAGCATGATGTTTTAAGATTAATT
Organism: Tepidanaerobacter acetatoxydans Re1; assembly: GCF_000328765.2. Taxonomy (NCBI): domain Bacteria; kingdom Bacillati; phylum Bacillota; class Clostridia; order Thermosediminibacterales; family Tepidanaerobacteraceae; genus Tepidanaerobacter; species Tepidanaerobacter acetatoxydans. The sequence continues at coordinate 2,041,437 of NC_019954.2, forward strand.
ACTTATATGGAGCGTCAAGTGTTAAAACTTGGAGTTAAGGTTGTATTGAATAAAGAGGCAACAGCAGAAGCTATATTAGGCGGCAAGTATGATAAGGTTATATTAGCAACCGGTTCAACGCCAATTATGCCTCCTATTGAGGGAATTGAAACTGCTGCTACTGCAATTGACTATTTGTTAGGTCTAAAAAAGCCTGGTAAGAAAGTCGTTGTAATTGGCGGCGGCCTTGTCGGTTGCGAAACGGCGGCATACATGAAAGAAAGCGCCGATGAAGTTACAATTATTGAGGTGCTGGGAGACATTTTAGCAACTGCTGACCACTGCTTAAACAATGACCAAGCGTTAAGAACAATGATTAAAGAAAGAAATATTGGGGTAGTTGTTAATGCAAAAGTCACCAAAATAACTCCGAACAGCATCAGTTATGCAAAAGACGGAAAAGAATATGTGGTTGAATGTGATACAGTAATTGTTGCTGCCGGTTTTCGTTCAAATAATCAGTTAGAAAAGGCATTAGAGGATAAAATAGAAAATTTAACGGTTATAGGAGATGCACAAGCTCCTAGGAAAATCATTAATGCAGTACACGAAGGATATCATACAATCCGTGTAATGTAAGTTTAAAAAGAAACTCCCACGAGTATTTAGCACAGCTTTATTTTAGTAAAAAAGTATAATCTAAGTGGCTTATTGATATACTTTCTCAGTTTTATTGATTTATTGGGTAAAAAGTTGATTCCATATAACTTTTTGGAAGTGTTAATCTTGTGACAGTTCCATTTCCTAATTTGCTATCAACTTCTATACCGTATTCTGACCCAAAATATCGTTTTATTCGAATATCTACATTTGGAATTCCTATTCCCGTTATGTGTCCTTTGCCCTTTCTTGTAAAATTATTTAATTCATTTAGTGTCTTGCTATCCATTCCAACACCGTTATCTATGATTTCTATTATCAACATTTCTTGTTCTTCATAAGCCTTGATGATAAGTTCCCAATTGTCTTCTTTTTGCTCCAAGCCATGAATTATGGCATTTTCAACTAAGGGTTGCAGCGTCATGACGGGAATCAATATATCTTGTAACTTTTCCGGAACATCAATTGTGGTTTTTAACTGATCTTGATATCTTGCTTTTTGTATATGTAGGTAATGCTGTATATAAGTAATTTCTTCTTTTAATGATACAAATTGTTCTAGATTTCTTAGGGAATACCTTAAAAGACTTGCAAGGGAATATATAATTTCTTCCGTTCTTTTTGCATTTTCAAGGTAGGAAAGTCTAGCAGCAGTATTTAATGTATTGAAAAGAAAATGAGGATTTAACTGTGATTGCAAAACCTTTAATTCCATAGCGTGTAATGTATTTTCCAGTTGTAACCGAAGTCGTTCTTCTTCTAAAAGCCTCTGCTGCATAAGATTATTTATTCCCAATTCTACTATGTAGTTGGAAAAAATATTTAACATTTCTGTAGCAGAAATCAGTCTTTGTTTCGTAAAAACCTTTACCTCCAAAAAACTTTGAACATAATCGTTCACATCCAAGCCAAACTTTTCTGCCCTCACCCGGGCTTGCCTTATGTTTTCGGCTTCAGGAGGTTCCAAAAAAACCTGGCCGCATAGAATATAGCCGTAACACTTCCCCTCAACCACAATAGGTGCAGCCAAGTCCATTAGGCCGCAGTGGCATGGGAATATGATTGGCTTCCCCTGCTCCATAGATGCCCTGCCATGCTCCTCATCTGACGCATAGCACAGTTTTTTCCCCATTTCAGTGGAACGAACCATATGACAATGCCTTGTAAAATTGGTGGGATCCGTTATATTTTTACCGGTCAAATCACAAGGAATGGCAGCCAAATCCGTAGCTTCGGTAAACTTTGCCAGCATCTCCCGAAGCTTAATTTTATCAATAACATCTGTTAGTTTGTAGTCAGTCATGTCAAACCTCCTCAAGCAAACCAACTATATTGCCTCCCACTGCCCTCAAGTTAACCTTTTCATCTTCTCCACCTTTTTACTTCCCTAAATATATTCTCATATTTATCAAATTTCTACATAATACCAAAAAATCCTTCTTTAAATGTGAATATTTAGGAACGATTCCTTTTGATTCATCGAAGGAGAATAGATCTGAATAAAAGTCTAGATTTACCGACATTATTGTACGGCACATATCGGTCACAAATGAAAAAGTATCACATATTATAATCTTTGCAGAAAAAGCTAAAAACTTATAGTGCTGAAGATGTATGGTTTTTGATGTTACATCTGTTTTAAGGTTCGTCTTAAGAACTCTCTGGTTCGTTCTTTTATCGGGTTATTAAAGATTTGCTCAGGGTTACCTTCTTCTTCAATAACGCCCTTATCCATAAATACTACGCGATCAGCTACTTCATTTGCAAATTCCATTTCGTGAGTCACAATCAGCATGGTTAAACCGGTTTGGGCAAGTTTTTTCATGACCTTGAGAACTTCTTCCACCAGTTCGGGGTCAAGGGATGATGTAGGTTCGTCAAACAGCATAACATCCGGTTCCATCGAGAGAGCTCTGGCAATTGCAACCCTTTGTTTTTGCCCGCCTGATAATTGTTTCGGTTTTGCATTGATGTATTGTTCCATTCCAACAACTTGCAAGTATTTCATAGCAACTTTCTTCGCTTCTTCCTTTGAGCGTTTTAATACTTTTATCTGCCCTACCGTGCAGTTGTTTAAAACATTGTGGTTATTAAATAAATTAAATTGTTGAAATACCATGCCTAATTTAGTGCGGTATGCGTAGATATCATGATTACCCTCTAACATATTCTTGCCTTTATAAATTATCTTACCACCGCTTGGCTTTTCCAAAAGGTTAATACAGCGAAGGAGAGTTGACTTGCCTGAGCCTGACGAACCGATTATGCAGACAACTTCTCCTTTATCTACCGAAAAATTAATGTCCTTTAATACCTCATGAGTTCCAAAAGTTTTACTTAAATGTAATATCTCGATTATCTTTTCCATAATTCCCCTCCTCTACCATCGACAATGGCGAGTCCCACAATTTATATTTCACGGTTCGGTATTATATTTGCATTGGATTGCCAATCACTGTAAAGTTTTCCGGACCGTCTATTTTCCTTTCCAAATAACGTAATATTCTTGTCACTGTAAAAGTCATAACAAAATATATAACAGAAGCAATAAAAAAAGTTTCGAAATACTTGTAGTTATTGCCAACAATTGATTTTGTTTGGAAGAATAATTCTGTTACAGAAATTACGTTAAGTACTGAGGTATCTTTAATATTTATTACAAACTCATTGCCTGTTGCCGGCAAGATATTGCGAATTACTTGCGGTAATATCACATTAACCATAGTTTGCATATGATTCATACCTACAGCATGAGCTGCCTCAAATTGTCCTTTATCTATGGAAACAATTCCACCTCGAACAATTTCAGCCATATAAGCACCTGTATTAATAGATACAATCAAAAAAGCTGCTGTCAATTTATCCATGTCAAGGCCTAATGCCTGAGCAGAGCCGTAATAGATTACCGTGGCTTGAACAATCATCGGTGTCCCACGAAATACTTCCACATAAGCATTTAAGAAGGCATTGATACATTTTAAAATTAGTTTTTTTACTCCTGATTCAGGTATAGGAACACTGCGTATAACACCAACTAATAGACCGATAAAAAACCCTATAATAGTGCCCGTTATGGAAATCAAAAGTGTCATACCGGCTCCACGCAGAAACATGGGCCAATATTTTAAGGTGATTCTGATTATCTGCTCAAAGCTCATATAAGTTTCCTCCTTTTGACACCGCTCTGTCTAGATTCTCGTTTTCTTAAACTAAGACTTTTTACATATAAACAAATGTATGAATTCGTGCTCCTTAAAAGTTATCAGTCTAGGCATACCAGCACTTACCCTGCTGCTTACAGAAGCAGATGGATAAGCAATGGCAACCATCGGATAAATATTATTCTTTCGGCTGATTTTTGATAGCCTCATTCATGAGTTCTTCTTTTTCCGCATCCGAAATGCCTGCCAATATCCTATTTATCTCCTCAATTAATTCACTTTCCTTCACAAGACCCACAGCAATGGCAGTATCATCATCAGATGTTACAAAACCATCGTCAAATTCAACAAATGTAAAGTTTTCATTGGCAGCCTCCGCACTGACAGCTTCCGGCTTCTCCGAAATATACCCGTCGATCATTCCTGATTCAAGGGCAACCCTCATTGCAGAGAAATCATCCATGGCCGGTTCCTTTATCACACCTTCGATTTGGTCAATCACTGTATAGTGGAATGTGCCTATTTGAGCAGTTACTTTTGCACCTTTAAAGTCTTGGATAGAGGTAGCTCCTTCATACTTTCCTCCTTTTTTAACAACCATGACTAAATCTGATTTGTAGTAATTTGTCGAAAAATCTATGCTTTCTTTTCGCTCCGCCGTAGGTGACATACCTGCGATAATTGCATCAATTTTACCTGAAGTTAATGCGGGCAAAAGACCAGACCACTCAGTTTTGACAATAACCAGTTCTCTTCCCAAGCCATCGGCGATTCTTTTTGCAATTTCTATATCATACCCAGCTGCATATTCAGCACAACCATCTATTGGCACCGCACCATTGGAATCATCAAGTTGAGTCCAGTTAAACGGCGGATAATCACATTCAAGCCCTACTTTGAATGTTTTATCTTCCGTTGTATCCCCCACCTCCGGTGAATTTGCATTTTGTGAATTGTCACTTGATCCACATCCCGCCGACAACATAATGACTAATAAAAATATTGACATTATTGATAATACTTTCTTATTCATAAACAATACACTCCTTTTTAAAATTTAAATTAAGGAAAAAAGATCCTTCATTTCATTCAGGATGACAAGTACAAAAAGACCCGAGATGAACTCGGGTCTTAATATACGCGTTTTCCCAAATTCCTCCCCTTTCCCAATTGAGATAGCTCAACTCAATAAACCGGGCTGTTTATTGAGACAGTCCTACAGCTCTTAACTGCAGGCCCAGCAAATAACATGAGAGAATATTATCTGCTTCGGCAACACTTCCTTCTCCTTAATGTCATTGCTTTGCTCTCAAGCTTCACTAAGAATCGTTAAGCGCTGCTCCTCTACCCCACTTGTGAAAAGTGAGGCTTTGCCTTTATTAAATTATATCTTCAGTTTACAACAAGTTACTATGTCTGTCAACCCATAATTGTTCGTATTTCCGCATTTTTTTGTAAACCACTATTTTTTGAAAGCAGAAACCATTTGTCAAATATTTATATAAACAACGGTGCAAACACCAGGGCTACAATGGTCATTAACTTTATTAAAATATTTAAAGAAGGTCCTGATGTATCTTTGAAAGGGTCGCCCACAGTGTCTCCGACAACCGCAGCAGCATGAGTGGGGGTTCCTTTCCCGCCAAAATGCCCTGATTCAATATACTTTTTGGCATTATCCCAAGCTCCGCCTGAGTTGGACATTTGAATAGCCAACATTACTCCTGTCACCAGAGACCCTGCTAAGAGGCCTCCGAGTGCCTCAGCTCCAAACAGAAGTCCTACAGCAAGAGGTGCGATAACCGCCATCATTCCCGGTACTATCATTTCTTTTAGTGCCGCTGCTGTACTGATATCCACGCACTTAGCATAATCAGGTTTTGCCTTTTCTTCCATAATGCCGGGAATCTCTTTAAACTGACGCCTGACTTCTTCTATCATTTCAAAGGCAGCTTTCCCCACCGCTTCCATGGTCATTGCGGAAAATAGAAATGGCAGCATGCCGCCTATTAAAAGTCCTACAATGACATCGGCCTCCAAAAGATTAATACCTTCCTTTAAACCTGCTGCTGTAGTGTAAGCAGAGAACAATGCCAACGCCGTCAGTGCTGCAGAACCTATAGCAAATCCTTTTCCTATGGCAGCAGTGGTATTGCCTACTGAATCAAGTTTATCGGTAATTTCGCGAACTTCATGAGGAAGCTCGGCCATTTCTGCAATTCCGCCGGCATTATCTGCAATTGGCCCGTAGGCGTCAACTGCAACAGTCATACCTGTGGTAGAAAGCATGCCTATAGCTGCCAGTGCTATTCCATACAACCCCGAAAATCTATATGAAATAAGAATGGCAGCTGCAATAAACAATATAGGCAATGCCGTGCTTTTCATTCCCACCGCAAGTCCCGATATTATATTAGTGGCCGCTCCCGTTTGAGAAGACTCTGCAATTCCTTTTACCGGAGGTTTATCTGCCGATGTATAATATTCGGTCACCATCCCGATAATACTTCCGGCAACTATGCCTGAGGTAGTGGCAAAAAATGCATTTAGCTCGCCCAATATGGATTGGCTTAAAAAGTAGGTAGCAATTATGGACAGAACTGCACTGATTAAAGTCCCATTTGTAAGAGCCTTTTGTGGATCAGTTCCACTTGAAGCATTAACAAAAAATGTACCGATAATTGAGCTTAAAATACCTGCTGCCGCAAGCATTAGAGGAAGGATAATTCCCTTTATGCCGAAGGCTTCTCCGGTAGTAGCCGACACAGCCACAGCTCCTATGGCCATACCAGAAACAATGGAGCCTACATATGACTCGAATAGGTCAGCTCCCATACCGGCCACATCACCTACATTGTCACCTACATTATCAGCTATAACTGCAGGATTCCTAGGGTCATCCTCTGGGATGCCCGCCTCTACTTTACCAACCAAGTCGGCACCTACATCGGCGGCTTTAGTATATATACCTCCACCCACCCTAGCAAAGAGGGCAATGGAGCTTGCACCTAAGGCAAAACCATTTATGACATCAAAGCTCTTGACATCCAACGGATCTCCAAATAAATAATAAAGAATTCCGAGGCCTAAAAGACCTAAACCAACTACCGACATACCCATAACTGCCCCGCCTGAGAAGGCAATGCTGAGGGCCTTGTTTTGGCTTTCGCGAGCAGCATTGGCAGTCCTGACATTTGCTTTTGTAGCTATATTCATACCTATGAAGCCTGCCAATATTGAGGCAATGCTGCCGGTAATATAGCATATAGCTGTAGGCCAGTTGATAAAAAAGCCTATTACTGCAAACATAACAGTTACAAAAACTGACAAGATTCTGTACTCCCGGAAAAGAAATGCCATAGCTCCTTCATGAATGGCACCGGAAATTTCCTGCATCTTAGCATTGCCTGCAGGGTTTTTAGTCACCCTAGCGGCAAGTATAAAGACAAAAGCTAGAGCTACAATCCCCATTACAGGGGCCCATATCACCAGGTTTTCCATTTGATAGTTCCCTCCAGATTATTGAAAGTATTGAAAGTGTTTAAATACTAACGCAAAAAAACAATCATTACAATCGACATAGCCAGAAATACAAGTGCCAGAATCTCTGTGTATTTGGCCAGCTTATCATCGATGCCTTTTTTCTTGCCAAACAGCTTTTCAGCACCGCCGGCAATACTTCCGGCCATACCAGCAGACTTGCCCGACTGCAACAAAACCAGTGCAATAAGGCCAATGCAAATTAGTAGATAAACTATTGTCAAGAATATTTCCATGCCGCCTACCTCCCGTATAAGCTAATATTAGTGATTATAACACAAGGTTTTTTAAAACACAACACATTTATCATAAATGATGTACTAATACATCCATGTTATCTATATATGTGCTACTCTATATTTTATATTACACATTAAAACACTTAATACTGTTCTATTACAAAATATAATAACCTGATGATATGTCATTTTGAGTTTTAGCTTTAGATTAACTTCTGCTTAATAAATATCCCCTAAGACCACCCTCTTTCCAATAATTATTCACATAATACCCCTTTATATGCACAAGTGTCACAATTAGTTTTTATTTGTGTCTTTCCATTAAAATCATCGTTTTCTATCCGGTTTATGATGCTGCAAATCTGTGCTTTACATTTTTCTAATGAAGATAGTAAAATATCTAGTTCCACGATTTTCCCTTCAAATAGTGATGCGATAACAGCTTTCTTTGGTATTATGCCGCAAATTTCAGATACTGCCAAGCATAAGCCATTACTTGCAAGTGATAAGCTTTCATCAAATCTGAACCTATCATAGAATTGGTCTTAAAGTCTACTACTGTAGCCCCATCTTCTTCAAGTATCAGACGGTCAATCTTTCCCGTTATATAGCGCCTCTCACCTAAATGATATGTAAATGGCATTTCGGAATAAACAACACCCGACGTATTGTACAAATCGCTTTCAAGGTAATTTTGCAGGCAGCTTTCAATAAATTTTCTGTCTTGAAAATTTAAGGGATAGCTGTTAATAGCCAAAATTTTTTCTTTATTATTCACTTTGATATTTTCTTTATGGATTTTTTCTATCAATTCATGGACGATTGTGCCCCTTTCTCTTGCCGAAAGTCTTGATAAATCGCCGCAATCTTTATAAAAAAGTCTCTCGGGTATACCCATCTGATTACTTAAATAATATCTTCTGGGGCATCTTGCAAACTCTCCTATTGAGGTTACTGAAAAACTCCTTGGAACACTAATGTGCTTATTTAAATAAATTTGTTTTTTCCCAAGTTTTGGTTTATTTTCCTGTAAATTTACAGTATTTACAGCAACATCCGACAACTCCCAAATTGTTTGTATAGAAATTCCATCATCTACAGAATCTGTAATACTTTCTGGGTTCAGCCATTTTAAAAAGCTGTCCTTTTTATCGGATTTCATCTCACCTGAAATCAGGAGATAATCTCGTGCACGAGTAAGTGCAACATATAACAGTCTTTTAGCCTCTTCAATCTCCTTTTGATTTAAGTATTTTTTCAGCATTTCCCACTTGTCTCTGTCTTTTTTCAGTGCCAAACCTATTTTAGGTTCGAACAGTATTTCCGTAAAAATACCTGATATTTCTTGGCCGCTGTCCGCCAGAATAACTATGGGAAACTCCAAGCCTTTGGAAGAATGTATAGTAACGAATTTTACTACATCTTCCTCTTCGGACACATCTATGGCTTCCTGCTGCTCCCAGCCAAAATCCGAAAGTTCTTCTAAAAACTCTCTTAAAGTATAACCCTGTTCATCATAATCCCTGCATAAATCCAAAAACTTAAACACATTCTCGACTTCAAGCAAGTCATTTTGAGCTGCAGCAGCTAAAAGCATGGTATCATCCGCAATCCTCTGAGCCAATTCTCTAAGTGTTGCTCTATCTTTTATTTTACACCACATTAGGATTAATTTAAAGGCTTCGGCAAGACTTTCAGGAATATCGTCATAGCTTGCATCTTCTTCAAGACCTGATATCAGCTCTTGCCGCATAAGTACATACTCCGCCAGTTCCTCATCACTTATTTTAAAAAGGTGTGAAAGTGTTCCATATAAATTTATGTTATCTCGAAAAGCCACGGTTTTTAATGCACAGAGTATATTTTTTACACTGGAATCTTCCATAATGCTTCCGGTATCGGCCACATAAAACGGTATTTCATGGGCTTTAAATGCATTTACATAGTGCTTTATATGGGTCTTCCTTCTAAGAAGTACCGCAAAATCCCTGAAGCTAGGTCTTCGATATTTTTGGGTTTCTCTGTCAAATACCTTTACAGATTCATCGGAAATCATCTCGAGAATCTTTTTTGCTATCATTTCACCTTCCTTCTGTCGCCGCTCACTCATAGTTCCCTGACTTTCCATCGTTAAAAAGCATATGTTATTTTGACCACCGTGGCGACGATTTGCTTTAATAGGTTCATATCCCTCTATAAGATTTTCGAAGCTTTGATTTACATGTTCGATTATCCGATCATCACTTCTAAAATTATCTTTTAATGTTAGAGCTTGTCCTTGCCTTTCCAAGTCCTTTCGCAGCTTTTCAAAAAGTTCAACTCTAGCTCCTCTAAACCCATATATGGATTGCTTTTTATCACCCACAACAAAAATATTAGTATTTTTGCCCAGCAGACGCAAAATTTCATCTTGAACAAAGTTTAAATCCTGATATTCATCAATTAAAATAAACCTAAATTTTTTTTGGTATTCACTGAGTATTGCCTTATTTTCTTTAAGCAAGTCCAAGGTTTTTTGTAAAATATCTTCATAATCCAAAAAGAACTGCTCTTCTTTTTTAAAATTATACAATTTATATGTCTTTTCAATAAGCAGGGCAATAGCTTTTTCATCCTCAGTTTCAGCCATAGTATTTATAACGGACGGACGCAGACCTTGATTTTGCATTTTATTCATTAGCTCATAAATCTCATACGACAGTTTTGAAAAGCCTAATTCTGATGTAAGTTGAAAAACAGATTTATTTTCAAGATTATCTATTATTGTTTCTCGGATACTCTCTTTCATCCATGCTTTAGACCTATATTCTTCTATAACTTTAGCATCAGAATCAATACCGGCCTCTACGGGGTTTTCCATAAGAAGTCTCATGCAAAAACTGTGTATTGTGCCGATATATGCAACGCCCAATTTTTCCAGGCATCTTGAAAAATCACCTTCATCTTTCCGTTTTATCATCTCTTTGCGAAGGCGTTCTCTTATTTCTAATGCCGCTTTTTTTGTATATGTAATGGCCACAATTTCATCTATGTCGACAAGGCCTTGCTCTAAAATATAGAGAATTCGATCAACAAGCACCTTGGTTTTGCCGGCTCCGGCTCCGGCTGTTACAACCAGATTTTGCGTTACGGTTTCAATGGCTTTTTTTTGTTCAGGAGTATATTCCATCAGTCTTCACCTTCCCAAGGACATATTCCGGTAAAATCACAAAAACTGCCGTAAACATCAACCTTTGGACATCTTTTGGGGTTTAGCAAAAACTTCGCTTCCCTTATATCATCCACATATGTCCTAATGGTAGCTCTCACTGCTTCCATCATATGATTCCATTCTTGCTGGCTCAAGATACCTTTTTTCCGGCGCCTTGATATGAATGGTAAATCCTCGTCGTCTTTAACTAAGATATTATCAACGGCACCTTTTTTTATTGAAATAAATACTCCGCCTGCCACAGTTTTTTTAAGTAGTTGCTCAGCCGCCATAATGTAAATAGGTAGTTGCAGATTTGTGCCGTCTTCTATCTTATTTATATCCGGTGTTGAACCTACCTTATAATCAAAAATTACCAATCTGCCCTTTGAATCCTCATCTATCCTGTCGATTTTACCCACAAGCTGAATATCCGGAGCAAAGTGCAGGGAAAAGTCGTTTTTATATCCGAAGCCAAGTTCAATAAAGGCAGGTACAAAATCTCCCATCTGTTTTATATGCCATGCCAAATAGTTGACAATATTAGTTATAATTCCGCACTTTTCAATTTCAAGCAGCAGTGGGTGTGCAAAGCTGTCTTGGAGATTATAGTTCTTTATAACCTCATCAGCAAGAGCCTTTATATCATTTGTATATTCATCAAGCATTGCAGCGTCCAATTTCTCCCGATGTCTTTTGAAAAATATTTCAAGTATTTTATGTATAACTGTCCCCCTAGCTATTGCCGTATACTCGTCTTCTTCCTCGACAGGCGATAGATTTAAAACTCTTGCGAGGAAAAATTTATACGGACATTCGCCATACATATTAAGTGCTGTAGTACTGAAAGGTGTATTGCAAAAATGCTCCTTTAGCCGCTGTTTCGTATTCCCGGTAATAACTCCTCGCTCTTGTGCAATGATGTTTTCTAGCTTTTTACCGCAATACACCGACTCAAACCTCACATTTTCTATAGTAGCAGCCGACTTCTGGCACAGTTCTTCAAGGTAAATTGACATCAGTAAAGAAGTATTGTCTTCTAATATCATCGGATAAGAAAAATACCCTGCCTGACTTGATGATATTAAAAAATCAAAGGACTCCCTCTCTCTTTCAAGTAATAAATCCAGCGTATCAAACTTATATCCTTTACGATTGAATTCTGCCCTATCTTTGTCCTTTAAAAGCCAATCCGGTCGGAAATCTCTTGGAAATTCTCCCTCTACCATGCCCGGAACATAAATCTTATCAAACCTTAAACCTCTGAGCATGGCCGGAGGAATTACCCATATTCCGTTTTTCAAAGAGCTGTAGCTATAAACACAACTTTGTAGGTGAGTATCTAAAACGGTTGCAAAATCAGTAAATGATACGGCTTCTTTAGAAATCATTTTATCGGTTTCATTCAATTCAGTCAAAACACCTTGAAGCGACTGGAATGCATCTATATCACGCTTTACTACAGCAAGGTTATTATCATGAATATGGCAAAACTTTTCAGGATAGCCCTGGACTTCTAGAAAATTCTCCAAATCAGCTATCCACTCGCTTATCGGTTTGCTTGCCGAGCTATCTTTTGCCCATTCTTCAGAAAAATAGTCGGTAAGCTCCCCATAAAAAAGCAGTCTTAATAGTGCTTTGATAAATGGATTTTGCAGCAGGACTGCCTGCTTATCCAAGGAGATTGGGATACACATTTCATCAAAGATATCAAGGAGGAGATTTTCATAGGCACCTCTATTGCGCAAGACAATACATATATTTTCCGGCAAAAGCCCATCCTGCAGGTCCTGTAAAATAACGTGAGCAAGATTTATAATTTCAGTCCTGCGGTTTTGAGCCTTTACTGCCTTTACCTGTCTCATATTTACCGTTAAATCGGAATCAGTAATCTTAACTTTACTGCTTAAAGCTTCTAAGATTTTTTCCTGGATTATGGAAAATTTATGAAATTCATTGAAATGTATAGTATCATAATGTGCAATAAATTTACTTTTTCGGACATGTTTTTTACACAGTATATAGCGGTCTTCTTTATCATAGAATTGATTTCTTTCAAGAAAATCTTGATATGTTTGATAGAGTATTGAAATGTCTTGATGACAGGCCTTCTCATCTATAATGTTTTCAAAAGTTTCAGCATCGATATTCTGTTGCTTGAGTTCTCCTATGACCTCTCCGATGCGGTGTATGTAACCCGGACGGGGTGTATCAAAATATTTCAGTTTATTCTGTTTTTTAAGCTTCCTAAATATCCTTTCGATAATAAGGTTTTTCTTAAAATCTCCTAAAAAGGTCTTTGAGGCTATATTATCTTTTATGCATTTTTCTATAAAAATTTCATAAGTGACCGGATATTCTCCGGTCACTCCTTGTTTGCCTTTCAACTGTGCTGCTGTATGCTGCTTAACCAAATATGGTGTGGGGTATACAATTAACTCCTTCATACAAAGCCCCCTCGCTGCCAACTTTTTTTGTAAATATGTATGCATATATAGCAACAATAGTTGTCAGATGATGCAAGAGAGCAAACTGCATCACCTGACAACATCAAGCAAAACTATGCATATAAAAATCAATCGTTTATTATCGTTTAATGTTATAAAATGCGCCGATGCCGAGATACCGGGCTGTGGTATCAAGCTCCTGCTCAATTCTTAAAAGTTGGTTGTACTTAGCTACCCGGTCGGTGCGGGATGGAGCTCCTGTTTTTATCTGGCCGGCATTGACCGCTACCACCAAATCAGCGATGGTAGTATCCTCGGTTTCACCGGAACGATGGGAAACTACTGCTGTATATTTTGCCCTTTCGGCCATAGAAATAGCATCTAAGGTTTCGGTCAACGTTCCGATTTGATTCAACTTAATTAATATTGAGTTAGCCACTCCTTTTTCAATACCGCGCTTTAGCCGCTCAGTATTTGTGACAAATAAATCATCGCCAACAAGCTGCACCTTGCTGCCTATAGCATCTGTAAGAAGTTTCCAGCCTTCCCAGTCTTCTTCAGCCATACCATCTTCTATGGAGATTATAGGATATTTTTCTACCAAGCGTGCGTAATAATCCACCATGCCTGCTGCATCATACTCTAAGCCTTCACCTTTGAGCTGATATTTACCGTCATTATAAAATTCGGAAGAAGCAGGATCTAGTGCAATGAATATATCTTTACCGGGAACATATCCGGCTTTCTCGATAGCTTCAATTATATATTTTATTGCTTCTTCATTTGAGGAAAGATTTGGTGCAAAACCTCCCTCGTCCCCAACGGCTGTAGACAGACCTCTGTCGCCTAAAACTTTCTTTAATGTGTGGAATGTTTCAGCTCCCATCTGGAGAGCTTGTGCAAAACTTTTAGCACCAGCCGGCATAATCATAAATTCCTGCAAATCTATATTGTTATCCGCATGCTCGCCGCCGTTTAATATATTCATCATGGGAACCGGCAGTACCTTGGCATTTGCACCGCCGATGTATTTATACAGGCTGACGCCTAAATAATTAGCTGCCGCATGAGCTGCTGCAAGGGATACGCCTAAAATCGCATTGGCACCGAGGCGGCCTTTGTTCGGAGTGTTATCAAGGTCGATTAAAAGCTGATCGATTGCCACCTGATCAAGGACATCCATGCCCCGCAGTTCGGGAGCAATTTCCTCATTTACATTTTGAACCGCCTTTAAAACGCCCTTACCGCCAAAGCGTGCCACATCTTTATCTCGAAGCTCCACCGCTTCAAACTTACCTGTGGACGCACCTGATGGAACTGCAGCTCTGCCCATAGTTCCATCTTCAAGTATAACTTCTGCTTCTACGGTGGGGTTACCCCTCGAATCTAATATTTCTCTAGCAAAGACATCTAAAATTATTGACATAAGCATTCACCTTTCTAAATTATATTATTAAAGTAATTTTTTATCCTTATTAATCATTATATCCTGCACACAGCCCCTGCTACGTTTATCCCTTGTATCTATAGTGCCTAGGAAACCTCTGAAAATCCCGGGTTTATGTCATTCTGAATGAAGCGAAGTGGAATGAAGAATCTTAAAAGCCGCTCTAAGAATAGATCCTTCGCTATCACTCAGGATGACGGTTTTTATTATTTGCAATAATGTTTCACTTTTTCAGAGGTTTCCCTGGCACTTATACTATCAATGATTCTCCTGTCATTTCTTCAGGCTGCACGATTCCCAACAGTTCAAGCATAGTTGGTGCTATATCTGCTAATTTGCCTGATTTAAGCTTATATGCCTTATCACTTACAAGAATAAACGGAACCGGATTGCATGTGTGTGCCGTATAAGGCTCGCCGGTCACATAATCAAGCATTTGCTCGGCATTGCCGTGGTCTGCGGTCACAAGCAGTGTCCCGCCTTTTTCATCAATGATTTTTGCTACCTTCCCTATGCATTTATCTACTGCCTCTATGGCACTTACGGCTGCCTCAAAAATACCTGTATGGCCTACCATATCCGGGTTTGCAAAGTTTAATATTATTACATCGTAAATATCTTCCATTATTTTTTCTATTACTGCATCGGCTACTTCATATGCACTCATCTCGGGCTTTTGGTCGTATGTAGCTACTTTAGGTGATGGAATCAGTACACGGTCTTCACCGGGATAAGCCTTTTCCGACCCTCCGTTAAAAAAAAATGTAACATGTGCGTATTTTTCGGTTTCGGCAATTCTAAGCTGTGTAAGACCATTTTTAGACAGCACTTCAGCTAGGATATTATGCATTGATTCGGGGCCATATGCTATCATTACATTCTTTATCGTTGCGTCATATTCGGTCATACAAACATAACAGACGGGAAAATACCCTTTTTTCCGCTGAAATCCTTTAAACTCTTCATCACAGAAAGCGTAGGTTAGCTGGCGGGCTCTATCGGGTCTAAAATTAAAGAAAATAATTGAATCTCCCGATTGCACCGTCGCCACTGGTTCTCCGCAGCTATCAGTAATAACAGATGGTGTTACAAACTCATCCGTTTCTTTACATTCATAGCTTTGCAATAGGGCATGTTCTGCACTACTCGCTTTCATACCTTGACCCAAAACCATGGCATCATATGCTCTTTGGGTTCTTTCCCATCTTTTATCTCGATCCATGGCATAGTAGCGACCTGATATGGTGGCAATAGCTCCTACACCAATTTTATCCATGTAATTTTCTATTTCTTTAATATATTTTAAAGCATTGGCTGGGGGTACATCTCTGCCGTCTAAAAAAGCATGTAAATAAACCCTCTTTAAACCTTTTTGTTTTGCCATATCAAGCAGTGCTTTAACATGATCTATATGGCTATGAACTCCACCGTCAGACAAAAGCCCCATAAGGTGAAGAGCTTTATTGTTATTTAGTGCGTTATCCATTGCATAAACCAATGCGGGATTTTTAAAAAATCCGCCGTTCTTTATGTCTTGACTTATTCTGGTAAAGTCCTGGTATACAATTCGCCCTGCCCCCATATTTAAATGTCCTACCTCGGAGTTACCCATCTGTCCCTCCGGCAATCCTACTGCTAGCCCGGATGCCTCTAATATGGTGTTGGGATAATGGTTTATCAATCGGTCGTAATTAGGTGTATTAGCATTTAATATGGCATTAGCTTTCTTTTCAGGGTTTAATCCCCAGCCATCCAAAATCATTAGCATCAGCGGTTTTTTCGACACTATTTTCAACTCCTACTATAGATTAAAGGTGCAAAGTGCATAAAAACTGTCCGGTTTAAGGCTTGCTCCGCCTACCAAGGCTCCGTCAATATCGGCCTCTTGCATAAGTTCTTTTATATTTTCCGGTTTGACACTACCGCCGTAAAGTATTCTAACCTTTTCTGCAGTATCACTGCAGTACATCTGTGCAATCTTCTTTCTTATGGCTGAGATTACTTCCTGAGCATCAGCAGCCGAGGCAGTCTTGCCTGTCCCAATAGCCCAGATAGGTTCATATGCAAATACTATTTTTTCTAATTCTTGCGAAGATATATCTTTTAATGCATTCTCCACCTGCGACATTATCCATGACATAGTAATACCCTCTTCACGCTGAGCAAGGCTCTCCCCTACACAAACTATAGGAAGAAGGTCATGCTGCAGAGCAGATTTTATCTTTTTATTGACAGTTTCATCTGTTTCTGCAAAATACTGCCGGCGCTCCGAATGGCCAATAATTACATAGTCACATGGAATCTCTTTTAACATTACTGGTGAAACCTCTCCGGTAAAAGCACCTTTGTCTTCCCAGTGCATGTTCTGTGCCCCTAGCTTAACATCCGTACCTTCAAGCTTTTCAGCCGCCACGAAAAGATTTGTAAAGGGTGGGCATATGACAATATCGACCGAAAGCCCTTTAGCCTTCGGCAAAAAACTTTCCAAAAACTTAATGGTTTCTGTTTTAGTATTGTTCATTTTCCAATTTCCCGCTATCAGGGGTTTTCTGGACATAAATAAGCACCTCCGGTTTATTTTATGCCGATGCTGCCAATATCACTTATCGTTTAAGGCAGCTACTCCCGGTAATTCCTTGCCTTCAAGAAACTCCAACGATGCGCCACCGCCTGTAGAAATATGAGTCATATACTTGGCAAGACCCATCTGTTCCACTGCCGCAGCCGAATCTCCTCCGCCAATAATAGTTACGGCTTTTGATTCGGCCATTGCTTTTGCAACAGCTAGAGTTCCGGCAGCATATTCTTCTATCTCAAAGACTCCCATCGGACCGTTCCATATAACAGTCTTAGCCTCTTTTATGATATCTGCGAATTTCTCCCGAGTCTTTTCACCTATATCGACACCCATCTTATCTTTTGGAATATCAGCTATTGAAACCGTTTCATACGGTAATCCTTCCTTTAATTCTGAAGTAACCACCACATCATCCGGAAGCAGCAGCTTCACATTCTTTTCCTTCGCCTCGTTTAAAAGCGATGCGGCAAGTTCAATCTTGTCCGATTCCAGCAGGGATTTACCTATTTCATAACCTTGACTCTTTAGAAATGTATAGGCCATACCGCCGCCGATAAGCAATACATCAACTTTGCTCAGCAAATTCTTTATAACTCCTATTTTATCTCCTACCTTAGCACCACCTAAAATGGCCACAAAAGGCCTTTCGGGATTTTCTAAAGCATTGCCCATTATCTCAATTTCTTTCTGCATTAAATACCCTGCACCTGCCGGCAGAAATTTTGCAACACCTACGGTAGATGCATGAGCACGATGCGACGTGCCGAAAGCATCATTTATAAAGATATCAGCAAGTTTGGCAAGTTTTCTGGCAAATTCCGGATCATTTTTTTCCTCGCCCTCGTGGAATCTGACATTTTCTAGAAGTATTACATCTTTGGGTTTCATTTGGGCTACAAGATTTTCTACTGTTTCTCCTATGCAGTCCGGCGCCATAACCACCTCTTTATCTAAAAGCTCTGAAAGTCTTTTGGCTACAGGTGCAAGACTGTATTTTGGATTTACCTTGCCTTTGGGCCTGCCAAAATGTGATACGAGTATAACCTTTGCATCCTTACTTATAAGATAGTTTATTGTAGGCAATGCGGCCCTTATACGGGTATCATCGGTTATATCGCCGTTTTCATCTATAGGCACATTCAGATCCACTCTGACCAGAACTCTTTTATCCTTCACTTCAAAGTCTTCAAGCATCTTTTTGTTCATCATCTCTACCTCCTTCAAGTTCTAACAATTTTCGGGCTGCTCCTTCATCAGTAATCAAAACCGTCGGACTGTGATATCTCAAAAACGCTTGTATGGCAGGAGCTTTATTTGCACCGCCGGCTATAGCAATAACAATCCTAATATTCTTAAGGTCTGCTATGGTAAGGCCCACACTAGTAGTAGTATGGACAACCTTACCGTCTTTATTGAAGTAAAACCCAAAGGCTTCCGCCACAGCACCCTTTTTACTTATTTCAGCGATTTCTTTTTCTGACAGGCCGCGCCTTTGTCCTATTTCCTCGGCTCCGCCGATGCCATGCAGTAAAATATCGGCACTGCGCACAGTCTTTAGTATCTCTCGAATTCCCGGTTCGTTAATAACCGACTCCATGGTTTCCGGGCTTAGATTATCCGGAATATATAATAGCTTATATTGTGCTTTGAGTTTTTTTGCAAGTTCAGCCGCTATGGTGTTCGATTCAATTTCTACCTTTTCTCCTAAACCGCCTCTACCCGGAACTACGGTAATATCTTTAAGGCTGGAAATATTTTCCATAGCCCGAGGAATTTGAGCCATGGTAGTCCCGCCTGTTACTGCTACAATATCACCATTATTTATGGTTTTCTTGAGATATTGCGCCGCTTCTTTGCCCAATTGCATCTTTATAGTTTCATCTTCATCCGAATCTCCCGGAACTATAGAAACATAACCGCAGTTAAACAGTTGTCTTATACTCTGAGCTATAGGATTTAAACCTCTTAAGTGATATATGAAATGCTCTAATCTAAAGATTATATTTTCACCTGTATTGGTCAGTTCCATACCTTTTGAGCTTATTTTAACCAGCCCTTGCTCCTCTAACCGCTTCACTTCTGTCCTGAGCTGCCGTTCAGACAATGAAAGAATCGATGACAGAGCCCTTCGGCCAATTGGTTGATTAAAGTATATGTTTCGCAGTATGGTATAGCGGTTTTCTATAGTAAGCGCTATTTCAGGAGCTATCTGCTGTAGTAATTTCACCAATTCTTCCATATGTTAATCTCCTTAAAAAAGTAGCATATGTAAGAAATGGCTGAAAAAACCTGCCTGAAAGCAAGCATTTTCCAGCCATGGTTCTTACACTCTTAGAATCCTTTAGCCGCTATATATTCAACAAGGTCCATGACTCTGTTTGAATAACCCCACTCATTATCATACCATGCAACAACCTTTACCATATCATCTTCGATCACCATTGTAGATAAGCCGTCAACAATGGATGAAAGTTCACATCCTTTGAAGTCCATAGATACCAGCGGTTCTTCGGTATATCCTAAGACACCTTTCATCTTGCCTTCCGCTGCTTGTTTCAAGGCTTCATTTATCTGTTCGACCGTTGCACTCTTGGAAAGTTGGCAGGTAAGATCTACAATAGAGACTGTGGGTGTGGGCACCCGAAGGGCAAATCCATTCAACTTGCCTTTGAGTTCAGGAATTACTAATGCCACTGCTTTTGCCGCACCTGTTGTAGTTGGAATTATATTTAGTGCAGCGGCCCGAGCTCTCCGAAGGTCCTTGTGTGGAAGATCCAAGATACGCTGGTCATTAGTATATGAGTGAATCGTGTTCATTAGACCTTTTTCAATTCCAAAGTTGTCCATGAGCACTTTAGCTACAGGTGCAAGACAGTTGGTAGTACATGAGGCGTTAGAGATTACATGATGCTCTTTTGGATTGTATTTTTCCTCATTAACTCCCATAACTATAGTAATATCCTCGCCTTTTGCAGGTGCACTGATGATAACCTTTTTAGCTTTACCCGCCTCAATATGGCCCACTGCCTTCTCTTTTGAAGTGAAAACGCCGGTAGACTCTACTACAATGTCTACTCCAAGATCACCCCAAGGAATATTAGTTAGATCTCGTTCCGCAAAAATTTTAATTTCTTTGTCATTCACTATTATGGAAGATTCCTTGGCCTCAACTTTAGCATCAAACGTTCCAAATACTGAATCATATTTTAGAAGATGTGCCAAAGTCTTTGTGTCGTAAAGGTCATTGATAGCTACTATATCAATTTCCGGATGTTTTGAGAATGCAGCCTTTAAGGCGTTTCTGCCTATGCGGCCAAATCCATTGATACCTACTTTGATAGACATAAAAAATTCCTCCTTAAATGATAATTTTTATGTATTTATTGATTGGAAAACTTAAAAAACTACTTCCCCTATTTAGGATTTACTTAACAGCTCGGATTTTATTCAAATTCACTGTAACTTTAAATATTTTGTTATAAAGGGTCAATTTATGTCCCTTGTGCATATTTATTGTCCCGAGCTTTCTAAAAAAATGGGTTTTTGTTTAGAACAAAAACACCTAATATAAGAATATTTAAAGGGAAATATTGCTGATATTATATTAACTAATTCAACAAAAAATCCCAAAATCCTTCTTCAAAAATCAATTTTAATATCTTTTTCTTTTTGTTGAAGATAATATGCCAATTTCTTCCCGATATTTAGACACTGTCCTTCGGGATATAGTGATTCCCTTCTCTTTCAATATATCTGCAATTTTCTGGTCACTTAAGGGATTGTAGGGGTCTTCTTCTTCAATCATTTCCTGCATCATTTTTTTGATACTTTCCGAAGAAGTAGTGGTACCGTTGACATTGTCAAGACCGCTTTGGAAGAAAAATTTTAATTCAAAAACCCCTCTGGGAGTCTGAACATATTTGCCGCTGATAGCTCTGGATACGGTAGATTCATGAACCCCCACCATATCGGCAATCTGCTTCATTGTAAGTGGCTTAAGATACATAAGGCCATTATCTAAAAAATCTTTTTGAACATCAGCAATAGATTGTATTACTTTATGAAGGGTTATGCGTCTTTGTTCAATGCTTTTTATAAGCCATAAAGCTGAATCGAGTCGATTAGATAAAAACTTTGCGATGTTCGATTCCTTATCTTCAGAAGTCAGCAGTGAACGGTAATAGGCGTTTATTGAGAGCCTTGGAGAAACAGTATCATTCATGATTACCAAGTATTCGCTGCCTACCTTTTCAATGACCGCATCTGGAATTATATAATGGACATCATTTGCAGACGTAAAATTTCTTCCTGGTTTGGGGTCAAGGGTAACTAAAATATCCTTTAAATTTTGAACTTCAGTCAAGCTGATATTCAATGCTTCGGCTATTCGTGGAAAGCGTGCTTCCGCAAGGTCTATCAGGTGATTTTTGACCAAATCCTTGATTTTGGGAGTATTAATACCTTTTTGCTCTATTTGTATAAGTAAACATTCGGTCAGATTTCTGGCTCCGACACCTGGCGGGTCAAATGATTGAATGATTTTCAATGCCTCTTCTACCTCATTTTCCCCTACTTTTAAAAGCCTGGCCACTTCTTTTATAGTTATTGCAAGATAGCCGTTTTTGTCTAAGTTGCCTATCAAAAACTCCCCAATTTTTAGAGCTGTCTTTGATACTGATGAAATATGCAGTTGCATCATCAGATGCTCTTGCAAAGAAGGCGTTGATGATACAAAATTTTCATACCCTACTCCTTCTTCTTTTCGCTCACGCTGCACTCTAATCGGAGTGCTGTTAGCTTCGTCTTGAAAATACTCATCCCAATCAATATTGTCGTCTTCCTTTTCTTCGACCTTTTCAGCTTCAGCAGTATCATCATTTTTAAAAATATCTTCATTTACATCTAGAAGCGGATTCTCTAAAAGCTGATTTTCTATATATTGGTCTAGCTCAAGAGTCGAAAGTTGCAAAATGGTTATAGCCTGCCGCAGCTCTGGAGTCATGACAAGCTTTTGGGTTTGTGATAGTTTCAGACTGAAATTCATCTGCATTTTTATACCCCCAAATATATGCCCTAAAATAAACTTTATACTTGCGGGCGGTCAGCGACCGCCACTACATAATATATATAAACTTTACTACATATGGAGCCTAAAAAAATTAAACATATATAAATAATTGTAAATAATATATTGACTATATAATTATATATATTTATATATTCTATAAGAACATTAATTTTCCCTCTTTTTTTCATGAGTTTTAAACAAATTTTATATTATGAAATATACTGTAATAAATTATCTAAATATGTCGAATCAATATTATTGTAACATAAAGTAAGTTAATTGAGAAGGTTATCGGAATAGGCAATAGTGTAAAATATAAAAAGCAAGGGAACTGGTTTCAGTTTCTCCTTGCTCTTATTGTTAATTACAAACATTTATTGGGTTATATTACTTTATATTAACATCGCTAGCACCATTTTGTCTGAAAATGTCAGCTGCCTTTTCGACTTTCTGTTCATGCGTCCTTACAGCGGCCAATATTTTCCCTTGTTTAATTTCATCTTCATAATGTTTACCCTGTTCTTCGGGTATTCCCCAATCGATAAGGCCTCCAGCCACACCACCTGTTGCTGCCCCCGACAGCAGCCCTGCAATTGGTCCTGCCGCGATAATAGGTCCGAAGCCCGGTATTGCCAAAGCACCTGCACCCATGGCAAGACCGGCAAGGCCGCCCAAAGCTCCGCCCGTAGCAGTGCCGCCGGCAATCGTACCCATATTTAAGGCAGTATCATCTTCACCGTTGCCACTATTTCGGTCGGCCTGTTTATCCTTTGCTACAATTGATATTTCGTTGGTATCATATCCGGATTTCCTAAGCTGTGCTACGGCTTTTTCAGCTTGATCATAATTATCAAATACTCCGATAACAGTTTTTACCATTTTTACGAGCATCCTCCTTGCGATGATTTTAGATCAATCTTATTCTATCCTTATTTCTTTTAAACTATTCTCTGCATGGTTAATACGAAAAAAGGGAATATTATTTAACGATGATTTCTATTTTCGAGGAGGAATTATATGACAGATAAAAAAGATGCCGCACAAAACAATAAATCAGACAAGGTTATGAATGAAATCAGCCAAGAATTAGGCACCAACACAGTCAACCGGATTCAGGAAATCGCCGATGAAACCCAGCGGCTAAAAAATACTCAATATCAAAATCCGCAGCATCAGCAGTTTTCACAAGAAATCAATTGTTTGGTAAATTCGGCTCGAGAACAGCAGATGTCGTCACAGCAGCAGCTTCAATCCACTCTCAATCAAGCTTCTACAAATCTTATCGACTCCGGACGCCTGGAAACCCTTTATGGTAATGCTCAAAGGCTTCAACAGGCAGCACAGTTAGGCATTTCAAATCTTCAAATAAATATAGAGCAGTATAAAACAATGATTGAACAGATGGAGAAGGACTGTCATCAGCAGCAAGTAGCCACTGATACACAAGTGGTCCAATCTTTGCAGCAAGCCATATCTTCTATGGCTCAAGCTCAAAATAGTCTACTCCAAAGTCAAGCAGTTGATAAAATGTTTGATTCAATAACAAAATGCCAAGATAGTCTTGCACAAATAGAACAGATTAATCAGCAAACCAAGTAATATGCGTTTTTTTGTCACACTCATTAGTAAAGCAGGTGGCCATTGGCCACCTGCTTTACTATAATAAATAGTCTCCGTATCCATCTTAGCTTTTATGGGTCATAACAAAATGGTACTAATTTTACAAGCATCTCAAACAATATTGTAACTTTCACCATCCTAGGGCTTACCGCACACACATTTATGTGCTCTACATTGAAATATACCAGAGCCTGCATACCTGGCGATGCGCCGCAAAGATGAATAAATTCCAAAAAAGGAATCCTCGCCTCAAAAAAGTGCACCGGCTGACTTGGTAAAGCAGCTACATAAAGAATCTTGGCAATAACTTCACCATCGACTATAATCTTGTCACACAGCACTCTTACTTCATCAATGCAAAATTTAGCCTTGGCTTCAACTCCGCGTTCCGCATCGGGTTTTCCGTCAGGTATAGTCACAGTATCCTGAATTATTGCTTGAACTTTTCCCATCCAAAGTTTGCCATGATGGCGGTCACGTCGGGCTTCGAATACATAAATATATCCATAAATGGTACCTACGACTATCTCGCCATAGCCTTGCTGATTCAATTCACCGGCTGCTACACAAAAGGCACCGTTAGGCACTGTCTGAGTCCATTCCAAAATAATTTTTCCGGATTTCCAACTGTAAATATAAACATTGCTTAAACAAATTACTACCAATTCTTTCTGCCCATCACCGTCAATATCATATATAGCCACATCCTTGATGCTTTGATCGTGGGCAGGGCTATCCCAAAATGTTTTATATGCGCCTCCCACATGATGCAGAACCCTGGCTTTACTGCCGGTACAATCTAGGACTATTTCGTGTTTTCCGTCCAAGTCAAAATCACCAACTGCAAGAAACGCCTTCCCGGCATCGGGAATATGGCTGCTCCACCTTTCACACCTCTGACCGCTTCTAAAAGACAGCACATATAGCATGCACCCCTGTGGCCCATGGGTTTTTACAATCACTTCAGGACAGCCATCGCCATCGGTATCCGCTGCCGCAACACAACAAACTTGATGCTTAAAAATCTCCGACTTTACAAGCACTAATCTTTCATCATAGCGAAATATGAGTATTTGAGGTTTACCTTTAACTACAGCTATAATCTCATATTTCCCATCTTTGTCTATATCCGCTACAGCTATGCTAACTACAGCTTCCCTTATTTGAGTACTTTCAGCAATCTTAATAAGTTGGCCTTTCAGCATCTTATATATATAAATACCACATGTTGTACCAACAATTATTTCATCAAGACCGTCCTTATCTATATCATGGCAACCTATCCAATGAGTATCATTATTGCCTAATGATACCTGAGCCAACTGGTGATAATTCTCATTTCTATACTGAAATACATACAAATTCGATTGCTGCCCTGATGATGCAGTAGTTCCTGCAATAATGTTCATTTTCCCAGAACCGGCCACATTTCCTAAAGCCACTCGAGATTCCTGTCCTAGGTCCTTACTTGCCCATTCTAGTTGGTATGCTTGCCTCATTTGCCTTTCCCTCCCCCGAACAAAAACTTTCACATAAAAATCAATTCTTCTTTATATCATATTCAAATGGGCGGGAAAAGGACTATCAAGCTTAATGCTTCAATAAAGATTCTATATTAGGGCATTATCCAACATACATTCAGCAATTTGCACAGCATTTAAGGCAGCACCCTTTCGCAAGTTATCAGCCACTATCCAAAGGTTTAATCCGTTATTTACAGAAAAATCTTCCCTAATCCTTCCTACAAATACCTCATCCTTCCCACATGCTTCATTAGGCAATGGATAGCGTTTCATTTGCGGGTCGTCTATTACCTTAATACCCGGTGCCTTTGAAAGAATTTCCCTTGCCATGTTAGCTGTAAGTTTTTTTTCAGTTTCGATATTCACGGATTCCGAATGACAATTTAGCACAGGAACCCTTACAGTAGTAGCTGTTACTCCAATACTATCATCATCCAGTATCTTTCTTGTTTCATATAGCATTTTCCATTCTTCAAGACTGTAACCTGTATCATCAAAAACATCTATATGCGGCAGTGTATTAAAAGCTATCGGATAAGGATATATTTCATTTTTGGGATTTTCACTATTTAGAATTGCCTTTATTTGTTCCTTTAATTCTTCAACGGCCTCAAGCCCTGTGCCTGATACGGCTTGGTAAGTAGAAACAACCACTCTCTTTATTCTTGCAGCATCGTGTATTGGCTTTAATACAATCACCATCTGAATCGTAGAACAGTTTGGATTAGCAATGATACCCTTATGTTTTTTGATATGTTCGGGATTGACCTCAGGAACAACCAGCGGTACCTCAGGATCCATCCTAAAAGCATTGCTGTTATCTATTACAACAGCTCCACGTTTAACAGCCTCTGGAGCAAGTTCTACACTTACAACTCTACCAGCAGAAAAAAGGGCTATATCTATACCCGCAAAGGAAGAAGGCATTGCCTCTTGCACTTTTATTTTTTCCCCATTAAATTCCACCGTATTGCCGTTGGATCTGGCCGAAGCCAGAGGTAGAATGTTTTTAACCGGAAAATTGCGCTCCTCTAGAATCTTCAATATTGTTTGACCTACTGCTCCTGTGGCTCCAACTACGGCTACATTGTATTTTTTCATTATCAGCACCCCTTAATATATTTTTTAATATTATGATATGAATATGCTATTCGGTGAGCAACGTTACTCATCATTTTATTATATGATGAATATTGTAATATAGTAACTGCTCAAAATCAATAGTTTTTAAAGATTTTTCTGTTAAAAACATAGTTGTAAATTTGTACGCCATATATGCACATTTGTATTCTTATAAGAAACATTAGCATAATATATTCGACATTATATTCGAATATCCTTTTTTTTAAATAATTTTGCTAGTTTGGATATTGCATGTGCACAACAAATCTGACACTATAATAATAAAAAAGCGGGCGGCCACGGGCCGCCCATACTATAATATTGATAATTAAACTAAAAAATGAATTTTTGCACCTGAATCAATTTTTACTAGAAAAATATTCATTAAAAATGATGCTTACAGCTTTTGATGCATTCTTACCTTTTATTATATACTTGCTGCAGTTGTTTGAATTTGCTGCAGCAACTATTTGCACGCCATTTTTTAAAAGCAAATTAGCAATGCTTTCCGTTAAAGCTTTAATGTTGATTGTTGATTTACAGATAACAGAAACCTTGGCCATATCATGACAAAATTCCGCACTGCTTTTTAGTTCTTTTGCAAGATTTGCAGCCATATCCTTTTTCTCTTCTTCGATTAAAATGATATTTTCTCCGACACTGCTTAAATATATTGAACTGTCACAACTGAGCTTAAGGAATTCTTTGATATCATCGCTGCTAAATTCATCTTCGCTTTCAAATTTGGCTGCGGTGAAACCACTTTGAGACGTAATGCCTGAGATAACAAGGTCGCTTTCTTCTGGCCCCACCAGGGTGCCATCTCCCTCATCAAAAGTAGATTTTATTCTCAAAGCCATGCCGAACTCTTTAGCAGCTCTAACTGCCCTTGGGTGGATAACTTTGGCACCGTTTTCAGCCATTGCAATAACTTCATCATAGGATATTTGCAAAATAAAAGGTGCTTCAGGGAGAACACGGGGGTCTGTCACAGCTATTCCGGGAACGTCTGTATAAATTTCCACCAAGTCCGCCTTTAAATACCCTCCCAATACTACTGCGGTAGTATCGCTGCCGCCTCGGCCCAATGTTGTAATCTCGCCTTTTTCCGTCTGACCTTGAAACCCTGCAACTACTACTACATTGCCTTCTTTTAACTTTTCAGTAATCGGTAAAGGGTCAACTCTTAATATCTCAGCATTTCCAAAATCCGCAGTTGTCAGTATCCCTGCCTGAAACCCGGTCATGGCTTCAGCTTTCACACCTTGAGCTTCTATGTAAGATGCCATAACGGCAGCCGAAATAATCTCACCGCAAGACATGATTAAGTCCTTTTTTTTCGGGCAAATCTCTCCTCCCTGAGCTTTTAAAAGATTTATCAATGTATCTGTAGCATATGGGTCACCTAAACGTCCCATGGCTGATACAACTACCACTACATCATAGCCCTTTTCCTTAGCTTTAAGAATATGATTTAGAACGGCTTTGCGATTTTCAGGGGATTTGACCGATGTACCCCCGAACTTTTGCACGATAATGGCCATTCATCTACCTCCTAAACTTTTTTATATTTAATCAGAGTTTCCGCAATCTGAACAGCATTCAATGCTGCTCCCTTTCTTAAATTATCAGCCACCACCCACATATTAAGTCCGTTTTTCACTGAAAAATCTTGCCGTATCCTTCCTACATATACTTCATCTGTTCCTTTAAGTTCCGCTGCTAAAGGGTATACATTAGCTGATATATCATCTATGACTTTAATGCTTGGGGCTTTGCTCAATACTTCTTTCGCCTCTTGTGCCTCGATAGGTTTTTCGGTTTCAATATTAATAGCTTCGGAGTGGCATCGAATTACCGGAATCCTCACTGCAGTGGGACTTACACGTATTTTTTCATCATGAAATATCTTATGGGTCTCATGAACCATCTTCATCTCTTCTTTAGTGTAAGCATTGTCCGTAAATGTGTCAATATGTGGAATTGCATTAAATGCTATTTGATGTGGGTATACTTTCACCTTGAGTTCTCGGTTTTCAATATATGCCCTGACTTGCTCTTCCAGCTCCAAAATACCCGGCAGCCCGCTGCCTGATACTGCTTGATATGTTGAAACTACAATTCTTTTGATTGTATACCTGTCATGCAGAGGCTTTAAAGCCACCAACATCTGAATAGTAGAACAATTGGGGTTTGCAATGATGCCCTCATGCCACATAACATCTTCTGGATTGACCTCAGGAATCACCAACGGCACTTTGGAATCCATTCGAAAGGCGTTACTGTTGTCAATAACAATGCACCCCTCTGAAACTGCTGCCGGTGCCAAATCGCAGCTTGCAGCCTCACCTGCCGAAAATAAAGCTATATCTAAATCTCCAAAAGCTCCTTCTTGGGCCACTTGAACCTCAACTTCTCTGCCGTTAAAATATACTTTTTTGCCCTCATTTTCCTTTACATCAAGCGGTTTAATATTTCCTACCGGAAAATCCCTTTGCTCTAAAATCTTCAGCATTTCCGTGCCTACAGCGCCCATGGCACCAACAACACCAACAGAGTATCTTTTCATTGTTGACCCTCCCAGATAAAATATTTTGTGTGATAAGTGTTCCAGTCTTAGTTTGTTGATAAAAATTGTCCTTATTACGTGGACATGTTGTAGCTTCATTATATTTTATCCGCAAATCACAGGTCAATACCATCTGTTACTTAGAACCATTCACAGGCTTTAAACTGTAGGCATTGAGCATTTATAAATATTAGAATAATTTATGCTTTATTTACATACTTCTCAGCCAACTTTGCATATTCTACCGCTCTGTTTTTGGTCATTTGTATGTATTCGTCGGACAAATGTCGTATAACTTTAGCAGGCGCACCTACAGCTAAAGAATATGGCGGTATTTCCTTACCTTCGATTACCAACGCCCCTGCACCAATTAATGCTCCTTCACCTATAACAGCTCCGTCAAGAATAATGGCACCCATCCCGATAAAAGCACTGTCTTTTATTATGCAGCCATGGGCAATTGCTCCATGCCCTATGGTAACATTATTGCCTATAATAGTGGGATAATCTTCAGCTACATGAACAATGCTGCCATCTTGTATATTTGTATAAGAACCTACTTCAATTGTATTGACATCCCCTCTTAGTATAGCACCATACCATATACTCGATTTTTCTTTGATAGTAACATTACCTATTATATCGGCAGTAGGAGCAATAAAGCATGTTTGGCAAATTTTAGGACTAAAATTTTCAAAGCTTCCTATCATAGATACTCGCCACCTTTTTAAAAATATTGTTATTATGGTAGAATATAGTATCTGAGCCAGCAGCAAACAGCATTTACTGTTTAGCCATGTTATGCTCTAAAAACCTGAACTATCATTATTATATAATAGCCATTTTAATATTACTACATTTTTGGCGGTGATGGAACATTTCTCATTTTTATGCGTCTAATATATAATCTCATCTTTGACAGTTGCGAGACAACAAAACTCTGGAACGCCTTGCAAATAAGGCATTTCAGAGTTTCTTGATTTTTTAAATTTTGCGTAATATCTTTTTCTTTTTCGTATCTTTTAATATTTTTTTCATTTCCCTTAAACTGACTATTTCAGTATCTGTTCTAAATCCAAATACTTCATGTAAGATATCTGTTAAGTCAGTCCTTGTGTATGTTGGAATATACCCTTCAGTAGGAATGTAATTGAAATCCATATTCCTTAAGCTATGAATTATCTCAGAGCTTGTAAATTCTTCGCTTAGATATTTTTCAAGATATCTATATATAACTATTGCAAGAAAACATGTAGTAAAATGTGCTTGTATTCTATCATCACGACTTAAATAAACAGGTCTAGCTTTGAATTCGCTTTTCATAATTCTAAAACATTCCTCTATTTCCCAACGTCTATGATTAATCTTTGTAATAATACTGGCATCTTCATCTAAGTTGGTACATACAGCATAAAACCCATCATACATTTCTTCTTTTGCTATTGCATCTTGATTTATACTATAGATTACTTTATCAGCTATTTCACCATCCTTTGTAACATTAGTGGATGATATGAATCGTTTAAAATCATTTTGATTTTTCTTATTAACACTCTTTGGTCTTTCTTCAATTAATTTAGAGGCACGTTCTAACTGTCTATTCCTAATCTGCCTTTGATAATCTCTGTATTTAAGAGAATATGTGACAATGAGTTTCTGTTCTAACCCATCCTCTTTAATCCAACGTTCCTTGTAAAAAGTCTTTGATTTATATTCTTCATAGTTGTCCTCATCTTTATCAAGTAGACTGATATCATATAATTTATTTACACCAGGAAGATGCCAGCCCGTAGGGTCAAGAGCCCACTGCTTTAAATATCTCTTTAATTTTTTAACTGATTGGGTTGTAATAAAAGCTCTATCCTTTTTATCATTAAATCTACGATTTTCTATTGAAGATAGTCCAGCATCTGTACAAACAATAAATTTTGATAGTTCAAAATCTTTAAGTATCTTTTCTTCTAAAGGCTTTAGTGTAATTTGTTCATTTGTGTTACCACTATGAATGTTAAATGCGAGAGGAATACCATCTCCATCCATGAATAGTCCCATTCCCACAATAGGATTAGGTTTATTCTCTTTACTAGGACCATATTGTTTAAAACCATCCTCTTGCTCTATTTCAAAAAAGTAATTAGTACAGTCATAGTAAAGAACATGGTCATTTCTCTTAAAAATAGATAAACTATTTTTGTAGAGCTCTGATTGAATAAAATCAGTTTCTTTAGCGATTACCTCTAATGCCCTATAAACATGTTGCAATTCGAAATCAGGTTGTTCAATCAAGCACTTTGATTCTTGATAGGTGTTAAGTTTTGAGGATGGAAAAAGAATTCTACCGTAAATTAACCTAGAAAGAATGGAATCAAGATTGTAAGTAAATTTATACTTAGTAGAAATATCTTTGCAAATTTTATGTAATCCCAACTGATGATATATTTGCTGTAAGAATAGATATCCACCATTGAAGGACCTTTGAACACCTTTTTCGATTCTCTTTGACTGGCTATACTTTACAATCACGTCTCTTTTTTGTTCTTTTTCTTTTTTGTTCAATTCTTTGATATATTCTTTAGCCCATTCAATAGGATCCTGACCATTTAATTTTTCTTCTAACTCTTTAACAGTACCAAGTTTTTCTACAACTCTAGTTGAATGTTTACCATTTTCGTAAATTGACTCTATTACATAAAGTGATGTAGAATTTTTAGATTTTGAAATAGATAATCTCATTATGAATTTTCCTCCTTCCCTTTAATTATAACATATTACTCAATATTACTCAATAAATATTTTTAAAAATTGACAAAAAAATAAAGCCTTTTCAATGGCTTTAGAGATTATTTTATTATTCAACTGTCAAAGACCCGACTGTTTAGCCATGTTATGCTCTAAAAACCTGAACTATCATTATTATATAATAGCCATTTTAATATTACTACATTTTTGGCGGTGATGGAACATTTCTCATTTTTATGCGTCTAATATATAATGGATATATGGTATAGTAGACTAGCAGGTTCTTATTTTTGAAAAAAAGTATGTGGCTTGCATAGAACAGCTATAGCTGTGGGGGATCAGAAGCAAGGAGGGATATTTGTAAAAACTTATTTATAAAAGTCATTTTAACATATGGAGGGAAATAAATGCTACATATAGCAAAAAAACATTGGAAAAATTATTTTATTCCTTTGCTTGTAACTATCCTCATTTTCACCGCGGCATTAATGCCTGCTTTTGCTCAGGAGATACTTCTATACCAAGCAAGTGATGGTTTTCCTGTAACAGGCGGTGTAACCTATGAAGAACAAACTTTGTTTACTTCTCTGGGCTGGCAAAAAATTCATATTTTAAGAGCTGACCTCACATCGGATAATGTAGATATTGATACCATTATAGGTAGTGAAGGTCTTTCCCCGCGTGCCGCCTTAAATAAAATGGTGCAGGATAACGGTGCTGTAGCCGGAATTAACGGAGACTTTTTTATTATGGCTACACCCTCGGCTCCAATAGGACCTCAGGTAAGTAACGGAAAGCTGGTTTCTTCGCCGTTAAATCTTCCGGGGATGTCCGCTATAGGTCTTACATTTGATAAGATTCCTGAAATATTACAAATGGAATTTTCCGGCCGGCTTATAGCTCCCGATCGCAGTTACTTTTTTGTAGATGGCGTAAATAAGATACGCGACAGCTATAATCATATTTTCGTGTATACACCTGACTTCGGAAAATCAACACCTAAACCCGGTGCCGGCGCACCTAATCTAACTTTTTTAACAGTAAAAGATAACCGTGTTGCAAACATTTCTGAAGGTCAAACCGCTGAAATTCCAACAGACGGTTTAGTGCTTATGGCTTGGGGTGATGGCGCCAATTTTATGAAAACACATTTTACCATAGGTGATCCGGTTGAACTAGATTTAACCATTACACCCGACATTTCAAATTTAAAGATGGCTCTCGGCGGTGGTGCTGTTTTAGTAGATAATGGCACAATACCAAAAACTTTTTCCCATAATATTGCCGGAACACATCCTCGAACTGCAATAGGTTTTACTGCAGATAAAAAGACCATGATAATGGTGGTGGTTGACGGCCGTCAAGCAAAGAGCCGCGGGATGACTCAGCAAGAATTAGCTGAGCTTATGTTAAAACTTGGTGCTCACTATGCGCTAAACCTGGATGGCGGCGGATCATCTACCATGGTAGCAAAACCTTTCTATGAATCTCAGACAAAAGTTGTCAATAGCGTATCCGAAGGTGTCCAAAGATTGATTACTAATGCCGTCGGAATCTTTTCAAAGGCTCCTTTAGGTCAAGTTCACGGTCTTAAAATAACCGCATCTTCCTTTAATATCGCTCAAGGCGGCCACAGGACTTTCGAGGTTAAGGCATACGATAAAAACTATAATCTCGTCGACTTCGACCCAGAACAGGTCAAATGGAGTGTTACCGGAGATATAGGTTATTTTGATGGTAATATGTTTACTGCCGAAAAGAGTGGGGCAGGCCAAGTTATTGCTACTTTAGGCGGTATTCAAGCTTCTGAAGATATAAGGGTTTTAAAAGACAGTGTAACACTTTCCGTAGAACCTTCAAAAGTTCAAGTAAATCCCGGTGCAAAGACTACCTTCAAGGTTTATGTGACTGATACAGATGGGTTTAAAACTCTATTGGACCCTGTCGATATTAAATGGGAAATAGTCGGTGACATTGGCTATATGAACGGTCTTGAATTTACTGCCGGGCAAGCTGCAGGCAGCGGTGCCGTAATTGCTGAGTTTTCCGGGCTAAAGGCCGGAGCATTGGTTCAAACCGGTTACTATAGTAATTTAGTAGATGATTTTGAAAGTATAGCGGAAAAATCGTTTAGTTCATATCCGGCCGATGTAAAAGGTTCTTTCGGCATTACTTCATCACCTGAACCGGTATATTCCGGTCAATCTTCCGGCAGGTTAGATTATGACTTTACAAGCGGAACTGCAACCAGGGCTGCTTATCTTGCTTTCGGAAGCAGCGGTAAAGCTCTTCCGTCAGGTTCTACCAAACTTAGATTATGGGTTTACGGTGAAAATCAGGGCGAATGGCTTAGAGCTGCTATCCAAGATGCTTCAGGCAAAGAAACCATCCTTGACCTTGCTAAAAATATAGACTGGGAAGGATGGAAGCAGATTGAGGTATCAATTCCATCCGGCAAGCAGCCTTTCACCTTAAAGACGATCTATGTTGTAGAAACAAATCCTGAAAAAAGCACTAAAGGAACCGTTTATTTTGATGAACTTACTGCCCTGATTGCCGGAAACTACGATGAATCACTTCTGCCTCAAACACCTATTTGGACTGATGCAGCCAATCAAAAAGGCAGCGGCTTTACCTTTGGAGTGGTAGGTACAAAGCCATTAACAGATAGTAGTCGAACGGATTATGATAAAACATTGTCTTTAGCCGCAAAAATTATAAACAAGTCAAATCCCAGCATAAGTATAGTAGCGGGCCAACCTTGGGCCGACGATAATTCGCTTAAAGAACAACTAGCAGATTTTAAAAATTATCGAATAAGCGGTAAGGGTTATTCGATGTTATCTGAAAAAGATGCCAATTTTATTTTCTTAGATGCAACAAAGGGCAGCCTTCGCTCAACAAACTACAATCAATGGATAAGCCTGCAAAAAGATTTGGCCTCCCTTGACAAGACAAAAACTCTTTTTATCATTATGGACAGAACTCCAGAAAGTTTTTCCGATTCTTTGGAAGGAGAATTGTTAAAAAAAGTCCTTACTGACTATGCCGAATCTTCCGGCTCCAATGTATGGGTTTTGAGCGGCGGCGGTGCGGCAGCATTTAGCAGCAAAGCGATAGATGGAGTTCATTATGTCTGTGTGCCCAGTATAAACTCACCTGAACCTGCTGTGGCAATATTTAATGTTTCCGGCGGAATTGTAAATTATCAAGTCATTCCGCTAGTTGAGCAGATTATATCTGAAACTTCAACGGTTAAAGCAGGTGTTGCCACCAATCTCAAGATTTACGGAATAAGTCCTACAGGCTGCAAAATACCTTTGGGTTATCCTTACGCCTGTGAATGGAAGGTTGCTTATGAAAAGCCTATAGGATTTGATACAAAAACCCTTGCTTTTAAAGCCGTAGATGCAGGCACTGCATCGGTTCAGGTTTCGGTAGGAGATATATCTAAATCCTTTCCGATTACAATTACCGATATTTCAGTGCTGGTAAACGGCAGGGAGGTTAACTTTCCTGATGAACTGCCTTATGTAAATCAAGACAGCAGAACCATGGTTCCGGTAAGATTTGTTTCCGAAAGTCTCGGAGCTAAGGTAAGTTGGGATAATGACAACAGAATGGTTATAATTGATAATGAAGATAAGATTATAAAATTAAAAATCGGAGAAAACAAGGCCGATATAAATGGCAAAACCGTAGTATTCGATACCAGTGCCATAATCCAGAACGGCAGGACAATGGTGCCGGTAAGATTTATCAGTGAAGCCCTTGGCGCAAAAGTCGGTTGGAATCAGGCAACCAAAACAGTGGAAATTGAATATTGAATTGGATATTGAGCATAGAGCAGCAAAAAAGCCCCCTGCCTATTAAATCAGGCAGGGGGCTTTTTGAATAATTTGGAACCGTCCCTAATTATTCCTAATTATTCAGCAAGCTTTTTATAGATTGCATATCGTTCTTTTGCATCCATTTCCGCTTTTTCAAAGAGTTTTTCAGCTCTTTCGGGGAATGTCTTTGTAAGAGAGGCATAACGGACTTCGCCCATCAAGAATTCTTTAAAGTCTGCTGTGGGCTCTTTAGAATCTAAAATAAACGGATTCTTTCCTTCATCTTTAAGCAGTGGATTATAGCGATACAGATGCCAATATCCGGCTTCTACAGCCTGTTTTTCGCGAAGCTGGCTTGCACCCATACCGGCCTTGATTCCATGGTTAATACATGGTGCATATGCAATAATCAAGGAAGGTCCTGGATAGTTTTCAGCCTCAATCAAAGCTTTAATAAGTTGGTTCTGGTTGGCACCCATGGCTACCTGAGCAACATACACATATCCATAGCTCATGGCTATGCGTCCAAGGTCTTTCTTCTTAGTATTCTTACCTGCAGCGGCAAATTGAGCTACAGCAGCAGTAGGCGTAGATTTGGATGACTGTCCGCCTGTATTGGAATATACTTCAGTATCAAAGACCAGAACATTTACATCTTCTCCTGAAGCCAATACATGGTCAAGACCACCGAATCCTATATCATAAGCCCACCCGTCTCCGCCGAAAATCCACTGAGATTTCTTCACCAGATACTCTTTTTTATCAAGGATTTCAGCCAGCAGTTTGCTTGCTTTTTCGTCATTGGTTTTGCATTTTTCAAGCAGCGGAATAATAGTAAGAGCAGCTTGTTTGGTAGTACGCACATCATTCATGTTGCTAAGCCATAAATTGAAAGCATCCTTTAACTCAGCCGGTATATCTAACTCTAAGGCTTCCTTCATCAATAAAGCTAATTTTTCTCTGGCCTGCTTTACTGCCAAATACATACCTAGGCCAAATTCAGCATTGTCTTCAAACAAGGAGTTTGCCCACGATGGTCCGTGTCCATGTTTATTAGTGCAGTAAGGTATTGATGGTGCACTGCCGCCCCATATGGAAGAACAACCGGTAGCATTAGCAATCATCATTCTGTCGCCAAACAACTGAGTAACTAATCTGGCATAGGGTGTCTCTCCACAGCCTGCACAGGCACCGGAAAATTCCAGCAATGGCTGTTCAAACTGACTTCCCTTCACAGTTTCAACATTCAAAGGATTATCCTTCTTTGAAAGTTCCATAGCATAATCCCAATGAGGAATCTGGTGTGATTGACTTTCCAAGGGTTTCATAATCAGTGATTTTTGCTTAGATGGACAAGTATTGGCACATACTCCGCAGCCGGTGCAATCCAAAGGACTTACTTGAATTCTAAAGCTTAATCCATCTAAACCGCGGCCTGTCGCTTTTTTCGATACAAAGCCTTCCGGTGCATTCTTAACTTCCTCTTCATTTAGTAGGAAAGGCCTTATGGCAGCATGTGGGCAAACAAATGCACACTGATTACACTGAATGCATGATTCAGCCTGCCATTCAGGAATATTTACCGCAATACCGCGCTTTTCATATTTAGTTGTGCCTACTGGGAAAGTGCCATCTTCGCGACCTACAAATGCACTTACCGGCAGTTTATCACCTTCTTGGCGATTCATTACATCAGCAACATTATTGATAAAGTCCGGAGCGTTAGATACGGCAGCAGCAGCCTCATCTGTCGCGTCGGCCCATGAATTAGGCACTTCCACTTTAGTCAATGCCTCAATGCCTTTGTCTACCGCTTGGTAGTTCATATTTACAATCTTTTCACCTTTATGACCGTAGGATTTTACTATAGCTTCCTTTAAATGTTTAACTGCTTCATCTAGCGGAATAATATTTGTGAGTTTGAAAAATGCCGCCTGCATTATCATATTGATTCTCCCGCCGAGGCCTATTTCCTGTGCAATATCCACAGCATTGATTATATAGAAATCTATATTATGCTTTGCCAAATAATTTTTGACAGAAGCAGGAAGTTTCTCATCAACCTCTTCTTTAGACCACTGACAGTTTAGAAGGAAAGTACCGCCGTCTTTAAGACCTGACAAGATGTCATATTTACCTATATATGCAGGGTTATGGCACGCAACAAAATCGGCCTTATCTATTAAATAGGTAGAGCGAATGGGTTTGTGCCCGAAACGCAGGTGCGAAATAGTTACTCCGCCGGATTTCTTGGAATCATAAGAAAAATAAGCCTGTGCATACATATCGGTATTGTCACCGATAATCTTAATAGCACTCTTGTTAGCCCCCACAGTACCATCTGAACCTAAACCCCAGAATTTGCAGCACTTGGTTCCTTCTGGAATAGTATCAATATATTCTCCTAATTGAAGGGATGTATTTGTTACATCATCTACAATACCAACAGTAAAGTGGTTTTTGGGTGCATCGGCTTTTAAGTTATCAAAGACCGCTTTGATTTGAGTTGGTGTAGTATCCTTAGAGCCGAGACCATAGCGACCACCTACAATTATCGGCCGGTTCTCATCGCTGATGTAAGTAGTACATACATCCTGATACAGCGGTTCACCCAAAGACCCAGGTTCCTTAGTCCTGTCGAGAACAGCTATTTTCTTAACGGTTTTAGGCATCTGAGCCAGAAAATGCTTTATCGAGAAGGGTCTGAACAAATGTACTTTCAGAACTCCCACCTTTTCTCCCTGTGCCATTAGGTAGTCTACTGTCTCATCAATTGTTTCACATACTGAACCCATAGCTACAATTACTCTCTCGGCTTCGGGGTGGCCATAGTAATTAAATAAATCATAATTACGCCCGGTCAGTTTGTTGATTTCTTTCATATATTCTTCTACTATCTGCGGAATAGCAAGATAGTAAGAATTGGCAGCTTCTTTAGCTTGGAAAAATATATCGGGGTTTTGAGCTGTGCCGCGAGCCACCGGGTTCTCCGGATTTAATGCTCTTTTTTTAAATTCCCGAACCGCATCATAGTCAACTAGTTTTGCCAGGTCTTTATAGTCGAGAACTTCTATTTTTTGTATTTCATGAGATGTTCTAAAACCATCAAAGAAATGTACAAAAGGCACTCTTCCTTTAATAGCAGCCAGATGTGCCACACCTGC
Organism: Tepidanaerobacter acetatoxydans Re1; assembly: GCF_000328765.2. NCBI lineage: Bacteria > Bacillati > Bacillota > Clostridia > Thermosediminibacterales > Tepidanaerobacteraceae > Tepidanaerobacter > Tepidanaerobacter acetatoxydans. The sequence continues at coordinate 2,080,313 of NC_019954.2, forward strand.
TAAATCCATTACTTCTTGAACACTTCCGGAAGCCAGCATTGCAAATCCTGTCTGCCGGCATGCCATAACATCTGAATGGTCACCAAAAATAGACAGGGCATGTCCTGCAATTGCTCTAGCGGTAACATGAAATACACCGGGCAATAGCTCGCCTGCAATTTTATACATATTTGGAATCATAAGCAGCAATCCCTGGGATGCCGTAAATGTTGTGGTAAGTGCGCCTGCAGCAAGTGAGCCATGAACTGTACCTGCAGCACCACCTTCAGATTGCATTTCAACAACTTTAACTTCTTGCCCAAAAATATTCTTTCTTCCATGGGCGCTCCACTCATCAACATACTCTGCCATGGGCGAAGATGGGGTTATCGGATAGATTGCAGCTACTTCGGTAAATGCATATGCTACATGAGCAGCAGCATTATTACCATCCATGGATTTCATAACTTTTGCCATTGATTTTTCCTCTCCTTTGTTTTAATTAAACACATATGATATATGTAAGGCTCTTCAAGTTGCTTACCAATTGTGACAATTGGCACATTGCATGTGTTACAGCAGCACCAAGCAGAAGTTTATACTTGAAGATTTTTGATTTGTTTTTCTCAGCAACTGTTTTGAGCCTCAGTGCACAAACAGGAATAATTATATCATACTCTTTTTAATTTATCTACAAGGTTGAAATTGGGCGAGTATGATGCGAACCCTCCGGGATGGGCAGTATGCAGAGTTTTTGTGTTTATTGTATACTGCATTTCACACATAATATTAAATTCTACATATGTTCCTTAAAATCCTTCCTTTTATATAATATAAACACAAGAAAAACGACAGGTTAATACATAATTTTTCATGTATTTCTACCTGTCTTTGCACTTTTTTAATTTACGGCTTATATGCTTTACTTTTATACATTTTGAAAAAACAATGCAACTGTTCCCGGGCCTGAATGAGAACCTATTACAGGACCTATCCAAGATATCATAATATCTTTTACTCCAAATTCCTTTTTAACAGCTTCCTTAAGTTCCATAGCCAGCTCTTCATTATCTCCGTGGCTTATACCGATTAATTGATTTTCAGGATTTTTAGACCTTTGAGCCATAATTTCTATCATTCGCTTGACTATATTCCGACGGCCTCTGACATTTTCTAATGGGTGGATCGCCCCATCAACAAAATGCAAAACAGGTTTTACATTAAGAAGACCTCCTACAAAGGCCTGAGTTGCAGAAATCCTTCCCCCGCGTTTAAGATATTCTAGAGAATCCACCGTAAATATATGCTCCATATGTAATGCATAATGTTCTATCTCTTTGGCTATTTCTTGAGGCCCTTTCCCTTCTTTTGCCATCTGGGCGGCCTTTAGCACCACAAGCCCTAATCCTAAACTGGCACATTTAGTATCAATGATGATTACATCGTTGGTGTTCAGATTTTCCTTTGCAAGTAATGCTGACTCGTAACTGCTTGTAAGTTTTGAAGAAAGGCCTAAAACCAACGGCACCTTTTCTTGATTTATACACTCTTCAAAGCACCGCATATAGACTGGGACTGTTACTTGTGATGTTGTAGGTATGATTTCCCCTTTTCGAATAGAGTCGTAAAATTCTTTAAGTGTTAAATTTGAAATATCTGTACTAGGGTCATCTTTTAAGGACACGGGCATTGGCAAAACCTTTATGGGATACTCACTTATGGCTTCCTCCGGAAGATCGCAGGAGCTGTCAGTTACTATAACCACGTTTTCCATATAATATTTACCTCCAGGTTGTTCCATATAATACCACACTTATTCTATCATGTTAGTAATTCCTATGCAATAAGCTGTAAAAGATATGCTTTGTGGTTTATCCTTATTTTAATAAAATTAATTAAAGCTTAAAGTGTATCTTATATCTTACTAAATCTATTAAAAAAACCGAGCACTAAAACACTCGGTTTTCTTGTTCTATAGCTATATTTCAGCTACCATATCGGCAATTATCTTAATAAAATCTTCCTTCACCCTTTGCGAAGTTTCTACTACTTCTTGGTGTGAAAGCTTATTCTTTGAGATACCCGCAGCCATATTTGTAATACACGATATTCCAAAAACCCTTATGCCCATCTGGCGCGCAGCTATAACCTCAGGCACTGTTGACATGCCAACGGCATCAGCTCCGATAATAGAAAGCATTTTTATTTCTGCCGGGGTTTCATAGCTGGGACCTTTTAAAAATGCATATACGCCGTCCTTGTAAGGCACTTCATTTTTTATATATACTTCCTGAGCTTTAGCTATAAGCTTACGATCATAGGCAAAAGTCATATCAAAAAATCTAGGGCCGAATTCTGTGATTTCTTCGCCAATAGCGGGATTTTCCCCGGTAAAATTGATATGATCTCTTATAACCATAAGATCGCCCGGCTCTAAAGAGGAATTTATCCCTCCGGAAGCATTTGTTACAAACAGTGTTTCGATTCCTAAAAGACCCATTACCCTAACGCCCAAAACCACCTTGGATATGGGGTACCCTTCATAAAAATGAAACCTGCCCTGCATTACCGCAACATCTTTTTCCATCAATTTTCCAAAAATAAGGTTTCCAGCATGCCCTTTTACAGTCGATACGGGAAAGCCCGGAATATCTGAATAAGGTATGATAACACTATCCTGTACTTCGTTGACCAGTTCCCCTAAACCGCTGCCCAATATTATACCAATTTTTGGCGGTGTATCTATCTTCTTTTTAATATATTCTACGGCTTGGAGCACCTCTTTCAAATAAGACATATAAACCTCCATTCCGCTGCTATTGCTGGCAGCATAGATAGTAATGAAAGCAATTAATATTTCTGTAGATTAAATTAAATTTAAACTAAATCTTTAATTTATTACGATTTTTTGCTTGATTCTAGATTATTTTTTTACAATATATTCCTCCGATTATTATAAGTTATAAGTTATAAGTTATAACTCGTTTAAAACTAATGCCGTTTCTTAGCTTTTCACATCCTAGAAAATCTGCTACGGTTTGGCCTATGTCTGAAAAACAGGATAAAGTTTTAAGGTCTACATCCGGTTTGATTACATCACCGTAAACCAGTATAGGCACATACTCCCTGGAGTGATCAGTGCTCTTGGTAGTCGGGTCACATCCGTGGTCGGCAGTAATTATAAGCACATCGTCCTTTTTAAGTTTTGTGAGTATTTCAGGCAGGCGCTTGTCAAAATCCTCCAAAGCTCGGGCATACCCTATAGCATCATTTCTATGCCCATAAAGCATGTCATAATCTACCAAGTTTGTAAAGATTAGACCTTGCTCTAATTCATCCATAGCCATAAGGGTCTTATTTACACCATCCATATTTCCATTTGTATGGATTGCCTTAGTTATACCCTGTCCAGCAAATATATCCCATATTTTACCAACTCCGACAACTTCCATGCCCGCGGCAACAACCTTATCAAGCAGGGTCTCATATGGAGGTTTTAGCGAAAAGTCGGCTCTGTTATATGTTCTTACGTAATTTCCTGATTCTCCTATAAACGGGCGTGCTATGACCCTAGCCACCGCATGTTCTCCCTGAAGTATTTCCCTGGCAATTTTACACATCTCATAGAGCTTTTCCAATGGGATTACTTCTTCATGTGCAGCTATCTGAAAGACCGAATCGGCCGATGTATATACAATTGGGTTTTTGGTCTTCACGTGCTCATCGCCAAGTTCTTGTATTATTTCTGTGCCCGATGCCGGCTTGTTGCCGAGAACCTTCGTGCCTGTTCTTTTTTCAAACTCATTAATTATTTCAGCAGGGAAGCCGTTCGGATATACGGGGAAGGGTCTGTCCAGCACTACCCCTGCCAGTTCCCAATGGCCCGTAGTAGTATCCTTTCCGGGGGACTTTTCTGCCGCTTTGCCATATGCACCCGCAGGTTGTTTAAGGGGTGGCACTCCCATAACATCGATAATATTGCCAATACCTAGTTTTTGCATGTTAGGCATATTAAGCCCACCCACTGCTTTTGCCACATTACCTAAAGTATTGCTTCCTTCATCGCCGTATTTTGCCGCATCGGGCATTTCGCCGACACCTACACTGTCCAGCACTATTAAGATAACTCTATTTATCATAATGACCATCCCTTTTTAAAACTTTAAAACTTCATCCTTTGTAATTTTTGCCCAAATAACCTTTCTTTTTTCTATAGAGTCCAAGGTAAATTCAAAAGCTTTTCGTGTTTCATCGACAGCCCAGCTAAGTTTTGCTTCGTCATTAGCTAAAATTTTTGCAAAAACTTCACCTTTTTTTACTTTATCCCCTACTTTTTTATATATCCAGATGCCCACTGCAGGATCTATAATATCATCCTTTTTCTGTCTGCCGGCACCAAGTTTCATGGCAGTAAGGCCTAAACGCGCAGCATCAATCTTGTTTACATAGCCATCTTCTGCCGCAGCAACTTCTGATTGATACTTAGCCTTTGGCAGCAGTGAGTAATCTTGTATTACTCTAGAATCTCCTCCTTGGTTGCCTATGATTTCTTTAAATTTAGCCAGTGCTTTTCCTGTTTCAATACTATCTTTTAATTTTTGAACAGCTTTTGTTTTGTCACTTTCAATTTTTGCCAATAACATCATCTCTGAAGCAAATTCAAGGCAAAGCTCAAGAAGGTCTTCATGGCCTTTTCCCTTTAACACTTCTATCGCCTCTACAACCTCTATGGCGTTGCCGATTGCAAGACCTAAGGGCTGCTCCATATCTGTAATATATGCTACGGTTTCCCTGCCCGCAAGTTCCCCTATCTTCACCATTAATTGCCCAAGCTCTTGAGCATCTTCAAAGGTCTTCATAAAAGCACCATTACCAAACTTCACATCTAAAATTATTTTATCGGCACCACCGGCAATCTTTTTGCTCATTATAGAGCTTGCTATAAGCGGTATGGAATCCACTGTTGCCGTTACATCCCTTAAAGCATATAACATTTTGTCTGCCGGAACAAGGTTCTTCGACTGGCCTGTTATCGCAGCACCAATAGTGTTTACGGAATCTATAAAAGTTTTGGTATCAAGTTCGCAGCAAAAGCCCGGAATGGATTCCAGTTTGTCGACTGTTCCTCCGGTGTGTCCAAGGCCTCGCCCCGACATCTTGGCAACCTTTATACCCACAGACGATGCAAGTGGCAGCAAAACCAGTGTTGTAGTATCTGCAATACCTCCGGTGGAATGTTTGTCAACCTTGATGCCATCGATAGAAGATAAATCTACCATCTCACCGGAATGAGCCATAGCCATGGTTAAATCAGTTGTTTCTTCTTCATCCATGCCCTTAAAATAAATTGCCATGAGTAAAGCTGAAATCTGATAATCCGGAATGCTTCCACCTACATAACCATCAATAATAAACTGTATCTCATCTTTAGAAAGCTTTAATCCTCGCTTTTTCTTTTCTATAATGTCGGGAACAAAGAACATATAACCACCTACCTTTTATAGCAATATAGCAGCTAAAATCCGACTTAAACTACAGCTTAAATCCATATGGCAGTAACTCCTCTGCTGTCATTCTTTTAATTTTGGAGCCATCTTTGTTGGTAAGATACACGATAGCTTTGGGAGCAAGTTCAGATATAACCTGCCTACAGGCTCCGCAGGGAGAAACCGGTTCATCTACATTTGCAGCAACCGCTAAAGCCACAATATCTTTTTTTCCCTCTGAATAAGCTTTAAAAAGTGCAACTCTTTCAGCGCATATAGTAAGTCCATATGATGCATTTTCAATATTGCACCCCAAAACTTCTTCTCCATCGGCGGTAACCGCACAAGCCCCCACCGGAAACTTAGAATAAGGGACATAAGCATTTTTCATAGCAGATAAAGCCTTCCTCACAAGCTCTTTCTCATCTAACGGTATCATAAACATTCACCTCTAAATGTTGTTAAATTCGCTTCCTGACAATATAAAACCGAAACTTCTCAGGCGAAAAATAATTTGACGAGTAAAATATTGGATTGTCTTTATCGTCATAGTGGAGTTGTTCCAAGAGCAAAGCCACATTTGACTTTGATTTCATCTTTAGCTTTTTATAGACATCGGCTGCCTGTGCCTTTACAGGTATTATATCCGATACGGCATATGATATATAAATACCTAAATCTTTATGCAGATACTTAAATAGAGATTCCTCTTTAAACTCAAAATTTTTATGCACGTATTTTTCCGGAATCCTATCAATACAGAATAAAACCGGTTCTCCGTCAGCAGTTCTTACTCTCTCAATGCGGTATATCTTTTCATTTGGCAAAAGATTTAATATGGTTGCCTCGCGCTCACCCGGCTGTGTTAGCGATACCTCTATATCCTTTGTGCCTGGCTTCATACCCTGTTTTTCGATGAGTTTTGTTATACTTATCAACTCTTCCATACCGCTTTTTATGATAGGAGATTTGGCAATAAAGGTTCCAATGCCATGATATCGGTTTATCACGCCTTCATCTTCCAATATCCTAAAGGCTTCTCTTAGTGTAGCTCTGCTGACATTTAGCCGTTTAGCCATTTCGATTTCCGAAGGCAATTTTTCGCCTTGCAAGAGCTCACCTGTTCGTATCATCTCTTTTATTTTTTTTACAACTATTTCGTACCTAGGTGCAAAAGCCATATACGCACTTCCTTATAAAACACTAATAAATTATTTCCATGTAATCCATAAATCCTCTAAATAGCGTTTCAATTTTGCCAGGTACTATAATCAGATGGTTACCCAGCGGATTTTTCAGTAAGGAATCTAATCCATATTCCATCTGAACTTTTATTTGAGTCCTGCACCTATGCTCATCATAAGTATTGCTTACGATTGCACCCTCGGCAATATAAAGCTTATCTAGAGCCCTACCGCCAAGTTTAACTACGGTTACAGGCTGCTCGGCAAACTTGCCTGCCACTGCTACTCCGATGCCTGACTCAAAATGGGTTTTTAAAGAATACTCTTCTACAATACTAGTGGGAACGGTACAATGTGCCAATAAAATAGTATTTGCCTTCTTATCTATTTTAGAAGGGTTTGCCATAAATGAACGCTTACCTGTAAGGATATATACTAACAACATCGTAAATAGTGAAGGCATATCTCCTTCACAGCCGGCAATAATTCCCTCATCATTTAAACGAGCAAGCGGCAGGCATCCTGTATTTTTAAGAGGGTCTAAAAGGTCAAAGCATTTTAAGGTTAAAGCTGTTATGTTTTTTTCTTGTACAAGCTTCTTTAAACCGCGATAAATCCTGTCTGCTGCTTGCACATCTGTCTCTTGGATTCCAATTGCTGCAGCAGCTTTGCTAAAATAGTCATCTTGGCTTGCAATTTCGATTTCACTGATTGATTTTAATAAGTCTTCCATTGGTATATACACAAAGTTAGAACCCCATATTTCGGAAACTTTATGAAAATCCACATGGCTTGCTATAAGCCAATCAGACGGCCCGCCAATGCTGGCTATCCTAGCATCTTTTATCTTTTTTGCCGCTTCTTGTAAAAAATAAAGTTTTTCTATTTCCTGTTTTATTTCATCAAATCCGCCATGTAAAATATATGCTTTCTCTTGCTGTTTGCGAACATATGCCATTATTTCTAAAGCTGCAGGCAATGAGTTGTTTATATCTTCAGCCAATAGAATTATTGGTTTTTTGAGCCACGGATATATTTCTTTGAATTTTCCTTCCACACCGCCGGTCATAACCCAAACTACCGTAATTCCATCCGAATTTTCCTGCGAGTTATAGTTCACGTCAAAATTGTCTTCCAAAAAGTTCATAGAGGGTCTTAAACTGTTTATAACATTTTCTTCACCATGAAGTGGTGACATAAGCTGTATTACATTAATATTCATGTTTCATCAATCTCCTTATCCATTACTGCGATTATAAGCTTCACCGCTAGCCGCAGGAGGCGTAGCTTTCTTTACTATACCGGTTAAAACTGCTAATGTCAGCAGATATGGAATCATTTTTATAAACTGATATGGTATAATACTGCCTTCACCGGCTCTTAAGCTTAAGGCCTCCGCAAAGCCGAACAGCAGTGATGCCCATAATGTGCCTGTTGGTGTCCAGTTTCCAAATATCATGGCAGCCATGGCAATATACCCTTTACCCTGTGTCATACCTTCAACATACATGCCCGTATGCTCCATTGTAAGATATGCTCCCGCTATCCCTGCAAGCATACCGCTTATAATAACACCGGCATACCTCATGGCAAATACATTTATCCCTAGGGTATCGGCAGCCAAAGGGTTCTCCCCTACTGCGCGCAATCGCAAACCAAATACCGTATTATCGATGATGTATTTTGAAATCGGCACTAAAATCAATGCTGTTATTACAATTGGTGAAATATCCGTGAATAACAGTTTTAAAAAAGGTATATCTGACAGTATAGGAACGTCTATCGGTTTAAATCCCGATACGTGGTGGGATGTAGTGGCTTTACCGAAAATTACCAGACTCAAAAACCTAGAAGCACCATATGCCAAAATATTTAATGCCACACCACTTACAACCTGATTGACGCCAAAAGTTACCGTCGTCACTGAGTGTATGAGCGCAAGAAACGCACCTGCCAGCATAGCAAAAAGTATCCCCACAAAAGGGCCATAAAAGTAAGCCCCGACGCTGGCCCAAAATGAACCTACAATCATCATACCTTCAAGGCCAATATTAACAACACCTGCTCTTTCGGTATAGACGGCACCAATAGCCGTAAGTAATATGGGCACGGCCATCCTAAGACTTGATGCTAAAAGTTCTGCTGTAAGCATTTATGCCGCCTCCTTCTTTTCCAAGCGTTTTACATAGTCATTAATAATTTTAGTTATAACAACAATGAATATAATCATAAGTGATTGCAGAATTACAATGGTATCCATAGGCACCTTTAAGAGAGCCTGTATTCCTTCTGAACCGCGTTTTAAAAACCCGAAAAGCATCGCTGATGCTATAATCCCAAAGGGATTATTTTGAGCTATCAAGGCTACTGCTATACCATCAAATCCATATCCTTGGGGAAAATCCATGTCCATATATTTAAAATATCCTAAAAGGTCGGATAGTCCAACTAAACCCGCAACAGCTCCACTTAGTAAAAAGCCTTTTAAATAAACTATGTCCGGCTTTATGCCGGCGATTTTAGAAGCTTCGGGATTATGGCCGACAGCTCGAAGTTCATAGCCAAACGGAGTATATAGAACTAAGTAATATATCCCAATAGCCAGCAGGATACCTATAGGAAAGAACCAGTTAAGATATACATGTTTTGGCAATTCCACACCAAAAAGAGCAAAAAATCCATGCATCTTTGGGATAAGAGCACTTTCTGCAAGCTTAGGAGTTCTTACCAGCACGCTGCCTAAACCTTCTATCAATGACTGATGTTTATCTCTAAAAACATCAGCAATGAGATAATGTATCAGTGAATAGGCCACATAGTTGAGCATTATTGTGCTTATTACTTCGTGAACACCCCGCTTTACTTTAAGAAAAATAGGGATAAAAGACCACAGCATACCTCCGACCATACCTGCCGCTATGACCAATGGCAGATGAATTATAGCAGGAAGCCCTTTTAGAGAAAAACCTACCAGTGCGGCTAAAAAAGTTCCTATTAAGTATTGCCCCTCAATACCTATATTGAAAAGCCCCATTTTAAACCCTATAGACACAGCCAGGGCGGAAAATATCAAGGGTGTTGCATTAAAAAAAATAATCGCTATACTGTCAAGACGGCTAAAACTAAACTTAAACATAGTATAAAACACTTGAAGTGGATTTTTATCAATAGCTAAAATAATCAGTGAGCTGATAAGTGCTGCTAAAATCATAGCTATGACTGGTGCAGCTATCTTTAGCGCTAATATTTTATAGTTATAATCCTTTTTCATGCACTTTCACCTGCTTTCCTATGTGCGCCCAACATGTATACTCCTATATCCTCTAAAGTTTTTTCTTCAGGTGCAAATTCGGCTACAATCTCACCGTCAAAAATTACACCAACCCTGTCCGCAAGCGATAAAACCTCTTCCAAATCAGCTGATATCAAAAGAACTGCTTTGCCTTCCTGGCGCTTTTGCAAAAGCTGTCGGTGAACAAATTCCATAGCACCTATATCCAACCCCCTGGTTGGTTGGGCAGCTAAAATGACCTCAGGTTCTTGAGAAAGTTCCCTGCTTAAAATAACCTTTTGCTGATTTCCACCGGAAAGCCCTTCAATTTCTTGATGTATTGAACTTATCATTATGGAAAATTCCTTAACATTATTCAACGTGAATTCTTCAGCTTTCTTAATATCGATAAACATTCCTTTTTTAAATTTATCCTTTCTGTGAAAGCCTAAAATACTGTTTTCCCAAACCTTCATAGGCAGCACTAAACCTTGACGATGGCGATCTTCCGGAATAAATGCCACTCCTGAATCTCTTATCTGCTTTATAGACAATCCATGAATTGGCTTGCCGCAAACCTTTATCTCACCTTGGTAATCTTGTCTAAGGCCGATAATGGCTTCAGCCAATTCTTTTTGGCCATTGCCTTCCACACCGACAATACCATAGATTTCTCCACCACAGACTTCCAGTGAAACACCATTTAAGGAATTCTTCCCGCCGTTACCCTTCATTACTATATTGTGCAGTGAAAGCTTTACATCACTCTTTTCGGCTGCAGCTTTATCAAGTTTCATTAAAACAGGTTTCCCTACCATCATTTTGGCCAATTCTTCTTTTGTCACCGAATCTGCCGAAACAGTGCCTACCGCCTTGCCTCTTCTCAAAACTGTTATATTATCAGCTATATTAAGCACTTCATCCAGCTTATGACTGATAAAAATGATGGTTTTACCTTCTTCTTTTAACCTGCGTAAATTCACAAAAAGCTCATCAACTTCTTGCGGAGCCAGAACTGCTGTTGGTTCATCCAATACGAGTATATCGGCACCTCTGTACAAAACCTTGATTATCTCCACTCGCTGTGCATGGCCTACCGAAATATTTTCTAACTTCGCATCAAGGTCCAAGTTAAAATTGTACAAGTCTAGAAGCTTTTTAATGGTTTGTCTGCAAGTTTTTTTATCAATTGCAACGCCTTTCTTTTTTTCAGCTCCGAGAATAATATTTTCCAAAACTGTAAAACGGTCAATTAACATAAAATGTTGGTGCACCATGCCTATCTTAAGTTCAATAGCCTTATTAGGCGAAGAGATTCTTTCTTTTTTCCCAAAAATATAAATTTCACCTTCATCTGGTTGGTAAAGGCCTGCCAAGATTTTCATCAGAGTGCTTTTGCCCGCACCATTTTCACCTACAATAGCATGGATTTCGCCTTTTTGTATTTGCAAATTTATTCTGTCATTTGCCACAATTCCGGGAAAGCGCTTAGTTATATTCTTTAAAACAACGGCTTCTTCCAAAATTTCTCCCTCCCTTGGGGTTCTTTCAATAATAACAACGGGGTGACCGAATAAGAGTCACCCCGCAGCATTGTTTACTTTAAAGTCTTCAAAAATTCTTCATATTCGTTTTTGTCCGCGGGTACCTTTATTTCGCCATTTACAACCTTTTCCTTAAGCTCTTCCAGTTTCGGCTGTATATCACTAATGAGGTCCTTATTAAAATCATTCACCGCATAGCCTACACCGTCATCGTCAAGCCCAAACACTCTGTATCCACCTTCGAAGCGGCCTTCAATAAAATCCTTTATAGTTTCATACACTGAATTATCAACCCGCTTTAGCATGCTTGTCAGTATATAAGGTTTTTGCTCATCGGTTGCAGTTAAAGACTGATCCGAGTCTACGCCAATGGCCCACACTTTATTGGCTGCCGCCGCTTCCAGCATGCCGACGCCCGAGGCCCCTGAAGCATGGTAAATTACATCAGTACCAGCTTTAATCTGCTTTAATGCTAATTCCTTAGCTTTTACCGGATCCTTAAAAGCTTCGCCGGTAGTTCCTACATAGTCCGAAAAGGTTTCAATAGCAGGATTTACATATTTTGCCCCTGCTAAATAACCGTATTCAAATCGCTCAATAAGAGGTGATTTCATACCGCCGATGAAACCAACCTTGCCATTTTTTGATTTCAGCGCCGCCGCTGCACCAACCAAGAAAGAACCTTCATGTTCTTTAAATAATAGGCATGAAATGTTAGAGCTGCTATCAATATCTTCCACAGCCCCATCAATGAGGCCGAATTTTACATCAGGGAATTCTTCGGCAACTTTTGCAATATGGTCTGTAAACATAAACCCGACACCAAAAATCAAGTCATAGCCGTCCTCGGCCAAAAGTCTCAAAAGCTGCTCTCGGTCCTCACCGCCGCTTGAAGGTTCCAAATCAGTAACTTCTAAACCAAACTCCTGTTCTGCCCGCTTCAATCCGGCATAAGCACTATCATTAAATGAGAGATCACCGCGGCCGCCAATATCATATACTAAACCGACTTTAATCTTCTTCTCTTCAGGCTTCTGCTCTTGCTGCTCTTTTTCCTCTTTTGGAGGCTCAGCCTTTTGACCACAGCCGGTCATAAGACCTAAAACCAGCAGAACAACCAAGCTTAAAGCTAATAACTTGCGAATCTTCACTCAAAATTCCCCCCGTAATTTTTTGTAAATCCTTTATAAATAAGTAGGCATCCATATTATGTAAATGACCATGCCCCCTTTCTTATATTAAAAGTCTGACATCTGACATTTATATTTTAACAATTTTCAGTTGACTCTGTCAAGATGTATTTTCACATTGATATCAAAATTCAAAAGCGTTCCGCTGATTTACATTTACATGATGAACGAAACGCCATTTTTAAGTATTTATCATTTTAAATTATCGTATGCCTTACTCCTAAATATACTTCTTGAACGGCTGGATTTGCCAAGATGCCTTTGCCGCAGCCTTGTAGAGCCACACGGCCCGTTTCCAAAACATATGCTTTATCGGCTATCTCTAAAGCCTTTTTAGCATTTTGCTCTGCCAATAGAATGGTAGTTTTTTGAGCTTTGCTGCTTATAGGCTTTGTTTATTTCTTCTCTTCCATCCTTTAAACTGCTAACAACATCATCATAGCAACTTGAGAATAATTTCCTCTTTTTTACCATGTAGGTAATCTATGGGAGGAATCTCCGCTAAAGTATAAGCTCCCGGCTTTTGCTTAAGGCTGGCTCGGGCTGCAGATACCATAACTTGTGCCGTAGCCGCCGGATTAGTAACTTGCATAATAAACTCCATGCGCTGGTTATGCGTTCTCCCTGATACCCCTTTGCGCTCAATATGGACGCCATGCCCCATGTCTATAAGGTTTTCTATATCATCAACATTATAAACAATAGTCGTATCGTGCTTAAAATAAGAATCATTCTTAATAGCTTCTTCAATTTTTTTAAAATCATAGTCTGGCTTTATCTTTACATAAACCAAACGTTTATGAATACCGTTTCCTTCCGGTATCGTCAGCGAAACCGCATCAGCCACCCCCTCAACTGCTTTAGCAGCCACCGTATGTCCCATACTCATCCCGGGCCCGTAGTTAGTATATGTTATGCCTTTTGGAGCTATAGTCTGCATTATGGTTCTAACTACCGAATTGGTTCCCGGGTCCCAACCGGCGGAAATTATCGCCACTGCATCATGAGCTTTTGCTACTAAGGTCAATTCCTCTCTAAGCCTAATAATGGAATCACCATGTATGTCAAAAGCATCAACAGTATTTATCCCCCTTTCAAGATAATACGGGGCTATCTGAGGTACACATCGGCTATCTACCGCAAGAATTGCAATATCAACTTTATCCAATTTTTCTACATTGGATGTTACTGGAAAATTATGAAATTTGCCTTTCATGCATTCAACTTTTTTTGGAACTTCGACTATGCCTGCAACCTCCATATCAGGGCTTTCAATGACAGCTCCCATAACTTCTTTACCTACATTTCCAAAGCCAATTATTGCAACTTTTACTCTCTGCATAAATAAAATTGTCCTCCTCTCCTACTACAAATGAGTAGTTTTCTGTATATTGTAGTCATGCAAAAATAGTGCCAATATAGTTATAAGCGACAATCATGAGATCAATTCATTGAGTAAGCCTTATATGTGCAAGATTTGATGAAATAAATTTTTCAAAGTTTGATAAATTTTTTATAATCTCATTACGTTAAATTGGTTCGTAAAATCGAACTCATTTTATATAAGAATTCATATAAAGCCTATTTATACTGGATTATAAGCTGGTTTGATATATCAAACTCTTTATTCTGGAATACCAAACTCATTTGATAGGCAAGTTCGACTAATAAAAATAGGTAAAAGATACAAAGTCGATTCTACTTTAGAAAACATCTCCGACGAAAATAGCAACTCCTTAGGAAAGTTTCACGGCAAAATCAAAGTTGGAATTTGCAGCATTTAAGTTTTGTAATAATTGACTTTGTTTATAATATAGAAACTGAAAGCAAGGTTTCCTCACTTTCACCGGCCGATGCTACCACTGCCCCTTCAGGGTCGGCAATAAGACTGTTGCCTAAGCTTATCATCCCCAAATGTGAGCCGATGAAATTTGCAAGCAGTATGTGAACACCATTTTCTACTGCTCGCGTTATGGGAATGGCACGATTTTTTTCCAGCTTCCATCTAGCTTCTTTAGGATTATAAAAATGCGCTGAAAGTATATAAATAAAGCTTGCTCCACCATTAACTAATTCTGCAGCAAGGTTAGGGTAGTTTTGATCCCGACATATCATGGCACCGATTTTTTTGCCATTGTAATCGAATATCAGCGGATCTTTTTTACCCGGCTCGAAATACTCCAATTCTGCATTTGTTGGATACTTTTTATCATATGTATAAATGTTTCCACAGGGTAAAAATACCGAGGTACTGTTATAAAGTTTATCACTTTTTTTATAGGGATGGCCAATAATGGCCGCAGTATTAAAGCCCTCACAAGTTTCCCTGATCTGTGAAAGAGCCTCACTTACCATATCATTCATATTCTTATTTGTTAGAACTTCTACTGTATATCCCGTAAGTGCCATTTCAGGAAATCCGACAATATCAATGTTTTGTCCGGCAGCTTGTTCTATAAATTCTATAATCTTTTTCAAATTCACATCAAGTTTTTCTGAAACGGCCATCTGACAAATTCCGAGTTTCATCACATACACCCCTCTATCAAAAATTACATTCACATTTATTATAGCTTATATTTTTCATTCACTCAAAAGTTCCTTTGAAAATACAGCCGCTCATACCCAAAATTCTGCCAGTTGTACCTTTAAAAACGTCAGTTGTACCTTGTAGGCAGGAAAAATGAAAATATTGCAGAAAATATTTACGATAAGTAAATTATTTAAGCCAGAAAGAGGAAAATCGCAGTTAGTTTAGAATATTTTTATAAGCAGGTAAATACTGCTTATAAAAATATTTCTATGACTAGGGGATCTCCTCATCTGGTATTACTCAAACCAACAAAAAATCTCCTTAAATCGAAAAAACGCAAAAAAACAATTGCCGGGAAGGGATGCCCTCTGAAAAGAAGGGAGTAATTTAAATGTTTCCCATACCCTGGTATGTAGTGATTTTTGAATCTATACCCGAAGCCTTATTGTTACAAATCTTAACCATAAAACTCATGAACAAAAAAAAGGTTTCTTTCTGCAAGCTTCTTAAAGTATCGATGTTGTATGGTGTGGCTGCATTTTTCATTAGAAATATTGCCTTCCATTTGGGACAGCATTTTTTATTCAGCTTGCACACAATTTTGTTGATCTTAGTCTTGGCCCTGTTGTTTGATTTAATACATAAAATTAAGTTTAGTCGTAGTTTTATTCCACTATTCATCGTATCAGTGCTGTTTGGATTAATTCAATATACATTTGTATTGATTATATTTAATTTATATAAGTTGAATATCTATACTTTTCAAGAAAGCCCTTGGCTTAATATTACTCTATTTATTCCTGTCGCTGGAATTACGTACTCAATTGTATGCATTTACACAAAATATGCAGGTGAGATAAGGTGAACAGAAAAAATCTTGTAATAATTTTTACTTTAACCTTTCAGTTAATGGTAATTTTGATGCTGAATCAGGTGATGTTTGCAACGGATGCCCAACTATATTATAAAAGTCTGCCTTTTATAATAGTTTCTTTCATAATAATGATTTTGAGCCTTTATTTCGCATTAAAATATATTGAGTATTATTCAAAAAAAGAGGTGGAATACGAATCTGTGAATTCATATTTGAAAGAAATTGAAGAATTGCTTAATACATTAAGAAGCGAAAGACATCAGCATTCCCAGCACATTCAAACCATACAGGCCATGATATACACAGAAGAATATGAGGAACTTAAACAATATGTCAATGGTATAGCCGGAAATTATCGGAACACCAGCGAATTACTGCGCTTAGGAGACTTGGGGTTAACCGCTGTTTTAAATATCAAAATGGAAACCGCCAAAAGAAATAATATAAATTTTTATGTAAAATCAAATGGAAATAAAATAAGAAACCTCAAAATGAGTTCATGGGAACTAAGCACAGTTATAGGCAATGTATTGGACAATGCGATAGAAGCCGTTATGGAAAAAACCGGTGAGCGAAATATAAATCTTGAGCTGCAGGAGGATGAAGAAAATTACATCTTTAAGATTTCAAATAACGGCGTGACGATTAAAGAATCTGATATGTATAAAATTTATGATGCCGGTTTTAGTACAAAACATAAAGACGCAAGAGGTTTTGGCCTTTATGTAGTAAAAAAGATAATAGATAAATACTGCGGCAAAATCTCTTTGTCAATATATGACGGTTTAACAACCTTTACTATATATCTTCCAAAAAAGGGTGGTGAAATTGGTGCTTCGGAGTTGTTCTCAAAAGTTGTCACAGATAATAATTTCAGAACTGGGATATGAAAAATATGACAAAGAAATATTGGAATATGGATTTGAAATTATGCTGGGTATGACCTTTAAATTTTTTTCAATCCTTACTGTTTCTTTGGTTTTACATACCCTCCCTGAAACAATGTTAAGTCTTTTTGCCTTTGCTTCAATCAGAAATTTTGCCGGAGGTGCTCATCTTAAAACCTATGCATCATGCTATGCAACAGGTGTTTGTATGTTCGCTTTAAATGGTTTGATAATTAAATATATATCTTTTGACACAAATCACCTTATAATTGTAAGTGATATTTTTTTCATTATAAGCCTTTTCATCACTTTAAAATGGGTACCTGCAGGAACAGAAAAAAAGGTTGTCTCGGATTTATGCACCAGACAAAAACTTAAAGGAATCACAATAATAATATTAGGTGTATTATTTATTCTTACTCATATGTTTTACTTTATTGGCAATTACAATCTGTTAAAGGCTATTTTCTTTGGAGTATTAGAAGGAATGCTGTTTGTTACCCCGTTGGGGTATAAAATACTAAGGATTTCATATCACTGAATTTTAGAAAGGTAAGGGTTGATGCATGGCAAATATACTTGTTTGTGAAGATGAAAAAAATACTTTGGCTATGATTTGCAAGCTTTTAAAGGGGAACTCTCTTGTTGAAGAAATTTTCCCTGCATCTTGCGGAAATGAAGCAGTTGAAATCATAAAAAAACAGTCTCCTCATATCTTGCTTTTAGACATCGACTTGCCCGATATTGATGGGATTGAAGTTGCCAAAATCGCCAACACTTTCGACCCTGATACTTCCATAGTCTTTATTACGGGATATCCTGATTATGCACATGAATCTTTTATAGTTCATCCATATGATTACATACTAAAGCCTATCGACATTGAAAGATTCAATCAAACTATCAACAATCTCATAGTCAAACGTGAATCCAGCATGTTAGACAACAAACTAAAAATCGCTGAAATATTTCCTGTTAGAATTAAAAACAAAATACTCTTTTTAAACATAAAAGATATCATATTTATTGAAAAAAACGGCAAAGACACCACCATACACACCAGAAAAGGCCCATTTATGTGTAATGAAAACCTTAAGGACATCGAATCTGAATTAAACAGCCATTTTTACAGAACACATAAATCTTATATCGTAAACATCGGTATGGTTGAATGTATCGAGAGCTTAGGCGACTCATATGAAATAAGTTTTTACGGCTATGACAAAAAGGCTTATATGAGTAAAGGAAAATATCTGTTTATCAAAGACAAAATATCTGTCTAATTTATAATCATATTCTGCCATTCATACCTAATATTCTGCCGATTACATTGCGAAAACTGCCAGTTGTGCGAGTCTAGCAGGAAATTCGTTTCTTTTGAAGAATATTACAATTGTTAGAATAATAACAAAAATCTTCGGGAGGTGGAAAAATGTTTAAAAGGTTTAAAACACAGATTCTCTCTTCCCTAGCATCCTTTGTAGCCGTAGTAGCTTTTTCGGGCGTTTCTGCAACGAGCATGTGGATATTTTATGAGCCTGATATTCCAAAGGCTCTAAAGGACAAATGATAGCCCAAAGCTTAAAAGCCTTGCCAATTTACACTACTCCCTAGTTTTAAGGGCAAATCATACAATTGTATGATTTGCCCTCTTTTTTTAATAAATAGTTAGCTTCTAACCCGCAAAAATAGACATCAATTAAAAAACTGATTCTACTGTAAAAAGTCAGTTTTGCCGTAAAAATATCAATTCAATGTTTTTTGTTATAGGGGTTGGCGGCCAATGGCCGTTCACCTTACCACTGATAATTAAATTAAAAAATTGAGGTTTTTGTACTGAAATCAAACTTTTGATGTATAATAAAAGCACATATATGGTTTTAAAGCGAAAGGAGTAAAAACTATGAAGATAACCGTATTGGGCGGTGCCGGTGATATGGGCAGCCGTGCCGTAAGAGATTTGGCAAAAAGCGAAGAGGTTACGGAACTTGTTATCGCAGATATTAATATAGCTGCTGCCAAAAAGCTGGCAGATGCGCTTGGTGAGAAGGTCAAAGCTGTCTACATAGATGCTAATCGACCGGAAACTCTGATTTCAGCAATGCAGGGTAAAGACGTGGTTGCAAGTGCTATGGGCCCCTTTTATAAATTTGAAAAGGTTGCGGTAGAAGCTGCTATTGCATCAAATGTTCACTATGTCAGCATTTGTGATGATTATGATGCGGCAGAGAGTATTTTAACTTTGGATGAAAAGGCCAAAAATGCAAATTTAAGCATTTTAACCGGTTTAGGTTGGACTCCCGGTATCAGTAACATCCTTGCTCGAAAGGGTGCCGATGAATTAGATGAAGTTGAGGAAATCAATATATATTGGGCAGGCAGTGCTTCTGATGCTACAGGACTTGCTGTTACCCTTCATACCATTCACATATTTACCGGCAAGGTAACAAGTTTTATTGACGGTAAAAAGATAGAAATCCCCGCCGGCAGCGGCAAAGAAAAAGTTGAGTTTCTAGAGCCGTTGGACTTTGTCGATATGTATCATTTAGGCCATCCGGAACCGGTAACACTGCCACTGTATTTAGAAGGAGTAAAAACCGTCACACTAAAAGGCGGTCTTAAGGAAAGTTACCTTAATAAACTTGCTATTGTTATTTCCAGATTAGGTTTGACAAATACCCCAAGCAAAAAACAGTTTGTAGGTAATGTTATAAAAACTGTGCTGCCTATTCTTGAAAAAATCCAAAAACCGGCTGTCCCTCTGTCAGGCATTCGAGTAGACGTAAAGGGATATTTAAACGGTAAAAGACAGCACTTGGTGTACCAAGCAGTTGATCATATGAGCAATCTTACCGGTGTACCCCTTGCCATCGGTGCTATGATGATGGCAAGGGGTGAGATAACCCGAAAAGGTGTCTTTGCTCCGGAAGCAGCAGTAAATCCCGATAGATTTATAAAAGAATTGGCTGAGCGAAACATCAAAGTTGTGCAAACTAAAGGAGTTTCATAAATTGGAGGTGCAAATATGAGAATTGCCATATTAAGTGACACTCACGGGAGCTTGGATGCTTTTAACAAGGCTTTGCAAATTGCCAAGCCTTACGACTACATCATTCACGCAGGGGATATACTGTACCATGGGCCCAGAAATCCGCTGCCGGCAGGATATAATCCTCAGGAACTTGCCAAAGCCATAAATTCCATAGACATGCCCTTTATCGCTGCCGCCGGCAACTGTGATGCCCCGATTGACCAAGTAATGCTCGCAATTCCCATCCAATCCCCCTATGCCATATTAGTCTTAGAAAAATATAAAATCATGGTTACACATGGCCATGAAACTACGGAAGATGAATTGATTTTGCTTGCTAAAAAATGGAGGATTGATATAATCATAACCGGCCACACACATGTAAAAAACCTGATAAAAAAGCAAGGGCTTATCCTCTTAAACCCCGGTTCCTGTGCACTTCCCAAGGATGACATACCATCTATGGCTGTTTTCGAAGATTCCCATATATCTCTTCTTGACATCGAAACCGGCAATATAATCAAAAGTATAGCCCTTTAATAAAACCGTAAAATCTTATCTGTTATTTACAACCTTTTTTATCCCAAGTTTCCGGTATTACTGCCCGAGCACCGCCGATTAATTTGGGGCGGTACCGGGCTGCTGTTAAGTGTGCTTGTCCTATTTTATCGATACTGAGTCTTACCGGAACAGCGACATGCTTTATGTGCATACCTATCAGCGTATCACCTATATCAAGGCCAAAGTGACCCTTTACATACTCCACTACTACCGGATGCTGCATATTCGCATAAACCGTAGTGGCAAAGGAACCTCCTGCATGCATTACCGGCACCACCGTTACTATTTCTAAATTGTATTGTTCGGCAACTTCTGCCTCGACAACCAACGCTCGGTTTAGATGCTCGCAGCACTGAGCTGCCAGTCTTATGTCGTACTTGGGTATGACATTTGCTATTCCCTTTACTACAGCTTCTGCAACTTCCATACTGGAAGCCTTTCCTATCATTCCTCCCATAACCTCACTGGTGCTGCAGCCTATCACCAGAAGTTGACCGGCTTTTACCGGTGCTATAGCAAATAATTCCTCAATTGCTTTTGAAACATCACTGCTAATTAATTCTAAGTCCATTTTTTACCTCCTATTGCAATAAATAAAATAGACATTTTAAAATTAACTTTCATAAGCTCGCAATTACAATTATAGCATATCGAATACAGTTTTTATAACCGCATTACTTAAAATTATAAAAGCCTTTCTAAATACTTGTTGATTTTTACTCTATTATAACCTTATAATTATACTTATAGACATTTTTTTATTATACCTATAAGGAGAATAATATGCCTATTGTAATTCATGGCACTTGGATACCGAATACTGATGAATCATTTGTTAATACAGGAAAATTTTTTCTATGGTTTGAAACTCGCAGTATCGACACTAACTACCCCGATATATTTCATAATCCGAAAAAGTTCTTTCCATATGCATACCCGACAAAAAGCATTAATGAACTTATTAAGAAACTTGGCTTACCTATAAATAATGCCTATAAAAAGATCGTGATAAGCTTTCTTCTTCCTACTTATCACAGCGAGCCTATTTCTTCTTTATCAATAAAGAAATACTCAGAAAGAGAAACGGAAATAACTTTAAGCGATTGGTCCGTTCCCGGCATCGCACTTAATATAGATGAAGCCTTTTTTACCCTTTCGTCGTTCTCAGATTTTATAGAAGACCCGGAAGAACTTATATTGGGCAGTGATTTAATTTACTGGGCATCCGTCACCTCTTATGTAAAAAGCCTTGTCAAATCAGAACAGTTTTTACCAGACATTGTTCAAAGCACTGAAGGTAATTATTATGCCTTATGGAAGTTTGCAGGAGACCCTGTGGCTTACGAAAAGAGTCTGTCAAACTTTTCAAGCAGCATGCCGGGTATGGCTGGGAGTACATCTTTAGGCTTTGATGCACATAGCCTTACTGAACATTTTATAGCTGTAACCCTCGACCACCTTGTCAGAAATTTAAAAACTTCAAAAATCATAGATATGATTCTACGGGCTTTCCCTGAACATGTTGAATCCGAATTCATTCATGCTCTTCTTGACAGCAAAATGCAGCCTATAAATTTTAATGATGATTTTAAACCATTTTATAAGAAATTTAAAAAATGGCTGACTTATCATCAAACGACCTATGATATCCCCTTCCGATTATGCTTTAAGCTGGAAGAGCCCAAAAAGCAGGACGGCAACTGGGTTATCCGTTTTCTGCTGCAAGGTAGGGACGACCCAAGCCTCATAGTCCCCACCGATGAAATTTGGCAAAGGGGCGCACAAAACAGCACACTCTTTAAACTATGCAGAAATCCTCGAGAAATTTTACTGGCAAGTCTTGGAAAGGCATCTGAAATCTATCCGCCGCTTCTTAAAAGCTTGGAAAAAGATGCGCCTTCCCAGTGGGAATTGACGGCTATTGAGGCTTATGATTTCTTAAAACATGGTGCAGGAACATTAGAGGAAAACGGCTTCGGAATTTTAGTTCCTAATTGGTGGAAAAAAGATCGAGCCGACAGGAAGGTAAATGTTAAACTTAAATTAGGCTCCAAAGAAGACCATATGCCGTCAATGAGTACAGGGCTAATGGGCATAGATGCTCTGGTAGATTATGATATCGCCCTTGCTATAGGAGATGAGGAGATATCCGTTGAGGAGTGGCAGCGGTTAGTTGATATAAAAATTCCACTTGTCAATATAAATGGACAGTGGATTGAAGTTCGAAAAGATGAGATAAATAACATTTTAAATATATGGTCACAAAGAAAAAAACAAAATCACGGTAAACTGATGTTGTCTGACGCCATAAATTTAGCCAACGCTGCTTTTGAGGAAGAATCTATAGGGCAGATAGAAACACAGGGCTGGTTTTCCGATCTTATAAAAAAACTGGAAGAACCCGACAGTTTTAATGTACATGAGCAGCCTCAAAGCTTTTACGGCAAGCTAAGAGATTACCAAAAACGCGGCATGTCCTGGATGATATACTTAGAAAAATGGGGTCTTAGCGGTTGTCTGGCCGATGATATGGGGCTCGGCAAAACTATCCAAATTTTGGCCCTGCTCCTAAAGGAAAAAGAGGAGGGAACGGCAGGCATTCCAACACTCCTAGTGTGCCCTACTTCAGTAGTCAGAAACTGGCAACGTGAAGCCTATAAGTTTGCCCCCACTCTATCTTTAATGATACATTACGGTCAAGACCGGCTTAAGAAAAAGGATTTTAAAAAACAAGCTCTTACCTCTGACCTGGTAATAACAAGTTTTGGTCTTGCACGCCGAGATATCAAGGAACTTCAAAGCATTAACTGGAAAAGGGTTGTCGTAGACGAAGCCCAAAATATCAAAAACCCGACTAGTAAACAGACAAAAGCCATAAAATCAATAAAGTCCCAAACTAGAATTGCGCTTACAGGAACACCTGTAGAAAATCGTTTGGCTGAATTGTGGTCAATTATGGATTTTTTAAACCCAGGCTATCTTGGCAGCTTTAATTCCTTTAGGACAAAATTTGAACTGCCTATACAGAAATACAATGAAAAAAAACCGTTGGAAAAATTGCAGAAATTGGTAAAGCCCTTTATCCTTAGGCGGGTCAAAACCGATCCTCTTATTATAAAAGATTTGCCGGAAAAGCAGGAAACTAAGGTCTACTGCCCTTTGACGCGGGAACAGGCCAGTCTTTATGAAGCTGTGGTAAAGGATACCCTGGAAAAGCTCGATGATGCTGAAGGAATCGAAAGAAGGGGTCTAATACTTACGACACTTATGAAGCTTAAACAGATATGCAACCATCCGACCCATTTTTTGCATGATCAAAGTAAATTAGACGGACGCTCAGGCAAACTTATCAGGCTTTCAGAAATGTTGTATGAGGCACTTCTTGAAGGCGATTCTGCCTTAGTTTTTACGCAGTTTAGGGAAATGGGAGAACTGTTGAGAATTTATCTAGATAGAATCTGCGATGCAGAAGTGATGTTTTTACATGGAGGTGTGCCTATAACAGCTAGGGATGATATGGTGCAACGCTTTCAAAAAAGTAAGGAGCCAAAAATATTTATCCTTTCCCTGAAGGCAGGTGGAGTTGGCTTAAATTTAACAAAGGCCAATCATGTCTTTCACTTTGACCGATGGTGGAACCCAGCAGTGGAAAATCAGGCAACGGACCGAGCCTTTCGCATCGGACAAAAGAAGAATGTACAAGTATATAAGTATATATGCCAAGGAACTTTGGAAGAACGGATTGACGAACTTATTGTTAAAAAGCAAAAGCTGGCAGACTATATAATAGGCAGTGATGAAGCGTGGCTCACAGAAATGGATAACGAGCAAATAGCAGACCTTATTACACTGAGTCGGAAATCGGCTTTAGAATAGGAGAAGATTTTATGGCTAAAGGAAATTCATTTTCAAATACATGGTGGGGCAGGCATTGGATTAGCATCTTAGAATCCTTTGGCTGGGCTAATCGCTTAGAGCGTGGGAGGCGCTATGCCAGAAACGGCAGTGTGCTTGAGTTTCATATCGAGCCAGGCAAGATAACGGCAAAAGTTCAAGGCTCGCGATCTACACCATATAAGGTTACCATTAAAGTTGTAAAATTAACAAGAAAAGAGTGGCAGACCGTTCTTAAACACCTTAGTACAAAAGCATTATATGCTGCAAAACTTCTTTCCGGAGATATGCCGGAAGATATAGCAGCTATTTTTCAGGAAGTGGGAATAAGTCTGTTGCCAGCGGACGATAGCGAAATTGACGCAAGATGTTCATGTCCTGATTTTGCCGTGCCGTGCAAGCATATTGCAGCAGTTCACTATATTGTAGCCGAAGAGCTTGACAAAGACCCTTTCTTGGTCTTTAAACTCAGAGGTATGGAAAAAGAGGATGTCTTAAACCGTCTGTTAAAATTCGATGATAGAAAAAGAAAATCCCGGAATGGTAGCAATAACATCACGGCCCAGGCCAAACCTTCCACATCACTATTTTCCGGGACAACTGCATCTGCCTTTGCAAAAGAAAATAATACTGCCATCGCCTATTCTTTAGAAGATTTTTGGAGTGGCAAACCTCTACCTGTATCCAGCCCTCCTGCGGCCCCTTTTATCCACGCAACTGCCTTTGCCGACACAAAAAATGCCTTTTGGAGTAAAGACTTCCCCCTTGCCCAAATCATGCAGGCAATATATAGAGGAAGTGGGAAGATGTAAGAAATAATTAAAATCATTACACCTTAAACTAAATTGACCGATAATGATTTTTGGGTAGACGATATCATTTTACAGACACAAAAAATACCTTTTTCAGTAAGGGTTCCCAATGCACAAATCTGCAAGCTATATACCGAGGAAGCTTGTAAAGATTATTTAGGAAATGCATATATTAGATTTACGCCACTCCTCTATTACTTCCTGCATCAATTCCCGACTGATATTGCCGGTATAGTGATAGTTTTCCCTAACCCCGCTACCAAAGTGCACCTCACAAGTTCCGGTCCTTTCTATGGCCAATTGCAAATTTTCCTTGTTTAAACCACCACCTAACATAATTGTTATCTTATTATTTGCTACCCCTACCATTTTTCTGATGACATCTAAATTATCTGTCACTTTACCTTTCCCGCCGGCAGTGACAATCCGCTTTATCTTTGGATATTTTAATAAAGTTCGCACACTTTCAACACAGGACTCAGTACTATCTATAGCTCGATGAAAGGTCACATCCATGTCATCAGCAAAAGCTAACAGCTCTTTAAGTTTTTCTTCATCTATCCGATTATGCTCATCTAAAGTCCCAATAACAATTCCATTAGCCCCTAATTTTTTAGCTATTTCTATGTCTTCCTTCATCACTTGCATGTCATTATCGCTATAAATAAAGGATTTTGAATGAGGACGAATTAGTACATGGACCGGAATTTTTACCTTATCTAACACGTTTTTTATCAAAGCATAGCTGGATGTAATACCCATTTCGGACAAAGCTGATGAAAGTTCAACCCTCTGACCACCGTATTTTTCTATTGCAATGGCATCATCTACACAAGTAGCAATAACTTCAATCACCTATACTAACACCTCTTTTTAGTCTATAAGGTTTTCATTATAGCTCAAATTAAATACATAACAAATAAGTAAAGCTAATCTTTAGTTTACCTATAATATATAATCCTATCTTTATACTTTTCTATGAGTTTTTTATTATGTTCATCGCCGCCATCTAGATTGCCGCTTAAGAACACAGGAGGAGTTATACCATTATCTATCATAATTTTTATACTCGTTGCTAAAATAGCTTGAATTATGAAGTCACCAGCAATGGTGGATCCGGGGGAAAATCGCATAGGAAACCCTTCCAGTGAAAGAAGAGCATCACCTTCCGGACAATGGTTGTCTATATAAATATCTGCAACTTCAAAGAGCCTTTTCCCTGATGAATGCCTTGATGGCTGACTCATGGAATATTCCACGGAAGTAATAGCTACCACTTCAGCTCCCTTTTGCTTTGCTAAAAGTGCAACATCAATTGGCACACCATTCCTTCCCGATGTAGATATGACAAAAACTATTTCTCCTGGTCGTATCTCAACAGACTCCATAAAAGTTTGGGCATAGCCGTTCATTCTTTCCAGTTTTGAAGACCTCAAGGCTCCATTATGAAGCATCAAGTTTTCATCAAAAATTGGATTTATCGGTACTAAGCCACCTGCTCTGTAAAACACCTCTTCACACAGTATGTGAGAGTGTCCAGCGCCAAAAAAGTGCACAATTTCGTTCATCTCGATAGATTTTGTAATCTTTTTGGCAATCAATTCAATTTTATCCTTTTCATTTTCTTTTATTTTCATGATTAAATCCTGTATGATTTTATAGTACTCATCAACCATCAAAACACCTTCTTTATCTATTTAGTCTTTTCAAGTATTTTAACTATAGTTTCAACTGCCACATCGATTATTTTTTGCCCTTTTTCTTCTGTTGCAAGTGTGGCACTGCCTAAAACAATAGTATCTGTGATTTCATCCCAAGGAGTAGGTGTATACTCAAAATCTTCTGGTAAATCAGGAAAATCATCCAGTGCTTTGTCCATCTTAACATAATCCGGAGCCAGATAAAGCATGTATGAAGTTTCTATTTCACAAGCGTGAAAGTATCCTCCCGGCATAGGTTTTGATTCTCGTACTTCTTTTGTAATTTTCGCCGTTCCTGGGTATATGAAATAAAATACCTTTAAATCTTTATAAAAATCATATAAGTTTCTTGCTGCTTCTTTTATAGCGGTCATGTTACCAACGTGAGTATTTATAATTACAAAATATCGTACACCAAACTTATATAAACTTTTGCCAATATCCGTTAAAACACCAGTTAGATGTTCATTGCTTACATTTATACTTCCTGGCACATTTCTAAGGCTCCATACTTGCCCATAAGAAAAAGTGGGCAGCACTAATGCATCAACTTTTTCTGCAACTTTTCTTGATAATCGCTCAGCAAGATAATTGTCGGTTCCAATCGGAAGATGAGGTCCGTGGGCTTCTACGGCTCCAATGGGTAATATCGCAATAGGTTTTTTGCTGATAAATTCCTGAAATTCTAAATAAGTTAGTTTTTGCATATCCATTTATTTTTCACCTACTTTTTAAATGCAAAACAGCGCATAGGGTTATTTATAAAGAAATCTTCAATTAGCTTTTCGCCGTCAAGACCTGCGTCTTCTGCTTGATCGATAAATCTTGGAGTCCATTTTTTAATAATAAACTCAAGCCCTAAGCCATAATTATAATGTTTATAATAACTTTTTCTGGCAGTATCACCACTTATTAAGATTTGGTTTTTGAAGCCCTTCTTAACTAACTGTAAGATTGCATCTATTCTACTACTCTCGGGCGCATATTTTATCTTTCCAATGCCGTCAAAGCAAAGAAATGCTCCTGTTTTAGCAATCTGTGTGTGATAATATGGGTCTAGATTCCGATCCATATGACCAAAAGCTGCATATTCTAACTTAATTCCTTCATTTTTAAGAATTTCTATTTGCTCTAAAGCCATAGTTCCCGCCTCGGTATGACTATGAATAGGTGCTTTTGTTTCTTTATGGGCAATAGCTATAGCTTTAATAGTTTTTATTTCCAACGGTGAAATTGAATTATAGCCTGTTCCAAATTTCAACTGCCCACCGCAAATACTTGTACCTTCTAAACCTTCTTCGATCTCACCAATTACATATTTAGCAAGCTCATAGACCGAGGCGTTTTCAATCCATTCACCATATGTTTCATAATTTCCAACAATCGATCTAATATTTCCCTTAAGCTTTGCATTCCATAAAAAAGCTTTGTTAAATCCTGCCGTTCCAATAATCTTAATTCCTGTCTTTTCAGATATACGCTTTACAGACTCTACCTGACGGCCATAATCGACAGCTGTAGCATCAACTATCGTACTTCCGCCGGCTTTTTTAAAGTCCATAACATCCTGTAGAGATTTATTTTCATCATCAAGCAAAAGATCATCTTCATTTCTTTCTTTCCAATACGGCGGAATGCATACAATATGTTCATGAGAATATGTGAAACCAAGTTCTTCCGGCTTTATATCTCCTGAGAAAGTTCTTATAAAACTCAATATATATTGCTCCTTTCAGTCAGACTAAAAAAATGAAGTGCATAAGTTGGATGACGGCCTATGCCTATAAGCAGGCCATGACCGTCACCCAATATTTAAAATATAAGTTTACTTATTAAAGCCACTAAAGGACCTAGGATGAACATATCACTATCTCCAGCCCACATAGCGGTATCTGGAATAGTTGAATTGATTAAAAATGTTACAGTGATGTATTGACCCCATGCTATAACAGTAGAAGTTATAAATCCTGCTATCAGAGCACCACGAACTCCTCCTGTAGCATTGCCAAATACCCCAGCAGTTGCTGAATGGAAAAATAAGGCTATCATTGTTGGCACAAAGATATATCCTGCAGTTTTACCTAAAACTACCAACCAAATAAGTGTCCCAGCAAAACAGCCCAGGAAACCTAAAATAGATGCAGTTGGTGCATATGGATAAACTATCGGACAATCTAAAGCAGGTTTAGCATTAGGCACTATTGTATCAGCTATACCTTTAAAAGCTGGAACAATTTCACCGATTAACATTCTAACACCAAACAAAACTACTGCAATACCTCCTGCAAATTGAAATCCTTGGATTAATGAAAATATTGCAAAATTCTGATCTCCAGCAATTGCTTTGAGTTCTGCAATTGCTGGCGTTTCAGGTTTTGCTAAAAGTATCAATGCACCAATTAAATATAATGCAGACATAATAAGTGCTATGATTACATTGGAATCCCGCAAAAATTCCAATCCTTTCGGCATCTGTAATGATTCAGAATCTTGTTCCTTATTACCAAATATCTTTCCCAACCAAGCACCAATCAATGATACTGACGCACTGGTGTGGCCCAGCGCAACTTGGTCACCGCCTGTGATTTTACGCATAATAGGCTGAGTTAGGGCAGGCTGAATTGTCCAGTAAAAACCCAGAAACAGCGATAAAAATAAGACCAATTTCCATGTTGCTACTGCAGTTCCAACAGTGTTGATAATAATGCCGGCAAAAATCATCGAAGTCCAAAACATCATATGACCGGTTAGATAGATATAATTCCATTTTGTGAATTTAGCTAGAAAAACATTAATTAAAAATCCGAGCACCATTGCAAGGGTTACCGCTGAGCCAAATTGCTGACTAAAAGAAGGCTGACCCATAAACTGCCCTAACTCTTGTGCTTTAAGACCAAAAACTTCTTGCCACATTGGCTGAAACACATTTAAAGCATTTACTATGATTCCAGAACCACCGTTTATAATCATGAATCCTATAATAGCTTTAAATGTTCCAGTCATAGTTTGACTAAACGTCTTCTTTTGAAGCACCAATCCCAATAGCACTATCAAGCCTATTAGTATAGCAGGCTGCCCCAGGATGTTTGTAGCAATCCAAAAAACAATATTCATTTACAATACCTCCCTTATTTTTTAAAAAATGATTGTAACACCTCTTTGATTTCATCCTTATCAAAATAGTTTTTTACGATTAAAATTGGTATCTTGGCTTCTTTTAAGTTCTCAGCCAACTCCTTATTTGTCATAATTACATCTGGTTTTGTAAAGAGAGCTGTGCTTACATCGGAATTATCAACATCAGCTTCTATCCCCAATTCCTTTAGGACACTTTCTACGTTCATCCGCAAAATAAGACTACTTCCCTGACCAAGTCCACATACCGTTAGTATTTTCATCACATTTTCACCCCTTCACTGTTATTTTTCCCTGAATCTACAGCTGATATTATTATTGTATTCCTGTTGCAGATAGCTCTATTACATCAATAACTTCTTTTACTTCTGAAGCCTGTAAAATT
This sequence comes from Tepidanaerobacter acetatoxydans Re1, assembly GCF_000328765.2. NCBI lineage: Bacteria > Bacillati > Bacillota > Clostridia > Thermosediminibacterales > Tepidanaerobacteraceae > Tepidanaerobacter > Tepidanaerobacter acetatoxydans. The sequence continues at coordinate 2,110,779 of NC_019954.2, forward strand.
GCATCTATCGAAGAAGAATTAGAAAAAAGTCTCATAAGATCAGAAAGGGCTTGTAGGTGGGTATGATGATCCGTTGCTCCAAACGTTAAAATTAGTTTTACCGGTTCCTTATTATCAAAAGAAACTGGTCCTTTAAGTGTTATTAAACTCATGCATACCTTTTTTACTCCATCCTCAGGTCGAGCATGTGGCATTGCAATACCAGGGGCTATAACAATATAGGGGCCCAATTCTTTGACATTTCTAATCATGGCTTCCACATAACTAGGCTCTACAAAATCTTCTTGGACTAACAACTCACCTCCTTTTCTGATAGCTTCTTCCCAATTACTTGCTTCGACATTAAGTTTTATGGTTTTTTCTGTCAGTAGATCTTTTAACACTGGCCGGGCAACTCCCTTCGAGTCGATATGATTTGTAAGATTTAAAAACTTCGACAATTCATTTACTAAATTTAATCGATCTTTAATAAAGCAATACTTATCTATTATTTCTAGAAGATTTTCGATTTGAGTTTGAGCATCTGCTCCGATAGAATCCTTTGGTGAAATCTTAATCAAAAGTTTATGCATTTTTTCAATATCTTCTTCCGGCAGCAATGGATTTACTATAATTTCCGGTATATCTTTACAACCGGTAGGAACAGTAGAAATTATTAGATCTACTTTTCTATTCTTGCTAACTTCTGCTACCTGGCGACTGGCGACCGTATCAATAACGTTTATATTACTGAATTGGCTTTCTATCCTAGAAGACAGGAGTTTAGCCGTACCTACACCTGTTCCGCAAACTACGACTGCATTATAAACGCTGCTAGATGCAGGTTTATTCCTTTCAAGAGCTGCTCCTATATGAATTGCAATAAATCCAGCCTCTTCATCCGGAATTTTATGACCGACATAATCTTCAATAGGTTTTAAAGAACTTCTTACGGCTTTAAATATCTTTGGATAATTATATTTAATCTCCTTTAAAATTGGGTTTTTGAGAGGAAGATTATGTTTTAGGCGATAAATTGTAGGTTCTAAATGCTTTAAAAGCCCATTATATAACTCTCCATCTAACAAAAAATCTATATCTAATTTTTCGCCGATGGCTTTAATAATATCATTAGTTAAAACTTGTAACTGCAGCCATTCCTGACTTGCAAATATATCAGTTTCGGTTACCTTGCCTCCTAAAAGGTGTATAGTAACATAACCAATCTCATCAGTAGGAATTCTTATATTATAACTTTGCTCCAAAAAAGTAACCATGCTAGAGGCTACTGCAAATTCTTTTGTAAATTTTAGTTTGGATAATTCATCCTCCGGCATGATGATGTTTTTATCAAGTTGAATGCGCTTTATCGCAAGAGCTAGATGAATCACCAAGCCTGAGTAAGCGTTATCGGCAAAAGTTGTTTTTAATTGCTTTTCAGCTAATTGTATTGATTTTTCTATAGGCAAAACATCGAGGTCTTGAAATAGCTTTTTTATTTGCTGATTTGCCACTATATTTATTCTTCTATGAATTGGGGCCTTGATAAAGTTAAGCGCCTTTTCGATTTCCATATTCTCTGACAAAAGAGAGATTGCAGCCCTACGCAAATTCTGTTCACGGCCTTTTATCCTCATGCCAAAGCGAGGCAAAGACTCAAGTTGAAGGCCATATTTCAAAAGCCACTTCCTAACTCCTTTTAGGTCATTGACTACGGTGCCTCTACTTACAGAAAGTATACTTGCTATTTCATCAATAGTCGTATAATCCTTTGCCTGAAAAAGTTCGGTCAATATGATTGTCTTTCGTTCTTGTGGTGTTAGTACATAGTTATAACTATTAATTTCTTCAAGCAATGTGGTTATTTTTTGTCTTTGATGTAATAGTGGGAAGTAACTTATGCCAGAATTAGGCTTCCGTATTAATTGTGGCAATTCATTTGTCTTTAAAAAATCATCTATTTTATCTAAATCATACCTGATTGTCCTTGATGATACCTTGAAAAACTTTGCTAGCTCTGAAATTTTGATTGGTTTTTCTGCCGATATTATTTGACCAAGTAGCTGCGCACACCGCTCGTCCATCAAATTATAGAACCTCCTTCATTTTGAATTATATAACAGACTTATTGTTATGAAAAGTCTAATATCTTTCAAAGCAATTGTGGCAATTCTATACTATGCTTACATTAAATACTGCAACATATTCTATTAAATTAAAAATTCATGCAAGAGTATCAACTCTAAAACCTATCTGATGGAAATTAAAAAACTTTGGGAAGGTAATATTACCTCACAGCCCATGTACAAATTTTAATAGCAATAAAAATAAAAACGGCACGAAATTTAAATAAAAGAAGAAAGCCTAGAATCCACTCTTTATAAGAATTTCCAGGCTTTTTATTCCTTATAGCTGTCAAGGATAGAATTATATTGCAGCCTTACTTATTGGCTCTTATATATTTTCATCATTCTCCACTATCACCGAAACACCATCTGGAATTACAGTAATTTTTGCATCATTTCCTTTGAGTTTAAGTGCCTGCTTGATAGCATCTTCTACTGTATAAGCATGAATCATGTGGCAGTCCTCAATCATTTTGGGGTCGCACATATCTGTTACAAATATGACGGTATGCTTGTCAAGAATCCTTGATAAAATTTGAAATTCCCATTGATCAGGTGCCGTATCTTCCGGAGGCACCTTTACTAATCTATCTAAAATTTCCCTGGGACTTTTTGCATTTTTCATATTGTTATAAAAAGACTCACCACCATGGCCGTCATTACATGCAGCAACCATTATGATTACTCCATTCTCGCGACACGCTGCCTCTGCTGCAGTCATTCCTTTTACGGATTGATAAAGGTTTTGGTCCAGGGGATACCCTCCGTTTGTTGAAATGACAATATCTGCAGGCTTTGCCTTTACACTTGAAAGTTGTTTTACAAATTTACACCCTTCCTCATGCGCTAAAACGCTATCACCGCTAAAAGCATTTATGATTTTTTTATCTTTATCTATTACAACATTTAATATGAAGGCAAGATTGGCTGCTTTTGCCGCAAATAGCATATCTTCATGTATTGGATTATTTTCCAGGTTTCCTGTTCTCGCATAAGGGCTTGCAATAAATTTTGCGCAATGATTTTCCATGACGGATGTTGCACCTGCCACGCCCGGAAGAATGCTCTTTCTTCCCCCTGAAAATCCGGCAAAAAAATGCGGTTCAATAAAGCCCTCAGATATAACTAATTCTGATTTGCAAACCATTTTGTTTAAATATAGTTTTCCACCTGACGGCAGAACACCAACATATTCTAGTTGATCTTTATCAAAAGCCATATGGTTTATAATAGTTTCTTTTTTAACTATTTCTTCCCCGAATTTATTTATCATTTCTTCTTTTGTTGTCGGTCTGTGAAAACCTGTTGCAATCATAATTTTTATATCTATATCCGGATTTGCCCTTCGGATTGTATCTAGTAATATGGGCATTGTAATTTTACTCGGCACGGGTCGTGTATGGTCGCTTGTTATTATTAAAACCTCTTTCTTTCCTTTTACTAATTCTTCTAAATGTGGACTTCCTATAGGATTGTCAAGAGCAGCTTTAACTATCTCTTCCTGGGATAAGGATGGCTTATATTTATCAGCTTTTGAACTTAACACCCCTAAAAAATTTTCATCAGGGATATCAACATCTAAAAAAGTTTTGTGATATGGGAGCCTTACTTTCATTTCAAAATCCTCCTATCAAATTATTATTTAACAGTATCGGTATAATGGTATGGTGGTCTTACCATTAAATAAATAATATCATAATATTACATAAAATCAAAGTATAGTTATATATTTAACAATTTTGTATCTATGTTCAAAGTGTAATAAAAAGGGGGTTGACCCCTGCTGTTACACTTATTTTCTGTAAATCGTTTACAATCTTTTAACTGCTACAATAAGTGCATGAGTGTGGTTAGCCCCCCTTATTTAATTAATGTATTTTTTAACATCTTCCAAACTTTCATATTCAAAAATACCATCTATTATAACTTCTAAAGTTACTAAGTCCAATTTTGATATTCGGACCCTGATTTCTTCTGGCAAAGACCCAAATTTTTTAGTTAATAATTTTATTGCGGTTTTAATAAGAGCTTCTCTTCCCTCTTCTCTGAGTTTATCAGCTAAAGTCATCACGACCTCACTCCCTTTCGGATAAATATTGTCGATTTTCTTGACCATGATATCCACATCTTTTGTAGTTAAATCAGCTCTTGCATTAAACATATACCTTATAAGCGTTTCAAAGTATTCTATTCCAGTCTGTTTATCCTCTAATTCGGCAAGACATTCTGCTGCTCTTAATACAGACTCTATTACTCCTTATAATTTAATAATGATTTTGGTATATCTATTAAGGAAAATGAACCCAAGGGTAAAGAATAATCGTTTTCCAGAAGTTAATAAGTATTCCACACTGCAAAGATAGAAACAGACTAAGTATATAAGCGGAGGTTGGACCTACCATTTGTCCCCTAGACCTAGATTATAAAAAATTTCCTTAAGGCCTGCTTTTTCAATTTGACATTTAATATTAGTTTCTTTATAAATTTCCTTTAAGAATTCAGCCTGTTCGTTTAAGCCCTTTAATTCAAGGTATGAAATGTATTTATCAAAAAACTCATCGGTAATTAGTTGTTCTATAGATTTCAGCACAATCGTACTATCATCAATAGCTTGTGGTAAATTCTCTAGGAATTTTTTCATTGATGTTAAAATAATCTCTTCAATTGCTAATAGGTGTGCTCCTGTTGGGAGTAAGAAGAATTCGGTTACCTTTGCGAGTTTCTCTTGTAAGTCTTTATCTTTAGATTTTTCCATTGTTTCAATTAATGTTCTTGTAATACATCCATATGATTCGGTAATTATGATCTCTTGCTTTAAAAATTCAGGCCCTGCATCAATGAGCATATCCATAAAATTTAATTCTTTATTTATATCGGCATATGGTAAATTTTGAATAAACATCTGAGTTATTGCTGAAGTAAGCTTTAGGAAAAAGCCATAGATTAGAAAAAACGGGAACTTGAAATCTATTTCGCTTTTTAAAATAAATTCCAGATCGTCTTTAATATTCTCTAACATATGCACGCCAAAATAATCTTCAAATACCGGATATTCTTTAAATAGTTCATGGATTTCTGCAATATCTACTCGACAAGCAGTTTCATCTTCTTCTTTTATAATTTGTTCAAATTTTTTACCTGCTTCGTTTATATCCTCAATGCTTGCTTGAAGAATTAACTCAAAAAAACTTTGATGTGTTTCATCTATTAGACCCATAAATATCCAATGAAGAATCTTTTCAAGTTCATCATCTGTAAAATTATTATTGCGAATTAAATACGCTAGTGCAAAAAGATTTTCTTCCATAGAAAAATTATCAGCTATTTGGTTTAAGAGCATGTCTACCTGTTCTGAATCATCAAGCTCCATATGTGCTAAAATACTTCCTGGTAATCGAAAAATCTTCAAGTTTTCATTTTCTCTAAGCATATCAGCAATATCATTATTAAGTTTTAAAAAACTATCTTTGGAAAACTCTTCTTGTGCACTCCATACTTGGGCAATAATATTTGATAATTTTTCCACATCAACAGCTTCAGCTTTTGCTTCGTCAAATTTAACTCCAAACATCACACTTATTACCCTTATAAGATCCTTTGCATATGCAGTAATGCTGAAATCATCGCTTAATTTTCTCATTAACTCTGTTTCGATTTTTTCAACTGCGGGCAAGCAGCACCTTTTATATTTCTTGTCGCTTCCACAAATACATTCATCATTTCGCTGAATATCAAACACATCGGACATTTGTCAAACCTCCATATCATTGAAGAATTTCACTTAAATCGCGTTTATGACTTCATTCTATCACACCAAGTTATTTACCGTCTATATTTGTATATTAAATACATGTGTTTGAAACTGTAGTCAAACTAAAAAAAGCCACAGATTTCAAAAACCTGCGGCCCTTTATTTACACTTTTACTTTATACTTTCTACCGCTGACTTCAGGCGTTTTACTGCTTCATTTACATATGTTCTTGGACAGGCTATGTTGGTTCTCTGAAATCCTTCACCACCATGGCCAAACCAATATCCACTTTCAAAAGCAAGTTTTGCCTTATCTATAATAAAGTCATTCAGTTGATGAGCATCAAATCCCAGTTCCCTGCAATCCAGCCATACCAGATATGTTCCCTCTGGTTTTACGACCTTTATCTGTGGAACATCTTTTTCTATGCCTTCCGTAAATGCCCTTAAATTTCCATCCAAATACTCCAAAAGCTGGTCAAGCCATTCCTCTCCGTGTGTATAGGCAGCTTCAAGAGCTACCAATCCAAAGGCATTATTTCTGAGCAGTTGCAGTCTTTTTATAAAATTTCTGTATATATCATAATAAGCTGTATTAGGAATTATTATGGTTGAGGTTTGAAGTCCCGCCAAGTTAAAGGTTTTGCTGGGAGCTGTACATGTAATAGAACTTAGAGCAAATTCTTCCGATATCGATGCAAAAGGTATATGCTTTACTCCGGGGTATAAGATATCATGGTGTATTTCATCAGATACTACCAAAATATTATTGTCAATACATATCCTTCCCAGTCTTATCAACTCATCCTTCGTCCACACACGGCCTACAGGATTATGCGGGCTGCATAAAAACATGAGTTTAATACGCCGGTCCTTGACTTTTTCTTCCAAATCGTCAAAATCCATTGTATAACGCCCTTCCTTATAAATCAACGGATTATTTACAATTCTGCGGCCGTTATCTTCAATAACCCTGAAAAATGGATAGTAAACCGGCTGCTGAACCAATACCTTATCTCCCGGATATGTAAAAGCATTAATAATAAAGCTTAACGCCGGCACTACTCCAGGAGTATATATCATCCACTCGGTTTTCACATCCCAATTGTGCCGTTTTTTCATCCATCTGGCCACTGATTCAAAATAAGATTCCGGTCTTGACGTGTATCCATAGATTCCCTGTTTTGCTCTCTTAACTAGCGCATCTACAACCGGCTGTGGACTCATAAAATCCATATCAGCTACCCACATGGGCAGCAAATCGTCTCGGCCAAACATTTTTTTTAGTTCATCCCATTTGGAAGAATAATTACCGCTTCGATCGATAACAGTATCAAAATCATACTTTTGCATAATATCCTCCCCCTATTATAAGCAATTGCTATCCAATTTTTTCAATTATAGCCTTTAAAAATGCCGGCAAATCATTGGGATTCCTTGATGTTATTAAATTTCCATCTACGACTACCTCTGCATCTACATATTCCGCACCCGCATTTACAATGTCATCCTTTATTGAAAAAAATCCGGTTAATCTTTTACCCTTTAAATTACAGCAAGAAGCCATCATCCAAGGTCCATGGCAAATAGCGGCTATCGGCTTACCCTGTTTATCCATTTCCCTTACAAAATTCAATGTATCTTCATTCCTGCGCATATGGTCTGGAGAGTAGCCTCCCGGTATTACAACAGCATCATAGTCCTTGGCCTTTACTTCCTTGGAAGAATGAGTGCTTTTTTCCGTAAATGTGCTCTTCCCCACATATGCCTTGTCTTTGTCCGAACCTACTAAATGCACCTCATACCCCGCCTCTTTAAGCCGAAAATAAGGATATATTAACTCCTTTTCATCAAAAAAATTCTCTATCAATATAGCAACCTTTTTCACTTAAATCACCTCCTTGGACAAGTTTCCCCGAACATTATTGTATATATACTTTGACATCTCTTAAGAAATTCCTCTATTATATTTTAAATCCTTCAAAATCAGGAGAAAACCTCCTCATGCTGCAGGCTGAGCATTTCAGACAAAAATAAATGCCGCATATAGAGCGGCACAAGTTGCATCATATTTAGCTTTAATTAGTCTTCATACAGGCTTGAAAGTATTTTTTGGATGTCTTTTTTAGCTTTTGCAATCTTTTCTTTTGCAACCTTATCTTCAAAAAGATATTTCTTCAACATATATCATCGCCTCCGTTGATAACAATTTTCAATCCTAATTAAATTATAATATGAAAATCATTATCAGTCAAGAGGCAAAACAGAAATTTCTAAAGAAATTTCAGCGATTTTTAGAGCAATTTTCGGGGACGGTTTGACGATGTTTAGGGACGCTATGTTTAGCAATATTTTCAGGGACGGTTCCAAGATATTCATGAATATCTTGGAACCGTCCCTGAAAATCGCCCCGAAAATCTTGTGCAAACCAAGTAAAACACATATAATTAATTATATAAGTAGTAAATGTATTAAAAGGAGAGTAAATATGTCTTCTCTATGGTGGATTCTTGAATCAACAAATAATGAGAAGTTTCCCTACAGGCTCAGCATAAAAATGGATGATAAAACAAAACTGTGCCTTAGAGTTCAAAGTAAGTGGCCTGGAGCCGGGACTCAGATTTTTTGTTTGAGAGAATCAGAAGATTATTCAGATTCCATTGAAGAAATAGAACGTGTGCCGGTAGTAAACTTGAGCCGCTATGGAAAACGACTTTCGGTAGTTCTGGATCGAGCCACCAATAAAAGATGTGAATTTTTATTTTTAAAAAAGAAGTATAAACAAAAAGAAGGCGAATATGAGCAGATATTTTGGAGAACCCAGCAGGGATTGAGGGAGAGAAAGCCAAAGGTTCGACTTACAGCCCAAGGTAATGCACAGATTCATGTCTTGATAGATACAAATGAAAAATACCCGTGGAAATTTAATGATTGCACTGTAGAGAGAAAAGCTCTTGATGCCGGAGATTACGCCCTTTTAAGAAAAGATGGAATTGTAGCCGTGGTAGAACGAAAGACCTTCGAAAACTTAAGAATCGATTTGAGTAATCTCCCCATATTTCACCAAAAGCTTGGGGAGATGGAAGCTTATACCCATTCTGCACTAGTAGTAGAGGCCAATTACTCGGACTTTCTAAACCCCGATAAACTAACAGTATACACGCCTTCTTTTATGGCTAAAGCTCTTGCGGAGCTTTCCGCTCTACATCCTAAAACCAATATCATCTTTGCCGGCAACAGAAAACTGGCCAATGAATGGACTCTTAGGTTTTTTGAAGCTATTGAGTCTCATGAAAATGACGTATTCCCCGACAAAGCAGCCGAACAGGCGGCAAACTACGAACCGTCTCCTAACTTTAGAGGCGGCATGTATTATGATATAAAGAAAGAAATTTTAGATGGCTTTGCAAAGGATTTTACCATCTCCGAAATCAGGGAAAGGTTTCCCAATGCAGGTGACTCAACTATAAGAAGGGTCTTACAAGAACTAAAAGAAAAAGGCAATATCGAGTGTGCAGGCAGATGGAGAAATAGTCGGTGGATAAAAAAAGAAAAATAGAACAAAAAAACAGGGATGGTTCTAAAATATTCATGAATATTTTAGAACCATCCCTGAGCATTCTCTAAACATCTTTTAGGCATTCCAAAAAACTTTTGCCATTTTCAGGCATGTCTAAGTTAAAGTAATCGGCAATGGTGGCAGCTATGTCGGAAAGGGTTTCTCTTTCTTTTAAATTGACTGCCTTTAATTGTTTTCCGTATACTAAAAGCAGAGTCTTCTCTCTAGTATGGTGACTATGACCGATGGTAGGATCATTGCCGTGATCTCCCGTTATTATTAATATATCTTCCTTTTCCATGCCTCGCATAATACTGCCTAAATACTTGTCCGCCAACATGAGTTTCTGAGCATATCTCTTATAATCCTGGGAGTGCCCTGCAAGATCGGTTTCTTGGACATTTGCCGCTATTAAGCCACTGTGCTGCAGCTTCATTTGTTCCAGTATGAGTTCCATTACACCTTCGGTTTCTACTTTAGGATAATAATTTGCACCTTCGCACTCGATCACATCGGCTACTTTGCCTATAAGAGAAACCTGATATCCGCTTTTATGCATTATAGAAGGTATCTGAACCTCGGGGTTTACACCATACCCCAGATGTCTTACCATATAGCCGCTTTTGTATACTCCTGATTTTGGACAATCTATGCCAATGATATTATTTTGTTTGATCTCTACAGCATTTAAAATATCTTCAACTGTAATACCTCTACCTCCCAGTACTATAACCCTGCCTACTTCAACATTTTCTCTGACTATCCTGCCGATAGCAAGTTCATCTTGAAAGGAAATATAATCAAGAGGTGCCGTCACATTATAGTTTTGTCCCGGATCTGCTTCAATGTTATCTGCTATGGTCACAAGGTCATTTACTAATAGAAATGGGTGTTTTAAATTAGGCCTTGTAACTCTGTATCCCTTTTTTAATAAAGCATGTTCCACTTTATCTATATAGTAAGCAAAAGGCTTTTCTACCGGCTTTTTTGGTTTACTGCCCATTATCTCCTGGTGTCCTTGATAGGTATCGGCTCCGAAGTGAGCCAGTTTGCTTTTCCCATAGCTTGCCAATGGATTCTTAACTCGTTTAATCTTCTTGGTATCTACAAGATAACCGGCTCCTAAAGTTTCAAGATTTGATATTGTAAAATCATCGTTAGATTCAGCCACATGTTTTAAAGTATTAGCACCTTTATCTTGCGGCCTCACCTTTGATACATCGTCCATTTCTCCAACGCCCAGACTGTCTATAACTAAAAGAATCGCTCTTTTCACTTACTTATCTCATCTCCCAGAGAATTGAATACTCCCAACAACTTTGGATTTCCGCTTTGTATGCCCTTAACAACTGCAACCTTCGACCTGGTAACAAAAATTTGGGTTCTAAAGGAATATATTGCCGTATCACCTACATGAAGGTTGCACTCATCGGTAATTACAGCAGAATAATAATCTATAGACTCAGGTGGAAGTTCTTCCACATCTAACAAACGTTTTTGATCGGGGATATATGCCTTTTTCATTTTAGACCTCGGATAAAATCCTCCTCCGAATACATATGCCCTATTACCATCTACATGAGAAACTTCCGTGACATAGACTATGGCAGATTTTTCAGGTTCTAAAGCTTTTACATGAAGAGGGGTAGTTCCGGTAAAAGCATGACCAGGCTCACCGCAGGTTACTCCCAGCTCTTTTAGCAGTGGAATTGATGAAACGCAAGTAGCACTGGGGCCATTTATTTGAGTAATTTTAAATCCTAGATTTTTAAGACGCTCTGCCGCATCTATAAGCGTGTATATGTTGTGTGTAGGCTCAATCTTTTCTGATATCTCATCGTATAAAAAACAGGGAAAGGAGGTGACGCCTACAACATTCACATTATCAAGTTTCTTAATATCTTTGGCTGTGTTTTCTAAGGCATCCATCTTTATTCCTCCTTCTTGTCCGGGATAAAAGCAGTCGTCATCGTCTACAACCCGCAAAAGTATATTCTGCACCGTCCTAATTTCTCGGGCAGCGTCAGATACCTCTTTGACTTTATCTAGGCTAAAGCATGTTATAACTTCAGGTTTCATAGAAAGTGCTTCTTTTATGAATCTTTTAGGTATTTGAACTAAGTGGCCCAAATGCCCTATTTTAACTCCATGATTAAAAAGTACCCTGGCTTCATCCATATCCACTGCAACTGCCTTTTTTATACCTGCATTCATTATCGCTTTAGCAATTACGGGATTTCTACCAAACTGCTTCGTCATAAAATATAAGTCTATATCGAATTTCTTGCCGGCTTCAAAAATCAGTTCAGCATTTTTACTAACCACATCCAAATCTATAACATACGTATTAGGTTCTATTAACCCAGCTTTATGAAATTTTGCAGCAATATCTATTAACATTGGATTATTCTTTAAAGTAGCTTCTAAAAACATTTGATCACCTTGCTTTTCTAACTGCCTCTTTTAATATTCTTATTACTGTTTCCCATCCTGCTCTCATTGGATTTATTCTTATCATATAATCCTTCATTTCGGGATTCTCTTTTATGAATGTACCAGATGCTCTGTAAAACATTGGCGTAATTTCATATCTGGATTCAGCTCCCACAGGATGTGTTGCAGCACCTAGTTTATTAGCTTCCTCAATAACTTTTGAAGAAATGGGATCTGATAATTTTGCTAAAATAGTCCTTGATTGAGCATTAACTATGTGCGCAGCCTCTACGCCTTCTATTTCTCCGCCATTTATCATTTTAGCAATTTTTGTAATTTCTTCTGCTTGAACAGCTGCCATTACGGGTGCAAAAACCATCGAGCGCAAAACCTCCATAGCTTCATATCCTTGAACTTGTCCTCCGCCTGAGTAATTCATACTTCTTATCCTGTCTATTACCTCACTAACACCTACAACACATCCTATGCCTTCAGGCCCTAAAAGTTTAAAGCATGAAAAGCAAGAAGCCGATGCACCAACCTGAGTTCCGATATGCTTCGTTTTAAAAACCGTATAATTTTCATCGGTAATTATTGGGATATTAGTCATTTTTCTTATAGCATTAATGAGCTCATACATATTGTAACTGTCAGAACTCTTCTGTCTCGAATGCTGAATGTATACAAGTTTGATACCGGGATTTATAGCTTTTAAAACCTCGTTTGTATCATTCATATCTGCCTTTACAGTATCAATATCCATAAATTCTAAAGTTGTAGCTGTTGTAGAGTAAATTGGCGCATCATGTATTAAGATTTTATCACCGGCTTTTAGAACTGCTTGCAACGCACAGCGAATGGCTCCTGTTCCTGCTCCCCTAACAAGTGCAGCATCTTGCGCTTCGAAAAAATCCGCTATTACTCTTTCCACTTTTGCCGTAGTCTTGGGTCTGCCTAAACCTGGTACAACTCCAAGATCACCCATGCTCAAAAACTCAGCCCCTGTAAAATGATGAGTAATAGTGTCTACAAGCTTAAATTGAAGTTTCTTAGCTTCACTTAAAGTTAAAAATTCTAATGGAAATGTTTGCAAATTATCTACCTCCGAAAACACGTCTTGGATTTTCTATCATCATCATGTCAATGTCTTTTTGATTTATACCATTTCTTAAAAGCATAGGCACAAAAGATTCTAGTATATAGGAGCGCCCATAACCACCATATTTTTTTAGTTGAGACTTTCTGGTTATATCAAGAGAAAGAACTATTCTGCTCGCATAACCCCGTTCTATCAACTTGCAAAGATTACTAGCTCTGAGCGTATCGGGTTGATAACTATTTTTACCTATAGTATCAAATCCAATATAACAACCTTTCTCTAAAACCTTGAAATAATAATCTATGTCTGGGTTTAAATCGACGTGTCCTATAATAACCTTTTCCAAATCCACACCGTTTTTTTCGAACAATTCTATTTGCTTTAAACCTAGTTTTCCTAAAGTTGTATGTGTTGTTATAGGAACGCCAGTAATTTTATGGGCATAGGCGGCAGCTTGAAACACCTTTTTTTCTTCATTAGTAAATGCATCTTGACTGGTGCCTATTTCTCCTATTATCCTCGCTTTTATCTCAGTCTTATCTATGCCATTTACTATTTCGTTTATCATAAAAGTTGAAAGTTCTTCTACGTTCTTTTCATATACCATTTTGGGGAAAAACGTGGTTTTGTAAAATCCCGTAGCAGCTACAACATTTATGCCTGATCTCTCAGATATTGCTATCATCCTGGCAATATCTCTGCCCATACCCAAATTTGTAACGTCTACAATTGTATCTATACCATGTGCTTTTAACGTCTCCATATCTTCAATCATGGCTTCATCATCATTTAGATTTGCATCAGCATCTTTTTTTGCGGAAAGATCTATTGTTAAATGCTCGTGCATTAGGGTTCGACCTAATTTATCTGTTTTACCTAAGACAGTATCCATTAATAATTACATCCCTTCTTTAGGCAGCCGGCGGTATATAAAGTCCAATCACCGCTAAGATGTTTACTATTATCCCTACTAAAATAGCTCCTATGGGCCCAATAGCCATCCGAACTATCGGTCTTCCCGCTGCTTCATTCAGCAAATAAATTCCAATGACCAAGAATACGCCCAATCCCGGAATCATCAAATTTGCAGCATTGATGCCGCCCACCAAAAGCGCTATCTCTAAAAGCTGACTCATAGCCGTTCTTATGTTATCTGCAGAATTTCTTATACCGGGGAATTTATCCAAGAAACCGGCTATACTGCTTAATAAATATACTTCGGCGAATATTATAATAAATCCAAGTATAGCTGCAACGAAGGGATTATTTACAAAAAGAGCAGCAGCAAAAATAAAAGTCATACCCACCGGGCCATAGACGCCGGTTGTTATCGCCGTTGTAGCTACCAATGGCACAAATCCTATAGCTCTAGCTAAAGCTGCCATCGCTGCATCGGTGTATTTCATCTCTTTTACAAGATTCAAAGAGATTGGATCACCGGCTACTAAGTGCAAAGCTGTCCCCATAGCCACCAGTGCCCCCATAATCGCCAATATCCAAACATTTTTCTTGATTCTTGCAACTCTCTCGCTGAAAATAGCTGCTAAACCGGTTTCACCGCTTGATTTTTCTTGAGATGCAAAAATAATTAGAATCACCATTCCTGCAAGCATCGCCATACCATCTGGATTAAGAGCAATTTCGGAGCTTCCGACAGTTATAGGACTAAATCTCACAATTAATACCCTGATAAATCCTGATACTGCCAGTGTAATAAATCCTTTTTTAACGCCTTGCTGCAGCGCCACCGCTAATGCCGGAAAGGCTGCAAACGCCATTGTTACCGGCGATCCTATGGCACTCATGGCATCAAAAATATTTACCGGTAGTATCTTAAACAAATTTACGATCCACTGAAGTCCTGCTAAAAGTCCAACTCCATATAATGCTCCTATAGTACCTGAAATAATATCACCGGCAGCGCCTTTAGGTGCCCAAGTCCCGATGATATCAGTACCTAAGAGTATACTGTGAATCAAAAGAATAGAAGCACCTATTGAAACCGGAATTCCAAATCCTACTACTAGACCAAAACACATCGCAAAGCTCGTAGATGCTAGTTCTGCTTTTGTCATTCGTCCTTCAATATATTCAGGCATTATTGGCCTTAATCCATCATTAAATACTGCTATTCCTCTATTTGCCAAAATGGCGGCAAGCGCCCCAATGGCTGCTATAACAACAGTGTTCATTTTACATTACTCCTCCTTATTATTTAATATGGCATTTACAATCATCGGCACTGCTTTTTCAATATGATCATTTGTAAATCCAAAAGCAACTTTACCTTCTTTTACAGCTTTTCTCACATTCTCACTTTGGGGTGGCTTTCCAGGCATCGATACAGTTGCACATTTTGCAGCACCTATCAGAGCCATAGCCAAGGCCAAAGCTCCACCACCTCCCGTGGCACAAGCTCCAATATAATAATCAGCATTTCCATTTTTTACCGCCATAGCCGCTTCAATGTCTGACATTATCTTGACATCTACTGCCTCACCTCCTATTTTTCTAATTATTTCAGCTATCTTAGCTTTATCAATAGCCCCGCCAACTGCTATCCTAATCATTTTATTTAACACTCCTTTTCCATTAAGCTGCATATATGAAGTAATATATACCCCTTCTCGCTTTCCGGCAGCTTGATTTTCCCTTCTTTTTCGATGAAGTCGATAAAGTCTTGGGCTTTGGGATAATTCTTGTTATTCTGCAGTTCGTCTATTATAAAGTCTTCTAAAGCTTCCACTGTATTGCCATCTTTTATCCTTTGAAAAGACATGGCAAGGTGCGTAATAAACATGTTTCCCTTTTCATCTTCAACATTTATGCCCATCTGGCTTAACCAAGCAGCAGTTTTTAATGCCAAGTCCCTCACTTTACCATCAATAACACCTCCGTCATAGAGAATTTTTATCCTGTTATTAATATCCATCATATGACCTCCGTTCAATATACAGAACTTTGTATGGTTACGCAAAAAAAATTAATAATTTGGCAGCATTTTTCCTTCTAATACCTTTTTTTGTATTTCAATAACATATTGTTTATCAATGACATTTCTTAGAATATCCCTTAAACCCCATTCGGATTTTTTGGTAACCAATACTGCTTTTGTATTGTCTTCTTTTAGTTTTACAGCCTTAAGATTTTTTAAATCAAAATAAGATATGCTTAAATTTCTATCTTCAATCTCATCTATATTCCAAATAGCTGCATCAACTTTCTTATCAAGCAAGCTTTTTAAGATCTGATTATACGTAAGCTCAACATATTTAACTTCTTTGCCTTCACATTCATAAGTTGTAAGTATAAAATGATCCGGTGAGCTCTTATCCAGTGCAACCCTCATGCCATCTCTAATTTCACTGTCTTCAGGATTTGCGAACAATACTTTGTGGTCTTTTACATATGAATAATTGCCGAAATCTATAACCATTTCAATATCTTTCCCTGATAAAACACCCATATCAGCAGCCAGTTTCGAGATAATTATAAAATCATACTTTGATTGTTCCAAAGCTTCCAGCCTTTTATATCCGCCTCTCATGTATGCCATATTAAAGGGAATGCCGGATTTTTCAAATGCCTTATAAATGCCGGTAGCAAGTCCTTCGTATCTTCTTGAATACGGAAGAGGCATGGCGCCTGTAACACTTCCCAAGCCTGCCACGTCCCATAACTTTCGGTAATCTAAGCCTTCAATAAATGTACCCAGGTGACCTTTCGGCTCAAGCTTTACAGCTCCGGTTTCTTCCAAGAATCGTAAAGCAGATTGAATGGTGCCTCGTCCCAGATGGAATTTCTCAGCATAAACTCCTACCGGCTCAATTCGGTCATCCTTTTTTAGTGAAATAAATTCTCTTGCTAATTTTAAAACAGCTATTCCGTTTTTAGTCAATAATTCTTTGTTTATCAAATTACCACCCGTTCAATATACTATATTTTGTATATTATTATATCAGTATTCCTCCTATTAAACAATAGCGTTTATATAAAAAGTTATGTTTATTTTGTAATAGTGTTATCTAGACCTATTATTTTACAAAATGCTGATTAGAGGAACATTACTTTATACCGTTCTTAATATATGCTTATAAATAGCATAGCTTACTCCTGACATATCATTTGACAGTGTTACATAATCCGCCGCTTTCTTCAGTTCTTCTTCTGCATTATCCACGGCAATGGACAGGCCGGCTACTTCAAACATGCTTATATCATTGTGGTTGTCGCCGAAAACCACAATTTCTTCAAAACTGATATCAAGGTGCTTAGATAGAGTTATAAGCGCTTTGCCTTTTGACACGCCCCAACTCATAATATCGATTAGACCCCTTCCGGAACTTACGATAGTCAAGCTGTTATCTGTATTTATATCTTTATTTAACCTTTCCAAAATATGTTTATTTTGGTCGTTTATCAAAACTTTAATTATATCCTGATTGGAAATGTCCAAATCCTTAACACTATAACTTTGGGCTTGCAGTTCCTTTTTTACGCTCATGTTATATTCTCTAACTAAATTTATGCGTTTTGAGTTTTCACTGTAATAAATGCCCTCAGGAGTATATACTAAATAGTCCAAGCGGTTGTCTTTGCAATAGTCTACAAGCTTTGCAACAACATTCGGCTCCATTGTTTTCATATACAAAATTTCACCTGTTCGAACATCCTTTATCAATGCACCGTTACAAGCTATTATAGGAGTTGCCAAGTCCAGTTCGTAAAGGTATTTGTTTGCAATAAGGTCATGTCTGCCGGTTGCTATAATAACCTCTTTGCCCTTTGTTTTTAGAATCTCAATAGCTTTTCGGTTTTCGTCGGTTATCTCTCCCGCAGAGTTTAGCAGTGTTCCGTCTAAATCACATACAATCCATTTATATTCATTTGCCATTTACTTACACTCAATCCTTCTGGTATATTTATTGTATAATGTGTTAAGTTAAATATCTATTACATCATCTTTTTCTTTTAAATCCTGGCTTTCTGCCACTTGGGTATTTGCCCATTTATCGCCAAGTCTTCTACCGTCATTATCTGTTACTGCCAATACAATTTCAACCACCATCAGAGCAAAGCCGACTATACTGCCGATTATCCATCCCAAAATAGGTACTATGCCAAAAGCACTGCCTATAGCAATAGGTAAGTTCCTCTTTACAGATATTGTCCAATCTATGTCTTTGCCTTCCAGAGAAACAACTTCAAGTCCCATAATCTTTTTACCGATACTACGATTTTTAAAATCTGCATTTTTTGTTATTTCAAAGGCCACAGCATCCTTTGTCAGAAGGTAAACCGTGCTTACAATTGCTCCCAATATCGGAATATATATAAGTAAACTCGCAATAATACCGTCAATCAATGCCGCAAGAAACCTTTTGAATAAATCCGCCTTTTTATACTGCATATCATTTGCCCCCTTACCTTAAAATAGTTTTGTAAACCCTTAAAAAGTTTTCTCCATAAATAAGTCTAATTTCATTATCTGAATATCCTCTTGATATAAGCTCTTCTGTAAGTTTATGTATATTCGGATAACTGTCTATTACATCATAGTCTTCGCCCTCTTTTTTGTCTTTAGAGTCTGTCTTGTTGCCAAATATTTTGTCGCAAAAGTCAAAACCCAAACCAATATGCTCTATGCCTGCCACTGCTTTTAAATGATCTACATGGTCTGCCAAAGCTTTCACATCTGCGTACTTTTCCGCAACTATTGAGCTTACACCATTGATTCCTATTACGCCGCCCGTTGCGGCTATAGCTTTTATTTGCTCATCGCTCAAATTCCTCATTATTCCATAAAGAGCCCTGCAGTTGGAATGGGATGCTATTACAGGTTTTGATGCAATCTTTATTACATCCCAAAATCCAGCTTCGTTTAAATGGCTGACATCTAGCATCATTCCAAGCCTTTCGGCTTCTTCTACAACTTTTTCGCCAAATTGCGAAAGGCCATTCTTTTTATCTTTCACCTTAGAAAAGCTGCATCCATCTCCTGCAAAGTTTCGTCTTGACCAAGTGATGCCTACTCCCCTTACTCCAAGCTCATAAAAAAGTCGAAGCAAACCTATATCGTTCATCAATGGGTCAACGCCTTCAAATGACAACAGAATCCCGATAATTCCTTTTTCCATGGCTTCTTTTACATCAGAATAGCTTTTTATAAATTTAATCTTGTCTTTTGACTCGTCAAGGTCCGAATAGAAAGCGCTTATCTGGTCCAATGCTTTTCTTAAACCTAATTCCGGAAGGTAATCTTCAGTGATATATATCGATGAAACTATGATATTTGCTCCACCTTCTTTAAATTCAGGCATATAATAGTTTTCGATTATTTGCCTTTCTCCTTTTCTTCTTTTCTTTTCAACATCGAAAAGCAAGTCAATATGTGCATCCACTAGTGTAAAATTTGCATGGATATTTTTTACCCGGCGCTGCATCTCGTTTTGCATTTGCGGGCCTCCAATTCTTAATATTAGTAATAGCCTTTACAGTTTACATGGGCAATACAAATTTCATAATCATTGCAAAGTGTAGTATTGACCCAACAGAAATAAATATATGAAAGACCTCATGGAAGCCAAATTTGTTGGGAATAAAGTTGAAAATCTTCGTCGCATAGATTATTCCTCCAATGGTATAAGACAGGCCTCCTAAAAACAAAAGCAAAATCGCCTCTTTCGGATATGCCTGGATTAATTTAGCCATTGGAACTATAGCCATCCAACCAAGTACAATATAAAATATCGTGGAAACCCAGCGGTGTACTCCTACACAAAACATCTTTATGATTATGCCTACCAGTGAAAGTCCCCAAATAATCGCAAGCATTACCCACCTCCATGTTCCTTCTAGGCCAAAATAGAGCACTGGCGTGTATGTGCCCGCTATTAAGATGAAAATTGAGATATGATCCAATTTCCTGAGTATCAGCTGTTTTCTAGGAGTAGTCTTGGCCCAATGGTATGCAGTGCTTGCTCCATAGAGTATAATAACACTGGCTCCGTAAATTGTCAGCGTAATCAGTTTCTCAGGGTTGTTATATGAAAATACAATTAAAAAGACTAGACCGACAATACCTGCTAAAAAAGTGATAAAATGGGTCCATGTGTTCACTGGTTCCCTCATCATTGCTGTGCCTCCTTAAATTGCCGTTGTATTTATTATAAAATCATCCAATTATATAATACATCCGTATATAATATAGTTATTCGTCATAATATATGCAATTCCTTCAAATATATATAGCTATATAGCAAAAACCGCTCGTAAAACAAGTTTGGATTTTATTTTGAAAGTTTATCTATTATCTTGATCATTTCATCGATTTTCTGTTTTTTATCTGTCTGGTCACCGGAATCGAAAACCTCAGTTACGCAGTGCTTTAAATGTGCATCGAGTACATCCTTATTGATATTTTTCAAAATCGCAATAGATGCCATCAGCTGATTAGAAATATCGATACAGTAGCGATTATCTTCTACCATTTTGATAAGCCCATCGATCTGCCCTCGCACGGTTTTTAGCTTTCGCAATGCCTGCTCTCTATCAGCTTTCAAGTCTTATACCTCCTCCACAATGGATGTTACTTCATACCCTGCTTCTTCTATAACATGTTTTAACGTTTCATCAGATATCGGTTTTAGATATGCTACCTCGGCTGAACCATCCTCTAGATTAACACTTGCGTTAACTCCATCTATTGCATTTAAAGCCTTTTCAACACGCATCTTACAGTGTTCACACATCATGCCTTTGATTTTCAAAACTTTTTTCATTTTTTCAATCTCCCTTTCATTATTTTTATTATTTGAGGAATTACTTACCTTAGCAACGGTCATTGATGCATTTTTCTGCATGCCGCACTGAACGCTACATTCTGTTTTAGGTACAGTAGGTTTAAATTTTCGAAGCCTCAGCGCATTCGTAACTACGAAAAACGAGCTCATGCTCATAGCTGCCGCACCAATCATAGGAGTAAGCTTTATATGGTAGGCAGGATATAAGATTCCTGCAGCAATGGGAATGCCCAAGGTGTTGTAGAAAAACGCCCAGAAAAGATTTTGCTTTATATTTCTTATTGTTGCTTTGGAAAGTTCTACAGCCGCCACCGCATCCATTAAATCGCTTCTTATAAGGACGATATCCGCAGATTCAATGGCAACATCTGTTCCTGCACCTATGGCTATTCCTACGTCGGCTCTTGCTAAAGCAGGTGCATCGTTAATTCCGTCGCCAATCATAGCAACCTTTTGTCCCCGGCTTTGAAGCTCTTGAATCTTTTTATCCTTTTCATGAGGCAGCACTCCTGCTATTGCTTCATCAATCTCCAACTGCAGGCGTATGGCTTCTGCCGTCTTAGGGTTGTCTCCTGTAAGCATAACTACTTTAATGCCCATTTGTTTAAATTTCTGAACCGCTTGGCGGCTAGTAGGTTTTAAAACATCTGCAACAGCAATAATCCCTAGTAATGTATGAGCACTTGCAAAGTAAAGCGGGGTTTTACCTTCATTTGAAAAGTTGTCCGACAGCTCAACAGCCATGTTTATGTCAATTTGCTTTTCTTTGATAAACTGCTCATTTCCCGCAAAGTATGCCATCCCTTTAATGTACCCTTCTACGCCTCGGCCTGGAATAGACCTGAATTCGTCAATTTCTATCAGCGGAATTTCTCTTTCTTTGCAATAACTTAAAATAGCTTCTGCCAGCGGGTGTTCCGAATTTTTCTCTAATGCCTGGGCAATTTTCAAAAGTTCTTCTTCGGATTCTGCCCCGCAAAGCACAATGTCTGTTACCTGAGGCTTACCTTGTGTCAATGTTCCGGTTTTATCTATGACAACGGTGTTTATACTGCAAAGCGCCTCTAAAGCCTCTGCCGACTTTATTAATATTCCGTGCTCTGCCCCCCTTCCGGTTCCGACCATTATCGCAACAGGCGTAGCAAGTCCCAATGCGCAGGGGCATGAGATAACTAAAACCGATATCCCTATTGACAAAGCAAATTCAAAACTGTAGCCTGCAAAAAGCCACGCTATGCTTGCAATAAGAGCAATACAGATTACTGTGGGGACAAAGACGGCGCTTATCCTGTCTGCGAGCTTTGCTATCGGAGCTTTCGTGGCATTTGCATCTTCCACCAATGCTATTATTTTAGCAAGTGTCGTATCTTCTCCCACTTGTGTAGCCCTAAATTTAAAAGCACCTGTTCTGTTTATAGTCCCTGCACTTACCCTGTCTCCAGGCTGCTTTTCTACCGGAATACTTTCACCAGTTAATGCGGATTCGTCCACGGCAGATTGCCCTTCAATCACTATACCATCCACCGGGATTGAATCTCCAGGACGTATTACTATAATATCTTCTACTTTGACCGACTCTACCGGGATTTCTTCTTCCAAGCCGTCCCTTTCTACCCTGGCGGCTTTTGGCGCAAGGTCCATCAATTTCTTAATAGCGTCTGTGGTTTTACCCTTGGCTCGAGTTTCTAAAAACTTTCCTACTGTGATAAGGGTTAAAATCATGGCTGCTGATTCAAAATATAAATCATGATAGTATCTGTGGACTAATTCAAAATCGCCGGCACCCAAACCATAACTCATGCGAAAAATGGCAAATACACCATAGATAAGGGCCGAGCCTGAGCCGATAGCTATCAGCGAATCCATATTTGGATGACCTTTAAATAAAGTTTTAAAACCTATTGTGTAAAATTTACGATTAGCAAAAGCAATCGGTAACACCAATAAAAACTGAGCAAAGGCAAAAGAAACCGCATTTTCTATGCCGGATAAGAAAGACGGCAGCGGCAGATTTAGCATATGTCCCATGGATATATACATTAGAGGTATCATAAATAAAATAGAAACCTTCAAGCGCAGTTTCATATCCTCTATTTCCGCATCTGCCAAAGTCTTAGCTTTAGTTGTTTCTGCTTTTTGCTTTATTCCCTTTTTCTCTTTTAAAGATGCACCATATCCCGCATCTTCTACGGCTTTTATTATTTCAATATCTGATGTCTTTTCATCATCGTATTTAACACGCATGCTGTTTGTCAGCAGGTTTACTGTTACCGACTCTACACCATAAACCTTTTTTACGCTGTGTTCAACGGCAGCCGAGCATGCAGCACATGTCATGCCGGTTACATTATAAGTTTTTTCCACATTCATTTAAATAACCCCACTTTCTATATACCCCCTCGGGGGTATATGTGGGTACATTATACAGCTTTTTCTAAAAAGTGTCAAATCTGCCCAAAAATAAACCAACGGATTGCGTCAGGATATCCATCGGTTTTATACGGTTAAAATCTTTTAAATTATTACCTCTCGCTTTTAATATTATAATATTAATAAACTCAGCCAAATTTTAAAATCTTATCACTATGGGACAGCTTAATTCATTTTTGCTATTCTTTCAAGAAGAACTTCTATATTAGCAGGTATGCAAAGTCGGACATAATTTCTGCCTAAGTTGGTAAATTCATCTCCAGGAGCGGTTATAACTCCATGTTTTAAAAAGTAATCATATAGATTTCCCTTATCTTTGCACCCTAAGGTAAGTATCGGCACTTCAAGACCGGTTTCATATATGGTAAATTTATCCTTGCACATTGATAAAAGTCTTGCTTTGTTCTGCTTTATGTCTTTTCTGCATTGTAATATAAATTCAGTATCCCTCAATGTTTCAGTTATTATATTACTCATAATATCAGGAAAGACAAATGCAGGTATGTTTGCAGTATTGTAATATTCTTTAAGGCGGCCTTTAACAATAAGGTAACCTAACCTTATATTAGCAAGCCCCATGCCTTTTGAAAGCGAGCGTACTGTCAGTAAATTATCATATTTTTCACAGATACTTATAGCTGAATTTGAAGCATCCATATAATCTCCATACGCCTCATCTACAATAACAGGTATCCCATAATTTGCTGCTCTTTTGACAATCTCCTCTATTATTGCAATCTTCAAAACTTGACCTGTAGGGTTATTTGGATTATCAATATAAATGATATTATATGAATCATTAATTGCATCTAAAAATCTTTTATGGCAGAATTTAAAATTTTCTTCTTCTCTCAAGCCAATGAAATTATAAACTCCTCCATACATTTTTACTAAGTTTTCATACTCCGAGAATTGCGGGCAATAACCCAGTACTTTACTGCCATTTTCTATAAATAATCTGTTCAATTTAGCTAGAATTCTTACAGAGCCTGCTTCTAAAAAGATTTCATTCTCCTTTAATTCAGCTACACCTGACCAAAGATTTATAATGGCTTTTTTTATTGCGGTATATGATGTATCGGGATATTTAGCAATACCTTCCCAGTAAATATTACTAGTGGCTTTTTGTGCAAGGGTTGAACAGCCATAAGGGTTTACTCCCAGAGAGCAGTCTATAATATCATCTTTTTTTATTTTATATTTTGCCAATTCCTCCCATGGGTCTTTTGTATAAGATTTGGGTTGAAAGTCATGTAAAATCGGTCTGATTTTCCTTATAACCTTGTCAATAGATATCATCCCCTCATTTAACTTTCTTCCGGTTCAGCTGGAAACGTTGCAAAACCTACAAAAGCATAGATTATAGCAATAATCGGAGCAATAAAGGGGAGATAGCAGTATGGGATATATTCTAAGCCAACATTGAGAACATTTTGTGCATAAACAGATGCAACTCCCCACGGTAATGCTCCGCACATTAAGGTAGCACCGGTTTCAAGAGTTCTCGAAAGAACGCTGGTGTGTATCTTCATATCCCGAAATGCGGGCTCTAAAGTCCTGCCTGGAACTATAATGGATACCATCATTTCTCCCGTTGCAAGCAGCATTATATATGCACTTGCCAGTGAAGCTAAGATTAAGTCTCTTGGCTTTTTTATATGTTTCATAAGGTTTTCAAGTAATACTTGTAATATCCCGCACTTTTCTAATATACCTCCCATAGCAGTTCCCGCCATAATTATGGCAACAGTACTCATCATAGAATTTATCCCGCCTTGAGTAAGGAGCTTATCTATAAGCTCATGACCGGTGTTAGAGATAAATCCATTTGCTCCCACCTCAATTATGCCTGCAAGACTAGCTCCTTGAGTAAATATCGATAAAGCACCTGCCGAAATAAAACTAATCATCAGTGCAACAATGGCAGGCACCTTTAATACTGAAAGGATAATTACAATTGCCGGCGGAATTAAAGTCATAATAGAAAGATTAAAATTGCTGCTTAGGGTTGTCAAAATGCTTTCTACGGTTCCAAAATCGACATTTCCTGCTGTGGCATATCTATGTCCGACAAAGGTGTAAATTGCTAAACAAATTGCCACACCGGGCCCTGATACATACAGCATTGAACGAACGTGGTCGAATAACTTGGTTCCGGTCATGGCTGCCGTAAGGTTAGTAGAGTCTGATAGTGGTGAAACTTTGTCTCCAAACATAGCACCGGAAACTATAGCTCCTGCTGTTAAGGCTCTTGGAATACCAAGGCCTTCAGCAATGCCCATAAGGACAATGCCCATAGTTGCAATTGTGCCGAAAGAACTGCCTATCAATACAGAGGTTAATGCGCAAAGCATAAAGCCGGCAGGCAAAAATATTTGAGGCGTAAGTAGTTTTAATCCGTAATAAATCATAGTTTGAATAGTACCACCTAAAATCCAGGTGCCAACAACCATACCGATTACTATCAATATTATGCAAGCACCTAAACCATTTCTCATCCCATCAAGCATACCTTTTTCGATGTCTTCCCAAGAATATCCTAAATAAAAGCCTACAAGAACAGCTGCTGCAGTTCCCAGCACCAATGCCGTTTCAAGAACAAGAGCAGTCTTAATAGAAATCAAAATTACCGTTATTACTAACAATAAAGCTATAACAGCTTCTTTCAAGGTAGGTTTCCTTTTTTCGATATCATTTAGCATGTTTGGTATCTCCTCTCAGATATATTAACTCCTGCATTTAGTAACAGCATGACTATTTTAACCGGCTTGCCGGATTGTTTATGAAGGCCTTATCGCATTTTGACAATACCTTATTATTTTAACACATATTTAGTTCAATAATATTATTAATTATACCATAAATAATCTAACTTCACTGTAGCAGCCTTTTTTCTAGGCTTATATTCAACATAGAACCCCGATATATCATCATAATCAAATCTTTCAGTTAAAATTACGGTAGCGTCATCTTTTAATTTAATATTTTTTCGACTGAAAAGTTGGCCGCCTCTAAATCAATGTAGTAACAGCAGGTAGTTTAACATAAAATATCGTATTTTCATTTGGATTACTTTTAACGGAGATTTTCCCTCCATGTTGCTCGATGATAGTTTTTGCAATAGCAAGACCTAGCCCGTAGCCTCCGCTTTTTCTTGTCCGCGATTCATCTGTGCGGTAAAATCTGTCAAATACCTTGCTGATATTTTCTTGAGGGATTCCCTCGCCGGTATTTGCTACAGATAAGAGCACATTGCTTTGCTGCCTTTTTAAGGAAACTATAACCTTCCCTTTAGTATTAGTATATTTTACTGCATTGTCCAAAAGGATTGTAACTGCTTGCTGAATCTGTTCGCAACTGCCACATATTATCAAGTTAGGTTCAATCTCATACTCTAGCGAAATGCCATGTTCAAAAAATACTGCTTCCATCGTCAAAATAGCATTTTCAACTAGTTGGCTCAGGTTAAAATCGGTAAAAATCATTTTTACATCCGAATAGTCCATCTGTGCAAGATATAAAAGGTCATTTGTAAGTTTTGTCATTCGCTCAGCTTCTGATTTAATATAATAAAGCCACTTAGACTGATTTTTTATATAGTCTTGAGGATTTGCTAAAAGCACATCTGCATTTGTATTGATTATTGCAAGTGGTGTCTTTAACTCATGGGACGCATCGGCTATAAATTGTTTTTGCTTTTCAAAGGCTTCCTGGACAGGCTTAATAGCTCTATCTGCAAAGAATTTGCTTACAAAGAAAATAATAAAAAGCATAATAAGCGCCACAAAAAGAAATGTATATATGAGATTGGTCAAGATGCCTTGCCGAGATGTGATGTCCAAAAATACGATTTGGTATCCGGCCGGGTGCGGCTTTATTAGAAATGCCCAATAAGTATCGTTTAGTTTAAATTTACCCATATCTTTATTTGCTGAGACAGCAAAATTTTTTGCAGTTTCATAGAAGTCTATATCTACATCAAAGATTGAAGAAAAGGATATGATATTCCCATTTTCATCAGTTACCAGTAAAAACGAAACCGAGCGGTCCGGCGGTGGTTGCAAGCGATTAGCATCAACGGGCGGTAAAGTATCTGTAAATCCGGATTGTGGTTTGCTCTTATTTATCCCTGAATTTCTGTCAAATTCTGATACTCTACGCAGTTCCCGTTCAATATCAGCTTGCACATTATTATAAGTTATTAAATAAATTGATGAAAAGGCAAGCAGCATTATAAAGGAAATAATGATTAAATTTAAAATGAGGAATCTGTTTCTGAGCTGCTTAAACATTAATTTCCACCTTCCAAAATGTATCCTACTCCGCGCACGGTAACTATGCTGACTTTAGAATTTAAAAATGAGAGTTTCTTTCTCAAAAACGAAATATAAACTTCCACATTATTTGGTTCGACTTCCGAATCAAACCCCCAAAGCTTTTCGATAATCAATTCCTTAGAAGTTACGATGTTTTTGCGCAACATTAAAAACTCTAATAGCTCACTTTCTTTTAAGGTAAGTTTCACATCTTTGCTATCCTTTGACAATTTAAGATTTAAAGCATCTAATTCAATATCTCCATATTTTAAAGAAGAATCCGGCAATATATCCCCCTTTCGCCTTGACAAAGCTCTTATCCTTGCCAACAGCTCCTCTGTTGCAAAAGGTTTTGGCAAATAATCATCCGCACCGCTGTCCAAACCCATAACCTTATCAGAAATTTCTCCTTTTGCCGTAAGAAGTATCACAGGCGTTGCGATTTCCTGTTTTCTAATATGCTTTAGTATGCTAATGCCATTCATTTTTGGAAGCATTATATCCAGGATAATTAAATCATAAATGCCACTTAAGGCATTATCAAGACCAGATTCTCCATCATGTACCGCATCAACGGTATAATTGTTTTTCTTTAATATCTGCGTTAAAGCCTCCGCTAAATGAAGCTCATCTTCTACGATTAATATTCTCATAGAACCACCTTCATTTTTTTAATTCTTCTAACTGTATTATTATACACGAGCATTCTTAAATCAAGCTTAAATGTTGCATCTTTACACATTTTAAATTTATTTTTTAATTATTTAAGGTTTTTTTAAGGTACTCCATTTAAAATAAAGGCAAGCTTGAAGCAAAACAAAGATATGAGAAAGGAGAACTACCATGGCAATTGAAACTTTCAACAGATATGAGCGCAAGTTTTTACTTAATAAATCAACAGCCAAAAGCATACAAGATAAACTTTTAAACTATATGGAACCAGATGAGTATAACAGAAGCTCTGAATTTTATACAATAAGCAATCTCTACCTTGATACTGCTGACGATTACTTAATCAGAAAATCTATTTGTGCACCTAAATATAAAGAAAAGCTTCGAATAAGGGCATATGGGATTCCTGAAGAAGATGAGCTGGTTTATGTTGAAATCAAGAAAAAGTTCTGTGGCTTAGTCAATAAAAGGCGCACAGCCCTAAGTCTTAACGAGGCTTATGATTTTATAAACACCGGCATAAAACCTGAACAAAAAAACTACATAAATTATCAGGTTATCAATGAGATAGCTTATATGTTAAAAATATACAATGCGCCTAGGGCAAAGGTTTACATTGCATATGACAGAAAAGCATTCTTTTGCACAGATGACAGAAACCTGAGAATAACCTTTGATGTAAACATAAGAACAAGAAGATACGACTTAAAGCTTGAAAGCGGCGATTATGGAGAAAATTTATTAGAAGATGATAAGGTGCTCATGGAAATTAAAACCTTAAATGCTATCCCCTATTGGCTATCAAGGTTGCTTTCTGAATACAAAGTCTATTCAATAAGTTTTTCTAAATATGGCACAGAATATAAAAGAATGCTGTTAAACAATTACAAAGCGAAAGGAGGTAAAAATATATGTTCCAAACAATTTTCGGTGCAGCCGCGGCTGATACCTCAATATCTTTAGGAAATACTTTATTGACAATTGCTATTTCTTTTATCCTGGGTATGGTTATTAGTTTAACTTATATGAAGACCAGTAATAAAAACAATTACTCGCAGAATTTTTCTCTTACACTGGTTCTCGTTCCCACTTTGATTGCAATTATTATCCTTTTAATAGGAAGTAATGTTGCAAGGGCATTTAGTTTAGCAGGTGCATTTTCAATCATACGATTTAGAAGTGCTCCCGGAGATCCAAAAGACATTTCCTATGTACTGTTTGCACTGGCTGCAGGTCTTGCGTGCGGTGTAGGGTTTTACCAGTATGCGGCATTGTTCACCGCAGTTCTTTGCCTGCTAATGATAATGCTTAGCCTGTTTAATTTTGGAGCTAAAAATACAGGTCAGAAATTGCTTAAAATAACAATTCCCGAGGATTTGGATTATGAAGGGGCATTTGATGAAGTCTTTGATACTTTTACCGTCGATCATACCCTTGCTAAAGTAAAAACGACTGGTTTAGGAAGTCTTTACGAACTGGTTTATACGGTAACTATGAATAAGGATATTAATCAAAAAGAGTTTCTGGACGCACTTCGCTGCAGAAACGGCAATTTGAACATTACACTGTCAATGTGTGCAGATTCGACAGAATACTAGGCATTTGGAGGAGATAGAATGGAAAATGGTAAAATAGCAAAAAAATATATAGCCATTGCGCTCGCGACAATACTTACATTAGGGTCAATTGCTGTATTCTATATGCATGGCAATTCACCCATAGCAGCAGAAAAAGAAAACGAAACTGAAACCGAAAAAATAACTTCAGGAAATGAAATGGCTTATGAGGAATTGTTTGAAAGGGATCGCATAAACGACATCTACATTGAAATTTCAGAAGCGGATTGGGAAAGCATGCTCGCAGACCCGCTTGCAGAGGAATATAAGAGTGCAACGATTAAGATAGGTGATATGACTTTAGAAAATGTGGGATTTAGAACAAAGGGAAATCTTACTCTGAAATCTGTTGCCAGCAGTGATTCAGACCGATACAGTTTTAGAGTTAAGCTGGACAAGTATGAAAAAGGGCAAAACCTTCTTGGCCTTGATGAGTTCGTGCTAAATAACATGTACTCAGATCCCTCATATATGAGGGAATATTTAAGCTATGAAGCTCTTAGAGAAATCGGTGCAGATGCACCCCTTGCAAGTTATGCAAATGTGTATATTAATGGAGAATTATTTGGATTCTATCTCATGGTTGAAGCTATAGACGACAGCTTTTTAGAGCGCAACTTTGGCGGTGCCGACGGCAATCTGTATAAGCAGGAACAGGGCAGCACCCTTCAATATGTAGAGGGGAACAACTATGAAAAAAGTGAGCTAAAAGTTGGCAGTGACGAATCAAAAACCGACCTTAAAAACTTTATACAGATTCTAAATGAAATGCCCGAGGGAGAAAAGGGTGATATTGAAAGTGTGCTTGATGTTGACAGTGCATTAAAATATATCGCAGTAAATACGGTTTTAGGCAATTACGACAGCTACAACGGAAATCTGGCGCAAAACTATTATCTATATGGACAAAATGGCAAATTTACTGTAATTCCCTGGGACTATAACATGTCTATCGGCGGATTTGGCGGAGGTAATAATCAGATAACAATTCCTATTGATGAGCCTGTATTAGGTGTGAATATGGAAAGTCTTCCACTTATTAACAACCTGCTAGCAGTGGAGGAATATAAGGAAAGATATCACGGTTACATCCAGGAACTGCTGAATTATCTGGAAAACTTTGAGGAAAGGGTTACACAGTTAGCATCTATTATAAGGCCATATGTAGAAGCGGATCCTACTAAATTCTGTACAATGGAACAGTTTGAGGCAAGTATTACTTATTCTGAAGAGTCAACGGATTCAACAGCAAATACTGCTCCTCAAGATGTAGACAATCAACAGGAAAACTCAATGCCTCCTCAGCAGATCCAACCCCAAGATGAGCAGCAGTTTCAAAAGCCTCAGGGCATGCCAGAAAATCTTGAAAACGGCGAAAGACCTGAGCCCCCTCAAGGCGGCATGGGTGGTGGCGCAAGGAGTGGGCCTGGTGCAGGTGGCAGGGGAATGATGGCTAGTTCAACTTCTATACTGAATTTTGTAAGAGACAGGGTTAAAAATATAAAGCAACAGTTATCGGGCCAGCTTCCCACAACGGGCAACACTACAATGAATGGCAATATGCAGCGAGGCAATCAATTTAATAAAATGAATAAACCTCAGTGATAATAGTTATTTTTACAACAATTATAATCTTGTGGGGTGAGGGTAATGCCTAACCAATAGTAATGGCGATTATATACTTTTGATCAAATTTTTTATCTCTTTAACTCCTTCTCCTGTTATCACTGACACAGGATAGTATTGCCCCTTCACCCCACACATTTTTAAATATTCCGCAGCTTTTTGTATGTTAGATTCCGGCAAGTCTACTTTGCTTATTATTCCGTACACCGGGATATTGAACATTTCAGCAAAGCCGGGAGGGGTTGTGGGTTTAGAGCTTGTAGAATCCTGGACTACAAATATTGCATCGGCATCCATTGCTGTTGTGATTACTGCGTGATTTAAGCGCCTTATGTCCATATATTCCCCTGGAATATCTATAAAGCCATCTTCGAAAGTAAGCGCTTGGGTTTTTACAGCTTCTCCGCAGCCCCTCAGTGTTTTTATAAGGGTGGTTTTACCCGACCCGGAAGCACCAATAAACATGACTCTTTTCTGCAATTCTTTCACCTCAAAATTAGCAATATGTTTCACCTCATGAACGGGTTATTGGAGCCGGAGAAAACTCGAGAACTTCCTTTAATACATTTGTGACTTGCTTTAATGATGCCTCAACCGATGCCACATCCCCTGTTATTACTAAAGAACCGCTGAATCTGTCAAGAAAACCTATATCCACACCAGCAGCTTTAGTTGCTATATCGGCTGCAATAATAGCACCCTCACTTGGAGTGATAGTCATAATGCCTATTGCTCCTGCCTTTTCTATCCCTAATTTTTGATAAAGAGAATTGTCAGGGCTGGCGATAAGATGTGCTAAGGTAATTTGTTTGCCTGGAACGTATTCCTGTATAATTCTCTGTTTAGCTTCATGATCGTCCACACCTTCACCGCCTTTGTTTTGATTTAAAACACTGACAAAAAAAAGATATGGGGGATCTTTTTTTGCCTTATTATAGATAATAAGTATAATTATTATTGTAATTGTAGTTGTATTCTATGTATTTTTGGTTTTTCCTGCTTTGTACGGGATTTATTTTTAAATAAATCAAGCCACGTCTTTGAGCATATACTAACAATCCTCTGCTTTTATGACGTGGCTACATTGCCATATAGAAAGACGCCCTTGTCTTTCAATTTTTATATTGTAGTAAGTTTGTTCTATTATATAACAATATATATAATTTTTCAATATATTATTTTTTTTGAGTTTCCGCAAAAAATAAACCGCATTTACACAAGACTATAAATTACATTGACTTGCAGTATTTTATTTGCTGTTTACATATTAAACGTTAAAGGTATTGATTTATCTACGATTCAGAAAAAAATGCGGAAACTTAAAATTATTTTTTTATTAACTCGTTAAATTCTATTTTCTCTCCATTAGGCCCTTCAATAGTAAAGAAGCGTACCCCATTTTCAAAAAATGGAAGGCTTTTAATTTCTGAGTCTAGTATTTTAAAACCTGAAGATCTGAATTCTGAAAATGCAGATTCAATATCTTTAACATTTAATGAAATATGGTCAATGGTACCGGCTTTTCTAGAAGTATTACTGTTTATATATAATTCTATAAGTAAAGCATTTAGTTTCATAAAAACTACATTATTAGATCTAAAGTAAACTTTAAAACCAAGTTTTTTATAAAAGTCAACCGATATACCCAGACGCTTTGTTGGAATTCCTACATGCTGCAATCCAGTGGCATAATTAGAATTCATCTCTTTTCTCCTCCTGAAGCCATCATTTTTTTGATTTTAATTTTTTATACTCTTCAATAATTTTCACACCGCTGCTGGTGCCAATCCTACTTGCTCCAGCTTCTATAAACTTTAGGACAGATTGGATATCTCTTATGCCTCCGGCAGCCTTAATTTTAATATTATCACCGACGCATGCTTTCATCAGCTTGACATCTTCGATTGTTGCCACACCATTGCCAAAACCTGTAGACGTTTTTATAAATGTTGGTTTTACCTTTAGAGCAACTTCGCATAATTTCTTTTTCTCATCATCGCTCAAATAGCAATTTTCGAATATTACTTTTGAAATAGCTCCTCTCTCATTGCAGGCTTCTACAATTTCTCGCATTTCTTCTTCGATATAAGCCCAATTATCGTTTTTAATTTCTACAATATTTACAACGTAATCCACCTCTCCTGCACCTTTTTCAATTGCATCTATTGTTTCAAATACTTTTGTCTCGATGGTTGATTGCCCAAGGGGAAACGAAACCGCCGCATCACAAAGAACATTACTTCCTTTTAGTATTTTTTTGCAAAATAGAATCACCGCATTGTTAATTGCAACTGTTTTAAAATTATATTTTATAGCATCTTGGCAAAGTTGAAATAAATCTTTATTTGATATATCCGGTTTTAACAATGTATAATCAATCATATTCGCTAACTCGTCAATTGTTAAATTCATCTTGGTGTTCCTTTCTATATTTTATTTAATTGCTCATAAACATCTAACAGAGCATAATAACTTTCATCAAACACTTTTTTAATTCTTTCATACTTCTTGTGATTTTCCAAATCAGGAATAATATCTTCCTTAATTTTAATAAATTTATGTACTTCATTGAAGTCTTTTAATTCGCCGCTTCCCACGCCAGCTGCAACAGCTGCCCCGATAGAAGTTGCCTCTTCAAGATAGTTCAACTTATGAACCTTTATGCCATATATATCTGATAATAGATGGAGTATAACATCACTTTGTGCTAATCCCCCAATGACATTTATATCGCTAATATCAGATTCTTTTTTGAAAACTTGCAGTATGATAGCAAGATTCATAAGAATTCCTTCAACTGTGGCACGCAGCAAATCTCCTTTGGTATGTTCCATCTTAAGCCCTATAAAAGCACCTCTTGCTTTAGGATTCCATCTTGGGCTTCTTTCTCCTAATAGATATGGTAGAAATACAAGGCCATTAGCGCCAACTTTTGAACTGTTAATTTCTTTATCCATCAATTCGTAAATGCTAATCTTATTCTTTTCTAATATCGATAACCCGTCGAAAAGAATCTTCTTAACAAAATTATAAGAGTTAGCTGCGGCCTGCATAGTGCCTGTTGGAGAATAATAGCCGGGAACCATATGAACCCAGTTAAAGGTTCTAAGCTCGTTATCAAAAACCGGCTCCTTAGATGTAAATGATATCCATGAAGAAGAACCAAGATAGTTATATGCGGCATTTTCCACTACAGATGCAGCTCCGACAGATGCACATACCCCATCACCTCCACCAATTATAACTTTAGTGCCTGAAGCTAATCCACATTCTCCTGCTATATTTTTAGATATTTCTCCTACGATATTAGTTGAAGGGTATGCAGCCGGAAATAAACATTTATCTATACCTGCTGCTTCCATTATTTCATCTGACCATTTACATTTAACGATATCAAAGGCATTAGTTCCAGATGCATCCGAATAATCTGTAACGAATTCACCCGTAAGCTTATATATGATATAGTCTTTAGGTAACAGAACTTTGCAGGTCTGCTTAAAAACATCAGGTTCGTTGTTGCGCACCCACATTAACTTTTCTATGCTATATGAAGCACTAATTCTATGTCCCGTTATTTTGTAGAACCTGCTTTCATCAATCTTGTTTCTTATGGTTTCTTCTTCTTTTGTACTTCGCTGGTCAGCCCATATAATTGCGTTCCTCAATGGCCTTCCATTAGAATCCACACAGACGCAGCCCATCATCTGACCGCTAAATGCTACTGCCGAAACTTTTCTTTTATCTACTCCTTCCAAGAGATGTTTATTAGTTTCGCAAAATGCCTTCCACCAATCTAAAGGATTTTGCTCAGCCCAGTTGCCATTAAAAAATTTTGTTTCGTATTCATATGTGCAACTATTTATCAATGTTCCATCCGCAGTAAAAAGAGTAGCTTTATCGCCTGACGTTCCCAAATCATGAGCTAATAAATATTTATTCATTTCATCACCACTTATATATATTTATAAGGTTCTATAATTATTTCGATTTCATTTAGTTCCTCTTCGGTCAAATCCCACATCGTCGAACGAATATTTTTTTCCAGTTGAGCTATACTGGAAGCACCCGCAATAATGGAAGTTACTTCATTTTTCTGTCTTAACCAATTCAACGCAATTTCATTTAATGGCCTTTCAATTTTGTTTGCAAAATTCTCTAAAGCAGCAACACCTTCGTAATATTTTTTGTATAGTTCTCCTCTTAATTTTGGGTTCTCATTCCTAATGTCTTTTTCGGAAAAGTTGCCATTTGCCTTGAATTTGCCAGTAAGTAGGCCTTGGAATAATGGGCTATATGGAAAGAAAGCTTGCTGATACTTTCTAACTGTTGGCAGTACCTCATCTTCTGTTTTATATTCTAATGGTATATTATGATAACTATTGGTATTTCTTTCCAGCATATTGTATAAGGCCTGTTGCGAATTTATTTCAATCATAGACATAAAAGTTTTTACATCTTTTTGTGAAAAATTGGATAAACCAATATATCTAATCTTCCCGGTTTTTTTGATTTCCTCTAAAACACTAACTGTTTCTTCAATTGGTGTATTATGATCAGGCCAGTGTAGTTGATATATGTCAACATAATCTGTTTGAAGCCTGCGCAAGCTGTCATCTATTTCCTTTAATATGCTTTCTTTGCTTAGATTATTTGTAGTTTCATGCTTTTCATTCCAAATCAATCCACACTTTGTAGCTATCAAAACTTTGCTACGTTTGCTACCTTTTAAAGCTTTCCCTAGCACGGTTTCTGCTTTACCAAAACCGTATACTGGAGCTACATCAAAAAGGTTAATTCCATTGTCAATAGCTGTATGGACAATCTTTATAGAATTTTCTTCGTCTGAATTATCCCATTGACCTCCAAAATTCCAGCAACCCACTCCGATTACAGCGATTTCTTCTTTAATTTTTTCAACTTTTTTATATAACATATTAAAAACCTCCATCTATAATTTTATTTAAATGTCTTAATATACTCCTTAGACTTTTATATGTATTGATGTCTTACTTTATCTACTAAAACTGCCACAACAATTAATGAACCAATTATAATTTCCAGAACAAAGGAGTTTACTCCAAGTAATACACCGCCTTGCCGGAGTGTCGCCATAATCATTGAACCTAGAACTGTCCCAATTACACTGCCCGTTCCTCCATCCAGACTTGCCCCTCCAACTACTGCTGAAGCAATAGCATCAAGTTCATAACCATCTCCAGCCGTAGGAACACCATTTCCAAGTCTGGATGTAAGTAAAATTCCAGCTATACTGCAAGCAAACGCAGAAAATATATAAACACCATATATGGTTTTTTTAATGTTTATACCGCTGAGTCTGGCTGCTTCTTTATTACTGCCTACAGCATAAACATTCCTCCCAAAAACTGTTTTTGTTGTAATAAACATAGCAATGATTATCACAACAACCCATACTAAAAACAAAAACGGTATATTTAAGAATTCAGTCTGGGTGATTTTCCTAAATGCCTCAGGTTGACCAGATATCATACTTGCATTAGTTAGCAACATAATAAGTGCTCTTACTACTGTCATTGTTCCCATAGTCGCAATGAAAGGCGGGACTTTTCCATTATGTATCAATATGCCATTAATCAAACCAATAACAAGACCTGAAACTAAAGCAATAATTAAAGAAGCAAAAATTGAAATGCCATTTGCCATACATAAAGCCGCCACAATACCTGATAGGCCAGTAACAGAGCCTACCGATAGGTCAATACCTGCAGAAATAATAACTACCAGCATGCCTATCGCAATTATTCCATAAATTGAAGCTTGCCGTGCAAGAGTCTTTAAATTGTTTACTGTCAAGAATACATCTGAAGTAACTGAAAAAAATAGAAATAACAAGGTTAATAATATAATCAAATAGATTTCTGTTCTCATCCCCTTGCTAAACAGCTTCGTCTTGTTTGCATCTTTATTTTGCTTATTCATATTAGCTTTTTCTTTTACTACACTGCTCATAATAACCTCCCTTATTTTATGCCAGAAGCCAACTTTAAGATTTTTTCTTCATCAAAATCCGACTTTTCCAATATTTCCATCTGTTCCCCTTCGTACATTACAAGAATCCGATCTGATAATCCCATAACTTCTGGTAAATATGAAGAAATTACAATAATGGATTTGCCTTGCTTGACAAGCTGTTCAAAAATTTTATATATTTCTTGTTTAGCTCCAACATCGATTCCAACTGTTGGTTCATCAAAGATGAAAATATCACTTTCTTGAGCTAGCCATTTTGCAATTACGACTTTTTGTTGATTTCCACCTGAAAGATTTCCAACCAGCTGATGTATCGAGGGAGTTTTTGTTTTTAATCTTTCCGCTAATTCAATTGCTTTTTTGTCACTTTTTACCCAATCGATAACTCCGTGAGATGATACTTTATCGATCGCTACCATATTTGTATTAAAAGAAATTGATAAGCCCAATGCCAGTCCTTCATCCTTTCTATTTTCCGGAAGAAGGGCTATACCTTTCTTTATAGCTTCCTCAGGATTATCCACTTTTACTTTCTGGTCATTAATATAAATATCTCCTGAATCTTTTTTGTCTGCACCAAAGATACATTTTACTATTTCAGTACGCCCTGAGCCTACCAATCCAAACATACCAAATATTTCGCCCTTTCTTACCTCAAAATTTATATTTCTAAATACCTTATCTCTAGAAAGATTTTCTATTTTTAATACTACGGTTCCATGCTTAGCCTGATTGATTTTATACATATCGCCGGTTTTTCGGCCAACCATCATAGTAATTAAATCATCTTCATTGGTTTCATCTGTGTTTACCGTCTTCACTTTCATACCATCTTTAAGGACGGTTACACGGTCACTAATTTGGAATACTTCATCTAACCTGTGTGTGATATAAATAATTCCCGCGTCTCGACTCTTTAACAATCGAATTATCTTAAATAACTCTTCTATTTCTTCGTTTGTTAGTAATGCGGTCGGTTCATCAAATATAACTAATTTAGCTTTAATATGCAGCATCTTACCAATTGCAATCATTTCTTGCTGAGCAACAGATAGCTCGTTTATAATAGACCTTGGATTAACATGCATATTAATAGACTCCAAAATCTCTTCTGTTTCTTTGTACATAGTCTTGTAATCCACAAGGCCTAATTTGTTTTTTGGAAGATGCCCCATATAGAAATTTTCAGCTACAGTTAAATCTTTGGCTAAGTTTACATCCTGATAAACTGCCCCTAAACCGTATTTTTCAGCTTGCTGTGGTGATTTAAAATCTACCGATTCGCCATCAATAAATATTTCTCCTGATGTTCTCGAGTAAA
This sequence comes from Tepidanaerobacter acetatoxydans Re1, assembly GCF_000328765.2. NCBI lineage: Bacteria > Bacillati > Bacillota > Clostridia > Thermosediminibacterales > Tepidanaerobacteraceae > Tepidanaerobacter > Tepidanaerobacter acetatoxydans. Next base: position 2,149,518 of record NC_019954.2, read on the forward strand.
CTCCCATTAAAATTTTAATAATAGTAGACTTTCCTGCACCATTTTCCCCAACCAGAGCATGGACTTCGCCTTTACAAATATCAAAACTTACATCATCTAGTGCCCTAACTCCAGGAAAATCTTTAGTCAAATTTTTAATGCTTACAATATTCTCATCTAATAAAGGCATGATTACCCTCCCTCTACAATCTCCTTGTTTGTTGCCATTTGTAATAAATTTTCTTAAAAATGTCACAGACATTTAAAGCAGCATGTCTGTGACATTTTTATTTTGTTATGGTTATTCTAGCGGATATAAAAGTTTATGTATCTCTGGTTCGTCCATATTTTCTTTTGTTACTATCGTAGCATCGATAATTACATCTTTTGAAACCGGTTTACCTTCAATTGCATCAACAGCAAACATTACACCATCATAGCCCATCCCAAACGGATTTTGCACAACTAAACCTTTTAATATTCCATCCTTAAGAGCTTTGATTTCATCTTCATTCGTATCAAATGCATAACACACTACATCATTATGTTTCCCTGTTTCTTCAAGAGCTTTAGCAACTCCGACACCCATATGGTTGTTATCTGCAAATATACCAATTAAATCCGGATTAGCTGCAATTGTGTTTTCAGCAATACTTAAAGCCTTAGAAATATCGTTATCTCCATACTGAGTTTCTAGAACTACAATTTCAGGAACAAGTTCAGTAATCTTTTCGATAAAACCTTCCGTTCTTTCAGTATTGACTTTTGTTCCGGCTACCGAACTAATTACGATAACTTTCTTGCCAGATGGATCAATACCCATTTCTTTCCAATCATCTACCATCGCCTCAGCTGCTGAAGCTGCTGCAATTCTGTGGTCTGTAGCTAAAAATGACGTATAGTTGTCTGTGTTAAGCTTATTATCAATAGTTATAACCGGAATCCCCTGCGACATAGCATTTTCAATAGCTGGCACAGTTGCATCAGAGCTGGTAGAAGAAATAACTATAGCATCTGGTTGAGTTGAGATAACATTTTCCAAAATAGAAACTTGTTTATCAATATCTGTTTCTGATGGAGGACCGTCCGTAGTTACAATAACTTTACCACCACAATCCCGTTCTGCTGCTTTTGCACCGGCGAGCAACGTTTGCCAATAATCCGAATCTGTTGCTTTGACTATTACAGAAATCTTATAAGGTTCTGCATTTTCTCCTCCCGTATTCGCTGAATCTAGATTCCCTTCTTGAGAATCAGTGCCCGTTTTGCCACATCCTGCCAGAATAACAAGTAGTAATACCAATAGCAAGGCAAAAACTCTTTTTCTCATAAACTCTTCCTCCTATTACTTTTAATTTTTTTATTTTAATTGCTGCACCATAAGCACTGCAATTAAAAACTTAAATATGGAACCGCTCCCATATTTGCGAAAAAATTTTTAGTCAAATATATGTTTTTTTTTACAATTTTTTTTCGGAACCCTTTAGGTTAATTTTAAATGGCATAATACAATTCTCTCGTTCCTTCTTCGGATTTTCGAACCTCTCCAATAATAGTCGCATAGCTAATCTGCCCATTTCTACCGTATCTCTTGCTACACAGCTAATCTTATAACCAAGAATGTCAAGCACTTCAATGTTATCGATTCCTATAACAGCTATATCTTTTCCCGGAAGAACATTTTTTTCGTTCAGTGCTTTAAGTAGCCCTAATGTTGTTCTATTGTTAGAAGTTAGTAAGGCATCTGGCAAATCATTATCTTCCAAAAATTGCTTTGATACCTGATAAGCTTTTTCTACGGAAAAATTTCCTATATAGATGTATTTCTTCAAAGCGGGAATATTATAGTCTTTTAAAGCATCTAAAAATCCTCTATATCTATCTCTTCCTATTTTTAGATTTAAGTCGCCTGTTATAACACCTATCTTTTTGTGTCCTTCATTTATTAATATTTCAGTAGCTTTATAAGCACTTTTATAGTTTTCGAAAAAGACTCCATCCCACTCTGAATTCTCGATTCCCCTGTCCAACAAAACAGTTGGTATGTTTAATGCTCTTAATTTCTGTTTAAGCTTTTGTTCAACTTCATCATTGCTATGATCATTCACCGGAGTAAAAATCAACCCTTTTACCCTTTGCATAATAATCATGTCTAAAGCTCTTTTTTCCTTAATAACATTATTATTGGTATCGCAAAAGATTAAAGTCATACCGTTTTCATCCGCAATTTCGCTAATCCCTCTTAAAACTTCTCCAAAAAAAGAATTATCAGCTTCGGGAATAATCACACCAATAGTATTACTCTCTCTTTTACTTAAGCTTCGAGCTTGAGCTGAAGGGTAATAAGCATTCTCTTTTATGACTTTTTCTATTTTCTCTCTTGTCTCTTTATTAACATATCCAGAATTATTTAACACCCTTGAAACAGTTGATTTAGATACATTTGCTTTTTTAGCTATATCATTGATTGTAAGTCTCATATGGCAAAACCTCATTTTGTGGAACCGATTCCATATGCTTATATTATATTGCTAGTTTTTTAATATGTCAATATATTTTTTTATTATTTTCTTATTTCTAGTTTTCGAATTTTTTGCAAACTCCGAAAGTTACAAGCCTCTCAGTTAAAAAATTAACACTGGCAGCAGAAGAGTTGTTCAGGAATTTTTCATTATTACATTTTCTATAACCTCTGCTACATCTTCACAAGCATCGCAGCATTTTTCCAGATAATGATATGTGTTATCCCATGCGACTATTTCTTTATAATTTACATTGCTGAGATATAGGGCTCTTATAGCTTCAGTGTAGAGTGCGTCTCCTTCTTCTTCCAGCTCATTGATTTCTACAATTAGTTCATGGAGCTTTTGAGACTTGCGGAAATTTGGGAATTCATCAAATGCCTGTCTTAATAATCTACAGCATTTTACGATAATCTCAGTCATCTTCTGGGCATGTTTTGTAACCTCACTGATATTATACATGTACATTCGCATTAATACATCTTCGATGGTATCTGTAACAGTATCAATACAATCCGCTATTGCCATAATATCCTCACGTTCAATCGGGGTTATAAATTCCTTTACCAGTCTTCCAATCATTTGATGTCTTTCAACATCTGCAGTATGTTCTATAGTATGCATTTCTTCCATTTTATCTTTTATCTGTTTTGCATCGTAGTCAATCATAATTTGATTTAACAAATCTGCGGCTTCACAGGAATAATCTACTAATTGAACAAAAGTATCGAAATAATAATTATCCTTTTTACGCATAATAGTTGCCTTCCCCAATCTATTTATTTTTGTTTTAAAATAATCTCATAAATAGTAATGCCAATAAAAAACTAATTAATCCGCAGCCCGGAAAAGTCATCAACCAGGCAATTACCATTTCTCTTACAATTCCCCAATTTACGGATGAGATTCTCTTTGCTGCACCTACTCCCATTATAGCCGTTGTCTTGGTATGCGTAGTGCTGACGGGTAGTCCCAGCACAGAAGCTAGAAATAAGCATATAACACCTGCAAGATCTGCAGAAAATCCTTGATAGGTTTCAAGTTTCACCATTTCCATTCCTACGGATTTGATAATTCGCATACCGCCTATGGATGTCCCCAGTGACATCACTATGGAGCATAATATAATCAACCATAACGGAATAACAAATTCAGTAACCGAAGCTTGCCCTTGTGCAAGAAATATGCCGAGCATAAACACACCCATGAACTTTTGACCGTCCTGAGCACCATGCATAAAGGCCATACCGGCGGCACTGACTATTTGAGCATATTTAAACAAACCATATGTTTTTCTACGGTCAAAGCCGCTAAAAACCTTTTCGATTACTTTAACTACTAACCATCCGGAAAAAAAACCTAAGAACATGGATAATGCCAATCCATATAAAACTTTTATCCATTCATCGAAATTGATACCGCCAATGCCCTTTTGCAGTGCTATTGCAGCGCCGCTTATACCTGCTATCAATGCATGACTTTCGCTAGTCGGTATGCCCAACCACCATGCAGCGGTAGCCCATACCACAATTGCAAATAAAGCCGCACACAATGCAATAAGAGCTTTATGAGCATCTCCTCCAAAGTCCACCATATTATATATGGTTTCTGCTACCCTCGAATTAACTATTGTCATAACAAATACACCTAAGAAATTAAAAATAGCAGCCATAATAATTGCAGGTTGTGGTTCCATGGAACGTGTAGAAATACATGTCGCAATAGCATTTGGAGCATCGGTCCACCCGTTGACCATAACAGTTCCTAGTGTCAACAATACAGTAATAATCAAAGCTGGGTTTGAAAATAATTGTACTAAAAAATCTTCAAGAGTAACCGTCATAATTAATCATCTTCCCATAAAATATTTGAATACAAAAAAATTTAATGTTTGCATGAAAACAGGTTATTCTCTTTTATTTAGCTCTTGATATTTGATATTCCTTCTATCCTCAGGAGCTTTTCCTTTATTTCTATTCCACCCGCAAAGCCTGTAAGTGTTCCATCCTTACCGATGACTCTGTGGCACGGTACCACTATGGACACAGGATTTGCTCCGATGGCTTTTCCAACTGCCCGCACGGCCTTTGGATTATTAATTTCTCGAGCTATTTGCGAATATGTCTTAGTTGTTCCATATGGTATATTTAGCAGTGTCTTCCACACTGATATCTGGAAGCATGTACCTTGTAAGTCTAAGGGAATATCGAAGGTATGCCGCCGACCCTTTAAATATTCCTCAAGTTGAATCATATATGGTTCTAATTTATCTTGATTATAGATTAAATCGGCTTGAAAAAAATACTTATTTACCCAAATCTCTAATACCTTAAATGGCTTGTTTGACCAAAGCACATAGCATAGACCTTTTGGACTGGCCGCCAAATGCATCTCCCAATCTTTATATGAAAAGTATCCCCAAAATACGGCTGATTTCTTTATTAAAACCCACTCCCCTTTATAATATTCATCATAATTATACATCAAAGATTTCTATTTGCACATCATAATATATATCTGCCCGGCTAATTTCTTGTTTGTTACTATTCAGAGGTCTGTCATTCTGCTATATACTGCTGTCATTGTTATGAATATATAACTAAACAAAGACACACTTAACTAAGGGTGGTTGATTAATCACCCTTCGACCAGCTCAAAGAGCAATGCCCAAAAAAAATTATATTTTAGGTAGCCACTGAAACGGGAAATGACACTCCTAATTCTTGTAATTTTTTAAAGTAATAATTAGCTTTTTTCTCTTTATTGAACTTTGTATAATAATCGCTACCTAGATCCTTAAAATGAACATTATCTTTTAACATGTGGTATATTGCAATGAGCATGGAATGGGCTACGGCAGCAGTTGCTCTATCAGCTTACGGCTGCTTACACCGGTTAAGCTGGAAGCGAAAGAACTTAGCTTTATATTAGCACCTTCTAAGGTTTTTTCTAGACGATTAAGTTCTCTTGAACGCTCTTCGATTAGATTTTTACGGTAGCGTACTATTTCACGAAGTTCGCGTTGTTCCTTATCAGGGATAAAACTACTCTTTAAAAGACTATGTTGTAAAAGGTCTGCTATCCATTGAGCATCTTTGATATCAGTTTTACGCCCGGGGACAGTTTTCATGTGATGTGCATTAACAACCATCACATCAATGTTTGGTAATTCCAGAATGTTATAGATAGGTTTCCAATAAGCTCCCGTACTTCTGCTTTTTTCCCGTTTCTAAAGCAGGCAACAATAAGTTTTTGTGCACGTCAATCCCACAACAACGCTCATAAACAGTTTGTATAATAATATTCCTTGCTATTGTTATTATGGCGTTACCCCTGTCTTAATAGCTACATTGCTATACGTTTTTCAAAGACAATTTGTGGTTCTGCAGCAGGAGTATTTTCAAATTCTGAGTCAACCTCATTGTGACAATGACACTCGAACTCATGCCATAACTAGTGTATAATCAAGGAATAGCAATTAATATTCGTTTATTGTGGCGTGGAAACACGTGGGAATTCTGAGTGCAGCGAAGAATCTTGTTTAATCCTTATAAAGATTCTTCACTGTATTCAGGATGACAAGTTGTTTTCAGCCTCTGAATAGTAACTTTTGCTTTATCTGCTTATGATGAGGAAAATGGACGTTTTGAAATTTAAACGTCCATTTATAGTTTGAGGTTATAATAGTTTTACCATATGATAAACTTTTTTGCCTTTTCTAAGTAAGAGTGTTTTGTCATCATCGAAATCCTCTGCGGTAATTTTTAACTCAACGTCATCAATTCGTTTGTCTGCAACATAAATGCCTCCCTGTTGAATAAGTCTTCTTCCTTCACTTTTTGAGGAAGTCAGGCCGGTAAGCATTAAAAGCTCAAGTAATTCCATACCATCGCTTAACTTTTGTGCATCTATTTCTGTTTGGGGAACTGAAGACATATCTGCACCATCCTTAAAAAGTGCTCTTGCAGCCTCTTGCGCCTTTTTGGCTTCTTCTTCGCTGTGAATCATTTTAGTAAGCTCAAATGCCAGCACTTCTTTAGCCTTGTTTATTTGGGCACCTTCCAAAGAGCTGAGCCGTTTGATTTCATCCATGGGAAGGAATGTTAGAAGTGACAAGCATTTCTCGACATCTCTATCGTCAATATTTCTCCAATATTGATAGAAATCATAGGGTGATACCTTTTCAGGATCCAGCCAAAGGGCTCCCGCCTGAGTCTTACCCATCTTTATACCTTCGCTGGTGGTAAGAAGCGTAAATGTCATGCCATAAGCCGAATCTCCTTCCACTCTCCGGATTAAGTCAGCACCGCTTATAATATTCGACCATTGGTCATTGCCGCCCATCTGCAATTTACAACCGTATTTCCTATACAAATGTAAGAAGTCATAAGACTGCATCAGCATATAGTTAAACTCCAAAAAGGTCAGGCCTGCTTCCAGCCGTTGTTTATAGCACTCAGCTGTAAGCATGCGATTTACAGAAAAATGCCGACCAACTTCACGCAGAAAATCTATATAGTTAAGTTGCATTAGCCAGTCTGCATTATTTAGCATATAGGCCTTATTATCCGAAAAATCAAGAAGTTTTTCGAACTGTTTTTTAAATTGTCTTGCATTATAATCTATTTGTTCCCGAGTTAGCATTTTGCGCATATCGGTTCTACCTGATGGGTCACCTATCATTGCAGTGCCCCCACCCAACAAAGCTATTGGAACATGGCCGGCTCTTTGCATATGTGCCATAGCCATCATTGGAAGCAAATGACCTACGTGCAGGCTGTCAGCAGTAGGGTCAAAGCCAACATAAAAAACAACCTTTTCCTTTTCAAGAAGCTCTCTGATTTCTTCTTCATGTGTCGCCTGTTCAATAAATCCTCTTTCTTTTAGAATATCGTATACATTGTCCATGTTGTAATCTTTCCTCCTCGTATAATAAAGTCATAGTTTAAAAACTATATTTCTTTTCTATCTCACTATTCTTGTGAGATAATAATTGTACAGATAGAGGTCGTAGTTTTCCTCCTTGAAGCCTAGTCTTCCTTTTCAAGGGTTACGCCTCTTCTTTACATCCATATGCGAATGAGCTGGATAGTACAAAAGTTACTGAATATCTAACGAGGTTGCATCATGTAAAGTAGAGAGGTCCTAGACTTTATCTGTAAATATATTAAAAGCTGGTGATTTTATGTTTTATGTTGGTATTGATATTGCTAAACAAAACCACGAAGCTTCTATTATTGATTCTAATGGTAAGCTTCTTGATAAAAGTATATCCTTTTCAAATTCTCAAGTAGGTTGCAATAAATTAATTGCCTTGCTTGAAAGATTTGAAGCTGATACTTCCAACACTGTTATTGGTATGGAAGCTACTGGTCATTATTGGGTTAGCCTTTATTCATATCTAATTGATCTAGGGTTTACTGTAAATGTTATTAACCCTATTCAATCAGATGCATTTAGAAAGATGTATATTAGGCAAACTAAGAACGACTCTAAGGATTCCTTTATCATTGCTCAAATTATGCGTTTCGGTGAATTTTCCACTACTTCTTTAGCTGATGAAGATGTTATGGCCTTACGCCAATTATCCAGATACCGTCTCGCTTTAGTAGATGAATGCTCTGATTGGAAACGCAAGTGTATTGCTCTTTTGGATCAAGTTTTCCCTGAATACTCTAAGCTTTTTTCTGATACCTTTGGAGTAACTTCTAGGGAGCTGCTCTCTAAATATCCTACTCCAGAGGATATGTTATCCATAGATACAGGGACTCTTTCCAAACTTCTATCCGAAGCTAGTAGAGGACGTTTTGGTATTTCAAAAGCTTCTGAAATTCAAGAGTCTGCTACTAATACTTTTGGTATTAACTTTGCAAAAGATGCATTTGCATTTCAAATTAAGCAAATTATTGCCCAAATTAATTTTATCGAAGAACAGCTAAAAGAACTTGAAACTGAAATTTCTACACTCCTTCACCAAACCAATTCAGTTATTACTACTATTACAGGTATTGGTGATGTTCTTGGTGCTATTATTATCGGAGAAATTGGTGATATTTCCCGTTTTGAAGCTGCACCCCAACTTGTTGCCTATGCAGGTCTTGATGTAGCCGTAAAACAATCTGGTGATTTTGTGGGGACACAGACTAAAATTTCTAAACGTGGTTCTCCATATCTTCGTAGGGCAATTTGGTTAGCTGCTACTGTTGCAGCCTTCAAAGACCCAGCTCTGTCAGTCTATTATCAATCACTTAGGGCAAGAGGGAAACATCATTTAACTGCCATTGGGGCTGTCGCTAGAAAGATGTGTAATATTATCTTTGCAGTCCTTCGTGATAACAAACCCTATGTGCCTGATATTAAATAGGATTGGTAAAAACTAACCTGCTTTTACAACCTAAATTTTTTATTCTATATTTAGGTTTATTTGTTTTGCCTAATTTTACATAAGTATTTATGGCAGGTTCTGTCAAGGGATGCTTTTTCCCTTGACGGGTTCTGACAGAAATTTTATAATCACAAAGGCAAAATAAATTAAATTATCTCTTGACTTTTAATAGCTGGTCTTGAAATCATGTAATTAAGAAGCTTCCCAGTCTTTTAAGGACGAGGAAGCTCGTGGTACCACCTTAATTCGCATTTAAAATATTTCGTCTAAATGCCTCTTATACAGTAACGGCTTAAGCCGCTAAAGACCGAAAACTCCTGAGTGTAATTCACTTGTTTTGGTACGCATCCTTCCACCAACCGGATTGCTCTCTTTATACTGTAACCTAAAACAGCTACTTTACTCATTCATCGCCAAAAATATTCATTTATACTATACTAACACAACCATTAATACAATTTCAAGTGCTGACTTTAACATACGTGTCGCGCATGTCCTAGACCACCCTGCAAGAAGGGTTACTTTTTTTATCTTGCGTAGTTAAATTTCTGCACCATTTTCCTTTTTTAATTGTTTTTCATCCAGCTGTTTTTTCATTTTATCAATAATTTGTTCATAATCTTTTATCGTTCTTGCCTGTTTTTTTATTTGTTGATTCATTTTGAAACTTTTAACAAGACCAAATACCATTATAACCAGTGCTCCAAGCATCGCTGAGCCGATTATCACTAAGGCCTGTGAGGTTGCAAATTCGCCCAGAAACGGAAATCGAATAATAATCTCCGAGGAATTCCACAGTGCAAAAATAGCTACAAAAAATGCAAAAATTAGCCCACTAATTAAATAAAATTGCATTTTGATTGCCCCCCATTACTATAAATAATTATAATCAATTTTGATACAGAAAGCTATACCGTTAAAAATCGAGGCATTCCTCCTTGAAATTAGACTTGATATTTTTAAATTTAATCTTATAGGCTTGATATCGCAAACATCAATTCACCTTCGGCGACTATTTCACCATCTACTGTTGCTTTAGCTTTACCTTTTCCGATAGGACCTTTTATTTTCGTAAGTTCTACTTCAAGTCGCAACTGGTCACCCGGTATTACCTGACGCTTGAATCTCATTCTATCAATACCTGCAAAAAGTGCTATCTTGTCACGATTGTTTTCAGAGCTTAGAATCGCACAGGCTCCAACTTGAGCCAAGGCTTCCACTATTAATACTCCGGGCATGATGGGTTTTCCCGGAAAATGCCCCTGGAAAAATTCTTCATTAGCAGAGACATTTTTAACACCTACTGCCCTCTTTCCTTCCTCCAATTCCAGTATTCGATCCACTAATAAGAACGGATATCTATGTGGTATTATTTTTTTTATTTCTTCGATGCTAAGCATAAAAACCATCCTTTTCAAATAATAATTGGCTTAAAAACAATTTTTTTAGATTCAAAGTATAATACAATTTATAAACAAAGGATTGTATCCTTCAATTTGAGAGCAATCGATGATGAAAAATTACCTATTTTAAATCAATTAGGGACGAACCGTAAAGTCCGTCCCATTTATATTTAATAAATTTTCCTAAATATATTTTGAAAGCTGTTCATAAAGCTGCTGTGCCAATCCGATTCCTCCGTTTTGAGAAATTTCTTCAGCTAGGGCTTCATCATGCATAGATTGCATAATATCAAAAGTTACACCTTTTTCAAACATGCCCCCATCGGGTATTGTATCCCTCATAGATTTTAGCATATAATTTAAAAAGATTGATTCAAATTGCTGACAAACCTCTTTTAATTCTGTTTCATTTTTGTTTTCGCTTTTTAAAGAATGCATCTTAAACTGGGATATAGGAATAAAATCAATTCTACTGTCTATTATTTCCATAATTCATTCCCCTAACGCCTGAGATTATTGGCCTGAGCCAGCATTTCATCAGATGCCTGGACGGCTTTGGTATTTACTTCATAGGCTCTCTGGGCAATGATAAGGTTTACCATTTCTTCCACTACCTGAACATTGGACATCTCCAAAAATCCTTGTAGCAATGTACCATATCCGGGATCTGATACATCTTCCATTGGCACATATTCTCCAGAAGCTTCAGTTGCCTCAAAGAGATTGTTGCCGATAGCCAAAAGTCCCTGAGGATTTAAGAATTTAACAATCCCTATTTGACCTAATTCTTCTATTGTCCCATCTTCATCCTGTCCTGTAATCAAACCATCTGATGAAATACTAATATCGGTATATTCCTCAGGAATGGTTATATAGCTTTCGTCTCCGCTTAGAACATAATATCCTTCCGATGTGACTAAATTTCTGTCGGTTCCATCCAAGGATACTTTAAATGAACCATCTCTGGTAAAAGCCAGATTGCCGTCGGGTCTTTCTACCATGAAAAACCCTGTCCCTTCAATAGCTACATCAAATGTATTACCAGTAGGCTGAAGATTACCTTCGTTAAAATCTCGGCCTGTAGCCGAAGGTCTAACTCCATGACCTACTTGAATTCCTACAGGTACTGCTGCTCCTGAAAGCAACTCGGGACTGTCCGGCCGCTGAAGTGTTTCATATAGCAAATCTTTAAATTCTGCACGGCTTTTCTTAAAACCCGCTGTGTTTACATTAGCCAAATTATTTGATGTAATGTCCATATTCAATTGTTGTGCCTGCATACCAGAACTAGCACTCCACAGTGCGCGCATCATAGTTTACTCCTCCTTATATTATCACTGCTTCAGTCAGTCGGCAGTGGAGGGCCTCTGAGTATTCAGTCCGGCCCCAAAATTATATGCTTGCTATATCATTTACAGCTCTGTCAAGAGTTTCATCATGAGTTTGTATTACCTTCTGGCTGGCTTCATACGCTCTAAAGGCTGTTATCAAATCAACCATTTCTGAAATCGTGTTGGTATTTGACCCTTCTAAAGCACCCTGAATCACTTCGGCATCAGTCGGAACCGTTGGTGCTTGGGAGTTATATAAATTACTGCCTTGTTTTACAACCTGCCCTTGGTCGGCAAAATTTACTATTTCAAGCCTGTCCACAAATTGACCGCTTACAGTCACTTCTCCTTGTTGACTTATTACAACATCACCTTCCTGAGGCAACAGCATCGGTCCATTCTCACCCAGAACATAATAACCGTCTTTTGTAACAATATATCCATCCCGGTCTATGGTAAAACTGCCGTCTCTTGTATACCGTATGCCTTCGGGAGTCTGAACCTCAAAAAAGCCTTCCCCTCTCAAGGCAATATCTAGTGGATTTGACGTTACCTTTATAGCGCCTTGGGAAAAATCCGTATTTATTTCATCCAGCATTACTCCAGTACCCAGCATGCCAATGAAAGGCCTCGGATCTATAACCCGATCAAGGCCGACAGTTATCGGATCATCAAACCGATGGATATTCATCTCTGGCAAAGCTCTGAAAATCGCCCTGTCTTTCTTAAACCCAGAAGTATTTACATTGGCAAGGTTGTTTGAAATGACATCAGTTCTGCTCATTTCAGACAGCATTCCTGAAGCTCCTGTATAAAGACCTCTTATCAATTTTAATCACCTCCTTCTTAAAGAAGTGGGTTATTTGGTAAAAACAGCATTAGGACCAAGTATGTCCAAATTTTCTAATGCTTTACCGGCTCCAATAGCCACAGCAGAAATTGCCTCTTCTGCAATTATAACCGGAATACCGGTTCTTCTGCAAATCAACTTGTCCATGCCTTTAAGCAGCGAACCGCCACCGGTCATTACTATACCCTTTTCACTGATATCAGATGCTAGTTCCGGCGGAGTTTTTTCCAAAACACTATATATAGTATTTACAATCTGTTCTACAGGTTCTTGAAGTGCTTCACAGGTCTGGCCTGCAGTAATGGTGACGTTTTGAGGAAGTCCGCTAATTAGGCTTCGACCTCTTACTTCCATCGAAACAGCCTTGTCTTCATCACTTTCGGGAAAAACATCAGCCACATTAATCTTAACCTCTTCAGCGGATCTTTCCCCAATCATAAGATTAAATTCTTTCTTTACAAACCTCACAATAGCATCATCAAATTTATCGCCGGCTACTCTTAAAGACTCACCGCAGACAATGCCTCCCAGGGACATAACTGCAATATCCGTGGTGCCGCCTCCGATATCAACAACCATACTTCCAAAAGGTTTTGAAATATCCAGGCCGGCACCTATAGCAGCTGCTATAGGTTCTTCTATTAAATATGTTTGCCTGGCTCCCGCCGCATTGGCAGCCTCAATAACCGCTCTTTTTTCAACAGTTGTAATAACTGCCGGAACACATATCATCATTCTCGGTCGAAAAATTCTGCTGTGTGCAATTTTGTTCAAAAAATACTTAAGCATGATTTCCGTTGTGGAATAATCCGCAATAACGCCTTCCTTCAGCGGACGTATAGCCACTATATTGCCTGGAGTACGCCCTATCATTCTTCGGGCTTCCTCTCCTACAGCCAACATCTTGCCGGTGGATCTATCCATAGCAACTACAGAGGGTTCTTGAAGTACAATTCCTTTTCCCTTAACATAAACCAAAATTGAAGCGGTTCCTAAATCAATACCTATATCCATGAAAGTTTCGTTGCCTCCTGTCAAATTTAACACATTTAGGAATTAATTCTACATTTTTTTCAAAAATCCTCTTTTATTCTTGTTTAAAGATGTATGTATTTTTCTCTTGTAGCTCTTCCACCTCTAATATGCCGTTCGGCTTTATTAAATTCCAGTACTTCTCTTACCTCGATTGCTTTTTGCGGATTTATCTCCAATAATCTTTCGGTCATATCCTTGTGCACCGTACTTTTCGATACGCCAAAAACTTTGGCGGCTTGTCTGACGGTAGCCTTAGTATCAATAATATAATCTGCGATTTCTAGGATTCGCTCCCTCATATAATCTTTCACGGCAGTTCCCCCTTCAAGCAAGTTTAATAAATATATATGATGTAAAGTAGCTTTATAGAAGATAAAAAAGCAAAGTATGCTTTTTTTGAAATACATCATTTGCCAGAGGTATACAAATTGTTAATATTCAAAAAAATAAAGCGGGCTTTTCCGCCACGCTTTCGGCTGCTTAAGTGCAGGTATTTCAGTTATGAGTTGCTGTGGTATCCTCCGACATCTACCTGATTTCAGGAAGATATTGCTGTGGATCTATATTTTTACCATCTTTTAGCACTTCAAAGTGAAGATGAGGAGGATCTTCTATCTCATAAGGTGCAGTCTTGCCTATAGCTGAAATTACTTGACCTTTTTTAACCTGCTCGCCTTCTTTAACCAATTTATCCGAATTAAGATTCCCATATAAAGTTTTAACACCGCCGCCGTGGTCAATAACTATAACTACCCCCAGCTTAGGATCATTATTTGTTACCTCAGCTACCGTTCCGTCTAAAACGGCTTTTACCGGTGTACCGATGTCAGCGGCAATGTCAATACCGCTATGGCAGTTCCATTGCTCCAAAGTCTTAGAATAGATTAGGGTATCCATAGCAAAAGCTGTTGTTACCCTTCCCATAGCCGGCATAGCCATGGTTGCCATAGCTGAAACCACCGCAGTTTCTTCTGGTTCCTCTCCTGCTGCTTTTGTTATATTACCGGATCCATCCTCTTTTGTTTTTTTAACTTTTTCTGTGTCAAAAGCTGTTTGTTGCTGCAAATTTCCAGCTACCTCACTGGGTTTTACAGGGTTTTGTTGATCTTCTTTTTTCTCTTGATGCTCCTTAGATGAACTACTCAAATTCTGAGTATTATTATTCAAACCGTATTGCTTCTCTATATTTTCTTCATTTAAAACCTGTTCGTTCATATCAATTTGCCACTCAGACAGAGGTTCTTTATTAGCACTTTCGTTAAATTCAAAGCCTTTATGTGTAGCCCGATACCACCAAAAAAAACTGTTGGTTATGATTAAAAGTGTAATCAAAAATGCAGCAAACAAAGTCTTTTTAGGCAGTTGAATTACTTGTTTGACAAGTTTATTACCAGAGTCCTTAACTTTTCTAAAACATGAAGAAAGTTTTACTGGCCATTTGAATCGGTTCATATAATCACCTCATCTATATTATGACCAGTATTTTCCTTGTTATGCATTTGTTTACTGGCACAAGAGATAAATTTTATCCTTATTTCATAGCCTTCTGCCAACGCCGCTATTCTATTTTTTTAATTATTTCTACACCCTTGTAATAATGTTTAATTATATCAATATAACCGGCACCATTTTTAGCCATCGCATCAGCACCGTATTGGCTCATGCCCACGCCATGTCCGTAGCCTGTTGTCATTATTTTAATATTTTTGCCGGATCTTTCCCATTTAAAATCTGTTGAGTTCAGCTCGAATAATTGACGAAACTCAGTACCTTTTATTACTTTATTACCAACTTGCATTTTTTTGACTCGCCCTCCCTCACTGACTTCTAACACCTTCCACTGGGCTTGCGGATTCTTATGGTCAATAACTATATCAGGCCACTTTTGACGTAGCTTAGATACAATTTCTTCGACAGTAAACTCCTTTACAGCAAAAAAGCGCGGTGCTGCTTCTTCATCGGGACTTACTACGCTTCTAAGATACGGGATTTGCTTTTCCCAAACATCTTCGGAGTTTTCGGTTTTGCCGTTGCTGGTAGAAAAAAACAACGGATCTATGGGTTCATCCTGATATAATATGATCATGCCGGCAGTAGAGTTTACAGCTTGATTAATCTTACTGTAATAGTGATAATAGGAAAATAATCCCCACTTTTTCAGCATCTCACTTTTTGTAATCCAAGCCTGACAATGGCTTGGATCATCGCATACATCCGCTTCGGGATGCAGGCTGCATCCATTACCTCCTACAGTGCGCCACCGCTTATATACATATGTCCTTGCTGCTACTGACTGAGCTTTTAAGGCTTCGATATTAAAGCTGGCCGGCATTTCAGCAGCTACTACACCTTTTACGTAATCCTCCAGTAATATTTTTTCAATCTTTTTAGATGAATTTATATAGACACTAATAAAATTCTCGCCAGCAGCCTCTTTTATCCTCTTTTGCTCACTTGGGCCTTCAAACTGTATGGGTTTGCAGCTTTTCACTATCAAACCCGGGACAACAATAACAACAAAAATTATAAAGAAAATTATATAATAGCCTGCTCCTTTCATTAAATCCCTCCAGATAACCAAGCTCATATTATATTTTATTAGCACCTTGTTGGATATATGTGTTATCCTTTCGAATTTGACAGTCCAAAGCGAAATCTGTCTTTGCTAAACCTTAAAACCGGCATAAATACTCGTCAGGTTTAACAAATTTCATATTGTAATTAAATTGTGTTAGTGCAAATATGTACCAAATAACCCCGGTGAAAAGAATATCCAAAAAATAAATAATAACCACACGTAAAACGTGTGGTTATTATTTATTAGTAAAGTCAGTCAACAAGCAGGATGGCTTTATCCTCTTAATCGACTTTTTTTATTTTAGCTCCTAGCCCTTGAAGGTTTTCCACAATATTTACATATCCTCTGTAAATATGATATGTGTTCATTACTTGGGTTGTTCCTTCTGCAGCCAAACCGGCAAGAATTAGTGCGGCACCCGCCCGAAGGTCAGTAGCCTTTACAGGTGCTCCCGAAAGCTTTTCAACGCCTTCTATTACAGCACTTCTTCCCTCTATCTTTATCTTAGCGCCCATACGCTTTAATTCTTCCACATGCATAAAGCGATTTTCGAAAACCGTTTCTATAACCATACTGGTTCCGCTGGCAATGCTTAAATAAGCCATCATTTGTGCCTGCATATCTGTTGGGAATCCAGGATAAGGCAGAGTTTTGACATCAGATGCGATTGGCCTGCCATCGCCTATCACTCGCAGACCCTCCGGTTCCTCAGTAATTTTTGCACCACATTCTATCAGTTTGGCTATTACCGGCTTCAAATGCTCTGGTACTACATTTTCAAGCAGGATATTACCGCCAGTTATGGCTCCGGCAACTAAGAAAGTGCCTGTTTCAATCCTATCCGGAATCACAGTATATGAAATACCTGAAAGTTCCTTAACGCCTTCAATTTTTATCACATCAGTGCCTGCGCCCCGGATTTTTGCTCCCATGCTGTTTAAAAAATTAGCCAGGTCAATTATCTCCGGCTCCTTAGCGGCATTTTCAATAGTTGTCTGCCCCTGAGCCAAGGCAGCAGCCATCATTATATTTTCCGTTGCTCCAACACTTGGAAAATCTAAGTATATAACAGATCCTACAAGTTTATCACATCTAGCCTCCACAAACCCATGACCAAGCTCGATATCAGCTCCCAATGAAGCAAAACCTTTCAAATGCAAATCTATAGGCCTTGAACCTATAGCGCATCCACCAGGCATTGATATACGTGCTCGTCCCTTTCTTGCAAGCATCGGACCCATCACCAAAAAAGAAGCCCTCATTTTTCTGACCAAATCATAAGGTGCCTCAAAAGAATTAACTGTCCCTGCACTTATTTTTATACAATCTTTATCACGAAAAACTTTAGCTCCCATAGATTTTAAAACTTCTCTCATGACTTTTACATCTTCCAATTCGGGGGCATCTTCGATAATACATTCGGCTTCAGTGAGCAGTGATGCAGCCATAACAGGTAATACCGCATTTTTAGCACTGCTTATCCTGACGGTTCCTTCTAACGGCTTTCCTCCCTCAACAACAATACTTGACAACGACTTTCCCTCCGATAGTTTAGTATAACGGGTATTTTGGTTAAAATATCCATATTATACCCTTATAAACTCATTCAGTATTCAAGAGAAATGACTGGTGTTCCAATCCATATATATGTTATATCTTCATCTGAATTATATCTTATTGCAATATGGATATTATAATTTTTACCTAATATCTGTATACCCTCGGATAATAGCGGGCTAAATCCTATTATACTAAAATTATATTTGTCTTGAATTTTTTCTGTATTGATAATTTCAAAATAACTTGCAATTGTTTCTACTAATTTATCCTGCTTTGCCTCATCAAGTTTACCATTAAACGTTCCAGTAACACAAGAGGTAATTTTTGACTGGCCACCTAAGGAATTAATGGTTTTGCTGACTTTTTTTACAAAATCATTGTATTTCTCCAGATTCCGACTGCTAATACTTATTGTTAAATACGTTTGAGGATCTTTTTCATATTCTGCAGGTAAAATCACTGACTGAATAATTATTTGTAGAAAAGTATCGGAATCTAATTTACCCTCAGTATTTAATATTCGGTACGTTTCGTTGTTTTCCTCCGTGAAATCAAAATTTTCCTTTTCAGCATTAAAAATTTTCATTATTTCATCCTGATATTGCTGCATTTGAGTAAAATCCATAAATTCGCGATTAATAACCGACCAGTCCACAATATCCAGTATTTCGGGATTTGCACCAACTTCACTGAGGGCTCCTGCTAACAAATTATCACTATCTTGACTGCAATTGGCCTTAGGTGTAATCATAACCAAAAGTATTACTGCTGCAGTTAAAGTCTTTAAAAATTTCATAAGATAATCCCCCTGAAAAATATCTTTTTTCTTTACGCCTTTTACAAACGTAATAGCTTTATGTGCTTTTCAATTTAGAATTAAATAAAATTAGATTAAAAGGTTCCTTGTATAATTATTACCGTTTCTTACCAAAATTATGCTTTGATGTATTTTAAATTACATAAAAGGAAGATTCGAGAATTGTCCAAGCATCTCCTTCAGTGAATCCTGCTAGTTTTTGTCTATTAATTGAAACTGACATATTGTTTTTAAGACTTTGTTTTGGTATATTTTGGTTTTTATAACATTTTTTATATGCAACGTTTTATATTTGCTTTTAACAATAGTATTTGATATATAAACATCTTTTATAATAATCATTTATTTACAATAAATTAATTACCCTGAAAATGCTAAAAGGCACAGTAACGGCAGCCTTGCAGTCGACTGTGTCGGTCAAATATTGGTAGGTTGCGGTCGATTTTTGCTCAATAAAGTTCTGGTACTCTTGTCGGCCTCACATAAAAAAGCTGCTCCACGTTTTGTGAAGCAGCTTTTTATAAGGATTCATTATTCATAATGTGATATGTCTTTAGATAAATTTTTAATTGATTTATCATGTGTCGGAACATGCTTTTGCCAGTTAAAAAGTGCATATAAGCATTCTTTATACATTTGCAATCTGTACATGAAACCAAGTTTAAATCCATATTTTTCCTCTTTGGTATAGTGGGTTATATCTTGTAAAGCCGGCTCAATTACCGGAATATTATACTTTTCGGCTAAACGGCTTAAAAATATCTCAACACCAAACCGAGCCCATGAAAGCGAGGGAAGGCTCTTTACAAAAAAGTTTGCTAGCCCTCTTTGCCCATTTAAAATAGAAAAATATCGTTGAGCCAGATCAACATTCTTCTTGCCCCCGCTTTTAAACATGCCTATTGTCATACCCACTTGTGGATTTTCTTCCAATGGCAAAAGCAGGGCATCCATGTGCTGATGTTTTAAATTAATTAGGTCTGCATCAAGAAAAAGCCACAGAGATGAATCATCAACATAATCTATCCCCGTCTGCAGTGCAGCTCCCTTTCCGAGATTTTTCCCATGTCTTATTACCTCTACTCCGGCTCTTTGAGCAGCTTTGTACGTATCATCCGCAGAACCATCATCGATTACTATTACTCGTTTTTCTTGCGGGTAGCTGCACACTACATCTAGAACATCTCCTATCCTAGGTGCCTCATTGTATGCCGGGATAAGAACGGTAACAGGTTTCATAACAAAGTCATTCCCTTCATGTTATATGCTCTATTTTGTTAATTCGCCTGTTTTTGATAATATCCTTCTTTGCAAATCCTTTGCTTATTACCAAAAGCAGATAAACATAATGGATATCAATGTCTGGCGCAAAAGTGAATTAAAAGGAACCGTCCCCAAAAATGCCATTTTTAGGGACGGTTCCTTTTAATTCATTTAAGTTTACATAACCATTTCTTTGATTTTCATAAGTCTTGTGATATTTGAACGTTCATTCTCATCGAGTTTCATGGTAATATACTTTATAGTTTCTTCCATTGAAGGAATCATAACGTATTCCAATGCATTGACCCTGCGGCGAGTTTTTTCGATTTCATCAGCCATTAACTGACAAGTTTTTTCGATTTCCGAAAGTTTTAGCATTTTAGGCAGCATACCTGAAAGTATGCTTATGGCATTGTCCAATTCTGCAGATGTATTCGCAAGACCATATGAGTAGATATTGCTGCCTTCTTGCAAGTGAATATCAATTTTCGGTACATTTACACTCATGATATTCTGTTTCCCAACATCTATATTTACCTGTGCTGCCGGAATCATGAGACTTTCCTCAAGCACTTCCTGAGGCATTTGACTTCGTGCCATGGTAAAGCTTTTCAGGGCCATCTCCAAATCGTGTTCTACTTCTTCTCTGAGCCTTTTATTTTCCTTAATTAAGTCGATAAATTTTTTAATAAGCTCATCCTGCTTATCCTTAAGCAGTTTGTGTCCACGACGTGCAACAACTATTTGCCTCTTTAAACGGGTAAGCTCCATTCGAGTGGGATTTACTCGAGTTTTCATTCTCAGTCTTCTCCTTTTTTAGGTAAATACTTGTCAATATATTCATCCCTAACTCTCTTAAGCTCTGCTTTGGGTAAAATGGTCAATAGCTCCCACCCTAAATTGAGTGTTTCCTCAATGCTTCTGTCTTCATTTTCACCTTGAGAAACATAACGTTTTTCGAATTCATCGGCAAATTTGGCAAAGAGTTTATCTGCATCACTGAGTGCAGCCTCACCCAAAATTACGGCTAATTCCTTCGCTTCTTTACCGCGAGCATAAGCAGCAAACAGCTGGTTCATAGTATCGGCATGATCTTCCCTGGTTTTACCTTCACCGATACCCTTATCCTTAAGCCTTGAAAGCGAAGGCAGCACGTCAATAGGCGGCATTATGCCTCTTGTATACAGTTCACGACTAAGGATGACCTGACCTTCTGTAATATATCCTGTCAAGTCCGGGATGGGATGTGTCTTGTCATCTTCAGGCATCGTTAAAATCGGTATCTGCGTAATTGAGCCTTTTTTACCCCGCAAACGCCCTGCTCTTTCATATATGGTGGAAAGGTCTGTGTAAAGGTACCCAGGATAGCCTCTGCGGCCGGGAACCTCTTTCCTTGCGGCTGAAACCTCTCGAAGGGCTTCACAGTAGTTGGTCATATCAGTTAAGATAACTAGGACGTGCATATCCTTTTCAAATGCGAGAAACTCAGCACATGTAAGTGCCATACGCGGTGTTGATATACGTTCAATAGCCGGATCGTTGGCTAAATTCATAAAAAGCACTGATCTGTCTATAGCGCCGGTTTTTCTAAAGTCTGAAATAAAATAGTCTGCTTCTTCGAAGGTAATACCCATCGCCGCAAAGACAACGGCAAACTTGCTTTCCGTTCCCAGAACCTTTGCCTGCCGTGCTATTTGAGCTGCAAGCTGGGCATGCGGCAAACCTGAACCTGAAAATATAGGCAGCTTCTGACCTCTGACCAGTGTATTTAAGCCGTCAATAGCCGAAATTCCAGTTTGTATAAACTCCGATGGGTAGTCACGTGCCGCCGGGTTTATAGGGCTGCCGTCTATGTCAAGCCGCTTTTCGGGAATTATTTTGGGACCATTATCCTTGGGTCTTCCTGAACCATCGAATACTCTGCCTAACATATCGATCGAAACACCCAATTGGATACTCTTGCCCAAAAATCTTATTTTGCAGTCATTTATATTAAGTCCCGTTGAGCCTTCGAAAAGCTGAACTAACGCTTTATCGCCGTCGATTTCAAGTACTTGTCCGCGTCGTATTTCGCCTGAAGCCGTTTCAATTTCAACGAGCTCATTGTACTTTACGCCTTCTACATTCTCTACCATCATTAAGGGGCCTGCAATTTCCCTAGCAGTTCTATACTCTTTAATCATTCAGCTTTTCCCCCTTCCATTAAGGCTTTAAGCTGCTGTTTTAGTTCGGATTCAATTTCATCAAATATTTTCATGTCTTTTTCATCGGCATACTTAACTCTGCCAATCCGCTCCCGAACCGGCAAATTTTCTATTTCAGAAAATACTACTCCGCTGTCGATTGCCTTTTTAGATTCTTCATAGAACATCAGAATAAGTTTCAACATTCTATACTGTTTATTCAAAGAAGTATAAGTATCCACTTCATGAAAGGCATTCTGATGGAGGAAGTCTTCTCTTATTGACCTGGCTACTTCCAGTATGAGTCGATCATTTGTCGAAAGAGCGTCAATACCTACCAATCGCACAATTTCCTGTAGGCTGGCCTCTTCCTGTAAAAGTCTCATAGCCTCTGCCCTTAACTCTTTCCAATTACCAGATATGTTTTGATTCATGTAATCTTCTACCGTATCAGAGTACAGGGAATAACTGGTTAGCCAATTTATAGCTGGAAAATGTCTGGCATAAGCCAGCGATGCATCCAATGCCCAGAATACTTTCACAACACGCAGTGTAGCCTGAGTTACCGGCTCCGAAAGGTCGCCGCCGGGAGGCGAAACCGCTCCGACTGCCGTAAGGGCACCTTCCCTATTATCACTGCCGATGGTAACAACCCTTCCAGCCCTTTCGTAAAACTCGGCAATCCTTCGAGATAAATACGCCGGGTAACCTTCATCACCGGGCATCTCCTCAAGACGTCCGGACATTTCCCTTAAGGCCTCGGCCCAACGCGATGTTGAATCAGCCATTAAAGCTACACTGTAACCCATATCCCTAAAATACTCGGCTATGGTTACACCAGTATATATAGAAGCTTCTCGAGCTGCCACCGGCATGTTTGAAGTATTTGCAATCAGAACAGTTCTCTTCATTAGCGGTTCACCGGTTTTGGGGTCAAGAAGCTCCGGAAACTCAAGCAAAACATCAGTCATCTCATTGCCACGTTCACCGCAACCGATGTAAACAACGATTTCCGCATCCGCCCACTTTGCCAGCTGGTGCTGAACAACGGTTTTCCCGCTGCCAAAAGGTCCTGGTATACAAGCTGAGCCGCCCTTTGCTACCGGAAAGAACGTGTCAATTACTCGCTGTCCTGTAGCCATAGGTTCCTCAGGAGGAAGTTTTTGCTTATATGGCCGTATCATTCTGACAGGCCATTTCTGCATCATTGTAACATCGACGATATCACCGCTATCAGTTTTTATCTTTGCAATTACATCTGTAACAGTAAATTCTCCTTCATAGATTTCTACAACTTCACCTGAAATATGCGGAGGCACCATAATCTTATGCTCCACTATTACAGTTTCTTGAACACTTCCGAGAAAATCTCCTCCTGATACTTTCTGTCCTTTTTTAGCAATGGGTTTAAACTCCCATTTCTTTTTTCTATCAAGTGCCGGGACATCAATGCCTCTTGTTATATAGCTTCCCATCGTTGATTCTATAACATCGAGGGGTCGCTGGATTCCATCGAATATCCCCTCAAGTAGTCCCGGTCCCAGTTCAACGCTGAGGGGAAGCCCTGTAGAAATTACCGGGTCCCCGGGGCCCAAGCCTGAAGTTTCCTCATAGACTTGAATTGAAAGTCTTTCTCCATGGACCTCTATAACCTCACCAATTAGGCCTTGCTCTCCTACTTTGACCACGTCGAACATCTTGGCTTCGGGCAGCCCCGTTGCCACTACGAGGGGACCGGAAACTTTCACTACAACACCATTCGTCATTCCTCTCCCTCTTTTCCAAATATGATATCTACTCCAATGGCTTTTTCCACGGACTTTTTCACTTCACCTATTCCGATTCCAAAAGTGCCCTGGTTGCCGGGAATCAGTGTTATGGCCGGAAGCATCTGACTCCTGAACTGGTCTATTTTCTCCGGAATTTCTTTTGCAATCTGTTCCGTAATAAAAATAACCGCATAGTTTTCCTTAGCAAGCCTAGTTATTGTAAAGCTTGCCTCCCTATCGCTTAAGACGGGAAAGATATCGACCCCCAGAGATTTAAAAGCAAGTACTGTATCCTTATCTCCTACCACCGCTATTTTATACATAGACATCTCTCAATCGCTCCCTTATCATATCCGAGGATATGCCGTTAATCTTTCCAACTATTATGATTCTCAGAAGCTTCAACTCGTTTTCCCTAGCGGCCATATAACCTATAACTGTTTCCGGGCCAAAAGGTTTATAAAGACCTCTTCTTGCCAGAGCAACCATATAATTATCAATCATTTTTTCAAAAACCAAAGGACTACCTGTTGACTCCCATAATGCAAGACCTTCTTCAACCACCTCATGATACGGCGTTGAATTAAAAGCTTCGATTATATTTTGAGTATTGCCTGTAAAAATCTCTTTGAAAAATTCTTTTGTTAAATTTCCACCCTCAACTAATGCACTTTCGAGAGTGCGTATATCTGCATCTGTCTTTTGCAATCTCACCAATGTTTTTATGTTTGTAAGGTCTGCCAAAGCAGCCAGGTATTCCTTTAAAAAGGAATCACTTGAGCTTTCAACAATCTTCGTCATTTCTTTGAAAAGGGCCTGATCCAGCACTAAATCTACCTTTTGTGGATTTTTTGTTATTTCATATGTTTCCACGGCTCTATGATAAGCTTCTTTTAGGGTATCAGGTACTATTGCTCCGGTATCCCCTTGTGCATATTTTTGCATTTCTTCAGGGGAAACCTCACCCAGTTGTGAGAAATATTCTTTAAACTCCGCACCAAGTATATTCCCCTTTACGATTACCTTTAAATTATGATAATCATTTTTTAAGGTAAAGAATCTTATAATCTCGTGATTCTTAAATGATTCCTTCAAAGTCCTGATAGTTCTTTCCATACTCTGTTCCAAGACTTTTTCGAAATCATAGATATTTTCCATATCGGCAATGTCGCTGCCGTACTCAGTATCACTCAATGCCTTAATTACATCCTCTGCTTCTGGAGCATCAAGCAGCCTATCAATAGCGTTTTTTCCGAGGAGTTTGGTTTCCAAAAATTTTATTCGGGCCGAAACATATAAAAAATCCGTATCTTTCGCCATTTAATCACTCCTCGAAAAGTATTTTTGCTATTTCTGTTTCCAATTCTTCCCTTTCCATGTTGATAAGGGAATCAAATGTGCAATTAATCTCCATGTCCTCGGATTTGAGTATAAATCCACCTATCATTTTGCCGGGAGTTTCGGAAATTCTAAGATTTCCCTGTTTTCCCATGCTTTTTAGCTTTTCATTGATTTTTTTAATAAAATCCGGTGTAATCCTATTCTTGTCATCTTCAGAAATTACCACTTCTTCATTGCCGGTAACTACACTCTTTAAAAGCATTTCAGCGATCAGGTTGCTATAATCTTCATCTGACATATTCTTTAGTTTAGCTTTTGCCTTTTCGAAAACTTCATCAATTATTTGTTGTTTTGCTTGAAGTAGTGCTTTTCGATTTTCCAGCTGGGCCATAGAAAGTATTCTGCGCTTTTTCTCCTCAGCCGCCCTGTTCGCCTTTTCTAAAATGTCGTTTAAAATTTCCTCGGCTTTATTCTCATACTTAGCCCTTATATCCCGAGCTTGAGCCCGAGCATTTTCAAGAAGTTTTTGCTTTTCTTCCTGGGCTTCCTCCAATATCGTCGCTTTTATCTTTGCAATACCCTCCATGGCAAGACACTCCCTTATATTACGATGCCGAACAACATCAATATAGTCGCCAGCAACGCAAGCACAGCATAGGTCTCAACCATGGCCGCAAAAGTTATACCCTTGGCTACTTCTTCAGGACGCTTAGATACTATACCTATTGAAGCGGCAGCTACTCTGCCCTGATAAATGGCCGACATAAAGCCGACTATCGCAATAGGCATACAAGCAGCGAATATAAGCCATCCCTGAAAAGTAGTAATGTCTACCAATGTTCCGGATAGTAATCCAAGTTTTTGGATGGTGAGAAATCCTGCCAAAAAGCCATAGATACCCTGTGTTCCCGGAATTGCTTGAAGTATCAGTGCTTGACCAAATTTGCTCGGATCTTCTGTTATAAGCCCTGATGCACTTTCACCCACAATGCCTACACCTCTTGCAGATCCAATTCCCGGCAGACCTACAGCCAGTGCCGCCCCTATTAGTGCTATAACCTGTCCAAAAGTTAGTGACATTTATAACTCCTCCTCAAATATTATTCTAAATGTATATTTATAAATCTTCCAATTTCACATAAGTTGTTTTGATTCTCAGCGGGTCAAAAGCTCGACCGCCACTATCATAGAATTTGCTGAAAAACTCAATATACTGCAGACGGCTGCTGTGAACATATGCACCTAATATATTGATTAATATGTTAAACACATGTCCTCCTATTAGAATGAGTACCATTACTACATAACCAACTATGCTTCCGCTTACTGTTTTAGCCATGGTATTTATTACAGTCGCTATAACGCCTGTCGTAAGGCCTAAGGCAAGCAGCCTGGAATATGACAATACATCGCTAAGGTAGCCTGTAATATCATACAAGCTGAGAACTCCTGAAGCAAGTTTCATTACAATGTTCTTTTGTGACCTTCCCTGCGTCAGAATCAATCCAACTGCTCCAAAGATAGCTACATATTTGGCTACTGCTCCCAGCTGTGGAACTGCAAACATCAACAAACCTGTCAGCAGCACCAGCCACAACCCCTGATCCATCAAAGCATCAGCTACGTGGCCCGCTCTGATGTTTTTATATGCATTTAAGATAATTCCTGTGTATATCTGTATTATCCCCATGATAAACGACAATATCAGAACAGACATGGGATTATCTAAGGGATTTATCCATAGCGGCTTGACTTTGATGAGATCGCCGAACCAGCCGCCAAAAATTGCTCCCCAAATAACTGTTGATATACCACAAAGGAAAAACATTGATACAAATTTCCTGCCAGAACCCTCCAGTTTAAATTTCAGCAGAGCTAAGGCCGTAAGCAGGCTTACCACAATCCCATAGCCCGCATCACTGAGCATCATTCCAAAAAAAATAAAGTAAAATGGTGCCATGTATGGATTTGGATCAATTCCCCTTGGATCAGGCAAACTGTAAAGTTCAGTTATCACTTCGAAAGGTTCTACCAATTTTGCATTTGAAAGCAGCACCGGCATGTCATCATCTTCATCCGGTTCGTTAAACTCTAAATAAACCGATTCAGTAACACCTAAAATCTTATCCTTGACAAAATCCTTGTGTTCTTCAGGAAGCCATGCCTGCAAATAGAAGGATTTATCAGTATCAAGCAGCTTTAGAATATTGCTTTTTCTATCTCTTTCTACCGAATAATAATCATATAGGATTTCAAAATACAGCTTTTGACTGGATAGTTCCTGCGACTTACGCTTGATATCTTCACGTTCCTTTTCTATATCTGCAAGCCGTTCTTTATCCTGCTTTATAATTTGAGCCGGAGTACCGGTTAAACCAGGAAAGTCTTGAACGGTTACCGAGAATTCCTTAAACAGACTTTGCACAGCTTCCTTGTGATTTTTATGATATATCACCAGTGTATAAACATCATCACGGTTTTCACCAAGAGCTTTTATGCAGGCAAGCAATTCATCTTCCTCAAGGCTCTTTTCAAGCTCATCCTTTGCCTTTCTGGGCATCACCACCGTAATAAAGACAGTTTCTTGCGTATCACCGAGCTGTTCAAATGGAATATCTAAAGATTGCCACGGTAAAAGTATTTCAATTTGATTTAGAATTTTTGATTCTTCCACTTTTAACTGTGCAAGTCTTTTGTCCAAATCAAAAACAGCTTGTAATGCCTCTAAAACCTGTGCTTCATCTTTTAAAACCTTCGCCAATTCATCTTTTTTAATATTTGGCTTCCCTTGTATGAGCGGATTTACAGATTTAGCAAAGGGTTTTAAAAAATCAATACCAAATTTCAGATTATTAAGTTTAGATTCTAAATCCATTAAATCTTTTGTCAGTTCACTGCGAATCTTACTGTCTTGCTGCACCTCTTTTGCCGTTTCATCATTATCCTCTACTATGTCAATTACTTCAACAATACCGGTTTTTTGCAAAGCACTCATTATCTGACTCTGCTCTTTTTTCAGGCCTAAAAGGTGCATTTTTTCCATTTTAACTATCGCCATAGGACTTCACGATCCTCTCTACGATCATGTCCACCGCCGCTTCGGTTTTGCCGGCGGAAATCTCTTTTAAGTGTTTGACCTGTTCTTCATGCTCCTTCTTGAGGCTCTCAACTATTTTCAATGCTTCAGCCTCTGCTTCCTGAATAAGTTTTTGTCTTTGCTCTTCACCTTGCTTTTTTGCATCTTGAAGGATTGATTCTCCTTCCTCGGCTGCGTCTGCTACAATAGCTTTTGCCTCTTTTTCGGCTTCATCTAAAATATTTTTCGCTTCTTGTTCTGCAGCCTTCACATCTTCTAATGCTTCTTTCAATATCTACCACCTCCCTTTAAAAATTAAAAACGGATTTTCTAATCTTTATTATTACCCTTTTTCTTTAATTCATGGGATATCAACCTGTAGACTCCTGTAATGCTAGAAAAAAACGCCCAGCAAAGTGCCGGAAATTAAAAAAGCGCTACCAGTGGAAAACTTTTGGTCCATATAAGCTCCAATATACATACCACCTGCTATAGGTAGTGCAATATTTATTCCTATTTGTGTAGCAAATACAATATATTGTAGACCTTTATAATCTTTCATGGTATAAATTATATAACATTGATATAAGAAATTCAAACTTTATCTCACAACTCAGCTGAGGGTTTTTAGCACATTTTGCATCTATGATTTCTTTCTATTATATTGTATTATTATATGTGAATCTTGTCACATTTGCAAGTACTAATTCTAAATATTAGATGCGAATTTTATATAATTTTCATTCTAATTTCCGTTGCGCTTTTTATTAAACTTTTTCTGACCTTTATTACTTCTATTATTTAGCTTTATTCTCGTTTTTGAGTCTTTTTCAGTTTGCTTTATTTTATCCGGGAGTTTGACAGTTGCGCATGAATAAAAACCTTACAAAGGCCGATATCACAACATTTTTGTTGTCAAATTTTTAATATATTTTGTTGTATGGTGTTGTATATTAATCTTATCCATGATATAGTAAGCTTAGCAGAGGATGGTGAATATATGAAACTATATTATGATAAGAAGTCTAAGGATCCTACATATTTTATCCAGATGGGGTTTCGCAACGGTAAAAAGACAACAACTAAAAATGTAAAGAGAATCGGCAAACATTCCGAGCTTCTTAAAATATCTTCTGATCCCCTTGCTTATGCTAAGGAACAGGTGCGTAAGTATAATGAGGAATACAAAAAAGGTAAAGCTGATATGGACATAAAACTTGATTTTAGTGAGAAGCTGACGGCTGCTAATTACATTGCATCAAAGTCAACTCTCGTAAATATCGGCTACTTTATTCTACAGAAAATCTATCATGATCTTAAGATCGCTGATTTTTTTAAACAGATTCAGACAGATAGTAAGGTTACATTTAGCTGTAATGACATAAACAGATTTTTTACCTTTGCAAGGATACTTGACCCTAAATCCAAATGTGGGACATTTGATAAGCTGGATACATATTTTGAGCAGCCCTCATTTGAGTATCAGCATATACTGCGTTTTATGGATATATTAGAAGATAATTATGATAGGTATTTAGAGCATCTTTATTTAAACAGTGAAAATATCGCTGTAAGGAATACATCGGTATGCTATTTTGACTGTACAAACTATTACTTTGAAACCGAAGAAGAGGACGAGGACTTTGTAGATGAGGTAACGGGGGAGATAATTAAAGGGTTTCGCAAGTATGGCCCTTCAAAGCAGCACCAGCCCAGCCCTCTTGTGCAAATGGGGCTTTTCATGGACGGTAACGGCATCCCTATATCAATGTGCATCAATCCCGGCTCTGACAATGAGCAAAAATCCGCCATCCCTTTAGAAAAGAAAATCACAAAGATGTTTAAGGGAAAGCCGTTCATCTACTGTGCAGATGCAGGCCTTGGCTCTCTTGATATAAGGCAGTACAATTCATTCGTGAGAAGGGCTTTCATTGTAACGCAATCAGTAAAGAAACTGTCCAAACCTCTAAAGGATGCAATGTTTAACGATTTCGGCTACAGGCTTCTTTCAGATGACTCTCCTGTTACGATTTTCCATATGAAGGAGTTTGACAGATTCAATAAAGAAAACCTTTCTTTGTACAACGATGTCGCCTATAAGGTAATAGATGCGTCAAAGGCGGTAGATGTCGGCCTGTATGAGGAAAAGACGTTTAAGAATGGCACTAGCAAGAATGTAAAGTCCAAGGCTGCTTTAAAGCAGCGCATCATCGTCACATTTTCAAGGAAAATGATGGAATACCAGCGAAGTATAAGGAATAGGCAGATTGAAAGAGCAAAGGACATCATAAAGCATAATGCCGTAGAGGATGTAAAAAAAGGGCCGCATGATGTGACCCGTTTCATAAGGAAGATATCCGTCGGAAAAAGTGGGGAAAAAGCCTCTGATTGTTATGAACTCGATAAAGCCGCAATTGAAAGAGAGGAAAAATATGACGGCTACTATGCAGTTGCGACAAATCTGGAAGATAGCGCAAAATCAATACTTGAGATAAATTCAAGGCGCTATAAGATTGAAGACTGTTTTCGGGTACTAAAGACCAACTTTCGCGCAAGGCCAATCTACCACAGAAACAAGGAAAGGATAATAGCGCACTTTATGATTTGCTACACCGCACTCCTGATTTACAGGTTATTGGAGTATAAACTGGATCAATACGGCAAACACTTTACAACGGAAAATATTCTAGAGACGTTAAAGAACATGAATGTTGCAAACATGAATGATATGTGCTATATGGCAACATACACGGCAAGTAAGGTGTGTACCGCTTTAAACGGCATATATGTCTTGGGGCTTGATAAGAAATACTACAAGCCGAAGGAGCTAAATAAAATCATTAAAAAAATCTCTAAGTAAAATTCCCATACAACATTTTAAAAAACCTAAGAATTAATGGAATCCACTATTATAGCGGATTCCATTAATTATGCATTTTTGCAAGTGTCGAAAACGGGATTATATGTGAATCTTGTCACATTTGCAAGTACTAATTCTAAATATTAGATGCGAATTTTATATAATTTTCATTCTAATTTCCGTTGCGCTTTTTATTAAACTTTTTCTGACCTTTATTACTTCTATTATTTAGCTTTATTCTCGTTTTTGAGTCTTTTTCAGTTTGCTTTATCTTATCCTTTATTGCTTTTATCAGCTGCTCTTGGTTTTTTCTGTTTTCCTCTTTTGGTAGAAATTTATTATTCTTTTTTATATCCTTGTATTGGTTTTTTATGTCTTTCTTCAATGTCTTTATTTCTTTCCATTGCTGCTTATTATAGATATTATCATTACCTTTTTGATCGAATTTTTTAATTTGCTCATTACTTGCCTGTTCCAGTTCTTTAATGATTTGAGTCACTGGAGTTTCTTTTACACGCTTTAATGAAATATCCGGTTTCACTTCTTTCAATTTGTCATATAATACCAATTTACCTTGAGATATGTTCAGCTTCTTTGCCGCTTGGTGTTTTTCAAAAGTTGTACTTTCTACTATTATATCTAAGTCGGATTTGGCTGATTCTGCAGCATTATTGTTCTTTGCTTCCACATCTTCAGTTTTTATTTCACCGCCGGATGTATTTGCCGTTTCTGCTTGAAATCCGTTTTTAGATATTTCCTCTAATTGTTTTTGTATATTTGGAGATATGGAATCTTTTACATTAGACGCCGTAAGCATAACGGTATTTGTATTTTTATTTAAGTAATTAAACTCTGCCGCCCGCACAAGCAGCAAATTAAGTGCTGCGTCAAGCTTCATATTTTTATATTCACGGCCATCGCCCACTATGGAATTCCCTTCATCATTTAAGCCATATGCCTTAAGCACCAAATCATATCTGTTTATTGAAAATTCTACACTGGGGTTAATATCAACCGTTACATATGTAACAGGACTTACATAGCCATATATACCATAACTTCCAATAATCATGATAAGAAAACATGCTACAGCAGCTAAAGCCCTCTTTGCAAATACAGATGATAGCATAGGTTCCAAAAAGGCTGTTCTGCTTTCTTTAATGGTTATTTCATCACCTATCTGGCATCCGGGATAATTGTTATATACCCTTTTAAAATCGCCCTTGCTGTTGGCTACAATGATATATTTGCCATCAAGGTCAACTATGATACCTTTCAATGCTATCACCTCCACTTTATATACTCATTGATAAACTGATAATCTCCTGATAAAATCAACACTGCTGCTACTATATAATTTCGACCTCTTTCAATACTCTTTCGGGATATTTTTAGAGCCGATGTAATTTTTCCAATTGGTAAATACTTTCTTTGCTTGACTATATCTAATATTTCAGGGTTATTCACAATAAAATCTATGGCTTTAAGATAGGTTTGTTTGGTGCCTTCTTGTTTGGGCGAACTCTTAGCGACATCAGAAAAGGATATTCCCCACAGTTCCAGTTCTTTTTTAATTTCCTGAATTTCTAGTCTTCTCCATTGACTTATTTGTGCTTCGGTATATTCTTTTACAGATTCAGCAGCAAAAATATCAATTGATTCGTCATCCTGCTGCTGGATTGGTTCGGCATGTACTACCCGACTGCTTTTTCTCTGTTCTTTTCTGTAATAGTCTATAAGCCTGCGCTTTACGGTAACTCTAGCAAAAGATAGGAAATTTCCCTTTGTTATATCATATTTCTTGATGGCCTCATGAAAAGCTATCATAGCAATACTAAGTTCATCATCAACTCCATATTCAACATACCTTCCAAGGTGGTTTTCCACCGTCGATGCTATAAACGGCTTATATTCTTCAATCAGCCGACTGACTTCTTGATTATTATTTTTTATGTCAATAACCCTCTCATTCAGGCTCTGATAATTCTTCATAACTTTCCTCCGCCTGGATTTCTGAATTGAATAGTTTATTGCAATATAGAATTCTATATTATGTAATAGACTCCTTTATTGCTAATATTCTTAAGATTCTAATGTATAAAGATACGCCAGTCATGATATCATTACTTTTACAAAAGTTTACTGATTATATATAAAAAAGGACCCTGTTTAAGGCCCTATTTTGTAATATATGTCAGTTTGATATGCAGCAGTAGATAACTAAGCCTGCTGCTTACCTGCACCATTATTCTAATATTTAATATTGCATTATTTTAATATTGAGCTTTAAATTCTGCCGGTTTATCCTTATTAATCCCAAAATAATAAAGTAAAAAATCTGCAATTCTTTCCGAGGCATGACCATCACCATAAGGATTTATAGCATTAGCCATTTGTTCATATTCATCTTTATCTGTTAAAAGCTTCCTTGCTTCTTCATAAATGGTTTCACTTTCTGTACCAATTATCTTAACAGTGCCGGCTTTAACAGCTTCCGGTCTTTCGGTTTCATTTCTTAAGACCAGCACCGGTTTACCCAAAGACGGAGCTTCTTCCTGAAGGCCGCCCGAATCGGTAACTACCATATAGCAATGAGCCATTAGGTTATGCATTTCATCGGTATCTAAAGGTTTAAGGAGTAGTATGCGCTCATGCCCGCCCAGAATATCAAAAACAGTATCCCTTACAGCCGGATTTAAGTGCACTGGATATATTATTTTGACTTCGGGAAAGTTATCCGCTAATTTTCGAAGGGCATGACAAATATTAGCCAAAGGTTTGCCCAAGTTCTCCCGACGATGGGCTGTAACCAGAATAATTTTCTGCCTTTTATAGTCTAGATTATTTAGCAAATCAGTAGAAAAAATAAAATCTTGTTTTACCGTAGTTTTTAATGCATCTATTACCGTATTACCGGTAACCACTATTTTTTCCGGTTTTACTCCCTCTTCCAAGAGATTTTTTCGAGCAATTTCAGTAGGTGAAAAGTGTATGTCGGCAAGGGAGCCTGTGAGCTTTCTGTTCATTTCTTCGGGAAACGGAAGCCATTTGT
Source organism: Tepidanaerobacter acetatoxydans Re1 (assembly GCF_000328765.2). Taxonomy (NCBI): domain Bacteria; kingdom Bacillati; phylum Bacillota; class Clostridia; order Thermosediminibacterales; family Tepidanaerobacteraceae; genus Tepidanaerobacter; species Tepidanaerobacter acetatoxydans. The sequence continues at coordinate 2,183,522 of NC_019954.2, forward strand.
CGTGAGTTCTAAGGCCTGCTTCAACATGCCCAACCCTAATTCGATGATAAAAAGCTGCCAAAGCACCGGCAAATGTAGTGGTGGTATCACCATGAACTATTACCATATCAGGCTTTACCTTATCCAAGACTTTTCCTAAACCAAGGAGGGCACTTGTTGTAATACTGAATAATGTTTGCTTTTCGGTCATTATATTTAAATCATAGTCGGCTTTTATGTTAAAAAGGCTCAGCACCTGATCCAACATTTCCCGGTGTTGAGCTGTAATCGCTACCTCACACTGAAAATTATCTCTTTTTTTAAGTTCTTGCACCAATGGTGCCATTTTTATAGCTTCAGGTCTTGTACCAAAAATCACCAGAATTTTTATTTTGTCCAATGGCTACTCCCCTTTACATTCCATGAGTAGATTTTTTCGCTTCTACAGTTATATTTATATACCTTACCGAAACTAACAACATAAAAATTACTAAGGCGAATACTGCTGCTGCCTGCTTAATGCCTATCATGGCCAGAACCACTGAGCATATCCCCAGCGAAATACTTATAACATACATATACAGCACAGCCTGTTTCTGAGATAATCCTATAGCCATTAGTCTGTGATGTACATGACCTTTATCTGCCTGCATTAACGGCTTGCCATTTACAAACCTGCGTAAAATTGCGTAAGCTGTATCAAAAATAGGCAGCCCTAAGGCTAATATGGGAACAATCAAGGCTATGGCGGTAGCACTTTTAACAGCCCCTTCAATAGCTTGGGCAGCCAGAACGAAACCTAAAAACATAGCACCCGTATCACCCATAAAAATCTTAGCCGGATTAAAATTATATGGCAAAAATCCAATTGCAGCACCGGCAAGAAGAGCCATTATAAGAGCTCCATTAGCCTGTTCAAGACTCAAATTTACCAGCATCATAGTAAAAGCGGCAATTCCGGCAATTCCGGCCGCCAACCCGTCAAGTCCGTCAATAAAATTTAGTGTATTGGTAATCCCCACTACCCAAAATAAGGTTGCGGGAATGGCTAATTTCCCAAGGAGAATCATGCCTCCGAGCGGATTTGTAATCAACTGTACTTTTATACCAAAAAGCAGCAGCACTACTGCAGCTGCAATTTGCCCCAACAGCTTTACTTTAGCGGGAAGGTCGTAGATATCATCTAAAATTCCAACTATTACAATTATGGTTGCACCTAAAAATATCCCCTGTACATAAGGAAGATTTAAAGGTAAAGTTATTAACCCTACTACCACAAAAGAAATATAAATGGCAAGACCGCCAAGCCTAGGCATTGGTTTTTTATGAACTCTTCGGGTATCAGTAGGTACATCAATAGCTCCAATTTTCCAAGAAAGTTTCATTACAAACGGTGTCACTAAGTATGCCAAAACCATTGACATCAAAAAACCGTATATGTAATGTTGCAATGAAATCGCTCCCTTTGTAGTGTATGCTCTTTCATTCATTATTTTATTTCAAATAAGATGGTTTGTCAATGATTTGAAATTTGAGGTCTAAGCAGAGGGAAGCACTTTGATACTTTCGAAAAAAAAGATTTCGTCATCAGGTTAGTTTAGTATCTCATTAACTGTTTTAACTATATTTTCTACAGTTAACCCATAATATTCCATCAACGCATTTGGATTGCCCGATTGACCGAAAGTATCGTTTAGGCCTATTCTTTTCATTTTAACCGGTAGTCTCCCTATAAGAGTTTCAGCTATAGCAGATCCTAAACCTCCAATTATTGAATGTTCTTCTACCGTAATTACTTTCCCTGTGTTTGCAGCTTCGCTTAATACTAATTCTTCGTCGAGCGGTTTAATTGTATGAATATTTACTACCGTAGTTTCTATCCCTTTGCCATATAAGACATTAGCCGCTTTCATGGCTTTATCCACCATTAATCCTGTGGCAAAAATAGATAAATCCTTCCCCTTCCTCAAAATTTGAGCCTTACCTATTTTAAAATCAGTATTTTCTTCAGTTATGATCGGAGCTACCGGCCTTGCAATTCTTATATATACCGGGCCATGTATTTTCGCTGCGGCAAAAATAGCTTTTTTGGTTTCTATCGCATCACAGGGGACTACAACTTTCATGTTCGGAATAGACCGCATTAGTGAAATATCTTCTATAGCTTGATGACTAGCCCCATCCTCACCAACTGTTATCCCTGCATGCGTAACAGCAATCTTTACATTCAGGTTTGGATAGCAAACGGTGTTTCTTATCTGTTCAAACGCTCTTCCGGCTCCAAATATAGCAAATGTGCTGGCAAATGGAATAAAACCTGATAAGGCTAAACCAGCTGCAACTCCAATCATGTTTTGTTCTGCAATACCCATATTAAAAAATCTGTCTTTAAACTTTTCGCTAAAGATTACTGTCTGTGTTGCATGAGCAAGATCTGCATCCAAAACAACAACCTGCTTATTTTTAAGGCCCAGTTCGACCAAAGCTTCTCCATATGCAATGCGTGGTGACTTCATATTTGTCATATTGATTTGCCTCCTAGTTCTATAAGAGCCTTTGTAATTTCTTCATTGTTCGGGGCTTTCCCATGCCATTCTACTTTATTTTCCATAAATGAAACACCTTTACCTTTTATGGTATGTGCAATTATAAATTTGGGCTTTTGAGAAATTGCTAATGCAGATAATGCACCGTATATTTCATCATAATTGTGGCCATCTATTTCATAAACATTAAATCCAAAAGCTTGCATGCGATCTTTAACATTACCAAGACTCAGCACTTCATTATTTGTCCCATCGATCTGAAGTTTATTATAATCCAATACAATTGTAAGATTATCAAGTTTATAATGAATCGATGCCATTAATGCTTCCCATATCTGACCTTCCTGCATTTCCCCATCACCAATAATAGCATAAATTTTATAATCCTTATTTTTTAATCTGGCTCCCAAAGCTAGCCCTACCGCTACTGATAATCCTTGTCCTAATGATCCCACCGATACGTCGATGCCGGGAGTCCTTTTCATGTCAGGATGACCTTGAAGTATTGATCCTAATTGCCTGAGCGTACCAAGCTGGTCCATATTAAAGTAACCTCTACGAGCCAAAACAGAATACAAAGCAGGGCATCCATGACCTTTACTTAATACTAAACGATCTCTATCTTCCCAATCAGGTTTTTTCGGATCAACCTTCATAACTCTATAATATAATGTTACTAAAATATCTACTATAGACAGTGAACCGCCGGGATGTCCGGAGTTTGCTTTTCCAAGCATTTTAATTACATCTTTTCGCACTTCACTGCTAATAAAATGTAGATCACTTGAAGGCAGTTCGTTTACTTGTATATTCTCTTGCATATACTTTCCTCCTTCGTAAGTAAAAACTATTCTTTCACAGCACCTGCAGTCAAACCTTCTACCAGACTTTTTTGAACAAACATAAACAAAACTACAACCGGAATTGTTGTTATGACACCTCCTGCAGTTAATAAACCCCACTGGATTTCAAACTGCCCGATAAATGTCTGAAGAGCTACAGGCAATGTTCTAGTAGCTTCGTTAGTAAACATCAAAGCAAAAATAAATTCATTCCAAGCAGTAATAAAAATATAAATGCCTGTAGCTATAATTCCAGGAATGGTTAATGGTAAAGTTATTCTAAAAAATGCTCCAAGTCTACTACATCCATCAACCATTGCTGCTTCTTCTAAAGATACGGGTAAATCCTGTATATATCCTGTTAAAAGCCAAACTGAAAAAGGTATTGTAAAAGTCGAATAGGCAATAATAAGGGAATATGGAGTATATAATAGGTTGAGCCTTTGCATAATAGTAAATAGAGGGGTTAAAAGTAATACAGGCGGAAACATATTTATAAGCAAGAAGGAAACCATGAAAAACATTTTCCCTTTAAAATTAAATCGAGCAAATGAATACGCTGCAAGAATAGATACTAACAGGCTAATAATAGATGTAACTCCAGCTACTAAAAAGCTGTTACCCATGCTTTTAAAAAAGTTTGTTTTGTTAAAAAGAGTTATATAATTCTCTAAAGTTGGCTGTCGGGGTAAGTATTGTAAAGCCGGCGTATAAAGCTCTTTTTCTGGTTTTATCGATGTAAGAAAAGTCCAGAGGTAGGGAAATAGAGCAAAAATTATGAGTAGTACCAACGGAATATAAAAGAATAGCAGGTTTTTGGCAAATTTAGATTTCTTCACTTCACCTTACCTCCTTTAAATTCAAATTTTTTAAATACAAAAACGCAACTGAAGAAAGTATCAAAGTAAGATATATTGCTAATGTTGATGAATAACCAAAATCTAAAGCTTTTTGAGCTTTTATATAGGTATAAACACTTAAAGTATGTGTGCTGTATCCTGGGCCTCCACCTGTCATGGTGTATATTACATCAACGGAATTAGCTACCCATATGATTCTCAGTAGCGACGAAACAAGGATTGTAGGTTTGAGCAACGGCATTGTTATATGCCAAAAAGTGCGCCAGCTACTAGCCCCGTCTACATGAGCAGCTTCATAGAGTTCTATAGGTATAGCTTGAAGACCTGTCAGAAGCATGATAGCAAAAAATGGAATACCTTGCCATATAATGGTTACTATAACTGATGCCAGTGCAGTATTAGAGCTGGCTAGCCATGGAATATAGTTATCTATAATATGCAGTTTCGAAAGAATGTCATTTATTACACCATAGTTTCCATCATACATCCATGTCCACATAAGACCAATTAAAACACCAGGGGTAACCCATGGAATCAATATAATTGATCTTATAAAACCTCTTCCTTTAAATTCCCTGTTTAAAAGCATTGCTAGGATTAAACCAAACAAAAATTGGAAAAATACTCCAAATACAACCCACAGAATAGTATTTAGCAAGGCCTCTTTAAATATCGGATCATTCAACACTTTTAAATAGTTTGCAAGTCCAACAAATTCTATATTTTTAGGTTTATATAAAGTGTAATCCAAAAAACTCATATAAATCGAATTAAGTATCGGATAACCTACTATTAGAATCATTAAGATAAAGGCTGGTGCCACAAGCAAATACGGTGTTATGTTAAGTCGTGATTTTCTCATGTTGACTCACTCCTTAATCCGGAACGCAAAATAAATGCACAGGGGCCGAACAAAAAATAGAATTTACAGCTTATTTGTCGATTTTTCGGCCCCTTCTTATTGAACCAATTCACTTTTAAAAAATTATTTTGTCATTCCTTCAGCTAAAATTTCCATCATTTTTTTGCTGCTGATTTTACCTTCCAGCGCTTGTTGGGTCGTTGCAGGCCACAAAGATTCTATCCATTCACCCATATTTTCATTTATTGGAAACACGTGGGCATAAGGCATTGATTCAAAAGACGCTACCATAAATCTATTCTCCTTAAAGTAATCCTGATCTTGAAGAGATTTCAAAACAGGAACATTTCCAGTTGCTTTACACCATCTTTCTATTTGCTCTTTTTCGGATAACCACGAAACAAATATAAAAGCTTCTTGTGGATGTTTAGTTGACTTATAAATTACATTTTCTGTATCGCCCATAGAGGTCCATCGTCCATGGGGGCCGGCAGGTACCGGAAATGCATCTACATCATCACCAAATTGCTCTATCATGCCATTAGAGGACTTAATATGATGTATAACCATAGCAGCTTTTCCTGATTTGAAATTAGTAATAATTTCGTTAAAGCCATCAGCGACCGCAGTAGGAGGAACTACTTTATATTTTTTATATAAATCCAAGAAAAGCTCATTAGCTTCAATTGCTTCTGGATATGTTAATGTGCAATTGCCTTCATCATCAAAGAACGTATTTTCTGGTACATTTGATAAAATAAAACTTGCCCATGGCTCATGTCCACCTCTAGCCCCTCGCATGGCAAAAGCATATTGATCGACTTTGCCATCCCCGTCTGTATCTTTGGTAAGTTTCTTAGCAATTTCTAGAAATTCATCCCATGTATCTGGTATTTCTGCTCCTACCTCTTCAAACATACTAGGCCTATAATACATATAAAGCACCTGAAGTTCCCACGGCATTACGTAATTATTCCCATCTTCGTATTCCATTACATCCCACAGGTTTTCCGCAACATCATCTTTCCCTGGCCACTCTTTCAAAAAATCATTAAGAGGCATAAGCGCATCTTGACCTATGAATTCCGGCTGCCAAGTTAATTTAAATGATGAAGTATCTGGCCCGCTGCCACCAGTTACACTGTTTAATAATTTTGTATGGAAGTCATTCCATCCAATAACTTCTACTTCTACTTGAATATTAGGATGTGTATTATTAAATTCTTCCACCAGCTGAGAAAATGTTGGATCGTTTGGATCATCAAGCCACAACCAATGTTTCAATTTTACAATTTCTTCTTTTCCTTGATCCGAAGAATCAGCTGTATTGGTATCTCCGCAACCAGTTATAAGACTCGTCAATAAAAGTAAAATCACTATAAGACTAAAGTACTTTTTATAGCCTTTTTTCATTCGTAAAACCTCCCTTTGTTTTTGCTTATGATTTAGTCACTATTTACTTGACGTTGCCTTGCTTTTTCTGCAATGTCTATATCTTCTAAGGTTGCTTCTAAATGTGCTTGCATTTCTTTCTCTGCACCTTCAGGATCACTATTGTTAATTGCTTTAAATATACTCTTATGGTACTTTAAAGCCCTGTCTGGGCTTCCAGGTACATTGACCGTCTCAAAATAGCCTTTAATGATGGATTCGATAATTATCGGTATTATTCGCTCAATTATGGGATTTTGTGTAGCTTTTGCTATAGCGGTGTGAAATTCTATATCAATATCACTGTGGTTTTCTTTTCTATTGATCACCTCCTCCATATCTATTAATAAGCTTTGAAGCTTATTTATATCTCCCGGGGTAGCTCTTTTTGCAGCTAAATTTGCAACTCTAGGCTCAATTAATAATCTTGTTTCAAATAGGCATAAAATTAAATTTTTATCTTGTATAAAACTTACACCTAGGGGATCATTTATTAAGCCTGGTTTTTCAGCTACAAAAGTGCCTTTACCACGGACTATCTTTACTATATTATTAGACGCAAGAGTTTTAACTGCTTCCCGGATTGTTGTTCTACTTACATCAAACATCTCCGATAATTCCATTTCATTAGGAAGCTTGCTTCCTGGTTTGTATTTATTATCTTGTATCATCTGTATTATTGTATTTGCAACTTCATTAGATAAATTTTTTCTTACTTTAGACACATTTATCATCTTCTCTCATCATACGTCATACGTCATACATCATTATTTAGATAATTCTACACTTTCCGCCAAAATCCTTCTTTTAAAAGAAAAAATTTTTATGTATATAATTTGATAAGTCTAAATAAGCTGGAACACAAGGGAAGAAATACCAGCTAAAGCATGTAGTAGTATATATAGATCTGTTAAAATACTTCGTTAGACTAGACCATGAACTAATCCTAGATGCGATAAATCGAAAAGTTAGTGATGGCAAGATACTGGAACCATTTAAAAAGTTTATTAAAGCACTAGTGATAGCGGATAGGAGTTTTCAATAAACAGAAATTGGGAGACCACAAGGGGGACTGTGCTAAGCTTAGCATAATCCCCCTTTGAGGAACGTCTTTTTTGCTTTTTATTTAGGAACATTCCTTTGTCCGTAATTCCCACGTTTAGAAACTTTTGAATTAGCAATAGAACTCCATTATCTTTTATTGTACTTAAAAGAATTTCAATTAACTTGGATTGGTTGGCTGTATATAATAATTTCTCTTTATATAATAGGACTGAGCACTTGCAGGAAGCCTTCTGAATTACCCCAATCTATGTATGCACAGTTTTTGTGTTTTATCATCTCTTTTAAGTATTTCTAATTGCTTTACTGGGTATGCTTTTAGATATAAGGTTTTTACTCTGTTTCCCCTTGCCTTTGACTAGCACTTCCTTCTATCAAGCCCGCAGAGGATTTTCACAATCAAGTTCAAGTGGTTGCTCATACCGAACACATCAAGAATAAACCATTTTCTTAGGGCCTATACTGAAAACCAATATGGTTTTTTATGCATACTGTCGTAAAGCAAAGAAAGATTTATGTTCAATTACTATGCTCCTGTTTAAGCTTTTGTTTATTATTTTCGACTTTCATGTAAGAAGATACTATGGAAAAGATAGATAGCAACAAGAATATAGCAGTTATAGGTCTTGTATATAAAAACTTGATACTTCCTTGATACAACAATAATGATTTCCTTAGATTGCTTTCTGCCATAGGACCCAATATAACTGCCAAGATTATCGGCGAAGTGGGCATCTGGGCCTTTTGCATAAAATAGCCGATTATCCCAAACAGCAACATTACATAGACATCAAATATACTATTGTTTATTGAGAAAGATCCAACAATAGAAAGGGATAGAATTACAGGTATTATAATCTTCTTAGGTATCTCAACAACTTTACTAAATAATCTAATACCTGTAAGGCCAAGAATTAACATTATAATATTGCCTACAAGCATAGAACTAAAAAGACCATATACAATATCGGCATTTTCGGTAAAAAGCATCGGCCCTGGTTGAAGGCCTTGTATTATCAAAGCACCTAAGAGTATAGAAGTAACTGCATCTCCAGGTACACCTAATGTTAACAAAGGAACCAGTGCCCCTCCTGTTACTCCATTATTTCCGGCTTCCGGAGCAGCAATGCCTTCTAAAATGCCTGTACCGAATTTCTCTGGGTTTTTTGAGCTTCTTCGCGCTTCATTATAAGATACAAAAGCTGCAATATCCGCTCCTGCTCCAGGTATCGCACCTATAAATGTTCCCATTACTGCTGATTTTAACATAACAGGTAGAACCCTGATTATTTCTTTGATAGAAACAATTCCACTTTTAAACTTTTGAATTGTTATATCTTTTTCAAAGATACTTTCCATTTGGACAAGAGCTTCAGAAACAGCAAAAAGGCCGATTAATATCGGAATAACAGAAAAGCCATTTAAAAGCTCGATTTTACCAAAGGTGAATCTGGGAAAACTTGTTACAGGATCCATACCCACAGTACAGATGAATAAGCCGAACATTCCTGACAAAAGTCCTTTTATTGGGTTATCACCAGAGATACTTGCTATAATACTTAATCCGAATACTGCAAGGGCAAAGTATTCCGGCGCGCTAAATCGGAGAGCAAAATTAGCTAGAATCGGTGATATTGTAATTAGTAAAATTGTACTTACTAACCCGCCGACAAAAGAAGCAATAGTTGCCATGCTAAGTGCTTTAGCCGCTTCACCCTTTTGAGCCATAGTGTGACCATCAAACACTGTTGCCGCTGCTGCCGGTGTACCGGGAGTTTTTAACAATATTGCCGAGATGGAGCCACCATATATCGCACCAATATATATGCCCACCAACATAACTAGTGCTGCAGTTGCTTCCATACCAAAAGTAAGTGGGAGAAGAATTGCAACACCCATGGTAGCCGTAAGGCCTGGTAATGCACCTATCGCAATTCCACCGCTCACACCTAAAATCAATAGAAAAAACATTCTTGGAGTCAGTGCTATTTTTAGACCTGCCAATAGTAATTCAAACATATATAGTCCCCCTTAAAAGCCTAATAAACCGCTGGGCAAAGGTACCATCAGTATTCTTTGAAATACCTGAAATATAGCTAAAGTTATTGCGCAGGATAATAACAAAGTTAGTATCTTGTTGTTATATCTAAATATGCTTAAAAGGACAATATTAAGTATTATCGTGTCTATGATAAAACCTAATTTATCCAATAACATAATGTATATCAATAAAACAATCACTCCAATTAATGGAAATTTAAATGTTTCCCATTTAAATATACTACTGGTATCATTGTGCCAGTCCTTTTCCAAGATAGAACTTACGATCAATATTGCGGACAAAATAAGCATAATTACTGCAATCATTCTTGGAAAAAAGGCAGCACCTATGAAATTATCTGTTATCATTGTCTGCTGAAAACTTAGTGATTGTACAAAAATAAAAATACTTAAAGCTATAAAGATAATTCCTGTAACTATATTTATCCTCTTCATTTTTATATCACCTGCTTGTAGACCGCTAGAGCATTCTAGCGGTCATCATATATTATTGTATTATTGTTCTTTTTTTAACTCATCGACTATTTTACTCAATAACTCGGTATCATTGTCAATGAATGTCCTAAATTCTTCAGCATCAAGATAATAGATACCTAAAGTTGATTTTTCCATGAAGTCTACAAATTGTTCGTCCTCACAAGCCTTTTTAAAAGCGTCGCTCAATATATCTTTTACTTCTTTTGGGGTTCCTTTTGGCACCGCAAGTCCCCGCCATGTCCCAGATACTACATCTATTCCTTCCTCTTTTAGAGTTGGAACATCAGGTAAATTCTCCAGCCTACTGTCAGCCATAACAGCTAAAGGTCTTAACTGACCGGCTTTTATTTGAGATAAGGCTTCTCCCGGATTTGTAATGGTAAAATCAACATGCCCACCTAACACTGCTGGTATTGCTTCAGCTGCACCATTATAGGGAATATGATTAAATTTTACATCTTGATCAATTTCAAGAGCTAATACATAGAAATTGGGCTTTGCTGTACTTGCAAATTTTATCTGACCTGGATTTTTCTTTGCATCATCAAGAAGATCCTTTGCACTGTTATATTTTGAATCCGATTTAACCAATATCATCGCAGGATCTTGATTAATATTTGCTATAAGGTCAAAATCATCTGCCGAAATACTTGCAAGACCCATAAGTGGTAGAGATACTATTTCTCTTGTTATCATAGTCACTGTATAACCATCAGGTTTTGAATTAGCACCTTCCGTCATACCAACTGCACCGGAACCTCCTGTTTTGTTAACTATCACGACAGGTTGCCCCAATTGCTTTTCGGCAGCATTCGCAAGGGCTCTGGCAACTGCATCTGTACCTCCTCCTGCAGCAAAGGGTACAATTAATTCAATATTCTTTTTGGGGAAATCTGTAACTACTTTTTCATTATTAGTTTCTTGGGCTTTAGAATTACTGTTATTATTGCTGTTACCACATCCTACTAAGAACATAGCAACAAGCAGAAAAACTACAATTCCTGTAATGTATTTTTTTTTCACAGCAACACAACCTCCTATGTATTTTTATTATTGTTAAACCATATTCGCTGATTTTGCATAGCGGAACACAGTTTCATATTAATGTATTTATATTCTATATAATTTTACAAAATCCTTCTTGACAATTAAGTAAAATTAGAAATGCTATGTAATTACCTTGACAGTTGTCCACCAGTTACAGCTATAATGAATCCTTCTCACATGCTGATGCATCAGAAGTAAGGAATATTGCCGCACTTTTAAGATTCGACAGTGCATTTGTCACCAGAATGAACATGTGAAAACATAAAATGGTAAAATTAAAATATAAACTAAGAAAAATATCAATAAGAAATTTACAACGATCCTTCAAATTAGTAAAAATACCTTGTATTTTTCCTTAATTTAGCGTATTATTGTAGCACTATAAGATATTAAGATATTCATAAAGTGCTCTATGGAATGGACACAGCTAGTTGCAGGCATAATAAAAGAGGAATAATTTCAATCATCAGCAAGGCCGCCAGTTTTATGCGGTTCCTGTTCGTCAGCTAAGGATTCTGCCTCCGGCTTCTTTTATTACGCACTTGTGCGCGTAACCGATGTCACCACAGGCAACCCTTGCCTTTGGCTAAGCCAGATCAGTAGCGGACTTTCACCACTTAGCTTTTCCCTATGCCAGGCACATAAATTCACCTTTTGGGACTCCCTAAAAGGTGAATAGGATTGAGGACTTTCTACTTATAAATAAGAATATATACGTTTGAATTTATAATAAACACATTATGTATCCAGGGACATACAAACCACTTCTATCCAAGGAGCGTCTTTGAACCAATCATAATCAGGTGGGTACTCAATAGCATATACTACTCGCTTTATCCCTGAGTTTATGATAAGTTTAGAGCACTCTGCGCAGGGGCGAGCAGTGACATATATTGTAGCACCTTTGCGTTCTTCAGGAGAACATTCTAAGAGGGCATTGACCTCAGCATGAATAGTCCGCACACAATGGTTTCCTCGTATCATACACCCTACATCATCACAGTGATCCATGCCTGACGGACTGCCGTTGTATCCTGTTCCTTTTATTCTATTATCCTTTACAACCACAGCACCTACCTGAAGCCTTGGGCATGTAGACCTTTCCCTTACTTTAAATGCTATCTCTAAAAAATACTTATCCCAGTCTTTCCTCATAATAAAAAACTCCTTCCAAGTAAATAGTATGTATGTTAAATCATAATAGTTGCGCTACATCTTAACCATAATATATACTCAAACCATATAACTATTTAAAATATTTATTATTACATCTATAATTTGACGTACTTTCTGTGAGCTTTGTTTTGCATCAAGTTTAGCATTAAACGGTTTTTGAAACAACAGTTTTTTTGAAAGATTATCTTTATTAAATTTATGTATTAATAGTATTGATTTTTATTAATACTATTACAATATTACTATATAATTTTAATTATGTAAAAAGCAATTTAAAAACCCATCTCTGTGAGACAGCGATGGGTTAAAGCAGTTTTTCGACAACTGCCTTAGATGTATTTTCTTTATTTGCTATGGATTCTTTGCGAGTTCTTTTAAAATACTCGGCATAGAGGATATCCAGCAAGAAAAGCTGTGAAATTTTTGCAGACAAGCTGGCGCTTTGAAGGGGACCTTCGTTTACACCGCACAGCAAAATAACATCAGAATATGCGGTAAGAGGTGATTTAGCAAATCTGGTAATGCAAATAGTTTTGGCGCCTCTTTCCTTTGCAAGCTTTGCAATCTCTATTGTATCCTTAGTCGAACCTGAATAGGAAATTAAAACCGCTGCATCATTTTCATCCATCAGAGCTGCTGACATAATTTGCAAGTGTGCATCTATAGAGCATTCGGTTTTATTTGTTATTCTCATAAACTTGTTTTTAGCTTCTAAAGCTGTTATAAGGGAGGCTCCAACACCAAAAAAATGAATCCTGTTGGCATTTATAAGGAAGTCAACTGCTTTTTTGACATCTTCCTCTTTTACCAGATTATAGGTTTCGTTTAAGGCACTGATATTCGTTGCAAGCAGCTTTGAAGATATTTCTTTTATGGTATCTTCCATGGTGATTTGACTTGACAGATGGAAAGTTCCCTCGTCGTCAGGTGAAATGCTGTGAGCCAGTGCTATTTTAAACTCTTGATAGCCCTTAAAATCTAAAGTCTTACAGAATCTAAATATGCTCGAGTCTGCTACACCGCACGTATCGGCTAAGTCGGTAATTGACATATAAATTACGTCATTTGCATGTTCAAGGATATAATCGGCAATTTTCTTTTCAGTATTAGTAAATAAGTTATACCTTGACCGAATTTGTGAAAATATATCTGATTTTATGATGCATCACTTCTTTCTGCCGCCTCTTTTAAATGAAGGGATACTGCTCCGAGGATTCCGGCTTTATTTCCGAGAGATGCCTTAATAATTTTAACGTCCCTAAAGCTTTCCATAATCATCCCATGTACTTTATCAGAAATCATACCTACAAACACATCCTGTTCCATGACCCCTCCACCCAGGATAACGGCAGCCGGGTTAAATATGTGAATTAGGGACGTAAGCCCTAGTGCTATCTCAAAGGTCCATTCATTTACCATATTCTGCATTTGGGTATCGCCTTGTTTCATTCTATCAAAAATCTCTCTTCCGTCCAAGGGGGTTTTAAGCAGTTTTTCGGCCTTTTCTACCATAGCTCTGGTAGAGGCGTAAGCCTCATAACAGCCCAAACTGCCGCAGCTGCATTTTTTGCCCAGGGGATGCGTTATAATATGGCCAAACTCAGCTGCAATCCCATTATGACCTTTGTAAAGTTTTGAGTCTGCGATAATTGCCCCGCCAATACCGGTGCCATATGTTAGGCAAAGAAAATTATTAAATCCTCTGCCTGCTCCAAAATATTTTTCGCCGAGCGCTGCTGCATTAACATCATTTTCTACTTTTACCGGCACGCAAAATCTGCTTTCTAAAATATCCTTCAGTTTCGTTCCTGTGTAATTTGGTATATTTTCATTGGCATATATAATCGAGCCTTTTTCACAATCCACCTGTCCCGCGGTACTGATGCCGATAGCTTCGAATTCCTTATATTCGCTTATTATGCTTATCAGCTTTTCTACAAGAAACTTTCCGCCTTTTTTAGCTTCAGATGGATATTCCTTGAAAACGTCCAGATTACCTTTTTCATCAGATATACCAAGCTTTATGGATGTTCCTCCAATATCCGCAGCAAGTATCTTCATTAATAATCATCCTTTATAAAATCCATCTATTTAACACACGTGCCAGAATCCACTGCTTCATCGATTGCATTTACAAACCTCTTGGTTATTTCCATAGGTCTTGTTATTGCACTGCCAACGACGGCTGCATGGACGCCTAAGCTAAATACTTTTTTTATATCTTCAGGAGCCCATATACCCCCTTCGGCTATAACAGGAACGTCGAAATCTTTAGTAAGCCTTCCTATCAGTTCCAAATCCGGCAGTTTTCTATCCTTTGTATATTCCGTATATCCGCATAAGGTAGTGCCAAGGCAGTCAAATCCCAATTCATAAGCCTCTTTTGCCTCTTCGTATGTTGAACAGTCTGCCATAAATATTTGGTCAGGATACTTTTCTCTAAGTTTCGGAAACATTTCACTGATTGTAGTGCCGTCCGGCCTTATTCTCTTGGTAGCGTCTGTTGCGATAATGTCAACGCCTTCATTGTACAGCAATTCGACTTCATTTTCGGTAGGTGTGATAAATACCTCTGAGCCTTCATAAACTTTTTTTATTATACCAATTATTGGAAGTTTTACGTTCTTTTTTATCTCCCTTATATCTTCAATGCTGTTGGCTCTTATCCCACCGGCTCCGCCTAAATATGCCGCATAAGCCATCTTACCCATTATAAAGGAACTGTGAAGCGGTTCATCGGGCAGTGCCTGGCAAGATACGATAAGTTTGTTTTTTATTTGCTTAAATATCTTGTCCTTGTTATCTGTCATCTTTATGTCTCCATATGCTAAGATTATTCTTTTTATAATACATTCTAAGCCTTTAAAATTTTATAGAATTCTTCCTTTGTTTTTGCATCAAAAAGAGCCTTTACCTTTTTCTCATTCATTAATGTATCGGCTAATTCACCTAACATTTCAATATGGCTATTCGAATCTATTGCAGCTAATGTAATAATTAGTTTAATGGGATCAAAATTTTCAGAACCAAATTCAACTGGGGGTTCCAATGTAGTGAAACTCAATGCGAGTTCATTTACACCGTATTCTGGTCTAGCATGAGCTAATGCTACATGTTTTCCAAGAACTATATAAGGTCCCACATCACTCAGAACGCGAATCATCTCTTCTACATATATATCTTCAATAGAACCTTTTTCTAATAATATTTTTGAAGATTTGATGATTGCATCTTTCCAATCTACAGCTTTAACGCCAATTTGTATATCATCTAATGTTACTTTTTCCAACATCAAAAGCTTCTAGACCTCCCTCTTGTGATAGTCATTTAACTATTCTACTCGGTATTTTGTCAAAAAATGAAAATAAGTTTTCATTAACTTAATTATATCTACTTATAATTTTCCTAATATCTACTTGCTTTAGAGATTCTTTCTTATCAAAATAATTTTCAAAATTGCTGTGTTTCGTTACTTCATTTGGTATAAGAAAAACATTTATGCCTGCCTTTTGTCCAGCTATAAGTCCATTTAAAGAATCTTCGAATATAATTGTTTCACTTTTGATAATTCCTAATCTCTTGATGGTTTCTAAAAATAAATCTGGAAAAGGCTTAATCCTTTTTACATCTTCTCCGGTAATAATTAAATCAAAATAGTCAAGTAAATCTAACCTAGTTAGTTGGCTAATAGATTTTGACCGTGTACCTGAAGTAGCAAGGGATAATTTTAATCTAGCCTCTTTAACTGATTTAACAAAATCAATTACTCCTTCCTTTGGAGGTAAAGTTTGGCACTGTTTGAGAAATTGATCTTCTGTATCTCTAAGAAATTCTTTTCTATCTATCTTCAAATTATATTTTATTTCTAAATATTTAAATAAACTTTCAGGATTCGAACCTACGCACTTTAGAAACTCTTCAACTGACAAGTTATAATTCTTATTTTCCTTAAACCATTTAGCAAATATTTGGTACCATATAACCTCAGTATCTAGTATTAAACCGTCAAAATCCATTATAACTGCCTTTAGCATTGTGGTTTTCTCCTTACTGCTGTTTCCGCCTAATTTTGGCCTCACTCAACTTATTGATCAAATCATCATATTCAGGCGCATTCAAATAGTCAACTATTCCAACATGATAGGCATTTTGCTGTTTCTCAACTACTCTGTCTAGCAAAGATTTGTGAGTAATAACTACTTCACACTGCTTGGGTAAATCGCTTACAGCAGCATGAAACACTTTAACATCAGTGATACCAGCTTTTGTGATTTTCTTTTGTAATATGCTAGCACCCATCGCACTTGAACCCAAACCAGCATCACAAACATATGCTATATTTCTTACTTTTGAAAAATCAAAGGCATGGCCTTTATCATTATTGAATATAGATGACACCCGGCTCTTTTTCCCTTTTAAACTTTCCATTTCAGCTGCGGCATTTTTCAATTCCTTATCATCATTTTCTGCTCTTCTTACAAGAGGAGCCGCAATTGCGAATGTTATAGCAGCAGAAGCAAATATTGAAAGTATAATTTTAAGATGATCTCCAGGCGCCGCCATCATAGAAATCGATAAGATGCTACCTGGAGAAGCTACACCAACAAGCCCAACTTTGAACATAGAAAATAAAAAGGTTCCAGTCATCCCACCAAAGATCAACGGAATTACAAGAACAGGATTCATGAGAACAAATGGAAAGTATATTTCATGGATACCTCCGAAAAAATGAATAATACCCGCTCCAAGCGCTGAAGCTTTTGAATTACCTTTTCCAAAGAACATATAGGCCAATAACACGCCTAAGCCCGGTCCCGGATTTGACTCAAGTAAGTAAAGAACAGATTTTCCAACTTTTGCTAATTGTGTACTTCCTAAAGGACTCAATATACCTTGGCCGATAGCATTATTCAAAAATAGTATCTTTGCTGGCTCTATAAATACTGCAGTTAGGGGAAGTAATCTATGCTGGACAAGAAAATCTACTCCACCTGCGAGGACTTGGGTTAATGAACTAATTGCAGGAGCTAGGTATAAATAACTAAGCACAGCAAGGGTTGCTCCTATAATTCCAACTGAAAAATTGTTGACTAACAATTCAAATCCAAGAGGGACTTTTCCATCAATTAGTTGGTCAAACTTTTTAATGAACCACGCTGCTAAAGGGCCCATAATCATTGCACCAATGAACATTGTAATATCAGAGCCAATAATAACACCCATAGTAGCTACTGCAGCAATAACCGAACCTCTATAGCCATAAACCATTTTTCCGCCTGCGATAGCAATTAAAAGCGGCAACAAATAATTAAGCATCGGAGTTATAAAGCTTTTAAGCATGTCATTGCTAATAGCAATACCAACCGCAGTGAGAATTCCCCATGCCATAAATGCACCAAGATTTGGTATAACCATGCCACTAAGATTATTGCCAAATTTTTGAGCTTTAACTCTAAATGACATTTTTGCATCTCCTCGCATTATATTATAAATTTATTTCTTTGCCTTCCTTGATAGATCTTTCAATTGCATCAACAACTCTTAAGGAATCATAAGCTTCTTTTGGAGCAATAATTGATTTTGTTCCTTCGGCTATATTATTTACAAATGCTCTAATTTCTTCTGCTAAATCTCCTTTAACTTCATTATTTACATAATACCAATGCCTGGTATCTGGGTAAATGATTTTGTTATTACTAACAATTTTCAACCCATTATCACAAGAATCTACGTATGCTACACCTTTCGTCCCAACAAGTTCTACTTTATCGTCAATTATTGTAGGTGAATTTTCGGGCAAGGTCCAGCAAGCTTCCATACATGCAATTGCATTGTTTTCATATGTTACAATTGCGTAAATAACATCATTCATACTATTTTCTTTAAGAAGAACGCTTCTTGCTTTCGCAAATACTTTTATCGGTTGACATCCCATAAACCAGTTAATATAATCAATATCATGTATCATAACGTGCATACTTAAATCTGAGGCTCCAACATATCGCCTAGGTCCTATTATTGGACTGTTTCTTCTGCAATATATATGAATAATATCACCTAACTCTCCTTTATCTAATGACTGCTTTAACATATTAAATCTGGGATCGAATCTAAGCAAAAAACCTACTGTGAATATTTTATCGTAATCCTTTGTGGCTTCGTATAGAGCTTTGCCGTCTTCTAATTTCTTTGCTAATGGTTTCTCGAGCAAAATATGTTTTTTGTTTGCCACTGCTACCTCTACGCAATTTCTGTGCATATTGTCTGGTAAGGTAATGCTTACTGCATCTATTTCTGGATTTTCTAGCAGTTCTTTATAATTTTTATAAATTTTGCATTGAAACTCTTTTTGAAGTTGCCTACATCGCGCATCATTATACTCACAAAGAGCCGCAAGTTCTACCATTGGCATTTTTTTGTAAATTTGCGCGTGATAATATCCCATTTGTCCTACACCAATTACTCCTACTTTAATTTTTTTATCCATCTGTAATTTGCTCCCCTTTTTAATAGTCATTAAAAATCTTATTATCTGAATTTTATTTTATCATAAAATAATCATTTTGTAAATAGTTTTTTTCATAATCTTAAATCCTGGAAAAAATTTTTATTTATAGAATGCAAATTAAAAAACTGTTGAAATGATAAATTGTCCAGAGTCTTTATAAAATATACGAGCTATATCAATCCAGAATGGAAGGTTTTCGAAATTCATAGAAATAGTTTTCAGCGTGAAGTTGGGGTTAATCATGATATAAAACAAATGAGGAGATACTTTCACCGCTTAAAAAGCAGTTAGGTACCTCCTTAGTGTAAAACGAGGCTGTCCTACATAGGACAGCCTCGAGATTTTTCTTCATTTTGTTCCATACAGCCTGTCGCCGGCATCGCCTAGGCCGGGAACTATGTAGCCGTGAGAGTTTAATTTTTCATCAATGGAAGCGGTATATATTTCTACATCGGGATGTTTTTCGTGGACAGCTTCTATCCCTTCGGGGGCAGCTATTAAGCACATGAGTTTTATATTGGTTGCTCCCTTTTCTTTGAGAATTTCTACCGCTTTGGCGGCAGATCCTCCCGTAGCCAGCATAGGGTCTAATATAATCAGTTCTCGCTCACTTACATCGGATGGTAATTTGCAGTAATACTCTACCGGCAATAGGGTATCCGGATCCCGGTATAGGCCGATATGGCCAACCCTTGCTGCCGGAATTAGTTTCAACATGCCGTTTACCATGCCAAGGCCTGCTCGTAGTATGGGAATTATACCCATTTTTTTACCTGAAAGAACTTTGACTTTCGCCGGACCTACCGGAGTTTTTACTTCCGTTTCTTCTAGCGGCATGTTTCTCGTTGCTTCATAGGCCATAAGAACAGCTACTTCTTCCACTAGCTCGCGAAATTCTTTTGAACCAGTGTTTTCATCTCTAATCAAAGCCAGTTTATGCTGAATTAAGGGGTGGTCCAACACAAATACATTTTCCATGGATGACAGCCTCCTGTTTTACTTAGAATAGAGTGGAAATTGCTCACAGAGGGCTTTAACCGCTTTGGATATTTTTGCCTTTATACGTTCATCTTGGCCCTTGGTAAGAGCTTCATCCATCAGCTCTGCAATCCTTTCCATCTCTTGCTCTTTCATTCCTCTGGAAGTAAGAGCAGGTGTCCCCACTCGTATGCCGCTGGTGACATTTGGACTTTCCGGATCAAACGGAATAGCATTTTTATTTACTGTAATTCCTACTTCCTCTAAGAGGTGTTCTGCCTCTTTTCCTGTTAGGTTCTTACACCGCATATCAATTAATATCAAATGGTTGTCCGTGCCCCCGGAAATTAGGTTGTATCCCTTGCCTAAAAGGGCTTTAGCCAAAGCTTTCGCATTTCTTACCACTTGATTCTGATATTCGACAAATTCATCAGTTGATGCCTCTTTTAAGCAAACAGCTTTGGCAGCAATCACATGCATTAAAGGTCCGCCCTGAATTCCGGGGAAAATGGCCTTGTCTATTGCTTTGGCATATTCCTGTTTACAAAATATCACGCCACCTCGCGGACCTCTGAGAGTTTTGTGAGTCGTTGTTGTAACGAAATCACAGATAGGAACGGGATTCGGATGCAAACCGGCTGCTACTAAACCTGCTATATGAGCCATATCTACCATAACATAGGCTCCAACTTGTTTTGCAATTTGGGAAATCCTTTCAAAGTCAATTATTCTGGGATATGCACTGGCACCCGCTACTATCATTTTGGGCTTGTGTTCTTGTGCCAAGGCTTCCAATTCATCATAGTCAATATATCCGGTTTCTTTGGAAACACCATATGGAATAAACTCAAAGTATTTTCCTGAGATATTTACCGGGCTTCCATGTGTAAGGTGACCGCCATGGGCAAGATTCATGCCTAAGACTTTATCACCGTAATTAAGATAAGCAAAATAGACTCCCATATTAGCTTGAGAACCAGAGTGTGGCTGAACATTTACATGTTCTGCAGAAAATAACTTCTTTGCTCGATCTCTGGCAATATTTTCTACAATGTCTACAAATTCACAACCACCATAATAGCGCCTGCCGGGGTAACCCTCTGCGTATTTATTAGTAAGCACCGAACCTTGAGCTTCCATAACTGCTTTACTTGTAAAGTTTTCAGAAGCAATCATCTCCAGCTTGTACTGCTGACGGTAAGTTTCTTTTTCAATAGCATCAGCTATTTCAGGGTCTACAAGTTTAAGTATATCCAATTTTGAACACCTCTTTTTTAATTGTTAGGAATTAAACTTATTTATATGCTGTTTTCATATTCGCTTATCTTTTCCACTCTGCGCTCATGGCGATTCCCTTCAAAATCACCAGCAAGCCATTCTTTTACAATATCTATGGCAAGCCCCGGGCCAATAACTCTACCGCCCATAGTCAAAACGTTAGCATTATTATGCTGTCTTGACATCCGAGCTGAAAAAGTATCATGACACAGTGCCGCCCGAATACCTTTTACCTTATTGGCGGCAATACATACGCCTATTCCTGTGCCGCAAATTATTATGCCCTTTTCAAATTCTCCCCTGGCAACAGCCTCTGCGCAAGGAATAGCTATATCCGGATAATCTACGGATTCGGTAGAAAACACTCCCATATCTTTGTAATCTATCTTACTTTTATCAAGATATTTCATTATCTCTTTTTTTAATTCATAACCGCCGTGGTCGCTTGCTATAGCTATAGTCAATTCTTTCCCTCCTTGCATTTTAAAATTATCTTCGTTAATTATATACTTAATTTACGAATGTTGTCTAGTTGTTTTCCAGCCTTTCAATTACTTTTCTTAATTTTTGTTTAATTTCCTCAGCTACCATCTTATATACTTCTACACCATGACCAAAAGGATCACTGATCTCCATATTATCGCCTGCAAATTCTCCTAATGTAAAAACTTTACCTTTAGCCTCAGGAAATTGATTGATTATATAATCTTTATGGCTCTGAGTCATCGTAAGAATAAGATCTGCGCCTAACATATCCTTAGTAAAAGGTTTTGCCCTGTGTGCTTCCAAATCTATTCCTTCCATTTCCATGACTTTCTTCGCATTTTCAGAGGCCGGTTGTCCTTCAATAGCACCTATGCCGCAGGAAAAAACCTCAATTTCTTTATGCTTTCCCAAGTCACCGAGCATTTTTTTAAAAAGGGCTTCTGCCATACTGCTGCGGCATGTATTGCCAGTACAGACAAATACTACTTTTTTCAATGTCAAAGCACCTCCTACACCTTCAGAATCTTATATCCCGCCGCTTTGTAAAGTCTGTTCATCACCGCAAGGCCAATACCGTCTTTAGAAATACCCTCAGCGAAAATCCTATCTACTCCTAGACGATCAAATTTCCTTAAAATGGTGAAAAGGTTTGATGAAATTGTAAGCGGTGCCGTTCTATCACCTACGGAAATAACATAACCCCTTGTGTATAGGTGCCGGGTCTGCGCCGTTGCCATTATGCCTACTTTAAGTCCACCGCTTTCCAACTGCTTTGTTAATTCTTGGATAGTTTTAACTTGGTTTTCCATACAACCTTCTATAACAGTCATTTGGGCTTTTGGAGCATAATGCCGGTATTTCTGTCCCGGTGAGCGGGGCTTTTCTCCCGGAGCAAGGCCCGGATCCAAGTTTACACACCCCAGAACATCTTCTAAATCCTCTTTAGTAACTCCGCCCGGTCTTAGAATAATAGGCACTTTTTCGGAAAGATCCAAAACGGTAGACTCTACACCCACCGATGTTGGGCCTCCATCTAGAATCATTTCAATCTTTCCAAATAAATCTTCTGCAACATCCTCAGCACATGCAGGGCTAGGCCTTCCCGAGATATTAGCACTGGGTGCGGCTATAGGAACCCCTGACTCCTTAATCAGTTCAAGAGCTACCGAATGAGCCGGCATCCTAATAGCTACCGTATCAAGACCTCCTGTAGTGCTATATGGTATTATATCCTTTTTGTGAAATATAATCGTCAGAGGGCCCGGCCAAAACTTGTCCATCAAAACAGCAGCCCTTGTGGGGATTTCTTTTACAAGTTCATCAAGTTGGGAAAGAGAATGAATGTGAACAATTAGCGGATTGTCTTGCGGCCTTCCTTTAGCAGCATATATCTTTTTTGCCACATGTTCATCTAAAGCATTGCCACCCAGCCCGTAAACTGTTTCAGTGGGAAAAGCCACCAGACCTCCTGTTTTTATTATTTCTGCCGCTTTTTTTATCTTATAACCTTCCGGCCGGTTTTTATCAACGGAAACTATTTGAGTGTTTAACATTAATTTAACCTTCTTTTTATATAGCTTTAGCCTTACCGCTACAGACCGCAAAAAACACCTGAAATTACTCTGTCAAAGCCTGCATAATCTTTTATTATTTTTATATCTTGAAATCCGGTTTCTTTTAGCATAATTTCTACATCGCGAGCTTGATTCCAACCTATTTCAAAAATAATCCTGCCTCCGATTTTTAAAAATTCCGGAGCTCTCAAAACTATCCTTCGGTAGAATTCAAGTCCACCGGTACCACCATTTAGTGCAATTTGCGGTTCGTTTTTAACATCATCAGGGAGGGTAGAAAGTTCTTCCTTAGGAATGTATGGAGGATTTGAAACGACCACATCAAAACCCCTGATATTTTTTTCTTCAAAAGGCATCCATAAATCTCCCTGCATCAGTGAAACACGGTCTTGCACCCCGTGCAATTTTATATTTGTACTTGCTACTTCACATGCCACATCTGATATATCCGAAGCATATACCCTTACTCTGTTATTATTTACTGCCACCGCCACCGAGATAGCTCCACTTCCGCAACATAAATCGGCAATCAAGGGGTTTTCAATAGAATAAATGACATTTAAGGTTTCTTCTACTAAGAACTCGGTTTCAGGTCTGGGAATCAAGACCCCGGGTTTTATATAAAAATCAAGGCCGTAAAACTCCTTCCGGCCTATAATATATGCTATGGGTGTAGATTGGCATCGAAGTGCCAGTAAATCATTAAAACATTCAAGCTGCTGCTTGGTAATGCTCATCTCATCATAGACCAATAGTTTAAGCCGGTCCTTCCCTAAAACATATCCCAATATCAGTTCCGAATCTAGGGCAGGGTTTGCTACACCCGCATCGGAAAGTCTTTTTCTCCCTATCATTAAGGCTTCCCTTACCTTCAACGATAAAACTCCCTTTTTTTATTCTGCTTGAGCCAGTTTTTTAGCTTGATCCTCTGCCACTAATGCATCTATTAATTCATCAAGCTCTCCCTGTAATACATTTGTAAGTTGATGAGTAGTTAGATTAATACGATGATCTGTAATTCTCCCCTGCGGAAAGTTGTACGTGCGTATCCTTTCGCTGCGGTCGCCAGAGCCTACCTGGCTTCTGCGGTTTTGCGCTATCTCACGTTCCTGCTCTTCTTGAACTTTTTCCAAAAGACGTGCTCGTAAAACCTTCATGGCCTTATCCTTGTTTTTGAGCTGTGAGCGTTCGTCTTGGCATGTAACCACTAAACCGGTAGGAATGTGTGTTATTCTTACCGCCGAGTCGGTGGTGTTAACTCCCTGGCCTCCATGCCCCGACGCTCTGTATATATCTATTCTAAGGTCATCCGGATTTATCTCAATATCAACTTCATGGGCCTCAGGCAAAACCGCAACCGTAGCTGCAGAAGTATGAATCCTGCCACCGGCCTCTGTAGATGGAACCCGCTGCACCCTGTGGACGCCGGATTCATACTTTAAACGGCTGTAAGCACCCTTGCCATTAATTTCAAATATGACTTCCTTAAATCCTCCAAGTTCAGTAGGATTTGAATCTATAATCTCAACTTTCCAACCTTGTTTCTCTGCATATCGGCTGTACATGCGGAACAAATCCCCCGCAAAAAGAGCAGCTTCATCGCCGCCGGTTCCTGCTCTTATCTCCATTATTACATTTCGGTCATCATTAGGATCCTGTGGAAGCAGTAGGATTCTCAATTGCTCCTGTAGCTTAGATTTTTTTTCTTCTAATGCCTCCAACTCACTTTTTATGAGCTGTTCCATTTCAATATCACCAGCAGCATCTTCTAAAAGCTCGGAATTTTCTTCCAGCTGCTTTAAAACCTCTTTATATTCCCTAAAGTTCGTTACGATTTCTTCAAGAGAAGCATGTTCTTTTGTAAGACCTATCCATTCTTCTTGCCTTGCTATAATTTCCGGATCTGCTATTTTTTTCGTCAATTCATCATATTTCTTTTCTATGATTTCCAATTTTTCTATCATATAATCACCTTCCTGTAGTTCGCACAAAACTCAATTTAAAACGCCTTTTATCGCTGCTATAGCCACCTCTAATTGAGACCTGTCAGGTTCTCGCGTAGTCAGCCTTTGGAGCCACATACCCGGAGCATTCAGTGCCTTTATAAGTGGGCTATTGCTTTTACCGGCAAGCTGGATAAGCTCATATGAAATTCCCGCGACCAGCGGCAGCATAACTATCCTTGATAATATCCGCTGAATTATCCCCTGCCAGCTAATTACAGAAAATAATAGTATACTTACAACCATTACAAGCATCATAAAGCTGGTTCCGCACCTGGGATGAACAGTTGAGTATTTTTCAGCATTTTCGGGAGTTAATTTTTCATCATGCTCATAGCAATGAACTGTCTTATGTTCGGCTCCGTGATACTCAAAAACTCTCCTGATATCCTTCATGGAGGAAATAGCTATGATATATATTACAAAAATTGCTATTCGTAAAAGCCCTTCCGCAAGACTTAACAAGAATGGATTTGTTAAATTACTGCTTATAAATTTGACGGCAACTGTGGGCAAAACCACAAACAATAAAATAGTAAATCCCAGAGCAGAAACTAATGCCAAGGCGATATCCTTGCTCGTTAATTCTTCTTCATCCTCATACCCCGCCATGCTTGCAGAATACGACAGAGTTTGAATACCTAAAATAAGCATTTCAATTAATGACACTATACCTCTTAATATGGGCAGTTTAAGAAGCTTGTATTTATCTGAAATCGAGCGGTTTTTTTCTGTTTTTACAATAATCTCCCCATTTTTTCTAACAGCAATGGCGGTAGTTTTAGGGCCTCTCATCATAACGCCCTCAATCACGGCCTGCCCACCAATACTGGGTTTGACTGGCTGCATTTTCTTCCTCCTTAAATTCATAAATAAAGGTTAAAAGATTAAGAAAAAAGGTCAGAGACAACCTCCAACCTTCTAAGACTACTCATCACCTTTTAAGCCATATCTCTTCTTAAATCTTTCTACACGACCGCCGGTATCAACCAGTTTTTGTTTACCAGAAAAGAAAGGATGGCACTTTGAACATATTTCTACACGCAGGTCTTCTTTTGTTGAACCTGTTTCAAAAGTATTTCCACAAGCACATCTTACTGTGGCTTTTACGTATTTAGGATGAATTCCTTTCTTCATTCATTTCACCTCTTTATTGTAATCTTATCAGATAAAATTAATTTCTGTTAAAAATAAAATACCTTTTGTATTATAGCACACGCTATAATTTTGCACAAGGGTTTTTATAAAGCAACATCGGTATAATCGGCAGGTAATGACCTTTTTATTACTGCTAAAATAGCTATGCACAAAGTTAAAATTAAAATTGAAATTATGTATATCAGACGGGGATTTAAATCATAGATATACCCTGATATCAATCCCATTGTCGCACTTAAAATCGAAATACCTGTATTCACTAAAGAATAAATCGTAGCTCTTGTTTTGCCTTCTGTAAGCTCTGCTAACATAGAATCTACGCAAGGCTTAAATATTCCAAATCCGGCTGCAAAAATTACAAGGGAAAATGCAGTAATTAAAAAATTATTTTCCGGTATTGTGACAAGTAAAAAAAGTGCGGCAGCTTGCAGCATCAGGCCTACTATCATATTATTGACCATATCGCCTCTGCTTAAAACGGGGTTTATAAATACAAATACAATAATCATCGTTGCAGAATTTGCAACACCCAGCAGTGAAATCATCGATTTTTCAATTCCCAACACCTCTGACATATAAGGTGCAAAGTATAGGCTCAAATGTGTTCCAATTGTGGTGTACATATTAAATAATATAACAACACTCATTATCATTAAAATCGTAGGTTTGCATCGTAAATCTGCGGCTATTTCTCTATATATGCCTTTATTTAGACCAGACTTTTTACCATGCTCAAGCCGTTCTTGCAATATTGTTTGGCCCATTAAGGTTTCGGTATGAAAATGATAGCGCAAAATCATCATAACAGTCATACTGATTACTGCAAAAATTAAAAAGAACCTTTCAGCCTTAACAATACCATATAATTTTACAGCCATTCCTGCAATGGGAGTTAGTAGGCCTGCCGATATATTTATTATGTTGATTAGATTAAATGCCGCAAAGCGTTGTTCATTGCTAGAATCTTCTATGACCATAAGATTGAAGGAAACCGCAGTAACTCTGTGAGCACCGTTGACAATAATGCCAAGGGCAAACATCCAAAAGTTGTGAGCAAGTGCATATATTAGAATTGAGCACGGCCAACCTATAATATCAAAAATCAGCGTAGTTTTTCTTCTTCCTAAAGTATCTGTTATCGGCCCAGCAAGCATGGAAAAAATTATAGCTGAAATAAAGCCCAGAGATATCAGAAAACCTATTTGTTTATCTGTTATACCCTGACTTTTCATATAAAGACTTAAATAAAAATTATAGAGTACATAAGGTATGCCCCACATAGGCTCAAATATTACACAAGTCCTGGCATTGCCATCAAGTATTTTAAATGATTCAATAATATTTGCTGGTTTAGTGTCTATGTCATTTTCTCCTCTCTGTTTTTTATGTCTTAATTTCGCTATTTTGTAATATTTTCGACGTCACAGGTTATATTTCCTGGGAAATAGACATGTTCCTCCTATTTTTCACTATCTTTAATCAATAAAATAGGCGTCCCGCATTTTGGGCATTTATTATCTTCCGTTTTCACTTGTACCTGATAGCCTGCCCTTTCAATAATGAGTTTGTCACACGAGGGGCAGTAAGTATTGCCGCCGATTTCATCTATCATATTGCCGGTGTATACGTAGTCTAAGTATTTCATTGCAGTATCTCGTGCCATTTTTATTTTTTCTACAGGAGTTGGCAAAATATCGAGTTTGTAATTAGGAAAATAACGAGTAAGATGCAAGGGTATATCCTTTCTTAGTGATGAAAGCCACTGTGCAAGAGCTTTTATCTCTTCCATGCTATCATTTATGCCCGGAATGATAAGTGTAGTTATTTCCACATGGCATTTTCTCTGTGCCTCTTCTACGGTTTCCTTTACCGGTAAAAGTTGTCCGGAAACCATGTCTTTATAAAAGTCTTCGTGAAAAGCCTTTACATCAATATTCATAGCATCGATAAGTGGGAGTATTTCTTGCAGCGGCTCTTTCTCAATGAAACCATTGGTAATAAGCACATTCTTTAAGCCTTCACGCTTAGCTAGTTTTGCACATTCTAGTACAAATTCATACCATACAGTCGGCTCATTATAGGTATAAGCTATCCCTATATTGTCTTGTCGCTGTTTGGCTGCATTTATCAATTCCTCTGCCGATACTTTGCTAGTTGGAATATCCGTAAGTTGTGCAATTTGCCAATTCTGACAGAATTTGCATCTAAAATTGCATCCTACACTGCCGACGGAAAAAATCATGCTGCCGGGGTAAAAATGATACAGAGGCTTTTTTTCTATAGGATCCATAGCCAAAGATGAAACCCTGCCATAATTCATGGAATATAATTTACCGCCAATATTCTTCCTAACCCTGCAAATACCGGTGCGACCTTGGCTAATCCTGCAATGATGAGGGCATAGACCACATTCGATAGTACCATCATTGTTTTTTTTGTAATACATAGCTTCTTTCATATCAGATTGGTGGTTTCTGCTAAAAGAAACCGCCTTTAACCTCCCTAAATCAATTATCGCACTACACTTCCCATTTATGCAGACCTTTCCACAACTACATTATAACTTTAAATATAATGTTTTTACAAGGGTTCTAACCGCTATAAGACATTATTTATACAAGACGGTTTGGATAAAGCTCCTGTCGAAATATAATTAATTTAAAATTACCTTTCAGAAAGATTTCTTTCTTTAAAAAATTTTTAAAAAATCATTTCATATGTGAAAAAAGAGCGTCTTAAAACGCTCTAATAATCAAAATTTATCTATATAAAAAATACTTTAACTTCCAATCATATCCATTAATTGCGTACCTGGCCATTACCCAAAATCAAATATTTTGTTGTAGTAAGTTCGTCAAGTCCCATTGGACCCCTAGCATGGAGTTTTTGCGTGCTGATTCCTATTTCTGCCCCCATGCCAAATTCGCCTCCATCAGTAAACCGTGTGGAGGCATTCACATATACGCAAGCCGCATCCACCCCTGAGAGGAATAAATTTGCCCTTTCGTAGTCTTTAGTAACAATGGCTTCAGAATGGCCTGTTCCGAAACGGTTGATATGCTCCACGGCTTCATCGATACTGTCTACTACTTTAACACCGATAACCATGTCTAAATATTCAATAGACCAATCATCTGCTTTTATAGGCACAACATTTGGGTAAATCTTTCTCGTTCTTTCACATCCGCGAATCTCTACTCCGAAGTTTTGCAGTTCTTGCAAAGCCTCCGGTAAAAATGCATGAGCAATTTTCTCATGAACAAGCAGTTTCTCCGCTGCATTACATACAGAAGGTCTGCTGGTCTTTGCATTTATAAGAATACTCTTTGCCATGCTAAGATCGGCAAATTCATCAACATATATATGGCAATTACCTTCACCTGTTTCTATTACAGGTATCCTGGAATTTTCCACAACATTTTTAATTAGAGCACTGCCACCGCGAGGAATCAATACATCGACATAATCCCTCATTTGGAAAAGTTCTTGAATCCTCTCTCGATTGGTATCTTCTATTAGTTGTATACAGTATGTGGGAAGATTTGCCTTTTCAAGCCCTTGGCAAAGCGCTTTAACTATAGCCTTATTAGAATTAATTGCCTCAGACCCACCTCTAAGGATGACACTGTTTCCTGCTTTTATGCAAAGGCCTGCAGCATCCGAAGTAACGTTAGGACGAGATTCATATATTATGCCGACTACACCCAACGGCACCTTTTGTTTTAATAAGGTGAGACCATTGGGCCGCTTAATTGCTGTACCGTTTCCTACAGGATCTGGAAGGTCAACAAGTGCCAAAAGCTCTTTTATCATACCGTCAATCCGAGTGCTGTTTAACATAAGTCTTTCTATTAATGCTTCCTTTAAACCTATTTCACGAGCTTTTGCAACATCTCTTTCATTTGCCTCAATTATTTCATCTTTCATTTGTTCAAGTGCTTCTGCCATCATGCGCAGCGCATCATTTTTAACTGCTGTGGAAATACCGGCTATTTTACAAGATGCTTCCTTGGCTTTTTTAGCTATATCTAAAATCATACTCAAAAAAATCACTCCATTAAATCACGTTTTTTTTTGATGTACATGCCTTGCTCTTTGGCTCAAAAAATGTCCCACAATTCGTCCCTTCTAAAATATTATAAATATCAGTAGGATTTTCCCCGCCGATAATTGCCATAGCAATACCCGCTTCAGTAGCAATTTTTGCTGCCTTTACCTTGCTTTGCATGCCACCGGTTCCTAGATTTGAATAAGTACCTTCTGCTATTGCCTCAATCTCAGGTGTAATTTCTTTAACATAAGGTATTTTTTCTGCTCCGGGTTCATGAGGAGGCAAGGTATATAGGCCGTCTACATCCGAAAGAAGGACTAAAAGATCTGCATCAATCAGCGTAGCTACAACTGCTGCTAATGTATCGTTGTCACCATATACGATTTCTTCTACTGCAATTGTATCATTCTCATTTACTATAGGAACAACATCGAACTCAAAAAGGGTAGTCAAAGTATTAAAGGCATTTTGACGTCTGACACCATTTTCCAAATCATCCTTTGTAAGTAATATCTGAGCTACATTGATGCCGTACTCCAAAAATAATTTTTCATAAAACTGCATCAATATGCCCTGTCCCACCGCTGCCAGAGCCTGTTTTATTCTAATATCGCTTTTCCCTTTTATCCCAAGCCTTCCTGCCCCTGTTCCTACAGCTCCTGATGTAACTAAAACAACATTTTTCCCGCTATTTTTGATGTTGGAAATTACCCTAACTAATCTTTCCATTCCGGCTATATTCAACTTGCCGTTTTCGTGAACAAGTGTCGTTGTCCCGACTTTGACCACTATGGTTTTATATATGTCCGCTTTCAAAGTTTTCACCCCAAGTACATTTAAAGTTTTTATAATTATGCATTATATTGTATAATTATAACACATATATGCAATAATGCAATCCTTTTTTCCTGTACTATTTGATAACAGCATCATTGACCATAGTCCTTATTATATCACGTTTTTAGGGCAGTGTAATTACAAATTTAAAAATACTTATTTTCGCAACAACTGTAAAGTAACTATTCAGAGGTCCGTCATTGTGAGCGCAGCGAAGAATCTTATTTAATCCTTGCAAAGATCCTTCACTGCGTTCAGGATAACAAGTCGTTTTCAACCTCTGAATAGTAACCTTTTGAGAATGCTTAAGAGTAAAAGGAAACTGAGTTTTCAAAATCTATCTATATATTGGGAAGGTGTTTATCATTTTATGTAGAAATATCTACTTAAAAGACGATTTCTCAACATATGATATCATTTATGCTCAAGGGAGGCTTATAATGTGGAAAAATCTACTTCTATGATCCCTCCAACAAAAAAACTTGTCAATATCTCGGATTGCTGCGAAGGTCAAATAGCTGCTGAAGATGTCATCACAAACAGAGGTGTCTTTCTACTACCCCAAAACACCATGCTTAACGCTTATATAATAAACCAGTTAATAAACCATGGAATTAGTCAAATATATATATATTCTGAAGATGAAAAACAAGTTAGCGGGATAAGCACGCAGGAGTTAATGGAGGCATATAGCAAATCTTTAAATTCAGTAAAAATAATCTTGCATCATCTTGCCTCCGGTAAAAAAATATCTCATCAAGAGATTGCACAGACCTCTAATTTTATACTTGCCAAAAGCGAAAGCCCGTTTGGTGTACTAAAGTGCATCAACGAACTGAAAAAAGCCGATGAATACACCTATACACACAGTTTTAATGTTGCTATATATGGCATGCTGACTGCTAAATGGCTTGGACTTTCTACTGAACAGATTCGGCACGTTATTACTGCCGGTATTCTTCACGATTTGGGCAAAGCACGAATACCTAGCAACATACTAAATAAAAAAGGAAAATTGCTTCCAGATGAGTTTAATTGTATGAAAAAACATACTATCATCGGTTATAATATGTCAAAAAATATTACAGGATTAAGACATGATGTCCGTCAAGTTATTTTAATGCATCATGAACGTGAAGATGGAAAAGGCTATCCTTTCGGAGTAAAAGGAAATAAAATCCATCTTTATACAAAAATCATTTCCATTTCCGATGTTTATGATGCAATGACTTCAGATAGAGTTTATAAGAAAAGAATTACACCTTTTGATACATTCAGAGAGTTTCAGAGTGTTGGTCTGGGACATTTTGACACCAAGATAATGATAACGTTTCTCTCAAATATCGCTAATTATTATCTTGGTGCCAAAGTTATAATGAATACCGGCCAAATTGGAGAAGTTGTTTATTTACCGCCGCATAATCCGTCTATGCCTGTCGTTCGTATAGACAGTAACTACATTGATTTGAATATAGATAAAAAATATTGCATCAAAGAAATGATATAATTAGCCTATTGATATTAAGAATGCCTGACCACCTCAAATTTTTTTATTTGATATTTCTCATCAGGACTTATGCCGGCTTTTGCAAGTGCTATATTCAACTGCTGTTCTACAGTGTCAACGCCTTCCAAATCGGGCAATAAAAGACCAGATCTAAAACCTTTTTGCACAAGAATACCGTATTTTTTAGGATCAAGCTCATCTAAGCTGTAAACAGGCCTAGGTTCTGTCAGCACATCAA
The DNA here is from genome assembly GCF_000328765.2 of Tepidanaerobacter acetatoxydans Re1. Taxonomy (NCBI): domain Bacteria; kingdom Bacillati; phylum Bacillota; class Clostridia; order Thermosediminibacterales; family Tepidanaerobacteraceae; genus Tepidanaerobacter; species Tepidanaerobacter acetatoxydans. Next base: position 2,216,483 of record NC_019954.2, read on the forward strand.
CAGAATACTCGAGTTCAGGTAATTCTTCTGCTGTAACGGGATAAAATCTCGGATCTTCACATCCGGCACTGATAGCGTTTCTTTGAATCTCTTCGGCAATATTCTTGCGAGTCGGTAAAAAAGTCCCTATACATCCACGAAGCTCTCCATGTTTTTTTATTGAAACAAAAACTCCCGCTCTTTTGGTTAGCATTTCCTCAGGTAAATCCTCAATAGGCAAATCCGGTATTATTCCATCTTTAACATAAGTTTCAAGAGTGTAACGAGCAAGTTTTACATATGGGTCTTCTGCTTTCTCTTGAGTATCAGTAGCTTTAACGCTATTTTTATTGAACTCGCCCGACAGATTTTCTTTTTCCTCTTCCGGCTTAAACCTTGCTATGCAGTAGCCGACTCCAAAAGGCCCCTCATAAGAAAGCACTTCTGATCTTACCTTATAGCCATCCAATGCACCTGCCATAATCCAAACAGACCTGAGCCCACATTCACCGGCCCTTTCTACTATCGAAGGTTCTATCGACCTCAGGGCTTCCAAATCAAATTTCTTCAAGGCATTTACCAATTTTTCATCAAATAACTTTCCACAGGGGTCATACCCTGCCGGCGCATCTATGGTAAGCCTGTGAGAAAGGTCTCCGCTTGCTATTACTGCTATTTTTTTATTGAGCACTTTTGCAGATTCTTGTATAAGTTTTCCAAAAGCATATAACTGCTCATACGGCAGCATGCCAAAGGCCAAAGGCAGTAATTTAAAGTTTGAATAATACTTTGTTATAAAATACATCGGCACTATTACTCCATGGTCCAGCTCTTCTTTAAACCCATATCTTGCCACCCTTACTTCACTGGTTGTCACTGTAGGAATACCGTGCTGATTTGCCCTTTTGCGCAGTTCATTTGCTAAATCATCGTCACGTTCAAAACTCATCTTAACTTCAGGTGCCCCAAATGCTGCAAGACTGCCCTTTAGAAAAAAATCATAAATGCACAATGCGTCGGCAAATATAGGGCCATGAGGAGATATAATAACTACAGTGTCTGGAGATAATTCTTTAATTTCTTTGCCCACAACATTAGCAGCATTTACAGATGAAATTACCTTCTGAGTTTCGCCTCTGCCAACTTCCTCTACCATAATAGGTGGATGCGGCATCAGATAACCTGACAACTTGCACATTTTCGAACCTCCCGTATACTATGTTTAGGCCCACGTTTTTAGTGGTCCAAACATAGTTATTTTTATTTATTTTAAAAGATATCCTAATGCTAAAATAAAGCTACAGGATGATTAGCAAAGGATAATCCTTTTCCCTTCTGCAAAACTATACTTCCTAAAATTGATAATATCTGTAGTTTTAACGAATTTCTCTTATAAAAGGTCTATAGATATACTGATACAAGCAAAAACCGATAAAAGGCAGTATTGCCAAGAAAAGATAAAGCCGTTCAAAGTCAATATATTTGCTAAAACCGCCTAGCGTAACTCCAGCAGCCACACCTAAATCAAAAGCTGCGGTAAACACCCCCAGCGCCATACTTCTCGATACTCCTTGGATAGTAAGCACCAGCAAAGATGTCATTAGCGGAAATAATAACGCAAAACCCACTCCATAGATTACTGCTACTATAATAAGTTTATCAAAACTATCGACAAAGCTCATTAAGATAAACGAAGCCGTAAGAACTGCTAAGGCAAAGGCTATTAATTGTTCAAGATAGCGATTACTCCATCGCCCTATGACAAGTCTAGTTATTACTACAACTGCAGTATTTATAACAAAAAAATACTCTGTTCCCGTTATCCCTTTAGCATCGGCAAAGACCGGCAGCATTGCAGAAATCGCACCAAAGGTGACCATGCCGCAAAACAATACAATGGTTGGTAAATATACGCTTGGATGCAATAGCACCTTAATGAAGTTTGAATCAATATCAGCTTTTGCATCAATTTTAACATCAGAAATACAAAGTATTAAAATCAATGCTATAACCGCAGCTCCCACAGTAGCATATACAGCAATATTAAAATTATAATTATCTATAAGTTTTATTCCAATTGCCGGTGATAAGCCCTTTGCAATTATAACCGAAATTGAATTAAAACCCATAAATTTTACAAGATTTTCCGATGAAGCTATTTCAGCAGTAAAATTTGCCGATGCTACCGTAAAAGTACCGACAGTAAATCCGTAAACCAGGAGGGTTAAAGCTAAGCCTATTAAAGTATATGGCATTTTTATCAAAAAGGGAGTTAAGAAAAATATTACTATAGATGCCAGCATAACTTTTTTGCTGTTATATGTGTTTATCCACACACCCCCTACCGGCCTTGCAATCATAGAACTCACTGAAAAAAGACCCATTGTAGTGCCTATGGTTAAATTGTCAAAGCCCATATTGAGCATATACTTAGGAATAACCGGCATCATTATGTAGTATGTAGAAATAAAAGCAATCGTTGCAAATAAGACCATAATGAAACTTTTCGTTTCATCATTTTCCACCATATTAATCCCTCCCTTTTAAACATCCTTTCCTGTAATTGTTATTTTAACATAATGCAGGGTAAAAAGTAAGAACAAATCCCATCCACTCCAAAAAGAGCAGATGGGATTTTAAGCTGTCAGCTTGCCTGTTCTGATTTCTTCTTTGCATTTCGTATGATACGTTCTATCTGTTCTTGTGTTACTTCTCTTTCAAAACTTCTAAATCCTGCCAATTTAAAGCCATGCTTATTGGCTATTTTCGTTATTTCTTCAACTTGCTTTACGGTAAGGTCTCTGCCCAAAGAAAAGCTTTCATAACGGTCTTCCAATGCCAGCATCATGGTTTCTGCCATGCATGCATAGGCAGTTTTAGGTGAAAAACCAAAGTTGAAATTGAAGTTAACATCACCCGGAACCTCAACTACTCCGCCTTCAATAATGAGAACATCATCCCGCTTTTCAGCAACTTCTTTGGATACATCGCGCGGTCGTGAAACGTCACACACTACCGCACCCGGTTTTAAGTCTTCCGCCTCTATTATAGCATCAAGACTGCTGGTAACGGTTATGATTACATCCGCATTTCTAACAGCATCCCTGACATTTGAAGTGATTTTAACTGAAAGGCCGGTATCTTTCAGTATCTTATCGGCCACATCTTCAAGCTTTTCCGTATGCCTACCGGCTAATGTCAAAAACTTACAATCCTTAGCCATTATTTGTGCACATACCTTGCCTATAGAGCCGGCAGCCCCAATAACTAATACCTGAGCATCTTTAATATTTTTACCCATAATTTCCGTGGCTTTTTTAGTGCCTTCAATTGCCATAGCTACAGTATAGCTGTTGCCTGTAGTAACGGGGATATTTAAATTTTTGGCAATGGTAATGCCTGCATCTCCTACAACTGATGTGAAAGCTCCTAAGCCGACTATCTTTGCACCGAGCTTTTCAGCTAATTTTCCGGCCTTGATTATTTTTTTAATTACATACTCTTCCGGCAGCTCTATCATTTGTTTGGTTGTAAGCGGGCAAGTTACAAACCAGCCTTCTGCTTCATTGTATTGACTTTTCACACCTGTTATATGTGAAATTGTAAAAGGCGGCACTATCTTCATTGCTTTCTCTACCATGCTTTCCGGCAGCTTCTGCATAAATTTTAATTTCCTGTATACATCAGAAATTTCAATAGGATGTATTATAAATGCAAACTTTTCCATGATTACACCTCATAAATTATTTTCTAATTTAATATTTCTATTCTCGGAGCAAATCCAAGCTTATCTAAAAGTTCTTCATAATCCTTGGGAGTTAATGATTTATAAGGTTTTTCCGAAAGCGATACAATTACTGCTTCCATTACATTAGTTCCAAAGGACCTGCCGTTTAATTCGGGCGTTGTCGTAATCAACATTTTGGCACCGCTTTTAGAAAGCATCTCTACATCATCGGCAGTAACCGTATTCGTCAGTATAATTTTGCCGGGGATTTCATCTGGCATATAGCGTTTTATGAAAAGAAAATCACCGGCAATAACATCAGCCTCATCATAGAAACGCTCAAATTTCGAGCCGACTTTTTTCTCCTGTTTTTTTCCAGTGGGATATAACATGCTAAATGGCAATTTGCAAATAATAGGAGCTAAAATACTTGCCAAAACATTTAGGCTCTTGAGTGATTTGATGGGAATCGGTATACCTAATGTAAAAATTAAATCTCCCAGCGCTAAATCACACCCGGTTTTTTCTAATGCCTCCGCCATCCCAAATCTGTCTAAACCGCACACTAGAAGGACTTTCTTGTTTTTAAAGTCTACAATTTCATGTTCTGTTAGATAGTCTATGACTTTTCTTTCTAAAGTATTTTTAAGGCCCGAACCATCAACAATAGGCGATATTTTCGCCGCCTGCGCTATGGGTACGGCATCTTTTATTGTAAAGCGCTTATTGCCTATACACACATAAAGATCGATGCCACCCATGCCAAAGGCACTAACTTTGCCGTCATTTTCCTGAATAATTTCTATGGCCTTTTTTATGTCACCATCAGTTCCTACTCGCTCGATTATGAATTCTTCTCCTAGAATTTTTGTTTCGACTTTGTGATTTCTCTTGGAAGAACCTATGCTCACGCTCATAACATGTTTCATTTCAATCTTCCTTTTTTGTCATTCTTATAATCTTCCTCAAATTTTGCGGGTCTACATAAACATCTTCTGTCATCGGTGATTTACCAATGTCTATCGAAATCACTTCCTTATCCAAGAGTGCCTTGAATAGTCTAAGTCTTTGGTCAGAACCCAGCAGAATAACCACATCATACTGTCTTACTTGATATATAAGGCCCATAACCTCATTTAAAAGTTCGATGCCGCTTTTTTCATAAACAAAATCCCAGCGCTCTTTATCAGTCATCAGCAGTGAAAAGTCTACACCTTCCTGAAATGCTAGCTGCTTAAGTTCTGCAGTATTTTTTAAAGGAAACCCGACTATTGCTATGGTTTTACCTTTTCTGATTTCACCCAGGCTTTCCAAGCGGGATAGGAAGGTCCTGTCAGTATTAAACTTTTTGGCAACCTCAGCTTGAGAAACCCCTTGCTGCCTTAAATCCAGCATTTCTTGTATAATATTCTCTATACGCGATACACTGATAAGCTTATCTCCAATTCTTATGAGATCCACAGCAGCACCTCCTTGTGCACATTTTTGTGCTCATACTATTTTATACCATGTTATAGGAAAAATCAAGAGTGCTTAACCTTTTTTAAGGTTAAGCACTCTTGATTAGTAACTATTCAGAGGTCTGTCATTTTGCTATATATTGCTGTCATTCTTAGCGCAGCGAAGAATCTTATTTAATCCTTACAAAGATCCTTCACTGCGTTCAGGATGACAAGTCGTTTTCAATCTCTGAATAGTAACCTTGACTATAATATTCTGAGATTATTTAAAAAAAAATTAATTCCACGGATTCGCTGGAAATTTCATTATCACTCGTTTTAAGACCTTCAATTCCTCCGGTGTATCATCATGAAACATACCCTTCTTTAAGGCTTGAAGTTGCCTTAAACCCTTACGCGAACTTATATCCATATCCTTTGTCAACCTAGAAACAGTCTTTTTTCTAGCTTTGGATAGAGAATTTAAAATGTCTTCGCCACTTTCTATTTGGTTTTGAAACTCCTCGGAAAGATAGTATGAAGCCATTTGTGTCAATGGATTTCCACAAAATCCGCTTTTTGTTACACCAAAAACTTCAGGAAGTTTTTTAGCAATTCCGATTTCTACAGACCACTTCAACTCTTCCGTTTCCTTCTCCATACATTCCCTTAGGGTTTTTGGTGTGCACATGGCATAGTTTTTAAGTGAACGGATTATGGCATGTTCTACTGTGTGTGCCTTTTCGGGTTCTATCTCACTACCCAAATATCCCACAATAGCCACATCTTTACCCGTTTCCAATTCAAAACCGTATATTGTAATCTCAATATCCTTTCGATTTGAACCAAAAGTCGTATATCCTCCCGTAGGATGCCATCCGGCCCCGCAGATTATAGGATAACCCAAAGATCGCAATTCATATATATCTATTTTCTCAATATCCAAGGCAAAAAGGCCTTCATTGGAAAGAGAAAATTTCCTTGCTTTACATCTTTCTCGGCCGATTACCCGTGCAAAAAGAGCTGTAGCGTCACTACCCTGAGGAACTTTATCCACCCACATATCTTCAATTCTAACTAAAACTCCTACGGGATATAAGCTCTTGTCATCGGAAGAAAGGGGAAATAAGAAAATATCATTTCCAACACCGGTTTTTACTAACATATTGGCAAAAAATGAGTCGAGAAACACTCCTTGAAGTACACCTCCATCAGGGCGCGGCAGTACTCCGTTTACAATTGGTATTGCATAAGTGTCCATAAAGCAAACCTCCTTTCGCAAGTTCCTCCTAACATGTTCTAATAACCAGTCTGCTTCAGTCTATAAAAATAATTATTCAGTATTTCCTCTATACTGCCGACATCCCTACACTGCTGCAAAGCATTTTTAACAGGAGCAGAATGTGGTAATCCTTTTATATACCATGCCAAATGTTTACGCATTTCCAATACTCCCAAATGTTCTCCATGATAGGATATAGCATTGTTTAAATGAAGTAACATTATTTCAAGCCTTTCTTTCAAAGTTGGTGCTGCAGTTTTTTTCCCTGTTTTTAAAAAATACTTTACTTCTCTAAAAATCCAAGGATTACCTAGTGCACCTCGGCCTATCATTATACCATCACAACCTGTTTTTTTAAGCATTTCAACCGCATCTTCGGAAGTAAAAACATCCCCATTACCTACTACCGCGATATCTACCGCATCTTTAACACTTTTTATTATATCCCAATCAGCTTTTCCGGAATAAAACATCTCCCTGGTTCTGCCGTGAATTATAATCATAGATGCCCCGCTGTCTTCAGCCGCAGATGAAAACTCAACAGCATTAATACTGTCCTTATCCCAGCCCTTCCTAATTTTTACAGATACCGGCTTTCGAGAAGCTCTGGCAGTCACTTTTATTATGCTTGATGCCAGCTTTACATCCTTCATTAAAGCACATCCGTCACCATTTTTGACTATTTTAGGAGTGGGACAGCCCATATTTATGTTTATAAAATCAAACGGCAGGTCATCAATCTTTTTTACCGATTCTTCAAAATCCTTCGGAGCATTGCCAAACAGTTGAACTCCTATAGGATTTTCATCGGGATTTACCTGCAGCAATTTTGCAGTTTTATTATCATTATATACAAGTCCTCGCGTGCTTATCATTTCTGTCATTAATACATCAGCGCCCATTTGCTTGCATATAGTCCTAAAAGGCATATCCGTAATACCGGCCATAGGTGCAAGATATAATGGAATTTCTTGAAAGGGTTTTTGCAATATATAAACCTCCGGTGTTATAAAAGTTAAGGGAAAACCAAAGTTTTCCCTTAACTTCTAGCTAACATTTTTTTCATAAATCAGCTTCAAGCCATCCAGTGTAAGCATCATATCTACTGTATCTATATTTTTGGTTGTGCTGCATATAAGAGGTGCCAGACCCCCGGTAGCCACTGTAAATACATGACCGTCGCCCATTTCTTCCTTCATCTTCTCAACAATATTTTCTACCAATCCTACATATCCATTATAGATACCGGATTGTATGCTAGTTGCTGTATTTTTACCTATCACTTTTTCCGGTTTTGCAATTTCTACTCTGTATAATTTAGCGGCAGTCTTAAACAGTGCCTCGGAAGATATCCCAATTCCCGGAGCAATAGCACCACCTAAATAGTCGCACTCAGCTGTCAATGCATCAAAGGTAGTAGCAGTGCCAAAATCTACGATTATAACAGGACCGCCGTATTTGTGAAAAGCAGCCGCTGCATTGACTATACGATCAGCTCCGACTTCTTTAGGATTTTCATATTTTATGTTTATTCCACTTTTAATGCCAGGTCCGACTACTATCGGTGTAAAATAAAAATACTTTTTACACATTTTTTCTAAAACTATTGTCAAGGACGGAACAACTGAGGAAATAATTCCTCCCTCAATGCTTGCAGGATTTATGTCTCTAAAACCCAGTAGTGAATTAAATACAAGACTGTATTCATCCTCAGTATATTCGTGATGTGTTGCTATTCTATATGATGCTTTTAAATTTTCATTCTCGTAAATGCCAAAAACCATATTTGTATTTCCTACATCAATTGCAAGTATCATGAATTCACCTTCTGCTTTTTCGCAAAGCTCTGGAAATAGTAACAGTGATAGCAACAGCGATTATCATCTCGGGTATACCATGTGTGAATACTACCATCCATGCTGCTGCTGCCGGCATATATCCTCGCAGAACAGCAAGACTCATAACACCCGCCGTATTAGTCAAAGTACCACACGCTGCTGCCAACGCCTCACTACGTGTTAGACGGTATACGCCATAAGTCACTATGCCAATAAGTATCCTAGGGCCGATTGCTATAAGCGGGTCAGCAAAAAGAGCACTGCCTGCTCTCAAAAGACTGTAAAGGCCAAAAATTAAACCCGTAAGGGTTCCTACCATTGGTCCTTCCAAGATGGCACCTAGAATTGCCGGCACGTGCATAATGGTAGCATGACCTGCTGCGGTTGGAACTGGGATAAAGCCCAGCGGAGTCATTCCAAGCACAATGGATAAGGCTCCCAAAAGTCCTGATACCGTCAGAGTTCGCGTGTACCGACGATTGACCGTTAACTCTGTCTTCATTTTTTCACCTCCGTTCCAGCTCCTATATAGGATGCCGGACGTTTTTATGTTTCGTTCATTTTTATTTTACCAATACATTAAATAAAAAGCAATACTGAGTATTATCAATTTCAAGTTCCAACATATAGTCAATGTTTCCTGACTAATTCACATTGCTTTATGAAATTACCCAATTATCCTAAAAGCAGCTTTGCTCCCAATGCCAAAAAACCAACACCTAAAAGCTTTAACCAAGTCATCGGCACCTTTTCCAGACCGAATAAACCGAAGTGGTCCAAGAGGCATGCAGCAAGCACTTGACCTACGATAATAGATGTGGTGGCTACAGCCGCACCCAATTTAGCAATGCTTATAACTACGCCGTAAGTAATCATGACACCTATAAGGCCTCCGGCATAGTAGTACCATGGAACTTTTGTATAATTAGCCCAATTTCCGTTTCCCAAACCTAATAGTAATATAATGAACATAACCAGTGTGGCACTCAGGTGAACTATGAAGGTAGACTCAGATAAACCGATCGCTTTACTTACCGCTGAGTTCATACTGCCTTGGCCGGCCATGGCAACACCTGCCAAAAATGCCGCAATAAGAAATAATATATCTCCTGCATCTATGTACAATAGCATCACCCCTGATTTATGCTCCCACATCACATTTAAAATTATACTTTAAACTAAAAATCTTAAATGACCGTGTACAGCAAAAAGAAGCTATGGCTATGCCATAGCTTCTTAACATTTGCGATTTTAGATTATGCACTTGCAAATACTTCCAAGAATTCTTCTTCTTTGAGCTTTTCATTTTCAAGTAAGGCTTGAGCAACCTTATGAAGTTTATTGATATTTTCAGATAAAATCATTCTTGCACTATCATAACAGCTTACAATAATGTTCTTAACTTCCTTATCTATGGAAGCTGCGACTTCCTCACTGTAATTTCGGCCTTGAGCTAAATCCCTTCCCAAGAAAACTTCTTCCTGCTTATGGCCCAAAGTCATAGGCCCAATATTCTCGCTCATACCAAATTCCATTACCATCTTTCTGGCAATCTGAGTTGCTCGCTCCAAATCATTCTGTGCACCGGTGCTTATTTCGTTGAGCACTAATTCTTCGGAAACCCTGCCGCCAAGCAAATGCGTTATCTGATCCATCAATTCACTTTTACCCATAAAGAAGCGATCCTCTTTTGGTAAAATCATAGTATATCCGCCAGCCCTGCCACGGGGTACAATAGACACCTCATGGACTGGATCAACTGTTGGCAACAAATGTGCCACTACGGCATGCCCGGCTTCATGGTAAGCTACCAGCCTGCGCTCACGTTCAGTCATGACACGGCTCTTCTTTTCAGGGCCGGCAATAACTCTGGTAATCGCCTCTTCCAGCTCCGGCATTTCTATCTTTTTCTTATTTCGCCGTGCTGAAAGAAGTGCCGCCTCGTTGACCAAGTTTTCTAAATCGGCCCCGGTAAACCCTGGTGTCCTTCGGGCAAGTACCGACAGATCTACATCTTCTGCCAACGGCTTGTTCCTTGAATGCACTTTCAGTATTTCTTCTCTGCCCTTTACATCAGGACGATCCACTACTACTTCTCTATCGAATCTGCCAGGCCTAAGCAGTGCCGGATCTAAGATATCAGGCCTGTTAGTTGCTGCTAAAATAATTATACCTTCATTTATACCAAAACCATCCATCTCAACCAATAATTGATTTAATGTTTGTTCTCTTTCATCATGTCCTCCACCAAGCCCTGCACCCCTGTGGCGGCCAACGGCATCTATCTCATCGATAAACACAATACATGGTGAATTTTTTTTAGCCTGTTCGAACAAATCCCTAACTCTTGCAGCTCCTACACCTACAAACATTTCTACAAAATCTGAACCGCTTATGCTAAAGAATGGAACACCTGCTTCTCCGGCAACTGCCCTTGCTAAAAGCGTTTTTCCTGTTCCCGGAGGCCCTACCAGCAAAACCCCCTTGGGAATACGTGCTCCGATTTCTATAAACTTCTTCGGATGCTTTAAAAATTCCACTACCTCTTCTAGTTCTTCTTTTGCCTCATCAACCCCTGCAACATCTTTAAAGGTTACTCTTCTTTTATCATCAGTATGAAGTTTAGCCTTGCTCTTACCGAAAGACATCACTCGGCCGCCTCCGCCTTGGCTCTGCTGCATTAAGAAATACCATGCACCTACTATAAATACCATCAGTAAAATCGGCGATAAAATCTGTGTCCACCAAGGAGTGGTAGGTTTAGGTTCTGAATCAACTACTAATTCACCTTTTCTTGCAGGTTGATCTATTTTAGCCATAAAAGTAGTCAGATCCGGGACATAGCTTACAAAATTTTGACCATCTTTTAAAGTGCCTTTAATGTTGTTTTCAACTATAACAATTTTTTCAACCTCTTTATTGTCAATTCGCTGAAGTAATTCTGAATATCCCAGTCTAATCTGAGCTGCTTCCTGGTTAGAATACCATTGTACCACTGACAAGACCAGAATAATAATTAGCAAGTAAAAGCTTATGCTCTTGAAAAAGTTGTTCAATAATTCTCCTCCTTCCCGGATTTAGTTATCCCACGATATTTTACCACACACAAAACATTTTTACAATTACACAAAAGCTTATATACACCTCTCGATTTATTGTTAATCCTGATAAATCTCCGGTTTTAATACGCAAACATCGCACAAATTTCGGTATTTCCCAGCATAATCAAGGCCATATCCAACAACAAAATAATCGGGAATTTCAAATCCCAGATAATCTACATCTAACTCTACTTTTCTGCGGCTTGGCTTATCAAGTAATGCACAAATTTTAATACTGGCAGGCTTGCGAGATTTTAATATGTTATACATATAACTGAGAGTCAAACCGGAATCGATTATATCCTCAATTATTAAAACATCCTTACCTTCCACAGATTCATCAAGATCCTTTAAAATTCTTACAACGCCCGATGACTCCGTAGAAGTGCCGTAACTTGATACGGCCATGAAATCAATCTGCAGCGGGAGATTGACACATCGAATCAAATCAGACATAAATACCACAGCACCTTTAAGCACGCCTACCATAAGGAAATTATCACTGTTTTTATAGTCGCTGCTAATTTTTTTTCCTAACTGCTCTACTTTCTCTCTAAGCTGTTTTTCAGTTATTAAAACCCTCTCTATGTCATTATTTAACAATATTATCCTCCTGTCTATATATGATTTACATTACTGCAAAAACTTCAACAAAAATGCCTTAAGTTAATTAAAGTTAATTTTATCATAATGCCTTTAGCCAAGCAAGTGTTTGTTTTTGATATTGTTTTGGTAATTATAATCAATACCAGCATCTTATAGAAATTTTGGATTGTTAGCTTATATTTTTTTGTTAAATCTACAAAAAATAGCAGATATATTACATTAATCAAATATATCCGCCATTATTTATAAAAATAAATCGCTTAGATAAAACGCTATTCACAATTATAACAATTCGCACTGCACGTTGACCATGAATTTAGAAAAAGAAGGTGCTTCAATGAAATTAATATATATTTGTTATTTTAGATCAATGGCCGTCAATAAAACTTTCAGCTTTACCGCATCATTAAAATCGCTCGGTTTGAGTCCGGTTAACGCCTTTATTTCATCAAGCCTGCTGCTAACAGTGTTCCTGGCAACTTTCAACTCTTCAGCAGTCTTGGAAATGTTTAAATCGGATGCAAAATACGCCCTTAATGTTTTAACCAGCCTAGTATCATCCAAAAAATCTGCTGCACCATGTTTTGATAATACCTGGCTTTTATATGTTTGAATGGTTTCCTCTGATATATTTGCCAGCATCATCTCAAGTGCCATATCAAAGGCAAAGACAAGTTCTGGTAATTTATTGTTTATAGACGATTTATCTTGAATTTGTATGGCCTTTACAGCCTCTTTATAAGATTTTCGCAGCCCGGTAAGTTCTGGATAATATGAGCCAACTCCGATGCAAAAATTGACTGAGTATTTTTTTAGTTTTTTCCGAAAAACTTCTGCGATTTCCCTTAATTGATTTTTTATAGTATCGATATTGACCTTCTTAGGTGCAAAAAGTATGATATAGTTATCGCTGCCGTTATGACTTATCATGTGCTGTGGATCGTTATAGACGCTCTTTATGCAATCAAGTATTTTCTCCTGTCTTTCTTGTACAATCAAATCCAAACTGTGCTTTATGTTTTTTAAATGTGTTTTCTTGAGAAGATCTTCTTTGTTTTTATTATCATCAAAATCATATATCTTTACCACAAGAGCTATCCTTGGGAGATACATATCATATCCCAGCACTTCGCCCTTAGCTAAAAACATGTTATCATCTTGGATGTTGCCGTTTATGATATCATGGATATAAAGTTCTTTTGCATTTTGTTCCATACGCAGCTGCTCTGATAGGAAAAACTGTTTTAGCATGGTTTCAACAGAAATTTTCAGCAGCTGGCCAAACGGCCTTACTTCATCTGGTTCCCCAGTAATTCCGACAACACCTGCTATTTTATCATTCAGATATATGGGCAGATTCACTCCCGGTTTTGCCCCTTCCAGCTTTTCAGCTTGTTCGGAAGTTATTTCCATCCCTTTACCCGTTTTTATAACTTCTGCCGCACCTTCATGAAAGGTATCTATGCGGGTTTTATCACTGCTCCCCACAATTATGCCCAAACTGTTCATAATATTAATGTTTTTACCAAGGAGATCTTTGGTTTTCTCAACTATACTCTGAGCGTATTCATGGGTTATTTCCACCCTGTATTCCCCCTGCCATTACTATTTTATCTATTCGATATCCGGGCATCATAATCCTTTTTTTACATATCAAACCTTTCCATTTCTGTTTGTATTTCTGATATGCTATACTCTATTTTCTTAAGTGCCTCAGCTTGGGCTGACGTACTTTGAGCATTTTTATAAACACCGCTTGATATGTCGCGTATGGTTATTTTAATCTCATTTAATACTGCATTTATATTTTTCAGAGAATCCGCCGAATCAAATGATAATTTCCTTACTTCTTGAGCTACTATGGAAAAGCCACGTCCATACTCACCCGCCCTTGCAGCTTCTATAGCTGCATTAATTCCTAATAAATTTGTTTGATCTACTATGTGCTTAATTAGTGCTAAAACCTCATTTATATTATCGATTTTCAATTCTACTTCCTTTGAAAGCTCTTCCATGTTTTTTCCAGTTTCTGCTATTTTATCAGCCTCAAGTGCAGCTTGACTTATTGCCTCATATGCATTTTTTATTTTTTCTGCCATATTATTTATTATTTCTCTCTCATGAGCAATTTCAATGTTTTTTCTTATTTCATCCGCAACAATAATTGCCGCCATTTTTTGAAGGGGTTCAACTCTCTCGGGATCTCCGGTTATACCTATACAGCCTATTCTTCTTCCATCAAGCTCAATTGGACCGTTATACCCCGGCATAACGCCCTCCATTTTCTCAGCATCTTCTTCTGTGATAGATACAAAATCCGCCTCCATATTCATTATCTTCCTTGCACCTTCATGTACAGTGCCTAGTCGGTGTTCTTGCTTAGTAGCAATTATAATTCCTCTATCATCCATCACATTAACATTGTTTCCCGTAAGAGAAGATATGATATCTACTATCCTGTTTGCAAGTTCGATTGGTATATTGAACTTGTTTTTCATTCTTCCACTCCCTCCATATATAATCTTTAGTTTTCTTTAAATATCTCACTTTCACATACTAAGAGCAAGTATCATGATAGTATCGAACCGATATGGTTGAGATTTAGTTATAAAAGACAACCTTAATGCAACTAAATCTTTTTGTTTTTTTATGACCATAATAATTCAACTTTTCTCATGGTTGCACCCTCTCATACCTTACAGAATCTATGCTTTAAATCCTTTTGTTTGGTTGCATGAGGCGGATGCCAGCTTTGCTCCATAATATTTATGTTTCACTTGAACGCCTTAATCGTTTTCCAATTATACATCGATCATATTTCTAAGTAATTTTATGAAATCTCTCATATGAAATTAGGCTTGTGAGATTATCATATTAGTTAAGTTTTTGAAATTACATAATTTAGTCAGTTGTTGTAACAATAAGCCATTAGCAATTATGCTAATGGCTTATTTATTACTACTTTTTTGCAACATTTCTATGATTAGCTAACATATGCTGGTTGACTTTTGAACCAATTTCTTAAGTAAACATCATAACTTTCATAGTCACCTTAAATAGATGTTGTTAAATAATAATAATAATAAATTAAACTTTTCCTATCTCAGAAAAGTAGTTATCGCCAGAAAACGAATTTACTTTAATGAGTTATGGACGGAATATTACTTTTATTGCCGCATCATCTTTATCTGCCAACTCAAAACCAGCCTTAATATCATCAAGCTTGAATTGGTGAGTAATAAGAGATTTAATATCTATAAGCCCAAGCTGTACAGGTTTTAAAGCATCAAATGTCCATACATATCTATGGTGCCATGTGTGATGCACAAGGCATGTATTAATAAACTCAATTCCATCATCATGCCACCTACTTATATTTAAAGTCACAGGCTGTGTAATCCAACTATAGAATACAAATTTTCCATTATGTTTAATTATATCGCTTGCCATATTAAGGGACTCTTGAGTTCCCGCAGCTTCTATAACTACATCCGCACCCACACCTTTTGTAAGTTCGTCTATAATGTCTTTCACGTTTTCTTTTTTTGAGTTTATCGTAATATCAGCTCCAAGCTTTTTAGCTAGCTGAAGCTTCCCATCCAGAACGTCTACAACAATAACCTTAAAGGCACCTTTTTTCTTTACGCACTGAGCAATAATCTGGCCCGCAAAACCTCCACCCATTATTACTACAGTGTCACCTAGCTGAGTACCACTATTAAGCCCCGAATGCATTGCACAAGCTACTGGTTCGCCGAGACTTGCAATGTCCAAATCTAGTCCGTCTGGAACAGGTTGCAGTTGCCATGTCTTTGATTTAAAATACTCGGCATAATTATTATTCCACCCAAATGCCATAACTTTATCTCCTACTTTGTAATCTGTAACCTTACCCCCGACCTCAACTATTGTACCACCGCTTTCATGGCCTAGTTCAAATGGGTATTTTGGATCTTGCCTAAATTCAGAAGTTTTAGGTGGCATTAAGCCTCTATACATATTTTTATCTGAACCACATATGCCGATTAAATGATTTTTCACTATAACCTCATCTTCTCTACAAACTAATTCTTTTTCCACTAGTTCAATATCATAAGGGCCCTTTAACAGAGCAGCTTTTGTTATAATACTCATATTACATTTTCCTTTCTGTAAATTTTAAACTGACAATATTAACTAATTTTAATCGCTTTTTGGTTATATCAGATTAATTTATTAAAATAAAATCAAACGCTATATTATTGTAATTTTCTCTTTAAACTTGCTATCACCAGCACAAATAAATAATGGACTCATGTTTATTCAAATTCCCTTTTTAAAATTATTAAATTAATCCTATATAGTGAAGTATAATAGTGACTACAGCTCCAACAAAACCCGCAACTGTTGAAAACCCACCAATAGAAATAATACCCTGAGTCAGTGTCATATTTGACATTGAAGTTGTTACCCAAAAACCCGAGCTATTGGAATGTTTGAACATGAGTGCGCCTGTTCCACAGGCGAGAAAGGCTGCCAGTGGTGAAATATTCAGAATTTCTAACATAGGCTGAACGAGGGCTGCAGTTGTCATAACACCAAGAGTGTTGGAACCAGTTATAACATGTATAATAGCTGCCATTAAAATAGGTATAAGAATACCGGGTATAGCTGTATTTGCAACCGCCTCCGCAATATGCTCTGCGACCTTAGCATTTTTTATAAATATAGCAAGGGACCCACCAAGGCCAGTAACAATTATCGGCATCGCTGCAGTTCTAATTGATTCTTCTACCCAGTCATTAAGTACTTTTTTTGTTTTCCATTCGGGTCCTATGAGAATTGTAGATGTAAAACAAGCAATAAGAAGTGCTGTCAGTGGGTCACCCACAAAAGAAAATACATTAGCAGCTATAGATTTTGCAAAATATGTATTAAAAAAAGTGTTAAGCATTATTAAAATAATTGGAACAATAATTGGTATTAGTGATTTTGTCGTAGATGGAAGTACAACATCATCAGCGTTTTTCGCAGCTATAAGATACTCTTCTTTGGGCTGAACAGGTATTTTTAACCTTTCTAGATATAAAACACCAGCAATGATGGATGGAACCGAGACAATAATGCCCCATATAATTGCATCGCTAATTGGTAGTCCAAGTAATGCTGCCGCTGCAACTGGACCAGGTGTAGGTGGAACCAAGGAATGCGTTACTAACGCACCTAAATACAATGCGCCACCATATGAAATCATAGATTTACCTGTTTCTACTGCAAGCACTGATACAATTGGTATAAGTAGGATAACAACTGAGTCGGCAAACACAGGAATTCCTAATATAGCTGCACTTGCCGCTATAGCCCAAATAACATTTTTTGTGCCAAACATTCTAACAGTAGTCTTTGTTATGCTCACTGCAGCATTTGTTTGCTCCAATACTTTACCTAGAATACAACCAAGAAAAATTATAATAGCTATACTTTCTATTGTATTTGCAAAACCTTTATTAATTGTCCCCGCAATCTCTTCGAGAGGTGTGCCAATTGCAATACCAAGTATTATGACAGAAAGCAAGATACCCATTGCAGGATGAACTTTGAATTTAGAAATCAAAACTATCATCAAAACAATTGATGCCGCAAATGCAGTAAGTATATACGCTGTTGACATTAAAAGTACCCCCTATATTAATATTTTAAACTTGAATCTTAACTACATAATAATTTCTATTTCATAAAACATATATTTAAAACGTTTGTAGTAATCTTTTCTAATAAGACATCACCCATCCTCATCGCTTCTTCTAAGCTCATCGGCCTGCTAACTATGCTGAATAATGCTTCAATGCCTTCATTGTATAATTCTTCATAGCCTTCGCCTAAAGATCCCGATATACAAATAACTGGCTTATTGTGCTTTCTTGCTACTTTTGCAATACCAAGAGGAACTTTACCATAAAGTGTCTGATAATCTGTTGAGCCTTCGCCTGTTATTACAATGTCTGCCTCTTTAACTTTATCTTCCAATTTAACAAGTTCCATAATAAGGTTAATCCCCAGACGCAGCTCAGCCCGAAAAAAGGCCATCAGTGCCGCACCCAATCCGCCAGCAGCACCTGAGCCAGGAACATTTAACACATCTTTGTTAAATTGCTTTTGTATTGCAGTTGCAAAATGTTTTAAGTTTCTGTCTAAAATTTCTACCATTTCAGATGTTGCGCCTTTTTGCGGGCCATAAATGGCTGAAGCTCCATTCGGTCCGCATAGAGTATTTTTTACATCTGACGCTATCGTTATAATAGTATCATTAATCCGTGAATCTAGCGATGATATGTCGATTTTATTAATTTTATATAGTTCACCACCTCCAAAACCAATTTGTTTGCCCTCCTTATCTAAAAATTTTATACCTAAAGCTTGACACATTCCAACTCCACCATCATTAGTTGCACTGCCGCCAATGCCTATTATTATATTTTTGCAGCCAATATCAAGTGCCGCTTTTATCAATTCTCCAGTGCCATAGCTGGTAGTTTTCATGGGATTTCTTTCTTCTACTGTTAAGAGATTCAAACCTGAAGCAGCTGCCATTTCAATAACCGCGGTATTATCAGGTAAAACGCCAAAAAAAGAATCTATTTTCCTGCCTAATGGATCGAGAACTTTAGTTTGTATTATTTTACCTCCAATCGCACTTATAATAGCTTCAACAGTACCCTCTCCTCCATCGGCCATTGGAACTTTTATGATTTCAACATTCTCTTTGCAGGTTAGAGCTGCTTTTTTTATTCCACATTCTATTGCTTCTGCTGCTTGTATAGAAGTTAAGCTTCCTTTAAATGAATCAGGAGCTACAATTATCTTCATAAAAGCACCTACATTTCTTAGTATTTTCATATATTACAATCTAACAATAGAATATCAAAATTTCTAATAATTTGTTATGGCCATATTGTTTAATTTTTTGATGTTTTATAACTTTTTTTTAAACAGATTGCTTAGTGCGTTCGAAGCATCAATTAAACAAGCCTTTAAATTTAGAAAAGAATCTGTAGGTGTGTCCTCTATCATTGAATAATAAATAGAGTCCTTGACACGTATCAGGTTGGAAATCTAGTTAATCATAGAAATATTTTAATGAATTTAGGAAAGACAAACTACTCTCAGTTATATTAAGAGATTTTAAAAGGCAAGTCTTTACACTTTTTTAACCCAAATTTGAAGCAGATCGGCAGATGCTTATAAATACTTGATATCGGCAGGATGATCATCAAACCTACAAGCGTTAAATTTTGCTAATAACTTACTGCAATCCTTTACACTGCTTAAAAATAATGCTCTCGACCCGTACCTAAAAGGTGTTGGTTAAGAGCATTATTTTTTATGATCAAATGATTTGGTTTGTTTTTGAATTAAATGTAAATAGCGTTAGATTACCATAATGCAATTGGTTAAAAAAAGAATAAGATTCTCTCAGGATTTTTATATAATATAGACATTCCTAAGGAATTTTTTAGTGGTAAAAAATACTTCTATACTATGAAAAAATTATCTTTTTTAAAGCGTCTGCCTTAATCCTTTGTAAAATTTGTATAAATTGGTTTTGTGCTACGAATGAATTAGCTGAATATCATTTTGAAGGGTTCTATAGATATTTTTATCATCCAGCGCTTTGTATAATTCATTTTTTCTCCAAGCTATTTTTTTATATTTTTCTACATTTTCCATATTGGGGGTATAGGTTATCTTATCTTTTTCTTTTTGTATTTTTTGAAGCGCTATTTCATATGAAGCATAGATTCCTAAGGTGACCATAGCACTAATCGCTGCTCCAAACGAAGTTGCTTCACTGTTTTTAAATTTAACTACCTGCTTATTAAATGCATCTGCCTGGATTTCATTAAAAACATCAAATTTTGTTAAACCACCTGCTATTGTTACTGTATGTATTTCTGCTTCTGTTACCTGTTCTAGTAATTTTATATTCTCTGCTAATTCTAAGGTTATACCTTCTAATGCAGATCTAGCTATGCTTGCGCGTTTTGTCCCCAGCGTTAAATTAAAAATCAATCCCGTTGCCAATGGATTCCAGTAAGGAGCTGCACTACCTTCAAAGTGCGGAAGCATTACTACACCATCAGATCCCACAGGCGCTTGCTCTACTTCTTTATTTATTTGTACAAAATTTTCATCATCTTTATAGAATTGTTCTTTTACCCAGCCATAAATAGAGCCCGTTGTCAAAACTCCAGCTTCAACAATCCACTTTCCTGGTATTGCTGCAGCACTACATAGTGTCCTAGTATTGTTTTTATCAAAAATTGGTTTATCAGAATACATAATGATAAACGATCCTGTACCCGTATTTACTTCCACAATACCAGGTTTTATAACATTAAGAGCGATAGCTGCACACTGTTGATCTCCACCTGATATTATCACTGGAATTCCTGTTTTTAGATTAGTCAGCTTAGATACTTCCTCAGACATTTGCCCTACAATACTGCCGGGAGGACATAGCTCTGGCAAAAGAGACTTATCTAGTCCTACCTGGTCAATGATACTATCGTCCCACTTAAAATTCGAGATATTCATTAACATTGTCCTGGAAGCTTGGGTCCAATCGGTTACATACTTATTTGTTAATAGAAAAATAATGTAGTCTTGTACGCCGATAAGTTTATATGTTTTTTTGTATATCTCCGGTTTTTCTTGCTTCAACCATATCATCTTAGGCAAGGAAAAATATGGGTCTAAAACTAATCCGGTTTTTTTGTATAGTTCCTCGCTACTAATTATTTTATTAATATCTGAACATTGTTTGTAACTACGCTTATCTTGCCACATTATTGCATCATATAACGGTTGGTTTTCACGATCAACCGGTATCACAGATGCTCTTTGAGAGGTTACGCATATAGCCTCTAAGTCTATATTTTGTTGTTTTACATATTCAGAGATACAATTTAACACATTATATAATGCTCTCTTCCATGTTAGAGGATCTTGTTTTACAATATTTGGTGGTTTGTACTCTACTTTATAATGCTCTTGACAAGAATAAATCAATTTACCTCTTTCATCATAAATAATCCCTCTCATACTCGAAGTGCCTACATCTAGCGAAAGAATATACATTTCAAAGATCACCTTGCTTCCATTTTTTAAACTTGTCTGGTCATACTGTTTAATAAGTGTATTTTCAATCCACAAGCACCATAAAAGGTTTTACAATTAACGTAATTCTATATATTACTTTTCATCAGGCTCTTTAGAATATTTATAGGCCAGGCAATATGCCGGCAAACATATTCAGTATCAAAACTATAATGAATCCTGTGAATCCAGCTATAAAGCCGCCAATTGTCCATGCTTCGATATTTTTCTTAAGCGGAAATCCTGAAAATCTATTTACTACCCAAAATCCCGAATCATTTGGTAATGATAAACCTATGCCACCGCAGCATATTGCAAGGCCAACCAACACAGGTGAAACACCCAATTCATATGCCATTGGTCCTAGAATAGAAGATGTTGTAACCAATGCAACAGTAGTTGACCCCTGAGCAGCTCTTAAAATTTGACTTAATAAGAAAGCAAGAACTATTATCGAAACATTCCACCCCGAAAGTAATTCGACTATATATGAGCCTATCCCGCTTTTGTTGATAACATTTCCTAAAGAACCACCGGCACCTGTAATCAATAAAATCAACCCGGCTTGTTCAGCAGCTGCAGCTATAATATCTTCAACGGGTTTTTCAAGATATGGTTTCAGGCAAAGCGATGCGATAATAACGGATATTAGTAGAGCAATATTCTTGTCTCCAATAAAAGCAAAGAATGTCGAAAACACTGAATCGGGGTTTAATAGAGATGTCATTAATGTTCCTAGTAATATTAACACTATAGGCAATAACAACAATATAATAGATAGAGTTCCTGACGGTCTAGCGGAAGTATCTTGTTCGCAATTTGAATCAATTACGTCTTCCACTTCTTTTTCATCATACGGATATTTTTTACCTAAATATTTTCCATATATATATCCACCAATTAGAGAAGCCGGAATTGCTACAATTAAAGAATAAAATGCAAAAACTCCAACATTAACACCCATATTACTTGCAACAGCGATAGGTCCTGGTGTTGGTATAACAAGGCTATGTGTTACTATCAAGCCTACCGATAATGCTGCCACAAATGTAATAAATGAAATTTTCGTTTTTTTAGACAACTCCTTAATCAAGGGAACAAGTATAACAAACGCTGCATCGAAAAATACTGGAATAGAAACTAAAAAACCTGTCATGTTTATTGCCAAAGGAGACTTTTTTACCCCAACTTTGCTTAATAGAGCATTAGCAATTTGTTCTGTAGCTTTTGATGCTGATAAAAGTTCACCTAAAATAATGCCTAGACCTATCATGATTCCAATACCTTTTAGTGTAGACCCAAATCCTCCTGTAATTGTCTCCGGTATTTCACCTATAGGTATTCCTACCATGAATGCAATTAGCAAGGAAGTTAACAGTAATGCAATGAATGGATTAACCTTATATTTGATTATTGAAAGAAGTATAAACACTATACTTAATAGAAATATTACTATTAACAGTGGACCTTGAACCATTTAATATTACCTCCTCTTTTTATTTTTATTTTTCTTTATATTTCCTACTCATCCTTAAAGTTTCGCCGAGGTAACAGTGATTACACTTACAAGGGAATATAGTTATAGATAAAATATGTATTTCTATAGTGTGAACTAAATTGTTTGGAAACGATTTTTTTATGTTGCAACACTATAGAATTTTCTATGTCTAAATAGGTAACCCTATATGACCACATCCTCTTTCAAAGAAATAAGCAACAATCAAACTTCTATGCTAATTCATTCCCTATTTGTAATTATCTTATCAACCTATCTGTACCACCGTTATCTCAACTCAACTTTTATAATGAGATTGTAGGCTATAAAGTAAGCTGCTTATTCTCTGAAATCTTTTTTGGCCTAAGTTGCTTCATATATTTTGTTTTTTATCCTATTTATTTAAGATAGGCTTTAAAACCGCAATTTGCAGTCTTAATGACTTCATTTTTTATACTAAATTTCAAACTTCACTTTAAAATTCTTCTTGATAAAAACGAAATTGATTGATTTCAACGGTTCCTTTGGCATATCGTTATTAACTAGTTAAATAATTGATTGATTGGCTAAATTTGAAATATTTAAAATATATTCGAGCGTCAAGAGCACAATCACTTACTCTTGACGATTACATTTTGGCCTTAAAAATATTCTCTTTCTTCCTATTTATTATAAAATAGTTCCATGTATTTTTTTACGACTCTAGATCCTTCTTCCACTGCTATTGTGGACAATTCAGAAAAATGAGGAAGGGCTTCAGCTGTCAATAAAAATTTTTTCATTTTTTCAACAACGCTATAGGATATTTCTGTGTTTACGTTAATTTTGCAAATTCCCCTTTGAATACAGTTTCTAACTGTGTCTTCCGGTAATCCTGACCCACCATGCAAAACAAGAGGGATATCTGTTTTTTTGTAAATCTTATCTAAAATGTCTAGATTTATTCTGGGTTCCCCTTTATAAAAGCCATGCACAGTTCCTATAGAAACTGCCAAAGCATCCACATTGGTTTTTTCTATAAATTCTTTTGCTTTATCTGGATCGGTGTATATTTCATCATAGCCTTCTTCGGAAGAGTACGCACCTGCTTTTATTGAACCTAGCTCAGCTTCAACGGAAACACCAACTGCATGAGCAATATCGACAACACGTTTTGTTTTTTCGATATTTTCTTCAAAGGGCAACATTGAACCATCAAACATTACCGATGTAAATCCTGCTTGAATTGCTAGTAAAATATTTTCTATGTTTTTACAATGATCTAAATGTAATGCTACAGTTACTCTTTCTCTCTCAGCCATTTCATTAACCAGTTTATAAACCTCTTTGGGATGCATATTTTGGTAATATTTTTCGCCAAAAGCTACGATTGTTGAAATGCACATTTCTTTCGAAGATTTTATGACACTTTTTATTGTTTCATAATTATATACATTAAAAGACCCCACTGCATACTTCTTTTGCTTACAATCGCATAAAATTTCTTTTAGATTTACAATCACACTTTCAGCTCCTTTAACCATTTCTTCACATTTTCTTTTTCTAAAACCTCAGGATTTATGATAAAGTCTGCTTTTCCTTCAGATAAAAACTTTTCAATGTCCCTGACAAGAAGTTCTGGAGACCTAGTTAAAGCTTCCTTAGTGGTGCCCGCAATATGAGTTGTTAAGGTAACATTGTCAAGTTCTAGAAATTCGCTATTTTCAGGAAGTGGTTCTTCCCAAAATACATCCAAGCCAGCTCCGGCAATTTTTTTGTTTTTCAATGCATTAGTTAGAGCTTCCTGATCGATTAGTCCTGCTCTTGCTGTATTAATAAGATAGGCAGTAGGCTTCATTAACGAAAGTTCTTTTTCACTAACTAAATTCTTAGTATCTTTGCTTAATCTTGCATGAAGTGAAATAAAATCACTTTCTCTAAATAAAGTGTCTTTATCGACATGTCGGAAACCTAATTCTTCTACTTTTTCTTTTTTAACAAACGGATCATAGATTATTATATTTACACCAAAGCCTGAAAGTTTTTTTGCAACAAGTTTTCCAATATACCCAAAGCCAACAAGACCAACCGTTTTGCCATTAAGTTCTGGAGTCCAATCAGAATTAGAAAATTCTTTACGCCAAATCCCATTTTTTATAGCATGGTGTGCCCTAGCGATATTTCTGCATTCTGCTATCATCAATCCTACAGCAAAATCTGAAACAGCTTCAGCATTCCTACCTCTTACATTAAAAACAATAATACCTCTTCTAGTAGCTTCTTTTACATTAACATTTTCGAGGCCAGCTCTAGCTACTCCTACTATTTTTAGGTTCGGCATAAGATCCATATTTCTTTTGGACACAGGAACAAAAAGACCTAATAGCATCTCTGCATCTATAGCCTTTTCAATAAATGGTAGAACATCTTCCACTTCTGGACCATTTTTTTCTACAATTAACCTCCGTTCTTGTAATCTATCCCAATTCTCCTCCCAATTATATGCGTAAATCTCTTCTACATAATCAGACAGATATTTTCTTGTTGCTTTTTCGAAACCTTCTACTGGTATCATAGCATCTCCAACTAATAACGCTTTCATCTTTTTACTAGGCATAAAGTTTTCTCCTTTTTCTATTTTATTTATTGTAAATTTTTAACTTTTACTGGCAACTATTGGATACACTCTCATCACAAAATTCAACTAGCAAGCTCATTATTAATCTGACATGCTAGGGTAAAAATAATCTGATTTGGCGCACAAAAACTCGCAAGATAGCTATTACTATTCAAATATTGTTACAAATTACTAGATTTAACTTGACACCTCCTTTGCATGTTAGTCTTACAGTTAATTACTTTATTTTCTATTTATTTTTTCTTTTTCGCAACAGCAAGCCTTGATTTATTAACGTTTTCAATTGCCTCTTGTCCATACTTGAGAACTAAAATAATGTAGAGTATATCAATTATTACCAATTGTACAATTCTGGATACCATCGCGTCAGAACGATATTTTCGTTCGCTTGTAGAGCTTAGCAAGAGCTCGTCAGACATTTTAGCTAAAGTTGAGTTTGGATAACTTGTAATGGAAACAACTTTAGCTTTGTTCTTTTTTGCTATTTCTACTGCATCCAAAATCTCTTTACTTTCGCCTGAATGTGAAATAGCAAAAATCAAATCTTTATTTTTAGTTTGAGATCCTTGTATGCTCATAATATGAGAATCATTGCAAAAACTTACATTAAGCCCTATTCGCAAAAATTTATGGAAGGCATCATATGCTATTGCTCCAGATGCTCCTACACCAAAAAACAGCACCCTATTTGCATTACAAATTAGATTTACCACTGATTCGATGGCATTATCCGGTAAAATATCAGCTAAATCTTGTATAGAAGTGTTTGTCGAATAAATTACTTTATTTTTAATTTCTTCAATAGAGTCGTTTGGCTCCACATCTTCATAGATAATTTTTGAAGGACTTGATGACGATTCTTGGGCTATCCTCACTTTAAATACTTGGTAGGAATTAATACCAAGTTTACGCAAAAATCTCATTATGGTTGTTTCACTGGTGTTGCACTTTTCTGCTAAGTCATTTATAGTCATTAATGCAATATCCCCACCACTATTTAAAACTGTATCTGCTATCTTTTGCTGAACTGGAGATAAGGTATTATATTTTACTCTTATATCAGTAAATATACCGATTTTTTTCAACTCCCATCGTTGTATAGTAGTAATTTTTTTACTCTAATATAGTAATTCTACGATTTTTTTAAAAATCCTTCTTTTTATTTAAATTTATAATAAATTATTTTATACTAAAACACTCATATTAATTTGGCAGCGTTAGTTCAGGGTGGATGTTGGCTAAAAAAACATACTTATGCAAGAATTATATAAAAATATCACATAGAAGAAATTTAGCTTTATTTTAGACGACTAAATTCGCAATACCATATTATAAATTGTAGCCATGCCAATCTACTTATCAGTAAGTTTCAGTAGACACAATAATTACTAATAATCGGCTTTAACGGATTTATTAAAGTTTCAGCAATTAGAATTTACAATAAAAAATAACACCCATTTAGTCGTTGCTGTATTTAACAACTGAGCTATATGGGTGTTTATTCCTATTTTTTAATGCATTTTTCATTTAAGTAACCATTAGGATAAGTTTCTTAGAATAGATCTTTATTATCTATGTGGTCCATGTCATCAAATGCTTGATTTTCACCTACCATTCCCCATATAAAGGTGTACTTTTGAGTTCCGACGCCTGAATGAATAGACCAGGAAGGTGAAATTACGGCTTCTTCGTTTCTCATTATAATGTGTCTGGTTTCTTGAGGTTCTCCCATCATATGAAATACCAATGCATCATCAGCCATATCAAAATAAATGTATACTTCCATCCTGCGATCGTGTGTATGACAAGGCATTGTATTCCACACACTGCCTTCTTTAAGCATTGTCATACCCATTAGTAATTGGCATGACTCACACACATTCGGATGTATGTATTGATATATGGTTCGTTCATTTAGCTCCTCTTTCGAACCTAAAGTAACTGGATTTGCTTCCTTAATATTTATTTTAACAGTTGGGAAGGTTTTATGTGCCGGCGCAGAATTTATATAAAACTTTGCAGGCTTGCTTTTATCTATTGATTTAAAAACTATATCTTTTGTTCCCTTACCTACATAAAGTCCATCTCTTGCTCCTAGCTCATAATCTTTTCCATCAAGAGAAACAATGCCTTTTTCTCCAATATTGATAACTCCAAGCTCTCTTCTTTCAAGAAAGTATTCTGCTCCTATTTCTTTTCCTGCTTCTAGTTTTAACTCTCTTTCAGCAGGGCAGACTGAACCTGCAATTATCCTATCAAAGTGAGAATATACTAATCTAATATCATCTTTCTTGAAAAGCCCATCAATATGATACTCTTCTCTAAGCCTCGCAGTATCATAACTTTTTGCATCTTTGTTACTTGAAGCGTATCTAACATCCAGCATTTAATAAACCTCCAATTAGAATTTTATTATATAAATTTTTTATTAATGTTTTTCTTTAATGATTACTGCTGCGGCAACCGAATCGGCGATAAATTAAACTATATCACCATTTGGATTTTATCTAGCTTGCTTTATTTTCTCTATCAGCTCTTCGTATTCTCCTGCGTATTTGTCGTATAACGGTGCCATCGCATCTTGCCACATTTTCATATCTTCAACTTCAGTAATAATACAGCCATGAGCTATTACTTTTTCTTCAGCCATTTTCTCATATTGTTTCCATGCTTCTCTTTGAACGTCTTGAGAAGCTCTAGCCGCTTCTTTTATAATTGCCCTATCTTCTTCACTTAATTTATCCCATAATGCCTTAGACGCAATGACCACCTCAGGAACTCTGGTATGATGGTCAAGCGTAAAATACTTTGCAACTTCATAGTGAGAAGTTGTATAATAACTCGGATAGTTATTTTCTGCTCCCTCAATTACTCCTGTTTGCAGCGCACTGTACACTTCGCCGAAAGGCATCGGTGTTGCAGATGCGCCAAGACACTCAATTAGTTCAACCATAATCTCAGATTGCTGGATTCTTATTTTCATTCCCTTCATATCTGCAGGAGTTCTTACTTCTCTTATTCTATTGTAAAAGCTCCTGGAACCGTTATCATAATAAGTAAGGCCGATCATATCGTCTTTTTCTAATCCATCTAGAATCTCCTCACCGATAGGGCCGTTCATTACCCTCCAAAAGTGGTCTTCATCATCGAACAGGTAAGGCATGGAAAAAACTCCTAAATACTTTGAAAACTCTGATAATGGTTGAGAATTAATCCTTGCAAAATCTATTCCGCCCAGCTGAACGGCCTCGATTACAGACTTCTCATCTCCTAATTGTCCGCCAGCATAAACATCAATCTTTATTCTGCCATTCGTCTTCTCCTCAACAATTCTTGCCATTTCCTTATCGCCAATAGTTGTGGGGTAATCTTCAGGCTGGACTTCTGCAAGCTTTAATACCATTGTTTCTTGTTTGGTTTCTTCTTGGGTATCCTCATCCTGCTCACCCTTCGGCGGCCCCTGACCGCATCCACTTAATGCTATAAATAGCACCAGTAAACACACTAACACTAAAACATGTTTTTTAAAATAAGATGCTGACATAAATTTCTTCCCCCTTTCTGTTTTTATTAACTACTTCTATTATTATTTTTAAATATTTCATGTATGACTTAAAGAATAATTAAAGTAGCCCAGGCAACTTATGGTCCAGAACAATTTCATATATATAAGGGTGCCCTTAATTGTAAATTTCTCGGCATCCTTAGTGTCCACTTTACCTGTGTATTTCAAAGCGAAAGGGGGATTTATACTATAAAACTGTTTATTATATATGTGTCAGCTTTTATGATCAGACATTTTACAATATAAATTCTTTATTCAACACAGTTTCACGTATTTAGTTTTGAATTTAATATATCTATTTTTCTTTTAGAAATAATCCCTCCTTATTTTTAGTCGTAATTTTGCTATTTCCTTTTAAGTCAATGCGTTTTTAGCTTATTATCTTGCCAGCCACCCCCCATCTACGCATAAAATATGCCCGGTTACATAATTTGATGCCTCTGAAGCAAGATAAACTACAGCACCTTTTAAATCTTCAGGAAGTCCCCATCTAGCTGCGGGTATCCTCTCAATGATAGATTTGTTTCTTCCCTCGTCTTTTCTAATCGGCTCTGTATTATTAGTATCCATATACCCTGGAGCAATGGCATTTACATTGATATTGTATGCGGCCCACTCATTTGCTAATGTTTTTGTTAAAGAAGCAACTCCTCCCTTGCTGGCGGCATAAGATGGCACAAGTATGCCTCCTTGAAATGATAACATCGATGCGATATTAATTATTTTACCTCCGTTATTTTTTATCATTTCTCTTGCCGCAGCCTGACTTAAGAAGAACACTGTCTTTAGGTTTAAATTCATTACATCATCCCAGTCTTTTTCAGTAAATTCAACAGACGGAGCTCTTCTAATTATTCCGGCATTATTTACTAGGATGTCTATCTTATTAAATTCGTTTAAGGTTTTTTCAATTATTTCAGGTATCAGACCTATATCAGAGAGTTCGACCTCAATAGAAAGGCATCTTCTGCCTAATCTTTTAATCTCATTCTCAGTTTCCGGCATAGGTGAATGATTTACGATAACAAGATCTGCTCCGGCTTCAGCCAGTCCGACAGCCATTCCTTGACCTAAGCCCGTTCTGGCACCAGTTACTATAGCTACCTTCCCTGATAAATCAAATTTTTCTAATATCATTTAAATTCCTCCTAAAATCATTTTTATTTTTAATTATATTACCCAGCTTTCCTACCTTGCTGCATTTATTTTGGAAAAATAAATTAAATTTGTTTGCTCGAAAGTGTTGATTTATCAAGGTTCGCTCCGGAAATTTAGGCTGGGAAAGTTGAGTACGTCATTTTAATTCAAAGCCCTTGCACCACCAAAACCAAAACTCTCGTGGTTTCTTCGGTCACCTTAAATCTATCGTCAATCCTCATGCCGCCTACCCAAATAATATTACCTCCTGCTTCTACAATAGGTATTTGATTTCTTTTTCTTTGGGGAATCTTTTCGTCAATAAAGAAATCTTTCAATTTTTTAAATCCAATGCACCCAAGGGGTTTGAATCTATCTCCGGGTCTTCGGTTTCTTACAACTAAATTCGAATTGATTTTATCATAATCTAAGCAGGCAATTGTCGGCTCGGTGTTTATTTTAGTTTTTTCGCCGTAAGTTTCTATATATGCTTTTAAGGTAATACCTGTTTCCCGTATATTTATCTCGCCGGGAACTTCAAGGATGTAACAATAATCGGCGGGATAATCAAAAACTTCTTTTGAAAGAATGCAATGCTCATACTCCTTCAATCCCTGAAGGTTTTTAGGCAGGTCAAGCAAACTGCCTGGTAAAGCTCTTTCGATAAAGTCCACTAATAATTTTGCATGCCTTGCTTCAAAATCTTTTACATCCCCTGTAAGGTTCTCAACTGCTAGCCTTGTCAAGCGGTATTTAATAGCTTCATGCAGCTTGGAAAACTTTTTTACATCTATTATCACTTTTGCAGGCTCATACCTGATTACATTTGCATGGGCTTTTTCTGTTTCTTGTTCCATAAAGGAAAGGTCTCTCCTGGCAATCTCCGATAGGCGCCGCAAGGATTGTCCTAAATGAGGACAATATTTTTTTCTTATAAGCGGCATAAGTTCAAGGCGGATACTGTTTCTGAAATAATCTGTGGTAAGATTTGTGGCATCGATTCTGAAGGGAATTTCCTTATGTTTAAGATATCTTTCAATATCTTCTCTTGGTATCTCGATAAGCGGTCTTATGTAGCAGTCTCGAACCGGTTCTATGCCGATGAGTCCGTCCAGCCCGGCACCCCTGAATATATTCATAAGTATCGTTTCTTCATGGTCATTTCTATTATGCCCGGTGGCTACCTTTTGAGCACCTGTTTGTTTTTTGACTCGTTCGAAAAAATCATACCGCACACGCCGTGCCGCATCTTCAGGAGAAAGGCCTGATTTTTTGACATATTCAGGTACATTGATATTTTCACTAAAAAGGGGAACACCCCATCTATCACATAAAGTCTTTACAAAGCAGGCATCCTCTTCTGATTCCCGCCCGCGAAACATATGATCCAAATGAGCAGCATAAAGACTGATATCTAATTCACTCTTGAAGGTCATAAAAAGGTGAAGCAGACAAACAGAATCAGGCCCGCCGGAAACTGCCACAATGACTTTATCTTTCTTTTGAATCATATTATATTTTCTTGTGGTTTCTAAAAAATGCTGTAGAATATCCATCTTCTTATATTTCTTCCTATAATATTTTTTTACATTTCCCAAAGTTCTATTTATTTTAAGCTAAAACTACAATAGTAAGTATTGCTCAATATGAAAAAAATAACATCTACACTAATAATAAGCTTTGTTAAAATAAATATCAACCCGGAAAGTTTGATATGAGTTTTCTGCTACCTCCTTGTGATAAAACCGTTTTGCATAACTAACTTAACTTTTTTTCCCATATTCTTGCCGCAAGGACGGTCATATCGTCCCTTATGCTGTTCTTTTCCTTTGCCTTCTTTAAAACTTTTTCAGCCATTTCTTGAGGGTTAGCTGTTTTTGTTTCACGCAGAAATCGGCTGAGCATTTCCTCGCCATTTTGTCCGTTTGAGAATGCATCTATGATTCCATCTGTTACCATTACTATCATATCGCCCGGCCGCACTGTTTTTTCGGTAATCTTAGGAGAAATTTCATCTATTATTCCTAAAGGCAGGCTGCCGCCTTTAATCATTTCTATCTTTGTACCACGTTTTATAAATCCTGCCGGTGCACCGGCTTTAATAAATTTTGCTATCCCACTTGCTGTATCAATCAGAACCATATCTATAGTTGAAAAGCTTTCATCGCGATTAACCGCAATCATGGCCGAATTGGTTACCTTTAGCACTGTTTCCTGAGCACATCCTGCTTCTGACAGTCGTTCCAACAATGTCAGTGTTTTTTCGCTATGCCGTGCCGCATTTTCTCCTACGCCCATACCATCACATAAAGCTAGCATATACCTGCCTTCCTTTAATTCCAAATAAGAAAATCCATCTCCCGAAACATTTTGACCTTCTTTCGCTACACCAGCCACTCCTACACATACATCCAGCACCCCATTTGATGTAATCTTTAAACGGCACATCGAATTTCCGCTTTTTAACGGACAATCTACGACTTTAGTGCTCATTTTTCTGCCTAGCGCATCAGATACCGCCGTTGGAATTAAGGTTTTACACTGCTTGCTATTTTCACATGGATGTTTTATTATGTTAACACATAATCTGTTATTGCTATAATCGGTATATATTCGCTCTACATCTATATCCAATCCGGAAAGTCTTTCTAAAAGTTCATCATCTATATTTATTTCATAGTCCTCTTCCCATGCACCTGCTGCCATTGCCTCGACTACATCCGCCGCTCTTGCGAAATATTCCTGTATTAATTCTTGGTTATACTTTATAATATTATCCATCTGACATGTTATCTTAAAAAGATTACTGCTTTCTTTGACAATCTCCTTTATCTTTTCGGTTTGACTGCAGCGAGATTTAAACAGAAAGGGAATCTCCTTTCTATCATATATTCCTTCATGATGTTTAATTAATGTATAAAAAGCTCCCATTGTGCGTTTAAGTTCTTTTTCCCAACAAATCCTGCGCATACCGCAATCCGAACAAATCATAAGCTGCACTTTACGACAGACAGAGTCCAGATATTCCGACGGTAGAACTCGGTCTTCATCTTTCACAAAAATCTCTTTAAATACACCTCCCAGGTCATTTAACAGTGAAGCTAATTCGTGAAGTCGATCTCTTGCTCGTTCTTCAAGATTGTAGGCTTTTATTTGTGCATCGTTACAAGGGTTGCTAATGTATAACTTTACTCTTTTTATCATGGCTTGCGGTAAAATTAAAAGCAATGCAAAAGATGCGGCTAAAGTCTTCGGTGATATTATAAGTGTACCTATAGAATTTACATGAAAATTGTATAATAAATACCCCAATGAAAAGCCCGTTATCACACCAATTTTCCCAAGTTTATTAAAAGCGCCTGATACAAGACCTGAAAACGCCATTATAGCAGTTGACCATGGTGACAGGCTCAAGGAAAAACCGGTTATCCCTACGATGATTCCTGCTGCCGCTCCTGCTCCGGAACCATTTGCCAATGCCAGCAATAAAACTAAAAATACCCCTATAATATCACGAACATTCATGTTTAAAAATACGAAATTTCTGGCAATAGACAGGATTACCCCTGACAGCATAACCATACATATATTTCTTTCTATAGGTTGAACCTGCTCATTAAATATCCAAGGCATACCTCCTGAAATCATAAATGTCATAACACAAGCCATGCCTGATTCTAATATAAGCAAAAATATGTCATATGGTGAAACTGCACGATTAATCAAAAATACCGCACCTGCAAACATATTTGAAACAAACACTGCTGTGCCAAATAAAAATTCATTTTTCCAATTTATCCTATTTAATTGATTATAAATCAGCAGAAAAATACCCATTGCACATAAGTATCGAAATGATGATAGACTTTTCATTGCCATTAAGGTGCCTAAAAATGAAAAAATTCCGGGGAGTATATATTCTTTTCGATAAAGTAAATTTGCTGCCATAAAAGAAAGGGCGAAGGGATAAAGCCCGTTTATAGAGGCCATGCCAAAAAGATAAGCAATTATGCCTACCGGTATAACTTCCTTGGCTAAAGGTTTTAACGATGCTGATGCAAAAGGTGTATTTTGAGATTCATGCGATTTTTGCCCCAAATAATCATACCACTTGAGCTGTGCTCGGTTAATCAAGTTTATCCACCTTCCTTGATGTATTCGGTAGCTTTTATTATATCGAAAGGTGGATGTAAATATTGTCAATATTACGAAACTATCCAATAAAATTATGCGACAAAATCGAACTGAATTATGCTAAGAGCGACAACATTGTAAAGCATAAAACAAAAAAGCAGATTGACTGCTTTAGATTGACAAAAAAATAAGCCGCTCAAAATGCGACTTGTTTTACAATTTGGTGACCCTGAGGGGACTCGAACCCCTGATACCGCCGTGAAAGGGCGATGTCTTAACCACTTGACCACAGGGCCATGAAGATGGTAGCGGCGCAGGGATTTGAACCCCGGACACTGCGGGTATGAACCGCATGCTCTAGCCACCTGAGCTACGCCGCCCCGAATATGAATATAGTATGAGAGGTTGGATGTATGATTCACTATCCACTTCTCGCCATCCATTATTACATTATTATATTGGTTGCGGGGGCCGGATTTGAACCGACGACCTCCGGGTTATGAGCCCGACGAGCTACCAGACTGCTCCACCCCGCGTCATTGTATGCCTGACTTTAGCCGCCAGACATTCTATATTTTATAACAAAACTTCTAATTCGTCAAGCCCCGGAATATCGAGGAATTTATTATATCGACATTAATATAGCACTGCAGTCATCATATACTCATAACCCTTGGGTGCTTTGTCTTCATCACTTTTATCATATAAAAATTCAACATTCTTACCTTTTACACTTGCGGCTATATAAAGATGGCATAGAGCAATTCCAATATCAATCTGATTGAACTTGTCATTTATAGCAGCTTTAGCAATTCCCAGCTTAACTCTGTGGACCTGTATCTTTTCAGCATTTCCCGTGAAAAACCACGGTTGACTGTTTGTTGCAGATGGAGCAAGGCGTACGGCATTTAGAATGTCGGAAGCTTCGCTTAATGTACTTATTTCATTTTGAGCTTTTCGTTTAAACTCCGATATACTTGCCCTATGTAATGGTTCTGCAGCGTTTCCGAAGGCAAGCATTATAACAAAATCCATACCATTCATCTTGAGCAAAGCTCTACTTGCGGGTTTTGCCATACCCAGCCAGCAACTACCAATACTCTTTGCAGATAAATAAAGATCGACTTGCTGCAGCATAAAACCTGCGTTCATTAAATAGTGCTCTGCTTTTTCGGAATAGATGCAAATATAATGAGGCGCCTTTATGGGCAAAGGATTTTTGACGTTTTCAGCGGTCAGATAAGAAAAATCTGTTTTGATTGTTGGCACAAGCGGCTTGACATTGCTCGCATACTGTTTTATCTCTGAAAGCGTATCAGGCGGCAGCGGACTTACATCATATTTTCGGATAGATTTGCGGCGAAATATTGAATTATATAGCTCCTCCATAAAACTCACTCCTGTTCAAGCTATATTTCTTGTAATTATGAGTATACCATAATGCCAAATAGTTGCAATCAGAAAATATAAAATTCTGCAACTTCAGAACAGGCAGTATCCAGCCATCTTGCATTTTATTGAAATAGACTGAAATATCTGGTATAATTATTAATAAAATAACATATTTTACTGTATTTTTTATCTACTGGGAGTTGTGCTTTAGGTGGCAGCTTTTATTTATTAAAGAAGGGTCATTATTATTCTTGCAACCTGTATAAGTAGGTTTGATGGACAAGCTGTATGTCAAAGAAGATCTCTGATTTATTTCCAATAGTGCAAAACTGTCTATAGTGTATGAGGAGAAAAACTGCGGCATCTATCTGTACCATATTATCTCACAAGACATGTGCGATGGGAATGGAAATGCAGTAATTAAACTGTAACTATGTTATACGCGGGAGGTGTCTTATGGCTTAAAAATTTAATTAAAGGGGTGATTTTTAATGAATATAGCTATTTTAAGTACTTATCCGCCGAGAGAATGCGGCATAGCCTCATTTTCCAGTGACCTTAGGGATAATCTTATTCGCTTTAATGAAAATGTAGAAATTCTTGCTATTACAGATAACAATGCCAACTATGATTATCCCACTGAAGTTGTTTTTCAAATAAGTCAAGATGAAAGAGCAAGTTTTATATCTGCGGCAGACTTTGTAAATGAATCTTCGATAGACATCGTAATAATTCAGCACGAATATGGAATATTCGGCGGTCCTGATGGCAGTTACGTCCTTGATTTTTCCAGAAAGCTTGAAAAACCCTTTATCGTCACTACTCATACTGTTTTGTCAAAACCAAGTCCTGGTCAAAAACAGGTGCTTGATGAATTGGGAAATATGGCAATCGGTGTTAATTGTATGACTAAAAGAGCTGCCGGGCTTTTAGAAAACATTTACCATATTCCTAAATCTAAGCTATGCGTAATACCTCATGGTGTTCCTTTCTTTGAACCAAAGGATAGGGAAGCGCTAAAGCAACAATATGGTTATAAAGGCAGGACCATAGTTTCTACTTTTGGATTTTTGGGGCCTGGAAAGGGTATTGAAAACTGTATAAAGGCCATAAGTAAGCTTGCGCAAAAATACCCAAATATATTATATCTTGTACTTGGCAAGACTCATCCATCTCTTTCTAAGAAATACGGCGAATCTTATAGAAATTTGCTTCTAAATTTAGTTGAAAATTTAGGGTTAAACGAAAATATAGAATTCGTTAATCAATATCTGCCATTGGATAAATTGGGTGATTATCTTTATATGACAGACATATATGTAACTCCATATCCTAATAAAGACCAAGCCGTAAGCGGTACATTGACTTACGCTGTTGGCTGCGGAAGAGCTATAGTATCCACTCCTTATGAATACGCAATTGAGATACTCGGTGACGGAAGAGGACTTATAGCTCAGGACAGCAATAACCCTTCGGAGCTTGCCGCCTTAATCGAAAAAATAATTACTGATCCGATGCTAAAACAAAATCTTGAACAAAAAACGCGCTACCTTGGCGAAAAAATGACCTGGAGCAATGTAGCAAAACAATATATAAATTTTTTAAATCAATTGCTTCTTAATGCTCGAGCTGTGGAGGGATAAGTTAATGAGTATTGGGGTTTCTTTTAAGCACCTTGATAAAATGACCGATGATACAGGTATAATACAATTTGCAAAATATGATACACCTCTGAAGAAAAGCGGTTATACTGTAGATGATAATGCCAGAGCTCTCCTTGTTGCTTTAAATATGAACACAGAAGGCAGAAAATTTGCTAAGACTTATATAGATTTTCTAAAAAGTGCTCAACGTTCAGATGGCAGTTTCGTAAATTTAAAAATCGAGGATGCTTTTTTTACAACTATTGATTCTGAAGATAGCATAGGAAGAGCTTTTCTAGCTTGTTGTTACGCATTGTGCAGCGGCAATGCATCCGATAATGTAAAAAGTAAAGCAAAGACTGTTTTGGAAAAAACCTTGCCTGCTATATCAGGCTTTAGCAGTTTAAGAGCAATTGCGTATTCATTAATAGGTCTTACATTTTTAATAAGCAACGGATATATTCACCCTGATATTTATAAGCTTGCAAATGACATGGCTTGCCAATTGAAGAAAGCATATAGTAATAATGAAACTAAAGATTGGAAATGGTTTGAGGAATACCTTACTTACTGTAATGCGGTGCTGCCACATTCCCTGTTTTCATATTACACAATTTCAAATGATAGAAGCTCTCTTGATATTGCCGAAGAGTCTTTAGGCTTTCTAACAGATTCACTTTTAAAAAACGGTTATCTGTCTATTGTAGGAAATAAAGGCTGGTGGAGAAAAAATGGTAGTTTGCCTGCTTTTGACCAGCAGCCCGTTGACGCAGCTTCCATTATATTAGCCTGTGTTCAAGGATATACTGCTACGGGAAAAAAGGAATATATCTCAAAGGCAAATATCTCATATAATTGGTATTGGGGAAAAAATATAAACGGCTTGCAGTTATATAATGAAAAATCAGGGGGATGCCATGATGCCCTCGTTTATGATGGTCTGAACATGAACCAGGGTGCTGAAGCTCTCGTAAGCTTTCTGCTTACTTATCAAACCATGACAGCAATGTTATCAGAAAATAACAGCATTAGTTATATTCCGGCAGTGTAAAGAAATTGTTGCAAAACTGACTTTACACAGTAAAATCATATTTTTTATCGAACCTAATAAATAAAAATAAAAGCCATGCACATAATGTAGTTTCATCGCTACATTAATGCATGGCTTTGAATTTTATACGGGGATTTCACGCATTATGCAACAGCCCCGTTATTTTTTACTTCTTTTAGATTTTCCTTCTTATTTCATCGGGTATTAAGTCTTTAACTGTTGCATATGCAACACATAAATAAGTATCTGCAGCCCCATAATATACCAAGATTTCGTCATCTGCTTCTAATATATCTTTGTCTTCAGTCGGCACCGCACCACATGTAAATACCACATTGGGTACCCATGTAGATGAATCATTGCCTACTTCATAGGACATTTGCGGCGATAGAATAGGATTTGGAGATCGATATAACAATCTGCTGGGATCATTTAAATCAACAAGTATCACACCCAGCCTATATACCAGATTGTCATCAACACCGTGATATATAAGCAGCCATCCATAGGCTGTCTTTATTGGTTGTGAACCTGCGCCAATCTTAAGAGAGTCCCACATCATACCGGCTCTTGGACCTATGATTATCTTATGTCCGTTCCTAGACCATGGAAACTTAAGCTCATTTGAGTATGATGCCCATATACTTGGTTCTATCCTGTGATACAAGACATATTGACCGTTAATTTTCTCGGGAAAAAGTATGGCATCCTTATTCCATACATTAGGAAAGGCAAGGCCTAGTCTTTTCCATTTGCTAAAATCCCTTTTTAAAAAATCTTCAATACCGATAGATGCTGCGGCTATTTGTGCTACAACGCCATCATAAGCTGTGTACAGCATATATATTTCATCACCGATTATAACCGTACGCGGGTCTTCGCAGCCCTTCTTTTCCTCATCGGTTTTGGGGTAAAATATAGGCTCTGGCAATCTTTCCAATATATTATATCCATCTGATATAGCCATACCAATCCTTGAAATATTATCATCGCCAAATGCCCTGTAGAGTATATAAACCCTGTCCTCTATCCGGATAGTTGCTGCATTAAGCACATACTTTGATTCCCACCGATGTTCCGGTATAGGCTTTAATATGGGATTATGCTCATAGCGTAAAAGTGTTCCTGCTGGAGGCCAATTTTCTATATCTTGCACTATCACGGCATCACTATATGGTTTAACTTTTAATAAAATATTTGCAAGGTCATAGCTTTCCTTGCCCTCTCCCATGAGCTGAAATACGCGTTCCATTATTTCTCCGGGTTTATAACCCATCTGCCTGCATATCTCCTCTAAAAGTTCAGTATTAAACCAGTTTCTCTCCACATGCAGTGAAAGAGGAGTCGGCACACCTTCCCCACCTTTAAAACTATAACTGGCCCAGCTCCATGCCGAACACGGAACGAAAGTTCCGTCTTCAAGGGTAAGCGATAAACCATATCCTTCTGCCATTAATGAAATAGCCTCAGCCTCCGCATTTAATCCCTGTAGCTCAAGTTTTTTCACTAATTCTCTCAGCCTCGATACAAGTTCCCTTTGGTGCCAATTTTCAAATATATTGTGGGCTGAAAATATATCCCTTCCATGATGCCCTACAATAGAATTAATTACTTTAATTCCAAAATTCCTGCGTTCTTTAGCATATGATTCCCAAATATATGCATAATGCTCAGCCTCAATTATGTTCTTCATAATATGTGTAAAATAAAGGAGCTTAGGATATTTACCTCCCATACCTTTACTTAAGCTGCTTATCAGAATTGTACCTGTTATCTTATTTAAGCTGCTTATATTCTTCATCCCAGACAAGTTTGGTAGTGTATCCTTACTAACTATAATTGTTTCTATATCAACTTTTTCCATGCTATCCGGCCTGAGGTTATCTTCAAGCCAAAGATTTATTCTATCCATATATGCTCTTTCTTCTGCAATACTCGCTAAAGTCAATGCCTTTCGCGGACTCATATCATTTAATAACTCGGTTACATTCGCATATCCCAAACTTATTAAAAGATTAAGCGGTGCAAATTCATAAAGTAATTTTTTTAAAACCTCAGCCTTGACTACCAAAACCTTGCCACAGGGTATGAGCTCGATTATTTTATTTACGGTTTCCACAACACCTTGGCAAGAGTATAAATCACCGGGAAACAATCTATCTACAACATCTTCTAGCCGTGCCATAAACGCACTTACACCATCAACTATATCTGATGAAAGACAGGTTTTAGGTATTTTTAAGCTGTCATAGATATAATTATTAAAATCACGATAATATTTTTTTCTTATTTCGTTAAAAATTCCATTTGTCCATACAATTTCGCCGTTTAAATTTTTTAACTGTTTAGGTAATACTACAGGTACGCCTGGAATAAATTCTATATAATCTAATGGAGTTATAGGCGGTTCTGTTTCAGTAGATTTTTTAACCCATGTTTCAATAAAACCGTCTTTTAAACTTAATAATGTTTCTATCTGAACCATATGAAAATCAACTGCTTTTTTATATACAAGCTCATCTACATCTAAGCCCTCGATATTCATAAAACAATCTCTAAATTTTCTAACCTGTTTCGTATAACCTGCTATACGCCCTTCATATATCACTGTTAAAGCAGCTAGAATATCTTCTTTTGATACTTTTTTATCAAAGCAGTACGCCTGCAAAAACTGATATACAAATCTTGACCATGTCAGCTCATCAAACTCAAAATTCTCATAATTAAGATTATAAATTTCATATGCCAAACGGGCTGATTCTTCGGGCAATATTGTTTTATATATTATTTCATATCTCTCATATCCTGATTTAAATGCCTGTATAAAGTCAGTAAGCTTATAGAATACTTCTTTCGGCGTATCCTTGCTTTCTAGTGAATACAGCAGCAATCTGGAAGGGTACTCAAGAATATTGCGTTGGGTCAGCCAATGGTCTTGATCATTTATAATACACTCAAACAGCGACCTTGCTATTTCTTTAAATAAATAAGTGACCTTAATCATGGATTGGGGAGCAAGTGTTGCTCCAAGGCTTACTTCGCAAATTCTTTTATTCCATACAATCGCCCGAGTTACCAGCCAAGGGTCTATGCCATATCCCCCTATATAGCTATACCAATGGGCTGCTTCCATGCAATAATCCTCCAAAAGGTCATGTGCAATTCCATATATGCCGGCCAAAGGATCATTTAAGCTATACCCATACATTGTTTCAAGAATAGGTTTTACAAATAGGTTTCCTGTAGTGTTTTCAAAATAATGTCTCTTAAAACTTGCAAAAACCGCATCATAACCTTCTGTAAGCGGGTATACCAGTTCCTCTATCCAAGATGGCTTAAATCCTTGCTCATTTTCTGCCACGAGGTCAGCTTTTAAGATTATGGCATCTGCCTCAAGCCTTTTTGCAATCTCCATTATAGCCATTATACTGAATCCTCTGCCATTTATGCCCGAATCCATTATAAATGAGATGTTTGGCACTTGTATATCAACATTTTTAATAACTTCTAGTGCTTCCTTGCCTTCAGGAGCCCCAACACATACTATAAGTTTTGTTATATCAGGAAATGCCTTAAGCCCTTCCTCTACTATTTTCAAAACATGCTTTATGCTTTCCTTTTCATTATAAAACGGAATCCCGATAACTAAATCTATGTACCCAAGATTTTCAACACTGCATAGTGCTTTATCAATCGTTTCATAGAACATATCTCCTCTCTTTGTTGTATCTTCCTTTACATTCATAGCAGAACCTACCTCTTTCTTTTATTTGCTTACTAATAATGATATCATACTTAGGGAAAAAATAGGCAAACTTTAAAATATTATCGTAAAAAATGTTTTGAATATATATACAATAAAAAACTAAAAATTTTTTTGTAGACATACTTGACAAATTACGAAAAGTATGGTATATAAATAATTGAAGTTAGCACTCAAGGGCCGAGAGTGCTAACAGATAAAAAAACTACACAGTAAAGGAGTTGGTGCATATGGCAGGATTAGTTCCCTTCAACAGAAGAACACCTGATTTACTGAGCAGTACTTTTGATGATTTTTACAACATGCTCGACGACTTTTTTACTGATAGTTGGCCTTTTAGAAGGAGTCTTGCTGCCGACACTTTCAAAATTGATGTCTTAGAAGATGACAAGAACTACTACATTGCAGCAGAGCTTCCCGGTGTTGAAAAAGAAGAAGTTAATGTAACCATCGATGAAGGAAGATTGCAAATTTCCGTAAACAGAGAAGAAAAGGTTGAAGAAGAAGGTAAGAATTACATTCACAGAGAAAGACGCCATACTTCGATGCAGCGCAACATCTTCTTAGCAGATGCAAGCGATGAAGGAGTTG
Source organism: Tepidanaerobacter acetatoxydans Re1 (assembly GCF_000328765.2). Taxonomy (NCBI): domain Bacteria; kingdom Bacillati; phylum Bacillota; class Clostridia; order Thermosediminibacterales; family Tepidanaerobacteraceae; genus Tepidanaerobacter; species Tepidanaerobacter acetatoxydans. The sequence goes on from NC_019954.2 coordinate 2,258,978, forward strand.
TAGCAAAACTTGAAAATGGTGTTTTAAATATAACCGTTCCTAAAAAAGAAAAACCCGATAAGTCAGTCCCCATAGAGATTGAATAATAATGAGCTGCTCATTGCTTTTTCGCTCCCACATCAGCGGCCCTAAGATGTGGGGCTAATTTTTTATATAGATATATTAAACCAATTAAGCCCTCGGCAATACCTATCAGATAGGTATTGCCGAGGCTTATGAGTTTTAACAAATTAACTTTTACTTATTTTATTTCTACTGATGCACCGACTTCAGCGAGTTTTTCCTTAATCTGTTCGGCTTCTTCCTTACTGACTTTTTCTTTAACTGCCTTAGGAGCACCGTCTACTAGGTCTTTAGCTTCTTTTAGGCCAAGGCCAGTAATTTCTCTAACAACTTTTATAACCTTAATCTTCTGGTCACCTGCAGCAGTTAAAACTACATCAAACTCAGTCTGTTCAGCCTCAGCGGCTTCAGCAGCTCCACCTGCGGCAGGAGCAGCAGCCATAGCTACCGGAGCGGCAGCGGTTACACCAAATCTCTCCTGAAGATCTTTTACAAGTTCTGATAGTTCTAAAACTGTCATATTTTCAATAGCAGAAATAATTTCTTCCTTTGTCATTAAAATTTCCTCCTTTTTTTCATATAAAAATTTAAATTTATTTGTTTTACATAATAAAACCTGTGCACCAAAACGATGTGTGCTATGAGGCTTTTTTATCCTGTATTGCCTGCAAAGTATAGACCACGTTGCGCAAGGTACCCTGCATTACTCCTACAATACCATACAGCGGCGACTGAATTGCACCAACCGCACTTGCCAAAAGCTGCTCCTTCGGAGGCATTTTGGCCAATTCACTAATAACATCTTTACTTACGACCTTACCTTCAACAACTCCTGCCTTAATCTCAAGCTCTTTATGGATTTTAGCAAAATCTGTAAGTACTTTTGCCGGAGCCACCGGATCTTCATAACTAAAAGCCATGGCTGTAGGACCTTCTAAAAACTCATCTAAATCATAATCAAAATCTTTAATAGCAATTCGTGTTAAAGTATTTTTTGCAACCTTATACTCAATTCCCTGTTCTTTAAGTTTTCGCCGAAGCTCAGTTATATCGGCAACATTCAAGCCTCGATAGTCAGTAAGAATTACGGCACTTGACCGATCAAACTTATCTTTTAATTCTTCAACAGCTTTAACTTTTGCCTCTTTTACTGCCACTGTTTCACCTCCTAGATATATTTTATTTGGTAATAAAATATAATTTCTTATTTAAAAAAGCCTTTCCGTTTCTGCAGAAAGGCTTTTTTGACCACATGGTTTTTGGTAATGATTTTTAAAAATAGAAATCATTACTAAAGTTTTGCCTCGGTAGGAAATTAAGCTTTATAGCACCTACGGTCTGCAGCATAATATATAACAATAATCATATTTAGTTTAAAGATAAACCTAATTAATCTAATTAATAATGATTATTTTTTCTCTATTATTTTTTGAGGATTTATTTTAATTCCAGGCCCCATAGTGCTGGATATTGTAACACTCTTAATATACTGCCCTTTGGCTGAAGCCGGCTTTGCCTTAATTATGGCTTCCATAAAAGTTTTAAAGTTATCAGTCAATTTTTCTACACCAAAAGATTTTTTGCCAATGGGAGCATGAACAATTTTAGTCTTATCAACTCTAAACTCAATCTTACCGGCTTTAACCTCTTTAACAGCTTTACCTACGTCAAAAGTCACTGTGCCCGCCTTAGGATTCGGCATGAGACCTTTAGGACCTAAAATCCTTCCCAACTTACCTACACTGCCCATCATATCGGGTGTTGCAATGGCTACGTCAAAGTCGAGAAAACCACCTTCAACTTTAGCCACCATATCCTCAGCACCTGCAAAATCAGCTCCGGCTTCCTCAGCTTCCTTGATTTTGTCACCTTTGGCAAAAACTAATACCCTAACATCCTTACCTGTGCCATGAGGAAGGGTAACGGTTCCTCTTACCTGTTGGTCCGCATGTCTTGGATCAACGCCAAGGCGAACTGCCACCTCTATAGTTTCATCAAAATTTTTTACGGCTGTCTTTTCTACAAGCTCTATAGCTTCTTGAACATCATACAATTTTGTTCTATCTACAAGTTTTAAAGCTTCTAAATATTTTTTGCCACGTTTAGCCATTTATTATAAACCTCCTTGTGGTATTAGCGGAAAATCCTCCCACTTGCTATCTGTTTATTCTACCGTAATGCCCATGCTGCGGGCTGTACCTTCTACCATTTTCATGGCAGCTTCGATATTATCGGCATTAAGATCTACCATCTTTAATTTAGCTATATCTTGAACATCTTTTTTACTGACCTTTCCTACTTTGTTTCTATTTGGCTCTCCAGAGCCCTTCTCTATACCTGCAGCCTTTTTTAATAATACAGAGGCCGGCGGCGTTTTTAAAACAAAGGTAAAAGATCTATCCTGATATACTGAAAGTTCCACAGGTATAATTAACCCAGCTTGATGTGCTGTCTTTTCATTAAACTCTTTGCAAAAGTTCATTATATTTATCCCCGTAGGGCCAAGAGCCGGTCCTACCGGTGGAGCTGGCGTTGCTTTACCTGCAGGAATCTGAAGTTTAACTACAGATACAACTTTTTTTGCCATTTGCGCACCTCCTGTTATACTACTTATATTATATTTTTTCTATTTGATCAAAACCTAATTCTATAGGGGTTTCTCTTCCGAACATAGAAATTAACACCTTTAACTTCTGCTTATCATGGTTTATTTCTATGACCTTCCCTACAAAGTTTTCAAATGGACCTGAAGCAACTTTAACATTTTGATCTATATCAATATCAAACTTCTGTTTTGGTTCTTCTATGCCCATCTGCTTTAAGATTAGCTTAGTCTCAGATTCTTGAAGCGGAATGGGTTTACTGCCCGCTCCGACAAAGCCGGTAACTCCCGGTGTGTTTCGCACCACATACCAAGAATCATCTGTTACTATCATCTCAACCAAAACATAACCCGGAAAAATCTTGCGCTGGGTAACTTTTCGTTTACCATTTTTTATTTCAACTTCTTCTTCCACAGGAACAAGAACACGGAAAATCTTATCTTGCATTCCCATAGATTCTACGCGCTTTTCCAAGTTAGTTTTTACTTTATTTTCATAACCTGAATAAGTATGAATAACATACCAATTTTTTGACATACTACACCGGGCCGTGCCCAACCTCCTTCAATTATCGGAGAACTAATGATATTAATTTATAAAGAATAGTATCAGCTATCCATATAAATCCACTCACAATTATAACAGATACAAAAACCACAACAGTATATGTGGTTAAATCACTCTTAGTCGGCCATGTTACTTTTCTCATCTCGGACTTTACTTCTCTGAAAAATTTTCCAGTCCTTTTTATGATGCCCTCCTTAGCCGCTGCCATAAGACAATCCTCCTAGCTTTTATTTGGTTTCTTTGTGCAGTGTATGTTTTCCGCAGCGCCTGCAGTATTTATTCAACTCCAGTCTATCGGGGTCATTTTTTTTATTTTTTTGGGTAAAATAATTCCTCTCTTTGCATTCTGTACATGCTAAAACTATGTTGACCCTCAATGAGTACACCTCCTAGTGTTTCGCTTCTATTGTTTTGTGTAAGGATTTTTCGCTGTTTTGTCACTTTAATAAATTTATCATAATTAAAGTGCGTTGTCAATAAAATAGCTTTTAGCTTTTAAAACCTTTTTTTTGATCTTCTCAAAAATAATGTGAATTTTTAACAGATGATAATCAATACAACGCTTGATATTACGGGTTTTTAAATAAAAAAGCTAAGGGGAATCTCGCGATTCCCCTATTTTTCGCTATTTTTCAATTATCTCAGTTACTACACCGGCTCCTACGGTTCTGCCACCTTCACGAATAGCAAACCTAAGCCCTGGTTCAATAGCTATGGGTGCTATAAGTTCGACATCCATGACTACGTTATCACCAGGCATTACCATCTCTGTGCCTTCAGGCAGGGTTATGGAGCCTGTTACCCTAGTTTTGCAGCCAATTCCAAATTAGCATAGCCCGAAACCATTGACATTACTAATGATTTCGGGTATTTTTATTTTAAATTTTAGTCAAATAATACTGGTGTTTTATGGCGTTGCATGGTATAATTGTAAGAGATGCCTAATTGTTAAAACGGTGGGGGTTTTTAAAATATATCTTAAAAAAAGTACAAATAAAAAGACTGGAAGGACCTATTTATCAATCGTTAGTAGCTATCATGACAAGAAAACTAAACAATCTCGTACAGCTACAGTTCGCTCTATTGGATATCTGGATGAGCTTGAAAAGAAATATGACGATCCTATTGCTTTTTTCACTGAGGAAGTCCGCAAAATGAATGAAAAGCATTATGAAGAAAGGCTACCCGTTAATCTTAAAATTTCTCTAGATGAATCTATGGAATCCAATTACGATGGCCTGAAGAATTTTGGCTATGCAGCTTTGAGCAAAATTTATCATGAACTTAAAATCGATACATTCCTTAAAAACAGGCAACGACATTCTAAAGAAAAATATGATGCCAATGCCATTATGAAACTACTGGTATTCTCGCGTTTGTTGTATCCTGGTTCTAAGAAAAAGACTTTTGAAAATAGGGATATGTTCTTCGAGAAGTTTGACTTTTCTTTGGATGATATTTATCGATGCCTTTCTTTTTTTAATAAATACAGTGATGATCTTCAGTTTTGGTTACATGAACGCATTAAAGACCAGTATGGGCGCAATACTGATTTGGTTTATTACGATGTTACAAATTATTATTTTGAAATAGACAAGCAAGATGAGCTAAGGAAGAAGGGGGTTTCGAAAGAACACCGTCCGGATCCGATTGTGCAGATGGGATTATTTATGGATACAAATGGTATACCTATCACGTATAAGCTTTTTCCTGGGAACGCTCCCGATAAAACTACGTTGATTCCTGCATTGGGTAAGATCCAAAGAGAATATTCTTTAGGTAGAATTATTATTGTTGCAGATAGAGGGATAACCACAGGGGATAATATTTGGTATATCCTTTCTGCTAAAAACGGATATATATTGAGCTACTCTGTTCGATCAGCCGATAGGGAATTTAAGGATTATGTCCTTGATGAGGATGGATATATCCATAAAGGCGATGGTTTTAAAATTAAATCTAGGCTTTATCCAAGAGAAATAAAGGTGACTTCGGTGAGAGGAAAGAAGTTAAAAAAGACGGTAGATGAAAAGCAGGTGATTTTTTATAGCCCTAAGTATGCAGCCAAAGCTAAACAAGAGCGTGCGCAAGCACTGGTTAAGGCAATGGATTTGATTAAGAATCCTGCAAAATACAATAAATCAACATCTTTCGGTGCTGCTAAGTATGTAAAAAACCTTACCTTCGATGCTAAAACCGGTGAGATATTGGAAAGTGTTTACCAACACTTGGCTTTTGATGAAGAAAAATTACGTGAAGAAGAAAAGTTCGACGGATATTATGCCATTGTTACTAGCGAATACAAGGAGTCGCCTGAGAAGATCATTGAGATGTACCGCGGTCTTTGGAAGATTGAAGAATCTTTTAAGGTCACAAAAAGCGATTTTGAGAGCAGGCCAGTTTATCTGTCGCTGAAAGAACATATTGATGCTCATTTTTTAACTTGCTTTATATCACTTGTAATTATCAGGATACTTGAGTACAGGTTAAAGTGGAAGTATTCTGTGACAGAAATACTTGAGAGCCTTAGTAGGGCATCCTGTTGTAATATTAAGGAGAATTATTATCTTTTTGGCTTTTACAATGATGTTCTTAAAGATATCGGTAATGAGTTGGATATTGATTTTAGCAAAAAGTATATGAAACTCGGAGATATTAAAAAAATTTTAGGTGGGGTTAAAAAAAGGTGATTTTCACTACAACTTTTTGACAAAAATAAAAAGCCCAAAATCCTTTGTATCAAAGTGGTTAGGGGCTTTTTTTGTCTTGTTTTACTGCAAAAGTCAGGATAATTAAAGTGCGTTGTCAATAAAATAGCTTTTAGCTTTTAAAACCTTTTTTTGATCTTCTCAAAAATAATGTGAATTTTTAACAGATGATAATCAATACAACGCTTGATATTACGGGTTTTTAAATAAAAAAGCTAAGGGGAATCTCGCGATTCCCCTATTTTTCGCTATTTTTCAATTATCTCAGTTACTACACCGGCTCCTACGGTTCTGCCACCTTCACGAATAGCAAACCTAAGCCCTGGTTCAATAGCTATGGGTGCTATAAGTTCGACATCCATGACTACGTTATCACCAGGCATTACCATCTCTGTGCCTTCAGGCAGGGTTATGGAGCCTGTTACGTCGGTTGTCCTGAAGTAGAACTGGGGCCGGTAGCCGTTGAAGAATGGTGTGTGTCTGCCGCCTTCTTCTTTCTTTAAGACGTATATCTGGCCTTTGAATTTGGTGTGGGGTTTGATGCTGCCGGGTTTGGCAAGTACCATTCCTCTTTCTACTTGGTCTCTGTTTATGCCTCTGAGTAATACTCCTATGTTGTCTCCGGCTTCTGCGGAGTCTAGGAGTTTTCTGAACATCTCTACTCCGGTTACTACGGTTTTTCTGGTTTCTTCTGCTATGCCTACTATTTCTACTTCGTCGCCTATTTTTACGGTGCCTCTTTCTACTCTACCGGTGACTACGGTGCCTCTGCCGGTTATTGTAAATACGTCTTCTATTGGCATGAGGAAGGGTTTGTCTGTGTCACGTTCGGGTGTGGGGATGTAGTTGTCTACTTGTTCCATGAGTTCCCATATCTTGCCGCACCATTTGCAGTCTTTTTTGCCGCAGCCGCATTCTAGGGCTTTTAGGGCTGAGCCGGTTACTATTGGTATGTCGTCTCCGGGAAATTCGTATTCTGTAAGTAGTTCTCTTACTTCCATTTCGACTAGTTCTATTAGTTCTTCGTCGTCTACCATGTCGGCTTTGTTTAGGAATACTACAATGTAGGGTACGCCTACTTGACGGGCAAGCAGTATGTGTTCTCTTGTCTGGGGCATTGGGCCGTCTGCTGCTGATACTACTAGTATTGCTCCGTCCATCTGGGCTGCTCCGGTTATCATGTTTTTTACATAGTCGGCGTGGCCGGGGCAGTCTACGTGGGCATAGTGCCGGTTTTCTGTTTCGTATTCTACGTGGGATGTGGCTATGGTTATTCCTCTTTCTCTTTCTTCTGGTGCTTTGTCGATGTTGTCGTAGTCTACAAAGTTTGATAGTCCCACATCTGATAATACTCTGGTTATTGCTGCTGTAAGGGTTGTCTTGCCATGGTCTACATGACCTATTGTCCCTATGTTTACATGGGGTTTTTTCCTTTCATATTTCTGCTTTGCCATGTTTATCCTCCTTAATATGTAAAAATATACATAATAAAAATAAATTACAGTTTGTCCATCATTACTACTTATTTTAAACAAAAACCTGCATTATTGCAACTGTTTAAAGTGAATTTTCAAATATATTTGATGCAAAAATGGAGCCCACGACCGGGCTTGAACCGGTGACCTCCGCCTTACCAAGGCGACGCTCTGCCTGCTGAGCTACGTGGGCTTTTGGTTGCGGGGGCCGGATTTGAACCGACGACCTCCGGGTTATGAGCCCGACGAGCTACCAGACTGCTCCACCCCGCGACAAATTTTTTTTGCGTTGAGAGCCACAACACCTGCCGGTGATGTAACGTATTATATTCTAATATAAATTTCATTATTCGTCAAGGTTAAAATTTGTCATCTGCTTCTCCCCGCTAAATGCAACTTAAAATGAATCACTTTTACCTCTGTTAATATGTATTATGCACCCTTCTTTAATTCTTCTCGACCTACTGCCATAGCGGTTTATGAAGAAATTACACTTTTATCAATATATTTCTTATTGATATTACCTATATACAGAAAATAAGCTCGTTTTACTTTAAAAGCTGTAATACTTATAAGTATTACAGCTTTTAGAATTCAATACTGGAGCGGGAAACGGGATTCGAACCCGCGACATTCAGCTTGGAAGGCTGACGCTCTAGCCAACTGAGCTATTCCCGCACATTTCAGATGTGGGTAATAATGTCGGATGCCGGAATTAAAAACTTTTGATTCTCCTGCGTCGATTGTTGCCTTCCGAACCTTTCCACTACCCACTGTCCTCTATTCACTATTATGGTGGAGAGAGGTGGATTCGAACCACCGAAGGCGCTGCCAGCAGATTTACAGTCTGCCCCCTTTGGCCAACTCGGGAATCTCTCCATAATAATTTTTATTATAAAAACAAAGTTAACTTTAATCAACAAAAGGTCATAACAGTTACAACTAATTAGCCTATATCCCGAACTTCAAGAAACCTTTCCAGTTTCCGCTTTACTCGTTGGAGCGCATTGTCAATTGATTTAACATGACGTTTAAGGTCTTTTGCAATTTCCTGATAGGATTTGCCTCCAAGATACGCCATTAACACCTGCCATTCCAATTTACTCAAGATTTCCCCCATTTTATCCTCAATCTCTTCAAACTCTTCTTGACTGATTATAAGCTCTTCGGGGTCAGAAATTTTTACACCAGAAAGTATATCCAGTAATGTTCTATCGGAATCTTCATCATAAAGTGGTTTGTTAAGCGAAACATATGAATTAAGGGGAATGTGTTTTTGGCGGGTAGCCGTTTTAATTGCGGTGATGATTTGCCTTGTTATGCAAAGTTCTGCAAAAGCTCTGAAAGAGGACAGCCTTTCAGGATTAAAATCTCTTATAGCTTTATAAAGGCCAATCATTCCTTCTTGGATAATATCTTCGCGATCCGCACCTATTAAAAAATAAGATCTTGCTTTAGATTTGACAAAATTCTTGTACTTATTGATAAGGTATTCTAGGGCCTCGTGGTCACCATTTGTAGCTTCACATACTATCTCTTCATCGGTCATATCATCAAAAAGCAGATATTCCTCTTTAGGAAGCCCGATATTCAATAAAATCGCCCCCATGAATTTTTAAAAGAACAGTAAGCCATTACAAATGTTATTATAGCCTATTTCCCTTACAGTAGTCAAGCATTAAGCTCGCCTATTTTTATTAGTCTAGGTCTATTATGTGTTTTTCCAGGCGTTCTTTTAGTTTTGGATCAATTATATCTGCCAAAGTCTCTTTTTCCTTTGTTTTGCTTTTCCCCATAGTCTGCCGTTTTGCCCTTATATTATTTACCTCTTCATATAATTCCCTGGCCGAAATGCGATGAGCTCCTCTGCCCATTACTATCTGTTGTTCTATCCAATCAGAAGTAGCTACTCTTACTTTTTCCTGCCGGCCAATAGCATCTACAACTTTTTCTATATAATGGTCGGCAGTTTCGCCTTCTTTTGTATAAACAACCTCAACACCATTGATGGTATAACTGGTTCTTCTGTTTTTATCAACCTGATGTGCGTCAAAAACTATTACTACAAAAGTTCCTGTAAATGCCGAATAATCTGCCATGATGTCTATCAACTTATCTCGGGCCGACCCTAAGTCGATTTTCTTTGCTTCATCAATCAGCTCAGGCCATGCGTTAATTATATTATAACCATCCACCAATAGATACTCGCTAGATTGTTTGTCCATGGCTTGTTATCCTTTGTCTGAGTATATCGTATCCTAGTATTGATGCGGCTACAGCAGCATTAAGTGAGGTTATCCGGCCTCTTAAAGGAATTCGCACCAAGATATCGCACTTTTGTTTTACCAGTTTACCAAGCCCCTTGTCTTCACCACCTATAACAAGAGCAATCGAACCTGTAAGATCTACTTCAAAATAATTCTTTCCTTCGGCATCGGCACCAATTATCCATAATCCTTCTTTTTTAAGTTCATCTATAGTCCTCGCTATGTTGGTAACTCGAGCTACTTTGACGTATTCAACGGCTCCGGAAGATATCTTTGCAACCGTTGGAGTTATGCCGCATGCTCTGTTTTTTGGTATTATTATGCCATGTGCTCCCATTCCGTCAGCGGTGCGGATAATGCTTCCGAGGTTTTGGGGATCTGTAAGTTCATTTAAAATCAGAATGAATGGGTCTTCATCTAAATCCCGTGCGGTTTTCAAGATATCTTCAACGCTGTAATAGTCTTTAGACGCAACTTTAGCTAAAATTCCCTGATGCCCTGCTGTTTTAGCCATTGATAAAAAAGCCGCCTCATCTATTTCCGAAATCGGAACACCGGTATTCCTTGCTTTTTCAATTATATCCCTTATCAGTCCATGATACTCGCCTTTTTTTATATAAATCTTATTTATAGGTCTACCTGCTTGTAAAGCTTCCCATACCGAATTTCTGCCTTCTATCTGATCATCGTTAATCTTAATCAGCTCCTGCTGTGTAGTAATTTATCATTTTATTGGTGTTATTTCTTTTTTAATCGCAACTTTGCTGCGGTGCGATATCGTTATATGATATAATTAGAAAAGGTTTGTACAAATGATATTTTAATTTTCCAAAAAAGTCAAGGAGGCTGGTTTGATGAAAGTTACAATTTTAGCTCATACACCTGAACCGGAAAAAACCGTGGCGGCTGCAGCACGTCTTTGTTATTCCAAAATCAGTGCAACGCAAATAATGGAAAATTTCAGCCAGGAAAAAGCCACATCATTTATTAAAAAACTTATGGATATGGGGCATATGTCTCCTATGGAACATGTGAGTTTCACTTTTGCCATAGACGGGGTAAGCCGCACTCTATTGGCTCAGATTACGCGGCATCGCATCGCATCTTATTCAGTTCAAAGCCTAAGATACAATAATCCTTTTGATGAAGAGATATCACTGGAAGTTTCCGATGATGATTCTACATCTGAGAATGTAAGTTACCTGGAAGGACTCTTACTGGCTACTAAATTATCAGGTCAGAAAGTCAATGTTAATCCATCTCTTATAGAAAAAAATCATATAAAGGGCCAAACACCGGAAAATATTATTGATTTGCATAAGCCATCATATATTCGCGGGATTTTTGACGGAGCAGGGATGTTATCTGAAAGTCCGGATAATCCGGGATTTTCTATTGCTTTTCCTCTAGAACTTGAATCTATACTTAGGGATACTCATTTTAATATTATTTCGAGTGATACAAAATTATTAATAAAAAACGAATCTGCTTTAAATTTTGTAAGATATATCTATGGAAATCTGGATTTTGCCGTCTCTCTTTACAGCGAGGACAAACTCCTTGGTTTTTGCAATAAAAACGCACAGCTTAATGAGGAAATCCTGTCAATTATGCAGAATTTTATTGATCAGAAGTACTATGCTATGGCTCCAGAAAGTATCTCGAAAAGTACAAAAGCATTGCTTACATATATCAAAGGCCTTGATGCCTGCAAAAAACACTATATTGACTTGATTAGGGCCGGTATCGACCAGGAAGATGCAAGGTACATACTGCCCCTTGGCACTCAGACAAGGTTAGTTATGACAATGAATGTAAGAAGCTTGTATAATTTCTTTAACTTGCGCTGTTGTGAGCGCGCTCAAACAGAAATTCGGCAATTGGCAAATTTAATGCTGGCTGAGGTTAAAAAAATTGCTCCAAGCCTTTTTGAAAAGGCTGGAGCTCCATGTGAAAAATTGGGATACTGCCCTGAAGGTGATTTTGGCTGCGGCAAGTATCCGCCATCAAAATAGGGTTAAGATATTCAAACTATTGCAGGTCTTTATTATATGCCAACAGCAAGATTTCATTTAAACGCCGGTTTTGTCCGGTAAGGTAAAGATACCCCAGCAGTGCCTCAAAAGCAGTGCTGTAATGATATTCCATAATATCGGCATGTTTTGGAATCGTATTAACCTTGGCATTTCTAGCATTTCTTACGATATCTCTTTCTTCTGAGGTAAGTTTTGGTTCCAGTGCCTTCAAGATAGCAGCTTGTGCAGAGGCCTTCACATAGCCCACAGCTTCCTTGTGAAGGTCTCTTACTTTTTTGCCGCTTCCAACCAGCATTGTCCTAATAAATAAGTCAAACACCGAATCTCCTACAAAGGCCAAAGCCAATGCCGATAGCGAATTTGCATCTAATTTGCCGTCAATATTATCTGAAATAATTATCCCTCCTTGGTTTCTACAGCCGTTTCCAGCGAACACCCGCCGGTGTATCCTCTAAAATTATTCCTTGAGCTTTCAGATCATCGCGGATTTTATCAGCAAGTGCATAGTTTTTTTCCTTCCTGGCTTGCTCTCTTTCTATTATTTTTTGCTCAATTTCTTCATCTAATAAGGTCTTTTCCATAAATTTTCTAAAAAGCCCCAGCACACTTCCCAAAGTAAGTATTGCATCTTTTGTATCGACTATAAGTTTTTTAGGAGAATTCTCGTCAACAAACATGTTATATTCCCTTACTATGTTAAAGAGAGAGGCAATTGCATCGGCAGTGTTAAAATCATCATCCATTGCTTTTATAAATTCATTCTTATTAGTCTCAAGCTTGTTTAGATACTTCTCATCATCCTCTGCAAGATCTTTGTCCTGCGCTACGCTTTCAAGGTGTTCCATGCTGTATATGGCATTGTGCAGGCGTTCCAATGAGTTTTTAGCCTGCTCCATTAAATCCTGACTAAAATTAATAGGATTTCGATAGTGTGATGATAGCATGAAAAATCTCAAAACTTCGGGATCATAGGTTTTTAATATATCGCGAACCGTAAAAAAATTCCCGAGGGATTTAGACATTTTTTGATTATTGATATTGAGATATCCAACGTGCATAAAAAATCGTGCGAAAGGCTTCCCGGTAGCAGCTTCACTTTGAGCAATCTCATTTTCATGATGAGGAAAAATAAGGTCAGGACCGCCGCCGTGTATGTCAATGGTTTCTCCCAGATACTTCATAGCCATGACCGAACATTCAATATGCCATCCCGGACGCCCCTTTCCCCAAGGGCTGTCCCACGCTGGTTCTCCTGGCTTCTGCGCTTTCCACAATGCAAAATCTATCGGATCTTTTTTCTGTTCTCCGGGTTCAATTCGAGCACCAGCCTTCAATTCATCGATGTTCTGATGTGAAAGTTTTCCATAGTCTTTAAATCTGCTGGTTTTGTAGTAGACATCACCATTTACTTCATAGGCATATCCCTTTTCTACCAAAATCTTTATTAAATCAATTATTTCATCAATATGCTCAGTTGCTCTAGGATGGACGTCCGCCCGCGTTATCCCTAGTGTATCAGCGTCGTGAAAATATTCTCCTATAAAGCGCTCTCCCAATTCTTTTACAGTTATACCTTCATCATTTGCCCTTTTTATCATTTTGTCATCAATATCAGTGAAGTTTTGGACAAATGTCACATCATAGCCGCGAAATTTTAAATAGTTTCTGACCATGTCAAATGTAATAAAAACTCGCGCATTACCAATGTGAAAAAAATCGTAGACCGTCGGACCGCATGTATACATTTTTACATGATTATCTTCTAATGGTACAAATTCTTCTTTTTTTCTTGTAAGTGTATTGTATATTAGCATTTGAATATTCCCTCCACATAAAATTTCTAAAGGGCGGTCTTTGAACACACCTGCACCTATTAGATTAGAACAATAAAGGTCTTTATTATAAAATGTAGTATTTGCCTGCCATATTCAGTTGCTACTTTGAAATATGAATATTGGTTTATCCTGTTTTTGAGTTAAGTTCCTTTTCTAAAAACGCAATCCTCATTTCTAAAGTTTCTATCTTTTTCTGCAAACTCCTCATCATGTCTGCTACCGGGTCCGGAAGAAGGTGATGATTTAAATCGACCTTGGTAAAATCTGTATCGGCAAAGTCTATATTTTGGCGAACTACCGCTTTACCTGGTATTCCTACCACTGTAGAATTAGAAGGCACATCTTTTAATACAACAGCTCCGGCCCCGATCTTAGAATTATCGCCGATTTTTACAGGCCCCAGAACTTTTGCGCCCGATCCCACAACGATATTATTACCTAATGTTGGATGCCGTTTACCTTTGTCCTTACCGGTGCCGCCTAGGGTTACTCCCTGATACAGTGTCACGTTATCACCTATTTCGGTCGTTTCACCTATAACTACACCCATACCATGGTCTATGAAGAATCCTTTGCCTATTTTTGCGCCCGGATGAATTTCAATCCCCGTCAAAAAACGATTTATCTGTGAAATGAGCCTGGCTATTAGAATCAAATTATGCTTATAAAGGCTGTGAGCAATGCGATGCAGTAAAATTGCATGAAAGCCCGGATAGCACAATACAATCTCTACTACGCTTTTGGCAGCGGGATCCCGTTCAAAGACAACCCTTATGTCCTGTTTTATAGTATCTAACATTCTGCTTACCTCCTATTTTCGTTTTTTCATTTTTCTATGTGATTACAGATACTCTCCTGAATGGTTAAAGAGCGCTCCCTTCGACGGAGCTATATCAATCTTGCAATAAATACCAAAAAGTCCTTCGCCTCATCAGAGGCGAAGGACTCGCGGTTCCACTCTGTCTTATAACTTCAGCTTTAACGGCTACAGCCGCATAACCTCTACTTGATTCAAGGTATGAGCTCTGGGGTGCAATTTCGGTCTTGTCTTCCTTAAAACCGCTTTCAGCCGGTGACGGTTTCTCTCTGCAAGGGGTGTCAAGCCTACAAATCCCTTCAACGCTTCGCTATTTTTTATTTTGTTTATATACTATTAAATTTCTAGTCTAAAGTCAAGTATCTGCTAAAATTTATATTTTTCAATCATACATATAGCTTGTGCAGAAATGCCTTCACCTCGGCCTTCAAAACCTAATTCTTCCGTGGTGGTAGCCTTTATATTGATTCTATCTATATCCACTTCAAGAGTATCCGCAATATTTTTGCACATATTATCAATATAAGGAGACAGTTTTGGTTTTTGAGCGCATATTACCGAATCGATATTGACAACTTGATACCCTGCATCGCTTAAAAGTTCTTTTACCTTTTTAAGCAATATCAGGCTGCTTATATCCTTATATATTGGATCATTATCGGGAAAGTGCTTGCCTATATCTCCCAAAGCCGCAGCTCCCAACAAGGCATCGTTTATGGCATGAACCAGCACATCTGCGTCCGAGTGCCCCAATAATCCCTTTTCAAATGGAATTATCACACCGCCCAGCACAAGCTTCCTACCTGCTACAAGTTTATGGACATCAAAACCCAAGCCAATTCTCATACCTTACCTCCTGAAATCTCCAAATCCTAGAGCCACAAAGGCTTCGGCAAAAATTATATCTTCCGGCGTAGTAATTTTAATATTTTCATAAGCACCTTCGATAATTTTAACAGACAATCCCATGCGTTCCACCAAGACCGTATCATCTGTCCCATAAAAGCCTTCGCTTATGGCCTTTTCATAAGCTGCCAGAATAAGGTCATACTTGAAAGTTTGCGGTGTTTGAATGGACCAAAGGGTTTTACGGTCAGGTGTGCTTTTTATTGTATTGCCGTCGCCGACAATTTTAATGGTATCTTTTACCGGCACAGCCACACCAACTGCTTTATACTTTATTGCAGCAGTTATGCTTTTTTCTATGAGCTTTATCGGAACAAATGGTCTTACGCCGTCATGTATAACAACAATATCGGTTTGAGGAGAGAGTTCTCTCAAACCGTTATAAACAGAATCTTGGCGTTCTTTGCCGCCTTCAACTAGTTTTACTTTTTTAAATCCATATTTTCGGATTATTTCATTTCTGGTGTAATCCATATCATCTACACCTGTTACCAGCACAATCGAACTTATAACATCCATCTTTTCAAATTTATTTAAAGTATAGTAGAGTATCGGATGACCTTTTATTGTTAGAAATTGCTTACTAACACTGCTGTTCATACGTTTTCCATGGCCGCCCGCAGCTATTACAGCACTCACCTGCATAAACATTCACCTCAAGTTATAAGGATTTCGGCTTTGCAAATATCATCCTTCCGGCAGCGGTTTGGAGCACACTGGTAACTACCACTTCTATGGTATCCCCAATATATTTTTTCCCCCCGTCCACCACTATCATAGTTCCGTCATCAAGATAGGCCACACCTTGACCCATTTCTTTACCATCTTTAATAACCTGAACCATCATTTCCTCGCCGGGGAGTACCACTGGTTTCACAGCATTAGCAAGTTCATTGATATTGAGCACCTTTACCTTTTGAAATTCAGCCACTTTGTTCAGGTTGAAATCATTGGTAATGATACATCCTTCAAGAATCTGAGCAAGTTTCACCAACTTGCTGTCCACTTCGGCTATATCATCAAAATCCCCTTCATAAATCTCAACTTCTATATCAAGTTCCTTCTGTATCTTATTTAAAATATCCAAACCTCTTCTGCCTCGATTTCTCTTGAGGCCATCTGAAGAATCGGCGATATGTCTTAACTCTTCCAGCACAAATCCCGGAATAACTAAAGTCCCTTCAATAAAACCCGTTCGACAAATATCTGCTATACGACCGTCTATAATTACACTTGTATCTAATATTTTAGGTTTTACCAAATTTATAACAGCCGGTTTTTTCTTCTTCTTTTGTAAAGTCCCTAGGGAAGATGAAATGATGTTCGAAAGTTCATCTTTTTTCTTGAGAGCAATACTCGCACCCAAATAGGCCATTATAATGTTAAATATAATAGGGATATACCCACCTATCCAAGGTATGCCAAGAAACGCTCGTGTAAAAAGATTCGCAAGCAAAAGCCCCATTACAGTGCCTAAAAATCCATATAATATGTCCTGCATAGGCGTCGTTTGCAGTTTGTTTTCAATCCAATCTTTAGCCTTTATGCAGGTATTAATAATACGTGGACTTAAAAAATAAAAAATGATTCCAATAATAAGTGCACCTACAAGCTCAACAGCAAGAGTAGGAAGATAGTCCAAACGAAAAAAACCAAGATAGCTATTAAAATAAAGAATCAAGAACATAATCTGAAATCCAATAGCAAAACCAGCAATTGTAATAATAATTCGTGCGGCTTTATTCGCCAATAATGTCACCTCCTGTTTAAATTATAATCATTATAATGATTTTTATTTTACTTTCCAATAATTATATAATAAAAAAACAATTAAATCCACACCATCAAGTAAATTTATGGCAAAATAAAGGCTTCTGTCGAAGCGCAATTTCAAACATATATTAAATTATTCTAGTTTTATAATATACAAAAATAAAAATGCGCTTCAAATGAATGCATTTTCAATCATTTGAAGCGCTTCATCTTCCTGTATGTTTTTACTTAGCACTATCTCGCTTACAAGTATATGTTTTGCATTTTCAAGCATCTTACGTTCGCCGGTCGAAAGTCCTTTTTCTTTATCTCTAAGTGATAAATTCCTGACTACCTCTGCTACTTGGAATATATTCCCGCTTCTTATTTTATCCATGTTCGCTCTGTAACGGCGGTTCCAGTTGGAAGACATTTTGCTCTTTTCTCCGCGTAAAATGTTAAATACCTCACTTATCTCCTCATCCCCGACTACCTGTCGAACTCCTATATCCTCTATGTTGTTTAAAGGTATCATAACTTTCATATCGCCTATGGGCATCCGCATAATATAATATTTTTGCTTTTCACCAAGTATCTCTTTTTCCTCTATAGCTTCTATTACTCCTGCTCCATGCATTGGATAAACAACTTTATCTCCAATATTGAACATCCATGCGTTCCTCCTCAAGATATATATAGTGATATAATAACATATTTTGAGGATTTTGTCAATTGAAATTTTAATTATACTACAAGGCATCAAATGTGTCAATGCTATTTTAAATTTTTTCTTACTTCGCTAAATGCAAGTTAAAATAAAGCAGTAACTTCCACTCCCATCTCATTAAACAGCAGAAATTAGCTTTATAAATAAGGATTGCAATTAACAATATTTATATTTAGCTTTCATTTGACAAACTATATAGCAGATGACTATAATAGAGTCAGACATACTATTACAAGGGGGAATCCAAGTGAAAGACCTTGGCTTGGAAAAATTTCAAGATACTGTTGCCGGCTGTTTAGTAAGACACAAAAGTATTATAGATGTACTTACCAAGATTAACGAAACTTCTGCTAGGGTTAATCGTGCCGTATCTAAATCAGTAACAAGCTGTGGTTGCATACAAATTAATGCAAAAAAACAGCAAGTCCCCGCCGAGATAAGTCTTTATGAATTGGTATCATATATGGATACTCATGTTCAAGGAAAACTTTGTGATGATTGTAAGGAAATAATAGAACAGGAAATAGGAAATCATCTTTTTTATCTCGCAGCACTTTGCAACATCTTAGGCCTTAACATGAAAGATATCATCTGCAACGAAAATGAAAAACTATCGACACTGGGAATATACAACCTGTCGTAAAAAGTGGCAAATACTATGTTTTGCGCTTTAAATGCAAGCAGCTGCCGCATCTCAAGTGTTATTGTGATTTCTAAACAATTTTTGGCTTTTCATACAAATAGGCAAAAAAGAGTGTTTAAGACACTCTCTTTTTTATTTTAGACCTATTTCAACAGCTTCCTTAACATTTTTTATGCCTTCAATCTTTATTTTTGGGGATTTTTGCATGTCTATGGCATTTTCATAAGGAATGATAGCTTTTGAAAACCCCAGTTTAGCTGCTTCCTGAACCCTTTTTTCAACATGGCTTACAGCTCTTACTTCTCCAGCCAGGCCCACTTCACCGATTATGACGGTATCTTCCATCACCGGACGGTTTTTAAAGCTGGACGCAACGGCTAATTCTACCGCTAAATCAGCTCCGGGCTCCTCTATTTTTATTCCTCCTGCTACATTTATAAATATATCTTCTTGAGCTAACATAAATCCTAATTTTTTTTCTAAAACCGCTATTAAAAGAGCTGCGCGATTATAATCGATACCGGATGTCTGCCTCCTGGGCAGGTTAAAACCTGACCGAGATACCAGAGCTTGGACCTCTACCAAAAGAGGTCTGGTTCCTTCTAAAACGCACACTACCGCCGACCCCGCAGTATCTTTCGGCTTACCGGAAAGTAAATACTTTGACGGGCTACTCACTTCTACCAGACCTTTATCCCTCATTTCAAAAATACCTATCTCATTTGTTGACCCAAACCGGTTTTTCACAGACCTTAAAAGCCTATAAGAATGATATCTTTCACCCTCAAAATAAAGGACAGAATCCACCATATGTTCAAGCAGCTTAGGACCTGCCAAACTGCCTTCCTTGGTAACATGCCCTATAATAAATATGGCAGAACCTGTTTCTTTGGCAATCCTCAGGCATTTAACAGTTGCTTCTCTTATTTGGCTTACACTTCCGGGGCCTGATGAAAGTTCTGGAAAATACACGGTCTGTATTGAGTCAATAATTGCAACATCCGGCCGTAATTCCTTAATTGCCATCTCAATTATGTTCATATCGTTTTCAGCCAGTATATATAAAGCACCATCTTTAATTCCCAATCTATCTGCCCTAAGTTTTATTTGTTTTTCCGATTCCTCACCGGACACATAAAGTACACTTGTTTTTTTGCTTAAATTGCCGCAAATCTGCAACATAAGAGTGGACTTACCGATTCCTGGATCCCCGCCAACTAAAACAAGACTGCCGGGGACGATTCCCCCGCCTAATACGCGATCTAATTCATCTATTGATGTTAAAATCCTCTCATCTTCGGAATAAATTATATCCTTTAAATTCAACGGGCTTTTATATACTCCGGATACCTTCTCAACAGGTAAAACCTTTTCCTCCACAATGCTGTTCCAACTGTCGCATTCAGGACAACGTCCCATCCACTTTGGTGTAACAGCACCACACTGCTGGCATATAAATCTTTTCTTCTCTTTCAAAGTATTCTCCCCCTCAAGCTTTAGGCAGAAGAAAGGCAGCTAAGGCCTTTTTAGGTAAAGGTTGCCTTTGCTGCCTTATGTCAAGCATTAAAATTAAAATTTAGTTGTTGTAAGCTCTTTTTTCTTAAATGTGAACTCTTTCTCATCCTCGTCAACATCAACTAATACCACATCACCATCTGTAATACTGCCTTTTAACATTTCTTCAGAAAGTCTGTCTTCAATTCTCTTTTGAATTACACGGCGAAGCGGCCTTGCGCCATACATGGGATCATAACCCTCTTTGGCCAACACATCTTTAGCCTTGTCAGTAACCTCAATGGAAATTTGCTTTTCGGTAAGTCTTCTGTTAACCTCATCAATCATAAGAGTAACTATTTCTCGAATATGTTCCTCACTGAGAGGATGGAAAACTATAATCTCATCTATGCGGTTTAGAAATTCAGGCTTAAATGTTCTCTTAAGTTCATTTAAAACCATATCCTTCATTTCAGCATAGCTCTTTTCTTCTTCCTGCACCGGAGCAAAACCTAATACCTTCGGTTTTTGTATAAGATTTGCACCAACATTAGAAGTCATGATGAGTATAGTATTTCTAAAATCTACAGTTCGACCTTTTGCGTCAGTTAACCTGCCGTCCTCAAGAATTTGCAAAAGAATGTTGAAAACATCCGGATGAGCCTTTTCTATTTCGTCAAAAAGTATAACCGAATAAGGTCTGCGCCGAACTTTTTCAGTTAGTTCGCCGCCCTCTTCATATCCCACATATCCCGGAGGAGCGCCGACAATTCGAGATACAGCAAATTTCTCCATGTATTCAGACATATCCAGCCTGATCATGGCATCTTCATCGCCAAACATTGCATCGGCTAAAGCCCTTGCCAATTCTGTCTTGCCTACTCCCGTAGGTCCTAAGAATATAAACGAACCTATAGGTCTTGCAGGGTCTTTAAGGCCGGCATAAGCCCTCCGTATAGCTTTTGCAACAGCCTTTACAGCTTCGTCCTGACCTATGACTCTATTATGCAAAACTTCTTCCAATTTCAGCAGACGCTCTGACTCTTCTTCCGTTAAGCGTTTAACAGGTATTCCCGTCCAAATTGCAACAATATGTGCAATATCTTCCTCTTTTACAGTAGAGTTCTCAAATTTATAGTCTTTTTGCCATAACTCTTTTAATTTTTCCACCTCTGCCTTGACTTCTTGTTCCTTATCTCTAAGGCTTGCTGCTTTTTCAAACTCTTGTGCTCTTATGGCCGCATCTTTTTCCTTTCGGATAGCTTCTAGTTTATCTTCCATCTCGCGAAGCTCAGGTGGAGCCGTAAGTGTCTTTAAGCGCACTCGAGAAGCTGCCTCGTCAATCAAGTCAATGGCTTTGTCAGGTAAAAACCTGTCGGTAATATATCTGTAAGAAAGTTTTGCAGCAGCTTCAATCGCTTCATCGGAGATTTTAACACGATGATGTGCCTCATATCTATCTCTCAAGCCTTTTAGTATCTGTATGGTTTCTTCCACTGTCGGTTCCTCCACCATAATGGGTTGAAAACGACGCTCCAGTGCCGGGTCCTTCTCCACATATTTTCTATATTCGTCGATAGTTGTGGCGCCAATTGTTTGAATTTCGCCTCGAGCCAGAGCCGGTTTGAGTATATTTGAAGCATCGATAGCTCCTTCGGCAGCACCGGCCCCTATAATCGTATGCATCTCATCAATAAAAAGTATGACATTCCCCGCTTGCTTTATTTCTGTCATTACTTTTTTGAGGCGCTCTTCAAACTCACCGCGAAATTTAGTTCCGGCAACCAATGATGCCATATCAAGACTTACTACTCTTTTATCCTTTAAAATCTCAGGTACATTTTGTTCGATAATCTGTTGTGCAAGCCCTTCCACCACAGCAGTTTTTCCTACACCCGGCTCGCCTATAAGACAGGGGTTGTTCTTAGTGCGGCGGGTAAGAACTTGTATCACCCGTTCGATTTCCTTCTCGCGTCCCACCACCGGATCAAGCTTACCCTCAGCAGCCAGTTCTGTAAGGTCTCTGCCAAACTGATTGAGTGTTGGAGTATTGGCTGATTTCTTATAACTTCCTTGGGCCTTTGAATCCACTAACAGGTTCAAAACTTCTTCACGAGCTTTATCCAAGCTTACGCCCAAATTAGCCAATACCTGTGCCGCAACTCCTTCACCTTCTCGAATAAGACCAAGTAAGATATGTTCAGTACCTACATAGTTATGACCTAATCTCCTGGATTCATCTATAGCAAGCTCCATTACTCTCTTTGCTCTGGGTGTATAACCGATAGGTCCCTGTATCGGAAAGGGCCCTACTCCTATCATCATCTCTACCTGACTTCTTACTTTATCTGCATCTACACCAAGATTAATCAAAGCCCTGGCAGCAACTCCTTCACCTTCTCTTAACAGACCCAAAAGTAAATGCTCAGTGCCCACTACGTTATGATTAAGACGTCTAGCTTCTTCCTGTGCATAGGCAATTACTTTTTGAGCTCGTTCAGTAAATCTTCCGTTCATAATTTCACCTCATTTTCTTATTTTTTGTCTTATAAAGTCCGCCCTATATAAATCCCGTTCCACCGGTGACATTTCAGTATTCGATATTCCCTGGATATAGGCCGGACCGGTTGTAATAAACAAACTATTCAAAACCAATGGCTCTAAATCCTTTATAATCCCCATATCAACACCTAATTTTACATCAGATATATATGCTAAGGCTTCCTGTGATGAAATAATTTTGGCATTTGTCAATATGCCATAAGATCTTAGTATTCTATCCTCTAAACGGACTCGAGCTTCACCGGATAAATTCTCCCTAATTTTGCGTTCACTCATTAATATCTGACGGGTTACACCCATTACATTCTGAATTATATCCTCTTCTGATTTGCCTAAGGTTATCTGGTTAGATATCTGGTATAGATTGCCTTTGGCCTGCGACCCTTCTCCATAGATGCCTCGAACTACCAAACCCACTTGAGATATGGTAGCAAATATCTGCCCCATCTGATCCATCATTGTAAGCACCGGCAAATGCATCATTACCGATGCCCTCATGCCGGTTCCTACATTAGTCGGGCAAGCTGTAAGATAGCCTATTTTTTCATCAAAGGCAAAATCGAGTTTTGCTTCAAGTAAATCATCGATCTTATCTATTTCTTTAAATGCTTCATCTAACTGCAATCCCGGAAGCATGACCTGTATTCTCAAATGATCTTCTTCATTTATCATTATGCTTATTGTTTCATCCTGATTAACAATAACTGCACCATTTTTTGAAGAAGCCAAATCCGGACTGATAAGATGCATTTCCGAAAGCAGTATTTTGTGTTCCTCGGGCAGTTCTGCCATATTGTATAATTCAATATTCTGCCCTAAATTTGCATCTGCTCTTAAGGTTTCGTGTACATTCTTTATGATAGTCTTGGCCTCTTGTTCAGGTAGAAGATGAGGAAATGGGATATCATTTATATTGCGTGCAAGTCTAACTCTGCTGCTTATAACTATATCACTGTCAGGTCCGGGTGAACTTATCCACTTAATATTAGAAGGCTCCATGAGATTTTCTATACCCATTCGACCATCTCCTATTCTGTATCTTTATCTTTATTTTCAGCGTTTTTACTTTGTTCCAGTTGCTTTATTTTATCCCGTATTACCGCTGCACGTTCATATTCTTCTGCATTTACGGCTTCTTGGAGTTCTCCTTTTAACCGATTGATTTCATGCTGTATCCTAAGTTGCCCTCCGGTCCTTCTAGGCACTTTTCCAACATGATAAGTCTTGCCATGTATTCTACGCAGCAATGGATTCATTTGATCTTTAAATGTATTATAACACTGGCTGCATCCAAAGCGGCCGGTCTGAATAAAATTATCAAAGCTCAAGCCGCATCTGCTGCATTTAGCATTATCCATAGCATTAGTAAGACTTTGCTCTGTCGGTTCAAAGAAACTTGAAAGCAGTTTGCCTACTGAAAAACCGGCATCATCAAATCCTAAGACGCTAAAACCCGTTGGAAGCGAGATGTGTTTCTGCTTTGCACATACCTCACAAAGGTGCACTTGAAATTTTTCATTATTAACTATTTTAGTAATGTGAATCGTTGCCGGTCTCATCTGACATTCTTCACACAGCATTATTCTTCTCCCCCTTTTCTAGCTTCAAAGTCCATTATAGTTGTAATCACGGCTTTCATAATCCGTGCTCTAATTAAGTTACGGTCAGAAGAACTTAGTGGTAAATTGCATTTACTGACTGTAGCACATAAGATTTCTTTTTCCCTGTCTGTTATTACATCCTCTTCCCACAGCCTCTCAATAATGGCTTTCGCATCGGAGCCGGAAATGGAATCGCCAATACATTCAATGACATCTCTTAAAAATTCATCTTCTCTTATTTTTAACTTTTTAATCCTAATATATCCTCCGCCACCTCGGCGGCTTTCAACAAAATAGCCGCGCTCTAAGGTGAAGCGAGTTGTAAGGACATAATTTATCTGAGACGGAGCACACTGAAACTGATTTGCCATCTCATTCCTTTGTATTTCAAGAATTCCTTCCGGCATATCATCAAACATTTCCTTAATAAAATCCTCAATCATATCTGAAAGATTTGCCATAATATCCTCCTCTCTCAAGGATATGATTTGCTTCTAAAATGTTATTGACTTTCTCTGACCTTTACTTATATTATATTTCACCTTAGAAAAATATGCAAGCATTAATCACAATTAAATTTGTTACAAAAAATGCAAGGGAAGACTCTCTGTCCTCCCTTGTTGTACTATTTCCTTTTTTTCTTTAAAGCTGTTATTTCTTCAGAAATCTCCATAAGGCGATTAGTTCTTTGTTCTTGATTTTCAGGCGAAATCCATCCCATCAAGCTTGGAATTATCTCACCGTACATCGTATCATCAGTAAGTCGATCTTCTATAGTGTTATCAACTTTTTTCCCAACAGCATTTCTATCGTCGTTTGATTTGGAGTTTGTGTGCATTTTTTTGCGCACTCTTTTTTGGGATTTTGCCATACTGTGTCCTCCTTTTAATGTCTGAACCGGTTTTTATCCGGTCATATACTTTCTTATATTTAAGCTTTTCCTTAAAGCAAAACTTAAATTCAAGAATGGAGGACACATATTATGGAAAAATTACTCCTTATTGTTTTTAGTTTCAGCTATTATTTTTTCTGCAATCATCGCAGGTACTTCTTCATAATGGCTGAAGGTCGACACAAAGGAACCTCTGCCTTGTGTCATCGAACGCAGGTCAGTAGCATAACGAAGTATTTCCGACATAGGTACCTGTGCTTTAATATGCTGCATACCATCCTTCTGATCCATGCCAAGCACTCTGCCGCGGCGCTTATTTAAATCTCCAATAATATCGCCCATGAAATTTTCGGGTACAACCACCGTTAAATCCATAATAGGCTCTAAAAGCACCGGTTTTGCCTGAAGTGCACCTTTCTTAAAAGCCATTGAGCCTGCAATTTTAAAAGCCATTTCAGAAGAATCAACCGGGTGAAAAGACCCATCATATAAAATGGCCTTTATGCCTATCATGGGATATCCTGCGAGCACACCCTCTTTTAATGCCTCTCTAATTCCTTTTTCAACAGCAGGCACATACTGTTTCGGCACAGCACCGCCAAAAATTTTATCTTCAAACTGAAATTCTTCATTTAAATCAGTAGGTTGAAGTTCAAGCCATACATGGCCATACTGGCCTCGGCCACCACTTTGTTTTTTGTGTTTGCCTTCAACTTTGACTGTCTCGCGGATAGTTTCACGATATGGAATTTTGGGAGGTTCCAGTACAATCTCTGACCCAAACTTATTTGCAAGCTTTGCTGCTAAAACTTCAAGATGTATTTCTCCCATGCCGGAAACAAGGAGTTGACTTGTCTCCGGATCCTTTGAAACTTCAAAAGTCTTATCTTCCTCCATAAGTCTTGCAAGACCCGATGAAATCTTATCCTCATCCCCGGATGACTTAGGCTGTGCAGCTAATGTCAGTACAGGCTTTGGAAAATCAATAGGTTTAAGTAATATGGGATTTTCCTTATCTGCCAGAGTATCATTGGTTGTAGTATACTGCAGTTTAGCCACTGCTGCTATGTCTCCTGCCAAAACCTCGGTAATATTTTCCTGTTTTTTGCCCTTCAAAGCATAAATCTGACCAAATTTTTCAGTTTGGTTTTGAGTAACATTATATACTGAAGTATCAGATTTTACACTGCCTGAAAACACTTTAAACAACGTCAGTTTACCCACATAGGGATCTGCCATGGTTTTAAATACTAACGCTGAAAAAGGTTCATCGGCACTGCATTTTCTTATAATCTCTTCATCTGTACCCGGTTTTACTCCTATTTCATCAGGGCGGTCTTGCGGCGAAGCTGCATAATTGCAGATTACATCCAATAATAGATTAATTCCCTTATTTGTCAAAGATGAGCCACATAGAATAGGAAATATATCTCCCGAAATTATCCCTTTGCGCAATCCTTTTTCAATTTCGGTATCGGTTAGTTCTTCCCCTTCCAAATATTTCATTAAAATATCATCATCTGTTTCCGCCACGGCTTCCAACAATGCCGATCTGTATTTTGCCATGGTATCCTTTAAATCTTCAGGGACTGCACATTCTTTTAGATTCTTATCAGCAAAACTATACGCCTTCTCTGATACTATATCCACGATACCGTTGAAATTTGCTTCAGAACCAATAGGAAGCTGTAGAGGAACCGCCTTAGGACCAAAAAATTCACGAATCTGGTCGAGTACTTTGTTGAAATTTGCGTTTTCTCGATCCATTTTATTTATGAAAAATATGCGTGGCAGATTTGCATCTTCAGCATATTTAAATACCTGTTCAGTGCCTACTTCAACACCGGATACGGCACAAACGGCTATAACCGCATTTTCAACCACTCTAAGAGCGCTTTTTACTTCACCTACAAAATCAAAATATCCAGGAGTATCAATAATATTTATCTTGTTGTCTTTCCATTCACAAGGAGCAATTGCATTACTTATAGAAATTCTCCTTTTAATCTCTTCAGGATCATAATCGCAAATCGTATTACCTTCATCAATTTTCCCCAAACGATCAGTGGAGCCTGAATTATACAGCATAGCTTCGGCCAAGGATGTCTTTCCGGAACCGCTATGACCAATAAGACCTATGTTCCTTATCATGTCACTTTTATAGTTTTTCAAACCTGATCTCCTCCTTATCTTTAAATGAAATATTGAACCGCCGAAAATTATATAAATATTGCCTAATATATTATTCTACTAATATAAACCGATTTCCTGCTAAATATATTATTGAAAAATGTTTATTCTTAAATTCAATCGAATTTTTCTGTTACTTAATAAAAATAATATCATACTCTGCATTCTTGAACAATACGAACCTTATTCTTAGCAATAATAAAATAGGATCGGTTTTTTTCCGATCCTATTGCAAAACTATATTTGCGAATAATTAGGGGCTTCCTTAGTAATATATATGTCATGTGGATGGCTTTCTCTGAGCCCTGATGCACTAATTCTTACAAATTTTGCTTTTTTAAGTTCCTGAATATCTTTGGCCCCACAGTAACCCATACCGGCCCGAAGTCCTCCGAGCAGCTGATATACGGTTTCAGAAAGCGACCCTTTGTATGGAACTCGTCCCTCAATTCCTTCAGGCACCAGCTTTTTCATGTTTTCCTGAAAATAGCGGTCTTTACTGCCCTGTTCCATAGCTCCAATAGAACCCATACCCCTATATACTTTAAAGCTTCGGCCGTTAAATATTTCTATTTCACCCGGGCTCTCTTCAGTGCCTGCAAACAGACTTCCCAACATGACAGTATCAGCTCCTGCAGCTATAGCTTTTACAATATCTCCCGAATACTTTATTCCACCATCTGCTATAATAGGTATATTGTACTTTGCTGCTTCCTGCGAGCATTCATAAATCGCAGTAACTTGCGGTACTCCGATACCCGCTACAACTCTAGTGGTGCAAATAGAGCCGGGGCCCATTCCTACTTTTATAGCATCAGCACCCGCATTTATCAAATCGCGCGTTGCATCGGCAGTAGCTACATTTCCAGCTATAACTTGAAGATCCGGATACATTTCCTTAATTTTATATACAGCTTCAATAACACCTTTTGAATGACCATGTGCAGTATCAACAACTACCACATCTGCATTAGCTTCCACCAATGCCTTCAAGCGGTCTTTCATGTCGGCGGTTATCCCAACTGCCGCACCTACTAATAATCTTCCCTTTTGGTCCTTTGCTGAATTAGGATATTTGATAGCTTTTTCAATATCTTTGATTGTAATTAAACCCTTTAGATTAAAATCTTCATCAACTATGGGAAGTTTTTCTATTTTATGCTTCTTTAAGATTTTCATAGCACCATCAAGGTCCGTTCCCTCCGGTGCCGTCACCAGATTTTCCTTAGTCATAACATCTTTGATTTTTTTAGTTGTATCATCCTCAAAGCGAAGATCCCTGTTTGTAAGAATGCCAACAAGTTTCTTTCCCTCAGTAATCGGCACTCCGGATATCTTATACCTCTCCATAAGCTCTAAAGCATCTCCGATGAGATTTTCCGGAGATAAATAAAACGGGTCAACTATTACTCCATGTTCGGACCTCTTAACCTTGTCCACTTCTAAAGCTTGCATTTCAATAGGCATGTTCTTATGGATTATACCTATACCGCCTTCCCTGGCGATGGCAATAGCAAGCCGTGCCTCAGTTACCGTATCCATTCCGGCACTTATTATTGGAATATTAAGTTTAATTTTATTGGTAAGCCTTGTTGTAATATCCACGTCTCTTGGCAGCACTTCAGATTTTGAAGGTATGACCAAGACATCATCAAAACTTAAACCCTCCTTGTGAAATTTATCCAAAAAATCGCCCCCAAATAATTTTGCTACAATTATTATTCCAAAGTTTATCAAAGTTTAATATCTGTGTCAATAAAAACGCGGAATAACTGCACAGATTTTTCTTAAGCCTTGATTGACATATAAAATGTTGGTATAATAAATGCAATAATAAAGGGGAGTAGTTCGGGCTTTTGCCTTTGAAGGCTCAACATGCTGGCAAGACATCTTGCCTGGGCTTTCACCATTCTTGGGAATGAGACCTTTATTCCGGGTATTGATTGTATTGATTTGCTGCGGAATAAAGGTCTTTATTATTACCTTTCCTGATACTTAATACATCAAAACAACTTTATTCTAAAATTTAAGCGAGGTGTTTTTATGGACTTAAAACTTTTTTTCATGGCTTTTGGTATGTTGTTCCTGGCAGAAATGGGAGATAAAACTCAGCTTGCCGTATTTACCTTAGTAACACAGTATAAAAAACCGCTGCCCATATTCCTCGGAGCCTCACTTGCATTGGTCCTTGTTACTCTTATAGGTGCACTGTTTGGTGAAGTGGTGTCACGTTATGTTCCCACTGCATACCTTAAACTTGCGGCAGGTATTCTTTTTGTCGGCATAGGTATATTTGTTCTCATTGAAGCTGTGCCCGGAGTTTTGCATCAGCTTGGCCGCGGATGAGTTTAGCTGCTAAAGAAAAAGGCAATTGCCAGATGCAGTATGGCTTTACATTTATCAATTTAAATACTAATATACATATAAGAAGCATATATCAATACAAAACTCCAGCTTAGGGTGGTCTTTATGAAAAAGATAGATGAGGTTTTAGATGTCCTGATACAGTTAACAAAGGACAAACACGATGGGGTTTGTGCAGCGGATATTGCCTCAGAAATTGGAATGGACAGGGCAAATGTAAGCCGGTACTTAAATGAACTTTATAAAAATGGTA
The DNA here is from genome assembly GCF_000328765.2 of Tepidanaerobacter acetatoxydans Re1. Classification (NCBI taxonomy): domain Bacteria; kingdom Bacillati; phylum Bacillota; class Clostridia; order Thermosediminibacterales; family Tepidanaerobacteraceae; genus Tepidanaerobacter; species Tepidanaerobacter acetatoxydans. The sequence goes on from NC_019954.2 coordinate 2,288,733, forward strand.
AAATCGACAAAATAAAGGGTAAGCCGGTACTTTACAAGACTAACGAAAATAAAAAAGTTGTTCCAGAGCAAAGTCTAAACAGCCAAATCTCATTAGACAGACTTATCGGTTCCGATATGAGTTTAAAAGCAGCCGTCCAATTGGCAAAAGCTGCTATGGCTTACCCGCCCGACGGCCTCCCAATATTGATACTCGGTGAAACCGGTGCAGGTAAGTCAATATTTGCAGAAGCTATATACGGCTTTGCTATAGAATCAAGTTTAATACCGGATGATGCTCCATTCATAAGCTTTAACTGTGCAGACTATGCAGACAATCCTCAGCTCCTGATAGCACAGCTTTTCGGAGTCAAAAAAGGTGCTTATACCGGTGCATTAGATGACAAGGTTGGCCTCTTAAAGAAAGCAGACGGCGGGATAATTTTTTTAGATGAAATACACCGTTTGCCGCCTCAAGGTCAGGAACTGCTCTTTATTTACATGGACAAAGGATATTTTAGGCCACTTGGTGAAACCGAGAAAATTGTTCGGGCAAATGCCCGACTAATAGCTGCCACTACGGAAGAACCTCAATCCTATCTTCTAAAAACTTTTATAAGGAGAATACCTGTAACAATAAATCTGCCTCCATTGCGGGAAAAGAGTCTAGCCGAAAGATGCAGTCTTATTTGTTCCTTTTTGAGCGAAGAATCGGCACGTATAAGTAAGGCTATATATATTGAAAGAAACTGCTTTATATCATACTTACTCTATAATTGCACAGGAAACATAGGTCAGCTAAAGAACGATATTCAGTTAGCTTGTGCTAAGGCTTTTTTAAACTACAAATCACAAAGCAAAGAATTCCTGATGATTTCGTCCGAAGATCTTCCGCCTCATGTAAAAAGGGGCATTATGCACCTGCATAAATTCAGAGATGAAATAGAAACATTGATAAGCGACAACGAAGACATGCTGTATTTTTCTCCCGATAAAGACTTTCATGCAATTTTTTCTAAAGACAATAGTGAACGCCATTTTTATGATGTTATAGAAGAAAAATTAGAAATATTGAATAAAAGTGGAATTGAGGAAAAGGAAATAAGTAGAATTTTAAATAGTGAAATAGAAAAACACTTTAAAAAATATATTCAAAACATGGTTGGCAAATATCATAAAGACGAAATTTCCAAAATAGTGGGAGAAAAGGTTATAGCCGTAACCGAAGATATACTAGATATGGCGGAAATGAAATTAAACAGATATATGGATGAAAAAATCTTTTTCGGCTTGGCCTTACATCTTCAAAAAACCATAGACCGCATAAGATCAGGAGGAAAAATATACAATCCCCGCATTAATTTCATAAGAATCAATTACCCTGATGAGTTTATAGCAGCCGTAGAAGCAGCAAAGCTAATTGACCAAAGGTTTAAAGTTGAAACCCCTCTAGATGAGATAGGCTATCTTGCCATGTTCTTTGTACCTGATACCGTCATAGAAAGTAATAAACCCGAAGGTAAAGTGGCAATCTTAGTTGCAATGCATGGCAATTCAACGGCAAGTAGTATGGCCCAGGTTGCAAATGACCTTGCCGGAACCGAACACGTCATAGGTATTGATATGCCATTGAGCATGGATCCGGAAAAAATGTATGAAACAATAAAGGAGTATGCAATTAAGTCCGACACCGGAAAAGGAATCTTATTGCTTGTGGATATGGGGTCACTTAAGAATTTTGGAAACATGATAGCTGAAGAAACAAATTTAAAGATAAAAACAATAGATATGGTAACTACTTTAATGGTCATAGATGCTTGCCATAAGGCCATTATGGGAAAACATTTGGATGAAATATATGAATCTGTATCAAAAACAAATCCAATAGAACTTTATAATATGAAAAAGGTTGAAAAGAGCAAAGAAAACATTATAATTACTGCGTGTTTTACCGGTCATGGTGCTGCAAAAGAACTAAAAAGAATTCTTGAAGAAGAGTATTTAATTAATAATCATATAAAAGTCATCCCACTTGAATTTATAAACAAAGCAGAGTTTAATAGGAGCGTGGAAAAATATCAAGAAACACATAACATTGTAGCGATTGTTGGCACTCTTGATTTTACCATTTGCCACATACCATACATATCGGCTGTTGATTTACTGACGGGCAAAGCAAAAGACTTTTTGCTAAAACTTATCGATGAAGTCGACATCTGTGAAAAAATAGAAGTATCATTGTGCGAGCATCTCAGAGCAGTAAATGCAAAAGATTGTTTTAGGATGTCCAAATCAGTTGTTCTGGATATCCAAAGAGCACTGAGTTTAACAATACCATCGGAAGTAAAAATAGGTATAATACTTCACATAGCCTTTCTAATAGAAAAGCTGGCGTCAGGCGGCAAAAGGACAGTTTTTGAGAATTTTGAGGAATATAAAAAAGCACATAGCAGTGAACTAAATACCATAATAAACTACATAAAACCGATTGAAGATTATTTCAATATAGATATCGGGCCGCATGAGTGCGCATATCTTTGCAGAATGTTCCTAGAAAATACATCCACTGAACAGTAATTTTTAATAAGTGTGTAATAGTGTAAAAAGTGTGTATTGAATAAATACACACTTTCTTATTTCCCTCACACCAGAATCCTTCGATATTTGAGAATAAAAGTCCAGTTGTAAATATTCGGCATGATACTTGCGTATATAAATAGTAGCAAGGAGGTGAAAATGTGAAAAAGATTATGCTGGTATGCTCTTCAGGGTCTTCCACAAGTCTTCTTGTCAAAAAAATGCAGGAAGCTGCTCAAAAAAAAGGCTTAAAGGACGTAGAAATTGTAGCTACATCACAAGCAGAAGCTAAAAATCATTACGATGATACGGATGTACTTCTTTTGGGGCCACAGGTACGGTACTTATATAATGAGCTAAAGAAGACTCTTGCCGGCAAAAAAATTGTTCTGGATGTCATAAACAGTAGGGATTATGGAATGATGAACGGAAAGGCAGTTTTGGAGCAAGCACTTAAATTATCAGATCAGGAAGGCGTATAAGAAAAAAGTAAATTGAAAAAGGAGGATTTTGGTTATGGAAGCCTTTATAGAATGGATGGATAAGCATTTTGTGCCAATAGCGGCCAAAATCGGAGCTCAGAGGCATCTTGTAGCTATACGTGATGGATTTGCCGGGATTATGCCGTTGATACTCGCAGGTTCTTTCGCTGTACTTCTAAACAATACTCTTTGTATTTGGGTACCGGCACTGGAGTTTCTGGTTCCAATAAATAGTGCTGTATGGTGGGGCACCTTCGCTATAATGACTCTGCTTATAGTTTTTTCCGTAGGTTACAATCTGGCAAAAAGCTATGATGAAGATGCATTGGTCGCAGGTTTAATATCCGTAGCAAGTTTTATAATTACTCTTCCTCAGGCACCCGAAGGGGTAGGTTGGGGTTTTATTAAAATAAATTATTTGGATGCTACGGCACTTTTTACAGGCCTTTTAGTTGCCATTATAGCAACTGAAATATTTGTAAAACTCACTAAGGCTCATTTGGTCATAAACATGCCCGGCGATGTACCTCCATCTGTTGGTAGAGCTTTTGCAGCATTGATTCCCAGTGCTGTCACAGTTTATGTTTTTGGAATTTTAACTTCAATAATTACAGCTATGGGCGGCACAAGCTTGTATGATATTATATTGCAGACTATTCAGATTCCGCTTCAGAATCTCGGTCAAAGCGTAGGTTCGGCTATGCTGGCAACCTTCCTGATAACACTATTTTGGTTTTTTGGACTTCATGGAGCAAACCTGCTTGACCCTGTAATGAATGCTATTTACGTTCCGGCACTGCAGGCCAATGCTGCTGCAATTCAGCAAGGCGCAGTACCTCCAAACCTTATTACAAGGGTATTTTTTGACACATATTCTCATCTTGGCGGTTCAGGTGCAACGCTGGGTTTAGTTATTGCCATATTGCTTGTTTGTAAAAAAAGGCAGGATTTAAAGAGTCTGGCAAAACTTGCACTGCCTGCCGGCATCTTCCAGATTAATGAACCTATTATCTTCGGCTTACCCATAGTATTAAATCCAATACTATTTATACCTTTTATAATAATTGAACCGATACTCACACTTATTTCGTATCTTGCTACAGCCATAGGCTTGGTTCCTCCTACATACGTTGCAATTCCTTGGACATCACCTGTAGGAATCGGAGCATTTTTAGCCACAGGAGGAAGTCTTGGAGCAGCAATATTAGCCGTAGTAAATCTTGTAATTGCTACTCTAATATATATTCCATTTGTAATCCTGTTGGATAGACAAGAATCTTCAAATGATATGGATTTGCCCCAATAAATATGCTCAAGCAGAAGTAACGGAAAACTTCGTTACTTCTGCATATCTTGTTGCATTAAAAACTTAGCATTTTGGACAACATTTATAAAACAAATATAATGAGGAGCGATTATCTTATGGATTTAGAAAGAGATATACTTAATTTGATAACATACAGCGGTGAAGCAACAAGCCTTTCCATCGAAGCGATAGAATATGCAAGAAACGGAGAATTTGCCAAAGCCGAAGATTGTTTTAAAGAAGCTGACGAAAAACTTATAATGGCGCATAAAGTTCAGACCTCTTTAATGCACAGAGAAGCAGCCGGTGAGAGCTTTTCTATGTCGATACTTTTAGTGCATGCACAGGACCATTTGATGAATTCCATTACAACGAATACCTTGGCTAAAGAATTTGTCAAGGTATTCAGCGAACTTGAGAGTTTAAAGAAGAAAGGTGAAGCCTAAATGAAAGAACTGGGGATTTCCATATATCCTGCAGAAACTAATATAGAAGATGATTGTAGATATATAGATACAGCTCGCAAATATGGCTTTACAAGAATATTTACTAACCTCATTTCCGTAGAAAACGATCAACATATGTTAGAATGTTTCAAGAAAGTATGTTTATATGCCAGGAAAAATAATATGAAAGTAATTGCAGATATAAATCCAGAGGTCTTACAAACTTTAGGAGTTTGTCCGAACGATATAGAATTTTTTTACAATCTTGGCCTTTTTGGCATACGCTTTGACACGGGTTCCAACGGTTTTGACGAAAGTCTTATGACTTACAATCCTTATAATCTTAAAATCGAAATAAACATGAGCTCCGGAATAAAATATCTGGAAAATATCATGGAATTTAGGCCCAACATAGATAATCTCCTGGGCTGCCACAATTTTTATCCGTTGAGATATACCGGGTTATCGAGGGAACATTTTTTAAAATGTTCAAAGGCATTTACATCCTACGGGATACCTGCCGCGGCATTTGTTACATCTTCCAGCGCAAAGTTTGGGCCGTGGCCGGATAATGACGGACTCTGCACGCTGGAAGAGCATCGAAACCTTCCGATAGAAACCCAGGCCAAAGATTTTTTTAATACCGGTCTTATAGATACGGTAATAATAGGTAACTGTTATGCATCGGAAGATGAATTAAAAACCTTAAGTTCTTTAGATAAAGATATATTAAGTTTAAATGTAGAACTTGAAGATGGCATCTCCGAAATTGAGAAAAAAATTGTCCTTGATGAGCCTCACTTTAACAGAGGTGATATCTCGGAATACTTAATAAGGTCTACTCTTAGCAGAGTAAAATATAAGAATAATTTTTTTAAGCTCTTTAATCCCAAACAGGATATAAAAAGGGGTGATATCTTAATTCCAAGTTCCTCATACAAAAGATATGCAGGGGAGCTCCAAATAGCATTAAAAGATATGGAAAACAGCGGAAAAATAAATGTTGTAGGTAGAATAATTCCTGAAGAAGTGTTTTTAATAGACTTAATACATCCATGGCAAAAATTCAAGTTTAAGCTGAAATAATTCGTCATGGCTTAAAAAATAAGGAGGTTTAACGATTTGTTTGAGAAAAAATTTAAGGTTGCTGTCATTGGAGGCGGATCAAGTTATACTCCCGAGCTCATCGAAGGCTTTATTAGTAAAGCTGCAGAATTACCGATTGGCGATATATATTTGGAGGATATCGAGCCGGGCAGACATAAACTGGAAATAGTCGGCGGTTTGGTACAGCGGATGGTTGAGAAGGCAGGACTTGATATTAATATTCATCTGACTTTTGACAGACACGAGGCAATTTCCGGCGCCGATTTTGTAATATCTCAGTTCAGAGTTGGCGGTCTCGATGCACGTATAAGGGATGAAAAGATTCCTTTGAGATATGGTGTCATCGGGCAGGAAACTACCGGTCCGGGCGGCTTTGCTAAAGCACTGAGAACAATTCCCGTTACAATCGACATATGCAGAGATATAGAACAATTTGCACCTGACGCATGGCTGATAAATTTCACTAATCCATCCGGCATAATTACTGAGACTGTGTTAAAACATACGGAAGTTAAAATGCTTGGGCTTTGCAATGTACCTGTCAACATGGTCAATTATGTGGCTGAGGCTTTTGGAGTCGAAATGGAAAGGGTATACATACAATTTGCAGGATTGAATCACTTAGTATGGGGGCAAAAAATCTTTCTAGACGGGGAAGATGTAACAGAAAAACTGCTGCTTCAGCTTGCTTCCGGACAGGATTTTAACATGAAGAACATTCCTGATTTACTATGGGACAAAGACCTGATTGAATCTCTGGGCATGCTCCCATGTCCTTATCACCGCTACTACTATATGTCGGATAAAATGCTGGAAGAGGAAATCAAAGAAGCATCACATACCGGCACTCGGGGCCAAGTAGTAAAAATGGTTGAACAGGAACTGTTTGAAATTTACAGGAATCCAAAATTAAATGTAAAACCGCCTGAGTTGGAAAAGCGCGGTGGTGCTCTTTATTCATATGCCGCATGCAATCTTATCAGCTCTATAGCAAATAACAAAAAGGATATACAAATAATTAATGTAAAAAACAACGGTGCAATTCTTGATTTGCCCGAAGACTCAGTGATTGAAACCAACTGTATTATTGATAAAGACGGAGCACATCCGCTAAGCGTCGGACATGTGCCTGCCAAAATAAGGGGATTAATGCAAGTGGTAAAAGCCTATGAAGAACTTACTGTACACGCCGGTATAAGCGGAGATTACCATTCGGCCTTGCAAGCATTAACCATACATCCCTTGGTACCATCTTCAAGCATAGCAAAAAAGCTGTTGGATGACATCCTGGCCGAAAATAAAGAATTCCTCCCACAGTTTTTTTAGAATTAAAATGTTTGCTACAAATCACAGTCGGTTGTGAACCCAGTGCTTATTGCAGCGCGGCTCATATTTCCCTTGGCCGCCTACGACGATATCCTGGTCTTTGTCAAATAAAGCCAATGTCTTGGTGGCCGGTTTCCCGCAGGCGGCACATACACCGTATAATATGGTAATATCATCCGCAATACAGAGGATTTCCGGCATAGGACCAAAAGGCTTGCCTTCTGCTGTGGTATTTAGGCCTGTAATCAGCACTAAAAACCCGCTATCTCTCAGATCCTTTATTACTTGTACAATTTTTTTATCAAAAAACTGTGCTTCATCTATGGCAACTACATCATAATTATCTCTTTTTATAAGCTCGAGAATTTCCAAGGGGCATTTTATGTTTATAGCTGTTACATTATCTCCGTTATGCGACATCACACAGCTTTCACCGTAACGGTCGTCAAGCATGGGCTTTACAATCAGAATTTTTTTCTTTGCCCATTTAAGTTCATCAATGCGTTTTATAAATTCTCTGGTTTTGCCGGCGTACATGGCGCCTGATGCAATCACTTCTATCCATCCGAAATCCGGTCTAATCATGGCTATCTCCTTTACTCCGATTATTAAAAAACAATCTGTAGTGTCAGTGTTTCCACTTAATTTTATCAGAAAGAACTTCTCCCATCAATAATGCAAAAGCCCCTTAAAGCCAGGAAAATGCTTAAGGGGCAAATGTTACTCAACTCAATCTATTAACCGCATTTGGAATAACCACAGCTTCGACAGATAACGCAGCCGCCTTCGTGCTCAAGTCTATGGCCACATTCAGGGCAGGTACCTCCGTTTACTTTTTTTTTAGTAGGATTTGGATTATGCAATCCATCCTCAGAGGTCGCCGTTGCTTCGGGATCGGTATCCAAATAGCGCTTAATATAGGCCTCATTGGATCCGTTGCCGTTGCCGTTTACTATTACATTCTCGCCAATGCTACGTTCTATAGCTCGACCTATAGCATCAGGACATGAAAGCACTTTTATATCTTTATTGTTTGCCATTTGCCGTAAAGTGGAATGGCAGCGAATGCCCTTTAGTTGTTCTACTATAGCTTTTACATCAATTCCTGAACGTAAAGCCATAGAAATAAGGCGGCTAGTGGCTTCTGACTGAGATGGGCAGCCCCCTGCTCGGCCTAAATTGGTAAATACCTCACAGATGCCGTTTTCGTCAGAGTTTACAGTGATATAAAGGTTTCCACAGCCAATCTTTACTTTCTCTGTATTGCCGTAGGTTACACTTGGCCTGGGTCTTGGTTTTATTTTATAACGTGCAGGCCTTTCTTTTTTTGTACCTTTATTTAAAACCTGTTCCTGCCTGCTTCCGTCTCTATAGATTGTAACGCCTTTACAGCCTAGATTATAAGCCATCATATATACTGTTTTAACATCTTCCCGAGTAGCACTGTTTGGAAAGTTTACGGTCTTGGACACAGCATTATCGGTGTATTTTTGGAAAGCCGCCTGCATTTTTATATGCCATTCCGGCTTAATATCATGTGCCGTAACAAAAACTCTTTTTATTTCTTTGGGTAATTCATCTATACCTTGAAGCGTTCCCTGAGTTACTACTTTCTGCATCAGTTCTTCACTATAAAGGCCCTGCTCTTTAAGAACCTGTTTGAAAATCGGATGAACTTCTACCAATCGCTGGTTGTCCATTACGTGGCGTTCAAAGGCTAGGGCAAATATTGGTTCAATGCCGCTGGAAACCCCCGCAATAATACTTATAGTTCCTGTTGGCGCTATTGTGGTAGTAGTAGCATTTCGGATGCGCATGCCCTTTTCCTTATAGATGCTCTTTTCCCAATTAGGGAAAACTCCTCGCTCTTTTGCAAGCTCGCAAGATGCATTTTTAGATTCACTATCAATAAAGCTCATTATGGCTTCGGCAGTTTTTACCGCCTCATCGGAATTATACGGAATACCCAGTTCTATCAGCATATCGGCAAAGCCCATCACGCCAAGACCGATTTTTCGATTAGCCTTGGTCATTTCCTCAATTTCCTTTAAGGGATACAGGTTTACATCGATTACATCGTCTAAAAAGCGCACAGCCAGGTGTACCGTTTCCTTTAAACTTTCATAATCAATTGTATTTTTATTACCGGATTTTTTTATAAATTTAGCAAGATTTATAGAACCTAAGTTGCACGACTCATAAGGCAGAAGAGGTTGTTCACCGCAGGGGTTCGTGCTTTCAATATCACCAATTTCCGGAGTAGGATTGTCCTCATTCATCCTATCGATAAATACGATTCCCGGCTCGCCATTGTTCCATGCCATGTCCACTATTAAATCAAAGACTTCCCTTGCCCTGAGTTTTCCTGTGGGTTTTTTCGTGTGTGGGTCGATAAGGTCATAATTTCCATCTTCTTTCAGTGCTTCCATAAACTTATCGGTAATAGCCACACTTATATTAAAATTGGTAATTTCCTTGTCATTTTTCTTACATTGGATAAAATCTAAAATATCCGGATGGTCCACCCGGAGTATGCCCATGTTGGCACCCCGGCGCGTGTTATGGCTTATAAAGCCGGCTGCAATATAAGTATTATTATCAGGTACCGAAAGGTCCAGTGTAAACGCTTCATCGTCCTCAACAGTTTCAACCCTATCATAAAACTGATTATTTTCCAAGAACCATTTGAGCGGACTTTCAGCAACTTCCGGATATTTCTCAGCCAGGTAACTTAACCTGCTGCGATTTAGATTCCTCGGTGCCGCCACCTTAGGCAAATAGTGCTGTATATCCCTATAAAGCTCCCGGTTGGCACCTAGGTCCATCCTTTCATGACCGCACCCCCTACCCGGGCCGTCGTAAATTTTGGCAAAGACTTGCTGTTGATTAGGTATAATATCATTAAATTCCCAAGCTCTATTATCAATCACTTCCAAGCGATCATTTTTTGCCGTAGAAATAAATCCTATCCTGTCTCTAAATATCACATAACCCTCTTGTGTAATTAGGTTAAGCCTGTATATTGGATTTTTGCCAAGAGAGTCCTGTCGGTCAATGTTGATGATTGTTCTGGAAGGAATGCCAAGAGATAATAACAGTTCTCTTACTCCATCGACCAATTCCTTTGAAATGGAATATAATGTCACATAACCTTCCTTACTTACGGTTCCATCTGCGCTAAACAGTCCTCTCAAAAAACCCGTAGCAAAGTTGACTCCTGCTCGGAAAGCTATCTCAGGCACTTTTACATCCATGGAAGAAACTTTATCAACACCGATGTGTTTCAGCCAATGGGCAAGGACCGTAGAATTATAAAATAGATTTGAACTCTTGTCTCCCGGCTTTTTGTTTATAACCGGCTCTATGGAAAAAAGTTTGTTGCCCAAGGATATTATCCTATCAAAAACTTCCGGTTCATCATCGGCAACGGAAAATATCACCCGACCGGTACCTCTTTCATTGAAACTGAAACTACCATCACCTATAAAGTAACCTATAAACTCGCCAAGGTCTTCAGAAGGTTCCTGAGGCAAAGTTATTTCCTTGGCATTAAAATGTGACTCATATTCAAAATCCGGTAACCGATAGTCAGTAGTCTCGGGATATGTATTTTTCTTAAGGGCTAACCAATCACCTTTTTTTATATCTTTTGCATGTTTCCAAATATAGTTGCCGTCACTGTCGATTACCCGGAGCCGGTGCTCATGTGTTATACATACAGAATATCCGCACTCCGTGGATATTTTCTTGACCTTTGCTTTACCGTGAACATAAAACTCGTCGGCCTCTTTTACACCTTCATCGGTATACAATTTTAGCGGTGTTTCATATTTATGCCAGCTGTCCTCCGGGAGATCACAAGGGGCTAATTCTTTTATTTTAATAAGGCCGTTTACCGTAGCAATTCGAGTATTTTCATCCACACACCCACCTTGTTTTACAGCCTCGGTAGCTGCATTAAACACCTTCATAAAGGATATGGGGCCTGATGCCACACCTCCGGTAGATTTAACCATAGCTCCCTTTGGGCGAAGACGCGAAAAGCTAAATCCTGTCCCGCCGCCGCTTTTATGTATAAGTGCTGATGATTTTATTGAATCGAATATCCCTTCCATCGAATCCTCCACAGGCAGCACAAAGCAAGCCGAAAGTTGGCCAAGCTCTCTTCCGGCATTCATCAGCGTGGGGGAATTCGGCAGAAATTTAAGTTCCGATATCATATCATAAAATTTCTTAGCCCAATCATCAGATTTATCCTGAACATACTTTAGCTCTGCCTTAGCAATGGCATTAGACACTCTTTCTATCAAAGTCTCGGGAGTTTCTATAACCTTACCGCTTGAATCCTTGGCAAGGTATCGTTTTTCTAAAACCACCCTTGCATTTTCCGTCAAATTTATTTTGTCCGTTCCCATCAGATCACCCTTTTTGTTTTGATTGCCTATTTCTTTTAAATCAAATTTTCCCCTATTTACGGTATCTTAAACAGGATTTATAAAATTAAAATTTGTTAAGACTTTACAAAACAGCTTCTTAATAATTCAGAATAGTATATACTATATCTAGTAGTAATTTAATTATATAATACTATATATTGCCTTTTCAAATCCAAAAAAGAGCGTATAGTAAATTTTTATCTCTTGATTACTGTGTAGCTATCTTTCCCTCTGTCTTATTTATTATTACGAAATATGGTTCCGGTTAAGAAATAACTTTGTTAAAGGCGGCGGCGCTTTATAAGGGTTTGGCCGATAAATCAAATACTGATTTCACTATAAAAAATCAATCTTTACCTAAAAAGCCAATATAAAAAAGACGATCTGAAAAGACCGCCTTTCTTAAACCTGCTGCTGTTCTTTTTTTTTCTTGCAATCCGGACAAAGACCATAAAATTCAGTTCTGTGGAAAAACACTTCCACATCATTTTCTCGAGCTACACATAAATCCAATTCTTTATCTACAGGACATCCTTTAATATCTATTACTTTCTCACACTCAGTGCAAACAAAATGATAGTGATTTTCCGGGTTACCGTCAAAACGACTATACTTGTTGCCGCAATTGAGCTCTATTATCTCGCCTAAATCTTTAAGCATGCCTAGATTTCTGTAAACTGTACCAAGACTTATATTAGGCATTTCTTTTTTTACTTGTTCATAAATCCAATCAGCCGTGGGATGTGTATCAGTATTTTTTAATGTCTTTAAAATTAAATCTCTTTGCTTAGTCTTACGAATAAAACCTTTTTTATTATCCATTTAATCCCTTATTTATCCTCCTTGGGTGCTTCTACCTTAGTAAAGGTATCCTTGGCTTCGCACTCCGGACATTTCCTAGGCTTACAACGACTTTCTTTCTCATACCCACAGGCACTGCACTTGAATACTGCCATCATTGACACCTCCAATATTAATAATGATTATTATTTTAGTATAGTATATAGCAAAAATTTTATTATGTCAATATTGAGAGTTTTTCTGTTTTGACACTTTTATATTTAAAATAATGGATAAAAAAATATATTGTTTTAAAAAAAATATATTTTTCATTGTTGACTTTCTGACACAAAGGTATATAATAAATACAATAATACTTGTATACAATCATTCGTAAGGGGGCTTTTATATGGAATGTTATAATGACAGTTCAGCCTTTTCAATTTACGAAGAAGAAAAACAGGAAAAAAGTGTTGAAGATATCCTTGAAGATTACATGCTAGACTTCCTATATAAATCAGGGTATATGGAACATTAAGCAACGCAAAAGTTCTCCATATGCCTTTTTATTTATGATGATAAATATTCAATTATATTAGGCAGTTCCTTTTTCGCCGCTATCTCCCCATACTTTATAATTTCAGGTATACGGTCAAAATCTTTATATCCGATGCCCTGTATATCAGGATAGATGTAATACCCCGGATTTTCCTTTCTTATATAGTATGACAGCTCATCTCCCATAATATCTATTGTTGCCATGAGAATATCCACAATTGAATCCACTTTTGCTCTATTCTCCGATACTCCCAAATCTACGCCTATAACTTTTTTTGCTTTCTGAGCGTGCAGAATATCCACGGGTATATTATTTTTTATGCCTCCATCTACTAATGTATGGCCTTTAACTACTTTCGGAATGAATATCCCGGGTAAGGATATACTGGCTCTTACTGCCACAGCCAAACTTTGATCCGTTATAAAAACCGTATTATTCATTTTCTTTCTTGGAACATTATTTTTAGGACAAAATATCACTGTTTGACCTGAGTTTATATCAACACTAACCACTGATAGCGGAACCTTCAAGTTGTTAAAATGCTTTCTCTCTAGAACATCTTCAAGCAAGCTTTCAATTTTTTCTCCCTTCAACAGCCCTTTTGGAAAAGTCCAATTAAGCATGGGCCTTTTAGTCCAATAATAATAAAGCAGTAATAAGGTATATACTCCCGGAATAGTCGGGTCCAGCAAATGTACGGGATTAATATCCTTAAATTTTTTTGCCAATTCGTTAAAATTTACATCAGCAGCATACAAAGCACTAACTATACTTCCTGCGCTGGTTCCAGAAATTATATCAGGGTAAATACCATTTTCGATTAGTGTTTTTAATATCCCTAAATGTGCCGCACCTCTTATCCCCCCGCCGCTTAATGCTAAACCAAATCTAAATGTACTTTCTGCCACCCTCACACCCCCTCATAAATACACACTTTTATATATAGCTTATTATTAAAATCCAATTTTGTTGAAAGAAAAATAAATCCCGTATCACTTCAAACCTGTAGTAATACGGGATTTATTTAAGTTTTTAAGTGTGAAGGATTTAAAAAGAGTTAACGTGGGGGTAATTCAGGTTCTTCGCCACAACGTTCAAGAAGAGCAAGCCACTGTTTGTCCACTTCTTCTTGAATGCGCTTCAGTAAATCTTCATTACCCGGTGCAAATACATGTTTAAACCTTCCTTGAGGTTTTAAAAATTCTTCAACAGATACATATTTCTTAGGTTTACTATTAAGTTTCCATTTACCGTCTTCCACCTCATAAAGGGGCCAAAAACGTGTTTCGACAGCCTTTTTAACCAAGTCCACAATATCCGGAGTGTTGTACCTCCATCCTCGCGGGCAAGGTGATAAAATATTGATAAAAGCTGGGCCGTCAACTTCAAAGGCCTTCTTTGCCTTTTTATGGACATCCTGCCAATTGCTTATTGCCGTCTGAGCTACATAGGGTATATTATGTGCTGCTATTAAGGCTGCCAAGTCCTTACGAGGCTGCTGTTTTCCGGGAATAACCTTTCCAGCTGGGCTCGTAGTAGTATCGGCACCTATAGGTGTCGCACTTGAACGCTGAATACCGGTATTCATATAAGCACCATTATCAAGACAGACATATACCATCTTATGGCCTCGCTCCATAGCACCGGAAAGTGATTGCAAGCCTATATCATAAGTCCCTCCGTCACCACCGAAGGCCACAAATTTAAAGTCATCCTTCAATTTACCCTGTTTCTTTAATGATCTATATGCAGCTTCTACACCGCTGATGGTAGCAGCAGCATTTTCAAATGCGTTGTGTATAAAGGAACAATTCCACGCCGTATATGGATATATTGTGGAGGCAACTTCAAGGCAGCCTGTAGCACAACCTACTACTACATTTTCATCGTTTTCCAGGGCATTTAAAACCATGCGCACTGAAATACCATGCCCGCATCCGGCACAAAGCCTATGACCTCCGACAAATCTTTCTTCAACTTGAGCAAGTTCTTTTAATGTAGCCATCATTGCACCTCCTATTCTCTAAGTCCTAAATATCTTACGAAATTATCAACTTTTCCCGTCTTGATGATATCATCAAGATCGCTGTATATCTGCTCTACATCTTCCAATCGCAAATCTCTGCCGCCAAGACCATACACATAGTTTACTACCTTAATATCATTTTTTAAATCATAGAGAGAGTTTCTCACATCGGCAAACATAGGCCCTCCCAGTGTAGAGAAGGTTTCAGCTCTGTCAAGAACCGCTACAGCTTTTACACCTTTTAGCGCATCAGCAATAGCTTCATGCGGAAATGGCCTGAATGCTCTTGGTTTTAATACACCTACCTTAAGACCTTTAGCTCTGAGCTCATCGCAAACTCCTTTAGAGCTGCCTGCCGCAGAGTTCATTACTACTACGGCCATATCAGCATCATCGAGCTTGTACGCATCGACCAGACCATAATTCCTGCCGGAAATTTTTGCATACTCTTTGCCGACTTCTTCAATTACCCTTTTTGCAGCTTCCATAGCCGCTACCTGCTGGTACTTGTGTTCAAAATAGTAATCATACATATCGAAGTTGCCCATTGATACTGGCTTATTTACATTTAATAAAGCCTCATGCGGCTTATATACACCGATAAAGTTTCTGACAGTTTCATCATCCAGTATTTCCAGCACATCTAAAGCATGGCTGGTAATAAATCCGTCATAGTTTACGCTGACAGGCAACTGTACATCAGGATGTTCAGCAATACGGATTGCCTGTATCATATTGTCATAAGCTTCTTGAGCATTTTCCGAAAACAGTTGTATTACGCCTGCTTGCTTAATTCCCATAGCATCACTGTGGTCGCAGTGGATATTGATAGGACCACTCAAAGCTCGGTTGGCTACGGGAAACACAATTGGAAGTCTCATAGAAGCAGCCACATATACTACCTCAAACATATAAGCTAGACCCTGGCTTGATGTACAAGTCATAGCCCTAGCTCCGGCCGCCGATGCGCCCATGGTAGCACTCATAGCACTATGTTCACTTTCAACTGTGACAAATTCCGTATCTACCTTACCATTGGCCACAAAGGAGGAAAACATCTGAACAACTTCCGTAGAAGGAGTTATCGGGTAAGCTGCAACTACATCCGGATTTATCTGTCTCATAGCCTGAGCAACAGCTTCGTTTCCGGTCAAAGCAACCTTATTCTTCATCTTTTTTCGCCTCCTTCTGCTTTTCTATTTCGTCTTCAGAAATCATTTCAATAGCATGTGTAGGGCAGACATTGGCACAAATTCCGCAACCCTTGCAGTGTTTATAATCAAAAGAATCGAATTTCCCGCCGGTAGAAATTATCGAAGCATCCGGGCAATACCGCCAGCAAATTAGACAATGTATACAGCGCTCCTCGTCCCAAACAGGCCTGATGGTGCGCCAATCACCGGTTTCATATGCGCTGGCATTTCCCGGTGTGTATATATTACCTGCTTTTGTTAGTTCTTTCCAATTCATATCAGGACTTATGCATTTACTTGAACAGCACTGACTCAAATTTTTATCACTGGGTGTCATTCGCCCTTCACCTCCTGATAAGCCCTTTCTATAGCTTTTATGTTGCCAGCTATAACTTCAGGCTTAGTCTTAAATTTCTTCTCAAGCTCACCCTTTACATTTTCGATGAACTCGTCATAGGACATAAGGCCGGTAGCCTTTACAAAAGCTCCCATTAAGGGTGTATTGGGAATGACTCTGCCAATGGTGTCTAATGAAATCTGGTTGGCATCAACAGTAAATATTTTGCCGCCTTTTATATTGAGCTTCTTTCTTACTTCCTGTGGAGTTTTTGTGGTATTTACAATGTAGATTCCATCTTCAGGCACCCCAGCCGTAACTTTTTCCCCTAATAAAGTCGCATCTAATACAATGACAATATCCGGGTTAATTACATTTGAATGAATATGAATGGGCTCATCACTTATTCTGTTAAACGCAAGAATAGGTGCTCCCATTCGCTCTGGACCGTATTCAGGAAAGCCTTGAACATACTTTCCCATTTGGGCCACAGTTTCCGCAAGCATTAAGGCTGCAGTTTTAGCTCCTTGCCCGCCTCGTCCATGCCAGCGGATTTCCAGTACTTTTTCTGACATGAAAAGTCCTCCCTTCATATGAATATCATATTTATATTTTACCTAAAAAAGCAATATTAAACATATAAACAGCCGGATAAATATGCCTTTATAAGACTAAACTTATAAAAGCAGTATTTTGTTTTATTTGACAAATTAAAAACTGTTGTAGTAAAGATACATAAATCAAAAACTGTTATAATACATACGCTTCTCTTGCCTAGTACAGATTGTATGTATTGTGATTTTTAAGATGTTAATGGCTATAACAGTTATTTCTTTTTAAGTATAACAGACTGCTTAAAAGTGGTCAAGATATTCTAAGGCATTAAATAATAAAATTTTTCAATAATATTTTCTTTAAAAAAACAAGGAGCCAGTAAAACCGGCCCCCGTTGAGATTGCACACTTCATCCCGCCAGTATGTATTGCAGAACCAGCAGCATCACAACCCCTGGTACGCCCAAAAAACCTACCACCAGCGCCGTTACTGGATTTAAAGCTATATGAAGGCCTATATATCCTCCGAGAAAGTTTAACAGCAGTAAAACAACTCCGCCGATTAGCGCGTTGTACATGAGCTTTAATACGATTCGCAGGGGCATGATTAGAATCCGGCCAACTATATACAGCAACAAAAGACCAAAAGCATAAGCCAGAACTGCAGCAAAATCTATCTGCACCTTATCTCCACCCCCCACTGTCTTTTTTTACTATGCTATTTTAACTCTTCTGTATTTATACCTTCGTTTTTTGCCTTATTTAAGAGATAGATATACTTCCTTCGAGCGGCCTCTTCTGTAAAAATTGCATAATCTACCAATTCAGGATCTAAAACACACTGGAAATATTTCTGAGCTTGATTCCATTCTTCATGCGCCTTTCTAATTTCATCAGAAAGCCGTATTTTCGGTGTTTCTATGGTTTCATCATCATTGTCCGAAAGTAACCGAGAAGGCAGTTTCGAAAAGATGTTTAAAATATCGTCTTTTGTCATAAAACTCATCTCCTTATTAGAAATTATAACCATTTATTTACATGGATATACGGGAGATGAGTTTTAAAACTACTGTTTAATTTGCTCGAGAATATTGGAAGCCGCGAACAAGTACAATAGGTGTTCCGGCATCTGCAGACCCCGCTACTAAGTCAGCTAAAGTAGCTACAATGCTGGTTACACTTCTAGGAGTCGTGCCTAAGCTTTCTTTGGTGATTTTATCCTGTTTGTTTTTTAACATATTTCCAATCTCTTCCCTGGAGTAACCTTGGTTATATAATGTATCCACCTGAAGCTTAAGCTTACTACCTGTCCTAAGGGCAGCACTCTTAAGTCCGCTGCTTACTCCAATAGCCGGATGTGGGTCTGCCATTTCATATATTCCTGTATCCGGGTCTTTATAAGCACCATCTCCAAAAATCAACACCTCTACATCTTTACCGCTAACTTCTCTAATCTTGGCTTTGATATTTTCAGCGGTACCGTCGGCATCGCCAGGCAGCAGTTTAAGTACACCTTTTTCAAAGTCTGAAACGTTGGAACCAATCACACCCCATGGCCCTGGCCCTATATCCTGTAATGTCAAAACCGGAACCATGGCGCCAAAAGATGTAAATAACTCCTTTAGCTTATCACGTTCATGAACCGCTGAAATGCATACACCGTTAATATATCCGCGATCATAAACCTTTAGCGGATTATTGGTAAACAGCACTTCGCCTTCGGCGTCGCCCGACTCGATCATCTCAATATACAAATCTCTATAATCAATACCCGTAATAGGATGGGAAAATTTAATATTTTCCAGCTCATTGATATAAACCACATCGGGATCATGATAGCTTTCCAATTGCGGACCAAAGTCATAAGTTTTTGCTTCATCAGTTGTTTCGGCATCCGCCATAACAATCTTATGGTGGCCCAAGTCAACAGCAATTACCATTGCCTGCTCCGCCCCGTCCACGTCTTGCTTAATCTCAATGGCCTTTTTCTTAGCTTTTTCTAAATTAGCAAAGGTAACCTCAGCCACAGCCAGCTTACCTTCCGGAGTTCTCACCGTCAAATCTGCAATACCTGTGCCGGTAATCTTTCGTATGCTCAAAATATTGTAACCTAGTTCTTGTAATTTCAAAGCAGCTATAATCTCCCGTATAAGGACATTTAGCTGTGGCGTATTCTCTCTTGCCTCTCTAAGGCTTTTTAAAACCTTTTTCAATCTGATTCGCGTTGTAGCAAATTCTTCATCCATTACCTGATTGCCTACTTCATCCAGCGGCATCGAAAGCTGCACAATAACTTTCCCACCGCGTGTCGCCATGGCCAGCGCTTTTAATACCAAGGCAAATCGGTTCCTGCTTGCAATGGGACTGATAACCGCTAAAGTACTTTTTGGTTTTAAGTTCAATTTTTTTTGAATATCTTCAGCTAAATCGCTACAAGATATGTAACGATTCTGAGAACGGGCTACCACCGCTTCAGTAACACATATAATGTCCTTATCTTCTACAAATGATTTTACTGCTTCAGTTGTAATTGCAGCAATATCATCATTAGGAAAGATAAGACCGGTCTTCAGACCAATAGCCGCTACGCCTGTAGCTGTAGGAAGAGAAAAATTCTCCATGGGGCAACATCCTTTCTTTTCCATATCAAGCACATAATTAATTAGAATTAGTTATGCTACACACCTATTATATCAATAAAATCTAAAAAATAACATTAAAAAACCAAAAAATATTAAGTTTTACATAATAAAACTGCTTTTTACCATGTTTATAGTACATTTACAAAAGCGGTTCTAACAGCTTCTACTCACTGATAGTATTTTTAATAGTAATTATTATTGACGAATTATTCACAAGTATGTTACAATATTTACATCAGATCGAATATCAAATCAATTTATTAAGCTTCACAAAAGATAAAATTAGGGAGGTATGAAAATGAACTGCTATAATCTAATGGCTGTACTGATTAACCACCGTTCAAAAAATGCCGGTGAAGTTCAGGAAACCCTCACAGAGCACGGCTGTATTATAAAAATGAGATTGGGTTTGCACGAAACGGATAATGCCTGCTCTGAAGAAGGGTTAGTTCTGCTTCAGCTCGGCGGCACCGAAGCCGAACGTAAAAGCCTGGAAGATAAGTTAAATTCTATACCGGGTGTAAAAGCCAAGAGTCTTGAGATTTGTGCCGATTAACTGCTTAACTGCACACTTCAAATTATCGCAGGAATACCAGGGGCAGTTGCATATTCATACATAAAAGCCCCGTATAAAGTCGAAAGCCATGCATGTAAGCGGTAAAACCATCTTACATGCATGGCTTTGATTTATGAGAATCTATAAATAAAAGTTCGGTAACAGCCCTTATAAAATTTTCCGTTTAATGTGATTTTATTTATGCACTGATGCCAAATACATTTTGAACTAAAAGCCCAAATAGGTATGAAATCCCAGCAGCACCTAGACCTGTTATTACCATCTCGGCTATTTTACCTTTTATATTCGAATTTCCAGCTGTAACGGATACTATGGTAGCTACACTGGCTAAAGCCAGAGCTGCTAAAAAAGCGGATAAGGCTAATGCGGCAAAAGATGAACCCATTATAAAATACGGAAGCACCGGAAATACTACGCCGATAATATACGCAATACCCGTAAATATTGCAGACTTTATCTCATCCTCATCAGATTCTTCTACAAGCAAGCTGACCATTGATTCATGGTTTTTACCTATCTTATCGGCAACTTCTTCTCCTACATCCTCCGGCAGACCGGATTCGGTCAACTTAGACACCAACTCTCGCTTGGCCCTTTCTTCGGAAACGCCAAAAAGCAATTCCAACTTCTTTCTTATGCCTTCATTTACCTGACGCTGTGAGCGAACAGAAATAAAGCTGCCTATGGCCATGGAAAGAGCCCCAGCTAATCCAACGACCAAACCGTTTATCCCGACAAACAGCGGATTATTCGGATATACCGCCGACAAACCGGTAACGGCTCCCAAAAGCTCTACAAGGCCGTCGTTCATTCCCATAATAAAATCTCTGATATTTTCTGCCGGCAATGCACTTTGCTGGGATTCAAAGAAATTTTCATGATCCAGCTCTTCTTCAATTATCTTTTTAAGACCCTTTCTTTCATCATCAGACATCTTAGCAGACTGAAGAAACTTATAATAGGTTTCCGTGCTTAAGGATTCTGTCATCTCTAAAATTGACAAGTAAAGCCTTGGGCCTAATATTGCCCGAAGGAGTTTTGACCCACCCAAGCCAAGAGAATCGCTGCCTTTTTTAGGAGCATGCCCCCTCCTATCAAGAAACTCATACCAGAAATTTGCATGGGCTGTTTCAATACGGCAAAGCTCATGAAATTCTTTCTTCATCTTTTCGTCTTTCTCAACTTCCGAAAGATATGCATAAAGCTTTGCCGCTTTTATTTCTTCTTTATAAAACGATAATGCGGAGCTAATTTCATCGAACATTATAATCACCCCTTACTATATATGTATCATTTAATTAACAATTCATCAAATAATATTTTACTAACTATAGGAACTAAAAATAATAGCAAAGTCTATAAGACGTTACCAGTAATAGAGCTTTTTAAAACATTGTTTGATATAAAAATAGGATTTAAAAGCCGGCACTAATATGACTAATATGAAAGATGCCGGCTTTTAAATCAATAATTCTAAAATTTGTTTTAGAAACAGTCATTAAATAAACCTTAAATATTTCGGCAAACCATCCTTAAAAATCGGCTTTACCTCACCCTGAATAAGTGGAGTTATATAATCAATTGCCTCTTTGGTAACCCACCTATTTTTCTCATCTATCCACTCCCTGGGGAAAGTCTTTACTTCCAGCGCTACATCTTTTAAAGGCGTTGTCGAAGTTGAAAAACTATCGTTGTTTTTCATGATAGAAACCATAACATCATTACATCCTTCCAAAGCATATCTTACTCCGGCACTGCCAACCATTGCTGCTACATCGTTATCAGTTTTTGATAAAATATGTGCGGCACACCTTTGGAGCACGGAAAATTCTATGGTCTTTACCCTGTCTGCAATATTTTCCTTCACTATACTCTCTAAATACTTACCAACCCCGCCCATTTGAATATTGCCAAACTTATCCGCCTTTTTTTCTCTAAGGAAGATATAATTTCCTTGCTCATCTTTAAGGCCTTCGGATGCTGCTATTAAAACCTTTCCTCTTTCTTGATAGACATCGCTAACTTCTTGCAAAAATTCCTCTTCATCAAAAGGTATTTCCGGAAGATATATAAGATGGGGCGATTCAACCAATTCATCTCTTGCCAAGGCACTAGCCGCAGCCAAAAAGCCGCTATCTCGCCCCATTACTTCTACAATTGTTATGATATTCTTTTCATATACGTTTGCATCAAAATCCATCTCTCTTACGGATGTTGCTATATACTTTGCAGCACTGCCATAGCCCGGACAAAAATGTGTATTTAAGAGATCATTATCTATTGTCTTAGGTATGCCGATTACTTTAATATCATATCCGTTTTTAGCTACATATTCAGAAAATCTATTGGCGGTATCCATAGAATCATTTCCACCGATATATAGGAAATATCCTATGTTATATTTCAAAAACAAATCTAATACTTTTTCAAACTCATCCTCTTTAAGCTTATGTCTGCAAGATCCAAAGGCAGCCGAGGGCGAAAATCTTAAAATTTCTAAGGAACCATCATCTATATCTGTTATTTCTATGATATTTTCATTTAAAATTCCCTCAACACCATATCTTGCCGCATAAATTTTCATATCATATTTTCTTGCTTCCTTTATTATTCCATAACAACTGGCATTTATGACTTGGGTGGGACCCCCTGATTGTGCAAATAATATGTTCTTTTCCATGGAATCCTCCTATTTGTTTATTTGAAAAATTAATACATTAAATTTGAACGGCACCTGTACCATACAGGTGCCGAAAGTAAGTGAGTTTACTTTTTATATCCCCATAAATCAAGCGCAATCTTAAGCTCGCTATGCTCTTTTGCTGCTTCATCCAAAGGTACGTCCTGCATCACAGCATCAATTGCCTGGAGCATAGCTCTTGCCCCTGCCGCTGCACCTTTCGGGTGGCCCTGGATCGAGCCGCCGGGTGCAAGTATAATATCAGTTCCCAAATCCTTAATATAGCGTTCAGCAATACCCGGGTGGACTCCGCCTCCGACTGCAGGCATTGAAGGCTTGATATTATAGTAAGGCAGTGACAATTCATTGGTTGTTTGGATATATTTTTGATATTTTAAGGGATAGCCGCCGTAGGGTGTATTCATCATCACTATGTCTGCTCCTGCAAGTCTTGGTAGTTTACCTATAGCCAAGGGTGAACTCATTCCGTTTAGCACACCTTCATAAAACATGCCGGCACCTGCATAATGGCCTAAGATAGGTACATTTATATTTTTAGCTAAATTATGAAGCATATCATAACCCACGGCAGCAAAATTTATCATTACTGCTTGCGCGCCGGCATCAACGACTCTTTTTGCATTGTCTAAAATTTTATCCACACTGTCGGTAATATTGACTACATAAACCGTTTTCTTACCGGTTTTCTCCAAAGCCGCTTTAGCTGCCTCATTATATTCTTTGACACGATCGACTGCTTTGCAAAAATTCGGATTGCCCAGCAGTTCGTCATCTTTTATCAAATCTACACCGCCGAGAGCTGTTTCGTAAAAAATCTTTGCTCCTACTTTAGGCGAAAATCCCGTACATGGTTTAATCATGTTTAATACCAAAGGACGATCGTAAACACCTGTAAGCTTTCGTACTCCCTCTAATCCAAAATTAGGTCCGTTAAACTGAGATGCAAAGCTTTCCGGAAACTGCAAATCCATTAGCTTTACTTGTGCGGAAGTAGATGCATCATTGCCTAGCAATGTTGTAATCATCATAGGAAATTGCGCACCAAAATTAATATAGGGATATGCAATTTGTATAAGATAAGAACATTTTTCTACATCAATTTGTGTAGAAAGCTCATACGGTGGTATGTCAATGATGCTGACTACCTTTCCCATATGATGCTCCTGCATCTCCTCCGTAATTCCAGGCACTGGAATCCAAGTACCCACTGTTTGCCCTATCGCCATTGCGGATGCTTTAGCCATTACATCTATATCTTTATCAAGCTCTATATAGTATGTTGCTAAAACATAATCTTTTTTACGTATCTCTTCATTTAAAGCGAAAATTTTGTTTCGATTCATTTGCATCTTCAAATCCTCCAATCACAATTTAAGGCGACGGCTATATGCTTGTCCTATTTGTTATAACATTCTTGCGTTAGCTTAATATGCCCAATATTAAAAAACTCAGCACTGCAATTGTAAACGCAGGCATGTCAATATGTGTATCCGCATAGCTTGAAAATGTTCTTAATATAAATTCTCCCACAAGAAAAGCTATCACGCCAAATAAAGCTCCTAAAAATACACTTCCAAAGGCAATAGTTGCATAACCGGTAATCATAGAAATATGATGCGTTACCGGAAAATCTAGACCAAAATATAAAAAGATAAGAGAGCACGCGCTTATTACAAAACCTATATTATTTATGTTTAACGTATAACAAGCATAAGCAACTACTGCACTAAAGCCAAATGACCATATTAAAGAAAATATTAGTTGTTGCGGCTCAAAAGCATAACGGTTAACATTTTCGGGTTTTTTCCCAAATAAGCCGGTAGTGCCTATTAAAAGTCTACAAACAACACCTAAGGTTAATACTGTAAATCCAATAGTATCTATTGGTAAATGTAAGATTTCTGCATAAAAATAGTTTACTATTAATCCTAATATCCCGAATATTCCTCCTGCTAAAATTACTAAAGGATCTTTTGTTTTAAAAATCGGCGTCAGTGTATCGCAGCCATCAACATATTGTTGTGATTTAGCTAAACATTCCTCTGTCCCTTCCGACTCTAAATTTTTCTTTATTTTACCCGAAAGGGCTGCTGCTGCAACGCCTCCGGCAAAAGCCACATGTGGACCGAAAAATGGCCCGAAGGCAATATTATTTAGTATAGCATCTCCGCCTCCTGATAATGATACTACTATACCGGCAAGCCCCATTAAACCTGTGAATATAAAGGCCGTGGTGCCTCCGATTAAACTACCAAAAACTCCTCCACCAAAAGCAGCTAAAATTGATACAATATCCATTGCGATATCCCCTTTCATTGTTGAATTTTATCGTTTAATTTGACTCATTTTATCCCATACATCCCAATTTGTTGTATAAATTTCTTTGTATATATTATATAATGTCTGATATTCCTTATAATTTGACATATTCGGCTCATATTCGCGTTCCATTTTTACCATGTTATTAATTGCCTCTTCGTAACTGTCAAAATATTCAATTGCCACTGCTGCATTTATTACAGCGCCTTTAGCACCAAATTCACTTCCTCTTGGAATTTTTATTACTCTGCCTATGGCATCTGAAAACATCTGGCACCAAAACTCACTAGAAGCTCCTCCGCCTGAGAGATGGATTTCCTTTATATTCCCCGGCATATGTTTATAGCAATCTAGCATTGACATTGCAACACCTTCATAGACAGCTCTTAGTAAGTCATACTTATCATTGTCTAAATTTATACCCATAAATTGGGCTTTTGCCGTAGGCTTTACAAAAGGTGCACGCTCACCGCCGGGACTAATATATGGATGATAAATTATTCCGTTGGAACCTATAGGGATACTACTTATTTTATCTTCAAAATAAGTATATAAATCAATATCTAATATTTCTGCTGCATCCTTTTCAGCCTTAGCTAGTTCTTCGATAAACCAGTCTAAGTTTGGAGTTCCATTCATTGCGCCAAAAGCTCTCATCCATTTATTCGGAATGCCGTGCACAACAGTCATTCCTACGTTTAATGGAGATATATCCGGTTTGTCCATTGTTACTTCGTTAAAGCATGTTGTCCCAATAATTGAACATGCAACTCCATCATCAATGGCATTAACGCCTATTGCCGTAGAGATAACATCAAATGGTCCAACTACTAACGGTGTTCCCTTTTTTAAACCTGTAATTTCCGCAACTTCATCAGTAATGTAAGATACAGCCTTTCTTGCCGGTATAACCTTTGGAAGCACTCCCTTCATATCGCCAATTCCAAAGTAAGCTAATACCTCATCGGAATACTCTTTTTTCACTATATCAAAAAATGGCAGAGATGCATCCGATTCATCAGTTGCAATATCTCCTGTAAGTTTAAACCTTAACCAATCTTTGCAGTAAAAGGCGTATGCTATTTTAGATGCATTTTCAGGCTCATTGTCTTTTAACCATCTTAATATAGCACCTTGAGCTCCCGGAAATAATGCTGAGCCACAAATATTGTAAACTTTTTCAGCGATACCATTTTCTTGCCATTCTTTGATTAAGTTAGCAGCTCTGCCATCTGACCATAATATAGCATTTCTTACCGGGTTTCCATCTTTGTCTATCATCCAGCATCCGTCACCTTGAGCTGTAAGGCCTATTGCTATAATATCTTCCGAAGATATTCCGGAGCTCAAGATTAAATTGCTTAAAGACTTAATTGTGGCTATATAAACAGAGTCCATATTCTGTTCGGACCAATTAGGTTTAGGTGATAAAACTTGTGTCTTCTGCTTTGATACGTAAATCTCTTCTCCATTTGTATCAAATACCACACTTTTTACTATGGAAGTGCCCGCATCAATACCAACAAAGTATTTACTCATTCTATCCTCTCCATTTTTATTTTTTTAGCCATCCCCTAGCATGTTCTACAGCATGTTTCCAGTTACTATATAATTCTTCGCGCTTATCTTTCTGCATACTCGGATAAAATTCCTTGTCAATTTTCCACAATTGCTTTATCTCATTTTCGTCTTTCCATATACCAATTCCCAAACCAGCCATGTATGCCGCTCCTAAAGATGTAGTCTCAATATCCTTAGGCCTAATCACAGGACAATTTAATATGTCAGCTTGAAATTGCATTAAAAAGTTATTTTTAGCCGCCCCGCCATCTACTTTTAAACATTTAAGTTTTATCGCTGATTTACTCTCTATTTCATCTAATAAATCCCTTGTTTGATACGCCAGCGACTCTAGTGTGGCTCTTACCAAATGCGCTTTTGTTGCATTTGATGTCAAGCCTATAATCATGCCTCGTGCATACATGTCCCAATGCGGTGCACCTAATCCGGTAAATGCAGGAACAAAGTAGACACCCGCATTATCTTCTACTGATTTTGCCAGTTCTTCGGTTTCGGATGAGCTGCTTATCAAATTAAGATTATCGCGCAACCATTGAATTGCTGAACCTGCCGTAAAAATGCTTGCACCCATAGAATACTTCACTTCATTATTATAGCCCCATGCCAACGTTAAAAGTCCTTTATCAGTAAATACGGGTTTAGTACCTGTAAACATCAACGGCACGCAACTGGTTCCATATGTATTTTTTGTATCGCCTTCTTCGAAGCAGGTCTGACCAAAGAGCGCCGCTTGCTGATCACCGGCTATGCCAGTTATAGGAATCTCTTTCCCAAAAAGCTTTTTATCGGTATATCCAAATAACCCCACAGAAGGTTTTACCTCTGGAAGCATATTAGCAGGAATATCCATTATTTTAAGTAATTCTTCATCCCATTTAATGTCCTTTACATTAAACAGCATAGTCCTTGAGGCATTAGAAAAATCAGTTGCATGGACATTGCCGCCTGTTAAATTCCATAAAAGCCAGCTATCTATTGTCCCGAAAAGCACCTCATCTCTGTCAACTTTTTCCTTGACGCCATCCACGTTATCCATAATCCATCTGATTTTAGTTGCCGAATAAACCGGGTCAATGATTAAGCCTGTTTTTTTATTAAATATTTCATTATAACCTTTGGAAATAAGGTCTTGACATATATCCGTAGTTCTTCTACATGCCCACACAATCGAATTATATAATGGCTTACCGGTATTTTTATCCCAGAGTGTTGTAGTTTCTCTTTGATTTGTAATTCCTATAGCTGAAATATCTTTCCCCGACATGTTTGCATTTGCCAAAACCCTTTTAGTTACATCTAATGTAACATCCCAAATTTCCATAGGATCATGTTCCACCCACCCGGGTTTTGGGTATATCTGCCTAAATTCCTTGTATTCCATAAACAGTCGCTCGCCGTGCTCATCAAAGATTATAGCCCTCGAACCGGTTGTACCTTGGTCAATAACTAGAATACGACCCATAAACACCCTCCTTGGAATAAAATATTTTGACACCTACTTGAAAATTAAATACTAGCAGGAATGCTCCTTGATGCTATAATATGGACACCGCTATTTAAAATGTTCGCAATTACCACATCCCCTCGTTTTATTGGAGGTGTAACTTTGTAACCTCTTGTGATTTTTGCTGCCTCTTGCAACATATCCTTAGGCAGCGGAGCGCTGGAACGAACCGGCAAAAGCAAATGCTCGCTATCCTTTATTAAGACTGTTGTTGTGAGTATCCTTCTGGGATCCGTCATTTCAATTTGAGCATAGTCTATACCTTTCTTGCAGCTGTTCCCCTGTATTTTTATGATTTTATCATCTTGCAAGCTTATACTTAAATTGCACTCCTTGGGGCAAGATGTACATATCAATTGCGTATCAGCCATTTAAACCTCCTCCTTGACATCAACAACTATTTCATCGAGCATATTATTTAATAAGTTCTTCGAAATGCGGATATTTTCCATTTTATTCGGCTTAAAATTTGTGTTTTTGCCTTCAAATATAACTTTATCCCCTGATTTTAATATTAAACGTCCGTTTACTATAGGTCTTTTTACTCTAAAGAACATATTTACTTTTCCTATATCATCGTCCTTATAAATACAGTTAGGCACAGTATATCTAATTTCATTTCCCGTTTTCACTGTTATCTTAAGGCTGTCGATTTTCCCGTTTTGTGCAAACAATGCCGCATTTTTCCCGGCAAACTCTGCTTCTTTAGTCACATTATCTACAAGGTCATGTACATGAAGAACATTACCACATGCAAAAATACCCGGAATATTTGTCTCTAGCTTGTCGCTTACTATTGGACCGTTGGTAGTGTCATTTAATATGACACCTGCATTTAAAGAAAGTTCATTTTCTGGTATTAACCCAACAGATAACAATAATGTATCACATTCAATCCTCTCTTCGGTGCCGTTAATCGGCTCACCATTAGAATCTACTTTTGCCACTTCCACAGCCTCAAGTCTTTTTTTGCCATAGATGTTGGTGACCGTCATAGATAAATGAAGTGGTATATTGAAGTCTTCAAGACAATGCTTAATGTTTCTATAAAGTCCGTTTGGGTAAGGCATTATTTCATATACTCCTACTACTTTAATTCCTTCTAGGGTTAATCTTCTAGCCATAATAAGCCCTATGTCTCCAGAACCTAATATTACAGCTTTGTTCCCAGGTTTTAAATTTTCTATATTGATATATCTTTGAGCTTGGCCCGCCGTAAATATCCCAGAAGGCCTAAATCCCGGCGTCATTATGGCACCCCTTGGTCTTTCCCTGCATCCCATTGCAAGCACCACGGCCTTAGCATTTATTTGCATTAATCCGTTTTTGTTAAAAGCTATTATGTTTTTATCAGTTGATAAATTGATAACCATAGTATTTAAAAAAACATCAATATCTGTGTCATTGACCATTTCAATAAACTTTTCAGCATATTCCGGACCTGTTAACTCACTTCTAAAGTATTGCAATCCAAAGCCGCTGTGTATACATTGGTTTAGTATACCGCCCAGCTCTTCATTTCTTTCTAATATCGCAACTTTTGCACCGGTCTTATAAGCTTCTAAAGCAGCTGCCAACCCTGCAGGCCCTCCTCCAATAACCGCTACATCATAAGTTAATGCTTCCATTTTCTAAAACCTCCCACCTTGCAAATTAGTTAACTACTGTTTTAATAGCCCAAACACTATATTAGAATCTTTTTCATCTAAAGCAATTCTATCTTTTGGGAGATTTAGCTCTCGTGACAGAATTGATAATACTTTATGCTGACAAAATCCACTTTGGCAACGGCCCATACCCGCTCTTGTTCTCCTTTTAACGCCATCTATGGTAAGTGCTCCAACAGGTCTCCTAATAGAATCAATTATCTCTCCTTCAGTCACATATTCACACCTGCAAACTATTTGCCCATATTTAGGATCCTTCTTGATTAAATTATTTTTCTCCTCT
This sequence comes from Tepidanaerobacter acetatoxydans Re1, assembly GCF_000328765.2. Lineage (NCBI taxonomy): Bacteria > Bacillati > Bacillota > Clostridia > Thermosediminibacterales > Tepidanaerobacteraceae > Tepidanaerobacter > Tepidanaerobacter acetatoxydans. Next base: position 2,319,114 of record NC_019954.2, read on the forward strand.
TCACTTAATTCACTAAAATCTACAGGTGCTTGCCTGTATTCATTAAAGTCTGACTTTTCTTTTAGTTCTAATCCTTCATTAGATAGTATATCTCTCACATATTCAGCAATAGCAGGTGATGCCGCAACACCTGGCGATTGAATACCTGCCACACTTATAAATCCCCTCACATCTTTTGAAGCTCCGATATAAAAATCATCATTATTATCAATTGCAACAGGCCTTAACCCGGCAAATTCCCTTATAACTTTACGTGGATTAATCTTAGGTGCAAGCAATTTGGCACCATTTAGAAGTTGGTCTATCTCATCTTTTTTTGTTGAGGTATCTTCTTTATCTTCTACCATTTCAGCCGTAGAACCGATTATTATATTACCCGCTATAGTCGGTATAACAGCTATACCTTTTGTGTGACTGCTTGGAATTGGAAACATTACAGTATTTAAGTCGATATCCATTGATTTATCAAAAATTAGCAATGAACCATGTCTAGGATTTATTGTATAATCATGAATTTTCAGCATATTTGCTATTTTGTCTGCATATACCCCTGCCGCATTAACAACATACCGTGACCTATATTGACTTTTAGGTGTCGTTATAACAAAATCATTTCCTATTTTTTCAATGTCAACTACTTCTTGGCCTCTAAAGATTTCACAACCATTTTCAAAGGCATTTTCTGCAAACGCTATTGCTACCTCAAACGGCTCAACGATACCTGCGCCTGGAGCATATAAAGCATATTTTGCATCCGGATTAATGTTCGGCTCTATTTTTCTCATTTCATCTTGACTTATTATCCTGATATTTGGAACACCATTTTTTTTGCCATTTTCTAATAGCTTTTTTAAATATGCTAAATCATCATCATTAAAGCCTACAACGAAAGACCCGGTATTTTTAAAATTAAAACCTAAATTTTTAGATAGTTTGGGGTACATTAAGTTTCCTTTAACATTTAATTTGCCTTTTAATGTTGAAGGAGCTGGATCGTATCCGGCATGTACAACTCCGCCATTACCCTTTGTAGTCCCAGCGCCCACATCAAGTTTTGACTCCAGTAAAGCAGTTTTTATTTTATATTTTGACAACTCACGTGCAACAGCAGTTCCAACAATTCCACCGCCTATAACTACTACATCATAATCTTGCATTTTTGTTCCCCCTAACGCTTTTATCAAATGGCTTGTCCGCTTTTATCAAAATAAACAAAAATGTTAATTTGCATCTAATTCAGCTTAAGCTTTTTTAAAAATGTCGGCAGCACATTTCGAATAATTATATTAAAATTATCAGCATCCCATGCACTTCGACCAATAAACAATCCGTCGATATACGGCATCTGTATAAGGTCTGCGGCATTTTGATTGTTGACACTGCCGCCATAGAGCACCGGAATATTTCTGCCTAAAGTTTCCCCGAATAGCTCTATAAGTGTGTCTTTTATCACCTTATGCTTTTCGTTTGCGTATTCCTTTGATGCCGGAATACCGTCTACACCTATTGCCCAAACTGGCTCATATGCAATCCAAATATTTTTTGCCTGTTCTGGTGTAACCTTATCTAGACCCATTTTAATTTGTATCTTTAAAATTTCATCAGATATTCCCTTTTCCTTTTGTTCGATTGTCTCACCAATACAGAGAAGTGGCGTAAAATTATGTCTTAACGCACATAATACCTTTTTGTTTTCTTCTACATCAGTTTCTTTAAAAATAAGCCTCCTCTCCGAATGACCGATTTGCACAATTTGCACACCGATTTCTTTAAGCATCAGCGGCGAAATCTCTCCGGTAAATTGACCCCGGTCTTCCCAACACATATTTTGTGCGCCTAAAGAAATGCTCTCTTTCGGAACTGATTTCCTTGCAGAGTTTAGAGCCGTATATGATGGGATAACAAATAACTCCATGTTTTTGCGAGAAATATCTAGTGTTAATCCATGAAGTTTTGTTAAAAAATCTGTAGTTTGAGAAATGTTCATATACATTTTCGTATTTGTGCCTATATACAATTTCCCCATTTTATTCATGTAATCCCTCTTTTAATCCCTCTTTGTACCTTTATGTCATATAGCACTTAACATTAAAGCCTTTTATTTGAAATTTTCTTTTTCAATATCAATTATTTCCTGAACCTTAGGTGTCGATCTGCCATCTTTAAACTCTAATGTAATCCACTCGCCTACTACCTTTTTAGCTAGTTCATGACCTATTACCCGTTCTCCTAAGCAAAGCACGTTGCAGTTATTACTAAGTATAGAGCGCTCTGCCGAATAGTTTTCATGGCAGACAGCTGCACGTATGCCTTTGAATTTATTAGCAGTTATTGACATACCGATTCCTGTTCCACAAACAAGAATACCTCGTTTTGTATATCCACTTTCAATAATTTTTTCACATACACGTTTTGCTATAGTTGGATAATTCGTAGGATCATCAGGCGAGTCACATCCCATATTTTCAACAGCAATACCCTTCTCCTCTAAAAAATCAATTAACATTTTTTTCATCGAAACTGCCGCATTATCGCAACCAATCACAATGGTTTGTTTTTTCATAATATTTCACCTCAAAAACATAATATTTGTTTACTTATACACCTTTTGCTACCATTATACGCCTTCTATTCGAACAAATCAACATATTTATTGATTGTTTGATGATTTTTTTATTGCTTTTTTAATAATTTTTAGAAATTAATTCTAATATAAACATATAATGGTTGCTTTTGTTCGAAACTATTTTGATTTGTGTCTTGCATTTTAAGTTTTACATATTTATTCAATAAATATGTTTTTTTGTTTGTTTTTTTTGTTTTATCGTGTATAATAAAATTAAGTTATATCTAACATATTTGAGAGAGAGGAAATTACATGGGCAGCAAAAGCAAACGCTTAAATCAAATTATCGCCCTGTTGAAAAAGAATGAAACGATGTCAGTTAAAAATCTTTCTGATATGCTGCATGTCTCTGAAATGACTATTCGTAGAGATTTGAACATTTTAGAGGCCGATGACATTATAATTCGAAGTCATGGTAAAGCTACCTATAAGGCTGACTCGGATTCGGATCTAAGCGATTACGAATTATATTCTGAAAAAACTAAAATGAACATAGAGAAGGACCGAATCGGTCAATTTGCTGCAGGTTTAATCGAGCCAGGAGACATAGTTATTATAGATAATGGTTCTACCACAGATAAACTCACTAAGTACATACCTGAGGATATAAGCATCACTGTGCTGTGTTACAATTTCAATGTACTAGAACAGCTTGTAAAGAAACAAAATGTAGAAATCATATTTGCTGGCGGTTACTTTCACCCTAATGATCAAATGTTTGAATCACCTCAAGGAATCAGTTTGATAGAGAATATACGTGCAACAAAACTTTTTATTTCAGCCCACGGTGTGCATAAAAAATTAGGCCTTACTTGTGCCAATAGTTACGAAGTTCCTACTAAACATGCTATTTTGCAGTCAGCTGAAAATCGAATACTTGTAGCAGACTCAAGTAAGTTTGGAAAAGTTCGCACTGCGTATTTTGCACAATTGAATGAAATTGATACTATTGTTACAGATTCCGGAATTACTCAAGAATGGAGAAAATTTATAGAAGATATGGGTATAAGGCTATTTGTGGTTTAAAAATTTTAAATATCAAAATAAAGCCGGTGGATAAAAACTTGCTTATCCCACCGGCTTTTTGATTTTCTTTCTAACATGGAAAACAGTCTGCAAAAACCTCTAAAATCATGGTTGATGAAGCTGCACCAGGATCCAAATGACCTATAGATCTTTCTCCAAGCCTCATAGCTCGGCCTTTTTTTGCGATCATGTCTATAGTTGATTCGGCACCTTTTCTTGCCGTATCAATAAAAGCCTCCATAATTTCTTTAGGTGCAAGATTTTCCTTCATAGCTTTTTCGAATTCATCTACGGCAGGTCTTAAGACATCTACCATTGTTTTTTCTCCTACTGAAGCCTTTCCTCTAAACTCTACAGCCTCTACTCCTTGCTTAAACATCTGGAAAAGTTCTTCAAACGTTACTTCCTCCTTGCCGTCAGCTGGTTCACCAAATTTCATGAAGAAACTTCCGTAAAGAGGGCCTGATGCGCCACCTACTTTTGAAAGCAATGTCATGCCAACACTTTTAAAAAACCCTTTTATATCTTTATCTTTCCATTCCGGCATTTTTTTAGATACTTCACGAAAACCTATGCTTAAATTAAAGCCATGATCAGCATCACCAATAGCAGCATCCAGTTCTGTCAAATAATCTCGTTTCTCTTCAACAAGTTCAGCTATTTTTTCAATAACATTAAAAAAATATTCTTTGTCCATTACGCAATCTGTATACATATGATACCTTCTTTCATCTGAAAACCTTTAGAAAAAACTTACTTCATTATTAGCTTATTTTTTAATATAATAAGGTGTAGCACATGGATAATCCAGCATTTTCTTTAACTCATCATCCAATTTCATCAATGTTATAGACATTCCGCTCATGTCCATAGTAGTTGCATAAGGACCCACAAATGATCTGTATATCTTTATCTTTTTATCATCTAATATTTGAGCTACTCTCCTAAAACAAATATGCAAGTCCATTAACGGCGTAGCACCAAGGCTGTTAACAATGACTGCAACTTCATCTTCTGCGTTAAATGGTAAATCTGGTAAGATATGACTCATGATCTCATCTACCACTTTATCTGCATTCTGCAGTTTGCCTCTTCTTACTCCCGGTTCACCATGAATTCCCATTCCAATTTCCATTTCTCCATCGGCCAGTTCAAACATAGGCTTTCCTGTAGCCGGGTGGGTAGCCGAAGACAGAGCAACACCCATAGATCTGGTATTATCATTTGCTTTTGAAGCTGCAGCAACAACCTCATCCAAATCACCGCCCATAGCTGCTTTAGCCGCAGCAATTTTAAATACGAAGAAATCGCCGGCTACTCCCCTTCGATCTTTTATATTTTTAGATGAATATACATCGTCGGTAACAGTAACCGTTTCTACGCGAATACCGTCCTCTGCAGCAAGTTCTGCTCCCATGTCAAAATTCATCACATCTCCGGCATAATTACCATAAAGGTATATGCAGCCTCGACCGGCATCCACAGCTTTTACCGCATTATAGCATGCTTCGGGTGAAGGAGATGTATTAATATTTCCAATTACTGCAGCATCCGCAAAATTTTCACCAACATATCCCAAAAATAAAGGCTCATGACCCGAACCACCACCTATAATAACTCCTACCTTGTCTTTTACTGGGGCCAAATTGCTTACAACAACACGGCCATCGTTCTCATAGAGGTGAACATAATCATTGTGAGCTCTACAAAACCCTTCCAACATTTCTTCTACAACATCATAAGGATCATTTATTAACCTTCTCAACAATAACGCCTCCCTTTATTATATATTTGCCCTTCATCACAAATTATATTATCGACGGCAATTGGTGTCAAGCTAAATTTGGTAATATTCTTCTCTTTCTGAACAAATCGAACACCTATCTTAACACTGCAGCCTATATTTTTGTTTCCTGTTTTTTATAAGCACATAAAAAGCCAATATCTATTCTATTTTCATACCACTCGATATTCTGGTAAAAAAATGATATATTAAATATAGGAAATAGATTGACAAAACTTTTAGGAAAGGGGTAATCTTATGAAAATCAGAGAAATAATGAAGTCTCCGGTAATAGTAATAAGACCTGACGAGACTGTTGATAGGGCACTTGAAATTATGAACAAAGAAAAGGTAAACGGTACCCCCATTGTAGATGAAGATAATCGCCTGGTTGGAATGATTGTAAAAGCGGATATTTACCGTTTTTTGATGGATCCGGGCCATTATAAAAGCTGCCCCGTAGAATGGGTCATGACAAAAGAAGTTATAAAGGCGCATGCAGATGAGGAAATATTGGATGTTGCAAAGCGCCTGAGAGATTATAATATTATTGCATTACCTGTTGTAGAGGGCGACAATGATGAGGTTGTAGGCATTATCTCGTTTGAAGACATATTAGATTACTATATAATAGAGCAGCAAATGAATCAATACTAGTTTCAAGCAATAAACAAATCCTATAATCTGATACGGTTATTCTGTTTTCTTACTTCTCTTAATACAGTGCTTAATCTGCTATATCTATAAACTGGGTTGCGTATGCTTTACATCCAAAGTTATTACGCCCCCTTGCTAAGTTTCTCGTAGGTTTCAACTAGCATGTATTCCATGAGGGCATTTCTAAACTGTTCATCATCTAAAACGCGAGTGAAGAACGTTCGGTTCTGGTCCATTCTGTCAACTACCTTATTTATAAAGACTTTTTCAAAGGCAAGTCTAAAATCATCGATAGTATTTGTCTTAGCTTTTAGGACTAAGTCCTCGTCAGCGGCAAAATCTTCTTTAATCTGCTCTACTGACAGCTGATCTGCTTTTGTAAAATCAGTGCCAAAGCGCTCATTGAGGCGCTCAATGATGCTTGAAAGGTATTCTTTTTGGTTTTCGCGCACCTTTCCTCCCCCATACCTTGGCGGAGAAACCGGCACATTTTCATAATTTCCACCGAGCGAAATGCTTCCTTCAAATGTCTTTTTAGTTGTATAATACTCCAAAGCGATCTCATCTGCCAGATGAATAGTAGAACCCTTCTCCTTGCGCAGCTTTTTTAATAGATAAGTTAAATACACATACAGCTTGTGCAGCTCTACATCCTCAAAAGGCGTTATCTGAAGGATAAAAGAATAAAGCCTTACACACTTTGTTGCCTGGCTGCTAAAATCCTCCTTATGTTCTTCATCTAACTTTTTAAATCTTTCTACCGCCATATCTATAAGGCTATTTAATGCAGCTCTGTCTTTTGATGTCTTTTTTTCCTTAGGTTTAAAATATATATAAGCAAACTTATCCAGTTCTTCTTTAATATACACTCCGTAAGCATCCAGCATTGACTGAATATCATAGAGCAGATTAGGCTCTGTCACTTCTTCCACAATAGTAGCCTCATAATAAGGCTTAAAGGCTTCCTGAATATCCTCTGCCTTATTTACAAAGTCAAGCACAAAGGTATCTTCTTTTCCCGGACAAGTCCTGTTTAGCCTTGATAGAGTCTGAACAGCCTTAACCCCTGATAGCTTTTTATCCACATACATAGTATGCAGTAGCGGCTGGTCAAATCCTGTTTGGTATTTCTCTGCAACCAAAAGCACTTGATACTCATCAGTTGCAAAACGTTCCGGAAGCTCTGATTCTTTAAAGCCGTTCATATCGCTTTCCGTATATTCTATACCTTCATCTCTTACTATCCCCGAAAATGCTACTAATGTTTTTAGCCCTTTGTAGCCCTTCTTTTTGATGTATTCATCAAAGGCATGTTTGTAGCGAACCGCATGAAGCCTAGAACTTGTTACAACCATAGCCTTTGCCCTTCCCCCTATTTTATGGCTGGTCACATTTCTGAAATGTTCCACCATGATTTCAGTTTTTTGCGCAATATTGTGGGGATGAAGGCTTACATACCTTGTAAGAGCCTTCGTTGCTTTAGCTTTGTCAAAAGCAGGGTCATCTTCTATCTTTTTTGCTAATTTAAAATAGGTTTCATAAGTCACATAGTTTTGGAGCACATCTAAGATAAACCCCTCTTCAATAGCTTGTCTCATTGAATATAAATGGAAGGGATGAGGCAAGCCATCCTCGCCTATAGTTCCAAACATCTCCAGCGTTTTAGCTTTGGGCGTGGCGGTAAATGCAAAAAAGCTAATATTGGGCTGCCTTCCTCTTTTCTTTATTGTATTCAAGATTTCTTCTTCAGGATCGTATCCTTTGCCCTCTAGTTCTTCGTCAAGTCTTGCTGCTTCTTCAAGGCTGCTTGCCGACAGCACTTCTCGCAAAGAAGCCATATTTTCTCCTGCACTGCTTGAATGAGCCTCATCTATAATAACAGCATATTTGCGGTTTTCCAGTTCTCCCACTTTTTCAATTATAAAAGGAAATTTTTGCAAGGTAGAAATGATAATCCTCGTACCGCTCTTTAGCGCTTCAACCAACTGGTTGGAGTCCTTGTCTATTTTTTGAACAACCCCGTGCTTATGTTCAAGTTGATAAATGCTTTCCTGCAGCTGCTTGTCTAAAACTCTTCTGTCTGTAATAACGATTACCGAATCGAATACCGAATTATCATCATCGTCATGTAAATTAGCAAGTCGATGGGCAAGCCAAGAAATAGAGTTAGTCTTCCCTGATCCTGCGCTGTGCTGCACAAGATAATTCGTCCCTACTCCCTTTTCTCTTGCATCAGCTTCCAACTTTCTTACTACATCTAATTGATGGTATCTTGGAAATATGACTTTTTCTGAAATATAAGTTTTTCCGTCTATGTCTTTTTTCTCTTCAGTCTCAATAAATACAAACCTCTTTAGTATATCCATTAAGCTATCCTTTTGGAGTATCTTTTCCCAAAGATAAGCGGTTTTAAATCCATTAGGGTTATCCGGATTGCCTCTGCCCCCATCTTTCCCTTTATTAAAAGGTAAAAAGAAGGTCTTATCTCCTGCAAGCCTTGTCGTCATATAAACTTCCGAAGTATCTGCCGCAAAAAATACTATGGCTCTTTTTTTAAACTGAAAAAGCAGCTCATTAGGGTTTCTATCTTGCTTATACTGCATTATGGCATCTTCATAAGTCTGACCGGTAAAAGGATTTTTAAGTTCCAACACCACAGCAGGAAGACCATTGACACAGATGAGCATATCAATGCTATTTTCACTTTTTGTGCTATAGCGCACCTGCCTTGTAACAGATATGCGATTCTTTTCATAGAGCCTTACTATCTCCTCATTTAATTTGCTGGCAGGCTGAAAATAAGCAAGGTCCAAATACACACCATAGTCCTTAATTCCATGCCTTAACACATCGATCATGCCCCGATTGTTAAGCTCTCGGTTTAATCTGCTCAGTATCTTAAATCTGTGCTGGTCCTTGTAGATTTCCTTTAATTTATCCATCTTCTTAGGCTGAGTATCCTCTAAAAACTCAAAAAGAATCTTAGCATCAAGCGCAAACTCCCTATTATAGTCGGCAGGATTGCCCTTAATATAACCGGAATTTAAAAGATGCTCCTCAATATATTCCTCAAAACCTTTTTCCGAAAGCTCTACAGGAGTTCTAGCCAATTAACTCACCTCAAATGAACTAATTTTCATCATAGCTTTTTGCCTCACAAACTTTAATACTAAAAGGTTTTAAATCACCCATGTGCTTCACCTCACCTAACTAATAGCAGCATAATCTCTTACATCAATTTTGCCCGTCACCGCTTCAAAAATAAGGGATTGGCGATATTCTCTAAGTTTTTGGATTTGTAATTCTATCTCATTGGTTAATTGATTAATCCGCTTACTGCATTTATCAAGATATTCTACTATGTTTATTTGCTCTCTTACGCTTGGTAATACGCATTCTAAAACACCAATATCTGAAGCATTAACTGCCGGATAACTGACTCCTACTGACCTTCGAACAATTTCATTAACATATTTTTCTGATCTCATTAAATAAAATAAGTATTTTGGGACAATATTTGATAGTGGGGTCAATACTGCAAATCCTGTAGAACACACTAAGTTTGAGTGAACATTTTCAATAAATGCTATCGCTTTTAAATATGTTCGGACTGTAGATACTATTGTATTCCCTTCAGACACAACTCTTCTAGCTCTACTAGGTGCATCTTTAAAGCTCAAACTTTGAATTCCATTTATTTCGCCTACTGAGGTCACGCTGCCTATATCGATATAATCTATTTCGAAATCATCGTCCGTGTTTTCGCTTAGCGTCTTCTTATTAATTAAGGCTTCGTACTTTATTTTCGAAACTCTCCACCCCTCAGGTATCTCCCCTATCCACTCAATCCCCGAATCCTTCATCTTTACATTTGGGTTAAGACCTTTTGTTACTGCTTCGGTTATGACTGCCTGCCGCTTTTCCTGCAGTAGTTCAATCAGTTTTTCTTTATCAGCAATAAGGTCGTCGATTTCAGCTGTTTTTTGGTCGAGGAAGTTGGCGATGGATATTTGTTCGTCCGCTGGAGGTACAATTGCCGATAAATTATCTACATCTGCAACTGTTACCGCTTCAAATGTGCTGCCTTGTGAGTTAATAGAAAGTTCTTCTAAACTGACATTCATGCTATACCATAGATACTTTAAATGAACCTTCTGAGCTGTAATCGCGCATAAGCCTCTTCCTATGCCATATACTCTATCAGATATATTCATTTTGCCAACAGGAGCCCTTACAGAAAGAAGTATGTCATTTGCTTTTGAAAATTTATTAGCCGTATCGCAATAGATTTTAGGTTGGGGATACAGTTCGGTAAACTCTGCATTTCCTTGTAAAAATGGCAGCCCTCCTTCTTCAAGACTATATTCTTCCGATTTGGGTGATTGCCCCATTGTAATGCTACATATATATTTGAGTTTTGTAATCTTCCACCCCTCGGGTATCTCCCCTATCCACTCGATGCCGGAATCTTTGTATTTGTCATATCTTTTGAAGTTGCTCATTCGCCTATCACCTTTTGGAGTTTTTGCTGGATGCTTTTTTCAAGTTGTTTTATTTCTTCTAAGATTTCCTCGGAAGGTCTTAGTGGTTCATATTTATAAAAATGTCGTGTGAAAGGGATTTCGTACCCTATTTTTGTCTTGGATTCATCTATCCAGGCATCTGGCACATGGGGTTTTACTTCCCGTTCAAAGTAATCATGTATATCTTCTTTTAAAGGTACATTTTCCGTATCTCTCAAATCCGGATCCGGTTCAGGATTTCCTTTAGCATCTAGACAGATATCTGCTGTTTCATCTTTCTCTGATAAGGCTGAAATAATAGCTTTAAGCAGTGCATTATCAAGCTTTACATCGCTATGTTTGAAGGCTTTTTTAAGCTCTTTTGTAAATACCTCTCTATTTTTATACATAATATCAGAATTCATAGTTTTCAGTACCGCTATAATCTGCTGCTGCAGTTTCTTGCCTTCTTCTATTTCGCGAAGACCTGCCGTACCTTTTTTCTTAGATTCGGCAAGTTTTTGAAAGGCTCTTTCATTGTAGAGGTTGTTTATCCTCTCCTCGGTTACTTGAAAGTTTAGTCTTAAAGGTCTTTCTACAACTATCTTCCGGTAGCCAAAGTCTTCGTTATCAAAAATTTTGCAGTATTCGTTTTCCTTAAATTCTCCGTATATCCGCGTAATTTCCTCTATCTGTTCTTCGCTGATTTCATTTCTCTTGTTGCCGAGGCTTTTTCTCATCTTCTGGTAAAAGTCTACTGCATTGACTAGCTGTATTTTCCCTGCTCTTGCAGGTCCTTTCATTAAATCATTGTTTTTGCGGTTGGTTACTATCCAAATATAGGTAGAAATGCCTGTATTATAAAACAGCTGATCAGGTAGAGCAATAATTCCTTCCAGCATATCATTTTCAATTATCCAGCGCCTTATTTCTGATTCCCCCGAACCTGCATCTCCTGTGAACAAGGGTGAGCCGTTGAATATAATGGCAATGCGGCTGCCCTTTTCATCTTGCTTCATCTTTGATATTAAATGCTGCAGGAACAAAAGAGAACCATCTGATATCCTGGGAAGACCTGCACCAAATCTGCCGTCAAACCCTTCTTTTTCATATTCTTCACGGATAAACTTTTCTGCTTTCTTCCATTCTACCCCAAAAGGGGGATTTGTCAGCATATATCTAAATGTTTTACCCTTGTGCCCATCTTCTGTAAAACTGTCACCTAAAATAATGTTGTCTGCATCCTGCCCCTTTATGAGCATATCAGATTTGCAAATGCTGTAGGATTGTGGATTTATCTCTTGACCGAATAATTCCACCTGTATGCCCGGGTTTAGTTCTTTCAAATATTGCTCGGTAACCGAGAGCATACCGCCGGTACCGGCACAACAATCATAGACAGTTACGACAAGACCTGGAGTTGTCAAACTTTCCTTATCCTCATTTAAAAGTATATTTACCATAAGCCTTATAACTTCTCGAGGCGTATAGTGATCACCAGCTTCAGCATGTTCAGAAAATCTTCTTATAAGCTCCTCGAATATATAGCCCATCTCCATATTGCTTACCGCATCGGGATGTAAATCTATCTTATTAAACTCAGATACAATAAGATAGAGCAGGTTATTATCATTAAGTTTTGTAATCTGCTTGTCAAAATCAAAATATTCTATGATTTCTCTGGCATTCTTTGAAAACCCGTTAACATAGTTTCTTAAATTGCTTGCGATGTTATCAGGGTCTGCCAGTAATTTTTCAAAATCATATTTGCTTGTATTGTTAAATTTCTGTTTCGATATTTTATTCAAAACAGGGTCCATATTTTGAAGTCCTGTTTCCTTCAAAGCTTCATATGCTTTCAATACTTCTTCCTTAGTTTCTGCCAAAACACAATCGAATCTTCTAAGGACAGCCATCGGGAGAATCACATCTCCATACTGCTCTTTTTTGTAAGGACCTCTTAAAAGTTCCGCTATGGTCCATATAAAATTAACCTTGTCTTGAAAGTTGGTCAAATATATCACTCCTGCTGCATGTATTATCGATTTTCAATTTCAACTTATCAGATTAGACATAAGTATATACAGAATTATATCAAGCCATATGTTAATATTCTATATTTTTTCGAGTTTTCCTTTACCGATGCTCGTAATAGAAGTTTTAAAGTAATCTATGAATGCACACATATAAAAGAGCTACAAACAAATAATCAAGTTTGTAGCTCTTTTAAATATCATTATATTTTTATTGGTTATTTTTGTTCCCTGTCAATTAGCTATTCCTCTTTTGTCATTCTATTCATTAAAAATACAATAAACATACTTAATGTTCCGGCAAGCAACATAGCAAAAAATGTGCTTAAAAACGAGCCATAATAATCATATAAGTAGCCTGAAATAGTTCCTCCAAATGATGCAAATAACAAATTCAGATTGATAAATGCCAGATTCTCAGAATAATGAAGTTCTCCATACTCAGAATAGACAAATGCCGAATTTGTCGGTGTTATTCCTCCATAAGAAAAACCTGCTGTGATAAATGCAATAATCATAAAGATAAACGAGTTCTTCAGCTGAGCTAAAATTAGAGTTACTACAGCAACTAAAAATATAATTGTAATTAAGAGCATTGTTTTCTTTCTTCCAATTCGATCATAAATAGCCCCAAAAAATATTCTTCCAACACCATTGAATATTGAAATAAGGCCAACAATAAAAGCAATTGTTTCTGATGAGTAATTATTAGCAATTATTCCTGCAAAAGATCTGGCTTGAGCAATAAGTGCAAGCCCTGATGCGCTCAATAATACCGCCCAAAGGAAATAAAGCCAAAATAAGCCCTTAGTGAACATCTGAAAAGGAGGGGTATCATCGTTTGAGTCATTTATTTCTATATTTGTACCATCTTGTAAGGGTTTCTTTTTAAGAAATATTGCTGAAAGGCAACAAACTAAAGCAATTAAAATCCCAAATTCTATAAATGTATTTCTCCATGCACCAATCTGATCCTGCGTACATGCCGTATAGACATATCCTAAAATCATACTTCCAAATCCAAAACCCATTAAGAGAACTCCCGAGATAAGCCCCTGACAATCTTGAAACCACGGAATTACCACACTCATTACAGTATTGTACGCCAAGCCAGAAGCTAGTCCTGCTAACACTCCGTATGTAAAATATAAAGCAGATATTTCTTTTACTCTTGAAGATGCTATAAAGCCTAAAGCAAATAAAATCCCCGACGCCAGTAAAATAATTTTGGGAGAAGTCCGCTTTTGAAGAATTCCACCCAAAATTCCACCTAGGCAAAAAGAAATCATGCATAAAGTAAATGTAAAAGAAAGTTTTGTTGCAGAAATCTCTGCGAATTCTCTTCCAATAGGTTCGCTTAAAACAGGCCATGCATAGACAACTCCGGCAAGGAGCATGACAATAACTCCAACAATAACATATTGATTTCTCTTCTCCATTGGACACCTCCCTTTATGTTTTTTACATTAAGCAAAACTATTCAAAGTCAAAGTCCTCTTCAATTTGGCGTGCAACTTCTTCTTTTCTCATTACTCGCAGAGCACCCAGTGCAAGAGCCTGCATCTCAAATTCGCCAGGATATGTTGAAACCGGCGCTATATACTGGACATACTCTTTAATCCAATCAGTTAGTATCTTAGAGTATGCAATTCCTCCAGTCAATAAAATTGCATCTATTTTCCCTTTCTCCACGGTTGCAAGAGCTCCAATTGCCTTTGCAACTTGATAGGCTAATGCTTGGTAAACGATTTTGGCTTCAGGGTCGCCTTTTACAACAAGACTTTCGACTTTTCTAGCATCGTTTGTTCCAAGATAAGATACAAACCCTCCTGCTCCGCTCTCATACTTTTGAAGTTTTTCTATACCTTCCTCATTGCATATATCTATACAAATAAGTACTTGCAGGCCTCCGGCTCTCTCAGGAGAAAAAGGACCTTCCTCGGCGGTAACTACATCTATGACTTTTCCGCCCTTCTGAATATTAACCGAGATTCCTCCTCCAAGGTGTACTACAATCAGTGTAGACTCTGTATAATCAAGATTTTTTTCCATACAATATCTTCTTGCAACCGCCCGAGTGTTTAGCACATGGCTATAACTTTTTCTATTTCTACCTTTTATTCCTGAAAGATGGGCAATCTCCGATAATTCATCTACCGCAACTGAGTCATATATATATGCCGGAATGTTTCCGGGCTTAGCTATTTTATGCGCTATGAGCGCTCCCAGATTCGATGCGTGAAGGCTCGAAGGATGGTAGCGTAGCGTTTCGACCAGCTTGTCATCGATCACATAAGCTCCTGAATGAACAGGCGGGAGCATTCCTCCACGAGAAACAATAACATCTATATTCGACTCTGAAAAGCCATGCTTTTCAAGAAAAGTTACTACCTGCCAATAGCGCATATCTAACTGGTCATAAATTGTTTTATATTTCTTGAGCTCTTCGAGTTTTATAGGAATATTTTCCACAAAAAGTTCTCGCTCATCTTCATATATTGCAACCTTAGTCGAGGTAGAGCCTGGATTTATCACTAATATCTTCATAGTAACCTCCTACTGGTCAATTAGGGAAGCAAGGGCAGTAGATAAAAACTTTTCCTCTGCGGTAGAGCTTCGAGATGTTAAAATTATTGGGCATTGGGCTCCTACAACGAAACCTGCCATTTTTCCACCTGCCGCATATACTAATGACTTTCCTAATACATTGCCAACTGTGATATTTGGGACAAGAAGAACATCAGCATCTCCCGCAATTAGACTTTCATAGTTCTTAAGCTTTGCCGCTTCTCTGCAATAAGCTATGTCAAAAGAGATAGGACCTTCTATGATACAACCCTTTATGATTCCATCCTGATTTCTCCTCTTAAGCTCTTCTGCATCAACCGACTCCGGCATCTTGGGATTTACTTTTTCAACTGCTGCAAGACATGCTATCTTAGGTTCATCATATCCAAGCTTCTTTAAAATATCGACTGAATTTTCTATGATCATTTGTTTTTGATTAACATCGGGATAAAGATTCATGCCTCCATCAGTCGTAATCAGAAGCTTATGATATGTACTGATTTCATTAAAAGCAATGTGGCTCATTAGTTTTCCGATTCCTAAACCCTCTTCTTTGTTAACAACTGCTTTCAAAAGTGCTGAAGTTTCTATATGGCCCTTTATGATAAAATCTACATCTTTATTTCTCGCAAGCCTTACTCCCAAAAGTGCTGCCTCTGCAGAATCGGGAATATCATATATCTCATAAGCTTTTTTAGCGTTCAATTGTTCTAATATAACTTCAATATTTCTTCTTTCCCCTATAAAAACTGGAGTTGCAAGCCCTTTTTCCTCAGCTGCAAGAGAAGCTGTAATTGATGCTTCATCTGCTGCAACTATGGCACATCGTTTGCGCTTAGGTAGTTTTCCTACTCGATTTATAACCTCATCAAAATTTTTTAAAATCATAATGCTTTTCGCCTCGCTAGATTAATTCTTGACCTTTATCAAAGGCTCTTTTATTAATTTCGATGAATTTTTCTTTAACTGTTCGCGCAATAATGGCCTTCCAGTCAATCTGGGTAAGATTCATGAATTTTGCCAGTGCCCCAAACATAACCATATTTGCAACTTTTTCATTTCCTAACTGACAAGCAATCTCTGTTGCATTAATGACACGGACATCTGCATATAGTTTCAGTATATCAATAATATTACTGGGATAAACAGCCTTTCCTGCCAATACCGGTGCTGGCGGTAGTTCTACATCATTTACAAGGACCTTTCCGTTGGTCTTTAAGAAATTTAAATATCTAAGTGCTTCCATCTTTTCAAAAGAAACAATAATATCAGCCTGTCCTTCTCCGATAATCGGAGACATTACTTCATCTCCGAAACGCACATGTGTAGACACGCTTCCGCCTCTTTGCGCCATTCCGTGAATTTCAGACATCTTAATATCATATCCGGCTTCGATCAAACCACTAGTTAGGACGTTACTTGCTAAAACAATTCCCTGGCCTCCAACTCCAACCAATAAAATATTTGTCACTGCCATGCCTATTACTCTCCTTTTTCATGAATTGCATTGACCGGACAGACTTGTGCACACACACTGCACCCTATGCATTGCGCTTGATCAATGTACGACTTTTTGTTGTTCATGCTAAAATTTATCGCGGGGCATCCCGTTCTTGTGCAAGCCCTGCATCCGTTGCAAATTTCTTCGTCAACTTCATACTTTTTGTTAAGACCTCCAAATATTTCAATATCTTCCTTGGAGTATTTTTTTAAAGCGCAAGGGTATCTTGCAATAATAACACTAGCTTCATTAAGATTTAGAGCCCACTGAATGGTTTCTTTTGTTTCTTTAAGATTATGCGGGTTAAAAGTTCGAATATTATTGCATCCGAGAGCCCGAACTACGTCTTCGATTTGAATTGCAGTGGTAGTATGTCCGCCTGCGGTATACCCTGTTCCTGGATTTTCTTGATGTCCAGTCATCGCAGTAGTTCTATTATCGAGAACTGCTGTAATTAGATTGCTTCCGTTATATAATGCATTTTCAACTCCATTCAGTCCTGTAGCAAAGAAAGTTGAGTCACCCATTACAGCAACTACTCGTTTCCCTTCTTCCTTTTTATTAAAGATTGTCTGTGCACCATGTCCCGTGCCGGCACTTCCTCCCATACAAATACATGTGTCCTTTGCATTAAGAGGTTCTGAACCGCCTAAGCCGTAGCACCCTATATCCGAAGCAATCATAATATTCTTAACCTTGCCAAGTTCATAAAAGAAACCCCTATGAGGGCATCCGGCACAAAGCATAGGTGGTCGATCAATTAGATTCTTGGAATCGACTTTAATTATTTCTGTTTTTTTACCCAACAGTACCTCTGCAATGATATTAGGAGTTAATTCGTTAATATTCGGAATCTTTTCCTTGCCTATACAGGAAATACCGGCCGCCTTTAATTGATTTTCGAGGTATGGATCTAATTCTTCAATTACGTATAGTGTATTAACCTCTTGAGCAAATTTTGCAATTTTTTTAAGTGGAAGCGGATATGTAAAGCCTAGTTTAAAGTATGAAGCTTTATTACCAAAGACTTCCTTAGCGTAATTATAAGATACGCCCGAAGTGATGATGCCTATATTTTTATCATTCCATTCAATAAAATTATAAGGAGATTCCTCGGAATACTCTGCCAGTAATTTTAGTCTGGCCTCAAGGTCGATACGTAATTTTTTAGACAAAGCAGGCACTGCATCAAATCGGCTTCTTCCCATTTCGCGATTATAATCTTTAATCTTGACTTCTTTTCTCTCGCCATACTTAACCAGACTTTTGCTGTGATTAACTCTGGTTGTGGTTCGAATCATTATTGTCGTATTGTACTTCTCACTCAGTTCAAATGCATCTCTTGACATCTCATAACATTCTTGGCTGTTTGACGGTTCCAACATTGCAATCTTAGCGAAAGGAGCATAATTTCTATTGTCTTGTTCATTTTGTGACGAATGCATACCAGGGTCGTCTGCAGAAACAAAGACAAATCCTCCATTTACCCCCATATAGGCATAAGTAAATAGTGGATCTGCTCCTACATTCAATCCGACATGCTTCATTGCGGCAAATGCTCTTCCTCCTGCAATGGAAGCACCTATTGCAGCTTCCATTGCTACTTTTTCATTAGGTGCCCATTCTGATTTTACCTCTTTATATTTAATGAGGTTTTCTAAAATTTCTGTGCTCGGAGTTCCAGGATAGGCAGATGCAAAATGACAACCGCCCTCGTATACACCGCGAGCAATAGCTTCATTTCCCGTCATTAATTGTTTCATATCTATTCCCTTTCCATTCGTTTTTAATTTCTAACATTTTTTAATATGTTTCATCTACCTTTTTAATTTTCAATCCATAATTTTAGATTCCAACCCTCTTACCTATAAGGCAATGGCCATTGTCTATTTTAATAATAACAAATTCGTAGGCGCATGTCAACATTTTGTTTATTTATTAATATATTTCAACTTATTGTTTGTATTATTGGCTTGCTCAGCTTTGCTCTTGACTTTCTACCAACTCCCCTATAAAATTAAAATCAGGTATATGTGTAAACATTTCTGTTTTTTTGTTACGCACAAATCGCAAACCTCAGTAAATGACACATATGCCACAGGAGGTAAATTAATGGACAAAGAACACGAAAAAGAGCTTTTAGATTTTTTGGATAAACTAGGCAAGGTTATCTCTGAAATGTTTGGTCCAAACTGTGAGGTTTGTATTTCAGACTTGGATTATCCGGATAAAGCTGTAATATCTATCCATAATGGACATGTCACAGGTCGTGACATTGGTTCTCCTCTTAATGAAGAATCTAAATATAGAATTGAACAGGCAAAGGAAGGTACTTATATCAATTACAAAAAAGTTTTGAAAAAAAACTCAAAATTACTTAAGTCATCGACAATAGTTAAGAAAATCGGATCAAAAACATTGTCATTTTGTATTAATTATGATTGCACAAAACTTGAAAAATTACATTATTATCTTGACCAATTCCTTAGTATGGAGGAAGAAGAAGATGATTTAGAAATTTTTGAATTGGTCACTCCGCTGCCGATCAATGACATTATCCAAGAGAGTTTAAAGCTTATAAAAAAACCAGTTCAAGAATATACTAAGGAAGATCGCATCGCTGTAATCAGTGATCTTTTAAGTAAAGGAGTTCTACAGATTCAAAAAAGTGTTCCAAAAATTGCAAAGGCTTTAGGAGTATCACGCTACACCGTATATAATTACATTAATGAGCTCCGTGAAACATCAAAAAGCAAAGAAGAAAAAGAAGAATCTGTTTAAACATAAACAGCCGGTATTACCGGCTGTTTATGTTTAATGTTTGTCTATACTCATAGCAACCTTAGCTGCTATTGGTGCAATAATTAATGATACTATATAGCTTATGATAAAAATCGGTATATATAGCTGCAAGAACGCAAAAATCATATCTGGAAATTTAGGTACATTGATCAATGTTAACACAAAGTTGATAATAGTTGTAAAAATAAAGTTTACAGCAAGATTTCCCACTAATATTCCCGGAAGGGAATTAGGATTAAGCCCAAACTTTTGTGGAAAACCTTCTAAAATTTTAGGAATCGGGAATAATGCGTTTATGACGCAAACTAAGATAAATGCTACAATGGTTAATGGCAAAATTCTAGAATTAATTCCTGCGCCTCCTAATATAGATGCCGAAATTGTCATGATGAGTGCCAGCGGCAGTCCACTGATGATGGTTTGAACTATAAAAAATTTAACGCTTGGTTTTTCTTCCACATCACTCACCCTTTTCTTTTAAAATATACAATCCGTCTTGGAAGGTATCAACATAGATATATCCCCTATCATCAACTAAAACATCCTCTGTAATAGCTACGGGAGCCCCAGGAAGGAGATCGTGAGTCTTATTATCAAACAGGAGCTTTTCTGGATCTGGCGGCATAAAATATGCGCACTCTTTTGGAACAAAAGGATCTGAAACATCATAAATTCTTAATCCTGCATTAAAATAGCAGCAGTATACCTTGTTATCTACCTTTTTATAAACGTCTTGACCAAATGCATCAAAAATGTTATGTGGCCCAAATGGAACTCTTACTCCATCTACAATGTTAAAATTCTCACCATGGGTATATCCTTCGGGAACTTCCGGATACGGAAATACAGATATGAGGCACGGGTTTGACAAATCATGTATCTCTACAATTCCCAGCATATTCATTGGTTGTGTATTAATCTTCTTAAACAAACCTTCCGTTGCTTCATTGCAGAAATATCTGGATCGCTCTCCTTCAGTTGTAACAACAGCATATGGTCTATCTCCTAAAGGTAAAACCGAATGCACAGGAGCTCCTGCTGAGCCGCCTCCAAACGGAGGATTAAGAGAAAGGCATCCCAAGAGTTTTGGTTGAGTCTTATCCTCGACATTTAGCGTTACAAATCCTTTATTCGCATAGGCACAATAGCATATATCATCTTTAACAACATTAGCATGAAGAAAGGGAGCTGATAGCGCTTCAGCGGAGCCGTATCGCGCAGACTTGCTTCCGACCTTGTTATTCAGAAATTGTTCATCCGCCCACCACCTACCGACTTCAACAGGATTTTCAGGGTCCTGTATATCAACTATACGTAAAATGAAGTTATTGAACCCTTCGCAGGATCCCGTAACATAAATATAACGTCCGCCATTATAGAAGAAGCGGTGAACTCCGGCTCCTCCTTTGCATTCAAATTTTGAAATCAATCTGGGATTCTCCGGATCTGTCTTGATATCCCAAATCATAATCCCGCCCCAATACGGAAGTCCTGTTTCAGTACCATGAAGCTCTTTCATGGTGCCACCATGTGCGGTAATCATCAAACCATCTGCAATTTGAATCTTTGGCGTGCTTTGCCCATCACGTATACCATCAAAAAACCATGGCCCCTCTAACCATTTTACATTTCGCGGATGTGCCGGATCTGTAACATCCACAATATTCCAACCATTATGGCGGAATGAAGCAACATATAGATAATATTTATCTTCCCATTTTTGCATTGCCATCTGAAATCCGGGTTTCCCATTCAAATCATCAAAGCCAATCCATTCTATATTTTTAGCTAATGGTTCTTTTCTCAAAGTCATAAGAGATTAATTTCTCCTTTCTTAGAAAAAATTGCATTCCTATCATATTGTTAAATATTTATCTCATAGTAATATATCCACGGTACTGTGAATAGTTATCAGAGTCTGCAATATCTGTTAAAAATAAGCTTGCAATTTGAAATTTTGGTTTAAGATATGGAAATTCTTCGGCTGTTGCCCAATGTGGTCTTTCAATAGATTTTCCTTTTTCTACTGCCGCCCGATACCACTCTTCCGGGCCATCAAACCACATCTCAATTACGCGATGGAATTGACAATCATTTACATCGCGAATTACCCTGCTTGTTAAAAAACGATTTACCTCCGGCATTTCTTTGAATGCAGGAACTAACTTTTTATAGAACCATTGATCTCCTTCTTCTAAAGATATTCCGTTCGGATATTGAATTAAAAATTGCCAGCGATAATTCGGACCATCTTCAACAGTTCTTCCAGCTCCTTTAAAGTCTTCTTCCCACCAAAATGGGATAAAAGCAAAGATGAACGGAGGCATCCCATTATCTCCTCCGGAACTACGTGCTGCATCACCTTCAATATTCACGGAATCTGCATCTGCGTCATCGGGAATATTTCCTTGCCACTTCAAAACATCTACCGGGAAGAATTCAGTAAATGCCTTAATCTTTAATTGAGGATTCATCGGATTGATCAACCAGTAGTGTTCAGTTAGCTGCATATTATAAGCGCCAAATCGCTCACCTTCAGGAGGAACCGGCAATGCATTATAAAACGCATACTTTGTGACATATGGTGCAAATTGAGAAATACTATCCGGAATATGGTAACGGTATAACCAGTTTTTTAATTTATGCCGGTATTCTTCCTTCGCAACACCTACGTAAATCAGGCTTCTCATTGGTTTAAATTCAGTATCCATCTAACACTCAACACTCCTCTCTTTATTTATGCAATAAAATATTACTAATGATTTTTTAATTATGTATTAATTATGCGGTTTGAGTGGTTCGATAAACTCTTTATATTTTTTTATTCGTTTTTTATAATCATCACTTTTTTTAATGTCATTATATCTTAGAGTGTTGTTTTTAATGTCATTGGCATGTTTAAACTTTCCTGGCAATGTGTCATGAGCATGTTCTAATTGTTCTTCCGGAAATACAAAGCAAACTTTATTATCTACAATCTTAACATCTCCTTCAATGCCGCATAAGCAACAAATTGCTTTAGTACTATCATTACTTAGAAAGAAGTTCCTGCTGTGGCAATGAGGACATACTCCTTCTTCTCCTAAATATTCTGCCTTTTCAAAGTTTACAGCAGCCAGAGCCAAATTTCTTCCAATTTTGTGTGCTCGAGCAACCTTTTCATCATCTGCGATGATTCCCAACGACCATGGAAAAACTTCATTTTCAATGATCTTCCACATTGGAGTCAGCGCTAACATTGCCATGTCGCATTGAACTCTCGTCATCCAATCCGAACCGCCAATTCCCATAAAAGAAATAACCTTGTCCTTAATAATTCTGGGATCAATTGGCTTTCCATGTCCCTCTTCCGCCATTTTGGTTGCAATCACGTTGTTACCCCGATCCATTCGAGGGCCAAATCGATCGGTAATGGTATGGAAAAGTCCCAATGCTCCTTTTTCAAAAATCGGAGTAGCGAATACGATTCCGTCAGCGTCTAGCATTTTATCAAGTAGCCAGTCAAAATCATCATTTAAAACACACATGTTCCCTTTTCCCGAAAAAAGTGATTGAACACATGTTGTGCAACCGGTACAATATTTAATATCTAAGTCCATTAAGTGAATAAACTCTACCTCAGCTCCTACTTCCTTTGCTCCTATTAATGCTTCTTTGCACATTGAATCATTTGCACCATTTTTTGTTCCTCCGGAAATTCCTAAAATCTTCATGCTTTCTATCCTCCTAAAAAATTTTAGCAATTACTTAAAACATAAATCCCCTTCTTAAGCAATAAAATCCGAAAACAGTTTTTGAATAAGTTTTTGCTAAGTTATTTAGAATTTTATGTAAAGTAATTGCTTTTTGAATGTTGCTGTGATTATTATATCCTAACTGCTTAGTAAAGTCAACTATTTGTTGAAGTTTTTCAAAAAATAAAATTCTGTCAACATATTTCCGAATTACAGTAGAATTAAACCAGCAAGCCAGTTTCATCCCTGACTCTCTTATAAAAAAATAACCTTAAGGTTTAGCCAATCCTTAGATAGACTCTTTTCGCTTGCGAGTGTTACATCTTCTACCTTAAATTGAACTTTCCTTGCTTTGTTAAATTCTATATAGTCGAGAAAAGAATTGCCGCTCATAAAATCCACTTTCTTTCTATATTTTTATGACAGAGGTGAAATAGTAACAAAGTAAAGGTCAGCAAGGCGAGGATGTTAAGAAAGATGTTCAAAGCCGGGTTTCCCATGATGGCGCCCTTGAGCATGTCGGTTCCATATGTCAGCGGCAGGCAAAAGGAAATAAGTCTTAAAGGGGCAGGCAGTTGGTTAATTGGTATAAACAGCCCGCATAAAAACAACATAGGAAACCTGAAGAAGTTGGAAAAGGTCTGCGCCTCGAAGACTTCTTTTGCCGAAACGGCAATAAATAGACCTATTAAGGTGGAAGTAGCCGCAATGAGAAAAATCGCAGCAAAAGCAATTACCCAGTTCACTTCGCTCAAATCTATAAAGAAAGCTGCGAAGATAGCCGGCACAAAGGCATTGATTATACCGAATATTATTGCACCGGATAATTTTGCAAGAACCATCATGTTAAGGCTTATTGGAGCAAGGAGCAGCCTGTCAAAGGAGCGCCCTTTTTTCTCAAACGTGATTGTAACAGCCAGCATCGAGGTTGTGCCAAATAGCACGCTCATTGCCATTAGTCCCGGCAGCAGTTCTATAATTTCTATTTTGCCAGGCGCACGGATAAGCTGCATTAGCGTCCATGAAACAGGAAAGATAATTCCCCAGCTGATGTTAGGGGGCTTTAGATAATAGGTTCTGACATCCTTTTTTAAAATATTCCAAAATGCAATCCATGTTTTCATTCCTATTTTTCCACCCCTTCTTTTTCCTTTTTCAACTTGAAGGCTTCGATTCCCGTTACACTGACAAATACATCTTCAAGAGATGGCTTTATTTCTATTGCTTCATAAACCGATACTCCCTTGCTGTCTAAAATCCGAAGGACAGGATATAGTGCTATGCGCTCTTTTGAAATAATAAGGCAGGAGTTTTCCTCTTGTATTTTAAGCTTGCAGTTTTCTAAACTGCTTTCGATTTCCTCCTTCATACCTTTAATGCTTTTGTCAAGAACAAGTTTTATTCTGTGTTCATGCTGCGCATTTTCCACAAGCTCTTTCACAGTGCCCACTTTTACAATCTTTCCATTTGCGATAAAGGCAACTCTGTCACATACACGCTGAGCCTCTTCAATATAGTGAGTGGTAAGAAATATTGTCTTGCCTTGCTCTTTTAAGCTCACTATAAGCCTTCTTATCTGTCGAGCACTTTCCACATCTATGCCCGTAGTCGGCTCATCTAAGAACAGAATCTTGGGATCATGTATAATCCCTGCAGCTATTGTAAGCTTGCGGCGCATCCCTTTAGAATATGCTTTAAATGGACGTTTTTCCGCAGCAGCTAAATCAAAGTCTTCCAGTAATTCTTGCGCTCTTTTTTCCCGCTCATTTTTTCCCATTCCATATAAAGCGGCGCAAAAGCAAAGATTATCAAAACCGTCCATATCATCATATAAATTATTCTCGTCAGGCACTACCCCTATAATCCCCTGAACCTTTTTAACGTCCTTTACGGCATCAATACCATAAATTACAATATCTCCGTCGGTAGGTCTTGCAAGTCCGATCATCATATTGATGGTTGTAGTCTTGCCTGCTCCGTTGGGTCCTAGAAAGCCAAATATTTCCCCTTCATCTATCTCAAAGGAAATATCATCAACCGCACAAACTTTTCCAAATGTCTTTTTAAGATTCGTGACAGTTATAATTGGCATCTTGTCTTCCGCTTTCTCTTTTATTGCTGCCGTGGCAGAAAAATCGAACCTCGTCAGAACATTTCTCTCCTGTTTTTTGCATGTAACATTCTTGTCCTTCATTAGGATCGCAGCCTTCTTTTTCTTTAAGATTGCAGGGCTTGCGCTGGGCAGCCGCTAATTCTTCAATTTTTGATGCAAGTTTATGTAGGACATCTCGATTTACATCATAGTGCATATAATAGCCTCGTCTTTCGCCTTCAAGCAGGCCTGCCTCTTTTAACACTTTTAAATGCTGAGATACAGCAGCTTCCGAAATCCCAAGTTCTTGAGCCAAGGTTCTTACACAATAGTTATATTCCAGCAGAATGTTAATGATTTTAAATCTCGACTCATCACCTAAAGCCTTTATCACGGCTAACGTATCCATAAGCTACCACCTTCCAATTTTAATTAAGTAAATACCTAATTAAAATTATAGCACAGTTCTTGATTAAGTCAACGCTTAATTAGTCTATAAAATAGAAATATAAATACGGTTTTTGTCGGTTAAGGTTTGCGCTTTTGGGTCTTGAGCTTAGAGGGTGGCATTTCGCCGGCAGCCAGCATATAAATCAAATGTTATACATTTAAACTTTTACACAAAAACATGTGAAAAAAAGCCTGAACACCACGCCTTTACAGGCATTCAGGCTTTATGTTTCAGTCATAAAGTTGTTGTGAAAAAGTATGATTTTTTATTGTTTTTTCTCCAGCAGCCCTTTTACAGCTGCTTTCAAGCTTCCATCTTCCGCTGCAGTCCCACTCATAATTATTCCAATAAATTTCATATTGCCGCCATTTTGAGATACTACAAGCATAGGACTTCCCATGCTGCTGGTCTCCTTGAGCCAACCGTTTTCGTCTACATCCATGCCGCCTGCTAAAACCACTTTGCTTAAGTCTTCAGGAAGCAGACGATATTCCAGCGCATATACATCAATGGTCTCATCTGTCAAGTCATTAAAGCTTTCAACAAGTTCCAAACGAGTTATTTTGCTGTCAACAATTTTTACTTTCGGATCTTCTTCATAGTATTCGATATCCTTATTTACTACTTCCCACGCAAAGCCGGTAATTGGATCTGACTCATCGGCTTTATATGTTTCGTACATTTTAAGCGGCCCATCTGCTCCGCCAATTGTACTAATTGTACTAATGGAACTATTTTCATACTTATTAATAAAATCTTCTTCTATCTTGTCTGCCGTTTTTAAAAGTCGTGCAAATGTGAGTTTTTCTCCAGAAAACTCTCGCACATCCTTTCCCATCATAGCATCCGCCTGGTCCTTTGTGTATTGAATTAAATAGTCATTTTTGCCGTCAGTCAAATTAAAGTTGATATAATCAACATTACCTATGAGCGAAAACATGATGATGGCATTTTTCTCAAAAGGTGTTTGATTTAAAGCTAAATTGGCTCCCGTATAGAAATTCTTTGTTTGGGTATCAGTTTTTAAATGCACTGTAATTCCATAAGGAACATTTTCTGTGTGAAGTTCAAAGTGGTCATATTTTACCTTTTCCGGAAACTTTAATAGCCTTATTATATTGCCAACCTTTGATGCATCACCCACATACTCCGTCTTATATTCTAAGAATTTCTCAGCTGATGTTAAATACGAGTCTTGAGGTTTGTTTAAAGGATTTGCCGCAAGCACAATAGATATCACTCCAACTAAAATGCAGGCAGAGCATATAACCCAGAACACAGGTTTTTTATAATTTAATATATTTTTTATGTGCCCTTTGACATTGCTTTCTCCAAAGGCAAAGAGCTTGCTCACTTTGCCGCCTCCTCTATCATTTTTTGTATCTCTTAAGCTTCTTTTTTTGAAAGTTTCTTATCTTGTAAAAAAGCTGTAAGGAATGCAGGAAGTAAAAAATTAAATTTGTCTTCTAATTTGGTTTATTGCAGTAAACCTTTGTGGGTATAGTTTATTCTAATAGACCAATATTGTCAAGAAGATATTTTATATCTTTTTACTCCAGACTTATTAAATCTATCGGAAAATTGAAGAGTTATTTCGCAGTGACGAATTTGCTTTTTGCGTCTCAGCAAACCCGCATGATGTCTGTACTTATGTTTTAAAACCATCAAACTTGGTTATTCGCCATATACGGCTATCAAGTTTTTTCTTCTTTTAGCCTCATAAAGCGCCTCATCAGCCATACCTATTAGCTTGTCTGCTTCTATATCTTCCCCGACAAAAGCAATTCCTCCGGATACAGTAATTTTGCATCCAAAATCATAGTTTTCTATTATTTTTCTTATCCTCTCAAAAACTATTTTTGCTCCTTTTACATCGGTTTTCGGCAAAACTATTATGAATTCCTCTCCGCCCCATCTGGCAACAATATCATTCTTACGAAGGTTTTTTTGTAATATGCAGGCCATTTCTATTAATACCTTATCCCCGAATAAATGGCCGAAAGTATCATTTATACGCTTAAAATTATCTATATCTATAATAGCAAGTGATAAGACTTTATTTTGTTTCAATCTCTTCATTTCATCTTTGAGTCTAGTGTATAAATATCGCCTA
The DNA here is from genome assembly GCF_000328765.2 of Tepidanaerobacter acetatoxydans Re1. Lineage (NCBI taxonomy): Bacteria > Bacillati > Bacillota > Clostridia > Thermosediminibacterales > Tepidanaerobacteraceae > Tepidanaerobacter > Tepidanaerobacter acetatoxydans. The sequence continues at coordinate 2,347,002 of NC_019954.2, forward strand.
TTCCATAAATTAGTCAATTCATCCTGATATGCAAATATGTACAATTTTTTAAAGGAATATCCCAATCCAAGCCACATAATAATTTGAATAGTTAAAGATGCAGTCATAAGTAAATTTTTGCCACATTTCTTATGCATATATAACTGTATAATTCCTGATGATAATCCTATCCCTATCCATAAAAAAAATATTGGGAATAATTTTGATAAATGAGGCCTTTTTAACAAGCTTTTTCACCACCAATAAGCACTTTTTAAACAATATTGTATACTAAATATGTGCGATAAGCAAATCATTTTTATATGCTATTTGCTTATTCAGATATTTACACATAAAGTTGTTGTGCAATAGCCTGTTTTTTAGCACAAAATTTCATTCTTCCCATAAACTAGTGTCAATTAGTGTCTACAACTATTATATTAAGTACCATCTTTTTTGTATTTTGTTAAGTTATAGGTAAAAAATAGTAAGTTTCATGCATATAAAAAAGCACCTCGAAAGTAAAATTGTCTACTTCGAGGTGCTCATAAAATCCACTTTTTTTCTATATTTTTATGACAGAGGTGAAATAGTAACAAAGTAAAGGTCAGCAAGGCTTAATATCAAGCACGGGGGTGCCATCCAGCATATCTACTCCTTCAAAAATCAGCCGGTTATTTTCTTTTTTAATAAATCGGACAATGGACATTCCTATGCCGTTTGGACGGTTGGGAGATCTTGTAGAAAACACGCCCATAATTTTATTGCTTTTGCGGGACAGTGTCGTTAGTTTATAGCCTTCGGATTTGTGAAAGTAGAACAATACGACGCCGTATTCCCCTTCCTTAATATCAGCTATGCCTTCCACATACTCATCCAATATCTCAATAACAGCTGTCGTTCCTTGTGAGAGTGTACTTTGTTTGGCAGCGGCAGTCTTGTCTTTATAAGGCGATCGGATATAGCCGATAGGTTTCATTAAAATCTCCATTGATTTCCTCCTTTTTGTGCAACATATTTTATCTGTGCCTGTGTTCGTATTCTGCTATGTTGTTAAACATCAGATGAGGCGCTGCAAGACGGCTTCATCCAGCCGTCTTTACTGTATTAACGATTAGTAGTAACTGTCCGGTTTACTCAACTAAGTTAAATTACCATGATGAAAGGAATTAAGGTCTTCCCTTATTTTTTATCATCTCCCGAATACTTTTTATGAACCAATAACATCTCGTTGGTAATATCCCTTAACAATTCCGTCGACATCATTTGGTCTTCAGCATGCATCAATAAAAGAGATAGCTCAATTGGCTCTTGAGTTTCCTGTTGCAGCAACTCTCTATGTATCTCATGGGCTTTTAACAGACTTTCGTCTGCACTTTCAATAAGCTTCTCTGCTGCTTTAAAGTCTTCTTCCCTAGCAGCTTTTAAAGCTTTAAACAGAAATGATTTCGCATCTCCGACATTGCTTATCATTTGAAAATTTAATAATTCCATGCCTTCCATATGTCCACCATCTTTCTATATCTGTTGTATCAATTATTATTATTATTTTAATTTTAATTTTAAGGGAGCTGTCCTTGTCTTCATATAATTGTGCATCCATTCTTCTGTAGCCACTTGATAAATCGTTTTGTTGTTTTCAACAGTACATGTATAAACAGTTGGCGGCAATTTTTCGGTAGCTACTACAAAGGAAAACTCTTTAATATTTGTAGCAGCCCCAAATTCTCCTTTATTGTTTATGCAAACTACGGAGATATCTCCCGCCTTTTGCCTTCTACTTATAAGCAGGTTAGTAAGTTCGAAGACGGCCTTATCCGCTGCCTCTTGAGGGGCATAACCATCCTTCATCAACCTGACTACTTCATAAGAGATGCACCCTTTCATTATATCCTCTCCCAGTCCCGTAGCAGTAGCGCCTCCTATCTTGCTATCTACATAGAAGCCTGAGCCGGATAGCGGAGAATCTCCCACCCTTCCTCTTTTCTTCATAAAAAGGCCGCTTGTAGACGTACCGCTTGCCATAGAATTGGCCAAGTCAAGAGCAACCATTCCTACAGTGTCATGACCGTCATAGGGACTGAGCCCCTTATTTACCGTTTCTTTCAATCTGTTTTTATAATGGATAATGGCTCTTTCAGTAAGCATATTCATCCTTTCGAATCCATTTTTATGAGCATATTCCTCTGCTCCGTATCCTACCAAAAATGAATTAAATCTTTCTTCGCTCAACTTTCTGGCTATGCTGATAGGATTCTTAAAATCTTTAATCGCCGCAACAGCTCCAATGGATAAACTATCACCATCCATATATGCCGCATCGAGTTCAACTTCCCCGTTTTCGTTAGGAAGGCCTCCGTATCCGACAGATTTATAGTAAGGAAAATCCTCTACCATCTTTATAGCTGTTTCAATGGCATCTCCTGAACTTCCTCCGTTAGAAAGCAGCTTTGCTGATTTTTCAATGCCTTCCAAGGCCATTCTCCAGGTGCCTATGATTGCCCAGCCCATGCTATCGCCTCCGCCTCTATTTATTTTGCTTCATCTATTTTGCCAAATTATATATAGCTTGAGCAAATATTTTGCTGTTTAATATTATATCCTCTATGCTCATATATTCATTTGGATTATGAGAAATTCCTTTCTGCCCAGGAAAAGAAGGTCCAAAAGGCACAATGTTAGGCATTATTTTTGCATAAGTTCCCCCTGTGGTTGTAACTGGCGTTCCATCTAATTTTGTAACCTCTTCATATGCCTTTTGCAGTGATTTAATCAGAAAAGAATTTTTGTCGAATTTAACAGGGTTATAGTTTAAAAGAAGATTTAATTTTATGTTTTTCGAGAGCTTTGATTTTATTCTTTTTATTATTTCATCGATGCTTACAATTGCCGGATAGCTTAAGCTAAGATTAAACAGAAATTTAGAATCCTCGATATGAATATTATGGCCCCTCATCTCCATAACGCCAAATTCCGCATCGCTAAAATCAATGCCTAATCTATCTCCACAGCTTTTACTAGATAGAATATAATCATTTAAAAAACCGAAAAACTCATCAGCGGCGTTTTTATAGTTTTTGTCATTATACTCAATTTCAAATTGAATATTTGCCCTTCCTCTTTCTCCATATACAACGGGATATTTACAATCAGGGGTAAATCCCATTACGGGTGGTTTTTCTTTCTTTAAATAATATCGAACATCATTAAATCCGCTTTCTTCATCGGTGCCGAATATTATTCTAACTGGCTTGCTCAACTTTAATCGAGATTCTTTAATAGCGTATAAGGCATATAGCGCAGCTAAAATCGGTCCTTTGTTATCTAATACGCCTCTGCCATATATTTTTTCATCTTCAATATGCCCGCTAAAAGGTGGAAACTTCCATCCTTCTCCTGCAGGCACTACATCCAAATGTCCTATAACTCCTATATACCCCTCTTCTTTATCCCCGTACTGAGCATATCCAATATAATTATCTAAATTTTTTGTTTTAAAGCCTAAATTCTCTGCTATATCTAATGTCACAAATAGCGCTTCTTTTATTCGGTCTCCAAATGGTGCATTATCTTTCGGTTCATCTTTGACACTGGGTATATTGACCACTTCTATTATAGACTTCAATAGTTTTTCCTTATATTCATCAATCTTATCATTTAAAACCTGTTCCATTTTTAAGTCTCCATCGTAAAAGTTGAGATATGAGGTAGCCTTTGCAGAGCTACCTCATAATATTTCTAATAACATATTTTTTTCGCTAGTTCCTCTATATCTTCTTTATCAAACATTTTTCTTGCTAAAACACAGATATTGTTCAATGATTCGCTTAATCCGATGCCTCCCTTTTTAGGCATCTTTACAATATGTAAAACATCCTTATATTCTGAAATAACATCTTCATTTTCTTTTGACATAGCAACTACAACCGGTATATCTGTTTTTTCTTGTATATTTTTGCCAACAACAGCGCACATATATGCATATCCTTTATAGTTATATGCCGGTCCGCAGATAACTACATCAGGGTTTATTTTTTTCACCATAGCAGTCATTTTTTTAGTTGCTATTTCTTCGTTTTCTTTAAAATAATCATTGCCGCAATACAAACAAGCTATAATTTCGCCATCTACGTTTTTAAGATGCGGTTCGATCATGGGAGCTGAGCCTATTGCGCCCCTTTTGCCTCCAAGGGGAAGATCCGACCTTTCCTTGCCTCCCATTCCTGCTTGTATTTGGTCAAATACCATCAAAACTCTCATCTTAACCTTTTAACCTCCAGTTTACTGCCGTCACCGGCAACTGACTTAAAGATCGTCCAAAGATAAGTCTTCAAATGAAATATCAGCCAACTCATCTTCTTCGCTCTGAGATTCTTCGTCTTTTAGGTAACTCTTATCAAGTATCTTTATGAACGGGTAGTATACTACACAACCTAAAATCAACAATAAAAATTGGAATGCCGATGCCCTCAAGCTGCCTGTTGACAAATATCCTGAGAAACCCAAGGGTGTTGTCCACGGCAGTGAAACACCATTGGTATAGGGTAAAAATCCTGTTTCAAAGGCTATTGCCGATAAAATTGTATTCATCAAAGGCACGCCAATAAAGGGTATAACCATTATAGGATTTAGCACTATCGGAAGGCCGAATATGATAGGCTCGTTGATTCCGAAAATGCCCGGCACAATCGATAATCTTCCTAATTGCTTAATTCTTTCCGACTTGCACACTGTTACCATAAGAATAACTAAAGAAAGCGTGCTTCCTCCTCCGCCAAATGTTTGAAAAAGGTCAACAAACTGTCCTGTGTATATATGAGGCAATGGCAATCCTGCTTCAAAGGCCGCCAAGTTTTCCATCGACAAAGTTCTAAATATTGGAGAAAAAACTGAATTTGCAACTGCAGGTCCGTTTATTCCAAAGAACCAGAAAATAGAACATGATACAACGTAAACAATTTGTGCTCCTAAACTATTTCCAACCCCCATTAACGGAGCCTGCAGCACAGTATATATAAAATTATGTGCAGATTCATATGGTGTAAGCTCAAATCCAATTCTCACCAAGAAAAATATGAACATCACTAGGAAACTCGGTATTAAAGCTGCAAATGAATCAAAAACAGCAGGCGGCACTCCCTGTGGCAGCTTTATTGTCCAGCCCTTTTTGTATCCCCAGTTGAATATTTGAACTGACAAAATCGAAACAAGCATTGCTAAAAATATTCCATTTGTGCCTATATAAGAAAAGCTTATAGCTCTTACAAAAGATGGCCCTTCTACGCCTTCATACGGAATTGCCGTAGGCATTAAGATTATAAAGGATACCAGCGAAACAACCGCTCCTTGTATTTTGTCTGCTCCTATTTCTCTAGCATAAGCATATCCTATGCCCACTACTGTTAATATTGATATTATATCAAAAGTTGCCCGTGCAACGTTAGAAAAATATGATTCCCAACCTGTTCCAAATATTCTTGCCCAAAACTCGGACCAGCCCGGCACCGGAAAGTTTGCAAACAATATAAACATAGAGCCGACAATAATCACCGGCGTTGAAACTAGAAATCCATCACGTATAGCAACTAAAATCTTGTTTTTGCCCAACATATCCGCAATAGGCATTAGAGTCTTTTCTAGTTTATTAAACATTATTATTCTCCCTTCTTTTTGTGATTTTTCATAAGTAATATTGCTTTCTTTAAAACCTTCTCCCCATCCATCATTCCATAATCAGCGGAATCAATGACTCCAACTGGAACATTATAGTTTACCAGCCTTCTTTTGGTATCCTCCAACAAATGGCTAACCTGAGGACCTAATAAAACACAATCAGGGTTCTTTTCCTCCATGATTTTTTCTAAGGTTTTAATTGAATGAGCTTTTACCTCAAGAGGCAGATTGTGTTTTTCCCCTATATCTTGCATTCTTTTAGCAAGCATGCTTGTGCTCATCCCTTGATCGCAAAAAAGATAAATCTTTTTCATCTTTATTCACCTCCCAATTGTTGTAATTATATTAATTGCAATTATTGGCTTTTTCTTTTATGTTTAAAACTTTGATTTAACATTTGCATAGCTACAAATCAGCCGGGCTATTTCCTTCTTTGTATCAGCGTTTAACAATCTTTTTACAGCTTCCACATCTCCCAGTGAAGAAAACAGCTGCCCTATTTTCTCCAATCCTTGTTCTATCTCGTTGCCTTGTGGAATGACAAACATGATAATAAGTTTTACTAAATTCCCCTTTTCATCCCAAATAATAGGATCTTTTGTTTTTAAAACAGCCACCGCTGTTCTAACTACATGCTTGGACCAGCCATGAGGAATCGCTAAATAATCTCCTGCATATGTAAAACCTCTGCTTTCTCTTTCATATATATCTTTTAAAAAACCCGGTTTATCCAAAACAGCTCCTGACTCTACTAGCAACTCCGCAAGTTTATCTATGGCTTCCTCCTTAGAACTTACATTAAAATCTATAAGAATATTATCCTCGGTAATTAGGCTTTTACTTTCCATATTGCCCCTCCTTATCCAACCCTTCTCTTATCAAAAACCTTATAACTTTTGATAAGAAGCTATAATCGGAATAATCGACGGCAATTATACATTTTTTCTCAATGAGGTATTTCCGAGCCGAGTTTGCTTTCTCTGCTCTAAGGTATAAATAGATGTTATCTTTAACATGAATCAGCTCATCTTCAATAAGCAAACTTATAAATTCTTTTATTCCCTCTTTATCATCAATAAATTTTATAGAAATCTCTTCATGTTCTGAGGAAATCGATTTTTTCTTGCTTTCTAATATATTTTCTATATAGTTTTTTACATTTTCTTTATCTATTTCATTTAAAAAAGCTGATATTATTAAATAAGGTTTATCCGTGTCCAAATCCACTGTGGAGACTATTAAATCTACTTTCTCTAAATCAGCACTATTAATCGCATTAGATGAAATTATCCCTGAAATTTCGATATTGCTGAAAGTCTTTGCCAATCTTGCAGCCAATAATCTGCTGGTGCCATAGCCACTATGGCATATTACTACTGTTCGCACCTTTATGGCACTGGCCATTTTTTCGTTTTCAGAAATAAAATAGGATAGAATATATGCCACTTCATGATCGTTTATCATATTTACTCCATATCTGTTGCAGAGTAAAAAGCAGCCAACCTTTACTATAAAAAATTCTTCTTCAAATTCCCTTAAAAAATCATCCAATAAAGGATTTTTAATTTGAATATTATATTTTGCCCTGTTGAGCATAGGCCTTACATGCAGCAATAATTTATCGTATAAATCAAGGCTTAAATCATAATTGACATCCAGCATTTGAGATATAATGCTTATTAAATCCTTGGTAAAATATACATAGGATAAATCAGCTTCTTTAATACATTTTTTATCATCTTCAAAACTTAGTCCGACGGATATTAGATATTTATACACATAAGCAATTTCTTGTTTGTTAATCTTAATATCAAATTTCTTTTCTATTTCCTTAATTAAATATACGGCAGCGTCATACAGCCTTTCATTCATCGCTAGCATAGAATTATTGTAATCTGGATTATCTTCAATATAGTTTCCGTTAATTATCCTATTTGTCATAATAACCAAATGACTTAGCAAATTTGTATAATAGGGTTCATAGATTACCAGCTTCAATTCATTCTCCAATTTGTTTAGCAGCTCTTCGAAAAATGAAATAGACTTGCTGTTTAGCATGCTATTTATTTCAGCAATATTAAGCTCCTTATGCCGGATGCTTTGATATTCGGATATATAACCGGGATTGATTTTAGCATATTCTTGAATAGTAGAAACCAAAGCTTTTCTGATATTTATCTCACTGCCGATTATTCTGGTTCCCTTCAAGGTTTTTGAAAGTTCCAAGTTATATTTTTTTAACCTTTCCTGAACTTCTTTTAGGTCATTATTAATGGAAGTCCTGCTCACCATATATTTATCTGAAAGTTTCTGGATTGTGGTGTACTTGTTTGTATTTATAAGTAGATTTAACAGAATTTCAGTTCTTCTATCCTCTACAGTCTTGTCGCTGTCAAGAGGTGATATATTATTTAATATCTCATTTAGCTTATCTAGCTGAGGCAAGGTATAGCATAGCTTAATCCCTCTTCCTTGCTTCCTCTCTATTCTGGCACCGGTGGGACTAATAATTTCCTCAATATCATCAAGATCCTTTGATATTGTTTTCATTGATGTGCCAAATATAGCAGAAAAATATTTTATCGGCTGATAATCATCTTGAATTATTAATTTTTTCAGTAAATCTACTTGTCGCCTATTCATATTAAATATTCCTTTCTAACTAATAAAATTATATATGTATACATTCTACAAATCTATCACATATGACTTCCTTAATGATAAGTAAAATATGTTCAGTGTGTGGTTAAATATTATTTACATGTTATAATAGGGTTAAATATCGTAAAATATGTGCATAAGCAAGGAGGAAATCAATGATTTTAACAAGAAAATTCAAGTTTGATGCAGCTCATAATCTCGTGGAATATCATGGAAAATGTGAAAAACTCCACGGGCATACGTATAAGCTTGTCGTTAAATTAGAGGGCAAGCCCGGAAAAGAAGATATGATTATGGATTTTTCTGAGCTAAAACACGTTGTTGAATCCAAAATATTGCAGCAGCTGGACCACTCCTATCTGAATGACTTTATAAAGCAACCTTCTGCCGAAAATATCGCCAAATGGATTTGGGATAGACTATATGATGAATTATCTAGGGAAAACTGCCGACTTTATGAAATCCAGGTTTGGGAAACAGAAAATTGTGGCATCATGTACAGGGGTGAATGATTTGTTAAAAGATATCCAAAGCCAAATAGATACTCGAGGTATTTCACTAAACAGAGTAGGCATCAAAAACATTGACTGGCCCTTAAAGGTATATGACCAAACAAACGGATTTCAAAATACCGTTGCCAATATTAGCCTTTCTGTAGCCTTAAATCACGATATAAAGGGAACTCATATGAGTAGATTTGTAGAAGTCTTAAATAATATAGATATTCTAAACCCTCAGATTATTTTAAGCATCTTAAGCAGCATACAAACAAAGCTTGATGCCGAAAGCAGTTTTTTTGAATGCAAGTTCCCATATTTTATTTGGAAAGAATCGCCTGTAAGCAAGAATATATCGCCGCTTAAAATTGAAGCAATGATATTGGGTGAGAAAAACCGCGATGAAACTGAAATAATTATCGGGGTTGTGGTTCCCGTGCAGACTCTCTGTCCATGTTCTAAGGCTATTAGCAGCGTTGGTGCTCATAACCAGCGGGCAAATGTTAAAATCCTTGTAAAAACCAAAAAGAAAATTTGGTTTGAACATTTAGCAGCAATTGCAGAAATGTCTGCATCAAGCCCTGTTTATTCCCTATTAAAGCGTGAAGATGAAAAATATGTAACCGAAGCAGCCTATAATACGCCAAAATTTGTAGAAGATGTGGCAAGAGATGCGGCTCTTTTGCTGGAGAAAGAAGACGGGCTTAAATGCTACAGGGTGGAAGTAGAAAGCCATGAAAGTATTCACAATCACGAAGCTTTTGCTTGGGTTGAAAAAGCATTAAGTTGAAGGGAGATAGCTTTGATATGATATTAGAAATATCTCAAGAATATCTAAAAAATGAAATGAAAAAAGTCAATGCACATCCCGCATCTTTTAATATTTTTAAAGACAAGTCCATGATAATTCCTCTTAAACTCTTTGATATACCTACACCCGGAGCAAATATCATAAAACAAGAAATGCTTTCATCGGGCGGTGATGCCGTAGTTCATAAAAATGCCGTAGATTGCAATGTTGAAACTTCAGATATAATCCTTCTCGGCACTAAAAAACACTACAATATCTTGATGGAAAAACTTCAAAAGATGCCTTATTTTAAGTTAGACAAAGCTTGCTGCGAACTTAAGAAATTTTTTTCAACAGAAAAAACAAACTTTATAAAATCCCCTTGGGGCAGAACTTTAAGCTTTGACAAGACTCGTGTTATGGGCATAATAAATGTCACTTCTGATTCATTTTACTCTGGTTCTCGAAAGCAAAGCATACAAGAAATATTAGACACTGCCCGAGATATGATACAATCGGGTGCAGATGTTGTCGATATAGGCGGAATGTCAACTAGGCCCGGCTCCGACCCCATCAGCGAGGAAGATGAGGCAAAAAGGGTTGTTATGGCCATAAAAGCTATAAGGGAAAATTATCACGATATAATGATTTCCGTAGATACCTATAGGTCAAATGTAGCGGAAAAAGCTTTAGAGGCAGGCGCTGATATAATAAATGACGTAAGCGGATTTAGTTTTGACCAAAAACTGGTAGAGGTAGCAGCTAAAAGCAATGCACCATATATCCTTATGCACATAAAAGGCACCCCTAAAAATATGCAAGAAAATCCTACATATGATGACCTTATAAAAGAAATTGCACAGTATTTTATCGATAAGATTAACTATGCAATAAGTTTCAACATGGATGAAAACAATATAATTCTCGACCCGGGCCTAGGCTTTGGAAAAACCTATAAAGATAACATGGAGATAATGGACAGAGTTCGTGAGCTTCAAAGTCTTCACAGGCCTTTACTTATTGCCGCATCAAGAAAGTCTTTTATCGGTAAGGCTCTTGATTTAAAATCTGCTGACGATAGACTGGAAGGTACTCTTGCCATTACCGCACTTTGTGCCTATCAAGATGTGGATATGGTGCGAGTGCACGATGTAAAGGAAAACGTCAGGATTATTGAAATGGTGGAGGCGATAAAGTGCCGCAGGTGATAATAGCGTTTGGAAGTAATATGGGCAATAAAGAACAAAACATTAAAACAGCTTTAGAAAAAATGAAGGCCCGCGGACTTAATATAATCAAGGTTTCAACCATAATAGAGACAGAACCATATGGTTATGAAGACCAAGACACTTTTTTAAACGGGGCATGTATTGCAGATACAAATCTTTCTCCTCAAGAAGTTTTAAAAGAGCTGCTTGCTATTGAGCAAGAGATGGGGAGAGTGCGAAAAATCCACTGGGGGCCGAGAAATATAGATCTTGACATTATCTTCTATGAAAATATTATAGTTGATGAAGACAATCTTAAAATCCCCCACCCCGATGCCCATAACCGCTCTTTTGTCTTAGGTCCTATATGCGAAATATCTCCCTCTTTTTTGCACCCAATATACAACAAACCCGTAAAAGAACTTTATGAAGAACTGAAAAAGCAGAATCATTAAGAAATACAGCCTTTTATTTTTCTTCTTTTGAGTATTTTAAAATATCACCCGGTTGGCAGTCCAACACTTCACACAGTTTTTCCAGTGTGGAAAATCGAATGGCTTTTGCTCAGTGGGATGTATTCTCCCATTAAAGTCATGTTTAAAAATACTTTGACCTACCAGCCAAGGCACAATGACGCAGACCTTTTTAGATTTCCTCACCGTTCGTTTCTATACATTTTTTGTACCAGAAAAACGAATCTTTGCGACTCCGTGCAAGGCTGCCCTTTCCGTCATCATCTTTGTCTACATAAATAAACCCATAGCGCTTTTTCATCTCTCCGGTAGAGGCACTTACCAGGTCTATGCAACTCCACGGCGTATAGCCTATACATTCTACTCCGTCTTCAATAACGGCGGCTTTTATGGCTTTTACGTGGCGCCGTAGATAGTCTATGCGATAATCATCGTGTATGCTGCCGTCCTCTTCAACTGTATCTACCGCACCAAGTCCATTTTCCACAACGAACAGTGGTATTTGATACCTCTCATATAAGTTATTAAGTGCTATGCGCAGTCCAATGGGATCGATAGACCATCCCCAGGCGCTTTCTTCAAGGTACGGATTTTTCACCGCATTTAACATATTCCCGCCGGTAAATGCTGCATCAGGACGCGTGGTAGCCACATTGCTATTATAGTAGCTAAAACCTATATAGTCTACTATGCCTTCCTCCAGTGCCTTATCATCTTCCGGGTTAGTTTGTAAGGTAATTCCCTTATTTGCGAGATATCTTATAGCCTTGGATGAATAGCGTCCGCGCACCTGCACATCGGAAAAATAGTAGTGCTTGTCTATTGATTTCATTGCTATAAGTTGGTCTTCCGGCTTGCATGTTTCTGCGTAGAACGTAGGATACAACATCATCATGCCTATCTTAAAATCGGGGTTTATTTGGTGCCCCAATTGAACAGCCTTTGCACTGGCGACCAGCTGATGATGTGCCGCATGATAAATAACTCTGTCAAAATCTTCGCCCTCTTCTATTTTTATCCCCGCTGCCATTATCGGGTTTAGGGTGATAACATTGATCTCGTTGAATGTCATCCAATACTTTACTTTTTCTTTGTATCTGTTAAAGATTGCCTCACAAAAGCGCAAGAACAAGTCTATCATATTTCGGCTTCGCCACGAGCCGTATTTTTTTACCAGCGCAAACGGCGTTTCATAGTGGGAAATGGTCACAACAGGCTCTATGCCGTATTTCAAACATTCATCAAATAAATCATCGTAAAATCTCAGTCCTGCCTCATTAGGCATCGCCTCGTCTCCTAATGGAAAAATCCTTGTCCAGTTTATCGAGGTGCGGAAACATTTAAGCCCCATTTCGGCAAACATTGCAATATCTTCCTTGTACCTGTGGAAGAAATCTATTGCCTGATGGCTAGGGTAATACTTTCCCTTAATTACCCCATCTGTATATTCCCGTTTGACCCCTAGGCCACCTGCGGTAGCAATATCTGCAATACTCAAACCTTTACCGCCGACGTCATAGGCACCCTCGCACTGGTTTGCGGAAACTGCCCCGCCCCATAAAAAGTTATCTGGCAAATGATTCATAGTATCTCATACCTCCTATATACGCGACGCGATAGTATACCCTTCGAAAACGGCTTCCATTATTTTTCGGGGTTTCTCGCAGTCTCCAATTGTAAAGGTATCCGGCGTAATACCGTAAAAACTTTCGGCTACTGTCCTGTTAGCAGTCACCCCAGTAGAAATTATTACGGTATCAGCTTTTAAAAACTTCTCCTCACCGTTCTTGGGAACAACGATAACACCATCCTTTGTTATCTCTTTGCACGTGGTTTCTAGCATTCGCTTAAGTGTGCTCACTGCATCCATTTTTTGCCTTAGCGCTATCTTATACAGCATATTGCCCTGTGCGGCAAGTTCGCCCGTAGGCTCTACTATAGTGACTTTTTTATGCTTCAGTTCTGCCAGCTCCAGCCCTATTTCTGCACCTATTGTCCCACCGCCTATTATCACTACATTTTGTCCGATACAGTCCTGATTGTCTATGGCCTCATAAAAATCAGTAACGTTTATTCCGTCAATACCTTTTATAGGTGGTTTGGCAGGAATAGAACCAACTGCTATAAAAATGGCATCTGGGCACATGCTTTTTACCATCTCCGGGGTCGCAGCTATGTTCAGTCTTATATCGATATTATGCTTTTCCACCTGCCTGAGAAGATGGTCAAGATACAACCTGATATCTTGTTTATAGTACTGCTTCACGATATGGCATAACGCCCCGCCAAGACGGTCGTTTTTTTCAAATAGAGTTACCTTGTGTCCTCGTTTGGCTGCAGTAAGTGCAGCCATAATACCTGCCGGGCCGCCACCGACAACAACAATATTTTTTACTGTTTCGGCCTTTTCTAGGTTTTTTATTACAAATGATTCATTTGTAAACCTCGGATTCACCGAACAGCCGACGTTTTTTCTGTTTGTAGAAATATGGTAGCATTGAAGGCAGCGAATACACGGCACTATGTCGTCCGTTTTACCGTCCTTTGCTTTATTGGGCCAGTCGGGATCGGCTATAAAGCTTCTACCAAATGCAACCAAATCTACCGCACCGGATGCTATAAGCTCTTCCGCCTCGTAAGGATTCATCACTGCACCTACAACCGAAACCGGAATGCTTACATTCTGCTTTACAATCCGCGCATATTTTGCATTTGGCATATGCTCTTTAAAATTAGTAGTAACCATATGCACATTGCCCTCATGGTTTATGTCAAGCCCGCAAGAAATCTGCACGGTGTCTATCAGAGGTTCCACCAGTTTGATGAACTTAAGCGTATCCTCGAACTCAATAGAGCCCTCCACCCACTCCACCGAGCTGATACGCATATCCACGGGATAATTCGGCCCAACCGCCTGCCTTACCTTTTCAAGTATCATTTTAGGGAACCTTGCACGGTTTTCAAACGAACCGCCATATTCATCGGTGCGCTTATTAAATAATGGCGATAAAAATTGTGGTGGCAACCAACCGTGTCCAAAGTGCATGAATACCATGTCGAAACCCAAGTCGCGTGCGTCCTTTGCGGCCTGTGCATAACAATTGGCTACATGCTCCATCATTTCGGGAGTCATGGCCTTCACTTCCACACCATCTTCTCGAATGAAACCTACAGGTCCCACCGCATAGTCTATCACTCGAGCGTACTGGCCTGCGTGAAAAAGTTCCAGTGACGCCTTAGCACCTGACTGGTGGCATTTGCGTATCCTTGATTGAGCTTCCTCCACCGAATATTTGTGGAATAAATAGGGCTCGTTTCCGCTGGCAAAACTGGACCTTCCCGGCTCTACAATGGTATGTCCGCATATAACTATTCCGGCACCTCCAAGAGCTTTTTCTTCAAATACATCACCTGTAGGAGCGGCCACTATTCTATTTCTTGAAACCATATTGTTTATTTTTATAGGGCTATACAAGTTTGGAAATTGCATATCGTTTCTCCTCACTTAGAAATTTTAGATAAAAAAGAATAGTTATGAACTATTCTTTTTCACTTGTTTTCAGCTATGCACTTATTTGGTAGCCTTATCGTCCTTAGTATCCGATTCACTCTCCTCGAAGGATATCTGTTTATCCACCATCTTGAAGAACGGAAACCATATCAGGGTAGTAACCGCAATCAGCACCACTTGCAGCACAGCAGCCTGCCAGCCCTGCGCAAGGAATCCGGAAACAATCTGAGGCATTGTCCAGTTGACCTCAACACCGGATAATCTTGGAACGATACCGATAGCAATAGAAACATAGCTTAAGGTTGTGCATACTATTGGGCAGAGTACATAAGGGATGAATAATAGCGGGTTTAGCAAAATGGGAATACCAAAAATCAACGGCTCGTTTATGCCGAATATTGCTGGTACAATAGACATTTTACCCAGTGTTTTAAGGCGTTTTGATTTAGAAAAGAACAAGAGTAAAATTGCTAAGCCGAATGTACCACCAATACCGCCCGGCTGACATAGCACAGAAAAGGAACTAGTAATGATATTGGGCAGAGGCTGCCCTGCGGCCAGTGCAGCCAAGTTTTCGGCGCTGGCTGCCATGGTAAGTGGAGTAAATGTGGCAAAAATTGTGTTGCCATGTATACCGCAAAACATCAGCAGAGTACACAAAATCTGCATTACAAGATAAGCCGGCAGCGACAGACCAAATCCCTGAAGCGGAGCCTGTATAACAGTATAGATGACATTGTGAAAGTTTTCGAAACTGGTAAGTATCAGCATTTGCGAAATAACAACAGCAATAATTAAAACAAACGCAGCAGGAACCAGCGAAGCAAAGGAGTCTTCCACGATGGGAGGCACCCCTTTAGGCATGTGTATATAAATCTTTTTATCAAGCAAGAATTTGATAAGCTGGGGCACCAACCCGCCTACTATTATAGCACTGAACAAACCCGAGTATCCGAGCCATTCGGTTGGAATTGCAGTATACAGTTCGTGGGGAGTAAGTAGCAAAAATGCCATCAACGAAATAACTGATGCTGATATTGCGTTAATTTTAAGCTTTTGTGCATACTGGAATGGCAGCACTATAACAACATAAAGCGCTATGATGCTAAGCGTCAGCGACTGTATAGTCATAAGGATAAGCTGCAGCCCGGTAGATGTGACAAAACTTTGCCAAAATGGAATATCTAAAAACGCACCCAGGCATGCAAACGAACCAATGATTATAATGGGTAGTAGCAGTTGAAATGTTTGCCCCAGAGAATTCATAAACTTGTTGTTAGACAGTTTATTTGCGATAGGCATCAGCTTTTTTTGCAGCGTGCCAATAAACTTTTCCATAAAATACCTCTTTTCTATTATTTTAATGATTCAATTAAGGCAATTGCGTCCTTTAGTATCTTTTCACCGTTCATCATACCAAAGTCTATGGTATTTATAACGGCGATTTTCCCCGCATATTTCGGGTATTCGTTCTTGAATTGTTCTTTCTTGAACATAAGCTGTGGTCCTAGCAGGATGCAATCCATTTCTTCAATAAGGTTGTCCATCTGGGAATCTGGATACGCTGCGATACTACTTTCAATACCAAGCTTTTCCGCAGCTTCTATCATTTTGCGCACGCACAAGCCGGTACTTGCGCCATGCTGGCAAACCAATGCAATTTTATACATGTTTAACCTCCTTGTGTAACAAAATCAGTTCCTTGGCAAGAACAAAAATCGTCTCCGCGGCATTCAGATGGTCCGCAGCATGTACCATAAAAATGGTAACCTGTAGATCCTGGTTTTTGGCGTCGTAGCTTAGCAGGTTAGTGTGCGCCTGATGGCTTTTGGTCAATGACTCCTCAGCTTTTTTCATAGTAACTGCCGCTTCCTCGGACTTGCCTTCCCGCGACTGCTTGATAGCTAATAATGCAAGACTTTTCGCATCACCTCCATACGAAATCATCTCCATGCATTCCTGAATAGCATCCATTGCGTGCCTCCGTTCTTATTGCAAAAGTTTTTCAACCGGTAGATAGGTTGCATAATTTATTTTTATTATAGAACAGGCTTTGTTTAATTTGTATACCAGGTATTGCACTTGTCAAGTGCGAGTTCAAATATTTACTATCCTACAGTAATAGCATATACTGTATTATAGAGGTTGTACCTATAAGATGTTTCGATTGAAGAGGGTGCATTGGTATGACGAGCAAGGAACTTACTATACTAAAATTTCTAAGTACTCAGGACAGCTGGGTTACGTCTTTTTCTATGTCTGCATTTCTGGATATTTCGGTCAGAACCATCAAAAGCTATATTAGCAACATTAACTCTGAATTTCCAAATCTGATCGAATCCTCCCGCAACGGTTATATTGTAAGGGATAAAAAGCAGCTGTCAAATGTTATAAGCTCGGCAAAAAAAATACTCTATTCCCCACAAACCGTAATAGATCGAAAAAAGTTCATTTTGCAGAAGCTATTGCTGGAAACTGACAGGTATGACTTTGACAACCTTGCAAATGAATTGTTCATTTCTCCGGTAACCTTAACAAATGAGCTGCAAAAACTGAAAAAGGAGCTTGCCGACTATGAGCTTACTATAAAGACAAAAGACAATCTGGTCTTTATTGACGGACAGGAAACAACCAAAAAAAAGCTGATAAGTAAGCTTATTTACGAGGATTCTAAAGACTCGTTCCTAAGCATAAATCTTATGCAAAGTTACTTACCCCATTTCGATCTGACTATCGTAAAACAAATAGTGTCGGATAAGCTAAGTGAACATCATTATTTTATGGACGACTTCTCATTGCTTAATTTGGTACTGCAAATAGCCATAACCATGGAAAGGAAGCTAATAAGAAAAACTGGTAAGGAAGTCACTGGCACCGACAGCTGGAAAAGCTTAGTCAACGCACATATTCAAGAGATAGTAATGGATATTACCGAACATATAGAAAAGCAGTTTGGCATGGAGTTTGTCGATGGTGAGATTTATGACTTTGCCCTACTTATAATGACTCGAGCAATTTCTAACTCCATAAATGATATCAACATGGATCAGTTGAGCGAATTTGTCGGAGAGGATATTATTCGGCTAGTTTCCTTGATACAGACCCGTACCAAAGAAACTTATAATATAACAATAATACGCCAGGATTTCACAGTGAGGTTCGCACTGCATATAAAGAACCTGCTTATCCGGCTTAAACATAATATCGTTCTACGTAATCCGCAGGTATTGGACATTAAGAACTCATACCCATTTATCTACGATGTTTCTGTATTTATCGCTAATATCATCACACAAGAGGAAGGTTATGTGTTAACCGAAGATGAGATATCATATATTGCACTTCACCTGGGGGTTTTAATTGAAGAAAGGAAGGCAATAAAGCATGATGTTAGAGCAATATTAGTAAATCCTCAATACTTAAATAAATCGGTGGATATAGCGAATAGACTTAGTTCGATCTTTGAAGATAACCTACTGATAACCGAGATAGTTTCTACGCAGCATGAACTTGAGGCTTATTCCGATTACGACTTAATTATTACAACTATCCCATTTGAAGTATATCCCGGCAAACCCTACGTGCAAATATCTGCTTACCTCACCAATAAGGACATATTATCTGTTTCCAAAAAAATAGAAGAGGTACTGAAGGATAGGATAAAAGCAAAGGTGAAGTCGAAGCTGGAAGTGATGTTTAAGGAAGAACTGTTTTTTGTAGACGAAAGCTTTAAGGACCAAAATGACGCCATAAATGTTATGGCCGATGTACTTGAAAAGCAGGGCATCGTTGACAGCTCTTTTAAAGAAAAGTTATTTGAACGGGAGCGGGTCAGTTCCAGCGCATATATGAACATAGCCATGCCTCATCCGCTGGAAATGTGCGCGCGAAACTCCGCTATAGCTGTATCTATTCACCCAAATGCCATTATGTGGAATAACAACAAGGTTAATATAATTTTTATGCTTGCTATTAATATCCGAGACAGTCTGTTTTTAAAAGATATTTTTGATTTCATTACCGAGGTGATTTCCGAAGAGAAAAAGCTGAAAACCATACTGGATGTAAAAACATATGACGATTTTATTGCAGCACTGGTATCCTTTGCAAAATAGGAGAAACCATCATTGCGGGCCAAACAGTTTCACTATTCACATATTTCTATATCTCCTCTTTTTATCCCCCTATGGGGGGGATATTCTTGTTGCATCACTATTATCTTTAAATTCCAATAAAAAACATGGCCTACAGAACTTTCTCTTGTCCTGATAAGCCATGTTTCCCAAAATAACTTTATTAATAATTTGCAAAATGATAGTGGTTTATTTTAGCGATAATTATTTCTGGAATTGTTGTGAAAGTCCAGCTTTTTGCCCTGCTTCCGAAAGTTTCTTGCCTATTTTCTGAAGTTCTTCAAGCATTCTTGCTATTGCTTGTGCTGCATTAGCTTGCTCTTGTGTAATTATGTCTATATTTTTAACGTTTTTGAGTACAGATTCAACCGAATTTTGAAATTTCTTAAGCATTATATTTATTCTTTGAACAGAATTATTGCTTTCATTCGCTAGCTTGCGCACTTCTCCGGCCACCACCGAAAAGCCTCGACCATATTCGCCGGCTCTTGCAGCTTCAATAGCCGCATTTAGACCCAGTAGGTTAGTTTGCTGAGCAACATGCCTGATTATCTCCAATATTTCCTCAGTATTGCTAACATCCTGAAAAGCTGTCTGTGCGGCACCGGCGGCTTCACTGCTTATTACTGCAAGCTCTTGAGATGATGCCGTTAATTCTTCGGTTTCTGCAACCGCATGTTCTATTGCTTTATATATTTCACTAGCATACTGTTGAGTTTGTTGTAAATTTTCCGCTGCAAGCAATCGTTCCTTTTCCCTTTCTCTTGCAATTTTTGCAGCTTCTTCAATAGCGCGCTTAATGGAAGCTTTGCCTGAATCCAAAAGTTCTGTAGTAAGGCCGTAGCTCTTAGCTATTTCAGTTGGTTTCAAGCTGCCTACAATTCCCTGAACTCCTAGCGCTGCAAGCTGCTCAATAATTTGTTCTGGTTTAACCTTTTCATGCCATGGGCGCATGTAAATTTTTACATCCGATATATTAAAGTCCCGCTCACTAATAACACTTGCATGGGTCACAATACCTATTTTTTTAATACCCATATCGCATATTTTTTCGATGGGAGTTAAAAAATCTTCAATTGTTGATGTGATCTCAACTACAGTCTTGCCATACAATTTATTTAAGGTTTCAGCAGCAGCACCCCTGCTGATAAAAACATCTATATCATTATAAGTTGAAACCAAATTTTCAAATTCGCTCATTTTACTCACTACTATCGGTAACTCTATGTCCAGTTCCGCAGCAGCCTCTGCAGCGCTTTTTGCCATTGTCTTTGACACTGCTACAAAAAGGATTGGCTCTATTTTAATCACCTCCCATGAAATTTTATATTAAAAAGTGAAATGTTTCAGTAAAAGGTTTAGTAAATGTTAATAGAAAGTTCTTATTATTTATATATATAATTTATTATGAGTACTTATCGGCTGCGAAAATTGCATTTCTATTAGTTCTTTGATTTGTTCCACATAAAGATAAATTTCTTGTTCTGAATGGAGTTTTCTGGATACACAAGTTGCGGCAGGGTTTTCACATATAAAACATTTCCTTGGCGGTAATTCTATATCTCTACGACTAATTGGCTCTCCGGTGCTGTCCATAACATCAATATCCAATATGCGCCCACCTATAGTAGACTCTTCAAACTCCACGCAAATTCTTTTAATCTTTTTAGCATCGGTCTTAGCAGATATGAAGAAAGCAGGGCCATCATGCTACGCATGCATCCCTCAAAACAAACCTGATAGCCACCGGAAATTAACGCCCTGAAAAATTTCTTGCAAAGTTGCAGGAAAAGCATGTAAAATTCCTCATCTTTTCGAAAAATAATAGGGACACATAGGGTAATAGTAATTATACAACCGTTCCGCTTTTCCACCAGCTTTTTCCGCGTGTTCCACCGCTGCTCTCTTGCCTCAAGCACTTTCAACAGCTCTATATCCATTTTTTTCTCCTTATATGAATTAAAAACTTAGGTGATAATAGTTATCCTTATATGTTTTCTAGCAAATATAGCGTGATAGCTACAGAAAGTAAATCCGCACACCCACCCGGACTGATATTGTGCTTTGTAAAATCCTCATCCATCCGAAAAAGCTCTTCTCTACCATGGAGTGACAAAGCACCACCCATGGAGAGTACATTTCTTACGGAGCTTTTCACATATTCTATTGCTTCGATGCCACATCTGGAAATAACGTTTGTATCCACAACATGCATCATCAGATGTAACAACGCCTGTAAATAAATATCATTCTTGCTATATTCACCGCTAAGAACAAGTTTTTGCATAACCGGAAGGGCATACTTTCTTACAGAGAAAAAGCCAGAAGCCGCTTCTCCTCGAATTCCGCGTATACCGTGGGCAGCATAAAGCTTGAGCCCATTGGTCATGGACGCAGTGTCATTTGTTAATAAAAAATCTTTTTCTGCTGACTTGGCGATTTTTGCCGAAACATAACATACTGTATTTGCTGAAAAACCTAATCCTTTTTTGTAGCAGTATCCGGCAGCAGCGGCAAGTATTCCCAGAGAAAATATCGCTCCCTTATGAGTGTTTATACCTTTAGTGGCATTAAACATTGCTTTTTCACATTTGATACCTAAAGGCCGTATCTTGTCAAGACTTTTTTCATTTATTTCATCAAAACTATACCCTATTTCTGCAAAATTTCTGAAATAGGGTGAAATAGCTGCTATGCTTTCTACAAAAGTAAAAAAGTTCATATCGGTATGAGCACCGCTATTTATACGGTCGACCAAACCCGGTTTTGGCGATGTATAAACTTCGGAAAGGAGGGCAGTTGTGCAGCAACTTCCAATCTGTTCATAAATATCTGTTGTTATTATCATGAAAGCCCTCCTTTTTTCGATTCGAATCGGAAAAAATCGTTAAGTAGCTAAGTAAATTCCAATATCTTTTCTACATATTTTATTGAACTACAAAAGCAATTAATTATTTCTCATACCTGTATTAATAAGCATAGCACTTAATTAATATAGAAAAAGTATTCCAATAGTATTTTGTAAAACCGATTGCAAAACAAATAATTTATCTTACCGCTAGCTATTATCATTTGTTAGTTAAAGTCTTTAACCTAAGATAGTAGAAATAATAATACTCATTACTGTAGAAGCCGCGAGGCACATAGGCACTGCTCGAAACATTAACTTGGGAAACATTTCAGCACGATCTTCCTCTGTAGCGCAAGAACCCAATATCAGACTCCCACCAGAAGAAAAGGGGGAAATAGATGTTGCCTGTGATCCAATAACAACACATGTAAATAAAACCTTAGCTTTAATTCCTGTTGCAGCTGCAAGGGATGGGATAATAGGAAAAAGAGCAGGGCATACAACTCCCAATGTACTGCTGAAAAAAGACATAATTCCAGCAACAATACACATTACAATGGGTATTAAGAATGAAGGCATGTTGGCTTCCACCCAGCCTGAAAGAATATCAATGGTTCCTGCTTTGATTGCCACAGAAATTAACATACCAACACCACAAATCATAATCAGGGTATTCCACGGAACCTTAGCAATAACCTCTTTCTCGTCAGCAAGCTTAAGTAGAAGTGCAACAACAGAAAGAACAATCGCAATAAGACCAATATCAATTTTAGAATTAATAAATGCAATGACCTTATTATCAGGAAAAATTGAATGCAAAACTGGAGCAGCAAGAGCAATTGCCACCATTGACACAATGAGATAAAGATTACTTCTCTGTTTATGATTTAAGGGCTCCGGTTCTTTGATTTCAAGATTTTCTCCAAATTCATTCCAACTTTTAGAGAATAACACTAAACCAGATATTACAAGAATGGGAATGATCATCGTAGCAACAAAAATATTGGTTGAACAAGCAAAAGCAGAATCAGCCAAACCTGCGTCTTCAATCAAGCCTCTAAAGATAATACCACTAGCACTGGTCATAAAATTAGCACCTGCCAGCGCACCATAGTTTACAGAAACTGCACCCACAATTTTATTCATACCTGTTTTTTCACAAAGCAGAAGTGTAATAGGAGCTAGTGATGCCATTACTGTAAAGTAACCCGCGCCTAAGCTGGCAATCAGTGTTGCCGCCAGGAAAATAGCAAAAGGAAGTAATTTTGGTGCTTTGCGGCAGCGATAAAGTAGAGCCTGAGAAAGCTTTTCCAATGTTCCATTCACAAGCGCAAAATTATAAAAAAGCGAAACAAGCAAAAATGACAAAGAAGATTTTTATGGGCCACATGTTTATAATTTCTCCGGTCTTTAGGTCTAAAAAAAAGCATCCGATGATGTAAGCAAAGGAAATGGCAAAAAATCCAGTGTTAATCTTAGTCTTATAACCTAAGGCAATTGAAATGACAATTGCTAATACCACAATTAAACTAATCATAATAATCTCCTTTCTTTATATCATAATATTTTACAAAACTACTTATTCAAACCAAGTAACATGAATGGAATCTTCCGTATCAAAAAATCAATCTGCTCCTCTGTGTCCACCATTACATTTTTGTAACCGACTTCGTTAATTATCTGCAGATTGTCCTTAAGGTTGCTTTTATCAACACTGGCACCCATGGGCTGAGCATAGCATCTCTCTAAGAAAACATCATAGTCTTTTACAATTCTCGATTGGTCGTCACGAGACATCCCTACGGCCAAAAATTCCGGATGAGTTACGACAATTTTGTTTATACCTATAGCTTGCCTGATACTTATCTATCAATGTGAGAAACTTATCATGCCTCCTTTGGAACTAGACATGAGGTTTTTTATCCGATTCTTTACTAATACTTGCAAAACATTGATTCTACTGTAAAATGTTGGTTTTATCTAGCAAATATCCAAATAATGTGTCTAATTATAAAAAAGGTTTTTACAGTAGAATCAGCACTAATGTTGTAAATGTAAATATATGTGGATTATAATCTATAAGATATTCATTAAAATAATCAATCTAAGTCTAAAAGATTATTATAGTTGTAACAGAGCATTGCAGACAGATCTTTCTCAGGCACTCCCATATAATTTAAAGTTTGGGCAAACATCCTCATGGTTTCTGGGGCAAGAGTTTTTCTCGGTTGCCCTGTATCACTAGAAATTATCAGATTTTTGCTTCCCACGATATCTATTGTTTCCTTATAAAGAGATATTGGAATCGGTTTTGGTATTGGACTAAGTGCATTTCCAGCGCAAAATTCCACATATGCTCCCATATCCACGGCTTTTTTTACCTGCTCAACTGTGCAAGAAGGCGGTGCAAAGAAAGGATGGGTCAAGACAACCTTCTGACATCCGATTTCTCTTGCAGCAGCAATGACCATTAGTGCTTCCTTAGCAGATAAATGACTTGTACCAATTATTGCATTATACTTCTTAACCATCTCTAATATGGTATATACCTGAGGAATCAGTTTTCCGTTTTCATCTAAAACAGTAATTCCCTTTATTGGATAATTTGTTACCCCATCACCTTGATGACCATAAGCACCCAATTTTCCGGTTTCATTATAATGAGCAAGCGAATGGTAGGATGGCATCCATACCTGTACAGCACCTAGCTTTAAGGCTACATCGACTGCAGCAGGATTAATCCCACCTGACTGATGATTCAATACCACACCACCGAAAACTTTAATTCCCTCTACCTGATTTTGAGTGTGATAAGCTCTTACCATAGTTGTATCTGCATGACACTTAAAAACTATTGCACGCATTCCTGCATCCCGACATATCGTTGCAGTTTCAACATCATTTGCAAGACGGTCAAAAATATCAGGAGAGGTATGAATGTGTAAATCACAAGCCCCTTTAATACTAATTCTCGTTCTAGCCACTTAAGCCACTCCTTCCTCTTTTTTTTTGCCTGCATTACTACTAATAAAAAAAGAAATACAGCAAATAACCAGTCCTATAATGCTCCACATAAGATTTGGAATTAACAATAAAATACCTCCTAAAAACATAGTAGATCTAGCAATTATACTCATATCTTTATTTGTGTAACCAGCTATCGCAATACCAGTAAAAACTACTCCAATAACTGCAGTTATGGTTCCTACTATGATATTATATGGGTTACCCATCAACAGCAGAGCTGGATTGTAAGAAAAAGTATATGGAACTACAAAAGCTGGTATAGCAATAAGACAAGATAACCATCCTGTTTTCAACCAGTTGGCCTCTGCAATTCCAGAGCTGAGAAATACAGCAGCACAAACAGGTGGAGTAATAGTTGCAAGAGTTGAAAAGTAAAAAACAAAAAGATGTGCAATTAATGGTGATAATTCAAGAGAAATCAAAGCAGGTGCCAGAATAGCTGCCGCTAGTACATAAGCCGCTGTAGTTGGAAGTCCCATACCTAAAATAATACAGACACACATTGAAAGAAATAGACATAAAAACATATTATTTTGACCAATACTAACAATTAGATCTGATAATTTAACTCCAACGCCCGTCATAGAAATCAATGAAATAGTAATCTGCGAACCAGCCAAAAGAGAAGCCATATCCAAAATACTCGCAGCACCTTTCAGTGACACATCAAAGCAAAGCGCCCCAGTATCTTTTGCTGCTCTTGAAATGCTTTTTGTTTTTAGAAAGTAGCAAGCAGCACAGGTGATTATAGCACCAATAGTTGCGTAAAAAGCTGCTACTGTGACTGTATAAGCCTTTATCAAAAAAAATACAAATATAGCAATAGGGACAAATATAATTGCATATTCTGTAAATAAAATTTTTTCTTTCATCGCTTCTCCTCGAATTTGTAGCTTTAGAGAAATAAAATGTATCGCTACAAAAGCTCCAAGATAATACAGCAATGCAGGAATAATTGCTGATACTGCAATTTTTAAGTATGGCACACTAATTAACTGTGCCATAATAAAAGCTCCAGCTCCCATCATCGGAGGCATAATCTGACCACCTGTAGATCCTACCGCAGAAATCGCTGCTGCCCACTCGTTAGAATATCTAGATTTTTTCATTAGTGGAATTGTAAAAGTCCCTGTAGCTACTACGTTTGCCATGGCACTTCCAGAAATCATTCCAAAAAGGCCGCTTGCGATAAGTGCAACCTTGCCAGGTCCGCCTACAGCTTTACCAGTACAAATCTGTCCTAACTTCACAAATGTCTCCGAACCACCTGTTGCTGATAATACAGATCCAAAAATGCCAAACATAGCTAGCATCGTTGCCGAGAGGCCTACCATGGTTCCCCATATACCGTTAGTACTGTGATAGAAGTTCTGAAAAATATAGTTAAAAGAAAATTGTTGATGACCCCACATGCCTGGGAAATATTCCCCGAAATATGCATATACCAAAAGTATTACTGCCATTATAGGAAATGTTAAACCTACAGTTCTTCTGCTGGCTTCTAACACCAAAATTACCAATACAACCGCAAAAAACTTGTCCAATGTGCTTATCCACTGAAGAGGATCCCATAATATCTTTTGATAGTTTAAAAACATATATAACGTTGATGCAGCCGCCAATATGGAAAGAACAATATCAATGATAGGAACTTTATCTAAATCCTTACCCTTATGCATTGGTTTTAGAATAAAACATAGTGTAAGTACAAAAAAGAGGTGGACGCTTCGCTGAACGATATCCGGAAAAGCACCAAAACCTGATGTATAAAGCTGAAATATCACTAATGAGATTGATAAAGCAGTAACTACCGATTTCCAAAAGCCAGTTAACTTTCTCATATCGTAACATCCTTTCTTGATTTAGAACTTAAAAACTTTCTCATTTTACTAAGTCGAATATCCATAAAAAAATTAAAAAAGAATTTAGGAAAAAGAAGGATTCCCTTTTCGGGAAACAGTTTATAGGTAATTGTAAACATAATCAACAAATTTAAAGAAGGAAATCCTTCACATCCATATTTAAGTGTCATTCGACTTATTCTTTGTATTCTGGCGGGATTAATGATGCAGGTACATCATAGCCTTGTTCTTTCAGATATTGCACAGTTCCTGCATGAAGTGGAACAGAAGATCTTAATGATAACTCAAGAATGTTATTTTGAGCTCCAATCGTATACGCACTCTGCCAAATTTCCTTACCCTCTTCCCACATTGCTTTAATCATCTTATAGCCATCCTCTTGAGTGAGTTTAGTAGTAGTTTGCGCGCCTTGGATAGTGGCAATTGTCTTCACATCATAATCAACACCTTGATAAGTTCCTGCTGGAATAGTTACTGGAATCAAATAAGGAAACTCTTTAATTATCTTTTCAATATCCTCATCAGAAAAATTTATCAGATTAGCTGGCTGGGATGCAATTAACTGCATAACGTAACTATCGTTAATAGGGCCGAGTTTTACTGTTCCTATGATCTGTCTATTCGCATATGCATCAGCAGCATCCGCCTGGCCAGCCTCAAAATAGTCGGGTGATACACCTAAAAATTCTAAAATTGAAAAGGTAATAGACGCTGCCGAAGTCCCTGTCCCACCTGGATTAAATTTTTTTCCGTTCAGATCATAGACTGTATTTACACCCGAGGTTTTCGAAACTACAAATTGCTCAGGTGTAGTTTCGTAGTACCATAGTATCCTAAGGTCTTCATTCGGATCCCCATCAAAAACTCCTACACCATGATAATTCTCGTAGTCAGTACTAGATACGCAATTTCCTACAATAACTTCACCGCTACGGATACGCTTTGCAATATCCACTGCACCTTGTGACTCAGATACAGTAATTTGAAATTCAGGGTATGTTGTTGAGATTGCTTTTCCAACTGATACCCAATAAGGATAAAGTGCAGAGCTTGCAGGTGGCGCTGCAAATGTTAAATACTGTTTTTTAACAGTTTGAACTGTTTTTTCACCGCTATCATTGCCGGATGAATCTTTTTTTGAGCAGCCTGCCAACAAAGTAAATACCAGCACTATTAATAATAACAATGCAATTTTCTTTTTCAACTTAACATCTCCTCATAATTAATAATTATTTTATTAACACATGCGGTATAATATTTACCGCACGCGGTAATACGATGATTTTCTCAGGAGCTTTTTCACAACAAGTTTTATCAATTGCTGTCTGCAAATTAGGAGCCCATTCCAACATCATTTCGTTCAGGTCTTTTTCCTTAATGTTTTCTGTAACGATAATGACTCTCCCTTTTGTCATGGCTCTTGCATACATAAAAGCTTTGTTGCTTCCGACACTATAGCCTTCTCTTTTGAATCTTTCAATTACCTCCTGTGGGGTTTTTGCTTCTACCAACCACTTGCGAAACACGCCTTCTCCAATACCTTCCTCTGCATTAGCAACAAGTATATAGGTGCAATTCGGCTTTCCAAGTGGTTCTGCAACAGATAATGCCTTTTGTGCTTGATACAGATTACAATCTCTTGGATAACCTCCAGGGCTGGCAATTACGATATCTGCCAGACCACTTATTTCGACTCTGCTAACTTTTTTACATATTTCCACACCCTTTGCATGGGCTTGTTCAATTTCACCGGCAACAAATGCTATATTTTGCTTATGGGGGTCTTGAACGGCGTTTACCATAAACTTTACATTTAGTTTCTTCGCAGCCTCTAAAGCAACCTCGTGAAAAGGGTTTCCATAAATGAACCCCATAGAAGGTTCAAAAGGTCTTATGGGCAAAGAATGATGTATTTTTAAGGTATCTATTCCGGCCACACCCGGAACTATGCTTTTTCTCCCTCCACTGTATCCAGCAGTATGATGTGGTGATATTAATCCAGTAGTAATGCAGAATGTGCACTGAGCAACCAGTTTATTTACATAAATTGGAACATCTGAAGTCGTATTACCTATATAAACGATATTCTCTTTGTCCATGCAGTCGTGAACAACTACTTCAAATCTTGACTTATACTCCGAACCGATAATTTGTGAAATTTCTTCTTCAGTAGTTTTTCTATGGCTGCCAGTCGCTACAATGAATTTAATATGATCATCCATGACCCCCGCCGACTTTAGTCTGTTTATCACCTCCTTTACAATTGTTCTAGTTGGTCCAGGCCTTGTATGGTCATTAACTACAATAACTACTTGATCATTCTTTGTGACAAGGTTCTCAACCCTATCAGAACCAATGGGATTGTCCATAGCTTCTTTTATCAGTCGCTCTTCACTTATATTCACTTTGGGCACATCTACATCAATTACCTGCAACTCGATATCATCACTGATAAAAGCCTCTTGAGCAGTTTCGCCATAAGGAACGCTAATCTTAGCCACGGTAATCTCCTTTCAAACTTTCTTAATTACATCAATTACGCTGTTGTCTCGATAATAAACCAGCCCTACAATCTTTTCACCATATTCAACAGGCTTTGGTTTGCCTACAATTTGCTCCGAAATCTCTTTCAGTTCTTCAATAGTATGTAGTTTTATTCCTACTGACGTCAGCTTTTGAATCAGATCCTTACGTAATGGGTTTACTGCAGCACCATATTCTGTAACAAATACATCAACTGTACTGCCCGGAGTTACAATAGTATTAACTTTATCAAGAACTGTAGGAATTCTTCCTCGAATAAGGGGTGCTACTACTATGGTCATTTTTGCCCCTGACGCTGTATCCGGATGGCCGCCTATTGCACCTCTTATAACTCCGTCTGAGCCTGTTAAAACATTTACGTTAAAATTCGTATCAATCTCTAGTGCGCTAAGGACTACCATATCCAATTGATCTACTGCCGAGCCTTCTATGCCTGAGCCTGCATAATGATGACCACTTACAACACAGTGAAAAGGATTCTCTCTAGCGCTCCTTACAGCTTCAAGATCAAAGTCCTGAACATCTAATAACTTTTTAATAAGACCTTCTTCGTGAAGTTTGGCTATAGCACCGGTAATCCCTCCTAGTGCAAAACTTGCTTTAATACCTTTTTTAAGCATTTTATCGTGTAAAAAGCGTGTCACTGCAAGAGAAGCGCCACCGGTTCCTGTTTGGAAAGAGAAGCCGTTTTTAAAGTAACCTGAATGCTCCATTATATCTGATGCCATCTTAGCTATTTTTAGTTCTCTAGGATTTGTTGTATATCTGGTTGCACCACTTACTATCCCTTTTGGGTCGCCTATTTCATCTACTTTAACAATATAGTCTACATTAATTTCCGGTATGGCACAGGGAGTATTAGGATATGGTACGATATTATTTGTAAGAATTATTGTCTTATCGGCATACTCAGCATCGGGCATGGCATATCCAAGGGAGCCACAGTCATAGGAATTGTCACCATCTCTGTTGAATCCGTTGACATTACCTGCACAGTCACAGGAAGGCGCCCCCAGAAATGCTACATCAATTTTTAACTCCCCGGAAGCAATGGCATAAGCCCTGCCACCATGCGAACGAAATATAACAGGGATATCCATTAGGCCTGCTGATACGGCATTTGCGAGTTCTCCACGAAGTCCACTGGTTTCTATACGTTTTACAACACCGCTTTTAATATGTTCAATCATTGGTGCGTGACAGTGGGTTAACGAACTGGCTGCTACTACCATATCTTTAAAGCCCATTTTCGCTAAAGTTTCAAGTACCATATTGACTATGTAATCGCCATTGCGGAAATGATGATGGAAAGATATTGTCATGCCATCTCTAAGGCCAGAAAGTTCAATTGCCTTTTCTAAGGATTCTACAATTTTATTATTACGTCCATTTGGAGATTTTAGTTTTGCTTCAAAAGGAGTCCCACTATGACGCTTGCCGTCGAATGCTTTTAATTCGCCTATTCCTTCGATGTATTGCGGAAACTCAATCCCTAATATGTTTCGCATCAGTTCTCCCCCCTTTTTTGTCTATTGTAAATACCGGCAGCTTCTGCCAGCTCAAGAGTGCGTTGTGCTCTGATTACTACTGGCTTATCAATCATCTTACCATCAAGGCTGATTACACCAAGACCTTTGGATTCTGCTTCTTTTAATGCCTCAATAACTCTTTCGGCATGGTCTATTTCCTTTTGTGTCGGTGTAAATATTTCAATAACAGGCCCAATTTGTCTGGGATTAAGCACCGATTTTCCATCAAATCCTAAATCCTTAATTAGCTGTACCTCCTTGCGGAAACCATCCTCATCATTTACATCGGAAAACACCGTATCCAGTGCTGCAATACCCGCTGCTCTAGAAGCTATCACAATTTGTGTTCTTGCGGCAAAAAGCTCTATCCCAGAAGGGGTTCTTGAAGTTTTGAGGTCAGTAACATAATCTTCTGCACCAAGTGCAATTCCTATGAGGCGATTACTTGCTGTAGCAATTGAATATGCGTTAATGACCCCCAATGCACTCTCAATAGCAGCCATCATGCCTGTACTACCGACTTCCATACCATATTTTATCTCACATTCAGTAATATACTTATCTACTTCTATAACATCCTCTGCAGTTTCTGATTTCGGCAGTCTGATTACATCGACACCGGCTTTAACCATGGCATCAATATCAGCCTTACCAAATTCAGTATTCAAAGGATTTATACGAACCACTTTCTCTACATCACCATAATTTAGAGTTGTTAGAGCATTATAAACAAGAAATCTGGCTGCATCTTTTTCTGATAATTTTACTGAATCTTCCAGGTCAAACATCAAAGAATCTGCACCATATAAGTGCGCATCTTTCATCATGCCAGGATTGTTACCGGGAACAAACATCATAGTTCTTCTAAGTCTTTCTTTTTGATATGCCATGTTATTCACCATCACCCCACTTGTAGTCTGTAGATTCAATTGCTCTATAGTATGCCGCCATGACCCTGGCTTTTATTGTGCAATCCAGTGCACCTCTGTCCTTTGCAACTACCTTTGCATTTCTTACGCCTAAATCCATAAGGGTATGTTTTATGACTTCACTTATATGTTCACCATACTGTTTTTCAACAGTGCTGTTAAGATCAATCTCGATTCCATTATCACCCTCTTCTAAAATTATCATAATGTCACCGGACTCCAATGTTCCAGCAGAAGCAGTGTTTTTTATTTGCATTCAAACATGCACAACCTTTCAGTAATTTTGTTTGCATTTTGAAGTATGAAAAATGCTGATTAAGAAAAATTTTTCTAACTTTAATAAATAAAATTAATCATTAATATTTATAGGCTGTTTTACTTAGATTGTTACTTATTCTCTTAAATGCAAAGTTTAACGTTTTGTATGTAGTCGGTTAATTAGAACCTTTGTATTGGTTGGAAATTTTAAAATTTCCAACCAATACAATTAGGGGGAAAAACGTGGATGAGGAATGAAGTTATATTAGTTGTATTTTAAATCTTAATAATGTTTATTTATCTTGCTTTTATTCTGAATGAATCTTAGTCTACCACCTGCTATAATCAGCTCAACTTCTCTGTCAGTTAGATCTACAATTGTTTCAAAAAACGTGTTTTTTGTTTTATTTAGGATTTTAACTTTTTTGGTCCTAATCTGACTGATTGCATCTTCAATATAGAGACAATCACCTTGTTCAATACTGTCGTAAGCAGCACTGTCAGCAAATAATAGAGGTATTACGCCATGGTTAACCAGATTATTTTTATGTATTCTTGCCATCGATTTAGCTATAACTGCCTTTACGCCCAAGTACATTGGTGCAATTGCAGCATGTTCTCTACTCGAACCTTGTCCGTAATTTTCCCCGCCTATGATAATGCTCTTTTTATACTCCTTTGCCCTTGAATAAAAGCCCGGATCAATACGGCCAAAGGTTATCTCGCTTATCGCAGGAATATTGGAACGTAAAGCTGAAAATTGAGCACTGGCAGGAATAATGTCATCAGTGGTAATGTTATCGCCAAACTTTGCAACAACCCTAGCTTCAATTATTTCCTCCATCGGATCATTGACTGGCATTGGCTTAATGTTCGGCCCCCTTATTATTTCAATGTTTTCGTTAGTTTCTATTGGATTAATAACCATATTATCGTTAATAATATATTCTCGTGGTTCTTCAATATTTTCCAAGAGCTTAGAGTCAATAACATCTCTCGGATCTGTAATATAACCTGTTAATGCCGTAGCAGCAGCCACTTCCGGGCTAGCAAGATAGAGGTAAGCATCTAGAGTGCCACCTCGACCTCTAAAATTTCTATTGGAGGTTCTCAAAGAAATTCCCCCAGTATTCGGTGCTTGCCCAATACCAACACATGGGCCACAACCGCATTCCAACACCCTGGCACCGGAAGCAACGAGCTTAGAGATAATGCCGTCTCTCAAAAGCATGCTAAATATTTGGCGACTTCCCGGAGCAATGCTTAAACTGACATCATCATGTACAACCTTGTTTTCCATTATCTTTGCGGCTTTTACAAAATCAGTATAAGAGGCATTTGTGCAACTTCCAATAAATACCTGATTCACTTTAACATCTTTAAGCTCAGATACTTTTACCACATTATCAGGCATGTGAGGCTTTGCAACCATAGGTTCTAATGTATTCAAATCAATTTCTATAACACCATCATAGTAAGCGTCTTTATCAGGATATAATTCAACCCAATCTGCTTCTCTTTTCTGATGAGTAAAGAATTTATGAACTGTTTCATCGCTGGGAAATATTGACGTGGTTGCACCCATTTCCGCACCCATGTTAGCAATAGTTGCCCGGTCATAAACGCTTAGACAATCAAGGCCTTGACCAGTATATTCAAAAACCTTGCCTAGACCGCCTTTTACGCCGATCCTTCTAAGCATCTCTAAAATAATGTCTTTCGCAGATACTCCGCCTCTTAGTTTACCTTTTAAGTTTACATTTATAATATACGGCATCTTTATATATAGCGGTTCCCCTGCCATAGCCATTGCTACATCCATTCCGCCCGCACCAATAGAAAGCATGCCAATAGCTCCTCCTGTAGGAGTATGACTATCTGATCCCAGCAGTGTTTTGCCAGGTATTCCGAAACGTTCAAGATGAACAATATGGCAAATACCGTTGCCGGCTCTTGAAAGATAAAGACCATACTTTTTTGCAATCGACTGCAAATACAAATGATCATCCATATTTTTGTTATCAGTATAAAGGAGGTTATGGTCAATATAGCTTACAGATTTCTCTGTTTTTACCCTGGGAATGCCTAAGGTTTCAAAAGCCAAATATGCCTGTGTACCTGTAACATCATGCGTTAGAGTATGGTCAATTCTAATGGCAACTTCTTCACCCGCAACCATATTACCAGAAATATAATGATCCTCTATTATTTTTCTTGTCATGCTTTTATTCATATCTTCGTACTCACCTCACTTATCTTAATAACTACTTATCATCATTATTTATTGTTTCATTTTATAGTAATTAATTAAGCAACCTGCTGCAATAATGTGTTTTTCATCCTCTGTTAGATCATCTACAGAAACAGTAAACTCAGTAATTTCATCACTGACTACATATGCTTTAATTTCTGCTTTGCCCTCGAATATAGCGTTTCTTAAATCGGGAATGAATATATAGTCATCCTTCTTAAATGGAGGCTCTTCTTTAATGATAAACGGAATCATACCCCAGTTGATAAGATTTGAACGATATCGTTTAGTTGCATACTCTCGAGCTATGTTGGCCCATCCGCCAAGAACTCGCTGGCAGGAAGCCGCCTGCTCCCTTGCTGAGCCATCACCTGGTTTGTTAGCGAAAATTGTGCTGCCAATTCCTATATTCTTGGGGTCAATATTTTCGAATCCCTTTATTGTCCTAATTTTGTCATAAGCTTTCTTGATTTCTTCTGAAATGGTGCTTGGATCCTTTCCACTTTCTCTTTCGATTTCATATCTTTGCACTTCTTTAGCCTTATTCACATATGCCGGATCTTTCCTGGATAAGGTAAACTCTGCTAGTCTCATCGGATTTGAACGGTAAGATGAAGTTTCTCCCGATGGAATAAGCTCATCAGTTGTTGTGACAGGATCTGTAATATAACTTACAACCTTTAAAAGTAAGTCATTCGTTAGACTGGGAATTGTCGGCCAGTCTTTGATGTTGGGACCGAATTTTAGCTCCGTATCAGGTTCTGCCTTGCCAAAACCATTAAATACACGTTTATCATATATACTTTTATTAAAAAAGTACTTGGGTTTGGTATAGTTTGCATCTATTTCTGTTGCAGCCGTCAGCTTGCCTTTATTTATAGCAGTAGCTGCAATTGAGCGTGCATCCATAAGTGCAACGTATGAAAGCTGACCTTCTGTAGGTTTAGAACCTTCGCGATTAGGGAAGTTCCTGGTTGTGTGTCTTATAGAAAGTTCCTGGTTGGCAGGCGTATCTCCAGCACCAAAGCAGGGACCGCAGAATGCGGACCTGACAATTACACCGGCATTCATTAATTTTTCTATGGTCCCGTTTTTAACCATTTCTACATAAGCTGGTTGGCTTGCGGGGTAAACGCTCATTTTAAATGTACTATTGCCGATTGACTTTCCATCTATTATATCTGCAATGTCAACAATGTTATCATAAATACCGCCTGCGCAGCCTGCTACAATACCCTGATCTGCATAAACTTGTCCGTCTTTTATTTTGCTCACAAGATCTAATTTTATATCGGGATTATCAAATTGCTTGCTGCCTTCTTTCTGCACATGATTCATTATTTCGATGGGGTTTGCCTTTAGCTCCTCGATGGTGTATATATTGCTGGGATGAAACGGCATCGCAATTGTTGGCTTGATTTTAGAAAGGTCTACATAGACAAGGCCATCGTAATATGCTACATCTTGTGCTTCAAGTTTTGAATAGTCTTCTGCTCTGCCATGAATGCTGTAATATTCTTTTACTTTTTCATCCGTCTGCCATATAGAGGACCAGCAGGTAGTTTCGGTTGTCATTACATCGATACCGTTTCTGTATTCTACACTTAGATTATGGATACCATCACCGATGAACTCCATAACCTTGTTTTTTACATAACCGTTTTTATAAACACTTCCTACTATGGTAAGTGCGACATCCATAGGCCCTACGCCTTTTTGTGGCTTACCGGTTAAGTAGATGCCTATAACCTTTGGTCTTGCAATATCATATGTCTTTCCTAGAAGTTGCTTAACCAGCTCACCGCCGCCTTCACCTACACCCATTGTTCCAAGTGCACCATATCTTGTATGGCTATCTGAACCAAGAATCATTGTACCGCATTTACTTATTACTTCTCTATTATAAGCATGAATTACCGCTAAATGGGGAGGTACATAAATGCCCCCGTATTTTTTAGCCGCAGAAAGAGCAAACATGTGATCATCTTCGTTTATAGTGCCTCCAACAGCACAAAGACTATTATGACAGTTGGTCATAACAAATGGAACCGGAAATGTTTGCATACCGCTAGCTCTTGCTGTCTGGATTATACCAACATATGTAATATCATGGGCAGTTAAAGCATCAAATTTAATCTTCAGATTCTCTGTATCATCAGAGACTACATCATGATGATTTACAATTGAATATGCTATGGTTCCCTTTCGTGCTTCCTCTTTTGATACAGCCATGCCAGTTTTATTTTTGATTATTGCAGTGGCATTTTTATCATCGCAGATTATTTCTTTTTTATTTAAAAGAAAAACGCCGGTATCATATAATTTAATCATTAATATTTCGTCCTTTCACATTATAATAATCATAATAATTTGCTAGTTAACTGTACCTATTCTTTTCAATGTTTCTAACAAGTAATCAGTAAACTCCGCAGCAGAGGCATCGGTTTTTTTAGTTGTTACCACGACTTTACGCTCAGTTATAGTGCAAATTTCCAATGCTTTGTCAAGTTGGAAAGATTTATCATTATATCCTATATGCGATAATAACATTGCAACTGCTCTTAATAAGCTGCAAGGATTGGCATAATCTCCTCTTCCATTATTAATTAGATCAGGAGCCGTACCATGAATTGCTTCAAACACAGCGTATCTTTTCCCGATATTTGCACTGCCTGCTGTACCCAGGCCACCTTGAATTTCGGCAGCAATATCTGTAATAATGTCACCATATAAATTAGGCAGCACAAAAACCTCTAAACCCTTATTAAATTCAGGATTGTTCAACTTCGCTGCTGTTGCGTCTACGTATCTTTCCTGGATATCAATATCCGGATATTCTTGACCAACCTTTCTGACTGCTTTTATGAAGTTGCCATCAGTTAATTTCACTATATTTGCTTTAGTTACTACGGTAATGTTTTTCTTGCCGTTATTTTTTGCATATTCAAAAGCAGCTCTGGCAATTCTATCGGAACCTTGTTTCGTTTCTACTACAAAATCTATTGCAAGATCTTCATTAACCTGGATACCTTTACTTCCAAGAATATATGCTCCTTCTATGTTTTCTCTGAAAAAAGCCCAATCTATATTCTTTTCCGGTATTTTTACAGGCCTTAAATTGGCAAATAAGTCTAATTCGCGTCTTAAGGTCGCATTAGCACTGGGAAGGTTCGGCCAGGGGTCAGTAGCTTTTGGGGTAACGGTTGGACCCTTAAGAATAACATTACATTTTTTAATTGCTTCAAGCACATCATCCGGAACTGTCTGCATTTTTGCTGAGCGGTTTTCAATAGTCAACCCGTCAATAATCCGAATTTCTATCTTTTTTTCAGCAATTTCTTTTTGTAACAAATGATTTAACACCCTAAGCGCTTGTTTCA
This sequence comes from Tepidanaerobacter acetatoxydans Re1, assembly GCF_000328765.2. Lineage (NCBI taxonomy): Bacteria > Bacillati > Bacillota > Clostridia > Thermosediminibacterales > Tepidanaerobacteraceae > Tepidanaerobacter > Tepidanaerobacter acetatoxydans. Next base: position 2,384,558 of record NC_019954.2, read on the forward strand.
TAATAATAGGTCCAACACCGTCACCCGGTAAAATTCCGATAATCACCTTGTCAAGTTTTTTGTAATCTATAAAATCATCCTGGCTTTTCATCTTTTCAATTCTTTTAAGTTCGGAATCAATCAGGGACTCAAATTTTTTTAAGGCTTCATTTATATAATTCATATTATTTATCTACCTTTCTATAATTAGATAACACATGTGCATATATAAATCGCTCAAAACCTTCTAATCCTTAATATAAACATATCCATCCATAATTTTTCTAGCAGTTCTCTGGCAAGCTATGCCATTAAAACGAATTTGCCCATCAGTAATTTCATAATCCACATATACCTTCATCACCCCGCTCGGATGACCGATTCTAACAGTGTCAGTTAATTTCCTGCCATCAAGATATTGCTGCATGATGGAATCTTTTATAAATGCGGCACCTCCAATGGCTGTTGCGCCTGTTAAGGGACAAGCCTTATGTACTGCACCAACAGAAACTACTCTTACGCAAATATCCATATCATCTTTTTTTACGGCTCTACCTGCTATGTCTATATAGTCCATAGGTGGTGATAGAACTATCAGTTTGGGAGAACCAGCCGTTTTAGTCGCCGCATCCTGCCACTTGTCCACAAGGCCTATTTCTTGTGCGGCGGTTCCTCTTATGCGTTCAAAAATGTCTAAAAGTTTTTTATCATTATTTAGTTCAGCAGGCAGTTCATCACCATTTATGCCAACATCATAATTATTGACAAAAACAAAAACATTGGATATATCTATTATGGATACAGATATAACTCCCAAACCTTCAACCATAATCTTGTCCGCTGCTTTTCCTGTTGGAAATAACGTATTAGTTTTTGCTCCTGCAGGGTCAAGGAAATTGACTTTAAGTTCAGCTCCTGTGCCATCAACACCAGCGATGGCACAATTACCGTCTTCTTCCACAATGCCATTTCTAGTAGGAACATATTCCTCAATTATCTTATTAGTATTGAGGTTTAACATTCTCACCTTCGTTATAGGATCACGAGCATGAACCAAACCCTGAGATATTGCATAAGGTCCAACTGCTGAGGTCATATTGCCGCAATTAGCAGAATAATCTACTACAGGTTCGCCTACTACTACCTGTGCCACAAGATATTCAACGTCAACATCAGTTCGATGGCTGGGAGAAACTATTACTATCTTATTGTTGGACGAAACTGTTCCACCAAGACCATCAATTTGCTTTGGATCAGGACCGCCCATAACCTTTAAAAAAATATTATCCCATTGTCTTTTGTCTCTAGGCAAATCCTTTTCGCAAAATATAACGCCCTTACTTGTGCCGCCTCTCATATATACACACGGTATTTTCACACATTTCCCTCCTTTTGCTCGACTAAATATCCCTCACTATTTTTGCCTGTTTAAATAAAACGCAGTTCCTCGCATAAGCATACGAGCTGTTCTATAACCAATTGCCCAGGTAATATTTATTGATCCGTCTATTTCCATTTGATACTCTACACCCGCATGCATAATTCCTCCGGGATGCCCTATTAATAGTTTCCTAGAATCAAAGTCTTTTTTCACTAATTCATTAACAATTGTTCCTTCTATTACTGCAGCGGATGCAGTACACATGGCACCTGTTAAAGCATAATTTTTGTGGGTTTTCTGCATAGACATCATTCTGCATGAAATATCATATTTATCTGGTCTAACTTCCTTACCGTTTGTTGTAACATACTTCTGAGAAACGGAAACCATAGATAACTTTGGAACGGTAGGGGATTTTCTCCGTGATTCATTATAGTTGTTAATAAACCCTAGTTTGACTGCCGCTATACCTCTGATTCTCTCGAGCAGTTCCATCAATTGGGTATTTGAATCTATCTCATCCGGTAATTCCTTACCTGTCATTCCAATGTCTTTCGCTCTAATAAAGACAAGAGGGTTTGAAGAATCTACAAATGAGGCCTCAATATGACCAAATCCCGGAATAAAAATGGTGTCTACAGCATTTCCAGTAGGTAGAAGTTTGCCTGTTACCGAACCAGATGGATTTTGAAACGCCATTTTTATACAAGCAGATGTGCCTGGAACACCGGCAATCTCAAAGTTACCTTCATACATTACTTTATTATCCCTTGTAGGAACATACGCATATATTAATTTATCTGTATTAACATTATGTATCCTTACGACTGTCTCCGGGTCAGTTGCCTTTATCAAGCCAGACTCAATTGCAAAAGGACCTACTGCCGAACAAATATTTCCGCAATTTCCCCTATACGAAACAATCGGCTTATCCACTGCAACTTGTGCGAATAAATAGTCTATGTCATATTTATCAGAATCTGCAACGGAAATAATAGCTACCTTACTAGCAGTTGCTATACCACCTCCTAAACCATCTACCTGAAGATGATCTGGACTACCCATAAGAGATAAAAAAATATCCGACCATAAATCCTTATTTAGGGGAAGATCCGATTTCAAAAAGAACAGTCCTTTGCTAGTACCGCCTCTAAAAAGGGCACACTTTATTCCTTTTAACATTTTGCACCTCTTATAATGCAGGTATTATTTGAGCATCATCGATAGTCAAAATTATATCTATAATCCGAGACGCCTCCTCCGGATAAATATCTTCTAATAACGTCAATGCCTTGGACTTTACCTGTTCTGTTGTAAGTGGATTGTATATGCTTCCTGATGCATCAGTAATCTCTTCGGTTAACTCCCTTCCATCTTTACATATAACTTTTAGCTCACATCCCCAGTGTTCGGGATACGCTTTAGTAAACTTGTCTTTAGGAATTACTTTTACTTTTCTAAGTAAATTCTTTACTCTTGGGTTATCAATAATTTCCTGCTTAAATTGATTTAATGTTACTTCGCCGAAGATGAAAGCACAGGCAACTGTAAAAGGAGTTGAAAATTTAGCATCAACAGATTTTACTGGGTTTAAGCTGCCTTCACTTACACCACACTGTTTATAGCCCACTAAATATGTATTAACTTCTATACAATGGATATCATCCTCGGTAATACCATATTTGTTTTTTATTGCAAGGGCAGCATCTATGGCACAGTGCGTACTTCTGCAGCAGGGATAGGGCTTGTTATCCATATATAATAACTCATATTTTTTACCTAAATCTTTAGAAACCAAACTCAAATCATACTCATCAGATGTAGCTGGAAATAAACCACCGTCTTCTGCATCTAAAATGTGTTCAGGGCCAGTCATGCCAGATTTTGCAAGAAATGACGCTTCTGTACCGCTGGCGGCCGCCCTGGCAGGATGTAGAATTTTGCAATTCGCACCATCGGCTAAAAACGCCCATAGACCAAAGGATTGTGTTCCTGCCATTCCCAGTGCTGAGAGAGTTTCTTCTTCGTCTAATTTAAGCAGTTTTGATGCAGCAGCAGCAGCCCCAAAAGTACCTGCTGTACTGGTAACATGCCAACCTCGATTGCGGTGACTGGATACGCCAAATCCCATTCCTATCCTTGACATGGTTTCATATCCGCAAACGACAGCTTCTATAAGCTCTTTTCCGCTGCATCCAAGATACTCTGCCAGTGACCATGCAGTAGGAACTACTACCGTCCCTATGTGCGTTTTAGATTTTGTATGGACATCATCCAGTTCTAGAGCGTGACCCATCATTGCATTAAAAAAAATTGCAGTAAGTACCGGAACTTTTCTTTTTTGCCCCCAACAATATGCACTTGAACTTTCTCCTACGATATTACTATAAGTGTTTAATATGTTTTTTATGAGACTATTATCGGCAGCCCCTAATGCAACACTTACAGTGTCCAGCACGCGCAGCTTTGCTGTATTTTGTACCTCTTTAGGAATATCATTTAAATTTAACTCCGAAATATATTTTGCTAATCTACGAATCTCTGTCATACTTTTTTCAACCCCTCGCTAATTATCTGTTAGAATATTATAAGTTCGTAAATACAGATAATTTAGTTAAATGTTTATATTTGTATTATTATATTGTTTTAAAATCATCATTGTATTATTTCTAATTTTATTTTATAATATGTGTATGATATAGGCAAATACCTATATTTTTATAGCCCATATAACTTTTAGTTATACCCAATCGAAGGAGATGATGATTTACAATGACCGAGCGTGAACTACTATATATAAAGACGATCGTGGAGGAAAAAAGTATATCAAAAGCAGCACAGAAGCTCTTTTTGACTCAGCCTTCTCTGAGCAAATGTGTTCAAAAAATAGAAACTTCTCTTGGTACCACACTGTTTAAACGCACAAATACCGGCTTGATACCTACTTTTGCCGGCCAAAGATACTATCAGGTTGCTACCGAAATCTTGAAAATGTATAATGATTTTGAAATTGAGATAAGCGATATAAATAATCTAAAAAAAGGCAGGATTACAATCGGATGCACTATATATCTAGCAACGCATATTTTACCTGTAATCCTTCCTATTTTTAAAAGAGAGTGCCCAAATATAGAATTGTTTGTTGTCGAAAAAAACTCTACAGAACTGGAAAAAGATCTGTCCGCAGGAAAAGTCGACTTTGCTCTCATGCACACTTCTCCTGTTTATAAGATTTCGAATATGTCAAATATAGATTTTCATCCCTTATTTAAGGACCCTTTCCTTCTTGTAACAAAAAAAGACCATCCTTTAAAGCGATATGCCGTCAAAATCGAGAATTCGGATTATCCTAAAATAGATATCACTTTATTTGCTAATGAACCGTTTATTTTAGTAAAACGTGAACAAAGAATCAGACAAGTTTCTGAATTGATTTTGCAGAAAGCTAATATTAATCCAAACATTGTGCTTACTACAAAAAGTTTTGAGATTGCAAGGCGCTTGGCCTGTCAAGGAATTGGAGTGACTTTTGTACCCCTACAGTATTCACAAATTTTCCCCGGCACCTATGAACCTGCTTACTACTCTATTGATGAAAAATATTCACCTTATTGGACAATGTGTATAGCAGTGCAAAAGGATGCATATATTTCTAAAGCTGCCAAACTATTTATAAGAATGGTTAGTGAAAGATTTGGTTCAAAAATATTGGATTTATAACAAGTTAGCCTGTAACTTAATTTTATTACATTAGGGGTGAAATGTATATGGTAAATTTATGCTTAACATTTTTGGTGGGTCTGATTTTCGGCTATTTTTTTTATAAAATTCGGGTTCCCGGAGGCATGATGGTCGGAGCGATTATTGGTGTGGCAACTCTAAATATTTTTTTTGGCAGAGCCTATATGCCTTCTTACGCTAAGTATGCTGCACAGATTACTGCAGGTGCTTTCATTGGCTGTTCAGTGGAAAAAAATGATATTTTTCAACTAAAAAAACTAATAAAACCTGCTTTGTTTATTCTAACCGTCCTATTATTGCTTAACCTTACCATAGGATTTCTGATTTATTTTATTAGTCCCTTAGATTTGTTGACATCTATGATGAGCTGTATTCCTGGCGGCATGAACGACATTCCGATCATCAGCGCAGATATGGGAGCAGATGCACCCAAGGTTGTAGTTATGCAATTTATCCGTATGGCAGCAGGTATAGGTCTGTTTCCTTCGCTAATCTCCATAGTTGCAAGTCGTCAAAATAAAAAAATAAATGACGACTTGCAACTCAATACGTCTAAATCCATTAAAGAACAAGCTATTTCTCTAGACTTTAATACCAAATCAGCATTTGTCCGGACCGCAGCGGTAGCTACAGTTTGTGGAATTATTGGTAAATTGTTAAATATACCCGCAGGAATACTTATTTTTTCTATGATTGGGGTTGGTTACTATAAACTGCGTTTTGACAATGCTTTTATGCCTATGTGGACAAAACGTATTGCACAGGTTCTTTCCGGTGCTTATATAGGCTGTTGTATCAGCTTTAGTGATGTAAAAGAACTAAAATACCTTGTCATTCCGGCATTGCTTTTATTAATAGGTTACTTTTCAACTTGTATACTTGGAGGCAAGATCCTTAGTAAATACTTTAACATGTCTACAAAAGAAGCCATGTTGGCATTAACACCTGCAGGAGCATCGGATATGGCACTGATATCCTCGGACTTGGGCATACATAGTACTGACCTAAATGTTTTGCAAGTAATTCGATTGGTGGTTGTTGTTTCGGTATTTCCTCAAATTATCAATATAATAGTTAAGTTGTTTGGTTGAATATTTTAAGATGGGTAGGTTTTGGGAATGTTCATAGAACGACGTTTATCCGATATAAGTCAAGCTGAAGAGCTGATTAAGAAATGCGGTTTAACCATAAACTATAATGTAGATTACACGGTAGGTATATTTTATAATGATGAACTTGTAGCAACCGGTTCTCTTTCAGGAGACATGATACAGATGCTTGCGGTGTCACCTGATTATCAGGGAGAAAATTTATCTGCTATTGTTATTACTCATTTGATAAAATATGCTCTTGAAATGAAAAAAAGTAATCTCTACCTTTTTACCAAGCCGGAGAATGTAAGTATATTTGAATCTCTCGGTTTTAATGTCGTGGCTGTGGCAAAACCTTATGCAGCATTTATGGAATGGGGTAGACCGGGTATTGCAGAATATTGCCTTCATATTAAATCACTTGCAGGAAAAATAGACAAAGATGATGACATATCAGCAATTGTGATGAACTGCAATCCATTTACCCTCGGCCACCTTTATCTTATTGAAACGGCATCTGCACAAAGCGATAAGGTGTTTGTATTGTTGGTTCAGGAAGATCTTTCTGTATTTCCTTTTGATGTGCGCTATAAACTTGTCATCGAAGGAACAAAGCACTTACCTAATGTTAAAGTAATCCCCGGCGGAAGATATGTAATTTCTTATCTCACTTTTCCCTCTTATTTCACAAAGGACACAAAGCTCGCATATGCTCAAAGTGCCATAGATGTAGAAATCTTCTTAAAGCATATTGTCCCGACTCTAACCATCAAAAGGAGGTATATTGGTACCGAACCCTTTTCTCCGGTGACAGAAATATGCAACAAAACCATAAAGGAACGTCTCATTCCGGCAGGAATAGAGGTAGTGGAAGTCCCGCGATTAGAAAAAGGAGGATCGGCAGTCAGTGCTTCACACGTTCGGCAACTGCTTTCACAGGGAAATATAACAACAGTGAAGGAGTTGGTTCCTGCAACTACATATAACTATCTTATAAGCGAAGATGCCTTACCAATAATAAACAAGCTTAAAGGTAATAACAAAAAGGGGCACTTCTAGCTATTTGTAATTGATATAGTAACATAACTTTTTCACCGACAAGATAAAGATGCACTAGGGTAAATGGATTTGCATTCATAGCCAAAGTATATAATACCTACTATCCATCTTGTATCTCATTTTACCGTTCTATCTCGATATACGACTAAAGTAATTGAATTTAATAGTAACCGCTAGAAGGGCTGCCGACACGAATGCTACAGCACCTGTTGTATCCATAAGTGCAGACCATTCCTCAATTTTTCCCAGATTACATCTTAATCTTTAGTTGAAGTTCTTGTGACTTGCAATGATCATTCGCTTTGATGCATGCCGGCTCACTAACCCCGGATAATAACCTTTTGAATTCCTCTGCAGTTTGATGATGCGGTTTCCTTTTAATAATACCTCTTTAATTGCTCGCTTTATTAATAAAACCACTTTGTAGGTATCAAGAATGTCCATGGTGCCGTAAAAACAGCAATGGACAGTGCAATCTTAAGCCTTAACGTGTGTTCCTGAATTTGATTTCTAAAAATCAATCTATAGTTAAATAAAAAAATTAATGCAGCCGATACTACTATAGAACTCACTGTTATTACAACTGCCAAAGGATGGCTAAATGGATCATAGCATATTGCCGATACTAATTCATAGGGTAAGCCAAACCTATCTCCACATATTCCAAGCAAAAATAATATTGCAGCGCCTATAAAATCCGCTAGAAATCCATATAGCCAGACTTTTAATATGCACTCTTTATAAAATATTTTCAGGTTAAATCCTAAATTTGCTAACTTATACACAAAAAAGCAGGCTGTTACTACCAAAGAATCTATAATGTAGTTGCCAAATAATGTTATAAGTATTACAGGTGGGAAAAACAGTAACAGCCAGACAGGAAAAATCACATTGTACAACTTTATGGCTCTTTTCATGGTTATATAGCCCCTCTCACTCTAAAGCCCTATCGCCCCAAATAATTTATAGAACTTTATCTCTTTCTCGCTCAGATTATCATACTTTAGCCATCTGAGCAATCCAATTCAATCATTTTTTAAAACAGATAAGAAAAACTAAAGCTGAGTTAAATAACAATTAAATATTTGGTGACTTTTCATAGTACATCTCTAAAATTAATAAATTAGGTCGGATTCCTACCAGGATTCCTCATAAATACTTCTTTATTTCTTCCACTGTTGGAACTTTTCCTGCTATTTTAACCTGTTCATCTACCACCAAAGCAGGTGTTCTCATCACACCATATGATGCAATATCCTTAAAATCTTGCACTTTTTCAATTGTGGCTTCGATTCCTAATTCTTTAACAGCCTCTTTAACATTAGCCTCTAATTTTTTGCAATTTGCGCATCCTGAACCTAGAACTTTAATTACCATAGTTATCCTCCTCAATTGATTAATTCAATTTATTTATATAAAAATATACGAAAAAGCATTGAATAGATATCCAATAATTATAATTCCTACTGATATAATGGATACAAAGATTGCTAGAAGTTTAGTTTTTACTACTTTACTAAGCATTATCATAGAAGGAAGTGACAAAGCAGTTACTGCCATAATAAGGGATAATACTGTCCCTATTCCTACTCCTTTTGTAGCTAAAGCCTCTGCTATTGGTAATGTACCAAATATATCAGCATACATCGGAATACCAACTACTGTAGCCATTAAAACTGCAAATGGATTATTTTCCCCAATCACATTTTCTATAACTGATTGAGGAATCCAATTATGAATTGCTGACCCTACCCCTACCCCAATTAATACATATAACCATACCTTATGGATAATATCCTTAACTTGTTCTTTTGAATAAGAAATTCTTTCATCACGACTCATTTCTATAAAATCGGTATCTATATTCTCTATCTCTCTAACATATCCCTCTACATATTTTTCAAGTCCCAACTTTTCAATTAAAGTACCTCCGACAACCGCAAGAATAAGACCTACAATCACATAGGCTATGGCAATTTTGGCACCGAAAAATGACATTAAAAGCATTAATGATGCTAAATCTACCATTGGTGAAGAAATCAAGAAAGAGAAAGTTACACCTAAAGGTAATCCAGCCGAAGTAAATCCTATAAAAATCGGTATACTTGAACAACTACAAAATGGTGTAATAGTTCCAAGTAGTGCCCCAAGTATGTTTCCTTTTATACCCTTTATTCTACCGAGTATTTTTTTAGTCCTTTCTGGTGGAAAATAACTTTGGATATAAGATATAATAAAAATTAATACCGATAATAAAATAAAAATTTTAATAGTATCATAGATAAAGAAGTGAATACTTCCACCTATTCTATCATTAATCGACAAGCCAAATACCTTCTCCACAAAAAGCCTTATAAGTTCTGAAAGCCATTTCATTTTTAATAATTGGTCATTCAACCAGCCAAACAGCATAGTTAGTATATTCATATAATTCCCCCCTGTTTTCCACAACTACAAGATAGCCTTCAACATTCGTACACTTTTTAATATCTCTTTTAAGTTTCAAATAATCGTCTATACTATCTTTTATCTCCTCCAGCATCGTCTTGCACACTTCCTCTTTAAGACTTAAAAGAAAAAGTGCACGGATTTTTCTCTCCGCTAACATCTTTTTTATATTCATTAAATTTGTTTGCTTTTTACCCTCTGTATCAAATCCATTACTTTTTCTTTAACAATATTCCTTGTTTTTCTGTAATCCTCTATTGGTCCGCCTGATGGGTCCTCAATACCCCAATCTTCTCTGTACCTGCATGGTACATAAGGGCATGCTACGTTACAACCCATAGTTATTAAAATATCTACTTCCTTTGGAATATCACTTAATAATTTTGGATAATATCCGCCCATATCTACCCCTTCTTCCTCCATTACTTGTACTGCCAGCGGTTTTACTTCAGGATAATTTTCTGTTCCCGCCGAATATGCTTCCAATACATCACTTCCCAATTTCTTTGCCAAACCTTCCGCCATCTGAGAACGACAGGAATTGTGCACACATACAAATGCCACTTTCTTTTTCATGTGTTTTATATTCCCCTTTCACCAGTTTATCTAAACCAGTATCTTGTGTTGTTGGCTATTCTAACAAGTGCGGGCATGACAGGAACTTCAACTATTATACCTACAACTGTTGCAAGATCAACTCCAGAATCCAATCCAAAAAGTGAAATGGCTACTGCATCCGCAAGGTAGACTGTCGCTAAATACTATGTTCAAGAAAAAAGCTGCTATCGAAGAAACTTTAGAACTTGTTTTTTATCTTCTCCTAATTGCTCACAAGTAAAGCCGCTGCTTTTATATTTTTTAAGCCTTTCAACATCTTTTAGGCATTGTACATTTTCGTTTATCTTGTTTTTAAGAAATTCATACAGTAAATTATTTTCCTTAATAAATTCGTTATTTATTCCATAATAAACCCATTGCGATTTTTTATCACTAGTTATGATACCTGCATTTTTTAATTTGTTTAAATGTCTTGAAGCGTTGGACTGAGTCATTCCCAGCATTGTCTCTATTTCACATACACACAGTTCTTCTCTCATTAACAGATTTAATATTCTAATTCTATTTTCATCTCCTAATGCCTTAAATATTTCTATGAAATCCAACTTATCACCACCCATATGACTATATTCGATTATACTCATATAATAGTGCTAATTTGTTTTTCTGTCAATAAATATATTATCCTTTAAACTTGCAACTTACGCCTTAATTATCAGCCTTTTAAAATAAAAATCCCGGAATAAATCAGGAATCATCCTGCGAAGTCTTTTCAGCTGTTTCAGCCATATTATGAGACCCAGTAACAGAAAGTATTGGCTCTCAATATTTGCCTTTTCTATCTTAAATAGTATATTGCCCATCTTTCAGACAGGCAATATATAGTCATTATCTACTTTTTTCTTGATGCATCTTTTGAGTCTTTATTTGGAATAAATGCTTAATACCTCCATTCTCTAATATATTCATGGCATGTTCGGATATTTTCTGCCCTTGTATGATTTCTCTTTTTGTTTTGTTTAATACTATTCCTTCCCTTAGGTTCACTTCCAATATATCTCCATTAGATACTTTTTTACTTATTCCCGGACATACCATTAGTGGAAGTGCTAGATTTATTGAGTTTCTAAAAAAGATCCTTGCAAAGGATTCTGCCAGCACTACGCTTACGCCAGCACTTATCAATGCTATTACTGCATGTTCACGACTTGAGCCACATCCAAAATTCGTTCCAGCTACGATTATATCCCCGTAAGACATACGTTCAACAAATGTAGGGTCTGCCCCTTCCATACAATGCTTTGCTATATCTTTAGGATCTACAAGTTCTAGATATCTGCCTGGATATATTTGATCCGTATCAATATTATTATTATAAACAAAGGCTTTGCCAGTTAATACGCTATGCATTTTCTTTCGCCTCCTTAAGTAATTCTCTTGGGTCGGTTATTTTGCCTTCTAATGCACTTGCAGCAACGCACGCAGGTGAAGCAAGATATATCTTGGCGCCTGTACTGCCCATGCGTCCGGGAAAATTACGATTTGTAGCAGAGATACACACCTCTCCCTCTGTAAGTAAACCCTCATGTACTCCCAAGCATGGCCCACAGCCAGGTGAAGCAAATGTTGCACCGGCTTTTACTAGCGATTGTATATAGCCAAGCTTCATTGCATGTTGAAATACTTCCGTAGAGGCAGGTATGATAATCAATCTTGTGTCAGGATGTATTTTTTTTCCATTAAGTATTTTAAATGCTGCCTCGATATCTTCTATTCTTCCTCCTGTGCAAGAACCTATAAATGCTTGGTTAATCTTCACCTTGTCGACATTTTCTATAGAGTAAACGTTATCAACGCTGTGAGGCACGGCCAATTGTGGCGACAATTTGCTTACATCAAAAACATACGTTTCTGAGTAGTCGTAGTCTAAATCAGTTTCTTCAATGACAAATTCTTCATTCATCCTTGTGCTCAGATATTCGAAAACTTTATCATTTGGTTTCATATAAGCAGTTTTAGCGCCCATTTCAACAGCCATGTTACATATTGTCATTCTATCTGCTACATCAAGGTTTTCAATGTAATTACCGCAGAATTCAATCGCCTTGTAAACAGCTGCATCTGCTTTGAGCTTCCCAATTATGTGTAGTATAACATCTTTGGCATATACACCTTCTTGGAGCTGCCCATTGATTTCGATTTTTATTACTTCAGGAACTCTAAACCAAAGCTCGCCCGAAATCAGAACAGTAGCCATGTCCGTTGCTCCTATACCTGTGCCGAATGCTCCAAAGGCACCATGGGTTGTAGTATGTGAATCTGTTGCTACAAGAATCATTCCCGGCCACACTATTCCACTCTCAGCCAAGACTTGATGGCATACACCAGTATTAATATCAAAATGGTGTGCAAACCCCTGTTCCTTGGCAAACTGCCTCATTTCCTTATGTATTTGCGCACTATTTATTGTAGGTGCCGGTGAATAATGATCGAATACAAATGCCACTTTGTCCTTATCCCAGACTTTTTCACCCCCCATTTCATAAAAAGAATATATAGTTTGAAGATAAAGATCGTTTATTTCAGCAAAGTCAATCCTACAATTAACTATTTCGCCAGCGTGAACTTCATCTTTTCCTGCAGCCTTTGCTAAAATTTTTTCAATAGCATGCATTAAATATCCCTCCGTCTTGCTTATTAGCAAATTTGAATATCTTAATTAAATTGATTTTTATATAAAAATTGTCAAGATAAGCCAACCTATTCTAAACCCACAAACTTACGATATATGTTGCTAATAATCCTCCTAAAGCCATAAATGGATTTGAAAGACTTAATGTACTAAGTCCGGTTTTCATATCAAAACCGCTCATTTTTGTATAAACCCAGAAATAACTATCATTAACATGACAGAAAGATCTTGCTCCTGCTCCTGTTGCAAGGAAAATCAAAATTGGGTCTATCCCTAATTGTTGAGCCAATGGTGCTGTCAAAGTTGCAGCTGTAACAACCGCAACAGTTCCTGATCCCTGAATTATTTTTAATAACGCTGCAATAGCAAAGGGAATAAGTATAAAAGGTAACCCGCTATTCATAACAGCTTCGGCCATAGCCGTACCCGCTCCTGAACTTTTCAGTATAGCACCTAAAGCGCCTCCTGCCGCAGTTATAAAAATAATCGAACCAGCCTCACTTAACGATCTATCCATTACTTTTAAGACTTTTTCTTTGCCAAGCCTTTTTCCTAATAGGACTACGCAAGCAATTACTCCTATAGCAAGTGCTATATTCGAATCTCCAATAAAGGACATCATTTTTACAAAAGTCGATTCTTTTGGCAAAATTGCTTTAGATGTGGTATTCAATAATATCAAAAACATCGGTAATAGTAATGGAAAAATTGAAGCAAACATACCCGGAAGGTCCTGTTCTGATAAATTATCTTCAGTTACTGATTCTTCAAACTCAGGCTTAAACACATCTCCTTTTTTAGCTAGATAAAATTGGGCAAATGCCCATCCAAAAAAGGTCATAAAAATCGCGGCAAAGGATCCATAAAGTATCGCCCTTCCTATATCTATACCTAGCATTCCTGCCGCTGCCAAAGGCCCTGGAGTTGGCGGAACATAAACATGTGTAGCCAATAATCCTGCCGATAGCGAAACCCCTAAGACCGCCATCGGTATTTTGGTTTTTTGGGAAATAGCCTTTGCAAACGGAGCAAGTATAACATACCCAACATCACTAAAAACCGGTATAGAAACCAAATAGCCGCTTATGGCCATTGCAATGGAGGAATTCTTTTCACCTACCATTCGCACGGCACCTAAAGCCATTTTATGTGCACCTCCTGAATCCTCCAAATATTTACCTAACATAACACCAAATATTATTACGATGCCTATGCTGCTTACAGTACTTCCAAACCCTTCTGTAATTGTTTTAATGATATCTACAGTATCCATTCTTGATAGTAATCCAATTACAACTGCAGTTGCTAAAAGAGAAATAAAAGCGTTAAGGCGGAACTTAATAGCTAAAACTAACAATACTATCATACCAATAACAAAAGCTAATTCTATTGACATAGCCTAACCTCCTAATATTGATTTATAAAAATTAATTAAAACGCAAAAGCTTTTGATATTCTACTAATATTTAATGCAATTACTATGCCAATATTTGAAAATCATATTTTAGGTGACTTGCGGGATTTGTAAAGCAATATTAGGTATAAACCAAGAGTAAATTCGCTACATAATGCAACAATTACAGTTACATTATGTAGCGAATTTACCGTTGCGGTCTAGCTACTTCTTGTAATTATTTATAAGCCTCCAAAGGTGTGTGCGACTGATTCCGAGACGTTTAGCAGCTAATGTCTGGTTTCCCCCGCACTCTGATAAAACCTTCAAAATATGTTTATTTTTTATAATTTCTAGGGAATCTTTGTTCTCAGCGTCTTCCTCAACATTTTCGCCGATCAATTCGTCAACTTGTGCCTCAGTAATAATATCATCAGCCAAAACAATAAGACTTTCAATTATATTTTCAAGTTCTCTTATATTCCCTGGCCATGAATAACGCTGTAATCTGTCTAAAGCGCCTTCAGTAATACTCACTACCTTTTTATATTTTAATGAGATTTTACTAACAAAATATCTGCTGAGTAGCTTAATATCTTCTTTTCTTTCTCTTAAAGCTGGAACTTTCAATTTTAGTATATTTAACCTATAATATAGATCTCTTCTAAATGCTCCTTTTTGTATTTCTTGCAGAAGATCTTTATTGGTAGCAGCAATTATGCGTACATCTATAGGAATTACTTTATTAGAACCCACGGGCCTAACTTCCCTCTCTTGAATTACCCTTAGTAATGCCACTTGTAGTTCAGTGCTCATTTCCCCGATTTCATCTAAAAATATGGTTCCTCCATGTGCTTCAGTAAATAGACCTGACTTGCCTTCTTTTCTTGCGCCTGTAAATGCACCTCCCTGATATCCAAAAAGCTCACTTTCTAACAAGTTTTGAGGTATTGCTGTGCAATTTACAGCAACAAAAGGTCCATTTCTTCTTTCGCTTTCCAGATGTATGCTTTGAGCAAACATCTCTTTACCTGTACCACTTTCGCCAATAATCAACACAGTGCCATTAGTAGCAGCATATTTCTTTGCTTTTTCTTTAGTCTTTAATAAAACATCACTTTCTCCAATAATATCTGAAAACTTATACTTGGCTACCTGTCCTTTTACTAGAAGCTTGGTCCTGATTTTCTGCTCATACTCCTGTATTTTTGTTATATCCTCAATAGTTGTAACAGCACCAACCATTTTATTGTTAATTATTATTGGTACCCGGTTTGCTAAAACCTGAGCTTGCCCAATACGAAGCACCTGGCCTAATTCAGCTTTATTCTTTTCTATAACACTGTTGAGTATTGTTTCAGGAACTAATTCATCTATTGAACGGCCTATAGCTTCTTTCTCGGAAATTCCCATGATTCTTCCTGCAGCAGGATTAAACACAGTAATTTCTCCATTGCTATTTATTGCTATTATACCCTCGCTGATATGATTCAGAACTGCTTTGAACTGTTCAGTTTTTTCCTTATTTTTTAGCAGAATTTACAGCATTAAGCAAATCATACGGAGAAACCGGTATTTCAACCACAGGTATTGATGAAACAGTTTTTTTGATGATATTTGCCGTACCGCCTCTAGATATTATTATTTCCACTCCTTGTTTCTCAGCATTTTTTGATATTTCAATTGCTCTGTCCAATAATCCCATTACCACATCCACATCACTGTAATCCTCAACCACTTTTCGTGCAATTTGTTCCACTCTTCTATGAGGTGCAATTATTAAAATTGGTTTCAATTATATTCCCTCTTTTTATATTTTATTAACTAATCTTACAATTCTTCTTTTTTTAAATATCGATGGTGGCTAGCCTCAGAATACCAGACATGTATGTCTAACGGAAAACAGCCTAAGGAGCTTAGTATAATTTCACGATGTCGTTAAAAAGTGCTATAAATGCACTCTGTCTCTTAGAGGCAGAAAGCCCTAAGAGACAGATATCTTCCGGTAATATAAATATATATTTAGATGTATTTTTTGTTTGATTCAAAAAATCTTCTTAAATTTTCCGGCAATTGATACGGTTCTTTATTAGCCTCGTTATCAGGCATTTTTTCGGTGTTGCCATATACTTCGCGCAGGATAGCATCAATAATCATAGCTTTCGGAGGAACATTGTATTCCTTCCCTTTATATACCCACACTCGACAATCCACCTCATTACCGCATAAATCTCCACATGGCTCACATAAAGATTCTTTGAAATCCATTTGTATATCTCTTCCATTTACTCGTATAGTTGGTGAAGTAACAAATCTATATTGTATTGCTTTTTCCTTACTATTGATATGAATCTTATTTACAACTATTTCTATTCCTGCTGACTCGAGCACTTTTGCTACATCTGCAATAGCTTCTTCTAGGCCTTCGCCAGTCCCCTGGCATCGATTACAGATATTTAAATCTAAATATAGAAAATCAATGATTATTTTATTTTCCCCTTCAACGCGATTGTTTTCTGTGCTTCCGCAGCATCCTGTATTACATTTGCAGTCCATGAATGTTCCCTCCTCTAAATAAGTCTATATTAAACTTTTAAATTTATATCACTATAAACTATTCCTGATTCTTATCCTGTATTTTTTACACAAGCCTCTAGCTTTTTACAATTCATGCACCGGCGTACCTCCTATTACATTTATTTTTGAAATATATTTCTCCATCCTTTAAAATCATCACAAGAAAACCCACTTTTCCTGTATTTATCTAGTGCCTCTAAATCTTCTTTATATATTTTTAGTTTTATCAATTCATTATCTAATATCTCTTTAATAAAACCATACTCCTTCAAAGTATTTTCGTTTATTTTGTAGTAAACCTACTGTGCCCTCTTCTTAGAGCTTATAATTTGGGCATTTGTGAGTCTGCTAAGATGTCTAGAAGTATTGGATTGATTTATGTCAAGCAACATTTCTAATTCGCAGACACATAGTTCTTCATGCCATAATAAATTTAAAATACGCAATCGAGTTTCATCAGATAGTGCTTTTAATATTTGCATAAGTATCATTTTATCCGCTCCTGCATGATTATATTCGCTTATACTCATATAATATAATTTTAATTTATGCTTGTAAATGTCCTTTAATGTGTGACAAAACTCAAAAATGTTATTTAAAAATTATGCCAAAATTTATTGCAAGAGCTTACCACTTATTGGAGTCACCCTTGATATACTAGAAAGATATACCCACTCTATAGTTTAGCACATATACCAATTTTTCTAATATATTAATCAAATTGTTTTGATGAATGAAGAGCTTATAAATGAGGTATGTTTTAATTCTTTTATTTCGCTATCAGTGAATTTTACAGTAATAATACAAGAGGCTTGGTCTATAACAAACTCATCCCCTGGCTCATACACAAAGGATTGAAGGGGGAAGACTGCCATGCCCCATAAAAAATTAAGTGATGACTCTTAGGGCGATTCTAAAATAATGTTCTAAATTGAGACTTACAACTCCTTATCAGTAAAAGTTAATGTTACTACCTGCACTAAATCCATTCCTTCAAATACTGAAGGATTAAAATAATCCTGGAGTGAGTAGCCTCTCATACTTGTACCGCTATCATAAACCATCAAAGCAACAGGTTTTTCTTTATTGAGTTCTATATTCTGAAATTCCTGTAAGAATGCTTTAGTAGAGGCCATTGTTTCTGTATCAAGTATAATTTCGTCTGTTTTAAATGACGCCCTTCCTCCAGCATTTATATTGAAATCAATCGCATGGTTTTCTTTTAGTTGCATTGTGAAAGTTCCGGACAGTTGCTTAATGGGCTCTCTATCTATGCCTATTGAAATAGCCCCGCCACCAATACTGCTCCAATTTTCATTATCGTCTAGTATATAAACATTTACATTTAAAGTTATTGCTTCTTTTGGTGCCAAAAAAGAAATAATTTGCGAACTATCTTCCATTCCAAAAGATTGTAATATATATTTCTCGCTTTCTGATAATTTGTAAGGCATAATTCCTTCTTTTGTTAAAAGTTTATGAGAATCTGTCTTGTTTGAACAAGCAATTAATGCAATTGCAAGAGTAAATATTAAAATTAGTGAAAAAAGTCGTTTCATTTTATAATCAGTCCTCTTGTTTTATAGTTTGATTCGTGAATATCTTCTTGTTAGAAATAATATAAACTATCCTTACCTCGTAATAATCTGCTAATGTTATATACCTTCATTTTACACTATATAACTTATAAAGGCATCTACTCCATACATCTTACTACTTTTTAAGCAACTCTCCTAATAACCTCTCAACCTTTTTTGCAACCTGTTTCCTATATTCGCATAAATAATATAGCTTTATTTTCTTTTTGATAGGATTTCCTTAGGGAGAAGGTTTAAGGAAAAATCTAATAAAAAAACCATAGTTCCAAGGTATTTCTTATACCTTTTCCCTATGGTTTTCTACAACAACTTTATTTACTTCCTAAAATAAATTTGCATAATGATAGGACTTTATTTGATGTAGATATAGATACAGGAACAAGGGGTAAGGGGCAAGTGAATAAGGATACAATAATATATATCAATTTGTTGCCGATTTCAGATTATCTTTTATTTATATAATTTTTATACCAACATTCTTTTCCTTCCCGTTTTATTTCAATTCTATCATACTCAATTGATTCTCCGACTAAATATCTCCATACTTCAACATCATCAAGTATTCCATCATATCTTCTTATAAAAGTTTCTACTAGACTTTCTCCTTTTTTATTAAAATCATCTTGGAAAACTATAACTTTTCTTTCAGCAATTATTCTAGAAAGATAAAAGACTGCTTCTATTGCAGTTGATATTTTAGCAGAAGGAAAATTATCATCCTTTGTCCAAGTATAACTTTTACATTCCGCCACAATGGAGTTATCCAATGAAACCAAATCAAACTTATGAACTTTATTAACGCCTACAATTAATGGCTTTTCATAGAAACTATCCTTACATTTTTTATTTAAATATAATCCTACTCTATTTTCAAATTTGTCAAAAGGGAGCCTTGAAAAAACACCGTTATTATTTATATTTTGTAGATTCGAGCGATGATTCTGACTGCTTACTGCATTGTTTACCACTTCGTTATTATACGTATGACTAATGCCATTTACTATTTTAATCTTTTTACAGTATGAGCATTCGCCTTTACGGCGGCTTATCATATCTTGCCTAAATAATTTATTACATACAGCATTAATAGTTTGACGTGGTTCTATGCTCAGCAATTTTGATAAACAGTCATCGCAGAAGTATTTATCTTTATAATCTAAATAGTTTTTAATTACTTCACTGTATTTATCCATTCTATTTCTCCTCGTATAATATATTTATCCGATATTATTTGTTCATTAGGTTCTGTTTCAATGCCACCAATCATCATCCATGCACGTGACACTTGTTGCATAATATTATCATTGATATGTCCCATTTTATTCCTAAGACTTTTCTTCTCGATTGTCAACACTTTTTCTAATAATACAACACTATCTACATCCATGCCAGAATGTTCTTTGTCTATTGTAATATGAGTCGGTAATATTGTCTTACTCTTCAATGAAGTGATCGGAGCAACAATTATAGTTGGAGCATATTTAATGGTATTAGAAATCAAACCTATTCTTATATAGGAAAGATAAGAAAAACTAAAATCACAAAAAAGGCTTCCGTTAGAAAAATTCTAACAATCAAGGAAACCTTTTTATCATAAAGTTAGTCTAATACATTAAAAAATTATATGCATTGTACTATCTTTTAACATTTCTAAAAAGATAACATTATCAATAATTTTATCTTGCTCTTCAATTGAATTATCCTGCTTTTTTCTCGTAAATTTTATTCTCCTCGCCTGTCTATTACTTTCCACAAAAGTATTAATGTTATCTTCACTTATATATCCAAACCTTGTCCATTCATAAATCAAAAAGTCATTCGATTTGAAGGTTATAGAAGTGTTCTTTCTATTTTTAAAGTGCTCATCTTTATAAAGCATTTCCTTAGCCTTAGAAACAAATTCATAGGCATCCCTGTCGCTGCTGAAGATAGTTATAGTATCAATGTTTCTGCTATAGTAATAGGAAAGAATATAACTTAAAACAGAAATTGAAATCTCTCCTGCATTCTTCCTTTGAATTCTACCATTTGAAAGTTCCCTATAGTCTAATCCCTCTTTATAAAATATATTTAACCATTCCTCACAGGGATCTAAATCCTCCACTGGCCTATTTCTTAGAATGTTTTTCTTGATAAAACTAACAAGCCTGCTCACATTGTAGCAGCAGTACAGAAACAAATAATATAATTCTGCTTCTTTATAATCCACTAACATTAAATAGTCAACTTCATCTATAATTTGGACCTTCGAATAATGTTTTAAGTCATTTATGTAATTTTCCCTATTCTCACTGTCACATACCTCAACCCATACCCACCCCGGAATAAGAATAATATCATACTGACTAAATATATTTTCAGGGTTAATGCTACCATGTATCCATGTTAAAAATTCAATTGAGTTATTATCCAAAATACAAACTTTAAGAGACTTGCCTGCTGAAAGGTATCTTTTCAAGTAGTTAATATCTTCCCCTTTCATTTGACAAGCCCCTCCATTTCTTTTTTAATTTTATCCTTTAGCGTAAGTAGAAACTCATAATTGTCTTTATGATGGGAAACATCTGGGTTATCTTTCATAACACTTTGTATCTTTTTCTCTAACCCACCTAAATTTACAACACATGAAGGCTTTACTAATTCTGAATCTAATCCCAGATCTATAAATTTTTGTACTAAATCTTCAGGCTTATTATCAAAATGCTCCAGAATTTTTTCTTTTAAATCTAAATCATTGTATTTTGTTGTGGCTTCTTCAAACAGTTCTATTAGCACAGCCTTATATGGTGCCTTATATACATCCATACATTTCATAACTCTATCAATGAAATCTTCATCATCTAATGAATAATAGTACTCATATACATTGCCAAAAATCATTTTTGCAGCAAAATAATCTGCTTTTCTTTCGTTTAGGTCCATATCAATGGCAATATTATGTGTCTCTTCAATTAAATTAAGGTCATAGAGCAAATGGTATATTTCATGCCATGCTACAAAGTATTGATAAACACGGGGCTGGGCAGTATTTATAACTGGTATTTTTATATTTTCCTTTGTAATAATGGCTCCACCCCAATATTTGTCATCAATAGGAATCTGGATTAAATGCTTTTCTTTCAACACCGAAAAAGATAGTTTGTCTTGTCCTGTCACCCCAGACTTATTGTATCTAACTGTAAAATCGTTTGTTAATCTTAGTATATCATCTTTAATCAGTTTGTTTTTTTCAATAACTTGTTCAAGGTTCTTATTCGTTATTAATTCCGACATAATTCCACCTTCTTAATTGTAATACAGTTCATACATATGGACTATATCTTCTAAAATACCAAACATCTCTTGAGCCTTAGGGTTCAGGACATGATTATCGGGTGCATTGTCAGACAGCGCAAAAACAAGTTCCTTTTTCTCCTTGTACCTTGGAACATAATTCATAAGTTGTTCTTCATCCATGTTCTGGCTTTCTAAGATTTTTTGAACATGGGTTTTAAAGGTGGCAAAGCTATCAACTTCTCCTTTAATTAGTTTATCTAAAGTAGGCCTTGAAATGTCCGTAAGCCTTGAAAAAGAAGATTTTGTATATCCATTATCTTTAATGATATTCAATATATTTTCACCAATTAGTTTTCTATTTTCGAACAATAATTCCATAGTCGTTTTTTACACCTCCTACTATATTATATACCAAAAGCCCTTAAAAAGATACAATTTGTAAAAAATATTTTTACAACACATGAGTTTACCTTTTCAGTTGTAAAATTCTTTATTAGAAAAAGCATTACCAGAATCTATTTCCCACTAATGCTTTTTCATATTGGTTAATGGAAAGCGTAATCTTTCATATTATAATCTTTGGTGCAATTCTAAACCCTTTTATCCCCTCAACCCTTTGCCCCTATGAATTCATATAATGGGTCTTTTATCTATTAATTTTTCATCAAATTTTTTCATTATTGTTTCATATTTTTTAAAATCTCTCTCTTCCTCTTCCTTATCTGTACTATAATTGCGTATGTGTATTTCTAAATCAAGAAAACTTATATCATTACGTTCTAACACAACATAATCTCCATAGGTTTCTATATTATCCTTTATTATTTTTTTAATTCTTTCACAATCCTGTCTATCTTTTCTGCAATTCTCCACTATCTTCCATTCATTCTGTTTTATAAACATTTCCTCTTCTTCGTTTGCATAGCCTATATCTTCATCGATGAAATCTAATAAATCTCTACTTCTTTTTCAGTAAGATATAATTTTCTTTTTCTTTCTTTAAGATGAAAACCCCGAGAGGATTTATGTTTTTGTTCAATTTTTTTAATCTATAGTTATCCAAACTTACTATATTATCTATATTGTTTTCCATTTTATATGTTCCCCACCTTTTCCTTTATTTACTTTTAGCATAACACGAAAATTTTCTAGAGTCACCAAAAAATCAGAATAATATAAAGATTATGTTACAATTATATTAAGTTTAAGTTGCAAAAAAATGTTAGCAAATAAATCGCCAACACCCTAATCCTTTATCAATTTAAAATAGCCTTATTGACTTTATAGTTATAAATGTAATCCTTGTATTCCTTTATATCCCTTTTATTCAGCATAGAATATATGCTTTCTATTTGCCGTACAAGGTCCTCATATTTCTTATTGTACATGCCCATTAATTGTAAGTTTAAGTGTACACACTCCCTAAAAACTAAAAATTCTGCTATATTTAGTTCAAGTATAATTTCCTTTCTATCGTACGGTTCAGCCATTAAGATTAACAGTTTAACCATTATCATTTCTGCATGATTTATGTTATCTTGTATTGCAAAATTATCTATAATTCCTTGCTCATAACTTAATGCTTCCAAGTGCCTATTTAACTGCTGGAGCAGCGGAAATAGTAATTCCTTACTAACCTTAATCTCAACATCTTCCTCAATAAACATAGAATAACTTTTTTCTGCTCTAGATAACATATTATAAGCCCTCCCTATATTACAAAATTCCTGTTTCTTGAACTCTATATAATATAAAGAGGGCTACATATTCTTATCAAGTTTTCTAATCAAGCAAATGGAAAGTTTTTTTACATACTCTTTAATTGCCAATAGTTATCTTTACCTCTACTTTTCTGGGTGTTAACCTGGTAATTTCCACTTTTAAATCATCGTCACCCTGAATATACTCGAATATTTCTTCTGAATATTCAGCAGGAACATAGCCAATTTTTTCCCCTTTTAGTGTTTTAACTTCAATAGCGAATTCATCATATAAGTTTTGAGGCTCATGATTTAATAACATTTGTGTATCCTTATTTATAGTCTTGTTACTGTATAAAGCAAAATAATTGTAAAACTGTAATCCTTTTACTTCGCATATAATTTTGCCTATATCTCTTAAAAATGAAGTTCTGTTTCTTAATTTAGTTCTAACTCTTGCAATTTGCCTTATAGAAATATCGTCTATTCCTTTTATATTTTTTTCAAAATAGAAAAAGGAGGTTTCTAAAATCCACTTATCAATTGCCCATTCGGGATCTTTGGATGAGTCCTTTTCATATAGTAGTGCTAATATATTAGCCAATTCTCTGGATTCAATACCTAATGTGCATAATTTAACGGCTTCCGAATTCTGCACACCATATTTTATTTTAGCAGGTAAATCTTTTAGGATAATATCAGCGAACATTAAATCATCTTCGGCTAAAGCATATAAAGAACTAAATGCCCAAGGTAATTTATATAAAAACATATCATTGATATAATTAGCACAAGTCTGGGTTCTGTTTGAGATATTATTATCTTCATAAAATATAGAGTCGCGGATTTTAAGAAAACCATCTCCACTAACCCAACTCATAAAAGCATTATAATGGTCTATATCATAATCAACATTCTTATTACCAACTTTATAGTAATATGGTTTAGGACTAATTTCCTTTAAATCAAGTATTTTTTGAAATATTTCTGGAGTAATAATTGCTTGCAACCGAAAATCAAATTCATTTTCATTTTTTGAAATCTCGTTAATAATTTCTAACAAAATGCGATTAGACCTAAAACTGAGTCCTGTCTTATTAAATTTTTCTAAAGTATTTTTATTTAATTCATCAAGGAAATTATAATATTTTATACATATCTTATTGAACTTATCTAATACTTTATCATCCACTTGTTGGGCAAATAGTGAATTCATTAAAAGTTCATACAAATCATCATAACTATCTATGTAGTTAATATACTCTTCATATAGACTAAAAATAAAAACCTGTAACCTATCAATGAAATCCAATAGGGATTTTTCTACATCCTGTATGGATAATTCTATTACTTCCTCTAATTGGTCGAGAATTGAGTATATGCTATCAAGTTCTCCAATTATGGAACTTGAAACATTAGTTTCCTGAGATTCACAAAATAAAAGCTGTCTGAAGTAACTTTTCTTACTTTCTTCATAATATTCTGGATGAAAAATTAAAAATATCTTCCCTTCTGTATCAATATATGCTCTTCCAGCCCTGCCTACTATATTTTTGAAATCTGCAATAGATAATTTATATTTTCCTTCATACGATGTAAAAGAACCCAAAACAAAATTTTTTATTGGCAAATTAACTCCATCAGATAACGTTGTGGTACATGCTAGAATATCTATTAAATCTGCTTTATAGGCTTTTTCTATCTCTTTTCTTACTTCAATAGGCAAATCTCCATGATGATAGGCAACTCCATATAATATGCTATTGACAAGAGGGTGTTCACTTCCCAGTCGGCTCTCTAAAAATGTTTTTAGATGCTTTATTCTTTCATCATTCTTTAAAGGCAAATATTTATCTGAATACTTAATAAAACGCTCTAGGTCTATTTTTGTAAAAAAGTAAACCAAAACCTTACCGTTATTTAATGTTGTTATGAACTTAAAACAACGGTCGTATTTAGTATCACATTTACTATAATTTTTTATCCAACGACCATTTGTATTTCCCTTTTCAACTATATTTGTAAATACATCTTCGATTACCTTTCCATTTTCTTGATACTTAAAAATTAAATGATAGGGAGTAAACTCTTGCCTTTTTTTCTTGTTAATTCTTACAATTTTAGTTTGTTGGTAATCAGGATTTAAAACTCCATATACTCTTCTACTTGGGGTCCATTCCGACAATACAGGCTTAAACTCATCATTTCCAAGCCAAACATTGACTTCTTCGTTATTACTAACAATAGCCGACATTAGTATAATTTTATAATTATATTGCTGCTGTTTAATCATAAACCATGTTATAAGTGTTTCTAGTAACCAGCCCCTATTGTTATCAGACACTTTATGAAATTCATCAAAAATAATCAAATTTATTCTTTCAATAAATTCTTTATGTCTCCGCATCAGTAAATCCAGTTTTTCAGGTGTTACTACAAGAACATTAGCATGATTTAGTAAATCATTTTCATACTCATTCTCGTCAGTATCAAGAACTGATGTTACATTATATCCAACTTTTCTTAACCTATAAAATAAATTACTTTCAATCTCCGACATAAGTGCTCGTGTTGGGGTTACGTATATACATACTTTATCTTCCTCTAACTGTAGTGACTTTACTATCGCTAATTCTGCAATAAAACTTTTACCTGCACTTGTTGGCATAGAAATAAGTACCCTTTTTATGCTATCACTTAGATAATTAAATCCATTATCATTGTGCCTCAAAGCATCTAACTGAGACCTCCATAATTCGTATACATTTTTACTATCATATTTTGTTAGCACGTTTATATATTCGTTTAAAAAACCTTCCTGGGAAAGTATTGTCCAGACACTTTTACTGTGCATTTTTTGCAATACTTCACTAAATAATGAAATATAGAATAATGTCTCTATATCATCCTGGATAACCAAAAAGTTCTTTAGTTCCTCTATATTCCTAAATACTCTTTTATTATCACCTCCGTCAACGAAGCAACAAGCATTTTGGATTAAAATTCTATTCAAAAATTCCCATATGGTGTTATTCGATAATTTAATGGGTAAACCTAATTTATTCCTATCTTTGTAAATTGTCTTAAGTTCTCTAGTTAAAGTAAAAGAAATATATCTACATGACTCTTTAATATCAACTTCCAAATTAATACGTTTATCATTTTCAATTATAGACTTTAATCTTCTCCCTATGACCGCTGCACTTGCTTCTTTATCTGATAAACTGTATGAAACTGATGAATAAAATAAATACTGATACTTTTTTTCAGGGTCTTCAAATTCTATATCAGCAAGCAATTCAAATATAAGTCCAGCAATATTTAGTCCTTCAACATAAAAGTCTTGAATATATTTTTTCATTTCTTCACTTGTTACATTAGTTAACAATGAAAGTAAATACATTGAAATGCTTTCCATAGAAAATCGGTCAATATTATCTACTTCTTTTCTATTGAGTAAGATTTTTTGTATGTAAAAGTGGAGGTCAAGAATAATTTCCCTAACCTTTTCCACATCTTCCCTATTATCTATAATATCCTTTAAGCAAAGGTATAACTTATTAATATCTATAAGTTTTTCCATATCACTTCCAGCACTCTTTCTTTGATATTTTTGATTCCTTTGATACCTATTAATTTTACTCTCCTACACTCACTACTATCATACAAATGATTTGTACATTTAGTATTAAAGTTTTGAAATACAGTCTGTTGTGGAGAAGAGTTCCTTCCGTAATTAATTACTCCTGCAAATCTTTTCTGTGCTGTAGGATTCTTACCCATAAAGTATATTGGCATCCTGCTAATAAAATTCTTTAAATCTTCAGGTCCACTATGCTTGGTTCTTTCTTTAAAGGCATTTATTTCTTGATGTATTAGGTGTACAGGTCTTTTTATCAAAGAATCAATAATTTTGTCAGGATAACTCCCAATTGTATTATCGGTTGTTTTAACTTCTCCAATAATAAAATAATAATCATCTTCATTTTTCCTTATTTCTACATAGTCCAAACCTGATTGTTTCGAATTTGTTTTTGGGCAACTTGGCTCAATCATTATCTTTTCATCTTCAAGACATTGTTCTCTTACAATATAGAATAATACTTCACCAAAATACCCATTAAATAAATCTCTATCTAAGGATTCAGCACAATTCTTTGTTTCATCATACCTAGACTGACTTACCATTCCATCGAAAAAAATATATTCAGCAAGATACTTCTTTTCTTTTTCCTCCAATTCAACCTCATTATCAATTGCTTGCTGAAACTTATAACATAAATCTTCGCCATTATCCTCCAATATCAATTCACCATTACACCGTAATCTGCAAATCAACTTTGCAAATTCAATCGCAAAACACTGTATATCGTCATCTTCTAGGTTATCCTTCCATAACAGTGTAATTGTCTTACATTTATTATGTTCATAGTATTCACTTATATTAAACCAATTACGTAAATCCAGAAATTGTTTCATACCTTAACCCCACAAAATATATTTATAACCTATATAAATTATAGGACAAACTTCATAACTTTTCCACAAAATTTGTCAACAAAATATGTGTTCTGTGGATAATACTATAAAAACCTACTACTCTTTTGTAACAATTAGAGATAATAAGCCCTTAAAAATTGTCCACAAAACTTTTAGTCTCCTTTTTAACCCTTAAATCAACCTGCCATATTGACTTGAAATCTATATTAGACCTTCTTAAAATCGTGGTAAAGGTTATGGAAAGGAGTTTAGTCATGGATACAAAGGAATATTACTTGGATATTCTATACTAAAAATATAATGACATAAGGGTTTTTAACTTTATGGAATTGTTTATGAAAGATAATTTTTTATAATAAACATGCATTCGCATGAAAGTTGTAAAAACTTATTGAAAAATATGATCATTAAATGTAAAATTAAAATAACGACAAGGTGTCCGGATGCCTTCGGATTCACTGTCCGGATAAGCCGGAATACGCACCTCCTCTTTATTATAAGTTAGTAGCCTAGATATTGAACAATATTTTCCCATATTTTAACAGCAATGCCATACGCATCACCTGCATTATTTTCAGCCATAAAATTCATTGTCATTTTTAATTTTAAATCTTTATTTTTAGTTACTTCACATTCAATCACATTATTAAATGAGTTATCACTATCAATGCTAAGCCACCCATATGACAGATATATATTTTGACTTATACCACCGAGCAAATTCCCCAGCCATATTTTAATCGCATACTTTTCCATACCGTTTATATAGAATCTTATAATAGCCTTTTGATTGTGTATAATATCTTTTTCATAATCAAAATTATTATTTTTTCGTTTAGTCTGCTCCGCAAAGTCAGATAAATGGGATAATATTTCAGCATAACTTTGTTTCATAAATTTATTTTTATCCAAATCCGTTATTTCTTTAAAGTTGGGAATTATACCAATATCTCCATTTTCCACCCCATCATAAATAATTTTCTTTGAATCTAATTTAGGTTTGGCTCCTACTTTTGGTACATCAATTACATCTACCTGATAAATCCTATGCAGTAATTCATCAAACTTAATATCAAATTGCTCATCATGTGAAAAGTCAATAAAATGAAACCCTTCCAGATAAAATGGGACGGCTTTTCTATAGTCTCCCTTATGCCTCATTATTAAGATTATTTTATCTAGATTATCTTTTATATATTGTATTAACAAGTTCGTTTCATAGCCAACTCCACCCTGGAAAGTATCTGCTTTATTAGCATAGTTCTCAGTAAGAATGAGTAAGATATTATCACTATTTTTTATCTTTTCTACCATCATTCTGTTCAAGTTAACAGTCCTACTTTGTGTTTCAAATTTATCAATTGTTGCAGCAACACCATTTTCTCTTAATTTAGCCGCTAAAACTGTTACCCAGTCTTCGTGTTTCTCATTATCCCAACTATAACTGATGAATACTGAAGGATGTTCTTTTGACATTTTTATCGCCTTGTATAATATATTTAGGTTAATAAAGGCAACCTATAATCCTTTTTTAACTGATAAATTATACTTAAAATTGTATAATTAAATTATTAAATGCTCTCTAACCATTTTAATATATACTCAGGGCTTTCCCTTAAAACATACATTCTCTTATAATTCTCTTTATTTTCTAGTATATTTTCTTTTATGAGAACTTTAATAACGCTGTATACAAGCGTCTTTGGAGACTTTTTATAATTTGTTTCTTGAATAATTTTATCATTCAATAGTGAAGATATCGTAGATGTCTTTATATAATCCTTATTATATCTAACAAATTGATCTATGATAGTTCGAACAATTTCTTCAAATATGTGTATTGGAATTATATTGGGATAACTACTGCTTCCATCAGGCCTTGCCGTTTCAATTCTTATGTTTTCATTTTCCTTCTTCCACGTTGTTCTATCTGCTACATCTTTTATGTCTTTTTCATTCTCCTCTTCAATTTCTTCGTTATCTTCTTCCTGGTCATTATCAATTATGTAATCTCCAAATATCTCTTTGTAAGAGCCCTTTAAATTTGCTAGTTCATTCATATGGTTTTTAACTTTTTCAAACATTTGTAATGCATTTTGTATTTCTTCAACTTGACCATTTTTACTGCAATCAGGTATATGCTCTTGCAGGATTTTATTTTTTAGATTTTCTAAACTATCCTCCAATAAGTCGTATGAAGCGCTTATGTCCTCAATTTCCTTTTTAAAAACCGTATTCATGCTTATACCCCCGATATTTTTTTGTAAATATAACTGACCTGCTCACATCTTTAAAGTTCTTTAATATTAAAATGTAATTTTACCTACTATTACTAACTCACCCTAATACCTCAGATAACCTAAATACTTGCCATATTCCTCTAGCCTGTCCCTAATCAACTCATCATTTGGGTCAAGCCTCATTGCATAATTAAAATAAGCCCTTGCCTTTTTAAAATCTTTCTTCTGGTCATATGCATGCCCCAGTTTTTTTACTATATAAAGCATTCCAGGAGTCTTTTTGTTAATTTCCTCTAATATATCTATGGCATTTTCCTGTTCGCTATTTAAACCATAAGCACACGCTAGCCTATATCTGTAATTTAAGTCATCGGGATTTCTTGATACAAGTTTTTCGTAAACTTTGACTGCTTCCTCGTATCTTTTTAGTTCAAAGAATAATTTCCCTTTTAAATATAGAAGATTATCTTCCAATGCCTCTCTTCTTATTTCTTCTACTTTTTCAATATCTATGCTTTTTAACATATCAATGCTATCAAAATATCTTCGCTGCTGAAAATACGTGTAGGCAGTGTGATATAATACATCAGCAGATTTATTTCCATTCTCATATTCCGTTTTTAGCAGTAATTCTGCTTTATCAAATTTTTTATTCTTGTAGCACTGGATTACCTTTTCTATCCAATCAGTGCCCTTATTCCTTACTTCAAAGTTTTCATCGTAAGAAATAATATCGTAGTTCCCATTTTTAAACACTTCTTCAAAATCCCTTTTGATATCTTTTACATTTTGATACCTTTCTTCTGGATTTCTTTTGAGTAACTTCATAATAATTTTTTCAACAGATTCAGGTATATTGTCATTTATTTCTCTTGGTCTAGGATAAGGCATATTATTTATTAATTGATTAGCAGTTTCATGTGGCGTCCTGCCAGTTAAAAACTTATATAAAAGCACTCCCAATCCATAAATATCAGAATTCAGATATCTGCGGTTTGAACCAGCAACTTCAGGAGCCATATATGCCCAAGTTCCCCCACCATCAATTGTTTTTATAAATAAGTCTTCTATCAGTTTACTTGTGCCAAAATCAGTTATTTTAACTGTTGTCCCATTCGTTAAAATATTCTGAGGTTTAATATCTCCGTGGCAGATATTTTTTGAATGAATATATTCTATTCCATCAAGTATCTGAAAAAACATACTATATATTTCTTCAAAAGTTCGAG
Source organism: Tepidanaerobacter acetatoxydans Re1 (assembly GCF_000328765.2). Lineage (NCBI taxonomy): Bacteria > Bacillati > Bacillota > Clostridia > Thermosediminibacterales > Tepidanaerobacteraceae > Tepidanaerobacter > Tepidanaerobacter acetatoxydans. The sequence continues at coordinate 2,416,020 of NC_019954.2, forward strand.
GACTCATAAATCCCGTTTCACATAATTCATCTGATAGTTTATGCCCATTAAAATATTCCATTTCAATGAGAAAAACTCCATCTACCCGTCCCATCCAGTATATAGTAATTACATTTGGATGATGATTTCCAATGAATTCTTTTCCTTCGGATAAAGTATTATCTCCCCGTTCTTGGTCCTTAGGTATTTTAAGTGCCACAATTTCTTTGCTTTCAAGATTTACAGCCCTCCATACATAACCAAAAGAACCTTCATCAATAAATTCCTTTAGTAAATACTTGTCTCCTATATTCATATCTACCTGTGGGCGAAAATTAACGGCTTTCTTTTTTCTCATTTTATCCAACCTCTACCCATTGATTTAACATAAGATTATCAGCATTACCTGAAGCAACACACCGATATATTAAATACTTAGTTTTTAATGCATTAATTCCTCTTATATAGGAACCATCACTTTTTTTAAATCCATTATCTAATATGGATATATATTCTTCAATCTCTCCCGGATTTTCCCCGGCATAACTCCAATATACAAATAATATGATAGGGATATTCCCGCCTAGTTGATGATAAGCAATAAGCAAGTTTTCTATTTTTTCTTTGACTTTTAAATCTTTTCTTCTATTCTTTTCATATCTTTCAAATTCGCAAATCAATATAGGGTTATTATCTTCTTTTGAATACCAAATAGAATCTGGCCTTACCTCATTAACTTTAACTTCGTAATTGGCTTGGTTTTCTGCAACCATTTGTCCATAATAACCTGTTTGTGAATATGGATATACAGGACATTCTGAAAGGGATGTAATTCCTTCTACATGTCTCCCTATAGCAGTTATGTAATTAAGACCTACAGTATGAACAGTTTCTGAATAATCCCTTATCCCAAATTGTGTCATCATGGGGAACATTTCATTTCTAATATTTCCTTCTTTAAATTCTTTTTTTATAAAATCAATAATCTTTTGCCTATTCATTGAATGAGCCCCATTCCTTAATAACTTCAGGAGATTCTCCACCATGTATAAGCGCTTTTGTTCCTATTTTTACAAGTAGTGGCGCGGGTATTGACCTACCATTTATCAATGCTTCTCCCGTTGATAAAGATGGCAATTCCTCAATATCAGATGTTGAAAACATATCTGATGTTTTTGCAATAAACCTTTGGTCATCTGGATTTTTTAACCTCATTGTAATAATTGTATTACATTGTGATGTAACATCTGGGTCCAGTTTCGATGGCCTTTGGGATATAATTGCAAACCCTGTACCAAACTTTCTTCCTTCTGCAGCAATTTTCTTTATAATTTTTTTAGATATACTCGGTATACCTGCTGGTGCAAAATTATGTCCCTCTTCGTAAACAAGGAAACATGGTCTTATCTGCCTTTTCTTATCTGATGCTGCTCTCATTATCTCACTGGATATCAATGCTGTAATAATTTGCTTTGCATCGTCAGATAAGCCTTGTAAATCTATAATTACAAGCCTTCCAACACTCTTTCCTCTTTCTCCAATCATTTCATAAATATCTGTAGGTTCGCCGATAGCCCTTGTATAAAAACTCTTTGCTTCATTTATTACTCTAGTCAACTTCAGAGAAGCAACTGCTGCACTTCTATTGTTTAATGCTTTTGCTTCTCCTTCAGTCAAGTTATCCCAACTCTTTAATTCTTCTAATCCTCGCTCATCTGAGAGCAAATATGTTAAATCCTGAATATCTCTAGGAGGATTATTGTACTTTGCCTTCCAATATCTTATTGCAACATCTAATACTCTTTCTTGAGCCTCCGTTAACCCAGGAAGAATAGATGACAAATCATCCATATCAAATCTGTCAAATTGCAGAGCCAAATGATGATTCTTTGCACTATATTTATAATCAAAAGAATCAATCTGAGGAGTATATACTTTTATTCCGCCACCAGCATTGAGCATCTTTGATAAATTTTCCTGAATCTTTTGTATACTCTCCTTTTCTTTCTCATCCTCAATATAATCGAAATTGTTATTAAAGTGTATCTCTCCCTTTTCAAATGCTTTCCCGTACTCCCCATGAACATCAAATACTACTACTGTTCCATTCATTTCTGCAACAAGTCTTTCAATAATCCTGCCTACAGTGTATGATTTACCTGAACCAGTCATAGCCAGCACTGCCATATGCTCTGTAACCAGTTTATTTACATCAAGATAAACTGGAACTATATTGCTCCCCTTATCGTATCCAATAAGATTTCCTATATTAAGGCTAGTATTTTCATCAAATTTATAAAATTTTGATAAAAACTCATAATCAACACCATATACCTTTTCCCCTGGGTTAAGAGGTCTCCTTGGTATTTTTATCTGCCCATAATTATCTCTATACCCTACTAATTCTATGGTTCCAAATAGTGTCTCTCCTGTAATTTGCGCACCTGGTAATATTTCAAGGGATGATAACCCCTCACCCATGTTGGAGTTATATAGAATATTGCTTCTGGATATGGAAACAATTCTTCCTAGAACATAGGTATCTCCATCTTCTTCAGTTTCTCTATGTTTAATTTTTACAAACTCACCCCTTTTAGCAGAAAAACTATTTTCAAGGGCAATCTTTAAATCATTAGGATTCCCAGTGTTACCGATAAGTTTGCCTATGTATTTGTCCATAAATAATACTCACCCCTTCCTTTTATTCTTCAAATACATCTAAGTCTTCTTTCCAAATACTTTCTAACTCCTCATTTTTAAGCATCTCTCTTGCTTGTGATTTATAGTATTGTAAGATAACATTTTTCCCGTTATTTGTTGCTTCAACTGGTTTTAAAGCATATTTTGCGTACCATAATGGTAATGGCATTGCTTTTTGCTGGTCAAATGTAATTAATGATATAATCTGTGAAGCCAATTCATCGAGCATTTCTGTTGTCCACACTTCTTTACTGCCTAAAATTTCTACAAGCATTGGAGGAGTAGTGTTTCCAGCCTTAATATGCATTCCTACCATCTCATATTTTCCAACAGATTGAGGTTCCAGCCTATTTCTCTCTTCCTCATTGATTCTGCTAATCTCATATGCTGCTGTTCTCGTTCTCTTAACCAGAATTCCTGTTAAAAGCCTTTTTACACCAACATCCTGTAGTTTCGGTATTATGCCATTCATATTCTTAATAATATTCCTGTCGATATCATCAACAACATATTTCACTTTGTCTTGTGTTAGAGCAAATATTACTGCACCAAATCGTTTGTTACCAACTGACGCTATTTTAATGCCATTATCATCAAATGGATATATTTTTTCTTTATACTTAACCCAAAATTCTTCTATTGTATCAACACACTGTTTATAGACTTTTTCAAGGTCTTTTCTACCTGATATAGGTACGTCCTGTTGCTCTAACAATATTGGTACATCCACCAAAACAAGTTCGGGTTTTTCATCGTCCTCCATTAAATCTCCAAGCAATTTATATACATTAATGATATCTATAAACTTTAATTTTTTCTGGTTATCTAAATCATCTATTTCGTCTACATCTACTATACTTTCCTGCCTTGTTTTATAGATAGAACCATCATCGATGAGAACATCCTGTCGTACTGCCCCAGCAACATATAAAATTCCACCAAATGCATTAGAAGTCCTGTTAGTTGCCGAAATTCCTGAAGCATTAATGGTAAGAGGATTAATTAGTTCTATGTTTCTAATCACTCCACTTTCTTTTAACGTGGGGGCTATTTTATCTATAAACCGCATTTTTGATGACAACTTGGAAACTGTGGCCGGTAGTCCCAACTGAATATTAGCAACTATACTTTGGGATATAGGGGTACCGCTTTCTTTAAATCCATCCATCTTCTTTTTCACCTCTCTTTTTTACAACCTGAATAAAAGGTTTTAACTTCTTTTCCTTCACTATGTCCATACCCTTATTCGTTAATCCATCGACATTTATATACTGATGAGCCACTAAATCTTTATACATTCCCATAGCAGTTTCCTCATCAACTGTGACTCCAAAGTATTTCTTAATTTTTTTAGACATTTGATTAACCAAATCCACTTGGGCACCTAATAAAATAATTAAATAAATATGTATATCGTTTAAAGCAAAATTTTTTATCTCCACTGTAGATTCTTGTGCTGAAACGTCAACCTGAAACAAGGAATCAAATAAATTTTTTAATTTATACTCAAACTGGATTAGCCTATAGTCTAATAACGGTAGAGTAACTACCGTTATTAGACCTGTTCCTGTATTTCTTCTATAGTTAACACTAAAAATCTTTCCATCCTGCTGAAATATAATATCTTTTACTGTGGCTTCGATTTTATAATCTACTGGGATTTTATCAAAACTGCTATCTGTTTTAGTAATTAATATATCTATTGATGAATCGAAAAAATTTTTTAAGTTCATTTCAATCCATGTAGGTATCAGTATTAACTGATTGCTGCTGTCTTTCAGCCAGATATTTAGTAAATTCAATTGTTCCTTATCTATCCTATTTAAAAGAATACCAGGTAAAACTAGAACTCCTTTTTGAAGTGCATCTAGGTTTGCTATTTGACAGTTATAGAAACCTTTAAGCATTCTATATTCTGTTCTGTTTTTATATTCATCTAATATTTGAACAAACATCACAGCACCTCAACCTTTGTCCGAATCAGTTTCACTAATTCCAGTTCCCTCTTTTCTTCAGGGTAATCATCCCATGTAATATCACCATCTTTTTCAACCACCTGTTTAAAGAAACCAAAAGTAGTCTTTTTAATTGATGATGAATTTTTAAAGAAAGATTCTCCTTCATTGGTAAAGGCATTCATTTTATCCTGTATTGCTATCTTGGTAGCCTCATATGTTGACTCTTCCGGATACTCCTCCATATTTATTTGGGCAGATATAGGATTCTTTCCTTGTACTTTTCGTACCTTGTCCAAAGTTTTTATAAGTAGTATGTCATAAAATTCATTCTTTCTTGTCCTTGCCAAGTTCATAACGTTTGTTCTATAACCCTCAATGAGCCCCACATACTGCTGCATATCTTCAACACTCTTTTTAAGAAGTGCTAAAAAGTCATCAGGCTTACTCAGCATAACAGGTTCGTTATCTTCAATTTCCTGTTCAAGTCCGCCATTTACAAATAGTTCTATTTCCCTAATGCAGTTGCTTAAATTTCTTACTTCAGAGTGGTTTTTTAATTTTTCTGGGGCATCCGAGAAATAATCAACCCATCTTTTACTTTCAGGTAATTTCTTATAACAGTCTATAATTGAGGTAAAGTTCTTATAGATTGTCCTGTACTCACCTATTATCCCTTTATCATTTGCCCACTTTAACTCATTATTTTCGATGACTTCCAAGCCACAGGCATCAAGAATATCTTCAATTCGTTTATATGCCCCACTAAAATCCCCATCCATTAACTTATATGCCAGAGTATTTATATAGGAAACCATAGTACCTGTACCTGCTATGGTCATCTTTTGATAATCCGTAGAATTTTCCAACTCATTGCAATATTTTTGCAATATATTCGTTATTGGAGAAATAGGAAGCATGAATTCTTCATATATACAATTATTTTTAATTTCTTCTATCTTCTTCATAATGCTCTTTACGGCTGGGTCTTTCAAATTATTAATATAGTCTATAAACAATCTTATATGCCTTACCCTAAACCATAAAGGCTTATCCTTATCATCAATTTTAATATCCTTTATGATATTTGGGTTATAGGTTTTGATGTTATTCCATCCATCACTGTCATATACTTGATAGCAAACACCTAAAAATTCCTCAACCTTAGAAATGACCTCTCTGAAGTTTTCCATGTTCTTATCATCTTTTTCTGATAACTTATCAGCATTAATGCTATCCTTAATTTTTTCAGCATCTTGAAGTTGCACTTTATAGTAGGGCACTTGATTCTTTTCAAGAACATCCAAATAAGGACCGTTTATAACCTTCTTCATACTGCTAATTTCCTTTTTGCAGTCATCTTCAAGCCACTTTTTAACCACAGAATACTTTCCATTCAACTCATAGTTGGATATTCTCTCTATAAAGCCTTCCCTAGTCTTTAACAGAAGGTTTAAACCCATCATGAACTCTATCCATTGTTCTACAATACGTTTTGGCTTTACCTCATGTATAAGGCTAAAGAAGAACTTATTACCATAGTCAGCCAAAGATTGGTTGTGGTTCCCATTAAACTTCAGTATCCTATTCATGCAAGAAGGTATATTTATACTATATTTGTTTTCATCCTCTTTGATGAACAATCCTGTCTCTTTATACCCTTGGCCTTCATTCATTCTTCCTATAGTAGTTGATTTTAAAACAATCTTTAACTCCGTATATTCTGCATCTGATAGTCTCACATCTTTCTTACTGCCAAGTTCCTCAAAATCAAGGTCATATATAAGCATTTTTTTAAAAGCATTAGAAAGAACTGCTAGTTGTTTTTCATCATGTTTCTTATAGATAATAGGCCTTAAAATCCAGCCTTCTTCATCTAATTTTTCAAACCATTCTCCCGCTTTTAGATTAAAATGGTCTCTAATCTTTCGAATTCTATCCCTAAAGGTAGATGTGATAACATTTCTATTTTCCCTTATATCCAATATATCCTTATCTAAGGACATAACTTCTAAAATATCCTTTTGGAGTCTGGTTATATTAACAAATATCAAGCACTTTCCTATACCTTCATACTTTTCCTTAACAAATTTATCAGTATACTCTGTACTTATTACCGAATCAGAAATCACAATTACAGGATGAACCCCGTCTTTTAAGAGCCTATTATCAAGCAATACTCCTTTTAGTTTTTCTTCATCCTTACCCCATATAATATCTACTATTTTATCTCCGTGGACATCCAGATAAGGACCCCCTTCTACCTTAGTCCTGACGCATTCAACACCATTAATAGTATAAAAACTCTCTTCAGGATAATTTATCTCTAAAGCCCTGCATGCCCCTGAAAGAACCCTTTTCACTTCTTCTTTTCTATTTTTACTTCTTTCTTTTATTAACTCTTCAATCTCTTTGTTCTTTTCCGTATCAGGAACAAATCCAAAGTCATCTTTTTCTACCCTATATCTTTTATCAAGTCGGCTTAAATAGGCAAAATTGGGACCAATATATTCTGCTTCTTTTACATCTTCTTTTTCTAATTTTTCAATTATATAACTATATATATATCTTGCTGCTTCTTCAATATCTTCTTTTGGATATAACATCCTTACCTGGTCTAAAAATGTTTCTTCTTCTTTACCTACAATGTACTCATTTTCTTTTACATTAAGAGAAAAAGTTTTCAGACTTCTAAAAAGTATACCTAGGTCAAAACTGCTGCCAAAGTTATTGATAAAATTATCCCCCAATTCTCTTTTGTAGCCCTGTGAATTAAGGTAAACGGCCAAATCATCTTTTTCTAATTTTACACGGTAAAACTCTTTAAATAACTTCTCCCCATCTTCTGCCTTGGCATCCATCATGGCTATAATTTCTTCATCTGAATAATTGGATTTTTTCTGAGGAATTTGACCTAGAAGAGCATGTTTAACCGTCTGTCTAAACCTATCATCACACCTAATATAATCAAAGGCTGGTTTATCAATTAAACTTTCCTTAAAGCGATTGCTGGAGTTTAGTATATTTTCAAAGATGTGCCCTGTATCTTTCCTAATAGTATTATCCTCCATCTTTTGGTCTACGTTGTGCATGATAACATTAAACCAGCCAAAATTACCTCCTGCTATAGTATAGGCTGCTTCCACCAACCCCTTTGGATATTCTGGTATCATACCTTTTTTGTTTAGAAAATATATAAAATCTGATATGTCTGCAAAGGAGTTCTGAAGCATTTCATACATTTCCGTCCTTCTATCTAGTGCACCTATTCCTTGGATACTTCCTCCAATGGCTGTAGAGCACAACAAAAGGAAAGAAACCTCTGGATATTTTTTTCTTGGGTCTTCATGTTTTATTGCACTGGTAATTACCTGAATTGCTTCCCCATCAACTTTGTTTACGAGTTCCTTATCTTTTTCAATTCCATACTTTGCGATTTCTCCTGCTGTTTCCATTTCATCGCAAATAATCATAAAATGCTCAATATCAAACTGTTTGACATACTCCATTCCTTTTCGGGTTAACTCATCCAGCCTTTCTTTACTTATTACCAATTCATCTGTATTTACGTTATTTAATTGCAGCAAATCTCCTAAGGTATTTCTATCAAAACCCATAGGAATTAGGGCATCTTGGATAGATTCCATAATCTTTCCTTGGATACTTCCATCGGATTCTCTACTTAAATAAGATAAGGCTGTATAAATACCATAAGCCACCCAGTTATCCCCTAGCAAATCAGGGTGACACATTTGAGAATACCTTATGTATAACGGAAGAACCTTATCTTCGAAGTTAGGCTTAAAAATCCTTACTTCCTTTTGTTCTCCATCTTCATTAATAATCCAGCCCTTATCCATCCCAAGAGGTTCTGAGATAAGTTCAAACCCAATTCGGGATTTACCTACACCCCACTTTGAAATCAATGGGAATATGGTCGCCATCCCTGCATTTTTCATGGTTTTTGTAAAGCCTTTAAAAATATCATAAAACTCTTTTTGTCCAACCATTGGCTGGTTTAATGGAAAATCGCTAGTGCCAAAGGGTGCCCATATAGACATACCCATACCTCCTAACCTATAATTTCTAATTTTATTAATTGATAATCTCTTTTACCTAAAAGTCCCCTGCCATGCCTTGGCTGTCCTTGCTCATGATTCTTAATCCTAAACCTTCCCTGGTTTATTCCCGTAATAAAATAATGGTCAATCCACTGTTCTTCTGTCATATTGCTTTGGCTATCGATACTAGTTTTAAGCATGGAGCCTACAATTCCTATTGGGAAAAATCCTCTTGCATCAGAATATTCTTTTATTAATTGTTCTAATATTTCTAATTCATCTGCATTCGCCCCATTTACTAGACTTTCATATACACTTTGACCTGCGTCGTTTTTTTATTTTCTGCTTATCTAATATGTACTTTCCATCTTCATATTCAATAATCCAGCCCAAATAATCAAATAACAGCATTGGTATTTTTAAATATGTACTCATGGAGCCTAATGAAGGATAATCCTTGTTAATTCCTCTAAACATTATTTCTTCTGGTTCATCTATGTTAAGTTCCTTTCCCCAAAAATCCCCTAATATTTTTAAAGTGTTTTCACTCATTAAATCATTTATATTTATTTCTTCTGGTTTATTGCTAAATACATAATATTCCTTGTTGTTAAAGATTATATAAGCCTTAGCGAAGTTTTTCATATATCCTTTTTCAAAAAGAAGTTGTCCTCCATTTAACATTGCAAAAGCAATAGTTCTAACCCTTATAGAATACTTTAATAATTGACTTGCCAATACCTTTTCCCATCCCGCATTTTGTTTGTACCGCTCTACCAGTTCAATAGCACCCTCTGTAAGTTCGTATCCATATTCATTCTCTTTAATGAAATTACATCCAACGATAGTTACAGAGTCTTTTGTCTTTTCAACCCCAAATAGGCCATATACCTCATCAGCATTTACAATCCTTCCGCCCTCATCAACCTTGTAATCTAAATAGTCTCTGGCTATATCTTTTTTGCTGGTGCAAGGTATTTTTTCTGGTAAGGATTTTAAAATTTCCGCCCATCTTTCTATGTTAGATGGTTTTACCCAGAATCTATCAGTACCTATTTTAATAATCATAATGTATTCCTCAACTTTTCTATGTAATCTTTAAGGATGTTTTTAAACTTTCTGGAACGGTTTTTAATAATAATATCCTTGGAGTATATCAGGTCTTTAAACTTTTCATTAAGGACATATTCTCCATCTTTAAAATCTATTTTTTGTTCGTCCATCATATCAAAAATCACCTTGTCTACTTCTGGAGCCTTGTCGGGAAATAAGTATATGTCATTCTCTAAACAAAACTCATATACAAAATCATTGAGCATTCCTACCCTAACCTCTCTCCCTTTTGTATTGAAAATGTATAAGTCTAAGGCTTGTACTGCATAGTAATTGTTGTGGTCTGTAGGTCTTATGGCTAAACCTTCAAAGCCAGCCGTCTGGTATTCCAGGGCTACCATAGTCAACAAGGTTAAAAAGGTTTTCCACGGGTAAGAAAGAACTTCTCTCACTGGTTCCTCCACTGAAAAATCCCTATATTCGTAAGGGGTAAATGTATATTTATTTTTATCTAACTTTGCAAGAGTTATTGATGAAGTTACCTTTCTGCCTTTTGTCCATATTTCATTAGGATTCTTTCCCATGTAATCCGAATCTACATCTTCTATATTCTCTACTAACTGCATGGTCTTAAGTTTGTTAAGTATTGAGGGATATTGTGGATAACCATTAAATATAGCCTGATAAAATCCCTTTACCTCTCCTGTTTCATCTATAGTCTCATCTTTTATCTTTAATATTGTTTCGACAAATTCAGGGATACTGTCTATAAACTCATATAGGGCTTTACTGTCCCCCCTCCGACCTATAATACATGCCTCTGCGTAAACCTTTTGCAACAGTTTATGTAATAATGGAGGATAGAAACAGAGAAGAGAGGATATAAAGTCTTCTCTGTTTACCTTTCCACTAAATTTAATCCATTTTTTCGTAATAACCATCCTATCCTCTATAAGCCTAATAAAATTTTGGTCTATAAGGTATTGCAAATCTATATTGTTTTTTATTTCTCCATAATCGTATAGGAAGTTTAAACTTTTAACCAACTCGTTTATGTTTACCAATAAATATCACCCTCTTTCATCTCCATGATCATTTATATTCCTGGAATTAAGTCCTTAATTTCCTTTGCTGCTCTTAATATTTTTGCAGTGGATGAGTTTTCCGCTAAATACTCTATTCCTTTTAAGGTTATTTTCATATTATCTAAAAAAGCCATAATAGGTGCTCTATTATTTCCATCTCTAATAAAATTAACTCCCTTGATAAGGCCAGCATCTTGCATCATTTCTAGTATATAATTTCTTCTTTCTTCACTTATTCCAAGTGATTCTGGACTTAAATCCGTAAAATCTGGATTGTTTTCATCGAGTGTCTCATCCAACTTTTGAAGTATTTTATATACTACATCTTGAGTTTTCAACTTATCTCCCCCTAATTTGCAACCTTTTATTTTTTCATGCTAAAGTTGCCTTCTATCAAATCTTCTACATCTTGCTTGGCTTCTTTTATCAATTGTTTCGATAAAAACATATTATCTATTGCTTTTATTACTATTATGTTTATTTCTCGCTTTAACTTATTATCTATAACAGGTATAAAAATGTCGCCTATGTGCTCTAACGATAAGTGCCTATTTGTTGCACCAGTTATCCCCTTTAAAATACTTATTTGTCCAATAATCGATTTTAAATATAGCAGTACATATGCTGCATCATTTTTATCTTTCAATCTTACAAAGGCTGTATCAGACGATAAAGTTGCTTTACTACACTTGTTATTATAAAACAATGATACTTTTCCTATTGTTGCTCCTGTAATTGCAAAAATTAAATCATATTGTTCTAACTGGCTTGATTTTTTTTCTGAATATGTTTTTTTATCTACCATTTCCACACTATCAAAATTAATAAGCAAATCATCTAAATCTGAAATTCTAATATAAGGAATTGATTTTTTATCTAAACTTGTATAACTAAATCCCTTGCCGACACTTGCAACCTCACTAATTTTTTTTAATTTTAGCCCCTTTTTATTCATTTCGGCATTAATGAAATTAGTTTCATTAATATAATATTGACTATCAATTCTTGCCTCAATTAACTCTCCACACATCCAATTATACATTTTAGGTGCATATTTAACTCTCTCATTAAAATAACTTAAGTTCAATTCAGTATTTAATATCTCTTCAGCCTCTTTTTTCAACCTTTTCGCTTCTTCTCTCAACTCTTCTGCTTTCCTAACCTTATCTCCTATGTATCTTTGGATTTCAGGAGGTGGGATGGGAAGTAGAATATCTCTTATTCTGCCCATATTAACCGTTGGTTGTGCAGACATAGTTTTTTCCCTATCTAAAGATGACTGTCCATATCTGCAATTTAAAAAAGTAGATACATAATGAACATCTATTAATTTTGTACTTCTTAACCTGCAAATATTAGGTCCTAAATGTAATTCAATATTCTGCGGAGCAGTGCAAGCCCTTCTATACTGTCCAGTATAAGATAATAAAATATCATTTGGATATATTTTTGACCTTTCAAGAGAATTATGAATTTCAAATGGTATTTTTATAATATTATCAAAATTAATTTGATTTTCCATAACATTTTGGCTAGTCAAGGCAATGACCGTACCACTTTTTAAATTTTCTTCAGTAAAATAGTCAGTGTATTCAAATCCAGATAATTTGCTAACATCAAAATAATTAGATACTCTTTTAATCTTGCTAAATTTTTTGATTTTCTGGTAATCTTTTATACTACTACTTCTATAATACATGCTGTCAATTCTGTCATTAATTGCAACCCCATTAGTCCAAACACAACTTGGTATACTACTAACTATATTATATTCATTCACAACATCACCACCTTACTCCATATCCTCTGGTATACCCTTTTTATAAGCCTCCACAATCTTTAATAAGTCGTTGTGGTCATCACCTAACTGAACTTCCACATTCTGTTTTACTGTAAACCCCACTTCATCTGCAACCGCCATAAATACTGGTCCCTGCTTCTCTCCTGGATGTTCCTTCTTCTTTAAGTAAAGTAGAGATGTCTTTGCACCTGCCCCTGATAATGCAAAAGTTTCCTGGGGAAGACTTATAACTGCTTTAAGTATCGCTTTTCCGCCTTCAAATTCACCTGTTACAGGGTTCTTTTTACCCATGATATATTCACGGACATATTTATCTCCTGAATTAGATAAAATTCCATCTGGTACAACTATCATAAGTAGTCCACCTGGTTTTAGCAGTTGAAGGTTTCTATCAATAAACAATACTGCTGGGTCTACGGAATTTACTTCTTTCCACTTACCTCTACTATCTGGTTTTGACCCTAAGGACAACCCATAAGGATTCATCCGATTTTGCCCATCTTCATCTATATCAGAAGAGTAATATTTAATAATTTCAACTCCTTCTGGATTTTCTACTGTTGTTCTACCTTTTTTAATTGTTTTTGAAACTCCAGTTTTTGAAAACGGAGGATTTGTAAGGATTGCATCAAAGGTTCCTGGTTCAAGTCTTGTATTCATTAAGGAATTTCTTGTTTGGAAAATTGGACACTTAGGCGCTCCGTGAAGTGCCATATTAATCCTTGCTTTGAGCACCATTCCCGGTGAATTATCCGCACCGATAAAACTATGTTCTTTAATTTCTTCAAAGAGTTCCTCATACTGCTTCTTATCTCCTGTCAATTTATTTAGAAGATAGCGCTCAGTTTTTTGAAGCATTTTTATTAAAAACCCTGCAGATCCACAGCACAAATCACCTATGCGCAGAGTAGGTATTCCTTCTGAATCCCTTTCTATTAATTTCGCAGCCCCATCTTTTGTAAGGTCGTGCAGTACCATTTCTGCCGCTGCTTCCGTTACTTGTCTTGGGGTAAGATAAATACCCATTCCACCTTTATTCTCAAACTTCCCTCGGAGCAGCACATCAAAGACTCTACCTAATACATCTCCTGTTAAATCCATTAAATTAGCAGGTCTCTCTACACCGTCAATTTTTATTGGCCCTAAATCTTGCAGAGCCTTTAAAACAGCAATATAGATATTAGGATTTTCAAGTTTTATATATTCATCTTGACTAAATATATTTGCCTTTTCTCCGTTATCTAAAGTAGCAACATAATCCGGATGGTCTTTTATCTCTTTAAATGCTTCCCTTATCTCTTGGACTGCTGCATCTTTATATTCCTCCACATATTCATATCTAAATATTTCATTTAATAATTTTCCTGCTACATTTCCTTTTGCAAGTCTATATTCAGGATGATGCAGTCTGAATGTCTCCATAAAAATAAGTTTACTGAACTCATCTATTACATCATTGGAGTTATTCACATGGTCTTTATTTGCATATATCATTTCATGAAGTCCATCGAACGTTTCCTGTAACTCTTGATATTTTCTTATTGACCATTTATCCCTATCAGTAAGTTGTCTTTTCCACGAATATACATTGCTTTCGTCTTCAAAAACAGGTGGAATTTCAGAAACAGCCTTTTCTTCTCCTACAAGCACATAAGCATTACTTGTACCATTTGTAATCCAAGCATATGTAGAAATAGGGTCTGTTACCATTGCTTCATAAGTTATAGCTACAACCAAGTCTGGTCTTAACTGCTCTTCATCTACTTTTTTTATATATACATATATATCTTTATGGCTGGCTACAAAGGTAGTCTCATCAATATCCTTTATAGTTTCATAGCCAAGTTCCTTTATTTTATCCTTTAACTCTTGCATAGTAAGTCCTCCCTAGTTTTTCGTTCTCATTAAAACAGCACCATTGGAATGTAATTTGTATTTCCCACTAGATTCCGCTATCCTTGATATTTCTTCTGCACTTATAGTAATATCATTTGGTACATACTCCATAATCTTTCTTATAGGTGCAACAGGTTTACCATCCATTACTTTATCCACTATGTCTAATATAATAGTATTTAGATTATTTCCTCCAGCGCTGTATAGGTTCCCAGTCTTTTTGATATTGCTATCCATCAAAAGAAATAGTTGTAATTGTGACATATTCCATTTAACCCCAGCCTCGTTTAGTATTTGATGTAATTCTTCAATAGGCTTAGGTGTTTTTAGTTGTTCATATATTGTTTCTACCAAAATACCCACCCCCAGTTAATGTTCCTTATCCCTTGGCGGACACGGGTCATTTCCATAACTATCTTTACTTCTTATTTTTGCATCTCTCCCTTGGATAATTAGTTCTGATTTTTTCCCATATACAACACCTCTTTAATTTTGGTTTCTTAACTTGGTTAAATAATTTAGCATTTTATCTGCTATTTGTTCCTCTAAACTACTTTCCAGTCTTGGTATTTTGATTTGTTCAAAATCTTTTCTCTGAATAAGTTTATATAGTGTTCCTTTAGTAAACATATTTATCTGATTTAAAATTACTGGCTGCTTAAACAAAAACAGAAGATAATAGGGACTAATATTTTTAGGAACCAAGTTATACAGTGCATCTGTTGTTACCATGCCATCAAACTCTTCTGTAATAAGCGCTGATACATGTCCCTTAGTCCCTGTGGCACTTCCCCCCTTAGCAGTAACTAATTCGCCATCCCTGACAATATATCTCATTCGATTACTTAGGTTACCATAAAAGTCCTCATGTGTTTCTTTTATTATTGATAAATTAGGGTCAATATCTGCCAATAAAAAATACTTAACTTTTTGGTTCTCACTTATATCAGGTTTATTTGCCCTTTTAATTTCTGCAACTTCAGCGATTCTCTGCCATTTCACATTTCCTGTATTTTTATGAATCAACCTATACAATTCAGTGTAAAAATTCGAATAATATTCAGGGTCTAATCTGTGGCTATCAAGATGTTTCATAACATAAAAACATTTTAAATATTCCTCTTCGCCTTTATAATCAAGTAATCTAGAAAATATAAGTTCTGCTGATTTATATAATTTTTCAGCACTTGAATACGGACTAATGTCATACCAGTTATCATCACCATATGTGTCAAAGTCCTCGGGAATTGATAGTTTTTCAATATCCTCTACAAAAATTTTATTTAAGATTCCTATTTTTATGGAGTTTAATAACATTTGGCCTATGCTGCTTTTTAGGAATTTATATAGTCTTATTCCTTCTCTCTTGTCTTTTAAAGTAATTTTAATAATATCTGATGTTATAACGCAGCCTTCCAAGATTCCATTTACATATATTATTTGTCCCGACTTACCTGAGGCTGTAACTAATATATCTCCATTATTTATAATGTCTTTCTCTCTTACTACTTCTGGTTGTACTATTTTAAGTTCATTAATATATATAACTTCATTTCTTATATCTCCAGGAGCAATGATTTTGTATCCATCTTTATCTGTATAATACTCTTTCCTAACTCGAATCCCGCTCGTGATTTCTTCACAAATATCCCTTAATACTATAAGGGGATGTCCTTTCAACAGCCTCTGTATTTCATATTGCTGCACTACATAATCATAAGAAATTCGCTTTCCATCCATTTTATCTGGGGTAATAAACATATAATCCAATCAACTCACCATCGTTCTATAACATAATTTCCCCTCTAATGTGCTTTCTTTATGAAAATAATATTACTACTTTTAGGAAAAGTCAATAGTTTTGTTTCCAATTTTTCTGAAATAACATCAATATACTGGAACCCTAAATAAAAAAACAGGAATATACATCCTGTTTTTTTAATAGTTTTATAGTCTTTTATCCAACATAATTACGTTATAATGAAACTTGATTATTAATCCTCGTCCTCATCCAAGCGTCCACAAATATATTCCCAAATTTCTTCAATGCTTGAAATTCTCGTCATTTCGGCCTCAAGCGTGCTTCTAAGCATTGCATCTATTCTATAAACACCTAATTCTCCACAAAACAAATAAATGTCATAATATCCTTGCCCTATAAAACTAATATCTGTTTCTTGCAATACCATTTCATATTCTGATAGTTCATCCTCATTGCCGAATTCTTTATCAAAATAATTAAGTTCTTTAACATATTTTTTTGCTTCTGCTATTAATTCTTCTTTTGTATTAGAGAAAATTCTAGCATATTCAATGTTATCGTCATAATGGTATTTTTGAATTTGCCCCATATACTGTTCATAATTATTTGCAAATTTATTATCGTTTGACAACTTATTTAAGTTTTTCTCATTCACATCATATAAATACCGTAATAAGTGAAACATGTCCCTGCAGATAGACCTACAATCAGCGGGTGGGAAAGTTGGGTAAATAATTCATATTTCACATTTATCTACTGATAAGTCTTAACGAACTAAAAATGTGCTTATTTTGTTCTACCTTGAATAATGAATGGTATGCCAAGCGCTAATAATCCTATAACAACCGAAACTAAAGATTTAAAAAATACCATATGCTTTATGCTCTCAACAAAATACTCCATTGGCGGAGCAAATAGTTTAATCCGAAGACTTGGCAAATAACGGAGCACAAAATATGTAGCGATAAACACAACAATAAATAAAATTAAATAATTTATCTTTTTCATTTTTCTTCCCCCCTCAAAATGTGGGTAAATCTTTATTTATACCTTGTAATACTAACCCATACTGCATACCTTCATTTTACACTATATAACTTATAAAGGCATCTACTTCCTTACACCTTCCGACTTTTTAGCCAATTCTCCTAATACCCTCTCAACCTCTTTTGCAACCTGTTTTCTATATCCATATAAATAATATAGCTTTATTTTCTTTTTGATAGGTGTGCAATCAAAATAAAGTTCTGTCAAAAAGCAAATATAGTTCTGTCACGCACTACCCGCTAACCCTTGATATCTCTACCTTTGTCTTTTTCTTCCTTTTTACCTCCTTTTTACTTTCTATTATTTTTTGCCTTTAAATGCCCCTTAATGCCCTCTGAAAAAGTAAATAAAGTTCTGTCATGAGAGCAAGATCAAGGTATATGAAAAAAGGGAAAAGGACTATTCTTATCATAATCCCTTTTCCCTCTTAAGTCTTTACTATCAATGTTTTTAGCCTGTTGCGATTGTCGCTAAATCCTTCTTAAAAATATTCTTATTCCTTGATTCTTGAGCCTTGTTGCTAATAAACATGATAAGACTTTATTTTCCGTCACAAAACTTTATTTTGGTTATACAGCTTTTATGCACCTCAAACAAACTTCTTTCCCTTTTAGAATAAAGTCCTTTCATAGACAGTCCTCAAACCCTTGAGAATACTGGTTTGTTATTCTCTTCCAGTTTTCTACTTAATTCCTCTACCCTTGAACCTGACTCATTAAAGTAGTTGCATTTTGGAATTTTAGGGGTAAAAAAAGAAAATAAAGTTGTTATAGGATTTAGGGTTAAGGAGAATTATGTCCATTTCTCCTGTCCATTTTCTTTTCCATTTAATCTCTCAATCCATTGATTTATCTGGATTTTAACCTTATCCCTTGTCCCTTTCTATCCTAAAAATCCTAACAAAAAAACCATAGTTCCAAGGCAATCCTTATACCTTTTCCCTATGGTCTCCTGAAAGAACTTTATTTACTCCTTCTCTAACATTTGAAAAATGAAAGGAGTTTATTTGATGGATACATAGATACAGGGAAAAGGCAAAAGGAATAAGTTTATAGTCATTCATATATTTTTTACCATCATATTTATATAAAACTGATTAAATTATATAATTCAGTTCTCCTGCCTGCACATCTGATGAATTTTTTGAAGTTATTTTAAACCTTATCTTAAAAGATTTATCGTATTTGACTAAAATAAATGATGGAAATGCTATATTTTCCTTAGGCTTTAATTCTGTAAACTCATATTCAAGAATCTTATAATCTTTATTATCATCGAAAACTCTAACATTCATCAATGCTTCTAAATATCTTTTATATTCATTATAATCATTTTTAATTTCATCATAATAATCTTTATTACTTAAGTACGGCATACTTATTTTTGGTATAGGAATATAAGAATCAGGATATTCCTCAACATTACTATCAGAATGATGTTTTAATATACAGTTTAATATACTAGTATCGCCAATAAAATAGTCTAAAACATCTATAATAGGTAATTTGAATTCATCAGGTGTTAACAAGTTTATGTCTTTAGGTAATTCTAATTTAACCCTAATTTTCTCATCATAGTATTCTCCAATATTTCTCAATGCCAGTGGTATTATATAATATTCACCTATATACTCTAACATTTCCATAATACCTGTCAATTCGTCCAAACCATATCTAAAATTTTGAAGTTTCTCATACTTTTCTATTTCATTCTGCTCTCCTTTAAACCTTGGTTTTGAATTAATAAATGGCCCAGTTAAATAGTATTTTTCTTTCTTCAGATTTCCTAAATAAAAAAATGTATCTTCAATGGTGATATCTAAATATTTTTTACTTTTATCCTTTATTTCCTCTTTTAATTCCTCATTATATTCACAATCACACCAATTATATAATAAATACGCATCCTGAATAGTTAAATTATATTTTTCAATATTTTTTACTGCGGTTTTATTTGATAACTGAATGCTGTTAATCTCATTAAAAAGACTTATTAGCCGTTTCTTTTTCTCAAGCACATATTTTGATTTAAATAAATAATCAACATCAACCTTTTGACCTTCAAAAATATCTTGAAAAGTACTTTCATAATAATAATTAACAATTAAACTGACACGTTTTCTCTTCCCTTTTTGTATTTGAGGATAGCAAAAATTTATCCACTCTAAAATTTGTTTCTCATAATCTTTTTTTGTAATAAAACTTGAATTAGTTGAAAATTTATTAAACTGATAGTTAATAGCGCCCACTATTAGTTCAAGAATTGGATAATCAACAGAATATCCATGTTGACTCAAAAAATAATTAAATTCACGCATTATATTTGATTCTAAACTATAAATATCATTATTCAACAAATCTATAGATAATTTTTCTTTTACAGCCTTTAATTCTGGGTCTAAATCATTTATTACTGATTTCGTTGTTTTGTCTACATTATTCCTTCTAATTTTATTTATGCTATTTATTATAGTTTTTGTATTATCTGAACATGTTCCAATCAAAATCAAAGAGTATTCATTAGCATTAGACATATCCCTTATTAACGATTTAAAATAATTAAATATCTCACCTTTAGTAAAATTGTTAATTGATGACTTTACTTGTATTGCTTTATAACTGCCATCTTCATATTCATAAGCAATATCTACTTTATCTTCTGAAGTTACAGGTTCCATTTGAACTTTTATCCAATTATCTTCTCTCATAGAATTCAAAACACACGCAATTGCTTGATATAGATAACCTCTTGCCCCTTCTGCGCCTCCCATTCCATTTCACTCCTGTTCATCAATATATCCTTATTTTTTCACCTGTAATGAGATATTCAGGTATCTTTATATCCTGATTTTCTGGATAATTAGTGAAAAATAATCTAATATTTCTTATTGCTTTATAGGTTTTTAGTATAATATCGTTTTGTTTCTTAAATAATGATTTATCATAATGATTAGAATATATTTTATGTGCTGGAACTTGCCTGATTTGTCTAATGGATTTTAAAGGGGTTATAATTAATTCATCAACATTTTCAATACTTTTTGAATTCTGGTTAAACCACTCAGGCATCATTTGTAGAGGCTTTCTTATATTTCCCTCTTCGTCTTTTCGTTCTACTGGTCTTATATGTTCAGTAGCAGTTATAAAAGTTTTATAATTAATGTTATCTACAATCATTTTTTCAAGTGTCAATATAAAACTATAATAGTTTTTAAGGGTTGGAAGAAATATTATCCTATAATCTTCTGGTTTCTCGAATGTATGTGGCTTATATAATTTATTGAAAAAACATGGAATTCCCATGTTCTCACACATTTTATTTATAACTATCATCTCATCGAGAATAGCATCATAAATCGACACTTCATCTATCCATTCCCCTAAAATTTGATTTCTATAAAAACCTTCATTAATTATATAATCATGCTGACATTCTATGTAAGTTAACTTCCATTTGAGTTGCGCCTTAAGTGAAAGACATGCTAAATCTCCTAGAAAAACCCCAACCACTCTTTCTTCGTATGGCTTTTCTTTATGATAACCTAATCCAAAATCATTTATATATTCATTTTCGAGGTTTTCGTAATAAAACTCTTCTGAGATTTCAATACTTCCACCATATTCATACCAAAATATTTTATATCTTGGGTCTTGAAAATATGGTTCTAATATTTCTATATCAAAAAATAATATCTTGAGTTGTTCCTGTCCATCTAAAAGCATCTTTGTAAAAGGCTTTTCACTACCTATACTTAATGATTTTAGATATTTTTCAGTAGGATATAAGACAACTGAGTCACCTTTATTAATAACTTCTTTTTTCTGGTCTTCTTTATCGATATTTAGTCTCAAGGCTTTTATATGAGGGTTTATTACAAATGCTGAAGATAACACCTCTACTTTATCTTCATCAATTAACTTACAAATCAAGTCATTATAGTTTTTATCAAAATTGTATAATGGAAATCCATTAAAATCCCCAGATTTCAAATAATAATCTGTAATTATCTTAAGAATCTCTTCCTTCACAAAATCCCTCCCATCTTTAAACCATCATGTCATTCATTATTTTTACATAAACTTCTATATTTTTAATTATAACACACTATTTGTATTGTCTAATTTTATTTAACACTCCCTGAAATTTGAAAGGGGTCACTTGTCAAAAAAGACTGCACACATTTATGTACAGTCTTAAAGTTGTTTATTGCTAAAGATGTAATTATATCCTTTCTCCCTTAATGTATCCCGTATTTCTTTAGAAATTACTTTCATATACCTTGGCTTAACTCCTGCTGTTTCTGCCAAATTCCATAATGTTATCTCCTTTCCCTGCCTTTCTAATTCTTCAATTGCCAATTTAATCTTTCTTATATGATATTCTTCTAGGCTTTCTAGTTCTGACTCTATATATGCCTTTGTCAGTGGAAGTTTCTCTTTCCTTTTAGAAAGCCATCCACTAATCCCTAATTTACTACCTATGGTTGTCCAAGTGATTCTTTTAGGCTTGCCTTCTTTCATTTCACTTACAACTTCTCTTACCAATGGTAGTAGTTCAGCATCTCTTTTATTCCAATCAACAGGATTAACTACTGTTTTTACCCTGCGATAGTTTTGTTTCAACCATTCACTATCATATTTTTTCAGCCAAGAATACAATCCATCGTTATTTCTTCTAATTTGGTTACTACTTCTATCAGGATATTGAACATGAAGTTCAATCCATTTTTTTCTATACTCTTCTCTTTTTACTTTAAATTCTTCGGTATCAGTATATTTCTTATAAATGTATTTTCCGCCACCATTGAATTTCCAAAATAATGGCTCTATACCTAACCTATCAATCGCTTTTCTAATAGTTTTCGTGGAAGACTTTAGTATATCTGCTATTTCCCGTATTGATAATCCTGACTATGAAAGTTCTATTAATCTCTGGTCCCACAGTTCTTGATAAGCATCAATATTACTTTCATTATCATCATTAAAGCCAAGTTTTGTATTAAATAATTCAACGACAGGTATTTCAAGAAATCTCGTTAATAGCAAGTACCTTATTGCGTAAGTTGTTCTATCATTTTTTCTTACCATATCAGATAGCCAGCCTCCGCTTTTATCAGGTAGAGAAGACTGAACAAGTTTCAGATATTCATAGTCATAAAATTCTATAAAATCTTCTTTTAATTTCTTCTGATGAATATAATTGTTCATCCTTGCATATCCTTTTTCAATTAATTTTACCCGGAATTGATTCTTAAACCAATCATGTTCTTTAAATCCAATTTGATTGTTTAAAAGTATTTCTGCATCTTCTGCCAGCCAAAGCATCTTTTCCATTAAATCGCTTGGAAAACTTATTTCTTTTTCTACTATACAATTCGCATGAGATGCACCAATAAATCTTTGTCTATTTCCTCCCCTTATAAGTTCCGTACTATTATAAAGGGGTATTTTATGTTTTGCACATACAAATACCCCTGTAATTTGATGGCTTCTATGCCAGTATGGTTCTCCAAATCTTTCTATATCCTCTTTAAAACACTCAGGACAAAATCGAAAGTACCGATTTAAAGTAACGGAACTCGTAACAAGGCCCAAACTCATGTAAGAAACAGCACCTTCACCATTTCTCATAGTTTTAATTATTTTGTTAGCACGTTCCTCTGGAATAAATGCTGCAAGAAAGGGAAATAAGGTATGTTTATAGACAAAATATTCTACTGTGTATTTTGAGTTTACAGGCATATTTTCAATTAATGCATCTAATTGTGTAGGCAATTCCATAGTTGCTATGCAATTCCTTGTCCCAAATAAATCTTCAAAATTATGTATTTCCTTTATATTCCCACTCCGCATACAATACCTTTTCAATAAGCAATTTAAGTTCCTGCGATTGATATTGGCTATTTGCCTTTATAATTATATCTCTGAATTGCCTGAGGGATTCTGGAGGGACAAGCGTTACACCATTATAATCTAATCCAGTACCTGGTTGGGTTGTAACCTGAAAATATGTCTTTATTGTCATTAATTCGTCATTAAACTTTATAATTAATTCTTTAATTAAATCGTCGCTGACAGAAATGCAATTATATTTTTCTGGTTCGTAAACACTATACCATTTGTTTTCTTCAAAAGAATCTATTATTCCAAAATCATGCTTCGCCAAACTATCACCCCCTGCAAATGTATATAAATGTACTTATGATTGATGTAACTAAATATCATATTGTAATTACCTACTCGACCCGTATCTTAACTTACTTCCAAGCCACCCATCCACACTTCTCCATTTTATATTTTGGGAAGAAAGCCATGTAACACTATTATCTTCTATCTCCCAATCCCCTACTTCAGCCCAATAATATAAGCCCTCTTTGTAAACCCATGTTGCATCAAATATCATATACCAGTAGTTAGGAGGAGTCGATACAATATTTATTTTATCAATACCCAAAAATATTATTTCTATTACAGAAGGCTCTTTTCCTTGCCTTTGAAATAATACTTTTGCATTTAACATTCCATCTCCAGAATCCATTCTTAAATCTTCGTCTACATAATAATCATTCCAAAGATGCATTTCCCTTAAAACTCCATCATGGAATCCTCCAAAAGTCTTTAGTAAATCATTTATATCATTTTCTGAATTAATCTCTTTCCAATCCATCTCATTATCCTCCGATTTTACTGCTATATTTACTTTCATAAAGGCTTTTCTTCCAATAGCCATGGCAGCATAACTTCAAATTCCAGTTGAAGTACTGGTTTTGGAAAGTTCTCTGGTACAAGGTCTAACTCATCAGTAAATATAAACTTCACATTGCCAATTCCTATAATATTCAAGTCATCCCACTTCTATAATTTATTTATGACTACATATTATATTAAGTAACCTTTAATTCACATTATTTTACTAATAAGCAATATCTAAAGCAATACGTATTAATTACTGATACAAGTTATGCTCATTTTCTTCTCTTACTAAACATCATCCCTATCGCATTACCAACTAATGCAATAGCCCCATATCCAAAGATATATACCCAGGCAGTTGAATTATAGAAAATTAGAATCGTTGGAATGAATAAAACCGCTACAACTATTGCATATGCCGAACAAAAAGAATTTTTTATCCCATAAACAAGTGAGCAAACAAAACAAATTAGAGGGACTACTACGAGCAACATCAGCATAGCCGACCCAGTATCTCTAATTAAAAATGGAAGCAGATAAAAGTCCAACATAATTACTGCTAAATACGGAATCATGTTTCTCAATTTTTTCATACGTTACCCCCAATAAAAAAATATAAATAATCTTTGTTTCAGATAATTCTATCAATCCATACCATATACCTTTATTTTACACCCTATAACCTATAAAAACATCTACTTCCTTTTTTCCCTTGTTCCTAACTATGTGTTCATCAAACAAACTCCTCTCCTTTTTCAAATAAAGTTCTCTCACCAACACCATTCAAACCCTTGATACTACTGACCTGTTACCTTATCCCTGATTTCCCATTTACACCCTTTTCTCTTTAATTTATCTTTTAAAGTCCTTGCATTTCCTGATTTTTTGGCCAAATATTGAAAATAAAGTACTTGTAGAATTGAGGAAATAATAGGATTTAGGAACTAGGGATAAGGGGAGATTTTGTCCATTTATTCTGCCATTCTCTCCTCCATCTTATCTTCTAATCCATTGATTTATCTGTCCTTGAGCCTTACTCCATATCCCTTAATCCTTACAAACCTCTAATAAAAAAAACATGGCCTACCCGAGATTCCTAATCCCTAATAAACCATGTTTCCTAATACTACTTTATTTACTTCCTAAAATGAATTTGCATAATGATAGGACTTTATTTGATGGAGACAATTCCCTGACATCTTAAATCTTCTGGCGGCCTTCTAGGGCTTTTGTCAGTGTTACTTCGTCGGCATATTCTAGGTCTCCGCCCATGGGAATTCCGTAAGCTATGCGGGTAACCTTTACGTCAAGGGGTTTGAGTAACTTGGCCAGGTACATGGCGGTAGCTTCGCCTTCCACATTGGGATTTGTAGCAAGGATGATTTCTTTTATTTCCGGTGTTATCCTTGCCAATAGTTCTTTAATCTTGATGTCGTCGGGGCCTATGCCTTCCAGGGGAGATATGGCTCCATGGAGCACATGGTAAAGACCTTTATAATCTCTGGTCTTTTCCATAGCTACTATGTCTTTAGGATCCTCCACTACCATAATTGTATTTTTATCCCGGTAGGGTGTTTGACATATACTGCACGGGTCCACATCAGTAAAATTTCCGCAAATCGAACAGTAGGTAATTAATTCTTTAGCTTGCAAAATAGCATCTGCAAGGCTTTCCACACGGTCTTTGGACATTTTTAGAATATAGAAGGCAAGGCGCTGGGCTGTTTTGGGGCCTATACCCGGCAGGCGGGAAAGTTCGCCGATTAGGCGATCCAGCGGCTCTGCATAATAAGCCATTTAATCCCCACCTAAAAAAGACCTGGCATATTTAGCCCGCCGGTAAGCTTGCCCATTTCTTCAGCCACCATATCTTCAGCTTTCTGCAGTGCTTCGTTGGTCGCTGCCATTACAAGGTCCTGCAGCATCTCTACATCGTCAGGATCCACGACTTCTGGGCTTATCTCGATGCTTACAATCTGTTTTTTTCCGCTGGCTACAACTTTAACCACCCCACCACCTGCAGTGGCTTCAACTGTTCTTTCCTGAAGCTCATCTTGAAGTTTTGCCATATCCTGCTGCATCTTTTGAACCTGTTTCATAAGTTTATTCATATTTCCCATATTTTTCAAAGCTTCTTCCTCCTTAATTTTTTTATTAATCTTTAAAGGTAACAATATCTTCACCAACAAACTCAATAACTCTTTTGCCATACTCTTCGCCGGAAATTTCTTCGCTTTCGGCTTTAGACTCATCTGCCATAGAATCGTTTTCCTCTAAAGCAGCGGATAATTCTTCAGATGCGCTAGGCTCAGGCAGTTCATTATCTTGCTCAACTATAAACCCTTTAACTGTCACATCTATATCTGTAATCTGTTTTATAATCTCTTCTATAGTATGCTTTTCAGTTAGAATTATTTCCTCATAAACAGCATCGCCGTCATTTATGAGATACAATTTATTCTTCTCGATTTTAGCAGGTCTTATCCCGCCTGCCTTGATAGATGAGTAAAGTGTCATTTTTCGTTTGGAACCTAAGCTTTCCAGCACATTCGGCCAAGCCTCTTGAAGTCTAAGCAAAATCTTCGAATCATCTGCCTTTTCTTTATCGCTTTCATCGATTTTAACAGATTCAACGGATTCGCTTTTATCCTTGGACTTTTTTATCTTCTGAGTTAAATCATGGCCATCGCTTACTAGGGTGTCTGTCGGTAAGGTATTTTTGGCAGATGCGGCATCATGTGATTTCGAAATAGATTGATTTGTGTTATCACAACCAATCTTTACCGCATTTTGTAATTGTTCCTCTAAAGCCGCCACTTGCCTCTCTAATTGCTGTATTCTTGCAATGTATCCTTCTTCTTTTTCCCAAAATGCCGGAAGTGTAAGTTTTACCAAGGCTGCTTCTAATATAATCCGAGGCTGTGAAGACCATTTTACATCATTTGCAGCATCTTTCAATACATTTATGATAGATAACAGCTTTTCTCTTGTATATCCTTTGGAAATCTCCTGGAGTTTTGCATAATCCTCATCGATAACATCAATAAGACTCCTGTCTGCGCCAATGGAAACCATGAGCAAATTCCTGAAATGTTCTAAAAGGTCATCCATAAATCTAAAAAGGTCTTTACCCTGTTTTGCTACTTCATCTACGACATTCAATAAGTCAGTGCCGTTGCCTTTTATGACCGCAGCAGAAACATCATAAAACACCTCATTGCTTACTGCTCCGAGCAGTATCAGTATATCCTCATAAGCAAGCTTTCCTTTGCCAAAAGCCATGGCTTTGTCAAGAAGGCTCAAGGCATCCCTGACCGACCCTTGTGAATGAGCTGCTATTTGTAGTAGTGCCTTATCATCTACATCAATTTCGGAATCTTGTGCAACTTTTTTTAACCGCTCAGCAATCTCAGATGTGGTAATTCGTTTGAAATCAAATCTCATACATCTTGACAGAATTGTCGGCGGAAGCTTGTCAGGTTCGGTGGTTGCAAGAATAAAAATTACATATTTAGGCGGTTCTTCAAGGGTTTTTAGGAGGGCATTAAAAGCTTCGGTAGTAAGCATGTGGACTTCATCAATAATGTATATTTTATATCGACCTTCTGAAGGAGCAAAATTTACTTTCTCCCTGAGATCTCGAATATCATCAATCCCTCGGTTTGATGCAGCATCCATTTCTATGACATCCATCATATTGCCGCTTGTTATCGCTTTACAGGATGCGCATGTATTGCACGGATTTTCAATTGGTCCCTTTTCACAATTAAGAGCTTTAGCAAAAACCCGGGCAGTGCTGGTTTTACCTGTTCCCCTCATGCCGCAGAAAAGATAGGCATGTGCAATTTTACCACTTTTTAATTGATTTTTCAAAGTTGTAACAATAGCTTTTTGGCCGACTATTTCATCAAAATTCTGCGGACGGTATTTTCTATAAAGGGCCACATAAGACATGAAAATCTCTCCTAAATACTTAAAATGAAAGTCATGCATTTATTTTAAAAGCCGCCGATAATATCGGCGGCTAAAATCTATATGCCGTGCACCCTCCGTCGATCCATCCCTCCGAGCGTTACAATGACAGTTAGCTCCGACCAGGCTCCCCTGCGGCACATGAAAGGGCTTCCTTACCGCTGCTTCCTCCCGGACCTGACGGGGTTCGAAAGTTTCCATTGCGCAGGACCCGGTCATCGTCACCACTTGTCAAAGCCAGACCTCACAGGGAAAAGACCTCTAGAGGGAATTCGACCCCACTGTAGCGGATTGTGGGTACAGGGCACCGCTGCCTCCCCATCTAGCACGGCAAACTTTTAAGCAATCTGTTACTCATTTATTTTACTATATTTAATACCTTAAAGCAAGCTGCAAATTTATACATTCAAAAAGGCTACAGGCCTGCTTCCTGTAACCCTTGTTTGTTTTCATATATGGCGGAGAGAGAGGGATTCGAACCCTCGAACCGCGTTTTAGCACGGTTACGCGATTTCCAGTCGCGCGCCTTCGACCAGCTCAGCCATCTCTCCACGTCTCGGATATCTGATATTAGACATCGGATTTGGAATTGCTGTCTACAATCAATACCAATTTTTTAATTAGTTTCACACTTATATCTTAGCTCTGGTTTGCGGCCTCTAGAATATATTAAATGGCGGAGAGAGTGAGATTCGAACTCACGGGACGGGGTAACCGCCCACTCGCTTTCGAGGCGAGCGCCTTCAACCTCTCGGCCATCTCTCCCTGTTTCAGAAGTCGGATGCCAGATGTTGCTCGATATAGAATTTTACTTTTATGTTTAAGCTTTTTTATTCATTCGTTTATCTTGAAAAAATTTTTTCAAGATATTGCCACACTCATCGGCCATTATCCCGGCTGCTATCTTTGGTCTATGATTAAATCTTTCATCAGCGGGAAGGTTCATCAGACTACCGCAAGCCCCACCCTTTGGGTCTTTTGCGCCAAACACCAATCGGTCAACTCTCGACAAAATGACGGCACCTGCACACATAGGACAAGGTTCTAGTGTTACATACAAAGTGCAGCCTTCCAGCCGCCAAGTACCTAATACTTCGCAGGCCTTTCTAATAGCCAAGAGTTCCGCATGAGCAGTTGCATCCTGCAATGTTTCTCTGAGATTATGGGCTCTGGCTATGACTTCGTCAGCCTTTACAATAACAGCGCCAATCGGCACTTCATCTATCTCCATAGCCCTTTTGGCTTCTTGGATGGCCTGCCTCATGAAAAAAAAATCATCCTTCTGATATTCGAGTGTAGGCATATTTTACTACAATCCTTATTTACATTTATCATTTTATGGTGCGCCCGGGAGGACTCGAACCCCCGGCACGCGGTTTAGGAAACCGCTGCTCTATCCTCCTGAGCTACGGGCGCAATTAAATGCGTTTAAATAATGGTGCGCCTGGCAGGAATCGAACCCACAGCCTTCTGATCCGTAGTCAGACGCTCTATCCAATTGAGCTACAGGCGCATGCAAATGGCGGAGAGAGAGGGATTCGAACCCTCGATACGGATTTTAGTCCGTATAATCGCTTAGCAGGCGACCGCCTTCGACCTACTCGGCCATCTCTCCTTTACAAAAGTCTGATATCAGATGTCATATAGCATATTATCCGTATGCTGCAGGATCATCTTTGTTTGACTTTTGTTTTTAGTTTTCAGTTATGGCGGAGGGGGTGGGATTCGAACCCACGGCTCTTTCGAGACACTGATTTTCAAGACCAGCTCCTTAAACCGCTCGGACACCCCTCCTGTCCGATGACTCTTTAAAAGTATAGCACAAAATTTATTCCCTTGTCAACACTATCAAAGACTTCTATTCTCTCACCATTATCAGCCATTTACCTTGTAAATCGCAAGTCTGGCCTACAGTATGAAATCCGTGCTTTTCATATATTTTGACGGCAGCTGTATTATCTGGTCTTGCTTCCAACTTTATACGCTTAATACCCAAGGATTCTATATAATCTATGCCTTTTGACAGCAGCTTTTGACCTATACCTTCGCCTTGATGCTCTGGGTGAACTGCTATGGATAAAAGCTGAGCCGAGGGTTTGGTTGTTAATTCAAATCGAAAATAAAGTA
The DNA here is from genome assembly GCF_000328765.2 of Tepidanaerobacter acetatoxydans Re1. Taxonomy (NCBI): domain Bacteria; kingdom Bacillati; phylum Bacillota; class Clostridia; order Thermosediminibacterales; family Tepidanaerobacteraceae; genus Tepidanaerobacter; species Tepidanaerobacter acetatoxydans. The sequence continues at coordinate 2,446,150 of NC_019954.2, forward strand.
ATTTATTTTTAACTATTTTATAGAGTGTGGGCAGTGTCAATCCGTATTCTCCCCGTATTACCGAAACTATGGCCTTTTTAAGAAAACCGGAAGTTATGGCTTGCATCCAAAGTCTTTTTATATCATCTGCCATGACTATATACCCACATACCTTATCACCCTCTACTGCTACGAAAAAACCTTGAGTAAAGACCTCATGCAGAAGGTGAAAAGCATCTTTCATAGCGTTTTTTATTTTTTCGCTCATCGGTGTGAAAAAGGTTATGCTTTCTTCAAAAGCCAAACAAAACAATTCTGCAACCTCATCAATATGCTGGTATTGGGCCAAGATAATCTTCATGAGAGTATTCCTCCGTTTCCATAAGTTCAGAAAGGAATATCATTTGGTCAATAGTTACAAACTCATAACCCTGAGCCCTCAGTTTGTCAATAATCTCAGGGAGGGCCTTTACAGTTGAGTATCTATTGCCGCCGCGATATTTTATGAGATCTCCGCTATCGTGCATTAGTATGATGGAACCGGGTTTTACATTATTTACTACATTTGACACTATCTCTTTAGGTGCAAGTTCCGCCCAATCTATGGCCGATAAATCCCACAGCACCAATGTATATCGCTTGTTTTTCAGCAATCTTCGAGCATAGCTTGAATAGACTCCTCTGGGCGGTCGAAACAAAGTCGGCCTGACTCCCGTTACTTTTTCTATTGCAGCTTCAGTTTTTTTAATTTCATAATCTGTTCCTTTGGCTGTAAGCGGTATAAGGCTTCTATGGGAATAAGTATGACTTCCGATAGTATGCCCTTCATTCACTATCCTCCGAGCAACTTCAGGATAATCTTCCACGTTCTTACCTATTAAGAAAAATGTAGCCTTGACATTTTTTTCGTTCAATATATCAAGAATTTCCGGAGTATAAATCGGATCAGGACCGTCATCAAAGGTCAGTGCCACATACTTAAAATGGTGCGGGCCATGTCGAATTATATCTTTTTGCATGCCAAAACCTTTATAAACATATTTATTAAAGAAAAAAATAATAATAAAGCTAAGTACACCTAATCCTATTAATGCATCATAAAGCACTTTCGAGCGCAATCTTTTTTCTAAAAATGGAGGCCAGAACTGAATTACAATACCGGCAAAGATAATTAAAGATATTATTACAAAACTGTCACTTGTAAATATTCTAAAAGCAGCAAAAGGAATTATCAAAGATGTAGCAAATACTGATTGTCCATAATCTTTGAGAAATCTATTTGCAGCAATAAAGGTCATTATTAACACAATCCCGAAGACCGGCGACATGTAAAGTATTATCCCAAGGGAAACTGCCTCGGTAGTATGTCCGCTAAATTTTAAAAACATCGATCTGCTCTGGCCTGCCAGAACACCAACCGATGCCATAAGGTAGGAAAGCCCCGAATTAAGATACATCCCTGCCGCCATAAGTGTCAAAAATCCCTTTGCAAGCTCAATACCGTATTTTCTATAATCATTAATCAACACCGGAATGCTGCCGATGATATATGCTAGGATTGCTATAATTATAAACTTGTACATGATATTCTCCTTTAACCCTTCCTCTGTTACAATAATACCACATTTATATAAAGCTTTAAACGATTTTATTGTTGGAAGATTATTGCACAAGTATTTTCAGTCTGTTAGGATATAGTTAGTCAAACAATGCTTGGCAGGTGATAATCATGGTAGTAGGAACATTGATAGTGAAATTGTCTTTGGGGGACATCTTTTCTTTGAAGGATAAAAGGCAGATAGTTAAAAGCGTAATTGAAAGGACAAAAAATCGATTTAATGTATCAATAGCCGAAGTGGACCAGCAAGATGTCAAGAGGTGTGCAGTAATCGGTATTGCCTGTGTATCAAACAGCAGTCAGTTTGTGGACAGGCAGTTAGACCTTGTTTTAGATTTTTTAGAGGCAGACGGGCGATTTGCCATTGAGGAGATTTGCAAAGAAATCCTATAAAAAATGAGCAGGTTTTTAATCTTCCCTGCTCATTTGGAATCCCGGTATAGCAAGTTTTTTTTCAATTATGTCAACGGCTTTAGCTATTACGGATAGCACGACTACATATATGGCCCCTACCCAAAATAATGTTTCCATGGGTTTAAATGTCTGTGTTATAATCATTTTTCCACGTGCCATAAGCTCCGGTACGGCAATCAGAAATGCAACTGATGTGTATTTGACCATATATATAAGTTCATTTGACCATGGCGGCAGTACAAGTCTTAGCGCCTGAGGCAGTATAATGTTTACAATGGTTTGGCTTTTTGTCATGCCCAATGCTTGAGCTGCCAGGCCTTGGCCTTCATCAATCGATAAAATCGCACCTCTAAAATATTCGGCTTGATATGCACTGCTGTTTATTCCCAATGCTATAATAGCCGCCGGCATTCTGTCAAGTAATATTCCAAAATCAGGCAAACCGTAGTATATTATAAACAGCTGGACAATCATGGGAGTGCCGCGAATAATCTCGATATACGCTGTTGCTAAAGTTTTAGCTAAACCTTTTCCATATGTCCTTGCAAGTGCCATGGGAAGACCTATGGCAAGGCCAAGCAATAGCGCACCGGCCGAAAGCTGCAAGGATACCAGAAGACCTTTATATAGTTCCGGCCAAATCTTGATAAAAAACTGTATCATTTCCATTATTTACCCATCAACTCCCGGTTCCTGGCATTTCACTATCACTGCCGTGAAGCCTGGCTATTTTGCTGATAAATTCGCGAGTTCTTTCTTTTTCGGGATTGTTGAATATTTTTTCCGGGCTTCCCATTTCCGCAATTACCCCATCTTCTAAAAACACTATGCGATCCGCTGCTTCCCGGGCAAATCCCATCTCATGGCTAACCACTACCATGGTCATACCTGCATCCGCCAATTTTTTCATTACTTCCAAAACCTCGCCTATCAGTTCAGGATCCAATGCCGATGTAGGTTCATCAAAAAGCATGATTTCAGGGTCCATGGCAAGTGCTCTGGCGATGGCAACTCGCTGTTTTTGTCCTCCCGAAAGTTCTGCCGGATAATTTTGGGCCTTATCAGCCATTCCGACCCTTTCCAATTCGCGCATTGCAAGCTCTAAAGCATCCTTTTTGTTCATTTTTTTTACCTTTATCGGGCCAATGGCGACGTTTTGTAAAGCTGTCAAATGATTGAAAAGGTTAAAGTCTTGAAATACCATGCCAATTCGCTGGCGAACTTTAGTCAGGTTTGATTTAGCCGACTCGATTTTATGTTCGCCCAAGTAAATCTCACCGGCATCAGGCTCTGTCAGCCGATTAATGCAGCGAAGGAGAGTACTTTTACCTGTCCCGCTGGGACCAATAATTACAACAACTTCACCTTCATTTACGGTAAGTGTTACACCTTTTAGCACTTCGGTATCTTTAAATTTTTTATGCAGATTATTAATACGTAAAATTGGTTCAGTCATTAAAAATTCACCTTTCAAGGCCAGGAATCCTTACTTTGGATTCAACTTTAGCCATACTCTTTGTAAATGCATATGTCATTATTAAATAGATTAACCCCGATACAATGTATGTCAACATGGGTTGAGCCGTACGTGCACTTACATATTCACTGCGGCGCATCAGTTCGGTGATACCCAGCACATACGCCATAGCAGAATCTTTTAGTACAATAGTTGCCTCATTGGCCCAGTAAGGAATTGCCCGTCGCAAAGATTGGGGGAGGATAACAGCAAAAATGCTTTGGTATTTGCTCATGCCCAATGCCAAAGCTGCCTCCATTTGTCCTTTGTTTATAGATTGAATAGCTCCTCTGAAAATCTCCAGCTGATATGCACTGGTATGCATCGCCAAAGCTAGAACTGCCGCCCAAAATGCCGGTATGTTTATGATTTCAGAACCTAAAAAGTAAAGCATAAACACAATTACAAGCAGCGGCAAGCTTCTTATAATGCGGCTATACACTACGGCAAAATTGTGGAGAAAACTGCCTCCATAAACTCTGCACAACGCCAAAAAAAGCCCGGCTATCGTACCCAGTACAAGGGCTATCACTGTTATTTCAAGGGTTATCCCTACCCCTTCAAGGAGGTAGGGAATGCTTCTTAAAACATCAAAAGCCTTATCACTTATTAAACCCATTTTGCCTCATCCCACAATACAAGTCTTTGCCCGAGGCCTTTTTTCATAGCCTCTTTGTAAAGGTAATCACCTATAATTATATCCAATGACCCCATGCCGCGAGAGCTGAACATAGTAATCTCATCTTTGTTTTCTCTGCCGGGTTTTGTACCGCATACTACTTTGCTTAAGGACCATATGTCCTTTTCATCCAGTGAACCTTTTTTAACTAACTGATTTATGATAGAAAGCTCATTCTCTTTCATTTGTTCCCAACTGTCAACTACAATCTTGTCTGACTTTTCAACAACTCCTGCTTCTACCTCATATGAGCTCATCTGTATAACCATAGCACCTGTTTTCACCCACTCAGATTTGACAAATGGCTTTTTACTGGTGGTCATGGTCGCTACTATATCTGCACCGCTTACGGCATTTTCCACATTATCTGACAAAATGATTTCTATTTCACCTTTAAACTCATCTGCAAGGTTTCGGGCTTTTTCCGTGTTCAAATCGCACAGTTTTATCTGTTTTAGGCTCGGGATAACTTCTTTTAACGCCATAATCATTGTTCTTCCTATTACTCCAGCCCCTACAAGTCCTGCAACCTTCGCATCATCAGGTGCAAGATATTTTGCAGCAACCCCTGCGGCAGCCGCTGTTCTCATGGCAGTAATGACCATACCGTCCATGATGGCTACTGGTTGAACCGTCACCGGATCACTTAAAATAATCATATCTATGCCCATAGGCAGATTACCCGTCTTAGCATTTGTCTTAGACTCGGCTGCCCACTTGATACCCGGTCTATTAACATCTCCGCCTATATAAACCGGCATTGAAAAAAAGTGGGATTGGGGCTCCTCTCCTATAGGAATACCAAATACGGTTTTGGGAGGATTTATAATTTGCTCATGGCCTTGAAGATAAAATACCTTTTCCACAAGCTCCAAAATCTTTTGCATGTCTAAAGCCCCTGCTGCTATTACATCTTCTTGTTTCATAAATAACAATTCAGTTTTCATTAACTTAAGCCTCCAATTATTGCTTAAACCACTTTTCTTCTAACTTTTCTACTGTTCCATCTGCCATCATGTCATCGATAATTTTATTTAACTTTTCCAGCATTTCATCAGACCCTTTTTTTAAAACGATTCCCGGGTCTTCATCTTTCTCTAGAACTGTTTCAACTGCAACTTCAAGACCTAATTCTTTTGCTTTCTCATAGGCAACAGGCAGGTCAATTACAAATGCAGCTAATCGCCCATTTTTCACATCTAATACACCGGCATTGGCATCTGTGTAGTATTTAACCTGGGATTCCTTCACTGCACCTTTTTCAATCTGGCTCTGTGCCCATGCGGCCATTGTAGTTCCGCTTTGAACGCCAAATTCATACTTTAGCACATCATTGAGCTCTTTGATTTCAGCTTTACCTTCCGGATTTACTAAAACACCATGTTTTGTCTTATAGTAAGGTTTGGTAAAATCTACCTCTTTTAATCTTTCCTCATTTGGGCTCATGCAGGAAATAATTGCATCAATCTTGCCCTGCTTTAAAGATGCAATCAGGCTTTCAAATTCCAGCGATTCAATTTTCACTTCCACTCCCAGTCGATTGCCGACTTCCTGAATAAGGTCCATATCAAAACCGGCAAAATTGCCCTTCTCATCTACAAATTCAAAGGGAGGATAGTCCGGAGATGTTCCTACAATCCATACCTTTTTTTCTTCCTTTGGCTGCTCACCTGAATTTGCTTTGTCTGGGTCCTGCTGTTCGGTTTTGCCGCAGCCTGTCATAGTGCCAAGTATTAAAGTTAAGCATAGCACACAAATTAATATTTTTGCTAATCTATTCATTTTCATCCTCCTAAGTCTAAATAACTGGCTATAATTATACACCCATATGTATAATTATTCAATACCTGGCTTTAATATGCGCAATTTTCTTATATTATTAAATTGGCCCTTCGCAGTGCCATGATAATATTTGTATTTCCACATTTCTATGAGGCGGATCAGGGTATACCTCTTCATCTATTTCTATATACAATTTTGCATTAACGTTTAGTACAACTTCTGCTTTTCTTACTTTACCAGTAGAGGTTATTAATATTGAATCACCGCCCTGTTTAGACGATATTTTGACTTTATATTGGCCTTCACCCATAGTATTCCAATTAGTGCCAGGTGTATAAGCGGGATTGTCTTTTAAAATCGAAAGTGCTTCTTGCACGCCTCCTTCTGCAAGATAGTATGCCATGGTGTAATCCCTGGCATAGCAACTCATCAAATACTCATTTGTGGACATGTTTAATACTGCGGCACCTAATGCAAATATAATAGCAGAAACAAAGAGAACTACTACCAAGGCATACCCTCTATTATCAATCACGTAAGACCTCTCCACATGGCGAAAAATGGCTGATTCCTCACACGAACCAGCCATTTGCCTTTATTATTAACATGATATTGTTTTTTTTAATTAAAGTCAATAACTAACATTTAGATTTTGATAATACCTACGGAACTTAAAAATACTAAAAATATTATGACCGGAACAACGTATTTTACTAAGAAACTCCATATTTTTCCCAATCCAAAGGGTACCGTACCGTCATTTGTAGCTTCTTTTATAGCCTCATCAAGCCCCAAAACTCTAACAACAAATAATGTCATCATAAAAGCTCCGAAAGGCATTAAAATGTATGATGCCAGAAAATCCATCGCACTTAAAAAGTCAAGGCCAAATATTTTAAAGTTCGCCAGGATTCCTTGTGATAAGGAGGAAGGTATCCCAAGCATGAATATTAGCGTTCCCGCTATTAAAGCAGCTCTTTTCCTATCTATTTTATAATTATCTACCAAGAGTGCAGTATTGACTTCCAGCATTGAAATCGCAGAAGTTAAGGCTGCAAATAGCATCAAAACAAAAAATAGCAGTCCGAATATTGTCCCTAGGGGCATCTTTTCAAAAACAAAGGGCATCGTTATAAACAGCAAAGGCGGTCCTGCCGCAGGGTCTAAATTAAAAGCAAAAACCGAAGGTATTACTATCATTCCGGCAAGAAACGCTGCTAAGAAGTCCATTACCGGCACTATGTTAGCCAATTTTGGTATATTTTCATTTTCGGAAAGATAGCTTGCATAAGTCATAGTGCAGCCTGCTCCGATATTCAAGCTGAAAAACACTTGGCCCATAGCCATCAGAAACGTAGTTCCCGAAAGTTCGCTAAAGTCGGGCAATAAATAATATTTTAAACCCTTAAATGCACCGGGTAGAGTAACCGCCCTAATGGAAAGAACTATAAATAATACAAATAATATGGGCATTAGTATATTACTGGCTTTTTCTATACCGTTGGAAACTCCTCTGGCTACTATATAAATTGTAAGCCCCATGAATATGGCATACCATAGAAGCGGTGCATACGGATTAGAAACGAAACTTCCAAAATATCCGACAATATCACCTTTTATTCCACCTGTGATATACTGAAACATATAGTTTGTGATCCAACCGCCGACCACTCCATAAAAGGATAACACGATAAAGTTTACCGCTATTGCCACATATCCTGCAAATTTCCACAAACTGCTCCCACCCGAAAGTTTTGAATAAGTGCCTACAGGGTCTAGTTTTCCACGCCGGCCGAGGACCATTTCGGTTATTAAAACAGGTATTCCCAAAAACAGCAGCATTAAGATGTATGCAAAAAGAAATGTGCCTCCTCCAAACTTGGCGGTAAGATAAGGAAACTTCCAAACATTCCCCAACCCGACTGCCGCTCCGGCTGCTGCCATAACAAAACCGATGCTTGATGCCCATTGACCGCGTTCGGTTTTTACCGTTTCCTTGTTTTCCATAATTTCCTCCCCTTCCCTTTTATTTTATATTATTCAACTTAGGCCGCCACAGGTAACTTACCTGCGGTGGCCTATTAGTTATTTAAAGACTATTATAGCATATGTTCTTATTCGATAGGCTTTAACCTTGCAGTAAAGTGTCTTAAGACTTTTGGCTCATAAGTAAACTCCAGACCCTTTAGGTCTTTAGCTTTATCTTTAATCGAAATCAGTGCATCGGCAACAACATCCATATGATCATTCGTATAAACTCTTCGCGGAATTGTAAGCCTTAACAGTTCCAATGGCGATTCAAGCTGCTCGCCTGTTTCTGGATCTCTTCCAAGCAGGAAGGAGCCTACTTCTACTGCTCGGACCCCAGATTCTATATAAAGTGCGTTAGCCAGTACCTGTGCCGGGAATTGGTAGTAGGGAATATGTGGAAGCATTTTTTTCGCATCTACGAAAACAGCATGACCTCCTGTAGGAGTTTGTATGGGAATTCCTCCTTCTGTAAGACGATGCCCCAAATATTCAACTTGAGATATTCTATAATTAAGATAGTCTTCATCTATACCTTCCACAAGACCTCGAGCAAGGCACTCTATATCTCTGCCGGTAAGACCGCCATATGTTATGAAACCTTCATAAGGTACAACCCTGCCGGCAGTTTCATTAAACAGTTCTTCATCTTCTTTAATCCCTATCAAGCCTCCGATATTTACTATAGCATCCTTCTTAGCACTCATAGTAAAGCCTTCTCCATAAGAGAACATCTCGTGAACTATTTCTGCTATGCTCTTATCTTCATATCCCTTTTCACGCTTCTTTATAAAGTAGGCATTCTCCGCAAACCTTGCAGCATCAAAGAATAGTCTGATATTATATTTTCTTGCAATCTCACTTACTGCCTTTACGTTGGCCATGGATACCGGCTGGCCTCCGGAGCTGTTGCAAGTAACAGTAATTAGGATAAATGCAACATTTTCTGCTCCATGCTCTTTTATAAACCCTTCCAGTTTCTCAAGGTCAAAATTCCCTTTCCACTCATAGGGTGTTGCTGTATCAAAAGCCTTTTCCGTGACTAAATCTACGGCTCTTGCACCACTTAGCTCTATATGTGCTTTTGTCGTATCAAAGTGCATATTACCTAATACATATTGTCCTTTTTTCTTTATAAGGCTTGGGAAAAGCGCTTTCTCTGCTCCCCTGCCCTGATGCACCGGTAAAACATAGTTATACCCAAACAAATCCTTCACGGTCTTTTCTAAATTTCTAAAGTTCTTGCTGCCCGCATAAGATTCATCTCCCAGCATCAAGCCCGACCACTGGTTATCGCTCATAGCACCGGTTCCGCTGTCGGTAAGAAGGTCAATATAAACATCATCGGAGTTTAGCAAAAACGGATTATACCCGGCTCCTTCCAACGCCTTTACCCTTTCCTCCCGGCTTATCATCTTTAAAGGCTCTACCATCTTTATTTTAAATGGTTCCGCTATTCTTTTATACATCTTAATCTCCTCTCCTTTTAATATATATTTTTATAATATAAAGTGTTGCAAGTTTCATGCCGATGGGACAGGCCCCTTTCTTACTGTCACTATCATTTTAATTTGTCTTATTATGATACAATTTTAAAAGTAGAGCGTATCGTCTTTAGACATTTTTTAAAAATTTGACTATTTCAAACATATCATTGGAATATGAATGTCTCAATATTATACAATATCCTGATTTAAACCCATTTCCTCCATTTTTCTATACAATGTTGCCCTTGATATTCCTAATGCTTTTGCAGCCTTTGTCTTGTTAGGAAAGGCTGCCAGTGCTCTTTCTATTATTGCTCGCTCTATCTCCTTTAATGTGGGCCAATTCCCTTCAAAATCCCAATTAAAATCATCATTCTTGGGTATTAAGCTCAGAAACTCCGGCAGGTCATCTACATCAATAATCCCATCCTCATCCATGACAAAGCTCTTTTCTAATATGTTTTCCAGCTCTCTTATATTGCCTGGAAAATGATAATTTATCAGGCAGCGTAAAGCCGCAGGCGATATTTCGTGAATCTTTTTATCTAAGCGCTGTCCGATTTTCTCCATAAGAAATTTCACATATATAGGAATATCCTCACTTCGTTCTCTTAAAGGAGGGAGCTCAATGTGTATTACATTTAGCCTGTAGTATAAGTCCTCCCTAAAAGTACCTTTTTCTACCATGGCTTCCAAAGATTTATTTGTAGCAGATATAACTCTAATATCCAGCTTTATTTTACGGCCGCCGCCCAATCGGCGGATTTCATTATCCTGCAAAACTCTCAGCAGTTTAACTTGAAGGGAAAAGGGCATATCGCCGATTTCATCTAAAAAAATAGTTCCGCCATTAGCTTTTTCCATAAGCCCCATCTTGCCTTTCGGGTCAGCTCCTGTAAAGGCTCCCGATTCATATCCAAAAAGTTCACTTTCTAAAAGAGTTTCAGGAATCGCACCACAGTTGACCTCTACGAAGGGTTTGTCTTTTCGCGGACCAATTTTATGAATATATCGTGCCGCGACCTCTTTCCCTGTTCCGCTTTCACCGGTAATCAAAACATTGGAAATAACTCCGGCAGCTTTTTGGGATATATGTAAAACCTTTTGCATTTTAGGATTCCTACCTACAATAAAATCTTTGTCACCGATAAAACCCGATAGCTGCTTTGAAAGAATATTGATTTGCTGCTGGGCTTCTTTTAATTTTTGATTTAAATCTTGTATTTCGGTTAAGTCTAAAAAAATGGAGATACTTCCGATTAATATTCCGTTTTCATATATGGGAACTATATTTGAATAAACATACTTGTTATTTACCTTTGTCTTGACACCAAGCCTTTCCTTACCGTATTTGAGCACATCGATTAACGATGATGTGGGGACTACATCAATAACTTTCTTCCCTAATATCTTTTTATTATTAAGACCTGTTATCCTTTCATTTGCCTCATTTACATAAATCACTTTACCGTTTCTATCGGCTATGACTATTCCCTCATGGACACGTTTTAAGATAAAGTCTATGGCCTGTATTATCTTTTCAAGCCTATCCATAAAACAAATCCCTCCGTCTGAGTGTATATGTAATTAATTAAGAGTTCTACAAACCAGTAATAAAATCCTTTACTCGGGAACAATGAAGCTTAAGTCTTGCTGCTAAAATAAAAAAACAGCTGATTCTAAAAGAATTAGCTGTTTTTTTATGCTATTATTTCCAATTTATCTTCATACGGCCGGAGGAACTGCATTCAAATGTGGCTTGGGTTTTACCGCTGCTGTTTTCTACATGCCCTGTTATGAGATAATCTTCATACTCGTCATAAGCATATTCCATTATATCATAGAGCCAGTCGTCAGCTGCTGCCGTATCTTTAACAGCGTCCCATTCATCGGGATACCTTGAGGTGTTTACAATAACAGTAATGTAAAGCTCATCATCGTCATAATCTTCCACTTCAATAGTAGCTTTTAAGCTTCCGAAGTTTTTATGGTATGAAGTTAAGCCTGAACCATATAAATCGTTTAAGTCCTCTTCCAAATCATCATAAGAAACATCATCATAAAACTTTACTTTCAATTTGCTGCCAGATTTTTCAAACGACACTAGTGTTTCCTTTTTATCTGTGTCTCTGATTGTACCTTCAAAATCAGCTTTTGGAAACTCATCGGTAACATAATCAAAAATGTCATTTAACCAGTTTTCAATTTTTCTCTCGGTTAGTTTGTTCCATTCTGACTTGTAGTCGCTTCGGTCAAACTCTATGGTCAGAGTCAAATCACCTTTGGATTCCTTTACTTTATATTTAAACTTTATACCATTCCATTTGGAATACTCATCATAAAGATAATCCTCTAAATAATCATCAGGATTTTCATCTTTATCTTCTTCTGCTGTTTTCAGTTCATCGATTGTCTTATTTAACTCAATAATCTTGCTTTGCAGCAGCGAATTCTGATATGTTAAACTTTGAATCTCTGCATTCTTGGCAGCAAGTTCCTGCGATGTTTGTGATGTGGATTTGTCGTTTATTATCACTATACTTTGATTATTATCCCACTCCACTACCTTATCAAGAGCTTCACTTATAAGCCTTATGGGCACATATGTAGAATCATTGTAAATAAAGGGCTCTGTCTGGCCTGCATCGATTATTTTGCCATTTACCTTAATTTTAATATCTCTGTAATATGCTTTAATATCTTTGGCTCCTGTGGCACCTAACGCAATAGTTGAGATTAACATTACAGCCGCAACTGAAACAGCCGTTAATATTACAAATTTTTTACGCATGAGAAGACCTCCAAAATATTAAATTATTTTACTGCTTCTTTTACTATCATACCCGTTTATACCAATGAATGTCAATGTTTTGGAAAATTTTGATTGATATTCTCAGTTATTAATATGCAGCGATTTTTCTTGAAATGATTACATCGAACTGTAAAAAAATATGCCAATTCTAATGCGCATCTTGGTATTAACCCAAATCTTTCATTTTTTTACTACATATTGGGCTAAGTCACCCTCCTGGGTTAACTGAGAATTGATTTGAATCATCTCATAAGCAGTTTTAATAATTTCTCTTTATATTGCTCCGTAAGTGACACAAACTTTTCCTTCATATATGCCCCGCTCCTTTACATGGATATTTAGTATTATGAGTATATCATATCTTTTGGCTATGAAACCTCTATTTCATATTTTTTGATTCTATTGATAAGCATAGTGTGAGTATCCCTACGGCTTCTTAAATACTTCTACTGTGTTTTAATGTGCTTAAAATAATACTTCTTTCTGTGTTATTTTCGATAAAATATCCCTCTTCAGATGGGTCATGGCAATTTCCTTAACTTAAAGGCTCGGTTCACTCTTAATACCTTATCAATTCGAATATTTATTTACCCCATCTACTTCAGCAGTCATAGCAAGGCCCTCATATTTATACAACATCTTTTTTAATAATTTCTTCAATATATGCTTTGATGCTTTTACCTTCCTTTTTTGCATTATTTTTAAGCAAAATATACAGCTGATGTGAATCAATTTCATCCGATGTTGCACATTCGCCTTGTGAAATTAAATCATTAATTTTTTGTATTAACTTATACTTTTCCTTATGATTTAAAACTTCTGCATTTTTATATAAAAGCAATTTCATGTTCCGAGGCTCTTTTAAAAGCATTATCATATTACTTAAAGACTTTTCAGGTAAAGCCCCTGTCTCATATCTGGCTATAGAAGCTTCACCTATATTTAATAATTTTGCAAACAAACGCTGGCTAAGCCCATATTGCTCTCTTACTTCTTTAATTTCATCCGGGGAGAGTATTCCATATTTTTTTCTATATATATCATAAGTTCGCTGAATATTTTCCTCGTCTAATTCCTCATCAAATAATTCTTCTTTACAAAAAGAGCATATCCGTATATGAGATTCCGATTTTATTTCTTCACCCCGAATAATAGAAACTTCCTCTTTAGTTATGATCTTTGTATCTTGTTCCTTGCCACACACATAGCAAAACTTTTTCACGCTGCCCGCCTCCTATTTATTTTCTCTCAAAGGATATTTTAATATGAATTCTGCTTCATGAAACGATAAACAAATAATATACTGCTGCCTATTTCTTTCTTCAATCTTTAGTTTTATGTAGAATTCTGTTCCTTCTATATCATATCCAAATTCCCAAACATATCCTTGCCTTTTATATCCTATATCAGCTAAAGGACCTTTGCTATAATTTTCGTAACTTAGATTGCTTAAAATTTCCTTAACATGCTTAATCATTAAGCCTGCCTTTTTAATTGAATCTAAATTTTTTCCTCTAGGAACTAAATCAAATAATCCTTGATTTAAAAGTTCTCGCATTTTGTTAATAAAAGCTTTCACTTCACAAATATCTGCCATCTTGCTTTACTCCTCTTAGAAAATTCTATCATAATAATATACATTAATCAATATTTTCAATATCATATGATAGTATATTTCATAATATTTTTAATCAACTATTTAAGTTTTCAGTGTTCTTCTCGACTCATCATGCCTCCAAAAAGCTAAACATAAAATATTTGCCCAGCCATCCTTTTATAAAGTAACAAGGTTGATTTAGAATAATAGGTCAGATACTAATTTTCAATGACTTTACCTCAATCTTATGATAATATTGTATTGATTACAATGCTGAATTTCCTCGGAGGTGTCGTGGTTTTGAGTGGTAGTAATATACTTGAAAAGGAATACCGGATTCATTATTATGAGGTAAATGCTAAGGGAAGGGTTTTAATCGCTAGTTTGATGAGGTACTTTGATGATATTGCCACACAGCAAAGTCGGGAGCTGGGAGTCGGCATAAACTATCTTAAGGAGCATAATGTAGCCTGGATGTTATATCAATGGGATATTAAAATAAACAAATACCCAAGATATGGTGAAACTATTAAGGTTAGAACCGCCCCCTATTCTTTTAGAAAATTTTATGCCTATCGCTGGTTTGATGTTTTAAATAAGGACGGGGAAACGCTGGTAAATGCTAATTCTGTTTGGCTTTTTGTGGATACAGACAAAAGGCGTCCGCTTAAAATTCCTGATGTGATGTATGAAGCCTATCAGGTAACTTCTGATGAGCCTCTTGAAATCGGAGAAATAACAGAGCTTTCCTCCTGTGATATAGAAAAAAAATTTCAAGTAAGATACAGCGACATAGACACCAACAGCCATGTAAATAATGTGGTATATGTCACATGGGCCTTAGAGGCTTTGCCTTATGATATCATTTCAAATTATGAACTTAGAAATTTAAAGGTTACATATAAGCAGGAAACAACTTATGGCATGATTATAAGGTCTCAGGCGCAGGTTATAAAAAGTGATGATGAAGTTATAACAAGACACAGCATATTAAGCGAGGAAGGCAAAAAGCTTTGCCTTTTAGAGGGCAGATGGATTAAAAATAGTTAAAGGTTTGTAATTTACAGCAATACAAATATGAAAGGAATATGAAAGATGGACTTTACACCAATTAGAGTGCAAAAAGTATATGAAGATATAATAGAGCAATTTAAAAATATGATATACAGCGGACAGCTACAAAAAGGAGACAAGCTCCCGCCGGAAAGGGAGCTTTGTCAGATGCTGGGCGTCAGCAGGGCATCCATGCGCGAGGCTTTAAGGGCAATGGAGGTAATGGGCATAGTTGACAGTAGGCCCGGTGAAGGTACGTATATTGTAGATGAGATTACTTCCTCCATGTTCAAGCCGCTCTCACTTATTATAGCCTTGGAAAAAAACCAGGCCGACTTTATTGAGTTAAGAAAGATATTGGAAAGTGCCTGTGCAAAAAGGGCAGCCGAAATGCGGTCAGATGAAGACCTGGAAAAAATGCAGTCACAAATAAAGATTATGATGGAAAGCGATGACGAGGGAAGGCGGGCCGAAGCAGATAAAAAGCTGCACCGGATTATAAGCGAAGCCACCGGCAACAAACTGCTTATAGATATGGTTGAAGTAATAGCCGACGGCATAGATGCATATATAAAGGATGCACGAAAAAGGCTTATGCAGGATCCCCGCAATGTGGATGCACTGCTTCAGCAACACATCGCCATATGTAACCATATAAAAAACAAGGATGGCCAAGCTGCCGCCCGAGAAATGGAAATGCATATAGATTTTGTCGAAGAAAAGCTTAAAAGATTGTGAAAGATTTGTCAAAATATTTTTTATTTTCCTCTTGCGGTCTGACCAGTATAATAGTATAATATAATTAAATAGTAAGAAATGTTTATATAGGCTAAAATATTTTGACAGGAGGTTTTAAAAATGTGGGAGCCCTTGACATCTCCTTTTGCAAGCCTTTTTCTTTCCAGCCTTATAGCTTTTCTTCCACTTTTATTTTTACTGTTAGGTCTTGGTTGGTTAAAACTCCCTTCTTATAAGGTGTGTTTTACTTCACTTGTCCTAACTGCAGTCATCGCACTTACCGCATGGCAAATGCCGGGTGTTTTTGTGCTGCAGTCTGTAGTTGAAGGAGTTCTTACCGGCTTTTGGCCAATACTATGGGTTATCATCGCAGCTATGTATACATACAATGTCACCGTAGAAACCGGCGGTATGGACACTATTAAAGCAACCCTTGCTAAAATATCCCCCGACAGAAGAATCCAAGCCCTGATACTCGCTTTCTCGTTTGGAGGTTTTCTTGAAGCTGCCGCAGGTTTTGGCACGGCAGTTGCAATACCTGCGAGTCTTTTGGCAGGTATAGGATTTGACCCGATTTTTGCAGCAATAATTTGCCTTGTCGCAAATACGGTGCCGGTAGCCTTTGGCGGTGTAGGCATACCGGTTATAACTCTTGCTCAGGTGGCAGAACTGAACCTGGCAGCTGTTACAGCAAGCATTGCATACCAACTTATTATTTTCATTATCATACTTCCATTCGCACTTGTCCTCTTACTTACAAAATCTTTTAAAAGTTTAAAAGACGTATTAGGTGCATGCTTAGTAAGCGGTGTACTCTTTGCCCTGTTTCAAACCATTACTGCCGTATATATCGGCCCTGAAGTAGCAGCCATCATAGGCTCACTTGCATCCTTGGTGGGTACAATAATATGTGTCAGAATATTCCCACTTGATAATATATGGCTTTTCCCAGGTGAAAGCCAGGCAACAAATAAAGTAAATATTTCGATTGATGCAGATAAAAGTGTAGGCCTTGCCGCTGCATGGATGCCTTACATCGTCCTTTTTATACTGATTATGAGCATAAACCTTATACCATCACTGAAATTTCTGGGAAAGGCACCCTTTGCATCCAGCATGCAGCTTTACTTTGGGCCAGGCGGCAAGCCTGCTACCTTCCAGTGGCTTACAACACCGGGTACTCTAATGTTAATATCTGCCGTTATAGGGGGCCTGGCGCAAAAAGCAAGCCTTGAGCAGTTATTTTCCATATTTTTGCGCACGATTAAACAGCTTTTACCCACTATCGGCACCGTGCTTTCTATAGTATCCATGGCTAAGATAATGGGATACAGCGGCATGATTTCAAGTATTGCAATAGCACTAGCAAGCGCCGCAGGACCCATATACCCCTTTGTTGCACCACTGATAGGGGCACTTGGCACATTCGTAACAGGCAGTGACACCTCATCTAATATACTCTTTGGAGCGCTGCAAAAGCAGGTTGCGCTCCAGATAGGCAAAGACCCTGTTTGGATTGCGGCAGCCAATGCCACAGGAGCCTCTGCCGGTAAGATGATATCCCCTCAGAGCATAGCCATAGCAGCTTCAGCTACAGGTCTTGAACAGCACGAGGGGCAGATACTAAATTCTACTCTTTTGTATTGCCTGATATATGCACTTTTACTAGGTGCAGAAGTTTTAATAGTCAGCTTATTATAGGAAGTTTATGTGTCAAAAAAATAAAATTGGGAGGAGAAACCCTATGAGAATAATCATACCAATCAAACAGGTTCCTGAAACCAGCAATGTTAAAATGGATCCCGAAACCGGCACAATGGTTAGGGAGGGTGTGGAAAGCATAATAAATCCTTTAGACCTTTATTCTATTGAAACAGGTATAAGGCTAAAGGAAAAATACGGCGGTGAGATTATTGTAGTTTCCATGGGACCTCAGAAAGCCGAGGAAGCTTTAAAAGAGGCTATCGCCATGGGCTGTGATGATGCTGTACTGCTAACGGATAAGTTCTTTGCAGGATCAGATACATTTGCAACCTCTTACACAATTTCTAAGGCAATAGAAAAATTAAAACCCTTCGATTTGATTTTATGCGGCGAAAGGGCAACAGACGGCGACACTGCTCAAGTAGGACCCGGTATTGCTTCTCTTTTAGGTTTGCCTCTTGCAACATTTACCAGCAAAGTAGAGATAGAAGATGGCCATATAAAAGCCACCAGGCTTATAGAAGGCGGCTATGAAGTGCTAAATCTGCCGATGCCCGCTTTGGTAACCGTAGTCAAAGAAATCGCAGACCCAAGGCTTCCTACGCTTACAGGGAAACTTAAAGCCAAAAAGCTGGAAATAAAGCAGTGGACAGCCAAGGAAATTGAAGCAGACCCTGAAAATTTAGGCCTTAAAGGTTCACCTACAAGGGTAGTCAAAACATTTAGCCCGAAGGTAGCACGTGAAGGTAAAGTTATAGAAGTAAAAGATGAAAAGAGCCTCAATCAGGCTGTAGATGAAATAATAGAACTTCTCAAAGAGAAGGCAATAATATAAGGGAGGGAATGGACTTGAAGGAAATATGGATATATGCCGAGGCAAGAGGCGGGCGGGTAAATGAAGTTGCCCACGAGCTTCTTACAAGAGCTCTGGACTTAAAGGAAAAGCTGGATAACTCAATAGTATCAGCTGTCTTAATCGGGCACAAGATACCAGATGAGGATAAACATGAGCTAATCCAAAGAGGGGCAGATAAGGTATACTATGTAGATAGTCCCAAGCTTAAAGATTTTTTAGTGGAACCTTATTCGAAAGTGCTCACCCAACTTGTAAAAAAATATACCCCTGAAATCATCATCGCGCCTGCTACAACTCAAGGACGTACACTCATGCCCTATACCGCTGTAAGGTTAAGGACAGGACTTACTGCTGATTGCACCGGCCTCGATATCGATGAAGAAGGCAATTTACTACAGACAAGGCCTGCCATAGGAGGCAATATTATGGCAACTATAAAGACGGCTACGCGGCCTCAGATGGCGACAGTAAGACCTCACTCTACCAGGCCTGCACCTATAGATGAGCACAGACAGGGCGAAATAGTAAATGTAGATATACAGCTTACACAAGAGGACCTTCCAACCGCAAGACTAGACTTTATAAAAGATGAGACACAAGGCGGCACTATACAAGACGCTGATGTTGTCGTATCCGGAGGCAGGGGCATAGGCAAGGCAGAAAACTTTAAGATAGTCTACAAGCTGGCAAAACTTTTAGGTGGAGCGGTAGGAGGCTCTAGGGATGTTGTAGACAGAGGATGGATAGGGTATCCTCACCAAGTAGGTTTAAGCGGTAAGACAGTAAACCCAAAACTTTATATAGCTCTTGGCATATCCGGAGCAATACAGCATTTGGCAGGCATGCAGACATCTGACACAATAATAGCTGTCAACAAAGACCCGGATGCCCAGATATTCAGAGTGTCTGATTTAGGTATTGTAGCAGATGTAACCGAATTAGTGCCCGCACTTATAGAAAGGCTGGAGGTGGCGAAGAATGAAATATAATAGTGTAACTCCACAGATTGTGGATGAGCTAAAACAGATAGTAGGCGAAAGAAATGTCATATATGATGATGCAGAAGCAATGGAAGCATACTCTCATGATGAAGTAGCAGAAAAGCATTATGCACACATGCCCGATGTAGTAGTAAAACCAACTTTGGCTGAGCAGATTTCAAAGATAGTAAAGCTTGCAAATAAATATAAGATACCCGTGACACCAAGAGGAGCAGGCAGTGGACTTTCCGGCGGCGCTGTTCCCGTCTATGGTGGCATAGTCCTATCTGTAGAAAAGATGAACAGGATTTTGGAAATTGACACGCAAAACCTCATGGCTGTCGTTGAGCCCGGTGTTGTTACAAATGAAATAAACAATGTTGTAAAGGAATACGGTCTCTACTATGCAGGTTACCCCATGAGCGTAGAAACATGCTATGTAGGCGGAAACGTGGCTGAAAACGCCGGCGGCGGCAAAGCCATAAAGTATGGTGTTACGGCAAGATATATCATGGGACTTGAAATGGTAACACCGGAAGGAGATATCATAAACTTAGGCGGCAAGAGAGTAAAGGATGTTACAGGCTACAACCTGCTGCATCTTATGGTTGGCTCAGAAGGCACCCTTGGCATATTTACTAAGATAATAGTAAAACTTCAGCCGATGCCCGTTGCAACAGCAGACCTTTTAGTGCTGTTCAACAGCGTAAAGGAAGCAATCGACATAGTTCCCATAATAATGACAAATGGTAAAATAATACCTACTTCTATAGAGTTTATGGATGAACTGTCATTTAAGACATCATGCGAATACTTAAACGAAAAACTCCCTTATCAGAGTGCAAAAGCCATGCTCCTCATCGAGCTGGACGGCGATAACATGGATATAATCGAATCACAGTATGAAACCATTGGGGAGCTTTGCATGCAAAACGGAGCTATAGAAGTCTATGTAGCTGACAACGCCACAACCATTGAAAGGGTATGGAGGATAAGGCGAAACATTGCCGAAGCGTGGAAGCTTGTAAGCCCCCATCAAAGCCTTGAAGATATTGTCGTGCCGATATCTGAGATACCAACATTTATGGATAGGCTGGCAGAACTTCAGGCAAAATACAATGTATCTATTCCATGCTATGGCCACGCAGGCGACGGAAACCTGCACGTAACACCTGTCAAAGACCCGGAGTGGTCACTGGATAAATGGTATGACACCTTAAACAAACTCTTGCCGGAAATGTATAAGATTGTAGGAGAGCTCGGAGGCACTATAAGCGGCGAGCACGGCATAGGACACAAGAGAAAAGCCTACATGCCTCTTGTGCTAAAGGATACGGAAATCGAACTGATGAAGCGCATAAAGAAAGCCTTCGATCCTAACATGATACTAAATCCCGGCAAATTATTTGATGTGGAATAAGGGGTAATATATTAAAGGCAGGAGATTTTATTCTCCTGCCTAAATTATTTAATCTAGATTAAATTTAACTATCAAGGTTGGATCCAGCACTCTGAAAGTGAAAGATTCCTTAATGAACAGTTTCACTTTATCGGCTGTATGGCATTTATATCCTATTGCAAAGTCTTGTCCGATTGTAAGTTCCAAATCATCATGGTCATGGGGCAGCAAATATGCGCCGTCAATGACATGGTTGAATATTATCTTGCCGCCGATTAAATCCTCTATTTTTTCATCAAGGGGATATGCTCCCTCTGCCGACAAGATTCTTGTATATGCCTTGTCATTTACCACAAGATCAAAGGGGCCTTCCTGGTACGATTTTCTAAGGGTAATGATACCTTCGGACAGCGCCTTCATTATAGAAGCCTGGTCTTTGCCCAAAAGTATTGCTTCATGCTCTACAGAATTTTTTATGCCGGGGATTGAGGCTTTTTCCAACCCGTTAAATACAGCATTTTCTTCAAATAGTGCGATGCTTTCTGCTGCCTTTTCCAACGGCTCATAATCAACATCTGCCGCTCCGCGGTCAACATTATCTAACTCGCACCTGTCCATTTCAAATTCAACTTTGACTTCTGTCAAAGGCTGAACCTTATAAGTTCCGTAGGAAACTCCTCCACCTTCAACAATATCAGCTAATCTTCCCTCTGAAATTACATTAAAGTCCAAACCATAAGGGCCATTTACTTTAAAAACCTTTCTTGCGGACAAATATGATTTTAAAACCTCTTTTGCCCTTGCGTCTATTTCTTCCCACGCCTTTTTACTTATAGGTGCATGTTCTCTGTTAAACATTTACTCATACCCCCTTTTATTTTAAATCTCCGATATTTAAGCCAGGCTCTGCTTCTTCTTCTTCAGCCGCTTGGCCTTCAAGTTCTGTAATAGAGCCTGTGGTAAATAAATAATCCTTGAGTTCTCCATCCCAATTATCCATATTTCTTCTGAGCCATTCGAGCAGCATAGCTGCATGTTCAATTTCCTCGTCCCTATTATGTGCCATTATAGCCTTTAACTCCGCATCATCCGATGCATCGACTCTTTGACTGTACCAGTCTATGGCCTCTATTTCTTCTTTTAAACTGTTTAGGGCTCTTGAGATATTAAGGGTATGACTGCTTAACTTGTCCACAGATTCATGATACTGAGTC
This sequence comes from Tepidanaerobacter acetatoxydans Re1, assembly GCF_000328765.2. Lineage (NCBI taxonomy): Bacteria > Bacillati > Bacillota > Clostridia > Thermosediminibacterales > Tepidanaerobacteraceae > Tepidanaerobacter > Tepidanaerobacter acetatoxydans. The sequence goes on from NC_019954.2 coordinate 2,468,006, forward strand.
ATTAAACATACCTCCCTAAGTAATTTTTTAAATAAATACTCTAGGGTGTATATTGCGACAAATTTACCAAGTATACAGGTGCTTTCCCTGCTGCATCAACACTTTTATTATATCATCCAAAGGATATGCGGTCAATGTCGCACAAATATTTGGATCACATCAAGTAATTTTATGTTTTTTAGAAAAACTATATCTATCATACCTGCCTATAAGAACGGGAGGAAAAATTAAATTAAACTTTTTGATTATTGTAAAAAGCTCGCCACTAGGGCGAGTTTAAAAGTATCGGTTTCTAGAAAGAAGTAGACTTCTCTTTTCGCTATTGCTTACTGATTTAACTTCAAATCTACAACTATATCTTCTAAGAATACCTCTTTTGGCAATGTTCCTTTCTGTTTTAAGTAGTTTAATACTTCTTTTTCATCACTTTCAAGAATCGAGGGGCCAATTATGCGGTGCTCATCTTCACCTAATACTTCAAATTCGACCTTAGGAGTTATAATAAGCTTTGTGGCATTTTCATTTATTTTCCCATAGGTGAATGGACTGTTTTTGCAATATCCTTTATACTCATATCTTCCATATACCGCATTGCAATCAATTCCTTTTCATCGTCCTTTAAATTATCAAGCGCCCTATGTAAATCTACGTTCTCTTCTATATCCCCATCATTATGGCTAATATGCCTTCAAATTCAACTGTGTCCTGGGATATGGTATTTTTACTTTTTCTCAGATTGTCCTTGCAGGTGTTTATAGTTATGCGGGTAATCCATGTATTAAAATACTGTGGTTCTCTTAAGCTGTCAATTGATTGTATGGCTTTCACAATAGAATCATGGACACAGTCTAAAGCATCATCTTCATTTTTCATATACATGAAAGCCGTTCTATACAGCCGGTCTTTTATAGGTTCCAGCAGTTTATAGAAACTTTCTGCATCTTTATTCTTGGCTCGTTTAAAACTTATTTCATCGATCATTTTCTACTCCTTTCTATCGGTAAAAATCTATTTTACCAATCACCATTCTCGCTCCCCTCTATCTTTTTGAAGCCGCTTCACATATTAGACGAACGAAATGGCAAAAACACTGCATGAACCTTTCACTTTCACTTCATTTAGAGGCAGGAGATTCTCGCTTCATCAGCCTCGCAGCTTACTATCTCCACAAGCCTCAATCGGGCGGTTTCTCCCCTGGCTTATTTTTAAGCTTTAATAAATTTAGCCGATATCGCATCGCTAAGCCATATTCCGCCATCTTCTTTATAAAAATTAATTCCTGCATTATAAGCATCCAGCGACATCTACCTGTTGTTTGCATTGTAACATATTCCACAATAGTAAATATGTAAATTTGGCGAAAAAATAAAGCCCTTCAAGGCTTTAAGCATTTTTTGATTCAGTTAAGTGTCAAAGACCCGATCCTTCACTGTGTTCAGGATGACAAGTCGTTTTCAGTCTCTGAATAGTAACGCTATTCAAGCAATTATGATTGCATGCTGATGTAGCAAGAGAATTTCTTGAAGAGGAAGGTTTGATAGGCAAATAGGGGCGAAAATCAATTCAACTCTTCAGTTTTCCTGATGGCTCTGACAATTGCCGTTATAATAGATGCTAAGATATACTGCATTTTACTGGAAATTATTTAAAATCAGCAGTAATTTGACGATAAACAGTTTTTGTATATATAATATTAACATGTGTTTGTAAGAAAAACTAAAAAAGGGAGTGGTATGCTATTAATTTATTTAACATCAGAAAAAACTTACTTATTACTTTAATAATTAATTTTATGGTATTTATGTCTGCCTGTTCAGCAGGGAGTAATGATGCAGAAAGCAATTCAAAGGAAAAACTTGTCTTTGCCGATGCTGGATGGGATAGTATAAGAATCCATAATGCAATAGCAGGTTTTATAGTCGAGAACGGTTATGGTTACAAAACAGATAGTATGACAGGTTCTTCACCTATAACGATAAGGGGTCTTAGACAAGGCGATATCGACATTTATATGGAGGTTTGGACAGATAACGTTCGTGAGGTATACCAAGCCGGTATAGAAAATGATGAAATCAAAGAATTGTCGATTAACTTTGATGATAATGCTCAAGGTTTGTATGTGCCAACATATGTAATAAAGGGTGATAAAGAAAGAGAAATTGAGCCTCTTGCATCTGATTTAAAATCTATAAAAGATCTCCCCAAGTATTGGGAAGTATTTAAAGATCCTGATGAACCAACAAAAGGTAGAATTTATGGAGCTCCTCCTAACTGGGCTGCCGATGAAATTCTTCGCACTAAATTTGAGACCTATTCCTTAGATGAAAATTTTACTTATTTTAATCCCGGATCCGATACAGCCTTAAACGCATCTATTGTGGCTGCTGTTGAAAAAGGCGAGCCTTGGGTGGGATACTACTGGGAGCCCACATGGATAATGGGTAAATATGATATGACTCTTCTTGAAGATAAACCCTTTGACCCGGAAGAATGGGAAAATGGTTATGCTTGCGAATTCCCAGGCGTTAAAGTAGCTGTTGCTGTAAATAAAGATGTTGCAGATAAAGCACCAGAAGTTGTAGAGTTTCTAAAAAACTATAAAACAAGTTCTGAAATTACCAATAAACTTTTAGCTTACATGCAAGACAACAATGCTGAAGCTGAAGATGCAGCTAAATGGTTTTTAAAAGAATACGAAGATCTGTGGGCAGATTGGGTACCTGAAGACATAGCTCAAAAAGTCAAAAATGCCCTTTAATTATTTATATTGAGAGGTGACATGTTCTAATTTATGAATGAATTTCCAGATTTTTTTCAGATTGATTTTGGCGTACATGTAGAAGCTTTTGTCCACTGGCTTACATTAAATTTTCAAGGTTTTTTTGATGCCTTGACTGTAGGTATAAAATGGATTGTCTTTAATATGCAATCTATACTAAACTTTATACCTTGTTTCATTTTTATATTCCTCATCTTTTTGATCGGATGGAGGACTAAAAATATAAAATCCGGCATATCTTATGCCGTTATGATTACTTTAATAGGATTGCTTGGACTTTGGGATGAAATGTTATTCACATTATCTATTGTGCTTACATCAGTTATTTTATGTATATTGATAGGCGTTCCGCTGGGAATTTATACAGCCTATAATTCAAAAGCCGAAATAATTTTAAACCCTATCCTAGATGGTATGCAAACAATGCCGAGTTTTGTTTACCTTATTCCGGCTATGATTTTCTTTGGACTAGGAACAGTTCCGGCGGTTTTTGCAACAATTATTTACTCTACACCACCTTGTATTAGGCTTACGAGTTTAGCTATAAAAAATGTTCCAGAAGAGATGCGAGAAGCCGCTTATTCTTTTGGATCTTCGCGCTGGCAAACTTTAATTAAAGTCGAACTTCCCCAAGCAATGCCTACAATTATGGCAGGTATAAACCAAACAACAATGATGGCTATGTCAATGGTAGTTATATCCTCAATGATCGGTGCTAAAGGACTTGGCGAAAATGTTCTGATAGCCATCAATAGATCAGACATAGCTATGGGCTTTAATTCGGGTATAAGTATTGTCTTCCTTGCAATAATTATCGATCGAATCACCCAGCAGGTTTCAAATACGTATGAACATGTATAATTATCGCAATGGAGGTGCTAAAAAATGACAGAAAAGATTGTAGTAAAAGATTTGGTTAAAATCTTTGGTCCAAAACCAAAAGTTGCTCTTAAAAAGCTCAATGAAGGTTGGTCAAAGAAAAAAATTTTAGATGAATTAGGCCATACTGTAGGTGTAAACAGGGCATCCTTTTCCGTTAAAGATGGAGAGTTCTTTGTAATTATGGGACTTTCCGGTAGCGGCAAATCAACTTTAATTAGATGCTTAAATCTTTTAAATAAACCTGATGCCGGCGAAATAATAATAGATGGTGAAAACATCGTAAAATACAACAAAGATCAATTGCGGGAATTTAGACAGAAAAAGGCTGCAATGGTTTTTCAAAACTTTGGGCTGTTTACTCATAGAACTGTCTTGGAAAATGTAGAATATGGATTGGAAATAAGAAATGTCAGCAAAGATGAGCGAGAAAAGATAGCCAGAAAAACCCTTGAGATTGTCGGTCTTAAGGGTTGGGAAGATAAAATGCCCGGTGAATTGAGCGGCGGCATGCAGCAAAGAGTCGGTCTTGCGAGAGCACTTGCCAATGATCCTGATATCCTTTTGATGGATGAGCCTTTTAGTGCATTAGATCCTCTCATTAGACGAGAAATGCAATTAGAGCTGCTTGACATTCAATCACAATTAAAAAAGACCATAGTCTTTATAACTCACGATGTAAACGAAGCTTTTAGATTAGGAGATAGAGTTGCAGTAATGCGAGACGGGAGAATTGTTCAAATAGGAACCCCTGAGGAGATACTAAATAATCCATCTAATGAATATATTGAAGACTTCGTAAGAGATGTTGATCGCACAAAAGTAGTGCAAGCTAAGAACATAATGATGAAACCTAATGCATTAGTTTCAATAAATGACGGCGTGCGAGTTGCAATAAAGGAAATGCGCTTAAATGCCATATCTAGCGTATTTGTCGTAAATGACGAGAGGAAAATTGAAGGTATCGTAACCATAGATGACTGCGTAAAAGCCGTAAAAGATGGAAAGTCATCCCTGGAAAATTTATTAAAACATGACTACTATAAAACTAAGGAAGATGTATATATAAAAGACCTTCTGGAAATAGGAACTAAATCAAGATACCCTATAGTGGTTGTAGATGACAATGATAAGCTTTTAGGGATTATAGTAAGAACTTCGATTCTTTCAGGACTATTGCATTAGTTTGCCGTGCCCGGCATACACTTATTCACTTATAACGTAAGCAAAAGGCTTTTTGTGACATGATGCTATTGATTCTGGACCACAAACAATCTTCGCTAGCAATTCTCCATTATTCCTCTTACCCACCCCTTCCTGACACATGATAATAACAATAATAATCTAATTGCACTGATGTAACTATAAATATATAAGGCTCAAAGATCTTGAAAAAATTTTATTGTAAAAACAAATAGCCTTAACCCTTGATATTAAATGGTTAAGGACTATTTTGCCTATATTTGATTTAAGATTTATGCCGCTAAATATATGTTTGTAATAATAAGACCTGCATATCTATATAGGTTATGCAGGTCTTATTATTTTCAAAAGACTTCCCCGGCACCTGTATCCTTATTTAAGTGCCCAATGCCTATTCCCTTAATCTTGCTCTGCTTGCTCCATTAATTCCATTAACTGTTGTATATATTCTTCCTGGCTAATGGCATCGCTTAGATCAGGAAGCTCAAGGTCGGCTCCGTAATCATACAATTGATAGTCGCCTTTCATCTTTAATTCAAGACTTATCGGCATTTCCAGAATTTCCGATAATTCTTCAGTTTCATCTACTTCTTCCATTGCTGCTATTATCTCTATCAATGGTTTGAGGTCTATTTGCATATTTAAATCGAAATTCATGTAGTCGGGTAATAAGGTTTCTTTATCAACTAAGGTATCTATATAGTATACGGCATTGATGTTATTAAGAATAGTCTCAAATACCTTTTCAAACATTTCATTAAAATCTTCAGCTTCCTGTGCATCCATATCCGATTGTGCACCGGCAGCTTCTATAAATGCTGTTATATCAAAATTGTTCATGGTTTCTTCTACTAAACTCTTAAAGCTATCAGCATCAATATAGTTTTTAATGGTGTAATATTCTCTACCATCTTTTTCTACATCTTCACCGAATACATTAATAACACCGGCCTTATTCATCATTTCCATAGATTGTTGAGGGGTAATTTGCATTAACTCATTAATATCAGGCATCCCCTCTACCTCAGCCAAATCCTGAACTATCCACTGGTCAAACCCGGGGTTCTTCTGATAAATAGCATTGTCCAGCCAAACAATCTCTGTAACCATCTCTTCATCAAGGCCTTCTGCTTCCAATTCTTCGGGACTAAGCCCCAACTCCTCCAGCTCATCCAAAGGCATATTCATGGTTTGCTTTATATACATGGCCATTGGTTCGTATTGAAAAATTCCTTCAATTGTAGCTTCCATTTTTGGCATATTCGGAATTTCAATTAAATCCTGAACTCCTTCAACTCCAAACTCAAGCTGATAGCTGCCTTTCATCTTATAAGTATTAGCCTCTTTAAGGCTTTCAGAATACTTTATAACTAGCTCGTCTGCTGTAAGATCTCCTGCTTTTTCCCTCCAAGATACTATTACCTGATTATTGTCATTATCCCAGGATACCACCCCGCCTTGACTTTCAAATAATTTTCGAATTGGAACGATTGGATCGTTTCCTACTTCTAAACCTGGGATTTTATTAAGAGCTGCAGACTGCACATAAGTAACACCGTCTTTTAAAGTAACGTCTGCCTGATATTCCTTACCGTTAAAAATCAACTTGACCTGTTCTCCGGCAAAAGCCGTAGGTGCTACTAAAAGCATGATAAGTAAAGCAATTAAAAACTTATTTCCTATCTTCCTAGATAACATTAATTTTACCTCCATATTTTTTAGTTAAACAATACATCTTAAATATATTCGACGAGATAGATATTAAATCCTTTTTTGGTTTTAAAATATTTTATAATTTCTTCACTGAAAATACAATCAATAATATCTTCAACTCTCATAACTCTTTGCTGCATCCTGATTATTACATGATTGCACCACTTGATTTTGTAAATTCTTATTAAGTTTTTATTTTTCCTGTATAAGTGTATAAGCGGGCACTAACCCCTTACGCTTTTACACCTTGACGCACGCATCTGAATAGACTATATAAAACATCTTCTTTTAAGGAGTGAGATATTTAATGATACAAAATCAACCCCGTGCGACTATTAAAACTCACCGTATAAAAAAAGAAAGATTGGATGTAGAATATCCGGCAGTCGAAGGATTGGCCGATAAAAACGTGGAACAGTATATCAATTCAGTTTTAATGAGTATTGTAAATACCTTGATAGAGAAAACCGGTTATTATGAAAACCCCGCAACTGATGTGACGGGAAGATATCATATAAGAACAAATGAGAATGGCTTTTTAAGCATTTCCATCGAAATGTATTGGTTTGCGGGTGGTGCTCACGGTATGACGGTCTTAAAATCAGTTACTTTCGATTTGGGCACCGGAAGCATATACCGCCTGGAAGATCTTTTTAAAGAAAATGTGAATTATGTAAAGTCCCTGTCCGATATAATAAAACGTCAAATAAAGGAAAAAAACATACCTCTTATAGTTGATTTTACCGAGATAAAGCCCGACCAGGATTTTTATATAGAAAACAGGACTCTTATGATATATTTCCAGTTATATGAACTTGCACCTTATGTTTATGGTTTCGTAACTTTTCCCATACCTACCCGAGAGATCCAGGATATCATTAGCGCAAATGGGCCCCTCTGTTAGGCCCTGCAAAGTGGTAAAGCAATTTGAAACACAAAGTAAAAATATTAAAAAAACTGTCGCCAATATGCTTGAAGAAGCAGATGCCATTGCAGTCTTTCTATTGTGGCAGGATTTACATATTGGCTGCAAGTTGCCGGCATCGTAAAACAGCTCTTCAGGACTTGTATTTAATAATGCTGCGTTTCCCTGGAGTCGATAAAATAACGATATATAATAAGAAAGACACCTCACAAGCATCTCTACTTGTGAGGTGTCTGCGTCAATCCGCTTGTTGCCATGTCCGTCCGTTTTCGACAAAATTCGGGCGGTGCCAGGCACCTTAACACTTGTTTTTTCTTATAATCTATGTTAATGTTTTATTACGCTTTGATTTTTAATTTTTCAAGCCATGGCAATTAGCTTTCTTCATAGCTAATTTCCATGGTTACTTTTTTCTCTAAAAGAAAACCATATGCTATCGCAAAAGCAAATATGCAGAGATTTCCGATAACTGCCGCTTTAGAAATATTCCTTGCAAGCAAAAAAGTTTGAACAACATTTATTCCTGCGGAAACTATTGCAAAAAACCACAACATGCCGTTACTTACATGGAATTTAGATCTTTCCCATATCTCCGGTATAACCTTAGGCAGTCTTACTATCGAAATTGATAGCACTATTAAAAACCCTCTGTTTATAAACAAAACTATATTTCCGACAAATCCGATATCCCATCCGGTCAAGATAGGCAGTATGCCTACAATATAGAAAAGTAGTAGTAAATAAACCGGTGTCTTATATTTTGGATGTAATTTTCCGAGTGTTTTAGGAAACCAGCCGTCAATACATGCTTGTAAGACGGGTTTTGTTATTCCACCTATTTGAGAGTTAAGTGTCGTAGTAAGTGCAAACAAGGCTCCGCAAACTATAAAGAATACGTACAACGGCTTTGGCAGTATTTTTGCAGCAACTACCGTAAGCGGCTGATTTGCTACTTCAGGCACCGGCAGCACTCCTGCTGCGACAATTGACATAAGCCCATATAGAAAGGCTACACAGACAGTGGATACTACAATCACAAATGGTATGTCTTTTACCGGATTTTTTGCTTCGGCTCCATAATTTAATACTATGCTTGCACCTCCTGTGGCAAAGGTTAAAAATGCGGCCGTTGACAGCAGCCCCAGCACTCCTGAGGTCATATAATACGGTTCACTAAAAAATCCCGGCTGCACTTTAGGCAACCCAAATCCGGTAAATACTGCTAATGCCGTTGCTAAGACAACAACCATTATGTTCTGTAGCTTTGACGCTTGCTGAATTCCAAAATAATTTGTTATGAAAAAAAGTGTCATTATCCCTGCAGATACTAATTTGTGCGGTGCGCCAGGTATAAGGGAAAGAAAATAATCGGCAAATGACAGTGCATACATAGCTATAGATATATTGCTAACTATATATGTAATTATATACATTCCTGCCCATTTGGGGCTTGTCAAAAATGCTATCTGAGTATAATTCCCGCCCCTCATCCTTACGGTTCCACCAAGTATTATTACAGGTATTTCCTGTATTAATACAAAAACCGCTGCAATAAGAAATGCCCAGAATACTGATTTACCCGTCATGCCAATGGCTATTCCGGTCATAGACATGATGCCTGCGCCAATAATTTGGCCCACAGCCATGGCCATAAGATCCCACCTGCCTAAAACCCTGTTTAGGTCCTTGGTACTAACACTTACATCGCTCATAATCATCTCTCCTTTTTTTCAAAATTCAATATATATCCCCTTTTCCTGCACATGTTTTTACTGCAGGAAAAGGGAATTTGGGGTCATTTGCTGTATTCTTCGTTTATAGCTTTGGATATTCTTTCTAATCCCTGCGCAAGCAAGATTTTCGGGCATGCAAAATTTAGCCTAATAAATCCGTCTCCGCCCCTACCAAACCAAGTTCCGCCATCTAAAGCAACTTTTCCTTTCTTATAAACAACGCTTTCCAATTTTTTGCCGTTTGGTTCATATTCCCTTAAATCAAGCCACCCTAAATAAGTCCCCTGAGGCTCAATCAATTTTGCTTTTGGAAGATGTTCTGCAAGGTAATAATGAATAAACCTAATATTTTCTTCCAAATAATCTAAAAGCTGATCTAACCAATCTTCACACTCATTATAAGCTGCTTCAAGGGCTGCGATACTAAAGGGGTTTTGACCGCCAATCGCATTTTTCTCCAGTATTCTTTCAAATTTCTCCCTAAGAACAGGATTTTTTATGATAATATTGGATGCTTGCATGCCTGCAAGGTTAAATGTTTTACTCGGTGCGGTACATGTTATAGAGTTTGCAGCAAATTCTTCCTTTATGGAAGCAAACATCGTATGCTTGTACCTTGAAAAGACCAAATCATTGTGAATTTCATCAGCAAGAACAATTACATTGTTTTTGCAGCAAATGTCACCGATTTTTTCCAGTTCTTCTTTTGTCCAAACCCTTGAAACAGGGTTATGCGGACTACAGAGTATGAAAAGTGTCAGTTTTGGGTCTTTTGCCTTCTTTTCAAAATCCGCAAAATCTATTTCATAATAATCTCCGTTAAGCTTTAATGTATTATCTACTATATGGCAGCCATTGTTTTCTATTGCACCGTGGAAAGGATAATACACCGGATTTTGTATCATTATCTTATCCCCCGGCATGCAAAAAGCTTGGATCGCATAGTTAATCGCCGGCACTACTCCTGGGGTAAATTCAATCCATTCTCTCTTTATTTCCCACCCGTGGCGCCTCTTTGTCCAATTGATTATTGCTTCATAATAAGAATCTGGCCTGCTGCTATATCCATATATACCATGCTCGGCTTGCTTTACAACCGCATCAACTATAGGACGTGCTGCTTTAAAATCCATATCAGCCACCCAAAACGGCAGCACATCCTCTACGCCGAACATTTCTTGCAGAGTTTTTTTATCCCACTTTGCCGAATTAGTTCCTGAGCGATCAATTACTTCATCAAAGTTATACCTCACAACAATCTCTCCCATCCTAATATTTTAAGATAAATCTTAGATAACTCTTGCTTCTTTTTTTGTTAGATTTTAAGCATCAATATTTGCAACTCATTTTTTAATTTCATCATTTCAGGCAGGTCTGTTTAACAGTTCTTCAACCTTCACCCCCAATGCATCAGCAATAATTTTTAATTCGTTGGCCTTGAGGAATCTTGTATTGTTCTCTATTTTGCTAATCTGAGATTGGTTGAAGATTCTAGTCCTTCGAGCAAGTTCAGACTGTGACAAGTTGTTTTGTTTTCTAAGCTGCTTTATCTTTTGGCCAAACATAAGCTATCCTCCATATCTGGCTAATTATCTTAAATATTATTCTATTATCGCATAATATACAACTCATTATTATTCGTTTTATGAATAATTAACCCTCATATCTTAGTTTTTACTCTAAAAAACTTGTGATTTTGTAGTTTTTCATATATATTTAGTTTAGTAATATTCTATTTTCGAATATGGGGTTATGATAATATGGCAAAAGGCGGTACGGACATTGGTAAAAGAATACGTCAGTTGCGCGAAAGCCTAGGATTATCAAATCGGCAGTTGGCTATAAAAGCAGGCTTGTCGCAACCTGTCATGAACAGAATAGAAAACGGCAATCGCAAAGCGGATATAGAAACTTTAGAAAAAATTTGCTATGCTTTAGGTATTACACTTATCGACTTTTTCAGTATTGATGAAGAAGAAATGTCTCCCGAATACCTAGAGCTTTTAAAAAACGCCAAAAAACTCTCTACCGAGCAGCTAAAAATATTAAACGATATTATAAAAAATTTTTAGCAAGAAATTATTACAGGATCGAATCAGTTTTGGGAGATAGATATAAAATACGGCTATATTATAGGAAACAATCAGTGTTTCAAAAAAGCGTCAAACTTTGATGACATTTTTGGCTCAAAGGACTGATTGTGAACGTTTTTTTAAACTAAAGGAAAAGCCTCTAAAAAATGCATATAAAACAGCTTTACTAAAATTAAATGAAAATCCTTATATCGGTTAGCCAAAACGTGGTGATCTAAGCGGTATTTATTGTTTTGATGTGAAGTATAACGGTATTAATTATGAAGTTGCTTATACAATCAACGAAGTTAACGGTATATGATCAACCACCGTTGCTGGGGTAAGTCTGATGCATTTCTTGCATTTATTCATTTGTTCCAACCCCTAAAATAGGCATAAAAAAAGCCCTCTTTGGGCTTAATCAAGAATGTTGCGGTTCCTTATAATATCACAATTTTCTACATTTCTATATCAGGATCAATTAATTCTAACCATCTTTCACTCCCATCCTCTAGCCTTTCGTAGATATGACTATTAATTGCTTCTTCAAAAGCTTCATAATACCATTTCGGGCGGTACCAAGCAAGGCACCTTTTCTCACATTTTTATCTCTGCTACAAGTATTTGAAGTTCTTCTGCAAGCATTGCTAAACTCCCACTTGCTGATGCTATCTCTTCCATAGAGGCTGCTTGTTCTTCTGTTGCTGCTGATACATTTTGTATGTTTTCTGCTATTCCTCTAGATTTGTTTTCTATAGAAGTTACAGAACCAACTACATCTTCTGTTCCTTCTGCTACTTGGTTTATGGCTTTGGATATGTTTTGTATTTGTTTGGATATTTCGTCTATGGAGTCTATGATTGCTATAAATGTTTCTTTTGTCTCGTCTATGGTTCCTAGTCCTTTGTCTACTTCTTCTTTGCTCATGTTCATGTTTTCATTTGCTTCGTCTATTATACTTTGATTTTTCTTTATTATTTCATATATGTCTTCTGTTGAGTGCTGTACTTCTCCTGCTAGTTTCCTTATCTCCTCTGCTACTACCGCAAATCCTCTTCCTGTTTCTCCTGCTCTTGCTGCTTCTATTGCTGCATTTAGTGCAAGTAAGTTGGTTTGTTCTGCGACATTTTGTATAACTTGAATTATGTTGTCCATCTCTTTGGAACTGTTGTCTACATCTACTAGGGATGTTTGTACTTTTCCGGTACTTTTGACTATATTATTCATTTGGGATATGACATTTTCTATATTATGCCTTCCTTCATCAGAAATGCCTGATACTTCTTGACTTAGGTTGTTTATTTCTTCTGCGTTTGATGATATTTCTTGAATTTGAGCTGATATTTCTTCTACTGCTGATACAACGTTTAATATATCCTTCTGCTGTTCTTCTGAGTCTGCGGCTATTTCGCTGGCTGATTCTGCTACGCTGCCACCTGCTGCTGCTGCTTCTTCGGATACGGCTGTTAGTTCTTCCGAGGATGAAGCGACTTGTTCCGAGGATTCTTTTACTTTTTTTGCAAAATCTCTTAAGGTGTTTATTATGGATTGGAAGGATAATGATATTTGACCAATTTCATCTTTTCTTTTTAGGTCTTTTTCATCTATATCCTCTGTCAAATCCAATCTTTCTATTTTTTCTGCTACCTTTACTGATTTTATGATTGGTTTGGAAATAGAGTTCCCCATTATGGTGGAAAACATTATTGCAATTATAACTATTATTATACTAATCATAATTAATCTGTTTACTGATTTTTTAAAGGTTTTTAACATTTCAGCACTTGATATGGCTACTCCTACTTTCCAATTGGCTTCTTCCATATCTTCTACAAAAAATACTCGTTCTTTCCCATCATAATCATTTATTTTATTTATTCTATTTTTTGCAGCTTTTCCTGTTTCCATTATGTTTTTTAGTTCCCCATCTAATATTTCATTTATGTTTACATAGCCTTTTTCCGGGTCAGGATTAAAGGCTTCATTTTTGTGAGTTATAATATTTCCTTCTCCATCTATTAAAAATCCATAGGAATCTTTTCCTAAATCGGTCTGGTCCCCTATCTCTGGACAATATCTTTGTATTTCTCATAAAATCGTACTTTTGCATTAACTTTAATAATTGTTTAAAGCTTAAAGATTACGCCGTAAAAGGTTTGACCTTTACTGTATCATCTATAAATGCTGCATAAAACTTATGCGGTGACATGAATTTTATACTGCCATGTCTCCTGCGCTCGTTATAGTATTTCATGTAGTCTGTTACTACGGAATAGACATGCATAAAACTTTCAAACTCGTTTTGACTGTAGCATTCATCCTCTAGAATTGAATGAAAAGATTCTATGTGAGCATTCATGTTTGGAGTTTTTACAGGAATTCTCTCATGTACGACGCCTAATTCCTTTACTGTTTCTTCAAAAAGATTGGAAGTAAATTGCGGACCGTTATCCGTTCTTATTTTAGGAAGTATCATACCTTTTGCCAAATTTCTTTTAGATAGTGAATTTTTAAGTACTCTTGCTGCATCTTTTGATTTGCAAGATAGTCCCAAATGATAATCAATTATTGAGCGGTCAAATACATCTATTAAAGACAGCTGAAAGAAGAATTGATCGGTTCCTGTAATATAGCCGTATTTTACATCCATCTCCCAAAGCTGATTAGATCCTGTTATAGTATCTTGCCTTGCTAAATGTTTTGGATGCTTTCTATGTATTGTTCGCTGGGGCTTTAGTATATTTAGCTCTTTACAAAGCCTATAAACCTTTTTACGGTTTATTAGCAAGTTATACTCTTCTTTGAGGCAAATAGTAAGCTTATTGTATCCATAGGGGAAACCGTCACCACATATTAGTTCGTTCAGCCATTCTTTGATTTGTTCATCAGATATCTTTTCACCGGTTTTGGTTAAAGAGTATCCCGGACTTTCCTTCCTCCTACATTTTTGCAAGGAACAGATGAATTATTTTCTTCTTGTTTGCTTTTTTCTCTTGATAAATTAGCATAATATGTGGATGAAGATAGCCCGACAAAGTTCAGTATAAGGGATGCCTTATAGCCTTTACTGATCCACTTTTTAGCTATTGCAACTTTGTCGGCTACTGAGGGTTTATCCTATCCCTCAAATCTCTCAATACTGCAAGCTCAAGTTCTTTTTCACCTAATAGTTTCTTAAGTGTATTGTTTTCTTTGCTTATAGCTTCTAATCTGTTCTCTACCTCACGGATACGTTTTTCTTCGCTTTTCGGCAATGGAGTAATTGAGCCTCTTTTTTGAGCTTTCCTAATCCAATTATGAATAGTATTTGATGAAATATCGTGTCTGCGAGCTACTAGGGCTACGTTTCCCACTTCCTGGCATTCTTTAATTATTTGCTCTTTAAATTCTTCTGTGTATTGTTTTCTTGTCATTTAAGTTAACCCCCTGTTTTTATACTATCATATACAAAGATTTTCTCCAAGTTGGTTAGGGGGCTATAGAGAAATCACCTAAATCTATATTTGAAGTAACTCCTAGTATATAGGATAAATGTATGTCTGAAGCTAAAACTCCTACTAGTTTGTTATTTTTTTCAAGAGCTCTAGATATAGTAATTGTAACATCTCCTGTTTTAGCGTCTATATAAGGAGAAGATATTACTACATCATCTGATCCTTTAGCATTTATATACCAATCTCTTTCAGTAGGTTTATAATCATCTGGAGGTATCCAACCGCCTCCTGATATTAAAGAATCATCGGGCAATCCAACATAGTATTCATTGCCTTCATTGATTTCTCCTTGACCACTTAAATAACCATATACATAATCAAATTCAAAATCGTCATTATATAAAAGAGCATCTGCTATTTCTTTTAAGGAATTTTTTTGTATGCTTAACCATTTATCCAATTCCTTTGCAGTAATTTTAGCTGAATTTCTTGCATTCTCTTCTGTTTCATTTAGAAGCTCTCCTGCTAAAAATTTATAATTTATTAGTGTTGCTGAACAAATACTTACTATACATAAAATACATGTAAATAAAATTATTTTCGTTTTGATTTTCATATAAATTGCCTCCTCTATGTTTATCGTATTGTCAAATATAAAGATATATTTACAGAGAGTTTAATTTTAATTTAAATGATTTTCACCTGATAGACCTAAAATTGATATTAATAAGGCTCATAATTCTCTTACTACTAAATATCACCTCCTATGGATTGCTTTGTTGTTTTCATGCAACTTACAAGTAAGCTAGCAGTTATGATAAGAATAACTATTAAAATTTTTGCCCAAACCAGATACCTCCTAAACTTTATTTTTTTCCTCTAAAATTCGGGCGGTGCCAAGCACCTTTGTGAAGGAAGATCTTTTTCTCCCCCAAGTTTGCTAATTAATTAACTTTCATAGGTAAATTATAACATATTTTTGATAAGATTTAATATTCAGCTTGCAATCGTGGATTTAATTTGTAGGACGTTTTGAGGCTAAACGTGGGAGGATAGAGGATATAGGACTGGCTGTAGAATTAAGATTCTCTAGCAAATCCGCGAACAGAAAAAAGACACCTCGCAAGTATCTCTACCTATGAGGTGTCTGTGTTTTTTAGCTCAAACCCGCTTGTTGCCGTGCCCGTCCGTTTTCGACAAAATTCGGGCGGTGCCAGGCATCTTCGTCAATTTATCAGTGCTTTTACTATCTCTTGCTGATTGCCTGTATCACCGATAAATTGGGTTTCATAGACAACATCGTTTTGTTTCCATATATAATTCTGGGTCTTAGTTATGCCTTTTGATATTATATTGGGGTTTGTGATATCTAGTTCATATTTTAAGACTTTAATGTCATTAATCATTATAGAAACAACATCTATCTTCTTTTCGGCAACATTATTTTTTACTTTTGCATCTATAATAGGGTCTTTGTAATATTCCAAGCTTATATAGCCATTTTGAATCATGTCATCATATTTTGAGGTGTCGTTTGTCTGGTATAAAGATATTTCTTGTATGGAGTCTTTATCTTTTAATTGAAAAATTGTCTCCATTTTAATCATTTCAACTAGCTTATTATCGTGTAGAGTTTCGCTAAAAGGACGGATGAGCGAAGAAACTGGAACAAATCCGCCGGGCAAGTTTAGTGGAAATTTAGGGGCAAATCCCAGTATTTCTCGGGCCGCTTCTAGGTCTTTATTACTGTAAATTTCCAAAAACCTATCATAATCCCTTGATTTATATTCAATATTTTGTATGTCTTTAGGGAATTTAAGGGATGAGAGAAGTATCTTTATATCATCTCTTGGAATTTCGCTAAGGGAAAAACCTTCGAAATCGCCATTTTTACGATAATATGGTATGCTATACCATATATTTCCATCTTGCCATATAAAGTATTTTTCAACTATTTTAGTAATAGGTCTAACTTTTATACGTCCTGTATCATGTTTTCTGTAATCTTCTAAGTCTTCTTCCTTTATATCCCAGTCTTTGCTTACTGTTAAACAAGTTCCCTGTATATTTGAAATGTTCATGGGTTCTTCACTAAACTTTATATTGGGCTTAATAGTCCTTTCATTAATAACTTTTTCATTGGCATCTGAATGCATTTCCTTCAAATATTTTATCATATCATTGTTAGAAACTAAGATGGATACACCAATTTGCTTATCAACGTCAACTTTAGTAAAATCTACACTGGCTAATCCTTTCTCTTCATAAAAAAATATTTTGTCAAATTCATAATCTGTAGGCATCTTGTCAGGCACCTTAAAGTCAAAATCAATAAAATCCATGGCTCTATCTAAAGTGGAAAAAACTTTTTCGGCCTCATCAAAGCTAAATTGCTCTGTTTCCGTATTTTTTTCCGGCTTTAAAGTTGTGTTGGTACCAGTTTCTGCATTTGTAAGGGTGCAGCAGCCAAGAACTATGAAAAATATCAGGGCAATAGCCGATAGTTTATATGAACCCTTTTTAAACATGTTTATCATGATAATTCTCCTCTCAATTTGCTCTTTGCCTTCATAAAAATATGCATAGAGCATTTTATTGTGCTGTGGTCTTGATATTAAGCTAGAGAGTTTTATTATTGTCCTGCCGTAATGGGTGAATTCATTTTCTTCTAGGTTTTCAAGTACATACATATCGCATGCGCACTCTATGTCAGCTCTCATTTTTTTCATGGCAAACCATACAATGGGGTTAAACCAGTGCAGCATTATGGCTAGCGTTGAAAGTAGATTGCATAATAGGTCTTTTCTTTTGTAATGGCTGAGTTCATGTAGGAGTATGTGTGAAAGTTCTTTGTCGTCAATTTTGTTTAAGATATGTTTAGGTAGGTATATTCTTGGTTTTAATATGCCGAAGATAAAGGGGCTGCAAAAGCCTTTACCACAGAAAAGCTCAATTTGCGTGTTTATTGCCAGCTTTTTTTTGCAATTATTTAGTATATCTAAGTATTTGGATGGGTTATTTTTTCGAAGGTTTTTGTGTCTTTCTTAAATCTTATTGCTGCAGTTAATAAAAATGCAGCCATTGTTAGAAAACCGATAAGCCATGCACAGCTGCTTAAGCCAATGATGTTTTCAAACTTATTTGTTTCATTTTTATTTAAAATTGATTTCTTTGGTTTTAGTAGGTCATCTTCTAAGAAATTGTTGTCTTGGTGTCCTTGTTTATTGATATTAGTTAGATCTGGCTTTGCTTTATTTATTGCCATGTCTATTTGCCTTTTAGTAAAGGGTTCCGTTTCTTTTGTGCTGGGTATTAGTGTCTCAAGTGATATGCTGTCTTTGCTGCCTGGCAAAAGGTTGAATATGCTTAGGTTGCTTTCAGGGGCAAAAGGCATCAATAGTCTTATTAATACAAGAAGCCATAAAATGTGATGAAATCTAGGTGTAAGTTTATCTTTAAATATTTTCCCGATAAAAAGAATGAGTAAGGCTATTGTTGTTGATGTCAAAGACGCATATAAAACCCTCAAGAATATTTTCTTTAATACAATAATCATTTTTAAAAACCCTCATTAATTAAATTTTCTATGGTTTTTTTTTAGATGCTTTTTTCTGTTCTAGAATATTTTCTAGATGTTTGATTTCCTTTTCTGTCAGTTCCTCTTGTTCTAGGAACTTTGAAAAAAGCATACCCACAGCACCATCATATACCCTGTGCAGAAAGGTTTTGTTTTCTGCTTTGATGTATTCATCACGAGATACTGCCGGATAGTAGATATAATTCCTTCCGGATTTTTTATGAGTTATAGCTTGCTTTTTAAGAAGTCTGTTTAAAAAGGTTTTTACAGTTTGGTCTGACCAGTTTATCTCTTCTGGCAGTAATGCGATGATTTCACTGGCTAATAACGGACTCTTTTCCCACAATATCTTCATGACCACAAGCTCTGATTCGGTTATATTAGGGATATTTTTCATGTAACCACCCCTGTTGTTTTTATTTACAGCTGTAAACGATGAAACTATGTATAGTTTACATGTGTAAATGATATTTGTCAAGTGCTATTTTGAGCCTTAAATAAAAAAAGACAAGGAATCGCTCTCTTCCGAACTATACCATTGATTTTCTTCTGCTATGGTTTAATATATCTGTTTCATCATCAGATTCAAGAATTAATGTTTGGTAAGTCCCTTTATTTTTATATCTATATTTATTAAGCATCCTTTCTTTTACAAATTTAAACATTTTATATCCATATACTATTCTTACACCTATGTAGGAAAATACAATCCCGGCTTGTATACCTATTAGCATCCCGAATACAATATAAAATAAACTTGATCTCGAAACATTCTTTTAATGTCTCTATTTGATATCCCAATGTCTCTCAATATTCCAATTTTTTTATTCTGTCAACTAATATAATGTTGTAGATATTGTATATAATATTGAAAAGATTAGCATAACCGCTAATCCTGCATGGTTTTCGTTAAAAAATACTCCGGTATTGGCTGTCCTCACTTATCTTAGCTTCTGCTGAAGAATGACTGTATCTTTTTCACAACATTACTAAATTTAAATTGAATCTCTTTAGCATTAATAGCACAAAATATACTATTTTCATGTATAATAAAAAAGCCCTAACCCCATTAAAACAGGGGTTTAGAACCTCCCTGCATGCCTAAATTGGTATCCGTTCATATCAAAGGTATTCTTCATCAAAATAAACATAAGTCCTACATTTATCTCGTTTCTCATATCTGAAATAGCATTCTTGGAGTTCCTATTTAAAGGTTTGAAAATCAAAATTTTTATTGACCGGGACAATTGTTCCATCTTCTTTAGTTCCAGATAAAAGTAGGCATAAAAAACACCTGATTGCAAGGTACCTGCTTAAGTTTAAGTATGCAGTTCTATTCCTAAGCCAACCGATAACTTATCGTTCTTTGCTTTCCCAATACTTCTTTGCATTATCATATATCTCATCTAAAGACATACCCTCAAAGATTCCATCTTCTAGTTTTAAATAATCTTCTTTGCTTATGCCCTCAGCATAGCGTATAAACCTTAAAAATCCAGAATATCCTAATTCCTTTATCAACGCCCTAGAACCTTTTTCTATTATTTCTCTATCTGTAAATTTACTTTTCTCATTCAATAACATCAATATCCATCTCCGTTTATAACAAATTTATCATCATATGTTATAAAGTATTCACAATTCCCATAGACAGCTGATGCAAGATGTAATGCGTCTTTATCTTTACAGTATCTAACAGATTTTTTACTTTGATAACTCTTCAAAAGCCTTCCTGCACTTAGATAGTATCTTTTTAGCTACTCTATCTACTTCCTCATCGCTTACTGTCTGCATACCTTCTGATTTGTCTTTTGTCGCCCTGATATATTTTTCCTTTAAGCCTTCAAAGACATCCTTCGCATCTAACAATAGTTCTGTGCTTTCAAGCTGTTTTCCTGCTTCAGCGAGCTTCGAACAAAGGTCTTCCTTAGCTAGTTTTTTCGTATCAGTATCCGAATTTATATTATTTTTCTTAGCCATAAATCTTCACCTGTCTTTAAAATTAAGATATCTTTTAATGGCATCGTTTAAGACGGCAGCTGCGATTTCTAATAATATCACAAATTGTCCTCTCCTTAGCGGTTATGTTGTATTGTTTTCCCTGCGAAGATTTCCAAGTATCAGTTTCATCACTTTAATGGTTTCTGAAATACCGCCGCTCTCGTTTTTCATGTAATAGTGGGCTTCCTCTCTTTTCTCATACATATTGGCCACACAGTAAAGAACAGCTTGCCTTAATACTGCCGGTGTTCCTTCAAATTCAGATAAGGGGTACCTCAAGATATCTTCGCAAATTTCCTGGGCAGTAAGAATTAAATTAGTGATGAGTGCATCTTCTTCATCACCATCTATTCTTAAATACAGTTTTGTTTCTTCCAAAGTTACCACCATACACTCATCACCCCTTTATTTGTTAACCTG
The DNA here is from genome assembly GCF_000328765.2 of Tepidanaerobacter acetatoxydans Re1. Taxonomy (NCBI): domain Bacteria; kingdom Bacillati; phylum Bacillota; class Clostridia; order Thermosediminibacterales; family Tepidanaerobacteraceae; genus Tepidanaerobacter; species Tepidanaerobacter acetatoxydans. The sequence continues at coordinate 2,488,742 of NC_019954.2, forward strand.
ATTCCATCAGCCCTGCTGCTTTTAGCTCTGTTCCCTGGAAGGTTAGCTTGCTGTAGAGAATCTCATTAGCAAAACCTGGCTCCACTGCTCTCCTGCACTAACCCATGTCTCGGCGTCCATCATTTTAGCGATTTGTGTTCGCTTAAGACCCGTCTTGGCTTCAAAGGCATTGATGATGGCTTCCTTGACTTCCGAGAGCATCTCGATGCCTTTTTGCATGTCGGCTTCCTCACCCCAAACAAAGGTAACCGGGTTGTGAATCATCAGCATGGCTGTAGGTAACATAAGCACATCACCCCCTGCCATCCCGGATAATCTGGGCGTAGGGCCGAAAAAGAAGGCATAGGTGCTCTGCTAGAAGCTGTTTTCAGGAGCGGCTCTGGACTTAAATAAGTTCGACAGGATAGGTATTTTCATACAAGAGTTCTCACTCCCTTAAAAATAGGCATGAAAAAAGCGCCTCCATCGAGATGCCATTATGGATTACTCAACAATTTTTGTGTTTGACAATTGTAAATCTATATTACGGCCGCCATACATTATTCTTACTATTGCAACCGTCTTTTCTTCTTCAATTACTATATAAAATACAAGATAGCTATCCACTGTAAGGACTCTCAAGCCCTTACTGTGCCATGGTTCATCTTGGTAGAGTTTATGCCGCAAGGGCAATTCATCCAGGCCTTTAATTGCATTCATAATTCTATCGATTTGCTTTTTCGCAGTTTCTGGCATTAATAAATTCATTGCAACATACCTGTAAACATTTACAAGATCCCACTCTGATTCTTCGGTATAAATAATTTTATAACTCATGCCCATATTCCCTATTGATGCGCTCGGCTACCTTCTCCGCAGATACAACTCTGCCTGCCCTTAAATCATTAAACCCTTTTTCAATTTCATTATTAAACTCTTCAGGTGTTAAATCCTCAACTGCAAGAGGTCTGTTATGTGTAATTTTAACTTCAAATGGTAGTCCGTTTTGCAAAATAACCTGTCTTAAAAAAATATTAATAGCATTTGACATAGGTATGCCAAGTTTATTTAACACCTTTTCTGCTTGTTCTTTTATTTCCGGCTCGACACGAGCAAAAACACTTGTGGTTTTCGACATGCATATCGCCTCCTTCTTGTTATTTATATTTTACCATTTTGTATTGCGATATGCAATATATCAGCAGTCTAACTTCATCGGCACACATAAATATCAAGATTAAATCCCCACCGGGATGATATCGTCAAGGAAATATTCTCGCAACTGTTATAAAGCTGCTGCGTTCATTATTATTAGCCCAATGACTTAAAAGCATCAATGATTAATTCTGCGTGTTTTTCCCTATTAATATCTTTAAGACCTTATGGTCTTTTAGAAACAACTATTCAATCTTCTGTGAGTAAGCAACTTCTTCTTGGTTTATTATATATCCTCTAAAACTAATCATAAAATCAGAATTTGTTCCGTGCCTAAATAGTCTACCCGGCAAAGAACACAAAAGAAGGAACACAAAAGAACCGTCCCCTTGTGTTGCGCTGGTCTTTGTTTTTTAAAGGAATATCCAAAAATATGGAGAATATATATTTAAGATGTTTATAGATATTCTTTCGTCAAAAAAACGGTTGATTTCGTTTAATAAAAAAGGAGGGATGTCGAATTTTTAAGATTTAATAGTTTTACATTAATATTGCAAAAAATTAAGAATTGAGACTGGATAGCTGCAGTTAGGTTGAAAATCTATTGTGTGTATTATTTTTAGAAATATCAGAAAGGAGCGATAAATTCAAATGACTGTAAAACTTACAAGATTTTTTGCTATGGTTTTGATTCTCTTGATCGGTTTAACGGGGTTTTCAGGCACAGCTCAGGCACAAACAGATATAATAGATGACAAATCATCAGTTCCTATAGAAAAAATAGAACTTGAAATCGTCCTTAAAATCGACGATAACCAAGCCTTTATAAATGGGATGCCTATGCTCTTAGATGTTCCTGCTATGTTGCATAAGGATCGCACCCTTGTGCCGATTCGGTTTATTGCTGAGGCTATGGGGGCAAATGTAGAGTATGAGCACAGTGAGCAGAAAGTTACTATAAGCAGTAAAGAAGAAAGAGAACTTGAAATCGTCCTTAAAATTGGCGATAACCAAGCCTTTGTAAATGGGGTGCCTATGTTCTTAGATGTTCCTGCTATCTTGCATAAGGATCGCACCCTTGTGCCGATTCGGTTTATTGCTGAAGCTATGGGGGCAAATGTAGAGTATGAGCACAGTGAGCAGAAAGTTACTATCCAATTAACTTCGCGATCTCCTTTTGCTGATAACATCAGCAAGATGGAAGATGCAAATAAAGTCTTTCGAGCTGAAACTAAAAAAATCATGCATGAGGTAGCCCGGCAAGAAAAAATTGAGCTTGCTGATATAGGACCTATCAATGTTGTAGCTTTAAATAATCCTGATGCCAAAATTATCAGCACTGCCGTCGAAGGCGTAGATACTTTAACTATTGAGCAATTAGCAAAGGGATCTGACGTTCTATTTACTTTTGTGCAGCTGCCTGATGGTTCTGAGATTCCTTCCGGATTTTACGTTATTCATGTTTTAGGCGATCCAAAGGCCAATAAATGGACAGCTCAGTTTAGGAATTTAGATGGTAAAGTAGTTCTTGAAACCTCGGCTGAAGTAGAGTCGCGAGCCTCTGCTGAATCTGGCAAGGCAGCCGCGCCTGCTGGCGTAAAAACCGATATAAGCATAACAATATCTGGCTCATCGGTAGAATTTAACTTTGAAGGGGAATGGTCAATTTTTATAAAAACTCTCCTTAAAATAGGTCAAAATGGTTCTGACTCCACACCTTTGCCAGATGCAGGAGAAAGGATTGTAAAAGCAGCAGAAGACTTCGCTTTTACTATAAATGATTCTCTTGTGCAGGCATCTAAAGAAACTGGAAAAGATATGTTAGATGGGTGGATGTCTATTTCTGGAGGAGATGATGAGCTATTTGCAGCTTTTACAGCCTATGAAGACGTGACAAAGCTTACTATGGAGCAACTTGCAGAAGGTCAAGATATTCTATTTGGCTATTTCCGCACTCCGGAAGATTCTAAGCTTTTGGCCGACTTTTATAATATTCGCATTGTGGAGGAATCCGGTCGCTGGGTTGGGCAATTTATAGATCATAAGGGGAAGGTGATATATCAGGGGTTAGCTGATGTTAAAGAGGGTGAACTTCAGCTAAAGAAAAAAGTAGAATTATCCGCTGAATTAGAATCCGGCGAAGGAACAACCACTTTTACTGGAGATGTTCATATTGGAAAACTAAATATCGAATTTACAATTAAGTGGGTAAGAAAACCCAAACCATAAAAAAATACTATATGTCCTAGCTATATCTTGCCTTAATTTAAAAATCAACCAAGAATTATGTATTAAAATACACCCCTGTGAAAGAAAATAATACTTTCTCAGGGGTGTATTAGTTTAAATTAAATTTAGTAACCCACATTTCGCATCTTAACCCATGACTATTTTCAATTATTATTCTCTATAAAAAAATGGGTTTGGCCTCACTATAGTGTAAATTTCCGGTCCAAAGCCGATTAAACGAAGTAAAAAAATGACTCTTTCCTCTGTGTTAGCTGGTAGATGTGCCATCAGAAAAAAAGGAAAGTGCAAGAAGCATTACATAGGTCAATATTTCTATCCTACTAGGCTTCTTTTTAAAAATTTCATTTGGAAATACGGTATCCTTTAAAAACCCAAAAGAAATTTCTACAGAATTTTTGTTTTTGTACTCTCTTAAAATATCTACAGGAGTCTTATTAAAGTAGTTGGTAATTAAGGCAAAAAGTTGGCTTTGTCTATAGCCTTTTGCTTTTTGCACTTAAAAGACCGCTTTTGAAAACGAAAGCGGATTATTAGATGCAGAACTTAAAAACAGGCTTTATATGGTATTTTCTTCCCATCTCTTATTAGAAAAACCTCATCATCCGAGCCTGCATACTCAACGAACCTTTTTACTCCTACATCTACATATTTTTCGTCCAGTTCGATAGCGTAGCAGATACGATCTAGCTGCTCACAAGCAATTCCTGTTGAAAAGCTACCAGAGAAAGGGTCGAGAACAATGCCGTTGGGAGCGCTGCTATTTTGTATGGGATATGCACACAGGGCCACCGGTGAAATTGACATTATATGGGGGATCTGTCACCACCAGATTTGCCTTTTTACCGTCCATCAACTTTTCATAGGTTTTGGCTTTGGTGCTGTCCCCGCATATGAGCCTATGCCTTCCCAAAAGCCAAAGATCCCCTTACTTGCTAATCGTGGGTTCTTTTAAGGCCTCATCTACATCAAAGTCGTCTTCTTTAACATCCTTATCATGGACTTTAGAAAATAAATCCTCTATTTCAGCGGCACCAAAGCCGGTTAAGGTGATGTCAAATATTCCGTTATCTTGTTCGCCGGCTTAATCTGATCTATGGAAATGCGCCGAATATCCACGTTTTATCACTCCTTAATCTATTGAGTTTTCTTTGTTTCTTTGTTATAATAATTGTAAAGATAAAGGATTTGTGTATTATATTTATGAATTTGGCATATACTACAAAGGAGGTTTAAGTTATGTCTGCAAATGCTGCAGAGCGTGATATTATGGATCGTAAAATAATCAGCGTTTCAAAGAAACGTCAGATTACCATACCTTTACAATTCTATAAACACCTTGGGCTCGAGAATGAAGTTGAATGTTTCCTTGAAGATGGTAGAATTGTTATTCAACCGCTTCATAGGGAACCTAGTGAATTTTCCGTTGAGATTCTAAAAGACTTAGTTTCCCAGGGTTACTCTGGTGATGAATTAGTAAAGCAGTTTGAAGTGCAAAGTAAAAATATCAAAAGAGCTGTTACCAATATGCTTGAAGAAGCAGATGCCATTGCAGCCGGTGAAAAAGAAGCGGCAAATTTTGATGACATTTTTGGCTCAGAGGACTGATTATGTACGAAATATTATTCAGTTCCCAAGCTGAGCGTTTCTTTAAAAAGATAAAGGAAAAGCCCTTAAAAGAAGCCTATAAAACGGCTCTACTAAAATTAAGTAAAAACCCTTATATCGGTCAGCCAAAACGTGGTGACCTAACCGGTATTTATGGCTTTGATGTGAACTATAACGGTATTAATTATGAAGTTGCTTATACAATCAGCGAAGTTGACGGTAAAAAGATTGTAGTGCTTCTTGCCGGAACCCGTGAAAACTTTTATGAACAGCTAAAAAGATATATTAAATAGCTCTCTAAAAGAGGGCTATTTTGCTTTATACCCCCGCCCTTGAATTTTGCGAATTCTTGCGCGATACCCCGCCGCCGTTCCAGGCACACCTGGCTTTAGAAAATTAGACCCCCCTCATAACCCTCTAACGTGCATATAAAACTATTTACTGCATATACTACTTTTTGAAAGTTATCGCAATGCTAATATCACTACATTAGCTTTACAGTGCAAGGGATATCTGCTATAATATTTATATAAACTATGAAAAGGAGGCGATCCCCTTGGCCAAAAAAACATCTAGTGTTAGCTTTAGAATCGATGCCGATATTAAAAAACAGGCGGATGAACTATTTGCAAAGCTTGGACTCAATATGACTACAGCCTTCAATATTTTTCTACGCCAATCAATAAGAGAAGGCCGTATTCCCTTTGATATCACTCTAAATACCCCTAATGCTGTGACAGTCGCCGCTCTACTTGAAGCAGAGCAAATTGCTAATAACTCAGATGCTAAACGTTATTCTGATGTCGAGGAAGCGCTGCGGGAGTTAAAATCATGAGCCGCCAGATTTTATGGACAACACAATTTAAAGATGTTAATAATTTAATTCTTGTTTTAGCCTTGCCTCTACCTGGTGCATAAGGTGCACTATTATCTGTAACCATACACAGCACCCTTCTTGCCCCAGCGTCCCTCTCCGGCAGTCTTGCGGTCATGGCAGGACTTGCAAAGGGATTGTATATTGTTCTCATCCCAGAACAGTTCCAGCCTACCTTCGTGGGGGATGATATGGTCCACCACTGTTGCCGGGGTAAAGCGTCCTCTTCGTTCGCACTCCACACACAGTGGATGCTTCAACAGATGCCGCTTTCTTAATCGCTGCCAGCGGCTGTTGTTGTAGAGCTTCTTGTAAGGTCTATTGGTTCTGTTGTACTCCCTATCTGTTTTCTTTTGATGCGCCGGGCAATACCTATCCTCGGTTAGTTCTGGACAACCGGGATAGCGGCAGGGCATCTTTGGTTTTCTGGGCATTCCCATTCACCTTCTTTCACCACAGGCACACCCTGACCACGATATCCGAGTATGCTTGTCGCCATCGGCAGATACATTTAATAAGGCTTTATGATATTTGCTTTCAGGGTTGCTGCACTCATACGCCTTCCATCTGCTTTCGCTTACATATTCATCTACCTTGGCAAAGCAACAGGATATACACCTGATACTTTTATTTGTTTTTATAGGGCACCTCCTAAAAAAGGGCATAGAAAAAGCCCTGAGAGCAAAAGCCCCAGAGCTAAGATTTGATCCGAATTTAATTGTATAATAAAATAGGCTGTCTAAGTTTATCTTGGAAAAATCGCATACATACTACGTTAAATATCATTTAAAAATAAAAATACGAGATGGTGCGGGCACCTTCTCGCTAAAAACCATAAAGGTTTTCCCTAGTTTTGCAGCCAATTCCAAATTAGCATAGCCCGAAACCATTGACATTACTAATGATTTCGGGTATTTTTATTTTAAATTTTAGTCAAATAATGCTGGTGTTTTATGGCGTTACATGGTATAATTGTAAGAGATGCCTAATTGTTAAAACGGTGGGGGTTTTTAAAATATATCTTAAAAAAAGTACAAATAAAAAGACTGGAAGGACCTATTTATCAATCGTTAGTAGCTATTATGACAAGAAAACTAAACAATCTCGTACAGCTACAGTTCGCTCCATTGGATATCTGGATGAGCTTGAAAAGAAATATGACGATCCTATTGCTTTTTTCACTGAGGAAGTCCGCAAAATGAATGAAAAGCATTATGAAGAAAGGCTACCCGTTAATCTTAAAATTTCTCTAGATGAATCTATGGAATCCAATTACGATGGCCTGAAGAATTTTGGCTATGCAGCTTTGAGTAAAATTTATCATGAACTTAAAATTGATACATTCCTTAAAAACAGGCAACGACATTCTAAAGAAAAATATGATGCCAATGCCATTATGAAACTACTGGTATTCTCGCGTTTGTTGTATCCTTGTTCTAAGAAAAAGACTTTTGAAAATAGGGATATGTTCTTCGAGAAGTTTGACTTTTCTTTGGATGATATTTATCGATGCCTTTCTTTTTTTAATAAATACAGTGATGATCTTCAGTTTTGGTTACATGAACGCATTAAAGAGCAGTATGGGCGCAATACTGATTTGGTTTATTACGATGTTACAAATTATTATTTTGAAATAGACAAGCAAGATGAGCTAAGGAAGAAGGGGGTTTCGAAAGAACACCGTCCGGATCCGATTGTGCAGATGGGATTATTTATGGATACAAATGGTATACCTATCACGTATAAGCTTTTCCCTGGGAACGCTCCCGATAAAACTACGTTGATTCCTGCATTGGGTAAGATCCAAAGAGAATATTCTTTAGGTAGAATTATTATTGTTGCAGATAGAGGGATAACCACAGGGGATAATATTTGGTATATCCTTTCTGCTAAAAACGGATATATATTGAGCTACTCTGTTCGATCAGCCGATAGGGAATTTAAGGATTATGTCCTTGATGAGGATGGATATATCCATAAAGGCGATGGTTTTAAAATTAAATCTAGGCTTTATCCAAGAGAAATAAAGGTGACTTCGGTGAGAGGAAAGAAGTTAAAAAAGACGGTAGATGAAAAGCAGGTGATTTTTTATAGCCCTAAGTATGCAGCCAAAGCTAAACAAGAGCGTGCGCAAGCACTGATTAAGGCAATGGATTTGATTAAGAATCCTGCAAAATACAATAAATCAACATCTTTCGGTGCTGCTAAGTATGTAAAAAACCTTACCTTCGATGCTAAAACCGGCGAGATATTGGAAAGTGTTTACCAACACTTGGCTTTTGATGAAGAAAAATTACGTGAAGAAGAAAAGTTCGACGGATATTATGCCATTGTTACTAGCGAATACAAGGAGTCTCCTGAGAAGATCATTGAGATGTACCGCGGTCTTTGGAAGATTGAAGAATCTTTTAAGGTTACAAAAAGCGATTTTGAGAGCAGACCGGTTTATCTGTCGCTGCAAGAACATATTGATGCTCATTTTTTAACTTGCTTTATATCACTTGTAATTATCAGGATACTTGAGTACAGGTTAAAGTGGAAGTATTCTGTGACAGAAATACTTGAGAGCCTTAGTAGGGCATCCTGTTGTAATATTAAGGAGAATTATTATCTTTTTGGCTTTTACAATGATGTTCTTAAAGATATCGGTAATGAGTTGGATATTGATTTTAGCAAAAAGTATATGAAACTCGGAGATATTAAAAAAATTTTAGGTGAGGTTAAAAAAAGGTGATTTTCACTACAACTTTTTGACAAAAATAAAAAGCCCAAAACCCTTTGTATCAAAGTGGTTAGGGGCTTTTTTGTCTCGTTTTACTGCAAAAGTCAGGATACTACGTTAAATATCATTTAAAAATAAAAATACGAGATGGTGCGGGCACCTTCTCGCTAAAAACCATAAAGGTTTTTGTTCATCGTTAGTATTTACTATACACATAGGTCGTGAAAATACTACTAGGGAGCCCACTCGTGACTCCCTATTTTTGACTTTCATACTACTTTGAGCACTCGTCTCAAAATGTTTTTGTGTTCTTTATTATCCCCACACATTTATATAATATTCATATGCAAGGTTTTTGATTACATTTTTTTAATTGCTTTTTTAAATTGATACTAGGGGACTCACTCGTAGTCCCCTATAATTTGAAACGTAATACTGCTGTCCCACTCGTGAACAGCTTCTTTGTATATTAATAATAACACTTCTATCCCTTTTTGTCTAGGGTAAATTTAAAAAAACTAATCTGATTTCTTTTCTTGTGCCAAGAGCTCTTCCAAGTCTTTTACCCTTTTTTTGAGCTTGTCTATATAAACCAGCTTATCATTAAGTATATTATCCAACTTATCATAGTATCCCTTAATATCCAAGGAAATTGCAATCGCTTCATCAACAGCTTTCATTTCTGAAGGCTCTAGTCTTGCGACATAATCTCCTAATCGAGCTTTGCTTACACAAACAATGTTTCCCAATAACACATTCCCATCTAGCACAACGCCCCCAGAACTATCGTGTTTAGGACTTATTGGTATAACTACGGGCAGTGTAGATGAAGTATGGGTTATCGGGGCCACTATCGTGTTAGGCGATTCCAAATTAGCCCTATCTCGCTGCAAAACCACACAAGGTCTTTCTTTGGACTCTTCGCTGCCAATACCTATGCCTAGATAGCATTTATAAACTTCGCCTCGCTTAACTACTCTTCTTTTTGCACTTTCGGCATTTGAGTCAAGAAATAATTTCGTTTTAAGCCACTCTAAATATTGTTGTGTTTTGGACAAACTGATACTTCTGGACATACCCCTCCCCCTTTAAAATCGTTTCTTCTGTTAAAATAAACTACTACCAAATAAAATTCCCACCCTAGTCCGCATTGTTAAGAGGCGTGGTGGGCTCTGTTACCTTTACAATATACTAAACAAACCCTGCTGCCAATCACCGGAAACAACTTAACAGGTTTCCACTATTTACATTCTATCACATTTTTCGCCTTGCTTTTTGGAATTTCTCTTCTTTTTTCCTTAAGTCTGTCCTTTAACCACTCAGGGTATTTATCTTCTATCGCAACCATCCTGGCATGATATTTACAATAAAGGCTGCCGGGTTTTGCTTCAAGCAGGTAGCCTTGGTAGGCACATTTTTTCATTTGGTTTCATCTCCTAAAAAAGTAAAGCACACAGTTTCCCGAGGCTTCACTTGAATATCTTTCATTTTTATATCTATACACTTTATACTATATCACATCTTTAACTACATTTTAGTCCATTTTAGTCCACTTTTTTAGTATTTTGTTGATTTCTTTTAATCCTTCACTGTGGATTCTAAAAATCCCACTTCTGCTATAGCCTAATTCTAGGGAGATATCCTCCCAGGACCTACCGTTAATATATCTCTTCTCCAATACCAATTGACAATTCACATCTTCCACCTGGCAAATAGTCTCCATTATTTCTTGCTTTAGCTTTATAAACCGGTCTATTTCTTGGTTGATTTCATTTTCCAAATTGATGATTTTAGCCATAGTGTTTTCAAAAGGACCCCTTAGTTCCTCTGATATGCTATACCTGTGAGGTCCTTCTTTATCTCGTTAGCAAGTTTCGACAAAATTCGGGCGGTGCCAGGCACCTTTTATTAAGCTACCATTTCACTGTAGTTTACGATAAATACTTCTGCTTTGTTTTTCTTTATTTCTTCCACAATGGATTCTAATTTTGAAGCTATTTTGGTATCTAGATAATACTCTCCACACTGCTTGCAGATATTTGCAGGCACATTTTTTATAATGATTATTCCTTCTCCAAAATCAACAATATGATTTACTTTTCCCTCTATCAAATTAGCTTTGCAAATAATGCAATTCATGATGCCTACCTCCTTCTAGTTTTTAAATCATCTAACCATTCGCTTTTACTCGGGTAGTATGCCGTTATCATCCAAATATTGTCCTCTTCCAAGGCACATACCACATGAATACTTTTATTATCAACTGTATCGCCTAGTATAAGGCAGCTTGGATAAGGATAGTCATCTTCATAATACTCTATAATTTCTCCGTTTGAAAGACAATTTATAATATCTTTAATCTTTATTCCTCTTTGCTGCATTCTAGTTAAAATATGTCCACTCCACTTTATCTTATCTTTTTTCAAAGCCTCTTTAATATCATCCATCTTAAATGCCATATTTACCTCCGTGCGCCTATCCTTTTACTACTTAGATTGCTTTTAATTATATTATACAGTAAACAGTAATAATATACCATCCTTGATTTAAGGCATGGAAAAGGCCATCTTCAGGGGATTTAAGAATGCTGCGTTTACTTGGAGTCGATAAAAATAACGATATAATGATAATAAGAAAGAACCCCACAAGTATTTCTACCTGTGAGGTCCTTCTTTATCTCATTCGCAAGTTTCGACAAAAGCCGGGTGGTACCCGGTACCTTTGCGAGGGGGAAGGCTTTTTCTCCCCCGAGCTTGCTACTTGTGTTTGACGTTAGTTACCTTGTAGCAGTTACTGTCTTGGCACCTTTGTTAAGGTTTCCGTTCATATCTTCTATAACTCCGTCTGCTATCTCAACTGTTACTACATCGCTTATATTTGCTATTCCTGTAGTAAGAGTTAGCAATACTTTAGTATCTCCGACAGCTACAGAAGTCCCATCTTCTTTAGTAACAGAAGTTACTGGATCCGGAACGCCGTTAACTTTTACTGTAAAGTTAGCAGGTACAGCTGAAGTAGCTTTTATTCCTTCGCTAAATGTCACCAATACCTTGTCAACATCTACTATTTTAGCTGAAAGCATTTGAGGTTTTACATTCTCAATAAAGTTTACAGAGAGTGTAACAGAATCCATAACGTTTCCGGCTTTGTCTGCTATGTTCTTAATCTCTAAGCTTCTTTCACCGTTAACGTCAATAGCTCCATCTCTTAGAGTTAACTTAACTTTTGTTTTGTCTCCATCAAATATCGCAGACACAAATACCTTTTCGCCCTCTACAGTGTAGTTTGCGGTATTTAATGCTGTAGCATTTGTAACTTCCTCACTAAATAATACTATAAAAGTATCATTATCACTATAAACAGCCGACATTACTGTTGGCTTAGTTGTATCGGCAATGTCGCCGATAGTAACGTTTATTGTAGTTAGTGCGTTAGTATTTCCTGCTGCATCTGCTACCAAATTTGCTGGTAGTGTAATGGTGTATTTGCCGTTTGGCATTACACTGTTACTGCCATCATAGTTTTCAGTATTAATCTTTACAGACTCATCATTTCCATCGCCGTCTTTATCATGACTAGTTACGGCTGCTGCTACAATTCCGCTAGTTAATGTCTTTTGAACTCCATCTACTACGTAGGTAACTGGTGTAAGCGCTGCTGCTGTTACAGTAACATCTTCGTCAAATTCTACAACTATATACCTTGTTCCGCTGATGGTTTCTACTGTTACAGCTTTTACCTTCGGCGCTTCGGTATCGGCTACGAAGTTAATTAAAGTGTTGTATGCCGACTCTGCTATAATGGCAGGATTACCGGATAGATCTTGGAATTCGGTTATATCAACTCTCTTTAAGCCTGATAATGAAGTAAAACCAGCGGTTGTTAAATCCACCGTAACTACAGTCTTATCATCGCTAACAGATGCATTTGTAGTAGTAACGGCTACCAGACTGCCGGTTGAGCCAATATCTAATTTAAATATTGTGCCTGTTGTTTTAATTGGCTCTGAAAAAGTCACTATTAATTTAGAATTATATACAGCTTTTACGGAAACAACTTCCGGATTAACATTGTCGACAACCTGTTTTTTAAAGCTTACTGTTACAGGGTTTGGACTAATTAGATTGCTTGCAAAGTCCTTTGCTCCCACTATGGTTAATTTGTATTCTTCACCAACTGTTAACCCTGTCATGTTTAGTGTAAATGACTTTTTATCTGCGGCTAAGGTAATAAGACCAGTAATAGAAACAGTTGCACCATTTTTATCCTTTAATGTTGAAATTCCTTCAAGTGCAGCTGCATTTGCTAAATTCATAGGTTCGGAAAACTCGAATTTTACAGTGTTATTGTCAGGATAAGTTGGTCCACTGATTGTAGGTCTTACAGTATCCTTAAGCGTCACAACAGCTGAATAAGCCTCTATTGGATTACCTTCTGTATCAGTTACTGCAACCGGAACTAACACAGCGTATTGTCCATCAAAGTAATCTGTGCCGCTAGCAATTATAGTTAAAGTTTTGCCGTCCTCACTTAGCTTAGCTTCTGCTGAAGTTGAAGTAACAGCCGGAGCACTTCCGATATTTGTGAAAGTTATATTCTTTAACGTATCAGGTGTACCTGGAGTGATGACTGTGTCTTTTTTCACAGCTTTACTAAACTTAATTTGAACCTCTTTAGCATTAATAGCACAAAATATACTGTTTTTATGTATAAGAAAAAAGCCCTAACCCCACTCATATCAAGGGTTTAGAGCCTCCTTACATGCCTAAATTAGTCTTCATTCATATAATGAGTAGCATTATCCATACTGATAGGTTTTATAAGCTTATAATTCATAAAGGTTTTGTAATAAAATGATCTAATTATCCATTTCCGCGGCTATTTTTTCTATTTCTTTTTTAGGTAGCCCTGTAGCATCAACTATTTGCTCATGGGCAACCCTATAGTTATTACCCTTTTAGCTACTTCCAATTTACCCTGCTTTGCTCCTAGTATTGCCGGCTATACTAACCGAGATACTTTTTCACATCGTCTAGGCTCTCATAGTCGAAGATGCCATCAATTATAACTTCTAGGGTAACTGCATCCAGCTTTAATATCTTGGATTTAAGTTCTTCTGGCAAAGGACCGAACTTTTTAGTTAGAAGCTTTATTGCGGTAGTTATTCTTTCTTCTCTTTTTCCTTTTTCAAGCCCTTTTTCAAGCCCTTTTTCCATTCCTTTTTCAAGCCCTTTTTCCATTCCTTTTTCCAATCCTTCTTTTAAGCCTTCTTCTCTAAGTTTTTCAGCAAGTGTCATCACAACTTCACTCCCTTCGGGATAAGTAGTTTCGATTTTCTTAACTATCTTGCTAACATCCGAGCTTGTTAAGCTCTTGTCTACACTGAATATATAGCGCATAAGTGTTTCAAAGTATTCTGTTGCTGTTTGTTTATCTTCAAGTTCTTTTAGGTATGCTATTGCTCTATCAATAGAATCCCATGCTCCTTTACTACTTTTAGTAAATATATCTCTTACTGTGGTAAAGAATATTTTAAGTTGTGCTTCCCCTTTTATTTCTTCGTCTGTATACCTTGAAATATCATAAAGCAAGTATTCATAGTTTGGTATGTATGCTTTTACATCTTCAGGAAGCTTATCATATCCATTTATCATCTCTTTAAGAGCGGTACTTGCTTTCCATCTTTCTGTCCCGTGGTATATTACAAGGGGTATAATTATTGGAAGCTTATTTAGCTGTTCCTTCCTAACCTTTGCCTCCCAGATTTCTATCATATACTTTAGAAGTTGAAAGGCTATATCCTTTGAGGGATAGCTTTTATGTTCAAAGAGAAAGTAGATATAACCTGGGGTATTATTTATGTTTACCTTAAAGAGAAGATCTGAAAAGCTTTCTTCTAAGTCCTTGTTGATAAAGCTGTCCTTTTGAGGCTCAATAGTTTCAAGGTCTATAATGTTTAATATGCTTTGAGGCAAGTAGTTGGTAAAAAAGTCCTCTGCTACTTCTACATTGCCGAATATTTCCTTAAAGAATTTATCGTGGGGATTTTGTATTCCCATCTCATCACCTCTTTATTTTATTATACCTTATAATTTAAGAGTATAACAGTGGGTTTTACTTTTTGATACAATTTTACTAATTTTTAAGTAAAGCATCAACCTCCCTCTTATACCCATACTTTTTAAGGTATTCAATCAGTGCCCCTTCCATAACCTCTCTTTGAGTTATATTTTTCTCTTTGCTAAATTCTGCAGTAAGCTTTGCCACCATATCGCTCATGTAAATTGCTTTAGTCCTTACAAGCCCTGGCACTACATATCTTGGTATTGTTCCGTCTTCTTTAGTTCCAGATAAAAGTTGGTAAATATCATCCCTTTTTTCATAAAGGAATCTGATAAATGGGATGTATTCATCTATGTCATTTGGCAGGCTTTGGTTTTTTTCTGTTTCCTCTATTACCTCATCTGCTGTTTTTTCTTCTACCTTTCCTATAGTCTTTACATAGTTGCCTTTATAGGCATTCCACTCATAGCCTCTTTTTGCCATGTATTCTGCCATTTCCTTATGGTCTTTAAATCCCTCTTGCTTTGCAATCATCATCGGGTCTGCATTTGCCTTTTCAAAGGCGGTGATGATGCTTGCAACCTTTGTGGGTGCATAGCTTTTAGGGTCTTTTTTGAGTTTATCTGCTATGTTTTCCTTTGGCACATACTGCCCGCTTTCGCTGTCGTATTTAAAGTTCTTCCTTCTCATGTACATGTCAAGGCTTCTATAGTTCTTATATCCCAGCTTTTGTGCAGCTTCATCCCTTGTCATAAACTTTAAGAGCTCTATTATTTTTCTTACCCTTGTATCATAAATCGGTTTATTATCGCTCATTCTTTTCCCTCCTATAAGAGATTTACGGTATCACTTAATTTATTCATGTCCTGGTGAAGGTATCTGGTTGTAACTGCAAGGTTTGCATGACCTAATAGTTTTTGGATGCTCACAACTGATGCCCCTTTTTCTAAAAGGTTTGTTCCAAAGGAATGCCGCAAGATATGTGCTGACACATCCTTTTTAAGTCCTACCTCGTAGGCAGCTTCTTTAATGAGCCTGTTTACATATGAGCTTGAAACCTTTCCAGTGCTCTTTAGGGCAAAGAACCTACTAGATTTTGCATCTCTTATATTTTCTATATAGTTTTTTAGGATATCATAGAGTTTGTCATTTATCGGGATGTCCCTTGCTTTTCCTCCTTTGCCTTTGGTGATGTGAATGACTTTTTCTTCTAAATTTACATCATCTAGTTTTAGATGTATTATCTCTGACATCCTCCCGCCAGTGTAAAACATGGTCTCGACTGCTGTCCTGATAACCGGTTGCTTGATGGCAACCGCCAATTTGTTAAATTCCTCCTCTGTTAAATAGCCTCTTTCTTTTTGCTTTACTTTTACTGGCTCGATAAGGCTTGCGATGTTTTTAGCTGTAATGTCCTTTTTTACGCAGTAGTTGTAAAAGCTTCTTAAGATGTAAACTGACCTGCTTCTACTGGCTGATGCTATGCCCCTTTTCTTTTGGTCTAAAAGATAATCTTCAATATCCTCCAGTGTGACATCTTCTATATACACTGGACAGTTATGCTTTACACTTAAAAAGCTGTCAAAGTAGATAAGCTCTTTTTCATAGCCTGTGATGGTCTGCTCTGATCTGTCTATCAGCTTCATGTATTTTATAAACTCTTGTATCCCTTGACCTAATAGCATTTTATCTCCTCCTTCTTTGGTACTAGCATGTTACCGTTACATTTCATTACTATCAAGTTAATTTTCACTTATAGTTAAGGCATAATTTATATTAGAAATTTAAGAGTTTTAGGGTTAAAAAAAAATAAGCCCTGAAGTTTCAAGGCTTATTAAATATCATGATAGTGGCATCAAAGCCCGCTTGCTTTAATTTCTGCACCTGCCTTTGTGCGTTTTCTCTTTCTTTAAAAGAGCCCGCCATTACTCTATATAGGGTTTGGCTATTTGCAGTATATTTTATTTCCAGCTGGGATAGGATTGCTCCCGCTATTGCTTTTATTATCTCGTCCCTTTTGCTGTCAAATAAACGGTTATCTTCTGTGTTATCTATAAATCCTATCTCAATGAGTACTGCAGGTGCCTTTGTTTCTCTTAGCACATAAAAATTTGCCTCTTTTACGCCTCGGTTAGTAAAACCGATACCCACCAGTGCTGACTGGATCTTTTCTGCTAGCGCTTTAGTCTTTGCTTTTGGTTTTAGATAGGTATAAGTCTCAACACCTTTTGCAGTTTCTGGCTTAAAAGCATTCCTGTGAAAGGATATGAAGTAATCATAGGCTTTTTTGTTTTCAAAGCTTGCCCTCTCTTTAAGGCTTACGGTTTTATCACTGGTTCTTGTTTCATCTACAATAACTCCATGCCTTCTTAGTTCTGCTGCAACTGCTTTACCTAGACTTAATACATCGTCTTTTTCTTTCCTTCCTTTATATACAGCCCCTGGATCAGACCCACCATGTCCGTAATCAAAGCACAATCTAGCCACTTTTTTCATCCTCCTTTCCCAGCTCTATAAATACTGCCTTCAGCTTTTCCGGCACCGGCAGGCCTATCATGGTAGCGTTTTCAATAATGCTTAGGCCCTCATTTGACAGATAGAAAAAGATAACAGCTGTTCTAAGTGCGCTGCCTTTTTGGATAATATAAAAGTCGATGATATGACCAAGCCCTACGAAGGCGAATATAAGCACCTTTTTAAAGATACCTTTAAAGCCAACGCTGCTGGATAGCTTCTTTTCTAAGAAGGCAGCCATAAGACCAGTGATGTAATCGGCAACCACAAAAGCCACTAAGGCATAAAGGAGCCCGTCAAGGCCACCTAAAAACCAGCCGATGTAGCCACCTATGGCAGCAAAAATTAGCTGCAAGGTGTGAATTAGCTCTTTCATATACTGTTTCTCCCCCTTTTCATAAAAAATGTCTTAACGGGTACTTTCTATTTTTATTTCCCCAAGTGCAGATTTTAACTTCCGGGCAAGGGTAGGAAGGCTGCTGCCAAAGGTGACATTTAGCTTAAACCCACCTGCCTCGTAGATTTCTTCCACTTCGGTAATCCGGCTGTCCAGAGTCAAGTTCCAATCTTTATTCTGCACTGTTACGATATCTCCCACATCCCAGTCTTTTTCATATTCAAAGGGACCTTTGGTAAGTATCTCTGATTGAAGCGATATAATCCTTTTGTGTTCAGCAAGTTTCACTTTGCCCCTTTCCGAAAGGTCAGCACTGTTTTTAATATCCCTGGCATCAACAAAGACAACGTGTTTATCAAGACCGGTAGCATCACTGCCTGCCAAGACAATCTCCCGATCTACCCCTTCTCCTTGTCCAGCCACAACAGCATAGTTTGCAAAGCCGATTAAGCTGTCGGTAAATTCCTGGGAGCTTATGTTTTCAAACTCAGGAGAAAAGATAACAGGAGGATTGGTATTCTGGTTTACAGAAAAATCCCTTCCACTGCATATGTCAAATATCCACCTCTTTTGCTCAAAGTCTGGATAGATGCGCCAGCCAAGACCGGTGAGTTTGCTTATTTGCTCTAGCTCCTCGCCCAGGTTCTTATACCGGCTTTGCCACTTAACTACGGGACCCCTGTTTTTGTTTTCAGCTATAGCAAGCATGGGAAACTTCATCTCTGGTATGTCCTTGCAGTTGCGCTGCACATAGTGCTTCATCACTGTTTCTGCATCGTCTTCCTGGATGTCGTAGGCCTGTCCGGTAGGTGGGATGGTAATGCGCTGCTGGGTGATTACCCCTAAAGCAGGTCCTTTGACGGTAAGTATTTCCTCGCCCCGCTCATTAGATTTGATTTCCTTGTGCCGGATAATAGCTGTCTTGTATTTATCTGCTCCCAGCATTATAAGGCTATTAATGTTTAGCTTATCGGTATTTTGCACCTTGCAATTTGTGACCAGCTGGAACTTTCCAGGCAAGTGGTAGCTGCGGCAAAAGGTAAGGGAGAGATAGTTGTCTACCTCTCCCTGTAGGTCAAGTGCAGGTGATAGTATCCTAATTGGTTTCATACCCCACCAGCTTTCTTTAAGTTTCCTGACTTGTAATAGTATTAAATTCTTCTTCAGTTATCTTTCCTGCTTGCACCCAAATTTGCAGCTGCCACTTGCTAGCCCAACCTTTATCGTAGCAAAACTTACACCACTCAAAATCTGTCATGTCACATCACCCCTTCTTCTACTAGGATGGTCTGTAAATTAAAAAGCTGCTGACCTAAAAGTTCATTTTCTCTTTTAGTTTCCAGCAGTTCAGTTTGAGTTTGAAATAGTTGTTGTCCTAAAATACCAAGTTGCTCCTGTTGCAACTCTTCTGGTGTTGGTGGTATGTCTTCGTATTCATACCAGAGCTCTTTTGTGGTAGGATTGCAGCGTAAAATTGGTGCTTTACCTTCTATTTGTTGTGGTTCTGGTATGCTTTCTACAAAAAAACCTTCTTGTTCTAATTCCTCTTTGGTCTTGCCAAATCCGTATTTTTTATGGAAAGGCATAGCATGAACAAGCAAACTCTCTGTTTCGGCGTCATATTTTATAAAATACATAATTTCCCCTCCTGTTATTCTGATACCGTAATATAGGTTTTCATACATTGAATTTGGTTTCCATCTGGATTAATGCCCACAATAACTACGCCTTTATTATCTTCAAAAGAGTACAGGGGACTTAAGTTTCCAGTCTGTCTAAAGTTTTTATAAGATTCAGTCCCATATATAAAAAACCCATTCTTATCTATTGGATGCGACCTAAATTCAGTTGAACATTGTAAAGTTAAGGTTTTATTCTTGTTATGCGTAAAACCATAGCCATACGTATAATGTAAATTGTAGTCATCCATTATATATTCAGACTTAATCAAAGCAAAAGTTTCTATATCAAAATAGCCAACATTTGCCATATACCAGCCATTTTTATAACTATAATTAAACCCGTAGATTATATTAGGAGTTCTACCATTTACGGGGAAGGTCGTATTCGTGGATAGAAAGGAGTCTACTGATGATGTAACTATATTTCCTTTTGAGTCTATGATAGCCCTATTTGAACTATTGTAAAAATCTATTACAAGACAACAATTTGTAGGATACATTCTTGTATAGTGTGGTGATGACCAGTTTGTAAAAGATTTTCTTGTGACTGAGTAGGTGCTTCTGTTTATTTTAGTAAAAATACTGGTTGTCTCGGCAGGGTTTTGTGTTAAACAGTAAATATAGCTAGCATCATAATCTAAAAAATCGACAATAGCCGGGGATAATGTAGCAACTTTAGTCCATGTACTTTCATCATAAATGTGAACTGTGTTGTAAGAATCATTTAAGTTCCTATCTAATCCACTAATAAACACCAATCCATCAAGAACAAAAGCATAATTAAATTTATGAGCGCTTGGAAATGGCGAAGAAATCGTTTGAACAAGGTCCAGAGTTTTCATATCATATACATAAATGCTGGAAGATACGCAATAGAATATATATTTTCCTTCATTATGCTCGGGAACAACCCGAGGAGCTGGGCCACTAACACTTCTTTTTGCTATAACTGGAAAGGTTAAATTGTCAACTGCTGTTACTACTTCAAAATCTTTTATCTTTTTTAACCCGATTCCATGTGCTTTTAATACGCTATCTATATTCATCAACTCACCACCTTGCTGACTATGTCCCCGTCTTTATCATAGGAAATATTCCATATTACAGTATCTAATAATGTAATTCCATCAGTGTCAAAAAACTCCCACGTATTAATTTGGTAATTACCTTCTTCATCGGCATCGCTTACAGTCGATTTCATATATAAAGTATCATCTTTTCTTCTATACTCAACTACTGTAAATATGCCATTTATGTCTTTATCAAAAGCATACAAAGAGTAATTATCTAACTTCTTTTTTATTTCTTCTTTAAATGCATCCCATGCCGACAAGTGCTCATCAAACTGGGTTTTTGTAACAAGATTTGTAGTGTCCTGCACTTCATCAAACCAATCTTTCCACTCTCGGTAAAAATCGCCATCTGGCTCTGATGTTTTAGAATCAAGCCAAGATTGAAACCTGTTGAATATCTCTGTGGTGTTTACCTGTTCAAAAAGGTGTGTGACAAGTCCACATACTTCATTGTCCAGTCTTTCATCAGTTATTTGATGTGCTTCGATAAAGCTCTTTCCTGCGATAACTTCTACTTGGGCAAGGGATATTTCATAGATATTTTCATCTCTTGTCAGCTCCGGTACCTGTGGTGTTTCTGCTGGAGCGCCTTTTAGAATAAAGGCCTTTACATAGCGGTTTTCTAAAGTCTTGTCCAGGCGAATTACAACTCTGTCAATTCTATTAAGTTCTGGGTCTGCCATGCTGTGTTCTAATACTAAAGGCTCTTTTTCAATTTTATAAAGATACCCTTCAATCCAGGCATAGCCGGGCTTAATAAATATCTTCATGTCCCTTTCATCAGTTCCTACTTGCAGGTTTTCTCCTCCGTTAAATATCCCGTTTCTGATAAACTGCCTAAAATATTCGGCAAACTCATCAGCGGTATAGTAGCGCTCATCTTCACCATCGATGGAGTCAAAAAATCTAAACCTTTCCACAATGTCCCTCCTTCCTATAAGCCTACATAACGGTTTTTCCATTTAACCAGTACCTTTGTCTTTATGCTGTCTTTGTTACTGGTATAGCTTAAGAGGTTTTCCCCTGGTATTAGCTGCCAGAAGGTGCTGTCTAGTTCTATATAGTGAAAAGCGTTCTCTCCGTTAATTTTTACATGCTTTTCCCCAAAGGCAGTGGAGATATATAAGATATCTTCTTCCTCCAGCTTTCGGTTGACGGTTATAAACTCGCCAGTGGTAAGATTTGATACCGTAGGGTTGATAGCAGGTCCAGTAAATTCAATTTCTACAGGTGCAGCTACATCCCCCTCGTTTAATGCCGTCCTCTTAAAGCCCCGGTAAGAAAAGGCTGTTGGCAGCCTAAGCCTAAACTGAATTCCGCCCATTAAATATGACATCTTGCGACTTTCGTAGAAGGTGTCAAGCCAGAAGGGCTGATGGCAAAGAAGGTATAATAAAAACTTCTGGTAATATAGACCTTGATTGCCCTTTGCTGCTGGAAATACGGGTGTGCTTTCAGCTATAGCCTTGATTTCCTTTACCAAGTTTCCTTGGCGATAGACAATATTTACTTCATCCAATTTTGGATTTATAACCCTTTGCATCAGCCTGCGAGCTTGCAAAACAGCATCGGGGTCGCCTTTAGCTATAATCATGCCTTTGATAGTAATGGCTCTATTTCCCAGGGTGCTATCGATATATGTTGAGCCGTCTTGTTTGGGTGCCTTTTGGCTTTCAATAGCTACCCCTACTTCCCCAACGCCGTCTATGGTCTCTAGGAAAAAGGGAGCCCGATTGCCCAAAGTAATGCTTTCTCCGTTTTGGTTAGTTATGATAATTTCCTGCATGGCACACCTCCTACCATTCAAGAGCTAGCTGTCTTGATGCGTTCTTTATCTGCCGAGCTGTTTCTGCCGGGGTAAGGGGAGTAGGACTATTAATGGTGATGTTTTGAGTTATCCCTTTATTACCCCCTAAAATCTCTTTGGTTTCATGGTCGTTATATATCTTACTTCCCCTTGGAAGCTTTACAAGCTCTGGTCCAAGTTCTCCTACCATAGTAAGCCCACCGGGAAAAAAGCTTGTTCCACTAAAGTTTGATGCAGCACTGCCACCGGAAGTTACAGTTCTAATAACTCTTGTGATTTTCTCTACAATGCTGAACACTTTTTCTTTTACGGTAGTGGCGTTCCATTCCTTAATCTTTTCTATGCCTTCCGATATTTTAGATTTAATGCCATCAATACTGTCCGCTACCGAGGATTTGATGCTAGCCCATTTATCCCTTGTAGAAATCTGCAGTTCTTCCCACCTTCGAGTAACATCTTCCTTTATTTCCTTAACCTTCAGTAGGGTATCTTCTTTCATAGACTGCCAGTTATTTGCAAGGGATGTCTTTATGTTTTCCCATTTCTCTGAAGTAGCTATCTTTATATCTTCCCATTTCTTTATTACATCTTCTTTTATCTCCTTTGCCTTAGTTGTTATATCATCCTTCATTACTTGCCACTTGCTCTTTATTTCTCCTGTCTCCCAGTCCACCTGATTTACATGTTCCTTTGCCTGCATCTTGGCCTCTTCTACCACCCGTTGGTGCATTTCCTCTGCTCTGGCTATGGACTCATCTTTTTGCCGGGCAGCTTCCTTAATCAATCTATCTGCCTGGTCTTTGGAGATGATCCCTGCTTCATCTCTTTGCCGGATGATTTCTTTTACCACTTCGTTGTACTGTTCTTCGGCAGCTTTGATAGTTTTATCCTTTTGCTCAATGCTGTTTTTTACAACTTCAGCAGCCTGCAAAGCAGTGATTTCACCAGCCTGAGCTCTCATGCGCTCCATGATGGCTTTGGCTTCTATTTCGTTTTCGGATAAGACTTTGATACCGGTTTCCACCATGGTCCTTTGGATAGCGTTTATTTCTTCCTGCTCGGCTTTGGTTAATGCTCTTTTTTCACCAGATGCAGTATCAAGTATTTCTTTAATCCGAGCTTCCCCTTCAACTATGGTTTGTTTCCTGCTTTCATAGCCCTGCTGCATATTGTTTAAAATCTCTTCTTGTTCTTTTTTGGATAAAGCAGTGCTGCTAGTAACAAAGCCCTGCATCTTAGATAAAGACTCTTGATGGTGTTTATCAAGACCTGCTTGAACATCACTTGCCATTTGAGAAAAGTTACCGGCTATTTTCTGCGCCATGTCTTTGGTCACTTTCTGACCGCTCCAGGAAAGCTGATTTAATGCAAGGGTTGCTTCATCATTGAGCTGTAAAAATCCAGTTACAGCCTCTTGTGTGGCTTTAGACGTCTCATTGCCAAAAAGCTTAATTTCAGGGATGCTCTCTTGACTTAAGTGTCTATATAGCGCAACACCTGCTGCCGTCACCCCTCCTATAGCTGCAACCGCTATCCCCACAGGTCCTGTAAGAACAGTAAAGGCAGTGGCTAAAGCTCCTATTGCCGGGGTAGCAGCTGCCGCTCCGGTAGTAGCAACTGCTATGGCACCTGATACTGATGATAAAACCCCTATGACAGAGCCGATACCACCCACCAGCTTGCCGAAAATTAAAAGTAGTGGACCAATGGCAGCTGCAAGCATACCAATTTTCACGATAGTTTCTTGAGTAGCAGGGCTTAAGTTGGCAAGCCAGTCTACTAATTGCTGCAGCTTTTCCACCAACTTATTTAGATGAGGGACTAAAATATCAAAGATTTGAATAGCCAAACCCTCTAAGCCTGATTTGAGTATAACGATACTTCCCTGCAGGTTATCTATCATTACATCCGCCATCTCTTTGGCAGTACCGGTATAGTTCCTGGTAGCTTCCGTCAACTTGGCATAATCTTCATCACTGGCGTTAATGATGGCCAGCATCCCTGCCATGGCTTCTTTTCCAAAGATGGTGGCAGCGTACTGGGCTTGCTGTTCTTCAGAAAGTCCTGCAAATTTAGACCTTAATTCATCCAGCACATCTTTAAACGGCAGCATTTCTCCATTGGCATCTGTGATGGAGATGCCTAGTTCATTCATAGCTGTTTTCATCTTGTCAGTGGGATTTGCAAGGTTTGCAATGGCGGTTTTTAAAGAGGTACCGGCCTGGCTCGATTTAATCAATTGTGTTATCGTAAGGCTCTTTATCCTTACTTCTGGGAGTTTCCCCGCATGACGGGATGTCAATTCATCCCCAGTTCAGACTATATCTTAACCCTCACCATCATGTGTTAGGGTTCCGCCCATTCGTGGGCATTTGGGCATATAAAAAAGACCCTATTTAAATAGCGTCTTTAATACTTAGCCTACTTTGCCTAGTCGTTACACCTTCCTAGAGTTTCCTCTTAGGCTTGGCTCGGTATTGTCTTATTGAATATTTGAAAATGCTTGGTCTAGCTTATCTATAACCTTTCTCCTAAAAGTATCGGAGTTACTACTTCTAGTGTGTTTTATTCTTAGCAGGGGAATGTCATTTTCCCTACAATAGTGATTTTTAATGCGATCGTTTATTTGGATTCTTTCGAAGTTTTTAGCTCCGTTAGGGAATTTAGGGGTAAAATGTTGGGAGCCATCGTACTCTATCAAAAGCTGCAAGTTATGTTTAGTATCAAAAACTGCAAAATCAAATCGTAAAGGCCTCACATTCCTACAGCCATCCATTTTATATTGCTCTTGATAAAAGACACCTTTTTGTTTCAGGTAATCTACAACAACATACTCACCGTTTGACCTGTTTTGATCTAAATAGCAATGTGGGCATCTGACACCTTGATTGATAAATCTTGTGGGCAACATCCGGAAACTTCTTCCACACTTATGATGAATAAAAGTAGTTTCTTTAGCTGAGCCTTGATAACCTCCAATGATAGCGTACTCATCACCTACTAGATCTTTAATGTGTGCCTTTACTTCTTCTAATGGTAGCCTATTTGATTCTGCACTCCTGATATACCTTTCGCTTGGACACCTTTGACCTTGATGCAAAAAGGCATTTGGCGACATTTCAAATTCTGCCCCACACACGTTATGCCTAAATAATATAGGTGTATGCGTGTTAACATATTCGCCTAAAACTTCGTATTCATCCCCAGCAACATCGTAAACTTCTTTTTTAAATTGTGGGGTATCCTTGCGAAGGTTATTAGCACATTTGGGACAACCATGCCCGTTCCATAACGGTTCAGGATTAGCTTCCCAAACATGCCCGCAGCTGTGTTGTACCAAAACCTTGGTTCTTTTATTTTTATATTCCCCTAATACCTTTATTTCCTTCCCATGTTGTCTTTCTATTCTTTCTATAAATTCAGTATGGTTTAATCTTTTCATTGCTAGCTCACCCCCGAACTAAGCAAACCCAGCATTTTGAATATTCAACTTAGATTTCCACCGAATTAGAGCGGTATTTTATGCTGCAAGTTTCCCTGCAACCGAGCATGTATTTCTACCCGCATTTGCCATTAGCCCTAGTGCAAGTGCTGCGTCTTCTGCCGAATAACCCAATGCACCAAAGAGGGGAGCCACATATTTAAATGACTCCCCCAGCATGGCAACATTTGTGTTACTGTTAGAACTTGCGCTGGCAAGTAAATCTGCAAACTCTCCGGCTTGTTTTGCCTCCATGCCAAAAGCTGTTAAAGCATCTGTCACGATGTCAGACACTAGACCTAAATCCTCACCGCTTGCTGCTGCAAGCATCATAACTCCTTCTAAACCGTCTAGCATCTGGGTTGTATCCCAGCCAGCCATAGACATATACTTTAAGGCTTCGGCAGACTCACTTGCACTAAACTTGGTGGTAGCTCCCATCTCTTTGGCTTTTTCTTCTAGCTTTTTAAGGTCCTCGCCAGTAGCTCCGCTGATAGCGGCAACCTCACTCATCCCCGCTTCAAAATCAGAGCCTACCTTTACTGCTACGCCCCCAAGAGCTGCAAGAGGTGCTGTCACTTTCATAGATAGGTTCTTGCCTACATCCTCCATCTTTTTGCCTGCGTTCTGCAGGGACTGTCCTAGAGGCTCTAAGCTCTTGGAAAGCTTATACCATGTAGAGGACTGAAGCTCTATTTCCTGATTTACTTTCTTTAAATCCTGCTCCATATAGGCAAGCTGTGTCTTTGCCTTATTTAGTTTTATCTCTAAATCCTGGGTAGCTTTAGCGTCGGCTCCCTTAGTCTCTACAGACTTTTGATGGGCTTCTTCTAATGCCTTTACCTTTTGCCGCTGCAACTCTGTCTGTTTGGTTAGGCTATCAGATTTAAGTTTTAAGCTGTCTAATTCTTTACCATGTTTACCCATCTCGGCACTTGCCAGCTTAAACTCGGACTGCACCTTTCTCATCTCTCGGTTCAAGCTACTGATGCCGTTTTGAAAACCAGTGGAGTCTAGACCGATTTTTACATTTAGCTGCCCGATTTCTTTAGCCAATTTCTCACCACCTTTTGGGTATGAAAAAAGCACCTGATTGCAAGGTGCTATAAGATTTCATCAATATACACTTTCTCGTTTCCTAGTTTTTTGTTCAATAGTTTCAAGTAATAAATAATGTCCATGGAATCGATATCATTTAAGGTCCAGCCTTTATCAAGAAGTGCTAAATAAAGCTGGTCAATAAAGTCTTGGGGGTCCATGGCATCCCCCTCTACTCGTTTTTTCCCTCACCTGCTGTGACGCTACTTACCTCGCCTACCACCTCATTAATACACTTGGTGATGGTGGGGATTAAGTCTTTAGAGGCCAGGCCGTCATAAAGCTCATCTCTGGTAAACTGATTTCCAAAGAGCTCCACGATATAATCCATCAGCTTATCCAGCTCCTCAGGCAAGATGTTATCAAAGTTTACCTCTTTGGATACTTCGATGGTCCTTCTTACCATCCTGGCGCTGATAAAGCCAGCGGTGTAAGTCTTGTCTTTGCCATTAATTTTTAATACAATCTCCAAGGCTTAGGTCCTCCTTTCTATAGCTCCGGGTTGGATGCCACGGTGCTACCAGGTACTTTATCAAACCAAGTAGCGGCTCCAGTGAAATCCTCACTGTCTTCATCCGCAGTATGTTTCCACTGGCCATCATGGACTCTTGCCATAAAGGTAAATTTCACCTTAGGAGTTTTATGCTCCACATTATCTTTTTTAGTGGAGAAGTCTTCAGCTATGGGCTGGGCTACTCCTTTTAAGAGCCATATATAGCGGTACTTGCCGTTAGACTTTAAGCTCTTAAAGCCAAGGGCAACATGGGGCGGGACATCGGTAGCTTTTTCAATCAGCACCCCTTCTTTTAGTTCGTTGCCTAGTATCTTTGCTCTTATGTCAAGAGGTAAATCCGCTGTCTCTATTTCTACATCGATTTTCCCTAAAGCTGATACAGACTCCCACAGCTGGTCATCGGCATAAAGCTCCTGGGTGTTGACTGCCGGGTTAATGGTAGCATTGATAGCCCCCACCATTGGCTCTGGAACCTCGTAAGTTAATGTTTCCTTAGTGTCTTCGCTTAAAATAGCAAAATGTAAATCGTTAAGTCCTACCTGTGCCATTTTACAGCACCTCCTTAAAAAATCGCATTGCTTTGTGATAGATCTTCACGTCATCCTCATACAGGTCATAAAAGCTTTGTTTTATAAAACCCGCTGCCAGCATTTTTTCATGCACAGCTTTAACCAGGTCGGTATAATCTTTCTTACTCCAAACATCAATTTGAACATAGTGACCGGTAATGGTTTCCTCATCATCGGCATGTTGCTCAGGTTTATCTAGATAGGTGAAAAAGGTGATATAGGTATCGGCCGCTCCAGTGTAGGTTTGGAAAGAGACCGGCACTCCAATATCCTTTAAGGCTGTTATCACTTCTTGATTTATGCTCATAAGCCTAAGCCTTCTTTTAAATTCTTTTCAATTTCATCCATTGCCCTTTCTTTAGATTTCTCATAACCTGGGGCCATGAAAGGTTTAGCCTTCATTTTGACTGTACCGAATTCTAAAAATTTTCCATACCAGCCTTCCTTACCAGGACCTACTTCTACATACTTTGCTCCATCTTTGGTTTTAACTCTAGAAACTTCAATGCTCTTTTTTAGAGTGCCGGTTTTCCGGGGAGCCTCTTGTTTAATGGCTTCTTTCATCGCTTCTCCCGCTTCCCGCAGGGCTTTATTCTCAATCCTTGCTCCTTGCTGTCCCAACTTTTCTACTTCAGTTATTAGGTTTTCTATTCCCTCAAGTTCTAAATTAGCCACTACCTACCACCTCCAATGCTTTAATCTCCAAATAGCGGTTCTGGTATTTGATGTTATCGATTGCGGTGATGTTGTATTGTTTTCCCCGGAAAAGAATTCGCATGGTGGTATGGATGCCTGGTAAATACCTTATAGTAAACTTCACCGTGTTTTCTGCCTGAACAGCAGCAGCGGCAAAATACTCCCCACCATGAAGATTAGTGACTTTTGCCCAGACCGTTTTTACATCCTCCCAAGTTTCCTCCTCAAAGCCCCTTTCATTTATGGTGATAATTGGCCTTTGCAGGGTTATTCTTTTATTTAGCTCCCCTGGGTTCATTTTTCCACCTCCGGAAAGCAGTAGTTTAGCTGGGCTAATAGGCTTTCAATGACCGGTCTTGCCCCTTCTCCTACTTTACCAACCATAAGCCCTCGGTTTTCATACCAGTCAGTTACTAGGGTTAAGCAAAACAGCCTGGCAATATAGTTTGAGCCATCAAAAGTCCTACCGGTAGCGTTTTTAAGATAAGTCTCAGCGGCATCGATTAAGGATTCTATTAAATCATCTTCTTCAGTATGATCTACCTTGAGATACATCTTTGCCTCTTCCAGTGTAATAATCAAATTCACTCACCCCTTAAAGGGAAAGGAGCGGAAAGACCGCCCCTTACGCACCTGAAGAAATTGTAAGCTGACCATATACCGCTGCTTCACTATCCCACTTTACACAGTCATCTCTTGTGATGGTCCTAAGCTCTGTGCTGTCCCTTCTCCAAGCATCGCCGCCGATGTTAGTGGAAGCAAGTTCATAAACGCCCCTACTAAATAGCACCATTAGCTCCTTAAAGTTTCCTACAATGAAAGGAGCCTTAACAGTAGTAGTTCCGGTGGAAGGTAGGGTTCTATTGGCCACCACTACAATGGGTCTTCCCTTAAAGAGTTTCTTGCCCGGCTGAGTAATATCATCTT
This sequence comes from Tepidanaerobacter acetatoxydans Re1, assembly GCF_000328765.2. NCBI lineage: Bacteria > Bacillati > Bacillota > Clostridia > Thermosediminibacterales > Tepidanaerobacteraceae > Tepidanaerobacter > Tepidanaerobacter acetatoxydans. The sequence goes on from NC_019954.2 coordinate 2,518,148, forward strand.
GCAAGAGTGGTCTGTTGTTGGCATCCTCCTGCTCATCCAGCCACTGAAAGCCGTCCTGGTTTGTGATGATGGTGCTGGATAGGCTAATTGCAGGGTCTAAGTCCACATTTAAAACTTTCTTGATAGCTTTGATATCTGTTAAACCCTTCTTATTAAGGCTGTTTAAGATGGCAATAATTAAGCTGTTTTTAGTTACCACATGCTTTTTAGCAATCCAGTTTGTGACATAGCTTAAGATATTTTGGTCAGTATCCTTTAAAAGCTCGTTGGTTAATGGTAAAAAGCCAGCTCGTTTAATGAGCTTGTAAGTAACTGGTGTAAACTTTGGATTATCGATTTCCTGGATCTCCCCATACTCATCCACTACAGCAAAGGGCACCATGTCCTCATCCTTTTCCAGCACCCTAGAGCCTGATAGGGTATTAACGGTTTCTACCCGGATATACTTGGATAAATCGTTTAAGGTCCTCATTAACTCATTTATTCTGGTTTGAATATCTTGGGGAACAATTATCCCTGTGTCTCCATCTGAATCTCCAGTTACTCCACCTTCATGCATTGCTGCCCGGTATTCATTAATAATGCTGTGGTCATCGGCAGTAATCCTCTGCCTCCTTAAACCCTTTAAAAACACTCGCTTATATTCTGCTTCAAGCTCGGCATCGGTGCGGTTGCGGGTATGGTCGATGGGAGTTGCATCATCAAGGGTCTGGTCTTCTAGTGCCTCCAGTTCCTGCTGTAGGGCCACTTCCTTTTGCAGGGAGCGCACCTTTTCCATGGCTTTTTCTGCATCAAGGACTTTGTCTTCTTTAAGTAACCCTCGCACTTTTGCCTTCTCAGTTTCCAATGCCTGCAGTAGTTCACGTAGTTTTTTACTCAAAGTGATCGCCTTCCTTTCAAAATAAAAATGAGCCCTTACAGCTCAAGTTCTAGTAATATTTTTTGTTTTAATAACTCCTGCTTTTTTTCATCAGGTTTTAGTCTTGATAACAATTCTTTAGGTGTGTTTCTGTATTTCGTTAATAGCGTCTTATCAATACATGCCGCCATCTGTTTTTCCTTTCCCACCACATCGCAAAACCCGTATTCAAAACACTCGTCTGCCGTAAGCCAAGTCTCATCATCCATAATCTTTATAATCTCATCCCTTGTTAAGGCAGACCTTTCTTCATAGGCAGCAATTAAGCCCTCCCGGATTTTATCTAGGTCTTCTGCAAGCTTTCTAAACTCATCTGCATTTCCCAAGCCAAAAGTCCAGGGGTTATGGATCATCATCATGGCGTTTTTGGGCATAAAAATAGTATCGCCGGCCATAGCTACGACACTTGCGATACTTGCTGCAAGTCCATCAATATATACGTTTTTATGAGCCTTATGCCTTTTTAGCATACTGTAAATGGCTTGGCCTGCGAACACATCCCCTCCGGGAGAATTGATGTAGATGTTTAATGTGTCTATATCTCCCAAGCCATCTAAATCAGCTTTAAACTCTTTAGGAGTTATTTCATCTCCCCACCAAGTAGCACTAGCAATCTCCCCGTATAGGGTAAGCTCCCCGGTTTTTTCATCTTGGTTTTTAAAGTTCCAAAACTTTTTACTCCCCATTTTCACCACCACCTTTTTTATACTGCTCTCCTGCCATATCAATGGGCATCATGTTGCCGTTTACTAAAAGTCTTTCTCCTCCTTCTTTAGGCTCTAATTCTTCTAAGGCCCTCACCTCATTTGCCGTCATAAAGCCTGATTGGATGGCAATTCTATAGCCTTCGTACCTTGTTTTAGGGTCTGCTCTCAGTATGGCATTGACGTTAAACTTGATGTAGTACCCATCATCCAGTTCTTTTTGGGTAAAAAGTTTATATGTTAGTTCCTGCTCGTAGCCTGTTAAAATATCCATCAAGGTATCAACGTAAAATTCCCGCTGCTGGTGCTCTACATTGGTGTGTGTTGCCCTATCTAAATCGTTTAGCTGATGGTTTTTTACTCCAAAGGCTGCGGCAATTTGCTTTACTGTAAGCTGAGTGTTTTCTAGAAACTGGGCATCTGCCATAGTAAGGCTAAGGGGCTGAAATTGATACCCTAGCGGAAGAAGGGATACCCTGTTTGCGTTTTTAAGGCCGCTTGCCATCTGTTCAAAACGTTCTCTAAATATTCGCTGGGCTTCCGGGCTTAAATCCCCCACATAGTGGATGATACCTTTAGTTTGCAGGCCGGTTTTGAAACTGTTGTTTAGATACTGGCTAGCAGCTCCGGCATTTTCTATTGTGTTTTTAAGCTCGCTTAAGGGAGTAATTCCCACAATGCCATCACTTGTTAAGCCCTTAAAGTGCAGCATCTCATCAGGGTCAATGCGGTATTCGGTGCCTTTGCTGTCGGTGTAGACATACCACAGTTTGCCTTTACCTGGCAGTAACCCAATATCATCAACGTAAATTTGCACTTTGGCGCTATCTAAAGGGTAAATCCCTGTTATTTTACCTGCGTTCTTGCCTTTAGTTTCAAACTCCAGCCAAGCATAGGAATTTCCATAAAGATGCCTCTGGACCTCTAGGGCCTTAAAAAAGTCCCTGGAGCTCATCCAGGGGTTAGCCCTTATCTTTAAAAGCGGGGTTAAATAATGGTCTACAGTGCCGTTATGTTGATAAATCTTTACCGGTAATTTCCCTACAGCATCTGCTAAAATGCGGATACAGGCAAAGACGGTGGCTTCTTTTAGGGCGTTTTTGCCCTTAAAGTTTAGCTCCCCGGGCTCAATCCCAAGTAGCTCCAAGAGCCTTCTATCGTTTATTTCTACTACCTCCGGCACCGCCTGGGCCTTTGGTTTAAAGATGTTCTTTATTCTCTCAAGCACTTTATCACCCCCTAGCCCCAAAGTTTATCTAGTGTTTCTTCTGAAGTAAATTCATTTAAATCAAATCTGCTTCCTTCATTTCTTATGGCTCTATCTAGCGCCATAATAAGGGCTACTGCGCCGTCTATTTTTTCCGTGCTCTTTTCTTTATCCGGTTTGATATTGCCTGCAGGGTCTGTTCTAATATGGATATTATCCATCATCCAAGAGAGGACTGGATGTCCTCCATGAGCTATTCTTTTTTCCAAAGTTAATTTCATCAGTTCTTTTGTCGGTGGACTCATATCCTTAAAACCCTGGCCGAAGGGAACCACCGTAAAGCCTGCACCTTCTAGGTTCTGTGTCATCTGCACTGCTCCCCATCTGTCAAAGGCGATCTCCCTTATGTCATAGTCCTGCCAGAGCTCTTCTATGAATTTTTCAATAAAGCCGTAGTGTATCACATTTCCTTCTGTTGTTTGAAGATACCCCTGGCTTTGCCAGATATCATATGGGACGTGATCCCTTCTTACCCTCAGTTTCATGTTTTCTTCCGGTATCCAAAAGTAGGGGAGCACATAATACTTATCATCATCTGGCACTGGCGGAAAGACTAAAACAAAGGCGGTAATGTCAATGGAGCTTGATAGGTCAAGACCGCCATAACACTTTCTTCCCTTTAGCTTTTCAGGGTCCACTTTAAAGGAGCACTCATCCCACACATGCATGGGCATCCATCGGACAGATTGCTTTACCCATTGGTTAAGTCTAAGCTGTCTAAAGAGGTTTTCTTCTGCCGGGTTTTGTTTGGCATTTTGAAAAGCTGCTCTTACTTTTTCTATATCAATGGTATGATCAAGGGAAGGGTTAGCTTTACGCCACACTTTTTCATCCGCCCAGTCATCATCGTCATCAATCCCATAAATGACCGGGTAAAATGTAGGGTCAACCCTTTTTCCTCTTAAAATATCTTCTGCTTTTTGATGGACTTCATAGCAGATGGAATGTCTATCTGTTCCGGCAGTGGTAATTAAAAAAAATAGTGGCTGCTTTCTAGCATCACCACTACCTTTGGTCATAACATCATACAGTTGTCTATTGGGTTGCGCGTGTAGTTCGTCAAATACCACCCCATGCACGTTAAGGCCGTGTTTAGTATAAGCTTCTGCTGACAGCACCTGATAAAAGCTAGCCGTCGGCATATAGACTAATCGCTTTTGGGATAGTACCGGTTTTATTCTTTTCTTTAAGGCTGGGCACTGATCTACCATATCCACTGCTACATCAAATACTATAGAAGCCTGCTGCCTATCAGCTGCACAGCCATAAACTTCTGCACCCCATTCCCCATCGCCACAGGTAAGGTATAGAGCAATGGCAGCAGCTAGTTCACTCTTCCCATTTTTCTTTGGAATTTCTACATAGGCAGTATTATATTGCCGGTAGCCATCTTCTTTAACAGTACCAAATATATCCCGAACAATTTTATCCTGCCAAGGTAGTAAATCAAAAGGCACACCTCGCCATACCCCCTTGGTGTGTTTCAAATTATTGATGAAGGTTACTACCCGCTCTGCTTTTTCATGGTCAAAGAGCATTATTTGCTCACCCTTAACAGCTCTTCCATAGGATCATCTGTTGGTGTGTCAATGGTATTTACCTGAATTCTGGTCCGGGCAGCAGGTGTAAGGCCAAATTCAGAGCAAAAATCCTTCATCACTTTAAGGTATGTCTGGGCAATGGATACCTGGGGCACCTGCTGGATATAACCGGAAGGGGTTTTAAAGATGGTGCCGTGTTTTGATAAAAATTCCTCGGCTTCTTTCCACCTAGCATAGGCCTGACAATAGCCTTCAAAAGCTGTCCGGTCTACTTGGGTTAAAACCCCCATCGCTTCTAAAGTCTTAGCCATCCGCTTCCATTCTTTCTTTGCTTCCGGCTCCAGCCATGACGGGCAGCGGGGTGCCTTCTTTTCTGGCTGGGGTTCTTTATCGTTTAGCGGCCGTTTGCCGGGGTTGCCTTCCAAAACTTTAAGTGCAGTTGGTTTGGGTTTTCTTCCTCGCATCGCCATAGCTTTTCACCTCCAATTGAAAAAAGGCCTTAAAGGCCTTTAGTTCCATTTCCTGCTTTTTCTTCTTCCGTCTGAGTCTGTGGTAAATAGGATTCTGTCTATCCTGGCGTCTTTGGCGCTGGTTGTTGTGTTATCCAGTCTATTTCTTTGCTGAATGGCTTCCTTAACCGCTTTAATCAGCCCGTAGCTAAATTCTCCCCTGTCTTCTTCTTTTCTCGCCAGCCTTCCCACTTTGCGGTTGTCGGCATCATCAAGTCTGTCAATTAAAACCTCTACGTTGTCTGGTATTAACTCCTCCGGAAAATCAATGTGCAAGTCTCTTATCTTTCTCATCTTTTCAGCCTCCCTGTGTGTTTGGTATGTGTATATTACCGTAAACACACGGTATAGCAAGTTGTATTTGGATAATATCTTGTATACTTTAGGTAATTTTGAGCAAATGCTTTGCCCGCTCCAAAGCCCTTTTTGTTAAAAATATAAGGTCCCTATGGAAAGCCCTAGCCTCTTAAAAAAGCCCTTACAGGGCAAGTGTGGGGCTTACTTCACCCAATTACTCCACTTCAACATACTCCATGATTATCACTAGAGCTTCATCGTAGCTTTTGGATTTTGTTATTCTATCTACCATTTCTTTCGCTTCCGTATCAAGTCCGGCCCGTCTTAAAGTTCTACAGGCAATACCCATCAGGTTAAAAATGTTGCCGTCTTCTCCGATAAGTTTGCATTTTGGCTTATCCATTTACGGCTTCCTCCTTGGCCTGTTTTCTAAAAGCGCTGTTGCCTGAAAGGTTTTGTAGAAGCACCTTCCGGGCTGTTTTATACTCATCGCCAATCATCCCTAGGCGCAGGAGCCAAGTTCTAAAGGTGTATTTTTCGTTATCTGTATGTTTGACCTTGGCTGCGGTGTTGCTTTTAAGCCGTCTAGCGCTGATGTTTGCAAGTCCAAATAGCTTGGTTGCTGCTTCTGCCTTTTCTGGATCATCGCCGCCTGGTCCTAGCTTAAAGGTGATGGTTTCCTTTTCAAAATCAAAGTCAATGTAAGGACTGTCTACCCCAGCAAGTGCCTGCTTAAAATGATCCAGGGTCGTCATCCGCTCCTGTTTTAAGGCAGCAATGATCTTTTCACTGACAAGATCGTCTTTTAGCCCTAGAGCTTTTTTAATTAAGGGTTGATAGCTATAAATTATGTGCAGCAAGTTGCGTAAACCCTTACCTTGGAAGCCCTCCATTGGTATCGTCACTTCCAATGCAATGGGTTCTTTTTCTGTAGCAGTTTCTTGAGTAACCGCATCTTCCAATTCTAGCTCCTCCTTTTTTACTGGATTTTCTAGCAAATCTTTTAGCTCCACCACCTGTTCCTGTTTATCTAAAATGTTACTGTGCCGGTCCACGATGTAATCTCCAACTTGATAGGCAAAAGTGGGTGCAGCTAAATAAACAGGTTCTATTTCCAAGTGCTGGGCTAACTTGTAAACAAGCTCTTTCCTTGTCATTTCTATCCCTCCTGTGGTTTTTGGTATGTCTATACATCACTTAAAACCACAGATAAGTCAAGTAAAAAAAGCCCCGTAGGGCTTGATTATTTTTCTAGGGCTGTGTATCTTGGGTAGTTATAGCCTTCGCTGTTTACGAGCACCCGCTCACCGGTTTCCTTGTTTATTACCCGGATGCAGCGGACCTCTCTCTTTTCATTAATACCGCCGTCTTCCGGGCTAATCCAAGGCTGGTCCTGGAAGAAGTCGCTGGCAAATTGCTCAAATTCTTTGCTGCTTAGCAGGACCTCTTTGGTTACCTGGTAGGCGGAGCTAGCTTCCCCCGTTAGAGCCTTTAATTCCTCCAAGTCTGCAACCTTTCTGCCAAAAAATGCTTTCTTTTTCATCTTTTCCTCTCCCCCTGTGTCTTTGGTATGTGTATATTACCGTAAACACACGGTATAGCAAGTCGTATTTGGATAATATCTTGTATACTTTAGGTTTTTATTTTTAAGCTTAAAAACAGGCTTTATATGGTATTTTCTTTTCATCTCTTATTAGAAAAACCTCATCATCTGAGCCCATGTATTCAACGTATCTTTTTACTCCTGCATCTACATATTTTTCGTCCAGTTCGATAGCGTAGCAGATACGATCTAGCTGCTCACAGGCAATTCCTGTTGAAAAACTTCCAGAGAAAGGGTCAAGGACAATGCCGTTGGGAGCGCTGCTATTTTGTATGGGATATGCACAAAGTGCCACCGGCTTCATTGTCGGGTGTTCCTTTGACTTTTTGGGCCTGTCAAACTGCCATACTGTGGTTTGCTTACGGTCAGCATACCACCTATGTCTACCTGTAGGTTTCCAACAGTAGATTATAGGCTCATGCTGCCATTGGTAATCGCTTCGGCCTAGTACCAAAGAATCCTTAACCCAAATGCAAACCCCGGAAAGATGAAAGCCAACTTCTTTTACAGCATTTCTAAAATTTAATCCTTCAGTGTCAGCATGAAAGACATATAAAGCCCCACCATCAGCAAGAGCTTGATAGATATTTTTGAAGGCTGCCAAGAGAAATTCATAAAACTCATCGTCTTTCTGGTTGTCGTTTTTAATAAGGCGTTCATTTTCCTTGCCAGCGGTGAAATTTACATTATATGGGGGATCTGTTACCGCAAGATTTGCCTTTTTACCATCCAATAATTTTTCATAGGTTTTGGCTTTCGTGCTGTCACCACAAAGTAGCCGATGATGACCCAACAGCCACAGGTCTCCTGGCTTACTAATAACCGGTTCTTTCAAAGCTTCATCTACATCAAAGTCGTCTTCTTTAACATCCTTATCATGAACTTTACTAAATAAATCCTCTATTTCAGCGGCATCAAAGCCGGTTAAGGTAATGTCAAATATTCCGTTATCTAGTTCGCCAATTAAATCCGCTAGTTTGGGTAAGTCCCACTCACCACTGACTTTATTTAGGGCCACGTTTAAGGCTTTTTCTTCGGTTTCATCTAGGTCCACCACTACACACTCTATCTCGGTATTACCTTGATGCTGTAATATTTTTAATCTCTGGTGCCCTCCTACAATGTTTCCCGTCTGTTTATTCCAGACAATGGGTTCCACATAGCCGAAGGTCTCCATGGACTTCTTAAGCTTTTCATATTCCGCATCCCCTGGCTTTAAATCCTTCCTGGGATTGTATTTAGCCGGATTTAACTTTTCCAGCGGTATCTTTCGAATATCCAAAATAGGTGCCTCCTTTTTCTGTTTGTTATTAACGTCTTCTGAAACAGCAAAGTCAAGGTTTATCGCATATACCCCCGCCCTTGAATTTTGCGAATTCTTGCGCGAGACCCCGCCGCCGCTCTTGTTGAGCATGTTTCTAAAAATTAGAACCCCCCTCATGGTCCCTCTAACGTGCATATAAAACTATTTACTGCATGTATTTTTTGAAAGCTATTGTAATGCTAATACCACTACATTGGCTTTACAATGCAAGAAATATTTGCTATAATATCTACATAAACTATGAAAAGGAGGCGATCCCCTTGGCCAAAAAAACAGCTAGTGTTAGCTTTAGAATCGATGCCGATATTAAAAAACAGGCGGATGAACTGTTTGCAGAGCTTGGACTTAATATGACTACAGCCTTCAATATTTTTCTACGCCAATCAATAAGAGAAGGACGTATTCCCTTTGATGTCACTCTAAATACCCCTAATGCTGTGACAGTGGCCGCTCTACTTGAAGCAGAGCAAATTGCTAATAACTCAGATGCTAAACCTTATTTTGATGTCGAGGAAGCGCTGCAGGAGTTAAAATCATGAGCCGCCAGATTTTGTGGACAACACAATTTAAAAAGGATTATAAGCTTGCGGAAAAACGTGGACTTAATATTACCCTATTAGATGATTGTATCCGCATGCTTGCAACCGGAGAAAAGTTGCCACCCGAATTCCGTGACCATAACCTTTCCGGCAGATGGAGTGGTTATCGTGAGTGCCATATTCAGCCTGACTGGCTTTTGATTTACCGTATTGATGTTGATAATTTAATTCTTGTTTTAGTTCGAACCGGTAGCCATAGCGATTTGTTTTAGCCTTGCCTCTACCTGGTGCATAAGGTACGCTATTGGCTGTAACCATATACAACACCTTTCTTGCCCCATCTGCCGTCTTCTTTGGCGGTTTTCCTATCATGGCAAGTCTTGCATAGAGGCTGCAGGTTGTTAATATCAAAGAACAGCTTCACATCGCCTTTGTGAGGTTTAATATGGTCCACCACTGTTGCCGGGTTGATTCTTTTATTTCCAAGGCAGATGACACAGAGAGGCTGTTTAGTTAAAACATGCTTCCGCAGTTTCTGCCAGCGGCTGGAGTTATATAGTTTTTTATAAGGCCTGCTGCTTTTGTTGTATTCCCGGTCTATTTCCTTTTGGTGTTTTTTACAGTACCTTTCTTCTGTAAGCTCTGGACAGCTAGGATAGCGGCAGGGCTTCTTTGGTTTTCTGGGCATGCTCCTTCACCTTTCTTTCACCACAGGCACACCCAGACCAAGTAATCCGGATACGCTTATCGCCATCAGGAGTTACATTCAACAAAGCTTTATAGTATTCACTCTTTGGGTTGCTGCACTCATACGCCGTCCAACCACTATCACTTGCCTTTTTATCTACCGAAGCAAAGCAACAGGATATACACTTGATATGTTTCATACCAGCACCTCCGTATATAGAAAAAGCCCTGAGAGCAAATTGCTTTCAGAGCTTAGTTATTCTTGGCACAGAAAAAGCCCCGGAGGATTTAATCCCCAAGGGCTTTATCAAGAATGCTGCGTTTCCTGGGAGTCGTGGTCGATCTATCCCTAGGCCTATTCAAACAGCACCTGGTGTTCTTGATATTTTTCCATGCCTGTACACTTTATACTATAGCAGGTATTGGGACTGAATTCTACTGCCCTTTACTGAACTTTACTGCCCTCTTTTCGTATTTTAGCAATTTCTTTTAGTGCTCGGCTATGAATCTTGAAAACTGATCGGTCGTTGTATTTTAATCCTCTTGCAATCTCGTCCCAGCCTTTGCCGTTAACATACCTCATCTCTAGTATTATTTGACTGATAGGATCATCCACCCGGCTAATAGTCTCCATGATGTCAGCTTTTATATCTACCAGCCGATCGATATCCTCATTAATTTCCTTTTCCAAATCCACAATCTTGACAATGGTGCTTTCCATATGACTTTTTGTATTATTGCCGCCGGAGACTTTTTCTTCTGTTAGGTTGGCTCCTACCTTCATTGCCAGCGTTCGTAACGTTTCCAGCTGTTCTAATTTATTGTTAATTCTCTGGTCAAGCCATAGGGCTCTAGATAAATATTCTTTAGCATTCATCCTTTAACACCTCCAGTTTGCCGCCGTAGTAAGTTTCAAAGATATGTTCTTGTCTCTCGACATCCAAACTTCGAATTCTCTCTATTGCCTTCTGTCGGTCCAGCTCATACTGCTCTTTGGTTTTATAGAAACTGCAGCCTTCACACTGTCTAACTTTTAAGGCTGTGCAGCCATGATGTTTATAGGCAAAACAATCTTTATGCATGGTTAACTCACCTCCCGATAAATTCTAGCTTTCACCGCATTAAGCAGTGCATCTTGACCAGCTTCTTTATTCTTCAGCACTTGCATCACGTCTTCGTCGATGGTTCCCCTGGCTACCAGATGATGCACCACCACCGTGTTCCTCTGCCCCTGGCGGTGGATGCGGGCATTAGCTTGGCTGTAAAGCTCCAGGCTCCAGGGCAGTCCAAACCAGATGATGGTGCTGCCGCCTGCCTGGAGATTCAAGCCATGGCCAGCAGAGGCAGGATGTGCCAGCATCACCGGTATTTCCCCTTTGTTCCAATCAGCAATGTCTTTAGGTTTATCCAGCACCCGGCAGTCCAGATGTTTTTGTATCCGCTTCTGTTCATGGCGATAAGCATAATAGATTAAAACCGGTTTGCCATTTGCTGCTTCTACCAAATCCTCTAAAGCTTTTAGCTTTTCATCATGAAGAACTTGCACTCCGCCATCTTCGTCGTATACCGCTCCGCCGGTTATCTGCAAAAGTTTATTAGTCAGCACCGCAGCACTTCCCGCCACCACATCACCATTAAGCAGCGGCAGCAGTAAATCCCGTTCTAACTTTCGGTACTGCTCCATAGCCTTTGGCGGCAGCTCAACTGTTGCGATATTGTCTATGCGCTCGGGGATGTTCAGGTAGTCCCCACTTTTCATACTGATGCAGATATCAGAGAGCTTGTTGTAGATAGCTTCCTCAGCACCTTCTTTGGGTTTGTAGGTGAAAATTACATTATGGTTTCTTTTATCAGGCAAGAAGTAGCGCTCCCGGTAACCGGTTATGGTTTTGCCAAGCCTTTTGCCGCTATCTAAAAGGTAAACTTGGGACCATAAATCAATGAGCCCGTTAGGAGCTGGAGTGCCAGTAAGGCCTACTACCCGCTTACAAAAGGGCCTTACCTTGCGAAGTGCCTTAAACCTCTGGGCTTTATGGGATTTAAAGCTGGAGAGCTCGTCTAGCACCACCATGTCAAAAGGCCAGTTATTTTTGTAGTAATCGACTAACCACTTTGTGTTTTCCCTATTTATGACGTAGATGTCGGCAGCAGTGTTCAAGGCTTGGATGCGCTCTTCTTTTGAACCTAGCACTTTGGCGATGCGTAGATGTTTTAGGTGATCCCACTTCTTAGCTTCCACATCCCAGATGCTCTCTGCAACTCTTAAAGGTGCAATTACCAAAGGTCGAGCTATTTCAAAGCGGTTATGCATAAGTTCGGCAATGGCAGTTAAAGTGATTACTGTTTTCCCTAAACCACAATCTAAAAATATCCCTGCTGCCTTCTGGTTTAAGATAAAATCTAGGGCATATTTTTGATAATCGTAAGGAATATACTTCAATCCGCCACCTCCTCGATAAAAGCATCAACTGCTGCATACGAATCCAGGACGTAAACCTTAAAACCTAAGCTCTCCAGCTGCTCTTTTCTTTTTAGCTGCAGAGGCCTTAACTTCTTGCCAGGTGCTTTTAGCTCCACGAACACCACGCTCCCAGTAGGTAAAAGCACTAACCTATCTGGCACTCCTGCTATTCCAGGAGAAGTGAATTTTAGAGCAGCTCCACCCCTTCGTTTTATCTCCCGCTTTAATTTTGCTTCGATTTGCTTTTCTCTCATATAATCATCCCGCCTCAATATCTGGAACAAGCCCTACCCACATATATGTGCCTATACGTATTAGGCGTTATATATACGTGTGTGTATGCCTATTCTTTATTTTTAATCGTATATAGTAAATCTTGTTCCACTTGTTCCATAACCTCTGTAACCTCTATGGGCATTGACCTTAAGGCTGGAACAAGATGTGGAACAAGATGTAATTCTCGTTCTCCTTGTTCCACCTACTTTAATATTTGGTGGAACAAGGTATGATCTTGTTCCGCTTGTTCCGGACCTCGTTCCTATTCTTGTTCCAACCGAATATAAACTCGCTGCTTGCCATAAATGGGAAGCCTGACCGTCTTATCACTTTGCTCCCAGCCTTCAATCTTTCGCATTATAGCGTTTAATTCATAAGAATCAATTTTTCTCATAGCACTAGGTTCTTTACAAAACAGTTCACACCAAATTTCCAGGGTGCAAACCATCTGTCTTTTTACCTCGCCTTTGATGCTATCGCTAAAACCATCTCCTCGGATAAAACCCCTTCTATCGCTTAACTCCATCTCATCCCAGTTAGTAGGCAAAAGCCTATCTAAATACTCCCGAACTAAGCCTTCTCGGTCATCGCTTTCTAAAGCTTCCAGCTGCACCTTTTGAGCAGTCTCTTCTAACGCACCTTCCAAGAAGAGCTTCTCCCCGGCTCTATATCTAACAATAGCTTCAGCCCAAATCTGATCTACATCTTTTAAGTCCCAAGGCTTTAAGTTTTGACTACCTGGCACCCTAACCGGCCAGAACCTTCTGTTTCCTGTTAAATCCCTTAAAAAGCCGGTGGTCTTATTGGTGCTTCCCACAATGATGCACTGCCTTGGATGATCTTCCACTGCATAGCCATAAGCAGCTCGATACTTATCATCCTGCCGGGATAGGAAGGACTTTAAGGTTTCCTCATCTATTTTTTTAATTCCGGCCAGCTCCCCAATTTCCACTATCCAATAACCTTGCAGTTTTTCAGCAGCGGTTTTATCCCGCATATCAGCTATAGATAACGAATCGCTAAACCACTCTCCACCCAGCCTATTAAATAGTGTGCTTTTACCAATCCCTTGAGGGCCATTTAGTACCAACATATAATCGAATTTAATACCTGGCTCCATTACTCTTGCCACTGCTGCCACTAGAGTCTTTCTAGTAACAGCCCTCACATATTCACTATCTTCAGCTCCAAGATAATCAATTAGTATCCTATCTAGCCTTTCTACACCGTCCCATTTTGGCAAACTGTTTAGATATTCTCGGATGGGGTGTCTTGCTCTTTCAACAGCAACCTTTAAGGCAGCATCCCTTAATTTCCCTGGGGAGTATAATTTATAGCGAGCGTCAATGTATCCGGCAAGATTTGCATCATCAGTTTTATTCCAGCCAGCTTTAAGACGTTTCCAAGGTAATTCCCCGTCTGCATCCACCCCATCCCTTAACTGGTTGTAGTAGATACCAGCCAAAGCCGGGTCATGTTTTATAATCAAGGACATATTGGTTAAGGTGTTTTTTAATTCACCTCTATTGTCAATTTCAAGCCCCGCTTGCCAATCTTCCTCGCCCTTAAAATCATCACTGGCAGATTCCATTCGCTCTGCAGCAACCTGCTTTTTAACCTCCAAATCTTCAGTGGCTAGTCGCTGCATAGCCATATACGATGGCAGCTTATTAACTGGAGTTCCATCTTTGGCTTCATCATCTAGCTCACCGAACTTGTGCAGCCTCACCAAATCAAAGGCATTACAAAGCTTTCCACATATAGGGTCTGTAGCATGGTAAGAGTAGGCAAAGTTGTCTCTATCGTAAAGGACCAAGCCACCTGCAGTGCTTCCGGGTATATAGGTATAGCGGCTAGGGTCATCACCTGGTGCATAGACATCGCTTAAGAACTTCTCGATAACTTGGGCTATGGTGTAGGTTCGGCAAAAGGCGCCAACTATGCCGGGCTTCTCCCTGGGATCGCCCTGCTTATCCGCCAGTTTCTTGCGTTCAGCTTTAGTCCGGGAGGACTCTGGCCAGTAAGAGGGGTCACGCCAATCGGGATACCGGGCCAATATCTCATCCGGGTCTGCCCACTCTTCATCCAGGTATTTAAAGATAAACTCCCCGTCCTTGGAGGTAGAAGGCCAATACATTAATCGGTGGGGTTGATATGTGCTGTCATCAAAGAAGTCGATGCCCAAATCCCCGGCGATACGTCTTGATACCGCTTGGTACTCATCAGGTGATACAGGCCTTTTTAAAGGAATAACCAGTCTTAATCTGGGGAATGAAGGGCTGTGGCTATGGGTAGAATACATGCAGCAGCCACGGCCAAACATCACCTCTACCCCTGCCCATAAATCTCCCTTCACATGGTCAGCGTCAAGTGTTATAATCTGCCGCCAGACTACACAGTCTGCCTTCCTACGGCCACCCTTTAGAGTGCCACCGACAAAGCCACCCACGTCTTTTATATCGTCCCTTTCGGCCTTGGGGAGCTTTTTATACTCCCCATAGGTCTCATGGGTTCTGGTAGTAACACTTAATTTTCTCACCAGCTCTGACCACAGCGTCTCCCGGTTTTTCCACTCCAGCTCCCTGCGGCTCCTTCCGGTGACAATGGTTAAAACTCCATCGTATTTGAAAGAGGGCTTGACTTTTTTATTGCTAGTCTCCTCTTGCATCACCAGCCACCACCTCCAGAGGCTTACACCTTTCGTTAAACCTTCTCATCCTAATCCCAAGCTTTTTGGCCCTTGTAATCTCATAAGACATCCCTTCAGAGATTTTTTCTCCAAAAGCCCACAGCTCATCACACATGCTTAATACCTCTAAACCCAGCTCTATACCAGCTGCTCTCTCCTCGGGGACGGCATCATCCAGGAAAGTGGTAAAGATGACATGTGGGGCTAACGGGATGCCGCCCCGGCTGTAAATATACCGGCAGTAGCCGATGGCTTTATGAATGTTTCTATCAATATCTCCTCGTAGGGGAGAGCAGACATAGATGATGGGTCTTTTCCTTTGCAACAACAATCGGTTTAAATACCAGCGAGCTTTTTGTAAATCTTCTTCTCCGGCTTTATGCTCAAAGCGAGAAAGATACTTAATGACATTCCCCGCCAGGTAGCCCTTAAACTGTTCCCCGGTGAGCTTGGCCTTGATAAAATCAATAGTTTCTATGCCACCTGTCTTGTAATGGTCAGGATTTATCTTGTCCATAGATTTCTCCCCTCCTTAAGCGATTTTTTCAACCAGCTTCATTTTGTACCATTCCAGGTAGCGCTTGCGTTGCTGGTAATCCGGAACTGATAACAGCAAGCCAATATCAACTTTCTGCAGGGTTTCCATCATCCTAACCTGCTCACCGGTTAGATAGGGACGAATGCTGGTGCCTTTGGCTAAACCCTTTGCTTCTCTAAACTGCTTTGCTGACATCCCGGTAACAATGCGATTAATCATGTCACATTCGTTGCTGAAGTGGTATGGTCTAGGATTTTCATGTAAGAGCTTGATGTTTTCAGTTAATAATGGGAATTCCTTGCGAGCTGTAACAAGAGTTTTAATGAACTGTTCCATTTCGTTAAAACGTTTGATATATATCTCCTTAAACCTCATTGCTTTTTTGCCGGTGTATCCCATAACCAGTATGGTAAATCCATCACGAGTCATCATATAGCAAGGTTGTTTTTTGTTCTGTAAGTTGCGGTAAGAGGACAGCTCAAAATTGAGCCGTGCGAATTCCTCACTCAATCCAGAATTGGTGTCAGTGATTTTTTCAATATCCCGGAGGACGTTTTTATGTTCCTTTTCAAAAAACCTGGCAACAAACCTGCTGTCCGCTCTTGCGGTATCACGGGCATCAGCAAAAACACCATATTTATCCTTTGGAATTAATTCCTTCATCATTTTCCCTCCAATCTGCACTTGGTGCAGTAAACAGCCGTGCCGTACAGATCACTGTCGCTATTGCTGAACACTTCCGCAAGGTCAACTTCTACCTCACACCCGCAGCCAGGACAGGTACAGAACACATTGTCATCGTGAATTTCTGCGGCTATCTCCACAGCATCGTTAATTTTTGCTTTTACATAAAACATGGGTTCTTAACCTCCTTAATCTTTCATATAGTAATTAGTTTCAAAGCCTTCTGCCCGAAGTGGCAGTCCTTTTGCCCAGTTGATATCCTGGCTCATGATTTCCTCCACTTCTTTGAGGGAGCCAAAGCCTTGGGGGACATCTAGTACCACTTCATCATGGACATGAAAGGCAATTTTATATCCGGCTTTATCTAGCCTTAAAAGGGATTCTGCTAGACAGTCCCTGGCGATTGCCTGAATGATGTTTTCTGTGAGCTTCCCGCCGTAGGTGTCAATCCTAGCCCATTTGTTTCCGAGCATGATACCTTCGTAAGTTAATTTATCTTTGTTAAACCGTGTGTCTAATTCAATCCTGGGCTTAACATAGGCGAGATTTCTACCAGAGGGGAGTCTGATAAACAGCACTCCTGATTTGTAGTAGAACTTAAGACCATACTGCATAGTAATTGAAGTCCTGTCTTTTACGGCTCTTATAGCTGCATCTTCTACATCCCACCACAGCTTTACGATATTAGGGTTAGACTCTCGCCAAGCAGCTACAATGGCTGGTAGCTCATCTTCTTTAAGTCCCATATTTAAAGCTCCCATAGCTTTTAAAGCACCAACACTCCCCTGATAGCCACATGCTAAAACTGCTACTTTCCCTTTTTGTCTTAACTCATACTCTGGATTGCCTTTTACGATAAGCTCCATAGGCACTCCAAACATCTTACTGGCGGTCATTTCGTAAATCTTGCCATGGCCTTTAAAGGTATCAACAACCCACTTCTCACCGGCTAGCCAAGCGATTACCCTTGCTTCGATAGCACTAAAGTCAGATATAATAAAGCGATGGCCAGGGGAAGGGACAAAGGCTGTTCTAATTAATTGGGATAAAACATCCGGCACACTGTCGAATAATAGTTCCAAACTTTCATAATCCCCGGCAAGCAGTAGTTTTCTAGCTAAATCCAAATCCTTCATGTTGTTTCGAGGCAGGTTTTGCACCTGCACCAGTCTGCCTGCCCACCGGCCTGTGCGATTGGCTCCATAGTATTGGAGCAGCCCTCTTATCCGCCCATCCCCACCCATTGCTCTGTCCATGGCCTCATATTTCCTAACCGAAGTCTTGGACATATCCTGTCTTAGCTCCAAGACTCGGGTAACGGTGGGGTGGTTGATTTTATTTAAAAGTTCTTCCACATTGGCTTTAGATAGGCTGTCTACTTGGATGTTGTGGTTACCTTTAAGCCAAGTCTTTAACTGGGCCGGGCTGTTGGGGTTTTCAAGCCCAGTTAGATCTATAGCTTCAGCCATTAATTCCTTTTGGTGGATTCCATCACAGCAGATGGCGTTTTCTACTAACTGCCGGTCTACCCGCACTCCATAGTCATTGATCTTCTGGTCTAAAGACCACAGTTTTAGTTCCTTATCAGTCATAGGGTAATTTTCTAATCTTTTACGGATACTTCGCTCCACCACCACATCTTGTTTACAGTAGGCTTTAAAGGTTTCCCATTTTTCCCTGTCATGGTGGGGAAGGTTTCTAGTCCTACCACCATTGGCTTTGGTGGGTTTGCAGGGTATGGAAAAATATCTAATGAGTGCTTTTCCTTCGCTCATCTTTTGGTCAGCTAAACCTAAGCATTTGGCCACCCCGGCAAGGTTTAAAGGAAGCCCTAGAGTTAGAGCATGGGCCTGGCTGCACCGCCACTCTTCTGGTGGCATGGGTTTATTTAAATATTTTGCTAAGCAGGTTCTTTCGAAGTTGGCATTAAAGGCTGTTTTAATTACTGCGGAATCTGTTATGGCATTTGTCACTTCATCCGGAATCTGCTCTCCACTTGCTAAATCGATAACCTCTACTGGGTCATTATTAAAGGCATAGCCAAAAAGTAATATTTCAAAGTCCTCCGCTTGGGTGTAAGCGTAAACCCCACACTTGGTGAGGTCTACGCTAGAATAGGTTTCAATATCGATGCTCAGAATCGTCATTATCCTAAAAAGTCTTCCTCAATTTCCACTGGTTCAAAATCGTCCTCTGGTCTTGATTTGCCACCCAGCGGTCCCCCATCTTCTAACTTTTGAAGGTTTTGAAGCCCACAAGCAATGCCTTTATTCCCATTCACGTTGTATGCATAAAATGTGATGCTGGCTCTACCGTAGCAACCGGAATAAAATTCAGTCTGGTCTAGGATAGGCTCTACATTTTTATCTACAATACCGGGTTTGGTGAAGCTGTTGGCGTTTACAAAATAGCTGTCGGCATAGGCTTCATCATCAGGTCTATCAATATCCCCATCCCTAAGTGGGGTTTTTAAATTGGCTGGGATTTTCTTTCCTAGCTTGGAAGCCCCCTCTTGCTTTGCTACTTCAATAGCGGCCTTAATCTTTTCGATAGTCTTTTTATCTGATTTGGGGATAATTAAACTTACTGAATATTTGGGGTCGCTGCCGTTTACACTCTGCGGCTCCCACACATTGGCGTATGAAAATCTCACTTTTCCGGTAACAACTTTTGTACTCATTACAATTCCTCCTTAAAATCTATTTCAGCGGTGCTTTTAATCGCTGGTCTGTTATCTGATTCCGGTGCAAGCCTTGGTTTGCCCGGTGGTTTAATTATCAAGGTGCCAAGAATTTCATTAAACTGCTTTTTGCCCACAAGCTTTTCCATGGCGGTTATGCCTAAGAGGCTTTTGGTGTAAATCTCTTCTTCATCAAAACCTGCCGCTACTAAAACCTCCGTCACTTCCGCTTCGTCTGCATATCTTCGGTAGCTCCTACCTTCGATTAATTTAAAGCCGGGCCACTCCCTACCATGGTTTACGGCTTGGTCTAGGGCATAGGCCTGGACATCTGATATCCAGCTTTGCAGCTCATCAGCTGCTGCCAATATTTCAACAATCTCATCATCTGTTAAAAGAGGTGGTTTTTTAAAATCATGTTCTGCTAATTTTAGGTTCTCATCTGCCCTAGCTCGGCAGGTGGCCTTAACTTTGCAAAATCGGCAATGTTCCCCGGGTTGAAATGCTCCTTCACCTTTAAAGGCAAGGGCTGCGATTGGTTTGATGGTTGCCTCTCCCCAGTTAGTTAATTCATCTACCGGCATTTCATCAGTGGAAACGCTATCAAGCCTTGGTTGATGAATAGTCATCCTTACAGTTTCAATATCATAGAGATAACCAAACTGGTTGATGGCACCGAGGCATATAGCCTCATCTGGCTGTTATCAATTGCTGAAACTTTAACCCCACGTCCAAATTTAAGGTCGACAATTTCTAATATCCCGTCTGTGATAAGAACTAAGTCCCCGGTGCCAAAACCCTCCGGCACCCAAGAGGAGTAATCTAGTTTGGCCTCCAACAGCACTACTGCGTCTTTGGTACGGGCTTTAGCTTCGTTAATCTTTTCAACGGCAAAGTCCACATAGATTTGCACATCATCCTCTAGCCCTCGGCTGTAAAAGCTATCTTGTTTTAGCTTTTTTAGTTCTGTGTTATACTTAAGATTGGTTAAGTTTCCTAAGTAGTGGGCCAGTTTGAGTTCTGCCAAAGCATGGGCAAAGGTGCCTTCTTTGGCATACTCACTGGCCCTCTCTTCTATTGATTCTTCAAGCCTTGCTGATGGTGGGCAGCTAAGCCACCTGTCAGAGCCGGAGGCGGAAAGTAGGGCGTGTTCTACCAATTAAATCCCCTCCGCATCTTTAAGTAGCTCTGGATACTTGTCCTCAGGTATTTCAGACAGTTTCTTAGCTCCATATTTTGTGATAAGGGCCTTCACTTCTGCCTGCTTGCCACTTTGGGTTAAAGCCGCAAGCTTTGCCCGGACTTGTTCTAATGTTGGTAAATTATCTTCCACCTTTTCTTTAGGTTCATTTCCTTCTACTACATCCGTTAAAGCTTCAATACTATCTGCAAGACTCCGTAGATTTTCCACAACATCTAAAGCTAACTTCATTTTGCTCATTCTTTTCCTCTCCTTTATAGGTGCTTCGCTTCTTTATAAAAGGCCTCATAGTCTTTTTTCTTAACTTCCACTAATTTCGTTGCACCATATTTCTTTAGTAACGCCTTAATTTCCGATACCTTGCCTTTTTTAATTTTTTCTGTGAGTACAATGCTTATATCCTGAATATTAGCCTCATAGGGCTTTACCTCACCTCTTGCTAAAGCACGATATCCAGCTGCTAGTTTTTCTAATTCTTCTGCTAATGCATAATGCAAATCACTCATAGCTCCACCTTCTTTCCTTTAGGCATTCAGAGCAAAATCTTTAATAATGCTGTTCATCACCATTAGGTCATTGCCGGAAAGGTTAGCACACAACCGCTCCAATAGCTCTTGCTGCTCAGGCTTTAGATATTTTTTGTGCAAATAATAGCCATCTGCTACCCTAACACCTCCACCATAACGACCCCGGATAGTTTCTATAGGGTAGGAAAGCGATAGGATGTCAATGTCATTTTTTATAGTTCTAACACTGACGCCAAACTCAATCGCCAAGTTGGACATCGTATCTTGCCTTCTACGGCATAAGGCTTCTATGATTTCCATGCGTCTTTCATTTGGTCCCATCGCTTTCTCACCCCCTTCTATTTGCTCTGTGACTAAAGAATAAATGTTAAATATGCAGGTCTATTTCATGTTTAAAAAAGATATTTAAAATAAAAAAAATAGCCAGATGACCGCTAAATTAATAGCGATCATCCGGCTATTTGGTAGTTCAGAAGACTCCGCTGCTCGGTATGAATCATACTGCTTTGGCTTTTATTTGGTTGTTTTGAAAGTATAAATAGATTAAATTTCTACACTTAGGGCATTTTATTATGAGTTCCGCTTGGGTTGCTGATACAAGGTCAAAAAGTCTTTTATTTGAACAAACAGGGCATCTTACTTTTTTAGCTATAACTCTCACCCCCTTTGGTTTAGTCCTATAAGCATGTATGCGAACGCTATGGGTAAAAAAATATGGTATTACGTGTATTTAAAAGTGTTCACATGCTTTATGGCATACATGGTTTAGACTTGCTATTTTGGTAAGTTGATACCTAGTGTCTGGATTCTAATTCCCGCTGCCTGCTTTGAAACCTGGAAGAAATCCGCTAATTCATCAGTGATAAATTCTGCAATCATGCCTGGGCTAAATCCTTTCCACATAAATTCATTAATCTTTGTTCCAACTCTACCACGGTATTTATTTTTAATTTCTTCCGCTTTTAGCCTGAACATTTCAGCAGGCATAAGGATTGCTGCTGCCAGGTTATCAGCCTGCCATTCCACCCACTCATCCGGCTTTTTGGGTCTATGCACTTTTTCACTAGGACAGCGACATGCCTTAGCTAGGGTTTTATCTTGATAGGAAAGGGTCATGAATCTCAGTTGGTGTTTGTCCCAGTGGACTAATTCATGGGCGATAGTAAACCTTTCTCTGCCTTTGTTATCCAGTTCGACTAGGTCATTTTCAACAAGTATAGTTCCTTTTTCATAGGGGCGTTTAAAATATTTCTTTGTTTCTTTATCATAAAGTTCTACCATACCATTAGAAAATAGCACCATTCCAAGTGTGTCACAGTTTTTGTCTAAGTTTGCATAATCGATTTCCAATCCCATTTTAAACTCTGCAATATCCTCAACAGGAATTGGCATGGGCTTTTCTAATGCTGCGGGACAATACTTTTCTAAAAACTTAGCGGCTTCTATATCCATATCCTTTTTACTTATAATCGGCACTAGGTCTTTACTTAAATTCATCGGCACCTCTCCCCCTATTTATTATAAGCTTCAATTCCATCAATACTAAAATCGGTTAATGTAGCGTTTTCTAGAACGGCACTACAGCTTAATTCAAACCATTGGCATACCGATTCCGTGATATTTTCACCGGCAAAGTAATCTCCTATTTCAATATCACAACTAACTAACATGTTAAAGGCTACATCACTACCATCCTGCTTGATGTTATATACTCGTAGGACTTCAGCCAAATCGAGGCTAGCTTCGAGGACTTCATTAACCTCATTTGCTCTTCGGGTTAAATCGTATTGGTCATAGTTATTCATAATATGATCCTGCAAAAAATCATAGATTTCCTGTTCAAAGTGCTCTGCTAGCATATCCTTAAATAGGTTGTTCACCGGCTATTTCCCCCTTTCTTCATCTAAGGTTTTTATAAATTCTTTCCACGCTCTTTCGGTAATATCACTACTGCCTTCTTTTTCATCCATTCTACGAGCTTTTCTAAGGGCAGTTCTGGCTAGGCCACTGTCCTTAATATAATCGGGTAGATCCATGGGGATCTCATCTCTGTCTTCGGATGCCAAATCTATCATGTGGTATTTTTCTTCTGATGTTAGTTTTAATATCCTAGCCAACTCTTCCAACTTATTAATATTGGGTGGATTCCTTCTCCCTTTTTCAATATCACTCCAATAGGCAGGGGAGAAGTCTAGTAGTTCTGCCATTTTTCTTAAAGTAATTTTTTCTGCTTTTCTTCTTGCTGTGATGAACTCACCAAACTTATTCATTCTTTAACACCTCCTTATCCAAATAAAGATTGATTGTTCTCCTGTTGTTTTCTAATAAAGTTTAGACCTTTTAATCTTATTCTTACCGCTGTTACAGATACATCAAAGAGGTCTGCTAGCTCGTAGGGCAGCACTTCAGCACGTAAATTTAATTCAAAATCGGTGCCTACTTCAAAGTAGTCTTTCTTTAATCCCATGGCTTTGAACTTTTCTTTAACGGCTCTGGTAAAAGCTTTTTTAGGCATTAGTAGGGCTGATGCCATATAGTCAGCTTGCCACTCCATCCAGTCATCATCTGTTTCAAATTGTCTTTTGCCGCTGTTTTCTATGTCGGTACTGCGGCATTTAATTACAGGTTGGGTATCATTTGGTAGGAAATCAAATAAAGACAGCTGGTTTTTATCAATCATATAGATGTGCCGATGTAATAGCCAATGGGATATTTCATGCCCTAGGGTAAAGCGGCCTCGCCTTAGCTGGCCATCGTTTAAAAGGCTGTTATCTACGATAATGGTGCCTTCATCCACCGGTATCTCTTCGGCTTTGTTTTCTTCGGCGTTGTATATAGGAATATAGCAGTTGCAAAATACCGTCATGCCTAGTATTGATTGGTTATGGGTTAAGTCCTTGTAGTCCATTTCTAAGTCCGCATATCCTTCAGCAAAATCCTCAACATCTAAGCTGCCTGGCTCTTCAAGAAGTTTTGGGTTATAATCCTTTATAACCATTTCGGCTAGGGTTTCTATCTCAGCTTTTGAGAGAATTGGCACCCCATTACTTTTTCTTCTAAAGTCTAAATCTATCACATCATACCTCCTCTCATGCTTGTATGCTTGTAAGCTAACATTATTATATACCCAATCATTTCCAATGTCAATGGTAATTTTGTTTTTTTGCAATAAAAAAAGAAGAACCAACCGGTTAAGGTCAGTTCTTCTTGATTGCTACTATTTCTTATAACACAGAGGGACTGTCCCCTTGTGTTTAATAAAAAAGAAGAACCAACCGGTTAAGGTCAGTTCTTCTTGTGTTTGGCGTTAGTTACCTTGTAGCGGTTACTGTCTTGGCACCTTTATTAAGGTTTCCGTTCACATCTTCTATAGTTTCGTCTGCTATCTCAACTGTTACAACATCGCTTAAATTTGCTATTCCTGTAGTAAGAGTTAGCAATACTTTAGTATCTCCGTCAGCTACTGCAGTAGCCCCATCTTCTTCAGTAACACCAGTTACTGTATCCGAAACGCCGTTAACTTTTACTGTAAAGTTAGCAGGTATAGCTGAAGTAGCTTTTATTCCTTCACTAAATGTCACTAGAATCTTGTCAACATCTACTATTTTAGCTGAAAGCATTTGAGGTTTTACGTTTTCAGTAAAGTCTACAGGGTATGTTACAGGATCCATAACGTTTCCGGCATTATCTGCTATGTTCTTAATCTCTAAGCTTCTTTCGCCGTTAACGTCAATAGCTCCATCTCTTAGAGTTAACTTAACTTTTGTTTTGTCTCCATCAAATATAGCGGACACAAATACCTTTTCGCCTTCTACAGTGTAGTTTGCGGTATTTAATGCTGTAGCATTTGTAACTTCTTCTGTAAACTGTATAGTTACAGTATCATTATCAGGTAAGTTAATTCCAGCTAATCCGCTTAGTACTGCTGGCTTAGTTGTATCGGCAATGTCGCCGATAGTAACGTTTATTGTAGTTTGTGCGTTTTTCTTTCCCGCAGCATCTGCTACTAAATTTGCTGGTAGTGTAATGGTGTATTCGCCGTTTGGCATTACAGCACCACTGCCGTCATAGTTTTCAGTATCAATCTTTACAGACTCATCATTTCCATCGCTGTCCTTATCGTAACCACTTACAGCTGCTACTGCAATTCCGCCAGTTAATGTCTTTTGGACTCCATCTACTACGTAAGTCACGGGTGTAAGTGCTGCTGCTGTTACAGTAACATCTTCGTCAAATTCTACAACTATATATCTTGTTCCGCTGATGGTTTCTACTGTTACAGTTTTTACCACAGGTGCCTCTGTATCAGGTACGAAGTTAATTAAAGTGTTGTACGCAGAATCTGTTATAGTGGCAGGATTACCGGATAGATCTTGGAATTCGGTTATATCTACTCTCTTTAAGCCTGATAATGAAGTAAAACCAGCGGTTGTTAAATCCACCGTAACTACTGTCTTATCATCGCTAACAGTTGCATTTGAAGTAGTAACGGCTACTGGAGTGCCAGTTGAGCCGATATTAAGTTTAAATATTGTAGGGGTTGTTTTAATTGGCTCTGAAAAAGTCACTACTAATTTAGAATCATTAACAGCTTCTACGGAAACAACTTCTGGATTAACATTGTCAACAACCTGTTTTTTAAAGCTTACTGTTACGGGGTTTGGACTAATTAGATTTCCTGCAAAGTCCTTTGCTCCCACTATGGTTAATTTGTATTCTTCATCAACTGTCAATCCTGCCATGTTTAGTGTAAATGACTTTTTATCTGTGGCTAAGGTAATAAGACCAGTAATAGAAACAGTTGCACCATTTTTATCTTTTAATGTTGAAATCCCTTCAAGTGTAGTTCCGCTTGTTAAATTCATAGGTTCGGAAAACTCGAATTTTACAGTGTTATTGTCAGGATAAGTTGGTCCACTGATTGTAGGTCTTACAGTATCCTTAAGCGTCACAACAGCTGAATAAGCCTCTATTGGATTACCGTCTAGGTCAGTTACTGCAACCGGAACTAACACAGCGTATTGTCCATCAAAGTACTCTGTTCCACTAGCAGTTATAGTTAGGGTTTTACCATCTTCGCTTAGCTTAGCTTCTGCTGAAGTAGAAGTAATAGCTGGAGCACTTCCGATATTTGTGAAAGTTATATTCTTTAACGTATCAGGTGCACCTGTAGTGATGACTGTGTCTTTTTTCACAGCTTTACTAAACTTAATTTGAACTTCTTTAGCATTAATAGCACTTACACTTACAACCTTAAGTTCCTCGTCAGTGTCTAAATCAACTGGAACTAGGCCTACAACAGCTTCATCTATTCCTGTTCCATCTTGTGTTGCTGCGTCCACCTGCTCAACTTCATAATATTTGCCATTGACTTCAATGACATACTGACCTGGATTGTCTAAAACGTCAGAGAAAAAATCCATGTCGTCTGTCAGGTCAAAAAAGTCATTTCGAGTCAGTGTGTTTTTGTTGATAAGGTCATAATCTTTTGCAAAAGCCACTGTTGTCATGCTCAGTATCAGAGTCAGAGCAAGTAACAGCGATAGCAATCTTTTACTAATTCTCAACATGTGACCCTCCTTTATTTTTTATATATGGGTCTTTGCCCCATTGAGTGGGGCAAAGACCTTATACTTACACTATATATAGTTAGTTATTTAATTGTTACATCTATTACACTACCATCGTTCAGTATAAGTTTTATATCTGTGATTTCGCTACCGAAGTTAACTCTTATAATATCACCTTTGATATTATAATCTCTTACTACACCATTTACTTTTACATTTTTTACTTCGTCAATTCTCGATGAATCGCTTAGAGTGATTTCCGCATATTTTACTCCAAGCAGTGAACCCAGTGTTGCTTCGGCTGTCAGCTCTTCTTCTGGCACTCCTGGCTCATCGTCATCATCTTTAGCAAGCTTCATTTCAGTAACTACGCCGTCTTCTTCTGTAATCTTAGATAGAATGTCGCCTACTTTTAATTGTTTGGCTACGTCTTTTGGTCCTATTGCTATGGTCTTTCCGTCTGCGTCAACAAGTCTTACTCTTTTATCAAGTTCGAGTACTTTCCCGTCTACTTCAATTAATTCTTCGTCAACGTTGATATAGGTTACTTCACCTGTAACTTTAGTATCCGATGAACCATCTTTGCCATCGTATACTACTGCTGCGACTACTATACCATCATCAAGTGCAAAGTCAATTCGTTTGTTTGCATACTCTTTAAGTTTTGTTCTACCAATCTTCTTATCTAAGTCGCCATCTTTGTCTTTGTTATAGAGCACGGCCGCACTGTCTACTTTGTAGACCTTGCCGTCGATGGTAACAAAGCCATCGTCGTATTTCTTAAGAATTTTATCATCATAGAGCTTAGAGGTCTTTAGCACGGCCTCATCTTTACTATTGAGGTTAAATGCTACGACTACACCTTTCTTGAAGTCTGCCGCATCATTTACCTTGTAGTCTTTTTCGCCTTCGCCAAAGACGTTGATTGTTGCATAGTAAGAACTGCCTGATTTGTAAGGCTTATCGGTTACTACGCCGTAGAAGTAATCTTCTTCGGTTCCTTCAAAGGCCTTATTCAGCATAACAATAAGGTCTGCATCTTTACCAGCCTCACCAAATACGACAGCTTCGTTATATTGGCTTACACCAATAGATACGAATCTATCAACGGATATGGTCTCAGGATCTAACTCACCATCTTCGTTTAGTGCTTTCATTATTACTGTATCACTTGAAATATAGAAGCTTTCTCCATTAAGTTTGAAGGTTTTCTTATCAGTGTCTTTTGTAAGTTTTCCTTCGAATATTACTTCGGAAGCTTTTACATCACTGTCATATGATTTTCTGGATGTAATATCGGTTCCTTCTATTACAGCATATACTGACCTTTCTTCAGCAATTTCGCTGTCGGATGTCAGCTTGTATTTCAATGCTGCATATTGCGGAGTATTAGCATTATATTTTAAGTCTGTTAACTCATCGAACTCTTTTGAGCTCTCGGCTACATAGTCTACTTCTTTGCCTTCTTTGTTGAAGACTGTTAATGTAGGATATCTGCCTGATTTTGCATAGGTTACTATGCCGTAGAGGTTACCGCTGGTAGCCTTGGCAGCACCTGTTACAAGCAGTACTCTTCCGCGAAGGTCGAGAACCAGCATTACATCTTCGTCAACGAAGTCTTCAACTGCTTCTAAGTCTGCCCATTCTTCGTAGTTATCGCCTTTATCGAGAGTGATTAGAGCTTTTGTACCCTTAAAGCTGCCTCTCTTATATTCCTTGCCGTCAACTTTAATCTTATCTTCTTTTACACTGTCAACATTACCTTTTACGGTTTCGTTCTTAACTATGATGTAAACATCATCGTCGTCGCCTTCCCAGAAGAAAATGGCGGAGTCTTCGTCGATGTCTTTTACATCAGCTTTTGTGAAGTCGGGATTGTAGATGTATACATCATCATAGTCGCTAAGGTCTACTTCGTCTTCATCGGTATTTATGTTGATGAATTCGATAACCTTGCCGTCGACCGCTGTTACTACACCTACTTCGTCAAAATCAAAGAGGTTAGCAAACGCAACCTGACCTCTGTCGAGGACAAACTTGCCGTATGCGTCTTCAGGTATCTCGTCGAGATCCTTTTCTTCAAAATTGACATAGGCAACAGCGCTATCTGCCCATTTGTATGCTTTATCTGCTTCCTTCAGATAGATTTCATCTTCGTCGCTCTCCTCAGCATCAACCGCATCGAGGAGGATATCTTTATCTTCTGTAGAAACCTCTACGAAGAACACCTCGTCATCATCGTTGACCCATGCATCTACCTTAAGACCGAAGATTGCTTCGGGATTGACATCAGCTATAAGTGTGTAGATGTTGGAATCTACTTTTTTACCGTTTTTGTCATATTCGGTAAGTTCTATTTCGTCATCATCCAGTTTGTCGTTGACTCTGGCGATTTCGGTTACTCTTACATCTTCCAGTTCATCAACATCCATCTTGGATAAGAAGGTCTTGTCGCCTTCGACATACTGTTTCAGATCGCCATAGCCGGTCTGCTCTAAGTGCTTTATGGTCAATGAGTTGTCGATCATCTTGACAACATCACCGCGGATAGCCGGTGCGTCTGGTGCTGAGCTGACCTTGTCAAATAGTCCCAGGTCATCGGCTTTGCCCATTACGCCTGCAGGCCATGGAGCACCTTCTACGGTTACGCCGTAGTTCATGGCATAAAGAATCATCTTAGCCATTTCTGCATATGTTACGTTGGCATTTCCTCTGAATGTGCCATCGGGATAGCCGTTGATGATTCCCTGGCCTACTCCCAGGTTTATGTAACCCGTGGCCCATTCCAGCGAGGGATCAGGATTTACATCTGCAAATTTGGTCTGACCCTTCATTAGTTCTGCGGAAGTTTCCAGACCGGAAACCCTGATAATTATAGCCAGTGCTTCTGCTCTGGTAATCGGATTTTCTAGGTTAAGATTGCCTTGAGCATCGCCCTTTAAGTAGCCGAGAGCCATGGCTCTTACTACTTCTGTAGGCAGGTCTTTTGTGTCAGTTGTTGTAGCTGCGAACCCTACGCTGAATGTGCTCATTACAAATGTAAGCACGAGCAGGGTTACGAGTAATTTTTTTGCCTTTCTCATACTCAAATCCTCCTTTTAATTTTTAAGAAAGTAATACTTGCTAAAAAGGCTTTTCTCAGTCCTCTCGGTGCCATCCCCCCTTTAAAAAATAATTATTAAAAGTTGAGTTTTATCCTTCTTTCAATCTTTTTAAAAGCACTAAAACAGAGCAATAATTATATAATTGCTCGACAGATTGAAAGTTAAAGGCAGATTCGAAAAACTTGAGGTCATTTTGCATTTTGTATATTTCGATAACAAGGATGAATTTTCCTGCTTTGTTTAGTGATTATGTGAAAAATTTATTTATAACAATGAGCTCTGTTCCAGATTTGAGTATGCCTTGGAACTCATTATTAAATTATCAATGTGCAACATCTAGAATTATTATAGCATCCGTCTGGCTGCTGGTCAACATTTTTAGGGGAAATGTAATATAAATGTAATATCTGTAAATATATATTTTTCTTCATTTCTCACTGTCATAAAACTTTTTGGCGGTTTCAGCCATATTTTTCAGCGATTCCTTTACCTTGTCGTGAAATTCTTCAGCCTGCATGCCTGTCATTATTTCTATGACATCGTCGATGGTTTCGGCCGTATAAATATGAAACTTATCTTCATTTGGCGGCTGCTACCACTTCAGGTTTCAGCATGAGGTTTGTGATATTTTGGCAAGGAATGACCACACCTTGAGTTCCGGTAAAGCCTTTCAGTTTGCACGCGTGATAAAAGCCTTCTATCTTATAGGTGGTACCCCCTACCGGCTGGATTTTCCCATGCTGGTCCAGCGAACCGGTGACCGCTATATCCTGGCGCACCGGCACCGATGCAATAGCCGACAACAGTGCCATAAGCTCGGCACAGCTTGCACTGTCCCCTTCTATGCCGCCGTAATTTTGTTCAAATGTTAAGCTCGCCGATATACTCAAAGGAATACTGCGGGCATATTTTTCTCCCAGATAACCTGTAAGAATCATAACTGCCTTGTTGTGAATTCGACCGCTCATTTTAGCCTCGCGTTCGATGTTCACCACACCGGCATTGCCCATGTAAACTCGAGCCGTAATGCGTGAAGGCTGACCAAAAATATAGTCGACGGTGTCAATTACCGAAAGGCCGTTGATTTGTCCGGTAGCAAAGCCTTCCGTATCCACCAGAATCTCTTCTTTTTCAATCATCGACAGCAGCCGCTCTTCTATGCGATTTGATCGGTAAATCTTTTCTGATACGGCCTTTTCTACATGTTCTTTTGTAACAAGGCTGCTGCCGTCAAGCTCCGCCCATGTGCTTGACTCATAAAGCACTTCAAGAATTTCATTAAATCGTGTGGAAAGTTTTGTTTTATCCTCCGCAAGGCGTGAGCTGTAGTCAATTATCTCGGCAACACCGTTTGTGTCAAAATGCAGAAGGCCGCGAGTTTTTACAATTTCGGAAATGAGTTCCGCATATTTTTTTATATTATGCGGGTTTCTCTCCATTTCTACATCAAAATCAACTTTTACCTTGAAAAGTTTTTTAAAGTCCTCGTCATATACATTTAAAAGACTGTAAATATAGGGGTTGCCTATGAGGATAATCTTCACATCTATCGGAATCGCCTCGGGCTTTAATGTTACGGTAGGAAAGAGGAGGTATTCCTGCCCTATATTCTCAATCTGCGACTCACCGTTGTTCAGTGTCCTTTTAAGGGCGTCCCATGCAAACGGCTCTTTAAAAAGGTCTGCAGCTTGAATTATGAGGTAGCCGCCGTTTGCTTTATGAATTGCACCGCTTTTTATAAGCATGAAATCCGTAACAACGGTTCCAAGGCGGGCTCTTCCTTCTATCTTACCAAAGAGATTATAATATGTAGGATTTGTTTCAAATATTACCGGTGCATGTGCCGTAGCTTTATTGTCCACAAAGAGATTTATGCGGTACCGCAAAAAAAACTCAGATGCACCTGTTGTGCCGTATAATGGGACGATTTCATCGCCGTCTTGCTTTTCTTTCCTATCCTCTTTTACAATCATCAGGTTAGCTATAAGGTCGTTTTTTACTGCTTTAAGGTAATCGATGATTTTAGCGTTGTCTTTGTACACTGCGTTCATTTCTTCAAAAAGCGGGTTTATGGCGGCAAGTGCTGTGCCTTTTTCCAGTTCATCCATTTCTCTCCTGGCTGATTTATCAAGTGCCCGCATTTTTCGTATGGCTTCATCTATTTTATTTTGCAGATTCCTGCCTTTTTCCTCAAGCTCTTTTTTCTGTTCAGTCGTAAGTGTTTCGTATTCTTCTTGGCTCATGGGTTTTGGGTTTGAATCGGAAAGCGACAGCGGTATTGCTATAATGCCTTGAACAGTTTTCTGAAGTGCAAACCCTTCGGCTTTAGCAATTTCGTCTAAATTTGCAATTATTTCCATGGATTGTTTCTGATAGCGGTCAATAATCTCCTGCCGCTGCTCTTCAAAGCTGTCATCGCTAAATGCTCTTGATATTTCAGAACGAATATCATAAATAAGTTTTTCCATATCCTTTGCAAATTCAGAGCCTTTCCCCGCCGGAAGGTTTATGGCAATGGGCCTTTCCGGCTTTAAAAAGTTATACACATAGATGATATCATCAGGTATCGGCCTGCCCTGAGCAGCTTTGGCAACCGCCGCTCTGGCATAGCTTGTTTTCCCGGTACCGGTAAGGCCCGTCATAAAAATGTTATATCCTTTAAGGTCTATCTTTAGGCCAAACTCCATAGCCCGCACGGCCCGCTCTTGACCGATGATGTCCGCAGGCGGAGTTAGGTCTTTTGTTGATTGAAAAGAAAGAACCGATTTATCGCAGGTTTCTCTAAGTTGGTCGTGTGTAAGCTTTTTAAGCATATATGCACCTTCTTATCTTTTTTTTGCTCGGCGGAAAAAGTTTACCACATCTTTTCTTATTTTGCGGTAAGCCGGAATCACCTGCACCCACAGGTAGTAGAAAAACGGAGAAAGCGGCATGTCGAATTCCCCGATAAATTCGGTAAATTCGCCGTTAAATCCCTTTTTAAATCTATACAGCCCATATAAAGGGTTATCTGGTGAAAGGTCCCCGGATACCCCCCGAAAATCATACATGGTGCAGTTGTTTTGTTTTGCCCACTCAATCATTGCCCATTGAAGGGCATAGTTAGGCATGACATTGCGGTCTTCATTGGACGACGCTCCATATATGTACCATGCCTTGTCGCCGAAAATAAAGGCCAGCGTCCCCGCTATATACCTTCCCTCATACTCTGCCATAAATAGCCGTGCAAGCCCATTTTCCACCAACTCATCCCATAGTGTTTCAAAATAGTCAAAACTTCTTACAAGAAACTCATCGCGAATACAGGTTTCCTCCAGGATATCATAAAACGGCTTTAAATCCTCCCTACGTCCCACCTTGACCGTGACACCTTTGCGCTTTGCCAGTCGGATATTGTAGCGGGTTTTATGGTGGAAATCGGCAGCAATTTCTTCCAACGGCTTGCTTATATCCAAGCGAAAAACAAATTTAGGCTGGACGCCATCGAAATCCTTGCCTGAATCAATAAGGTTAAAGCCCAATGAGCGAAGGTTTTTTACAACTTCATCGTTGGGTGCCTTTATATCCGGGTCTATCTTTAATAAAATAGCCCCATGCTGTTTTGCCATAGATTTTATTTTTGTAAAGAGAAATCTAAGCGTATCTTTATCAGTATAGTCGGCTACAGGTCCTCTGGGAGCATAAAAAATACATTTGTTAAAACCCGGAATGGGCAGTTTCCTCTTTAATATAGAAATTCCGGCTTTAGGTTTGCCCTCATCCATGACAAGCAGCCTGATAGGTTCCCATCCGGTGTGCAGCTTTACTTCGCCCCATTCATAGGACTGAAGCACATGTCCTTTAGGCCCCCAAGCCATAAAATCGTTAAAAAATTTCTTCTCATCTTGATTTATGATTTTTATTTCCATTATATGAATAACCTCCGCTAAATGTTTTACCCCGACCTTTATTATATATTATACATGATTTATTCGACGATTAAATAAAGTATTACAAAAAAGGACCGGTAAATTTTGCTTACCGGCCCTTTTGGAAGGCTTAGATTTTTATTACATTCATGATTTTATCAAGTTTATCCGCATCTTCTCCGAGTCTTAGCACCGAGGAAGCAATTTCATCCAGCAGCTTCTGCTGTTTTTCTATTGAATCAATTATGGTTTGTGCCTGATTGGAGCCGTCCAGGCTGATATCAGTCATCTTTTTAAAGGACTCGCTGGTGCTTTCTGTGCTGGCCGCCATCTGCTCCGTTGCTGCGGAAATCTCCTGCATCTGTTCTGCCACTTTTCCAACGGCAACCAAGATTTGCTCAAAGGTTTCGGCGGCGGATTTCACTGCTTTAATACCGTTTTCTACATTGGCCGAACCTTGGTCTTTTGCCTTGACAGCTTTATCCACTTCATTTAGAACAGTGCCGATGAGCTGCCCTATCTGTTTTGCGGCATCGCCTGACTGCTCGGCAAGTTTCCTTATTTCATCTGCCACAACGGCAAATCCCCGACCCTGCTCGCCTGCTCTGGCGGCTTCAATAGCGGCATTTAATGCCAAAAGGTTGGTCTGGTCGGCTATGCCGGTAATGGTTTCTACAATCTGACCGATAGTTTCGGAGCTTTCTCCCAAAGACTTTATGACCGAGGCAGTATAATTACTTGATTCTTTGATTTTGCCCATCTGTAAAGTTACCTGATCCATAGCAGTGCGGCCGGATTCGGCAAGTTGAGATGCATCGGAAGCCGTTGCGGCTGCTTCAGAGGAACTTACGGCAATCTGTTCGACCCCACCGGTCATTTGCGACAGCATATCCGACATGCCGTCTATTAAGTCTTTCATTTCTTTAAGTCTGTCGGTAATATGGTTCAAGGCATTCTTTATGGATGTTTCAATATTTGAAGACATTTCCTTGCTCTGATGAGTTATCTTTCCAATAGAAGCAGCTGATGCCAACATATCTGCTGTGGTATCCTTGGCATTTTTCAAAATCTTTCTTACCTTGTCCAAAGAATCATTATACACATCAGCCAGTGCACCTATGTCATCCCCAATAATCCTTTTAGCCTTGACAGTAAAGTCACCCTTTGCTATGGCGCTTAAGCTCTGCTCTATAGCTTCCAACGGGCGTGAGGCCCCTTTTGTCACTAAAAAAGATATAATACCGGAAACTAAAACTGCTGCGGCTGCTGCCAGCAGATTATTTGTACTTGCAAAGTCTTCCCCGTGAAAACAGTATATGTATCCACCCAAGGAAAAGGCCACCAACAGCATTGTAATTAAAACCACTCTTAGTCGAATTCCTTTCACGACTCTTCCTCCTTTTCAGAAAAGTAATATATATATTATTAGACAAATATCTGGTTTTTCCTGCTAATTTTTTAAATTAACGGCAGCTTTTATGAAGTTGGTAAAGAGTGGATGGGGCTTATTGGGTCGAGATTTGAATTCCGGATGAAACTGGGTTCCTAAAAACCACGGATGTTCTTTAAGCTCTATTATTTCGACAAATTTATCATCCGGTGATATACCTGATAACACTAAACCAAAATTTGTAACGACTTTTCGATAATCGTTATTGAACTCGTAGCGGTGGCGGTGCCGTTCGCTTATAAGTTCTTTGCCGTATGCCGCCATGGCTATGGTATTTTCGGCAACTCTGCAGGGATAGCTGCCTAAGCGCATGGCGCCCTTGACATTAAGTGCTTTTTCTTCCGGCGGAAAATCTATGACAGCATGAGGGGTTTCAGGATTTATTTCGGTGGAATGGGCGTCTTTCAAACCGCATACATTTCGCGCAAACTCTATTATTGCACACTGCATACCTATACCTATGCCAAAAAACGGAATCTTGTTTTCTCTGGCATATTCAACGGTCTTTATCATACCCTCTATACCCCGCTCGCCAAAACCTCCCGGAACTATTATTCCGTCTATATCATAAAAAACCGATGAAAGCTTTTCACTTTCCTGCTCAAGCTCTTCCGAATGAACCCATTTGATGTTAACCTTGGCATCATTGGCCGCACCGCCGTGGCAAAGGGCCTCAACCACACTAAGGTATGCATCGTGCAGTTCCACGTATTTGCCTACCAGCGCTATATTCACTTGTTTTAAAGGATTTTTTATCCTCTGCACAATCTCTACCCATTCGGCAAGTTGGGCTTTTCTGCCGTCTACGCCCAGCTTTTTTGCAACTATCTCATCAAGGCCTTCATCTTTAAGTATGAGAGGCACTTCATAGATAGTTTCGGCATCATAGTTCTGGATGACGCATTCCGGCTCAACATTACAAAACAGTGCAATCTTTTCTTTTAAATCTTTGGGTATGGCATATTCCGAACGGCAGACGATGATATCAGGCTGTATACCGATACTGCGAAGCTCTTTTACACTGTGTTGGGTCGGTTTTGTTTTTAGTTCACCGGCTGTAGAAATATAAGGTACAAGCGTTACATGAATATAGAGCACATTGTCGCGCCCCACATCTGTCTTCATCTGTCTTATGGCTTCCAAAAACGGAAGACCTTCAATATCGCCGACAGTGCCTCCTATTTCGGTAATGACCACATCGGCTTTGGATTCTTCGCCAACGCGAATTATTCGTTCTTTTATCTCGTTGGTTATATGTGGAATGACCTGCACCGTTTTTCCGTGATACTTGCCCTGCCGCTCTTTGTTTATTACCGTCCAGTAAATCTCCCCTGTGGTTATATCACTGTTTTTGGTAAGACTTACATCAATGAAGCGTTCATAATGGCCTAAATCAAGGTCGGCTTCTGCCCCGTCATCGGTTACGTAAACCTCGCCATGCTGATAGGGACTCATTGTTCCCGGATCCACATTAATATAGGGGTCACATTTCTGCATAGTGACAGATAGACCCCTACTTTTTAAAAGGCGCCCCAGCGAGGCCGCCGTTATACCTTTGCCTAGGGAAGACACTACGCCTCCCGTTACAAATATATATTTGGTTGACATGAATAAATCCCCCTTGATATTTATCCGTACATGAAAAATCTCATACACTTTATTTTAGCTATCTATAAGGGTGATTGTCAATAGCACCGGAGCTTTTATTTTAGTAAAAATCCCCGAAGAATAAAACCTCTCAGGGGATTTGACGATAGTTTTCAGACTCATAATGATGGCTGCTGTGAGTTTTGTCCCGAACCGTTTTTTATTCGTAATTTAGAACTACTATACGATTCTGATTATCAAGGGTTTCGGGGTTTATCTCTATGGTATTGGAATCTAAGTGCTCCACATCACCCATCTTCTCTACGAACTTATCCACCGGATCTATGGGCATGCTGACAGCCGGTGTTCTAAAATGCATGGGAATGGTAATCTTGGGGGAAAGCTGTTCTATCAATGCAGCAGCTCCATCGGCATCCAGGGTAAAGGTTCCTCCTACCGGAATCATGATTACATCCACATCGCCGATTTCTTCTATCTGGGTTTTTGAAAGTAAATGCCCCAGATCTCCTACATGGCATACTCTAATACCATCGATCTCAAAAGTGTAGATTATGTTGGGACCTCGCTTGGCTCCCTTGGCTTCATCATGAAAAGCCGGGATACCCTTTATACTTATACCGCTTATAGCACATTCACCTGTAGATTTTACAACCTCCGGGTCGCCTTGAATTCCCTCCACATAATTATGGTCATAATGGTCATGACTTACGGTTACTATATCTGCTTCAACCATCGGTATCTTATAGCCCACACTTCCGTCGAATGGGTCGGTAACTATCTTTGTGCCATCTTTTGATTCCAAAAGAAAACAGGAATGGCCGAACCACCGAATTTTCACGACTGGAAAACCTCCCTTTCATTCAAGGTTTTAGTTTATATATATCTCTATAAAAAAATATCCTAACTATAATATATTCTTGGTAAAAATTGAAATTCCTTCTTTGCACCGTTATTTTATCCATTTCTGCCAGTTCCAATTCTTGGATGAACCCTACATGCGATCCGGTGCACTGATTCCTAAAATCGCCAGTGCGTTTTTAATTACCTGCTGGACAGCCATAACCAGCAAAAGTCTGGCGGTTGTCAAATCTTGAGCATCTGTCAGCACTCGGCATTTATTATAAAAGGAATGAAATGCCGATGCCAGTTCTTGAGAGTATACGGTAATACGGTACGGAGCAAGATTGTCGGCAGCAAGCTTTATTTCACCGGGAAAGTCGGCAAGTTTTTTAATGAGCTCTATTTCGGACTCCTCAATTAATAAGTCTGCATATTTATTCATGTCATTTTGTGTAAGATTATTTACATTGGGTATATCTACTCCCTGTTCTTTTGCCTGCCTGAGTATGCTGGATATGCGGGCATGGGCGTATTGAACATAGTATACGGGATTGTCGTCAGATTGTTTTATAGCCAAATCCAAGTCGAAGTCCAAGTGGGTATCGGCACTTCTAAGGTTAAAGAAAAACCTTGCGGCATCTTTTCCCACTTCTTCCACAATGTCGGCTAAGGTAACAGCCCGACCGGTACGTTTGGACATACGGGCTATCTCGCCATTGCGGTAAAGCCTGACCAATTGCATGATGATAACCGTAAGCTTGTCCGGGTCATAACCCAAGGCTTCAAGAGCCCCCTTCATTCTGGCTATATGCCCATGATGGTCTGCTCCCCAAATATTTATTACCCAGTCAAAGCCTCTGTCAAATTTATTCTTATGATAAGCTATATCCGATGCAAAGTATGTAGGCAAGCCATTTGCCCTTATCAATACCTCATCCTTTGTTTCTCCAAACTGTGAAGCTTTAAACCAAAGGGCACCATCCTTTTCATAGGTGTATCCCCTGTCTGTCAAAATCTTTATAACCTCATTTACCTTTCCGCTACTGTGCAAGCTCTGTTCTGAAAACCATACATCAAAATGAACTCCAAAGTTTTCCAAATCCTTTTTCATGCGCTCTATATTTTTCTCGAGCGCGTAATTAATAAAGTAGGCTCTGCGGGTGGGAGAGTCCATATATAAAAACCTGTCGCCTTCCTGCTCAATCAAGTCTTTCATATGTTCTATTATGTCTTCACCGTGATAGCCGCCTTCGGGGATTTCGCCCTGCTTGCCCATCAGCTCGAGATAACGGGCTTCCAATGAAAGGCCGAAGTTTTCAATTTGATTGCCGGCATCATTTATATAGAACTCCTTTGTTACATCAAATCCTACCATTTCTAAGATTGATGCCAGGGCATCACCTAATGCCGCACCCCTGGCATTGCCCATGTGCATAGGGCCGGTGGGGTTTGCACTTACAAATTCCACCTGAACTTTTTTACCTTCACCTGTGTTGCAGCGCCCGAAGTCGCTGCCATATTTTAGTATATCCGAAATCACAGCATTAACCCAAGTAGGTACTAAGTAAAAATTGATAAATCCGGGACCTGCAACCTCTATTTTTTCAATTAAGTTGCTATGTGTAGTATCAACTCTTTCGGCAATGACCTCTCCGATTTTTCTGGGAGGCATTTTAGCTTCCCTTGCCAAAATCATAGCGATATTTGTGGCAAAATCTCCATGGCCCTTGTCCTGAGGAACTTCAATATGAAAATCAGGTATGTCCTTAATCGGCAAAGCCCCATCGTCAATGGCTTTATTTAAGGCAGACATTACAATATCCATTAATTTCTGCTGAACTTGTGTCTTTAAGTCCTTCATAAGATCCTCCTACTAAAAAATGTTTCACGTAACGTTGCTGTCGTTTTACGTAAGTAAATTCTACCACTCAGAAATTTTAATTGCAACAATTATCGTTTTTTGCCGCCACCGTCCCTGCGGGCTCTCTGGACTAAAGCTTCGGCTCGAATGCGAGCTGTTTCAATTTCTACATCCTTTGGTTTGCGGCCAACCTGCTTTTTGAACTCCTTTATAAACAGCTCTAAGAATTTATCCATCTTCTCGTTGCCTGTTATGCCCCAGTCTTTATAGTTTTCTTCAATATAATCAACTATATCAGCAGTTATGTCCATGATGATTTTAAAGCGGCGGTTTTTTGCATATATGTTTACGCCATAGCCGAGTATGAGTGCGATTAAAGGCTCCATTACCGCTTCATTTGTTATCACATTTATTATCATTTTAAGCCATCCCAAATCCATAAAAATCCCCCTCTCTTGTTTATATTATGCGCGAGGGGGGGATTAGTGCACTTATTATTTTTTTCGACTGCCGGGTTTTATTATAGGTAAGTTTTTTTTTGCACAGCGGACATTCTTCAGGAGCATAGGACTCTACCTGCAGCTTTAAGAGATAATGCGCAGGCACACCAAAGTCCACCTTGCCGCCGCTTCTGTCAACCAGTGCCGCTACGGCAGCTACTTCGCCGCCCAGCTCTTTTATAAGTGATATGACCTCTTTTACTGAACCGCCGGTAGTAACTACATCCTCAACTACAAGTATCCTTTCACCGGGCTTTACGGTAAAACCGCGGCGAAGCGCCATTTTGCCTTCTTCCCTTTCGGTAAAAATAGCACGGGTATTAAGCTGCCTTCCCATTTCATAGGAAATTATTATGCCGCCCATAGCCGGGCCAATTACCGTTTGAATGCCCAAATCCTTTACGTTTTCAGCCAACTTGGCACATACTTGTTCCGTTGATTTAGGATACTGCAGGAGCTGGGCGCACTGCATGTATTTGTCGCTGTGGCGTCCGGAGGTCAAAAGAAAATGTCCGGTCTTGAGCACCCCCGTTTCATAAAACAGCTTTAAAATATCTTCATCTGTCATAAAAATTTCTCCCTTCAAGGCAATTATCATCTTATATACTATTGAAATAGCTTATTAAGGGCTTCGGCAGGGTCCGGGGCAGCGGTGACCGGGCGACCTACTACTATGTAGTCCGCACCTTCGTCAAGGGCCTGAGCCGGAGTCATAACACGCTTTTGATCTCCCGTCGCAGCCCATGCAGGTCTTACTCCCGGTGTTACTATTAGGAAATCATCTCCTGCTGCCTCCCGTATGACGGATATTTCTTTAGGGGAGGCTACTACCCCGTCGAGGCCTGATTCCTTTGCCATAAGTGCCAGCGTTTTTACCTGTTCTGTCGGTGATTTATTTATATTTACAGCTGCCAAATCGCTCTCATCAAGACTTGTAAGGACAGTAATGGCAAGTAAAATCGGCTTTGGGGAAACATCTGCATTGTCCACTGCCTCACGAGCCTTTCTCATCATCTGGCACCCGCCGGATGCATGCACATCAAGCATAAACGCACCGGTGCTCAAACATGCTTTTGCAGCACCGGCTACGGTATTCGGGATATCGTGCAGTTTCAAATCCAGGAAAACTTTACACCCTTCATTATTAATCTTTTTAACAATTTTAGGTCCCTGTGAACAGAAAAGTTCCAGTCCTACCTTAAAAACAGATACCTTGTCTTTTAAAAGTCTAACAATTTCCAAGGCTTTTTGTTCATCGGGGGTGTCCAGTGCTATGATGACCTTACTGTAATCATATGACATACGCTGTCTCCTTTCGAAATTTTAAATATTATATGGCTTATCCTCTTGCAGCACCTATCAAGTCTTGAAGGTTTCGGCCTTTCATGTCAAGATATGCCTTTATGCCTTCTATGATTTCAAGGGGAGCCGTAGGGTTTACAAAGTTGGCGGTGCCTATGGCTACGGCTGAAGCTCCTGCCAGTATAAATTCTACCGCGTCCTGCCATGTGGTTATGCCGCCCATGCCTATGACAGGCACATCCACCGCTTCACAAACTTCCCAGACCATGCGCAGTGCAACCGGTTTTACTGCTGGCCCTGAAAGGCCTGCAAATTTGCGGCTAAATATGGGCTGCTGTGTATCGATATCAATTGCCATGCCCAGGAGGGTATTTATGAGGGAAACAGCATCGGCTCCGGCAGACACTGCGGCTTCGGCAATTTTCTGGATATGTGTGACATTTGGCGAAAGTTTGGCTATGATGGGAAGTCTTGTAGCTTCACGGACTGCTTTTATGACTTCAAAGGCACTTTCCGGTTCTTGCCCAAAGGCAAGACCCCCTTTTTCCACATTGGGACAGGATATATTTACCTCCAGTGCTGCCAGGCCTTCAAGTGACGACAGCTTTTTTGCTATTTTATGGTAGTCTTCC
Source organism: Tepidanaerobacter acetatoxydans Re1 (assembly GCF_000328765.2). NCBI lineage: Bacteria > Bacillati > Bacillota > Clostridia > Thermosediminibacterales > Tepidanaerobacteraceae > Tepidanaerobacter > Tepidanaerobacter acetatoxydans. The sequence goes on from NC_019954.2 coordinate 2,559,369, forward strand.
ACCGTATCACCGTCGATGTTGGCTATTACGGGTATGGCAAGTTCTGAAAGATGCGGCCACTCCTCCTCAATAAATCCTTGGACACCGGGATTTTCAAGACCCACGGAGTTCAGCATGCCTGCAGGTGTTTCATGAACCCTAGGGGGAGGATTGCCGTTTTTTGGCATAAATGTAAGGCCCTTCGTCACTAAGGCCCCCAGTTTATTTATATCGTAAAAATCGCTATATTCTCTGCCGAAACCAAAAGTCCCCGAAGCTACCATGACGGGGTTTTTCATGTTTATGCCTGCTATATTGACGCTAAAGTCCACATCATGTATCATTTCCATTCTCCTTTAACACAGCTCTACTTCTCCGGCTTCAAATACCGGCCCGTTTTTGCAAACTTTTTTATATACTTTTCCGGAAGATTTTACCGAACATCCTAAACATGCCCCTACGCCACAAGCCATATGCTCTTCCAAGGAAAGATATGCTCTGATGTTTTTACTTGCCGCAATCTCCTTTACCTTTATGAGCATGGGCTTAGGCCCACAGGAGTAGATTATGGGATTGGTTTTACCCATGTGTTCCTGAAGGAGTCTTTTCAATATATCCGTTGGAAATCCTTTGTATCCATAGCTTCCGTCATCTGTTGCAATTATTGTTTCTACTCCCGGGAATTTAAGGTATTCTTCACCGAATACTTCGCTTTTTGTAGTAAAGCCCAATACTGTGGTAATGCTGTTTTTATTCTTCGACTCTGAAGCGATTTTTTTAGCAAGATATATGATTGGTGCCGTTCCAATCCCGCCGGCAACTATAATGCAGGGTGCATCTTTTTCCGGCAGGGGGAATCCGTTTCCCAGAGGTCCGATTACATCCAGCTTGTGACCGGTAAGAGTTTGGGAGAGGAGTCGGGTCCCCTCTCCCACCACCCTGTATATTATTTCGACACAGCCTGTTTTCTCATCTATGTCAGCAATACTTATGGGCCTTCGCAAAAGAGGCGAAAGGGTTTTCCCGCAGCGGATGTGCAGGAATTGTCCGGGCACAGCCTTCTTGGCTATATCTAAAGCTTTTATCTTCATATGATAGATATTTGGAGCTATTTCCTTATTTTGTACAATATCTACCAAGGCGGCAACAGTATTATTCAAAAAAATGCCCCTTTCTATGTTTAAATACTTTTTAATATGTTTTTTAATATGTTCGCAGTGTAAAAATTACTCCGGTAAAGATGACTGCATCTTCGAATAGTTTCTACACTGAAACCAAATATTAATTCCATCGCAAAAAGTTAATTTTGACCTGAGAATGTCTGAGCTTAGGCACCTGCCGCCAGCGGTCGGCAGGAAACGGAGGTAGCTTCGATTACCTTATAGAGGGCGCGCGCCGTGTCCAGTGAGGTGATGCAGGGGATGCCGTCTTCGGCTGCCACCCTACGTATTTTGAAGCCATCTCTCTGGGGTGCTTTGCCCCGTGTAAGGGTGTTTATTATCATATCTATTTTGTTTTCCTTTATAAGGTCGATGATATTGGGAGAACCTTCTTCAACCTTGTTTACTACTTCAACCGAAACTCCCTGTGCTTTTAAGGCTTCGGCAGTGCCATTCGTAGCATATATCTTAAAGCCTAGTTCCCAGAACTTTTTCAGAAGTTTTACGGCCTCTTTCTTATCTCTGTCAGCAATAGTAGCAAGGATTGCTCCGTCTGTGGGAACGATGATTCCTGAAGCGGTAAATGCCTTGTATAATGCCTTTTCAAAGGTTTTTTCCATGCCTAGGACTTCGCCGGTTGATTTCATTTCGGGGCCTAGGGAAGGTTCTACCATTCGCAGCTTCGAGAAGGAAAATACCGGTGCTTTTACGGCCACAAAATCAGGCCTGGGCGGAAGCAATCCGCCTTTATATCCCAGATTGGCAAGGTTTTCCCCCAATGCTATCTTGGTAGCGATGTTCACCATGGGAATTTGGGTAATTTTGCTCATATACGGAACTGTCCGGCTTGAGCGGGGGTTTACCTCTATTATATATACCTTGTCATTTTCAACTACGAATTGAATATTTATTAAGCCTTTTACCGAAAGCCTAAGGGCAATCCGGGTAGTATAGTCTACAATTTTTTCTACGGCAGTGGGGCTTAACGTCTGATGTGGATATACGGCAATACTGTCGCCTGAGTGGATGCCTGCCCGCTCGATATGTTCCATTATTCCGGGTATCAGTACTTCCTTGCCGTCGCAAACCGCATCGACTTCTACCTCGGTACCTCCGATATATCGGTCTATGAGCACCGGCTTTTCGCTGGAGGCTTCTACGGCATTTTCCATATAATTTTTAAGTTCTTTCATATTATATACTATTTCCATGGCTCTGCCGCCAAGGACGTAAGATGGCCTTACCAGCATGGGGAAACCTATTTCTCCGGCTTTAGCCAGAGCTTCTTCAACACTCCTTGCGGCAGTGGCCTTCGGCCTGGGAATGCCTAATTCACTCAGTAAATCGTCAAATTTCTCCCGGTCTTCGGCCAAATCTATGGACTTTACATCGGTTCCTAAAATCCTTACACCATAGCTTTCCAGTGTGGCCGCCAGGTTAATGGCAGTCTGGCCGCCAAATTGCACGATAACTCCAAGGGGCTTTTCACGATCAATTATCGACAGTACGTCTTCAATGTAAAGCGGTTCAAAATACAGGCAGTCTGCTGTGTTAAAATCCGTGCTGACTGTTTCGGGATTGTTATTTATGATTACGGTCCTGTAGCCTGCCTCTTTTGCAGCCCAAACCGCATGCACCGAGCAGTAGTCGAACTCTATCCCTTGACCGATTCGGATGGGTCCGGAACCCAGGATGATTACCGAAGGCTCTACATCGGTATATGCTTTGTCATTGTCTTCAAATGATGAATAGAAATACGGTAAAGCCGCACTGGTTTTCGAAGGATGGGTGTTTACCGCTTTATAGGCAGGCAGGATATTATTCGCTTTCCGCTGAGCCTTTATCTGGCTTTCATCTTTACCTGTTAAATCTGCAATAAGTTTATCCGGAAACTGCATGGCTTTTGCCTTGCTTAAAAGCTGCGGCGAAAGCTCCTCTTCTTTTAACTTGTTTTCCATTTGAACTATATTTTTAATCTTTTCAAGGAAAAACTTATCTATTTTACTTAAATCTTGTATGGCATTTATGCTCATTCCTCGGCGAAAGCCTTCCGCCACTGCAAACAATCGCTCATCGGTAGCTTTTGCAATTTTCCTCTCTATTGTTTCTATATCTGCCTGTTTGAGGCTTTTCAGCGACAGGCCGATAAGACCCTGCTCCAAAGACCTGGCTGCTTTCATCAGAGCGCCTTCTAGATTTGTGTCTATTGACATGACTTCTCCGGTAGCCTTCATCTGAGTGCCGAGGAAGCGGTCAGCATCGTTAAATTTATCAAATGGCCAGCGGGGCATCTTTACAACTACATAGTCTAGGGCGGGTTCGTAGCAGGCACTGCCGCCACCGTTGACAGGATTTTTTATTTCATCCAGACAAAGTCCTGCTGCAATCTTGGCAGTTATCTTTGCTATGGGATATCCTGATGCCTTGGAGGCCAACGCACTGGAACGGCTAACCCGAGGATTTACTTCTATTACATAGTAGTTTCCGGTTGTAGAATCCAAAGCATACTGGACATTGCACCCTCCTTCGATGCCCAATGCTCGGATTATTTTAAAAGAGGCAGCCTTGAGTTTGTTATACTCTGCATCAGTAAGGGTTTGCGAGGGCGCAACCACCACGCTGTCTCCGGTATGAATTCCTACGGGGTCGATGTTTTCCATATCGCAAATACATATGCACTGGTCTTTTCCATCCCGGATAACCTCAAACTCAATCTCTTTCATGCCCAGCAGACTTTTTTCCAAAAGAACCTGATGAATGCGGCTGAGGCGAAGTCCATTATAGGTTATTTCCATCAGTTCTTCCTCAGTGTTAGCTACACCTCCTCCGGTTCCTCCTAATGTATAGGCAGGCCGCACTATTAGTGGCAAACCCGCTTCTTTGGCAAAATTTCTGGCTTCTTCAAGGCTGTGTACTATACGGCTGTCCGGTACCGGCTCGCCGATGTCTTCCATAAGCTTTTTAAACAGCTCCCGATCTTCAGCTTTTTTAATAGAGGTGAGGGGGGTTCCTAGCAGCTTTACACCCTCCCGATCGAGAATCCCCTTTTCCGCAAGTTCCACTGCCAAATTAAGTCCAACTTGACCGCCCAATGTCGCAAGAAGCCCATCCGGCTTTTCACGGCGTATTACTTTAGCGGCAAATTCCGGTGTCAGCGGTTCTATATAAACCTTGTCGGCTATATGGGAATCCGTCATGATAGTAGCAGGATTGCTGTTAATCAGTACAACCTCCAAGCCTTCCTCCCTAAGGGATAAACAGGCCTGAGTCCCTGCATAATCAAATTCCGCAGCTTGACCAATTATGATGGGGCCTGAACCGATAACCATTACTTTTTTTATGCTTTTATTTCTAGGCATGAGAAAATCTCCTTTCAAAAAAGCCGAACTTCATTCGTGGTATATTTATTCATTATATTGTATTTTAACACTGAATTATTCGGAAGGTCAAGCCTTTTTATGAATAATTATGCATAATGTCATCAGAATAAACTATTCTCCCATCGACCATTGTTAAAACTGCCTTGCCTGTTAGCCTCCAACCGTCAAAAGGAGTGTTTCTGCCTTTGGAGAAAAATTTATTTTTATCAACGGTCCATACCCGATTCGGATCTATAACTGTTATATCTGCAGGTGCTCCAATCTTTAATGTTCCCATATCAAGGCCTAAAACTTTCGCCGGACCCGAGGTCATTTTCTCTATGGCAGCATTTAAACTCAAAACACCTTCTTTAACTATATGTGTCAATATCACGCCGAGAGCCGTTTCAAGTCCCACCATGCCAAAGGCCGCCTTGTCAAACTCCATGTCTTTTTCGTCCATGTGGTGTGGAGCATGGTCGGTAGCTATGGCATCAATAGTGCCGTCCTTTAAGCCTTCAAGTAAGGCATCTATATCGCTTTGAGTTCGCAGCGGGGGATTGACTTTTGCGTTTGTATCGTAGCCCATCACAGCTTTTTCGGTAAGTGTAAGATGATGTGGTGTCACTTCACAACTTACTTTTACTCCTTCACTTTTGGCCTGTCGTATCAGTCTTAATGAGCCTTCGGTGCTTACATGTGCTATGTGAACACGAGTCCCCATTTCCCTTGCAATCAGTATATTACGGGCTACCATGATTTCTTCGGCAGCAGCAGGAATTCCCGCAAGGCCCAGTAATGTTGAAATATAGCCTTCATTTATTTGACCGCCTTCAAACAGGAAAGGGTCTTCACAGTGGTCAATAATCACCTTATCAAACATAGAAGCATAAACCATTGCTTTTCGCATAAGGGCACTGTCAGCTATAGGCTTTCCGTCATCAGAAAATGCTACGGCACCGGCCTGAGCCATATCTCCCATTTCGGCAATTTCCTTACCTTCTTGACCCTTTGATACACATCCGATGGGAAGAAGTTTTATCTTGCCTGCTTTCGATGCCTTGGATTTTACATATTGCACCAAGGCCGCATTGTCAATGGGAGGCTTGGTGTTTGGCATACATGCAGCTGCCGTAAAGCCTCCCACCGCTGCACTCATACTGCCCGATTCGATATCTTCCTTGTATTCATAGCCGGGGTCCCTGAAATGTACATGTATGTCGATGAGGCCGGGGGTGACTATCATCCCTGAAAGGTCAATTACTTTTGCATCACTTATTTCAATCTCGTCTTTGACAGCCGCAATGCGTCCGTCAACTATGAGCACATCACTTGTAGTATCTGTGTTTTGGCTGGGATCTATAACTCTTGCTCCTTTTAAAAGTTTTTTCATTATCGGCTTCCTCCTATCAGGTGGTATAAAACAGCCATGCGAACGGCAACTCCGCTTTTCACCTGCTCGTTTATGACCGACTGGCTGCCGTCAATTATCTCTGATGTAAGCTCGATTCCTCGATTTACAGGGCCCGGATGCAGTAAAAGGGCATCTTTCTTGGCCAGGTCCAGCTTTTCTTTATTCAGGCCGAAGAATTTGCAGTATTCTCTCACCGTCGGAAACAGGCCTTTTTTCTGCCGTTCCAATTGTATTCGCAGTGCTATTACAACATCGGCATTTTCTACAGCTTCCTCTACGGTTGCTGCAAGTTTTGCTCCGGTCTTTTCTATGTCAACAGGCATCAATGTTGAAGGGCCTGCCACATATACATCTGAACCCATTTTTGTAAATCCGAAAATATTGGAGCGTGCTACTCGGCTGTGGAGAATATCTCCAAAAATAGCTACTTTAAGCCCTGATAATGTGCCTTTTCTTTCCCTTACGGTCAGCATATCAAGCAGCGCCTGTGTAGGATGTTCGTGGGTGCCGTCACCGGCATTTATTACCGAAGCTTTAACATGGTTGCACAGATAATTTGCCGCTCCCGATGAGCTGTGTCTAATAACTACTGCGTCGATGCCCATCATTTCCAAGGTTTTAGCGGTGTCTTTTAGGGTTTCACCCTTTTGCACACTGCTTGCGGATGATGTAAAATTAATGGTATCAGCGCTTAGATACTTGCCTGCCAATTCAAAGGATGTGCGGGTTCGAGTGCTCGGCTCATAAAAAAGGTTTACTATTGATTTTCCGCGGAGTGTGGGAACTTTTTTTACATCCCTGTCCAGAATTTCTTTAAACGAATCCGCTGTATCTAAGATTAGTTCAATATCGGATTTTTTAATATGCTCCAGTCCTAAAAGATGTTTTTCACTGAGCATAAAGTGCCTCCTTCCTGATAATCCCCGTCAGAAATTAAGTTAAACGGTCCATAAATATGACTTATACTATTTTCTGCAGCTTGAGAGCAGATTATTATTACAAAAAACCCTGTCCGCAAGGGGCAGGGTTTTTAATAAGCAATGGAATTTTTAGGCACATTCTTAAGCGGGGATGTACAGCACTTTCAAAAAATACCTTTTCCCACAGAGGCGGAAAAAGGCATTCTTATCCCAACTTATAAAAATGCGTCTAACCTTGCCGGCCTCGCTGGACCAGATTTAAAGGTGTTGCATTTGGCTTCGTTTATTTATTTTTTTAAATATACCACACGATGGTCCTGTTGTCAAATAAAAAATATTTATTGACTTTTCAAAAAAAGTGAAATATAATGCTTTAAATTAGTTTAATAAAATGCAGCAGACCTTCAGTGTGTTAACTTTCCATATTACATAACGCTTTTAAGAACAGGAAACGGAGATGATTAAAATTAAAATAGGATTCTTGGGACCACATGGAACTTTTTCGGAGGAAGCTCTCGATAATTGGATAAATAAAAGCGGATTAGGTCCTGATTCATATGAAAAAATAGCATTTCCTACAATCATCGATGTTATAAATGCCGTCGGAAAGCAAATAGATATGGCTATCGTGCCTATTGAAAACTCTCTTGAAGGTTCCGTCAATATGACCATAGATTGTCTTATTCACGAAGCGGAGGTTATGATTGCCGGAGAGGCAGTTTTACCAATTGTTCAGCATCTGTTTGCCAAGAAAAGCATACCCTTTGAAGAAATAAGGGAGGTGTATTCACATCCTCAGGCTCTTTTCCAGTGCCGCAAATTTTTAATGAAGAACTTGCCCCATGCTGTATTAAAAGAAGTATCGAGCACCGCCGAAGGTGCAAATATAGTTGCTAAAAGCCCCTCCTATGGCATTGCGGCAATAGGCAATCAATTCCTTTCTAAATTATACAATCTAACAGTGGTAGCTGAAAGCATACAGGACAGTCAAAATAATATGACGCGCTTTTATTTACTTTCAACAGAAGATAAACCGTCTACGGGTCACGACAAGACCACTCTTGTTTTTTCAACGGCAAATCGCCCCGGAAGCCTTTTTAAGTGTTTAAAGGTATTTGCACAACAGCAGCTTAATTTAACCAAGATAGAATCTCGGCCCTCAAAGAGAATCCTGGGTGAATACATTTTTTTTATAGAAGTGGAAGGTCATAGGCTGGATGAACCATTAAAGACTGCTCTAGTCGAGCTTAAGCAGTTGACAGGTTTTTGTAAGGTCCTAGGCTCCTACCCCGTTTAATGCCGTTTATTAGACAAAAAATATTTTGCTTGACTTTGGTCAACTGATTATATATAATAGTTAAAATACTTTTTATTTGTTATTTGGAGGCTTAAACGAGCATGAAAAATCTTACTGGAAGAACTTTTGCAGAATTTTATTACTTTTTTAGCCAGTACTATTTTTATTTTAGCACTGGTTATTGGTTCTGCAAAAAAATAGTTTCTTCTTCAAGTGAGGTTTCAAGCAAGTTTAAGCGTAGGTTGCTGCCGGTGTAGCATTTATACGGCCTAAGCATATCATTTTCATATTTTCAGCGTATAAAAAGAATCTCACTAAGTGAGATTCTTTTTTTTTAATAAAATTTGGTTTCGATGCAGAAATCCTTCCAAGATGAAGGTGGTCTCATCTTCACAGGAATAGTTTTCTATATCGGAATCAAAGAATCAAATTTGTTTCAGGAGGGATAAGTATTATGATAGTAGTAATGAAGACCGATGCAGACCCCGACGATGTCCATACTGTTAAAAGCAAAATCTCGGATATGAAACTTGAGGTGTATGAATCCATAGGCTTGAACTACCATCTGATAGGTATTGTGGGAGATACTAGCAAAGTTGATGCCGAGAGTTTTACCGGAATTCAAAGTGTTAAGAAGGTCATTCATGTGCAGGAACCTTATAAAAAGGCCAGTCGGCTTTTTCATCCGGAAGATTCCGTAATTTCTGTAGGCGATAAAACCATCGGTGGGAACAAGCTTGCAATAATCGCAGGCCCTTGCTCGGTTGAAAGCAGGGAACAGATAATCCATGTAGCCGAAAAGGTTAAGGAGGCAGGAGCAGGCTTTTTAAGGGGAGGTGCTTTTAAGCCCAGGACATCGCCCTATAGTTTCCAAGGTCTTAAAGAGGAAGGGCTGGAATTGTTAAAATACGCCCGGGAAAAAACCGGCCTCCCCATTGTTGTTGAATTAATGTCACAGGACAAGTTAGACCTTTATGAACGAGATGTGGATATTATTCAGATAGGCGCAAGAAATATGCAGAACTTTGAGCTGCTGAAGGCCGTAGGCCAGACCAGAAAACCCATTTTATTAAAAAGAGGCCTGTCGGCAACTATTGAGGAGCTTTTGATGGCAGCCGAATATATAATGGCCGGCGGCAATGAAAATATCATATTATGTGAAAGAGGAATTAGGACATTTGAAAATTACACTCGAAATACCCTTGACTTAAGCGCAATCCCTGCCATCAAAAAGTCAAGCCATCTTCCGGTAATAGTAGACCCCAGTCACGCCTCCGGCATATGGTGGATGGTAGAACCTCTTGCAAAGGCTGCAGTTGCCGTAGGGGCAGACGGTATAATGGTAGAGGTTCACAATGACCCTGCTAATGCCTTGTGCGACGGCAGTCAGTCCATCAAACCTGAAAAATTTAAGCATCTGGTAGACAGCATTAGAGAAATAGCCAGAATACAAAATCGCGAAATATAGAGGTGATTAAATGGATTATTCAGACTTTAGTATGACGGTTGTCGGACTTGGACTTATAGGCGGTTCTCTGGCTATGGCCATTAAAGATAGGCTGAAGCCAAAAAACTTATGGGGTATAGATGTCAATACGAATGCGTTGGACTATGCCGAAAGTGCGGGACTTATTAACCGAGGCTTTTTATCTGCAAAAGAACCCCTCCAAAAATCTGATTTTGTCTTTATTTGCATATATCCTCGGGAAACTGCGGAATTCATAAGACAGAACATGGATAATTTCAAGTCCGGCGCCGTCATAACCGATACTACAGGTATCAAGGTGCCCATTATTTCCGAGATAGGCTCGATTTTAAGGGATGATGTGGATTACATAAGCGGACACCCCATGGCCGGCCGAGAGAGTAAGGGGCTGGAATTTGCACGGGAAAATATTTTTGAGGGTGCGGATTATTTAATAACACCTACCGAAAAAAATAAACCTGAAAATATTGCACTAATAGAGGATATCGTAAAGCAATTGGGCTTCGGCCATGTAGTCCGGCTAACTCCGCAGCAGCATGATAATATGATTGCTTTTGTAAGCCATCTCCCCCATGTGATTGCTGCGGCATTGGTCTTAAATCCAATTTTGGAAAAGGAAACTCTGTATTTCGGAGGCAGCTTTCGGGATATAACAAGAGTTGGCCGCATAAACCCTGATTTATGGTCACAACTGCTGCTGGATAATGGGGATTATGTTATAAAGCACTTGAAAATCTTTGAAGACAGCATACAAGATTTTATACAAGTCATCGACAGCCAAGATGAAACCCGGCTCAAAGCTCTTTTAGCAAAGGCATGCGAGCGAAAGGAGGGGCTTGATTTAAGTGTTGACGCTCGATGTAAATCCGGGAAATAAAACTTATACCGTGTATATTGAAAAAGGTTTGATTTGTCGGCTGGGAAGTATGTTAAAAAATACAGTAAAGGCTGAAAAGGTTGCCGTTATTACCGATGAAAACGTCAATGGCCTTTATGGCAAGCAGGTATTAAACTCATTGGAGTCAGAAGGTTTTGACACATATTTAATTGTAGTTGACGCAGGAGAAAGAAGTAAATCTTCATCTACGCTTATGAAGGTATATAAAGAATTGCTCGATAGCAAAATCACCCGATGGGACTGCATTCTTACATTGGGAGGCGGAGTTGTGGGAGATTTGGGAGGATTTGCGGCAGCTACTTTTTTACGAGGAATCCCTTATGTCCAAGTTCCCACAAGCCTTATTGCTCAGGTCGACAGCAGCATAGGCGGTAAGGTGGGCATCGATTTGCCGGAAGGTAAAAACTTAATCGGCAGTTTCTACCATCCTGAAGCCGTATTTATTGATACAAACCTTTTGAATACCCTTGATGAAAGATTTTTCAGCGATGGCATGGGCGAAGTAATAAAATATGGCTGCATAAAAAATCGCAGTCTTTTTGAACAGCTTCTGAATTTTAAAACAAAGGATGAGCTTTTAAGCAATATGGAGCAAATCATACTTACATGTTTGAATATTAAAAAAGAAGTAGTGGAACAGGACGAGCGAGATACCGGCTGCCGAATGATATTAAATTTCGGGCATACCCTGGGTCATGCCATAGAAAAATATTTCGATTATATCACATATACTCATGGGGAAGGAGTGGCGATAGGGATGTACCAGATAACTAAAAAAAGCGAACAAATGGGCATAACCGAACCCGGCACAAGCCAACTCTTGAAAGAGGCCTTTTTAAAATACGGACTTCCTTATGAACTGCCTCAAGCTAATATAAACGAGCTTATAAATGCTATCGGTACAGATAAAAAAAGCAGTGGCAAGTATATCAATATTGTATTGCTAAAATCCATCGGGGAATGTTTTGTAGAGAAGATTAGTCAAAATAAAGTCTTTGAGTTTTTTAGTTTTTAAAATACCAATATAAAAGCAGGTGTTATTAATGAAAAACCTAGAGGTGTCATTGCCTTTTCCCAATGGTGAAGTCTTTATTCCTCCCTCAAAAAGCATAAGCCACCGCATGCTTATATGTGCAGGTCTTGCCGAAGGGGAAAGCATATTGCAAAATATTGCGTTTTCCGATGATATTATTGCCACTAAAAACGGCATAAAGGCATTTGGAGCAAAAATCCGATACCTCGGCAATTATATCAGTGATAAGGCAAATGATGTTGCCGTTAAGGGAATCAAGCTCGCAAATATCAGGGATAACTTGACAATAGACTGCAAGGAATCCGGTTCTACCCTGAGGTTTTTAATACCGATTGCATTAGCTTACGGAAAGCAGGTTACGTTTATCGGACGTGGAAGGCTTTTTGATAGGCCGCTTGATGTGTTTTATGATGTGTTTAGGAAACATGGCATAAATTATTTTATGGAAAATGACAAACCGTCTTTGACTGTTGCAGGTAAACTAAAGCCGGATACATTTAATATAAAAGGTAATGTAAGCTCCCAATTCATTTCCGGCCTGCTATTTGCCCTTCCCTTGCTGGAAGGCGACTCCCTTATCATAACAACAACCCCGGTAGAATCAAAGGCATACATAGACCTTACGATTGATGCTTTGAAAAGGTTTGATGTGAAAGTGGAAAATCAAGATTATGAGCAGTTTTCTATAAAAGGCAGGCAAATTTATAAAGCCGCTGACTGCCGTGTGGAGGGAGATTTTTCCCAGGGGGCTTTTTGGCTTGCCGCAGGGGTTTTAGGCGGTAGTATTACCTGCTTTAATCTAGATATCAATTCACATCAAGGCGATAAATACATCGTTGATATAATCCGCAAAATGGGCGCACAGCCTGTCATAGGAAAGAATTTTATTAAAGTCGAAGCATCAAATACTCATGGGGTAACTGTAGATGCGGCACAATGCCCCGACCTGGTACCCATCGTTGCTGTGCTGGGGGCTTTAAGCCGGGGAACTACGCAAATCTTAAATGCCGGGCGGCTGCGAATAAAGGAATCCGACAGGCTAAAGGCCATATCTTTGGAGCTTAGCCACTTGGGGGCAAAAATCGTGGAACTTGCCGACGGCCTTATCATAGAAGGTAGGGATATGCTTGATGGCGGTATTGTTGACAGTTGGAACGACCACAGGATAGCCATGGCACTTGCCGTAGCCTCTGTCAGATGTCGCAACCCAGTCATCATAAAGCACAGTGATGCGGTAAGTAAATCTTACCCGGGGTTTTGGAAGGATTTTATAAAGTTGGGAGGTGTGGTAGATGAGTTCGATTTTCGGGCGTAATTTTAAGGTCTCTATTTTTGGCGAATCACATGGCAAGGCCGTTGGTGTCGTTTTGGACGGACTGCCTTCCGGCATCAGGCTAAATATGGAGTTTATTGAGCAAGAAATGGCTCGAAGGCGGCCGGGAAAAAGCCCACTTTCAACTTTGCGGTCTGAAAGTGATTCCTTTGAAATACTGAGCGGATATTTTAACGAAGCCACTACCGGCACGCCCCTTTGTGCGGTAATTTTCAACAGTGACTGTGCATCGGATGACTATGCCCCGATGAAAAGTTTACTGCGGCCGGGCCATGTCGATTACACGGGTTTCGTCAAATACGGCGGGTTTAATGACTATCGTGGCGGAGGTCATTTTTCAGGCAGGCTCACGGCTCCGCTGGTTTTTGCAGGAGCAGTGGCAAAACAGGCTTTGCAAATGGACAACATCCTCGTCGGAAGCCATGTAAAAAGCATCTGTCATGCGGAAGACGAAAGCTTTGACAGTGCAAATATCGATGAAAATACTTTAAAAGAATTAAGAAACCTCGCAATCCCGGTTTTAAACCGAGATGCAGGCGAAAAAATGGCACAGTGCATATTGGATGCGAAAAACGACAGGGATTCGGTGGGAGGTGTTATCGAAACCGCTGTCCTCAACCTGCAGCCGGGGCTGGGCTCACCCTTTTTTGACAGTATGGAGAGCTGTCTTGCACATATTTTATTTTCCATACCGGCAGTAAAAGGCGTTGAATTCGGTGAAGGTTTTAATATTACAAAAATGAGAGGGTCTAAAGCAAATGACGCATTTATAATAGATGAAAATAAAATTAAAACAGCAACAAATTATAACGGCGGCATACTCGGCGGGATTACGAACGGGATGCCGGTGGTGTTTAGGGTTGCGATAAAACCTACTCCTTCCATAGGCATCCAACAGCAAACGGTCGATTTTTTAAAAAATCAAGAAGCAACAATATCAGTCAAAGGCAGGCATGACCCCTGTATTGTGCCGAGAGCGGTACCGGTGATAGAAGCGGCGGCAGCTATTGTTATCTTAGATTTGATTTTGGAAAGGTATGGTGAGGCATGGACGAATTGGAAGAACTGAGAGCCCGGATAGATGAAATAGACGCTAAGCTTGTAGAGCTGTTTGAAAAGCGGATGGAAATATCGCATAAGATTGCTTTATATAAGATAGCAAATGATATGCCTATAACAAATGACGAAAGAGAAAAGGAAGTCTTAAACAAAAATATAGCAAGATTAAAGGACAGGGGTTTTGAACCTAAGCTTGTGGAATTTTTTTCAATGCTTTTTAAGTTGAGTAAAGAAGTTCAGAATGAAGAATTTAAAAAACAGACTAAATATCAATGAGGTGATGGTGTGAGCAGTATATATGGCCTCATAGGTGAAAGTTTAAGTCATAGCCTTTCACCGGAAATCCATGAAAGTTTTTTCCTTAAAACCGGTGTTTTAGGAAAGTACGGGCTTTTTGAGGTAAAAAGAAAATACTTGCATGATGCCGTCCTAGGGCTCAAGGCTCTCGGCATAAAGGGCGCAAATGTCACTATTCCTTATAAGACGGAGATTATCAGGTTTCTTGATAATATGTCTGATGAAGCTGAAAAAATAGGAGCTGTCAATACATTAATTGTAAAAGAAGATAAAATCGCGGGGGATAATACGGATTACTACGGTTTTGGCATGACACTTGACAGGCATCATATTGAGCCAAAAGGCAAAACTGCGGTAGTCCTGGGGACAGGAGGCGCATCCAGAGCAATTGTGCAATACCTTTTGGACAATGACATAGGAGATATTACCCTAGTAAGTACTCATGTTCAAAAGGCCAAGGAGCAATTTCCGGGTTTAAGCATTATATCATATGAAGATTTGCACTGCATAAATGAAAGGGATATTTTGATAAACTGCACTCCGGTCGGCATGTTTCCAAATATGAAAGACAGTCCTGTTTGTGCTGCCCATGTTGCAAAATTCAAAGCTGTGATTGATCTCATATACAATCCAAAACAGACCATTCTTTTAAAGTCAGCCCAGGAGCTTAATATACCGGCAATAAACGGACTTTATATGTTGGTGGCTCAGGCGGCAAAAGCTCAAGAGCTGTGGAATGAAATTGCTGTTGATAAAAAAATTATTGAACTGGTTTATCTGCAAATAGATGGGAAGATCAGATAATGAAAGATAACTACGACAATATCGTGTTAATAGGTATGCCGGGCTCGGGAAAAACAAGTATCGGCAGGATTTTAGCAAAAAAGATTAATATGTGCTTTTATGATTTGGATGAATATATTGAACGCAAATCCGGGAAAAGAATAACGGAAATTTTCGCCATATACGGGGAAAGGCATTTCCGAACACTTGAAAGCTGTGCGGTGAAGGAAATAAGCAGCAAAACAAATGCTGTCATTTCCACCGGCGGAGGAGTAGTGCTTGACAGTAAAAATATGCATGTTTTAAATAAGAGAGGCATTATATTCTTTATAAATCGCCCTGTGGAAGATATAGCCAATGATATAGAAATTTCCTGCAGGCCGCTGCTTGCAAATGACAGGGATAACATATACCGGCTTTATAAGGATAGGTATGAGCTTTACAAAAAATGCTCCGACTTTGAGATTTTAAATGATAGAGGAATTTTAGAAGCGGTAAAGCAAATAATAGAGATTTTAAATAGGAATTATGCTTAAATCTAGCGGTGCACCACAAAGGGTAGTAAAGATATATATATATGAAGGAAGGTAAAAAAAATATGAACATACTTATAATCAACGGACCAAATATTAATATGCTGGGTATAAGGGAAAAAGACATATACGGCGGTAAAACCTATAAAGATATGTGCGACTTGCTGTATAAAAGTGCAAAGGAAATGGGTATTTGCCTGGTTATTGTCCAAAATAATATCGAAGGAGAAATAATCAACTATATTCAGGGCGCATACGGCAAGTATGATGGTATCATAATAAATCCCGGAGCCTACACCCATTATAGTATTGCCATATATGATGCCTTAAAAGCCATTGACATTCCGGCAGTAGAAGTGCATATAAGTAATATTCAGGCAAGGGAAGAATTCAGAAAAAAATCGGTTACTGCCGGAGCGTGCATCGGGCAGATTTGCGGTTTTGGTATTTATGGATATATAATGGCAATGCTTGCATTGAAAAATATCTTAGAATAATAATCAAAAAATATATCGGATATATTGGATTTAAATTTGAGGGTCGATTACATTTATAGGATTTATAGGTCTTTTTAAGAAATTTTCACCTACCTGTACAAATTTTTCCGGATTGTCGCTGACAAAGTATTGGTAAAACGCCGGGGAATTGTCCTGCCGCTTTAGGTTTTTGTCAATTAAAATACGTTGTACTTCTCTTGCTGTTTCCCAAGCCGAATCCACCAGCCGGACAGTTTCCCCCATAACCTTCCCCAGAGTAAGCTTTAAAAGGGGGTAATGTGTACATGCCAGCACTAATGTATCAATTCCCTGCTTCTTTAAAGATTCTAAATAGGTTTTAGCAGTATAAAAGGCAGCCTCATTTTCCAACCATCCTTCCTCTACTAAAGGCACAAAGAGAGGACAGGCTTTTGAATGTATTTTTATTTGCTTATTTAGTGCATGTATAGCCCTTTCATATGCACAACTCTTTATGGTGCGTTCGGTGCCGATTACTCCGACCACTTGGTTTTCAGTGGCAGCCACTGCCGCCCTTGCTCCCGGCTCTATCACTCCTATGACCGGTACCGGTGATGATGCACAAAGTTTATCGAGACATGTAGCGCTGACAGTGTTACACGCTATTACAATCAGTTTTACATCCTTGCCCAGTAAGAATCTAAGTCCCTCAAAGGCAAATTGTGTAACAACTTCCGAGGATTTAGGCCCATAAGGCACTCGAGCGGTATCCCCAAAATATACAATATTTTCTTTAGGTAGCAGCTTCATAATTTCTCCGGCCACAGTCAGGCCTCCGATACCTGAATCAAAAACTCCTATGGGTTTATTTCTAACATCCATGATTTATCTCCGTCCCAATTATTGTAGTTTATTTATGCAAATCCAAATTCGAGCGCAAAAGTGCGGCTGTCAAAAGAAATTTTATCAGATAATATTATACTTCACTTTCTATAACAATAAAAGTATAAACTTAAACAGAGTCTATAGAACACTTAAAAAACAGGTTTAAAAATCGTTTTCGAGTGATTTATAAACCTGCTTTTTACTCGGGAGAAAGTTTTATCAGTTCTCGTTGAGTTGCTGCAAATAAGCTCATGGCCCCCGGAACTATTGCAGTTATTTTTTTACCTTCAAGATGCGTTTTAGCATCTAATGTTTTGATATCATAAGCCATAAGGCCACTCTCTGTGCCTATAAAAAATGTATTGGGGCATACAATGGGCAAAGTAGTCGGAGCATCCGGCAAATCTATGACCCATATAACCTCTGCTCTCTGAAAACTCAGTGCGGTAACTTCACCTCTGTAATTTGCCAGCAGCATAAAATCCTGATGAAAGGCCGGCATCATAAACTCCTCATCGGCAATCTTCTTCCTCCAAATGATTTCCCCCACCAATGGATTTAAAGCAGAAACCCATGAATCGCATGAAATGGTAAAAACCTTGCCGTCCCATATGGCCGGAGGTATTTGTATGATATCCGATATCTTGGTTTTCCAGCAAAGAATACCTTTTTCATCCAAACAGTAAATACATCTGTCATATGAGGCAAAATAAACAAAGTCATAACCTATGGCTGGAGAAGTAATATAGGCTCCGTAGGTTTTATAATTCCATTTCATATCGCCACTTTGATTAAAACAATAGAGGGTTCCGGAAGAAGGAGCATAAATTTGTGTTTTGTTGGCTGCTGCCGGCAAAATGAAGTTATCCTGTTTTAAGGTTTTTTGAGTTTTCCCTGAGTAAAAGTCTAAAATTGCCAAACTGCCGGAATAGATGAAGCTGTTGTAGGCCTAGTTCCAGTTGATTTAGACACTGACGAGGAACTTAAGGTTGTAAGTGTAAGTGCTATTAATGCTAAAGAAGTTCAAATTAAGTTTAGTAAAGCTGTGAAAAAAGACACAGTCATCACTACAGGTGCACCTGATACGTTAAAGAATATAACTTTCACAAATATCGGAAGTGCTCCAGCTATTACTTCTACTTCAGCAGAAGCTAAGCTAAGCGCCAGGCAGGCACGATTACATGGCCTTCAAAAATTGTAGATGAACTTTCGGGAAACAATTCCGAGCTTTTCCAAAGTCTTTCGCCGGATTTTAAATCTATGGCAAGGACTTCTTTTCGAGTTGTTACGATTAATCTGTCCGCCGAGCAATTTAATCCGATTATATCAGGGATGGGCCTAATCCAGCTGATTTTAAGTTGTTTGGGGATTGGAACAGGCGAATAGCCCGAATGCCTATAATCCCGTTGTATTGTGCGCCATTTATTGATGCCGCATCGCATAAGTTCTTTTAGTATTTCAAATTCATCATCATCCACGATACCGTTTTGTTTTATATGAAAAGCCCTTTGGAATTCTCTGACTGCTTGCATGGTCTCATAGCCGAACACTCCATCAATACGAGCATTAAAGACTCCCAGTCTCTTTAATACCTGCTGCAAATGACGCACATCACTGCCTTTCAATAGCGGCTTTTGTTTTTTAAGCGGTCGACTGCCAAAAGGTATTACAGGTAGTCTCAAGGAATCACCACCTGCCTATTAGAAGATATATTTAGTATATTCGACGAAGGGTTAATTGGTTACGGGGACTATAAAAACCAGGGCAAATATCGCCCTGGTTCTTGTGCGCTTTCTTCAGGAGTTGCTATTTCTTGGGGTTCCCATTCTCTTCGGCCAGTGCTTTTTCCGCTTTTTCAATAGCAAGTCTTACCAAATTACCACAATTTCTGGAAGAAACTCCACCCCATCCTTCTTTCGCCACCGTGTCAGCCACACCAAGTTCCTTTGCAAGTTCATACTTGAGGTCCTCAGACATGACACTACGACGACGAGCAGCCATGAGCATGCCTCCTTTTTTATAACGCACTATTATTATTTTGCCTTTAAAGGCTATTGTTTATGTTGAATTATTTTACCAATTGTTTTTATACAACTTGCTTTATTCTCTCATAATATTTCACCGATTCTATATCGGCTAATACCTTTATCGACTTGGCGTCGGGGTCTTCCGTGCCCTGCAAATGGCAGCCTTCGGAATTCAATGCTTTAGCATATTCTATAACTTCCCTGGTTATGCGTTCACCGGGGCATAGGATTGGAATTCCGGGAGGATATGCCATAAGCATCTCGGTGCTGATTTCGCCTTCGGCTTCTTCTAAGGGAACGACTCGTTTTTCACTATAGAAGGCAAATCGGGGAGAAACTACCATTTCCTGGTTTTCCGGAAGTTCGGCACTTATTTTTATGACATTTTTACGGCTGTATTTTAATGCGATATCCCTTATTGCTGCAATCAAAGCACTGATACTCTCTTCACTGTCGCCTATTGCTCCCACAGCCAGCACATTATACAAATCTGAAAGTTCCATCTGAATATGATATTTGTATTTTAACAACTTTTCGGTTTCAAAACCGGATAAGCCTAATTCTCTTAAGTTTATAGCAAGCTTTGTCGGGTCATATGCGAAACAACCTTCAGTGCCTTCTACATCATGTCCCATTACATAAATACCATTTATATCATTTAACAACCGTCTTGCCCTTTCACACCGCTCTATTGTCACATCAAGCATCTGTCTGCCGTTTATGGCCATTTGCCTGCGGGCAACATCAAGGGAAGCCATGAGTGGATACGATGGGCTTGTGGTTTGAGTCAAGTTCATGGCTGCTTTAACTCTTCTGTCATCGATCAAATCACTTTTTATCAATAAAATGGAGCTTTGAGTCATAGAACCTGCAAGCTTATGCATACTTGCAGCACTCATATCTGCTCCGGCTTGCATAGCCGACATAGGTAAATCGGGGTGAAATCCTAAATGAGCTCCATGTGCTTCGTCGACTATCACCGGCTTGCCATATGAATGAGCAATTTCTACAATTTTTTTAAGATCCGATGCCACACCATAGTATGTTGGATTTATCACAAAAACCGCCTTGGCATTTGGATGTTCCACCAGAGCACGTCTGACACTATCCGCAGTTATACCCATGGCTATTCCCATATAGTCATTGATAACGGGTTTTATATAAACCGGATGTACACCACTTAAGATTAAGCCTCCTACCACTGAACGATGGGCATTTCTGGGAACAATTATTTCATCGCCGGGTCCGGCTACTGATAATATCATAGCCTGAATACCCGAAGTAGTACCATTTACAAGAAAATGAGCATGATCCGCACCAAAGGCACGAGCCGCTAAATCTTCTGCTTCATGGATAACTCCCAAGGGATTACATATAGTATCAAGATCTAAAATTCCGGAAGTAACATCGATTGACATTATGTTTTCTCCCACAAAATCACAAAACTCAGGTATTCCTCTGCCGCCTCTGTGTCCGGGTACATGGAATGAAATGGTCTTGTCTTCCACATACTTCTTCAGGGCGGCAAAAAGCGGTGTTTTTTGCTGCTCGTTGAATTTCATTTAGAGTCACTCCCCTTTCAATTTCTATTAGAAGCCAACTGATATACATGCTAATTTGCCAAGGCTTCAATTTTAATATTCTTTTAAGCAAATACAATTAAAGCACAGTTTCTATCTAATTTCAATACTATATTAAAATTTTTTTTGTAAAATATGTAGCAAGTAAGAGGAAACTGTATGAACCTCAGTGATTTATTGAAATTATTATTGATAGAAATACATTGGAGTGTATAGCAGGGCATTGCGCAATATTACGGGTTTTTTTAACTGCAAATAAAAAGGCAATATATAAAGCCCAAACTCGTGCTTATGCTTGCCGAGCTTGGGCTTTATTATGGCAGGGATGTTTATTTAGTTTATTTAAAGGTGAGCTTAATAGTTTTATTGATTTTTCCTTTCGTCTCTTCCCACCAGTCCAACACTTTGAATCGGATTTCTATGGGAACGTCTTCGGGTGCTTTGGCTGTTTCTATTGCGGCCATTTCTTTCGGTGTCAGCACTTGGCTCATTCGCATCCTTGTTTCATCCGGATCTTGCTTTTGGCTTACATCTACAAAGCATAGAGGAGGGAATAGTATGCACCACCAATTGGCTCCTTTGCCGTTCCCTATAATTACTCGCAGTGCTTCATATTCTCCGGCCGGAAGAGTGATATATCCATAGTTTTTGACCGGAAATAAAAATTTACCAAACATAGCAGTCACACTGTAGTTTTTGCCGCTTTTTTTGATTTCTTCGCTTGCTATTTCTTCAATGTATTTCAAGTTATTCTTTATAAATTCCCGAGATACGTTGATATCATCAATGCCTTCAAATTTTTTGTCAAAGGTTTCTACTATCGCATCTCTTACCCGGAGTTTTAAGTCTTGGTCCTCGGGAGAGTCGCTGTTGGCGATGACATGAAGTCTAATAAGCTTCGATGAAAGCTGCTGTGCCGTAACATCACATGTATCACTGTCTATACCTATGCCGCCGGCCATGCCGCTTGTACCTGCCAATGCCGCAAGCAATGACATTAAAAGTATACAAATAGTGACTATTGCAGTTTTCTTAAACAACTTTGATTTGTATTGCATATGACCTCTCCCCTGTCTTAAGGCTTTGTTATTATTGTTCCCAAAACTGCTTTTTATAATCACGCATTTATATTTTTTTATTGCAAACTATAATATTTTTAACCATTGTATGTATCATTATATGGATTTCTACATCAGGATATATCTTCTCAGTTCTTTCATATCTTCTCCATAATCTTGCTGCTATAATTATGTAAATAACTTCCAGTCATCACGATAATAGTGTAAACTTAATTCCTGAGCAGAAACCTTCTTTTGCTGGATTTATGGTCAAAACGCAATATAACTTACTATTATAAAAAGAAAATAAAATTTTATCAGTAATCTATTTGACAAAAATCACCACTAATACTATAATAAAATATGAACATATCGTTATATAATTATATGTAGTTATGTAACGAAATTGATAAGGAGGTAGTTTCTATGGATCTAGCCCGCACATATCTTGGTGAAAAGGTTGTAAGTCAAGGTGTTAAGTATTTGTTGTCACGGGATATGGATGATATCGGGAAGTTGATAAGCTGGGCGGAAAAATTACCCATGCCGGCACATCAACGCGAAGATCTTAAGGCTGTTAGTAAGTTTTTAGAAGACAAAAACTCTAACTGGTACAAACTTGGGCAAAGAATTCTTTTGGAAACAGATCCTAAAGTAAAAGAAAAACTGGGTTTGAACTTCTTTGTAAATGCTAATTTTTTAGGAGTTCCAAAACAGCAGAAAATGGCAAAAGAGTTGGGCTACTCGGTGCCTTGGGCTATTTTAATCGACCCTACGGAAAGGTGCAACTTAAATTGCATAGGCTGCTGGGCGGGAGATTATTCTCGGCATGAAGAACTGGATTTTGATACTTTAGACAGAGTCTTCACTGAATGTGAAGAACTTGGCATATACTTTATAATTATGTCCGGCGGAGAACCCACCATGCGGAAAAAGGATATTATAAAATTAGCTGAAAAGCATCCATCACAAGCATTCCTGCTGTTTACCAACGGCACTTTGGTTGATGATGAGTTTGTCGCCGAAATGAAGCGTGTGGGAAATATAACATTGGCCTTTAGTATTGAAGGCTTTGAAGAAACAACTGATGCCCGCCGAGGTAAAGGCACATTTAAGAAAGTAATGGAAGCCATGGACCGTATGCGTAAGGCAGGCCTTATTTACGGTGTTTCGGTAACATACAATAGAAACAATACAGAAGAGCTGGCAAGCGAAGAATTTGTAGATATGCTGGTGGATAAGGGTGTGGTTTATGCCTGGTATTTCACTTATATACCTGTGGGAAAAGATGTAGATGTTGACCTAATGGCCACTCCCGAACAGAGAGCATATATGTATGAAAAAGTGCTTGAGTACAGACGTACAAAGCCGATTTTCATCATGGACTTTTGGAATGACGGCGAGGCTTCCAATGGCTGTATAGCCGGAGGCAAGCGTTATCTGCACATTAATGCCCGAGGCGATGTTGAACCCTGTGCATTTGTGCATTATGCAAGCTGCAATATAAAAGATGTATCATTAAAAGAGGCCTTAGGTTCGCCGCTTATGAGAGCATATCAGAAACGGCAGCCATTTAATATGAATCACCACAGGCCTTGCCCTCTTATCGACAATCCGGAAATGATGGTAGAAATTGTAAAAGAAAGCGGTGCATATCCGACTCAGCTAAATCCTGACGAAACACCTGAGGAGTTTGCTGAAAAGCTTACCCCTTATGCACAGAAATGGGGTCAAATAGCTGATGAAAAATGGAGTAAGAGTTCAGTTGCAAATGTTAAATAATATTTAAATAAGTTGCCGAAAAGGAGGTCCTTTGGTTGGTATTAAGCCTTTCTGAGTATAAAGTTGAGTTTCTGCGAGGGCTAGCAGATAATACGCGATTAAAAATCGTTGAAGCCTTAAAAGAACAGGAAAAAACCGTATCCGAATTAGTTGAAACTGTTGGAAGTTCGCAGGCTAATATATCAACACATCTAAAACTACTTAAAACAACCGGCATAGTTAAAAGCCTCAGCAAGGGCAAGTATATGTATTATAGTTTAAGGGACGAAGCAATTTGTGAGTTTTTAAATTCTCTGGAAGAAATGCTTATTCTAATGAGAAAAAAAGCCTTTGAAGGCGCTTAAAACGTGGTTATCTCTGAAAGAAAGATAAGGGGCTGTTGTGCAATATGCAGCAGCCCCTTATCTTTTTATAAATGCTCTTTCAGTGCATATCTGTTTTAACAGTCTTTTAATTATTATTGCTTTTGCACATGGAGTTACTTGGTTTTTGCACTCAAATCTTTATTTAATTAATCTTTATTTAATTGTTGATACCTCTCTGTTTTTGCTTTATACTTGTTACATAATAACATTAACTGGAGGTGTTTTAGCCGGTTATATTCATTAATCGGTTACATTTTTATGGAAATATTGGTTACTCTTGATGTATTAAAACAACATAAAGGCGAAGAAATCATTGAATTCCCGCCTGGAACACTTATAACCAAAGAAGCCCGGATATATGCGGCAAAGCAGGGAATGAAATTGTACGTAGGCAAACAGCAGGTGCCTGAACCCGGTTATTCCAACGGCATCTCAAGTGTTCGCGCCGTTATATCTGTTATAGGGGAAGACCGAGTTGGGATTATCGCCGGCATATCCGATGTGCTTGCAAAATCCAATGTCGATTAAATTGCTCGGCGGACAGATTAATCGTAACAACTCGAAAAGAAGTCCTTGCCATAGATTTAAAATCCGGCGAAAGACTTTGGAAAAGCTCGGAATTGTTTCCCGAAAGTTCATCTACAATTTTTGAAGGCCATGTAATCGTGCCTGCCTGAACATTCTTGATATTACTCAAACCGCAATCGAAGGGCTTTTTACCATGATTATGGTTGTAGATATCAGCAAGTCAAATATAGATTTTGATGCATTAAAATCCAGGCTCTCTCAAAAGGGACAGGAGCTGGCAGTTCGTGTTGATGCTCAGCGGGAAGAAGTATTTCATTTTATGCACAGAATATAAGGAGTGACAGTAATGAACTTTACCCGAGATGAAATCATTGAAACAATACGCATGGTGCAAGCAGAGCAATTGGACATTAGAACTGTTACACTGGGAATAAGCCTTAGGGATTGTGCAGGTCCTTCGATTTCTTGTGTGGCCGATAAGATTTATGATAAGTTAATGGAAAAAGGCAGCGAATTGGTGCCTGTAGCCCTTGAACTTGAAAAGGAATTCGGCATACCCATAGTGAATAAGCGAATTTCTGTAACTCCAATTGCTCTGGTGGCTGAAAGCTGCAAGGAAAGCGATTATACTCCAATAGCCTTTGCCATGGATAGAGCCGCAAAAGAACTAGGTATTGATTTTATAGGCGGGTTTTCTGCACTGGTGCAAAAGGGTTTTACCCGGGGAGATATGAACCTGCTCAATTGTATTCCCGAAGCCCTTTCAGGCACGGAGCGCGTTTGTTCTTCCGTCAATGTGGCTACCAGCAAAGCGGGAATAAATATGGATGCGGTCCGGGCTATGGGCAGTATAATCAAAGAAGTGGCGCAATTAACCGAAAAACAAGACGGAATCGGTGCCGCTAAACTGGTGGTTTTTGCCAATGCTCCTGATGACAATCCTTTTATGGCAGGGGCCTTTCATGGGCCTGGCGAACCGGAAACCGCAATAAATGTGGGTATCAGCGGACCCGGAGTGGTAAATACGGTTGTATCTAATCTTTCTACAGAAGCTGATTTAGGCGAGGTGTCAGAGGTTATTAAACGAATGGCTTTTAAAATTACCCGTGTAGGAGAGCTTATCGGTCGTGAGGCATCCCGAAGATTGGGAGTGCCCTTCGGCATCATAGACCTGTCCCTTGCTCCGACTCCTGCGGTAGGCGACAGCATAGCAAATATTTTAGAAGCAATCGGCCTTGAACGCTGTGGTGCCCCGGGAACAACTGCAGCTTTAGCGCTTCTAAATGATGCGGTTAAAAAAGGTGGTGCCATGGCTACTTCTTATGTAGGAGGCCTTTCCGGCGCATTTATCCCCGTCAGTGAAGATGCAGGCATGATACGCGCTGCAGCCGATGGCGCACTTACCATAGAAAAGCTTGAGGCAATGACCTGTGTGTGTTCAGTAGGCCTTGACATGATAGCCATTCCCGGTGATACATCTGCCGAAACCATCACCGCTATCATTGCCGATGAAATGGCCATAGGAGTTATGAATAAAAAGACAACTGCCGTGAGAATAATACCGGCTCCCGGCAAAAAGGCCGGGGATTTTGTAGAATTCGGCGGCCTTTTAGGACGAGCTCCGGTAATGCCAGTTAGTTCCTTTGATTCGTCAGTCTTTGCCCAAAGAGGCGGCCAGATTCCTCCACCTATACAGAGTTTGACAAATTAATAAATCAACAGTCAGACATCAAGGCTGTAAGATAATTGCAATAAATCAATTTTTTAGCTAAAATAGGCCTAAATGATTAAGTTATCCACAGAGTTATGCACAGGTGTTAATAACTTAAATCCTTGTCCCTTTGATTTCTTCTAATGGCAGGCTACTTTTCCCCAATGGGGATAACTTATCCACATGAATGTTAATAAAAAAATGCAATAGGAAAATGGTCTTAAAACTTTTGTTTCAGGAATATTTGTTTTGCATTAAATGTCAAAATGCCGCAGGTTTTTAAATTTATCTGCGGCATTTTTATTTTTTAAATCATTTTTAATTATAAAGTATGATATTTTCACGATAATCCTGCTGCAAATCTTTCTCTAGGAATTCCAGGAATCTTACCAACATGGCTGATGCTTCTGCTCGCGTCATAACCTTGTTGGGATTAAACCTGTTGTAGCTGTCACCCTCGATGATGCCTATTTCCCTGGCTACATATACACTGTCGCGAGCCCAAGAGGGAATTTTATCATCATCGGAAAAAGATGTATAGTAACCCGGATTGGGAGCTCTGCTGCCAAAACCTAAAGCTCTGATAAGTATTGTAATGGCTTCTGCCTTTGTCAGCGAAGCTTTTGGTTTAAAGTAATCGCTGGATACCCCTGTTATGATACCCTTTTCTAAGCCTTGCTTTATATATTGATAATCCTCATCTTCAACTTCTACATCTTTAAAAGGCGATTCTTCAGGCGGCTCCTTTCGCCGACTTGTTCTTCTTTTGCTTTCCTTTTCTGCCTCTTCCATGGAGGGCCTTATGTCACAAGCTCTAATAACTCCCTTGGTAAACTCCACTCGGGTCATAGGAATTTCAGGGGTGAAGAAGTTTTGGCTTTCATCGAAGACATCAAGGGAGTATAGCTTTGTTATATATTCCTCCGCCCAGTGACCCCCGACATCCCGGAATTTAGGCACAACTAACCGTTCTACTTTCGGAACCATCTTTGCCGAAAGGTTTATTCGGTCACTTGTGCGGCGCTTTTTATCAGGGATATTATCTTGCATACGCGGAAGGTCATATTCATATCGTGAAACCATCTCACGATTGGTTGTCCGTATATACCCGCCATTAAAACTGGAAAGGCTGGCTTCATTTTCCGAATACACCAGTTTTTTTGTCAGGCTGTCTGAAACCTGTGCCTTTACACTGCCCTCCCAAGACACCGTTTCCGAATCACCATCTTCGTCGGTTACCTTTCGATTTGAGGTGATATAGTAATTAATAATCTGGGTTTCTGTGCTGCCCCAAAAATTTTCGTACCCAACATCACCGCCGGAGATAGTAACCACAATCTGGCCTTCGTCACGGTTTACAGTGTAGTATTTCCTGCCTTCAAAATTACCCGAATAAAAATCAGATGCCGGCCGCTTATCTATAACATCTGATTTAGAAAACTGGAAGTCCTCTAATTCATACTTATCTTTGCCTATTTCTATTTTCTCCGAGTAGTTAGTCAAAGTAGTCTGGCCGATGACCTGCCCTTTATCGTTTCGCTCAGTAAACTCCGTAACAAAAGTAACTTTTCTTGTCAGTTTGGTTTTTATTGTTTCGTCTTTGTTAGTGAGATTATATGTATATTTGACCGTCTCAGTATCTCCATTCTTGCCTTCCGATACCTTCACATCTAGTTCCCCTGAAAACTTCATAGGCTCTCCGGTGATAAAAACGATCTCCTCATACTGGTATTCATTATTGACCCCTCCGTCAAAGCCGGACGGTGCCCCATAGGCCTGCAGGGGGCTCATCAGTAGTAATGTTAGCATAAAACATATCATCAGTTTTTTAATCATATCTGCTCCCTACTTTACCAATAAGAATTTGCCTTCAAAATCATCTCTTACTGCGTATATATTATCACCCGGTTTTAATTCATCCCAGGATATGGTGCGGTCGTCTTTTATCAGCAGAGCTTTTTCAACGCGCATACTAACCGGCAAAGACTTCGCCATCCACTTTTCATTTCGGCTGCTCCAATCCTTGGCATCTCGAAGCGTCACCTTTATCCCTACAAGCGCATCTTCTTCCACATTTTCCACAGTACCTATCGTTACCCGCTGTCTGAGCAGAGAATCCATGTCTTTTTTCAGGGCTATTGCCACAATCCTGTCTCCATCGGTATACGCATATGCATACCATGACTTTAGGCCTTGGCGTCTGGAAGAACTGCTGTCTTCATCTACTGCATAATCCATAGCAAAAAATTCCTCAGGGGTTATTTGTTTCACTTCTTCCATATCGAAAATATAGGTATCGTTGTCATAGTAAAGCTCTTTTTCATCATCGAAAGACTCCCAATCATTGCGATTTAAGATAAAGAAATCCTCGATAGTAACTTGATTTTCCACTACCTTGTCAAGCTTGCCTGCATACAGATAATACTGCCCTATATTGGAATTGTTTATGTCTTGGTTATAGATATATACCACACTGGCTAAAGCTTTACTGCCTCGACCGTCGGCTACAACAAATGCATCACATCCTGGAACCATTGAATAACCGTCAACCAATCGCTGATTTTTAATGAATATGGTACCTTCGTCAAACTCGATATTTCGTTTATTCTTTAGTTCAAAAGCTGAAGCGTACCAGTTTATCTCCTCAATCTTATCGCTGAACGTTGTTTCATATTGGCTTTTTATCACCATTTTTTCTGCCATATCTGCGCTAAAAAAGTCCTTTACCGCTAAATAAGCCGTTTTACCCTGAAAATATTTCATATTATTATAAGATAGCGGCAGTCCGCCGCAGTATACCGGAAAATCCTTAGAATAGTCTATGCGGAGGATGTTTTTCATCTCCTGCCAATTCCCATTTTGGAAAATCTGAGCATCTTTTAGCACAAGCGTATTATCCAAGAGGTTGGCAACATCAAGCCGACCTTTATACAGGCCTTTAATTTTGACGGAATCGCCCTGAATATTCATTCGGCTGATAATAGTAGAGTCTTTTTCATCAAAATATAACCTCACCATATCCCCTTCATACAAAGTGCTTAAAGGAACATTTAACCCATTTTTTATTGCAATGGTAGCAGGACTTGTAAAATAGGTTTCTTCTTTGCCGGTGGTAAGCCGCAAGATGAGCTGATTCCGGTCTATTTTTTTAACAATGCCCGATCTGACTTTGCCATTTGGCGGAATATATCCCGGATTTTCAGTAGACCAGCTTTCCATATATGTCAAACTGTTTCTATTATATTCGGCGTATATTTCCATTCCTATTTTAAAATCCTTGAGCTCTGCAGGTGTATCATCAATTAGAAGAACTGTATCAGTCGTAACTTGCCACCGCTTAATATTCCCCTCATAATCTTCTATCTCAATCCTTAATTCACTGGCGTTTAAATCTTCGATATAACCCTCAACGGATTGATAGGCCGATGCCTCTTTTGTATAACCGACCGGAAGAAATATCATTACAGTGAGTATCATTAAAATTAATATCTGTGCTTTAAGTCCTTTCATGCCTGCTACCTCCTTGTCCCGAAAATGCCGTACTTGCCCAATTGATAAATCACAGTCTTTATTACCGTATCATAACCGCTATATTTTTCGTAAACATTTACCCAATCACCTTTAGCTTCGTCATATCGATAAAGGGCAATATTTGTTATTTTCCTCAAATCAGCTTTTGTCTTATCATAATCCATCCCGAATTCTATCGCACCATTCAACTGATCAATATAAGATACATCGCTTCCCAAATAAAATCCGGCCTCTAGTACATACTGTGCTGAAAGTGCTGTCCGCATACCGCTTTCCGGACTGTCGCTGCCCGCACTTACTTCAAATCTCACTCCGGCATCGCTTCTATCTTTGTATTGCTGAACCTTTGAAGTGTAGAATACTTTCGGATTAAGCTTTACGGTAAAGTCTTTACCTGTAATCGTTATATCGCCGGCATTCGATTTCGATACTACCTGTGCAGGAATAGTGACTACAACGGTTTTAGCTCCGGTAAAATTAGTATCGGTTAAATCTACTGTTACATTTTTCTTATAGTCTTCGGTTCCGACAGTCACTCGGACAGTATCCCCTATTTTCTCTTTTTTAGTTTCATCTGTTAAGCCGCCATCTTCATCAGGCGGTCCCACCCTTCTACCGGTTTTGACTGTATTACTCTCGGCTGAGGGAGGCGATGAGCCAAAATCACCTAAAGCTTTTACTACAAACCTGTAGCGAGTATTAGGTTCTAAATCACTATAGATAAAACTTGTAAGCTCGGTAGTGCCTATAAAGTCTATCTCATTATCATCGACAACCGCATATATTTCATATCCCTGTGCACCTTCTACCGCTGACCAACTTATTTTAATGTAGCGGTCGTATATAAGTTCCGCCACTACATTCATTGGTGCGGTAAGCTCAGGTAGCCCGTATACAAGCTGGTCATATATATCGCTTGCACCGCCGTCGGGGTTTATTACCATAACGCCTCTACTGTCAAGCTTTGCCGGCGGTGTTACCACAGTAATGGTTTGCGAATCCTCAACAATTACATCTGTTCCGTCAATACCGCCTTGCAGCTGGTATGGCAGTCCATCGATGTATACAATTATGCCAGTTATATCTTCTTCGTCATCAATCCTTTTAAGTGTAGGGGCAAATACTACCCGCGCCCCAGGTATGAAAGAATTTCCTTTAAGCTTTATTTTTTGTCCGCCCTCTACGGAAATTTTCGTTATCCTTGAAGTTTCTGTAGGATCGTCCGGGTCTACCACTGCCGATATCTTAGGACTGCTAAGATAGGTAAATTTTCCGTGAGGATTTGACAGCTCACCGTCGGGATTTTCTACTTTTACATCCACTGTGCCCGGAGCATGGGGCGGAGTCACTACCAGTATGGTTTTATAGTCGATAACCTGTATCTTATCTTCCGGCACCGGAGTCTCCCCAAAATAGACTTTTAGCCCTTCGCGAAAGTCTTTACCTTCGATTTTTACGCTGGTGCCTCCTGATGCAGGGCCTTTATCAGGTGTAACCTTTGCCACTGCCGGAGCGGTTTCGCCCTTTACAAACATAATATAGATAGGTTTAGGGCTTGCTTCGTCAGAAGATGCTGATGCACCGTCTTCATTTATAACTACTACCCTATGTAGTTTTCCCACAGCATCTTCCGGCACTTGCGGCATAGTAAATGTAAGTTTTGTCGGCAGCATGTAGGTTATATCTTTCGGCTCTATTGTTGCCACATTGGAAATCTGAATTTTGGCATTTTCTCTAAAATCTCCGCCGATGACACTGACTATATTGCCGCCCTTATAGGTCAAGTATAATACTTTTATATCTTTGCCGTTGATATTTTCCTCCTCCGGCGACTTACCTTCTTTGGTTATATTTGTAATATAGGGACTGCTGTCTGGGTGTTTATAGGTAAACTTGCCCTGGGCTGTTCCGCCGTCCGGATTTATCAAGGTAACATCTACTTCTCCAATGGTATAGTACCCCGGGGTTGTGACTACAAGCTGCCCGCTGTTTAAAAACTCCACTGCAGGTGCATAGCCCCGTTCTACAAACAGCCTTCGGTCAATGATTTCAAGGCGTATAAGTTCATTATATGGATAAGAATTTTCACCTTCTGCCTTTAAAAGTCTTGTAGATATAAACAGAGGGCTTCCGTCAAAAGGTATGGGATTTAGCGTCACATATTCACGACCGCCTTCTAAAATCGTAAGGTGTATATTGCCGTTTGCATATTCGACCTTAAGCCCTCCTGGCAAATTTACGGTAGTGCGCTGATTATCTATCCTTCCGGAATTTTCTTCTTCTCTTGGAATATCTCGGTTAGTTATATTTCCAAAGCGAATCTGCACCATTGGCGTGGTTTTTATCGTACCGTCAGCTCCGACTATTCTAGTTTCACTTTCTGCAAATCCTGAGCCAAATACTTCTACCCGGTCGCCGCCATGTTTTTTGCCTTCAGCAGGCACTATGCGAGTTATGGCAGGTTTTGTGGAAGTATATGTGTATTTTACTTTATTTGATATGCCGGAATCGTTATTTACCACATATACATCTACACTGCCTGCAGTATCGGCCGGTGTCTTTACTTTAAGATAGCCGTCGGCAAATTCAATTATTTCTGCTGCTTTATTTCCAAAATAAACCTTTGGAAGCACCGGAATTACTGTCGTGTTAAAATCAATATTATTATTTTTGCACTCTTGTTTTAATTCTTCAATGGTCTTATTACTAAAATCATCCCATTTACCATTGCCGTTTAAATCCTGGTATATCTCGTTCTCATCTTTAATCTGATTTCTGTTATCATCACTATAAGGCTCAAAATATCGAAAATCTCTGCCGATAATTTCCACAATTTCCTTGCCTGCTGCGCTGCCTTGCGTAGGTACAATCCTTGTTATCTGCGGATGGCTGGTAGGCACCATGTATGTAAAACCGTCTTCCTTGCCAGCACTTGCACCGTCAGGATTTAATACTACTACAGGAACCGTTATGCGGTCTGTTTCTTTTTCTTTGGATAAATCGCCCGTAAAGGGAGGCACTTTTACTGTTATGGTTTTTCCGTCAACACTTACTACTGTATCTTCTTTTTTGACTTCGACACCATTTATGAACACCTTTGTTTTACTTGTGCCGTCATCCTTAAAATCCTCACCTATAATATCTATAGTATATCCTCCATCGGCAGAGCCCTTGTCAGGCACAATATTAGTGATTTTAGGCGTGGATTGGGGGTGTGTGTAATAGTAAAAGCCTTGTGCACCTGTACGGCTGTCCCGTTTAGTATCAGGATTTAACACTGTAAGGTCATAATAGCCGTCACCTAGGGTGAGCACAGGCACTTTAAACAATATGGTATTTTTATCGATAACCTTTACATTGTTGCCGACGATTATACCGTTATTATCGACTTTATATAAGGTCTGCATGTAGAGCCGCACTTGCGGAGATTCTCCAATAGTTAAACAAGTTGCATCCTTACTGTTGATCGCTTCGGCTCCTATTGTAACAGGATAATCGCTGCCCCCTTCTTTTGAGGCAAATATCTTATATTCTCCGTCACCGTTATTATCATCTTTAACATACTTTAAATTTAAATAGTAAGTATTGCTTACTCCGTCAGAAAGTATAGCATTTCCCCGGACATCCTGCCGCAAAGTATAAAACTTACCGGAAGAATCAACAAATACTACGCTATGCCAATAATCCGCCATTTGCAGGTATTTTCTGCCGTCAGCCGTTTCACCAATGCTCAAAATCTCATTGTTTTCAGGTGATGCATAATATTGAAGCTTGATATGCTTAGTTTCAGGATCCGTATTGTATTCATTTATATCCCGGTTTTGAAGAAGTATTCTTGTACCTATTAGTTTATATATTTCTGATGTAGTTGCGCCGGTTGAGGTTGGATCCGGAGGGAGGAAATTGTCGCCATTTACTAAAACAAGTGTTCCGGTATTACCTATTTTAGGTGAAAAATCGGTAATCTTGGGATCGGTATATGTTTTGACATAGTTAAACTCTTTTACCGCAATACCGCCGCCAGGATTCATTACTTGAAGCTGTGTAGCACCTTCCCTGCCCGGTGGTGCTTTAAATGTTATTGTCTTACCGTCACCTTCACGTTTTATGCCGGAAACCTCTTTGCCATCTATGAAAACCTTAACGTCCTGCAAAAAATTACTTCCTTTTATAGTAACTGTCTCACCGCCGTCTACCGTTACCACATCAGGCGTGACGCTTTCAATTACAGGGGTTTTGTCATCTTTTGCAAGCGTAAACTTCACCATCACTGAATCTTCCGAAGAAAGCCCGGGAATTTGAGAGTTCCTGACAGGATTTGTTACTACAACAGACACGTTTGTATCTACATATTCTTTTGATACCGGGGTACCTTTAGGAATAACTGCCAAGATTTTATTACCTGTTTCTTGTCCGGGCGAGCCGTCCATTATATTTCCGCTATCGTCCATTACATAAAGTTCAACATCTTTGTCATTTTTGTTTATAATTACATCTCCCAAACTTATTATAGGATATGAGGCTCTTGTTTCTTCATTATGTACATATTTATAAACAGTAAAATTTTTGCCATATATACCTATCATTAAGTCCTGAGGGATTATGTATGTATCATCACTTTTTTTTACCACATGAATTTCATCCGGAACAATACTTTGAACCTCAGGTTTTATTCTACTGGATATAAAGGTATATCCTTTTGGCAGTTCCGCCCTTTCGGTAAATGTGTATTCTTTTTTATTATTTTCAGTAACGGTAACAATCTTGGTAGCAGTTTCCACTACTACATCTTTTATGGGATTGCTCTCATCTGTATCCGGGTTAATTTTTATAACTAGCTTATCTATGTCAGGGGAGAAGGAGGAGCCGTCTTCAATCACATCTGCCTGGGGACCCACTATTACTTTTATTGTTTTTTCAACTAAGGCTACATTAGAATCTCGGTACTTACCAATATGGGTGTTATCATTATTTTTATATGTTATTTTCATAACACCATCTGATAAAATGGTTATATCTGCCGGGCAGTTGTCATCAATTTGCAGATCATCTATATTAAGGCTTCCCAGGTATCTTCCAGTTATAGTAGCTATAGAGCCTGTGTCTGGTCCTTTGTTCGGCTGGATTGTATCAATCTTTGCACTTTTTGAGCCTTGTATTACGGTAAATTTTTCTTTTGCATAGATATATTCCCCCGAAACAGCCTGCATGGGATCTTTGTAATCCGGTACTTGGTTTGTAAGGACTACCCAGTACTCACCCGGTGTTATGTCGGGAACTTCTACAGTAAAAACATACTTACCGTCTTCAGTTTGCTGCAGAGGGCTTGGATTTTTGCCTTTATTTGCAGTTGTGTACGGATCTGTACCGTCAGTGGCTTTTAAAAAGTACACATCATACTGGCGCAGCTGGCTTGCCTTAAAGTATACTTTTCCGCCTTTTGCGCCTCTATTTGGAAACATTTCGATGTCATCAGATATATTCAAATCCTCTACAAGCCGAAATTGACCGTTATAGGTGTGGTTTATGGTAACTTTAACAGACACCTTGTCATATTGTTCATTGAAATATACCGGTTCTTCAGTATGAAATTCCCTTGTGATTTCTATATCCTGAAGACCTAATTCTCCTTCCTGGAATTCGGTTATCTCGGCGGGATTTGTTCCAAAACAACTATTTGGAATGGGATTAAAGAGGACGCCAGTGCCATACTTAACCGTTATCTCAGCAGTTCCTGTAATTAAATCAAAATTCGTCCCTTTTATATATAAGGTTCCACTATCTTTATTTACTTTTGGGGTCACATCAGTAATGGTAGGCATTGCACCTTTATCACCAATAGGAATAGTGGCAGTTCCAACAATGATAGACTTGATGTTTTTTAGCTTTTCCCAATCCTCAGGTTTAGTAAATTCAAAATAAAGTAATCCATATGTATTGATTTTAGGACTTTTGAGCTGCTCAAATTTTGAGCCGTATTCTATAAAGACAGGAGCCCCTTCCAGCTCACGTCCTTTAATAGAAATAGACATGCCTGTCGTAAGTCTGCTGCTGTCATGTTCTTTTCCTATGACTATTTCAGTTACAGCAAAGGAATCCTTGTCATATCCATATACTGATTTAATCTCACAAGGTATGAATGAAAGTAGCATTATTACTGCCAGCATAGCAGATACTATCTTCTTTGGTCTTGCCATCTTCTCCCTCCTAATTCTCCACTACCACGAAGATGCCGGGATTAAACCCGCGAATGGTGACGGTTTTTTCAAGCTTGTCAACTAAAAAATCTTCTTCGATAAATTCCCTTGTGTCCGGAGTGTATCTTAAAACTCTAAGGCTTTCTCCATCGCTTTCTTTAAATGGCATGATAATCTTGAAACTGCTAAATCGCACATTTTGGCCTGTTACTTGTATGAATTCTGATTTTATTTTTTGGCGGCCAAGTTTCTGCTTTAAGTTCTGTGCTACTATGGGTTCTACTCTGCCTAGTGCTATACAAGCATCTTCATCACTGCCATAATCATCTATTCCAATGTCATAAAGGGTAATATCCGCCCATTTTGAAAGGGTATCCAGAATAGATATCCTGTCATTTTTTCGTCCGTCAAAATGGATTTTTCTTACCAAAACATCCTGGCCCATTATCTCGTCCAGGTCTACTTCTACAGAGCGCTTATCTGTATATCTTCTATCGATAATCAAGGTGTCTTCACTGTAAGCAAGGTTGCTCCTGACTTCGCCTATACGCAGTTCATCTTTAACCTTGTATTCTTCATTAGGAATGTAGCTGCCTTCTTTTACCACGCTTAAGGCTCCAAATATTTCATATTCATGATCACCGTCATTTTGTACGCGAATAGTATATATACCGGGTTTAAGCCGATTTCGTCCTGTGGGAAGATAAACTTTCAGCACCGTCTTTCCGTTCTCATCGGTTGCTACTTTTACTCTTCTGGCCGGAATATCGTTAAAGTATACTTCTACATTATTCTCATCAAAGAAATCCCCGTAAAGTATTATAGGTTCATCTTCATCATAATTTTCTGTAACACTTCCTGTTTCGCTGCCTGCTACAACGGGAATTGCCATTGTTGTAAAGCTCCATATGATTACATCATTTCGCTCAGTATCCTCGTCCGCTCCGGCAAAGTATACTATGCCGGCATTTACCATAACAGAATAAGTGGTCTGCGACATTAGGGGTTTTACGGGCACATACAGATAGGCCTTTCCGGCTGCGGTGTCTTTTACAAAAATATAATTGTCAATATAGGTATCCCTTAGGTCTTGGTCCTCAATATTTTGTATAAAATTTATAAATTCACGGTCGATCATAGATACTTCGTTTTGCCCTTCGGAAAACACTGTAGATGTTTGAAGTAAGCCAAGCCCAATACCTTTATCAAACTGCAGACTGCCATCCTCGTCTTCAAAGGTTATTTTTAAAAAATAGCGGATTGTGCCGTCAATGGTTTTGGGATTTAATCTTTTCTCATTGGACCATGCACCGCCACCTGCCGGGTCTGTTGCAATTACCTTAGG
Organism: Tepidanaerobacter acetatoxydans Re1; assembly: GCF_000328765.2. Lineage (NCBI taxonomy): Bacteria > Bacillati > Bacillota > Clostridia > Thermosediminibacterales > Tepidanaerobacteraceae > Tepidanaerobacter > Tepidanaerobacter acetatoxydans. The sequence continues at coordinate 2,596,384 of NC_019954.2, forward strand.
CTTGCCGCGCGAAAGAATTTTTAACCTTACATCATCATTTGATACTCGTTGGTTGTTTTTAAAGAATAATTCTATTGAATACTCACCACTGCCACCTTTAAAAAGGCTGTTAACTACATTTGGATCTCGCAGTTTAACATTTAACTCGGTAATACTCTTAAACTCGATATCTTTTTTATAAACCGTTTCGAAAACCGCTCCCGCATTTTTTCCGCTTATCATTTTAAGTGTGATATACTCTATATCTTCATTGAAGTTATAACCTTTGATAGTAAAAGATGCTGTACCTTTATAAATATCGAAAAGTTCAAAAGTATCAGGTTCGATTTGGTAAATGCCTATCTGGTCGTCCTTATTTCCTCCCACCGTAAATTTCATATCAAGGCGCGGTAAAAACTTGCCGCTTCGATCTTGAAGTACGTCACCCGAAATAGTGAGTACATAGTATTTGCCCCAATTCAGTTTGTCTTGCGGATAAATGAGCAGTTTTGTCCTTTGTTTTCCGCCTTCATTATAATATTCGAAGCGAATCTTGGAAATCTTTACTGCATTTTCCGGTGTATGGCCTTCAACTAATGTTATTCTTTTTAGTGAAGATATTTCTCCGGCACGGGGCATGACTTGGCCCTCAATATAAAAAGCGATAGGGTTATCAGGTCCATAAGCCGAGGTGCCGTTTACAATACATACCTTGCCTCCTGTCGAAGAATCATCTTTGATAACACCGGGCACCATACCTTCAATATGTTCCCAATTTAATTCGGTTTTTTCCGTTGAAGGAGTTGTCCAAAAATAAAAATCCACATCATCTTCCAAGGCATATCCGTTTATATCTTCTATAAACTCTTTTTTAACAGTAAGGCGGTATTGATTGAGGTTTAAAAGCGGTAAATCTGGTTTTATTCGGACAGTGTTGTCGTTTACTATGTCAATATCTCCAATAGCTATCTCCTGGCAGTGCTCTTCATCTTTGAGCTCGGATTCTGTAATTTCAGGATCAAATTCAAAGGCTTTATCATATACATTGCCTAACTCATCATAAAAAGTTTCTGTGGGCTTAGGTATGCGATAGAGCTTAGTTTCCTCTAAAAGCTGCTGCTTATTTGTATTTTTCTCCCATTTTATGTTTCTGTCAAAGCGAATATATATAAAGCCATTGCTTAAAAGCCTAGTTCCCGATAATGATGTAATATCATCACTGCCTGATGCATCTGAGGAATAACCCAGGATTTTAGGGCTTTCACCCTCACTTCGCGTAATAAAGCTTATCGTGATATCTTCTTCATTGGTAATTTCATAACCCTTAAGTTTAATGGCGTCCTTTAATACTGTAAGCCTGTAGAGTGTGTTTCGCCTTAAAGGATGTTTTCCGATTCTTCCCACGTCTATGCAGAGAGTTTTTTCATCTTGCAAAAGGAATATTTCTTCAGAATCCAATGTATATAGTTCATCACCGGTTTTAAGCGAAATCCTCGACTTGTCGAGTATTTCTATGGGGTATTTAAAGATTAGTTTTATGGTAGGCTTTACCTCAACTTGTGTTTGATTGTTCAATGGATAGGTTGACTCTATTATTTCTTGAGCCGTACCGTCTTTAGGATTTTCAATAGTAAAAATTCCATTATTCTCAGATTCAGCGTACACTGCGGATATATCACAAGGGGCTTGAGAAAAAAGAACAGCTAAAACTACTAATAGAATTACTATTTCTTTTCTTAACCGAGTCATATAGCATCTGCCTCCATCCAAATAAACTAAGCCCTACTATTTCTTCTCTATTTTTCCCTATTATACCATAAAATCAGACAAGTTTTTAAATTAAGGTGAAGAATTTCAAGAAAATGTATATGACTTTTGTAAAAGTTATTTATGTTATGTTATATTAAAAACAACGGGGTTTCTTTCAGTAGAGGAGGGCATTTTAAGGATAAAGCCATAGCTGTAGAGGCAGCGGCATTATTAGTCGAAGAAATCTTGTTAGTTAAAGTGTGGAAAAATGGAGGATAAAATGAAAACTAAAAGTCATCTCAAACTACTTATAGAACTTTTTGCGACATTTTTTAAAATAGGGAGCTTTACCTTTGGGGGCGGCTATGCCATGATACCGCTCATAGAACGTGAAGTGGTTGAAAATAAGAAATGGGTTACGTCCGACGAGGTCATCGATGTATTTGCCGTAGCACAATCAATGCCGGGCGCCATTGCCATCAATTCATCAACATTTATAGGATACAAGATAGCTGGTAAAAAAGGGGCACTGGTAGCTACTGCCGGTGTTATACTGCCTTCGCTTTTAATTATAACTTTAATTGCGATGTTTTTTTCAAAGGTTCAGGATAATCCTATGGTAAAGGCGGTATTTTCCGGAATTAGACCGGCTATAGTTGCATTAATATTAACAGCAGCGATAAAGGTTTCAAAGACATCAATTGTTGATAAAATTGGTTTGCTTCTTGCGGTTTTAGCGGTTATTTTGGTTGTCGTATTTGACGTGCAGGCAATAGTTGTGATATTAGGCGGGGCTGCAGTAGGGCTAGGCATCTATTATCTGTTTCCATTAAAAGTGGCAAGAATTCTAAGCGACGGAGGCCATAAAGATTGATTTATCTACAGTTGTTTTTATCATTTATGAAAATCGGGCTATTTAGTTTTGGCGGAGGCTATGCCATGATACCGCTTATACAAAAGGAAATTGAAAGCCATGGGTGGCTTTCCGCCTCACAGTTTGTCGATATTATAGCAATAGCCGAAATGACTCCCGGACCGATTGCCGTAAACTCTGCTACTTTTGTAGGATATAAGGCAGCAGGTATTGTAGGCGGTCTGATAGCTACTATAGGTGTTGCAACGCCCTCATTGGTTTTGATTTTAATAGTTTCAAGGTATTTTTTCAAATTTCAAGACCACCCTGTAAACAAAATGATATTTTACGGCATAAGGCCGGTCATCGTCGGGCTTATATTTTCTGCTGCGGTGTTTGTTGCTCAAACCGCATTTTTAAAAGAGATTACTGTATTGAATTTAAGTTATATGTTAGAAAATTTCCTGTATATAATTAATTTCAAAGGTGTGCTTATATTTGCCATTTCATTGATATGTCTTGTCAAATTTAAAATAAATCCGATTTTGATGATCGTAATTTCCGGTATTTTGGGGCTTCTGATTACTATTTAGCTTAATGTAAGGCAGTAGATTCTCTTTCAGCTTATCGGCTGAACAGATACGAACAAATACAAAAAGCCCTAAGACTAGGGCTTTTTAATGATTTATTTTTGACGCTTTAGGCTGCTATTTATAAATACACTCTACTTTTTTCTCCAGCATTCAACCTTACCTAGGCCGGGTATTTTACTGGGATCAAAGACCGGGTTTTTGCCTTCCTTTAGTTGTGATACATAGTCTTCAAATGTAGCATAAGCAATTGGACCAAGTTTTGTTATAACTACCAGGTTTACAATAGCCATAATTCCCATAAATATATCTGCGGAATCCCATACAAGGCCAAAGTTGCCGATGGAACCAAAGAATACCATTAGCAAAACCAAAATCCTGTAAATATTTAGATATACGGGATTTGACTCTATAAATTCTATATTTGTTTCTCCATAGTAATAGTTGCCGATAATAGAACTAAATGCAAACAATAAAACACATATGGCTATAAATGTATTTCCCCAATCACCGACTTGAGAACTTATTGCAGCCTGCGTAAGCTGCACACCTTGCAAATCGGTACCTGTCTCTAAAAGGCCGGAAAGTAATATAATAAATGCAGTTGCACTGCAAACTAAAAGCGTATCAACATAGACGCCCAAGGTTTGAATAAGACCTTGTTTTGCAGGGTGGGAAGTAGCCGCAGTTGCCGCTGCGTTTGGGACGCTGCCCATACCGGCCTCATTAGAAAATAAACCTCTTCTTACACCATTCATTATAGCAGCACCCAAAGTACCGCCTGCGACCTGTCTTAATCCAAAGGCACTTGTAAATATAAGTGCAAACATTTTGGGGACCAGTCTATAGTTTATTATCATAATATATAATGCAACACCAATGTACAATGTTGCCATGACGGGAACTATAACAGATGATACATTGGCAATTCTCCTGACTCCTCCAAATATGATATAGCCGACTACAACAAACAAAGCAATCCCCATATACAACGGCTTGATATTAAATGCCTTATCGAAGGCTCCTGCTATGGTATTGGCTTGAACTGAATTAAAAATGAGGCCAAAGGTAATTGCTGTCAGTATAGAAAAAAATATCCCCAGGCCTCTTTTCCCCAGCGCCTGTTCTATATAATAAGCAGGCCCTCCTCTGTAAGTATCTTTATCCCTTACTTTATAAATTTGTCCCAAGGTACTTTCGACAAAACTCGTAGCTCCTCCTATTAATGCGATGACCCACATCCAAAACACTGCACCGGGTCCACCTGCCGAAATCGCAATAGCCACTCCTGCAATGTTCCCCGTGCCTATACGAGAGGCTGCAGAAATGCAAAATGCCTGAAATGCCGAAATACCTTTCTTGCCTTCGATGATTTCAGTTGCTTCTGTCGTAAGTTGGATCATGTTACCTATTAACCTAAACTGCCCAAATCTAATTTTTATAGTAAAATAAATTCCTAACCCGATCAGCATAACTATAAGAACATATGAATAAAGCCAGTTGTTTAAGTTGCTTACGAGGGTTTCTAAAAAAAGCATCAAAAAACCTCCTTGTTATTCTATTTTGGGTGAAACTGTACTTTCTTTTGCATATTTTCTAATATTTACTTTTAAGCAGTCACCTCCCATAACCAGCTTTGCTGTTTTGCTAAAAGTTTTCATCCCCCCTTTTAAAAAATGCTAAGGTTTAATCTTTGAGATAAAGATTTCATTATTTCATACCCTGCTATAGAATTCCCGTTTTCGTCCAATGGCGGGCTAAATACGCCTATGCCCATTCTCCCGGGTACTGCCGCCATGATGCCCCCGCCTACTCCGGATTTGGATGGAACACCTGCTTCTGCCGCATATTGACCGCTGATATTATACATTCCTCCGATAGTCATTATAGCAAGCAGATTTCTTGATAAGGTTTTTCTATCAATTTCTCCGTAAGATTCTAGGCCTTTACAGCCATTAGAAATAAAGATAGCTATCTTTGCCAAATCACATGCTGTAACTTCTATAGAGCATTGTTTAAAATAACAGTCAAGTACTTCATCCGGTTCTTCATCCATTATTTCTCTAGCTCTCATTAAATGGGCAATGGCTTTGTTTTTTTCGCCGGTTGCCTTTTCAGAAAGGTATACTCCTTTATTGTAGTTTATGCTCGGATTTTCGGTTATTTTCCTAATTAGCTCCAATATACGCTGGATTTTATCGCCTTTTATTTGAGCTGTTGTAGCTATTGCACCGGCATTTATCATCGGATTTACAGGCTTTTTAATATGGGGCAAATCCAATTTATATAAGGTGTTAAACGGTTCTTCCGTACCTTCCCTGCCAACCTTTTCAAAGACTTTCTCTCCGTTGTCCATAAGAGCTAACATCAAAGCAATCACCTTTGATATGCTTTGCATTGTAAACTTAACATCAAAGTCTCCTTGTTTATATATATTTTTATTCTCATCTATTATGCATATCCCAAGATGATTGGGATTTGCTTTTGATAAAGCAGGTATGTAACTTGCAACTTTGCCTTGCTTTGCAAGAGCTCGATTTTCTTCAAGAACTTCTTCCAACATTTTTTCCACAGCACACCATCCTAATCTTAATATCAACATTATATAATCATTGCAATAATCTTATGAATAATCCATCTTGTCTATAATACCACTATTTTACATCTGCGGCAAGCAAATGTTAAAACTAATCCCCAACTATATATTTCCCGTTACCATTGCTTTTTTAAGCAGCTTTTTGTATGAAATCAGCCTTTCTTTTTTTTAAAATAAGTGTTAAACTCATGGATAGATTATAAAAAAGGATGAAATTTACATGGGAGAACTTTGGAAACTTTTTGCTACATTTTGCCGTATCGGTGCGTTTACATTCGGGGGAGGTTATGCTATGCTCCCTCTTATTCAAAAAGAGATTGTGGAGAAAAATCAGTGGGCAACGGATGAAGAGGTCCTGGATTATTATGCAATCGGTCAATGCACTCCGGGGATAATCGCCGTAAATACGGCAACTTTTATAGGCTTTAAGCGCAAGGGTATACCCGGTGCCATAGCTGCCACTTGCGGTATAGTGTTTCCTTCTATTGTGATTATCACTATTATTGCCGCATATCTTAAACATTTTGAGGATTATGCAATTGTTCAGCATGCTTTTGGCGGGATAAGAGTTGCAGTAGCGGCACTTATTTTAAATACTGTAATAAAAATGTGGAACACATCAGTAAAGGATTGGTTGGGAATACTGATATTTTCCGCATCATTTGTAGCTGTGGCATTTTTTAATATTTCGCCAATAATTGTTGTTGTAATTTCGGCAACTTTAGGGATTTTCACAGCAAATACAAGGACTGATGTCAGATGATATACATAAGATTATTTCTGGAATTTTTTAAGGCAGGCTTATTTGCCATAGGCGGGGGGCTTGCAACCATACCTTTTCTTCAAGATATATCTCGCAAAACCGGCTGGTTTACATCACAGGAATTGGTTGACATGATTGCCATATCCGAATCTACTCCCGGGCCTATCGGCATCAATATGGCAACATATGTAGGCTATGAAACTGCTAATCTGGCAGGGGCAATAATTGCCGTCATAGGGGAAGTTACCCCATCTGTAATCATTATCGTACTTATTGCACATTACTATCTGAAATTCAGTGAACATCCCATGGTGCAGTCGGGCTTTTACGGCATACGACCTGCCGTAGCCGGTCTGATAGGTGCTGCAGGGTTTGAAGTGGCAAAAATTTCTCTTTTTAATATTGATAAATACCTGCTCTCACATGATGTTTTTGATATCATAAATATAAAGTCCGTCTTACTGTTCACGGCAATTGTGTTTTTACTAAATAAATACAAAAAACACCCAATATATTTTCTATTGGGTGCGGCTATAATTGGAATAATATTTAAATTTTAATAGAATAGATGTAAAAAGTCGTCTAAAAAGCTGCCAAACAATCTCGTTTTATGTCATTGTTATGAATATATACCTAAACAAAGACGCACTTAACTAAGGGTGGTTGATTAATCACCCTTCGACCAGCTCAAAGAGCAATGCCCAAAAAAAATTATATTTTAGGTAGCCACTGAAACGGGAAATGACACACCTAATTCTTGTAATTTTTTAAAGTAATAATTAGCTTTTTTCTCTTTATTGAACTTTGTATAATAATCGTTACCTAGATCCTTAAAAGGAACATTATCTTTTAACATGTGGTATATTGCAATGAGCATGGAATGGGCTACGGCAACAGTTGCTCTATTTGCCCCTCGCCGCACTACTAATCGCTGATATTGAGCATGGAAAAAACTATTTTTATCCTTTTGGGCAGATTTAGCACATTGAATGAGTGTGCTTTTTAAATATTTATTACCTTTGTTAGTTTTTCCACTTTTACGTTTACCAGCACTCTCATTATTACTAGGGCATAATCCTGACCATGAGGCAAGGTGAGCAGCAGTTGGAAATCGGCTCATATCAAGTCCTATCTCAGCAAGAATAACTTCAGCACTGCGCGTACCAATGCCTGATATTTCATCAATCTTTTTAATTGCATCTTCATAGCTTTTCATATAGCTATTTATGATGTTATCAAGATTGTTGATACGCTTAGTCATATCATCGATATGGTCTAGAATAGCGTTTACAAGTAGTTTTTGTACTGATGAAAAGACACCATCCATAGCTAGAAGGAGCTCCGACTTTTTTGATTGCATAGAGCTGTGAATTAAGTCGTCGATATTTTCTTGATTCACCTCTCCAACTAAAGCTTGCTCTATCAGCTTACGGCTACTTACACCGGTTAAGCTGGAAACGAAAGAACTTAGCTTTATATTAGCACCTTCTAAGGTTTTTTCCAGACGATTAAGTTCTCTTGAACGCTCTTCGATTAGATTTTTACGGTAGCGTACTATTTCACGAAGTTCGCGTTGTTCCTTATCAGGGATAAAACTACTCTTCAAAAGACCATGTTGTAAAAGATCTGCTATCCATTGAGCATCTTTGATATCAGTTTTACGCCCAGGGACAGTTTTCATGTGATGTGCATTAACAACCATCACATCAATGTTTAGTAATTCCAGAATGTTATAGATAGGTTTCCAATAAGCTCCCGTACTTTCCATGGCAACCATCTGACAATTGTTATCAAGGAGCCAATTACCAAGCTCTTTGATACTACAAGTTAATGTGTCAAACTTACGTACTTCTGCTTTTTTCCCGTTTCTAAAGCAGGCAACAATAAGTTTTTTGTGCACGTCAATCCCACAACAACGCTCATAAACAGTTTGCATAATAATACTCCTTGCTATTGTTATTATGGCGTTACCCCTGTCTTAATAGCTACATTGCTATACGTCTTTCAAAGACAATTCGTGGTTCTGCAACAGGAGTATTTTCAAATTCTGAGTCGACCTCATTGTGACAATGACACTCGAACTCATGCCATAACTAGAGTATACCAAGGAATAGCAATTAATATTCGTTTATTGTGGCGTGGAAACACGTGGGAATTCTGAATGAACTATGAACTAAGCAGTGTTTATATAATTCTGAATAAGGCAGGGTTCTAGCCTTCTAAATGGTAGGTTTCTGTCATGCCGAGTAAAGTAAAGCGACCTGTCATCTGAGTGTAGCAAAGCGAAACGAAGAATCTTAAAAGATAAGTGCAAAGAATCCTAAGAGCTGTTTTATAGAAGATCCTTCGCTGCCGCTCAGGATGACATGTTGGCATGCTAAGGATGACATAATTGTTTTGCTTTTTCAGAGTTTTCTCAGGCCCCTTTTGCACTTATGAATCTATTATAAGTCTTGCAGCTTCGGCTCTGTCTACATATTCATTTATATCCTCCTTGACTCGGCGGATGTATATAAATCCTGTAATTGCTGCAATGATATCGGTGGCCGGATAGGCTAACCAAGCACCAATTACGCTCCAATGTTTTACGAATATTAGCACTATCGGTATGAATAGCACAAGCTGTCTATAGATTGACAGGAGAAAGCTCATCTTGGCTTCGCCCATGGCCTGATAAACATATGTCGATATATAATACAGGCCAATGGTTGGGAAGATACTTATCATAATCCGATATGCGCGAGCGCACTCCTTCATTAATGCCTCATCTTTTACAAAACTGCCTATTATCGGCTCTGCAAACAACATCATTATAGCCCATAAGAATACGGAAGTAAGTATTACTACTTTTAGGGTTTTCCTTATAGTTTCCTTTAACCGTTTAAAATTTTTAGCACCATAATTAAAGGCGACCATTGGCTGCATAGCCGAAGCTATTCCGATTATATTCACATACATTAACATGGACACCTTCATAATCGTGCCTGATACGATTACGGCTCTATCTCCCCCATGGGCAAAAAGCACATTGTTAAGCACAACGGCCACTATGGCATCTGATATTTCTATGATAAATGTGGTAAAGCCTATAGCTATTATAGATTTTAATATTTCTATATCAATACTGAAATTATTTTTTAAATTAATAGACCGTGCAACCTTGTAGAAGTTATACATGGCAAAAGTACAGGCAGCAATCTGGGATACTACTGTTGCTATTGCAGCGCCTTTTACACCCATATTGTAATTAATGACAAGTATTGCATCTATTATTATGTTAAAGACTGCACCGAAGGATGTTGCATATAGTGTAACTTTAGGATTTCCTAAGGAATTGATGATATAACATGTGACAAAGGTCAGACCTTGGAAAATCCCGCCAATTAATATTATCGCAGTATAAGTTTTTGCCATCGGTAAAGTGACACTACTTGCTCCGCTTCTTAATAAAATAGGCTCCATAAAAATATATATAATAAGCGGCATTAAAGTCATGACAGCTACTGTGAGCATAATCGCATTTGTTATTGTAATTTTAAGGTTTTCATAATCTTTTTCGCCAAAGTATTTTGCAACTTTTGTGCAGGCACCTGCGGCTATCAAAAGCCCTGTAGATGACAGAAGCCTTTGGATGGGAAATGCTATGGTAAGTGCTCCTATGGCATTTGGACCTACATATCTGCCTACATAAAATGTATCTACCATTCCGTATAATTCAGAAACAAGTAAAGATATGATAGCCGGAAAAGCAAACCGAAGCAGGACCTTTTCAACTTTACCTTCTGCAAAAGCTTTGCTGTTTATCCCATTTGAATACACTCCTATTTTTATCTTTTATATAACACATCTGATACCTTATTATTGTATACTATCAGCTATGCGGTTTTCATTCACTTATTCAAGGAATAACAGGTATCGTTTTAAGGTGTTTGCAAAAAAGGCTTTTCCCGGGAAAAAGAAAAAACACCTTTGTTTAGGTGCTTTTGATAATCAGCTTGCATTAAATAATATTAAGATTGCTCCGTGGCCTCGAATTTTCAAATTAAAATGCTGAACTGGCTTCTTTTTTCTAAAGTCCATAGTTATTTTAGGAATCGACGACAGCTTTAAAAGCCTTAGCTCTTCATCAGTCAAATGGCAAGGCTCTCCCATAGCCTTCCATTGATTGTAGCTGCTATTTATGCTCTCACTTGCCTCGTATATAATTACACGATAGTTGCGCCAAAGGTTGGTAATGTTTAGCGAGAAATTCCTTTCGGCAATATCACGGCCCTTTCCGGGTGCTTTCATATCTTGGCCGTTTGTATATAAAAGTATCTGAAAATCCTCCCCCTTTGACGTAACAATATGGCTTTCTCCTTGGTCTATTATGGTATCACCCAGCTGCCCTAAAAAATAGTAGGCATAGTATGAAGGTTTCTTCAGCCCTTCCCAGTTTAGCAGCCCCTTATCGCCAAAAAACACCGTATTAGCAGGGTTTTTAGCTTCTTGTAGTTCATCAATAGCTTTGACTTTATAGGGCTCTTTGTTATTTACTATTTGCCGTATAATAAAGGGGAGCATATAAGCCGTATCATAAATGGGATTTACATCGTGTTCGTTTAGGCATGCCTCTTTTACAGTAAAATCCCATTCATCCCTTAAAATGCTGTAAAATATATTTTTAAACTCGTAAGGTGCATCTTTATCTATGGTGTATCTCCATTTGCCGATTTCATAAGTTCCGTATTCTTCCTGGAAATAATCCAGAAAATAAGTCAGCAACTCTTTATACCTTATCGGTGTAAAGCCTTGAAAATTAAAGACTACATCAGGCCGTAAATCCATGGACATTAACGTATCCATAACTTTTTTCAGCTTTTTAAGATTTATAATGCCCTCAGAGTTAATTCCCATTTCCTGTGAAAATACTTCTTTTATACTGCCGTAGTCAAAACCAATTTCGTGCTGAATTGTCCTTAAAGAATCACAAACTTCTTTTTCTAAAATACTACAAGCCCTTGGAAGAATAATGGTATCCTTGTAATCGTGGATAAATTCTCCGAGGTTTTTATATACATCTACATTAATTTTAACTATTCTTTCTTCATAGTTGTACCTCTCATAATTTTCCAGGTAAGGTGACATGTATTTTAGTGCCGCACTCAAATCGTAAGATGTTATTTGCTTTGCCTGCTGAAACTTGTCTTCATCCAACTTATATTTCTTGCGGTACTGTAATGGGGTCATTTTGTAATGGCGCTTGAAATGCTTATTATAATACCTGGTATGAGAAAAACCCACTTCCTCAGATATTTCGGAAATAGTCATATCTGTATCAAGCAGCAGTTTCACCGATTCTTCAGCCCGCGTCAAGTTTACAAAATCCTGAAAGCTTATTCCCAGGGCATTTTTAATCTCATTTGAAAGATACTGTGCACTTAGGAATTCCTTCTTTGCGATATCCTGCAAAGATATTTTATTATTATAGTTGTTGAATATATACTTGGCTATCCTGTGATAGCGCTGAAGCTGTTCAATATTATCTTTTAAATCCCTGTTTTCATATATCAAATAGTGAAACTCGTTTATAAGTAAATACAAAAGCTCCACAAGGGTTTCCCTTACATATACATCATAATCCTCGCCCTTTTGCACCGCTTCGCAGAGTATGACGGAAAGATATTTTTTAAAAATCTCATAGTTTTCACCGACCTGGGATTCTCCTTCAAAAGAACAGTCAGTATAGAAATACATATTTTTTATATCTTCATAATACCTTTGAAAGAAATTCGGGTCTATATGCAGCATTAGTACAAGGTTTGATTTGTCTGCAAATATCCTATGTGCTTCATCCAAATTTATTATTTCAATTTCATTTTCAATAAGCCTGTAAGTATCCGACTCAATGGTTACGTTTATACTGCCCTTTAAAACCATGAGAATTTCTATGGATTGGTGCCAGTGTATGGGATATTCCCTTATATCCAACAGTTGAATATTAACAGGTATGCTTCCCGTGTACGATATGTGTTCCCTGCGCATGTGCATACTCCTTGCAAGTCTTAGTTTGCTCTGATACCTTTATTATACCACATTGACATTGTAACAGCTAAGCTTAGGTAAAGTCCCAAACATAGTTAGACCCCAGGATTTCCCGGATATTAAAGCTGAGATTATATATGAAGGAAATCTTGATACTTTAAAATCTAAAGTTTGAGCTTGGCTAGAGCATCAGCCAATTCGGTATTAATGGGCTTATCTTCGTCCTTTTTCTGTTTTTGCAGATATTTTGCTACATCTCTTTTTGAAACCTTATTATTGCCTTCGCTTGCCTTTCTTTCATTAAAAGCCGAAAGTTTTTCTCTATAACCACAGTTGCATATAAAGATTTGACCTTCCCCTTCCCCATGTAGCTCCAGTCTTTTATGACAATTGGGGCACCTGGCATTGGTTACTTTGCTCAGCTTCTCTCTGTATCCGCATTCTCGGTCTTGGCAGATAAGCATCTTGCCCTTTTTACCATTGACCTCCAGCATGTATTTCCCGCATTGGGGGCATTTGCTTCGGGTGAGATTGTCATGTCTGAACTTGTCTTCGCTGTTTTTAATGTCTTGAACTGCTCTTTTAGCATAATTTTTCATATCATTTACAAAAGTATCTTTTTTAAGGGCACCTTGGGCAATGGCACTTAGTTTTTGTTCCCACTGAGCAGTCAGAGCGGGAGACTTGAGTTCCTCAGGAACTAGGTCCAATAGCTGCCGACCCTTGGAGGTAATAAAGATATCTTTACCTCTTTTTTCAATCAAGAAACTGTTAAAGAGCTTTTCTATGATATCGGCCCGTGTGGCAACGGTCCCTATACCTCCCGTTTCACCAATTACCTTAATCAAATCCTTGTTGTCTTTGGGCATGTATTTTACCGGGTTTTCCATGGCCGCAAGCAAAGTTCCTTCATTTAATGGAGCCGGTGGCCTTGTTCGTCCTTGAGTTTGAAAAATAGAAGTTATCTTTAGGATGTCACCTTTACTCATGGTAGGTAGTATTTGCTCAAAAATTCCATCATTTAAGTTCTCATCTTCCGAGGATTCATCGTCAAAGCCTTCATAAACCTCTTTCCATCCTAAAGCTATAACAGTTTTCCCTTTGGCGATGAATATCTCTGTACCGATTTTAGCTTTTATGGTGGTTTGCTCATACTCAAAAGGTGGATACATTGCCGCTAAAAAGCGTTTTACCACGAGATCATATATTTTTCTTTCATTCTCGCTTAAGGAATCCAAAAAAGCCGGCTGTTCAGTAGGTATGATAGCATGGTGATCAGTTACTTTTCCGTTATCCACAAAGCTTTTGTTGCCTTTTATGGGTCGTTTAATCTTAAAAGCCGCCGTCCTGTAAGGCCCGACTCCGCAGGCTTTAACCCGGTCCTCCAGCGTAGCCACTATATCTGTTGTGATAAACCTGGAGTCAGTCCTGGGATATGTCAGCAGCTTGTGGTTTTCGTATAGTCTTTGCATTATAGATAGGGTTTCCTTTGCGGAAAACCCGAAAATTTTATTTGCATCCCTTTGAAGCTGCGTCAAATCGTATAACTGTGGTGCAAAACTTTTTTTCAGCGTTTTAGTTACATCAATTACCTCAGCATTTTTACCTCTCAGAGATGCCAGGATTCTATCAATTTTACCCTTATCAAAGGTCCTTATATCTCTTGTTTGGCTATCCTGCCATACCAGTTTCAAATTGCCCACGGTAGCAGTTATGCCGTAAAAATCCCTAGGCTTAAAGTTCTGAATTTCTTCTTCCCTCTTTGCAATCATTGCCAATGTCGGTGTTTGTACTCTCCCACAGGATAACTGTGCATTGTGCTTACAAGTCAAAGCCCGGGTGGCATTGATACCCACCAGCCAATCGGCTTCGGCTCGGGCCACTGCCGATGCATAAAGATTTTCATATTGTTTGCCGTCTTTTAAATTATTGAATCCATCTCTTATGGCTTTATCGGTCACCGATGAAATCCACAAGCGTTTAATGGGCTTTTTGACATTGGCCATTTTTATTATCCATCTTGCCACCAGTTCGCCTTCCCGCCCTGCATCAGTGGCTATAACGATACTATTCACATCGTTTCTGTTCATTTGTTCTTTAACTATATTAAATTGCCTTCTGCTCTGCTTGATAATCTCCAGCTTCAAATCCTTGGGCAGTATAGGCAAATCCTCCATCCGCCAAGATTTATACCTATTGCCGTAGGCTTCAGGTTCGGCCAAAGTAACCAGATGGCCTAAAGCCCAAGTTATGATATACTTTTGCCCTTCAAGATAACCATTTCCGTTTTTCCCGCAATTCATAACCCTGGCTATGTCCCTTGCTACCGATGGCTTTTCAGCTAATACCAGTGTTTTACTCACAAATCTCAACCTTCCGCTTCCCCTCGTCGGGGATGATTATTAATTTTAACAGCATAACTAACCTTTTTTTATTATATCATAAAAGGCGAGATATAAGCGGTTGGTCGATGACCGCCCATACTATATAATTGATGATAGATTTTTTTGATAATTCGTGCTAGTATTATAGTAACTAACATATATATGTTAGTTACTATAAACCTGTTAGTTATAACAAAATTTGGGTCAATTGCTTATGCTGCATTTGAAAACTATGTATCACAACTAAAAGTTGTTTTACAATTTGTCGTTAAAAAACAAGGGAGGGAAAGGAGAATTGTTAAGTAAGATATTTGATTCTACCACTTTGGGTTTTATGGCGGCTGCAATCATATTATTTATTATTGTATGGATTAAAGATGCATCATTGGCCGTATCTGCTTCAAAAGACGGTTTAACCCTTTTTGTAAGATATGCAGTGCTTATTATTTCCTCTATGCTCATTGCCGCCTATATTCAGGTACTGATTCCTAAAGACCTGATAACTTCATATCTTGGCGGCGCTTCCGGTTTTAAAGGCATATTTTTAGGAAGCCTTATAGGCGGTCTGACTCCCGGCTCTCCATATGCCGCACTGCCGTTTTTTGCCGGCATCATGCGTATGGGAGCAAGTGTGCCTACGACTGTGGCCATGGTATGTGCATGGGGTCTCTGGTCCATTGGCCGTATTCCTTTAGAGGCCGCTGTCATGGGCGCGAAGTTTACTATGATTCAGGTAATAAGCAGTTTTATTCTTCCGATTCTCGCCGGTCTAGTGGCATGGTTCCTCGAGACTATACCGTGGTTTATGACTTGACCAATTACATCTGTTGCAGAAGATGTGCTGCACATTTATGCCCTATAAATGCTTGCAAATCACCAATCGTATATCTGAATAACTAATTTCTTCCGGCAAAGCCTCTTTAATAGGTTTTAGTTTTTCCGCACCTACTTTCTCAATTGCATTTAAAATCTGTTTCTCTTTTTCCGAATCGATGAACCTTGACCAGTCAACGATTTTACCTTCTTGTTGACATCTTTCCAAATGGTTTATTATGGTATTTTCAGTAAGGTTTCTTTGTTGTGCTATTTCTTTCAGCGACAATCCTTTAAGATAACAGTTGTAGGTCAGTTCATAGCGGCCAGTTTTAGTATTATCCTCTTGCAACTCACCTGGTAAGCTGTCAATCATGGTGTTATTTGCTATCTGTCTCCTAAGCTCATTGACATCTAACCCCTCTGTTTGGATATATTCATTTATCAGGCAAACAAACTCCTCTCCATAGCTTTCATACTTTTTCTGGCCGACACCCTTTATTTTGAAGAATTCTTCCCGGTTTCGCGGCATGAATGCAGCCATTTCCCTTAAACTCGAGTCATGAAAAATTATATATGTTGGCAGGTTTTTCTCCTGGGCTATGGTTTGCCTTAAGTTTTTTAGCCGCTTGAAAAGTTCTTTGTCAAAATTATTGTTTATTCGCTCTGCAAAGAGCCTTTTTTCTTTTGACAAATTCGCTTTTTGAAGTAAATCTTTTTTATGAAAGAATTTTGTCTTACCATGTAATATTTCCCAGGAAATATCGGTGAGCTTTAGGATGGGAAACTTATCGGCAGTCATATGGATATATCCGTTTGATACTAAAGCCATTATCATTTCTTTTATGGCATCACTGCTGTACTCTTGCATGATTTTATATGTAGAAATTTTATCCAGACCATATTCAATTACCCTCTTGCTTTTCGAACCTCGCAAAACCTGCACAACAGTATTGACACCATAGTTCTGATTCACTCTGTATATGCATGATAATATTTTTTGTGCTTCTGTTGTAATATCAACCCTTTCCGATTGGTCCAAGCAGTTGCCGCAATTTTTACAGTTTTTCTGCTGTGCATCTTCACCGAAATAGACTAATATTTTATTTCTGAGACAATCATCAGTATGACAATAGTCTACCAAATACTGGAGATTTTGGTACATAGCAGTTTCCCGCTCAGGAGAAAGATTTTCACTTTGTATTATAATCTTTTGTTTTACGATGTCTGCCGGAGAATACATTAAAATGCAGTCGCTTTTCTCCCCATCGCGGCCCGCTCTGCCCGCTTCCTGGTAATAAGCCTCCATATTTTTAGGCATATTATAGTGAATCACAAACCTTATATCAGGTTTGTCTATTCCCATTCCAAAAGCATTTGTGGCTGCGATTATCCTAACCTTGTCCAGCATGAAATTATCTTGATTTTCTTGCCTTGCCTCTGAGCTCATACCGCCGTGATATCCAACAACTGAAATGTCATAATCTTGGAGTTTCTTTACTAGAGATTCTACGGTCTTTCTGGTAGCGCAATATACTATCCCGGATTCATTGGTATAATTGTTTTTCAAGTAGTTCAGCAAATATGAAAACTTATTGCTGGGTTTTACAACCTGATAAAACAGATTAGGCCTGTCAAACCCTGTTATGACCTCAAGGGGATTTTTTAGGCCTATTAAATTCTTTATTTCTTCAATAATTTCCTTGGTAGCCGTAGCTGTAAAAGCAGCTACCACTGGTCGAGGATAAAGTGAATTTATGAATTTGGGGATTTCAAGATAGCTGGGTCTAAAATCATGACCCCATTGACTTATACAATGTGCCTCATCAATGGCTACCAGTGAGATTTTCATATCCTTTGCCAAATTTAAAAACAAATTGGTGTTTAAGCGTTCCGGCGCTACATATATTAATTTGTACTTGCCATTTCGTATTTCATTAAGCCTTGTGATAAATTCATCATAATCTAAGGTACTGTTTATAAAAGTTCCCGCTAAGCCCATTTCATTCAAAGAATCTACCTGGTCCTTCATCAGAGAAATAAGCGGTGATACAACTATAGTTACACCTTCTAACATAGTTGCCGGCAGTTGATAACACAGGGATTTACCTCCCCCTGTGGGCATTATCCCCAAAACATCCCTGCCTGCAAGTATTGCATTTACCACCTTTTCCTGGCCTTTTTTAAAATTATCATATCCAAAATACGTCTTTAATGTTTCATATATACCCATAAGTTCACCTCATAACTTCGTCCTAATTGATATTGTATCAGAGTATATATTATTGTTTCAATATACTTGAACGCTTATCGGTCAGCTTGCCGGTGATACTGCCTTCATAAATCCGTTTGAAGATTATATCAAGCAATATAATATGGGATACTGCCTCTAAAAACAGTATCCCATTCCATTTTAAATGAATTTTTACATAGATTCCGCTTACCCTCTGCTGCAAAATATTTGATTTTATTCTGTTTTATAATTTTTCTTCTTATGTCAGTACTCTTAAAATCAAGTTTTTAATTACTGCACTGCAGTTTGTTTCAAAATTTCATTAATTACTTTTTCAACTGTGGCTTCTCCAATCAGCACATCATCGACCATAACGCATGGGCTTTGTGTGCAATTTTCGAAACAGAATGTTGCAGCAAGTTCTACTTTATCCTTAAAATCTTCTTGACTCAATTTATCCTTTAGGGTTGAAAAAAGGTCATAGGCACCTGACAGATAGCAGCATGTGCCCACACACACTTTTACAACTCTTTTTTTAGCAGTATTCAATTGCCCTTCAAAAAAGCATATACTTTCATTAATTCTTTTTCGATTTGTATAGGCTGTGTGGAGCATTGCATGAGCTTTAGCACTTCCCGGCTCACCGAGATTGTCTTTATATAGGTCTTTTATTACTGGGTTTTCTATGGGAGATTTAAGCTGCATAAGTTTTTCATGTCCAAAGAGACCTTGTTTTCGGCTTTTTCTTATATTATTGCTGTTCGGCTGAGGTTGACCGCCGCCTCCTATACATCCGCCAGAACATGCCATTACTTCTATCAAGTCATAGTATTTATTCCCGGCTCTTAAATCTTCAAGAAGCTTTTTTGCATTACCTAATCCCGAAACTGTTGCAACTTTAATTTTTCTTGCATTATAATCTATTTCAGCTGTTTTTATGTTTGGGTTATCCTTATCTGCTTTAAAATCAGGTTCTTTTCCGATTACCCTCATTACGGCAGTTGCCACACCTTTGCTGCCGCCAAAGATAACTCCGCCTCCCGTAGCAAAGCCAAGAGGCATGTCAAAGGGCATCTCTTCCACCTCATCGAAGACTACTCCGGCTTCCCTTATCATTCTTGCAAGCTCCTGTGTGGTAAGCACTGCATCAACATCCGGAATACCATTCTTGAAAAATTCTTCCCGTTTAGCTTCAGACTTTTTCGCCGTACATGGCATTATAGAAACTACGAATATATTTTCAGAGTCTGTGCCCATGGCTTTGGCATAAATGCCCTTCATCAGTGAGCCAAACATTTGTTGAGGAGATCTGCAGGTAGAAATGTTGTCCTTATACTGCGGATAGTGCAGCTCCACATATTTTACCCACGCAGGACAGCATGATGTAAATTGAGGCAAACGTTGGTTTTTAGAAATCCTTTCTAGGAATTCACAGGATTCTTCTATTGCAGTAACATCTGCTGCAAAACAAGTATCAAAAACCTTATCAAATCCTATTTTTTTCAAAGCACCTACGACTTTTCCGGTTGCAGGGGTACCGGGTTTTAAGCCGAATTCTTCTCCAAGGGAAACTCTTACAGCCGGAGCAATCTGAGCTACTACTGTTTTTTGTGGGTCGTAAAGGGCAGACCACACCTTTTCCATATGTGATGCTATTGTCAGCGCTCCTGTCGGACAAACTGCCGCACATTGGCCGCAATCCACGCAATTGACTTCGGAAATATTCTTGTTAAAAGGCGGCACAACCTTGGCATTGCTGCCTCTATATGCAAAACCCAGCACACCTACACCTTGCACTTCTTCGCACATTCTAACACAATCTCCACATAAGATGCACTTGTTTGGATCTCTTACTATAGCAGGGCTTGAATCATCTATAGGCAGCCTACCGTTTTTCTGTCCAAATCGGATTTCCCCAATTCCTAAAATGTTTGCCAATTCCTGTAGGCGGCAGTTGCCGCTCTTTACACAGGTTGTGCACTCTCTATCGTGGTTTGCCAGCAAAAGCTCTAAAGTAACCCTTCTCTGACGTATTAGCCTTTCTGTATGAGTCCTGATAGACATTCCGGGGCGAGGCGGGGTTGAGCATGCTGCCATTATTCTGCCGTTATCATCTTCTACCAGGCACATCCTGCATGCACCATATACCGAAAGCTCTGAATGATAGCAGAAAGTTGGAAGCTCAATGCCAGCTTTTCGTATTACTTCCAAGAGATTGGCTTCATCAGTAAACGACACTTGTTTTCCGTTTATTTTCATAGTCTTTTCCATGGCTTATTCCTCCCTTATGGCATCAAAGGGGCATGCATCTATACATGCAAGACACCGCAAGCATCGAGTAATGTCAATTTTATGAGGTTCCCTCGTTTTGCCTTCAATAGCCGATGCAGGACATATTTTCCTGCATTTTCCGCAGCCGCGGCATTTATCCGGGTCAATGGCAAGTTGACCAAGGCCTTTACATACCTTTGAGGGGCATCTTTTTTCAACTACATGTGCCATATATTCATCTTTAAAATATTTCATCGTTGTCAATACCGGGTTAGGCGCAGTCTTCCCAAGACCGCACAAGGAACCGATTTTTACTACTTCGGCAAGCTCCTCTAAAAGTTGTAAGTCTTTTATATTCGCATTACCTGACACTATCTTTTCTAAAATCTCCAGCATCCTTTTTGTTCCTTCTCGACATGGCACACATTTGCCGCAGGATTCTCTTTGGGTAAAATCCATAAAAAACCGGGCCACTTCCACCATACAGCTATCCTCATCTAAAACTACCAAACCGCCTGAACCCACCATAGCACCGGCAGCCTCCAGAGAATCAAAGTCCATAGAAATATCAAGATGCTCTTCGGTCAAACATCCGCCTGAAGGGCCTCCAATCTGAACCGCCTTAAACTTCTTGCCGTTTCTTATACCTGCACCTATATCAAATATTATTTGGCGAAGTGTAATACCCATAGGCACTTCAATTAAGCCCGTGTTGTTTATATTGCCTGTCAATGCAAATATTTTCGTTCCGGGGCTTCCGGGAGTACCTATGGACAGATACCAATCAGCTCCGTTAGATATTATAAGAGGTACATTTGCAAAGGTTTCTACATTGTTTAAAACCGTAGGTTTCCCAAAAAGGCCCTTTTCAACAGTGCGAGGCGGTCTGGGTCGAGGCATTCCTCTAAAGCCTTCAATAGACTGAGTAAGCGCCGAACCCTCACCACATACAAACGCACCTGCTCCCTTGTTGATATGAATATCAAAATCAAAATTGCTGCCTAATATGTTTTTCCCGAGAAATCCCCATTCATGTGCTTGTTGTATGGCCACCTGCAGTCTTTTAACCGCCAGAGGATATTCACCTCTTACATATATGTAGCCTTCCCTGGCTCCAGATGCATATCCTGCTATTATCATGCCTTCCAGCATCTGATGAGGATCACCTTCCATTACACTGCGATCCATGAAGGCTCCGGGATCTCCTTCATCTCCATTGCACACCACATACTTTATATCCGCATCCTGCATAAGAACCTGTTTCCACTTTTTCCCTGTCGGAAACCCTGCTCCACCGCGCCCTCTAAGTCCGGATTTTAAAATCTCATCACAGACCTCTTCAGGTGTCATTTTCATTAACACCTTTGCAAGTGCTTTATAACCGCCACATACAATATAATCTCTTATGTCCTCGGCATCAATTTTGCCGCAGTTTTTCAGCACAAGGCGCGTTTGACGGCGATAAAAAGGAATTTCCTCTTCTTTTAGAAACTCTTTTTTCTCGGCAGAGTCTTTAAACAAAAGCCGCTTAACAGGTTGCTTTCTCAAGACTGTGCTTTCAACAATCTCCTCAACATCCTCGGCCTTTACCTTTACATATAAATAGCCTTCAGGTTCAATTCTAACAAGAGGGCCCATTTCACAAAATCCGTGGCAGCCGCTAGAAGATATGCCGACTCCTTCTTTCCCTTCTTGAATTAGCTTTAGATCAGTATAAAGCCCCTTCTTGTGTAAAATTTCTTTGAACTTTTCGTAGACATCTAGTGAACCGTTAGCAATACACCCGGTCCCTCCGCATACAAGAATACGCATGTGGTAGCCTTGCACCATTTTGCTCAACTCATCATATTTCCCTTGCAACTCATCAACTGTCCTGATCATTGCAGCTTACCTCCTTTATATCATTAATCAGCTGCCTTACCTTCTCAGGTGTCATATTGCCATATACCTTGTCGTTTATAACAATCACAGGTGCTAGACCACATGCTCCCAAGCACGAAACAGTCTCAAGCGTAAAGAGCATATCATCGGTCGTTTTTGCATCACCTTTTAAATTCAGTATTTCTTTGGTAGTAGATAGGATTTTATCCGAATTTCGCACATGACATGCCGTTCCATCGCAGACCTTTATCAGATTTTTCCCTTTTGGCTCCAGTGAAAAGCTTTCATAAAAAGTAGCAACGCCAAATATTCTAGATGGCGCTATTCTCATAGCAGTGGAAATGTAAACAAGAATTTCTTCCGGCAAATAGCGATAAATCTCCTGCACTTCCTGAAATATGCTTATAAGATTTGACGGTTTATAATCATATTTTTCAAGAATCTCGTTTACCTTTTCAAAGTTTCTGCATGAAATATCATTTACCAAATTTAAGTCCTCCTTTATCACGGTATTTTGAAATCCAATGCATATGTGATTGTTAATACTTTCACAAATAAGAGCAAAAAATAAAGCCGTAAAATATTGGTTACCCGTGTCTTTTATCTTTGATAGATATTATATTTTATTGTTAAATATTTGTCAATATATATTATACTTTATTTTTCTCAAAAAACGAAATAAAATCATATGCGTTATGGACTGTATAATAAAAATGCCGGCAAAGCAATGTTCCCCCAGGTTAATGCAAAGTCAATTTAATTAGTGTAAACTTTTTGAGCCAATTGAATAATATACTATTAAAGTATAAAAAGGAGGATGGTGGTATGATAATATATATTGTACAATCCGGCGACACTCTCAGCATGATAGCAAATCGATTCAATGTTACCGTCCAAAAAATTATAGAAAACAATTGGGTCGGAACTGATATGATGATTGTTCCGGGGCAAATTCTCTTCATCCCCAGAGACCAGTATGCATGTGATGCAGAAGATGCTATGGATCCTCTATCAATGCTAAAACCTTATATTAAACAGGAAGTCCTTTATGTTGTGCAGCGCGGAGATACCCTAACCGCTATTTCACGAAGGTTTGACAGTACAGTAGACGCCGTTGTAAAAGCCAACAACTTAGAAGGCCCCAGTGCCACAATATATACCGGCCAAGTTCTCAGAATTCCAATTATCGGGTTTCGGTAAAATTAACTACCCCCTCATCTTATAGAAATATAACTATTTATTTAGATGAGGGGGTGATTCTTTTATATTAGGCCGGCCAAGCTTTTAAATTATGCAAGCAGGCACTTGTCTTGGTCATTTTTACAACAGCAGTAATTCCTTTTTTATTATATCTTATTTACTCGTCCGCCGTGAACCACCCGCCCGGTGACTGTTCCTGACTTTCCAGAATCTTCATCGCCTATGTCCAATGCCCAAAACACAGGAAAACGCTCACTTATTTCGGCTTTTATTATCTCCGGGGCAGCAAAGGCTATAATTTGGAAGTTTAATTTGTCGGCAATCTCAAAGATGGGATCTAAGACATGATTCCCTGATGCACTACCAAAGGGATTGTCCAGTATGAGCACTGTCCAGGGATTGTTATTCCCAAAATGGCGTTTTTTGTAATTCATCAGCATCATTATTACAAATGTGCTAATTGATAAGGTTTGCCCTCCGCTGCCTTCGGGCTGATCGCCTTCCCCTTTGTTTATGGCTTCCCATGTGGTGTAGTAGTAGTCATGGGGTTTGGCATATCGGAATTCATTTTTCTCAGTCATTTTATAGACCATAAGTGTAGGATATCTGCCTCGAACAGAGCGAGAAAATATAGCCTGATCACCCATCATCTTTTCAATTATTTCATCTTCTATATCGTCTATATCTTCATATTCTTTCATAACCTCGGCTATTGATTCAACGAAGTAATCTCTTAATGTGTAAAAGACATCTTCTTCATTCTTGGGGAGCTCTTCCTCTTCCTTAAGTTTCAGTAAAGGAAAGACATAGCCGTTTTCATTGACATAGTTCATGCCCGCCACCATTTCCTTTAAAGATTCCACCATTGCCAAGGCATGTCTTGAGGCCCGTTCTGCCCAAGTGTTCCGAATTTCTTCAGCCTTAGATTTGTCTGAAGATATGCTGTTTATTTCCTTTTGAAAATGGTCCTTCATGGTGTAAAAAGAAACTAAGTTGCTGTCATACATTTCAATTTGTGTATCTTGAAGGCTGCTGAGTATCAAGTTCTTAAGTATATCGTCCTTTATCTCTTTCTTTACTATATCTATAAACTCTTGAAAGTTTTGACCTGCCTGCTGATGATTTTGCAGCAACTGGTCTTTTGATCTTTTGAATTTATCCTCCCACAAATCCAGTTCCCGACGGGAATTTTCACGAATTTTTATCATTAACTCTTCACTAATTTTGCCTTTTTTAAAATCCAGCTCACTATATATCTTTATGTCGGAAATAACATCTTTAATATTATTTCTGTCTTGTTCTCTTGCAGCTATTATATCTTCGGTCTCAAGGAGAAAACTCTTATTATCTTTTAAACCCTTGTTTATAAGATATTCTTTTTCATCAAGGTCAGCATCGGCCCATATTTGGGTAGGTTTGCCATATTCCTCTTTTATTTGCCTTTGAATTTTTGCTAATTGTTTCTGAGCCTCTTCTATTTTGGTTTCAACCTTTACAAGCGTCTTCGACAATTGAGCAAGTGTTTCGCCGGCTTTCTCAAGTTCAACTTCTATAAAATCCTTCTTTAAGGACAGACTGTCCGCTGTGCCCTCAATGGGTTCATATTCCTGCCAGTTTTTATCAATCTGCTTCAGATCATTTTCTACATCGGCCAGTTTTTGTTGAACAAGTTCGATATCTTTGTTAATTAAGCTAATATCATTATTTCGAATCTCCATGTCTTTTGAAAGGCTCTCCCACCTGGAAATATCCAATGTAAAATCTTCGTCAATTAGTGAATATACAGGTTCTGAAGTGCTTTCCACAATTTTAGTTTTAAATCCGGTTTCCACAAACTTTGCATCGCTGATAATAGCTTTTATTTCTTTTAATTGACTTTCAACTTGTATTTTCCATGTTACATGATTTTGAACATCTTTATCTTTCAGCCTTCGATACTCGTTAATCTGTTCTTCTAAACGTTCACACCGAAGATTTATGGCTTTTAGTTTTTCTTCTACTTCAGTAATTTCCTTTTCCCTGACCCTTATCTGCTGCAAGCGCCCTATGAATTCGGAGAGAATATCAATTTTTTTTGCGGTATCTTGATTTTGTTTCTTGCAGTTATCTAATCTGCAGCCGATTTTTTTCAGGTCTTCCTGCAGTGTGCTGATAGTTTCTTTAAGTTTGATATCATCAAATTTTAGTTTTTCAAGTTCTTCTTCCTTCTCCTTAAGCTTTATATATAGTGCTTCTGAGCTTTCTTTATCTTGCTGAAACTTTATATCTTTCATCAAATCCTGTAGTTTATGGATATTTTGGCTTACGACCTGTAATGCATCTTTTAATTTTCCATCTCGGTCTAAGATATTATTTTTCCACTTGACATATGCTGATGGATTTAAAACCAGTTCCAATTCATCGCCGGCAATGATTTCAAAAGCGTATTTACCTTTGCCTTGCATTGCTGAACGAATATATATAGGAACAGATGAACGTAAAAATATATTTTCTTTGAGATTTTCCTTTAAAAGCTCCCAATCCTGTAAATTTGCTATTACAATACCATGGATAATGGAGGGGAAGTCCTCAATAAGACGGTGTTTATCATCATCTCCAAGGGAGCTTAAAAACTCCGTACCCAATTGGGCATTGATTCCCAAGCCTTTGATTCTATTTTTTATCGAGAGAATATCATTGTTCGGCACCCAATAATCTTCTTGGTTTAAACTTTTGTCGATATTGTTTTCCCATAGACTCTGCTTAAGTTGGTCAAGCTTTATTTCTTTTTCCTGAATTAGTTTTTCTAAATCATATAACCTGTCTTTTAACCAACTATCTCGGTATGTTTCATTAAGTGCATCCAAATTCAGCTCATTTGCAATCCTAAGTTTTAAGGAATCTTCTTGGCCTTTTAGCTTAGCAATTTCCGCCTCTATTTTGTCAATTTCAGATTGCATATATTTTATGTCTTTTTCTTTGCCGTTTTGATGAATTCGACAATCATATATCTTTTGGTTAATATTATCCATGTCTTTCTCTAGTTTTTCTATTTCAGTCTTTTCAGCCTTGTCTTGCCCTTTTAGCTCCTCTCTCAGCATCTCCGGTAAAATCATTCTCACTGGATCAAATATCCGAGAAAGCTCCTCTCGTTTATTTTCCAGAGCATTTCTGTCGCTTTGGAATTGAATTATTTTAAGTTTTTCATCATTAGCCGCTGTGTCCTCTCTCTTTTTATCTCTTGCAAGTTCATTTATTTTGCCGTCCAAATAGGCCTCATAAGATAAATGATCCCTGCTTATTTTAGACCAGCGGTTTATGGTATTTTCCCATTTACTTCGGATATTAATTTCTAGGGTTTGTATCTTTTCTTCGGTATCTTTGAGATTTAAATCTTTTATGAGCTGCTCTCTTTTATTTATATGGGATTGTTTTTCATCTTCCAATTTACTCATTTTTAGCAGCAACTCGCTGATTCCGTAGCGCTTTATGTCAATTTTAAGTTCTTCGATTTTATCTTTTATCTCATTAATTGAGGCATCCAGTGCCAGTTTCTGGCTGTTTAATTGTTCAACTCTCCGGTATTCTCGGGCATATTCCAGGTTATCCTTTTCATATTCTAACTCCCTTATCTGAGCCTGGGTTTTCTCCCTTTCATCTTTCCATTTTAAAATATCGTTTTCAATAGTAGTCAGTCGATTGTTAAGTCCGGCATACAGGTTATTTCCTTCTTGAATGGAATTGTTTAAAATCCTTTGTCGCCGCAACCCTATTTCTGTCAGTTGTATCAATGGTTCTATATAGGTTAGCAGTTTTCTGTAATCTTGCTCCCGCTCTATAAGTACAGGCAAATTTTTAGTGATACTTAAATTACTTTTGAATATTCCTTTTAAACTGTCTTGGTCCCCTTCGGAAAAATTTCTCATATTCTCAGTTATGGCAGGGATTATAAATTTGTCAAATACCGTTTTATTGTCAGCAGCACGAGAAAAATAATTCCCCGAGCCCCCTTCCTGTCTATTGATTAGCTTTAATACTTCCCACTCTGAACGATGTATTCCTTGACTTTTAAGATAATTATAGTAATCCGAATCTAATCTCCTAACGGAGCTTTTGGAGTATTTTATAAAATATCTTTGATACTTGTTTATAAATTGTTCAAACTCATTATATTCAGTAACTTTACCGGTTCTTGAATCATAAGCGGGAATGTTATCCAAGGTAAAGATGTCATTTTTATCATGTTCGTATGTATATAAAAAATAGTTGAGACCTGCCCGTTCTTCGGCCTCATCATCATCGTTCAAATTTTGTCTTACGGCAGTGACACATATACCGGTAATCAGCCATTTTTCCGGTATGGTATCCAGTTTCCACTCTATCATTACATGGAAGGTGTAGGGGCGGAACCGGTTTTTCTGATCATAAAACATGCCGGTAATCTTGTTGCCTCCCTGTTTGCCCCATCGAGTCTCAGGCAAAACGATTTGAGATAGAAGTTGCATAAATACGCCCTTTCCTCCCTGATTTTTTAGAGTAAATAGAGTGTGATCCGGCTCACCGTCCCTTGTCAAATCATATACTGAATTCTCATGATATTTTCTAAAACCATCATATTTACAGCCCGTTATCCTGATTCCGGTTATTCTCGGCATCGGTGATTCCCTCCTCGGTTCTTTGAATCAAGTCCATTATCTCTTTATATCGATCCCGTTGATGATATAAATAATTTAGTCTCTCATACAACTCAATTTTAGGTATTATCTTTAATTCATTGACATTATTAATGATTAGTTTCTGATCGGCTAACGGACGCATGGCTTCATATATGAAACCAAGACGAGTGTTTTTATTCCTCTGCACATCCACATCACCGGTTTTTGATTCCTTGTACATGGAAAAATCATTATTCCAAATATCGTAAATCTCCTCAACGGCGATTCCCCATTCCTCGGCAAAACCGTCTTCTTCATCCAACCGGGTTTTCCAGGAGTCAAGCACCTTTGTCACCTGTTCCTCCAGTTTATAATAAGTCACTCCTTCCTCTTCCCACCTCACCCGTATATCATTTTCCTTATCTATTTCCGCAAGGTAAATACAAATAATTATATTGGCAAGATAGAAGTGTTTTTTTCTGTCGAGTTTGTATTTGCTTTTCATATGTGTATACGAAGTGGCAAAAATCGAATCACGGGCTTGGCTTACAATATGCAAGTTCTCCCTGGTGTCTAAAATCCTTAGCCCGGCTCCTTGAGCCATAGCTTTTACAACTTCCCTTATTTCAGGTTCCTCCATATAGGAATATACCCGGGCATCAGTCAGTGGCAATATTCTATTTTCAAGCAATGAAAAAAACACCTCAGAACCTTTTTGTAAATGCTCATGAGTAATCAAGGCAAGCTCTCCTCCCTAACTTTATTATTCTAAGTTTGATTTACTGGGCAAAAGTTTAATCTTATAGGGTGAAACATAAAGTTCTTCCCATCTCAGAGGTTTTTTATCCTCTTCATTGACGCTTGATATCCTCCGGCCTATCAGCTTTTTATATTTCGGATTTTTATCACATAATCGCCGAAACAGCTCCAGCCTGTCATCATTTGTTTCTTGTTCTTCAAGCTTTAGCTCTACTTCTGTCACTACAAACATCATAAAAAGCTCAATATTTTTCTTTTGCATAAGCCATTTTTGTTTTTTAAAACTATCTATATCCTGTAACTCTGTTATGGAAAATTCATTATTTTTCATAAGTTCATCGAATATGTCTTCCCACAGCTCTACAATTATCTCCCAATCTGCGGATTTTGGCTGCCAGGTTTCTTCTTCGCCAAAATCCTCATATATCTCTTCATCGCCCTCTGTTTTTTTGATTTTTTGCTCTTCCCAGGCCCAATCTAATGGATATATGAAATCCACCTCGGGAGAAAACAGTGGATTCAAAAGACTTTCTAATACATCAAAATTGGCCAACCCTTTTTTATCAATTATATTTTGCCAGATATCTTTTTTAAAAGTTAAATTAGAAGTCTTCCAAAAACTATCCGGATACTTAACCCGGATTTCTACTTCAAATGCCATATTTTCCACTACAAGTTTTGCAAGTACATCGTGAAGCGCTCTAGCTACTTCCAGGCTTTCAAATACCTGCTCTGCCTCTGCTCTGGCCTCAGCAGGAAAAGAGTTGAGCCGATTCTTCCATGAAAACATATCTTCAAATACCTTCTTCTCATCTTCAAACTGCCTCTTTATTTCATCTTCACTCTTTCGTCGCCTGTTTTTACTATCCATAAATATTATTTGAGGATTTCTAAGCACATCCTGTCGGTAATCCTTTTCCCGCCGTATAAGAGTTCTTACCCTGGCAATTAAATTACTGACACTGTTTTGAGCTTTATTAAAATTCCCGGATTTTATTAATTGCAGAGTATAGAACTGCTCAATGTCAAACCCAAATTCCTCCAATATTTCCCTGGTTATAAATATAATTTCCTGGGCTTCTTCAGTCAGCATATATACGGTAGAACCGCCCTTTTCCCATTGACTATGCTCCCTGTCGGGTTTTAGGTAGCGAAATTTATATAGCTCATGGGTTCTGGTTTCTTCATCAAAGATATAACAGGAAAAAGGATCCTGCCTATTCGGATCCTTATACCATAAAACTCCGTCTACCAGCCGTTCCACCACCTCTTTTGAGGCCACAAAATCCATCTCTCTTAATATTTCTTCGGTCATATAGATTAAATCCTGTCTGGTTCTGTTTGGATTCTCTGTTATTTCCCGGCGAAAGACTTTCAAAAGGAGAAATAGACAAATCTCATGAGCATAATCGTTTAAATCTCCTACATCCATACCGGTTCCAAGCATCCTAATGGCTTGGGTCTTTTTTAATCGATCTTTTAATCCCTTTTCTACCCTATCCATTTTTGTTCTCCCTGAAATTTTATGTATTAGTTGGTTGCCTTAGATATTCATAAGTAATAAACTCCTGTGGAATTCTCCGATTTGCATACCACAGCCTTTTTAGATGTTTCACCGTTTCATGATAATTATTTTCAGTAAACTCACTTATAACAAAATTTAAGTTTTCAATATTCATATTCTGGGCTTTTTTAATTGGATAAGATTTTCCAAAATCTAACAAATTTTTATAGGCATCTAATTGAAGTGAAATATTTACGGAAGGATATGTTTCTTTTAAGGATTTGTAAATCATATAACCTTCCGGGTCAATATCCCCAAAATAAAAGACCTTTAAGTCGCCGATATCGGCAATCTCACGGATGAAAGCAAAGCTGCTTATTATATCCTTGCCTTGACCGTAAATTATAGCGTCGGGAATAATGCCGAACAGGTCATATCCCTTTGCCGCAGCCCTTTTAAAAGTAAAGAATGTGGAATGATTTTCCAAAATAATTGCGGTTTTAATCTGCCTTACGCCCCTGTTCCAATATACAAACATCTGGCCGTATTTTTTCATTTTAAGGTCTTCATAAGACAGCTTTAATCTTTTGATTACTCCGTTATCCGGTTCTTCTTTTGGGTCTAAAAACTTCTCATTATCAAAAAGCTCCAAACATCTTTCCTCACAACTTGCCCACTCTCGCCAGTCTCTGTTTTGCAAAAACTCATATATTCGTAAAATAAATTGCCATTCTCTGTCAGTTTGCAGCCTCGGATATTTAATATATGTACTAAGGTCCAATAAATCGGACAGTCTTAGGATGTCTTCACTCTTCCATCTTGGAGTAATCACATCTTCTGTAACGTACCATCGAAGTTTCAATGGCGGATATTTGCCATTGTATCCCACGGTTTTCATTGGTTTTATATATCCTTCTTGCAGGAGTCTTTCTAAACCCTCATATAGGCCATGATAGCCGCCCTTTTTATGGTAGGCAGAGAATCCTCCTGATTTTTCCAACAAAAACTTTTCAAGATCATTTAAATAAAAACTTTTCCGATTTTTTTGTTTGTAGTCATTCAAAAAGACTTTTATAAGATTGTACATAATTTCCCTTCCCAAATTTCATGGTTATAAAATGATTTTCTCATAATTTAGTAACAATCTTCTTTATCTATAATTGCATACTGCTTTTATTTACATATAACTTTATCACATACTTTTTTCACCACAGCATTTACCCAAGCCTCACTTTCTTTTTCTTGAAGCTTTTCTTTTTAGGCATATACGAATTATTTGCCTCTTTTGACAAAGCTCAAATATCATAGTCTCCTTAATGATAACTAAACAAAGAGCTTATTAAATGTATTATACCATGTAAAGTATTTTTATAGCATAAGGCCGGGTTTATTTGGCAAACTTATTTTTATTCCTCTAATTGTCTGGCTATAGTCCACTCGCAAGAAGTTTTTACCTTAGCAGAAGACATGGCTTGTTATCCGAAACATATCTGTGTGGCACTCTTATGCAGCTTTATAAAATTGTAACAAAATCCTCACAGTTTTTTCAAAATTTTATTTTAAAATATTAATTGAGAAATATTAATTAAAAATATTAATAAGGAAGGTGATGAGGTTTGTTAAAGCAACTTGAATTTAAGGGCTTAAGCTCGAGGAAAGTAAAAAAATTAGCAGTAATATTTTTTATCTTATGCTTTATTTTATGTGAAACAGCTTATGCTGCAAATGCTTTAGTTCTTTATACTCCATATCCGGGGATTTCGGCTCAACCGGGCAGTAATATAACATTCCCTCTCACAGTAAAGGGCTCGGGATTCGTAGACCTTGAAGTAACTTCCGTGCCTTCCGGATGGACAGCCGGAATTTATGGCAACGGTATGAGAATACACCGGGTCTATGTGCCTTCAGATGATGCCGCAGAGGCAGAGCTTAGAGTCAAAATTCCATCAGATGCAAAAAGCGGCAGTTATAGCTTGTCGGTTAAAGCTTCTGGAGCCGGCGGAACTGCTAACCTTCCTTTGAGTATTAGAATCGATGACGATGCAGGCGGCGCCGACAAGATAGAAGTTCAGTATCCTTCGCTTTCGGGACCGGATACGGCAAGTTTCAGTTTTAGGGGCACATTGTACAATAACAGCGGTCGCCCCAGATTTTACAGTCTCGGTGCCGATGCTCCCGAGGGCTGGCAGGTATCCTTTAAGCCGGCGTATCAAAGCAATCAAATTACAAGTCTTAGTTTAGAGGCCGGCAAGTCTCAAGACCTTGACATAATTGTACAACCTCCAAAAGGAGTTAAGGCAGGCAAATATACTATAACGGCAGCGGCGGTCTATGGCAGCGAGGTTGCCAAGGCAGAGCTGGAGGTAGTAATTTCCGGAACATATCGTCTCGAACTGTCTACGCCGTCGGGTCGATTAAATCAGGACTTAACTGCCGGTAAAAAGGGTGCACTAACTCTCGAACTCGAAAACAGTGGAAGTGCCAACCTACAAGGAATAAATCTTTCTGCAACGGCACCGTCCGGCTGGACCGTAACCTTTGAGCCAAATACCATTGAGATGCTAAAGAGTGGAGAAAAGAAACAGGTTACCGCCTTTATTACTCCCAGTGCCAAGGCCATTGCAGGAGACTATATGGTTACGATAAATGCTACAGCTGCCGAAACATCTGACAGTGCAGATATTAGGACAACTATTCATACCTCTACGCTCTGGGGTTTGGTAGGGGTTGTAATAATCATAGGAGTAGTGGCCTGGGTAGTTACAACCTTTAGGAAATACGGGCGGCGATAACCATGAACGGGCAAAATATAATTGAAATTCAAAACCTTACAAAGCGTTACGGTTCCATCACTGCAGTGGATAATTTGAATCTTTCGATATCGAAGGGCGAGATATTCGGCCTGCTCGGGCCAAACGGTGCTGGAAAGACCACTACAATATTGATGCTTATGGGGCTTTCTGAGCCAACTTCCGGCAGTATCAGTGTGGCAGGTTTAAATCCAACCCGCGAGCCAATCAAAGTAAAGCGGATAGTTGGCTATATGCCGGATAGTATTGGGTTTTACGGTGATATGACAGGTAGGGAAAACCTTTATTATACTGCAAAACTAAACAGGATTCCCGAAGAACGGCAAGATGACTTAATCGACAGCCTTCTGGCTAAGGTAGGCCTTAAAGATGCGGCAGACAGAAAAGTCCGCGAGTATTCAAGGGGCATGCGCCAGCGGCTGGGTGTGGCCGATGTGCTTTTAAAGGACCCTGAAGTGGTATTCCTGGATGAGCCTACTTTAGGTCTTGACCCGGAAGGCACTGCAGAGCTTTTGGACATTATAACGGAGCTTGGCAAAAAAGAAGGTAAGACCGTTCTGATATCTTCTCATCTCCTCCATCAGGTTCAGGCTATTTGCGACAGAGTTGGAATTTTTGTAAAGGGCAAGCTGGTAGCGGCAGGCACTATTTCTGAACTTGCCCAAAAAATAGGCGGCGAGCGGGCGATTGAAATTAAGGCAAGCCCTATAGAGGCCTTTCCGTCTGATGTAGTAAGGTCGATGCCCGGCGTTAATTCAATCAGCATGCAAAATGACATGATTGTTATTGACGGGGCAGGGCAGGAACTTGCACCCAAAATAGTAAGGGAACTTGTGGCACAAAATATGGATATTTACCACTTGAAGATATGCGGTTCCGATCTTGATGATATTTATCATCGGTATTTTCAGGAAGGAGGTGCAAGTAGCAATGGATAAGTTAAAGGATTTTCTCTTGAAAAAATTCAAAAGCTCTTCTTCCGAAGAAAATTCCGGCGGTGTAAAAGTGGTATTTGTAAAGGAACTGGCCGACCAGCTTTCAAGCATAAGATGCCTTATTCTGTTTGCCTTGATTGCACTTACAGGGATTGTCTCATTTTACTCAGCAGCCTCAAATATAGGGGCAGTAAGTGAAGATTCAGGAGCAAACTTCATACTTATTCGGCTATTTGCAACTTCAGGAACTTCCCTGCCATCTTTTACATGGTTTTTGTCATTGCTCGGCCCGCTTGTGGGGCTTTCCATGGGTTTTGATGCCATAAATGCAGAGCAAAACAGCGGGACACTGACAAGACTGCTGGCACAGCCCATATACAGGGATGATGTTATCAATGGAAAGTTTCTTGCACGGCTTTTCATACTGGCTCTGATGACATTTGCGCTTGGCGGTTTTGTGGCAGGTATGGGTATTATATTGACGGGAGTTGCACCGGAGGGTGAGGAAATCGTAAGACTCTTAATATATTTATTATTAAGCATAGTTTACATGGCTTTTTGGCTGGCACTTTCCATGCTGTTTTCAGTTATCTTTCGCCAAACGGCAACTTCGGCTCTTTCCGGCATCGCATTATGGCTGTTTCTTACCATATTTCTACCTATATTTGCAGGCATGGTGGCCGATACCTTCTACCCCATAGCCGATAGCGCAGATGCTCTGACACAGCTAAATAATATCAGGATTGCTCAGGGCATAAGCAGGTTATCACCGTCAACGCTTTACAGCGAAGCAGCAGTAACTATTCTCTCGCCAAGTGTCAGGACGCTGGGACCCGTATTGCTGGAACAGGCCTATGGAGCCATACCGGGCTTCTTGCCTCTAGGCCAGAGCCTGCTTCTGATATGGCCGCATCTTACAGGTCTTGTAGCAGGGACTGTAATTATCTTTGGCATAACTTATACACTCTTTATTCGGCAAGAAATCCGCGCTTGAATTATCTAATATTGTTAAGTATATTTGCTATTTTGGCACGAAACAAGACATCGGCGGCTTAAAATCACTTAGAAAAAGTCTCAAATAAAGAAACAATATAAATAGATACCGTAGTATAGTAAAAAGCTCCGCAGGAACCATAATGCACGTCTCATTCTCAATAGAATAAGCAGTGAAAATGATAAAGACAAGACTATTTACAGATGAGGCGCAGCATATCAATTCCGTGGAGCTTTTTATAATTTCAACAACTTGCTATTTAAGTTATTCTTTACTTCGGGTTATAATTATTAAGCCATAAACACTTATAATTATTATCATGAGGAAGAAGATCAGGTATATTATAAATTGAGGATTGTCGCGTAATCTTATTTTGCCTTTCGGAGAGGTTTGGCCGCTTTCATCTTGTGCTGCTTGTTTTGGTTTTACAAAGTATGCACTATAAATATCCCCATCACTGTCAATTACCAACCCATCACCAGAAAGCTGCACATTAAACGCCAAGTCTTTAAGGTAAGTTTGTGTCGGCATTAAATTTTTTTCTTCGGCTGCCGTAACCACCATTAAATGTTTCTTGCTGTTAAATGGCGAAGCCAGCAGTTGCAGAGATGACAAACCCCTGCTGTAGTCTTCAAGTAGATAAATTTTATCACTTGGTTCAAATTTTTCAAAGTTCTTATCAAACTTTATATACAGTTTATCGTTTAGATTTTTTATAGCAACATTGTCCCAAGGTGTACCGATAACTATAATATTGTTGTGGGTTGTTTCAAGTTCGGTGCCTTTTATCACCGATAGGTTTTCCACTCTACTTACACTATGCCCTATAAATGCTGTTATATTTGCTGCCATTGTAAGGTAATTTTGGTTTACTTTATCTGGGATCACTAATAAAACATCATCAAATGTGCCGTTTTTTATAAACATGTCCGGATAGTACTGAAAAAATCTGTCTTCAATAACTTCTTGAGGAATATTAAAGCTTGTATCCTTTGATATTAAAGCCCATATATCTCCGTAACGCCAATTTTTGCAGTCAAAATCATGTGGCTCAAGATAAAAAATTAATTTTAATTCTAAAGAATCGGCATCTCTAAATTCTTCCGGTATTTTTACTGTGATCTCATCGTTATCTGCTCTATCTTTACTTAATAGTTTGTTGGTTACCGGTATATTGTTTAAATAAACTGTAACAGAAGATTTGTCAAAATCCAGCGCCCCTGCATATCGCAGAGGAATTTTTATAGAGGAATTCTTTTTTTAACCTGTGATTTCTGGGCAGATTTATCGTATATGTTGCCTGCTGATAAAATATTCCTTTAAGTATGGTATCTTCATATCCTAAATCTTTCAGGGTCAATATATCAGTCTGTTTTTCGGCTTCATAATTTTCAACATCATTTTTTAATATAAATTGAGTATCTGTTTTCATTTGTAAGATTAAATTATCTAAAGTCAGAGACCTGGCTGCTGTAAGCAGCATTTCATCGTTATCTGATATTAGATAGAGTATACGTTTAGACGTATCATTTGGTGACGCTTTTTCTTTTATTAAGGCTCTATTTTTTAAATCGGGTAATTCTTTTCTTATCGGTTCAAAGATTTGATCGCCTGTATCAGCAGAGCTGCCTATAACAATAAAATTGGTATTTTCATCTATGTTTTTTATATCACTGTAATGCACTACTTTAACATCCACATTGTTGTAAGGAACTCTCCGCCCAAAATCTGCCGCAATCACCATGGCAGCAGTTATTTGACTATTATTGGCTCTATCCGGTACCGCTATGATGCAATTAACCGGCTCTAAAGCTGATACTTTAAGGTAAGGATATGGATAATCATTGATTCCAATTTTATCCGGAATTTCTTCATACTCTATATGTATGTATGATTCACTGTGAAGTGTAATCCAATTAGCAGGATTTAGGTCATCAGTGCAAGATTCTTCAGTAATTCGATGATATGTAGAAAATTTAATGGAGTTATAGCCTTTTATGATTTGTTCTTTTGGCAGCGGTATCTTTTCTATTGCTTTATAATCTGCTTTGTCACTCAATGTGATGCTTTTTATCGGCATATTATTAACGAGCACTGTCAATGTAGAATTTTTATATTTTTTTATCTCGCTTTGACTAAATACTAGTTCCAAAAAGCAGTCATCCTTTACCTGCCAGTTTTCATCGACAAAAAAGAAAATGCTGTGCCCCCCAAAGATTCCTTTTATTGTAGCATCTTCTGACATAGGAATATTTTTTACCATGTTCTGTGTATTTGCTGTAATTTTCGGAGCTTCAGCAGCTATATTTGCAGCCGTATTTATTATATCTGCCGGCAAGCCAGTTGAGGTTACCATAGGTTTGGTCGTTGATTCTTGAGTGTGTATTAAAGTTTCAAAGCCTAGAGCTTGCAGTTTATTTGCCACTTCTTTTGCAGTTTGCATATCTTTATAATTCCCTACATACAAACGAGTTCCGCCTGCAACAGTAAACTTATATGCAGGGAATCCCTTTGTTTTTAGGTTATTGTAATTTTCTTCAAGTACTGCTTTATCTTTGTAAAAGCCCGCCTGAACAACATAATAAATGTCTTGCTTTGATTCAGCGTAAGCACTAATAGCACTGCTATTTAGTAATACAACAAAGATAATGATTATACATGTTATCTTTTTCATGGCAACCCCCTAGAATCTTTCAGTCTTATACCAAATATGTTCTCTTTTAAAAATCGAGTCTTTTATGTAAGAATATATGCCGGAAAGACACACTGCAATCCAACACTGGCAATAAGTAAGATACATCATTACCACAAGTAAAAAATTGCTTAAGTTATACTCGCCCTTTTCCATTGTAAGGTTTATGCTTATTTCTAGAATAAATAATATATAGGCTAACATCCATATTATTATAAAATTGCCGGGCAGTGAAATTTTACTTATATTTAGTAAGCCCAGAATAAAAATAATGTCCGATGATATTACTGCAAAAAAGAACAAACAGCTTTCTAAAAGTCTGTAATAAAGATCGATAAGTATTGAACCTGAACATTTTGGGAGAGGGAACAGATATTTGCTGAGAACGTAAATATTCCCTTTCACCCATCGAGTCCTCTGTTTAAACCACACCCGAAGGGTTTCCGGCTCTTGCTCCCAGGATACTGCCTTTGGCATAAAGGCTATTTTGTAGCCGTTCATATATATCCTGATGCTTAACTCGGTATCCTCAGCTATGGCCTTAGAATCCCAGCCTCCAATCTGCTCTAATAAATCTTTTCTTACTATAAAATTGGTGCCTGGCAAAAGACACAGTCTAAAGCGCTTCCATCTGCCACCCTGAATCATCCACTGAAAACTGAGAGTTTCTATATTTATAAATCTTGTTAAAAGATTTGTATCTTTGTTCCGGGTTCTGAACTTGCCGATTACCGCACCATATTCCTTTGAATTGGTAATCTCGTAAACAAGATAGCGCAGCGACATAACCTCAGGTGTGTTATCTGCATCATAGACAACTATATAATCTCCATTTGCATGCTGCAAGCCGGTATTTAGCGCATTCGCCTTGCCTCTGCCGCCTGTTATACTGTCAGTCGTTATGATTTTTAGATTTTCGAAAGGGTATCTGGATTTAATATTTTCCAAGATAGCACCTGTATTGTCTTCCGAATTGTCATTTATTACTATTAATTCCCGTTTGCTTTTTGGATAGTCCATCTTCAGCATTGCCATAACTGATCTTTCAATAACCTTTTCTTCATTATGTGCAGGCACTAATATAGAAATTGTCGGATGGTTTGTAATACCCCTTACCACATCAATCTTTTTTTCCTCTGTTTCCTGAAAAAAACTATAACCTGCAAAGGACAGCCATGCATTGAAAAGCAGCAAAATCCAAATTGCAAAAAGCGAATACATAAAAAAATAATCTACCGTTTTCAGCAATTATATTCCCTCATTCTTTAAACAGATGTTCTCTGCTCTGTCTTCTCCTATCTAAGAATATATAAAGGAGTCGAAAGCAGATAAGAAGCACTAGAATTATTAAATATAGCAGTATCTTTCTAAAAAAAGGTATTAATTGTGATTCCTGTCTGTTTTTTACTTCTTTAATTGCAATATCGCCATCTTGCGAACGAATTATGTAATTTTCACCCTTTACCCAATTATCATCTTGTTTTAAATCAAGAAATCGTATATCGCGTTTTTTAATTTCAGAGATTACATCTTTCAGCAGATCTATATCAAGATAAGGGTGAAAATAAAATCCGGCAGTATAGTCCCTCACTATTGAAAGCTTATCCAGCTCTTCCAGTATATGCTGCCTGTATAATACATCCTCAGGATCTACGTAGCCAAGGTTTTCAGGAATAAGTCGGTTATAAAGTGGAGAATCGTATAGCCTATAAGGAAATGCAGTAGTTGTATAGCCCTTATCCGATGTCTGCAAATGGCCGACTATTGTAGAAAAATACATTTTTAGCTTTTTGTACCCTTCTCTTGAGATAGCATAGTGAGGCGCTTCAAATGCCAAAGGCACTATGCCTGTTGCTGTGCACTCATTAATTGCGGCATTTATTCGCTCATCAACCCATTTCCCCATATCAACATCGAGCGGTCGGTCATTTTCTCCATCCCAGAATTCAAAGCCCTCCCCAGGTATATCTTCATGAATCTGGTGCGTATAGCCGTGCAGTAAAATAGTTCCACCTGAATCCTGCATGTATTTAATAATATAGCTAAATTGCTTATCATCTCTCATATTGTAGATATTTTTTGTTTTTACATCATAAAATGCAGGAATTAATGCCACCATATATGGTATACCCTCTTTGTTAAAATAATCTGCTATTTCGCAGAGGTTATTTATAGATGTTTGAGCATGGACATCTTCTATGCGCACATAAATTTGAGGGTTTTCATCATGATATTCTTCAAAAAAATCGTGTAAGACATCAGCCAGTATATAAAATAAGACTCCTTGTGTATCAAGGCAGGATACATACCACAAATTTGATATTTTAATTATATATGGATATAAAGTGTGCCCATCGCTTAAACTGCTTACTACTTTGCCGGCATTATCTTCCGCAGTAACTTTTTGAAAAAGGCGCTCAGTCTTTAATATGAACTCTTTACCTTTATACTTAACTTTTATAGGTTTGAGATCCTTACCTGCAAATGCTATACCATTGCGGGGATTGTGCTCAATAAAAGCTTCTATTCCAATACCAATAAAAAGTAGTGGATTTTTATACTTTGCCATATCATCCAGCAGTATTTCACTTAAATTTTCGTTGGAAATTCCCACATAGACTGTCCTGTCATACTTGTGCATCATGCCGCTTTTATAGTACGAGGCGGGTATTTCTTCCACTGCAACATTGAAATGGTAAAAGAGATGACTTATAGCAGTAACTTCATCGGTTTTAAATCCAAGGTAGTTTCTCCTGTCATAAATTACCAGAACGTTTTTCACATCATTTTCTCTTTTTATTAATTCTCGGGCTGTGGCAGGATTATTTGAAAACGTCAGACATGTAATCAGTATCAATATTTTTGCAGTTATGCCGCAAATTTTACTCTTATACATCATATTCCAGCTCTTTTTCCAATCGATGTCTTATTTCAAATACATCATCAGTCTTGCCATCATAGGGCATAATACCTATTTTAAAATTAAAATTGAGTTTTTCTTCTTTTTTCCCCGAATTTAGAGTTATGCTGCTTAAGTTTGTGCGTATTCGGCTTTTTATCACTTCAGCACCCTTTTTATCCGTATTTGGAAGAATGAAAGCAAAAGTATCATCTTCTAATCGATACTTTTTATCCTCTGTTCTTAATGTATCTTCAATATTTTTTACCATTAAAGACACCACATCATCAGTCTTGCTTTTGCCGTAAATATCCGTTAGTTCTTTAAAAAACATTATCCTTACAATCATAAAAGATAGAGTAAATCCATGCCTTTTGGCCCGCCGAATTTCCTCACATAGATCTTCATAAAATTTTTGCTTATTACCTAAGCCTGTAAGATTATCCACTCTTACCAATATTTGCACATTCTTCTTTAATTCTTTTACAACTTTAAAAGATTTGTTAACACATTCGCCTAACCGGCTTGAAGTATATGCAATAACAGGAAAGACCATGAGCCAAAAATAATCCTTTAAAAAAGTAAAACTAAAGATCCCTCCAAAAATTGCCTCATACAAAATGTAGCTTCCATATGCAAAGACTAAGAACAGTGCGGCAAAAAGCCCCATAACCAAATTTGTAGAAAAGGACCACAGTGCAAGGAAAAAACCGGAAGATAGCAATATGTAGTTCTTATGGCTTATCATATCAGGATTTAGAAAAAACATTGATATTAAAACAAAAAACTCCAAGATAAGTAAAACAAAATAAATTTTAATCTTTTTGCTTTTACCGTTCATTTCACACCCCCAAATCCTTGCAGTGCCAGTAGTGCCTGCAAATTATCAAATGAGTAAACTTTTAAAGTTGTTGGATCACCGAACGCACCGCAAATAGGACTTGTTTTATCACTGATTTGGAACATCAAAAGTTTTGCTTTCATCATTTCATATAGCTCATTGTCTTCAATATTTTTTGCAATTCTACAGGCAATGGCATATGAGGCAGCAGACTGTAAATCAGAAGCCGGCTGTGACGAGTTTATTCGGTAACTGTTAAACAGCGCATTATTCATTCTTATTTGGCCTTTAAGCCAGTCTATAGCTTCAGGAGGGCACATTCCCACTTCACTAAGGTGAAGCAGTATGTTTAAATAATCTATAATGTTAATCTCCTGTTCTTTACTATAGCTTTTTGTTTTATAACTATAAGTTTTCCTAAAAAATGGTTTGTCTTGTGATATAAAAGCATTGTCTATAATTTTTAGACCTTTTTCAAAAGCATTTCCCCAATCACTGTCGATTTGGGATAGAAGTTTCATCGTATAAAGGTCTATATAAGAAAGAGTTATAGTGTCCGCTTTCGTTTTACTCTCAGCATCATAGTAGCCCACAAGGCCTTCTTTTGTAAACTCGTATTTTTTTACCTTGCGTGCAAGTTCATTCAAAAATGTTTTATATTGCATATCTTGCCAGCGGTCAGATGCATAGATAAGAGAACGAACTATTCTTAGATCGTCTACCGATGCCGAACTTTTAGTAAGCAGCTCTCCTCCTGATCCTACCCTCCACATTATGACTCCGTTATCTAAAATCATGTTCCTTACTATGTTAAAATGTTCATCGAAAAGAGATTTATTACCTCCTTGGACTGCATAAAGCATTATAAGGCCTTCAGATTCTGATAACACTTGATGACCTGTTGCCCATTCATTTAC
This sequence comes from Tepidanaerobacter acetatoxydans Re1, assembly GCF_000328765.2. NCBI lineage: Bacteria > Bacillati > Bacillota > Clostridia > Thermosediminibacterales > Tepidanaerobacteraceae > Tepidanaerobacter > Tepidanaerobacter acetatoxydans. Next base: position 2,638,705 of record NC_019954.2, read on the forward strand.
TTTATAATCATCCAAAAAATTAGTAAAAATCCCTTGCTCGCCAGACATCTCAGTTTGAATAAATTTTAAGCATATGGTTTCTTCAGGCTTGCTGGAAAATGTTTTCCATTCTATATTCAGCTTAATAGAAACTTGCTTTAAATACAATAAATAAAACAAGTACAAACATATAATTGCAACTATAATAAGTATGATTCTTTGGATATGTTTTGTATTTGCCATCTAAACACAACCTAATTATGATGTTATAATTCCTGTATCCTGAATAATGTCTATCTTGAGAATATTTTCTTTTCGCAGAACTCTTTTAAGCAAATAAAATATTAGCTGAAAATTATTATATCATATAATTTGCATAATAACACTTCATATTTCCATCTCCCAAAAGACCTATCCGGAGGCATTGTTCTTGCTGGTCTAATGTCTGTTCGGTACTCGGCAAATTAATACCCCTTGAGCTTTAATCATAAAGCTAAGGGGTATTAATATTTAATAAGCGGGCATCAGACTTGACTGACGCAACTGCCATAAATTATTGTCTACCGAATATTTTATTTTAGCACCGCACCGGTATTGGCAGATGTTACCAGGCGCGCGTAGCGGGAAAGGTATCCCGTTTTTACCTTGGGCTCAGGCTGCTGCCATGAGGTCTTGCGGCGTGCCAGTTCTTCATCTGAAAGAAGCACTTCAATTTTTCGGTTATTTATATCTATTCGGATTATGTCGCCGTCCTGAAGCAGGCCTATGGGGCCGCCTTCCATGGCTTCAGGAGAAATATGCCCTATGGATGCACCTCGGGTAGCCCCCGAAAATCTTCCATCGGTGATAAGTGCCACATCCTTATCAAGGCCCATACCTGCTATTGCCGAGGTCGGCGATAGCATCTCTCGCATGCCCGGGCCCCCTTTAGGCCCTTCATAGCGAATAACCACCACATCGCCCTTTTGAATCTTGCCAGAAAAAATTGCCTCGGTAACCTCTTCTTCAGAATTATAAATCCGTGCCGGGCCTTCATGATAGAGCATCTCCTGTGCTACTGCTGCTTCCTTGACTACTGCACCCTTTGGAGCAAGGTTGCCGCGAAGTATGGCAAGACCTCCTGTTTCTCTGTACGGATTTTCCAGCGGATGAATCACATCGGTATTTTTAATCTCTGCATCGGCAATATTTTCGCCGATTGTCTTACCGGTAACTGTCATTAAATCCAGATTGAGCAGTCCCTTACGCGAAAGCTCCTTCATAAGCGCAGATATTCCCCCTGCTTCATGAAAGTCCTGGACATGATAGTGGCCGCTGGGAGCAAGTTTTGCAAGATAGGGAGTCCTTTGACTTATCTTATCGAAAATATCAAGCTCAAGCTTTATGCCGGCTTCATGGGCAATCGCCGGAAGATGGAGCACCGTATTGGTTGAACCTGCCATACCCATATCAACGGTGATTGCATTTTCAAAAGCTTCTCTTGTCATTATATCCCGCGGTTTTATATCCTGTTTTACCATTTCCATAACCTGCATTCCGGCCTTTTTCGCCAAACCGATACGTGCTCCCGAACTTGCCGGTATGGTTCCGTTGCCGGGAAGGCCCATGCCTAAAGCCTCAGTCAGGCAGTTCATGGAATTTGCCGTAAATATACCGGAGCATGAACCACACCCGGGGCAAGCCTGTTGTTCTACTTCCTCAAGCTCTTTTTCGCTTATCTTTCCCGAAGTAAATTCAGCCACCTTTTCAAAACAGGTATTAAGGTCTATGTCCTTGCCTTTATATCTGCCTGCAAACATAGGCCCGCCGCTTATAACAACAGCCGGGATATTAATGCGCGCCGCCGCCATGAGCATTGCCGGCACGATTTTATCACAGTTAGGTATGAGCACTAATCCGTCAAACCCGTGAGCAATAGCCATTGCTTCGATGGAATCTGCTATGAGTTCGCGAGAGGCCAAGGAATATTTCATGCCTATATGCCCCATTACAATCCCGTCACATACCCCTATAGCAGGAAACTCTATGGGCGTGCCGCCGGCCATTGCAACACCAAGTTTTGCTGCCTGTGCTATAGTGTCCAAGTGAATATGTCCGGGAATTATATCATTTTGGGCATTTACAATGCCTATTAAGGGCCTCGCCAGTTCTTCTTTGGTATATCCCATTGCATAAAATAACGAGCGGTGCGGCGCTCTCATAACGCCTTTTTTTACTCTGTCGCTTATCATTGGATTTCCTCCTTTGCTGGTGTCTTATCCGGTTCCGGCGCATCGTATATGCTCTCTTTGCCTCGCTGCAGTGCTATGCCGCCGGTCCTTACTATTTCAATTATACCATAGCGCTTCATCAAGTTTAAAAATGCTTTGACTTTACTTACATCTCCCGTAAGCTCTACAATTACCGATTCAGACTCAATGTCTATAATCTTACCCCTAAATGTTTCAACAATTTGAAATACTTCAGTTCTGTTAACATCATCAGTTCTGACTTTGATAAGGGCAAGCTCCCGCTGAACAGAGGCTTTTGCATCGAGCTCTACGACCTTTATCACATCCACCAATTTTTCTACCTGGCTTTTTATCTGCGAAAGTTCCCTCTCGTCACCTTCCGCTACAATAGTAATACGGGATATCTTTGGGTCATCGGTTTCCTCACCGGTAAAGCTGGTTATATTGAAGCCTCTTCTTGTAAAAAGCCCTGAAATCCTTGTGACAACACCATACTCATTGTGAACAAGCACTGAAAAGATTGCTCTGCGCACTTTAACACCTTCTTTTAAATTTTTTTAATATCTTTGATAAGCTGGTTTTACCTTTTTAAACTTATATAATTCTAATGTAAACATCTCTTTTCCTAAATTTACGATCAGCATATAGCATGCCGCTTGCCTTATTATAAGCATAATCAAAAACAACATGTTGATATTCCGGATCGAAATTAACTTTCCACAGCAGAATCAAATATGTGCGTATTTTAAGAAGTACCATGAAATGATCTTATCTCCGGCAAACAAGCTTGCAATACTGCCTAATGCTATAAACGGGCCGAATGGAATAGCATCCTTTATTCCTTTGAGCTTTAATACAATAAGAATAATTCCTGCAGTAGCACCGAGAATAAAAGAAAGCAGCAAAGATAATAATGTTAATCGCATGCCTAAAAACAAACCTACCGCTGCAAACAGCTTTATATCACCACCGCCCATGCCGCCTTGAGAAAAGGCAGCTATTAAAAAAATAGTTCCCCCTCCTAAAACAGAACCCATCAGATAATATAGAACGTCTTTCCCATGTATTAAAATGTTTAATAGCAAGCCTATAACTGCTGTAGTCAAAACAACTTTATCAGGTATTATCTGATATTCCAAATCCGTAAAGGCAGAAACAATAAGGCTTGAAATTAATGTTACTGCACTCAAAAAGTCAAGGCTAAACCCTAATTTAATAAATGCAAGGAAAAACATTGCACCGGTTAAAAACTCCACTAAAGGATATCGCATGGAAATTTTGGCATTGCATCTTCGGCATTTACCACGCAGATATAAAAAACTTAAGATTGGAATCAAATCCCGTGCAGCAATCTTATATCCACACTGCGGGCAGCGAGAATATGGATATGCTATCGATTCTCCCCTTGGAATTCTGTATATGCATACATTTATAAAACTACCGATGACTGTTCCTAGGATAAAGATAAAAAGGTTCACAAGACCAGCACCCTCTGCAATGTTTATATGCAGCTAAGAGACTAATGCTGCTTTTTTTCTAAGTTATAAACTTCACCTGTTTTCGTATACTCCCATTCATCTATTAACTTTTCCTCCAAATTCAGATAATCTTTCAGTGCTTCTTTCGGCAGCTTATTCCCTGAATCTGGGTTCGGATATTCCATATTATCCGCATAGTATCTTTCAAGTGCGTTTCTAATAATTTTCTCATTTGCTTCATTAGCCGCTGTTTCAGCATTGCTCTTTATATTAATAACCTTTGGGATTGTCAGTGTGGCTAAAATACCCAGGACTGCAATGACAATTATGAGTTCAATTAAGGTAAAACCTCTTTTGTCTTTAACTTGATTATGTAAGGACCATTTTATACTCATGCTAAATCCCTACACTCCTTTATAGTATAGCACTGCTTTTTGAAAACTGTTGTTTAACTAAAACAATGCTATGAAAAATAGATTCCGGCCCAAGAGTTTCTATCTATATGTAATATAAACTTTGTGTTTTTTTGATTATAATATTATGAAACAGGCTTTAGCCTTCAATTGATATGTTTAATTCAATTACTATATCCTCATCAACAATAACTTCAACACACAAAACCTTTTCAGTACTTAATTTTGTTGTAATGTTTTCCCCATACATGAGGGTAGGAGTTGAAATACTAATACCTACGTTTTCCTTAGAAAACTCTGTACTTGCATTTGCGGTAAGCATATTGGCAAGCTCAGATAAAGCACTTTGAGCCATTTCATTAAATTCATCGACCGGCATGCCCATCATCATTTTTGAAGAAATTTTTTTTGCATCATCCATATTCATAGAATATACTACATTTCCTTTTAAATCCCCAACAATGCCTATTATTATAAGTATACCGTCTGTCTGCAGCTTTTTCCCTTTAACACTTAATTTGCCTCTTTTAATACTTTGAAATCCTATTTGCGGCATCACGTTTTGGAATGCCATCAAAAAAGGGTTTACATGTTTTGCATCCATTCAGAATCACCCCTACTGAAGCCAATATTTAAAAGCATTTCGCCAAATTCTGTATCAATAATTATTGAAGAAGTCTTAAATTTTGCCGACGATATATTTAAGCTCTTTCCATAGAATACAGAAGGGGGCGACACTCTTAATCCAAAAACTTTATTCTCTCTGTTTAACATTGAACAAGCATTACCTGAAATAATATTGGCAAATTCGCCAATAGCAGCTATAATTTCATTAGCTTGTTTACATTCTCTTTTAAGCATTTTGTTTGACAGATCAGTCGCAGTTTCGATAGACATATCAAGTATCATTCTGCCTGAATATTTACCTATTATACCAATTACTACAGCTATCCCCTTTGATTTCATCGTTTCGCTGGAAAGATGTTCATCTTTATATTTAGCTATAGTTTTTGTCATCTTGTTTAGCGCGTCTGAGAAAGCCTCTTTAAATACTGGTACGTATAAATTTTTAAAATATTTAAATAATTCTTCGTCATCTATTAGCCTTTGAATCGTCAGTATGAATTCTTCTTCATCTATGGGCTTTTGTACATAGCCGTTTACATCGTAATCTTTAGCTTTTTTTAACATCTCATCATCCATCATGGAACTTACTATCACAATTTTAATATCTTTATTAATCTTACGTATCTCTTTAGTGCATTCGAAGCCGTTAGTTCCGGGTAAGGTTATATCCATTGTTACCAAATCCGGCTTTGTTTCAGACACAACCGATATCACATCTTCTAGCGAACCTGCATGTCCAACTACTTCGAAACCGTTTTTTTCTAAAATGTCTTTAATAATTAAAACGGAAAAATCCGAATCATCAACTATAACCACTCTTTTTTTATCCACGGCTCTCATCTCCCTCCTGTACAAACCAGTTTTGTGATAATATATATAATATTACCAATTTCTCGACCGATTTACAACTAAAATAGAAAACAAATTAGTATATATTTAATCGGCAGTCAGCTTCTTCTTAAGATTTTGAACTTCTGCAAAAAAATTAAATAAAATTGCATAAGCATATGAATTGTATAATTTTATAGCATATCGTCGACTGTCTCAGCCTGAAAATTAAAACCATCGATTGCCTTGTGATTCAGGTAAAATACCGAAACATCAGTTTAACATATCTTGCCAATGTATAATTTATAATCTATAATTGTATTCGAGTTAGACAATACGGTTTTAGAAAATTTTAAAAGGCACTTAAAAGAGGTGATTTCTTGGATAATCAATATAATTTGCAAAACATTAACCAAGATAAAAAGCTGGCAGATTACATCAATCAGTCAAAATCAGACGGTTTTTCACTCGAAATTGAAGCAAAAAAAACAAATAAAAGCATTGAGTGTTATATCATTGGTGCTAATGAACATTACTGTGAAAGGGTAAAAATTAAAAAAAATGACCTCATCGGTGCTAATATTAAAGATATTGACGATGAGTTTAAACATTTATACTACCAGTTAATATATTATCTCATTGAGCATAATACAGGAGATTTTTTTAATTTATATATAAAAAAAGACCAAGAAAACTTTGAAATAATAGATATTGATAAAAATTATATATATGACATTGAAAATGAATTCTATGAAATAATGACATGTGTTTTTGACAGAAGCGTCACATCCTTGAGGATATTTTTTGTTGTAAGAAACTTCGATAAAGAAATAGAAATTATCAACAGGATAGGCAAAATATTGGAAATCAATAGTTATAATGATAAAATCACAAATATATCTGAAGTTGTTTCAAATTTAACTCATTCTTGGAGGCAGCCTCTAAACAGTTTAAACTTTTCTATTATTAATTTCAAAGATGAGATAATCGATGCGACCGGAGATGTAAAACTTGTAAATGAATATTATAACGAAATATGGGCTATCTTAGAAAGTCTTTCTAATAAAATCGAAAAGTTTAGAAGCTTTTTTGAGAGAAATTACGAAGAAAAGCACTATGATTTGATTCAGTATCTTGATCTAATTTTCGAGATTTTAGATGAGAAGGTAAAAAAAGAAAATATTCAAATACATATAGATGCTAAAGATTCTTTCGAGGTATATGGTTCACCTAATGAATTTGTGCAAATAATGTACTGCATATTCTTTGATATTATAGAGCACTGCAAGGCTCATTTAGATATTTTTAACAGAAAATTAAATATGGAAATTTATAAAGATGAAAAAAATGCTGTTATAAGCATACAAATCATATTTGATAGGCAAAAATACACTGATTTTACACTGGATTTAGAGCATATGCATGCATTTGCCCATATTATACATGAAATTTTGCAGGGCAGCATTGATTTAATAAATGGTGAAATGGAAAATAAAGTTATAATTAGGTTTCCTTTGTAAATAATTAGGTTTCCTTTGTATGAATTAGGGGAGGTTGCTATGCAAGATATAAATGTATTAAAAAGTATAAAGGTTCTTTATGTAGAGGATGAACCTATCACGAGGAAGCAAGTATGTAAATTCCTGAGTAAGCGAGTAGGTAAAGTGTTCGAAGCAGAAAACGGAAAAGACGGAATAAAAAAATTCATCGAATTTAAGCCGGATATTATAATAACTGATTTAGTAATGCCATATATGAACGGAATCGAAATGATGAAAAAATTAAGAGAGGATGGATTTGATTGTCCATTTATCATTACATCCGCTTTATCTGACTCCGGCACTATTTTGGAAACAGTAGATTTAAAGATTGATAAGTATCTGATAAAACCTATAAATGTTGATATCTTGCTGGACAGCTTGACTCAAATAGCTGCTAAAATCATAGAAAGAAAAACAGATTCGATAGTTTTAAAAGATAACTTAATGCTAACAGAAGATATGAAAAATGAGCTTGAAGTAGAAATTAGAAATATATATTCTAAATATCTAAAAAAAGTTATAGGTAAAGGTGCTAAACTTATTAAGGTATTTATTAACGGAAGGGAAATAGAAATTTTCGCAAAAGAAAATTTTACTACACTGGAAGAAAGCTTGCTGTCTACCGGATATCATTATAAAAGTATAGAGGTCGTTCGAAAAACGATATATGATAATACAATACATGAAGTAGAAAATCAGATATCCGAATTAATAAACAGGAAAGTGTCTGTAAAAGAAATAGAAATTTCTCCTAAGGAAAAATTTGAAAGAATTTTAATAAAAATCATATAGTGTAAATTAAAATAATATTTGACAAAACTTGTTATTTATGATATTTTATTATCAAGCTTTTGACTTCGCATTTCTATTTACATGCAGCAAAGCTTATCGACAATAAACGCAGATATATTTATGATATAAGCTGTGTTTATTAAAATTAATTAAATAAATAATTTAAAATGACTGTGGAGCAGCTATTTTTATCAAATGAAAATTTGCAATAAAAATAGTCCATAGATAAAAGTTTTTCATGCTTTTATTTATGGACTATTTTTTTATGAAATTTAGTCAGGAGGGAGGTAAGCTTATGAATGGCAGCAATATATTACTGGAAACCGGAACTAATGAATTAGAGATTGTAGAATTTCAAATACAAAAAAGCAACTTTGGAATCAATGTAGCTAAAGTCAAGGAAATTATAAGATATGAAAAAACGGTTAAAATTCCAAAAGCTCATCCATGCATACACGGAATGTTCAAATGGAGAGATTCGGTAGTTTCTGTCATCGATTTACCTAAATACCTAAATCTGGATTCGGGCAAGGTTTATAGTAATAGAGATTTTTTTCTAATAACTTATTTTAATAAAACCATGGTTGCTTTCATCGTTAGTCACGTAATTGGAATTAAGCGTTTATCATGGGAAGAAATCGAAAAGCCGAGTTCTACGATTTATGGTGAAGTTGACGGAATCATCAATGGCGTCGTAAAAAACAGTGATGGTTTAGTATCAATTTTAGATTTTGAAAAAATTTTAACTGATATCAGCCCCGGCACAGGTATTCAAGTTAGCAGTGTAGCAAAAACGGGTAATAAGGCAAGAAACCATAAACCTATCTTAATAGTCGACGATTCACAAACGCTGTCAAGAATGATTGAAGATTGCCTGACAAAAGCCGGGTATCAAGATTTGATTACAGCATCTAACGGAAAGGAGGCTTGGGATATACTTCAAAAAATAAAAGAACAAGATGATAAGCCGCCTAATGAGCTTTTATCCTGTGTCATATCTGACATTGAAATGCCGCAGATGGACGGGCACCATCTAACCAAACGCATTAAGGAAGACCCTGTGCTGCATACAATTCCGGTAATATTGTTTTCATCATTGATTAGTGACGATATGAAGCAAAAAGGTGAAAAAGTGGGAGCGGATGCTCAGATTAGCAAGCCTGAAATCGTTAATCTGATTAATGTGATTGATGGATTAATTGAAAAATAAATTATAAAAAACGGAGGCGTTATTATTCAATGGATAAAATAAAAATCTCAATTATAAGTAATGAGACACCATTGAGTGAAAGAATAAAAGACATGTTAAACAGCCTTAATATTTTTGAAGTTGATTGTGTGGATAATATAGAAAAATGTAGTAATTATTATGACATTCTCATGATCGACATGGATTCTTTTAAACGCGAAAGTCAAAAGGCTCTCATGCAAATAATCAAAAAACTCAGCAGGCATAAAAAAATTATTCTTTTAAAGGATATGGATCATGCAAACTACTTACAAAAAATAAATATTTTAACCAAACCGCTAACGGAGATGAAATTAATTAATGCCATATGTAATTCGATGATGGAAGATTTTCCCGAAGATATATCCGAAATTATTGTGTAAGAATATGTCTATTTCTAAATATTGTCAAGGGTGAATTCAAGGTTTTTAATTTAGCGAAAAGGTATGTGACAAATATGTGATACCAGATGCTTTAAAACACAGTTGGAAATTGCACTTGTCTCACAGTTATTATATGTATCGCAAAACAGTAGCAGGGAAAGAACTGCCGGATTTGAAAGTCGGCTAATGATATTAGAGCATTCATACAGCGGCGACTTTTCGTCATCCAGCAGCTTCCAAACTTACACATTATTGCAGGGGTAGGCACATGAAATTGATTGATTTACCACCCGCGCTCGGCATAGTGGTCTTCCAGTTTATCTATTTCAATGCTTTGCATGGCCTCACCCAAGTTTTCGGATATTTTGGCTAAAACATCAGGATTGTTATAGTTGGCAACAGCCTCCACTATGGCTTTTGCCATTTTCTCAGGGTTGGCAGATTTGAAGATACCGGAACCTACAAATACTCCGTCGCACCCCAGCTGCATTAGTAAAGCTGCATCAGCAGGAGTTGCAACGCCGCCGGCGGCAAAGTTTACAACAGGAAGTTTGCCTTCCTTGGCTACATACTTAACTAGGTCAAAGGGAGCACCCATCTCCTTGGCAGCACTCATGAGCTCTTCTTCAGGCGTGCTGGCAAGTTTGCGGATTTGCCCCATAACGGTTCGTATGTGTTTTACTGCTTCAACTACGTTGCCGGTACCCGCTTCACCTTTGGTCCGAATCATGGCAGCCCCTTCACCTATACGGCGGAGGGCTTCACCGAGATTTCTGGCCCCACATACAAAAGGTGTTTTGAATTTAGTTTTATCAATATGAAAGGCTTCGTCCGCGGGAGTTAAAACTTCGCTTTCATCTATGTAGTCAATTCCTAATGCCTCTAAAATCTGGGCTTCTACGAAATGCCCAATTCGGCATTTGGCCATAACGGGTATTGATACCGCTGCTTTAATTTCCTTAATAATTTTTGGGTCTGACATGCGAGCAACTCCGCCCTGTTTTCTGATATCCGCAGGTACGCGCTCTAAAGCCATGACCGCTACAGCTCCGGCCTGTTCGGCGATCTCGGCTTGTTCCGGAGTAGTGACATCCATTATGACGCCACCCATTAATTTAGCATTGATTTGACTTGACATGTTTTAACCTCCTTATGTTCACTGCTTAAATAATGTGGTATAATTAATGTATCGGTACAAAATGATGAGCAACTTTACTTTTAAATTTTTTACTGTTTATAGTACACTTTAATCATTTTGTACATACAATATTATGCCATTTTAAAAAGCGTTTGTCAATACACTTTTTAAAATTTAGGCTTTGGAGGGCGTTATGGATAAATTCGTATCGATACATTTGAACAGAACTTCTGATATTCCGCTTTATATCCAAATTTACAACGGCATGGTACAACTTATCGAAAGCGGTGTTATAACTTGTGGACAGCAGCTTCCGCCTATTCGCCGAATGGCTTCTTTTTTCGATGTTAATACAGTTACAATAGTTAATGCATATAAAAAGCTGCAGGCAGATGGTTATGCAAAATCTAAAATAGGCAGCGGAACTTATGTGAGTTTTATCGGTAAAAAAACGCATTTGGGAGAATTCGATGTTCCGATCGAAAATATGATTTCTTCTGATTCTGCTGCAGAATCGGTATATGTAAAAAAAGACGGTTTTATAAAGTTTGATTTTGCCGGTGCATCTATCTCGCCAAAATACTTTCCTGTAAAAGATTTTAAAGAGGTAATCAACGAGGTCTTGGACAGGGACGGCGGTTATGCATTAGAATATCAAGAAAGCAGCGGATATCAGCCGCTTAGGGAATCTATCCGTGATTTTATGAAGGCACAGCATAACCTTGATATCCCCCTTGAGGAAATACAGATAGTATCAGGAGCTCAGCAAGGAATTGATATAGTTGCAAAGGCTTTTTTAAATTACAAGGATGTGGTCTATGTGGAAGCTCCCACTTATCCGGGAGCCGTCAATGCCTTTAAGTCTAGAAATGCCCGCATTGTTGAAATTAACATGCAGGAGGATGGAGTTGATCTTGATGATTTGAAAAAAAATATAATGTCAAATCCTCCGAGGCTTTTTTATACAATGCCGGTTTTCCAAAATCCTACCGGTTATTCTTACAGTATAGAAAAAAAGAAAGAGCTGATAGCTCTTTCCAAGGAATATGATTTCTATATAATTGAAGATGATCATATTAGCGACCTTTACTATGATGAAAAGCCCTCTGCTCTAAAGGCACTTGACGATTCAGATAAGGTATTTTATATCAAAAGTTTTTCAAAACTGTTCTTACCAGGCTTACGTATAGCTTTTCTATGGGTTCCAAGACGACATTTTGATAAGATCGCTCTAGCTAAATATTCTTCGGATATATCTACTTCAGGGCTTTCACAGAGAATCTTGGATTTGTTTTTAAGGAAAAGCCTTTGGGCCGAACACGTGAGCCATCTTCAAAAAATATTTTATAAAAAATGGCAAGAAACCGTAAAGTCATTAGAAAAGTATATGCCTAGCGATGTGAGTTATTTCTATCCTAAAGGAGGTCATTTTTTCTGGATCAATCTTCCACAAGGCATATACTCCACCAATCTCTACTATGAAGCCTTAAAAAATGGAGTTTCCATAATGCCAGGAGAGTTGTTTTTTATAGAGCAAAGACCGTCAGAAGGTTTTAGATTAAGTATTGCACAGATTTCGGAATGGGATATTGAAGAGGGAATTGCCCTGCTAGCCGAAAGTATTCAGTCTCTTATCGACAATCCCCATAAGGTCTTTCAAGGTCCGAACGACCGGCCGTTATTATAGCTCTAACTATAGTTCTTCTTGTTCAAAGAATGGTATGAGGTTTACTCTGGCATTGCCTACGTGGTTTGTCATGGCTTTCTCTGCGGTATCAGCATCATGAGCTGCTAATGCATCATAAATATCCCGATGCTCTTTTAGTGAGTGAATCGCTCTTCCTTCAGCTTTTACAGATACCAACCGCGCACGCTGAATAAATTGGTGAAAATTAGTAAGCACCGATTCCAGTGGTCTGCTATTGCTTGCTTGGAATATTATATCATGGAACTTAGAATCCAATTCCGAAAGTTTTTCTGTATTCCCTTTCTTGGTATAAAATTCCATCAGGTCTAAAATGTCTTTTAGTTCCTTTAGTTGAGTATCGGAAATTTTTTCTGCAGCCCATCTGGCGGCTAAACCCTCTATCATTTTTCGGATAGTATAAATATCGTCAATATCTTGAAGGGTAACTCCTTCAACGATAACGCCTTTGTTTGGAATACTTGATACCAAGCCCTCAAGTTCCAATTGTCTGAGTGCTTCCCTTATAGGTGTGCGGCTAACACCCAATTCTTTTGCCAGCTTCATCTCAATCAGGCTTTCACCCGGTTTATAAGTTCCATCTAATATTGCTTTTTTTAGACTATTATATATTCTGGCTCTAAGGGAATACCCGGTATCCTGAATATCGGATGTCATATAAAAACCTCCCTGAATTATTAACAATAAAGTTCTCAAGAGTTCCATATCAATTCTACTATACATTTAAAGTTTTTTAAAGCAAATCTTATGCTCTTCTTTTTAGCTCTCACTTACAATATTTCTATTAATTATTAATATTAGCACATTATTATACAATTGATTCTTTTGGGAAATTACAAAATTTGCTTGATTTACCATAAAAGCTGGTTTATAATTAAAATAAGCTAGTCTTACAAATTTCTACAAATTCCTACAATTATTTGCATAAACAAACAGAAAGACGAGAAAGGAGTAGTCAAAAATGTCAAAAAAAAGCAGGGCGCTCAGCGGTAAAAGGTTCGAACAAAGCTCCAGTATCGGTAGGTTTATCACTTTCAGCATTTCTATACTGATAGTAATCATTTGCAGCACTTTAGGATATATGTCATATATGCGTGCGGCGTCGACGATTCAAAGCAGTGTTTCGGAACTGTTACTGGCACAAGCTAAAGCACATGCACAATCTATAAAAATGTGGAACGAAAAAATAGCAGCCGAGCTTGAAAGTTGTGCTGCAAAGATAAGAGTACGCAATATGGTTTGGGTCGAACAAAAACCGGCTTTATTAGAAGATAAAGAGCGTTTAGGCTACTATAATATAGGAGTAGCAGACTTGAACGGCAATGTTGTATACATAGATGAAACGCAGGATACTGTAAATAATGAAAAATTCTTTAAAGATGCACTTGGCGGCAAAACCAGTTTTTCAGATCCTGTCTATAAAAACAATCAATTGATTATATATTTGGCAACTCCGATAAAGAATGAGGGCAAGCAGGTTGGCATATTAGTAGCAGCATTAGATCATAAAAAAATGAATGATATGATTGCCGGCGTTCAGTTCGGCAAGACCGGCTATGGGTATATGATAAACAGTGAAGGAATAACCATAGCACACCGGGATACACAGCTTGTCATAGACAAGGATAATACTGTGCAGAGTGCTGAAAACACGCCCGAGCTTCAGGGTTTGGCAATATTGGAGCAAAAAATGGCCGAAGGCGAATCCGGTTTTGGAGAATATAAATACAAAGGTGTGGCAAAGTATATGGCATTTGCACCGGTCGAGGGAACTGATTGGTCAATTGCTTTGACTCAGGAAAAAAGCGAGATATTCGCAGGCCTTAATTCCATAAGACGAAACACTATCATAATGACAATTGTTTTTATAGCACTTGGAATACTGTTTGCGTTTTACATTTCTAAAACTATTAAAACCCCTCTATTAGAGGTGCAGAAGTATGCCGCGGAGCTTGCAGAAGGCAATCTCACTCGGTCTATTGATACTAAGAGGCGGGATGAATTTGGTGCGGCAATAAGAGCACTTAATACTGCAGTAGTAAGCTTTAAAAATATAGTAACAAATATACAAAAAATAGCACAAATCTCCGAAGATACCACTGGTGCTTTAAATGAATCTGTAGAGCAGGTAGCCGCCGGCAGCGAAGAGGTTTCTGCAACTATTCAGCAAATAGCCGAAGGAGCAAGTGAGCAGGCAAAAGATGCTGAAATAGCCGTAAATTTAACTGCAGAGCTTGGCAAAAAACTTGACAGCATAAGCAGTATTGCCAAAGATACCAGTGATTTTACAATGCAGACAAGTTCAAAAAGCGAAAGCGGTCTAAAAATTGTAACCGAACTGGAAAGCAACTTTGTACAAAGCAGTATGGCAATAGAAGAGGTATCCCAAACCATAAAGGCTGTTACTGAAAAATCCGCTTCAATTTCAAACATACTTGAAACAATTACTTCTGTAGCAGACCAAACAAATCTTCTTGCACTAAATGCAGCCATTGAAGCGGCAAGAGCAGGAGATGCGGGAAGGGGATTTGCAGTAGTTGCAGATGAAATAAGGAAATTAGCCGAACAAACTGCCATTGCAACAAAGGATATCGGCGGTATGATAAATGAAATCACATCTGTTATACGGCAGGCACAAACATCTATGGCAAATGCAGAAAATTTGATGGGTAATTTTACCCTTTCAATGAACAACACATCTGACATATTTAAGGAAATACAAAAAGCTGTAAATGATTCAATCAAGCATTTGGCATTACTTATTGAACAAATCAAAGAAATCGATAAAAATAAGCAAAGCGTTATAAGCGCTATTGAAAATATCTCTGCTATCACTCAAGAATCTGCCGCCAGCACGGAAGAAGTCAGTGCAGCAGTTGAAGAACAGGCAGCTTCCATGGAAGAAATAACGGCTTCAATAAATGAACTTGCAAGTATGATAAAAGAGTTGTCAGAGGCAACTAAGGTATTTAAGGTATAATTTAGAAGATTGTTATACAGCGATAGTGATTGGGACCGAATATTTCAAAAATATCGGACTCAATCACTATCTATGTCTTTTCGATGTAATATATTGATTCTGCTTTAGAAATAAACCTTTTTTTCTAAAGCTGCGGTCGGCATGTCTTGTGCATCATTATCATTAACGGTATGCCGATACTGCCAGATAAAATTGATTTTCACATTGGAGTTATGTTTAGCTTTTATTAGCTTAGTGCTTAGCCCGGCAGGCTTAAATTTACCATTTAAACAAAATGATTGGTATTTGTTCAAGGTTTACTTTATAATAAACTGTACAAACGGATAAATAAAAACCTGTTTAATTCCAAAATATGATTTTCTAGTTTACTCAAATTTCATCACAAAGGGTGAAATATTTTGAGATTATTTAATATTTTACTTTGCTACTTCGCCTCAGTATTCTATATATTATTAATTGTTTTTTTGCTATACAAAAATCCAAAGAGCCGATTAAACCGCTTTTGTGCATTAGCAATTTTACCTTTTACAATCTGGAGCACTGCATTCGTATTTTTTCACAGTGCTATTTCGCCGGATGAAGCCATGGCATGGCTTAACATCGCTTCCATAGGATGGTGCAGTTTCCCTTCCTTCGTATTGTTTTTTTATATGGAATTTACCGGATATGACAGAGTGGTTAGCAATCCGCTGATGGTGATACTATGCATAATTCCTGCTTTGTTTTGCATTTACTGGCAGCAAGCCGGCTATATCATCGCAGGAATTATTAAACAGCCCTACGGATGGTCGTACATAATAAAGCCAACACTTCCTCTCGCTTTCTTTATTTTATACTATATCGGCTTTGTTGCCACCAGTATTTATTTAATATACGATTATGGGCGGAAAGCAAAAACAAAGCGAGATAAAAAAGCTGCAAGATTATTTTTTATTACACCTTTACTTACGGTTATTTTAAGCTCGCTTACAGATATAATCTTTCCGCTTTTTGAAATTACCGCCGTGCCGCCCATCGGAGTTGTCTTTATTCTTATTTGGGCAAACGGCTTTGTTTTTGCAATATCAAACTATAAATTGATGGATTTAACTCCGGCAGGTGCTGCCGATGAAATAATCGCAACAATGAGTGACGCTCTTATCTTGTTGGATACTGATTATAAAATCGCCTTTGCTAACAATGCCGCCTATGATTTGCTGGGCTATTCGCCTTATGAACTGCAAGATAAGCCTTTTGACTTAATTACTGCTCCTGCGGCAGATGGGAGCATTATTAGCAAACTTCTTGCAGAGTCCGACGACGTCAATAACCATGAAATGTATTTGAAAGCAAAAAGTGGTGAAAATATACCGGTCTGGATTTTGGCATCAGCGGTAAAAGATAAATTTGGCGAGCCAACAGGTATAGTAATCAATGCCAGAGATGTTCGAGAGCACAAAAAGATAGAACAGGACTTACGGGAATCCGAGGAAAAATACAGAAGCTTAGTTGAACATGCTCTAATCGGCATCGGAATACATCAGGATAATAAGATAGTCTATGCCAATGAAAAGTTTGCAACAATGCTGGGTTATACAGCAAAAGATGTAGTAGGCCGATGGATTGCTGATATTATTCACCCTGAAGATCGCAGTTTTATTTTGGAAAGGGTGGAGCGAAGGCAAAGCGGCAGCAGTGAACCGGATACTTATGAAATCCGATTTTTAAGAGAAGACAGCAGCTTTTTTTATGCGCTGATAAGCAATGTTCTAATTGACTACAATGGGAATACAGCAACCCTGTTTAATATTGTAGATATAACTGATACCAAGTCAAGGATTGAACTGGAACAAATTAACAAAGAGCTTGAGTCTTTCAGCTATACCGTTTCGCATGACTTGCGAGCACCTTTAAGAAGTATTAAAGGATTTAGTCAGGCATTGCTGGAAGATTATGAGGATATGCTGGATTCAGATGGCATAAACTACCTGCAGCGAATATATACAGCTGCCAAACGCATGGAAGGGTTTATCGATGATCTGCTTAAGCTGTCAAGATTAGGACGTGCACAGCTATGTATGAGCAGTGTAAACTTAAGCGAAATATGCCGTGAGATTGCAGCAGAGCTTAAAGACCTTGAGCCACAGCGCCGGGTACAAATTGAAATTGCTAAAGATATTACTGTGTATGGAGATCAAAGCTTATTGCAAGTCGTTATACAAAATTTACTGCAAAATGCATGGAAATTCACCGGAAAAAATCCCAATGCCAAGATAGAATTTGGTATTATGCACTCTGAAGATGGCCCCATATATTTTGTGCGCGATAATGGTATAGGTTTTGATATGTCATATGCGGATAAATTGTTTAAGCCTTTTCAGAGGCTGCACACCGAAGCTGAATTTGCCGGCACGGGTATTGGTTTAGCAACCGTATATAAAATTATTCAGCGTCACGGCGGAAAGATATGGGCTGAAAGCCATGAAAACAAAGGTACAACTTTTTATTTTACTCTCCCTTTGTAAGATATACAGTCTAAAAAGCAAATAGGTTTTTCCTTATATATAATGCTAATGTATTTGTATTCTTAAATGAAATTACTGCTTGTAGAGAGGAGATTTGAATGAATAAACCGCTTCGTGTACTTATTGTCGATGATTCAGAAGATGACACCCTATTGTTGGTACGCAAATTAAAGCGAGATGGTTTTAATCCAACTTTTGAACGCGTAGATACTCCTGAGGCCATGGAAGACGCTTTATCTAAAAATACATGGGATATAATACTCTCAGACTATAATATACCGCGTTTTGATGCGTTTGCAGCTCTTGACATGCTTAAAAAAAGCGGGATTGACATACCTTTTATTATCGTATCGGGAGCTATCGGAGAAGAAACAGCAGTCGCGGCCATGAAAGCCGGTGCTCATGACTACGTCATGAAAGACAACTTGGCAAGATTGGTCGCTGCCATTGAGCGCGAATTAGGCGAAGCGCAGATAAGGCATAAGAAAAAAGAAACAGAAAAGCAGCTTGAACACTCGTTTTTTGACTTGGCCGAAACGGTTGCTAGGGCAATGGATTCCCGCGATCCATATACAGCCGGTCATGCTCGCAAAGTAGCTGAATATGCCCGTAAAATAGGTGAGAAAATGGAATTGGATAGGGATAAAATTAATGGGCTTTATGTTTGCGGCTTACTTCATGATATAGGTAAGATATCAATACCTGAGAGTATTCTTTGTAAACCCGGCAGTTTAAGCGAAGAAGAATGGGCGCTCATGCGTACACATACAATTAGAGGCTATGAAATCTTAAAGAATTGCAGCTTGCCATGGCCAGTAGCAGATGTTGCGCTCCATCACCATGAACAGTTAGATGGCTCAGGCTATCCGGATGGCCTTAAGGATGATGAATTAAACCTTGAAAACCGCATTATAAGAGTCTGCGACGTGGTAGAAGCAATGAGTTCACACCGCCCTTACCGACCGGCAAAAAGCATTGCAGAGGTTATTGACGAACTTAAGAGCGGCCGAGGTCTTAAGTATGACTCCAATATTATTGATGTAATGCTGCAACTGTTGGAGGAAGGATAATCCGTTTATCAACTTATTAATTTATAAGAGTTTTTTCTCATTTAGTTATAATAGAATATCTTATTCTTTTAAAAAGGTGGTGCTGGTCAATGTCCAAATCTAGTAATAAAAAACAGGCTTTAAGTCGAAAGGCAAAAATTTATAATGAACTACAAAGTCTGACCAGAGCCCTCTGTCTAAAAGGTTTTAATAGCGACAAAGAAATAGGCTTTAATGCAGAGTATATCGGTAACAAGGTAGGTGTCAGCAGAAATAATACGAGCAAGGAATTAAACCGCTTGCTTAGAGAGGGAAAAGTTCTAAAAATCAGGGGAAGACCTGTGCTTTATCTTGATAAACAGCTGATCGAAGGTTATTTTGCAATAAGTATAAAGAACCCGACTTTTTCCGATTTTAAGGACTTTATGCAGACTGTGAATAACTGCTCCGATGAATCAGACACAAATAGTAAAAAGGATGTTTATCCTGTCAGTTCTGTTAAAGGGTCAACTGGGGCATTGGATTCATTGGTGGGAGCTGACGGCAGCCTGAAAGCTCAGGTAGAACAGGCTAAAGCCGCCATACTGTATCCTCCCTTTGGACTTCATACTCTTATATCCGGTCCTACAGGCGTAGGTAAAACCACTTTCGCTGAAGCTATGTACCGTTTCGCTCTAGAGACTGGCCGATTACCTCAGGACGCTCCCTTTATAGTATTCAACTGTGCTGATTATGCTGAAAACCCACAGCTAATCTTATCTCATCTTTTTGGACACATTAAAGGAGCTTTTACTGGAGCTGGCAGAACCAAAGAAGGCTTGGTCAGCCATGCCAATGGAGGTATCCTTTTTTTGGACGAAGCCCATCGTCTCCCACCTGAGGGTCAGGAAATGTTGTTTTTATTGATGGATAAAGGCATCTATAGAATGATGGGTGAAGCAGCTAATACTAGAAAAGCTAGAGTATTAATAATAGCTGCAACATCAGAGGCTCCGGAAAGCGTAATGTTAGATACTTTTTTAAGAAGAATCCCTGTTCTAATAAAGCTTCCTACGCTGAACGAAAGAAGCTTAAGGGAACGAATGAATTTAATCTGTCAATTTTTTCAGGAGGAGTCAGAGCGGGTTAAAGTTTCGATCAAGGTCTCAAAGGAAGTATTGAAGGCATTTTTGCTGTATGATTGCCCAAACAACATAGGTCAGTTGAAAAGTGATATCCAACTGATTTGTGCAAAAGCTTTTTTGGATTACATAACATATAAGGATGAGTTAATGGAGATAAGGTTGTCTCAGCTTTCCCATCAGGTGCGAGAAGGTTTGTTCAAGACAGAAGGAAAGAGAAAGGAAATCATTCAGATATTCAGTCTATTGGAAACAGACAGTATTCTGTTCGACGGTAAAAATCCTGGAGGTGCCGGTGGGTTGTTTAATAGGATTTTAGTGGATGACTACAAAATGGCTGTGGATTTTTATGACTTAATCGAGAAGAGTTGGAAGCGATATTCCAAGGCAGGACTTTCCGGAAAACAAATAAGAGAAAAAATAGATAAAAATATTAAAAATTACTTCCAGAATTTCTCGGTCAGGCTTAATAGTACCAGTAACGTTCCTGCCAATAGACTTATTATATCGAATATCATCGATCAATCCATATTGCAAAAAGTAGAGGATACCTTATCTGAGCTTAGTGCCGATTTTGATTTTTTATTTAATCGAAAAATCGTATATAGTCTAGCTCTTCACATAGAAACACTGATAGAACGATTGAAACGCGGAACGGTGATATCTCATCCCGACAGAAAAAGTATAAAAAAAGAACATCCTGAAGAGTATCAACTAGCTTTAAAGATCATGCATAGTTTGGAAAATAAACTTTTAATTCCCATACCGGAAGATGAAGCTGCATTTTTGGCCATGTTTTTATATGCAGTAAGGACAGGAAAAGACAGTGGCAACATCGGAGTCCTCGTTATAGCCCATGGTCCTGCAGTAGCTAGTGGTATGGCCCACGTAGCCAATAAGCTTCTCGGTGTTGACCATGCTCATGCTGTAGATATGCCCTTGGAGCTTAGTGTTGAAGATGCCCTTGAAAAAACAATAGAAGAAATAAAACGATTGAACACCGGCAAGGGAGTATTAATGCTGGTAGATATGGGATCACTCAAAGCCTTTGGCGAAATAGCCACGGAAAAAACCGGAATCCCAACGAAAGTGATTGAGATGGTAAGCACTCCTATGGTAATAGAAGCCACTCGGAAGGCCATAGTGCCGGGTATGGACTTAGAAACTCTGGAGGAGGATGTAAAGAATATAAGTCCATTTATTGGTCAATCAGTAGACAGTGAAGAATTAAAAATATACTCCGAAGGTTCGGGTAAACGATTTTTTGAAAGGATGCTGATTGATACACTGGGTAAGACATTAACTTTTTTAAACCCCGAAAAAGCTTTTGATACTTTAAAGTATACATTGGAGAGAATTTTAGAAGATATTGGCGAGGATCTTAATGATGATATGCTCGTAAAATTCACGTTTCACTGTTCTTGCATGATTGAAAGGGTTTTAGTTCATGAACCGCTTCCTTATAAAAATATAGAGTTAGTTGAAATGCATAATCGCATACTGTTTAATATATTGAAAAAACATTTTACCTTAGCAGGGGAAGTTTTTGGAGTGACAATTCCTGATACAGAAATTGCTTATGTGGCCAAGATATTCGATACACATCTTGATACACAATTATAAACTTGATACTAATAATGTTTTTATTGATACGGATACCTTTTACCCCGATTTGAATTGGTTCAAACCGGGGATTTTTTCTTGATATTTATGAACCCAAAGGCATGTTTGTTATCAATTGATACGCAAGTAGAAAATTCATGGCATGATTATTGCAATCAAATATTGAACGTAAGACAACAGAGGTGGAAATTGAGCAATCTTCACTTTGAACTAGCATTTATATACTGTAAGGGGATGATTATATGATAAGCTTGCTTGTAGTAACCCATGGAAATTTAGGCAAAGAACTTATTAAGAGTGCAGAGTTAATAGCAGGAAAACAAGATGATGTTGCTGCTTTAGGACTGTTCCTCGAAGACGGCATTGATAGCTTTAAGGAGCGAGTAAATAACAAAATTCAGTCATTGAATCGTGGCGAAGGTGTAATGGTCTTTGTCGACTTATACGGAGGAAGTCCATGTAATGTGATGGCAATAAATATGAAAGACCAAAAAAATCTCAAACAGTCAAAAATTGAATGCATAAGCGGAGTAAACCTGCCTATGATCTTAGAAGCTATGACCATGAGAAAATCTATGAGTCTAAGAGAACTAAAAAATCATTGCATGCAAATAGGTTGCTCAGGAATCAAAGATATCTTCCAAGAAATATATTCTTAATACTTGATATTAGAGAGGAGGTGACTCAATGGCTGAAGTCGTGTTATACAGAATTGATGAGAGACTTATTCATGGTCAAGTCATGACTGCATGGCTAGGAACAGTAGGCGCAGAAAATATCGCAATCATAGATGATATATTGTCCAAGGATTCATTTATGCAAAATATTTTTAAAATGGCTGTACCTCAAGAAATTTCCGTTGATATTTTATCAGTCAATGATGCAATTGATGTTCTAAAAAAACAATCTTTTAAAAAGCGCACTATTGTTTTGATGAAGACTATCAAAACTGCTACAAGACTCATTGATGCAGGTGTCAAAATAGATTCGATAAACCTAGGGGGAATCGGTGCAGCAGCTGGTAGGAAGCCATTTTATAAGAATGTTTTTGCATCGCCGGAAGAAGTGGAAATGCTAAAAAAGTTAGTAAATAAGGGGATAAACGTTTACTACCAAGTAGTACCCGAACAATCAGCAGTATCAATTAAAAAGATATTGGAGGATAAGGGGGTTTAAATATGAATATTTCTTTTATGCAAGCATTGATGGTAGGAGTTGTATGTTGGCTAGCTCATAGTGCAGTACTTGGCTATTCTATCTGTGGATCTATGTGGAGCCCGATTGTGTTGGGATTTCCTGTTGGATTAATCATTGGTAACGTGCCCGAAGCAATGAAGGTTGCTGCTTGCGTGCAGTTACCTTATTTGGGGATTACCGGGGCAGGACTAGCCTTGCCCTCTGATGCCATATTAGCTGGCACTGTAGGTACAGCGCTAGCCGTTCTTACAGGAGTAAGTCCGCAAGCTGCAGTAACTCTGGCGGTACCTATCGGTCTTCTGGGGATATTACTACATCAGGTAAGGATGGGGACCAATGCCATTTGGCAACATATGATGGATCAGTATGCTGAAAAAGGTGATGGTAGCAAGTTTTTCTTGTTTCATGTAATTATCCCACAAGCTATGTTATTTGTACTTTATGGCATTCCAACTTTTTTAGCCGTATATTACGGTAATACAGCGGTACAAGCCCTTTTGAATGCTATCCCGGAAAGACTTATGCACTCTCTGGAGGTTATCGGCGGTATGATGCCGGCAGTTGGTATTGCTCTTAGTATGAGAGTTATAGGAAAAAAGTCGATACTTCCATACTTTTTCGTCGGGTTCTTGTTGACACAGTATATGAATCTAGGAATACTACCTGTCGCTGTGTTAGCAACCTGTATAGCGTTTATCAACCTCGAGTTAAAGGGAGGTTTAAATAATGGCAACTAAAGATAATAAAGAGAAAAGACTTACTCGACAGGATATATTTAAAGCTTGGTTTAGATGGCAATGGTTTATTGAATCATGTCCCAGTTGGGAAAGGTTGCAGGCCTCAGGGTTTTTGTACTCCATCAGTGATGCTTTAGATAAGCTGTATTCCGATATAAGTGAAAAAGCATCAGCCTTTATGCGACATTTAGTTTTTTATAACTCTCAAGGCAACTGGGGTTCAATTATCGGCGGCATAGTCTTAGCCATGGAAGAGGAAAGAGCTAATGGTGCAGAGCTTTCTGATGAAGCAATAAATGGTTTGAAAACTGGCCTTATGGGACCATTGGCAGGCATAGGCGATACTATAGATTGGGGAACCTTAGTACCATTAGCGGTATCTATAGGGCTTCCTTTTGCTATGAATGGAAATTCCCTTGGTTCAATTATACCCTTTCTATTGATAAGCTGTATTATGCTAGGCGAATCTTATTTCTTGTTTTTCAGAGGCTACCAATATGGTCAACAGTCGATTGCTAGCTTACTAGAAAGTGGATCAATCAATAAACTCATTTATGCTGCAGGAATAGTTGGCATGTCGGTGCTTGGAGCCTTGACTGGTTCTTATGTTAATCTGTCGACACAAATAACAATTCCTATTGCCGGCGGTCAAGCATTGTCACTACAGACTGATGTGCTGGATAACATTTTAAAAGGGATTTTGCCTTTGGGGTTAGTTCTTTTCTGCTGGCAGATGATGCTTCGAAAAAAGAAGATAACTACCATTATGTTGTATCTTCTCATAATTGGAATTATAGGAGGTTCTTTGTATATATTCTAAATCAAAGGAGGACATTGATATGGCAAAGATGCGAGCTATAGTCTTTACAGGTCCGGAAAAACTGGAGATAAGGGAGCTAGATGTTCCTAAACCCGGTCCCGGCGAAGCTCTCATTCGTGTGAAAGCATGCAATATTTGTACTACTGAACAAGGACAGTACTTGGGTAAAAGGCCATTGAACTATCCGTATATCGGCGGCCACGAATTCGGGGGTATTGTAGAGGAATTAGGCCCAGATACAGGAGAAGATATAGCTGTTGGAGATCACGTGGCGTGTGGCTATACTTTCTGTGGCCAATGCTGGTACTGCAGGAGAGGCATATATACTAACTGCCCAACGCTATATAAGACCGATATAAGGTATGACGGCTATTATGGCATGTTCGGTTTAGCTGATTATCTAGTAATGCCTGTCAAAACTATATATAGTTTTAGTAAATCCATTCCCTTTGCAGATATAGGCTTTGAAGAGCCTCTTGGCACCGTGATACACGGCCAGAAGCGGTTGGGTATCCAGCCGGGAGATACGGTAGCTGTCTTTGGAGCAGGAACTATGGGAATGTTAAATATGATGATGGCTCGAAATCATGGAGCTAAAACTGTCATAATTGATATTAAGCAAGAACGCTTGGAGAAAGCTAAGGGCATGGGGTGTGATTTTGTCATAAACTCTAAGGAAGAAGATATAGAAGATTCCATAAATAGCTTGACCGAAAGTAGGGGTGTCGATCACGTTATAGTAGCAGTAGGGAATACCATTGCCAATAATCAGGCTTTAAAAATTGTCAGGCACAAGGGTAATGTACTGTTTTTTGCCGCCGGTTATCCGAAACCTGAAATTACTGTTGATCCAAACAATATTCATTACACAGAAGTTGCCCTTATCGGAACCTATGGTGGAGATCCTGATGATTTCCGAGCAGCTTGTGAATTGATTAATTCAAAGAAAATTGATGTTAAAGCATTGTTGGATGAAAAATATACGGTAGAAGAAGCTGAACAGGCTTTTAAGCGAGCTACTTCAGGTTCGGCTTATAGAGTTACTATAGAATTTTAAAGGATGTGGTTTTATGCTTTGCAGAATGGATGATATCTTGAAAAAAGCTACCCAAGAGCAATACGGTGTAGCTGCACCTAATGTGTGGAACTTAGAGACTATAAAGGCAGCTGTAGGAATTGCAGAGAAATTAAAGTCACCTATTATTTTGGATTACGGTGAAGGCGGATATGAGGAAAATATCTTTGAAGTAGCCATGATTGCCAAGCATTATGGTGAAAATGCAAGTGTTCCTGTAGCTATCAATTTGGATCATGGCGAAACCTTCAAAGGTGCTGTTCGGGCTATAAAGGCAGGTTTTACTTCTATAATGGTAGATAGATCCAGTCGGCCCTTCGAGGAAAACTTAAAGGATACTAAGGAACTATGTAAAATCGCTCATGCTGCCGATGTTAGCGTAGAAGCTGAACTAGGTCATGTTGGAGTAGGCGAAGAATATGCCGATGATAATAATAGTTTTACCAAAGTTGAAGAAGCACAAATTTTCGTAAAAGAAACGGGAGTAGATTGCCTTGCAATAGCTGTAGGCACTGCTCACGGTCATTATGCCGGTGTGCCGAAACTCGACTTTGAGCGGATAACCCAACTCAGAAACAGTCTTGATATTCCATTGGTTTTGCACGGAGGTTCATCTACCGGTGATGAAGCTCTGCAGAAAGCCATAAAAAGTGGTATCTCAAAGGTAAATTTATTCACAGATCTGAGTGACAAAGCTATAGATTTTATGAAAAAAATGTTGGAAATAGAATCAGCTAAGCAGATTAATCTTATAGACTTTTACGATGAAGGAATAAAGGGCTATAGTAGCGAGCTAGAAAGATATATACGGCTGTTTGGTTCTGACAACAAGGCTTAAGATTATTATTTTCATGAAGGTTTCGTAAAGCTATAAACTTTGCGAAACCTTTCATTTTCTTTAGGGAGGATAATGCAATTGGGATTTTTGATGATTTTAATAACCTCTGTCCTATGGAGTTTTTCAGGTGTATTGATAAAAGCAGTTGACAATAATGTCAATGCATATGTCCTTTCATTTTCCACTTACGTCTTTGCGGTATTGTTTTTGGGGGCATATCAGCTTATAAAAAATAAGAACTTGAAGGTTAATTTTGAAGATCCATGGATTTGGATTGCAGCTATTGGAAAAACAGCCGGTTATGTGTTTATGAATTTGGCTACGTATTTGGGATATGCCTATGGAGTTATTTTAATAAGTCCGATTCAAACAATTATCATGCTTTTAATTAGCAAATTTTATTTTAAAGAAAGAATTTCTACCAAAAGCTGGGGAGCAGCTGTGTTGTGTATGCTGGGCATATTCATAATCGGTTGGAATGGTGCGCCTTTAAAAGATATATTGGATATAGGTTCAATCATGTTACTTTTATTGTATTTTCTATCTGGTGTAGGAGAAAGCATTCACGTGATCAGTGAAAAGGTTTTGATAGAAAGAATGGATTCTATAAGTATTAATTATTCTATATTTATGATCTGCATGTTACTAACATGTCCCTTTCCATATATATTTGGTATTGACACAAAACTACTAGATTTTAGGACAATAGTAGCTATGTTTTTCCTAGGAACTATTATCACTGGCTTAGGCTTTTATCTTTACACAGAAGCCATGAAAAAAATATCTTTTATATTGGCAGTGATTGAAATCAAGATGTCATCTTTATTTACGTTATTATGGGCGTGGCTTTTTTTAAAAGAACCTGTTACAGTCTATATTGTGTTAGGTGCTGTGTTATTTATTGTAGGAATTATTTTGTTAAACTTATTCCATGAAGAAAAAGCCAAATGACTTTTATTTGCAAAATCTATTGCATTCAACATAATTAGTTTTCTATGTAGCCGTCTTCATAAGATGGTCTGATATTAAAGAATATAAGATTAGTTTTTAACTTTTATGCCTTTTCTAACTCCTTTATCCCTGCTGATGCGGCAATAAGGACGGGATCGTAAACGGGTGATACAGGGGGTGCATAGGCAAGGTCTAGTTCATTTAGCTGGTAAGCCGTCATACCGGCAGTGATAGCAGTGGCAAAGACATCAATTCTTTTTCCAATGCCCTCACTTCCCGTCATCTGAGCTCCAATAATTTTTGCTGTGTTTTTGTCTAATACGATTTTTGTGTGAATGTATTTTGAGCCGGGGTAATATGATGCCTTGTCTGTGTGAACTATCTTAGCTGAAACTGCAGCAATCCCGGCATCTTTCGCCGACATTTCATTAAGGCCGGTAGATGCTACATAGGTATCAAAAATCTTAGTTACCTGCGTTCCAAGAATACCGGGAAAGGCAGCACTGCCGCCTACTACATTTTCACCTGCAATTTTACCTTGTTTGTTGGCCGTAGTGCCCAGAGGGAGATAAGCAGGTTTTCTTGTCACCAAATTGTATGTCTCTGTGCAATCTCCTGCAGCCCAAACATACGGAGCACTTGTCCGCATGTATTTATCCACTGCTATGCCATCCAGAGGACCAATGCTTATATTTGCATTTCTAGCAAGCGCCGTGCTAGGTTTGACCCCAACCGAAGCAATGACCATATCTGACTCAAAAGTTCTTCCGTCCTCAGTCAATATTTTTATAACATTTTCGTCAGAAGCCTGAAACTCCACAACTTTTGTATTTTTATATAGCTTGACCGAATTCTTCTGTAACTCATCTTCTACCAGTATAGCAAATTCCTCATCTATTTGCGGGAGTATGGCAGGTAGCATCTCAAATACAGTCACTTCTATTCCCCAGTTTCTTAATGCTTCAGATACTTCAAGCCCTATAAAACCTGCTCCAAGAATAGCAGCTCGTTTCACCCTGCCGGAAGACAAAAGCTCCT
The DNA here is from genome assembly GCF_000328765.2 of Tepidanaerobacter acetatoxydans Re1. Taxonomy (NCBI): domain Bacteria; kingdom Bacillati; phylum Bacillota; class Clostridia; order Thermosediminibacterales; family Tepidanaerobacteraceae; genus Tepidanaerobacter; species Tepidanaerobacter acetatoxydans. The sequence continues at coordinate 2,666,981 of NC_019954.2, forward strand.
TAATCCTCAGCCCATCTTCTACATTTCTTAATGTAAAAATGTTTTTATGCTCAACGCCCAATATTTTAGGAACTACGGGGATTGCACCGGTGGCAATCACAAGTTGAGTGTAAGGCTGCTTAAATATGTCACCGCTTTTAAGATCTTTTACTTTTACATATTTTTCTTGAGTATTAATATCCGTAACATCGTGCAATGTATAGACATCAATATTTCTTTCTTTTTTCATATATTCAGGAGTATATGTGATTAGTTTATTAACATCCTTTATAACATCACCTATATAATACGGCAGTCCGCAAGAACCATAAGTTATATGCCCTGTGCGTTCAAATACCGTTATGGAGAGTGATGGATCGCCTCTACGCGCCCTAGCAGCTGCACTCATGCCTGCTGCAGTGCCTCCGATTACAACTAAATGTTTATCCATTAGAAAACTTACCTCCCTAGCCGAATATCGATCTTAATTCTATAACAGACTCATATCCCTGCAAATTACCTAGACAAATTCGCTTTTGCCAGTAGACTTTTATTCGCCCTGATGGAAAAATAGTCAAGAAAAATATGTTGAGATTTTAGGTCAACATTGACTTTTTAAAGTAATGACAAGTTTATCTTTGACCATATTTTTCAATAATGCCCATTTCGTCCATCAATCTCTTTAACTCATCAAGCTTTTCCCCTCTTAACTCCGGGTAAGGCCTGCGCAGCTTTCCGGCAGGTAGACCGAGAATATTCAAGGCAGCCTTTATTACAATTGGATTTGAAAACCAATACAATGCTTCCAGCAGAGGATAATACTTAAAATACAGCCTGCGGCTTTCCTCAACTTTATCTATGCTGTCCCATGGTCTTGCAATGATAGCCATCTCTTCAGGAATTATATTCCCGCCTATATTTGCAGCTCCATGGCCTCCTATGGCAAGCGTTGGCAATAAAATGGAGTACTGTGGAAAATCACAGCACAGTATATGCACCCTGTCCCCTACCCGTCGTTTAACCTCTACCAGATGCTGAACGCTTCCCATGGCCTCTTTGTCTGCCACAAAATTAGGGCACTCATCAGCCAAACGTCCAATGGTATCAGGCTTAATAAAAACCCCTACTCGGCTTGGATTGTTATAGATGGCAACAGGTATCGATACCGATTTAGTGCAGGCTAATAAGTGTTCCGCTAGGGCTGTCTGGGGCGGCAGCAAATAAGGCGGTGCGGTATATACCAAGCCATCGGCCCCTTCACTTTCAGCATACTGGCTGAATTTTATGGTTTCCTCCGTTGTAGGAAATGTAGCTCCAAAGAATACCGGTATCTTCCCTTTTGCGTATTTCGATACACGCCTTACAATTTCTTTTCGCTCATCTTCTGACAGCAAAGTAACTTCCCCTGCAGATCCCATCACAAGTAATGTTGATGTACCATGTGCTGCTTGATGGTCAATAAGAATCTCAAAACCTTTCCAGTCAATTGTTCCTGATTCGTTAAAGGGTGTAGGTATGGCCACCCAAGAGCCAATAGGTTTGTACATATTCTACCCTCCTGAAAATATTTGTATAATTCAGATATTGTTTGGATCAAAATATACTTTTTATGTTTATAAAGTTCATTTAATTATATATTTTTTATTAGTATGAATAAATGTTCTAAAAAATAATTAATTTTTCTCGCTATCAAACTCTAATTCTGGTTAAGGTTTATATCCGCCAAAACAGCACCTACTGTGGCATTGTTCTTAAATATCGGCACAGCTATTGTTATATTATAATTGTTAGTGAATGTAGAAACATATACTTCACTTATAAACGTTTCTCCTGAAATTGCCTTCAAAAAGTACGGTCTGGCACTTACATCCCGGTGTTCTTCCGGCACATCTTCTGAAGTAACCTCTTGATAGCCATCCTTGTTAATAAATGAAATTAGCTCAATAAAATCAACTGAATTCTGTTTACTTATAAGATATTTGCGCAATTCTTCTCCTTTTAAATTTAATATTTCATGAGAGGTTGATATTTCTTCAACTAACTGTTTTGCCTTATCTACCTTTTCTTTAATTTCAGGAGTAATCTTAAACCCTTTAGTAAAATCACTTATTATACTGTTACTATATTCTATGGCATTATTAAGATATACAATAGAGTCATATATCATTTCAATTATGGATTGCTGCTCTTGTGTCGATGCGGTTATCTCCTGCGATGTAGCCGCATTATGCTGTGTGATTTGATTTATCACATCAATTGCACAAGTTATATCTTCTATTTTTGCTCTTTGATCTTCTGTGAGTTTTACTATGGCATTTGTTGCTTTTATATTATCATCCATCGCCTTGCTTATCCCATCAGATTTTTCCAATGCCTTTTGTGCATATACCGCATTTTTGCTGATTACATCCGCCTGACCTTTTATATCAACTGCTAAACCCTTTATCTCACTTATTATACTGTTAACTAATTCTTTAATCTTTTTTGCCGAATCAGAAGAATTATCAGCTAACTTGCTTACTTCTTCCGCTACTACCGCAAAGCCTTTTCCTGCTTCTCCGGCTCTTGCGGCTTCGATAGAAGCATTTAATGCCAAAAGATGTGTTTGCGAGGCAATCTCCTCTACTGCCTCAGTTATAGCACTTATCTGCCTCACCGATTTGTCCAAGATTTCCATATCCTCTAAAACCTTATCATTATAATTTTTGATACCTTCCAGCTCTTTAAAGGTTTCACGAAAGGTTTCGAAGCTTTCCTTTACTATGTTTTTTGAGTCTTTGGCAACATCAACAGAGAGCCTGGCATTTTGGCATATTTCATCGACTTCTTTAGAAAATACTTCTATATTCTCCTTCACTTCAGACGTAGATGCAGCTTGATTCGTCACTGCTTCGGCTATACTTTGCACGGTTAACGCTATTTCCCTTGATGTATCCTTGATACTTTCCGCTTGCTTTTTAATTGAGTTAGATTGATTTATTGCTTTTTCTGAAAAGTTTTGGTACTGGCAAATCAATTTGCGAATTTTAACCAGATAGCTGTTTATCGTTTGTCCTATTTGGTCAATTATTTTAATCTTTGATCGCTTAATATTGATATTGAGCTGTCCGTTGACAATCTCATTTAGATTACCCTGTAAACAACTGAAAGATTTAACAATGGTCCAAATCGTTAAAAGAGAAAATAAAATATTAGACATAATAATAATACATAAAACTATAATATTGCTCCTTAAAATTATGGCTAATATGCCCAATAAAACAGTAATTCCTATATACCCATAAAAGAGTTTGTTCACCTTAAACTCTTCCTCCTTTTATTCTTACAGTTTCGCGAAATTGTCTAAGCTATAAGGACAAAGTCTTATATAACCAATCAATTTTAATAAACTTCTAACTTATTTTTCCAATTACTCTCGCTGCACAATTATTTAAGCTCTGTTTTGTCAAGTAATAAATGTTCAAAAGCCTGTATCAAAATATGAGATACAGGCTTTTTAATTTGTTAACAAATATAAGGCTTAGTTTTCTGTTAAATATGTTGCCACAAAAGAATCATATATTATTTATATTTAAAATGCTGCGTTAAAAGTTTTATCTTGTCAGACGCTATCTGCCGATCCATCATCCTTCATAAATTTTTTTGCAATTCCTGTTACCATAAGAGCTATTGCACTATCCCCTGTGACATTACACGCTGTTCCAAAGCTGTCCTGAAGTGCGAAGATAGAAAGCACCATGGCAACTCCTGCCTGATCAAAACCAAGCACACTTGTAATAAGGCCCAAGGATGCCATAACCGTTCCGCCCGGTACTCCCGGTGCAGCAACACCAAAAAGTCCTAAAAGAAAGATAAATGTTATCATCTGCGTAAGCGGCGGCATCGTGCCATAGAGGATTTTAGAAACAGCCATTACAAAAAATGTTTCCGTAAGTACAGAACCGCAAAGGTGAACAGTATTGCAAAGCGGTATTACAAAATCTTGAATATGCCTCGGTATTTCATTATTTTTATGGATACACTCTAAAGCTATCGGCAGTGTTGCAGCACTTGACATGGTACCTACCGCTGTCATATATGCGGGGCCATAGTGTTTTACAACATTTAAAGGATTTTTGCCGGATATAACCCCGCCCAGTGTATACAGTACTGTAAGCCATATTAAGTGGCCCAGTATAACAAGGACTATTATTTGCAGAAAAACAGGAAGCTGTCTTGTTATACTGCCTTCATAGGAAAGTCCTGCAAAAGTTGAAGCTATAAAAACAGGCAGTATAGGAATCACGATATTTTGAACGATATATAAGACCATTTTTTGAAATTCTTGCAATAATTTCTTTACAGTCTCAGCTTTAGTATTTGCAGCTGCAATGCCTACCATTGAAGCTAATGCCAACGCACTCATTACACTGAATACTTGAGGTATGTTAAGTTCTATTATGGGGTTTGGAATTTCTCTTAAATTGCCTAAGTTTGAAGCAATCGATAAATGCGGTATTATAGCGTATCCTGAAATCATTGCAAATGCTGCAGCTCCTACCGATGATAGATATGCCAATAAAATAGTAACAGTCATAAATCGGCTGGCATTAGATTTAAGTTCAGCTATTGCAGGTGCTATGAATCCCAGGATAACCAAAGGAATTGTAAAGAAGATTATCTGACCTAGGAAATACTTAATCGTCTCTATGACTACCATAACATTTTCCGGAACTATAAGACCGAGAATAATACCGATAACAATACTTACCAGCAGTTTGACTATTAAACTGCTGCCCCCTTTGTTTTTTGACATTAAAAACACCTCCTAATTATAATTTGTACATATAATATGGTATTTAACAAGATCATCCATACCTTCAAAATGTGGTTATGGATGAAAATTATCGTTACACCATCAATAATACCATAATTATTGGCATTTCCCCAACATCACCTCCAAAATTGTTTTATCGGTATTTATCATACCGTCAGTTGACACCTTGCCGAGGTTGTATATGGTTTTTTCGGCTGTTTCGTCTACGATTCCGTCAGCGGAGGATATTACGATGTCGTTTAATGCCATCAAGGCCGACTCCAATGCAGCATCTACAGAGATGGAAAGTTTAAAAGCACAGCCGGGTTTGCCGCCGTCGCAAATGATTCCCGCCATAGTGCCTATCATGTTTTTGATAGCACCTTCAACTTGTTCGAGACTGCCTCCCAATATATATGCAATACCTGCACTAGCGCCCACACCTGCAGCAACCCCGCACCCGCAGACAGGGGAAAGAGTGCCTGTGTAACTTTTTACATAGATGGTAACCAAGAGACTTAGGGTGACCGCTCTGATTATATTTTCGTCATCCATTTGCTTTTTCTCTCCCACAGCAACTACGGGCAGTATGGCGGTAAGACCATGGTTACCGCTGCCTGCACAGCTCATAACAGGAAGAGGATAGCCCGACATACGCGCATAGCTTGCAGTTGAGGTAAGAAATTTGGCATATTCTTTATAATTCATATCTTCGATGCAAACCCCACCGCTTAAGGCTCTACCGTATTTGCTGCTTATACCTGCTTCGGCCATCTTTTTATTCATTTTGATTCCTTTAGCAACTAAGCCCAAATCGTTCGTATCTATTTGTTCTACAAATTCCTTAAAATCCCTTATACTCATTTTTTTAATATTCTCTTTTAATGAAACCTTATCTGTGCCTACCGATTCTTGTTTAAATATAATTTTGCCGTTTTTTTCTACCAAAACTATATTATCATGTTTATCTTTTATAACGACTTTGCTTTTTTCTTGATTGCAAAATGCACTAACCTCTACATATAATCCGACTATTTTTTCGGCAATGGCAACATGAATAATATTGCTATCTATAATTTCATGAGCCTTTAGTATATCTTCTTCAGTTATATCCTTCAATACTTCCAAGCTATACTCCGACTTGCCTGCCACAAGCGCCAGCGCCGAAGCCATATAAAGGCCCTTTTCTTTGGTTCCGGGTATTCCAACGGCAAGGGCGTTTTTGAATATATTCCTATCTACCTTAATTTCTACCTTTTCTGGTAAGCTGCCAAGGGTTTCCTTGGCCTTGGCTACGGCTAAAGCTACTGCTATGGGCTCTGTACAGCCCAGTGCAGGAGTTACCTGGTCTTTTAGTATGTCAAGTAAGAGTGCATTTATCACTATCGCCATATTACCCCTCCTTGTGCAATATAATCGGTTTCTCTAGACATAATAAGAAATCATTGAAGTTCTTTGGCAATTACATTTCTATGGATATATTCATGCAATTTGCGTGCCATAAATAAAATTAAATACTTTATGCAGTAAAAATCAGGCATACATAAGTATCCACAAGGAGGATGCGGCAATAAAGAATTTCAGATAATATTAAAAAATTAATTTATTATTATCAAAAATGCGAAAGGGCAAACGCATAAAGTGTTTCTAACCTCTTTAATACGTTATTTCTCAAATTTGATAGTATAATTATTATTTATGAGAATTCAAGACAGGTTATTTGTATTTTTCAGTAATTTTATTTCTGGCTTATTAAAAATCTATCTTAGACATTAAAATATTTATTACAGTTTCTAATTTACAATGGCACAAAAAGAAGGTTTCTACAGTAAAATCAACTTTGATTCCAGTGTAAAAACTCTTCTGATATGAAGATTACGGCAAACAATCCAGTTTAAGCTGGATCGTTATTGTTCTTAAATTACACCTATTGATTTGTCAAATCTAATTCTCTTAACTTGCGGTATAATGTAGCTGTACTTATGTTGAGTTTTTTGGCTATTTTTTGTTTGGCTTCGGTGGTTTCTCCATAATGGCGCATCAAATCCTCGATTATTTGTTTTTCATATCTTGCCACCATTTCTTTAAGTCCTCCCGTTTCTGCTGTATCAGGAGTATTTCCCACACCGATTTTTTTTAGAATTGTTTTGCCCTCAAGAAACTCGCTCTTTTCAAAAATGATGCCATATTCTATGAGGTTCTCCAGTTCCCGGACGTTTCCGGGATAAGTATAATTCAATAAAATCTTTTTTGCCTCTTTTGAAATGCCTTTAAGATTCTTATGATAAATCTTCGTATATCGCCGAAAAAAGGCCTTAGCTAGTTCCAAAATATCCTCAGGATGCTCTCTAAGTGGCGGAATTTTAATTGGAACTACATTTAATCGATAGAATAAATCTTCTCGAAATTCACCTCTCTGCACCATCGCCTGAAGGTCTTTATTAGTGGCGGCTATTATCCTCACATCTACTTTAATGGGCAAAACTCCTCCCACCCTATATATTTCTTTCTCTTGGAGCACCCTTAGAATTTTAACCTGCATATGAAGCGGCAAATCGCCTATTTCATCTAAAAAAATCGTCCCGCCGTTTGCGCTTTCAAATTTACCTACTTTCCCTTTTGGATTTGCACCGGTAAATGTGCCTTTCTCATAGCCAAACAGTTCGCTTTCTATCAGGCTGTCGGGGATAGCGCCGCAGTTAATAGGCAAAAATATTTCATGCCTTCTCAAGCTTTCATGATGTATAGCCCTTGCAAAAAGTTCCTTCCCTGTGCCGCTTTCGCCGAGAAGTAATACCGTTATATCTTGGCTTGCTATTTGCCTTGCCTGCTCCTTTACCATGGTAAATGCGGGACTGCTGCCTAAGATTTTATCAAATGTAAAGGTCTCGGGGTTTTCACTGATTTTGAAAATCGAGCGGCGTAATTTGTTAAAATCTTTTAAGCTAGCCACTACTCCCGCTGCCTTATGCTTAAAAATAATCGGCTTTGCCGAAAGCAGAAACCGATGGCTTTTGCCGTTTACATTTATTATTTCCTCTTGATCTTTTATTTCATTGTTTGTCTTCAAAATCTTCGTTATGCCATTACCTGGAAGGATTTCGTCTATGTCTTCCCCTACAACATCTTCAGCGTTTATATCGAACATCCGGCATGTCCAATTATTTATGCACAAAATTTTCCTGTCATCGCCGATTGCAATAATTCCCTCATCTACTGAATCGATAATTGTTTTAAGTTCAATAGACTTATACTGCAGCTCCTGATGTAAAATTTTTTCCTTAATACTTGAGGCTATGAGTTTGCTCATACGGCTTACAAAGTTCATATAGTTAAGCCGGTTTTTTATGAAGGCCTCTTTTTGTTCAGGGCTAAAGGCTATCATGCCAATTACTCCCGCAATACCGCTGTCGCTTTCTATGGGATAACAAACTTCAGCCTCTTCACGGCAGTTTTGCTTGCCGCTGCAGTTTACGCATTCTTCACATGTTCTTGGTTCTGTAATAACATACTGTTTGCCGGTTTTTATGCATTTTTCGAAAACAGAATTTTTTGCTACATATTTGCCTATTTTTTCATAATACTTACCTGTTCCGGCAATTCGTTTCAATGAACCGTCAAGGATAGTTACATCAAGACCTGTAACAGACATTATTGCCTCAGCTATTTCCTGCAGTTCCTTTTCTAGGTTTTCTAAAGGCATTGTAAGACCCCCACTTACTCATTCTTTTTACTAAAAATATGTATTGTTATATGTGGGCAAAAGTCCACATCGCATAACAAGAACAGGCCTGTCCAACAAAGATAATATTGTGTAATAGGCGGGAGACCAATGGTCTCCCCTACAGATACAAACGATTTAACAGCATGTCAGGTTTTTGCGCATATAAACATACGTATTACCGACATATCGGGTTTTCCGTATATAACTTATGAACTGCCAGCTATGTTGGTTTTTTCGTATACAACATGCGTATTGTCAACAGTGTCGGGCTTTCCGTATGCAATATGCGTATTACCAGCATGTCTGGCTTTCCGTATGCAACATATATACTGCCAGCATATCTGGTTTTTGCGCATATAAAATACGTATTGCCCAGTAGGGGCGGTCATCGACCGCCCGCTGTGCCAGACTGTCCCCTTACAATAACTTATGATTCTCAGCCGTGTAGAAGCAGTTACTGACCGCCCGTTGCATGATGGCGCATCATTTTACTTGGGAAACATTTTGCCATAAGCTAATATTCTATAAATTGCTCGAATTCCCTTTTTTAATCTGCCTAAATACAACATTAATTCCACTGTAAAAAGTCAGTTTTACCGTAAAACATCTATATATTGTTTTTGTTATAAAAACGCGGGAGACCGATGGTCTCCCCTACAGATATTGATAATTCTGAGGGTTTCCGTACTGGAATAAAAATTAATTTACTTTTTATTCTGCTGTACAAAGTTGATTTTGACCTAAAAATATCAATATTTTATTCCCTAATTATTGTCAGACACGCTATATGCTACCATAAATTTTAAAAAAGATTTCTACCTTATAATCATTTTTTGCCTTTTTATTCTGTCATAACGGCAGGAGACAGCCAGATTAATATAATAAAGTAGAAAAAGATAGCAAATTTCGCTATAATATAGTAGTGAACTATAGTCATTAGTAAAGAGGTGATTTTAATGATTGACAGGATAGTTCAACTTTTAAAATCCGCTCGATACGCAATGGCTCTAACCGGTGCCGGAATTAGCACTGAAAGTGGTATCCCCGATTATCGCAGCAAGGGCACTGGGCTATGGGAGAAAGTCAATCCGGCCGAAATGGCCAGTATATCGTATATGCTGTCAAATCCGAAGGAATTCTTCGAATTTAATATCACTCAATGGTCTAAATATGCGGATGCCGAACCTAATGTAACACACCGTGTAATAGCTGCCATGGAAAAGGCTGGCTATCTTCGTGGCATCATCACTCAAAACATCGATAATCTTCACTACAAGGCAGGCTCAAAAAACCTTTTTGAGGTTCATGGGCATCTCCGTACAGCCCACTGTATGAATTGTGCCAAAAAATACGAATTTGATGAACTGGTTAATCAATTTTCCAAGGGGATAAATCCCCCTCGATGTACATGTGGTGGCCTTATACGGCCTGATGTGGTGCTTTTTGGCGACCCTATGAGCGGAGATTTTTATAGAGCTCTGGAACAAGTACAAAAATGCGATCTTTTGATAATCGCTGGCAGCAGTTTGCAGGTTTATCCTGTGGCAGAAATTCCGCTCTACTGTGAAAAATTCATCATAATCAATCGGGAACCCACTCCTTTCGATGAACGAGCTGAAGTGGTAATTCATGACACCGCTGGCAAAGTCTTTGAAAGTATTGCGGAAAAATTAGATATCTACTATTAGTAAATTAATACATCTTAAGAAGGTGCATACCTTAAGGCGGAAGACTATGCTTCAGGGTGGAATACTACGACCTCTATCTGTACAAACATTATCTCACAACAATAGTGAGATATAAAAGATATATAGTTGTCAAACTATAACTTTATTATAACGAGGAGGATAAATATTGATACACATTGTTACCGACAGCTCCTGCGACTTGCCAGATGAATTTTTTGCACGCCATAATATCCCTATTGTTCCTTTAACTATCAGGTTTTCAGACGAAGAATATAAGGAAAAAATAGATATTACTCCGGAAGAATTTTACAGTAAAATGACAGCGTCAAGCACGCTGCCTAAGACAGCTCAACCTTCTCCGGCAGCTTTTTTAAAGGTCTTTGAGGAAACGGCTTCACCTGGAGATGAAATTTTATGTATTACTATTTCCTCAAAGCTCAGCGGGACTTTTCAGTCGGCAAACGTGGCAAAAACCATGACATCCATCCCTGTTACGGTTTTTGATTCACTTGCCGCATCGCCGGGACACGCCCTGCAAATTATGAAGGCAGTGGAACTTAGGGACTCTGGACACTGCATGGATGAGATTGTTGATGCTCTTTCAGAGTTTCGCCGAAATATGACCATATTTATATACCTGCAAACCCTTGAGAATATCGTAAAAGGCGGCCGCATAACTCGGTTTCAGGGAACCGTTGCTAATATAATGAATATCAAACTCATATGTGAGGGTATCGAAGGTGAGGTTGTGCCTTTGGAAAAAGTCCGCGGCAACAAAAGGGCTTTGGAGCGCCTTATTTCCTTAATCGGCGAAAGGGGAAAGCAGGATTTTTCAAACACAACCATTTACATTACACATGCCCAAAATCTTCAGGATGCAGAATTTTTGAAGGCCGAACTTATAAATAGGTATAATCCTTTACAAGTCCTGATTTATCCAACAGGCCCCACTGTTGGAGCTTACACAGGCGTGGGCGGCCTTGTTATAACTTTTTAGCAGGGAGGTTAGATTTTTTGCCGAAAGAAACCTTAGTAAAAATATATGACAAATTGCTTGAAGCTTTCGGCCCACAGCACTGGTGGCCTGCCGATGATGATTTTGAAATCATTGTTGGAGCTATTTTAACTCAGAGTGTTTCCTGGAAAAATGTTGAAAAGGCTATTGATAACCTAAAGGCCAAAGGCCTTCTGTCATTAGATGCCATACTTGCAGTAGATAAAGATAAACTTGCCGCTCTTATAAAATCTACTATGTATTATAATCAAAAAGCCCTTAAGCTGAAAAACTTTTGTCGATATATCAAACAAAACTATGGCGGGGATATTTATTCCCTGTTTGAAAAAAGCATTCCCAATATGCGTGCAGAGCTCCTGAGCATTAAAGGTATAGGACCGGAAACTGCCGACTCAATTATCTTATATGCGGCTGCAAAGCCCATCTTCGTAGTTGATGCCTATACGCGAAGAATCTTTTCTCGTCTGGGATTCTTGCCTGATGATGCAAAATATAGCCAAATGCAGGATTTTTTTATGAGTAACCTTCCCTCTGATGTGAATCTTTTCAATGAATATCATGCTTTAATAGTGCGTCTGGGAAAGGACTATTGTAAAAACAAAAAACCTCTTTGTAACGAGTGTCCTGTAAAAAATCATTGTTCAAACATATAAATAAATTTAAGCGTAGAAAGCTCTCCCCTGCAAAGATAATGGTATACAACTTAAAGCAAGGCCTGTTGTTCTAAAATGGCCTTGTTTCAAAGGTGTTGTTTCCCCGACTTTGCTAAACACATGCCCGCATCATTACTTAAAAGATGCGGGCATGTGTTTTTTATTCATTTTTAAGCACTTTGACGACTTCTCCGTAATAAATGGTATGGTAATCGTTGTCTTTATACCACCGGTCTTTTATCTCATCTGAGAGCAGTTCCGGTTCCATGGTGTTTTTGTAAACCATCTTGCAGACAAGATGCAAATCCCCTTCGGCGATGTAGGGTGATTCTATGCCCTCCACATATTCAGGAGTGAGATTATATTCTTTAAACTTATCAATATCCCTTCCACTTTTACTTCCGCACTTGGCTATAATCTCTTTTAGCTTACCTTCCGTCGAAAAACTCACCGTAAAGGAATCGGCATTTTTGATGACATCATGAGTAAATCGAGAAAATCTCACCATAACCGTTAATATAGGCTTGTTCCATACACGGCCTAAGGTGGCCCAGCCTATGGCCATTGTGTTTAACTTGCCGTTGGATTCTACTGTAAGTAAGGCTCCATCCGGCAGCTCATTTATTATTTTTTCAGATACCTGCGCAATATGTAGTTCTTTCACGATAAATCCCCTCCAATTCGCATTGCTTCTTTCTTATACTATTGTGCCACTATTTCAATTATATATCAATTTGCAGGTTTTTTCTACGCCGGTTCTTTTTTCCTGCAAAATAACCTAAAAATATTGTTACTATTCAGAGGCTGAAAACGATTTGTCATCCTGAACGTAGTGAAGGATGTTTGTTGTGATTTTTGATAATTTTAATAATACATGCTATCATTTATAGGAACATTGAAACTCAAAAAATATGAAAGGGGTTTTTCTATGATGCAAATAGAAGAATGTTTGAAGAAAATAGGTGATGATATATGGTTCACCGAAGTTGACCGCAATAATCTTAAAATTGATTACCGCATAAAGGAAATCATATACCAAGGGAACTCCCCAATTCAGCAGATAATGATACTTGATTCTTATGACTTCGGCCCAATGCTGGTACTGGATGATGCTATCCAAACAACCAGCAATGACGGATATATATACAATGAGATGATTGCTCATGTACCCCTAAATATCCATCCAAACCCAAAAAATGTGCTCATAATCGGCGGCGGTGACTGTGGTGCCGCTCGGGAAGTAACCAAGTATCCCAATGTGGAAAGAATTGACATGGTAGAAATAGATGAAATGGTAGTTCAGACCTGCAGGAAGTATTTGCCGAAAGTGTCGGGAAAACTGTCTGACCCAAGAGTGAATTTTATCTTTGAAGATGGCACCGCCTTTGTAAAGGAGCAGCGGGATTATTTGTATGATGTGGTTATCATTGATTCTTCAGATCCTGTCGGACCGGCAGTTAAGCTTTTTGAGCTTGAATTTTACAAAGATATATACAGCAATTTGCGTGAAGATGGATTGATGGTGTGTCAGAGCGAATCTCCCATTTTCTATTCTGAGATGATGGTCAAAATACACAAAAACTTAAACAGTCTTTTTCCCATTGTAAAAACATATATGGCTACGGTCCCGACATATCCGGGTGGATTCTGGACCTTCACCATGGGTTCTAAAAAATACTGGAAACCAAATCCTGAAAAATTCGATAAAGATACTAAATATATAAACAAAGAAATTTTGGAAAGCTGTTTTATCCTCCCAAAATTCATAGAAAAACTATTAGATGATAATTGACTGATTAGTCCATTGCTGCGGCACTGCCTGCCTTTAAGAGGCCGAAACAGTGCCGCATTTTTAGTTAAGTGAAAAGCTTTCACGGTGATGCAGGCCCACCAGATTTGATACGGGAAATGTAAAAATAATGCCCGTTCCGGGCTCTTTAAGCCTGCCCGCTTCCACTATCTCGTCAAATATCTGCTTGCATTTTTCTTTTTCGGTTAAAATTATGATGATCTCCTTTGAGGACTCGATATGCACATTCAAAAATTTCTTTGCTTCACTTTCTCCGGTACCTCTGCCGTATAATATAGTAGCACCTTGTGCGCCTACCTTTTTAGCACGGTTTACCACATAATCGGCTTTGCCCCTTTCCACAATGGCAACAACAGCCATAATTTCAGACATTTTAACCCCTCCTCTTAAATCCTGCTCAATATACCCAGCGCCAGCACTGAAATCACCGCTCCCATAGAGGTTAGCCCTATTATTCCAAAGCCGTTGAGCAATGGATCTGAAGTTTCCAGTATTTTTGAAAGGCCTAAGGCAATGGCCATGTTAAGCGGTATATTAACCGGACCGGTAGTAGCACTGGCTGAGTCTATGGCGATATCGACGAATTCTCTGGGCGCAAAATAGCCTAAAATCATTGCCAAAAGCAGTACGGGAAAAAGAATGGTTTTAGTTGGGATATTATTTAATATCTTTACAATGCCAATACTCATCCCCAGGCCAAATCCTATGCCAACAGCATTTATCAGCACGTTCATCGGTATGGCTCCGGTGGAAATCTCCTCGACTTCCAAGGCAAGTGACTTGAGGCCAGGCTCGACCATTGTTGCAAAAAACCCTACCACAAAGGCAAATATTGCTATTAAGTATTTATTATTCAATACTACAAGATCTCTTCCTACGGAATCCCCTAAAGGAATCAGGCTAAGGGATATTCCCTTTAAAAACAAATGAAGGCCTATAATACTGAGCAGTGTCCCTAATGCCAATGTCTTTATTTCTTCAATAGGTTTCCGCAAAACAATTAACCGAAAAATGCATAAAAATATTACTATCGGCAAAACATTTTTTGCTGTTTCCCAAAAAGCCTTTAATACATCAAAAAAACTCATCCATATACCAACTCCTCTCGCTTTTTTCAATTTGCTTCTTTTTTTAAATCCCCACACCTTATTATACCTTATATTATCAGGTTATCCATATAATCAGCTTGTGTCAAGTATGTATAGAAAATTGAAACTTCCTTTTGAGCATATTTCTCTTTTATTTTTTTAATTGGGAACTATTTTGCTTGACTTAACGTCTGTATTATGAAAAGGTGTTTTTGAGGAGATGACAAAGTGCAAAAATCAAAACGTTATTTGGCCCTATCTCTTGCAGTAGTGATACTGCTGGTTTTTGGCGCAAGTTTATACATAAATAGGAATAACCCTACTACAGCCGCTCTGGCATCAGAAATCACTATGGAACCTACTAAACAGGACAGCGCAGGCGCTGACTCTGATACAGCATTTATTCTTTCTGCAAAATCTGCTCTAGATCCGAGATTCATCCGCGAAAACCTTTCCGTTGAACCTGCCGTGGATTTTACTGTGGCAAGGGATAGTAAAGATAAGCAAAAGGTGCTTGTAACACCAAAAGCGCCTCTTGAACCGCAAAAAATCTATAAGTTCACCCTGTCTGTCGGCGATGAAACCCCTCTTAAATGGGCGTTTCAGACCAAGGGGGATTTTAAGGTCGTATCTACTCTTCCCCGCCACCAAGCCACCGGTGTGCCCACAAATACCGGAATAGAAATCACCTTCAGCCATCTGAATTTTGACAAGCTGTCGGAGTTTTTTACTATCAGCCCAAATGTCGAGGGCAGTTTTGAGTTACACAAAAAGACAGCCGTATTTGTTCCTAAAAGCTTGGAACCGGACACCCTTTACACCGTTACGATTAAGAAAGGCCTGCCGCTTTCCGCAAGCCGCCAAACCCTTAAAGAAGACTTTACATTTCAGTTTGAAACTCAGGAAGAATCCCAAGATGGTTTAGGTTTTAATTTTCACAAATCCATCAGTGAATTTTCAACTTCTGAAAAACCTATTTTCCAATTTGGCTATTATAGCTGGGACAGCATGCAGTTGCCCAAAAATATAGATTTTACCGTTTACAGATATAAAACTGCAAATGATTATATTAGAGCCCTTCAGGAAAAGCAAAAAATACCTTTCTGGGCATTTCGTAGCCGGCAAACTTATTTAGAAGATGTTTCCAAGCTGCAATCTGTGGCTAAATTCTCAGCACCGGTTATGGATGTTGAATCTACCAAATTTATCGAATTTCCAGAGGTCATGCCCGCCGGTTACTACATAGCTCAGGCCAATGTGCAAAACAACATACGCCAGATATGGTTTCAAGTTACAGACCTTGCCATCTATGCAGCCGTAGGCAAAAATCAAAACCTTGTCTGGGTAAATGATTTATCATCCGGCAAGCCGGTATCGGGAGCAAAGGTACAGTTTTATGGAAATGGCAAATCATCAACCACTGATGATACGGGGCTAGCTAAGCTGTCCACTTCTAATGATGCTATCGACGGAGTATATGCTGTTGTTTCTAAAGACAATAAAGAAGCAGTAGCCGCTATTTATCCCTATTATCAAATGTATCCTGATACCGAGCTTGAAGATGATTTTGCAAAAGATTACTGGAAATATCTCTATCTTGACAGAACACTGTATAAACCAGATAGTACTGTCAATTTCTGGGGTATTATAAAGCCAAGGGCCGACAAGGCAAAGAATATTGATAAAGTTACGGTATCGCTGCTATCGTCAGAATTACGGGATAACCCTACTATAGACAGCAAAGAAATTCCCTTAGATGGTTTTAGTTTCATAGGAAATATGAAACTTCCCAATTTGACTCCCGGTTATTATTTCCTAGAGGTAAAGTGCGAAGACCTTGTGATTACCTCCAGAGGCTTTGAAGTTGCAACTTACAGCAAACCATCCTACCAGTTGGAAGTGGTTTCCTCAAAAAAAGCCGTATATGTAGGCGATAAGGTTGATTTTCAGGTTAAGGCAACTTTTTTTGAGGGAACACCTGTACCTGATACCCCTTTGGAATACTATATTCAAAACTATGGAAACGGCAGTACTACTACAGATAGCGAGGGCAATGCCATAATAAGCTTTTTCCCTAAATTCAAACAGGAGCAATACGGCTTTTTGCAGCATTCCTGCCTATTTCTCACTGCAAAGCTGCCGGAAGCCGGGGAAATTGAAACTGAAACTGCTTTATTTGTGTTAAACAATGATATCTGCATTGACGCTTCAGGCGATGTAAAACATGGTACTGCCGCCATTGGAATAGACATAGACAGGCTTACCATCGATAAGGTAAACAGCGGCCAGGCAGATCCATGGGATGAAGATGCATATAAAAGCGGCCCTGCTGCCAATCACCCGGTAAATGTTCGGGTCTACCGGGATGTGTGGGAAAAATACGAGGCAGGAAAATACTATGATTTTATAAATAAAAAGGTGCAAACCAGGTATGAATACGAATACAGCAAGGTCTTGGAATCCGAAACTCAGGTAACCACCGACAAAGATGGTAAGGCTACCTTTACTTTCCCTGTGAAAAATGAGGAATCCTATAGAGTTGAACTTACTGCCATGGATTTTAAGGGCAATCCTGCCGTATATGAATATACGATTTTAGGAAACGGTAGGCCTAGGATCTACGGTTATACATGGTATTACATGGAAGGCAAAGCCTCATATAAAACCAATGCAGCGGTCAAACTTTCCATGAAACAGAATGAGTCGCCAATTTCTTCCAGGCAAGATGGTTTCTTGTTCTTTACGGCTCAGAACGGCATACTGGAAAGTTGCGTGCAAGATACTGCCGATTTTAATACGGCATTTAAGCAGGAGCTCATTCCTAACTTTTGGGTCAAGGGAGTCTATTTTGACGGCCGAAATTATCATGAGGCATATGAATTTATTGTAATGTATGACAGGACCGAAAAGGCTCTTAACATTGACATTAAAACAGACAGAAAGGAATACGAGCCCAAAGATACCGTTAACGTTGAAGTAGAAGTCACCGATAGCAGCGGCAGAGCGGTTGAGGCACTGGTGAATTTAAACCTGGTGGATGAGGCGCTCTATGCTCTACGCCAGCAGTATGCGGATATACTAGGTGATATTTATGGTGATATTTATGGTTCAGGCATATATATAACCGGCTTTACTCATGAAACTGCCGATTCGTTGTCGGGTGGCGCTGAAGGCGGCGGTGAGGGAGGTTCTGAACGAAAAGACTTTAAAGATGCAGTGCTATTCAAAACAGTAAGCACCGACAGGCAGGGAAAGGCAAAGTTTTCATTTAAAGTGCCGGATAATCTTACATCTTGGAGGCTTACCTGCCAAGCGGTAACTAATGATCTTTTTGCAGCCACCAAAACTGCACCGGTTATCGTCAAGCTGCCCTTTTTTGTAAGCACAGTTATAAATGACACATATCTAACAGGCGATCAGCCTATGATACCCCTGCGTGCCTTTGGCAATAAACTAAAATCCGGTACATCGGTTTCTTATGAAACAGCGCTTAAAGGCCCGCAAAAAACTATATCCGAGGCACTGACTAAAAATGCCTTTGACGCTGCTTATTGGCAGCTGCCGGCTTTACAAAAGGGCCAATATGACTTGACCGTAACCGGAAAAACTGCGGATGGGCTTACAGACACGCTGACACTGAGTTTTAATGTTGTAGACAGCCTTGTTACGAAACAGCAAGTTGATTTTTGGCTGATGGAGGAAAACCTTCAAATAAAGGGAGCAGAAAATACACCTACAAGTTTAACCTTCACAGATTATGAGCGCAGCCAATACTTAAGCATGCTGCTTAAACTAAGCTGGTTAGACGGCAGCCGCATAGACCAGAAAATCGCGCCACTTAAAGCTCAAAACCTGCTGGAGGAGTATTTCCCGGATTTGAATTTGGCGCTGCCCGGTAAAAGCGGCGAAAATTTGAATCTACTGGAATATCAAACACAGGAAGGCGGCATTGCCATTTTACCTTATAGTGACCAAGATTTAGAGCTTTCGGCAAAACTTGCTTCACTTTACGGTAGCGTCTTTGACAAATCGTCGCTTGCCGATTACTTTTATAAAATTGCAGAAGATCCTAAAGAAAGCCGGGAAAGAAGCATTATTGCTCTATACGGTCTTTCGGCTTTGAACGAACCGGTGCTTACAGAGCTTAAACTTCTGTCAACACAAAAGGACTTGACTGTAAAAGAGCAGCTCTATCTTGCCATGGCCTTTTTGGAAATCGGTGATGAGCCTACAGCATCTCGGTGGATAAAGAGCATTTTAAAGCAAAATGGAGAAGACCTGAAAACTCAAATGCGGATAAAGTGCGGCCAGGATCAGGATGACATACTGGAGGCTACGGCACTTGCATCAATAGTCTGTGCCGGACTGAATCTGGATGAACAAAACAAGCTTGCGGCCTATGTCTTGGATAACTCAACAAAGGATATCCTTCTTTATACGGAGCAGTTGATGTTTTTGGAAAAAGCTCTGCCCAGGCTTTCGAAAAACGCTGTAAGTTTTGATTATCACCTGGACGGTAAAAGCGAAAAGGTAGTGCTTGAACCTCAAGAAACTTTTTGCCTGCTGCTTTCACCGGAAAAACTTGCTAAACTAAAATTTGAAAATATTAAGGGCAAAGTAGGAATTACCGCTGTTTATCCCGCTGCCTTTGACACTTCTTTAGTATCCATTACTGATGGCGTTAAACTAACACGTAGCTATGAAGCGGTTTCAGGCAGGGCCCAGACTTCTTTTAATGCCGGTGATTTAATAAAGGTAAACATCGCTTATGAGTTTGGCCAGACAGCCCCCGATGGTCCATATATCATAACTGATTTTCTTCCGGCAGGATTAAAGATAGTTGAAAGGCCCCACTATCATGATGCGGGTGATGACTACACAAGGTATCCTGTGCAAATCGACGGTCAAAAGGTGATATTTGCAGTTTATGAAAAGAAGAATGGGAGCTTGAATTACTATGCCAGGGTTATCAATCCCGGAGAATTTGCGGCTGAGCCTGCCATAATACAACATATGTCAAGCGGTGTGGTTTACAGTGTAACTAAAGGGGATAGGATGAGTATTAAATGAAAAAAGTTGCTACACTTTTTATAATTATTTGCTTTGGATTGGTATTGACGGGCATCGTAAGGGAGACCAGAAGGGCAGAGACACTTCCGACTCTTGCCCCTTCTGCCCCTGCACCAACCCATCCCAACAACTTCTTCGACCCAAGGTATTTTACCCCGGAATACTCAGTCAAAAAAGAGCTTTGGAATGAAAAGATTTGCGGGGCCGTAGTGCCTCATCATCTGCTGGCACACCAGATGATAGCCGAGGTCTTTTCAAAAATACAGGATGCGCCGCCCAACTTGCTAATTTTGGTGGGGCCAAACCATAAAAACATCGGCTCTCGAATTCTTGTCAGCAGCCTGGGATGGCAGACACCCTTTGGCACTGTGGAGGTAGATAAAGAGGCAGTTGACTATTTGCTGGCCACACATATGGTAAAGCAGGATGATTATGCCTTTAGCGCCGAGCATTCCATGGGTAACCTCATGCCTTTTGTAAAGTATTATCTGCCAAACACCAAAGTTGTGCCCATCATATGCCACCATGATGTATCAAAAAAGGAGGCAGAACAACTGGCTGAGCACCTTTCTCCCTTGCTCAAAAAAGGTGCGGTAATAGTAGCATCCGTAGATTTCTCACACTATCTGGCAAGTCAAGAGGCAGTGCAGATGGACTCGGAAACCCTGAAAGCCATAAGGGAAAAAGATTGGGACCGCATTTTTGCCATGGACAACGACCACCTGGACTCTCCTTCAGCTCTGGGCATCCTGTTTTTTGCCATGGAAAACATGGGTATTACTGACTTTACCGTCCTTGACAATACCAACTCAGGTATTTTGCTGGGCAATGATATGATAGAAACTACTAGTTATATAAGTATGTTATTTTCAAAGCAAAAGGACAGCTAGATAATATTTATTATTAGATACGAGATTACGGGTTTATTTTTCAGCTAACGGCAAAGCAAAATCTTTGTATGTATGGGCTGCCATTGGCCGCCCGCTTTTTGTATACAACATTTGCCTTCAAAGTCAGGGTCTGCCAACTAGGTCCAATTTCCTCAAAGAAGGCACTATAGCTGTAGCAGTAGCAGTTATCAATACACTGTAAAGCAAGTCGGTGAAGGCAAAGGGAAATAAACCCGCTATTATAGCCGTTTTTAAGGACATAGGCTTGCCTAAATAGAAATTCATAATTAGGTATAAATGAACGATGCCGCAGAAATATACTGCACACATGCCTGCTAAAATTGGTTTTAGAACTCCAAATAAGGTAAGTTTGTCTAATTTCTCGGTAAGCTTGCCGATAATATATGCGCAAAGTGAAAAGCCGATAATATAACCAAAGGTGGGTTGAAAAATATACATAGGGCCGCCTCCCTGAGTAAAAACCGGAAAACCCATCAAGCCAACGCCTAAATACAAAAGTTGTGAGCAAAGACCCCGTTTTGCGCCCAGCAGAATACCTGAATAAGCACAAAACAAATATTGCAGTGTAAAAGGGACAAGCGGGGTGGGTATTTTGATAAATGCCCCGATTGCCGTAAGTGCAGCAAATAAAGCTATTAAAACCATATCTCTAGTCTTTATGTTCATAAAAATTACCCCTTCCTAGAATATTTTCTCTTATAATACTAAAGGAAGGGGTAATTGTCAACTTTAATTTAGATTATGGTTGACAATACATGTGGATATTACATGGTGATGTGGCTGTACTTCTTTACACAGCTTAGTATTTAATATTTTCAAGTATCCCGGAATTTTATTAGCCATTTATAGGCACCTGATATGATATAATGGAGGCGGTGATATTATGAAAATCCTTGTAGATGCAGATGGGTGCCCTGTTGTAGATATAGCCATAAAAACAGCCAAATCCTGCGATTTGGAAATACTTGTAGTCAAAAACTTTTCCCATTATTTAGCAGATGATTATGCAACCATTGTTACTGTTGACCAATCCGCTGATAGTGCTGATTATTATATTGTAAATCACGCTGCAAAAGGCGACATAGTCATAACACAGGATTATGGTTTGGCGGCAATGGCGCTTGCCAAGGAAGCTTTTTGTATCAATCAAAACGGCCTGATAATTTCTTCTGAAAATATCCAGCAGTTGCTTACCCGAAGGCATATCAATCAGGAAATCCGCAGAAAACACCACAAATACACAAAGTTTAAAAAAAGAGAGCCTGAGCAAGACGCAAAATTTGAAAGAAATCTTCGGTATTTAATAGAAAAACTTCTTGCCGAATGAGTATTCTTCTTGCTTTATGATAAAATTAAGTATCACTTTATCACTTGCTTTCCGCCCTTGACTTTATCCATTCAATGAGCAGAAAAACCAAAGAGGACACTATATAACCTCCAAAAAAATACAAAGTAGCATGTAAGAGTATCGGTGGATATGTTTCGTTATATAGGTGCGGAAACATAATTCTTGGAATAATTACGCCTCCCAGAGCTATTCCTGCGCTTGGTCCTATAGCAAATTTCAATGCTCGTTTTAACATTTTTATCACCTTTTCTTAGCTTATCAAGCAGCAGTTGTTTTGCCTTTTCTCGGTCAAGACTTAATTCTTTTTGATTAGTCAGTTTTGTTATTGCGCATACTTCTTTAATAAACATAATTATCACCTCAATACAATCATAAGCTAACACCCAAGGTGATAGTCAAGCTGTTTTATTAATCTTTTAATTTTAACTCCATATATCTTGCTCCTTCAATTGGATTATACACATACGATTCAATATCGTAAAATCCTACTGATATACATTATACAGAGAATGCGTCATAAGATCCTTCGCTTCGCTCAGGATGACAGTGCTTTGCTTTTGTAACTTTTACAATTATGCAACAAGTTATTGAAAATTATATTCTTTGCTGTCGCAGTCTTTGATATTGATGCCTTCAAGGACAAAGTGGAAGGTATCTTCCTTTTGAAAGCTTGGTACACAATAGCAACTGTGTAACGGAAGTCCGTGTAAACCGTGGGGCTGAGGCTTTTCGTCTTCCTTTGATGAAATGAAAATTGAAGTGGGACCGTCAGCTCCGCCAATAATGCCAATAGACGCGCTAGATGCTGGCATAAGTTTATCATCTGTTATCTCAAGCAACTTGTCAATACTGCTTCCAAACTGCAAATTGTCTCCTTGCGGCAAGGCAGGCTCTATTTCATACATTGACTGCAGAATGTAAAGATTACGGTTGCCACTTGCTTCAACGGGAAGTTCTATGAACTCTGCCCCCTGAAAATACAGTATATGCTTTATTCCTGTAATGGGATGATTAAAGCAAAGCTGTTTCTCCTTTTCATCAACTGACATTTCAAAATGTATGTCCAAAGGTATAAATCGTTTAACAGGGTATGTCAGCAGCTTTATTCCGCTTACTTTGTCCATACGTAAAAAGCGCAGCAGCTTTTGAATTTTAGAATCTGCCGGAGGATATGGCACGCAAAAACGTTCACAGGCAAAGCAGGTTACATCCTTTAAAATCGATGAGTATGCCTTTTGCACAAATGTCAATTTTTCATCTTGCCCAATCCATGGTATGCTCATAGCGCTGCTAGACGAATATCCGTCTATTACCTGCTTGCCGTTTATCCATATTTCACTTATTGGTATTGCCTGATAAGGATGCTCCTGTTCTAAACAGCGCCGCTGTAAAGGTGTTAATGTTGCTTCAATGTCCTCATACTTTTCAAAAAACTTGCGTAGTTTTATTTCATCTAAAATGGTAATAACGTCAAAAACAATACCGCCTGAAAAACGATATACAGCAGGGATGTAGCATTTCGCCCCTTTATATTCAAACTGCCAGTTTGTCCGCTGGCTAAACCCCCAAAACCCTTTACCTTTGCACCATAAACTTGAAGTAAAATATACTTTCATTAATTAACCTCCTGTTTTACTTACGGCAGCTGTCAAAATCACTAATTTACTAATAACAATAATAATGGTATCTAAGCCCTATTGTATCGTGTCATCATACAGCAAACCATGTTGCGGTTGCGGGGTGGTCATTGACCGCCTCTACATAGGGTGATAGTTATTATTTCGGGGCGGTTAAAGACTCGGAGTCTTATAGTGCTGTTGCCCAGGCCCCTGCTTACTATCATCTTTGACTTGCCAAGTTCAAATTCGCCCGCATCGTATTTTGGGAAAAATGTGGCGTCAGGGGAAAGCAAGCCACCTATAAAGGGAATCCTGATGATCCCTCCGTGCACGTGGCCGGTCAGCACTATATCTGCGCCCCACTGGCTGTATATCTGAAAATACGCCGGGTTATGCGTGAGCAGTATGTTATATTTTTCGCTTTCACACACGCCTAATTTTTTTTCAATGCTAGGCACATCTATAAATTGCTCGCCATTATAGTTGCCGGAGTATCTTCCCCTGTAAAGGAGAAGCGAAATTTCAAGACCATAAAGATTTATTGAGGCATCGCCTTTTTTTAACTCGACTTTATCATTATCTAATATAATGACACCTAAGTTTCTCAATTCATCCATATAAGAGTCAAACCAGCCAGAGCCTGCTCCTTGCGCCTTAAACTCAGCTATTTGCTCGTGATTCCCTTTTATGTAATACAGTTTAAAATCTTTAACCAGTTCTTTTGCCAAATTATAAAATACCTGTCCGTTATCATTGCCTGAATTTAGCATATCACCGGTGGCCACAATAATGTCAGGGTTTTGAGCTTTGATTTGTTCTATAAGACGTATATTATCCCTTCCAAACTCCTTACTATGCAAATCCGACAATTGTAGTATCTTAAAACCTTCAAATTCCTCGGGGATTTTAGGGGATATAATAGTGTATTCAGTTATTTGTAGACTGTTAGCTTCAACATAAAGAAACGCAAGAATTCCGATTATTATGCCTGAAACAATTCCAATGTGCAATTTACTATATTTGCCTGTAATTCTCATTTTCCTCTCCTGCTGTCAGAATAATAAATATGTATTGCAGTTTTGTTGGTTTTTTGCTTATTTGAATAAAAATTCTCGATTCTATGTTTTTTCATTTTATCTAGCGGCGGATTCGCCTTTTTCGCTTTTAAATGTCGATATCCAAAAGCACCGGACAATGGTCGCTTCCCATGACATGTGAGTGAATCTCAACATCCTTTATTTTATCTTTTAATCTTTCGGATACGATGAAATAATCAATTCTCCAACCGACATTTTTTTCTCGAGCCTTGAACATATAGGACCACCAAGTATAAGCATCTTTTTTGTCCGGATAAAGATATCTAAATGCATCAATAAAACCGGAGTTGAGCAGCTCCGTCATCTTCTGCCGCTCTTCATCGGTAAAACCGGCATTTTTTCTGTTACTTTTAGGGTTTTTTAAATCTATTTCCTGGTGAGCCACATTCTTGTCTCCACAGCAAATCACAGGTTTTATGCCGTCTAACTTTATGAGATATTCTCGAAAATCATCTTCCCATTTCATCCTGTAATCTAAGCGGGTCAGACCTCTTTGAGAATTGGGCACATACACATTTACAAAATAAAAATTCTCAAATTCAAGGGTTATAACCCTTCCCTCCGCATCATGTTCCTCTATATCTATCCCATATGCAACCGATAAGGGACTTATCTTTGTAAAAACTGCTGTTCCGGAATATCCCTTTTTGACCGCATAATTCCAGTACTGCTCATAGCCTTCCAGTTCAAGCTCTACTTGCCCCTCTTGCAGCTTTGTTTCCTGTATTGCAAATATATCGGCATCAACATCTTTGAAATATTCCAAAAAGCCCTTGCCTAAACACGCTCTAAGACCGTTTACATTCCATGAAACTGCTTTCACTATAACAAACCTCCAGTTTAGTTTTAAGTTCATATAAGTCAAAAATTTTTTCCACGATATCGCGATATACTGATTATATATCATTTATGGATTCTAATGTAAAAACCCTGTTTTCTCAAATTGATGGTCAACATATAGCGTTTTTATTAAATCTAAAACAATATATTGACATTTCTGGGCTAAAATTAACTTTCTACGGTAGAATCTTTCTTAAGATATTGCTTTAATCCATCTTTTTAAATTATACCGTACAGTGCAGAAGCTGCAATCATAAAATCTTAAATAATTGAAAAATGATTCCGCTGTAAAAGCTGCTTTCCATAAGTTCACAGCTAATATATTATATATAGTTATAGATATTTTTAACTAAAATTAACTTTTTACAGTAAAACCAAAAATACACTAAGCAGATAATAAAAACACCTTCCGGGATTATGTTTGATAACCTCGGAAGGTGTTTAAGCTTTGACAAAATTTACAGGTTGGCCGCCTTACTGTGATCAAGATGTTTTAACATATCTTCGTTAAGTTCGGTAAGCGGTATAGTATAATCGACATATCCGCCGTTCATAACTACCAGACAGGGATCGCCTTCAACACCCAGTCTTTTGGCCATACTTTTGCCTTTATACACATCGATTTTGTTGAGTTTGATTCCTGGATTTTCTTTAGCAAATCTCTCTACAATAGCTAATTTCTCTCGGCTCACTACATCAGTGGGGTCATAGCACATAACAAGCTGCATGCCTCTGTGTTCTTTGAATTCCCTCTGAAAAACATTGGTTTCTTCAATATATCTTTCAGCCATATAGCCTGCAACAGCTCCATCCCCTACAGCCGTTGCAACTTGACGCAGTGCTTTTTCGCGCACATCTCCTACCGCATAGACCCCGGGGATATTTGTTTGCATGTTTTCATCGGTGATTATATAACCTCTGTCGCTAATATCTACCATTCCGCGGAAAATCTCGGTATTCGGCAGATAGCCGATGAATAAGAAACAGCCATCCACTTTAACCGGAATCTTTTCTCCGGTTTTTACGTTTTTCAGCATTACCTTTTCCAGCTGTTCTTCACCTACAAATTCATCTACTACGGTATTCCAGATGAAATGCAGCTTCTTATTTTTCATAGCCTGCTCCTGCGCTACTTTATTAGCGTCCATGATTCCCTCATCATGAATTACCGAGATATATATTTTTTTGGCAAACCTTGAAAGAAAAATTGCTTCTTCAATAGCTGCATCGCCGCTGCCCACTACAAGAACCTCTTTATCTGTGTAGTAAGCTGCATCACAAGTTGCACAAAATGATATGCCGCGACCGAATAAAAACTTCTCCTCTCCCTTTGCACCAGTAAGCCTGGGTTTACCGCCTGTTGCAATGACCACAGCTTTTGCATGGTAATCGGTGCGAAGGGTTTTTACTATCTTAGTATCACCGTTTAAGTCCACCTGCCGCACATCAGCAAGTTTTGTCTTAACATTAAACTTCTTCATTTGACGTTCAAAAAGTTTCATAAGTTCTTCCCCGTTTGTACCTTCAGGAAAGCCCGGATAGTTTTCTATTTCGTTAGTATAAGTTGCAAGACCGCCCATAAGCGTCTTTTCAATAAGCAGCGTGGAAAGCCTGGCTCGTCCGGCATATATCGCTGCCGTCATGCCTGCTGCTCCGCCTCCGATGACTATGACATCATAATTTTCAACTTTTTTGTCCGGCATTTTTAAAAGCCTCCCATTTAAATGAAATACTTTACCAAAAGTTTTGAGCCAAAGAAAGCTCCGATAAACATGGCAAGCATGAACACCCAGCCGTGCAGCGACATAGAAGCCATTCCGCTAAAAAGTGCTCCTATGTTGCAGCCATATGACAGCCTTGCTCCAACTCCCATCATAATACCGCCTAATGCTGCAGCCACTACTTGCTTAGAGTTTTTAATTTTCTTGACTCTAAACTGGGAAGCCAATAAAGTTGCAAGCATAGCACCAAAGATTATCCCCAGATTTTGCATAGTTCCGCCATCTCTCATAAAGCCTGCGGCAAGAGCTTTAGATGCCGATTCTGACTGATAGAAAACCCAGTTTTCCGGATGACCTCCCAGGGCTTTGAGAATCCAAGCAGCCCAATGAGAAAAAGTCGTAGTTACTCCCAAGCCTGATTTGAATATAATAACCGTCACTATATTCAAAAGCCCCAGAAGTATAGCTCCCATCCAATACGGAAAGGGGTCTTTTAACAATGCTTTTTTCAGTTTGGCCGCTTCTTCCTGATATCTGTCCATTAAAAGCTGCCCCCTTTACTTATTTTTCTCAATATAAATATCGTAGCGCCCTTCTTCAATCTCTTCTAATTCTACGGGATATCCTTCTTTTCTTGCCCATTCCGGCACGTTTTTCATAGCACAGCTGTGATCTATCTGAACAATTAAAATATCGCCAACATTGAGCTCCTTTAACTTATTTTGAGTTTTTATAAGGGGTACGGGACAAGCCTCTCCTAAACAATCAAGATATACTTCTGCCATTTATATCCTCTCCTTTTTTATACTTTTAAAATTTTATACTTCTCTATAATCCCACCAAAAAGCCAGCCAATATAATCCGAAAAGTACTAGTATCTGCCCGAAGAAGGCTAGGGGCCAACCGAGCACGTCAGGAAGAAATATCGCCGGTGATGAGCGCACTATGTTGTCTTTTACCCAGCCGAAGATATATGCTCCAAATCCTGAGCCAATGACGAAAAACACCAATGCCACCATGTTCATCACATATGCTTCGCCTACCCTCATCAAAGTCCCCGACGCACAGCCGCCGGCGATAACTGCTCCTATCCCAAAGATAATTCCTCCGAGTAGGGTATGGATTCCCACAGGGCTTATGTTGCCGGGAACAGCCTCTCCTGCGCTTACTGCTGCAAATTGTACCGCTGAAAATCCTATCATGGCCACCAATATTGCTATGATAACCGCTCTTAAAAGTGATGTACTGCCTGTTAAAAACGGATCCCTCATAGCTGCAGTAAAGCAAAACCTAGAGCGCTGTAGAATAAACCCAAAAACAATTCCAATCATCCAGCGAAGAGCCACGGAAGTTGCTACAGTAGATAAATACCAGCCAAAAACAATTATTAGTGCAAGCAGTGCGATGCCGTAACCGATCTGATTCTTCTTTTTAGCAGCGGGTTTTGATTTTACCCTCGATTTCAGTGAAACTTCTGATTGTGCCACAAAAACACCTCCTGTAAAGATTGTACTTGTGATTTCCTTCACTATCTCAATTATACTTGCCTTATGAATAGTTGTAAAATTAACTAATTTTATGCTACTATAAGAATAGCTTATATCAGGAAAAGGTGATTACCTATGAATATCGACTTTTTAAAGGCATTTGCCGCCGTAGCCAAAACCGGCTCGCTCACTCAGGCTGCTGAGGAACTTTTTATTACTCAGCCGGCTCTTTCTCAGCAAATAAAGCAATTAGAAAATTATTTCTCGATACAGCTCCTTGAAAGAAGTAATCGAGGTACCAGTTTGACCGAAGCAGGTAAGCTGCTTTACGATTATTCTACCAAGATAGCAGACCTTTTTGACGAACTGGAATCAAAGATGGACAGCCTGCGCGCCTCGGTAGAGGGCAGCCTTACTATTGGAGCTACTTCGGTTGTTGGCGGTTATGCAGTACCGTGTAGTATCTTTATATTTAAAGAGAAATACCCCGAAACAAATTTAAAATTAAAGGTGGGAAATCAAGCACAGGTTATTAATGACTTAAAAGATGAAATAATTGATGTGGCAGTTATCGAAGGAGACCAGGTTTCCGGTCCTTTTGCTATTGAAGAAATAGCCACCGATGATATGACCGTCATTGTGCCGAATAAAAAGCCATGGAATGGCAAAAAATATTTGCTGCCGGAGGACTTTGTAAAACAGCCGCTTATTATGAGAGAACACGGCTCCGGCACTCGGCAGGTTGTGGAAAATTGCCTGCGCTCTGCAGGAATTGATATTTCCTCCCTCAATATCGTCATGGAGTTCAGCAGCGTGGACTCCATCAAAGCTGCTGTGGAAGCAGGTCATGGCATATCCATAATGTCAAGGCTTGCCCTTAAAAAAGAATTGCACAATAAGACCCTTAAGGCTGTTGATATTAAGGGCATCCCATTAAAGCAAAAGATTTACCTTGCCTACAAAACAGAAAAAGCCCAAAGCACTGTGGCAAGGGCATTTATAAAGTTTTTACGCCTTCCAAGCCGCGGATTTTGCTAGGTTTAGGATTTATAGCTTTATCGTTACACGCCATATGCCATTATCAATCTCGCGGGATGTAGCTCGGATTTTTTTCTTTTTCATGTCATTTATTATACTTACGGCTGCACAACTGTGGTCTGTTTCAAGTATAATAACATCTCCCGGTTTAATCTGCTCTAATTTTTCCTGCACCATCATATTAGGCACCGGACACATAAAACCCATTGCGTCAATGTAATGTTCTGTCAACTACCTTCACCCCTTTTCAAGCCGTTGCATGACTACTTTTTAAGATATTAAGGTAAATTCAAAACCTTTATATCCTAAAAATACAGGAATACTGTTCCCGTTTATAATATAATAAGAAATGAAGATAGAAAAGAGAGCAATAAACGAGAAAGGGAGAGCGGGAGACCAATGGTCTCCCCTACCATTATATTAACATATTCCCTACCATTATATTTAACATATTCTCGCTTATAAAAAGTGCGTGATTTTTAGGAATAAATCTTATAAACCTTGGTAATACTGTGTTTATTGATAAGTTACACCATTTAGGTTATGTCGGAAAGTAGAATTTTAATTTAAACGTAAATCACTAAAAATTAGGTACTTTACAAAAATAAATTTGATATGAAAATCCATTGATTGCAGGGCTTTGAATAGTTTTTAAAAAGTTGTAACTGTCAAAGACCCATTTGATTGAAGCTATGCTACGATGTGGTATAATATAGTTAAGGATAATAGTAAAAAAGGTGATAGCTATGAAGGATATAGAACAAATAATCAAAGAAGTAAATGGAACTATGGTTATAGAAGGAATGCATTTAAGAGAAGACGATAAAGAGAGAATTAGGATATGTCTATCTAATAAAGTCAGTTTTGAGAAAATGAAGAAAAGAATTATTGAAAAACATACTGTGAAGGTATAGGTATGGCATTATGAGTGAGAATTATGATTATAGTTATGAGTGGGATATAAAATATTGTTATCTAAATTCCTTTGTATTAAGAAATAAGTTTAATATTACAAATAACGAAGAACTCAATATCGCTGAAATAGAATATACATCTTTGTCTATAGCGGAAATAAACCACTTGGTTAAACCAAGTGGTTTTACAAATTTATACAGATGATTTGAAGCTAAATTTTCATTAAATATATTTTTACTAAATAAACTGTATCATAAATATAAGGTTATCAAAAATGTTTTCCCCTTACAGCAAACGATTTATCGACATTTTTGGATTTCCCTCTGTCACATATGAATTGCTAATGTGTAGGGGCGGTCATTGACCGCCTGCAGCGCGGATGATTGCAATTTATTCTAATTTAGTTGTTATAAAGGCAAGCTATTTTCTACAGGCTTTTTTAGAATTGAAAGCACTAGTGCTGTAACTACAGTGCCTATAGCTATAGAAAGAATGTAAAAGAATAGATTTGTTACAACATTTGGTATAAAAAGCACCCAAATGCCGCCATGGGGTACAGCTAGTGCACAGCCAAAAAGCATCGAAAGGGCTCCTGTTACTGCTGAACCTGCCATTATAGAAGGAATTACTCTAAAGGGATCTGCCGCTGCAAAGGGAATCGCCCCTTCTGTTATAAACGAAAGTCCTAATACCCAGCCTGCTTTTCCGGCTTCTATTTCAGCGGCGGTAAACTTATCTTTAGCAATGACCGTTGCCAAGGCAAGCCCAAGAGGAGGCACTATGCCGGCAGCCATTACCGCCGCCATTATGGGAGTGGGCTGTCCCGCTGCTATAGTAGCAGTGCCAAAGGCATATGCCGCTTTGTTTATAGGACCCCCCATGTCAAAAGCCATCATGTAGCCCAGCACTATACCTAAAAGTACTGCGCTAGACCCCTGTAGGTTATTAAGCCATGCTGACATTGCATCATTTATAGATTTTACAGGCCCGCCTAATACCAGCACCATCACAAGACCCATAATCAATGTGGAAAGCACAGGCAGCACTAAAACCGGCATCAATCCCTGCATAGATTTTGGCAGTTTAATATATTTCTTTAAAAATGCCACAGTGTAACCTGCTATAAGTCCTGCAAGAAGTGCACCTATAAAACCTGCGCCTAATTTATCTGCAAGGGCACCACCTACAAATCCAGGCACCAAACCCGGTCTGTCACTTATGGAATAAGCAATATAACCGGCAAGCACCGGAACCATCAGCGAAAAAGCTAACTTTCCTGTAGAGAATATAATTTCTCCAAAGCTTCCTACATTTTCGTAAACATATATGCCGCCAAAGGCAAATCCTAAGGCTATCAATATACCCCCTGCAACCACAAAGGGTATCATGTATGACACACCTGTCATTAAATGCTTATAAAGACCTTTCCTTGATTCTTTTTCTTCGGCTTTTATCCTGCTGACTTCTTGCATTAAATCTGCTTTTGGTTTAGCGTTTAATGCTTTATTTATTAGTGTCTTTGGATCTTTGATTGCCTCACTCACAGAAGCTTCTATTACCGGAAGCCCTGTAAATCTGGATTTATCAACATTAGTATCTGCGGCAATAATAACCGCATCTGCCTGCCTTAAATCTTCTTCTGTTATAACATTTTCCGCGCCAACAGAACCTTGGGTTTCTACCCTTATCTCGTGACCAAGCTCCTTAGCTGCCATTTGCAACGCTTCGGCAGCCATATAAGTGTGGGCTATGCCCGTCGGGCATGATGTAACGGCTACAATCTTCATGCATAAGTCCTCCTCATCAAAAATTTTAATGTTTATTAAAGTCTTAAAAACAGCGTTGATTTAAAATGCTTCTATAAAGCCTTCAAAATTCTGAGCATCATAAAGTTTCTCTCTTACTTCATCATGCATCAACCTCCTTGATATCTCGCTTAAAGCCTTAAGATGCACATCATTTGATTCCTCCGGAACTGCTATAAGAAAAAACAGGTAAGCAGGCTCGCCGTCCATTGAATTAAAATCAATGCCCTTTTTGCTCTTGCCAAAAACGATGGAAGCTTCTTTAACTGCGGCGCTTTTGCCATGGGGAATCGCGATTCCCAGTCCTATGCCTGTAGAAAACTCTTCTTCTCTCTTTAAAACGGCCTTTTTAAATTCTTCCCTGTCTGTTATCTTCCCGTCTTTGTATAAAATATCTATAAGTTCATCTAAAACATCTTCTTTAGTAGTTGCCTTTAAATCAAAATTCACTCTTTCTTTTGAAAACATATCTCTTATTTCCATCAGTACTTTTCCTCCTTTGCCAAAACATTATCTACTAAAGCTTTGACTTGCTCTAAAGTGCACGCCTCTGTGCCCTCTAGCATCACAGTTGCTGCTCCGCAAGCATTGGCAAACTTTAGTGTATATTCATCACTAAAGTTATTCATTAAACTGTAGGCAAGAGCCGCTACCATAGAATCCCCCGCTCCCACAGTGCTTTTTACAGCTACTTTTAATCCATCGCATTTGTATACCCCATTTTGCGTTACGTAGATTGCGCCCCGTTCTCCCAGGGAAACAAGGACCTTTTTTATCCCATATTCCACCAATTCTTTTGCAGCTTTTATTATGGCTTCATCTGTATCCTCGCCCAAATTCACAAGTTTTGTCAGCTCATGTATATTGGGTTTTATTATATCCGGTTTTGCTTTAACTCCTTCTTTAAGCAGCTCTTCTTCCGCATCAAGTATGGTTGCAGCTCCCTTTTCCTTTGCTATTTTAATGAGTTTACCGTAAATATCAGAAGGCACCGAGGGACTTACTCCCCCTGATAAAATTACTATGTCGCCATTCTTGCATGAATCTTCAAAAGTATCCATAAACCTTTCAAGCTCTGATTTTTTTATATCAGGACCTGCTTCATTTATATCTGTAAACGTGCCCTGCAGGGTATCTACTACTTTTGTGTTAGTCCTTGTATCCTCATCTATATGGGTAAAATTCGAGGAGATCTTCCGGCGTTTTAACTCTTGTAAAAAATAATCTTCCCAAATTCCACCCAAGAAGCCGAGGCATAAAGAATCTATATTGAAATTTTTCAGAACTTTCGAGACGTTAATTCCCTTGCCGCCGATATCGTATCTTGCCTTCGTTACTCTGTTTACAGTCCCTATCGTAAAATTATCGACATTAAGTGTTCTATCCAACGCCGGATTTAATGTTACTGTAATCACCATCTGCATCTGCTCACCCTTTCAATTAAATTAATCATTCATAATTATTATCTTGCCCCCGGCATCTTCAAATTCTTTTATCATTTCTTCGTCTAAATCTCCACTGGTTATAACGGCGGTTACTTCTCTAATACTGCTTATCACCGAAAAACAGACCTGGTTAAACTTAGAAGCATCTGCCACTATATATACCTTGTCCGCTGCCTCCATCATGGCTCTTTTGGTTTGAGCCTCTATAAAATTTGGCGTTGTAATACCTTCTTTTACGGAAATTCCGTTTGCTCCTATGAAAGCTTTGTCTACTCTAAAATTACATATAGTACTTTCAGCTATATGTCCTACCATGGCCCGCGTCTTTTTTCTTAGCGATCCTCCTGTAATCACAAGTTCGATGTCATCTCTTTCAGAAAGCTCAGAAGCTACATCAATGGAATTTGTTATAACTGTCAAATCTTTTGCTTCAAGACACCTTGCTATCCCTAGAGTAGTAGTGCCCGAATCCAAAATTATAGTGTCATTATCTTCTATTAAAGAAGCTGCAGTTTTTGCAATAATTGATTTTTCTTTTTGGCTTTTATCTTCCTTTTCTTTGAAAGTGGGTTCAAAAATCATTTTTTTCATTCCTACGGCTCCGCCATGGGTTCTTTTTAAAAGCTGTTTTTCTTCCATGTCCTGCAGGTCTCTTCTAATAGTAGACTCGGATACATCAAACATCTCTGCAAGTTCTTTTACTTTTATACTGCTGTTTTTTTCAAGGAGTTCAAAGATTTTCTGCTGTCTTTCTTCTGCAAACATGAAAACTCACTCTCGCTTTTCATTGTTTAATTGCTTATTTACTCTCTTTTATGCTCATTTATTCTTGTTTGATTAAATTATACACCGATTCTAAATTTAAATCAATAGTTTTTTGCTCATTTTTAAATATTTTTGCTTACTTTTTTGCATACTGCGTGCGGTATTTTTGTTTTAAAATAAGCAGATGTGGCCATTTTGTCATTCTAAACGTAGCGCAGCGTAACGAAAAATCCTAAGCTCTTTTGTCATTCTGTGTGAAGTAAAGAGGAATGAAGAATCTTGAGCTGCTTGAAGAAAGATTCTTCACTTCGTTCAGGATGACAAGTCGTTTTAACCTTTAAATAGTAACAAAAAATGAGCAAGCATCATTTAATGAGCGCTTTAATTTATTCTAGTCAGCAAAATAATAAATACCGAAACAACCGGGTGATTGATAAGTTGCCCGGTTGTTTCGGTATTTCATGATACTAATTTACGACATTAAACTTCACATGCGAAGGTCTTTTTATTTAATAATCGCTTTAAGGTCTTCCTCTGGAGTGCTTATTGGCTTCAGGTCAAATTTTTCCACAAGCACATCCAAAACATTTGATGAGAGAAATGCCGGAAGTGTAGGACCTAAATAGATATTTCTAATGCCGAGAGCAAGCAGTGTAAGCAATATGCATACAGCCTTTTGCTCATACCATGACAGCACAAGTGTCAGGGGAAGGTCGTTTACACCACATCCAAATGCCTTTGCAAGGGCCGATGCTACTTGAATGGCAGAATATGCATCATTGCACTGACCCATATCTATAATGCGAGGCAAGCCGCCGATTTCGCCGATGTCTAAGTCATTGAAGCGGTATTTGCCACAGGCAAGTGTCAGTATTACCGTATCTTTTGGAGCTTTTTTCACAAATTCGGTATAGTAGTTTCTGCCGGGTCTTGCGCCATCACAGCCTCCTACCAGGAATATATGTTTTATAGCGCCTGATTTTACTGCATCTATGAGCTTGTCAGCTACGCCAAGGACTGCATTTCTTGCAAATCCAGTCATAAGTTCCGAGCCGCCGTTTATGCCTGTAAAATGCTTATCCTCGTCATATCCGCCAAGTTCAAGGGCTTTTTGGATAACCGGCGAAAAATCTTTTACACCATCTATACCTTCCGCAATATGTTTCATTCCGGGATAACCTACAACAGATGTTGTAAATACCCTATCGGCATAGCTTGCCTTAGGCGGCATCAGACAGTTTGTCGTAAAGAGAATTGGTGCGGGAACATTGTCAAACTCTTTTTGCTGATTTTGCCATGCTGTGCCAAAGTTACCCTTTAGGTGCGGATATTTTTTCAGCTCCGGATAGCCATGTGCCGGCAACATTTCACCATGTGTGTATATATTTATACCCTTGTCCTTCGTCTGTTCAAGCAGCTGTTTAAGGTCCAGCAAATCATGACCTGTTATGATAATGAAAGGTCCTTTTTCTACATCCATTGTTACCTTTGTAGGCACTGGATGACCATAAGTACTTGTATTAGCTTTATCAAGCAAGCCCATACATTTTAGATTTATATTGCCGAATTCCATTAAAAGTTCCAGCCACTCGTCTGCTGTATGCTGGCGACCTAAAGCTCTCAGTCCTTTGTAAAACCATGATGTTACTTCTTTATCTTTTTTACCTAGGACATATGCGTGCCAAGCATATGCCGCCATGCCCCGCATCCCAAAAAGTAGTGTGGATCGCAGTGAAACAATATCCGCATCCTGTGTCCAGAGGTCTTTGACAGCGAAGTTTTCGGCTCCTCCCAGCTTTTCCTTTTCTTCTTCCACAAGTTTTATAAGTTCATCTATTCGCTTTGCATCAAAGTTAACATTTGTAACCGTAGCAAAAAGCCCTTTCATAACAAGCTCATCAGCCTCTTTGCTTGGGGCTTTACCTTCTGCAGAACGGGCAAGCCCAATTAGTGCACAGGTTAATTCATCATGTTTTTCGGCTACATCGGGTTTTTTGCCGCAGATTCCCGATTTTACACATCCTTTTCCTCCAGCTGTCTGCTCACATTGAAAACAAAACATTGACATTTTATTACCTCCCAATTTTAAATTATTTTATAAACATCTTGGGGCTTGGAGCCTTAACCACAAAGAATTCCAATACTTCTTCATGATTGTTGCGCACATTCATCTTTGTTTTATAGGGAATTGCTATGATGCTTCCTGCAGGATAGGTATGTTCATCCTGTGTGCCTAGCTGCAGCGAAATGCTGCCTCTTACTACAATCATGTACACATTTGAATTTGTATAGTGCTCGGGAAGTGCATCTCCCTTCGGCAGTATCATATGGTTTATATCCGCATTGTCGTCAGATACAATTCTTTCAATGATTTTTGAATCTGCAAAAGTAAATTCATATCTTTTTTCTATCATAAAAATTCCCCCTGTATAATATATTTGGTTTTCAAAGTAGAAAATCTGTAAACCTCTATCTTTTTTTATATCTCATCCCTGTTCTAAATTCAGTCTTCGATAATATCCCCTTCTGTGCTTATAGTAACCACATTCCATGGAATCATCTTGCCGCTTGCGATAAGCGCTTCTCTTGCAGCATTTGCAATGCCATTACAGCAGGGAACTTCCATTTTCAGCACTGTTATGCTTTTTATGTTGTTAAATTTTAGAATATCTGTGAGCTTATCTGTGTAATCGATATTATCTAGTTTTGGACAGCCGATTAGTGTAACCCTGTTTCTCATAAAGTCATTGTGGATGCCGGCATAGGCGTAGGCGGTGCAGTCAGCGGCTATGAGCAAATGGGCATCGGCCAGGAACGCCGCATTTGCCGGAACGAGCTTTAGCTGGCAGGGCCATTGGGCAAGCTGTGATTGTTCTTTTAAATGGAAATGCTGCATCTTTGAATTATCTTCCTTTTTCAGCATTTTTACTCTGCTTCCTGGGCATCCGCAGGGCAGTTTGTTTTCTGTGGCATCTTGTGTATTTTGGACATTTTTTGCTATCATATTTTTCTTCACTGCTTCCTCATTATATGGCGCAGCTTCCATCTCCCTTATGGTAATTGCTCCTGTAGGACATTTTGGAAGACAGTCGCCCAATCCGTCGCAGTAAGACTCTGATATAAGCTTTGCTTTTCCGTCTATAAGCCGGAGTGCCCCTTCATGACAGGCATTTACACAAAGACCGCAGCCATTGCATTTTTCTTCATCTATGGTAACAATTTTTCTTTTCATCATATTCACCTTCTTTTAATTACATATTGTATGTTCAACTATATAGTAGTAAAATAAAGACAATATTTCGGTAGCTGTGGCTACAAAAAGTGGGTGATTTATATTTTTGATGTAAAAGCAAGCGTTTTGCCTGAAACTCTTTTGTTTGAAGGAATAGAAAAAGATGATTTAGCTCTCATGCTGGACTGTCTTGAGCCGAGGATATGTGACTACAAAAAGGATGAGTTCATCACTATGGCGGGAGATGCTTTTGAGTCAGTGGGGATATTGCTGAAGGGCAAAGCCGCAGTTATAAAAGAAACTTTTGCAGGAAATCGAGTGGTTATTGCAATTTTGCAGCCGGGGGATATGTTTGGAGAGATGGTGGTATTTTCAAAAAATCCCGTTTGGCCTTCAACAGTTATAGCTCAGGAAGATTGCATGGTGTTTTTTCTTTCAGGCAACAAGATAACAGGCCAATGTGACAAGGTGTGCCCCTGGCATAAAACCCTTATACTCAATATGCTCAAGATTGTATCTGAACGGGCTTTGGTGCTCAATAAGAAGGTTGAATATCTGACAATTAAAAGTATGAGGGGTAAAATAAGTGCCTTTTTGATGGAGCAATATAAAAAAACGGGTAAAACCACATTTGTTTTACCCATGAATCGAAACGACATGGCAGATTTTTTAAATGTATCGCGACCATCTATGTCCCGGGAAATGAGCCGCATGAAAGATGAGGGAATTATCGATTAT
Source organism: Tepidanaerobacter acetatoxydans Re1 (assembly GCF_000328765.2). NCBI lineage: Bacteria > Bacillati > Bacillota > Clostridia > Thermosediminibacterales > Tepidanaerobacteraceae > Tepidanaerobacter > Tepidanaerobacter acetatoxydans. The sequence goes on from NC_019954.2 coordinate 2,705,764, forward strand.
CACCGCTCAGCAATTAAGATAAAGGACATCGAGGCTCTAAGACAGTATGCAGAATAAGGACAAATTTGTTCTGGATTTACATCAAGATCATCAAGTCTTCTCTCGAGATTGCGTAATGCACAACATCATAATTAGAAAATTAGATTATTGTCACTTTACAATCCCTAATCCCAGTATGATAATTTCAAAAACATATTTACAATCTTTTGTAATTCAGAAAATTCTTCTTCACTTAATACACCATAATCCCTGCCATAAATACCCCTTGATTCCAAGCTCCATAAGAATGACTTAAAATTAGGATATTTATCAATATTTTTCTTTATTAAATATATAAAGTGCTCCAACTTCCGGTAGTTAATAGTGTTATTGTTTTTTTCCTCTTCATACAAGGATAAATCTAATATTAATTCTAGGGGTTTAGTAATTTTATATCTATAATCATCGGTATTATCAGGTAAAAAATCACTTTTATAATTTTCGTAGCTTTCGCATACTATTCTATACATCGTATCTCTCCCTAAATTCTGGCAATCTCTTTATAAATTGATTTTTTTTAGATTCATATAAATCATCCCTCGACAATACCTCGTCTATAATTTGATTTATTAAATCCTTGTCCGCCATATTCATAAGCTCATCTATATCTTCTATATCTTTTTGTTCCAATCTTATTATTTTGCTCACGATTATGTCTTCTGGTGATAATAAATACACATTTAAATATTTAAATTTGTTTAACTTCATTGCTCTTTCTTTGTACCTAGGTGATATAACAGTGCTTTCATATTCTAACATATCAAAGTCTCTTAATTGGACGAAAACCCTTCCTAATTTAGAAGGATAATTTAAATCTATAAAATCAAAATCTCGCGTAGCCCTGTTAGTATATTCACCTAATATGCAGGCAGCCCCTCCTAAAAAATATATATCAAATGGCTCAACATCAAAAGCAATAGCGACCTTTTCCATATCAAAAATTCTATCCTCTAATTGTTTCTTTAATTCCATAATTATCACCTTATATTAATATAGCAATGATATTATATCATATTATTTATTGCACATAATATAAATAATGCTGCATCGTGCAGCGGGCGGTCGATGACCGCCACTACGTCCGCTATTTGTGGCAGGGTTCACCGTATCAATTCTACTAGCAAAATAAATAGAATGTGTTTAATAGTTAATATTGATTGCTAAAATTAAAGCATTAGGTTAAATTATAAACCTAATGCCCCTATTTATTTTATAATTAATTAATCATTATTAAAATCATTTGCCATTTCTAAAACTGAAATATATCTCTCCAACTCTTCTTCTACATACTCTTTAATCATTTCTGTTAACATCTGAGGATTAGAATTATTTAAGTGAAAATCTGTAAAACAATTATAATATCTTTTTCTATCCTTAAACTTGATATTAATAGGAGGATATCCTTCTTTCATAAGTTCAAAATTCATAATTAAACGTCCAGTCCTACCATTTCCATCTACGAATGGATGTATGGCTTCAAATTTTAGATGAAATAATGCAACTTTTTCAATTATATGTTTATCTTTCATTTCTTTATTATATTCATTAATTAATTGCTCCATTAATACTGGTACCAAATATGGCTCTGGTGGTTCATGTACTGCCCCTAAAATAGTAACTGGTATACGTCTATATTTGCCCCTATCTTGAGGCTTATCCATTAAAACTATGCTATGAATATCCTTTATAATATTCTCTGATAAAGGTGTTTTTTCTTTTACTAATTTTTCTATATAAAAAAATGCCTCCTTATGTCCAATTGCTTCTAAATGCTCTTTCAATGGTTTTTCATCTATAGTAATTCCTTCCTGTAAAACAAGTGCTGTTTCTTGTAGTGTAAGAGTATTGCCTTCTATTGCATTTGAATTATAGGTAAAGTCTATTAAAAATTCATCTCTAAGTCTTTTAATCTCTCCTTCTGTAAGAGGCCGATATTCATTAAGTTTTTTAAGCAAATTATCAATTTTTTCAAACATTATATCCCCTCATTTTCTCATGATAATTAAATATGCATTATACCATGATACATATATTTTAAAAAATGTATCTTAACCTTTAAGTCAATTTTTCCTACCAAATTTATTAGATAGTACATTATAGGTATGAAAAATACATAATATTATACCTATAAAATTTACTGAAAGTAAAAGTATAAATAGAATATCCGCAAATATGCTCAATGTATTTTTGCTTGTGTATCTATCAAAGCCTGTATAAAACTGTGGAGCTGTTTTTGCAAAAAGATAGATAGCTAAAAGAGTAGCAATAAAGGATATAAATGTGAATAAATATACTCTTATTATATTAATATGTTTTTTCATTATCTCAGCTCACCAGCATATAATTATGATGCCTGATTCCACTTATATGCATTATATCATTTAATCCTAATTAATAGTAATCCCTTAAACATTATCCTACAAATAATAGCTTGTCCTACTTATGGTATGGTTCACCGTATCGACTCGACTCGCAAAACCTATTTGATGGTAGATATATCTCTTTAAATTATGGTAGAATAAAAAGCTCGACATGTTTATATTATGCCAAGCTTTTTTAACTGTGTTCAATTATCCAATGTAATAAATCCTTATCACTTAATGAGCCATCTGCTACCCCTAATCCAAGCTCAATCAATTCTTCATCTCTAACACCATCACTTCCACCTGTTTCTTGAATAAGAAGGCTATGCATTTTTAATATTTGAGTTTTAGTTAATCTTTTCATTTAGCTAATTCCTCAAAGGCTTTCATATGTTTAGATAATACTCTTTTAGCTACTTCATCTACTTCTTCATCACCTATTGTTTCTTCATTCTCTAATTGGCTGTATTCTATTAATACATAGCGAGGTACATTATTTTTTAAAATTACTGCAGATCCATTTTCATCTACTAATCTGGCTACTTTAGAAAAATTTTGATTAGCTTCTGAAATAGATACTAAATTATTTATATTAACTTTCATAAAATCTTCACCTTCCTTTCTACTTATATTATATTATTTTTTAGGATATATTCAACCTAAATTAATTATAAATAGATAAGAACCTTTTATATTATAGTATTCCTAAATATAAATAAAATAGGGATATATTGTAAACTTCAATATATCCAATAACGCATAGCTTGTCCTACTTATGATACGGTTCACCGTTTATTATTTTAAACCAGCGATAAATCTGTTCAAGCAAGATAAGCCTCATAAGTTGGTGTGGGAATGTAAGTTTTGAAAAGGAAAGGGAAAGGTCTGCCTTGGCTTTAACTTCAGGGGAAAGGCCAAGGGAGCCGCCGATGATAAATGTAATATGTGACTTGCCGTCTATCATAAGATCGCTTAACTTTTTAGCCATTTCTTCGGAAAAAAGCGCTCTGCCCTCGATACATAGGGCAACTACAAAAGATGATGGGTTTAGTTTTTGAAGTATGCTATTTCCTTCACGCTCTAACACCTGAGCCTTTTCTTTTTCGCTTAAGTTTTCCGGAGCCTTCTGCTCTATAGCTTCGATAATGCGCAATTTGCAGTAAGGCGTAAGTCTTTTTTTATATTCTTTTATACCGTCTAATATATATTTTTCTTTTATCTTGCCTACGCAAATAATATCTATATTCATTAGCACATCCTTCACTTTCTGCAGGGGAAGCCTCTGAAAAGGATCTTCTACCAAACCAGCCTTTAAGATTCTTCATTGCGCTTTGCTCCATTCAGAATGACAGAACCCCGGGATTTTCTGGAGGTTTTCAGGGCACATGGGCTTTAAAATTTATGCTTTTGTAGTTTAGATCTTACTGGATTTCATAGTAAAAGCTGCCAAATGTAAGCTGCCAAAATGCCGCCGATGGCAACTTTTATCATCTCTTGATTATGATATGCCAAAAACAAGGCAAAAGCACCGCCTACTACTGATGCTAGGATATTCCCCGTGGAATATAGTATGCCGGGAAATGTCATCGCTCCCAATACTGCATAAGGCATGTAGTATAAAAATGATTTGACAAATTTGGATTTTAGTTTTCCTTTAATTAGTATTATTGGAAGGACTCTTATCATATAGGTCACAAGAGCCATGACTATTAATGCAGGATATACATTACTCATATTCATCTTCCTCTCTAGGGAATATAACAGCACCGATTGACGATGCTACAATAGTTGCAATAATGATAACCCACCCTGTAGAGAGCGAATTTATATAAGGAATCCATGTAAAAGCCGAACTTATAGTTATTGCCGTCAAAGCAACTACCAGCGCTGCTTTAGACTCCTTTGCCGCAGGGACTACTATGGCAATAAACATGCAGTAAAGTGCTATGCCCATGGCACTTTGTAGCGTAGACGGCAGCAGTGAAGATGTCAGAGCTCCCATAGCCGTACCTAAAGCCCATCCGATGTAAGGTATCGTAATAAGGCCTGCCATGTATGATGAAGTAAGCTCGCCGGGCTGCACAGCAGATATTGCAAAGATTTCATCTGTTATTCCAAAAGCCAAAATGTATTTTTTAAAGTCGGTTATCTTGTTTGATAGTTTCTGAGACAGGGATATTGACATGAGCATATAGCGCAAATTGACTATAAAGGTCGTCAATGCAATTTCTATAAGTGATGCACCCTCTATAATTAAATTCATACCTGCAAATTGACCTGCCGATGTTAAATTTGTCATAGAGATTAAGATAGCAGCTGCAACCGGTATGCCGCCCTTTACCGCCATAAGGCCAAAAGTAAATGAAACCGGTATATATCCTAAGGCTATTGGTATTCCATGCTTTAATCCTTTGTAAAAATCATCCTTTATATGCATCTTCAATCATTGCAACCTTCCTCTTTTTTAGTTTATACAATCGTACGTTAATAAGTATAATAAAAATATAATAATATAGTCAACCTTTTTTAGTCTATAAACTTATTTTGGGATATGTTTATTTATGTGAGTTCGTCAGTTTGGGAAGGTTCATGTCTTTCGAAGTAAAAAACCGCACGCGCTTACTCCATAATTACCACTTCAAAGCTCTTGAAATATAAATTATACCCAGTAAATTTACAACACCACTTATAGTCAAGGCAATACCAATAAGTCTTGTCATAATAACACTTCCTGTAAAGGGGTTAAAAACTAATAATATCCCTAATACCGCTGTTATCAGAGCAAAGCAAAGATGTACCCACCATTTTTCATGTTGCAATCTTTTCAAGTTAATAGAAAGCTGCAATCTTAAAATGCTATCGATAATAATAACAATGCCAAGCATCAGGGGAAATGCAGAAACTACTGCTTTGGGAGCAATTAACATAAAAATCCCAAGCAAAATAAAGAAAAGCCCATAAACCAAATCAAAGCCAAGCATATCTTCATATGCAGCTTTCCTAAAAAAGCCGATTATTTTAATAATACCCGGAATCAGTATAATCGCACCAAACAGTCTGCAAATAGCTAGGACAGAAAACTCAGGCCTGGCAATCAGGATAATCCCTAAGGTAATGAATAAAATTGACATAGCTATAATTGCTATTTTAGATTTTTTTATGTATTCCATATAATTTTGCCCTCCAATCCTTAAGTTGCTAGTGTTTTTGAAACTACATTTGCAAAATAAACACATAGGTTTTTAGAGCACAATAATAAAATGCCGCAATTTCCTTTACCGGCCAATATACGCTCCTGAGTTATGTTACACTGCAAGCACAAAGTTGCTCTATCCTATTCTTATAAACCACCTCCCACTTGTGACATAGCATAACCCCGTTTTTACCACATCTGCTCTTGTATTTTAGTTTTAATAAAAAAATTGGTTTTGTATATTTTTTTGCGCTGCTCCATATAATAATTTAATATTACTACGATTTTTAAGATTTGTCTAAAACTTTTGCTCTGATTTCTGCAAGCCCGCATGGCTTTTTGTTATTAAAACCTAAAATTACTTGACGCGATCAAATTTGAAATTGCATTTGACAAATTATATAATATGTTATAAACTAATATGCAATAAATAAAATGAAAAATAAGATCTTATCCAGAGTAGCTGAGGGACGGGCCCTATGACGCTCGACAACCGGCATTTTCCATTAGAATGCATCGGTGTCAATTCCTGCAGGATAATTAATTTTATCCTGGAAGATAAGATTAACAGTTTGTTTATATTTCTTTTAAAGAAGCAACAAGCTGCTTTTCTTATCGAAAAGCAGCTTTTATTTTGTAAAATATTTTACGAGCCAAGGAGGCAGATTTGGCAATGGAAGTTAAAAAATCTTTTGAGGAAATTAATGAAAAAATCAAAAATGGGACTGCGGTTGTTGTTACTGCAGAGGAAATAATCGACATAGTAAAGGAGAAGGGGTTGGATAAGGCAACAAGTCATGTGGATGTTGTAACAACTGCAACTTTTAGCCCGATGTGCTCCTCAGGTGCATTTCTAAACTTCGGCCATGCAGACCCTCCCATCCGAATGACCAAGGTACTGCTGAACAATGTACCTGCACATGCTGGTCTTGCAGCAGTTGATGCATATATAGGTGCTACTGAAACTTCTTTTGACAGGGATATAGAATACGGCGGTGCTCACGTAATATGCGATTTGATGGCAGGCAAGAAGATACACTTACAGGCGACATCTCCTGGCACCGACTGCTACCCCAGAAAAGAAATCGACACTTATATTACAAAGGATTCCATTAATGAGGCATATTTGTTTAACCCGAGAAATTGCTATCAGAATTATGATGCAGCTATAAATACTTCTGACAGGACTTTATACACATATATGGGAGTCCTGCAGCCGAATATGGCAAACATTAACTACTCCACATCCGGCGAGCTGAGCCCGTTGCTCAATGACCCATATCTTCGAACGATAGGAATGGGAACCAAAATCTTTCTTGCCGGTGCTCCCGGTTACGTAGCCTGGCAGGGGACTCAGTTTATAACCGAAGTAGAGCGAGGAAATAACGGCGTTCCGACTACATCTGCAGCCACATTGGCTGTTATCGGCGACCTAAAGCAGATGAGCTGTGATTACATTCAGCCGGCGGTTTTTGAAAAATACGGCACATCCATGTTTGTCGGCATAGGTATCCCGATACCGGTATTGGATAAAGATATGTTAATGAACTTAGCCGTTGAAAATAAAGATATATATACACATATAGTGGATTATAGCGTTGGACGGCGCTCCAAGCCCAGCCTGGGCAAGGTAAATTATGCACAGTTAAGGAGCGGCACGGTTACACTTGAGGGCAAGCAAATACCTACTACGCCCTTATCCAGTCTGAGTAAAGCTCGTGCAATCGCTCAAGAACTGAAAAGGTGGATACTAACAGATAAATTTACGCTGCAGGAACCTTTCAAGCATTTTGGTAAGGTCTCAAAGCTTAATACACTGGAAGAAGTAGGCAAAGGAGAGATTGATAATGAGTAAAAAAGCATATAAACAGCGAATATACATTGAAGCCGAAAAATGCGTAGAATGTGGTGCTTGTACTGCGGTTTGCGGTGCAAAGGCTCTGTATCTTGATAAAGCCACATGGAAGCTTATATATAATGTTCAAAAATGCCAGGGCTGTATGCTGTGTGTAAGTGCATGCCCTTCAAGAGCCATAAAAAGCGACATTGAAGATTTGCCGTCTGCAGTTGCAGCAGCTTTATAAGGCTCTTAGCACAGGAGGTATTATGTATCAAAAGCGATTCTATCGAGATTATACTAAGGCACAGGGCCTTGTAAAATTTAATGTCACTGAATATGAATCGGATTTAGAGATTATTTCTAAATCCGATTTAAAAAATGAGGCTTTATCTCAGCTAAAAAAATATAGAAATGAAATCACAAATTACATCAGCCTCTATCCTGAATTCATGACAAGCCTTGCTCCCATAAATCCTTCAGATGACGCCCCTGTCATAGTAAAACATATGTGCTCGGCTTCAAAAGCCGCCAATGTGGGTCCTATGGCCGCCGTCGCAGGTGCTATAAGTGAATATGTCGGCAAGGCCCTTGAAAAATATACCGATGAGCTAATCATTGAAAATGGCGGCGATATCTATATAAAAAGCAATCATGACAGGCATGTGCTTATATATGCAGGCAAATCACCGCTTTCCAATAAAATAGCCCTACTGATTCCCGGAAATGGCAACTCTATTGGAGTTTGCACATCCAGCGGCACCGTAGGTCATTCACTAAGTTTCGGCAAGGCCGATGCAGCAGTGGTGATTTCTCATGATACCCTCTTGGCCGATGCAACCGCTACCGCTGTGGGCAACAGGGTAAAGACTGCCGATGATATAGAGCAGGGTATTAATTTTGCAAAATTCATTCCGGGGATAGAGGGAGTTGTTATTATTATACAGGATAAATTGGGCATCTGGGGAAATATTACGCTTACAAGGCCATAGCATTAAATAATGTTGCATCAAAAAAGCTATGCAAACAAAATTCAAAAATATTTTTAATATAATTTTAGGTCAGGTTTAACCTAATCTCAAGGAGTTTCTTATGAATATTAATTATGATGAAGTATTGCATTATCTCGGTTATCATAATAATCACCGCCCTTATGAAAATACCAAGGAACTCATAACAGAATGTATCAGCGAAATTAAAGGTATTGCACAAAAGCAGTACGTTTATGATATATTCGATACCGAACACAAAGATGGAAAAATATTACTTAAGCAAAGCAATGTGACGCTTTACGGTCATGACATAGCACATCACTTAAAACATTCATCAAAGACGGCCCTAATGGCTGTTACCCTAGGTCTAGAAGTCGATAAAAGAATTTCATTATATTTAAGAATTAATCCTACAAAAGGCCTAATCCTTGATGCCTGTGCATCGGCTGCAGTTGAGGCATTATGTGATGAAGTGGAGGGCAAAATCCGGTTAAAAGCTGCAAGTGAAGGCCTTTATATTACCTCCAGATACAGCCCGGGTTACGGCGATTTGCCCCTTTGCCTTCAAGGCGATATAGCTGCGGCATTGGATACCTATAGAAAAATCGGGCTTGCCGTTACCAAAGACTTTCTGCTTGCTCCCCGAAAATCCGTAATAGCGATTATAGGTGTGCAGCAAGTATTACCTGATAAAAGAGGATGCGGCAATAAGTGCAAGCTTTGTTCTGCTGTAAATTGTCAGTATAGAAAGGGTGAAAACTTTTTTGAGTAAGCGGATTGACTTTTCAAACTTTATAGTTTTTGACGGTGCAATGGGTACCATGCTTCAAACACACGGTCTTAAGGCAGGAGAACTTCCGGAAAGTTATAATATTTTGCACCCGGAGATTATTGAAAAAATTCACGGCGAATACCTGGATGCTGGTGCAGATGTGATTACTACGAATACATTTGGGGCAAACCGCATTAAGCTTAGTAAATATGGGTATGATATCGGTGAAATCGTTAAAAGCGGCGTTAAAATAGCCTTAAAAGCTGCCGGGAAAAGGCTTGTTGCATTGGATATTGGACCTATCGGTCAGCTCATGAAACCCTATGGAACTTTATCTTTTAGCGAGGCATACGAGCTTTTCAGGGAGCAGGTAATCGCCGGCGCAGATGCAGGTGCAGATTTAATTTTAATAGAGACCATGTCAGATATTTATGAAATGAAGGCAGCTATTCTTGCAGCAAAAGAAAACTGCAATCTTCCTGTTGTAGCTACTATGACTTTCCAGCAGGACAAAAGGACTTTGACGGGAACTGACCCTCTGACTATGGTAAATGTAATTTGCGGACTTGGGGTAAATGCTTTAGGCATTAATTGCTCTTTAGGGCCTAAAGAGATTCTGCCGCTAATTGAAGAAGTGCTGTCATGCTCCAAAATCCCGGTTATAGCCCAGCCCAATGCCGGCATGCCGAAGATTATAGACGGAAAAACCGTATTTAATGTAGAACCCGATGAATTTGCCAGATATGCAAAAATCATGGCCGAAAAGGGTGTTACAATTCTTGGGGGCTGCTGCGGCACAAATCCGGAACATATAAGGGCATTAAGGCATGTGCTTGCAGGTCTTGAGCCTATAAAGCGGAAAGTTGAACCGATAACGGCTGCAAGTTCATTTTCAAAGACGGTAATTATCGGTGAAGGCATAACCGTTATAGGCGAAAAGCTAAATCCTACCGGCAGAAAGCACCTTAAAGAGGCGTTGAAAAGCAATGATATGGAATATGTCTTGCGGCAGGCTCTTGCACAGCAGGATGCAGGAGCACATATTCTCAATGTAAATGCAGGGCTGCCGGAAATAGATGAAAAGGCTGTAATGATAAATATCATCCGAGAGCTGCAAAGTACAGTAAGTGTCCCCCTCCAGATTGACAGTACCGATAGTGATGTAATCGAAGCCGCCGTGCGAATATACAATGGTAGGCCCATTATTAATTCAGTAAATGGAAAGCTAAAGGTTATGGAGGAGATATTCCCTATAGCCAAAAAATACGGAGCCTGTGTTGTCGGCCTAACATTAGATGAAAATGGAATACCGTCAAAGGCAAAAGACAGATTTAAAATAGCCGAAAATATAGTTAAGACCGCCTCCAAATACGGTATAGCAAAAGAAGACTTGATTATTGACTGCCTCGTTATTGCAGCTTCCGCCCAGCAGGATGAAGTAAGGGAAATTATAAAGGCCACCAGATTGGTAAAAGAAAGGCTTGGAGTAAAAACTATTTTGGGTGTTAGCAATATCTCCTTTGGTTTGCCTAACAGAACACTGCTGAATCGCACATTCTTGGCTCTTGCGTTAGAAGCCGGACTGGATGCACCGATTATTGACCCTGCTGATGAAGAAGTGATGGGAACTATAAATGCATTCAACGTGCTTTGGGGCTACGATAAGTATGCCAACAATTATATTGCTGCATATGCGCCTAAGGATAAAAAACCTGCTGTCAAAGCTTTCTCCGCTACGGATGTGGCAGATATTGAGGATATAATCATAAACGGCTTAAAGGAAGAAGCTGCACCAAAGGTAAGAGCTATGCTCAAAGCAATGAGTCCCACACAGATAATAGATGAACATTTGGTGCCTTCACTGGATATAGTAGGGCGCAAATACGAAGCGGGTGAGATTTTCCTTCCACAACTCATACAATCCGCCGAAACTGCCAAAAGGGCTTTTGAGGCCATAAAGCATCATATCATTGAAACAAATGGCGGGAAGGCTGAATTTAGCAAGGGGAAAATCATCCTTGCTACTGTGCGGGGAGATATTCATGATATAGGTAAAAATATCGTAAAAATTTTATTAGAAAATTATGGGTTTGAGGTTATTGATTTGGGAAAAGATGTACCGGAAGACGAGATTATCCAAAGGATAAAGCAGGACAATGTAAGCCTTGTAGGCTTAAGTGCTTTAATGACAACCACTGCTCAGAACATGGCAAATACAATAAAGGCAATAAGGAAAGCAGGCCTTGGATGTAAGATAATGGTAGGCGGTGCAGTTGTCAATGCCGAATTTGCAAAAAGCATCGGTGCTGACTATTATGGAAGGGATGCTCAGGAATCGGTGAGAATTGCCCAGGAGTTTTTTAGTCCATCATAACAAAACTTTTTATTCTTTCATTTTCAATATTATTAAAGAATTCTTCTTTACTCGACTCCTTTATAATCCGACCTTCATCCATGAATATAATTCGATGTGCAACTCGTTTTGCAAAATTCATATCATGGGTTATTATTAAAATGCCCATTCCGTCCCGGGCCAATTTTTCTATTATCAATGCGATGCCTTCCCTAAGCTCCGGGTCCAGAGCCGAAGTAGGCTCATCCAGACACATAATCTTTGGATTTAAGGCGCATGCTCGTGCAATTGCTACCCTCTGCCTTTGCCCTCCTGAAAGTTCAAAAGGATAGGCATTTGCCTTATCGCCAAGATCCAGCATCTCCAAAAGCTCCATAGCCTTGTTTTCAGCCTCGCTTTTAGAAGCACCGAAAACATTTATCGGTGCTTCTATGATGTTCCCTAAAACCGACATATGTGGGAAAAGATTAAAGTTTTGAAAAACTAAGCCCAGCTTTTTTCTTATCTGCAGCATTTGTGCCGGTTTGGCATAAGTAGTGCTCCCGTTGTCATCTTTGCACAGATACATTCCGTCTACGATGATTGTTCCCCGATCGCATTTGACCAGATTGTTTATGCACCTTAAAAGGGTAGTTTTACCCACACCGGATCGGCCTATTATTGCTAATATCTCATTTTGTCCCAATTGAAAGTTTATATCATTTAATACGGGTTTTCCCTTAAAGCTTTTATACAAGCCCTCTACGCTGAGTATCATAATTCTTTCCCCTTATTGAAAATATGAATATCTGTCTTCTAGTTTTTGGAAAACTGCCGTTAAAACCGCTGTTAAAGCCAAATAAAAGACTCCCACTACAATCAGCGGCACCAGGGAGCATCGCGATTGGATGCTATTTTCCCTGCCCGCAAAAGCTCTCCCAGGCCCACTACGTACACCAGTGATGTATCTTTTACAAGGGTTATTACCTCATTGGCCACTGACGGCAGCACTATCTTTATCATTTGCGGCAGGATAATTCTTGTAAAGGTCTTTACAGGAGTAAAACCCAGCACCTTTGCCGCATCGTATTGACCTTTATCGATAGATTCAATGCCGCCTCTGAAGATTTCTCCGAAATACGCCGCATAATTTAGCACAAACGCCAGTATGGCAGCAGGAAACCTGTCAAAGGTTATTCCCACAATGGGTAATCCAAAAAATATAACTACTATTTGCAGCAGCAGCGGCGTTCCTCGCATGACCCAAATATAAAGCTCCACCAAAAATACCAGTGGCTTAATTTTTGACAGCCTGCCTAGGGCTACAAGGATTCCTAAAGGTATAGATATTACAAGCGTTAAGAAAAACACTTTTAAGGTTACCTCAAGCCCTGATAGCAAAGCAGGCAATAGTCTTAAAATATATTCAAACATAATGATTTCCCTTTACATATTACATTTTATACCGTTGCAGCAGGTGATTTATTAAAGATGATTACAGAGCAAATCCATTACTTACCAAACCATTTTTGATATATTAAATCATAGCTTCCGTCTTTTCTCATATCGTCTAAAGTTTTATCAACCATTTCCAGCAGCTTTTTATCCTGTTTCCTAAAACCTATGCCGTATTCCTCGTCACCAAAATCTTCATCGAGAATTGTATACTTATCTGCACCTTTTTGCTTGATATAGTAGCGTGCCAAAACCTCATCGGCTACAACGGCATCAACCCTTTTAGCCTCCAAATCCATAAAGGCTTCATTGTTCGTATCAAATAATACCGGCTCACCACCGTCAAAGGACTTCACTAACTCAGGTTCGGTATTCATAGCATCTACAGCGCTAGAACCGGTCTGTGCCGCTACCTTTTTGCCGGCAAGATCGCTTTTACTTTTAATGTCAGAGCCTTCAAGGGTGACAATTACCTGCCTGTTATCAAGGTATGGCTTTGTAAAGGCAACCTTCTCTTTTCTTTCCTCGGTAATTGTATATGCATTCCAAATCATGTCTATATTTCCCGCGTTTAATTCCGCTTCTTTCATTGTCCAGTCTATAGGCTGAAGAATCAATTCTAAATCATTTCGCTTGAAAACTTCATTGGCCAAATCTACATCAAAACCCACAATTTCATTGTTTTCATCTCTAAAGCCCATAGGTGCAAATGTATCGTCAAGACCCATGACAATTTTACCCTTCGCTTTTATCTTTTCAAAGGAGTCTTCCTGTGCAGCAGATTCTTGCTGAGACGTTTCTTTCTCTAAAGTTTCTTGCTTAGCCGCCTCATTTGAACAACCTGCTAAGCTAATCATACCCAAAATTAAAACAAGCATCAAAATAACTGCTGTTTTCAATCTCTTTCTCATTTTGTTTCCCCTTTCCCTTGGCCATATTTTTTATTTTCGAATAAGGTCTCAACTTTACTACTTTAATATGATAAAGTTTAAAAATACTTTTGTCAACCATTTTTCATTTTACGCAGTTATCTTTGATGGCACAATTGTCTTTGTGATCACACTTCTATCCCGCATTATCTCTATATCTACTTGCTTCCCCACACCCAAACCGTACATTACTTGCCGAAGTTTTGCCATTGAACCTACTTTTTTGCCGGCGAGCTTTGTAATGACATCACCTTTTCTAATACCAGCCACATCGGCAGGACTACCCTCCTTTACCCCCGTTACATATATACCGCTATCTACCGTCAATTTTATATTCATAGCTTGAGCTATCTCACGATCGATACCTTCAATACCTAGATAAGGTTTATCAAACCTGCCTTTTTCTATTATGCTGTTTACTATAGGCCGTGCCATATTGATGGGTATGGAGAATCCTATGGCCTCAGCTTGAGAAGCTTTAACGGTATTTATACCAATTATTTCCCCATGACTATTTACCAAAGGACCACCGCTATTGCCCGGATTTATTGAGGCATCTGTTTGAATTAAGTCTTGCATCAATACTTCACCCCTGCCATCTCTAACTACAACCGTACGATTTAAAGCACTTATGATGCCTGCCGTAACAGTCCTCTGAAGGGCAAGTCCCAAAGGGTTCCCAATGGCTACCGCCAAATCTCCTACCACAACCTTGTCAGAATCTCCCAGTTTAGCAACTGTCAAATCAGGTGCGGATATTTTTATTACGGAAAGGTCCAGTGCAGAGTCGCTATAGAGCCTGTGGGCTTTGTACTTCCTGCCATCTGAAAGAAACACCGTGATTTGGTCGGCATTGCCCACCACATGGTCATTAGTAATTATATAGCCCGACTCATTTACTATGATACCGGAGCCTACCGCTTCCGTTTCCACCGGCCTGTAAAAAAAGTCATACTCTACGCGAACCGTAGATATACCTACTACGGCAGGTGTCACTTCTCGTGCTATGACCGGAATGGCCGCTTCCTGAACCTGTGCAATTTCAGAAGTTTCCGATTTTTGTTCAGGTCTTGACTGCTGATTGCCATAAATGATAGATGTTGTAATAAAAGTAGCTGCCAGTGCTCCAATAAGGGAGCTCAAGACAGCTACTGCCAGTATCTTCTTAATATCCAACCGGGGCCACCTGTTATTGTGCTTTTCCATAAAACATACCTGCTTTCTATGGATTAGGCCCTGACCGGTTATGCTATTCTCCTTCGCCCTCGCTTACATCTTTTTCCGTAATAGTAATCAGCTCATATTCCTTAGTACCCATACCAAGCTTACATGCAGCATCAATGTGAAGCTGGGCGTTTTTACCGGTCACGGCCTTTAATATATTATCCCCCTTTTTAACATTTTTATCCGCAGCTTTTGATTGGGCAAGTGGCGCAGCGCTGTTTATCATGTCTATGGCAGCTTGATCGATAGCCACCGGGTCGAAAGACACTAAAACACCCTGATCCTGCACCAGAGGAGTATCGGCCATGGGCATACAATCGCATTCTGGCTGAACTTCTGTGATAAAATTTATGTAAAGGATTCTGCCTTTTTCAAATGTCGATACTACAGCATGTGCCGACTCAGCTAATCCTGCCTGAAAGCCCTCCTCGGTAATTGGAACAATCAGCGCCTTTGCTTCACATACTCGAGAGCAGCGGCCGCATTTTACACATATGGATTTATCTATAACTATACAGTCATTCATCAGCTTAATGGCACCGTGCGGACATACATCCACACATTGTCCGCAGCGTATACATTTGTCATCAAGCCAATTGAGATGTTTATTTTCTTCAAAATGTATCCGTCCTCTTTCAGCTTCGCCGCAGGTATCTTTACAGCTTATGCCGCCCATCCCTAGATTTTTAATGGCACCGCCAAATCCCGATCCCACATGCCCTTTACAATGAGATACTACAATCATTGCCGGTGCATGGTATATTGCCGAGGCAACTCCTATCTCTTTTAGAATCGGACCGCTTTTGACCTTTACCTGATCTTGGCCAAAAATGCCATCTGCTAAAATAACCGGTGCTCCTACAGATAGATGGTTTATACCTTCCATATTTGCCACATCTAAATACTCCAGCCCTGGAATCCTCACAGTATCGGTAACAAACGGCTTGCCGCCTGCTTCCTTTACCTTGTCCACCACTTTTTTCAAAAAAATCGGGCGCACGATGCGATGAGCTCCATAAGATCCGAAGTGAGTCTTAACAGCAACATAATCTTTTTCATTGATAAATTCTTTAAAATCAATCATATTAAGTATCTGTTCAAACTTTGCCACAAAACTGTACTTAAAATCGTAACTCTTTACCCTGGCATCCGCAAAATATATTTTTTTTGTCATTGTAAACCTCCTGCTTGAAATTATATATTTTTTATATATTTTTACAAAAAAACCGCGCCTAATATGTAAGTTGATTAGAATTGGGATTTCTTAAACCGCTTTAGCTAATTACTAAAAATCCATCCTGCTATTAGCTGTGATTACTAAGGGAAATACTATTATAATTCCACAAAACATCCTCCAATCCTTCTTTATGTATTTTATCGACATTATTTTAGTATTTTCTATTTCCCGGGCAATAATTCGTCAGATATATTGCATCAATTAAAAAGAGTACACCAAAAAAGCAGCTAAGCTGCTTTTTTGGGGAAGCCGGGTTCTATATGGTAACGGCTAATTAGACCGATACCTTCATCATTTTGCTCATTGTTCCATTTCGCCTGTATAAGCATTTACATAATAAATATCACCATCATTTAGCTCTATTTTCCACACCGGAGCCACCTGCCAGCGATTAGCATCATAAAGTTTAGAATAATAGCCCTGCTGAACTCGAGTTATTGATATTTGATTTTCAGCCTGAACCTCGTTAATAACCCTCATAATAGCTGTGAGAGGAGAAATAACACCTCGTTTTTTACCTACATAGCCTAAAGGCTTGAGCCAACACTGATAATAGGTTTTAATGCCTGAGGGTGTAACAAGCATTGTTACGTAGCTGTTATCTATGAAAAAATTGTCGTGGTAGCGCACATACTCTAATAGGTAACCTTGGCTTTTATCGTCATAGGTAACCTTGTCCAATACCGCATTTGCCGGCATATTGCCATGATTTTTAATAAAATTTGCTGCCTCATTTTCTGCTTGTTCTTTTGTAAGATTTGGCCATATTATTTGGTCCTCATTATTGAAATAAGTAATAAATCCGTTATCCGTAATTATAAGTTGCTGCTTTTCAAAAGTATACATTCTCCCGTCTTGAGTCTTGTTAACTTGTGGCAGTGCTTTTTTTCCAAAAAAACTTTCTAAAGCCTTTTTTTCATCTACTTTTTGAAAACTCACTTCTAGCAAAGACTGAGGCCTTCCCTCTTTTAAATCATCTACCTTTAATATAACGCCTCTTTCCATTAAATACTGTTTGATTTCCGACTGCTGGCCTGAAGTAAGTTCAAATTCAGCCATGGGCTTTTCTTTAAACCATAAGTTAAATACCAAAAATATGTTAAGTAATATAAATGATACGACAAGAATAGTAATCGCTTTTTTCCATTCCAAAAATATCACTCCGAAAGGTCCTGTATGATTACTTCCATATCTGCTGTTTTGATAACCCATACAGGTTTTAGCTTTTCTCCCTCAATCATGTATCCGGGATATATATCATTTACAGTCTTTATATTTTTAGTGGATACTGCAGCATTTAATGCTTCCACAGGCGTCATAAGATCCCTGATTCCTTCTTGCTTTATGGACCAAGCTACATCTCTATAATAATTTTTTACCTGGTTTCCTTCAACAGCTATTACAATATAATCATCTGAATTTACAATCCTAAAGCCATTAACTCTGATTTTGAATCTAAAAATATACGTCATTGAACCCTGTGATTCGCTTTTAGCTTCATATGAAGCTAGGTAACCACCTTCTGGCCACCCGCCGTGTGAAGCCACAAAATCTATTGCTGTTTTAAAAGCCTCATAAAGATTTTGAGTTTTACGCTGTTCTTGAGTAACGGGAAAATTATATTCAATTGATCCGTCATCATAAATCCTAAGGCCCTGCTGACCATCGGTATATATTATAGTGCCGTCTCTTTCTTCAATTCTACGTGTCACAGAAAAGTCCATGAAAAATTCAGACGCCACTTGTTCTTCCAAAATCGTTTCCTTTTTTAAAGAATACATAGGAAGCTCATACGGCAACAGCGAAACATATACATCGCCATTTACCTTGAGATTTACATCTGCCGTAAGGCTGGCAAACATGGGAGGACTCGAATCACTTATTTCCTTGATAAGGCCGGTAAATTCAGAATCACTGCCACCTTTGCCTACTTTATAATAGCTTCCGTCACTGTCCGTCAAATAACATAAAAGCTCGCCATCGCTAACCAGTATAAATGAACGGATTAACTTCCCGTCTATTATCGATGTATCACCCGCACTAATATCAAAAAGTTGCTTTATGAAGGACGGCGGCAAAGGCGTAGGAAAGAAAACCTCCAAGCCTTTTTTATGCGTAAAATACTCTTGCTTTATATTAGTCATTGGCTCCGGACTTATAGTCCATTGCGAAGCCAAAAGGTTTTTAGAAATTGCCCAGGTCTTATCGTACAAGGGCGATGAGGGTTTTAAAACGGTGTTAAAAGAATTGCCTAAATAAACCAGAATTTTTTCGGGACTGACGGCGCTAATCGGATCTACGTTTTTTTCATCCTGCACCGTTCTTGCAGTTCCCAGATGCCCGGGAACCCTAGACCAGATGTTAAATGAAAGAAAAAGGCTGATGGCCACTAGCAGGATAAGAGTCCAGCCCAGGATAAAATCCCTTGACAATGGCAACACCGCCTTTTATTTAAGGATGAGAAATGACTTGAGAGTCTGTATTAGGGACCCAAGTTCCGGCAGTTCTGATCCGCTTTCAAGTTGATATACCTTGCGTGAAACCGTTTCGTCTTCTCCTGACGGGAATGAGGCTTTTACGGTAATAATATTTTCTTTGGAAGAAATAGGTGCTTGTGTTACAAAAATACCTGCTGCTCCTACCGAAAGTTCCTTTTCCTCCTTGCGCCCGTTTATGAGCACGATGACCTTGGAATTTGGCACGGTTTCACCGGAAATTAAGACTTTGTCTGCGGATGTCATATAGTTATCCTTAGGTTCAGTTAACTTTATAAAATTTTTAACTTCATCGGCTTTAGCCGAGGGAGAAAAAAGTATTAAGATAGCTAAAAACATTGCCAACACTGTTGCGGTTTTTTTCATGCCAATCTCCCTTTCTGGAATAAAAAACAAAAATATACCGGTCTTGCTTTCCCTAATCTATCTATCTATCTATCTATCTATCTTATAGTTTAAATGACCAACATTACAGAATTATTACAGACCGATTAAAAATAAGTTACATTTACTTAATTAGTGCTTACCAGCTGGCCTGATATGGCCGGAATTTGTATGATTACACTTGTGCCCTTACCAAGCTCACTACTTATGCTAATTTCACCGCCATGTGCTTGCACTATCTCCCTTGCAATTGAAAGGCCCAAGCCTGTTCCACCCATTTCCCTGGATCTGGTCTTATCCACTCTATAAAACCTTTCAAAAATTCGGGGAAGGTCTTCTTTTGGTATACCAACACCCGTATCTTTAAAGGTTACTTTTACCATTTTTTCAGCATATTCAACATCAATATATATTTTACCACCTTCCGGGGTATATTTATAAGCATTGCTCAAGATATTTTGAAAGACTTGCTCAACTTTATCATTATCTGCAAAAACTTCCGGCAATTCTTCCGGTATATTGGCCTTTATCGTCTGGCCTTTTCTTTTGATATTTACATCCATTTTTGTGATGACGTTTTTCAGTATGGTTCCGATATCTATCGGTTTCATATCCCACTTTGTTTCTTTATTGTCAAGGCGTGAAAGCTCCAATAAATCGCTTACTAAGCGCGTCATCCGGTCGGCTTCATCATTTATAACGCTCGTAAACTGCCGCGATATCTCAGCTTCTTCCAATGCCCCATCAAGAAGGGTTTCAGCATAGCTCTTAATGGTAGTAAGAGGCGTCCTAAGCTCGTGTGATACATTAGCCACAAATTCCTTGCGCATAGCTTCAAGTCGATGCTGTTTTGTTATATCTTGAAACACAAAGATATGCCCTACAATTCGGTTTTCTCGTCTTAACGGAGCATAGATGGATTTTAATATGGCATCCTTGGTTTTAATAAGAGTTTCACTATTGTCAAAATCATTATTTAAAAGCTGTTTCATATCAATATTTAACAACTTATTAAGTTCCAAAGAAAAATTTTGACCGTTGATGCCTTCCTCCAGCGACAGCATCTGCCTTGCAACAGGGTTTATGTGTATTACTTGCCCTTCATCATTTAAGGCAATGACGCCATCGGCCATATTTATAAGGATTGCCTCCATTTTTTCTTTCTCATCGGATATCTCTTCCATGGTTTCCTTAAGGCGAGTAGTTAGGAAGTTGAACATGTTCGTCAGCTTTCCTATTTCATCGTCGGATTTGACCTCAATATGCTGGTCAAAATCTCCCTGGGCCAGTGAAGCAGCTCTTTTGGTAACTTCTTGAATAGGACCTGTTATGGTCTTTGACAGGGCAAATCCCACTAATCCTGTTACTGCAAGGCTTAACAGCGTAGCCGTAAGCAATATGGTTTTTGTGTTGGCAATAGTATCATATATGCTTTTCATAGATGAAATAAGATAAATAATACCTACTACCGTATCACCGCTTTTCACCGGATACGCACAGTACATATAAGGGATTTTACTTTTTGGATCAACTCGCATATCCTTTGACGGAGTTCCGAAAGAAGCCTGTGTTATTTCAGGAGTCAGGAGTCTGGTATTCTTTTGAAATCTCGTATCATCAGTAGATGTTATGATACTTGCAGAGCCGTCAAGAATAGCAATACCCATCTCTTGGCCAAACCCTTTAATAACATCGCTTATATCTTGCGGCTGAGGAACTGGAATCAAGTGTCTTTCAATATAGCCGGAAATTAGCTGTGCTTTACCATCAAGGGTATTGGCAAGAGTATCTATATGATATTTCTCCAAAGACTGAACCATGAAAATTCCAACTACCTCCATGGCCAGTAGTATCAGCATAATGTATATAACGACCAGCTTCCACTGGATGCTCTTGAACATTCAGCACCACCTATTGCTTCCTAAAGTAGTAACCCACACCTCGTTTAGTAATAATATATGTCGGGTTGGCAGGATCGTCTTCCACCTTTTCCCGAAGGCGCCGCACAGTTACATCTACAGTGCGTATATCCCCATAATACTCATAACCCCACACTTCCTCTAAAAGTTTTTCGCGGGTGAAAACCTGTCCGGCCTGAGTAGAAAGATATTTAATTAATTCATACTCGCGAAAAGTAAGATCAAGGGGTTTCCCCCTTTTTCTTACTACATAACTTTTTAAATCGAGCTCTAAATCTCCCAGTCTGATAATTTCTTCTTCGCCGCCGGGCTCAGAAAGAGCAATTCTTCTCAAATTGGCTTTTACTCGAGCCATAAGCTCTCTCATGCTGAAGGGTTTTGTAATATAATCATCTGCACCAAGCTCTAAGCCTAAAACCTTGTCTACTTCCTCGCCTCTGGCCGTCAGCATGATTATCGGACTAGTTATTTTTTCCCTAAGTTTCTTGCATACTGAAAAACCGTCCTGCTTAGGCAGCATAATGTCCAATAGTATTAAGTCTGGATCTTCTTTAAGGGCAATGTTTATAGCCTCATCACCATCATAAGCCGCCAAAACATTATACCCCTCTTTAGAAAGGTTGTATCTTAAAATGTCTACAATGGGTTTTTCATCATCAACCACTAAAATCTTCTCATTCAAAAACAGCACCCCCATTACTAACTACATTCGCCATAATTCGTTATTTTCCTCCTGTATCAAATTGAGCAACCTTTCGAAGGAAAATACCCTCTGCCGAATCACCGTCTTTAAGGTACAGCATTATTCTTTTAAGCTCATCAATGCCACCGCTGCCGGAAAGAAATTCAGTCATCTCAAGCGCACCCAAGTATGCCTTAGGTACATTTGAGAGTTTATCAAAACTATACATGATATCCTCATAAGCATAGTCAAAGCTCTTATCTATTTCAAAATCCTCTTCAAGTGTATAACCTGTTACCCGTTTTTCTTCATACTGAGCCACTCCCTCTGTAAACCAGCGGGGACAGTTGCCTTTAGTCATAATATCTACCACAAAATGAGTATATTCATGAACCATGGGGCCTTTATCAAAGAATACCTTCTCCATATCCTGAGTTTCTTCAATCCACCCATCCGGCGACTGAACATAGATAACACCTCTATAGTAAACCCCTTGAGTATTTTCATCTTTTGGCCAATTGAAAGCGGATTGAAGGCTTAAGCCGTCCGGGAAGACCACAATGGGCAGCTTATTTTTCGGATAAAAATCAAAGTCTTTCCCCACAAGGTCATAGGCTCTCTCAGCCGCATTTACAACAGCCGGTATGCTATCCTTGCTTTCAGGCTTAAAAAGTATAATAAAATGTGATGTTGCCACAGAATCAAAACCCTTTAATTTAAATGTGACAACAGATATTGGCGCATAAAAATAATAAACTCCTATAATAATTATAACACATAGGAGCGCAATTGCAGTAAGCTTTTTTCTCAGCATCGTCTTCCCCTCCCCCCTATCATTATATTAGAGTTCGACAAAAATTTCACTGGAAATCATATTCACTGCCACTGTTATTTACCAGATTACATTCATAAAAAAATAAAAAATCAGATTTTTTAAGGCAGAACTGCGTTGTTTTAGACAAGTAAAATCTGCGGCATAAGAAAAAAAGCGGCTATTTGCCGCATTTTAAAAAGGGGGGATCGTTTTGTTGTTGCTGACTGCTTAATTCTTATTATAAATGATTATTATTAAGGAATTGTTTCATTTATATTACAATCATGTTACAAATTATTGGTTTTATCGACAAATGGCAGCTTTGTTTTAGATTGAAATTACCTTTTATGATACAGGCGTTTTTTATGCATGTCAGTTTTGCATTTTTTAGATTTTTCACCAGGAATTCAATGTCAGGTACACAAAAATATTTTTTAAAAATTCCTTCTCTTAAGACTGAATTATATGAATAGTTATCCCGGTCAATACCATCCGAATTCCCGTAAATATAATTATGAGTTTTACAAAACTGACCTTCTTCTGCGATTATTTGCTACGTTTGCCCATCGCTGGGTGTATAGTCGGATTTTTTTATGAATATTTATGCATATATCTTGCATTTTTATAATATAGGTGTATAATATTATATATTTCATTTTAATCAGAGCTATTCTTCTAAAGTGTTTAGCGTTGATCTTAATTTAATTATAATTTAGGGGGTTTTATAAAATGAAGATTAAAACTATAGTCATGGGGGCAGCTGGCAGGGATTTCCACGTATTTAATACGTATTTTAGAGATAACGATATGTATGATGTGGTAGCCTTTACCGCTACGCAAATCCCCAACATTGAAGGGCGGAAATATCCTGTGGTTTTAGCGGGCAAATTGTATCCCGATGGAATTCCTATTTATCCTGAAGAAGCACTTCCGTCTTTAATCAAGGAGCATGATGTCAGGCAGGTGATTTTTGCTTATAGCGATATTGCACATGTAGATATTATGCACAAGGCTTCGACGGTCCTTGCCACAGGGGCTGATTTTCGCCTGATGGGACCTCAAAATACCTCAATAAAATCATCAAAACCCGTTATTTCCATATGTGCTGTAAGAACCGGGGTCGGTAAAAGTCAAACCACACGTGCTGTATGTAAAATCTTACAGCAGATGGGCAAAAAAGTGGTGGCAATTCGTCATCCTATGCCCTATGGCGATTTAAGCCAGCAAATATGCCAACGTTTTGCCTCCTACGAGGACTTGAACTTGCATAAATGCACCATCGAGGAACGGGAAGAATATGAACCACACATCGACAATGGCATTATCGTCTATGCAGGCGTTGATTATGAAGTAATCTTGAGAGAGGCTGAAAAAGAGGCTGATATCATCATCTGGGATGGCGGTAATAATGATTTTCCGTTCTACCACGCTGATCTGCATATTGTTCTGGCAGATCCTTTAAGGCCGAGCCATGAAATACTCTACCATCCGGGAGAAACCAATATAAAGATGGCCGACGTAATCATCATTAATAAGATTGACTCGGCTAACGCCAGTGATGTAAACGTCGTCAGAGAAAATATCGAAAAGGCCAATCCGAATGCCCTAGTTATAGAAGCAGCTTCACCTATAAGCATAGAACAGCCGGAGATGATAAAAGGTAAGCGTGTGCTTGTAATTGAAGACGGTCCTACCCTTACTCATGGAGGCATGAAGTTTGGAGCAGGTTTCGTTGCAGCAAAGAAATTTGGAGCCAAGGAAATTGTAGATGCTAAACCATATGCTGTAGGAAGTATAATGGGAACTTATGAAAAATATCCTCACCTAAATGTGATACTGCCGGCAATGGGCTACGGTGATCAGCAAATGAAAGAGCTTGAAGCAACAATAAATAATAGTGATTGTGATGTAGTATTATCCGGCACTCCAATAGACATAACGAGGATTATAAATCCCAATAAGCCTGTGGTAAGAGTAAGGTATGAGCTTCAGGAAATCGGCAAGCCGGACCTTAAAACTGTTCTTGAAAAATTTCAGTAATCGATATATTTGTTTTAGGCATACTTAAAAGCTCGAAGTATATAAAATGTTCTTTGTAAGTTGCAACGACTTTTTAAGGAGTATAAAAAGTGCTGCTGCACATCAAAATAATTGTGCAGCAGCACTTTTCTTATATTCATTACGTATAAATATTTAAATAACTTTACAATATTTAATTTTCCAGGCAGTTATTTATTTAAGTAATTCAATGGATTTATCGCACTTCCATTGACGCGGACTTCAAAATGCACATGGTTTCCGGACGCTCTGCCTGTAGATCCTACTGTCGCAATTTGCTGGCCTTTTTCCACCTGCTGACCTACCGACACGGTAATAGAACTATTATGGGCATAATAGGTTTCTATGCCTCCGCCGTGATTTATTATAACCAAGTTTCCATAGCCGCCCTGCCATCCTGTAAAGGTTACTGTACCACTGTTAGACGCGCGCACCGGAGCACCTTTACTCTGAGCAATATCGATTCCGGTATGAAATTCACTGCCCCTATATCCAAAAGGCGAAGTAATTTGTCCAACTGTAGGCCAGGAAAATCTCCCATTGCCGCGGAAGGCCACTTCAGCTTTTGTGCCTCTTGCAACAATTCGAGTTACGGGCTCTTTAACCACCTTTTCATCGATAACAGTCTGAGATACTTTAATACCATTTTTAAATACCGCTTCTGCAGCAATTTCCTTAGAGCCTTTCTCTCCCGCCTGCTTTACCTTCTGATCCCATGTCCACAAAGAGTTATCTTTGACTACTTCAGTTTCATAAGGTATGTCTTCATTATATGTAATCTTCTTTACCACTGTAACATTTAGAAGTGGTTTTATTTCAGTTAGGTTTATCTTTTCTCCTAAGGCTAATTCATTTTCAGACTTTAATTGAGGATTTGCCTTTATCAAATCATCCAAAGACATATTCTTTTCCTGTGAAATAGACCAGAGGCTATCGCCCTCAACTACCTCATATGTCTTGGTTTCTAAGGCTCCCTTTAATATAAGGTTTTTTGCTTCTTCAGCACTTAAGGTTTCTTTAGGGTATACATACCTTTCGATTAACTTGACTTTTTCGGCTACCTCTACTTTAATTAATTCTCCGGGTGCTTGGTTTATGTAATAGTTCTTTACTTCATCCAAAACCGCTTCTGCAGTAGTCTTATCTTTTACCACAGCAACTTCTTTTTCATCTATTTCAATAGCTACGGCTTTTAGTTTATAAGTCAAGGCAGATTCCAGTTTTTTAATCATTTCCTCTTCTGAGTCAAGCTTTTTTCCTAAAGCTCTTACCGGCGAGATTTTTATATCTTGAACAAATTCTATATCTGCACCAAGCTTATTTTCATATTTTTTTTGCAACTCGGTTTTAATTTCAGTTAATTCCTGGTAGTTTTTTACATTTCCTATTTTTTCGCCGCCAACACTTACTTCAAGCACAGAACGACTAAGAAGTGCTATTAAAACAGCGAAAGTAACAATGACACAACATCCGGCAAGCAATAAAGTTTTTGTCTTTTTATCGGTCTTTGCCTTCAGGTAAAGCCCTTTAAGGTCTTTAAAACTAGGCGCTTCCATTCACCCACTCCTTTCTTTTGCATATGGCGGAAAGTACAATAAACCCACTTTACTTTCCCCTAACACATGTAGCAAAGGCATTCCTGAAATATAGCGCAACCTCAGCTTACATCTTGTAATAAATATTTAATTTGTAATAAATATTTAATATTTGCGTAACATCTTTGTAATTTAACACACCAATATTATATTCTATGCAAATTGTGATTTTCCTTCTTCTGATTTGAATTTTTTCTACAGTAAAAGTTTCCAATTTCCTCCAGCATTGATTAAGCGATATTGTATGAGTTTTTATTCAACAATTAAAAGCATGTAAAATTCAATTACTAATTTTTAAGCCATCATCATAAATTAAACCAAGTGATACCTTGCAGTTATATGTCCTTATAAGATAAGGATTTCCAATTTTACCATAAATATACCTATGATGCCTTATCTAATATATCTGTGCTTCTAAGGCAATCATTTATATAGTCGGTCCAATCCACGCCTGTTACATGATTCAAGGCTTTTATAAAATCAGCGGTTGTGGCATTTTTATAAAGGTTTTGTTCAAAGTAGTACCTCAGTGCTTGCTGAAGTTTGCCTTTTCCTATTCGGCCTTCTAAATCCTTAACCATTATAGTGCCCTTGTGATACACCGCAGCACTATAATCTTTCCAGTCTACAAATTCCGATAGCGGTCTTAATATTGGTCCTGGCGTGTGGGCCGCTTCGTACAGCTTATACGGGTTTAAGATGGCTTGTTCATAAACTTTCTGCCCATTCTTTCTGCCGTAAAAGTAATCATAATACAAAAGCGTAGAATACTCAGCCAATGCCTCATCCAACCAAGCTTCCTCTACCTGGTTATTGCCTACAAGGCCATACCACCATTGATGAGCTGTTTCATGCACCACTACATACTCAAAGAATCCGCTTGAGCCGTAAAATTCATTGCCTATCATTACTAAATTTGGAAACTCCATACCACCTATGTAAAAATCTGAGGCAACAACCGAGTAATGTGAATATGGATATTTGCCAAAATACTCATTAAAAAACCCTAAGGCATTTTTTGCATATTCAAGGGCTTTTAAACCATACTTCTTATTTTCCCCTTCAAAATAATACGACATTAGTTGGGTATTGTCAACAGTGGCTGATTCTACTGCAAATTTATTGCTGCTGATCCAAGCAAAATCTCTTACGAGCTCAGTCTTAAAATTCCAAATTACATTGTTTCCTGCTTCCACGATTTTTTCTTGTAAGCTGCCGCTTGCCGCTATCTTATAAGCTTTAGGAGCTCTTATGCTTACATCATAAAGGCCCATTTCACTGTAGAAAGGATCGCCTACGCAGTAATACGGATCTTTATGCCAGCCTTTTTCATCATAGACGGCAAGAATAGGATACCAATTTGCTAAATTAAAAGTGTTTTGCCCATATCCAAATCGTCCGAGAGCTGGAGGAATTTTTACATCAAACTCTATTGTAAGAACCAATTTATCCTGCGGCTCTAATAGTTTGCTAGGCATTACCTTCAATATCGTATTTTCAATTTCAAAATTTACTTTGGAAGATTCATCAGAAATTTTTTTAACATATAAGTATCCCGGCTCAAAACCGTCAGGATACGCCTGCTGTATCTCTTCCTTCGGGAAGGGAGCCTCATCAAGTGATTTGAATGCATTTGGATACAGATGGAAATAAAGTTCCTGAAATGCTTTTGCTTTGTCATTGGTTATCGCAACCTTTTCAATGACAGCAATCCTTTTTTCTTCAGGATAAAAGGTCACATCCATTTCATACCGAGGGCAGTTTATCATAATTTCTTCGGTTATCTTTTGTATTTCCTTTTGGTGGCCTTTCTGAAAAAGCAAAAGGCTTAAGCCTATTATAACCAGTATAAATCCAAGCCTAATTGCAAACTTTCTCTTTTTCACACTTCACTTCCCCTTCCTGTGCTTTTATAAACCATATAGACTTATTGCATTACTGCTCATTAGTTAATTTATTTACTCTTTTGATGTTTTATTCTGGTCCAAAGAGATTGCTGATAAAATTAGTGTCTGATAGACTTGAAAATTTAGCAAAAAAGGCTTCCACTTAAAAAGTGAAAGCCTTTTAATAAATGCTAGAGTATTAATCAGGCACTCGGCCTATGGACAAAATAAGAGGTTTTGAGAAAATATCGATTTCCCAAAACCTCGATGTATCTTGGTTGGAGCGGAAAACGGGATTTGAACCCGCGGCCCTCGGCTTGGGAAGCCGATGCTCTACCACTGAGCTATTTCCGCCCACTGAGTACTATTATAAAGCTGCTATTAGGTTTTGTCAATCTGTGGCTTTAAAGCTGATTTAATATTTGACCCATTTAACTTAAACAGGTCGAATTTAACTTTTTGTATGTACATCATTTTTAAGAAATATCATAAAAAAACAAAACTACATAAAAAATAGTTTTGCATTACTCCATTTAGTATTTTACTTTTGTGGTATAAATAAAATGGTGACCCCGAGGGGATTCGAACCCCTGATACCGCCGTGAAAGGGCGATGTCTTAACCACTTGACCACGGGGCCACAAATGGTGAGCCATCCGCGACTCGAACGCGGGACACCCTGATTAAAAGTCAGGTGCTCTGCCGACTGAGCTAATGGCTCACTTAAGGCAAGCAGATATTATATTACTATAAAACCTCTTACCTGTCAACACCTTAAAAGAAAAAATCACTGTCTATAATGCACGCTTTAGTATCTCTCTAGCCACTACTATGCCTGATGCTGATGCTTGTGCTAAGCCACGGGTTACGCCGGCACCATCGCCTGCAGCAAAAAGGTTTGTTATCTGTGTTTCCAGATTGCTGGTCAGGGCAGGCCTAGAAGAATAAAACTTTACCTCAGCACCGTATAGTAAAGTATGGTATGAGTTTACCCCCGGCGCCAGCTTATCCATGGCCTCCAGCATTTCTAAGATACTTACCATATGGCGATATGGAAATACCAGGCTCAAGTCACCCGGTGTGGCCTCTTTCAGCGTTGGCTCCACTAAACCCCTTTTTATGCGTTCCGGAGTTGACCTTCTCCCCGACAATAAATCTCCCAGCCTTTGGACCAACACTCCACCACCGAGCATATTGGCTAGAGTCGCAATGTTCTTGCCGTATGCAATTGGCTCCTTAAATGGTTCGGTAAAGGTTTTGCTAACTAATAAAGCAAAATTCGTATTGGCGGTCTTACGATCCAAGTAGCTGTGTCCATTGACGGTTACTAGGCCGTTATTGTTTTCCATAACTACTTCGCCATAGGGATTCATGCAGAAAGTCCTAACCTTATCATCAAAGGATTTTGAATAGTATATTAACTTAGATTCATAAACTACATCCGTAAGATGTTCCATTACAACAGCCGGCACTTCGACTCGAACACCTATATCCACTGGATTAATAGACATATCAAGCTTCAAATGCTCAGCCTCAGTTGAAAACCACTCGGAACCTTCTCTGCCGGGGACAACAACTACATAATCCGAAAAATATTCGCTGCCGTCGCAAGTTCTAATTCCCTTGGCACGGCCATCCTGCACAAGTATGTTTTTAACTTCGGTGCATGTGTTTATTTCTACCCTTTGATCCAAATAATCTCGCATCTGTTTTAATATTTTCAAACATGTTTCAGTGCCCAAATGTTTTAATTTTGCCGGTATTAATCTTAAATCGGCAGTTGCAGCTTTTTGTTGCAGTACACGAGTTTCTTCATTCTCAATACCGTAAACTTCTTTAGTGCCCCCGAATTTCAAATATACACTATCGACATAGCTGATAAGCTCCATTACTTCGTTTCGAGAAATATATTCATCCAGCCATCCTCCAAACTCAGTGGTCAGGGTAAGTTTGCCGTCACTAAAAGCACCGGCACCGCCCCAACCATTGACAATTGAACAGGGATTGCAGCGCAGACATTGAACATTGTTTTGCTTGGAAGGACAATTCCTGTTTTCAATATCTTTGCCTTTTTCAACAATTAATATTGAAAGTTCAGGCGCATTTTCAGCCAATTCAAGAGCGGTAAATATCCCTGCCGGACCCGCTCCAACTATAATCACATCATATTTTTTTGGCATAGTATTCCTCACTTTCACTGCCGAAGCAGCATTTTTATTCAGATGCCAATATCAGCATCTTTCCCAACTTTGTATCTTTTTGCACTTCGCATTTCCTTATATTTTCACTTTTTTGCAGCACTACTAATATACCAAAATTTAGCTGGAAAATCAATTTATTTTCCGAATATTTTACTAAAATATGTTAATATTTCTTACAAGAATTGCCTGTCTTGGTATTTGTCATATGTATATATCAGGTAAATATTGAAATACTAGAAACAGACCAATACAATTGCATTTTTAAAAGGAGGCTTTCTATGTTTGAATCTAAGACTGCGATGGACGTAAAACAATTCTCTATCAAACCTTCAGATATCGGATACGAAACTGAAACTGCCGAGGAAATGGCACCCAATTTAGGTAAAACCGATAACAAAACAATGTCAAAACAGTCGTATAAGGTTAATACAAGACCCCCTCTTATGCTTTACCCTGGAGAATAATAAAAAGATATATCAAAAAAGGTAAATGCCATTGTGATATATTAAAAATCATCAGCCGCCGGAATACTCTCCAATGGTATTTATTCCGGCGGCTGTTGTCATCCAAATTTCATGTAAAATTGCATATTTACCCAACTTGACTTTGGCGAAACCTTTCCAAACTGGCAAATTTAGTAAACTTTGGAAGCCAGACAAGTTCGATGGTGCCTGTTGGCCCATTTCGCTGTTTTGCTATTATAATTTCGGCAATGTTCTTTTTGTCGGTATCAGGATTGTAATAATCATCTCTATATAAAAATGCCACAACATCGGAATCTTGCTCCTGACTGCCGGATTCACGAAGGTCACTTAAAATAGGTCGATGGTCGGCCCTCATTTCCGGTGCTCGTGAAAGCTGCGACAATGCCACTACCGGCACAGAAAGTTCTCTGGCCAGTGCTTTAAGTGAACGAGATATCTCTGAAATTTCTTGCTGGCGGTTCTCCGAAGCAGTCCGACCCGACATAAGCTGCAGATAATCAATAATCACAAGGCCTAAGCCTTTTTCCGCTTTGAGCCTCCTAGCTTTTGTTCGAAGCTCCAGTGATGAAATGCCCGGAGTGTCGTCTATATATATAGGTGCTTCAGATAGCGGCCCCATAGCTCGAGCAAGCCTGGGCCAATCTTCCTCATCTAATTTTCCTGTCCTGAGTTTATGGCTGTCTACATTTGATTCCGCACAAAGCATGCGCTGCACCAACTGTTCTTTGGACATTTCCAGACTGAAAATACCAACCGGAACCTTATAGCGAATAGCCGCATTTTGAGCTATGTTTAAGGCAAAGGCAGTCTTTCCCATGCTCGGTCTTGCAGCAATAAGGATTAAATCAGACGGCTGCAAGCCCGATGTTTTTTCGTCAATATCCGGAAAACCCGTTGGGACTCCGGTTATGCCGCCTTCTGAATTGTACAGCTGTTCTATGCGTTCAAATGTATCAAATAATATTTCCTTTATATGGTGGAAATTTTCCACCCGGCGTTTTTGTGCAATCTCAAAAATTCTGCGTTCGGCCTCATCTAAAAGGTCCTCCACTTCATTTTGCTGGTCATACGCCATGGACAATATTTCTGAAGTAGTATTAATAAGGCGCCGTATAAGTGCCTTTTCTT
Organism: Tepidanaerobacter acetatoxydans Re1; assembly: GCF_000328765.2. Lineage (NCBI taxonomy): Bacteria > Bacillati > Bacillota > Clostridia > Thermosediminibacterales > Tepidanaerobacteraceae > Tepidanaerobacter > Tepidanaerobacter acetatoxydans. The sequence goes on from NC_019954.2 coordinate 2,737,783, forward strand.
CAACAATCTTGCAATAGTAAGAAATGTTGGCAGCGGTTGGCACTATCTCGGTAAGGGCTGTAAGATAAGTTGCGCCACCTATCTGCTCCAATATCTTAGCTGATCTTAAGGCCTCGGTAACCGTAATCAAATCTACCGGCTCTCTATCCTCATAAAGTCTTACTATCACTTCAAATATCTTTTTGTGGGATTCTTTATAAAAATCCTGAACTCGTAGCTGCTCTGCAGCTACGGTAATGGCATCTTTTGATAGAAGCATGGACCCCAGCACTGATTGTTCAGCTTCTAAATTATAAGGAGGTATCTTAAGGTTATCCATAAAAATCATCCTTCAATAATTTTTACAGTCACTTGGGTCTGTACTTCCGGGGCAAGTTTTATATCAACAACATAGCTGCCCAATGATTTAATTGGCTCGGAAATTTCTATTTTTCGCTTATCTATTTCAACTTTATGTTGTTTTTTCAAAGCATCGGATATGTCTTTTGTTGTAACAGAACCGAATAGTTTACCCTTATCGCCCGCTTTTACCTTTAGCGTAACAGAAGTTTGAGAAAGTTTTTCAGCAATTTGTTTAGCGATTTCAATTTCTTTTTGCTTTTTTCTCTCCAATGCGGTCTTCTCTTGTTTTAGCTGCTTTATGCTTCCTGCAGTTGCTTCCTCTGCCAAGTTTCTTGGAAATAAGTAATTCCTTGCATAACCATCGGCCACATCAATCAAATCACCTTTCTTGCCGAGTTTTTTTACATCTTCTAATAATATAACCTTCATTTTGTTTCACCCTCTTTCATATAATCCAAAACGGCTAGTTTGACCCTTTCCAATGCCTCATCCATAGTCATGCCGGATAGCTGAGCCCCGGCTACGGTCATATGCCCTCCACCGCCCAATTCTTCTAAAATCCTCTGCACATTTATTTCACCCAATGAGCGAGCACTGACGGTTATCCTTTCTCCCATAGGTGCTAAAACAAATGAGGCTGAAACTCCTTTTAGTCCGATAAGGCTATTAGCTGCCTGAGCTGCTGCTAATGTAGGATTTTTAGGTTCTTCATCATAATAGGAGATAACTACATGATCCGCTATCTCTTTCGCTCTTTTTAAAACTTTAGCTCTTTCATATACAGCTTGTGCATCTTCTTGAAAAAGCTTATATACCATGGTAGGATCGGCTCCTGCTCGTCTTAAGTAAGAAGCTGCTTCAAAAGTCCTTGCTCCTGTTTTAAAAGCAAAATTGCGAGTATCCACTGCAATACCTGCCAGCATTGCGGTAGCCGCCATGGGTGTAACCTTGATATCATCCCCCATGTACTGTATCATCTCTGTCACCATTTCACTTGTGGAGGAAGCATATGGTTCAAGATACACCAGCAATGCCTTATCAACAAATTCTTCTCCTCGGCGATGATGGTCAATAACCACAACCCTTTCCGCCTTTTTGATAACCTTTTGCGACATCAAAAGCGAAGGTCGGTGGGTATCCACAACCACAACCAGCGTCTTTTTTGTAATTTTATTCAAGGCTTCGGTTTCACCGATAAAATTCTTTTGCATTTCTTCATCAGTAAACAAAAATTCAAGTAGAGAATCTACCGATGGACTCTGTTCCGGCGTAAGAATTATATATCCCGGTTTGTTCATGCTTTTAACGGCACTTATAAGACCGACACCCGCTCCAAGTGCATCCATATCCAAAAACAGGTGCCCAAGGACCATTACCATATCTGACTCCTCGATTAAGTCCCTTAAAGCATGGGAAATAACCCGGACCCTTACACGGCTGTATTTCTCCAGTTCTTCGGTTTTTCCGCCGTAGAAATACGTTTTGCCCTCAGCCTTAACTACTGCCTGATCGCCGCCCCTGCCCAAACAAAGTTCTAAGGCGTTTTGAGCAATCCTTCCGGATTGAGTTAGGGAACCTTCGCCATAGGCCGCACCTATACTCAATGTGGGTGTCATAACCTGGCCTACCTTTATTTCACGAATAGCATCAAGTACCCCGAATTTGGTTTCTTCTGCCCGTCGAAAATCTTTTAGATACATAATTACAAGGTATTTATCATTGTCGTATTTTTTTACCAGCCCATTAAAATTATGCACCCACTTGGTTATAATTTTATCTATTTCGGCTAGAAGCTCAGGCCGATTTTCTTCGGCACAAGCTACCATGATTTCATCAAAGTTGTCCAGATAAAAATAGCAAACTACGGTTTCTTTTTCCTTTACACTTAACTTTAGATTAAATTTTTCTGTAACATCTTCAAAGTAATATGCCTGCAATATTCTTCCCGGTTTTTTATCATTAGTCTGAAGTATAGTTTTTTTAACAAAAAAACGGCTGTTCATTAACTCGATTTCTCTAGGGCCTTCGCTTAAAGATTCTAGAGCCTTCTGTGGTACAAGCTCATTTATATGTGATATTCTTTTGCCCGACTTTTGAAACCGTTCTGAAAACACCTTGTTTTCCCAAATAATCCTTTCATTGCCGGTCACCAGTGCTACGCACACATTTAATTCATTTACTACCTGCTTCCACAGGGTCTGATGAAAGGATGCTTTTGTTTCAATTAAAGTCGGTAAAGGCTTGCCATCTTTCTTGGATATCAGATAATACAGAAGCAAGCCTAAAATCAGCAGCAATGCCAATGTAATCTTAAAATCATAAAATATTAGGCTTACTACCCCGAGTACTATGATAAAGCAAACTGCCAGCCATAGTATTTGGTTTTTATTTCCTCCTATCATGATAAATACCTCTCATCAATATATCTTTCGAAAATTGAACAAGACGTCAAACAGCCCTGCAAAAAAAAGTATTTGCAAAAATAAAGGGTTAAAAAACACAAAAAAAACAATTATTAATCTAAAAACCTTTCCAACATTAAATTTACCCAAATAATATGTTAAGAGTGAAAACCCCTGCACAAAAAGTATAAACCCGAAAACCAGCACTAAATTCATTCCAATAGCTTTAAGCACACCTATTGGCCAATACGTTTCCAAAAGCACAAGTAGATTCCCTGCCAAAAAAGCCGCTACCGTATAATCGGGAAACCGCCATAGCCAGAAGGGTGTAAAATCTCTGAGCTTCTGTCCCATTCGCGACAGCACCGCCTTAGTCACTATATAGGTTAAAAAGGCATCCAGTGCAGATGCCATTATAAATATACCCGGAATGATCAGCGGTAAAAGCTCTAAAGCTTTTTTAAAGCTTTCAATAGTGGTTTCTACAGTTTTAGGATCCATACCCATTTTTTCATAAAAGCTACCTGCTATCAAAAGGGATTCCTTTAGAGCATTAATTTCCTCAGTCAACGGATTAATTCCCATCATCAGCATGCTGATAAAAACAAGGGCTATTTTGGAAACTAGTGAAGCTGCTCCACCGACAGCTAGGATCTTAAATGGTGAAAAATCCTTCTTTATAGCCCATCCCATTGCAAGTCCTATCAAGCCGAAGCTCACTACAATGGTTATGGCTTGAAAAGGGCCGCTTATTATAGCCACAATAATACCTGCTACTATCATGGAAAGAAAACTGGTTTTGATGCCGTGTCTTACTCCCAATATTACAATAGGTACCGGCCATATTAAAGTAGCAAAAGTCCCCAATATGGGCATGTATAAGGCCATTATACTTAGAATGACATTTATGGCGGCAAGCAGTGCTCCCTCTACAAGGGACTTAGTACTGTTGGTTCTCATGAAGTTTCCCTCCTCTTATGTCAAAAAAGAGAGGGTAGACCCTCTCTATTCTGCTGTGAACGGTAGCAGGGCGAGATTCCTCGCTCTTTTGATTGCTATGGTAAGTTGCCTTTGATGTTTTGCACAATTACCGGTAATGCGCCGGGGCAGGATCTTGCCACGCTCAGTTATATATTTTCTCAAACGTGCATATTCTTTATAATCAATATGGTCTACCTTATCTACACAAAAACTGCAGACCTTTTTTTTCTTTATTCTCCTTGGTTTCAAACTTCACTCCTCCTTTCCTTTCACTAAAAGGGTACTCCGTCACCATTGATATCATCAATGCCCGGATCAAAACTAAAATCCGCATCAAAGCTGTCTGAGCTCTGTTCATTAGAGCCGGATTTAGCCCTGTCTAAAAACTGAACAGTATCGGCTACAACTTCGGTTATATACCTTCGCTGGCCGTCCTGTCCATCGTAAGACCTTATTTGCAGGCGACCATCCACTGCTACCAAGCGTCCTTTAGTAAGGTTATTAGCACAGATTTCCGCAAGTTTTCGCCATGTAACAATCCTGATAAAATCAGTTTCACGTTCACCCTTTTGATTTACAAAGGGCCTGTCTACCGCTATTGTAAACTGGGCTACCGGCACTCCGTTAGCCGGTGTAAATCTAAGTTCCGGATCTCTTGTGAGTCTGCCTATTAAAATAATCCTATTTAGCAAGGTTTCCACCTCTTATTTTTCTTTATTGATAATCAGGTATCTCATGAGTCCGTTGGTAATCTTATACACTCTTTCCAAGTCCTGAGCTGTTGCAGGATTTGCCGTAAAGTTCATTAAAAAATAATGGCCTTCCCGCTTGTCGTTGATAGGATAAGCTAATCTAAGCTTGCCCCATTCATCGACTTCAGTAACTTCTCCGCCTTGGTCTTCTATCATACCCTTAAATTTTTCCACAAGTGCTTTTACTTCATCTGCTTCAAACTCAGGGTCAATGATAAAAACAGTCTCATATTGCCTCATTTTACTTCACCTCCATGGACTAATTGGCCCCGGTTTCCCGGAGCAGAGATGTTCGGACGTATTATATCATTAATCTTATCGGTTTTCAAGGTTAGTATTTTTTTCCGACCTGATAACTTTTTTAACACTCTTTTCAAATTTATGTCTTGGCAGCATCACTTTTCGGCCACACCCCATACATTTAATTCCAAAATCCATACCCATACGCCATATCTGCCAAGTATCACTTCCACAGGGGTGTTTCTTTTTCATCTGAACTACATCACCTATGTTGTATATCAAAGGTCTTCCTCCCTTTTGCCTTCTTTTTTTATATAAACTGTTCGCGGATATGGTATTTCTATGCCTTCACTTGTAAACTTTTCCAAAATAGCCTTGCGCAGCTCCCTTTCTACGCTCCACTGCTGCATAGGTATTGTCTTAGCAATAATCCCAACTTCAATTTCTGTTTTGCCTAAATCTGATATTCCCAATATGGAAGGGCCTTCAACAATAATATCTTTTCTTTTTTCCCTAACTCCTTGGCAAACCTCTTCTAATGATTTCATCACCCGGTTGATATCTTCTTCATAGGCTATGCTTACATTAATTAAAGCTCTCATAGCTCCACGGGAATGATTTGTCACTCGGGTAATCTCACCATTCGGAATAATATGCAGTTGTCCGCCAAAATCCCATAGCTTAGTGGTTCTAAGCCCAATCTCATCAACGGTTCCCGCTACGCCGGCCGCTTCTATATAATCACCCACATTATACTGATCCTCAAAGATAATAAAAAATCCTGATATAACGTCCTTTACGAGGTTTTGAGCCCCAAAGCCAATCGCAAGCCCGCCGATGCCTGCTGCCGTTAATAAGGACGTAGTCTTAATCCCTGCAATCTCTAAAATATTTATACCTGCTACAAAATATGTTACATAGCGCACAATACTTTTTAAAAGGCCTGCCAGCGTTTTTGTTTTGCTTTCATCAAAATGCGCTTTCCCATGGCTTTTCATCGAAAAAATTCGAGTAATGAAGTTCTCTGCGAGTTTTATAAAAAGAACCGATAAATACCAAACCACAGCGATTTTAATAAGAGGTATTGCAAATGCCGGAAGTTTATTTACAAAATTATTATACATTTGTGTTATATCACTCAAAAATAAACACCTCATATTCTTAAAGGTCAAAGATAATATAGTATGCATTATTTTGGCTTTATAATTTTAGCATCAAAATCCAGATAATTCCACTGGTTAGCATTATATTAATTTTACCACAATAGGACTTATAAAATCTAAAAATCTTATGTGATTTAAGATATAAGAAGCCCTTAATCCTTTATCCAAAAAGCTTTCCGGGAAGGCCAATAGGAATGGTGAAACAACTGCATTTAAAAGTGCAAAGTATACGGCTGTTCGAGCTAAGCCGAACAAAGTACCCAGTAATCGGTTAAGTGGCGTTAGGCTTGATATTTTTATAATACCGTTGATGAAATATGCAGGTATCAAAAATATGATTTGAACCAACAAAAACACTGAAAAAAATCCTACGGCACTGAGTGCCAATTCCACGATGCTTTTAATGTTTATTACTCCCAAGGCTCCAGGTTCATTTAAAGTTGGGGCTAACATTATACCGCTCAAAAATCTGTCCATAGCAAGGTGAGTTTTCAGAAAATCCACCGCAATATCCCTATAAAAAACTCCTGTGTACAAAGCTACGATAACTCCTGCTGTTTTAAATGCGGACAGGATAAAGCCTTTAGAAAATCCCTGTACCGCACTTTTTATAAAAACTATCATCAAAATAATATCCACCCAGTTCACGGCATTACCTCCTATAATAGTCATGCCCGCTAACTCTATTTATATAACAAAAATTTCCATTATCTTTTAAAAGAAATCAATAGATATAAAATCAACATAACAATTAAAAAGCCGAGGATTGCCATGTAAGGTAGTTTTTTTGCTTCTTTTTTTTTAAAATGTATTTTAGTATCATTTAATTTGTGGGTGGAAAGCTCTATCGATTTTTTGTAAAATTTTACAAATTTATCTATGTCCTTTGATTTTTTATATATTACAGCCAGATTATTATATGGCACAGGATTGTCCGGGTCAATGGCTATGGCCTTTTCATAGCAGTCTTTTGCTTTTTCAAAATTCCCTTTTTCAAAATATATATTGCCTAAGTTGCTTGATGCCGAAGAAAGCTTTGGATTTAGCTCAAGTGCTTTTATGAAATAAATTTTTGCTTGTTCGAGATTTTCTTCGCGAACCGAAATTACCCCAAGTTTATTATAGGCTATGGCATTGTTGGGGTCAATTAACAAAATTTCATTATATATTTTTCTTGCTTGCTGATACTCCCCGCGTTCCATATGGTGCTCAGCTTTATTAATAAGATCGTCCACAAGAGCTCCCCTTCTTATGTAATTATATTTATATCATTCTATCTTAATGCTCAAAACCCTTCTTATAACTAATAAAATACCAAAAAATATGCCGATTATTCCAAATAGAGGATATATTTTATTTATTAGGCTAGCAAAACTGAATTTTGTAAGAGGTATGCCGATAAATAGGAGGTTTAAGGCATTTCGATAATTGATGCCAAACCTATGAGCAAATCCTCGGGAAAAAGAAAAACCTAGGCTTAGTGCGGTTGTCAGCATTGCCGATAATAATACCAAAATAGAAATTAAATACAGCAGATAGTGATACTGCCTTGCTACCCAAAGCAAAGGAATCTGCACCCCGGTAGAAAGCGATGCGTAATTTACGGAAGTAATGAGCCACATTACTACCGCCATCGCCATAAGCCCCAATGCTCCAATTATAGCAGCACCCAATGCAGCACTTTCCCTATTTGTATAGGTGCCAAGAGATGACAAAACCACTAGAGCTAAAGTAATGTTATAGCTTACATAAATCAGAGATGAAGCTAACCAGCCTTTTTCACTGGGCAAAGTTTTTATACAACTTAAGATATCCGGATTTTTCTTTAAGCAGCAAAAACCTATGAAAAGCGTGATGATAATCATTATAGACACTAACAGCTTATTGAGCCTAGCAAGACTGCTTACCCCATTTTTCAAGCACATGACAATCGCGATATTCAATATCAAAACTGTTAATATGTAGTCAAAGTTCATGCACTCTTTAAGCACCGCACCGCATCCTGACAGCATGATATAATACCCCGCAAGACAGAAGATATCCATATATATATCAATTATGAACATCAGTCTGCCTTTGCCTATTTGCAGCAATACATCTTCAGCACACTGAGATTGAAGCCGTATTGCCTGCCTTAATATAAAATAACCAAATAAAAAGAAAAGAATCGCAGCCGTTATTATCCCAAGCAGTCCCTTTTTTCCGTATATAGTAAAAAAACTCATAATCTCCTGGCCGGAAGCAAAACCTGCTCCAATTAGAGCACCTATATAGATAGCACCCAAGCTTATCTCATCGTTGAAATTCAAGCAATATTCCTCCTGCACATTTTTATAATTTACAGCTTTTACAACATAGATATGATTAAAAAATGCAACTATGACGCATAATTTAATATGAATACTAAATTATGATTTCACATATAATGTTATAAATTCTCTCAGGAGGTTTGCCTGTTATGCAATTGGAGCAGACATGTTTTAATTATAAAGATTTACGAGTGCATATAGATTCCCCTTCTGCTTATAAGTTATTTTGCAATTACTTTATTGAAATGCTGACTGATACATATACTCAAGCCCCATTAATTATAATTTGCATAGGAACTGACCGTTCTACCGGTGATGCACTCGGTCCGCTGGTAGGTGAAAAATTACATAAAGTTTGCCGTCATGCTAAGGTTTTGGGTAATTTGCAAGAACCGGTTCATGCCTGCAATCTTGAAAAGGTGCTAGGTGAAGTAAAAAGCACCTATGAAAATCCGTTTATAATTGCTATTGATGCTTCCCTCGGCCGTTCAGAAAATGTTGGTACTATTAAAATCAGCCCGGGTGCTTTAAAGCCCGGAGCCGGTGTCAATAAAAATTTACCTTCGGTTGGTGATTTTCACATTACAGGAGTTGTAAATGTAGGCGGTTTCATGGAATATGTCGTGCTTCAAAATACCAGGCTTTATACGGTAATGAAGATGGTGGATATTATCTCATTAGGAATCATGCGGGGATTGGAAAGGTTTTTTGGATAGGACTTGCTAAAACGTGAAACTATTTCTTATCACTTTTAGTAGGGGAAAAAACGAACCCAACATTATGTTGGGTTCGTTTTTTTCTCATTCCTATTTATTTCAACAAGATTTAAATCCGGCTTGTGCCCGGCTCCAAGCATCTCACATTTGCCGTCAAAGAAAGCTCCATCTTCAACAAGTAGCGTACCTACTTTTATATCTCCCGTCACTTTACCTGTATTCTTTATTTCAAGCTTACCGTCCAGCTGGATATTGCCTTGAAATACTCCTGCTATGATGGCGTTTCTAGCCTTAAGTTCAGCAGTAACCTTTGCCCCTTCGCTTATAATCAAATCTTCATCACATTCTAATTCGCCATCAAAATTCCCTTCTATCCGCATTAATCCTGATGATTTTATCTTACCATTAAACTCTGCGTTCTTACCAAGTATCGTATCAACTCTATCTGTATTTGCTATAGTTGGCTCACTCCTCTTCCCAAACATGTGTGTCCTCCTCTCTCACTGTAAAAAGTTTGCAGGGTCCTGAAGCTGCCCGTTCAGCCTTACCATATAGTGCAGATGTGGGCCCGTGCTTCTCCCTGAACTCCCTACCTTTGCAATCCCCTGACCTTTTTTTACCTGTTGACCTGTTTTTACAAGTATGCTAGAGTTGTGACAATAGGATGTCTCAAATCCATAACCATGGCTTATAGTCACCGTCCTGCCATAACCTGACCGGTAACCGGTAAAGGTTACCATGCCATCAGCCGTAGCAACAATCGTAGCACCATATGATGCTCCAATATCCAAACCGTCATGAAACTCTTGTCTGCTGCCAAATGGAGATTTGCGGTATCCGAATTTTGATGTAATATTGCCGGAAACAGGATACCCGGAAGGTGTATGTGATAGGCGATCATTTCTTTGAATGACGGCATCTTTTAACTCTTCCAAACTCTGCTCCTGATCAGGAATTTTTAATTCCAGTATCCGCAATTGACTTATCGCTCGCTGACGGTCTAACCCGCTTCGGCTTGTAATTACGGCTCTACTCATATCTAACTGCTTGTCCTCTTTTTTTATGCTCGTTTTTAAAGCCGGATCACCTTCTAGCAAACCTCTTAAGTCAGTGTCCAGCTTCTCCAATTCCGACATTTTTTTCTCTAAGGTACTGGTTTTTTCCACGAAAAACTCTAACTGCTTTTGCAGCACATTATAATCCTTGGCTATCACTGATAATTCTTCTGTGCGAGTTTTAAACTTATTATAAGACAAATAAATATTTGAAACAAAAATCATCACACCAATTAAAGTAGCAGCCAACAGTCCGCCCGCAATTTTTAAGGTCTTAGCTGATACAGAAACAGCAAAGGTAGATTTTCCTGAGTGAGGAATAACCATCATCGTGAATTTCTCTTTTCTTTCGTTCACTCCGTTTACCCACCACCTACTTTTATGTATAGTTTGACAATTTACCTATTTTTATATTCGCCATGATTTATGAAAATCCTTCCTAAATTTAAATAATTTTAGTTTGAATAGCCTTCAAAATTATTTCCCGTTCCTCTGGAGAAAGGGTATAACTGCTTTTTCCTTCAATAATAGGCTTTAAATAAACCCTATTTTCATCCCGACCGTATATACTTGTTATCACGACACCCGAGTTTCCGTCATTTAGCAATGCTAGTGAAAAACTTAAATCACTTCCCATCTCCGGAAATGCGTTATAGCGTTTCCAGTAAACCTTTTTAATCATCTGACGATTATCTTGGGTCAGTTGAGCAATCGCCTTCTTTATATCACTTACTTCATTGTCTAAATCTTTCAAATAATCCGTCTGATGTAATAAGATGTCTTCAATATTGCTTCCATCCATACCCCTTGTAAGGTTTTTATATTTTTTTACAATTTTAGACAATTTGATATTCACATTTATAAAAACAATTAATGTTATTATCGATAAAATAATAACGCATAGCAGCAAGTTTTCCATGTTATTAGTAATAAATACATTTACAATATCTAAATAGTTTTTTAATTTCAATCAACATTCCTCCATTGCTTTAGGTTGAAACTACTTTGCCGTAAAATAAGCCATTTATTTTGTATTACAGCATTAATAATTATTTGATTCCTTACTGTAGAAATCTTATTTTACTAAATTTATGGTCAACATGTCATGTGCCGCCATGCTATAATTAAGAAAAGGTTTTTCGTATTTTCGGGTTAAAATTAACTCTTTAAAACAAAATCATCACATGTACCTTTGTACCTTTTTAAAAGGGTAACTGCGCAAACAGTATCGCCACTGCAATTGCAACAAAGATAGCGGGAAGAAGATTTCCAACCTTAATTGTAACATTAATTCCAAGCATGTTAATCCCTATGCCAAATATCAGCAGCCCGCCGGCCGCAGACATTTCAGTTATTACTGCTGTGGTCAAAAAATCTTTCACAAATGAAGCTGCCAATGTAATTGCCCCTTGATATAAAAGGACCGGAATAGCGGAAAATGCCACGCCAAATCCCATTGTCGATGAAAATACCACCGCCGTTGTACCATCTAGTATTGATTTTACAAATAGTATGTCATGATTGCCGTCAAGACCGCTTTGTATGGAGCCCAGCACCGCCATCGCCCCTACACAGTACATAAGACTTGCCGTTACAAAAGCACGAGTAAAATTGCCGTTTTCATCTTGAAAACCTGATTCAAGTTTCTTCCCAAAGCTATTCAGCCTATCCTCAATTTTCAATACTTCACCTAGGATTCCTCCGATAACGATGCTCAGTGTAAGCACAAGCATGTTCTCAGTTTTTACCGCCATAGAAATACCTATAATCATTACCGTAAGACTTAAGCCCTGCATTACAGTATTTTTGATATTTTCACTAAAACGATTTTTCATTACAGTTCCCAGTAATGTACCTGCAATAATTGTTAGAATATTTACAATCGTTCCTAACAACATTCTCTCTCTCCTTACTGCAAAGTGTTTGTTTAATTCTACCACTAGCCTTTCATTCCGTAAAGACTCCCTTCAATTTTCAGGATAAATGCAATGGGACCACCCATATTGGGTTTTGTATGTTACATGGTCCTCATATATTAATACATAATATGTTATTGTAGGGGAGACCATTGGTCTCCCGCTTATTACACATTATTACCTTTGGTGTCCAGCCTTTTCTTGTTGCATATTATTATCTTTGGTCGGCTAATACCATAACAGCACAACGCATTATTCGGCTGATATACATCCTATCGTTTATTAAATTATATCCGGTTTGCAATTTTATGCTGACATATATTTTGTAAACAATATTTGCACGGCCCATATAATAACACCATAACGCATTATTTGCTGATATACGTCCTACCATTTATTAATAAAATTTTGTTGGTAATTCCTTGTTGATATTAATTGTAATATGTTGCGGTGGATTACAGCGGGCGGTCAATGACCGCCCCTACATTGTTGGTAATTCATGCGGTATATACGAAAAACCCGACATGTTGATAATTAATATTTTGTATGAAATGTTTACGTTAATAAATCATTTGCTACATCATCGTGCTGCGGATCGTGTTGTGGGCGGTCGATGACCGCCCCTACGTGTTGGAAATCCATGCGGTATATATGGGAAACCCGACATGTTGGCAATTCATATATTGCCACATAACGTTTACATTAATAAATAATATGTTAATAATATGTTACTGTAGGGGAGACCATTGGTCTCCCGCTGCATGCCGGTCATTCGTATATCGCAATATTGCTGCGGAACGTTTACGTTAATAAATTATTTGTTAGATCATCGTACAGCGGGTGGTCAGTGACCGCCCCTACATTGTTGGTAATTTGCATGCACATTCGTAAAAAATATTCAGCTGTAATTACATGTTTATGTACATTTTTCAATAACGTTTGATTTGCGGTTTTATGTTGGTATGAATTATAAAAATGCTCCAGTATCGTGCAACGGTCGGTCACCGACCGCCCCGCATTGTTGAAAATTTTGTATTATAATTATATATGGTATTTATCTTCTTCCCATTTTAATGGATTTGTTTCTATATATTCATAAATCTTTTCATATTCTTGCTGGTTTCTTATTATATGGTCATAAAATGATTTTTGCCATAATGGAAAACCAACCTGTTTAGAAATAGAACCTTTGAGTTGTTGGACAATGCGAGATATTGTAGGGGTTATTTTTGACCGACCTTCTTCAGCATGTAACACAATAATAAAATGTATATGATTTGGCATAATAACGTATTTATTAATTTCTACATTGTTGTAGATAGAATTTATTTTATTAATCCCTAAATCAACAATTTCACCTATTTTTGATAATGGTGGTTTTTGAAATTGACCGCCGTATGTCTCTCCTACATTCCAAAATAAATTTTTCTTATCATTTGTACATATGGTTATAAAATAATACCCGGCTTGTGAATAATCATACTCATTTAACCTTATGTTCTTCCGTTTAGGCAATTTCTCCATGTGACCACCTCATTGCATAGCGGGCGGTCGATGACCGCCCCTACATGTTAGCAATCCGTGCGGTATATACGGAAAACTCGATATGTCGGTAATTCATATATTGCTACAGGAAGTTTACATTAATAAATAATATGTTATTGTAGGGGAGACCAATGGTCTCCCGCTTATTACACATTATTACCTTTGGTGTCCAGCCTGTTCTTGTTACATATTATTATCTTTGGTCGGCTAATACAATAACACCACAACGCATTATTTGCTGATATACGTCCTACCATTTATTAATAAAATTTTGTTGGTAATTCCTTGTTGATATTAATTGTAATATTTTGCGGTGGATTACAGTGGGCGGTCACTGACCGCCCCTACATTGTTGACAATCCATGTGGTATATATGGGAAACCCGACATGTTGGTAATTCATGTTTTGTATGAAATGTTTACGTTAATAAATCATTTGCTACATCATCGTGCTGCGGATCGTGTTGTGGGCGGTCACTGACCGCCCCTACATTGTTGGTAATTCGTGTATTGCAATATTGCTGTGGAACGTTTATATTGATGAATCGTGTATTGAGGTGGTAGTTTAGTTATTTTGTGCATCGAATATTTGCTGGTTTTAAAAATTTGGATATGTTTCACGTGAAACATTTTTACTCTGTAATCACTTCGAGTATTCGTTCAAGTTCATCACCGGAATAAAATTCAATTTCTATTTTGCCGCGTCTTTCGTTTCCTTTTATTCTAACTCTAGTGCCCAAGCTTCTCTGCAGTTTTTCGGTTATATCTAATATGACGGGGTTAATTTCTTTTTGCCTTGTATTGTTCTTATGCTTATTTTCATCGGAGATTTTCTTTGCCATTTGCTCTGTCTGTCTAACAGATAATGCATCTGAACTAATCTTCTTTGCCAAATCATACCTGCATTTTTTATCCTGAATGGAAAGTAAAGCTCTAGCGTGGCCTGCTGTCAGTTTATCTTGTAGAACAAGTTCTTGTATTTCGCTTTCAAGGTTTAATAGCCTCACAGTGTTTGCAATCTGTGATCTGCTTTTACCAACTCTTTTTGACAGTTCTTCCTGTGTTAAACCGAAATCATCCATTAAGGTTTTGTATGCCAAGGCCTCTTCCATAGGGTTTAAGTCTTCCCGCTGCAGATTTTCTATAAGTGCAATTTCCATTACATCCGCATCGGATAACTCTTTAACTATAGCGGGTATTTTTTTGATACCGGCTTTGGCAGCAGCTCTCCACCTTCGTTCACCAGCCACAAGCTCGTAAATATTACCCTTTTTTCTCACAATGACAGGTTGCAAGACTCCGTGCTGTTTCATTGAAGCAGCAAGTTCATCCAACTTTTGTTCGTCGAAATCCTTTCTAGGCTGTTTATCATTTGCTACAATTGCCTTGATATCTATCTCTTGAACATTTTCCCCATCCTTCTGCTCCATTGAATCCATTGGAATCAATGCTTCAAGGCCTCTGCCTAATCCGCGCTTACTCAATGTCCAAAACCTCCTTTGCTAAATCCATATATACTTCCGACCCCCGTGATTTTGAATCATAATTGATTATTGGTTTCCCGTGGCTTGGAGCCTCACTGAGGCGAACATTTCTCGGGATTATTGTGCTATAAACCTTGTTTTTAAAATATTTCTTGACTTCATCTACGACCTGTATTGATAAATTTGTCCTTGCATCAAACATGGTCAATAGTACACCTTCTACCTCAAGACTTTTATTTAAGTGTTTTTGCACAAGTGATATGGTATTCATTAACTGGCCTAAACCTTCCAATGCATAATACTCACATTGAATCGGTACTAAAACCGTATCGGCAGCCGTCAAAGCATTTAATGTCAGTAAACCTAAAGATGGCGGACAGTCGATGATAATAAAATCATAATCGCCCTTAATGTCTTCTATGGCATTTTTAAGTTTGTATTCTCGGGAAATTGCAGGAACCAACTCGATTTCGGCTCCTGCCAATTGAATGTTTGACGGCAGTAAATATAGATTTTCGTAGTCGGTTTTTACAGTATTATTTACAATAGGTTCTTCGTTAATAAGCACATTGTAGATTGTTTTATCATTATTCATTTTATCGATGCCTATACCGCTAGTGCTGTTGCCTTGTGGGTCGATGTCCACCAGCAATACCTTTTGTCCTAAAACGCCTAAACAAGCAGCCAAGTTTACTGAAGTGGTGGTTTTCCCCACCCCTCCTTTTTGATTGGCTATAGCTATAACTCTTGCCATAAAATCATGAAACAATAAGCACTCAGATATTTTGTGCGTCTTGTTTCCTGACCTCCTTTCAAAACTGGTGTTGATACTTTACTATAACTTTCGTTTTATATCAGGTTTTTCCTTCTTTTTTATTGATTTTTTTAATAAATAATTTATCAAAATTCAATATATCAACGTTCAAGCCTGATTTTTTAAAAATCTTTTTGACAATTAATCCGGCAAATAATAATAAATATGTCTTATTGACATATTTATACCAAAATTATAACCACCCGTAAAATGGGTGGTTGCTCTAGCACTATAAGGCATTTATCGGTAAAGTCTTACTGAATGATCTGCAAATAACATAATTTCTCAAGTCAAACCTAAAATAGCTATATTCTCTTGTTTTTATTTATGTCAAAAAAAAAGGGTTCAATTACCTTTTTGGTATCTGAACCATCAGTTCAATATACTCTCCTTTGTCGACTTCTTTATATTCCGCATTTACACCGGTTTCCTTTATTGCCTTTACAAGCTTTCGCACAGAATTTACAAAAATACGCACATCTTTTATGGCAATTTTAAATGATTTGCTTTTATTCTTTTTATCATCGTTAATTTTTTCAATTGTTTGCTCAATAAGCTCCTCAGTCTGGCGAACACTTAAGCCTCTACTGACAACTTGGTTTAATACCTGCATTTGAAGCTCTTTATCGGGCAGCTTCAAAAGAGATCTGGCATGTCGTTCAGTTAATTTTTCCTGGGAAATAATATTGATGATTTCGGGCGAAAGCTTAAGTATTCGCATTTTGTTGGCAATCGTCGACTGACTCTTACCGAGTTTCATGGCAAGCTGTTCCTGTGTCACGCCACATTCTTGAATTAGCTGTCTGTAGCCTTCAGCCTCTTCAAGGAAATTCAAATCTTCCCTCTGAATATTCTCCATGAGAGCAAGAATAGCAGTATCCGCATCTTTGGCATCCTTTATTATAGCCGGAATTTCTTTAAGGCCAGCCTTTTTGCATGCACGCCAGCGACGTTCTCCGGCGATAATCTCATATCCTCCACGACTGTTTCGGCGAACCACTATAGGCTGCAAAACGCCGTAACTCTTGATGGAATTCGTTAGCTCATCTAAAGATTCGTCGTTAAAATCTTTTCTCGGCTGGTATATATTCGGCTGTATCTCCTCTAAGGGAATATTTACAACACTGAGGCTGGACCTAGATATCCCCAACATAAACGTCCCCCTCCCTTTTTATATCTAAAATCACATAAGATATTTATTTTATCTTGGCAAAAAACACCTATTACTTTATTCTATATATATACTGGTTTTCCTGCTTATCAAAAAGTAAACTTAAAGTCATAAAAACCTCGTATTTGACATTACTGTCGAAGTATAAGCTATAAAGGATTTTTTCCGGGAATTCCCGACCTTCGCGGATATTTATCAGGACAGTTCTGCTCTTTTGAAATGATTATCAAGTTCCGCATTAAGCCCTCATTCAATACATATTCCTGGCATTTAACAATTTTGCCGCCAAGAATTTTTAAGGCCTTTTGCGATGACTCAATCTCTTGCTGGGGCAGGCCACCCTTCATGGCAATAAAAACTCCCCCGAGCCTGACAAAAGGCAGACATAATTCCAGCAGTACATTTAAAGATGAGACTGCACGTGCTACGACAATATCATAGCTTTCACGGTGTTTGATATCATGCCCAACCTCTTCGGCTCGCCCATTTATTACCTGTACATCTGAAATATTCATTTTACCGATTACATCTCTTAAAAAATCAGTTTTTTTGCGAACTGATTCCAAAAGCGACAGTTCTATATCAGGCCTATAAATTTTTAAAATCAAGCCCGGGATGCCGGGGCCTGTACCCACATCCATGATTTTTGCCTCATGGTCAATTTCAATATGCTTTACAATCATTAGAGAATCGATAACATGCTTCTTTGCAAAGTCCTCTGGTTCGGTTATACTGGTAAGATTTACCATTTTATTTCTTTCCAAAAGCAGAGACCTAAACACATCTAATTGTAAAATTTGTTCATCGCTGAGTTCAATATCATGCCCTTTAGCTTCACGGGTCAATATTTCTTTAAAGTCATTCATGACGGCTTTTCCTTCTTTTTGTTTCGAGATATATTAATAAAACAGTTACATCAGACGGATTAACACCTGATATTCTAGATGCCTGACCGATAGAAATGGGCTTAACTTCTTTCAGCTTCTCCCTGGCCTCAAAACCCAAACCGTAAATTTCGTCATAATCAATATCATCTGGGATTTTTTTGTTTTCCATTTTCTTAAACTGCGCAACTTGAGACATCTGTCGCTCTATATAGCCTTCGTAAGCAGTTGCGATTTCTACTTGCTCAATTACATCATCGGGTAACTGCTCTCGGTCTTCATCCAACACCTTCAGCTTTTCATAGTCGAGCTCAGGCCTTTTTAAAAGCTCGGCCAAGGTGGAAGGTGAGTTTAATTTTGCCGTATTAAGCCCAGTTAGGACCTCGTTCACCTTAGCTGTTGGCGTTATTTTGATAGATTTTAACCGCTTTATTTCATCATCAATTAACCTTTTCTTTTTTAAGAATTTTTCATATCTATCATCACTTATAAGACCTATCGAATGGCCAATATCCATAAGACGCAAATCGGCATTATCCTGCCTTAAAAGCAGCCTGTATTCAGCTCTTGATGTAAGTATCCTGTAAGGTTCTGTAACACCTTTTGTAACCAAATCATCTATTAATACACCAATGTATGCATCTGAGCGGCTCAAAACCAGCGGCTCTTTTTCTTTTATCTTCAGCGCCGCATTTATTCCGGCTATAAGGCCCTGTGCAGCAGCCTCCTCATAACCCGACGTGCCGTTTATCTGGCCGGCCATATATAGGCCTTGTACTGCTTTAGTTTCTAAAGTGGGTTTTAATTGAGTCGGAACCACAAAATCATATTCAATCGCATAGCCGAACCTCATAATCTTGGCATTTTCCAAACCTTTTACAGAATGGGTCATCGCTATCTGCACATCAGCCGGCAAGCTGGTAGAAAGACCTTGCACATACATTTCCCTCGTTCCATTGCCCTCTGGTTCGATAAATATCTGATGGCTTTTCTTATCCTTAAAATTTACTATTTTCATCTCCACACTGGGGCAATACCGAGGCCCTACACCTTTGATTTCACCGGTATAAAGTGGCGCCCTGTGCAGGTTTTCGGCTATTATCTTATGTGTGGTTTCATTGGTGTATGTCAACCAACAAGGCACCTGTTCTCTTTGGATTTTCTCCGATGTATATGAAAATGGTGTGATAACATCATCACCAGGCTGTATAATCATCTTTGAAAAATCCACCGAATCCTTATGAATTCTAGGAGGAGTGCCAGTCTTAAACCTTCCAAGCTCAAGCCCCAAACTTTCCAGCGATTTGGAAAGTTCATTTGCAGGAAACAGTCCACTAGGACCACTGCTATAACTTAAATCACCTATCACAATTCTTCCGCGAAGATATACGCCAGTAGTCAGAATCACAGCCCTTGCCTCATATACACCGCCGGTCTTTGTTACAACACCCTTGACCTTTTCGCCTTCAACCAGGATTTTTACTACTTCCTCCTGGACAATATCAAGGTTTTCCTGACTTTCAACGGTATATTTCATAGCAGCACAGTATGCCCTTTTATCAAGCTGAGCCCTGAGTGCCCTAACTGCCGGGCCTTTTTTGGTATTGAGCATCCTCACCTGTATAAATGTCTTGTCCACATTTATAGCCATCTGTCCACCTAGAGCATCTATTTCCCTAACCATATTACCTTTTCCCGGACCGCCGATGGAAGGATTGCAAGCCATAAGTGCAATACTGTCTAGATTTATAGCAAAGGCTACTGTCTTAAGGCCCATTCTCGCAGTAGCTAGAGCTGCTTCACAGCCTGCGTGACCGATTCCCACCACGGCTACATCATATTTACCTACACTGTAGTCCATGCTTCCACCTTCATTTACCGATACAAAATTTTTGAAATATAGTATTTATAATATCTTCACTGACCGTATCTCCTGTGATTTCTCCTAATTTCTCCCATGCATCGCGGATGTCAATTTCAACCATCTCAATAGGTACGCCTTCAGCCATTGCACAAAGAGCACTTTTTAGAAATTCACGGCTCTCTTCAAGAATCCTTCGCTGTCTTTCGCTTGCCACAATTAAGCCTTCATCGGTAAAACCCATTTTTTCGGTTATGGTATCATAAATTACAGTCTTAAGTTCATCAATACCTTCCTGCTTTAAAGCAGAAACTTTGACAATTTTTGCTTCAGGTACAAGTTTTTTTATTTCATATTCATCAACAGCAACCGGCAAATCCACTTTATTTATCACGGTAATAGTAGTCTTATCGCCTACAAGTTCTATTAATCGCTTATCATCATCGGTTAATTTGCGAGAAACGTCAATCATCAATAATACAAGTTCAGCTTCTTGCAGATGCTTCATCGCTCTGTTAATTCCTATTTTTTCCACTTCATCGGTTGTCTGCCTTATACCGGCAGTATCAATGATTTTTATGGGAATTCCCTGAATATCAATATACTCTTCGATTATATCGCGAGTAGTTCCCGGTATATCGGTTACAATAGCCCTTTCCTCTTGAAGTAGTGCATTCAAAAGCGAAGACTTGCCCACATTTGTATTTCCAAGTATTAATGTGGACAAACCTTCCCTGAGTATTCTCCCGGAACCGGCACTTCTTAGCAAATCTTCGACCATTTTTAACACATTATTTATCTCTTGACTGATATATTCAGGCTCAGCTTCGGGAATATCATCTTCAGGAAAATCTATATTAGCCTCAATATGTGCAATTACATTTAACAGGTTCGAGCGTATCTTGCTTATTTTTTCAGAAAATTCGCCGGTCAATCGGCGATTAGCCACAGCCAGTGCTCTGTCGGTTTTTGCCCTTATTATGTCGATTACGGCCTCTGCCTGAGAAAGGTCAATCCTGCCGTTTAAGAAAGCCCTCTTCGTAAATTCTCCGGGCTCAGCCAGCCTTGCTCCATTGTCCAGCACCAGTGCTAAAATACGCTTTTGGGCTACCAAACCCCCATGACAATTGATTTCCACCATATCTTCCCTGGTATAGGTATGTGGAGCTTTAAAAATAGCCAGCAGCACTTCGTCGATAATCTCATCATTTGAATCCACGATATCTCCAAGATATAATGTCCTGTTTTTAAATTCAAATAAAGACTTTTTTATCCTTGGTTTAAATATTTTTTCTGCAATCTCGAAAGCTCGAGGCCCGGAAATCCTGACAATTCCGATACCGCCCTCACCGATAGCTGTTGAAATAGCCGCTATTGTTTCACAACTATCTGTCTTCATAATCTAGCCTCACTTTGAAATAAGCCCCAAAGCTTTATGCCCCGGGGCTTACCTTATAATTTTATCTTAGTGAAATAACTATCCTTCTGTAAGGTTCTTTGCCTATACTTTTCGTTGTTACCCTGCGGTCTTTCTGCAAAGCCGTATGGATAATACGGCGCTCATTAGGATACATAGGTTCTAATACTATACTTTTTTGAGTTTCTTTGACTTTTTCCGCCATCTTTATAGCTAAGCGTTCTAAGGTTTCCTCACGCTTTTCCCTGTAATTTTCTGCATCTAAGACAACTCTTACAAAATCTTTGCAATTTTTATTTACCACTAAAGATGTAAGATACTGCAGAGCATCTAAGTTACTTCCGTGCTTGCCTATAAGTATGCCGGCTTCCTTACTTTTAATTTCCAGTTTCAAAATATCATCTTCTAAGTAGCTTTCAATTTCCGCATCACTGTCAATGAAGTTTAAAAGACCTTTTAAAAAATTTACAGCTATTTCTTCAGGTTTGGGCTTTACAGTAACTCTCACCTTAGCTGATTTAGATAAAAAACCTAAAATACCTTTGTTCCCTTCCTCAAGAACATCTACCTCAACTTCATCACGGCCTACTCTTAATTCATCCAAAGCTAATTTGACAGCTTCATCTACTGTCTTTGCCTGTTTCTCTAAAACCTTCATTTCATTTTACATCCTCCTTGGCAATAGCTTGTGGTCGCGCAAATATCAACTGCTGAACAATCTGCACCACATTACTTACAACCCAGTATAATGCCAAACCTGCTGCGAATTTTACCGAAAACCATCCAATCATCAACGGCATGATTATATTCATAGAGGCATTTGGGTTATCCGCCCCGGCAGGTGTTGATAGTTTTGTCTGAATATAAGTTGTAACTGCAGCAAGAATTGGCAGTATAAACGTTGAATCCGGCTTACTCAGGTTTGAAATCCACAGGAAACTTGCTCCGGCAAAATCATAGGTTTGAAACACCCTGAATAAAGCAATTATAACCGGAAATTGAATTAATAGCGGTAGGCAACCGCCCATTGGATTAATCTTATTTTCCTGATAGAGTTTCATTATCTCCATATTTAATTTTTCTTTGTCATTTTTATATTTTTTCTGCAGTTCCTGCTGAAGTGGTGTTATTTCCTGCATCTTCTTCATGGAATTAATCTGCATAAAACTGAAAGGCAAAAGAATCAATTTTATTAGCACTGTCAATAAGATAATAGCAATACCATAGCTATTTGTATAAACAAAAATTAAGTCCATCAACTGTTTCATTAAATCTTGAAGAAAGGCCATCTAGCCGCTCCCCCCTGTATCCGTAATTTTCGTATATCTAAACGGGGTCATATCCGCCGGGATTAAATGGATGACATTTTAAAATTCGCTTTATAGCCTTAAAACCACCTGAAATCACCCCGTACTTTTCTATAGCAAGCAGCGCATAATCTGAACATGTGGGATAAAATCTGCAACACCTTGGTTTTAACGGTGAAATGAATTTTTTATAAAACAGTATCATTAAAATTATAAACCTTTTTATCACTGTATATGCGCCCTCTTTTTAATAAAGTTATTATTTCCCTTTCAATTGAACCATAGTCCAGTTTTGCAGCCGGAGGTTTTACCGAAAATACAATATCCCAACCGTCTTTTATAAAATCATAATTAATCCGAAAAATTTCTTTAATCCTTCTTTTTATCTTGTTTCTAACCACACTGTTTCCGACTTTTTTTGAAACAGAAACACCCAACCTTGAATATCCAAGCTCATTTTTTTTTGCGTACATAGTAAAAAATGGGTTGGTAAAACGCCTTCCCGATTTATAAACATTAATGAATTCTAAATTTTTTGTTAATCTTAAGGATTTTCTCAATAAAGTAATTCCTCCGAGCAAAAATATAATATTTTAAAATTACATGCCACAGCCAAAGCGGCCCAGATGCTAGGCCGCTTAAAGCCTTTTGCATGCTAAGCTGTTAATCTCTTTCTTCCTTTTAACCTTCTTCTTTTGATTACATTTCTTCCGCTTTTTTTCAACATGCGCTGTCTAAAGCCGTGAGTTCTCTTTCTATACCTGCGTTTAGGCTGATAAGTCCGTTTCATTTGCCCACCTCCAACCTCTTTATACGAAAAATATTTCTTATGAATTCTGCTTTTAGTTATCACGATTATAACTTATAATATAATTAACTGTCAAGAAATTATGCCTCATGCCTAAAAATACAAACAATAATATTTTTTCTATTGATTGAATGAAGTTGTTTATTCTGGTATTATTTAATTGGTCTTATTATATTTTCTTCGCTTTCACGAGGAGGTTTTTTTATGTCTATTGACCCTTTATATTTATGGCAGCATGTTTTAAAGATTTTAAGCAATGAACTAAATAACGATATGTCTTTTAATACGGTTTTAAAACCAACAA